>NZ_CP121658.1:0-35209 GCF_029714265.1 Rhizobium sp. CB3171 | reverse complement strand
GTCCCTACCCTATCGGCGATTCGGGGCCTTGGGAACGGATTTGCTCGCTCTCGGCCATGCCATCGGTCATTTTCTGTGCATCTGTATTCACGCAGATACAGATTTCCGTGTTTCCTTAAATGCAGAAGGGCGGCTTATTCCGGAAACTCACGCTCCAGCAGCTCGCGGATAAGCTCGTTCATCTTGGTGCCGCGCATGGTGCAACCGATCTTCACACGGCGATGCAGGCTCTCGGGCATATCAATCGTCAGGCGCTTGAGCACCTCGGTAGGTGCCGGGGCAGCGGTCGGCTGCTTCAACGGGACGACAGCAGCGGCCTTGGGGCCTTCGGAGACATCGTTACCCGACTGGGCTACCCATTGGTCGGCCGCCGCCGGCGGGGTGGCGACCGGCATTCTGATGGTGGTTTTTTTCATGCGGCTTTGCCTTTCTTCTCATTTTTGACGCCGAGTAGCTTGGCCAGCGCTGCCACTTCGCGCGCGGCCTCGCACCGCGGATCCACTTCGAGGACGGAAAGCCCCTGCCCTGCGCTCTCGGCGTAGATCACACGCTGATGCAGCGCGGTGGGAAGAACGGGAATACCTTCAAAGCTTGCGAGTGCTTCGGTTACGTCCCGGCCGATCGCGGTCTTGGCGATCTTGCGGTTGATGACAAACGACCCGCGTAGTGACGGCTTGAACTGCTGAGCTTCCTGAATCAGCTTTACGGTCTCGGCCGCCGCCCAGATGTCGTAAGGTGACGGCTGGACCGGAATCAGCACTTCGTCGCTGGCCATGATCGCGGCGCGGCCCAGCTCGTTGACGCGCGGTGCCCCGTCAATGATCACCACCTGGTAGTCATTGGCAATGTCCGGCAGATCGCGGTGCAGACTCGGCTTCGGCATACCTACGACCGAAAACAGCGGCTCCGCCTCACGCGCGGCGGACCATTGCAGCGCACTTCCCTGCGGGTCGGCATCGACGAGAAGCACGCGCAAGCCGGATTTGGCAAAAGTCGCGGCCAGGTTCACGGCGATTGTGGTTTTGCCGACGCCGCCTTTCTGGCTGAGCACTCCGATGATCATGGGCTTCTGCCTTTCTGTGTTTCTTTATTTCTGTAAATCAGTTTCTCTGTAATCACGTTTTCACGTTTTTGCAGAATGTGCCAGCCTTGGTTAAAGCTTTGCTAACGCGGTGTTGGGAAACGGCCACACCATAAGGAAATACGGCCACACCATAAGGAAATGCAGAAATCTGTATTTCCTTATGGTGTGGCCAGTCATGAGCGACGAGCTCGTTTGTAGGATTCACCAATCGACAGCGTTTCGGATGACCGGTATCGGACCAGGCGTGCCGGATGCGTCCGGCCATTTTTGAACTCACACTTTTGCGAGTTGATGACTGATGAAACGATGTGGTCGACTGGGCATATGAGCGATTTGAAAACGAAGATATCCGACCTGAAACTGAAACCCTCGCTGTGCGACGAACTCCATCAACTGGGTTTTGAGATAGTGGACGACATGCAGCACCTGTCGAACGCAGACATCCTTCGCATTCCCGGCATGGGTGGCGTCTCCTATCGACGCCTTGCGGCGGCTCTCGGCCGTGAGCCTTATGGAAGGCATTGATAAGATAAGACTTTAAACGATAAAGAAATGCAGAAACACGGAATTCCGTGTTTCTGCATTTCTGTTTAACTGTATATGCGCAACGATGCCGTCATGTGATGGCGCCGATCAAGCTCGATGCCGAGGAAGTCGCGCCCCGTCGCCTTCGCTGCTACCAGCGACGACCCCGAACCGCAGAACGGATCGAGCACCAGCTCGCCTGGACGCGTAAACGTACGGATGAGCGCGGATAACGGTCGCAAGGGCTTCTGCGTAGGATGCAAGCGATTGCCGGTGTAGTCCCATGGCAGCACATCGTCCAGGTGCCGGGCAGGGGAGGGGGCTTGCCCCTTCGCCAGCAAATACGCTTGCTCGTGCGTGTGGTGCAGGTATCGCCGAGACGACGCATAGGGTTTGGCAAAGACAAGATGCCCCACGATTCGGAAGCCGGCGGTACGCCAAGCGTCCACAAACGTGTCTACGTGGTTCCAGCCGTAGAAGCTGACGGCAAGTCCACCGGGTCTAAGGAGGCGATACATTTCCACAAAGGCAGGTTTCAGCCAAGTGGCGTTGTCGTCGTTGGCGACGGTACGGCCATGGCGATCGCGATAACGCACCAGGTAGGGCGGATCCGTGAGGATGAAATCCACGGACCCGCTCTGCAGGCGCTGCATCAGAGTGATGCAATCGCCGTGCAGGATGGCATTGCGGGATTCCATTAGGCGTCATCCCGTTCGGCCTTGGGCTTGCGGACAATCAGTCGTCCGTTGAGGGGCAGGGCCGTGAGCTGGATGTTGAAGCCTTCACCGTCGTTATGCGACCAGGCTGCGCCTATCTTCGTCCAATGGGCTTTGTCACCGTCGCCTTCGACGGTGTAGGCGGCGTAGTCGGGTTTGCTCTTTTGGGTCTGTTTCATGTGGGTTCTCCCCGTTGGTTATCCGGCTGCGCCCTTCGCGGCCGGTTCGGGGATGTCAGGCGCCAGCCCTCGGAGCGCGCGTCCGCAGGCAACAGCAACACGGGAGCGTAGCGAACGGAGCGGGCAGCTGATTGCCGGCGGAGGAGGGTGGGCGCATATCCCGCGAATTCCGGCAGCAAGGCGTCAGCCGAAACGGGAGGAACTTGGCAGACCCCTGCAAACTAAGCGCCACGCCACCGGCGCAAGGGGAGGGGAATGGTTCGGTGAAATGGGGCTATCCTATTCATAACGTGTGGGGATTCCATCCTGAAATCTGCAAATGCAGAAATACGGATTTCTGTGTTTACGGAAGCTGAGATGTGTGAGCCAGGCGCCCAAAGCAAGTTGAAAGCCATGTGCAACAGGCCAACGACGAAACGTCGGCAACCGGCTCTGACATACTTCCCAAAGGATTTTTTGGATGCAATCATGGCTCTACTACGGAGAGTAATGCATGAGAAAATGGGTTTTTATAGCGGCCTTGGCATCGTTGGTGGCTTCGGGCTTCGGCATTTATGCATTTGCGGCATCCGGACCTAAATTCAAAGATTATGAAGTCGAGGTGTCCGATCCCAAGTCTCATGCCGGCTTGGTAATCGACTCGCCGGATATGAAGCGCGTTCAGCCCTACCTGGAGCAAGCGTATCGAGGTCCGGTGAACTTTGCCGGCCACTACATTCTGGCGGTCATCGGGGCAGGGGAGAATTGTGAGACAGCGGTTGCCATCGATGTGCAAACCGGACGTACCCATCCTCTGGAAGTGGCGTCTTGCCACTGGCGGGACAACGACGACCGCCCCTTCTACTTCCATGCCGACAGCCGTCTTCTGGTGCTTTCAGGCCGCGTTGGTATGGGCGGTAAGATTGGTGCGCATTACTTCGTTTTCGATGGAACGACATTCGTAACTGCCGACAAGCAGGGGAAGAATCAAAACTTGGCTTCAGATCCTGAAGACCTGGACGGATTGGTTGGCGTCCAGGGGGTGGAAATCCTAAAAGACATGGAGCCCGCTGCAGGACCAGCTGAAACCAGCTCTCTCGTCCCTGACGAAAAAATGCTTCAAGATTTTTCAGCGGTGGTGGCGACCGCGATTTTTAGGCCCGCTTTTAACAAACAGGCGGCAGCTGAATTGAAGGCCTTTGACTACGATAAGGTAATAAAGACCGCAGATCTGCTGCTAAAAACGTCTATGCGCCACCGATACGAAATCAACGGGGTGCGGTTCGATCTTCTGTATAGCTGGATATCTGATACCTTTATCCTACTGAGATATAAGGGGGATGAAGTAGAATCTTTCGGTCTAATGTCGGGGTCCTTCGTGTCGGAGCAGCTTTTCAAGGCTCAAGAACCTCCCAACATTGTTGAGGTGCTGGTCAGGTACCGCCCGGTGATGGTGGCGAAGTTCGTCGAAAACGTTCAATTGCTTGATCAGCCTGACAGCCTATTTTCCAGATTTACGTCCGACGAACGCGAGTCTTTGATAGTGCGGAACAACATTGTCGGCATGATGAAACTCATCGGCGCCGGTGTGGCGGATCCTTGTCGCACTTATGCGAAGTCGTACCTCAATTCGAGCAAGCTTACTTTCAAGGGGAAACCTCGCGAACCGGGAAATGAACTATATACGAGCATCGGGTTCACCGGCCCTGATAGCCGTCTTCTCGCATTCTCGGACAGGAAGTCAAACCGCATGGTCGGGTTCATTTTGTTCGACGTTGACGACAAAACGACCTGCAAACCCAAAAATATTATCACGTCCAGTTTTGAAATGTAGGAGGGCCTATTGCATAGAAATTGGCATGTTAGCGCCTGCATTTGCGCCTTGTTGTCTTACAAGACTGAAACAAAAGCGACAGAGCTCCCCGACGCGGTTGAGGCCCTCAGTAACGGTCTAACCCTAAAGGGTGAGCTTTCGTATAGCGCCCCGAAGGGCCTTAAAGACGCCATGGGAAAAGTGGGTGGCTTGATAGGAGAGACCTCCAAGCTTAACGAGGCGAGCAAGGAAGGTCAGGAAGCCCTTGCCGTGGCCAACGTCAAACTGGGCACGAAATTAATTATCACAGGGTTGACCGGGGGAGGCGGTGTGCTGGGCGGGATCGTCATCGACGCCGGTGTCGATCTTGTGGTGGATCACGTTTACGAAGGTATCCAGATCCAGCGGCAGTTTCGTGAGTTTACTGCAAACCACGAAGCGAATATGGCGAAAATTGATGCCCGGAGAAACGAATGGGTTGCTGGCTGGGAGCAGCAACTCAAGGCGATGCCCCATAATTCTGATTATCAGCTTAGCGCAATCAAGCTTATGGGAACCGGCTCGTTCAGCACGATCGACCCAGATACCTACCACGAACGAGATCGCGCACGGGCAAGGGAAACCCTGAGCAAGGATCCGACTTGCGGAACCATGGAATGGTACGACACGGTTGGCGGGACATGCATGCCCAAAGAACAGGCTGAGGAACCTCCACCGAAGAAAACGTCCGGTTGGCGTTCTGCACAGGGCGGTCAATGCGGCTTCCCGGATATGGAATTCGAGGGCATCGCAGATATTTTAGGGAAGAACGCGTTCGGCTGCCAGCTTGCTCAAAGGACTAAAACCAACACGGAAATCAAATATGTCTTGAACTGCGGTTCATTCCTGGCTGCCGCGATCGCCGAGAAGATATCGGATGATCAATTCAGCTTTTCCATGGGCTTCGAGGGCGGAGGATCCAAAAAGACCATGTTTGTTCGCTGCCAATAGCAGGCAGTAAACACGGAAATAAGGAAATAAGGAATTCTGTGTTTCTTTAAAAGCACAGCGATGGCCGTAGATAGGAGGCACCATACCCTTTGCCTGGCACAGACCGGTTTCTGGTGCGGGGAATCATTCAATACAGAACTCACCGGGCGGGAGGAGAGCGCGAGGGGAGGGGCCAAGGGGGCTCTCCTCGCCCTGGCGCAGGTCGGGTCGAACCCGGCCGAGACGGCTACCGCCTATATGGAAAAGCCCAGACACGGCGGTCTGGGCCTTTATCGATATCGAATTGACACGTGACTACGCGCTGACGTTCTGCAGCACCGCTGGCAGCCAGCCTTTGCCCTGCAACAACGTCTCGGCTTCGGTGACCGCTTCGGCTTTCGCCGCCTTCTCCACAGCCCGCACGGCCTGCGGCGCGCATCCGGCCTCGTCCAGCACCGCCGCAATCCCCGCCTTGCTCAAGCGGTTGAGGAAGGTGGCATCCGGCGTCCAGTGAGCGCGCATGTCCAGCCCAACCGCCACGGCGACTTGCTCGGCATTGGCCAATCGTCCCTTGGACTGGTCGTGCTTGGCTTTGATGCCATTGAGGTTGGCGGCGGTGACGAACGCCAGTAGTTCAAGCAGTTTGTCCACGGGCTGTTCAAGAAGCCATGCCCACAGGTCGGCGGTTTGGCCGGGGAGGGTGTCGCCCCACCCCTCTTTCATCGCCTGCCATGCGGCAAGGGCACGGACCTCACCCGGCTCTTTGATGGAAGGGGCAAGCTCACGGCGCTGCCCGCTCACTTCCACCGCCGCATCCACTGTCGTGTAGCCGCTGTGGAAGATGCGGCCCACCATCGGATACAGCAGGGCGGCGAGGGCGATGGTGGGGCGGTTGGCAAGCTCCACGCGCATGGCGGCGGTGCGGATGGCGGTCAGTTCCTCGACCAGCGCAGCGGAGTAAAGGGTTCCCGGCTCGTCGGCAGGCAGGGCAGGGGCCTTGTCATTGTCCTCCGTTGCCTCGGGCGCACCACGCCGAAGCTGTTCCAGCGCGGCCGTGTCCTCGGTCTTCACGTAACCCCGGCCGATGTTCAGGGAGCCGCTGTGGTCGATGGCAACGATGCACCCGGCCAAGGCCATTTCCTGCGGGTCGTAGCTTTTCGTCGCGCTCTGGATGGCGGAAATCCGCTGTTCCATCTCGGCCAATCGCGCCTCGTCGGCCTCGATGGCAGGGTCGCCCTCGGCGTAGCCGTCAATTTGGGCCTGCAACGCGTCGAATTGCTCGCCAAGTTCCGCAAGGTCGGTCTCCTCGCGTTCGCTCAACGCGCGGGTTTGCGGGTAAATCCGCGCATGACCGGCGTGGAACAAGCTGGAAGCCTCAAGGGTGGTTTCGACCCATTTCCAGCCCCCCAGCCGCAGCGGTTCAGCTGCTTGCTCCAAGGCGTCCATGGCAAGCCGTGCCAGCAGGGGCTGGTCGCTCAGGAACGTACTGGTATCCTCGCCGAACAGGTCGCGGACGAGGGCACCGCCCGCGGCCTCATAGGCTTCCAGCCCCACGAACCGCGCAATCCGGTCGGTGCTGCGCACATGCTCGCTGGTCAGCATGGCACGCAGGCTGCGCGGGTCACGGTGATAGGACGGCGACGCAAACCAGACGCGCTCCTGTTCCTCGTGGCTGTCGCTGATGGCGAGGGCGCGGGCCTGCTCAACGGTCATATCGTCATCGCGCATGACATCCAGCACCTTGGGGGAGAGGTTGGCGAGTTTGAGGCGCTGGCGCACGGTGACGACCGACTGGCCGAAGCGGGCGGCAATGGTATCCGGGGCCATGCCGTTTTCGGTCAGGTCGCGGTAGGCGAGGATTTCATCGACGATGTGCATGGCTTCGCGCTGGACATTCTCGGCCAGCGAGATTTCCGTGTCGTTGTCGTCGGTGCGCACATTGCAGGGGATTTCGGCATCTTCGGCCAGCCGTCCTTCCTTCGCCAGCAGGCGGAGGGCGGCGAGGCGGCGGGAACCGGCTACTACCTCGTACTTGCCCTTCTTCGCCCGTCGGACGGTGAGGTTCTGGATGAGACCGTGGGCCTCGATGCTATCCGCCAACTCGGACACGCCGGCGGCGGCGTTGACGCGCCGCACGTTGGCCTTGCTCGGCACGAGGTGGTTGAGGGCAATGCGCTCGGCGGTGTGCCGGACGCTGGTGGCTTCGGTGACGACAGCTTCTATGGTGGTCACGTCCGGCATTGTCATGATGTTCATGGTCTTGTTCCTTCCTTGTTTTTCCGTGGAACACGGTGGCAGAACCGCGTTCTGCCTCCCGGGGCCGCGTGAGCGGTGGGGATGGAAGGGGACAACAGGTCTTCGCGGGGACCCGGCTGCACGGAGCGTAGCGCAGCGGAGTGGAGGAAGCTGGGCGGAAGATCCTGTTTGGGGGAGAGAAGGGGCGAAGCCCCTCGGCCCCCATCAAGAAAAGAAGAAAGGCGGAGCCTTCTATATGTCTTTCATGAGGGTGCCTAAAAACCCGGAGGCCGGACCTATGGTCGCAAGGCCATGGATGGGCTACCCTGCGGGCCTGGCAACAAGACTATACCCCAGAAAAAACTTGCCCCAGCGGTATGCAGAGCAGTGACCAGCTGGGGGATACATAGTTTATATGGCATACATCACTACTCCGGCAAACCCTTCGTTTGCCCTCTCGTCATGAGAACTTGGCGCCGGCGCGCAATCCGTGCGAATTCCTCGATGTCGAAATCTGCGAAATCAAGATCGACGAGCACGCATTGATAGTGATCGCCATTGTCGCCGTGGTATTCGTGACCCTGAATGCGTGGGTACTCGGATTCAAGGCGCTTCTTTAGCGACCGAAAATGCGACGAAGACAATCCAATAGCCCAGTAGCGGCCGGTATGTTCCAGATCGGAGCGTGCGCGCTCGATGTGCTCATCTTCAGAATATGTCATTGGGTTCCCTTCTATCCGCCGACCAGAAAGTTGCAAAACTTTGCAACTTCGTCCTATTTAATGACTAGAGCAACGCTCCGGGGTCAGCGCCAAGCGCTGGCCGAAAATGGATTAAGGCCCGTCATCGGGCCTTTTTTCACGAGAATACTTGATACCCAGCCTCGGCCTGTCGTGCGGGGCAGCAGGGCATCAATGAGCCTTCCACCACGTAAGACTTACATGTGGTCTGATAGCCGCCTTTCGCCATCGGGTACAGCATCAGATCGGCAATCGCCAACGGAAGGGCCGCGGGGGTCCATGGGCGCCGTCTTGAAAGTTCCTGCTGGTTAATCCATGTTGGTCTTGTGAGCCCCGGTAGCGCCTCTGCATGCAAGCGCCCGGGGCATTGCCATTCCAGCCCAGACCTATTCCTGTCGTGCATTTGGCACCTTGATGTCGCCAGATGTCGTGCTGGTGTCGCCTCCATTTCATGGTAGTGTCGCCTTCATGACGTCGGCGCAATTTAGAAAGGCATCCATGATCTCACCATCAATGAAACGGAGGCCGAACATGGCGCTTGATGGTGAAAAGGTGAGGCAGCTGCGGCTGGCCAAAGGTATATCGCAGGAACGCCTGGCCCTGCTATGTAATGTCAACAAGCGTACTGTTCAACGGGCCGAGACAGGTGCTCCGGTTGCGTTGGAAACGGCGGCATTTATCGCCGAGGCCTTGAGTGTACCCGCCCTTTCGCTTCGCGCGCAGATCCAGACCAATTCCGAACAGGGGGCGGCGGGTGAGGTCATTCTCGTTCCGGTCAATTCGGGGCGCAGGATCGTCGATGCGATCAGATTGAGCTTTGAAACGAATCTGACGTTTGAAGTCGAGCCGACCAGGGACAACGTCAATCTCCTCGGGAAGATTGCGGAGCTGCTCGAGCCCATGGTTCCGAACATATGGGCTGATCCTCATGACGAATATAACCCGACCTACGCGGAAGTCATTCAGAAGCAAGCGGACGTCAACGAGATCCTTCCCATGCTCGCCGCGATCGGTATCAACGTATTCCTGGGAGCCTACACCGCCTCACGCCGGCATCCGCGCTATGATATGGATGAAGGCCACAAGTATGTGACCAACCGGACGCCGTTCGAACCTGCTGAAATTGTCCTGGTGGTCATCAGCGACACCACGGCAAGCCATCTGGTGCGCCGGCCGGCTGACATCGTGGATGACATACCCTTTTAAAAAGCCAAAAGCCGCTTCGGATTGCTCCTCGGCGGCTCTTGGACTAACAGCATAGCTGCTAGTGGTCTCAGTCACTATATGGGACAGAACACCAATCCTGTCAAAGGTTGACCCTCTCCCGGACCCTCTCCATTCGAGCACAGGGGAGCACGTATTAGCACTCAGGGATAACAGGATAACACGGGAGCACAGGAAATTTCCTGTAACCGACTGGAAAATCTTGCTTTCCTTTCCTATCTCAACGTCTAAATACATCTGACTTGACGATATATGGGCAAAGGATTATCCATGAATGGGCGATATATGCGGAATTAGAAACGCTGAGACGATAACTAAGTAATTGAAATTGCTACATAAAATAATTATATCTAGGCTACGAAATTTATTGAAAGGAATATCATATGGCTCCCGCCGTTAAGAAGAAGATCGAAGAGAAGCAGGCCGAGCTGCGCCAGCAGGTGTTCGGTACGGTCGACCCGACCGATGTCTGGAACCGGAAGACCGCCAAGGGCTTCACGACCATCCCCCGCACCATGCCGCTCCTCGGATCCATCATGGATGCCCTCTCGGGGAAGGGCAAGCCTGTTTCGTCGACTTACCTCGAACTGTGGTGCCGGAGCAACGACGACGGCTTCGTGACACTCAGCAAGCAGCAGGAAATCGCGTTTGCCTCGGGGTTCTCGGGGCTGCGCGGCGTCTCGACCTGGAAGGAACGCGTGCGCAAGCTCGAGGAACTTGGTTTCATCGCGACCAAGCCCGGTGTGTCGGGAAGCCTTCACTATGTGCAGATCTGGAACCCCTATCTCGTTGTCAGCCAGCACAAGACCAATGGCACGGAAGGTTTTCCGGCAGACCGTTTTCACGCCCTCTACGAGCGGATGTTGGAGATCGGCGCAACGGATCTGGAGATCTGACCATGCGCGCCATCTTCTATATCGACGGATTCAACTTCTACCACGCGCGCCTCCGCAAGAACCGCCAGTTCCGTTGGCTGAACGTTCATGCGTTGGCACAGGCACTTGCCACGGCCGACGATCCGAACACCACCATTGACTTGGTCAACTTCTATACCGCTTACGTGTCGGGCAAGATCGATCCGGCTGCTGTGGGCAAGCAGCAAGCCTATCTGGCTGCGCTGAAGTCGACGGGCGCCATTGCGATCCATTCGGGGAACTTCACCATCAGCAACAGGTGGGTCAAGCTCGTCCACCCGCCGATGGCAAAGCCTGACGGCTATGTTTGGCCTCAACCCTATCCGGAATTCGTGTATGTCGCCACGCCGCAGGAGAAGGGAACGGACGTCAAGCTGGGTGTCCACCTGGTGCGGGACGCGTTCCAGAACGCCTTTGATGTGGCTTATGTGCTCACCAACGATACAGACCTGGTCGAACCGATCCGGATCGCGACCGAAGAGCTGGGCAAGACGGTCGTGGTCGTCGCTCCGGTGCTACCGCAGCAGGCCAATCGTCCCGTGCCGGCGCCGTCGTTGACAAAGGTGGCTTCTAGGGTTGCCTACATTACCGACGCTGACCTCGCGGCAGCGCAGTTCGCCGATCCTCTGCCGCGCGACAAGATGAAACCACTTACCAAGCCGGCGGACTGGGTTTAGGCGGGGTCTACGGGAATAGCTCGCGGACCGATACGCACACATGGCCCGTCTCTACAGCATGACGGGCCTTGCGCGAGATCACCCGATCGAGCGCCAGCCCACGGCTCAATGTCTCGTGGAGATCATAACCGTTCATGCAGATCAGGCTTGTTTTTCCGCGACTGAACGCGTCCAGCCCGTCCGGGCTAAAGCCGGTGTAGCTGATAAAAAGCCCGCGCGACCAAGTCGGACGGCTGCTGAGTTTGCCATTCAGGATATGAAGATCCGCCGCCGGCGTCAGTCCATTATGCCACTTCGCCTCGAGTAGGTAGGTATCGGCGCCGAGTTCAAAGCTCCCGTCGATCTGTTCGCCAGTTCGGGGCTTGAACGACGCGCGCGGCATTAGGCCATAAGCGTCAAAGAGGGCATGGAGGAATTTCTCAAACGCATATCCGCGCTCCTGCGGCTGCAGGGCGGCAAGGTCGCGCAACTGGCCGGCAAGCTCTGCCAACTTGGCGGGGTCGGCGGCATGGGGTTGGTCCGGTGGAGGCGGGGTAGGGGTGGCGGGTGAACCTGTCAGCGTGGCGAGGAATGCAGGATCCAGCAGATCGGGGATCTTGAATCCTACGCCGGGCAATAAGGTGTTGAGCTGATCGATCTCGGCCCGTGTCAGGGGCTCGCGCCGGCCGCGCCACGTCATCGACTGGGTGACGATCTCGAGGATGAGGGGGCAAAATAGGTTACGGTGATGTTCCAAGGTCAGCGTAAGCAGGCGTGTGAGCGCCGGCAATTTGCTGCCTGGCTGCCAGAATTCGCCTACGCCGACCTTTTGCGCGGCCAATGGGAACGCGGTCGCATTGTTGCCGCTTCCAGGCAGAAACTCATAAAGCAGCTGCGCGAGTGAGGCGACGGTACTGGCCTCCTTGAGATTTAGCTTCATCGGGGCTTCATGACCTGGTTCCAGTCGATGGAGTGACCGGCGGCTTCAAGCTCGCGAGCCAAACTTGCCCTCCAACCGCCATTGTCGTCCATAGGCTCCCATACGACGCCGGCGAAGTCGCTGGGGATCTCGACTTGCCCCCGTTTCAGCGCACAGACATTTTCACGTCCAAGATGCGCCATAAAGTACCCCAGCTCGAGCAGTACGTTCTGCCGGGCACGGGGCTCCGGTGTACCGCCTTTGACGCATCCTTCATCGTCGGGGGTCAGCAGGATCACGGCGAAGCTCACGTCGTGATTGGCTTCAATCTTCTCGATGATAGTCCGGCTGCGGTTGGCCTGTTCGTGAAGAATGACGGGATCGAAACCGATCTTTTCGAGGAACCGGGCGACGGCCTCGCGGGCCTCGCCATCGTGGCCATGAACCACAAACACCCGATTGGTGAGAGGACGGACGATTTTGGCCATGGTTTGTCCCTGAGAGAGAACATATGTCTTATAGTCACGGTTGAACGGAACGATGACCTGACGGGTCACAGCGTGGACGTTCTTCATGATGCTGCTGCCGGCGTAGAAATAGGTATGTCCAAAATCGGCCATCTCGTGCGCATTCTCCGCGAAGCGGAAAATCAACAGCAGCGTTAGACCAAGCACCTTTTCATGCTCGTCGGGCCACGTGACGCTGTCGCTACCCATCATGGAGCCGCTGCGCTCTTGGCCGGTAAGGAATGCCTCGAGATCCAGACCTTCCGTCAATTGGGCGTTGGCCTGTTCAAGATCGGGGCTGCGAAGCAGACGCGCCAGCGTCTTGAGAGGCCGATCGTAGCTTTGAAGCTGGGCATTCTGCAGATCAAGGACGGCGTTGTTGATCTCGGCAAACAGGTCACTGTAATTAGGCATTATGCGTTATCACCTGCTGCTCGTGCTTCAGCCGCCTTGTCGAGAATAGCCTGTCGATAGGTGTCCTTCATCTGCTCGATGATTGAGGCGGCCATAGAATTTGAGGCATAGTGGCCGGCCTTCTGATCGATCATATTCTCGACGTCACTGATTGCACTCTCAATGCTTGCCGGATCACTCGGATCGAATTTGACCTGGCCAATTTCGCCGTCCAGCCCGCCGATCACCCGCTGCAGCTGGTCTAGCTCCTTTGTGATTTTGTCTAAACCGGTGATTTTAAACATGGTTTGCCTCCTGTCCGTCGCCCAATACTACATTACATAGTAGTGACCTTCAAAGACCTTCGCGCAATGTCCCCATGTTGCTTAGGAAATGTCCCGCAGACTTAGATCAAAATCCGTTCGACTTCATCCAGACTCACATCGTCACTGCGGCGATCGTAAAGCTGAGTCGTCCTTGTCGAAGAGTGGTTGGCGATGTTGGCCGCCTTCTCGAGCGTCCCACCGTTTTTCAGATACGCGGTGATGCCAGTGGCGCGGAAGGTGTGGTTGCATACCGCCGTGCTGATGCCGGCTGCGACGGCGCGGCGCTGGATCATCAGATAAGCATCAGCCTGGGCAAGGGGCTGACCGGAAAGGTGTCTCGTTCCACGCTTGATCGTTTGGAACAATGGTGCACGTGGCGTATCTCGCAGGCCTGCCGCCTCAATATAGTCCTCGAGGAACGCCTCGAGGGAGTGGTGGCAGGGAAGTTCCACCTGTTTGCCACCTTTCTCGTGCAATCGCACCCACAGGCGACGGTTCTGCAGGTAAGCGTCCCGCACCTCCATGCCGACGGCCGCGCCGATCCGCGCGAACGTGTAGGTCATGAGACCGATCAGGGCGCGGTCCCGCTTGCCAATCAGCATGTCCGTCGGGATCCCGTCGAGCAGCTGGCGCGCTTCTTCCGGAGACAATACGGGCGTTTTACCTCGCTTGCGCGAATGCTTCGGGCCGCGCACGGAATGGGCTGGGTTGGCCTGCATGATATGCCCCGTCACCAGCCAGTCGAACAGGTGCCGCACCGCGGCCAGCCGTTGCTTGACCGTCGGCGCCGAGTGGGTGCCCGTCAGTTCCTCGATCCAGCCCGCCACATGAATGGGCGTGATGACATCAAGGGATCTTGCGCCGCGAAGCTCGCACCAGGACAGGAGCTCGAGGGCGGCCTTTGCGTAGGACCGCCGCGTGTTCACATTGCGGATCTGCGCGGTGAAGAATTCGAGAAAGCGCCGCTGTGTCGTCTCGCTAGCTGCAGATATCAACGGCAGACTATTCGTATCGGGCAGGCTTAATGACGTGATGGCGTTCACAACTCTACGCCCGTATGCTGCTTTATTTTCTGTTTGATAAAGCCTTTGGCAAGGTCCTTGACGAGATCAAAGGTAAAGCCCCCAACGTCTTTCATGCCTTTTTGGGTTTTGTCCCAAATATCTTGGTCACGCACGCTGTCGACGAAGTCGTGGCCTTCCCAGGTCAGCCCTTTAAATCCGATACCATAGTTCGGGTTGCTGCTGCCAGTGTCAACGAAACCCGACCGCCCAATCAAAGCGATGTGCTGATCAATTTGTTGACGCGAATAGCCTTCTATCTGCATCAGCTCGTCACCAGCATCTACGAACCAAACCGCTCCAGAGGGCAAATCTCTTGCTTCCAGTCGCAGCAGCAATTCACGGATAAGATTCATGTCACGTTTCATCACAGGCTCTCCGGACCAGGAAAATCCTCATAGCCAGCGTACATCATGTAGCCCACATAATCCGTATATTTCACATACCCAACTCGCTTCGCCCACGGTGTAAAGGATGAGCTGCGGACACTTGGCGGATTGCTCTTTCGGATCAGACGATCGCTGTTCATAACTTCCCCAAGATAATTCCCCTTGCGGTCAAAAACCGTGTCACCACTAAACCGCCCAACATGCCGCCCGTCATGCGTCCAGAGATCGTCTCCGTCGCGGTACCCGAAACATTTTCCGCTCCATGTCCACAGCCAGTCCATACGCATCTCCTATCTATGATAAAGGACATTATCATAGATATGGGAGGCCGAACAAGCGGCGCCGTCGACCCGACGCAAATTCAGACTCCGTCGCCGTTGGATCAGCGCCAGCCGCCTTCAAACACTGGCAGTTCTGCTCGGTGTACATGTGAGCTATTTTTTCGAACAAGGGGATGGGATGCCTGCAACGGCTGAAGACCCGGCCAAGGCCTGCCCGGCCGACGAGCTGTCAGAGTTCAAAACAAGGCATTTGCCGCAATAGAGGATAAAAGCGTCCGTCGCGCGATTGTCTCATTGGCAAAAGTGCTGGCTGGCGACTCATAACCTCCACTTGTTGGGCAGTTTAGGGGAGCGGCCGGTCGTCCTGGTTTCTGCCATCCGTAAGGCCCCTGAGCCCTTTCTCCATAGCCTGCAAATCGGTTGCGAGCTTGGTGACTTGCTGCTGGAGCAATGCCATGAGTTTGGCGATCTGCATCATGTAGAGATAAACATCCTCGGCCGAGAAGGGCTGCTTTTCGAGACCGGGGCGTTGGCTCATTCGGCAATCTTTCCGAGCGAGTCCCGCACCTCGGTAATGTTCCTGGCAATGTTTGCTGTAGCTTCCCTCTGCTGATGGACAGCCGCGCCAATGGCATTGATACGGTCAACGATTTCCGCCATTTCCTGCAGGATGGAACGGTTGCCATCGGCTGCTTGATTGGAAATCTTCTGAATTTCCGACACTTTTGCCGCAATCTCGTTGGTGTTGTTTGCTGTGAGGGCGGCGAGCTTCTTAACCTCGTCGGCAACGACCGCAAATCCCCGACCGGTATCCCCGGCGCGAGCGGCCTCGATCGAGGCGTTGAGCGCCAAAAGGTTCGTCTGATCGGCAAGTCCGCGGATCATATCCACAACGCCGGAAATGGAATCCGCCGCAACCTTCATTGTTTCGTTGACGGCGCTCACGCTGTTGGCGACCTCCTGGGCGTTCCTAGACGCGTTGATGCCCTGGTCAATCTCCAGAGAAATGGATGTCACGGACGCGCCGAGCTCCTCGGTTGCCGAAGCAATGGTCTGGATCGGGGTCACGACATAGCTGTCGAAATTTGCGACGATTTTTCCGGAGATCGCTTTTTGGGCTTCCTCTGCCTTTTGGCGCTCGATGTCGTTGTAGACGTTCAGGATAGCTTCCATATCGACAAACACGACCCGATAGAAGGCCTCCTTGAGCACCGATGCTTTGCCCGGATGAAATTTGAGCTTTCTTGATATCTCACGGGCAATTTCTTCGGCGATCAGCCGGTAGGCGCCGATGAACCAGCGTGGCTCGAGGCCAATACGCGCATGGGTCTCACCAATGCGTTGTGCCCGTTGCCAGTACGCCTCATCGAAGCCGTTGCGGCAGGTGTTTTCCCAGTGGCCGGTCAAGGCCCGGGAAATCCCGGCCTGATCCTTGCCGGAGAACAGCCGGTCAAGTTCCGGAATGCGGCGCACGTGGACATAAAAAACCTTGATGATCTCATTGAGATTGCCGCTGGCGGTATCCCATGCCTTGCTGGCGTTTTGGATGCATTCCGCATCGATGTTCATGTAGGCCATGTCCGAGCGCACAATTTGTTCTTTCTATTGTTGTGTACGCCCCCAGGCTTCACGAGGATCCAGGGGTTCTACGACATGGCATGAGACCCTCGATGTTCAAGACAGTCCGAGTGGTTTGCGATCCAAAATCATCAATAAAACATGAATGTTGATCGCAATTTTTAGCATCAATAGTCAGACTGTTAACCATATCGCAAGAAACATACTCCATTTCTGGAGGTGACTCGACGCCTCATGCCTATTTTATCATCATCTAATGATCCGTCGGGAGGAATTGCATACAAACTGCTTCACCTAAAGAACGGATCAGCCCATGTCGTACCAGCATGCCCATGCAGCCGCAGCACCCGCTGCCAAAAGCCAGAATATCGCCCGCCGCCTCGAATTCATGCAGCTCGACAGCGATGGCCGGGCGCGGATCAAATCACTCAAGACGCTGGTGGAGAAGGAGCTGCCGAACGGCCTCGACAAGTTCTATGCACAGTTGCGGCAAAGCCCAGAGGTGAAGCGGTTCTTTTCGTCAGACGAGCACATCGCCCGTGCAAAAGGGGCGCAGCTGGGTCATTGGGTCAACATTTCGGACGGCAATTTCAACGAAGACTACGTCAACAAGGTCCGCACCATCGGCACCGTACACGCGAAAATCGGGCTTGAGCCGCAATGGTATATCGGCGGCTACGCCATCATCCTCGATCACCTGATCAACAGCGCCATCACCGCTATGTTTCCCAAGGGTGGACTGTTCTCGAAGGCAGAGATGAGTGCGGTCGACTTCGGCAAGGCGATGGCGAGCCTGGTCAAGGCGGTGCTGCTCGACATGGATCTGGCGATCTCCGTCTATATCGACGAGGCCGAAATCGCCAAGCAGAAGGCGCAGGCCGAGGCTATCGCCGCAGAGCGAAAGCTGGTCAACGATTGTTTCGGCAAGGCCATGGCCGCGATTGCCGCAAAGGATGTCAGCTACCGCATAGACGACGATCTGCCAGAAGCCTATCATGATCTGAAGCGCGACTTTAACGACGCACTGGCGCAATTGTCCGAGACGATCAGCCAGATCGACGCAGCAGCGTCACAGATTCACTCGGGTTCGCAGGAAATCCGCTCCGCGGCCGATGATCTGGCCAAGCGCACCGAGCAGCAGGCCGCCTCGATCGAAGAAACAGCTGCCGCGCTCGAGGAGATCACCACGACCGTCAAGGATTCCAGCCGTCGGGCCGAAGAGGCGGGCCAGTTGGTGGCAAAGGCGAAATCCGGCGCGGAAAAGTCCGGGGCGATCGTCAAGCAGGCCGTCGCGGCAATGGGGGCGATCGAGAATTCGTCTCGGGAAATCTCCAACATCATCGGGGTGATCGACGAAATCGCCTTCCAGACCAATCTTCTCGCCCTTAACGCCGGCGTCGAGGCCGCCCGCGCCGGTGAAGCCGGAAAGGGCTTTGCGGTCGTTGCCCAGGAAGTGCGCGAACTGGCGCAGCGTTCGGCTCAAGCTGCCAAGGAGATCAAGGGCTTGATCACCACATCTGGCGAGCAGGTGAAATCCGGTGTTGCTCTTGTCGGGGAGACCGGAACCGCGCTGGAGACGATTGTCGGAGAGGTGAAGGAAATCAACACCAACATCGTCTCGATCGTGGAATCGGCGCGCGAACAGGCAACCGCCCTTCAGGAGATCAACACCGCCGTCAACACCATGGACCAAGGCACCCAGCAGAATGCTGCCATGGTTGAAGAGACAAACGCCGCCAGCCACTCGCTGGTCGCCGAAGTCGGTAAGATCACCGAAATGCTAAGTGAGTTTACGACCGGCGAACAGCGACATCAGCCGGTTCGGCGGGAGACGCCCCGCATGGCATCGTCGGCCGCATCCAAGCCTGCTGCTTCTCCGGCACGGCAGCTACAAAAGCGGGTCAACACGGCGATGGCCTCCCATGGCAACGCCGCTGCCGCGAACAGCTCCTGGGAAGAGTTCTGAGAGCGGCGTCACGTTGCCCCCGTCTCGCCGGACGGTGACGCTTCTCTCTCGCCCCGGCCCCTGAGACAGGCCGGGGCACCTAAATGCACGCATCTCAAGTCCCAAGGGCTCAATATGTCCAACATCATCACCTTCCCTAATCCTCACCACGCGCCCGCCGTGAAAGACCAAATGATCAAGAATGCTCTCCCCGATATTTCGCAGGGACTTCTGGAGGTTCGGCGAATGGAGCTCGTGCGTGATCTGATGAAATCCGTCTACGACGAAATGCTTGTCATTCACTCTCAGGTGAGTCGGCTCAAAAGAAAGAATGTTGAACCTGCTGACGAGGAAGCCATCCGGTGTTCGTCAGCCGACGACGGTGGAATACCCCCGATTGCGTCATAGCCGGCGTCTATGCCGGCAATTCCGTGAGCTATCCAGCCCGGTTCAAGGCCCCTGTGACAGAGAGAGTCGATTTGCCGATTGGCTCCTGCCCTTAAAGTGGGCAACCAGACCCCCGCCGTTTCGAAAATCGGCTAATAGTGGACATCATGATGCAATTCGAAGCCTTTTTCAAAGACGCGCTGGATGGCTTGCACCAGGAAGGCCGCTATCGCGTTTTTGCCGATCTCGAGCGTAAGGCGGGCAGCTTTCCGCGCGCAATCCGCCATACGGAAGACGGCCCGAAGGAAGTAACCGTCTGGTGCTCGAACGACTATCTCGGCATGGGCCAGCATCCCAAGGTCGTCGCGGCGATGAAAGAGGCGATCGACAATGCCGGCGCCGGCGCCGGCGGTACGCGTAACATTTCCGGCACCAATCATTACCATGTACTGCTGGAGCGCGAACTCGCGGACCTGCATGGCAAGGAGGCCGCACTCCTTTTCAATTCCGGCTACATGTCGAACTGGACGACGCTTTCCACGCTCTGTTCGAAAATTCCGGGGATGATCGTATTCTCGGACGCCGGCAATCACGCTTCGATGATCGAGGGCATTCGCCACTCCAAGTGCGAGCGCGTGATCTTCAAGCACAACGATCTCGCGGATCTCCGCGCGCGCCTCGAAGCCGCCGATCCGAATGCACCGAAACTTATCGCTTTCGAATCGGTCTATTCGATGGACGGCGACATCGCGCCCATCAAGGAGATCTGCGATATCGCCGATGAATTCGGTGCCATGACCTATCTCGACGAAGTGCATGCTGTCGGCCTCTACGGGCCGCGTGGCGGTGGCATTGCGGAACGCGATGGCCAGATGCACCGGCTTGACGTGATCGAAGGCACACTCGGCAAAGCCTTCGGTGTCATGGGCGGTTATATCACCGGCTCGACTGCGCTGATCGATTTCGTCCGCTCCTTCGCCTCCGGCTTCATCTTCACGACCTCGCTGCCGCCGGCAATCGCTGCGGGCGCACTGGCCTCGATCCAGCATCTCAAGGTCAGCCAGTTCGAACGTGCTCGTCATCAGGAGCGTGTTCGCAAGCTGCGCGCCGCGCTCGACGCCGCCGGCATCCCGCATCTCAACAATCCCAGCCATATCGTGCCTGTGATAGTCAAGGATGCAGCAAAGTGCAAATGGATTTCGGATCTGCTGCTCGACAATTTCGGCATCTATGTACAGCCGATCAACTACCCGACGGTGCCTAAGAAGACCGAGCGCCTGCGCATAACACCGGCACCGTATCACACGGATGCCGATATCGAGCATCTGGTGAATTCGCTACATTCGCTTTGGGCTCAATGCGCTTTGGCGCGCGCCGCGGCGTGATGGGGAATTCAAATGGCTACTGATGCATTTTAAATCGCTTTTAAAGCATTTCGGAATTCTTCAAAGCATGTCATATTGACGCAACTTCTAATCTGATTCGAGAGAGTGGCTCTACCTTGGGATCATTCAAGCAACCTGATAGCTTATCCGAACGGGATTATGTTGAGAAACATTTGCTCAGCCCTCGGCGGCCTCAACAAAACGACGGTACAACGCTGATTGAGCGGCTGCGAGAGATCGTCCCCTTTGACAACTACTGCATCAGCGGTCTCGATATCGAAGGATGCAGGGTCGGCAGCGGGGTCTATCTGTCGTCGGACCTTCCGGAGCCCCTGCTCCGGGAATATCGCGATGAACACTATATCCAGCGCGATCCACTTGCCCGTATGGTCTCGCCGGCAACCCCGATCGGGAGCTGGCATCAGCTTTCGGGTGCCGACTTGTGTGACAAGGATGCCATCATGGTTGAGGCCGCAGTTCGCAAACATGGCGTCGCACCAAGAACAGTCGTTTCTCTTTGGTCCGGCAAGGACCTTTACGGAACTTTGCTCGTGACCCGAACCAAGGCCTTTACCGACGAGGAAATGGCGATCTTGCAGTTCTTTGCACAGCCTATCCATTCCGAGGTGTCTGCGCCGGTCATCGCAGCTGCCAACCAACGGCTTGGTTTGACACAAGGGGAAATCCGCTGCCTTGCTTCGGCCAGCGAAGGGAAATCCTCGCAAGAGATTGCAGGCGATACGGGCTATACGACCGAAACCGTCAATTTCTATCTCAAGCTTGCCACGAAAAAGCTGGGAGCATCAAACCGCACCCAAGCCGTGGTAACGGCAATCCGCCGAAACCTCATCTGACAACAATAGATGAGCGGACGCCGGTCACTCCGTAATGTATGGGGCAGGTATGGCGAATATGTCCATGTGGCTTTCGTTGCCGGGATCCGCCTGACAGGTGATCAATTCGCACTTGAGAAGATCATCTATGGCCGCATCGAAAAAACCAAAAACGGCCCCTACAAGTTGTTCGCGTGTTATCGGCGATGAAACCCGAATCGTCTCAAGGAGCATATCCCGAAGGACGTTATCCCGGTAAATCCTTGCTAACTCCAATTTCATGCCGACTACCTCTGATACGCTCATCGAGTGACTGTGCAATACCAACTTATAGCAGTATGGCAACAAAATGTTCTGGCCGGAAAGCCCCTTTTGCTCGCCGTCCGCGCCGGGGCGTGGGGTGGCAACCCCCCACCAAATCAAAACGGGCCACCGTTGCCGATGGCCCGTTTTGGGGGATGGAGCTAGGCGGCATCCGCGAACTTCACGTCCGAGCCCTCGTGGAGGACATTCTCATCACGGAAGCATGCTGGCAGCCAGCCCGGGCCGCTCAACATCATGCAATCACGGCTGCAGATAACGACGCAATCTGTTGCGCAAGCCGGAAAGGGTGAGCGCCTCATGGAAGTGGATCTCGACCAAATGTACATCGTTCTCTTCGCATAGACGTCTCTTCAAAGCGTCTCGCTCAAGATTGCGCCGCAGCGCCAGCTCACCCCCGAACGCCGACACCGCCTGAGAATGTTGCTGACCTTGGTGTTCCAAAGCCAGCTTGAGAGAGGGAATGAAGACATCGAGTCTTTGGCGCCCCAACCAGGGAGGCGATGCCTCCCGGAACACGCTGTGCTCGGGAAAGATTTGTTTGACGAGGCCGTAAAGTTCGGCCTCCCGCACCCATCGGCTGATGCCGAGTCTTCGCTGGACCTCCGACCGCGCCGTCCGCATATCGAGTCCTTCGGTCAACATCAGTTGGTCGATATAAGGAACAACAAATTCCTGAACCGCGTCGCCATACAGGGCTGCCGCGGCTTCCGGCCCCGCCTCTTTGGCGACACATAGGTGGCAAACGCCATCTTCGTACTGACCGTCACTTAGCAGCCTGATTACGTCGTGGGGCCATGAGTTCGGAGCATATCGCCCCTCAATGGCTTTTGCTGAACTAATCATCTTCCGATGGGCTTTGCCGGCACAGCTGCAGAACTTGCGTTGCCCGCTGCCAATATGGTCGAAAGACACGAATTCATATCCTTGGATTCCGTGCTGGAAACCGCCGCCGCGCGGGCCTGGACGTGGATTAGCGATATAGGGCTGTTCGAGGCTGGCTGCCTCAAGACGGCGGATAGCCTCTGAAAATAGGGCGTTGGAAAGCTCGAGGTGATTGACGCGGAGGATATGGTTGACCTGTGTTTTCAGCGGCTTTGAATGAATCCGGTAGATCTGCTTGCCGGCTGGACCGTAGTCGATCGGGTGAAGTGAGAGGCCCTCGGCAGCATGGATTTCGATATCTTCGAGCGGATTGCGCGTGGAAAATCGCGCCTCGATATACCAGGTGGCATACCCGTCACTCGCCATGCGCGCCAACGAGCTGCACCGATCCTTATAATACATGGAATGGACCGTCACCGACGGGCCTTTCAGTAAAGCCAAATCAGCGTCTCGGATGCTGGTCTCGATGGCCTGCGAAAGCAGCCGTTCCACGACATCGGCCGGCCGGATACCGGGAGTGGCAACTTGCCGCGCCAACTCCGCTGCGAAAACTTCCTCCCGAAATCCAATCCGCAAGGTTGTCATCAGTCGCTACTAATCATCCCAGTCATGCGGAAAATCCATGCCTCGGGGCAGGATCCGCAGGATATCCACCAAGTCGCCCTGCACCACGAACGCAATCGACGCACTGCGTTCGAACCCGATGATCCGAAGACCGGGATACAGATGATTGCGCACGGTGCCGCGCTCAGGGAAGGTCTCCAGTCCCATGCACACGGCTTCGATCCGGTCGATATAGGCACCCGCCCGCGCTCGGCCGGCTTCGGCCGCAATGCGCTCGTAGAGAGCGGTTAGGTCGTCGACCGCAGCCTGGCGGAACTCGACCCTATGCGCCACGCTTCTCGGCTTTTATCTGAGCTTCGTGATGGGCGCGCAAATCGGCAAAGACCTTTTTCGCGGGCACGCTGGGGCGCGGATCCTCCAACGCCTCGCGGATCTTCTCTTTCCAGACGGCGTCGATCGCGTCCCGCTCACGGGCAAGCGCCCGCACGGCGGCTCGTGCCGCCTCGCTATGGGAGTCGTAGTCGCCGGACGCCACCATCTGGTCGAGGACTTGCTGTTGCTTGCCGAGGGTCAGGGAAATGGATTTGTTCGCGCGCATGGTAAGAGCCTTTCTGAAGGCTTATACCATAACACGACAGTGTCGTGCACTTAGAATCTGACAGGCGCGACCGGATACGCCATTGTGGCGGATTCCTTGTTTTTCACACGCGAGATGGTGCTTTCACTCACGCCGAAGGCCTCGGCGATCTCCTTGATGGGTTCGCCCGCAAGTCGGCGTCCGCGCACGTCTTCGCGTTGGTTTGCCGTGAGCTTCGGCTTGCGGCCAAACCGCACTCCCTTGGCTTTGGCTATTTCCCGGCCGTTGGCGGTGTTTTCAAGAAGGCGCAACCGATACTGCTGTCCGGCCCACCCGTACATATATAGAGTCAGGTCAGCGATACCGGATTCGGAGTCGAGCGGCTCATCGAGAAGCCGCAGCTTGGCGCCCACAGTCTTCACCTCACGCAGGATGAGCAGCATGTCGAGCGGGTCGCGGGCAACGCGGTCTGAGACCGTGGCCACGAGTGTGTCGCCGGGTTCGAGAGCGGCCAGCAGCCGCAAGAATTCCGGTCGCCCCTGAGTATCTTTTGCGCTTTTCTTTTCCTCAATGATCCGGTCGCAACCTGCCTTCCGGAGCCTTTCGAGCTGATAGGCAAGGTCCTGCTTTTTCGTTGAAACGCGAGCATAACCGTAGATCATCGCGGAACCGTTTCGAGAAAATTCACAAGAATAAACGGCTGCACGCCATCTAATACCTTATCTTATTTAGGAAATAACCCATGATTGCAATCCGTCAAAAGTCACGACTTATGCAAGTGGACCAGATTCACATTCTGTTACGTGTTTTTTATTTCAGCAATGCCTTAAATACTTGATTCTGTTCTATCGGCATTCGCCGTTTCCGCGCCTTGGGGCGACCGTCATAAATCGTGGATTTTGATATGCGGATAGCATTCCTACCGTATACTTCCACGAGGTCATTCATGCGCAAAACTTCAATGGCAATGGTTGCCGCCCTTGGGCTGGCAGCTTGTTCAGACAATAGTGGCTCAAAGGCGAAAGCGGACGAGCTTCCCCCTATCATTGGGAAATGGCAGATGGAGTCCGGTAAGATTGCCATTGCTTTTCAGAAGAATGGAACTCTCCTCACACCCAAGGGCAACGGAACGTGGCAAGCCCGACCGCATGAAGAGCCGGGGGAAGGCTTTATAGGCGTAATATCCCTTGCATTGCCGGGTCTTAATCCCACCGTGTGTTCGTATAAGTTCGAGGCGAACCATCTAAAGTTCGCTGGTCCGAACTGCGACCAAGCACTCATAAAAGACACAGACACGGCTGCTTTTATCCGCGTAGGTGATGCCCCGGATACGGCAGAGACTGCTTCGGCGGACAACACCACTGATACCCCTGCGGCTATCACCAGTGAGAAGATTGTCGGCCAATGGGAAAGCCCGAGCTGGAAAGCGGGAGATCAACCGGTGTTCGTCCGCTTCAAGGGTGACGGCACGCTCGATTTCAACGGCACAATCAAATGGGTGAACAAGGGAGAATGGCTCTTGCTTGAGAGCGGTCAGCTTCAGGTGATTACCGGCGGCGAAACCCGACGGTGCGATATCGCATATGACGGGAAGACCATGAACCTCAGCCCGGCAAGCTGCTTTAAGGGTTGGGAGGATATGGGTGACAGCATTTCGCTGGAAAAGCAGTAACGCTACCTACTCTTCCACCACTATTACTGGCGGTTGACCGATGCGATAGTGAGCATGCATGTGGGCCAACATTCGCTCGATCCCCGCTCGGTCCAGTCGCCGGCAGGCAGCGTGCATGATCACTTCAGACAGCAACTCACGCTCTGCCTGTGGATAATCGTCCTCAATTCTCGCCAGCGCTGCAAAGACCGCATCACAAACTTCCGCAAAAAGCCGCTCATGATTGTTGGTGCTGGATGGTGAAGTGCTTGATGCCATGGATAGACTTCACGACATGACCGACAAAAGGTCCAGACCTGTGCGCAGGAATTAAGCACTGATGATTCACCCAATACGAGGGCGGGCCGAAGCCCGCCCCCTTTCTTAGGACAACTTCCCGTCGACGAAGTCACATCCGACCAAGTAGAGGATAAAGAAAAGGCCTCCGGCGACCAAGGCCGTGAAGAAACCAAACCCTTGGATTATTCCGTAAGGTAGGTTCCAAGGCCGGTGATGACTGCAGGATAGAAGTTCTGGCTCATGAGGATCTCCATTGCTGAGCACGCGATCGGCTGAATTACCGTCGCATGGAGATTCTCCGCCGGAACGACGCAAGAAACAAAATCGTCGAATCCGCCGACCTGAAAGCCACGAGAGACATCATGCTTTCCATAAAGCCCACCGAGATCGTGTACTAGCGTTTTGAAAATGGCCACCAGGGTTTTGGAAGATTGACGTCTCTTGGGGCGTTATCCTGCGGTCGTTCGTTATGGGGAACCGATACATCGGCAGTCTCGATCATTGATCGAAGCACGGGTTCGACGTGCGTAGTCAACTCCCTGACATTAGCGCTCACGGAGGCGAGCGCATCGGCTAGAGTTTGGTTCTCTTTCAACAGCGTTTCGTAATCCATGTATTCCGCATAGATCGACCGCCCGTAACTTTCTTCGAGGTATTGAGCCCGCGCATCGACGGATTCTCGCGTTTCAGCCTCGTCCTGATCCTTGAGAAGGAGCACTATGGACCGCACCATATCATTAAGAATCTGCTGGATCTGTGTATCTAAATTTCCATCTGGATACATATATCGCATCGGGGAGTGCTTGAGAAAAATGAGAAGGGACAACAGCTGAGTGGAGTGACCATAGCCAATCATAGCTGCATCCGTGGTCTTATTTAGATTTTCGATAGTCTTCCTTATGGGAGGATCCAGTAACGAAAGCAGCCCCTCTGGATCCCTTTTGGCATTCTCGGCCGCAAAATAGGTCTTCAACGCTTCGCTGACTACGGACGAAAGTGTGGATCCATTTTCCAGCGCTTTGGCGTCAATCGCCTTCCTGAGATCTGCTTCCAGGAAGTAGTTCGCCCGTTTCATGGGTTTTTCGCTCGGAGGCCTGCCGCCTTTGTGCCGTTTCTTCTCAAGCGCATTATCTTTTACATTGCCACTTGTATTTGTATCCCTCCGTCCCATACTCGCTCTATCACCTCAGCGTATAACGCAAATATCTCTATCATTTTCCAGAAAGCGCCGGTTGGTCGGGTGGTCTGTTCCCTTCCCGCTGGCACTTGAAGTGTGTGCTTTGCAGAGCCGCACTTCCGGCAAACCTCTCCCTGCCAGGAGAGGTTTGTTCGTTGCTGTCAATCTTATTAAGATTGGAAAGCAAAGTTATTAAAATTCCAAGTGGTGCAGTTTTCCGCTCGGATCGGGCCGTTCGGCGATGGCAGTCGTCGACCAAATTCGATCCCAACAGGAAAACAGACACATGAACGACCGATACGTCAAAGACTTCTTCAGCGCCATCGTCCCTTCCCGTGCCGATGCCTTCGGCCGCAACATTGTCGGTCGTGTCATCGGCTGGAAGCGCACCAACTCCGGCAGCCTCGGCGCCATCGTGGTGTTCCCCCACTTGAACGGCAAGTACCTCTACGACCTCGACCCCCACAACCCCATGCGAGTCCGCTTTCAGCACCGGTTGAAGTAGCCGGTCCGCGAAATCCTGCCGAATCCATATCTTGTGAGGACTCCATGTCTAATCAAACGACACGCACATCTGCGGGACCCATCATCGATTCCATCGACAAACGTCCCGGCCGCACTATCCAGCTCAACCCGAACGGCGAAATCGTCGACGTCTCCGAAGATCACGCCGACAGTCCGCCGATCAAAGCGGGTTTCCTGCAGCATCTCGCCAGCCTAGCGCAAGCCCTCAAGCCGGGTCAGGTCGCCAGAGCAACTGTCTCGACCTTCGAGATCGTGACGCAGGCTCCGCCTCCACCACCAGCTCCAAACCCAACGCCATCTTCGAACACGAAGGTGGTTGCCGTGGTGCCTAGGCGAGCGACCCTCGAACTTCCAAAAGCCCGGAAAACACCGATAGGACGGGCCACAGTCCTTCGGGTCTTGGAGATCGCGGCCCGCGACTATGAGCTTGGCGACTGCCCGTGGCCCCCACCAGCTTATCTCGATGTTCGGAAAAAACCGGATGGCACAACGATGGTCGCCCTACTCGACCCGACAACGGGATTCAAGCAGGGGTGGACGGTTTGCCCGGAGACGCACAAGCCCAAACATCTCGGCTGGGTCAATGAGTGATGAACGCCCTGACGAAACTTGTCTTCGGCATCATCGAACTCATTGTACGCCTCCACGTAACAATGATCTTCGCGATCCTGTCGGCGATCGGTCGAGCCGGGGCGCGGATCATAGCCGATATCTATGCCCACCTGATTGCACGAGGCGCTCAAAGCGGTCGAGTGCCAACGTCAAGGGAACCGGATGCTCGGCCATCTCCGCCGTCTCACGGATATGCGAGAGCGAGGAGGGCAAAGCCCTCTTCGCAGCGCGGCTCCATCGGCCGCCACCCGAAATAGACGATCAGGCGTCGTGGAAGCGACACCCGGTCACCTCTCTCAAGAACAGCTCTGATTGCGCCCTGGCTATCTGCAGGGCTTTCCCGTCCCGCCTGGAAATTCTGACCAGGCCGACGTGGGCGCCTGCGCGCACGAAGCCTGTCAATGTTCGAGAAAGAACCCAGCAACAATCCATCATAAGAGGAACGCTCCATGAGCGCAAACAACGACAGCGGTGAGCACATCGAACACGCGCTGGCAGAGATCGGAGACGCCAAGCGCGTCGCCAAAGTCCAGCTGAAAACACTGTTCGAAGAAGCGTTCGAGGAGGCGGGCCATCGATTCCCGCTATTCCTCAAGCTTCTCCACGAAGAGGGAAACGAGAGAGCAGTTGCCACCATGGACGGCCACCGGGGTTGGGCCAAGCAGCTCTATTATGTCGGCCCTTACAAATTCTTCGCGGGGAAGAAGAAGATCAATGCTGCCCTTAAGCAGCTGCCGGAGGCGATCGCTACGTATCGCGAGCTTTGGGAGCGTGAGCGCGATATGAAGCAAGCCCGCTCAAGCCTCATCCGCAAGCGCGATGAGGCACGTCTTCGTGACCAGACCGCCAACAGGGACATTTCGCGCAAAACGGCACGCGGTAACGCCCGGTGACGACGGTCAAGCGCTCGTTGAACAACTCGTTTCTATGCGCGCTACTCGAAATGGCCAATCAGGCGTCGTGCAAACGACGCCCGGTCACCCTTCTGACAAAAAGCTCGCTCTCGGCTTCCCTTAGTTGGCGGTAATTCTCGTCCGGCTTCGGTGCGCCGAAGACGAAATGAGTTAGCGCCAACACCCAGCGACCGACGATCATCGCGGCGACCGCTAGGCCCAAATACACCTCAATCAACACTCGTTTCATGCCTCAACCATGGGAGACATTCCGCATGTCCGCAAGTGAAAACGATGACCCCTATATCGAGACCTCCCTCGCCGAGGTGAAAGCCGCATTGCGCGTGTCAACCCAACGGCTCGAGCGGCTATTCGCAGATTCCTTCCTCAACCGGGCTGGAGCCTTGGCTTCGTGCCTCAGTCTCATAAGCACCTACGGCGCCGAAAAGGCGATACGCGTCCTTCAGGGCAAGGAAGGCTCACTGGCACGGTTTCTGTATTACGGACCCGCCCAGCTGTTTTTCGGTCTCGATAAGGCGCGAGCAGCCGTGCGCGAGCTTCCTGACGCAATCGCCGCTCACGGCCAACTCTTAAATCGCCGTGACGACCTGGTGCGAGCACGCAAGGAGAGTGTGCGCAACGCGGATGCTGAACACCTCCGCGACCAGAGACTTGAGCGGCCAGGTTCGCGCAAAACGGGCCGCGGGCACGATTCGTGAGCGCCGGCTAGGCACTTCGTTTGACCAACCTCTTCCAAAACAGGGATATCGGTGCGCCATGGATGTCTTCAATTTTCTCGCCAAACTCGCGACTTTCCTTCTCCGCACGGTCTTTAAGGTCGTGTTCGGAATCTTGGCTTGGTGTCTGCGCCGCCTAGTCGGCTATGTCCGCAGACGCGCGACCACTTTCGGAACTGCCCGCTGGGCCAGATTTTACGAACTGCTTTTCGGCGGCGTTCTCGGCGGAAAGGGCATCATCGTGGGCCGCAGCTACGGGCGCTTCCTCCGCTTCAACAAGGATGGCTACGTCCTGCTGTTTGCACCGACGCGATCGGGCAAAGGCGCGGGCGTCGTCATCCCGAACCTTCTCACCTACCAGGGCAGCATCATCTGCACGGATCCCAAGGGCGAGAACCATGCTATCACCGGCCGCTATCGTAGCACCATAGGCAAAGTCGTCACGCTCAACGCGACCAACCCGCACCTCTCGGACATGTTCAATCCCCTCGACATGGTCAGGGTCAACACCTTTCATGAGGCCGACGATGCGCTGCAGCTGGCGAAGCTGCTGGTTATTCCGGATACCACAGGCGGAAGCCACTGGGACAACCGTGCCACGCAGCTGCTGCAGGGCCTGGTCCTCTATACCTGCCTGCGTTACGCGGACATTCCGGAGCTGCGCAACCTGTCGAAGGTCCGCAACCTGGTCTCTCTGGGCTGGGGCGGCCTCGGGCCTGTCATGGAGGAAGCCCGTACCCTCGGCTCGACCTCCCTGCGGGAAATCATGGAGGCGTTCCGCGATATGGATGCCAGCGATGAGGCACGCTCGATCCTGTCCAACGCCGACAAGGCCATGTCCCCGTGGTCGGCCGACAGGCCGGCCGGCATGATCAGCACCATGAGCACCTTCGATTTCCGTGACTTCAATCGCGAGACCATCACGTGCTACCTCGTCGTCGACGAAGAAAAACTGCCGATCTACAGAGAGTTTCTCCGCGTCATGATGGGGTCCGCGCTAACCGCAATGACGCGCGTCAAGCACGAGCCGCCCGCCAAACATCCGACATTCCTGCTCATGGACGAATGCGCCGCCATGGGTCGCATCGAGCCTTTGGAAACCGGCGTCGGCTATCTCGCCAGCTATGCCCGCATGCTTTTGGTCTTCCAGGATCTCGACCAGCTGAAACGCACCTATCCCAAGGCGTCCTCCATGATCGCCAACGCCGGATGCAAGATTGCATTCGGTGTCAGCGATATCGAAACCGCCCGGATGCTCGCGGATACGATCGGGCAAACGACGGTGAGAAGTTCATCGCGCGGCAAGAACCATCGCTCGGAGAGCGACGCCGCGCGCATGCTGAAGGATCCTTCCGAAATCCTCCGCATGCCGTTTTCCCGCGCATTCGTGTTCTTCAACGGCCGTGTTCGCTATCCGGTTCTGACACGCAAGATCCGCTACTACAAAATGTGGCGCTGGATGTTCCGTTGGGACAAATGGCGGAAGCCCTCGGCCAAAATCATCCCCTTCCCCTCCTTACCTGATGACACAGAGGCTGTTGCCTAAAACAGCGACCGCCCCCCTCCCCGCTTGGGCGGCTCGAGAAGCCGCAGGAGTTCCCTATGTCGCATCATACGACGGTCACGCGTCTGCAGCAGCTCGGCAAGCAGGCGCTCGATCTCCTTCAGCAGGACCCCACTCCGCTCAGCATGGCGTTTGGCCATCCGCCCCTTATCGATGCCCAACGCCAACCGCATCTGCGGCATCGCTGCGAGCCGCATGCTGCGCATCTGGCGCTGTCGCAATCGCACCGCCTGGCGCTCAAGTTTGTCAACGAGCCGATAGGTACGACGTGCATTCCGCTCGACGATCGCCGCGTTCCACTTTGCGCGGCTACCGTCATCAATGCGACCGTACTCGATCTCGCGGCGCCGGCGCACAGCCTCATGCGCCTGACGGAACACGCCCTGCCCCGGTCTGGCGGTCAACTCGACCATCGTCCGGCTGGTAACGCTGCGGCCACGACGTTCGGCCTGGCGTCCCCGCCGGCCCATGTGGATCTCCGGAGCCCGGTCCAATGTCGACGCGGCCCGCCGATCGCCACTCCGCTCGGCCTCCTGGCGCTGGACATCAAGCCGCCGTTCATCGACGCGGACCCGATGCCCTGCCCGCTCGAGCGCGCGGTTCTGGTGCTCCGCCCATGCCGTCCGCCATTGCAGCAACATCGCGTCCGAATTCCATTCCCGGGTCTTCACCCGCCGCAGGCCATTCCTCTCGCATTGCCGCAAGGTCAGCATGACGTGGGCATGGAAGTTGCGACGGTCACCGTCGGCCGAGGACGGATCGTGCAAGGCGACATCGGCCGCCATGCCGCGGCTCACGAACTGCTCGCTCACAAACGTCCGGACCAGGTCAAGGCGCTGCTCGTGGGTCAGCTCGTGAGGAAGCGCCATGTTGATCTCGCGGGCAAGCTGGGCGTCACGGCGCTTTTCGAGTTTCTCGACATGATTCCACAAAGCCTGTCGGTCACGCATCCATGCCGGAGCGTCTTCGGGCAGCATGATTTCGCGATGGGCGACGCCACGCTTGCGCTCGTAGTCATGCACCGCGCCAGAACGCTCGTCCTGAAGTCGCTCGGCCGCGCGGTAGGCGGCAGCTGCGACGGACGACCGTCCCGCCTTCCTACCGATGATATTCACGCTGAAGTGATACGACGCCACAACACCTCTCAATCGAGCGCCATGAGCGCTTCCGTCCGTCGGATAGCCACCACCGTGTGGCCGGCGGGGCACCTATGTTGCGTAGCAATGTATAAGTGCGCTATTACACAAGTCAACGCCCGATCACCTCCTGAATGTGGCTCTTCAGCTCCGCTTGAAAACTCCGAACACACGAGGTGACTTAATGTCGAATTCATCGCCTGCCGTCGGCTTTGTCGGCAATCTTGCCGCATGCGCCATCGCCCTTATTGGCGGGGCCTATTTCTGGGATCGCTACGTTTCCGCCTGGTTGGGATTTCCGCCCACCCTCCTCTGCACGATCCTCCCGCCGGTCACGAACACGGCCGCGTCGATCGGCGTGATGCTGACGACCTTCGGGACGGTTCTGTGGGCCGTGACGCTGTTTCGCAGCAGCACCGGCATGAGCCTCATGATGGGGGGCGTCATCATTTTCGTGGTGACTACCACGCTGCCGCACTATCTTGGCGTCGCTTGTATACCGTAGAAAAAAATCGCGGCCGCGCTTCGCGCGTACCCCTGGGGGAGTTCCCCCAGACCCCCCGTGCCTCAATCACATTCCGTGCGGATCGTGCCACCGGGGGCTGTCTGCCCCCGGACCCCCGAGGATATTTCCCCAAGGGTTAGGAACGGGCCTCTGAGACGATTTCCAGGATGAGATGACCCAAAGGTTGCTCATCGCCGGAAAAGCTCTCTATCATCGCGCCAATGACCCGCTCGCGGTCCAAAACATCGTCATGGAACGGCAGGCCGGCATTGTCCGCGAGAAGCGCGAGGAAGGACAGCTGGGTTCGCCCGTTGCCTTCGCGGAACGGATGCACCGCGTTAATTTCGGCAAGCACATGAGCGGCCTGGGAGGCAAATGCCTTGGGGCTGTGGCCACGCAAGTGGCGCACGGCCTTCAGCTCAGCGAAGATGCGCGTCATTTCCCGATCGATGTACTCAGGATAACAAAACCAGTTGCCGGCTTTGCCTATACGGATTTTACGGACCTCCCCTGCCCAATCGTAGACATCCTGAAAGAGGTGCCGATGCAAAGCGCGGTAGTGGGAATAATCAAAATGTCCGGCAGGAAACGGCTCGTCGGCGCGCGTGAGGAAAACCGCCAGCTCGTACTCGTCCAGGAGTGCCTGCTCGGTTAAGCCAAGCTTGTTGCGGAGAACCGTGGTTCCGGGATAGCAAAGCGGATCGGTTTCAGCAGTGTAAACCAAGCGGTCAAGCGGTCTTGCCGACGAACTGCGCCTTGATGAGCTTGCGACGTTCGTCGCCGGACTTGTCCTTGCTCAGTTCGAGCACCGTGCGCATACGAGGCGTCAGGTGGAGACCCTCAACGGCACTGATTTTCTCGCCGCGTGCGCTGGTGAGGCGAACGGGCTTCGCGGTGGCCTTTGGGGTCGTGGTCTTGGTGCTCATGAGTCGTAACCTATCACGATCTTATGGAGAGCAGCAAAAGGATTGTGCCGGACTTGGCAGACACGGCAATCCGTGATTCATTGCGGACACGGTACAGGCTGGGAAGCCGATGACCGTCAAGGGTTAGGACGCCACCCATCAAACGATGTGGTGGCGTTCGCCGTTTACGTGGACCTCGCCGACTCCGACAAAAACCTAATCAAATTGAAAAAGTCAGAGGCGCAGCCTCGTTTTTTCAAGTTTGATATGTTTTATCTAAGTTTTAATAGAGTTTTAGGCGGAAAATACGCCAAATTCATATTTGTAATCAGCATCTTGCAGAGACTCGATGTCGGCGAAGTACGGTTTGTCGTCGGTAAAATACGGTTTGTCGTCGGCGATGTACGGGATGTCGTCGGCGATGTACGGCGAAACGTCGGCGAAAAGCGGAATTCGACAAAATGGGGATAGATTATCCCCAAGTTATCCACAGGACGGAGCCGCCGATACCCGCCATTTTTGTCGTCGGCGATGTACGGGATTCGGTGAAATTTTTGTCGTCGGCGAAAAACGGTCTGACGACAGAATCAAGAGGAGGAGGCCAGCCGTTCAGGCTCGGCTTTACCATAACCGTCGCGACGCTCCATGCGCAGCATCGGACCCTCTTTGCCGTCGACAAAGGAAAGATCGAATTCGGGCATGGGAAAGGCTTGGGTCCGCGTCACGAACTCGCGAAGATCATAGGCGAATTTGCGAAGTTCCTGCTCGGACGCACTGCGGTAATGGACTTCCTTGAGCGAGTAGGTTGCAGGCGCCTTTCCTGCCGCTTTACGGGCGAGCCGGTAGATGAACCGGCCGATGCCAGAACTGATGAGGAAGTAGTCCTGGTGCAGCGTAAGGAGCGGCAAGGTGACTTCGTTGCGCACCACGCTTGCGTACACCCAATCCGGGATGGTTATTTCAACCATCTCCATCTTGTTCGAGCTCGTCCGGCTAACGACCCTGTAGCCGCCGATCAACGGTCGACTGTCGACGGCGCGTCGTTTACCGCCAGAGAGGTTCACCACCTTGATGGTCGTGTTCGCTAGGCGATCAAGCGCGGCCTCGAGATCTTCGTAGGATTTCCCGCCGTCGGAACGTCGGCAGAACTTCAGGATATGCGATGCACTCGGCCGGTAGGTCTTGGGCGGCAGCGATGGCTTGAGCCCCTTCTTGTCCTCGCGACGGAACTTTTGGACTTCTTCGGCGAGATAGGAAACCATGTTGAGGAAAATGTCATAGTCGAACACGGTCGCCAGGCCGCTTTCAACACCGCCTTCAATCGTAATCAGGCTGTCCTTTAGCTCGTACTTAATAACGCCTCTCGTACCCCGCTTGCTGAGGGAAAACGGGGCGATGTCCATGAGATTGACATCATCCTTGATCGGTGCGTCGTAAATCGTGGGGACGAAGAACATCAACTGCGCGTCGTCAGTCGGCGGAGTACGTAGAACCCGCCTAGGCGCGGTTTCCTGCATCAGGGCGCCGGCAACATCCTCTTCAATGCTTTTGTTGCGGATAAGCTCGCCCAGGCTGCGCAGGTGGCGGTTGAGAAGGCCTCCTCCCCCTTCCTCGAGCTTGAGATCTGCCCAAACCCGCCGGCTGTAGTAGCGCCGCAGACGCGCCAGCGCGTCGCGGTCAAGCGTCACGCTCTCGCGATCGTTCACTTCGGCAAACTGGTTGGCGAGCCCTTGCAGGTAATCATTTTTCTGATGCAAGGATAGGTCGCCGAAGGCCTCGCGCGTCATCAGGTTCAGCTTGGTGGGATTCGTCGGCTTCAT
>NZ_CP121657.1:0-101253 GCF_029714265.1 Rhizobium sp. CB3171 | reverse complement strand
CTCGTAACCTGCTTTTTGCCAGTGGCGGTTTAAAGCGAAAAATCCAAAGATTTCCGCCGGTGGCAATAGGCGCCGATTCTGTGCGTCGGGCAAGAGATTTTTGGTTAATGACTTGCTAACGGATTGTCTGGTTCCTCGCAAAGATTCAGTGCTGACAACCGGAGAGTTAAACAAAAACAAGAGATTATGTCAGCGCCTTGGCAGAACGCATGCCAGCCTTGCCCGCTGAAAAACTGTGAGTGAAAATCTTAGCGCGCAGCGCCAACGCAATATTTGCCTCTGCAATAGAGTTGTCGGTGCGGACAAAGACATTACAACTCCTCCGATTCGCGCTGCAACCAGCTACACCGCCAACATCAGTGCGCGGCGCCTCGGAAGTGGATGATCATAGCGCAACATATTCGACTGTGCGGCCCGGATATCCACCGACAAAGTGGCCATATAAAAGTTCATTCGTCTCGTGACTGATGCCGATCCCGATGCCGTGAGGAAGCCACTGATTTGGTGCCTTGCGATCGGGATCGGGGACCGATGCGAACGCTCCGAAGAACTCCAAATATCCAAATCGCTCGCCATCGAAGAACTTGTAGCCGTAGGCCGGATGATTATCGAGCCATTCTCCAGAAAATACACTGCGGTCAGCGAACACATATACGCCGAATTTTCCGATTGCGTTGTTGCGCACCTCACCGGAGTAGTAGTTGATTAAATTGGGTGTCGAGAAATCAGTGATTGTATATATTTTGTACTCACCGAGGCCCTGCGCAACGCCATTTACATGTTCGCCAAAAAACTCATCTCCGCTTGACCACCGAATGAAACCAAGGTGTTTGCCAGACGAAGATTGTTCCGACGTGGTAAGAATCCCCCTTCGTTTCGGATCTTCGTTGTCCACGAAACTGGACCGAACTTCTTCGACTTCACCAACCAACAGATCAGATGCCCGTTGAGCTAGTCTGGTCGCTTCACCAGATTTTTGAAGCGCCTGCATCTCTGCTTGCTGCACGGACTTGAGCAATTGAACCCATTGCGAACCCATCCCTCTCAGGGCCTCGAGCAGACGTGGAAAACGCTTTTCGACATTGGCGGCAGACATTGCAGAGAGCGTCTCCTTTTCAGCCTGCTGCCCAGTTGCTGCCCCCTCGCGGAAAAGTATGCGCAGCAAAACCTCTGCAGACGCCCTCGCTGCAAACTCCTTGTAGCGATCGTCTTTGTCTGGGTCCGCGTAATCCATAACGCCTTTCACAACGATCCAATCCGGTATCTCGAGGCGGTAGGCAATATTCGCAATCACCGCCGCTTCCATTTCGAGGCCGAGCGCGCTGCGTAAACCACGTTCGACGATCATTTCCCAGGCATTCCCGGTTTTGTTCACTGAGGCACCACTGGCGATCGGTCCAACGTGGATTTTCAGAGGAAGACAATCCGGCGAGGCGACATTTAAAAGCGCGGCGTCTTTCACGCGCGTTCTTCCTTTGGCCGTTATTTTGAATGTAGATTTCTGGTTTCGAATAAGTTCCCTGGCTATTAGAGCCTGAACGAATTGAGGCCAATCCCCGTCGGCAATATAGCGCGACCTTGCCGGATGCTTTCGAGGATCGACGTTTCGATCAAGCACCTCCAAAAACCACAATTCGCGATCCGACAGTGTCGGAGGTCCGTAACTCGGAATCGTCCTAGCATCCAGATTTTGCGCGAACCGAACCAACGAGTCGCGAAGGGGCTGTTGACGTGGGTCGGCGCTGAAGCCTGCCGTTGTTGCCTTCCCCTCTTCGTAGTTGTAAGCAAGCTCCGCAACGATGACGTCTCCCAACGAAACGTCCTTCGGATTCCCCGCACACACCCCCGACATAGCGACAGACTTTGGACCGAGCTTGGTTGCGAGACTAGAGGCGACAACACCCGTGGCATCCGCACCCATTCTGGTTGGGCGCGCCAGCGCCAATGTCATAGCCCTGCCGTCCTTGAAAGTCGCTGTTCCCAAAAGATAGGGGGTTGGCGTCGACGGGTCTACCGTGGTCCATCGTACCGTTGGATCGACTAATCGGTTTGCGGCGTCCCTAAAACAGTCGTGCTCGAGCTCAAGCGCTGTAACAACTAAGGTATCGACGGACACTCTGCATCCCCCTGGGGAGTTCGACTCCCTCTCCAACTGCCAGTGTACAAGATAGAATACACGGCTTGAGAGCAAAGTCTAAGGTGACAGACGCGCTGACCGAGCGTTTCGATGGCTGGTTGTCGTACTCTGTGGCTTTTAATTACCGATTTCAATTGAAGTCCTAAGGCAAAAATTTGGCACGCAGTTTTTACCTAACGGCTTCATACCCGCAAGGGGAGGGGCCGTTCAAAGGCCCGATGCTTTCGTGAGATTGACGCGGAAACGGTCACGCCGGCGCTGATATTTGCGGGTCATTTCCGCACTGGCATGCCCGAGCTGCTTTTGGACATAGCGCTCGTCGACCTCGGCCGAGGAGGCGAGGCCGGCCCGCAGTGAATGGCCCGAGAATATTTCGGCGCGCTCACCCTCGCTGAGGTCGCCGCGAACACCAGCGGCCAGTGCCGCCTTTTTGACGAGACGCGCCACCTCCCGGTCGTTCAATCGGTCCGGTCCAACATCCTTGCCCTGGCCGCGGACGCGACGGAAGAGGGGACCCTTTGCAATCCGCGCGAACTTGATCCAGGTCTCGACGGCGACGACCGGGCAGGTGGCATCCGATGAGCCGCGGCCGATCTCGACTTCGCGCCAGCCGGTTTTGCCGCGCAGGGTGACGAGAAGGCCTTTGTCGAGGATATCAACCCAGCCGCGGCCGTCTTCGGTCTGGTCACGGCCGCAATCCAATCCTACGATCTCCGAGCGCCGCAGGCCGCCGGCGAAGCCGATCAGCAACATGGCCCGATCCCGCAGGCCGCGTAGGGTTCCCCTGTCCAATGTTTCGAGCATGGCGATCAGATGTTCGGGCAGCACCGCCTCCTTCTGCCGCGGTGGGGCGGCATGGGTGTTGCGGATGCCGGCGAGCACCGTGGCGATATGGCGGTCCTTGCGGTCGAGCGGCGTGCCGCGCTGGGCGTAGCTCCAGGTGAGGGCGGACAGGCGACGCTCGATCGTCGTCACCGAATGGGGCTTGCGATCGGTCGTGGCGGCGCCCGAGGCCAGCGCTGTGATGTAGAGGCCGACGGTGTGTGGATCGGGCGGCAGGTGCGCCAGGCCCTGGCGCCGGCACCAGCCGGTGAAATGTTTCCAGTCGGAGGCATAGGCTTTCCGGGTGTTGGCGGAGTTGGCGGCCTCGACATAGGTGCGGGCCTTATCGGCGAGGCGCTCGAGATGCGCCGGCAGCGGGGCGTTCGCCTCCGGAAGAGGGGAGGGGAGGCCAGCGCTGTGCATCGAGATGCCGGCCGACGACGGCGGCGCCGAAATAGCGTCGCCGGACGCCGTGCTCTCTGGCGGAGCGGACCTCTCCTCGACGTGATTTTCGCTGTTCTGCTCGATGATCCTTCGAGGTTCGTCAACGGACGGTAACTGATTGATATACTCCAAGTCACGTTCGAGGTGATTGGGCGGATTCTAGCCGAATCGCGGGACTTTTTGTAGTGTTCAGGCGGACGAACTTTGCAGCGAGGCAGCTGTGGTTCATGAGCCTGACAGGAATGCTGTCGATGACGCTGTCTGGAGCGAGGCGGTCGCAAGAGAGGCTGTCATCCGGAGGCTGGTGTTGCTTCAGCGACCCAGCCGCTCTGACTTTCTTCGCGCCTGCCGCGAGCTCGGTCTTAGGCGGACCCGTCTTTATGAGTTGATCAGGGCGTATCGTGAGCATCCGCTCACAAGTTCGCTGCTACCGCAGCCGGCGGGGACGAGACGTGGGAGCCGGCGGCTGCCGGACGAGACCGAAGCCGTCATCGGCGAAGCGTTGCGGGATTTCTATAAGACGCGTCAGAAGCCGAGCATCAATCAGCTACACAAGGAAATCCGTAGGCTTTGCCGCTTGCGTGGCGTGCGGGTGCCGTCCTGGCATACGGTGAAGGCCCGGATCGCTCCCGCCGCACTCATTGCGGCGAGGAATGGCCTGAAAGCAGCACGCGACCGCTTCCAGCCGGTTCCCGGGCAATACGAGGCCGCGTACGCCTTCGACATTGTCCAGATCGACCACACGTTGGCTGATATTATCGTGGTCGATCGCCAATACAGAAAGCCGCTGCAGAGGCCATGGTTGACGCTCGCCATCGATATTGCAAGCCGCATGATCGCGGGTTTCTACCTGACGCTGGAGCCGCCGTCGACGGTTTCGGTGGCGCTCGCGGTCCAGCATTGCGTGCTCCCAAAAGAGGCATGGCTTGCCGGGCTGGACATCGGCGCCGAGTGGCCGGTCTCCGGGTTTCCCGATGCGATCCATCTCGACAATGCCAAGGAATTCCGCTCCCGCGCCCTGAAGCGCGGCGCCCAGGAGTATGGCGTAGACCTCATCCACCGTCCGGTCGCCACACCGCACTATGGCGGCCATATCGAACGGCTGATCGGCACCATGATGGGCGCCGTCCATCTCCTGCCCGGTACGACCTTCAGCGACATCGACGAGCGGGGTGACTACGATTCAGCCGCCAACGCGGCGATGACACTGGACGAACTGGAGCGGTGGATGGCGCTTGAGATCACGCGCTACCACGCCGATCGGCATAGTGCCTTGGGGATCCGCCGCTTGCAGCGTGGCGTGAAGCCGTCGCGCGGCGCGTCCGGCCTGTCCGGCAGCCCCACGATCTCGCCGGCTTCATGATCGATTTCCTGCCGAGCGTCGACCGGCTGCGACGGGACGGCATTCACCTATTCGGTCTGCGCTACTGGGATGACGTGCTGAGCATCTGGGCCGGCCGGCTCGATCGGCCGCTGCGTGCTTCCTACGATCCGCGCGACCTCTCGACGATTTTCGTGCGGGGCCCGACGGCGCGCAATGGCCGATCCGCTTTGCAGACCTAAGGCGTCCACCGATCACGCTGGGCGAGCACCGCCGCGCCCAGGCAGCTTTGCGAGCGCGGCCTGGCGCTTGTCGACGAGCAGCTGATTTTCGAGACGATCGAGGCGCAACGGGCCTTGGTCAATGAGGCGACCCGGCACACCAAAGCAGCCCGTCAACTGGCGGAGAAACGCGATCGGGCGCTTGGCGCCGTCAAGCCAAACCAATCGGCCGCTCCTGCTGAACCGCTACAAGCTCACGACGAGCCGCCGATCGATTGGAGCAGGGTGCCGATCTTTCCCGTCGAGGAATGGTCGTGAGCGGGCAGGGGACCTACGATCATCTTGACGACCACTACCGCCGTTACGCCGCGCTCCCCGACGATGAACGCGTTGCCTGGATCAAGGCCGACCGCTGGATCGGTTTCGATCAGCTGGAGCAGCAATTGCGCGTCTGAATGCGTTGCTTGCCTATCCGCCGCGTGACCGCATGCCTTGCCTTCTGATCTATGGCGACACCGGCATGGGCAAGACCAAGATCGTCCGCAAATTCGAGCGCTCGCATCCGGCCACGTTCTGCCAGGCAACCGGCGTAACCAACAGGCCGGTTGTTGTGGCGCAGGTGCCCTCGGAGCCGGTCGAGCGCGATCTTTATCGGGAATTGCTGGCAAGCCTCGGGGCTCCCGCGCTCGCCGGCGGCACCCTTGCCCGCGAGAAAGACATTTGCCGCTCGTTGCTGCGCACCGTCGGCGCTAGGATCATTGTGCTTGACGAGGTCAACGGCATGCTGGCCGGCACCTATCGGCAGCAGCGGATTTTTCTGAATGCACTGCGGTTTCTCGCCAACGACTTAAAAGTGCCGCTTGTCTGTGCCGGGACCGACCTGGCGCGGCAGGCGCTGCTGACCGACGCACAGCTTGCCGAGCGCTTCGAAGCGCTGCATCTCAAGCCATGGAAAAACGATCATGTGTTTGCGGCTCTGTTGAAGAGCCTGACCCAGATCCTGCCGTTGCGCGCGCCTTCCGATCTCGAAAGCGACGCGGTGCGCGAGCGAATCCATATGCTCACCAGCGGCGTCACCGCACGGATTTTCCGGCTGATCGAAACGGCGGCCGAGGAAGCGGTCCGATCGGGGAAGGAGCGGCTCGACCTGATGAGCTTTGGTGATGACCTGGTTCTGCCGCTCGTTTCGATGACCCAATCCGCCGGACGACGTGCGCCTCGCAGGCCTCAACAGGTGGGCGCATGATGGCCCGGCATCTGCCTGTGGCGCCGCGACCCTATCGCGACGAACTGCTATCGTCGTGGCTCGCACGGGTAGCCTGCCGCTACGGTCTTACTCATCAAGCACTCGTTGGCTGGTTGGCCGACGATGGCGAAAGCCTTTCGCCAATTCAATCCATCGACGACCGGCTGCCGACCCCTGAACAGGTTCGACAATGGGCCCGGAACTGCGGTGTCGATCCGGAGCGGCTGCACCGATTATCCCTGAGCCGGCGGCATCCGCAACGTCCCAATTCATGGTACGTGAGCAGCGGACCGGACTGGCCGCCGTCACCAACGATCGGAGCCCCGCCGGTCTGCCTGGCCTGTTTAGCGGCCGATCATGCCGCCGGTTGCGACGCTAGGCTGCGGGCCGATTGGGCGCTCGCCGAGCACTGCATTTGCCCCGTGCACGGCCAACTCCTTTACGATCGCTGTCTCAGATGTGGTCACCGTCTTTCCGTCACGTTCCGCCTGCGCGAAGGACGTGCATGCGCGGTCTGCCGCTGGTGTGAAGCGCCTCTTGTCGATAGGGGAGGGAGGACTCGGCGCCGCGGCATGTCGCTTTGATCGAAACAGCGCTATCGATCCAGAGACAGGTCGCACAAAGCGCCGACGGCGAAAAGCCGCGCGCGTGAACAGCTCGCGCGGGCGCTTGCGACGCTCTGGGCGCCACTCGATCGTCCGACGGCAGCGCGCCCGACCTTGGCGCTCTGGTTGAACGAATCCGGTTGGCGTTGCCCTTACGAGGTTCGGCATGTCGTCGGCGCCAAGGCGCCGCTCGGCCAGTTGCCGGTGGGCTGGCGCTTCGTCACGCTGCTTGCTCTGAACGATGTGTTTGGCGCCGATCCGGATGAGGTCCGTACGATCTCGGAGATCGCCGGTCGTCTGACGCGCCGCGCGGCATCGCGGCGGATACGCTCCGTGCTTCCGCCGCCCCGCCCAATCGTCACGGACCCGTTGCCGCGCAGTTCGGCCGAATATGAGCGTCTGGCCAACCAGATCCTGGCGGACCCAGGCTGGATCGACGCACAACGCCTACCGCGGCGCAAACGCGATAGGGCTCGCGCACGGCTGATCGATGCAGCGCTATCCAGAAATGTACGGCCCGCAGCCGGGTCGTAGCCGCAAGAGGGACAAAGAAGGCGGAAAAAATCGAGCCACACAGAAGGCCGTGGAACGCGTTTCGAGGGTCAGGATGAGGCGTCGATCGTCCGAAGCAAAAAACCGCTGAGCGGGCTTCTCTGGCCGAAATCAGCGAAAGCGGTGATTTTTTCGGAAGAGGCGCCTGCGAACACCCCGTCGGTTGCCGCGGCCGACGCCAACGCTGTTCGGATCGAGGGCGAGGCGCTGGACCGCTGCAGTCCACCGATCAAGCGCAAGACCAATCCGCTTAATGACTGCGAATTTCGAAACCAGAAACGCCAAAACGGGCTGTCCGGCGATCAAATGCGAGCGACATACCATTGTTCCGGATCTGTGTCAAATACGTCCGATAAGGCAAGATTATCGGACGTATTTGTTTAACGACAAGCTGTGCGGTTATAGCCGAAAATACTGGCATAAACTGCACGCATGCTATAAGCTCCCGGCATGGATTCGTTCGCCCTCGCAGCTGCTTCGATCGCTGTAGCGCCGGCCCCATTGCCGGCGTGGACGGTTCCGCGTGGGCGCGAGGTGACGGAGGTGGATGCCGCCGTCGCCGCCGGCATCGCGCTGAAATCACTCGATGATTTTGTTCGATCGCAGCGCGTCTACGCCGGTTGCTGTCGCGCGCGGCAAGCGCTGAAATGCGCCGCGACAGCCGTCCGCCTGATGGGTCGCAACGAGGACGAGAAAGCGCTGCGCGATGCCGTTTTGCTGGCGCGTCCAGGCGACGATCCCGGACCGGCCGGCAAGGTGTTTTCGGCCTTCAAATGGTTGGCCAGCCGGAAACCGAGTTTTTCTTCGAAAGCCATCGCCGAACTGGCCGATCTGCTCGGTCTGGCCTGGGACGACCGGCTGGCGGCTGCTGTCGATTTTGCCGACGCATCGCTGCAGTCCGGCCGATCGCCACCGTTCGCCGCGGCCGATCTGGTGGCGGCGATTGTGGCCAAACGGCCGGATGCCGAGGTGCTGGCCTTCGCGCTGGCCGATAGTCTGATCGCCGCGCTGCTGGCATGGGACCGGCCCGTGCCGCTGCTGATGGCCGAACGGTATGGGCCAGCCTTCAAGACGCTCGGCGGCAGGGGACGCGTGCGGCCCGGCGATCCAGGCTTCGCGCGGGCCGTCTGCCTGGCGCTGTTCACCGCGGTTGATGCCGCGCTGCGCTCAGCCGCCGAGATCGATCGCCGCGCTGCGCGGCTGGTGGACGTGGCGGCGAAACTACGCACCAAGGGCGCCGGCGCCGTCATCCGCAAGTTGCTCGACGAGGATGCCATGCCGGCTTCCGCACCGGGCAGCAATCTGTCGCGGTGGGCGAGCATGCGGCTGTTCGAGCGGCTGACAAGTTTTGAGGCCGTGCGCGAGCTGTCCGGCCGGTCGTCCTTCCGGATTTACGGATTGTGAGGCGGCCTGGATGAGCGCGACGCAGCCACGCCGCAACGCCAAAAAAATTCCGCAGGACGATGTCCTGTTTGATCGGGAACTGGAGGAGTTGCCGGCGGACCTGCGCTGGCGCGAGTGGATGCTCAGGGTCGAGGCGGTGATTTTTGCCTCGGTCGAGCCGGTCAGCCGCGAGACGCTGGCGCGGGTCGTCGGAAAAGACTGCAGTGTCGACCTCTTGATCGACGATTTGCGGGAAGAGTTGCGCGATCGGCCTTATGAACTGGTGTCAGTCGGCGGTGGCTGGCAGCACCGTACCCGGACGCGCTTCGCCGAGACGATCCGCGCCTCGTCGGCGCCGACGCGCGGCGGGGCGGCGGCGCTGTCGGAGTTCGAGGCGATGGTTCTGATGGCGGTCGGATATTTCCAGCCGGTCACCCGAGCCGAGCTCAGCAAAATCTTCGGCAAGGAAGTCAGCCGCGACACGATCGCCAATCTGAGGGCTGCCGCATTCCTTGACCCAGGCCCGCGCAGTCCGACGCCCGGCGCACCCTATACCTATGTGACGACGAAACAGTTCCTGTCGATCTTCGGTCTCGGGACGCTGCGTGATCTGCCAGATATCGAGCGGCTGGAGGACGCCGGGCTGCTGAGCCGGCAAGCGCCGATGCCGGATGCGTTCGTCGGGCAAGAGGCTGACATCGACGAGGCAGAGGATGACTGAAGCCGTCGCGAAGCGAACGTGATCGAAACCGTTCACTGCAAGTCGGTGTCTGGAACCGAGGTTGCGTCGACAGCTTTGCGGCAATCTGCCGAAAATGTGAACGCGGCCGCCTTTTCCTGCAGCTCAGCAAGCGGTTGTTAAAAGCCGTGCCTCGGCCCTCTGGAGGTATTCGAACTGCCCGCTCCGGGCGACGGAATAGCGGGACCGCACCGTGCTGGCTGATGTGATGAATGGGCTTCAATGCCTCGATGGCGGTCACCCTCGGCTTCATCGCGTTTGGTAACCGGCGCAGTTTCACAGTCGGGCTGCTTCTACAAGACCACGAAATACAGCGTTACCGGGATGGACCGTGTCGGCAAATAGCTCTTGATGCCATTGAAGACCGATTGCAAAGGAGCTGGAAGCAACTTCGATAGCCTCTACGATCCCATCGTCAGCTCGAGCGCTTACCACGACGGCTGGTGACAATTGTGCGATCGCTTCACGATGGAATGTGTTCACCCTGATGCGATGCTTTCCGATTATCCGTGCCAGCCGTGATTCAGGAACAATCTCAACCGCGTGAAGATGGTCCCGCTTGTCGTGCTCATCGGCGGCTGGAAACGACAAGCGCAGATCGCAAGAAAGACGGCAACCGTTCAAACATGCGAGCATCTGCATCCCGGCGCAAATGCCGAGGACGGGCTTATCCCGCTCGAGATAGCCCTCCACGATAGCCCTTTCGACGTCGAAACGTTCTGATGGCGGGGCTTTGGAGACTTCACCAGCGATGTACCAGTCGTCGGGATAGGCAAATCGGCCGCCCACGGAGACCAGCCCATCGAACTCGTTCAAAACGGAGTTCACGACTTCAGGCAGATATGGGATGCCAAAAGGAAGTCCTCCGGCGTCTCTCACCCCCCGGAAATATCCTTTGGCCGCCTCATAGCGCGTCCCACCGGTGCTGGTGTTCTCGTCAAGAATTACGGCGATGCGAGGTTGCCGCATAAGATCTGGCTTTCCGCCTTAGGCGTTTTCAAACGATTTTTGAGCATGTTTCGGATCATGAAACCATAAGCGGCGGTTCATGGCGAGTTTGACGAGTGATACCAGCATGGAAATTGATATTCAGCCGGTGAATCTTGAGACGCGGACGCACTTCTCAGACATTTTGGAGAAGGCCAGTGCGTGGCAAAAGAAGCACGGGTCCGAAGGTTGGAACTATCCGTTCGACGACGAATGGATGCTGCCGCGGATTGAGCGCGGCGAGTTGTTTCTTGCATATTTGGAGGAGCTACCGGTCGCGGCATTCCGGATACTTTGGGAGGACCGCCCATATTGGGGGGCGAAGGAGACCGGCGAAAGCATCTACTTGCATACATTTGCAGTGCGCCGCGATAAGGCCGGCCACGGAATTGGCGAGACTGTGATCGACAAAATCGTGGAAATGGGAAGAAAACGAAACTTGGTGAATATCAGGCTTGATTGCTCCCTCTCCAGCTCGAGACTGATTGCCTATTATGAGCGAAACGGCTTCGCTTCCGTGGGAACGACGCTCATGAACGGCAAAATGATGAACCTGATGGAGCGTCCTTTATAGACCCCTCGGAGCGTTCGAAGCCCGCGATATTTTAGGGCGAGGGTTTTCCAATTCAACTGTACGCAATCCGCTTAAGGCAGATGCTAGCGATCCATTGTCACGACTGGTTCGGTCTTAGCCTGTCTGGGGGCAACAGTTCTTGTTCTGTCCCTCTAGCTGCCGGCGCGGCCGAGCGCATGATGCGGGCGGCGAGCCAGATTCAGCCGGGCGATGGCGATAAAGGCCAGTACTGCGATATTACCGACGGCGGCCGCGATCGCGAGCGACCATGAGACGCCAATATTCTCCATCAGGAAGGCAAGCACGAAGGGTGCTGTCGATGAGACCACCAGACGGATCGCCAGCACCTGTCCCTGTCGCCGTCCGTAACCCTCACTGCCGAACAGCGCCAGCGGCAAGGTTCCCTGGACGATACTGCTCAACCCCGATCCAAGGCCGAAGACCACCGCGAACAGCAGCGCGCCTGGTACGGACGGGGCGGTGACGATCAGGATGACCAGCGCCGCCGGCAACAGGACGGCGGAGATCAGCGCCAGCACCAACTGCGACAGTCCGCCTCCGAAGATCATGTTGATGAACCGGCTTAGCACCTGCGACGGACCAAACAGCGTCCCGACCATGACTGCCATCGCTCCTAGCCCCAATCCCGACAGCACCGGAACCATGTGAACGAGGAGCGCAGCATTGACGAAGCTTTCCAGGGCAAAACCTGTCACCATCAGCATGAACGCCGGCGCGCGGATCGACGGCGCAAGACTTGGCGCCACATGCTTTGCAGGTTCGCCCGATGAGTCCTTGCGGCTCCTACTGACGCTGGACGACAGCCACGCATGGATCGGCAGGCAGACGGCGACATTGAGTACGGCAAAGACCAGATAGACATTCTGCCAGGCCATGTGTGCGTTGAGCGCCGTGGTGATCGGCCAGAAGATCGTCGAGGCGAAGCCGGCGATCAGCGTCAGGTACGTGATACTGCGTTGCGCGACCTTGGGGTTGATCTGCACGAGCAGTGCGAAGGCGGCGCCATACTGCACCAGATTGGAGGCCGTCTCGATGGCGATCAGCGCCGCAACGAAGGCAATCTTTCCGGGCGCAAAGGCGCAGGCGACAAGGGCCGCGGCGGCAATTGCCGATCCACCGGTCATGACGCGACCGGCGCCAAAGCGATCGATCCATTTTCCCATCGTCGGTGCAGCGAGACCACCAATCAGCAGAGCGGCGGACAGCGACCCAAAAATCCATTCCGACGACCAGTTCAGATCCCGCGCCATGCCAGGCGCGAGGATGCTGAAGCTGTAATAGAGCGTTCCGTAGCCGATGATCTGCGTGAGACCGAGGGCGAGGATCGCTGCGACAGGCGGCCGGTCGGTGCGGATCGTCGTCATATGGATTTGAGGCTCACGCGCTGTTCGAGTTTTTCGGCCTCTTCCTTGCGCTCGCTGTAGCGGTCGGTGAGGTAAGCGGAGGCGTCTCGCGTCAGCCAGGTAAATTTCACCAGCTCCTCGCAGACATCAACGACACGGTCGTAATAGGAGGACGGCTTCATCCGGCCGTCGGTGTCGAACTCCAAGAACGCCTTTGCCACCGACGACTGGTTCGGGATGGTGATCATCCGCATCCAACGGCCGAGGATGCGCATCTGGCCCAGCGCATTGAAGGACTGCGAACCGCCGGAAACCTGCATGACGGCGAGCGTCTTGCCCTGCGTCGGCCGCACCGATCCGACCGACAGCGGGATCCAGTCGATCTGCGCCTTCATGATGCCGGTCATGGCGCCGTGACGCTCCGGGCTCACCCAGACCTGGCCTTCCGACCATGCCGACAGGTCGCGCAGTTCCTGCACCTTCTGATGCGTGACCGGGGCGGCATCCGGGAGCGGCAGGCCTTCCGGATTGAAGATCTTCACCTCGCAGCCGAAGTGTTCGAGGAGCCGTGCCGCTTCGTGCGCCAGGAAGCGGCTATACGATACCGTGCGCAGCGACCCGTAAAGGATGAGGATCCGGGGCTTGTGCGTCGAAAAGGTCGGGCGAAGCGCCGCCAGATCCACCTGCCGCAGATACGCCGGCGACGATGCGAGCAGGTCAGACAATGCGCTTGCCCTCGGCGTCAAGCACCTGTTCGCCGTCTTCCTTGGTGAAGGCGCCCTTGTGGGTGTCAGGCAGAATGTCGAGAACCGCTTCCGATGGCCGCGCCAGCCTCGTGCCGAGTGGCGTCACGACGAACGGACGGTTGATCAGGATCGGGTCCTTTAGCATGGCATCGAGCAACTGATCGTCCGTTAGCGCCGGATTGTCGAGTCCGAGTTCGGTATAGGGCGTGCCCTTCTCGCGGATCGCTTCCCGGACGGTCAGGCCGGCCTCAGTAATCATTGTCACCAGTTGTTCGCGGCTCGGCGGGTTCTTCAGATATTCGATAACGGTCGGCTCGATCCCGGCGTTGCGGATGATTGCCAAGGTGTTGCGCGAGGTGCCGCAGTCGGGGTTGTGATAGATCGTGGCATTCATAGTTTAGCCTCTGACGATAGGGTTGACGAAGCATTTGGCTGCAGGAGCCAGGTAAACAGCAGAAGGGCTGCAACGGCGCCGGCGACCTCGGCGATCCAGAAGCCCGGAAGATCGACCGGGCGAATGCCGGAGAAGCTATTGGTCAGCGACCGAGCCAAGGCAACAGCGGGATTGGCAAAGGAGGTCGAGGCGGTGAACCAGTAAGCGGCCGTGATATAGAGCCCGACCAGCCACGGCACGGCTTTCTGCTCGAACTTGATGCCAGCGAGGATCACCGCCACCAGGCCGAAGGTCGCCACACCTTCCGAGAACCACTGCGCCCCGCCGGTACGAACCTTGCTCGACAGGTCGATGAGCGGCAGCGCGAACATCAGATGGGCGGCGATCGTACCGAGCACGCCGCCAATGATCTGCGCGAGTACATAACCGGTGAGCTCGCGCCTTGGCAAATCGCGCGAGATTGCGAAGATCAGCGAGACCGCAGGGTTGAAGTGGGCGCCCGAGATTGGCCCGAGCACGGTGATCAGCACCACCAGGATCGCGCCGGTTGCCAGCGTATTGCCAAGCAGTGCCAGACCAACGTCCTGCGTCAACGAGGTCGCCATGATGCCCGATCCCACCACCGTCGCAACCAGCATGGCGGTGCCAAGGCCCTCGGCGACAAGCCGGCGCGGCAGATCGAACCCGGCCATCAGCTTGCCTTCGACGGTTTTACGGTTGCGCCTTCCATGGCGCCGATCTGTCGCAGGTGCGTTTCCAGCGCAAGTCGGTCAATCGACGCAAGCGGCAGGCTGACAAAGGCCGTGATCCGATTTTTCAGGTAGCGGGCGGCCTGGGCAAAGGCGCGGGTCTTCTCGATGTCGCTGCCTTCGACGGCGGCCGGATCTTCGACACCCCAATGGGCGCTCATCGGATGGCCGATCCACACCGGGCAAGCTTCACCGGCGGCGCTATCGCAGACCGTGAAGATGAAGTCCATTTCCGGTGCGCCAGGCTCGGCGAACTCATCCCAGCTCTTCGAGCGGAAACCGCTCGACGGATATCCGAGCGCCTCAAGCTCCTTCAGGGCATGCGGATTGACCTCGCCCTTTGGCTGGCTGCCGGCCGAGAACGCCTTGAAGCGGCCTTTCCCCTCGGCATTGAGGATCGATTCCGCCAGGATCGAGCGGGCGGAGTTGCCCGTGCAGAGAAAGAGTACGTTGTAGATGCGGTCCGTGGTCATTGCAGTTTCTCCTCCATTTTAGGGGTACAGCAGGCCGCGACTTCCGCAGCCGGTGCGCAGATTTCCGGGCGGCCGGCACAGCAGTCTTCCATCAGGAAGCGGACCAGGCCGCCGAGCGCTTCGTAATTCGCGGTGTAGATGATCGAGCGGGATTCACGCTTCTGGTCGATCAGCCCCGAACGCTCCAACTCCTTCAGATGGAAGGAGACGTTCGACGGCGAGACCTCGGCCTTTTCGGCGATCGCGCCTGCTGCCAACCCGTCGGGGCCGGCAACCACCAGCATGCGGACGATCTGAAGACGGGTCTCCTGCGACAAGGCGCCGAATGAGATGAGGGCTTGACGTCGATCCATATTTCAACAATCCTTGAATCATTGAAACGAGGATTAGCGTAAATGAACGCCATCGACAACAGCAAAATGCAGAGGGACGACATCAGCCTCGGCGACCTCATGGGCGTGCTTGCGGGCGCCAAGGATTCGCCGCTGGTTTTTTATTTCAATGGTCAGCCAGTGAAGCCCGGCTATCACGTCACCGAGGTCAAGGCCGGCCAGTTCTCCGCCCTCGACTGCGGCGCCAATCCGGAAGCCTGGTCCGAGATCTTTATTCAGCTCTGGGATATCGAGGAGGGGGATCGCACACACATGCAGGCCGGCAAATTCTACGCGATCATCCGCAAGGTCACCGAGCACGTGAAGCTCGATGATACTGCCAAACTGACCTTTGAAGTCAGCGACGGTGTTCAGCCCATGCAGCTCTACTGCGCTGCCATGCCAACGCTGCGCGCCGGCGCCGTCCACGTTGAACTGTCGCCGCGGCCGGCAAGCTGCAAGCCGCGTGATCGCTGGCTGGCCGAGCAGCAGGCCCAATCACAATCATGCTGTGGTCCGTCGGCCGGAAAGACTGCCTGCTGCCCATAGACTCACGGATCGCCCGGCGGCAGGCCGGTTGTACCGTCGTTTCGACCGGGCGCCCGGGATGGCTCTTGCATGATCCGCACATAGGCGGCCAGCAACGCGGAAAGCGTAGCGACCCGCGGCTGGACTCTCGTCGGGCAGCGCACGGTGGCGCGATGCCTGTGCCGTCGGCGTTCGAGAGCATGGGCGAGCAGCCCGATCAAACGGCCGTGACCACCTACCAGCAGGATAGAGCGTCGCCAATGTGCGGTCGCAGCGTCGTCGACAGCAGGCAGCCAATCATTCGGTCGCAGGGTAAGCCGCTCGAAACATCGGATGCGCGCTGATGTCGACAGGCGGTTAAGGGGCGCCATTGAATAGAGCCCGACGATGCTGGGCATGCTCAGCAGACGCCGAACGAGAATATTACTGCCGGCGGATCCGGCTATCGCCTCGAGCTTGCAGATGTCGTTGAGGCAACGGTTGAGCCGTCGTGCCGCCGGGCTGACAATGGTTGTCGACGCCCGACGCAGATCGTAGCCGCAACGGGCACAGCGATGTTGCGGGACGAGTTCAACCTGGCTGAAAGCCGCAATCCGGCTGCGGCAGGATGGACATCGGTCGCGTAACCCGCATTTATGTTTTGCACATGCAATTCGGGTTGCCAGCCGCCACTCCCGCCGAAAATATGGTTCTGTGTCGCCGGCAAGGCAGCGTGGGCAAAACTGCAGCCAAGTTGAACCGTCGCGACGTCCTTGGCTGCCAAGCGGCAGCAGGAGCGCTCGCAACGGTGACGACGTCCATGACATCGCCGTGAGCTGGCGTTGCGTAACACCGGTGCGCGCGCATAGCAGGTTCGCCACATCGGTCGGGAGCTTCAGGTCGAGCGACGCCGACCACATCCCCGAACGGAGGGCCTAGCACGCGAGCGAAGGTTCTGGGCGCGATGCCATTTGCGAATGCGAGCCGATGCAACCAGCTCGACAGCAATTCGTCAGGCTGCCATGTGGGAATGATCGGCCACCGGTCCGAGACGACGTCACGGTATCGCTCCTGGATGCGTACGATCAAGCCAGATGCCTTGGCCTCCGTCATAGAAGCGTCTCGCGCAAGATTGGAGTGCGCCGCTGCGAAAGCGGGACGTGGCGGAGTTCGTCGATTCCGGCCTTAGTGATGCGCTCGGTCCCCGATCTTATCGCGTGGATCGCCACCTTGGTGACGATGGTGACGATCTCGCCGATCAGTCCCTCCGACAGGGCGAATATGCGACGGGCCAATCGTTCATCCGATAAATCCGAGCTTCGCGTTAGGGGAAGCGCTGCTTCCAGGCTGTCGAGGAGCATGAATAGTCCTCGTCATATTGCCAGCGCGGAACCGCGACGAGGTCGAAGCGGCTCGCCATTTCACTGGTGGCGTTGACGAGGTCATAGACGGCCACTTCGCCGATCAGCACCGGAGAGACATCATATTGGCGGCCGATGCGGCGCAGGAAAGCGAAGACCGCCTCTATGTCGCGATCACGTCCTCGCAATGCATTGTGAAACTCGTCGAAAATCAGCACCCTCGGCTTGAGGCTTGCCAGCAAGTGATCGAGTTGTTCGGCCTTGCGGCCGATATCCCGCATCTCGGCGCCCGGCGCCCGCAGCGCCTGCAGAATACTCGCGTAGAAGTAGCCAAGCCCGGCACCCTCGCGCGTTTGAACGATCCACACTCTTTGCTTAGGCGCGGTTCTTAAGTGTTCGACCGCAAGGCGCTCCGCAATCATCGTCTTGCCGTTGGCGTATGGGCCGAGCAGCATCAGGCCCTGCGTCCGCAACGACTGAGGCCGTGATAGCAATTCCGTTAGCCGTCGATGGGCGTCCTTGGCGACGTGATGCCCGATCCATCGCGGGGCGCGGATATAGGCGATCCGTTCCTCTGGATCACGATCCAGATAGGGCCGGACATGGTCCAGCAGATGATCCGACATACTGGCTACCAATCTTCGACTGGCAGCCTGCGCTTTTGGCGCTTGGGATGTTCGCTAGGAACAGACGCTTGCGACCGCACGGCCGCATACGGCTTTGCCGCCGCGGCGGCGTGCGCGCTACGCGTCGCATCCCGCAACTGGCTTTTGGAGGGTTTTGCTGCTTCGACAATGGTTGCGATCTCGCGACGAAACGCGACCTTTTCGACATTGGAGCGATGGTTTGCCACGCGTCGGTTCGCGCGCTCGATCTCATGCTCCCAAAGCGTCACAGGCGCGAGATAACCGTCGCGCCGTTCGACCGGCCGAAATTCTGCGGTCTCCAGATCCCGGATATAAACATGGCTGATGTCCCGCGGGTCGTATCGCACGTCCAGCTTTGCGAGCCGGTCGCGCCGTGGAACCAGGACGCCCAGCCATGGCGAATAATAATGAAGGGCGAATAGACTGATTCCTTGCGGCGACAGTCGCCTTTCCGCCCCAGGCAGGAACGACAGCAATACCCGTTGTGGATCGTCGTCGGAATGAGGCAGGTTCGCGCTGCTCCGCTGCCATACCGTGATCGGCACCTTCAACGTTTTCGAATTTTGCTGAAGATTGTGATCGATCACCGCCAGCGCGACGCAACGCTCCAGATCCGCAAAGCTTAGGCGTGCACGGCGCTCGGCCGGATATTCGTCACGGTCGACCACCGAGCGGCCCGACGAACCTGGATAAGCGGCGAGAATCCCGTTGAGCTTACCCAGCAATCGCTCGACCACGCCGCCCTGATGAACGCGGCCGCGATCGCGATAGCGGATCCGGATGCCATAGTCATCGCAGCCTCGTTGGAACGCATGTCCCTTGAATTCTTTCGCAGAATCCGTGACGAGCAGCCGCGGCCGGCCGCACATCGGCCAGACGTGATCGAGATTTCGCACGGCAAGCCATGGGCCTTTGGGGCAGATCGCCTGCGCCAGGCACAGCGCGACGGACAGGACGGAAGGCTTTTCCAGCGTCAAGCAGAATCCGACAATGGCGCGTGTCGCAACATCGGTAACAATCGTGAGGTAGGCACGGCCCACGAAGACCCCGCCTCCGTCGATCACCTCCACGAAATTGATATCGGTTGGGGTATGGTCGATTTGACAGACGTCGAGCGGATGCTCGGCGTGGATATAGCCCGGCCGCGGCTTTAACCGCAGCAGGTGCTTCGGATTGGCCGACCGCTTCCTGGCAATCTCTTCCGGCGTAAACAACACCGGAATGCGTCTTGCGATGGCGACCTGAGAAGGCGAGGCAAGGCCAGCCTCCTCGCAGCGGGCGCGGATCTCGGCGACGACTGGGGCAAGCGGCGGGGCCTCCAGTGTCAACCATTGCTCGCGCAGCGTTTCGTTGATGATGCCTTCGATCTCAAGTGAAAGCCGCTTGCGCCGGGTCGCGGCAACGCGGGGGAGCAAGGCGGTCACCCTCCGATCGGCGCGATAGCGTGCAAGAAGATTGTATACTTGCCGTGAGGATAGGCACAGTTCCGCCGCCGCGCGCGCGATAGCAGGTTGCCTCGGACCGTCCTCATCGAGAATCTTGTCCAGCTCGCGGGCTATACGGCGCGCCGTCGTCCATTGCTCGCCCGAAATCGCGCGAGCACCAGCTGACGTTCGATCGTGCAATCGCTTTGGCAAAGGTGGACTTCATTGAAATCGTTAGCGGAAAATCGTTTCCTTTTTATCGGCTAAACCTTAACTGCAGTATGACATTTTCCAGATTGAAATCGTAAAGTAAAAGCCACAACGTGGGGCAGATTTGTTGGCGGTGCCGGTTTGTCAGGCAATTGGGGGGCGGAACAAGAGAAGTGCGAAATCGTACGCTCTCATGACCGTCATGGGTGTGAGGAAGCATAGGCTGCCTTCGGCGAGTTTACATCGACGGCGGCTGAATTCAACCTGACCGGTGTGCCGCGATCCGATCGGACGACGATTGATCTGACCCCCTCATCGGTCATTTTTAAGGAGAAAGCGGTCCCCCTTAATAGGGTTTACTGCATGCATTCTGGCGAGCGGGAATTTCTGCAGCGGGAGCGTGCATCCCCCAATTGCGGTATGTCTGTCAGGGGTGTCTTCCATATAGTCTCTTCGCTAGCCCGGGATTTGATCAAATTTTCGGTTAGTGGCAACCTCAAGGAGGACAACAAAATGTCGTCGGTAAAGAGCTATTTCAGACAAACCACGTACTACGTTTTCCTCGCCGCAACAGCAGCGCTGCCATCCCTAGCATTGGCAGGATCTTGCGAAGATCACATCATTCAGCGAGGGCCGAGTGAGTTCATCGGAATGTGTCTCGATTGTTACCACGACACGCCACGTGTCTCTTTCAACAGCGACGGTACGACCTTTTACGACTGTCATCATGGCGACCACGTGGCGACCTACAGGGGACAAGTCTACGTTAACAGCGCCTCTCGCTAGCAAGGTTTCTGAGGGTAGGCTGTGAAGCCAATAGGTAGAAGAACCACTTTTCTTGCACTCATATTTGCGGTCATCTCAGCTTGTTCCTGTCACGCCGCTGGGTGCTTCGATCACTTCACGTATCATCGTATGGAAGGCGACATCGGTGACGGTTCGGTCAACCATGTCGTGGACAAGATCGCAACCGGAAACGCCGGTGGCGTTGGCCTGCTGGGGTTCGGTGCGCCTGATGACGGCGTGAAATATCTCAAAGGCAAACCGGAAAAAGATTGGACCGCATCCGACTATTCAGCAATCATCCAACAGGTCAGAAGGGGTATTGCTGGAGCAGGAACGGATATTCATAACCCCGATTGGGCCGATCGAAATTTTCGCGAATTCGGTTTGAAGTTGATTGAATCCTTCCAGTGCCGACAAAATCTTGCGGCACGTGGTATTGCCGTTCCGCAAGATCGCGGATCGGGAACCGCAGAACCTCCATCAGACGGGCAGAAAAACAACCCAAGTTCAGCAGATGGCGCACCTTTCGAAGATCCGTCCGTGTTGAAGAGAGGCCTTGCCATCAAGAAGGCGGCGCAAATTGCCGCGCTTGCCGATCCAAGCCTCAATCCGTTTGGAAAAATGTCGGCTCGATCCGCGCAGTCTCCGCGGGCGGAAGATGCTAAGGAGAAGCCTCACTACCGAGCAGCGGAAGCTTGCGTGACAGTCGTCAAGGCGGGTCCTGAGATGCTGGGCAACATCCTGCAAAACACGTGTTCATTTGCGGTGTCAGTTGGATTCTGTACCAGAAGTGCGAGGAACACAGGTGCCTTTGCCTGTGGAAACAACCAATGGGGCGGCGACGTTATCGCGCCTGGCAAAACGGCGGCCATCATGGGCGCCGGCGTTCCCGAAAGCGACGATCCCTTTGAATTGATCACCATGGCCTGCGAGGCGCCCGGCATCCCGAAATACATCAACGCGAGAAGGTACTCATGTCAATGACCTTGCAGGGCGCGCCTGGCAGCCGCCAAGTTAAAAAGCGCTTATCTTGTTTGCTTGGGTTGGCGCATATGGCGTTCCTCGCAATCTGGACGATTTCAGCCGTTGTCGTACTGCCATCGCACGGTCACGCCACAATGCCGGGCGAATTTCTACGTGAGAACGATACCGGAAATACAGTGAAGTTATTTGACATCGAAGATCGTATCATGCCGGACTATCTACCACTTTGTGGTGCGATCCAAATACGTTACAGCTTCGAAGTCCTTATGCATTACCAACCGGAATTCGGTCAGCACGTCGACGTCTTTTATCTATGCCAAGCTATGAAGAAGGTGAGGTCTGATATCGAAATCGATCAGCTTCACAATTGGTATTTTCGCAATCAAGCTTCATTCGCCGAGAAGAATCCAAAACTGTCGGACCCCGATAAATATGCATATGCAGCGCAGCGGCTAAAGTTCTTTGATACGGTGATAGAGCCGTTCATGCGAGTCAACAACGATCTTCTTGAAAAGTATAAGGCAAGCAAGAAGGCCAACATATTCGAAAACTACGCTGATCTGAAGGCGCGTCAAATTACGCTGCTAAAGAACGCAATTGCCTATTGTCAGGCAAATTCCTTCCCCGCAGGCTCGATCAGCGAAATGAAGCTTCTTCTAAGCAATATGAACACCTTCTTTTCGGACAGGGCGGGAAAGAAATCGTTGCAAACCCATAAGTCGATGAAATTTTGAGAGCGCAGCCGGCGTCGCTCCACAAGGAACCTGATCTTGTCAGAACGCGCCGCAGGCACTGACATCAATTCCGATCGGGTCCGGATACTCCGCTTTCGTCGGAACCGATGTTGCCAAGCTGAAGAATGCAATTGCGATTGTTGAATCTGGCCGAGACGGTGGCGCGGGTAATCCGACAGTAATCGCCGAGCTCCGAGGCCGCTACGATACCGATTAGCCATCGCCACTTAAAGGCTCGGCACGAGCCCTGCCTGTCGAGTTTCACGACATTCTAACCTCGGTTCAATTCCTGGCGGAAATGAACCAGAGGCGATCACGGAGAGCGTGTGAGCGCTCCCGAGAATGTAGCGGGAGCGGCCGCAAACCTTATGGTCGCGGTGTTTTGTCCCGTCATCGTCATGGTCGCGGTCCCGTGCGACCCGTCACCTTGCGCAACATAGTTGAACGTCAGAGTATTGCCGTTAACGGACCCAGAGAACGGCGTGTTGAAGCCGCTTTTTCCATCATGCCATGTACCGGTTACAGTAGAACCTCGGGTGCTTATGACGATGTCTGCGGGGTCGGCAACAAATAGCCAGCGCACCTGCCCCGCCCAATGACCGGAAAATCCGCTTGCCACCATGCCGGTCGCCGGCGCTGCACCGTGTGAGGATGAATCGCTCTTATTCGCATAGGCCGTGCATCCGCTGATCCGAATGTCCCGGCTTGAGACAGGCTTGGTTCCAAAAAGGCTTTCGGTGTCCGCATTCTTATTTTTCAGCACAGTTTCGTAGGGGGTCGAATTGACGAAATATTCGACCTTGGAACAATTACGGGCAGAGCTTCTAACTAACAACTCCGCGCCATAACTTGGTGCCGAGCCATATGCCCGCTCGAGCGTGATCGTTGGTGTGCATTTACCGATCGGTCTACCGAAATCACAGTCGGCAGCGTTCGCCACCATGGCAACGCTGTACGCAATCATTACCAAATATAATTTTGACCCCACGAACCCCTCCTAGCATTTATTTCCGGGGCATTCCCCACAACATCGTGCGGCATCATCCATCGTTTCAAAATGACGACGACCGATCAGTCTCCAACAATGCAAGACCAGAGTAGCAGGACGCATCCCCTAAATGAGGTATGTCCATAGCCGCTGCGCTAGGAGATTTCGGGATCCAACCTGGGTAGACAACCTTCTGAAACATCGGCTCTGCTATCGGCATGGCATTGTTCGAGTGTTCCTGCACTTACAGTAGGCACGTCCCCTTTGACGCAGATACCGCCTTACGGAGACAGTGCTGAACTTGAACAATCATCGCAGACGTATCATCGACGATCTCTCAACTATTATCGAGGAGGCGGCGTTCAATCCCGATCATTGGCAAGTTTTTGCCGACAGATTCTGCGAACTAATCCCTGGCGCAAAAGCCCTTTTCCTCGCCAATGATCGACAGGCTTACCGCGATTTACCTCTGGTTCATTCTGGTTTTGAAAACGACGCGATAAAGAAGTTTGCTGAACACTATGGTACGATTAGCGGCTGGACGCCGTTCAATCTCGCGCTTCCGGTGATGACGCTGCGCAGAACCGAGGACTATCTTCCATCCTCCTCGTTCCGCAACACCGAATTCTACACCGATTTTCTACGACACCTGCCCGATAGTGACGCGGCAACGGCTATTAAGCTTAGTGCTGATCGCGAACGAAGTGCCGAATTTGTCGTGCACTATGCCGCACAGGATAACGAGCGGATCAACTTGGCCGTTGAGCCAGTGATGCGAACGCTGGCGCCAGCGATGAAGCAAGCTCTGTCAATGCTGCGCATCCGAGTGGCTGATGGAAGGGCGGCCAGCCGCGCAAACATTGTTGAAGCGATTCTCGATCCGGCTTTTGTGCTTTCTTCCAAAGGTCGCGTATTGGCGGCAAACAGAGCGGCGCGGGCACTCGCAGACGAAGCTACGCTCTTGCGCATAGCACCTGGCGACCGCCTACAGTTCCTATTCCCACAAACGGCTGCAACCGTTACGGAGCAGGTGGCGAAGGTCATGCGCGGACAGTTGCTCCCTGTTGGTCACGAGACCATACAAGCTCGTCATGAAGGCGCCCTTTACTCGATTGCTGCTCATCCGATGGCGCCAAGTGCACGGGCTGGTTTCGATCTGCTCGCATCTCCGGAGCCATGCCTTTTGTTGATCATTCGCCCATTGCTCGCATTAGAGGCAAGTGCTTCAGAGGTATTGCGCGCAACGTTTGGACTGACCGCAGCGGAAGCACGGTTGGCAATCGGATTGGCGAAAGGCGCTTCTTTGTCCGCAACGGCTATCTTTTTGGGGATTACCTATCAGACGAGCCGGTCGCAGTTGAAAGCCGTCTTCGCAAAGCTTGGCGTGCACCGTCAAAGCGAGTTGGTCGCCGTCCTTCACCCCCTTATTGGCGCTTTATAGGTGCGGATCCTGCACCGTTCTGTTGCGGAATTACAACGGACCTCCATGGCGATGCGCAATCAAATAGCAAGACCCCTCAAATGCGGGATGCGAGTACATCCCGTCATCCCAAAAAATAGTCATGCGAAACATCGTGCACGTCCCGTGGCGCTGTTGAAAATCTCTTGCTGAATGAAGGATCGCCATGACGAAAAATGCCATTCTTGTTGCCGCCTTGCTTCTCTTTTCTCCAGTAGCGGGTCTCGCCGCTGACCTTAGCTCTCAATCTCCCGAGCCACTGGCGGCGACAACTTCGCCGTTCACTTGGACGGGTTTCTACGTCGGGGGCTATGCTGGCGGTTCCTTTGGAACCAACAAGTTAAAAAGCCTCGGCGGATCGACGAGCGTTTCCCTCTCGCCTGACGGTTTCACCGGCGGTGGTCTTGTCGGCTTCAACTATCAGGTGGGCTCCGTCGTTTTCGGCGGTGAAGGTGAATTTGGCTATGACGGCTGGAAGGAAGGCAAAGACTATCTCAACGCCCGCGGTGGAACCCGCCACGCTGAATCCGAAGGCTCTTACATCGGCCGCGTTCGCGACCGCGTCGGCTATGCCATCGACAATCTGTTGCTGTACACAGCCGGCGGCGTTTCCTTTGCCGACGACAAGGTGACCCAAACCAATAACTTCGTCGGCGTCTCCAATTCGATCACGAGGGATCTGGTGGGCTGGAACGTCGGCGCCGGAGCGGAATACGCGTTCACCCCCAATTGGATCGGACGCTTGGAATACATCTACGATGGCTTCGGCAAGAAAACCTATGATTTCCAGTCATTGCCTGGCTCGTTTGCCAACCGCAGGGTCAGCTTCGATCAGAGCACCGTCCGCGTAGCGCTCTCCTACAAATTCTAACCGCGAAGGGCCACTGTCTCTGCCTCGGTCTATCGGACCGTAGAGCATCCTCGCATCTTCTAACTGAGATGCGGGGACGCATTCGCGACGATTTTACTTTCAACTCCAAGTAATTGCTCCAACAGAAGAGGATTCCATGAAACCCACCGCACTACCTATCATCGCCGCCCTTCTCATCACCGTTGCGACGCCGATGGCGCAGGCAGCAACCTCTGTGCTCCAACTCAAGGACACCAAGATCGACGGATGCAAAAAATTCACGACGAAAGCGGGCAAGACCTGGAAGGCGACAGGAAAAATCGTCGTGCAAGGAACATCGTGCCCCCCAGAATTCAAAGGCAAGCCAACGATCCGCGGCGAGATGCTCGATGCCCACTCGGTCAAGCTGGCAAACGGCTCGATTTGCAAATTCGATGACACCGGCAAAGGGCATTGCAGTTGACACCTTGCCGCTCGCCGCAGCGACGCATCTTGCAAATTTGCGCCGCCAGGAAAATCCTCAAAACGCTGACAAGTGCTTTTACGGCTCTGGCAGCGCTTGTGATCTCTCTGTCGCCCGCTTTTGCTAACACGCTCGAATTTTCATTTTCTCCCACCGGCGGCGCACTAACTTCCGGTATTGTAGGCAGTTCGTACAGCGAAACCTTCACCTACACGGCGATAGCTGGTCAGATATACAGCTATTCCCTCAGCGCCGGCAGTTTGCCGCCGGGCATCGACATTTCTGGTTGCGAACCCGCTGCCTTCGGAGGAGCAGCTTGTTCTGGCTCAACTGCCTACCTGACCGCTTCGTTGTCCGGCACCCCAACAACGGCGGGCAGCTATAGTTTCACATTTGCTGTGACCAACATATTTACCGGCGAGACTGGCTCCGCGACCTATACGCTGATCGTGCGTGAAGCTATCCCTATCTCCAATGCCGTTTTTGCCACAGTCCCAGCCAATTCGTCGAACAATGCGATCACGCTGAACATCACGGGCGGCGTAGCGGCCTCGGTTGCGATTGCAACCGGCGCCAGCCATGGGACGGCGATCGCATCGGGAACATCCGTCACCTACACGCCGGCATCAGGCTACAGCGGTTCGGACAGTTTCACCTATACCGCAACCAATGGCTCCGGCACCTCTGCGCCCGCAACGGTGAGCGTGACGATCACGCCGCCGACGCTGTCATTCTCGCCGGCAAGCGGAGCACTGCCCGCCGGCGTTGTCAGCACCGCCTACAGCCAGACGGTCACTGCTTCGGGTGGAACCAGCCCCTACAGTTACAGCACCACCGGTACGCAGCCGCCCGGGCTGACGCTCAACCTTTCTTCCGGTGCGATCACCGGCACGCCGACGACCTCAGGCGACTACAGTTTCTCCGTCACAGCCGCCGACGCCAACGGCGCCACGACGTCTGCCGCCTATACGATCGCGATTACACCGCCGCCGACCACCTTCGTCTTCTCGCCGGCCGGCGCCGCACTGACCGATGCCATGGCTGGCGAAGCCTACAGCCAGCAGATCTCGGCAACCGGCGGCACCGGAGTGAAGATCTACAGTCTTGCCTCCGGCAGCCTACCGAACGGCCTGGTGCTCAATATCTCGACCGGAGAGTTGACCGGCCCGCTGGCGCCTGACACGCAAGGCGACTACAGCTTCGCCATCCAGGGTCGCGACGGCAACGGCGCAACCGGAACGGCCTCCTATACGCTGAAGGTGCGGACCCGATCCATCAGTGTCTTGGATAAGGTCATCAACGTGCCCGCGGGATCGACGCCCGCCGACGTTTATCTCAATGGTGGCGCGACCGGCGGGCCGTTTACCTCCGCGGTCCTTGCGTTTGTGGAACCGGCCAATGCCGGCACCGCGATGATCATCCAAGGCGAGCTGGCGCAGGCAGGACCCGTCACGACCCCGGTCGGCTGGTATCTGCACTATACGCCGAACCCGGCCTATTCCGGCCAGGCCCGCGTCGGCTACAAGCTCCTCAGCGCGCTCGGAGCCTCCAACACGGGCACGGTCACCTATAACCTCAGCTATGACGCCGGCAAGGTTGCCGAGGACATCGACGGGCTCGTGCATGGCTTCGTCCAGTCCCGCCAGAACATGATCGCAAACACGATCGAAGTACCGGGCCTGCTGCAGCGTCGGCAGATGCTAAAGGCGACCGATCCGATCAGTGCACGCATGACGCCGTCACAAGAGGGCATGATGTTCGGCTTTTCCACCAGCCTGTCGCAGATGCAGGCGGCCGACGGCGATGCGGAGGCTGCTTCTGTGACCTTCAACGTCTGGGTCAGCGGTGCCTTCCTTGCCTATGATGACAAGAAGAACGACAGCAGCGGCAAGTGGGGTAGCTTTGCCATGGTCAACATGGGGGCGGACTATCTGCTCTCCGAGCGCGCACTGATTGGCCTGTCCCTCCATTATGACCGCATGACGGATCCGACCGATGAGGATGCCGAGCTGACGGGCAACGGCTGGCTCGTCGGTCCCTATGCCTCGCTGGAGATCGGCAAAGGCGTGTTCTGGAACGGCAGCCTGAGCTACGGCGGCTCCAGCAACACGATCAACACCGAGTTCTGGGACGGAAATTTCGAGACGACGCGCTGGATGGCCGATACCTCACTCGAGGGTCAGTGGAACCTCGACGAGGAGACGACGATCTCACCGAAGCTGCGGGCGATCTACTTTTCGGAAAAGGTCGACGACTATACCGTCAAGAATAGCTCCGGTGACGCCATAACCATCGACGGCTTCAACGAGGATCAGTTCCGTGTCAGCCTGGGAGCGGAGATCGCCCGCTCCTTCGTGCTGGAAAACGGCACCAAACTGAAACCGAAGCTCGGCCTTACCGGCGGCTTCTCTGGTATTGACGGCGCCGGCGCCTTTGGTGCGGTTACCGCCGGAGTGTCGCTGCAGACCATGAACTTCTGGATGCTCGATACAAGCCTGCTCTTCAATATCGAGGGCGACGGTAAGAAATCCGTCGGCGCCAAGGTCGCTGCAGCGAAGAAGTTTTAAGCGATGCCTCAAAGATCGGTCGGGATCGATCACACCCGGCGGATCCTATGAGATAGATCGCAAATTATTTTCGTTGCGGCATGCTCCATGATCGAACCGGACTCGAGCCTGAAATACCGTTGCGGCTGATGGGGTCGGCAAAAGCGTCCTTCTTGAAATTCCAGTCGACGAATGCGGCAAATAGCTAGATTCCGGATCGGTCACGACGAGACCGAGACGTTTGGGACGCCGACCGATCTCGCCGCCGCATATTCCATTGCGGGTTTGCCGCTATGCTGCCCGCACACCGCCATGGTCGAGAGATAGATCGCCGGACGGATGGCCTACAAGCTCAGGCGCGCCACTGTTCCTGCCGCATTGGAATATAGCGTGAACGTCCCGCCAAGGGCGTCGGCCCTTGCTTTGATGTTAACGAGGCCGCGCCCTCCACCCTTTGTGGCGGCCGTAGCATTTTCAATGCCTATCCCATTATCGATTACCATTACGACGCAAGACTCCACTTTCGCATCACTTGCGCTTGGCTCTTGAGCCTTGTCGGGACATGCGAGCCTGAGGGTTACGACCCTTGCCTGTCCGTGCCGGACGGAGTTGGTGATGCATTCCTGTATGATGCGAAGCACATGCAGGGTCGCCTCGGCGGAAAGCGTGAGATTTTCTGCGCCCGGATCGATTTCCCAGCGCGTTTCGACACCGACCGCCGTCAAACGCGGACCTAGCCGATAGCGGAGGTTTGCCAGTGCGTCGATCAGCGTCGTAGTGCTGGGACCGCGCGCATCGAGGAGCAGATGAAGCTCTTCAAGCGACGCGCGCACGGCATGCTCGACCTCAATCGCCGAAATTTCGCCTCGTGTCAGACCACTCAGCAGCAGGGATAGCCGCGTGCCGACACCGTCATGCATGTCGCGCATCAGCCGCAACCTTTCCTCCGCACCGATAGCTTCCCGTTCCGCGATCCGCCTGCTCTCATAGACCATTTCGAGATCCTGGCGGGCAGCAGCAACGCGTGCTTCGAGAATCTTGTTCACGCCGCTGAGTGTTGCTCTGGTCCGCGCCATATCGTCAGCGAGAAGCACACTCGTGAGGATCAGAGTGACAGGAAAGCTCAGCGCCATCCAGAGTACGCTCGAAAAAGAGCCAAAACCTCCAATCCAAAGGACATCATGAATAGCAGGTCCGATCTGTGCCAGAACGCCGATCAAAAGGACGACCCGATGGAGCGTCGGCTTCGAGATCGTGCGGTGAGTAAATACGCCAACGCAAAACAGGCCGATCAGGACCTGCGGAAGATACCAGAGCCATGGCGACAGCGCCATGAAGCGACCGGTCGGCAAGAGAAAGAGAACGATCGACCCAGCAACGGTGAATGCCGCTAGCGCAGTTTCGAACCTGCGCCAGCGACAATCGGAAAAGCGCAGCAAAAAGACGCAAATGAAGCTGAGGGACCAGCCCAGGGTGGCACTGACGAGCGGCCACCAATACTCGACTGACATCGGAAGGAAATCGAGAAAACCGTGAAAGTTGCGCAGCCCGAACAGCATCGAGCCGGCGCCGAATAATCCGTAGTTGACCGAACCGGCCGGATCGCGGAGCCAGCTGAACAGCAATGGAATGGCAAGCACGATGACCGTCAGATTGGCGATCCATAACAAGTCGACCTGAAAGAACCATCGGAGGCGATAGGCCTGATGAAGCGCATCCCGTGGTCCGAAGAAACTCTCCGAAAGCCCCGCTCTGCTGTTTGCCACGCCGGTGACCGATATGATGATCTCGTTGTCGCCAGGATGGAGTTTGTCGGCAGGAATCATAAGATAGAGGGGTCGATTCCAACGCCAGGAAGCACTGTCGCCGCTGGCAAGTCCGGCGAGCGGGACGCCATTGACTATGATGACACAGCGATTGCTGACACGGGGAATGTAGAGAGCCCGGTCGGCGATTACGTTCTGGTCCAAGGACACTTTGAAGCGGTAACGCCCGATGCCACCAAAGTCGGGATGGGTCTTGTTCCATGCGTCAGGCAGGCTGATCGATGCAGCCTCCGAAGGCTCCCCGGAGATTCCACCGCGAACCGGGGTATCGTCCGGGGAAAGCAGCGTGAGCGTCGCCTCGTCGAGACGCCATTTGGCCAGGGCGAGAGACGGCATCATCTGCACGACCGCTAGCGGAATGATGGCCACGACAGCGATAATGATTGCAACAAGGGCCAAATGCCGGCTTGTGGGCTGCAGGACGGGCGCGTTCGTCGATATTTCCATTTTCGCCTGTTCAGATGAGCCCGAGAAGGGAGGCTTCGAAGACGGCCTCTCCACGCGTGTTGACTTCGAGCTTTCGGTAGATCGCCTTTGCGTGCGAACGCGTCGTATGCGGAGATAGCTTGAGAAAGCGAGCAACCTCAACAAGCGTAAATCCCTTGGCGACGAGTTGGAGCACTTCAATCTCACGCGGCGACAGTTTTGGATCTTCGAAACCACCTGCAACCGCGTTTACCGGAGATGGACGGAGATCGCTTCTGGGAGAGAGCTGAGCCGTGGACGTTCGCCGTTGCACGGCAGCGAGAATGTGACGAGCGATTTTCGGATCGATGGGCGAGTGTCCTGCTCGCAGATCGTCAATCGCAGCGCTCCATTGCGTTGGCGTGCTCTCCTTCAGCAGGTATCCCGTCGCTCCGGCAAAGATTGCGGCAACAACGTTTGCCTCGTCAGCAAAGACCGTCGCGACGAGGATATCGGCGTCTGGCTGATATTGCCTCGCTGCTCGGATAGCCTCGATGCCTGATCCGTCGGGCAGACCGAGATCGACGATCATCAGATCGAAGAGCTCCGTCCGCATACTGCGCAACGCCTGGCGAAGATTGCTACAAAGGGCGACAATGCGGAATTCGGGCCGATGGCTGACAATGGCCTCAATCGCTTGCTGCCAATACGGATCGTCTTCAACCACGAAGAGTCGCATCGTTCCCTCCCTGAGGATTGCCCAAAGTAGCCTGAATGAGACTTTCGCGCCGGCGCAACAATATTTCAACGCAGATTTTCATCAAAGGCCGTTCCTACGAAGTTTATGGCGCTTCAAGGGTCCTCCTACCCAATGCCGATCCTTTCGATCATCACAGCAGCTTATGCGCCCTGGTAGCCTCTGCGGTCAGACGCTGATGATCGGATTGTCGAGGAAACTGCTTGAACTCAAGTTTCGAGCGCATTGTAGATTTCGCGCTGCCGCCCCATCTTCCAACGTTCTGAACGGTGATGCACATACCGTTTGCACTAAGTATCGTCTGATGCTGCAATGGATAGTCTTCTACCCTTGAAACTCCACGTCAGTAGGTTTGGATGGCCCCAACGCGACGATCGTTGCAGCGAGCGCGATGGACGGCATCTGGACAACCGGCATCGCCATGGCGGAAATGAAAATATCGTTGCTGTCACGCGCATCGTCTTTCCCTCTCACGCTTCCTGCCGCATATGCTCTGAAGCGTGGTCAGCCGTACATGGCACTTCCCGCGGCTTGGCAAGGCGGAGAAACAGATTGACCCCGGTTTCGTCGGAAAACACCGAGACCTCACAGGCGTCGAATTGGACATCGAAGCACAGGGATCTAAGGTTTTCGATATCTCTATGTATAAGAAACCACTGCCCGATGATTTCCATGTAGGGGCGTGAGGGATTGTCAGAGCCGAAATTGCCGATGACAAGGGCTCCTCCGCTCCGCCTTCCAGGCCCAAGGCAAAAGGCTCTCCATTTCGTTGGCTTTGACTTCGCCGGAGATGATGCATTCCAGCACATCGGCAAGCCAGGCGTCGGGGTCCACGCCGTTAAGCTTCGCCGTGTTCACGAGCGATGCCAGGACCGCGAAGGTCTGGCCACCCCGCTCGTTGCCCACGAATAATGAGTTCTCTCTCGTCAAGGCCACCGATTTCATTGAACGCTCGACGACGTTGGAGTCCACCTCGATCCGGCCACCATCGAGGAAGGCTGTCAGGCCGCCCCAGTGGTTGAGCATGTAAGTGACTGCCTTGCCAAGCGCCGATTTCGACGACACCTCGTCGCTCAGTTCGGTGAGATGGATCTTCAGCTCCCTCATGATGGGAGCCGCCTCACGACGCCTGCCGCTAAGCTGGGTATCTTCATCTTCCCCTCGTAGGTTTGCCTCGATGCGATAGATTTCGGCAATCCTGGCAAGGATCGACAAGGCCTCCGAAGAGCCGGTTAGTTTGACGACATCAACGAACTTTCGCCGGGCGTGGGCCAGGCAGAAGGCCAGCCGCATGGGGGCAACATTGCTCTTGCCGCGTCGTTTGACCATGGTTTTATAGGCTTGGTATCCATCAACTTGCAGCACGCCGGTAAACGACGACAATTGCCCCTCGATCTCGCGCGCACTGCGGCTTTCGGCAAAGATATAAGCAACCGCCGGCGGCGCCGGACCATTCCATGGCCGATCGTCGACCTCCTGGGCCCATAACTGGCAAAGCTTGGTGCGTTTGCGCCCCGGATCAAGCCGCGGCAACGGCGTCTCATCACAGAACATCCGCGGCTGCGAGCGGATGAAGGCAAGCAGCTCATCATAGAGAAGCTCGAGCCACCAGGCGACCCGCGTCACCCAGGCGCCGAGCGTGCCGCGATCGATGATGACGCCGCAGGAGGCCAGCATTTGCGCCTGGCGATTAAGCGGGAGATGCCAAGCAAACTTCGAAACGGCGACATGCGCGGCAAACGCCGTGGTCACCATGCCGCCGTCCATGACGCGTGCCGGTGCGGACGCCTGCACAACAACACTTTCGCAAGCCCGGCATGCATAGCGCGGCCGGATCGTCCGTTTGACCCGGACAATCGCGGGCACGATGTCGAGTGCCTCGCTGACGCCCGTGCCGATGCAATGAAGTTCGAACGAACAGCAGGGGCAAGTCTTGCTCTCCGGCTCGATGACCTCGTCATACCGCGGAAGGTGTTTGGGCAAACGGCCGATATTGCGGGCTGGCGATCTCCGCGCCTGCGTTTTGTTGTCATCGACCGGCGCGACATCGTCATTGGCAGCAACGGGAGTGTCGCTTACATCGCCCAGATCGAGCATTGCCTGCGTCGGATCGAGCACCGTCATCTTCTCCGATTTCGTCCCGAAGAGTTGGCGCTCAAGGAAGGCAACACGCGCTTTGAGGTCGGCATTCTCTTCGTTGAGCGAGAGAATGATCCGGGTCAATTGCGCAGCATCCTGGGGCAAGGGATCGGGTCGAAGCGGCAGGACAGACCCTACCATATGGGTCTGAATCTTCAAGCAAAACCAATAGGATCAGCCTGCTTTTGAGGGCCTCCTCACCGCGTTTCGTTTGACCCTCGTCCAGTCAATGCCGGCGAGCAAAAGCGAGAACTCCTGGCTACTCATCTGCATCGCGCCATCGCGGATCGGCGGCCAAACGAACTTTCCGCTTTCCAACCACTTCGTTGCCAGGATCATGCCTGATCCGTCCCAGTAAATGCAGCGAAGTCGATCGAGGCGCTTGGCGCGGAACACAAACACGTCGCCACAATAGGGATCGGCTGCAAGCGCTGACGCCACCAAGGCCACAAGCCCGTTCATCCCGCGCCGGAAGTCGACAGGTTGCGTCGCGATCATGATCTTCACGCCATTTGGCGAAACTCCGATCACCGGCGTCCTCGCATTGCCGCCACCATCGCCTACGCCAACTCGGGCGCCACCGAGCCGATAACCGTCATGCGCGCGCCAGCAATCTCGATCTCAATTCGACCTGCGGCCAAGTGGGCGACATCCGACGGCGAGCTTCCGGGAGGCGTTCGATCGCCAACCACCGTCACCGGCACGAACATCGTCTGCTGTGCGCCGGCCTTCGCGGTTCGTTGAGAGGTCAGCCCAGCGTCCCGACGCCAGACGTTCAGCAAGCCGCGATTGACGCCCCAGCGCCGGGCAACCGCCGAGATGTTCACGTCAGGTTCTGCGCTCTCCGCAAGGATCCGAGCCTTCTCCTCGTCAGTCCAATTCCGCCGCTGCCGCCGACCGGTGATCACCTCGATCCGACGATAGTTTCTCTCATGCCTGGCTTCATGCATGCCTTCATCCATGACTTCAAGCATGGCTTCAGCGCGATCTCCAACATGGGGTAATCGCGGCGCGATCGTCCCGGGCCCCTTTTTAAAAAATGATGGCTGGCGGGGGTGGTTGCCCCCGATAAGATGGAAAAACGGGCTCACGATTGGCACCGGGCCCAAACATCAAGTGGAGGCAACCATGGACCAATATATAGGGCTCGACGTTTCGTTGAAAGATGGAGTGGTTGCCGCCCTCCCCAGACGGCATCGCAATGTGCCAGGATAGTGGTGTTTACAGCCACTGAGCGGAAAGGACGGCAACCGTGACGAAAGATACAATGATCGGGGTGGATTTGGCAAAGACGGCTTTTCAGCTTCATGGTGCGTCGATGACTGGGGAGCTGAAGTTCCGGAAGAAATTGTCACGGGGGAGTTTTGCCAAATTTATGGCCGAGCAGCCTCCAGCGGTGGTCGTGATGGAAGCCTGTGGCAGCGCGCATTACTGGGCCCGCGAGATGAGCAGGTATGGCCACGAGGTGAAGTTGATCGCCCCGCATTACGTCAAGCCTTTTGTAAAGCGTCAGAAGAACGATGCGGCAGATGCCGAAGCGATCGTAATCGCGGCTCAGAGACCTGAAATGCGCTTCGTAGATCCAAAGTCTGCCGAGCAACAAAGCAGGGCAATTTTGTTTCGCGCTCGAGAGCGCCTTGTGCATCAGCGCACAGAACTGGCCAACGCACTCAGGGGCTGCCTCTATGAATATGGCTATGTTATTGCGCAGGGAATGCATCAGTTGAAACGCGTTGATGAGATCCTCAATGACCCAAATAGCGACTTGCCAAATTTGATGCGCGAGGAGTGTCGCGACCTGATGGACCAGATTGCCGAGAAGACGGTCCGCATCGATGCACGAACAGTGAAGATCAAGGCGCTGGCGGCTGAAGCCGACACAGCGCGGCGACTACAAACAATTCCAGGTGTCGGCCCGTTGACCTCCCTGGCTGTTGAGGCCTTTGCCCCGCCCATGGAGAGCTTTCGGTGCGGGCGCGACTTTGCCGCATGGCTAGGTCTTGTTCCGCGCCAATTCTCCTCCGGTGGAAAAGAGCGGCTCGGACGCATTTCTAAGGCGGGCCAAGCTGATATCCGCCGACTCCTAATCATTGGCGCGATGTCGCGCCTAACCTGGCTGACCCGCAAAGCGATCATTGAAGGCTCATGGCTCGCGCGCATTGCCGCGCGAAAGCCACGAATGCTTGTTGCGATAGCATTGGCCAACAAAATGGCGCGTACGATTTGGGCCGTGCTCACGAAAAATGAGGATTATCGAGTTCCGACACAGGCAGCCGTTGCATGATCGATATGCCACTGCTGCTTGGTTTCGGATAAAGAGGGAGTAAGAAGGCGACGACCCGAATGGGCAAAATGATCGAACAGATCTGGATCAGGAAAACCAGTGTAGTATCTTGAGCATCTGAGCTCGTTTGAAAGAGTTGGGCCTTATCCGCAGATCACCATACCGGCCAGCGGCTTTTGACATGCCGCATTTAAAGGCCTGACAGAAGACCGCACTCGATCACTCGCATATTTGGGTTAGAAACTTCTTGCCCCACGGGCGGCAACCACAGAAGATACAGCAATCTCAATCCGACAGGACGGGCAGCGGATATGGCGGGGAAAATGCCCTTCTGACCCAAAGCTTTTAGCGCAGATGATCCGCAAACATGCCCCGCACGCCAAGCGCGTTCTATTCGAGACAGGGCCGCTTTCGACGTGGTTCTATCATGCGCTGATGGCCGAGGGGGTTCCCGCGATCTGCATTGAAACGCGGCATGCGCAAAAGGTATTGAACGAGACGCTCAACAAGACTGACGCCAATGATGCGGATGGGTTGGCCCAGTTGGCTGAAGCCGGCTTCTACAAGGTGGTCCGGGTAAAAGCGTTCGACAGCATGCTTACGCGCACCTTAATCGGGGCTCGAAATCAGCTACTGAGCGTCTCAACCCAGCTGAGCAACCAGGTCCGCGGCCTAATGAAGACGTTCGGTCTCCTCGTCCCTAAAGGAACAGGTCGGGCGTTCGATGGCAATGTGAGAGAGCTTCTAGCTGGGAATGACAACCTCGCACGGATTATCTTGCCTCTGCTCGATGCGTGGCGAGACATCCGCAAACGCGCGGCTGATCTTGACCGCCAACTGCTCGCAGCGGCGCGGCAAAGTCAGGCGACAAAGCTTTTGATGACGATACCGGGCATCGGCGCCGTCACAGCAGTCTCCTACGTCGCAGCGATTGAAGATCCCGGAAACTTCAGAACATCGCGCTCGGTTGGCGCTTGGCTCGGATTGACACCTCGGCGCTATCAATCAGGCGAGGTCGACTATGACGGCCATATCTCTCGAAGAGGTGACAACCATTTGCGGGGATTGCTTTATGAAGCCGCGATGGTGCTCCTCACGAGAACCAGTGCCAGGAGCGACAGCGGTCTCAAAAGCTGGGGGCTTAAGCTGCGTGAGCGGCTCGGCTTCAAGCGCGCTGCGGTGGCGGTCGCGCGAAAGCTTGCGGTCATCATGCACAGCATGCTCAAGACAGGAGAGGTGTTCAACGCATTGGCCGGCACCACCGCATAGGCGAAAAGGGCCGGCCTTCTCACCTCAGCGCGTCAAACCCGATTTGAGGCACTGGGCGTCCCTGCTGTGGACGTGGTTAGATCATTCCGCTTGAATGGCTGCAGCTCATTGAGACTGCGCCTCCAACATAGGAAGATCCTACCTGCGAAAACCCATTATGCGGCGACTCTATGTCGACCGCGGAGACAACCCTGCTCCCAGCACTGGACAGCTCTCGAAGAACAGGCGGCTAAGGGTCGATCCAACCAATCAATTTACGCCGCGTTGCCTGTTCTGCAACACGGTGATGATGCATCAATGCCCAGACGCCTTGACTAAGGCAATGCGATTAGACAACCATTCCATTCAGCTCCTATCGATGAAGGAGCTTATCTCGCGGCCTCAATCACAAAAGGAAAGGTGGGTTGTTCGTCACGCTCACCTTAGATCGCCAAGATCGAGCATTGCCTGCGTCGGATCGAGCACCGTCATCTTCTCCGATTTCGCCCCGAAGAGTTGGCGCTCAAGGAAGGCCACGCGCGCCTTGAGGTCGGCATTCTCTTCGTCAAGCGAGAGAATGATCCGGGTCAATTGCGCAGCATCCTGGGGCAAGGGATCGGGTCGAAGCGGCATGACAGACCCTACCATTTGGGCCTGAATCTTCAAGCAAAACCAATAGGATCAGCCTGCTTTTGAGGGTTTCCTCACCGCGTTTCGTTTGACGCGCGTCCAGTCAATGCCGGCCAGCAAAAGCGAGAACTCTTGGGCACTCATCTGCATAGCGCCATCGCGGATCGGCGGCCAAACGAACTTTCCGCTTTCCAACCACTTCGTTGCCAGGATCATGCCGGAGCCATCCCAATAGATGCAGCGAAGACGATCGAGGCGCTTGGCGCGGAACACAAACACGTCCCCACAATAAGGATCGGCCGCAAGCGCTGACGCCACCAAGGCCACAAGCCCATTCATGCCGCGCCGGAAGTCGACAGGCTGCGTCGCAACCATGATCTTCACACCGCTTGGTGAAAGTCCGATCACCGGCGCCCTCGCAACGCCGCCACCATCGCCTGCGCCAACTCGGGCGCCACCGAGCCAATAACCGTCATGCGCGCACCAGCAAGCTCGATCTCAATACGACCGGCGGCAGTGTCGACAACATTCGAAAGCGAGATTTGCGGGGACGACGCTGCATCGCCAACCACCGTCACCGGTACAAACGTTGCCTGCCGCGTACTGCCGTGCTCGGGTCGCCGGCGGATCAATCCTGCTTCCCGCCGCCACGTGTTCAGGAGGCCTCGATTGACGCTCCACCGCCGCGCAACGGCCGAGATGTTCACGCCAGGCTCCGAACTCTCCGCCAGAATAAGCGCCTTTTCTTCGTCACTCCAATCCCGACGCCGGCGCCTACCGGTAATCACCTCGATTCGCCGGTAATCGCCCTCGTGCCTGGCTTCATCCATGGCTTCAAGCATGGCATTAGCGCGGTCTCCAACCATCCGTCACGCTCCTATCGATCAACGAGCCTATCTCGCGGCTCAGATCACGAAAGAAAAGGTGGGCTGTTCGTTGCGCTCACGAACAATCGACGTGACTACCACGGCTACGGAAATCTGCGAGATCGCTCTCGCATACCGACTTCAAGGACGAGCCGCAATGCTCGACCGTTATCCAATACATCGACCGACAGATCCATAACGACAAGAACACGCATCGAGAGATTCGATCAATTCTATTCGTCGCATACGCAGTTTCTGTCGCCTAAGCATTTGTTGATGTTATCTAAGACCTGTCTGTCTTTTTCAATCTCAGGGGACCATTTTTGAATGAAGGCGCCCATTTGCGCAATGTAGTCCCTATGCGGATTGGCGGAGTTTGCCTCGTCGTCCCTATTTTTTATGGCCATGCCCAAATGTTCAGAATTTGTCGTCATGAGCTCCTGTTCTTTCGACGCCGCTTCTTGAAGACTTGCGCGGGATTGACAGGCCTGCTCGCCCTTGATTTCAAAGGCATCACAACTGTGGTAGGTGAAAGTGCTTTGAGAGGCTGGCTTGGTGCCAAAAGTACTTTCGGAGATCCATGTTTCATTTTCAAATACTGCGATATTTGCAGTATTTTCGATATAGTAGTACACCCTTGAACATTCGACGCTGGAATTGACAGTATATTCCGCGCCATAACTTGGCTTTGACCCATAGGATCGGTCCAAGCGCACGCCGCCTTAGCAACTTCCGATTTTCTTTTCCCAATTGCATTCGTGCGCCCACGCGTCTCCGCAAGACAAGAGGAGAAAAGCAGCCCCAACAGTCTTCAATCTCATGACCTCTCCCAAATAATTCCAAGCTATTTTCGGGCCACCAACTAGACCATCAATATCATGCTGGGGTGGATGCGCTTGCCGAATTTAATACCGAGAAACTCGAACACGCCTCCCCCGATCGGGGGAGGCGACAATTGTTTGCGTCGACCATAATCAAGCGGCAAGCGAGCCAACGCCGCTTCAAAAGCCATCCAATTCGAGGAAAAAACTTCCATGAAATACAGGTGCTTGACACTGTCTTTATTGGCGATTTCGTTATCAACGGCAGCCTACGCTCAGGAACGAATTAGCAAGGGCGGCTTCATGGGGGAGGTGAGCGGTAGATGCTCAATTGCTGGCGGACGAACAAGTCGGATGGAGGTCACCAACTCTGGCAATGGAAGCTACACCCTCCATCAGGAATGCCACTTTGCGGTGAACGACTACAATAAGACCTGGGGCTGTGACTGGGATTCTGGCACATCCGTCATGTCCTGCGAGACTCATTGAACGAGTGTCGAGACAGAGCTATCAAAACTGCGGCCCCCGCGCGAAAGGCAGTCCATGCGGCTCCATAATGCATGTCGCTAGACGACTGTCGACCTTAATCACAGACGAACGTCTCATTGTGAATTCGCCTGGATTCGACGAGTATCTTAGCGGCAACCTTAAGTGTAACTGATCCATAGTCGACGGCACCAAAAGGCGGCATAAAAGGCTGTTTCGATAACATCAATCGCCACCATTTCATGGACAGGCTGCGCACATGCGTTGCCGACCGGCAGTGACAGGATTGGTGGGAAAATTCCTGAATGCCGGCGTCTTGACGGAGGATCAATTCCTGCGCACGGACAACGGTACGCCGTAGGGTACCTACGCAAGTGGAGACCTCGAAATACCGGTGAATTGGTGATGGGCGGCGCGTCCTGATGTGTGTTGGCGGCTTTCGCCTCCGATATCATGCTGGATTTCGTGGTGTCGCCGCCCTTTCGGGACAGCCGGGGTCATATGGCCGCACGGCGTCCTTCGTGGAAGACGTAGCGGAGCATGTTGTAGGCGAGGTTGGCCATACCGATCTTTACCGTCGCCCTGTTGATGCCAATCGTGCGGATGAAGAGCTTCATCTTGTCCTTTTGCCTGGCGAAGACATGCTCGACGGCGGATCTGATCTTCGATCGTCGCCCGTTTGCCCGCGACATCGTTTCCGGCATTGGTTTGCCCTTCGGCTTTCGCTGGTGGATGTCCGACTTTAGGCCATTTTGCTTCAGCCATTCCTCATTGGTCTTCGAGCGATAGGCACTGTCGGCCCAGACGGTCGAGGCAGTATTGTCCTTTGCGACGACGTTCCTGAGTTGAGCGCCGTCATGGGCGGCCGCACTCGTCACCGTCCATCCCCGGATGAACCCATGCGCCCGGTCGATGCCGGCATGGTTCTTGTAACCAAACATCGGAATGGCGATGTCATGCTGCCGGGTCGCGGCTGATGTCGGCGTTTCCGTCGGTTGCTTTGCCTTGGAATACTTCACCGTCCAACGCGCATCCCGATCCTTCTGCGCGAGCTTGGCGGGCTTGTCCTTCCACTCGTCCGGGATCTCACCCGCCTTGATCGCGTCTTTCTCGTCCTGGCTGTTGCGCTGCTTGGGAGCCTGGATGATCGTTGCATCAACGATCTGACCACCTTTGGCTAGGTAGCCCGACCGTGAGAGATGCTTGTCGAAACGGACGAACAGATTGTCGATGGCACCGGCCCGCACCAAGCTTTCGCGAAACAGCCAGATCGTCTTAGCATCCGGAACCTTGCCGGAAAGGCCGAGCCCGAGAAACCGCCCTATCGGCGATGCGTGCATCGCCTGTCGGGTAAGACATGAATGACAATCGATCCTGGATGACGAACTCGGCCTGTTCGTCGGAGAGATTGTAGAGCGCCTGCAGCACCAGGATCTTGAACATCAGCACAGCCGGAAACGGCGGACGCCCGCCCTTCGATCCGTCGGAACGCTTCAGCGCTTTGGCCAACGGCTTCTCAAACGCAGGCCAGGGAATGATGCTGTGAAGCTTCTCCAGAGGGTCGCCGACCGCACTCAGCAGCTCGTAACGCTCGTCCAAATCCCAAAAGCCTGGCTGCCCGCGCATCATCCGATCCCTGCAAATCACGCAAGCCGGATTGATCACGAAAATTGGCTGAAGGGGAGGTTTTTAGAGGCGTCCAAGTTCCTATAGAGACCATCGAAAGATCGTCGAGCGTGCGGTACCCGCCGCTGAAAAATTCAAGGGCAGCCGAGCATAGTGCGTATGACACCGTATCTTCGGGCTGGACTTCCTAAAAGCGATACCATGCTTGAACGGCCTCGGAGAGCATCCTAAAATTGGTTTCTCTAATTGCCATGCAACGATCCTCCAAGCCGGAAAATAGAGGTCTGTACGCGTTGTGCAAGATCCCGCTTCTGCGCCCGAAAGCCAGAAAAGCTCCGTGAGTACGAACCATAGCAGTTTGCTGGGACCATCGACGGTTCACTGGCAGGCGTCGCATTGAGTGATGTCTTGGCTACATCGGAGCGGCCTGCTTCAGGTGCCGGCATAATATCTGCAGGTGCTCCTGGGCACCTACCGGACGGTCGTGGATAGTTGTGCTCTAACAAATTCAATTTCCCGACCCCTCTCCCGCATCTCCGTCGGGAGGTGAATTGGATCCTTCCGACGAGTAGATGTTGGTGTTGATCGAGCTGTTCTCGAGCTTGTTGACGTCGATATCCCTGACGTCACCCCAGTAATGATCGCAGGTCATCTTGAACTTCCATTCCCTATTTTCTGCGCATTCGTAGACGTTCCCATTGTAGCAGACCAGAGCGCCCGGCTGGTGGTAGTACACGTGGGTGTAGCTGGCGTCGACTGGGGGTTTCGTAAAATAGGCGCAGGAGGCAGGCAGGTTCTTCTCGGCGTTTTCACTCGGGTCCGGGACGGGGAAAGGCTTCGGGGTCAGACCGGATGATGTCGTGCTTGTCCCGGCGGTGGCCCCATTGTTGTTAGCCTTGGAACCGGACTTCAAGGTCAGCGTTGTCTTTGACTTTGACGTTGCGGCCAGCTTCTGAGATCTTTCAATCGATTGACGATGCTGGATTGCCGCCGTCCTGTTGCGGGTTGCCTGAAGGCTCACGCCGCAGTCTCGGTTTACGTCTTCCTGGTAGAGAGGGACGTCTTCGCAATAGCTGCTGTCTCTCGCGCAATCCTCCTTCGACGCCGCGAGCAGGCGTTGGCTGTCAGAGCAAGCCGCCTGGACCGGGGAGGATGAAAGCGTACTCGCAGCGAAGAATGCTGTTCCGAGAATTGTCGCGACGGATGGCACGAGGGCCTTGATGTCGGAGCTCCCAGCCGCGGGTGATATTCTGGCAAAGAAGCCTCGCATGCTTTTCAACTTTGTCATAGGGTACCGCTCCGACATCAAGGGGTATCACGCAGTTAGCCTGAGCACGCGTCGTTCTTGGTCTGCTGCCATTGCTGGATCGAAGCATCCAACGCGCTGTCGGCGTCGTTCAGCGACTTCCCATGGAGACACGCGGCCATGGCTTTCTTGGAGTCCTTGAGGAAATCGATCATAACTTTGGCCGACCCGCAAATACTGCCCGCCTGTTGTTCGATTTTCGGCTTCCATTTGGCCGCCAGCGCGTCGCCCAGCGCTTTGTCGTCACAGGCTAGAACACTGGTTGGTATGGAGAGAAATGCTGTTGCCGCAATTAGCGTATACGCCCTCATCTTTGCCGTATCCTGTTGTTCCAAACGCCTGAGTTCATGGGGACCCGACGCGTCTGGCTGCTCCGTCGACCTGGTCGGCTAGCAACTGGTTTAATGACGGATCAACGATACCAACGCGGACGATGCGGAAATCCCCTGATCGGGGGAGACGGCGGAAAATAACTGGCCGAGGACCGTCGGAATGAAAAGAGCTGCGCCTACCAGTTGCGTTTCAAATAGAGCGCTGTGGGGCGGGTGGGCGCAGCCAAAGCCTGGTCATACGGTGTTCAGTCGTGCGAGCAACGCGACAATTTCGGATTGGCGGCTCGCCCCCATCTTGCGCATGACGCTCTTCACATGGGTTCTGACGGTCTCGTAGTTCAACTCGTGTACGTCGGCGATTTCCTTCGCCCCGACACCGTTTCCTAGATGGCTCGCCATCGCCTCTTCCTGAGCCGTCAACGAGAACATCCGGCGCAGCGCATTGCTCGGAAGCGTCGATTTCATTCCGAGATCGGTGATGACCGCCACGGCGGCTGTGTGACTGAAGATGCCCGCAGCCGCCCCGGCGAGCCTTTGAATGCGAAACACCACCGGCCGTTTTCCTTCCCGCGAGAACATGACCGGGGAGGACGCCGCCTGATCGGTCAGCGGACGACGATCGAGGACAGCCTTCAGGTGGTTGCGGAGCGCGACGGTCTCCGCCGTGGTTCGAGAAAGGAATTCGCCGTTCGATAGTCGGATATCGCTTCCGAGCAACTTCTCTGCGCGTTGATTGATCCTCGTTACCCGCCCATGTCGATCGAAGAAGGCGCATGCCAGCGACGCCATGTCGAACGCCTCGCTCATCCCGACCTGCTTGGCCGACTGCAGGCCGTGGAACACTTGCATGGCCGTGGTGAGGCGAGACTGCATGCGCACGAGGATCCGCTCGTCGTTGCGATCGAAAGGCTGGTCGCCGACGCCGCGCTGAAGGCCAAAGGACAGGAGGTTGGTGCCGTAGTAGAACCCGACCATGCAGGAGTACCTGAACCCGTGTCGGCCGAGGAAATCGTTGTAATAAGGAAGTCGGTTCATCTCGCTTTCCGAAACGTGGTCGTGTTCGACGGCGACACCCTTGCTCTGGACATAGCGGGCGAAGGAAAATCTGATGTCGCGCTGATCCCATCCCTCGCGGAAGTAGGCGTCCATCGCCTCCATCACGCTTGGCGTGGCCGGCACCCCTGGATCGAATCTTTCGGTAAGAGGCACGATGTGGGCGCCAATCGACCCCGTGGCGCGACAGACGCCGTCGAGCACCCCGATCCATCGGTCGGGAGCGATGGCGGCTTCGAACATCATATCCAGCGCATGATCAAGCGCGGCAATGTCAATTTCGTTCGTTCGCATGGGACCCCGTCCGCTTACAGCTCAACATTGCAATAACGCGAGATCTTTGCACTCACCCAATTGGGGGAGACCGCGTCGGTCGGTTGGGATTTTATCCGTTTCCGCTACCGATGCCTTCAGACTACCTCGTAGCTTCATCAGGTCAAAGCAATTGACAGATACCGGGGACATCAAGCGATTGCACCGTAGATGCGGCAAACGATCTTGCCTTCGTACGACCGAATTTTTCGGGACGGCTCAAGCGATTTCACCCTATTGGGGGAGGCTGTCCGACAAAAAACTCCAGACAATCACCGTCGCAAACGATGGGGATTTTCGGGTGAGCCAGACCGCGACTGAGATCGACAACAATGTCGCCGGGAACGACAACCGGCGGGAGGGGGTTTTCCTACGGGACACTGGGTCTTCGCCTCACGCGTGCGCAGATCTTCGGACCCTTCGATTGATCGGCGAACTCAGATATCGGCTTTTCATTAAACGTGATGGCAAGAATTACGAGCACGCGGATCATCGAAACAAGATCTTCCTCGAACCCGTCGATCTCGTCAGTGCCAACTTCTACGCCATGATTGCTGGTACGTGCGGACTATCCGTGCGGCTGACGTCGGCAGCGGACTGCCTTTCCGACAGACACCTCTCCCTCATCGTCGAACACTCTCGTCTCACCGACGCGGAACTTGAGGGCACCGTGTTGAACTCGCGTTTTGCGGTCGTGGACGATAATCGGATGAAGCTTCGAATCCCGGTCGTACTTCGGGAGATCTATCGCGTTGGGATGGAGAGCGGCGCGCTTCGCTGTCTGCTGGCGGCGCGAGCGGAGCTAGTTCCCCTCTTCGCACGTTTCGGGTTTGCGCCGTTGGGCGGCCAGTACCACGACCCCGTGGCAGGCCTGCTTCAAATCATGGTGCTCAATGCTTTTGATCGAACAGCACTCCTACGTTGTTCGTCGCCGCTCCTTAAAACCCTCGATCAATTCATTAGCCAGGAACGTTTCCGCCATGAACATGAAAGTGTTGAAACAGCAATCTGAGTACAGCGAAGAAGCTCGTGAATTATTTCAGGCACTGGATCGCCGCGTGGCGGCGATCTTTGAGGAGGTTCAGAAATGGCGAGGCTGGACGCTCATATCGAGTTCAGATACGCCGAAGCCGCAAATCCTGGCGCTGGTCCGGGAGATATTCCGGTCTGTGGTCTGGTATCAGTCGCACACGACCGAAGCCGGGTTTCATATGTTCGGCAGGCTTCCGAAGCACGATGTGAAACTGATCCAGGCCTTATGCTGCCACAAGGCCGAAGAAGCCGAGCATGGCGTCTGGGCGCGCGAGGACCATGGCAAGGTGGGAGGGAGCGACAGGGATGCTCTGCTACCTCCGTCGCCCGCGACCTTCGCAGTCGCTGCGGTCTGGTGGCGGATGGCCATGATCGAAAACCCATTAGGATACCTGGGCGCTGAGTATCTTTTCGAGCAATTGACTGCACTCGTGACCCAGGCGGCGCTCCCGGTCATCGAGCGGCGCGATCTTCCGCGGGAGGGGTTGCGCTTTGTCATAGAGCACGCAACAGAGGACGCCAAACACGCCGTGTTCTTGAAACACTTGATCCTCGACGTCGTCACCCGGTATCCCGCAAGCGGAGAGGCGATGTTGCGATGTTTCGACTATTTTCACGCCGTCTATCCGCTTCCTGTCTGGGACGAGGCGTTCGAGAGAGCGGCGAGAGACAGCTAGACGGCGGGACCGAGCTAGGTCTGCTCGACCCTGATCTGCGACGTCGTCGCCGCGAGGAGGCGTGCGAGATCGGCCTGCCGAGAGACCCCTGTCTTCGACATCACCGCCTTGAGATGGCTGCGGATCGTTTCGCGCGACAGCGACAAGCGACCCGCGGCGGTGGTGACCGAGTCGCCCTCGCTCAAGAGTCTTGCGACACGGGCCTCCGCTGGCGATAGATCAAAAAGACCGTTAAGAAGCTCCGCCAGCGGGGCGGACGGCGCAGTGACCGAAGTGACGACCAGCATGCTTGCGGCGCCAAAGAAGACGTCATGGGCGGCGCGCCTGACAGGAATTATGTGGATTATCAACGCGTGATGATCCTCCACCGCCGGAACCGGGATCGACGCCACGTTAGGCGTCTTCTGCGTGGCATTCTGTTCGATAGACTGGCGTAACAGTCCGGCGGCTGACTTGTTCGCTACGAACACCTGGTCGCGGGCGACGATTTCGACCCGCGGAGCGAGGGATTCGAACCGCGAATTTGTGGCAAGCACGCGCCCTCCTCGGTCGAGAATCGCAGCCGCTAGACCAACGCTCCCGATCGTATCGGCCATGCCTCTCGCTCTTTCGAGCCCTAGCCTCGCCGAGATCAATCCGGCTCGCGCGAGATGCGGACGATACAGATCAAGCCTATCGAGCCGCTCTCGCGTGAACGGACCGCTTTCCATTTTGGTGCCGAATTCAAATGCGAGACAGTCAAACGTAGGCGTCGTGATGACCGTGCCCGCCGCCCATTCGATACCGTGCGGCCGTAGAAGCTTCTGATAGATGTCGTTCGTCGCGTGCTCCTCCGCAGTAAGGAGCTCGAGGTCGCTGATGAAGCCCGCATGGCGGAGCGCGATAGCCCGAGGCACCCGGACGTTGTCATAGGATGACGGAGCACGCGTGAACTCGTCGAAAATCGGGGCATAGGTATCCGTGGTTACGGAATTCGCGCGCCCCATCCCTTCATATGTCACCAAGGCTCCAGCCCAGGCGCCGGAAAGTTTGCAAAGAAGACCGAGAACGAACGACCATTGCTCCCGAATTAATGCAGCTTCGTAAATAGAATCAACTAAAGAAGCGTCGAGAACCATGTATTGACGAATTCTCCGCAAGTGTTATAGAATAAAAATCGTTCCTATTACCATCCCACAAATTGATGGTCATTTAAAGACGGATTCACACGTAGATTGCGCAAATTTACGTGCCCCCAAAGCTAGCATTGGTGGAAACTAAATCAATGTGCTCATGCGCCGGAACAGGCTCCCGACGCCAATCGGCGGATCAATCTGGACACGTTCGCCGGAATGGGCGTCTCGAACTTCATTGCGCTCTCGATCATGGTGTCGTTTTGCATTTAATCGGCGTCTTCCTCACTTTGTGTGGTTAGCATGTCTATTGTCGACAGCCTCTCGCCCGTCGGCAGCGGACCGCCGCGACACATCCATGAACGGGAGGAGGAGACCATCGTCCTTCTTTCCGGCTCCTGCGAATTTTGGATCGAGGGTGGGACCTTTATCAAGAAGTCGGGTGAGACCGTCTTCGTGCCACGAGGAACGGAGCATACCTTCCGCGTCATCGGCGACATACCTTCACGGCACCTGGTCATCTTGACGCCGGGCGGCTTCGAAGGCTTTTTCGCCGATATGGCTGCAGGTCAGTTTGAAATCCCGCGGAATATGGACCGGATCGCGAAATCTGCCGAGAGGCACAGCCTCCGCTTCACAGGACCGCCGCTTGGCACAGCCTAAGGCGCTGTGGTCAGGGAGGGAGTTCGATCGGCGCTGGCCTTTGACAAGGTGAGCTATGGACTGGTCAAGATCGAAAGAGCGCTGAATGAGAACCGTTGATCCTCTTGGTGATCAAACTTTAAACCGCCGCTTCGACATTGCTGCAACTTCCCCAAATAGCGGACATCGGCCTACTTGGAATAACCAATTTGAGCCGCTAACCAACCGTCCGCTGAGCGAATGACCGGTTATTGAAAATAATTGGATCAGAACGTAACTCACGATACGAAAAGAACAGCCCACTACATGGTTTAGTAACTACGAGGAATGGTGGCGGAAAAGTAATTGGTCGGCAAGATATTATTTATCTTGCCTAAGTAAAACCTAAGTCGACAATTCTCGCAATGCATTCATAACACTAATGGAAAGAGAAGTGTATGTTTTTCAAGCCGTGATTACTCAAGATGGATGATCACAGACCCCTTATCGAAATTTTTATGGTGGACTAAAATAGCGCATGATCACGCTGCGCTACGAACTTAAGAAGAACAACTGGAATGGTTACTGGTCGATCAATGATGTCTTTACAGGTCAGCCGGTCGTAGTCGACGGACATGCAGTGGATCTCACAAAGGATGAGGCCGAATATTTGATTGACCTGTTGAATGTCCAGGACCTGATCCAGAGGAACGCCCTCAAACCTAAGCGATAATCGAATGTCCGATAAGATGATCGGGCTTTATTCAATGCCTTGGTTCTTGCTCGTTGCAATCTCATACGGGGCGTCATAGCCCAGCAACGCCTCCATCAGACGATCGTGTTCCGCACGCGTGTTGAGAACCGAAAGCCGACGTAGGCGTCTTTGGCCGAGTGCCTCGGTCAGCACCTCGTTGCGAACCTTGGCAATGTCGATGGCTACCACCACCGCATCAGCGGTTATAGAATCTGAACTGGTGGTTTGTCTCTCCGGAATGGCTTCTTTCACATTCTAGAGAGTGCCAACAATTGTATACGCTTTACAGCTTGTCCAACAACCAAAGTGGCACGCCTGAAAAGCCATTTTAGGAGGCGGTTCCGGGGCTTAGCAAGAACCGACGCCATGGAGCGTCGCGAGCGATACGCCAGGCATGCAGCGGAACTGGGATTTCGTTATGCTAGTCGCCCTTTTTCATGGCCTTTAGGCGTTCTCGTCGCCGCTTTTGGTTTTCGGCGTTCGTGTATGGAATTGCCCCCGGCTCTCGCTTTTCACGCGGGAGTTTGGGTTCCGGAGGGATGATGCGCAGTGATTTCCGGAGTTCTTCTAAGTCATCGGCGTTCATGTGATCCCCTCTCGTTTACAATGACGGTTTTTGCATAGTCCCGTCAGGTTCTGCGAGACTCTTAAAGGATTTCGTGCTGCCATGTCACCATGACAAAACGGCCTCGCTCTCCCCGATCCAAGCCGCTGCTGCTCGATAATAGCAGGCCTCTTCAATCTCGGCCGATCAGGAAACGGGATAAGGCGCAACCGGCCCTGCCTCTCGATCCCATGCCGCGACGGGTGGAACCGGCGCTTGCCTTGCTCAAGCAACGCCCGCCCGCTGGCGACCAATGGCAGTGGGAAATCAAATGGGACGGATACCGGCTCGCAGTTCATATCGAGCATTCTGGCGTGCGTATCGTGACGCGCGGTGGCTATAACTGGGCGGACCGATTTCCAGCTATCGAGGCGGCTGCTCGGGCGCTCGGTCCCGCAACCATGATCCTCGATGGTGAAGGCGTCGTTTTGGACGAACAAGGCCGCTCGGATTTCAACGCCCTTCAAAACAGCCTGGGGGCGGTCGGCCGACGATCCGGCAATCAGGCGGCCAGAAACGCGATCTTCTATGCGTTCGATCTCCTCTATCTCGACGGGCACGATCTCCGGAGCATGGAGTATCGAGACCGGCGGCACTTGCTGGAAGAAACTCTGCTCGGCTCTAACGGCGCGATCCGGCTGTCTGAAGAGGTCGAGACTGACCCGGCCGTCCTGCTCGATCATGCCTGCCGCCTTGGCCTTGGGGGCATTGTGGGCAAGAAACGCGATAGCCGGTATCGATCAGGGAGAACCGGCGATTGGGTCAAGCTCAAATGCGTCCAGACGGAAGCGTTCTTCATCGTCGGTTATGAGCCAGGTCGGGGATTCGGCGGTTTTGCATCGCTACTCCTCGCGGCATATCACGGCGACGAGCTACGCTACGTGGGTAGCGTGGGAACTGGTTTCAAAGAGCGAACTGCGGTCGCTCTGAGGACCACCATGGACAAGCTACCATGGCGACAAAAAGTGCCGCCAGTTCCCTATAAAGGAAACCGACGGGTCGTATGGGTGCAGCCAACCTTGATTGCGGAAATCGAATTTGGGCAGCGGACGCCAGATAACAAGCTGCGACACGCCTCATATAAAGGGTTGCGTGAGATTCAGGACAATGCCGATGTCTACCGGCTGGAAGATGAGGGGATATGAATTCACCCTTCTCAGAACACATCTGTCGGTCGTTTGAACATTATAATCCGGCCAAGTGACGCACTCGGCCCGAAAAAACTGCTTTTAGGGGGAGGAGGTTCGAGAAGTTTCGATGAACGGGCGCGTTCAGGAGACGCGCTCCTGTGGTCGCCATCGCTAAGCGAGCCCCGTGATATTTTCACTGCACAGCGTCAGATCAAACGGGGGTTTGTTGCGACGTTTGGGCAAAACTCGTGACTACCACTCACGGAGCAGATCTGCGAAAGAAACATGATGAATGACAAGGACGACCGCCCGGATGACACGGCTCTACCACCGGAAGACAAGATGGGTTTTGCAGTTCCGAAAACCCCGAGCCACTCGCTCATGCTCTTGAACAGGTACATGCGGACCGACATGCTCCAGCACGTCCATTTGCGGCTTCACAAGATGAGGGATGAGGACGAGTCTGGCTCGGCGTTGCATCATTTGGCGAAAAGCCTCGAACAGGTTATCGACACCTGGGATGGCATCAATCTGTTCGAGTGTTTTACTCGCAACCACTTCCACATCGATCCGGATTACGAATTTCAGCCAGAGCATGATTATCTCCATGACATCAAGCTGATGAAGCATCACCTCAAATGCCATAGGAAAAGGCTCAAGGAGCTCGGCCGCTGGTGCTGACCGCTCTTATGTTTTCTGTTGCGTTGCTACTCGAACCCCATGAATACGATTGCTCAAGCTAATCCCGATCTGCTTGGGATATCCTCCCCGCCGATATGGACGGCGTAATGACTGGTCGATACGGTGCCGAAATGACGAAAGCCGCCCTTCCGAAACGCACCTTCGATCCCATGCTGCCGCGGACGGGACACTATCGGCCCATTCCCGAGACGGAAGACAAGGCCTTCAGTGTCTGGCTGCAGGGCCGGTTCGACGAGATCCTGTCTCTGTCCGAAGCGCCGCCACGTTGTCCACATTGTCAAGGCGGAGAGACGGTCCTCAAGGCGCGTGCTTCACCTCCCAGGCCCGTTATACCCGTGTTCACCTGTCAAACGTGCGAAATACATTTCCGCCGCACCACCGGGACACCGCTGTCGGGCCTGAAGTTTCGGAAGCTTAGCCTGTTTATCTGCCTGCTGTCGCAACAGCGGCCAGTCACCGAAGCAGCCGAGGCTATCGGCGTGAAGGCCGTCACGGTAAAGCGCTGGATCGAACGAACGCGTGAGTGGATCTTGCAGCTCGATCCGACCGGCCATTGGGACGCAAAGGTGCGGCTTGGCATGGAGATCCGACCTGATATCCCATGCCCGAACTGTGGCGAAACAGATCACATGCACTATCGCGGATTTGCTTCCGACGATGGCGGCCGCCTGTTCCGTTGTAATGCCTGCGGGCAGTTTGCCCGCCTGTCAAACGTGCTGCGTGAGCAAGAGCCTGGTTTCGTGCTCGAACATCGCGTCATAGCCCGCCCACCGTCATCGCGCCGCAAGAGCTGACGCACCTTCGAAGAAATATCCGCTATGCATGTTTCTGCCGCGTTAGGCAAAGTCATTGGTGCAAAATTCACACTGGCTTTACCAAATTCACGCGAACTCCTCAAAATTTGCTCTCCATATCCGTGTAGTGAATTGACGTTTGCCGCCGAGTCCATCAAGACAAACCATCAACAGGGTGCCGCATGACGCGGTCCGGGCGAGGCAAGATATAGGCGACATTGTCCTGCGAGATCCGCGGAGGTGGCCTAGCCTCAAAAGGGCGAGAGCGTATCGTGCATAAACATTCAAGGCAGGATTCCGGCAAATCGTTCAATGAGCGGATTGTCTTTCGGTCCTCGGCAAGCAATGCCATTCAGCGGCTCCTGCGCCTCGGACAGCAATCGCTGGCCGTCACTCTCAGCGCGCTTCTGTTTTTGCAGCCGGCGATTGCCAACGCTCAATCGATATCGGCAAGTACCACGGCGCCCGCCGCCAACCAGCCGAGTGTCGGCGCAGCACCCAACGGCGTGCCGCTGATCGATATCGTTACCCCGAATGCTGCCGGCCTGTCACACAACAAATATGACAGTTTCTCGGTCGGCACCCAGGGCGCGATCCTCAACAATTTCAAGGGCGAGCAGGGCACCTCGAACCTTGGCGGCGTAACACCTGGCAATCCCAACCTCAATGCCTCGAACCCGGCTTCGGTCATTTTGAACGAGGTGACCAGTTCCAATCGCTCGGCGCTGAATGGTCCAATAGAAGTGTTCGGTGGTCGCGCCGATGTCATAGTGGCTAACCCTAACGGAATCACCTGCAATGGCTGCGGCTTCATCAACACGCCGCATGCCACTCTGACCACCGGTGTGCCGAATATCGGTGCCGACGGCAGCCTGACCGGTTTCACCGTCAATGGCGGCGATGTCACCTTCGAAGGGGCAGGGGGCAATTTTGCCGCCAGCCCCGGTGCCGTCGACCTGTTCGATGTCGTTGCGCGCAACATCCACGTCAATGCGCCGATCTATGGCAAGACCGTCCGTCTGACGGGCGGCGCCAGTCAGTACAACTATGCGACCGGTGAGGCCACAGCGCTGACGGCGACGTCCGGCACACCGGAATATGCCATCGACGGTACGGCGCTTGGCGCCATGCAGGCCGACCGCATCAAGATCGTCGTCACCGAGAAGGGTGCCGGCGTCAACATGAGTGGCGACATGGCCGCCAATGCCGGCGAACTGTCGCTGTCGGCCGATGGCAAGATCTCGATCGGCAATGCCTCGGGCAGCCAGGGCGTCAGCATCACCTCGAAGCAGAAGGTGACGGCGGCCAAGGTGAGCTCGAAGGCAAAACTCGCCATTCAGGCCGATCAGGGTATTACCCTGCAGTCGGTCGCGGCCGACGACGATATTACCCTGTCGAGCGGCAGCGGCCTGTTGAGTGTTTCGGGTGACAGCAACAGTGCCGCCAATCTGGTGATGAGCTCGGCCGGCGGTATTGCCGCCGCCAATGTCACGGCCGGGGGAACGGCGACGCTTTTGGCCTCTGCCGGCAATATCGGTTTGACGGGATCTGCCAACAGCACGGGTGCGCTGTCGATCACCGCGACCTCCGGTTCGATCTCGGCCGCTTCACTGCTGAGCTACAACAATATCGGCCTCAATGCCGGCCTCGATATTTCCATTGCCGGCACAGTCTTTGCTCAGGGTACAATTGCCGCCACCGGCCGGTCGATCTCAACCGGCGCCACCGTCTCCGGCCTCGACATCGCCGCAACCCAGGCGGATGCGGCCGGCAAAACCGTGCTGGCGAGTGCTGCCGACCTGCAACTGACGGCGACCGGTGGTGCAGTCAGCGCCGCAAGCCTGCTGTCCTCCGGCAACATCACGGTCGATGCGACGTCGCTGACGGCCCAAAATGTCACTTCGCATGGTGCTGTCGGCATCAACGCCGCCACCAACATTTCCGGCCAGCTTCTCGCCTCGGGCGATGTCTCCATCAACGGCCAAGGCATTCAGGCGACAACAATTGCTTCGGGCGTCGATTTTACCGCCACCGATGCAGCGGGCGGCACTATCGCTCTCGGGTCTTCGGGCACGCTCGATCTGACCGCCGGTGCCGGCACGATCGACGTCGATACACTGCTGTCGGCCGGTGATCTGACGGCCCAGGCGGCACTGCTGCAGTCGACCAATCTGACGAGCCATGGCAATGTCGACATCGATGGCGGCGTTAATGTCAGCAGCCAACTGCTTGCTGCCGGCACCGTTACCATCAACGGCAACACCAATGGCGTCAGCGCCGCTCTTCTCGCCTCCGGCGTCGACTTTGCCGCGACCCAGGCGGCCGGCGGCAATATCGTATTGGCGAATAGCGGCGACCTGATCATCAACGACAGCGCCGGCGCCATAAAGGCGGGCACCATCCTGTCGGCCGGCGCGATCGATGCGGTCGGTCAGACGATCACTGCCGACACCATCACCGGCCATAAGGACATCACCCTTGCCGGCACCACCAACACGACGGCCGGCAGCGGTCGTATTGACATCAGCGGCCAGGTCCTCGGCGCCGGCAATGTCAGCGTCTCCGGTTCCAGCATCGCGGCCGATGCCCTCGTCTCCGGCGTCGATATCGCCGCCACCAATGCGGCCGGCGGCACGATTGTCCTTGGTGCCACGGCAGCCGGAACCGGCAATCTGACATTGACGGCCTCCGGCGCGCTCAATGCCGGAACGCTGCTGTCGTCAGGCGATCTTACTGCCAGCGCCGCGACCATTGCGGCCGATGATATCTCCGCCCATGGCGACATGATGCTCGGCGGCGCAATCGGCACGACGACCGCAAGCGGTCGCGTGGACGTTACCGACCAGATCCTTGGCGCCGGCAACATATCGATCACTGGCCAGAGCTTGTCTGTGCAGACCCTCGTCGCCGGTATCGACTTCGATGCTACCAATGCCGCCGGCGGCACCGTCGTGCTTGGCCAGACTGGCGACCTCTCAGTCTCGGTCAACGGTGGCATGGCGGCGTCGACCATCGAGGCCGCTGGTGCGATCGACATTAATGCGGCTTCCATTACCGCCGACGCGATCACCGGCCACAAGGACATCACACTGTCCGGTGCCACCAGCACGACGACCGCAAGCGGTCGCGTAGACGTAACCGGCCAGATCCTTGGCGGCAGCGACGTCAGCATCTCCGGTTCCAGCATCAAGGCCGGCGCCATCGTTTCCGGAGTCGATTTCGCGGCGACGGCAGCCGCCAACGGCGGCATTGTGCTCGCCAGCAGCGGTGACCTGACACTTGCCGCGACCGGCGTGCTTGATGCAGGCACGTTGCTATCGGCAGGCGATCTCAGTGCCAGTGGTGTGACGGTCACTGCCGATACGGTCACGGCCCATGGAGACATGACGCTTGGCGGCGCCATTAGCGTCAGCGGTCAGATCCTCAGCTCCGGCAACGTCTCGATCACCGGCCAGAGCCTGTCAGCCCAGACCGTCGTTGCCGGCATCGACTTCGACGCCAGCAATGCGTCCGGCGGCGATGTCGTGCTTGGCCAGAGCGGCGACCTCTCGGTGTCGGTCAGCGGTGCGGCGGCGGCATCAACCATCCAGGCCGCCGGTGCGATCGACGTCAGTGGCGCAACCGTTACCGCCGACGCGATCACCGGTCACAAGGACATCTCCCTTTCTGGTGCGAGCGATATTAGCGGCCAGATCCTTGGTGGCGGCGACGTCACCATCTCCGGCTCTAGTATCAAGGCAGGCACCATCGTTTCCGGCGTCGACTTCGCCGCGACGGCGGCTGGTGGGGGCAACATCACGCTCGCCAGCAGTGGCGATCTGACGCTGGCCTCGACCGGCAATATCAATGCCGGCACTCTGTTGTCGGCCAGTCATCTCAGTGCCAGCGGGGGCGCCGTCACCGCCGATGCGATCACAGCCCATGGTGACGTCACGCTCGGCGGCGCCATCGACGTCAGCGGCCAAATTCTGGGCGCGGGTAATGTGTCGATCCGCGGCCAAAGCCTATCCGCGCAGACCCTCGTTTCCGGCATCGATTTCGATGCTACCAATGCCGCCGGCGGCAACATCGTGCTTGGAGGGGCTGGCGCGACGGACCTCACCCTCTCCGGCAATGCCGTGGCCGGCACCATCCTGTCGGCCGGTGATTTGACGGCGACAGCGGCCAATCTCCAGGCAAGTAGCGTCACCAGCCACGGCAAGGTTGATGTTGTCGGCAATGTCGATGTCAGCAGCCAGATTCTCGCCGCCGGCGACCTGACACTGAATGGCGGCAGCATCAGCGCCCCCACCCTGATCTCCGGCATCGATTTTACCGCCACCACGGCGGCCGGCGGCACTATCGTGCTCGGATCATCCGGCGCCATGAACCTCACCGCGACCGGCGATGTCGTCTCGCAAACCATGTTGTCTGCCGGTGACTTTACGGCGCATGCCACCGATCTTACCGCCGACAGCATTACCAGCCACGGCAAAGTGGCGATCACCGCCGGCGGCAATGTCGACGTCAGCAACCAGGTGCTTGCCGCCGGCAACCTCGCGATCAATGGCGGCAGCATCAGCGCCCCCACCCTGATCTCCGGCATCGATTTTGCCGCCACCAATGCCGCCGGCGGAAGTATCGTGCTGGCATCGTCCGGCGCCATGGATCTTGACGCCTCCGCCGGTCTTGCAACGTCGACCATGCTGTCGGCCGGCGATATCGACGCCAGTGCCGCCACCATCTCCGCCGGCGCCGTCACCGCCCATGGCGATGTCACCCTTACCGGCAGCAATAGCGTTGCTGTCACCGGCCAGCTTCTGAGCGCCGACGATGTCTCACTGTCCGGCCAGACCGTCCAGGTCAGTCAGGCCGTCACCGGCGTCGACTTTGCCGCCACGGCGCAATCGTCCAACGGCGCCATCGCTCTCGGGTCTAGCGGCGATCTCGATATCACCGCAGGAAGTGCCACCGCCGGCACGTTGATCGTCGCCGGCATCCTCGATGTGGCGGCGAGCGCCTTTACCGGCGGCAACATCACCAGCCACGGCACCGTTGCGATCGGTTCGTCCACCAGTCCTGGCGCGGTTGCGATCAACGGCCAGCTTCTTGGCGGAAGCGACGTGTCGATCACCGGCTCCGGCATCAGCGGCAATGTCATCGTCGCCGGTGTCGATTTTGCCGCCACCAGCCAATCGGCAAGCGGCAACATTGTCCTCGGCCAGACGGGCGCTCTCTCTCTCGGCAACCTCCGGCAACATAGCCGTCAACAGCCTGATGGCCGCCGGCAGCATCACCGCCAATGCGGCGGGCAATGTCAGCGCCAATGCCGTCGCCCACGGCGACCTGACGGTGAATGCCGGCAATGCGATCACCCTCACCGGCCAGTCGCTTGCCACCCGCAACGCCACTCTGTCCGCCCGATCGATGACGATTGATACGCTGGTGTCCGGCGTCGACTTTGCCGCCACCAATGCGGCCTCAGGCGGCAGCCTGATGCTGCAGCATACCGGCGCGATGACGCTTGCCGCCTCCAGCGGCAGCATCAATGCCAACGTATTGCTCTCCGGCGGCAGTCTTGCCGCAACCGCAACGCAGAACATCGGCTATGCCAGCCTGCAGAGCCTCGGCAATGCCACGCTCACCGCACCCGGTTCGATCAGCTATACCAGCACCACCCGTGTCGGCGGCAATCTCACCCTCACCACCGGTGCCCTCGATCTCTCCGGCAGCCGAGGCAGTGCCATTGCCGGCGCCGGCACCTTGATCGTCAACGCCTCTTCCGCCAATCTTTCCGGCAGCAATCTCGTCTTCGGCGGCCTGACGCTCAATCTTTCCGGCAATGCCGACCTCTCCAATGCCGACGTCAGCGCCGTCACCAATGGCGGCGGCTCCGGCGATATCGCGATCTCCGCCGCGGGTCTTACCACGACGGCAGGCACCTCGCTGCTGGCCGCGCACGACCTGACGCTCAGCCTGCCGTCGCTCGCCAACACCGGTCAGCTTGCCGCCGGCAACGATCTCACCTTCAACGTATCGGGGGATTTCTACAACAGCCCTTCCGGCCTGGTCTTTACCGGCAACAACGCCAACCTCTTCGTCGGCGGTGTGCTCACCAACGACCAGGGGGCCATCCTTTCCGGCAACGGTCTGACCATCGCCGGCCCGGGCGGCGGCGGCCGCAACGGCGCCGTCGTCAACGCCGCCGGCCTCATTCAGTCCGGCGGCGAGATGTCGATCCTGACCAATGGGTTGACCAACACCACGACCTCCGGACCGGTGATCCAGCGCAATGTGCAGATCTCCAACACCATCCTCAGCGCCTATGACCTCATCACCGAGACCTACAAGTGCGAGACGCGGTGCGGCACAGGCTCGGGACAACATGAGCCGACCTATGCCTGGACGGAGACCGTCGATCATCTGGTGAGCCAGATCGTCTCGCAGGATCAACTGATCTCGGGCGCCGGCGCCTCGGCCAAGATCCGTGCCGGTGGTCCCCTGACCATCAACGCGATCAATCTGACCAACGCCTATAGCTCGATCGAGTCCGACAGCAACATGCTGCTGACCGTTGCAGGCACGCTGACCAATGACGGCGCGACGCTGAACCGCACCACCACGACCACCTGCGACAGCGCCACCCCCTGCCAATATTATCCTGACGTCATCACCTCCGACACGACGCAGGGCGGTCCGGATTGCAGTGGCCCCAACAACCCTTGCATCGGCAGCAACGATCCGTCGCTTACCTATTCCGACAACCCCAACGGCAATCGTGACGCTTCCAAGGACCTTGCCGCCGGCTCGACGGTGAGCCTGCAGGCGATCGGCGCCATCTCTGGCGTCATCGAGGCGCGCGGCGCGCTGACCATCAATGGCGGCGGCACTGTCAACAACGTCGCCGCCAATGGCTCGATCGCCGGCGGGGTTGCCATCGATGCTGCGGCGACGACGAGCAATCCGCTTGGCGCCTTAAACAGCATGACGGCCGGCGGTGCGCTGTTCAACGTCAACGCTGCCCTCACCAGCGTCGCCGCCAATGGCAGCGCCAGCCTCACCAGCGGCCCGTCCTTGACGGGTGGCAGCACAACGATCGGCAACGGCCCAGCGGTCAATGGCAACAGCCTGACGGCCGCCGGCGGTGCCTCGATCAATGGCAGCAGCCTGACGACCGGCGGCGCTGCGATCAGTGCGAACAGCCTGATGGGCAAGCTGACCGCCGCCATCGGCAGCAGCGGCAACCTTGCCCAGATGCTGCAGGTAAACGGCGCTCAGCTTGCCTCGGTCGCCAAGCCGCAATCCGGCGGCGTCGGCGGCACCGTTCCCGGCCAGGTCTTCCTGTTCGAAACGCGGGCAGCCTTCCTCGACGTCTCGAAGTTCTACGGCTCGGGTTATTTTATCGACCGCATCGGCTATACGCCGGAGACCCAGGTCCCCTTCCTCGGCGACGCCTATTTCGACAACCAGCTCGTCGACGAACAGATGCGGCAACTGGGTGGCGATGGTCTTGGCGCCGGCTCCTTCATCCCCGGCAACAATGCCACCGACCAGATGAAGACGCTGCTCGACAATGGTGTCGCCTATGCCGAGGCCAATGGCCTTGGCCTCGGCCAGGGGCTGACGCCACAGCAGGCGGCCTCGCTCACCCAGTCGATCGTCATCTACCAGACCGAGGTCGTCGATGGCGCGCAGGTGCTGGTGCCGGTCGTCTACCTCTCGGCCGCCGATCGTGCCAAGGTCAACAACAGCGCCGCGGTTATTGCCGGCAACACGGTCAGCATCGATGCCGGCTCCCTCAACAATTCCGGCGCGATTGCCGCCGCCGACGGCATGACCATCAATGCCACCGACATCAAGGCCAATGGCGGCGTCTTCCTTGCCGGCGGCAACATGAACCTCAATGCCAGCAATGGCATTACGCTCGCCGCCCAGACGATGAACATCGGCGGCCAGACCGTTGTCGCATCCAGTGGCGGCATCACCGCCGGCGGCAATCTGAAGGTCGATGCCGGCGCCGGCAGCCTGACGCTTTCTGGGACGAAGGTCGCCGCTGGCGGCTCGGCCGAGCTTTCCGGCAAGACAGTGACGCTTGGCGCCGTCAAGCAGGACAATGGCGGCACTGAGGCCCTCATCGGCACCACGGTGACGACGGGCGGCAATCTCACCGTCGCCGGCACGAATGGCGTCAACATCATCGCAAGTTCCGCCAAGGTCGACGGCGATCTCTCCGTGCTTTCCTCGAATGGCTCGGTCAACATCATCTCCGCCGGCGCGGAGAACACCGTCCTCAGCAAGGACCGGCTGAGCCTTGCCCAGGGCGGCACCATCACCACCACCACCAGCCAGATCCAGCAGGGCTCGTCGCTGATCGCCGGCGGCACCATGACCGTGTCGGGCAATCAGGGCGTGCTGATTGCCGGCTCGGCGCTCGATGCCAAGGGCAATCTCGACATCGTCTCGACCAAAGGCAACATCGCGATCACGGCGACTGAAGATCAGACCACGAGCCAGTCCAAGACCATCGCCGGTATAGCCACCGGCTACAAGGGCGGCAGCTCGTCCTCGACTTCGGTGACCAGCAACGGCTCGTCGATCACTTCAGGCAACGGCAGTGTGACGGTTCAAGCCGACAACGGAGCGATCAGCGTCATCGGGTCCGATGTTGCCGCCAAGGGAGGCACCGCCACCCTGGTCGCCAAGGGTGACATCACTATCGGTGAGGCCATCGACAGCGCTTCGTCTTCCAGCAAGTCCGGAAACACCAAGGGCAGCGAAGCGACGACCACGGCTGAGGGCTCGTCGATCTCCGGTCAGACCGGCGTCACCATCGCTTCCACCGGCGGCAACGTCACCATCTCGGCCTCCGACGTCACCGCCGGCGATGCAAGCCATACGGCGGATGCCAAGATCAGTGCCGCCGGCAACATCGTCATCGCCTCCGGTAAGGATACCGACGAGACCACCTCCGACAGCAAGTCCAGCGGCTTCCTGTCGTCGTCGAAGACCCACACCCACACCTATGACGAGGACACTGTCGGCTCCTCGATCTCGGCATCTGGCGACGTTAACGTCACCGCAGGCGGTGAGGCTGTTGTTTCCGGCTCCAGCATCGCCGCCGGCGACAATCTCAGCCTCTCCGGCTCGACTGTCACCATCATGGCGGCAGAGGAGGAGCACGAGAGCGACAAGCAGACCAAAAAGTCCGGCATCGGCGTCGGCTCCGGCGGCGGGTTTATCTCGATCTATGGATCGAAGGATTCGAAGAGCAGTCAGACCGAGACCGACAATGTCGGTTCGACGTTGTCGTCGGGTGGCACGACGACGATCACCTCGACGCAAGGCGACGTCAACATCTTCGGCTCCTCATCGCATTCCGGCACTGGAACGGAGATCGCATCGGCGCGCGACGTCAACATCGCACCGGGGGCGGAGGAGCAATCCTCTTCCAGCCAGACGAAACACGCTGGCTTCGGCATCAACTTCTCCTCTGGCAGCGGCAGCGTCTCGGTCGGCATCGGCGTAGGCACTTCCGAAGAGAAGCGATCGAAGGACGCAAATATCAATGCAGTCAGTACGTTGGACTCCGATGGCAACATCTCCATCGTTGCCAACCGCAACGTTAACGACCAATCTGGAAAGATTCTCGCTGCTGGCGCGATCAGTCTAATTGCCGGTGACGACGTCAATATACTCTCAAGCAACGACGTCACCAACGCCTCCGAAATGCAGAAGAAGAGCTTTGCCGGTGTTAGCCTGACAGTGTCGTCGTCCCTGATTGCTGCCGGGCAACAGGCGATGCAGGCGGGCAGCCTCCTATCCAGTGATAACGGCATTTATGGGATCGCACCTGCGGTTCTAGCTGGCGTCAATGGCTATCAGGCCCTTCAAAGCATCATTCCGAATCCCGATACTGGCAAGACCACCGGCAATTTCGCCTCGATCTCGATCACCGCCGGCTACAGCTTCAGTGAAAGTTCCTCGCAGTCGACGACCTCGATCCCGGTTCCGCCCGCCATTCGGGGCAGCTCGGTGACCATTATAGCCCAATCGGGCGATGTGGTCGGCCGCGGTGTGCAGATCAGTGCCGGCATGGGCAAAGATGGTCAAACACCGACGACCTCCGATGACCCCAACAACGGGAACGTGCTGATCACGGCGGCCGGCAATGCCGACCTGGAAAGTGTACCAGCGACCTCCGACAACAAGAACAGCAGCAAATCGGGTAGCGCCAGTCTCGGCTATAGCTGGAACCTCGGGACGCAACCGAGCGCCGGTTTTGCCGCAAGCGGTAGCTATGCCAGCGACGGAGCGAACGGCAGTTCAGTCACCCAGGTGAATTCGAATGTCTCCGGCACGAACACGGTCACGGTCGTTTCCGGCGACACGCTGAAACTTGCCGGCGCGGCGCTTTCCGGTGGCACGGTCAACGCCGCGGCCAAGAACGGCATCGTCATTGAGAGCCGCCAGGACACGGCCAACTACAACGAGAACAATAAGAGTGCTTCGCTCAGCATCGGACCGAGCCCGAAGGGTTCAATCATCGGAGGTGGCTACAATCAGGGCAGTATCACCGGTGAGTACGCCAATGTTACGCAACAGAGCGGCATCTTTGCCGGTTCCGGCGGCTATCACGTTTCAACCGACGGTACGATCGAGCTTGTCGGCGGTTTCATCGGCTCAAGCGCCGATCCCAAGAACAATGATCTGACCGCCAACCAGATCCTCTATTCCAACATCGAAAACTCGATGTCGGCGTCCTCGACCAGCTATGGCGTCAGCCTGATCGGCCCCGGGATCCCCGTGCCGGTCGTCGGGCAGCCGGCCAAACAGGATGATCACGGCCAAACGCTGGCGACAATTACGCCGGGCAACTGGACTCTGGCGAGCCAGAGTCAGGATCTGTCCAGCCTCAATACCGACGCTTCGAAGGCTAGTACCCAGGTCGATCCCTTCGATATTGATAAGCTGAAAGCCCAGGAACAGAGCGCCGCGGCACTGTCGCAGCTCATGAACATGGCAATTGGCTATCTTGCACAGAAATACCAGCTTGCCGAAGGCGGCACCGAGAAAGTGGCTTTGCATGCTGCCGCAGGCGCACTCACGGCACTCGTCTCGGGTGGCAACGTCGGCACAGGAGCTTTGTCCGGTGCTGCACAGGAGCTAATTGGTGCCATCGTTGACAAGGCGCTGGCGGACAATCCTAACCTTACGCAGGACGAGCGCAATGCACTGGGTCAGTGGGCAGCGGCGCTCGTTGGCATGGCTGCCGGCGGTACGCAGGGTGCTGCGACCACATTGGACGCGGAGAAGTACAACCGTCAACTCCATATCGCTGAAGCAACACTCATTCAGAGCAATGCAGCCCAGTTTGCATATCAGGAGGGTCTTTGCGGCAATGCCGCCAGCGCGTCGGGCTGCAGCCCCGCCGCGGTCAATGCCGCGATCGGGATGCTGACGCTACAAGCGCTTAAGCAAGTAGACGTTACTGGCGCCGATTTAGAGCAAGACGATGCAGCTGCTGAATTTCTCGATAGCATTGCGCCTAAGGGGCCGGAGGCCTGCGCCACGGGTACGAGCTGTGGGCAACAATATTTCCGGGCGAACGGCAGCGCATACTATGACACGTCGATCAATGCCCAATATTTCGCTCAGGTTCTCAATCTCTATAATCTGGCTACCCAGGTCTACGTCACCGAGCACTCCGATAAGAACATAGCGACTACGCTTGCTAACGCTTCAGACGGGATTACCGGCGGAAACCAAGCCATCGCCCAGGTGGAGAGTAACCTTGCGCCATGGGATCTCATGAGCGGCATACTGGGTGCCGCCGCTGAGGCTTTGTCGCCTCGGGCTATTAAGGAGGTGGCTGGCGGCAGCTCTGGCAACAGTGTGTGGGATCTGAATCCTTTTGTACGGGGTGTCTTGATCGAGCAGGCGAACGGACAGAACCTTCCTCCGAATTTTCCGGTCATCGATAAATTCGTAAACGGCATGGCAACGAGTATTAAGAGCTTGAACGTCGATGCAAGCTCTTATCAAAGCACAGCTACCTTAAGCCGAACGCTAAACGGTTATATCGATAGCGTGGCCGGCTATAATGGAACGACCGCGAAAGGATGGGCAGGTACGACCATTCTTCCCTCGCAAATCACTGGCCGAGGCCTAGACCTTGTGGTACCGAACTCTGGTTCAGCCGCGCAGCAGCAGGTAATTTCTCAAGCGGTGCAGTACGGTATCTCGAAGGGCGTACAGGTCAACATAGTAATCTATCCCTAATTCATAAAAGGTGTGGAATTGAAGAAGTTATCCGTGGCTCTACTTAGAAAAGAGAAGATTTTTCTCCAGAGTTATTCTCAGGCCACAACTGGTGTGTGGATTGCTTGGGGGCCCGTTTACGTTGTGGACGCTCGTGACGTGAACTCAAGCCAATTCATCGACGAACTTAGCGGCAAGATAAGGGTTTCTCTCAACAACTCAGTTCATGGCGTTCCTCACCCAAGCCAAACCGAGTGGAAGACCGTTCAAGCCCCGATGCTGGAGGCTGTTGGTGTAAAGAGCTGGAACACGCTTGCCAAGGGCGCGAAATCCGTGGGATTGGAGTTTGAGGAAACATTGGTCAAGATGGAGCCCTCGGCGAACTACGAGAAGCAAGGCGGGACGTCGCTGCCTGATAAGACCGTCGAATGCGATTTGAATAGCCCAGAACTTGGGAGCGCCTTGATGAAGGCCTTTGAGGCTTGCAGCTAGAAGCGGGGTTTAGCAGGCGGCTCATTCCAACCCGCAGTGGTGATCGCAAATTTCCGATAATCAGTTCCACCGAATCGGAAGCTTCAATTCATTAATGAAGCAGGAGGCGGACAATGAACAATCCAATTGAGGAGCAGAGACGGTTAATTGATAGGCTATAAGGCCCTGTCGGACCCACATATGCGATTTTGGCCAAGTTGACGAACGATTGGTGAACGTCCGACTTTACAATCAGGTATCTTTCTGGATCCGGAGGGCGAGTGGGGAAGGACCGCCACTCGCCAGCTCCACTACGGTGTCGGTCAGAGCTTGAAGCAAGATTAAATCAATATCCGTTCAATTTCGTCCAGGTTCACATCGTCGCTACGGCGTTCGTAGAGCTGCGTCGTGCGCGTGGAAGAGTGATTGGCAATATTGGCGGCCTTTTCCAGTGTGCCGCCGTTTTTCAGATAAGCGGTAAAGCCGGTGGCCCGGAAGGTATGATTGCAGACTGCCGTGCCGATCCTGGCCGCAACCGCACGGCGCCGCACCAGCGCAAACGCGTCCGGCTGGGTGAGCGCATTGCCGGAAAGCTCCGAGGTTCCGCGCCGGAAGGTCTGGAACAATGGCGCCCGCAGCGTATCCTTCTGGCCCGCCGCCTGAATATAATCGTCGAGGTAGCTTTCCAGCGTGTGGTGGCATGGCAGCTCCACCTGCTTGCCGCCTTTTTCATGCAGCCGCACCCATAATCGCCGGTTCTGCGGAAAGACGTCCCTCACCTCCATGCTCGAGGCGGCGCCGATCCGCGCAAAGGTGTAGATCATCAGGCCGATCAGCGCCCGATCCACGTCTGCCGATCAGGGTGTCGGCCGGGATGCTGTCCAGAAGCTGGCGGGCCTCCTCCGGAGATAGCACGGGGTGTTGAGTTGCGCGAGATTTTGATCCGCATTTTCATTTTGCGCTGACCCAGCTTGGAAAATTCAACCATTTGAAACGATTGATTATTCTATGTTCTTGCTGGATCTTGGCCAAACGCAAAACCGGGTTAAATCATCGCGGAAATCAACAGCCGGTATTACATAGAATCCTCAGAGGCTGCACACGAGCCACTCAACCACGAGAGCAGGCGATCACGTCTGCAAAATCGAACGTCCTATCGATGCCCGGTTCGTCGAGAAGCCGGAGCCGGGCACCGGCACTCTCAACTTCGCCCGATTTCTGCATGCCCTTATGTCGAAGTGGTTTGGCAGTCGCGTTTTGGTCGGCCGGACAGGTGTCGGCACCCGAGCACGGGCAAAGTATCGTTTCTTGCAAATTCCAATTGCATTTTTCCACTTGCATTTACGCAGGCGTCCACAGATGCTTAAGGGCCGTCTAACAAACGTCCACCCCGCCCCGCCACTGGGCCAATTCGGAGAGAGGTATGTTTCGTTATCTCGCGCGTCGTCATGATCGCAAGCAGGTATTGAGGTCTCTGCAACGCCAGAAGCGCATCGAGCATAGCTCCATAGGGTTTGGCTACGATGCCTCTTTGGCGTTCGCGGTTGACGAGGCCGGCGACCAAAATGCAAGCGGTGCTGAGCTAGCCTTGGGAACGCTTTCCGAAACAGAACAGTTTTTCTCCCCGATTTTGCCTTCGGAGCCGTTGAGGGAAGAAAAAAATACTGTTACTTTTCAGTCTGATATCATAACAGCAGATGAAGAAAACAACACATTTGAGTGCGTAATCACCGATAGCGGATCGAAAGGTCATGCGCTTGTTGTGTTTCATCATTGGTACGCGCGGCACCGCTACTCAGCATTCGCTAAATTCTTTGCTGCAAGGGGCATAACCGTCATTGAGGCCACCCTTCCGTACCATTTTGGTCGTGGTTCCGACGACTATTCCGAGGAAAGGTTTTTCAACGCAAGTTTAGGACGTACCGTCCGATCGATAAGACAGGCGGTACTGGATGGCCGTAAGATTGTTCGTTGGCTACATAGTCAGGGGTATTATAAAATCTCTGTTGTAGGCATGTGCTTAGGCGGTACAGTGGCTGGTCTGGTCGCTGCACAAGAGCATAAAGTAGATAAAGCGGTTCTCATGGTATCGCCAATGAGCCCTGCGGATCTTGTTTGGACTGCGGAGACCATGAAGGCGTTACGTGGTCGCATTGAAGCTGTCATGTCACTCGAAGATTTGAGAACCGCTTGGGGCCTCATTAACCTGGAGATGCATACGTGGGGTCTCACACGTCCTGGCCTGGATATGATGCTCGTGCTTGGTAAGGACGATATAATTGCACGTCCAAAAGCTTCGGATCGCCTGATAGAATTATTAACGAGAATGAATTGTCCGCCAGAGGTTCTACGACTCAATTGCGGACATTCGTCTGTTGGCATTTTCCCTTACAACATAATTGCGGCAAGGAAGGTGCTGCGATTTTTGAAAGAGACCCCGACCTTGGCTGAGCTCTGGGAAGTTCGTGGATTTCGCTACGACTTTAGCGAAGTTGGCTATACCAGCACCAGCTCGAAACTGCGAAAATGGCTAACTCACGCAATGAACCGTGGATATGCTTTCGACGATGAAAGAACGCGCAGTTGAACCGAAATTCAAGTTGCTCATATCGGTTCAGCCCCTGGGAGCATGAGGATTTGTGGAGCAGGATGGAACGGAGTATGTCGCCGTCATCGAATCTTGGCGGAGCGGGCGGGTGTGAAGTGGGGAAAACCGAAGGCAGCAGATGCAGTGGAGCAGGACCGGCAGACCCTTGACGAGCCTGCCTGCATTCAACCATTCCGGCGATGGTATCCCGGCATGGCTATCGACAATCATGAGAAGCCCGAATTGGCCCGTGCCGCCTGACCGCCCCACAAATTCTCATGCTCTCCCAGTCTGGTCGCGCCGATGGCAATTCGGCTTTCCCCGTACCCTTGGCGGACTCATCCTGTCAGCGGTCATGATCTCGGCTCAATCCAAGGTCCTGCGACCGAGCAAGCTGCTGCTTTACGGTGTGATCGTGAGACTGCTCGGCCATGCGCGTGCGCTCCACCATACGCGCGACGGTCTTGATCTCCTCGGCCTGCTGCTCAAGCTCCGGACGCTGCTCGAGTTCCTTGGCAAACTCTCGAGGATCGGAATGACCAAACCGGCGCGCAAGTGCATCGGCGACCAGTTTGGCCTCCTCGAGCGCGGTCTGACCATCCGTGGACGATCGCAGTTCCTCAATGAACTGGCCCCGTTTCTCGATCGGCGTCTTTTCCACCTGGGCGATGATTTCGGCGCTACGCGACGTGAGACCGGGAACCTCTACCACATCGCGCTTTTCACGTTGCCATTGTTCGCTCTTGCGTTCCTCACCAAGGCGCCACTCCCACCCTTCGGCGGAACTGCCGATGTGGGAGGCAAGCGCCTTCGCATAATGAAGCGCCTCTTTCCGCTCCTTGTTGTCGCCGAACAAACCGGAGTTGCCGCGCAAATCCCCGAACCGCTCCGGCTGCTCGGTCACGGCTTTTGCCATCATCTTGCCGTTGCCTTCTTTCTCGATGATGGCAGCCTTCAGCCGGCCCGCCATCTCGGCCGAATCGCGGAAGACATGACGCGCCATTGATTCCACGGCTTCAAATCGCTGCTCGAACACCGGCATGGCCTTTTCGCGGGCGACATCTTCAATGCTGCGATCGTAGCGCGTAATTGCCGGCACCAGCGGAGCGGGCTTGGCGGTCTCGGACTGCAAGGCGTTGCGCTCTCCAGTCGCTACACGGTCGTTCTGCTGCCGACCGGGCGCTAGATCCTCTTGGCGAACAGGGCCGGCCAGATCGTCGGCACGTTCCTCGTAAGCCTGCTGGCGATCGAATGACCGGTCCTGCCGCTCCCGTTCTGGATGGGCCGCACGGGGCGAAACGTCCTGCGCCAACTTTGGGGCGGAAGCAAGTTCGATATCGCTCTTGACCCCGAACTGTTCTGCGATCCCACGCCGCTCGGCAAAGTCTCGTGTATAATCCAGCGTCGTTTCTTTCCCGCCGGAACGCGACAGGCGACTTTCGAGTTGCTGATAAGCCAGCTCGCCACCTTGCACCACACGCCACGAATTGCGCTCCGTCTGAGTCCCGTCCGGAAGTCTGACGGGAGTGGACCCTTCGTGCTGCAGGCCGATTCTGTCCCCGATTTGCGGCGCGGCTTCCTGCAGGGCGCGCTTGAGATCGACGCCCCACACCGTGCGCTCTTCACCCTTGTCATTTTCCAACGTCACGAAATAGCTCTCACGCGCTTCCGGATTATGCTCGTATGGCGCAGCTCCGTGCGCAACCAGGCGGCCCGCGTTGGTAAACTCGTCTTGTGCCGCATAGAGCTGCGCTCTGTCGCGATGGCGGGTCATGGCGACATAGGTCAGATGCCGGTCCATCGTCCCCGACGCCAGCACATAGGCGCGATCGACCGTTGCCCCCTGATTTTTATGGATCGTCGTCGCATAGCCGTGGTCGATCGCTTGATAGGTGTCCATCGGAATGCTGACACTATCGCCGTCGCGACCGTCGAGCTGCGCGACGATCATGGGGCCGGCACCCGGCTTCCCGGCTTCGACACGCTCGACCGTGCCAAGCATCCCGTTTTTCACACCGAGATCGCGGCTGTTCTCAAGGAACACGATCCGGTCGCCGGGGGCGAATTCCCGCTTGCCGTCGTTGGTCTGGAATGTCAGCGCGCCGGCGTCTGAGCCCATGGCCGGCACGTTGCCCTTCGCCAACTCGCCCCGCTCCTGTAGCTCGGAACGAATAGCGGCATTCAGCGCCCGAACATCAGCGCGACGGTGCGCCATAGCGACTCGGGTGCCATCCGGGTGCTGCTCGCGATCAGCAAGATAATCCCGTACGATCTCGGCCCGCGCCTCGTCGCCAGTGGCCGCAAGGTGAATATCGCCATGGTCCCGATATGCAGCCAGACCCTCGACCGTCTTATGGGTGGCGAAGGAAACCGACGCCTCCCGCTGCCAATTCTCGCGCTGGCGGCGAATGTCGGAAAGCTCGGCATGGCCGATCTGCTCAGCAATCGCACGGAACGGCGCACCCGCACCGATCGCCTGTAGCTGCTCATGATCCCCGACAAGCACGATCTTCGCACCCCGCGCCTCGGCCTCGCCGATGAAGCCAGCGAGCTGACGGCTCCCGACCATGCCCGCCTCGTCGATCACAAACACATCGCCGCGGCCGATCGTATTTCGATCACGCTCCCACCCGCGGGACCATGACGCCAAGGTGCGGCTCTGGATACCGGAACTTTCCTCCAACCCCTCCGCCGCCTTGCCCGACAAGGCCGCACCGTGAACCTGATAGCCCTGCGCCTCCCACGCCTCACGCGCCGCCGCAAGCATTGTGGACTTGCCAGCGCCGGCAAACCCGACGACTGCGGCGATCCGCTCCGGCCCGGTGATATGCTCGATCGCATGGCGCTGTTCGTCAGATAGCCGTGCAGAACCGTCTCCGACACTTGTCCTGATCGCTGCGTCCTGCTTTGCTATCGCACGATCGACATGATGACGATCGACGCCATGGCTGCGGGCATCTCCCATCCTAATAGCTCGCTCGGCCATGGCGCTCTCGATCTCGACCATTTCCCGCGTCGAATATTTCGCAAGCTCGATCTCGCCGGTCTGCTGATCGATCCGCTCCGGCTGAAGCTCGGCCAACGCCGGCGATGCCATGACGGCCGTAAAGGCGTTCTGGAACGTCTGCGCATCATCATTGATGTAACGATGCAAGGCGCGGGCAACGTCGCGCCGATCGAACACACTCTTTTCTTGTGTGATGATTGAAAGAACCTGCTCCGGCTTTTCCCGGATCAGCTCGGCATTTCGCTGCGCCGCCTCCTCGTCCAGCCGCGCCCGCTCGACACCCATACCCTTGCGCTGCATCTGCGTGGCATGCACGCCCATGTGCTCGGTCGGCGAAAGCTCAAGCCCGCGCTCCTGATGCGAGCGATGATCAATCCGGATATCCAGCCCCTCGCGCTGAAGCTGGCTGTTGGCGATATTCTCCCACGACTGCCTGATATCGCGAAGCTGCATGTCGGTTGTCGCCATACCATTCGACAACAGCCGCGCATTCTTGTGCTCAAGATAAGTCTTCTCGCCTAGACCATCTTCGCCAACCTGCCGCGTCGTCATCATCACATGCGCATGGTAGTTCCGGACATCGCCCTGCTCATGCGGTGCATGGATCGCAAAATCCACCGCTGCGCCATAACGGTTCGCCAAATCCTGAGCGAATATCCGCGCCGCCTCCAGCCGCCCTTCCGCAGACAATTCATGCGGAAGCGCAATCTCGAACTCGCGGGCGACACGAGCGTCTTTCCTATTTTCCGCAAACTCGGCCGCATTCCACAAAACCGAACGATCCACAGCCCAATCAGCGGAAGCGCCTTCCGGCAACACGATCTCCGTATGCTCCACCCCCTCTTTTCGGGTGAAATCATGCACAAGACCATCGCGTTCATTTGTCAGGCGAACCGCGCAACGATAAGCGGCAGATGCCACGGCACTGCGGCCAGATGCCCGCGAGATCGGCTTTGCGCTGAGATGATAGATCGCCAAACAGTACTCTCCGAATCCGTTGCAGGTTATCAAGCACTGACTTGCACAGCAAGTCGTAAGTGCGCCCTTCGTAATTCATTCGCTTCGCTCCTTTATATTCAGGTATCCACTCGCGGCAAAGAAGTGCCCAACAATTGAAAGTGTGATGCGCAGAGATACCAACTGTCAACAGCCGACAACAAATTCCGCAAAGGAACATCAAACACGAAATCGGCGCTTGACGGCATTCGAGTTTTCGAAGTCAAATTTGTATAAGGCTTACCGATTGAGCCGAGACATCTTGTATGGAGTACATCGAATGCAACAAAGAAATACACCGCAATGGCCGACATATATTGCTCGGCTCACAGCACTGCTTACCCTCGTACTGAGCCCCGATCACTTGCGCCACTTGCCGATCATCCGTGATAGTTCGGAGCCGCTTTGGGTCGCGATCGGGGTTGCCTCCATCGTCGCGCTCTTCGTTGGCGCGATTGTTATGCACGGCTTCGAGTGGCTGGCCAACGCACACGAGGATAGCGTCGAGACCAAAAACCGGTCCAACTTCGGCATCATGGTTCTGACAGCCGGCGTGCTACTGATCGCGGTTGCGACTTTCGCCATCCAATGGCAAAAAGGTGCCGGTTGAAGTTGCGGAAACGTGAGACGCGTTACAGCGTCTCACGGCCACATGACGCAGGAGAACACATTGCCTGAAGAACGCGACCATCTAAGACGCGCGGCCGCCGCCCTCGACAGCGTCACGAACCGTCCACTCGAACCCTCCGGATATGATCGGCGGCCCTTCGGGAAAAGCGCCAGGCGGAAATTGAAAGACTCCGTGAAACTCACCGACCAGAATGACGATCAGTAAGCGCTAAGGGAGAAACCATGGCACGCAAATCCATTGAACAACGTCTGGCCGAACTGGATGCCCAGCGCACCGCACTCAAAGCCAGATTGTCGAAACAGGACCGGGCCAACGACACCCGCCGCAAGGTGCTGCTCGGCGCGCTCGTTCTGCATCGCCTCGAGAATGCTAACGATCCGGAATTCACCAAGCGGCTCAGCGACTGGCTGCGCCGCGAACTGCCGGGCTTCCTCACCCGCGAGAGCGACAAGGAACTATTTGCTGACTTGCTCGGCAAGACGGAAAACGCGCAAACGGCAGCAAATAACGGGGAGGTCAGTTCATGAGCCAGGCTTCGCTTGCATGGGCCGCGTTCAAGAACATGCTCCGGATTGCCGCGCGTGATCCACTGCGGGCTTTCCTTGCCGTTCTCGTCTTCCCCTTCCTCGCCATAAGGTACCTCATCGGCACCATTCTTGTGGTGCTCGTCGTCGGTCTGGTCGTATCGATTATCCAGGTCCTCATCCCGAATGATTGGCCAATTCTGAAAGCAGCAGCAGCACTCCCTGCCATCGCCGTCATGATTGTGCTCGCTTTCCGGATGCTCACCAATCCCATGATCGAACGGTTTGGAGATCTGGACGGAGACACACACGGTTCGGCTCGCTTCGCCACGAACAAGGAAACCGTAACCCTCACCCGTTCCGAGTCCGGCCTGTTGATCGGCCGCGACGGCAAGACCGGGAAGCTGCTGCGCTATGACGGGCCGGCCCATCTGCTCACCATGGCCCCCACACGTACCGGCAAAGGTGTAGGCACCATTATCCCCAACCTGCTCACCGCCAACCGCTCTGTCATCTGCGTCGATCCGAAGGGCGAGAATGCTAGGATCACCAGCAGGGCGCGGCAACAGTTCGGCCCGGTTCACGTCCTCGATCCTTTCGGCGTGACCGGACTATCCTCGGCCGCATTCAATCCCCTCGACCAGCTCGATGCGAACGGCCTCGATGTCGCTGAGGATGCGAACACGCTCGCTGATGCGCTCGTATTCGACGAACCGGGCATGGCTGGCGAGGCGCATTGGAACGAGGAAGCCAAGGCCCTCATTGCTGGCCTCATCCTCATGATCGTTGCGACCGAGCCCTATGCCCGACGGCACCTCGGAACACTGCGCGAATATTTGACTCTCCCCCCGGATCGCTTCACCGCCCTGCTCAGGCACATGCAGGACACCGATACTGTCGGCGGATTGATCCCCAGAGCTGCTAACCGGCACCTCGGCAAGTCCGATCGCGAGGCCGCCGGCGTCCTCTCCTCCGCCCAGCGCCACACCCATTTTCTCGACAGCCCACGCATGCATCGTGTGCTTGAAGAAAGCTATTTTTCCTTCGCGGACCTCAAAAAACACACCGCAACGGTGTTCCTCGTCCTGCCACCAGATCGCCTCTCAACCTATTCGCGGTGGCTGCGTCTCATCGTTTCGCAAAGCTTGCTCGACATGGCCCGCACCCCTCAAAAGCCGGCCGTGCCGGTCCTCTACCTGCTCGATGAGTTCGCCGCACTCGGTAACCTGGCTCCCGTCGAGCGCGCTATGGGTCTCATGGCCGGCTATGGCGTCCAGCTCTGGCCAATCCTGCAAGACGTTCATCAGCTACGCGCAACCTACGGCCAGCGGGCTGGCACCTTCCTCTCCAACGCCGCAATTCTGCAAGTCTTTGGCGTCAACGACCATGACAGCGCCCGCTTGATCTCCGATCTGCTCGGGCAAGGAACAGTCGTCTTCCAGACCATGGCCCGCGCTCTCGATTCCGATAAATCCGGGATCTCCTACAGCGAGCAACATGTCGCCCGCGCCCTCATGACCCCCGATGAGGTCCGCAACTTGCCGGAAGGCGTCGAGCTGCTGTTCATGGCGGGCCAACGGCCGATCATCGCTAGCAAGTTGCGCTATTATGCTGATCCGGAGTTCAGGGGGCTCTATGACGCTGATTGAAAGCCTTTCTCATCTGCCCGACCGAAAACGCCGCGAACTTGTTAGCGGTCGTCTAAAGCTGCGGTTATTCGCTGCCGAGAAATCGGAATAAAGCCCTGTTGTCGTTTTGCATCTAATCGCAAGACTCCGCATGCAATAATTTCAACAAGGTAGCGCTGCACTTAATTTGAGATTGGGCAGTTAATTTAAGATTCTGGCATCGATTTAAGCGCTTAATGTGAGATTCGCCGCCGAGGAAATCATGGCTACTTCCGGCCAGTCTTCATTAGAAAATGCCAATATCACAAAAGGTTATTGCCAATTTGAAAGGCGTCAAGCGCCGAAACGCCCACCAAAAATCTCATATTAAGTGCCATCATCTGCCGGAACGGGCGCATTCTTACGATTAAGTGGCAAACGACAGAAGCGGGTCCAGGCGCGGCCAGCAACAGATAACACGGGAGGCCTTTCAGGGCCGAATGGATCGGGCGTCTGTTAGCGCCGCCGGGACGGCCCGCTTAAGGTGATCTGCCGCAAAACAGGGGAAGCCTCCTGCAGCTTTACATCACCGGGGCATTCGCCGCGCCATACGGAGGGATGCTTGCTCCCCTGCCGGGGGAACATGGCGGAGTCGACGCGGCGGCTGACGCACATCGCAAAAATCTATAACGTCATTCATAGCTATGATTTCCAGACTCGAGCGATGACCGTGACAGCCAAAAAACCGACGCCTGCCGAGCCAAAAAGGGCGCTTATCAAGGATCTGCGGCGGCTCCTCGCCGATGCAATATCCGATCACAAGTCCTATGACGTGCCGCAAGTCTGCGTCCGCATCGGCCTTGCAGACGGGACCAAGGAGGAGGCCTTCTCTAGCAAATACAAATACGCAATGGCGCGTATAGCGAGCGAACCGGTAGAGAAAGTTCTCGAAGCCGCCCGGACTTATTTGCTGGAAGAAGAGTCGTTCTGGCTCGCGGAGGCGGTGCATAAGCTGGAGGAGATCGATGTCCAACCTATCACCGAAATCACGCGCCGCAGGCTTGCGGGTGTGTTCGACAACCGGCCACTCTGCACGGAAATCGAAGAATTGGCCTTAATCAGGCGTTTGTGGCCCGTCGATAAGATGCCATCCCACGATTATCCCAGCAGCGACCGGATGCTGGAGCGGGATATCTGGTAGCATACTGTCAATAATGACGATTGGGACAACAGGTTCCTACTCGACCGCCTCGGATTTTTCGATTGCTCCCAGGCGCAAGTTTTCAAATTCCTGGCGGCCGTCACCGATCCCATGGTGCAAACCGCCGCGGCCCAACAGACGATCGTGGACGAAATCAACGCGCATCTCCGTCACGACGGCTACAAGCTGGTCAAAGTCCGCGAGCTGTCGGGCTGCCCGTTTTACGAAGTGAAGCCGATGCCCAAAGGCTCTCCTGCCGATGCGGCTATATCGAATGCATTGAAGGCATTCGATCCGAACGACGTCCATGCCCGTTGGACCGCCGCCCTCGAACGGCGCGAAAACGATCCGCCGGGCGCCATCACGCTTGCACGAACTTTGCTCGAGGACGTCTGCAAATGGATCTTAGCCGAAGCCGGGCAGGAATGGGCGGAATCGGACGACCTGCCCGTCCTTTACAGAAAGCTGGCGAAGGTCCTCAAGCTTGCGCCCGACGATGTGACGGAGCCTGTATTCAAGCAGATTCTCGGCAGTTGCCAGTCGATCGTCGAAAGCCTTGGCGCGTTGCGCAACAAGCTGGGCGACGCCCACAGCATCGGCCCCAAGCGCGCGCGTCCTGCCCCGCGCCACGCCGAGCTGTCGGTGAATCTGTCCGGTTCCATGGCGACGTTTCTTATCTCGACCTGGCAGGCGCGGCAGGCGGAGAATGCGCGAGCCGCTGCACCTGCCACCCCGTGAGGCGACGAAGGGGAATACATGGCTTAAATGCCAAAGCCCAACGACAGCCAGTCTTTCCGCCGGATAGCTGATTGCCGGTCGCACAGAAAGAATGGAACGAATTCCTTCATATACGGGACGGTAGGCGTCTCGATTGCTTTGGATATTGCGATCGCGTGCACTTCGTCGCACAGCCGGTCGAGAAGTTCATAGAACGGACGCAGGATCTTGATGATTGTCCAGACGCAATGCCCGCGCGTTTTCCTGAAAACTTCAAGCTGATATGTCACGTCGATCGACAACTCAAATTCACCGCTTGGACCCCGCTCCCAGCCAAATAGCTTGTAGCGCTCGCAGTGGTCACGCGCCCGCTGCATGATGGCTTCGCGCTTATGCAGCGGTAGATACCTTTCCACGACAGACGTGTGAACCTTATACCACTGGATCAGCGGACCGTTGGTAGTCCTGCCTTGCACTAGCTGGTCGAGATTATAATATCGGCTTCCCTGCGCAAATTCCGAGAAAAACGACAGGACGCCGTACTCAAGGCTCCCCTCCGAAAACCATTCCTCCGGAACGGCAAGACCGCGCGCATCAGCGATCGTCCGGCATGCATTGTAGCACTCGATTATAGAATGCCCGAGACTACGAAGTTGTTTGTCGGTCGGACTCCTCAGGTCGTTCTTGGTTTTGTGGTCAAGAATAACCACGATCTTCATTAACCGCTCGAAGCCGGTCGAGAATTCAAAGAACGATGAATAAAACGTCCCTGGCCTGTCAAAGGTCGTGCGGTTAAAAAGGTAAAATCCTGTGAGGAACGATACCCCCACAAGGTGGCCCTCCTGGGCCATCATGTTAAAGTCATGCGGAAATGTCACCTGTCGGAATTCCTTTTAATCGCCCAAAAAGAACGCGCACGCCAACATCAAGGGACGCCGAGTTACCCCGCGTACAGTGTTCAGAAACACGTAAGTCACCGCCATCACCATGGCCGCGGCGCATCAATAGCCAGATCCGCTATCTCGAGCCTGCCCGTTCCGAGGCGGGGATGCCAGGCGCCGGCAAGCTCATCCCACGACGCGCCTTCGATCGCGTACATGACGCGCACGCCGATACCACCGATATAATAGTCCCAATAAGCGAGATCGCACGTCCCGGCCCCGGGCCGGGTCCAGGTGTGCAGATTCGACATGCCGGTTCGCGGCGAAGGGCCAAAAGGCGGCGCGATCCCGAATTTCAGGTAAATTTGCGGATGCGCCCTGCCCTGCTCAATCGCCTGACCCAGCGTCCCGGTGTCGACTTGGACGTTGCCCTCAACGAAATTGCAGCCGCACAGTTTCACGAAATACAGATGAACATTGAGCATCTGCCGCTTCGTGTCCTGCGTGAAAATCCGGTTCGCCCGAACGATCGCGCCGGGTACAAGCGGCGGCGCCCTTGACCGCAGGGCCGCCGACATTTTCTCCCAGGCCATATCGTAGGGCTGCGTGCGGGCGTTGTTGCAGTGCTCACACAGCCGCGCGGGTGATTTCAGGTAATCCGACTTGAGACTGCCGACCCGCCGATTCTTCATTTTGCGGTCATGAACGAAGAGCGGCGCTGCCTGCGATGGCTGGCCGAAGACATCCCGCAGGTCTGAACGCTTGGTTTTGTGCTCGCCCGTGGTTGCGGGCGCGCCGCAAATCCAGCAATTCAGAACAGGACTGGTCATATTTTCGTTTCCTGGACAGCCGTTTTCAGCGGCTGCAGATCTTACGCATGGGCGTGTGCAGCCCGCGGCGGCTTTGCTGCCGGATGGACTTTCACCTTCACGTCCACCGTCTGGCCGAGAAGGTCGAGCATCTTCCACAGGCGATCGACGGTGAAGCCGTCCAGTTTGACGCGGCGGATGCGGGAGAATTCAGTGTAGTTGATTCCGGTCAGCGTCCCGGCCTCCCGCACCGACATCTTCCGCTTGTCGAGCGTCTTGATAATCTGTGCCGCCAGCGTAGCCCGCAGATGCTCCAGTTCCGGGTTTGGCATATCGAAGTCGCGGAAGATATTGCCACTGCCGCGAACCAGTTCGAAATCGTCGCTCATCGTAAAGCCTCCTTCAGTCGTTTCAGTCGTTCGCGGATCAGATCGATTTCGGCCCGGGGCGTCGCAATGCCCGACTTCGATTTTTTCTGAAACGCATGGACAACCCATACGTCCGTATCGATCTGCAGCACGTAGACGACGCGGAACGCGTCGCCCCGATGCTTCAGCGCCAGCTCAAGTACGCCCGACCCGAGGCCCGTCAGCGGCTTTGCGATATCGGGATGGCCGCCCGCGGCAACCACGGTCAAAGCCCGCGCCATTTCGACCTGTGCGCCGGGCGGAAAATCCTCAAAGTCTTTCCGGGCGGCCTTGATCCACGATACTGTACGGACATTGTCTGGCATATGGCCTATGTTGATATATTTATCAACACGTGTCAATGGAAATCGCGCTGCATTCGTTCCCACCTCCGCCTGTCGGGAAGGGACTATCAGCATCTTGCAAAGAAGCAAACAAATTAAGTGTTTTCAAGCGCATAAATAGCATTTTGGATATCAAAGCAGCTTTCAAAATCAGCCACTTTATGCGACTATATTTCAGTCCTTAAGGGAGATTATCGCATGGCCATTTTTCTTACCCGCACGGAGCCGTCGCAGAATATGGCACGCTTCTGGACCGTCGCGGTTCAGCGCAATTTATTCGGCCACTATGTCGCGCTCCGGCAGTGGGGCCGCATCGGCGCACACGGCCAGGTCTGCGAAGAATGGTTCGATGAAGAGAGGCAGGCGGTCCAGGCCGCCGCCGGTTTCCTCAAGGCGAAGCTGAAGCGCGGCTATAATCCAGTGAGCGCTTAACCGGCGCGCGCCCGTCAAAACACTAGGCCATCCTTCGCCGAGCAGAATACCCGCTTGTAGCACTGATCGACGACGCGGCGATTGTACCGTCTCAGCATATCGAGATTGTTGCGCAGGAAGGTGACATTGACCGGCTGTGGCCGGCGTTCTCGGGAGGCAATCGCACTTGCAATAATTTCCGGTGCGGCCTGCCCCTGCACAAGCGTCGCGGGATCCGCGAACAAGTAATCGACGAAGGCCGTTCCACACAGGTTGAACGAAAATGAGAGATGCGGGCCGTCTGCAACCGCTTGGCTGAAACCCCGGTCGGACAGGAGGCATCGGTCGCGGTCGTAATCACAGACGATCGCGGCGATATATTTCGTCCGGTCCTCGAACAAGGCCCTGATGATCTCTTCGAAGAAATTCGGCCGGTTTTCTGCCATCGGCGTGAGCAACATGAAAAGCAGGCGCAGCCATTCGACATACTGCGCGTCGCTGATGCCGAGTTCGGCGCAGAGATGCGCCTGATGAGGCTTCCTGCCGCTCACGATCCGGTGGCGTTCCGCCAGAAGCAAAGGGTTCGTCGGATCGTAACGGCCGAGGTCCGGAAAAGTGTTGAGGACTTTCACAATGGAATACGGGTTCCGCACGAAATTGAGCAGCTTCGCCGCGAACACACCAATAATCTCGACCCCGACGTCCCGACTGCCCGCTTTGAGTTTGGCAAGAAGGCTCGTTGTAAGATCCTGGATGTCCGCTTCGTAGGTGTGAAACAATGCCTCGAAATTGCGCCGCAGATCGCTCCCGCCCGGAACGTCAAAACTGAAAAGGTCGAAGAGCGACAGGTTCCGGTCGATTGGGTTGCCGTTCGGCTTTTCAAGTACGAGCTTATAGTCATCCCGGTCGGCGATCCCGAACGCGTAGATCCGCAGATTGTCCGCCTTCGCCAGAGGGTTCATGGCGTTAAGCCTCTGCTCTACCTGGCTGAGAAAATGCTGATTGCGTGTCTTGTTCTGCAGCATGTCTGACGGAACGCTGTCCACTCCCCTGCCGGGCCAACGTCGCAGCTCATGCCGCGCACCTTGAATTGTCTGGATAGGGTGTCACATGTGGCAAGTAGCGGTCAACGCATGTTCGGTCCCTGCCAGGTTAGATGGGGTCGGAACAATAACTGTTCCCGCAGACACGCGGTCTTTATCAACCAAAGACAGTGAAGTCCTTGTAAGTGAGCGTCTTCCATGAGATTCTTCGATCAATCCCGATGGAGATCATGATGTGCAAATTCCGAGGCAATCCGCCCCCTGATTCCGAAATGATGTCGCCCCCCAATTCCGAGAAATAGTCGCCCCCTTGTTCCGAGATGATGCCGCCCCCTTGGAGGCGTCTGGCAAGGGTGGGTCTGCAGGTGTGAAGTTTCTTCCTTCGACGTTGACGAGGAAGGAACGGGATGCCAGCGGAGAGATTGGAGATGCGGCGTGTCCGCGAGATACTGAGATATCGTTTTGAGCAAGGACTTGGGCACAAGTCGATTGCGGTGCGGGTTGGAACTGCGCCCTCGACGGTGCGCGAGACGCTACGGCGTGCGGCGGTAGCCGGGCTGTCGTGGCCTCTCGGCGACGACGTCAACGATACAGTCCTGGAGGCAACGCTTTACAAGGCGGCCGGGACGAAGATTGGGCACCGTCGCGCTCCTGAGCCGGAGTGGGCACAGGTCCATCGCGAGCTGAAGCGCAAGCATATGACGCTGCAGATCCTCTGGGACGAATACATCAGCCGTCATCCGGATGGTTATCGCTATAGTCGCTACTGCGACCTCTACCGGGGCTGGGCTCTGAAGCTGCCGGTGACGATGCGGCAGGATCATATGGCCGGCGACAAGCTGTTCGTCGATTATGCCGGCGACACGGTCACGGTGATTGTCGATCGGTTGTCCGGCAAGACCCGACAAGCCCATCTGTTCGTGGCGGTTCTGGGCGCGTCGAGCCTTTCATATGCACATGCCCGGTGGAGCGAGACGCTTCCCGACTGGATCGAATGCCATATCCAGGCGCTGGAGTTCTTCGGCGGTGCGCCAGCCTTGCTGGTTCCCGACAATGCCAAGGTGGCGATCATCAAGGCGTGCCACTTCGATCCCCAAGTCAATCGGACCTATTGTGCGATGGCAACCCACTATGGCAGCGCCGTCCTGCCGACGCGGCCACGCCGTCCTCGCGACAAGGCGAAAGTAGAGGCTGCGGTTCGTATCGTCGAGCGCTGGCTGCTGGGCCGCCTTCGCCACCGCACCTTCCACAGCCTGGCCGAGGTCAATGCGGCGATTGCCGACTTGCTATATGATTTGAACGACAGGCGTGTCCTGCGCCGGGTTGGCGTCACGCGCCGCCAATTGTTCGAAGAGCTCGACCGGCCCGCTTTAAGGCCATTGCCTGTGGAACGCTATGTCTTTGCGGAATGGCGTATCCGGCGTGCCGGGCTGGATTACCACGTCGAGATCGAGCGGCACTATTACTCCGTTCCCTATCGCTTCGCTCGCGAGCAGGTCGAGGCGCGCATCACCGCCAATACGATCGAGATCTTCCACAAAGGCGAGCGAATAGCCGCCCATCGCCGCTCCAGCGGCAATGGCAAACACACGACGATTCCCGATCACATGCCCTCAGCCCATCGCCGCTTTGCCGACTGGACGATCGAACGCATTCAACGCGAGGCCTCTTCCATCGGGCCGGAGGTGGCGTTGCTGTGCGAGAAGATCCTCGCCGACAGGCCGCACCCGGAGCAGGGCTTTCGAGCCTGCATGGGAATTATCCGCCTGAACAAAAGCTTTGGCCGCGACAGAGTGAACGCTGCTTGCAGCCGTGCACTGGAGATCGGGGCCCGGACCTACGGTTCGGTGCGCTCCATCCTCGACAATCATCTTGATCGAACGGCTTCCACCAATGGACCGGCTTCGCATGAACCGATCCATCACGAAAACATCCGCGGACCTCGCTATTACCACTAAGGAGAACGAAGAATGCTTGCGCATCCAACACTCGATAAACTCAATTCCATGGGCCTGGCCGGCATGGCAAAGGCCTTCGGGGAGCTCGTCACCAACGGCGAAGCCGAACATCTCTCGCACGCCGAGTGGCTAGGACTGCTGCTCGAACGGGAGTGGAGTTCCCGCTACGATCGTAAGCTTGCCGCACGCCTCAGGTTTGCCAAGCTTCGCCACCAGGCCACCCCGGAAGATGTCGACTATCGCAGCGAGCGCGGCCTTGATCGCGCGCTCTTCATGAAGCTGCTCGGCGGCGACTGGATCAACGCTCATGACAATCTGGCCATTTGCGGACCCTCGGGTGTCGGAAAAAGCTGGTTAGCCTGCGCTCTCGGCCACAAGGCTTGCCGAGACGATCGCTCCGTTCTCTATCAGCGTGTCCCAAGGCTATTTGCCCAGCTTGCGCTCGCTCGGGGCGATGGCAGGTATGCCCGGCTGCAGCGGACTTTGGGCCATGTTCAAGTCCTGATCCTAGATGACTGGGGCCTCGAACCGCTCAACGAACAAGCCCGGCACGACCTCCTCGAAATCCTCGAAGATCGCTACGGCCGCCGATCAACCATCATCACCAGCCAACTTCCCGTATCGGCATGGCATGGCGTCATAGGAGACCCGACTTACGCCGATGCCATACTGGATCGCCTCGTTCACAACGCTCATCGCATCGAATTGAGCGGCGATAGCCTACGCCGAAACCTGCCCCGAAAAGCTTGACACCCTGCCTAAATGAACTGACAACAATCATCGCCTGCAGACCCCACTAAAAAGGGGCGAGATCATCCCGGAATCAAGGGGCGCAATCATCTCGGAACAAAGGGGCGGCTTCATCGGAATCGGCAATGATGTCCGAAACGATGTTTGCGACACTTTCCAATATTCGAACAGTGGACGACATGGTCGCTGCGTTCCAAGACGAGGAACAATGCCGTCGCTTGCTGGAAGGCATGGTATGGCGAGATGGCAGAATTTGCCCTGCCTGTGGTTACAAGCGTTCAACCGCGATAGCTGGCCGCGACATGGGCAAGCGCCGTGCGCGGCCAGGCCTCTACCAATGCTCCAGTGGTGATTGCCGCTTCCAATTCACCGTGACAACACATACGCCCTTGCACGCCACGAAGCTTCCGTTGCGCACCTGGCTCAAGGCGATGTGGCTGTTGCTGCAGTCGGATAAAGGCCTATCCTCGGTTCGTCTCGCCGAGACCCTTGGCGTTAGCCAACCGACCGCCTGGCGGATCGGTCATGCGCTGCGCCTCATGGTGGCGCGCTAGCACATGCTCGACGGCACAGTGGAAGTCGACCATTTCTATCTCGGCGGCAGACCCAGAAAGCATCCCGATGATCCGCCACCTGGAAGAGGCCGCAAGGGGCAGGTAAAGACCGAAAAGACTCCGGTCATGGCGATTGTGCAGCGACCGACAGGCGTCACCCCAGGTTCCAGTGCGGGTGATGCCCGTGCCGCTGTCGTTACCGGCCTTTCATTGCGTGCTGCTGTACGAGCAGTTGCAACACAAGTTGAACTTCGAGCGCATTTGATGAGTGACGAGGCAAAGGCATTCGTTGCCATAGGCGAAAGCTTTGCCGTTCACGAGACGGTCAACCACTCCAGCCGCGAATATGTCCGGGATGCCGTCCACGTCAATCAGCCGAGGGGTTCAATGCACGGGTCCGGCGAACCATTGCAGGCGTCTTTCACCACATCAGCCCGGAACTTGCCGACCTGTATTTCCATGAAATCGGCTTCCGCTGGTCCCAGCGCGTTGTTACCGGCCAAGCAGTGCGGAAAAGCCGAAGCGGCAAGGAAAGCACGAAAACCCTCTGGTCACGCGTACCTCCCGCACTGCAATTGCAGCAGGTCTTCCGTGCTGCTACCGGCCGCCAAATGCGCCGTAGTCATAGCGGAGGCATCACCATCAAATCGGCTGTGGCTGTCTTTGGTTGATAAAGGCCGCGTGTCTGAGGGAACAGTTCTTGTTCCGGCCCCTGTTTGAGTGTAGGTTTTATGCTCCGCTTGGTACTCAAACCCCATCGACACCGAGGAGCCGCTCCGCTCAAAGGGCGGCCACCGCCTCCCGCCGCTTGTCTTCCAGTTCCTCGAAATGTTTCGCTAGGTCGGGAGGAAGCGGTTCGCTCGACACTGGAATATCCAGGAGATGACGCCAGCGACTATCCAGCCCATCAAGCGAGACTTCATCGACAACGCCGCGTCTGGCCTGCGACCAAAAAAGGCTACGAAGTTCGGCAGAGACATCCTTCCGCTCTTCGAGACGTTTTCCAACCCAAAGAGTGATATCGACCAACTCCAGCCCGGCGCTTTCGTCGCCCGGGGTGAAAGTCGGTGGAACTTCCGGCATCATCGAGTAGTCAAATTTGGGCATCCCAGGGCCCATTTCAGCTTTGTGCTTGGCGTGGCGCAAGTTTTCATACCAGCCAGCAAGCTCCGCTTGAGCCTTGTTGAATTCCGTCTGTCGATCGACAGTGATTTTCTTCACCCGACGGCGCCTCTTGCTCGACTGCGTCGCCATCACCTGCATAACCTGCTGGAATCCTACAAGATTTGGTGAAATCTGGAGGGCAGTATCGTGATTGCCCGCACCATAGCCGATTTCAAATGGGTTGGCTGCCGCCCACCTTAAAGCGCCTGTAACAATCTCTCTCGATCTGGCGTCAGGCAATCGATGGACGCGTTCCAAGAGTACGTTGCAAAGCTTTGTCAGTGCTTCCGCGCAACGCGCCGTGTTGGTTTCGCGCCGTGCAGCCCAAGCGTCTTTTTTGAGTTGTTCATCGAACAGCGACGCAATCTTCAAAAGCAGAATATAGCGCAACGGCGTGAAATAGTGATGCCATGGAACGGCTTCATTGAGGCCGGAATCAAACACCTGATCGAAAAAGCAAATGATCGCGTGATCGGGTTTTACAACCTTCAGCATGGAAAAACGGACATCGTTTTTCTTGCTGAAGGCGGCCAGCCTGGAAGCAATGGGCGTGAGGCGGCCAACACCTAACTCAGCCGCATGAAGACGCTTAACACCCAGCTCCTTCCGCAAGTCCTTTAAAAGAGCTTCCCCGACGATATCGAGATTGCTCTGACATCCGAGCACCCCATAATAGAGTTCAGGCTGATTGGGGTCAAAAAGGTGAAGCCCTGTGTTTCCGCTTTCATCGATGAAATAATACATCGGTGTATTTCCTATGCCGAGTTTATTAGAGCTGTTTGAAATAGCCGACCAGCCTATCGATGCGCGAGCATCATAGTCTCGCGACCGTCCACCCGACCGAAAGCCTAACCATCGACCTTATGATCTTGCTTCAAATTTTCAGTCGAGGCAGGAGGGCTTTGCTTCAGGATATCCGCGATCCGCATCAAGATGGTTTTGATTTGCGTGGGCTCATGCAACATCTTCCGGAATATACCACTCAAATCAGCGTCGCTTTGGCGTGTCTTCAGCTTCGCGCTTACTCGCCAACTTTTAAAGTTTTTGAACTCTTGCAAAAGGAGCTTCGACTTTCCACGACCAAGTGTTTCGGCGGAAAATAGAAGTTTGAACAGCATGCAAATGGCGAAGAGTATCACTACCCCCAGCCGAACGGGCCGAGGGCATCTGTCGTGAAGGGATGCGGACAAAATTGACCGTGCCAGAGACGGCCCAAGTTCGACGTTCAACGAAATCGGGCCTACGCCAGCAACTTGAAAACCAAGGGCAAGCGTCATCGCTTGCGCTGTACGCCGAAGCCTCGCTGCTCCAACATAAACGCCAAGCGCATGGCGGTATTTTGACGTCACAGTATCCAACTCGGAAAGGTGCGCGAGCCATTCCTCTTGCTTCTCCTCCTTCAAGTCTGGCGGCAGCCGAGCGGCCGCCCGCTCGATTATCTGCCTCGTATAGCGAGGCGCTGAATCTTGAATGTCTTTAGCGAAGATAGTTCCAAGGATAGACGCGAGAACCGAACCGACGATGTTAATCAACGTTTCCATGCTAAAGCTCCAACAGGGGCGCCCATTATGTCAGCCAACTCGCTCTGTGCTTCCATCTGACCTTGCCCCGTCAATTTATATAGCCGCCGCCTGGGCCGACCGACCTCGGTGGGATCAACCTCCTCCCAGCACCCCTTGATCCACCCTGCCCTCTCAAGCCGTTCGAGAAGCGGATACATGGTTCCCGATCCGATACCGGTTGCCTTTGAGATATCAGCACCGGAAACAGGCTCTTGTGGCTTGTCAAGCATCAGCCTGAGGAGCTTGATCGTTGGGCCTGACATTCTAACTTTGGGGGACATGGAAGCACCTATTGCGTAACTCGATATAGCCTATATCGACTTTCGATTCGCGTCAATGATCTCGCTTTTTGTTAGCGAGGACATGTGACTGCCGTTCGAAACGCCATGGGACTTTCACCCCCCGGCGCTTTGGGGGAGGGCCTCGCGTTAGTTTCCCGCTAAACAACGCTTAGAACGTTATCCGCTTTTCGCCTCGTTGAGGCTAGCGCAGACATCCAAGCCTAAGACAGCCATCAATCCACGATATCGAGTCCCCGGCATCGACATTGGAATATGGATGGCTTCCCATTCTAAAGCTTGCCTTAAGTTCACAGTATGACTTTAACCAAAGATGACTAGATCCTTTTCAGGGTAGGTAGTGCTTTGAGGAAGTCCTCATATTCGTCCGGCCCGGTATAGAGATCGAGTTTGCCTGCATACACGGTCAGCGCTGCCTTGACGAGTGACAGCGCAGCGTCACGGTCTACCGGGAGATCCTGCAGCAGCGCGAGTTTCCCCCCATGACTAAACTGCGAGCGACCATCATCGTAGATTTGCTTCACAAGCCCATCCAATGTTCGCCCGTCTCCGGTTATCACTGTTTCCGGCGGGACTTCGAGCAGTGCGCTGCAGAGGGCTGTAATGCCCCTGTATTTGGCCCAGTCGGCCCGAAGCTGATGAGGTGGAACGGCCCTTCTCAAACGGCATCAAGTGCCTAACGTGGTCGTGTTGAAACGCCACAAAGAAGAAGGACCGCTCCATGGAGAAGATTACCACAGTCGGGCTTGATCTAGCCAAATCCGTTTTTCAGGTTCATGGCATAGCCGAAGAAGGAGACGTGATCGTGCGTCGAGCCCTGCGTCGATCGCAGGTGCTGGACTTCTTTCGCAAGTTGCAGCCTTGCCTCGTAGGGATGGAAGCCTGTAGCAGCGCGCATTATTGGGCTCGGGAAATTCAGGCTCTGGGGCATACCGTTCGGTTGATGTGTCGTTTGGCAGTTAATCGCGAGACTCTGACTGCAAGAATTTCAACGAGATAGCTCCGCACTTTATCTGAGATTGAGCAGTTAATTTGAGATTGGTGCTCGTGATTTGGCACTTAATTTGATAGTTAGCATATTGAAAAAATCCCAGCTCAAGCAGATGACAGTGACCAATATCGCAATCTTTACAGCGGATTACCTTAGAATTGACAGCGAGAAAGGCGTGCTTAGAATCTCAAATTAAGTGCCGTAAGCTGCCGCAACGAGCGCATTCTCGCGTTTAACTGCCAAACGACAGGCAGGTTCTCATCAACGGCATATTGGCCACTGATGCAGAAGGACCATCCGTCCGAAAGCGGAAAAACCTCGTTGATGGCCGCTGGACTTGTAACTTCTTGGAGGAAATAAACGTCTGCGCCGACCTTGTCGCGCCAGTTGCGCAAATCGGCGAAATCCGCGGGCTTGCGGATGTAGTCACCTGCAAAAACCGTCTGCGGGTCCCCGCTATAGCCGAGCGTCTGTATGTTCCAGTTGCCTAGTTTTATCTCGGCGGCCGATGCGCCTGCCGCTGACAGAACGGCAATTATAGTGACAACGAGCATCCGCCAGCAGCTCTGACCGTATCGCATCTACCACTCCCCCCTGGCCTTAAGCGCCAAACACATCTCCCCGAAATGCTCTTGCTTGATGATTATGCAAGGAAAAGTAGAATGATCCATTGTCATATTGAAGAGCGGATTGGGGACGTCCGCGGCAATACGCAAAGTGGGAATGTCGGGTATTGACCGATCCATCGCTAATGTGCGCCCCGATCTGACGGAGCCCGACTGGCTCCCGCGTCATAGGGCCCTACAACCCTGACTACATCATTGTTAACGAGCCAATTCAAGATTCGATCAGCCAGACGAGCGTTCTGTTGTTTGCTGAGCCAGTCGTGAAGTTCACCGACGGTACAGGCGTTCGCGACGCGATTGAGAATATCGCCAAGCTCCAATCCGGCCAAGAACGCGACCGGTTCAACGTCGTCATGAACGACGACGGCTTTGCGCATTTCAACGAATGCCCCACAGAGGCATGCATGGTCGACCACGCGCACGCTACCGCGCACGAGGTGGGTGGTCGGTGACGGCGCGATCCATGGTCCCGATGTTGGCGCTGGCATCGATGCATCTTCCGCGCCGTGGCCCGGGATCGCGGATCGTCGCGCCCAAAATGGCGCAGACGCCTCTTGGCGATGCGAGGCGTAGACTTCTCCTATCGCTTTGGCGTGCCGTGCGGCAGACGAGCGGACTTTCTGCCTGAAGAATTCCGACGCAGCCTCCCCCGCCTCTGAGCGTTGAAGAGCCGTGTTGACCACAACAGTTGCCCAAAGCGCTGTCTGAATTGCATTCTGGGTACCCATTGATGCCAATGGGTCGAGACTTAGAGCCGCCTCACCGACCTTGACAAAGCCTGGCCCTACACATGCGGTGTCGAACCAGGCAGTGGCGTCACAGGCCAGGATTTCGGAAACTAGGATCGGGCCTGACTCAGGATCGAGTATGCCAGTCGCAACGATGCCTGCCAAATAGGCGCGTCGCAGGTCGCCGCCCCATCTGTTCACTTCGCTTCGATCGACAAAAAGAGTGATATTATACCCCAGCCTGTAGACGGGTGCTCCCCAGGCCCACCCTTCCGCACCCGCGCAGATGCGCGGCAGCGCCGGTAGACCGTCCCCACTCCAATAGGCATAGAGCGCGATCGTTTTCGCGCCGATTGTTTCGCGAGCTCTGGGGAGAACACTGCGTTTTCCAGCCGCGTCCACCACGAAGCGTGCACGCCGGGTCGATCCGCCTTCGACCGTGACAAGCCACTCGCAGGATTTGACACGCTCAACAGATCGTGTTCGCTGCCCTTCAGTCACGTTGACGCCGCCAGCTCTGCAATAATCGAGACACGCAGCATCAAACAGGCTTCGATTTATCGTCGCGGCCCCTGGCGCTGCCGGCTTGAGTGTCATGGTGGGTTCGGCCCAGCGTTCCTCGCGTGTGAAGAAAACATTCCGACCACCGCTTTCGAGCGCAGCTTCTATCCCGAGGTGGGAAAGCTGACGGTTGACGCCGATCGTAATGGATTCGCCGATATGGGGACGTGGAGTTGGAAGGGCCTCAATCAAATTGACGTCGTAGCCAAGGCGGGCAAGTCCCAGAGCCGTGATCGCGCCGGCGGGGCCTCCACCGACCACAAGTACGTCACAAGGGCCTGTCATGAGACGAAATCGGCAAGAAGGCCAGGTTTGGCTTTTGACAGGCGGCCGTAGGCGGTAATTGCGTAATAGAGCCAACCACGTATAAAATCGCAGGCCGGGCGCCCTCGATGGAGCGTCTCGTGATGACATCCTCCTGCACAAAGATAACGCGCCCAGCAGTCAGGACAGCCTGTTTGAGCATGGACATGCCGCGCCTCCAGCCAGTTTGCCTGACGAACATGGTCCACCCCTTCAGCAACCGAGCCGAGGACGGCTTGCTGCTCTCCGACGAAACGATGGCAGGCAGCGAGCTCACCGTCCGCGGAGACGCCAAGATATCCAACTCCCGCCCCGCAGGGATAGGGGCGATGGGTTCCCTTGTGAATCTCTCGTAAAGCGTTGAGCAGGTTTGCGAACGGGTAGCGTTCGCCCGCTAGCGTCTTACGCTCGAAGGCGTGTCCGCAAGCGACCATTTGCTCTAGCATCGCCGCGAGATCATCTTGCTGCATCTCATGCTCGGCATCCGGTGCACTCAGCATTGGCGAAAAGCCAACCGTGTGAAATCCCATCGCCACGAAACGATCAAGCGTTTCTTCGAGCGCAAGGTTCTTCGGCGTCACAGTTACGCGTGCGGACACCTGGCACCTGCCCTGCCGCTGAAGCAGGGGAGCAATGCGAGACAGAATGCGCTCGTAACTCCCAGCGCCGCCCTTGAACGACCGCAGATGGTCGTGAACAGGACCAATGCCGTCGAGACTGATTGTGACCGCAAAACCGAGACGATCGAAGAGGTCGATGTCGGGCTCGGTTACGAGAGTTCCATTGGTGGTGATCGAAAACCCGAGCTTAATGCCTCGTTCTGCAGCTTTCTCGGCTGCATAGTTTGCTGCGGCGTGCAAGACCTCGCGTCCGACCAACGGCTCGCCCCCGAGAAAGGCGAGGTTGGCGCGTTCGCCGGATTTTGTTTGGGTCAAAAGGAGGTCGACCGCGCCACGGGCTGTCTCGATGTCCATACCCTTTGGCTGCGCCCCAAAACTTCCGCCTTGCGCGTAGCAATAGCCGCATCCGAGATTGCAGCTTTGCGCGATTGCGAGCGAAAGAGCCCGGGTTCGCACATCGATCGGTTTTTCCAGGCATGCGCCAGCATCAGCTTCCAGCCCGAGCGACGTGAGTAGTCCTAACGTGCCGTCCTCATCGCCCTGCCACGCGCGGGCAAGCGTTTTGGCCAGCTCTTCGTCGATGTCGAAGAGCTGGCTTCCCTCGGGGACAAAGAGTTGTGCGCCGCCGCTATTGGGCAATATATGTGCATTGCGTGACCGAGGCTTTGACAGTTCAAACAACGTGTCCATGGCTCACCGACAGCTAGCTTTGATCGGCCCGGTCCTCAGCATCCTGCGCCTCGGATCCGCCGACGACAAATTTCAGGTGGCCTTGCCAGTTCTGGAACAGCTGCTCATAGCTCCAGACACTTGAATCTGATCTATCATCAAGTACGTACCCACCGCCGGGGGGCCGCTCGACCGCCATCCAGTTGTCACCTCTACTCACCCCGTCGGGCCCATCGACGACGTTGACATAGTCGGGCCGACTTGCGGCCCAATAGTAACAGGCGCATTCACGGTAATCGTTCTGCCAGGGGGAACAGAGGCCTTGACTGAGTTCGCCCGGTTCGATGAGAGACTGCGATATCGTCGCCATTGGCTGGTTATCGATCGGGCTGACCTCGAATATCCTGCGGACTGTCAACCCCACCTTCTTGAGGCGAGCGAACTCGGTTTTGTCCGTTGGCAGCAAGACTTCGTCAAGTGATTCATCGGCCGTGAAATAGCCGGTGACGGTCCGACCCTGTGCATCGAAGATCCGCGCGAGGCTATTCGACCACTCCATGAACGATACGCCGTTTTTGTTGTGCGGATTTCCAAGTTCGTCGACATTGCCAGGCATCGTGGTACCAAATGTTTCCACAACCAACGGCAACGGTGCCACGCCGACGCGTTCCGGGTCTTCAATGCCAAGGAGCCGATGATTCTTGAGTTCCGCCAATGGACCTTCGCCGTCGATAACGAGGTTATGGCACTCCATCAGCAACAAGCCTTCGAACATTCGTCGCCAGATCACGCGAAAGTCGAATTCCAGACCTGGAAAGCAGTTGGATATGGCGGTGACAGGCTGCGTGTTCCATGGATTGCCGCGAGCGCGGTATGACAGTTGCGCCGAAAGGTTGCTGGGGGAAATTTTGGTCATGCCTTCACCTCAGGCCCATCGCTAAACAGATTACCGATCGCCGCCGATACAACCGCATCGATCTGACGCCGCGTCAAGACGAGATGCCGACCATCGGCGCCGCGCATCATCGCCGGCATTTTCCGCCGACCGATATCGCTCAGGTCGCCGACCTCCTCCGGTCTTCGAAGGGCGTCTGCAAACCAGGCGCCTGTGCCGCTGCGCAAGGCGGTTAGAACGTTTTGATGAAGCGCAAGGATCGCATGATTGTCGACGATTGCAGGCGCCATGATGGGCTCAAAGTAACGTCCGAAGTCATTCGCGTCCTGCCGGACCATTGTGCTGGTTTGGTTCATACGGCCCTGAACGGTATTGCCGTTGAGAGCTGTGGTGTTGAACATCCTGACCGTCTCCACCGCCCGGCGCAAAATCTCCTCGGCTTCGGCAAGAGTTGCCATTCCTTCGTGGCCTACACCAAACGCAACCTGTTCGAGCTCATCTGCGATGGTGCGTATGGGGATTACGTCCGGTGCGAAGGTTGGTGGACCAGCACCAATTCGAGCAAAAGCGCCAAGCGACTTGCCTTCGACCTCGAGCGTCACGGAGACAATTCCATCGCATTCGTCATCGAAATAACCGCGGCTGAGGTTTTTGGGGCCATACATGGTAAAAATGCTACCGGGATTCGTTATCTGCGAAGTCTGCGCCTTGCTTTGGTCATACCCCAACCAACCACCCTTTGTGGGGTCATAGAGGATCCGATCCTCCGGCACGTTTAAATCGGTATGTTTCGGCTCGGGTTTTGAGGTGTCATAAAGTTCACCAGTCGGGCTGGAGCCGTAAACATGGCCGGCGGCAGGCGTATATCGCAGGCGTATTTCAGGAAATTCTTCACTGGGACGAACATATTGCACCCATCCAATCGGCAAGGTTTTGCCGTCTCGGAAGTTGGCACACGTCGCTAACACAGAATGACGGGTGTGGTCCGAGACGGCAAGCAACACCTCGATCCGATCGTTCTTGTCCAGTGTCCGGCGCTCGATCTTGCGACACCCCAGGTGTATCGTCCATTTCACGTCCTCCGGCGTCAGATTATGTTCCGCCAGGAGCCGGAGTGTTAACGGTTCAAGGACGTCGTCGGAAGTCCGCGCGAACACTTCGAGGAACGGCGCCACGGGCCTGATTTTATCGCCATCGCGGAACTTGATACGCGCCGGGGTAAAGGCCCTAACGATCTCGCCAGTTTCGATGTCGAGCTCCAGCGTCTCATCAGGCACGATTGTTCTGTAACCAAGTGGTGCCTTTTGATCGACTTCCAGACGGTAACTCGCAAGAGGCGTATCGGATGCACCCAACCGGGCGACGGCGAGAGGAGGAAGGATGCGCAGCTCGTGAATTGTCATGACAGGCCTCCGGGAGTGCGCGTGGCGCTGCGATTGAAGCCATCGTTTAGTGCTGATCGGAATGTCGCGGCTGCGTTTCCGTCGATTGCCAGCAAGGACGTAAGAAACGCGTCGCCATCGTTTCCAGCCGTGCCTTTGACCTGAGCTATCAAATCCTCTGAGGCCTTGATCAAATCGAGATGCAGGCCCCAAACGTCGCGCTCGAGATAGGGCAGCGTTAGCGTATAAGGCAGCTCGAACGTTGGGGCGGCCCGACTGGGTGTCGCTACATCGATGGCGGGCAAAGTCACTAGAATGTTGGCGATCGCACGTAGATTGTACATTTCTCCGAATGCCCTGTTCAGGACAGCTCCACGTGTCATCTCCTCGTACCCACCGGCTCCTCCAGAAATCCGGAAACTGTGAGCGAGAAATGTCAGGAGCATCCGGTAACGTAGGTTCAGGAGCTCCGCCCAATACCTGGAAGGCGCATATGCGATGTAGGTCGTATTCGGAACGGCGTCAGGTTCGCCGACGACCCTCGGGTTGCCGACGACCGGTCGACAGAGCTTCGACGGATCGGGTTCCGCCGAAAATTCCTGATAGAGCTCCATAAATCGCTCGAAATGGGATAGGTCCTTCTCTTGGCTGACTGCGTCAGCCGCTTCACCTTGCTCAGCGATCGCATCAAGCGCATCCAACGCGGTCTTTCGCGAATAAGCCGTATAGATGAGAACGTCGGGCGTCGCTGCACCAGGGCTCGCTGCACCTCGAGCACCTGCCGCATACCCTCGCCCCCATTCATCGAAAGAGGCTTGGTAAGGCAGCGTGTCGGCGTGGAAACAGGAATCCGGCATCAAAGCCTTGTCGGCAAAAAGTGTTTTAAGGTTGCCGTAAATGCGACCGACGCGGTTGAATCCATCACTTCCGTTTGGAAAGGCAAGATGTTCTATTTCCTTCTGCTTTGCCGCCCAGTTATCCGGCCAGGTGTTTGGACTTTCGATGCAGACGTAACGCGCGATGAGTTTGGCGCTAAGGGGTTCCAGCGCGAAGGGGAAGGGATAGAAGGGCAAGTCCCAAGGAAAGTCGTCGCGCTCAAGATTTAACGGACCCCCGATCAGTTTAAGCAGATTTTGGACCGTAATCAGGTGACCCATCTCTTCCCGGGCAATCCCAAGCAGAATGGCCTGCCATCTCACGACCTTCGACCGATCCACCTCGGGCACTTGTGGTCCGCCAAGGGAGTAAGCTGCAAAGAGATATTGAATGAGCAGCCCGTGCTCGATTTCCGCAGCGACATGTAGAAGAAAGACTGCGTAATCATGCGGGGAAAAGCCTCTCGGAATAACGAGCGGACTGGAACTTGCGCTGTCCGGCCCAAGACCCTTGGCATGGCTATCCGGCGTCTTCAGCGACTGTTCGAGAATTTGATGCAGTTGTTCGGTGACGCGGCTTCGCATTTTTCGCCCCAAGATCCCCCGGAATCCGAAGACCCCTCTTGTTTTTCAAAGCACGATATGTCTACTTTCGTCTAAGTTGAAGTAAAGCATGCCAACAACACTTTGCAAAGAGGAAAACGGCGTTCTAAGCGAACTCTCTTCTGCCGTAGTTGCACCTTTGTTGTGCTTAAAAAGCTTATGGCGCGAGACTTAATTCTCTTCGCTTTCGATTAATCGAAAGAGGCCGTTTTTCTCGAGAAGGTTACTCCGTCTTTTATCTTCTGCCTCGACAGAGATTTTACTGTCATCCAAGAGATCTTAACGTACGTCTCTGCCGCTTTTTATTGAATAAAACTGATAAATTTCGTGTACGTAACAATGCGTTAGCCTTTTTACTCGGTAAAAGAGCGGCTACCGTCAACTATCCAGATGCCCAAATCAGCGGAGTCAACAAAACGGGCGCTGGGGAATTCAAGCCAACCATCTTAACGCCGCCGACCGGAGAAGGCGGTTCAACAAGGGAGGAATACGATGGATCAGCAACCGGACAAGGTCATCGTCACCAACGTGTCGGCGCTCAAAACGAAGTACGGCGCCGCCGGATACGATGTCATCAAGAGCAGCATAGACACGCTTATCGCCGCGGACAGGCAACGTGGACTCGTCACGGTTCTTGTTCCCCTCGATGACAAAGCCGCCATGAAGACCCTGTCCGCGCCAGCGGTGACACGAGCCGCGGATCCGTCACAGAACAAGGAAGCCATCGACGCCGTCTACCGTGCGCTTGGACCAGATTACGTGGTGATTTTGGGGGCGATCGATGTAGTGCCTCACCAGGACATGGCAAATCCCCTTCAAGATCCGAGCGGGGGAGATGAGGATGAGTGCGCATATGGCGATCTACCTTACGCATGCGAGGCGCCGTATAGTCGGGACGCAAAGGACTTCATTGGGCCAACGCGGGTCGTCGGGAGAATACCCGATGTGACGGGTGGCAGCGAACCAGATTACCTCGCCGGCCTGCTTCGCGTCGCCGCCGAGTACAAACCCGCCTCCCCTGTCGCTGCGAAAAGCTACTTCGCGGTGACGGCGGAGATATGGGAAAAATCGACCGACCTGTCAGTGACCAACATGTTCGGTGCGCCCCCCAAAGTCGAGAACGTTCCTCCCGGAGATTACAAGTGGGGCTCTGAACAGCTTCAACAGCGCATGCATTTCTTCAACTGTCACGGCTCCCCTGCCCGGTCCCAATTCTTTGGACAGCCAAGAAGCGGCGCGAGCCAATACCCTCCAAGCCTGGACGCGGCGTATATCGACGGAAAGCTCCAAGAAGGGACAGTTGTTGCGGCCGAATGCTGTTACGGTGGCGAACTCTATGCACTGTCTGCGACGCAAAGGCAGATTGGCATTTGCAACGTTTATCTCGCGAACAAGGCCTATGGCTTTTTTGGCAGCACGACGATCGCTTACGGTCCGGCGGAAGGAAATGGCCAAGCTGACCTTATCTGCCAATTCTATCTGCAAAACATCATGCGCGGTTCCTCGAACGGACGCGCTGCCCTTGAAGCCCGCCAGAGCTTTGTCCGAAAATCCTCCCCCATGAATCCTTCCGATCTGAAAACACTTGCCCAATTCAACCTTTATGGCGATCCCTCGCTCACGCCAATCCAAACACCGAAAGCATTCGTGGCCGCTGTCGCAGCCGACTATACACTTGCTGAACAGTCCGACCGAAAGGACCGTCGTCGCCTCCTCTTCCGCGAAGGCATCGATCTAGCCGCTAAAGAGCCAGTGCCGATGCCCACGAAGAAACGGCCGAAAAAGGTTATCCTCGATCGTCTACACGCAAGCGCCGCTGATCAAGGAAGGAAGCCGGGTGCGGTATTGTCCTTCTCGATCCGGCATCGGGGGCGCACAAAACTGCCCAAAGCACTTGTCCAAGCTGCTTCACTTCCGACCGCATTTCACCTACTGTTTACAGCGCCGGCCGACGACACGTCTTCATCCCGCGCGGAGACCGGCGTCGTGGATATCATGGTCTTTGTCGGCAAAGAGGTCGATGGCGAGTTAGCTTCAATCACAAAGATAAGGAGCCGTTGAGACAGGACGTGCAAGAATTCGTAGGAACGGTGACCAAAAGAACGTTTGCTCAGGGCTCCAAAAGCGAGCGAGAGGCCATACGCCTCGACACTGGGGAAGGTTCTTTTGTGCTCCGTAGGGCGGATGGAAACCCGATGTTCGATCCCGAGCTTGAGAAGCTTGTCGGAAAGACTATCAAGTGCACGGGCGAAACCCAAGGCTACACACTTACCATAACGGACTGGAGCGAACACTCCGCCCCATAGTGGAAAGCTTCGGAACGACAATCGATCAGATTGCGCGAATCTAGGTACTCGCAGTGATGATCAAAGCGTTTCCTTCCATTTCCTCGGCGGCCTCCAGATATCTCTTCTGTCGCAACTCCTGTGCGACAACTGCGAATGGGCCTTCTTGCTTCGCGGAAATAGCAGTATCTCCTACACGGCAATCGACAAAATCAGCGACGAGTTTGCCAATGCTACCACGACGGTCCCTCTTGTGTAGAACACCAACCCCTTGCGTTATTGGATTGTCGAAAAGGAAGAAGCCATTTTTAGCATAGATGAACGCGAAGGAATCGTCGGTAATCTCATGCATTGTCTGGCATTGATCAAAAAGATCGGATGCGGCCGTAAAACTGAAGTTTCCCGTATTCTTTTTCGCCTGTGCAAGAATCCCCTTCATCGGGGCAAGCCCGTCGATCCCGTCTGTTTCCAATACGAGCAAGATATCTGCTCCAGTTTTCTTTTCTTCTGAGCCTCCACCTTGTCGCGTTAAAGTGCGCCCGTCGACGTGCAACTGCTGCGGCCGACCATCGAGCTCGAAGGCCGCAAGGGTTACCGGATCAAAGGAAACCGGACCTAGTCCGGGAACCCAGGATGGTTTGCGATCGAGGCTATACCCGTTCACAACCATCTCTGATGGCCCCAAGCAGTTTTTCCGAAAAAGACTCTTCGTTTGGAATCATCTTCCCAGCCATGCGAGCAATCAGTACGTCAACCTTGGTGTCGATTGCCTTGGCCATGTCATCGAGCGCGTCATCTTCAAATACGTCAGTCATCAAAAATAGCTCCCAGAGTTTCATGCAGATCTAGCCGTCGTACCGTTTAGATTGCATTGAAGAGGAGGGAGAAATTTATCGCTCTCGCGGTCATGGTAGCCAGGGGACGACCACTATATCCTTCACCCGCGAGAAAGAGCGCTTCGCCTCACCGCTTCATACGTCTGAACCGATCAAGTCAGAAACGCTTGCCAATGCCAGTCATCTCGATAGCAAGGCGCGAGTGTCCTTGTGCCGGTTAGCAGTTGATCGCAAGACTCTGCTTTTGCGCTCAAGCCTGGCACAGAAAACGCTCGTGAGGGGCCTGCCGTGATCCTTAGATCAGCGCATCTCGCTCGCTGCCCTAAACGTTGGTCAGTGTTCAGGTTTGCGTTTGTCGGAGGACGCTTTTCGGCACTGAAATCCCTTCAAAAAAAGCCACTTTCAAAAAGCAAATATCTCCAAAGGCTTAGCGCAGTTGGTCGCTACCAACTTTTCGCGGACCAAGTAATGCAAATCGCGCAGTGAGCCTGTTAATCATCGGCTCTCTACCCTGCCCTCGCTTGTGCCAGACCGTTAGCCTTCAACAATGCCATGATCATCGGCCCCAACGAAAACTCGCCCCGCTCAGTCCGCCGCGTGAGATCCCGCAAATATCCGCCGGGCGAGTTGATCATGTTTGCTCGTTCCAAGATGCCGGCGACTGCGACCGCCGCGTTCTCTGGCCCCATTATCTCACATGCCTCCTGGTAAGCTGACGGGCTGATACCCAACATAGACCTAACCACGACGGCAGCCGACATCAGGTCCCTCCATGTCGCGATCGCACCGCCGGCTGCATAATCGACAACTTGGGGGCAGGCCTTCAACACTAAACCCAGCGGAAATGCCTTAAGCGCCTCGCGCCCTACATGGTTCACTTCGCTCGATTTTGCCCCCTGCTCTCTTTCAGAGCGCGGTTCAAGTTCATTTAAGGATTCGGATTTTGAATTCTGTATATGGCGCTCGATATGGGCATCATTGGCGCTACGATTATTCGCTTTTTGCTGATTTTCCAGCCGGTTGAGTACTTCCTCCTTCAGCATCTGCATTTCTTCAAGGATTGCGTTCACATCGGCGGCTGATGGCACGCGTGGCAGTCGAGCAATCAGAGTTACATAGACGCCCTCGATAGCCTCCCAATCGCCATCTACCCCTTCCTCCATGGCGGCAGTGATAAGCTTGCGCACGTCGCGACGGCAGATCGTCAGATTCTCTTTCATCCTTTTGAAGGCGGCTCGCTCCACTAAGATCTGTTGTGCCATCATGGCAAGCTCTTCGGAGCGAAGCAGCAATGGCGAAAGGTCGAAACCGAAAGCGCTCTCGATACCTCCCGCGTCGTCTCTGCGAACGTAGCGCTTGCCGTTTGCGCTATCTTTCCGAATTATGAGGCCGGCTTCAACGAGGGCTGCAAGATGGCGTCGGAGGGTGGAGCCTGCCATGCCATGGGCACGCAAAGACAACTGCGCGTTCGATGGAAACACGACTATCGACACGTCCTGGCGCAATTCATTTTCCGGATAGAAGCTCAACAGCGCGTCAAGCACCGCTAAGCTGTTCGACTGGACGCCAAGCAGCGACATTGCCGCGGAGACGTCGCGAAAGACTTTCCATTTCTCTGCTGACTTCCCCGCCTTGATTTCGGCAACAGCTTGCTGCCGTTTGATCAAGGCGAGGGAAACCGGTCGCCGCCCAAAAGGCGTCGTCACATTTCCCGTTTGCATCTTCTCTTACCTTTCAGCAGGCAAAAGAAATTCGCTCACCAAAAACGGCACCAAAGACTCTTGACGAGGATTCAAGGAAATGCGATTCTGTTCGTGCTAAAGAGACAGAAGGGCTTCCACGACGGCGACGTTGAGGGGGCTCTTTTCTTTTTGCGCGTTACGCTTCCTTCTTTTGGTTTAATTTCGTACGGTGTGCCTCGAAAAGCGCCGGCAATCGCTCAAGCACGAAGGCCGCAAAGTCCGGCGTCGCCTTCCTATCGATCATGATCTCGACCTTGGCCTTGCTTTGCTTGACTTGTGCCAAGCGCTCGCCGGTTGGGCTCGCCATGACATCGGGGAGACCGCGCTGCAACCGGCGCGGCTTCAAGTGAGCAATCAGCGCCTTGAACCGCTCGGCGGATTGAAGCGCCTGCAATTCACTGGACCGCACACGCTCCACCACGTTCTCGGCCGATGAAGCCTTTTCGATCAACTCGGCAAGTTCCTGCCAGCTTCTGAGACCAATACCGGGGGCAGGGCCGATGGCATCGATTAGATCTGCGGGGAGGGCCTCGACAATGGAAAGCATCTTGGAGAGATCGCCCTTGTCTACCGACATCGATGAAATGATCACGTCTCGGGCGAAACGTTCTTTGAGGCGAGCGGCAAAGCGTGCCTTCTCGATAAAGGATAGGTCCTGGCGTTCGTTATTTTCCTGCCCTTGTGCCACCACCAACTGCTCATCGGTCAAATCCCGCACGACCGCCTTGACCGCCAGACCGAGTTCCGTCACCGCGCGCAAACGGCGGTGGCCAAATGCGACTTCGTATCTGCCAGGCTTCTGAGGGTGAGGGCGCACCAGGATGGGAACCTGCTGACCCTGTTCTTTGATGGAGACAAGCAGCCCGTCAATGTCTCCAGGCATCCGGTCTCGCATGAACGAAGGATCGATAGTCTTTGGATCGAGGTCGATCACGGCCTGTCCTTCGGCGAGACGGCGTTCGATTTCCTCGGCTCGCTCGACGCGGTCGTTCTGTTCACGCAAAGCGTTTCCGATATTGGCCGTCAGCTTGGTTGCCGGGTCGCGATCCTTGCGAGCTACCCCAAGAAGGGGGAGGGCTCGATTCCTTGGTGGTTGCGCGTCGTGTGACGTAGTCGCGGTCGGGACGTTGGCAGAAACGCCCAGGATGTCCTTTCGGCTCATGTGGGTCTACCCCATGCTTTTTTGATGAGAGACTCGATCTCGTCGTTGACCGCGTTCATCGCCTCCAGGGCGCGATCATAAGTCGATCGTGTGAATTGGCCTCGCTCGACTTCGAACAGTGTCTGGTTTGTAAGCCCGGCATCCGAGACTGCTGTGGTCTTCAGCATAGGGAAATTAAGTACGTTTTCACCGAATATCGACCTCAGATAACCGACCATCTGGTTTTGCGGTCCGTCACTCGGTTCGAAACGAGTGATCAGATAGCGCATCCAATTAAAGTTGAACTTCGCTCCGGCATTCTCGATCTCCCTCAGAAGATTGGATGTCATTGCCAGGAACTGATTCATCGACATCACGTCGAGCATCTGCGGATGAACGGTCACAAGGATTGACGTTGCAGCTGTCAGAGCCGACAGGGTAAGATAGCCAAGCTGGGGTGGGCAATCGATGACCACGACATCATAATTGTCCGAAATGTCTTCGATGACTTGGCTGATCCTGCCGTAAAACAGCGTGTCGCCTTCCTTGCGGCTCATCAAGGCGCGCGGCGTATCGTGCTCAAACTCCATGAGCTCCAGATTGCCGGGAATAAGATGCAGGTCTGGAATGTATGTCGCTCTGACGACCTCTTCGATCGGACGCTGTTCTTCGTCATAGCGAATGGCGCCGTAGAGTGTCTCATTCGGACCTACGTGAATCTCCGGCTGATTGCCGAACAACGCCGAGAGGCTTGCCTGAGGATCCAGATCAATCGCAAGAACCCGATATCCGCGCATCGCCAGATACTGCGCAAGATGCGCCGATGTCGTCGTCTTGCCAGACCCGCCCTTGAAATTCATCACCGAGATGACCTGCAGTTGCTCGCCGTTCCGCCGATGCGGAAGATAACGGCGATTGCCGCGGCCCACCTGATCCATATGTTTGCGAATCTGATAGATATCCTCGATCGAAAAGACACGGCGCCCGCCGGCGCCGGTGCTTACATTCAACTCCGGCATGTCGGACGCAATCTGACGAAGATAGGACTCTTTAACGCCAAGAAGCTTGGCAGCCTCCGACGGAGCAAAACCACGGATCCCTTTCTCTGCGGAAGGGGGAAAGACCTTGAGATGATGCGCCTGAAGCTGTCCCGACAAAGCATCGGCATGCCGCTCCATCAAAGCGGTCAGTCCCTCGAGTTCGGGCGCTATTTTTGCGGCGTTTTTCGCCAT
>NZ_CP121656.1:0-186301 GCF_029714265.1 Rhizobium sp. CB3171 | reverse complement strand
TCAATCCTCTTGACGGTTATCGTCACTTTGCGCGACCATTTCCGTCAGGGATGCCAGAGAGGCTCCGATTCTTCAAGGGGTTTTTCGTTAAGGAGAAGTTAACTACTCCGCACCGGACGTCCATACTTTACAGTTGTAAAGATTGCCCCCTTGGGGGCGAGCCCTCGGCACCTTTCAAACAGCTCGATGGATAGCCTTGAGGGGAGTTCCATGGATTTCCTGAAACAGGGAGGGGCCGCTGGCGCGCATTTTGACCGCCGCGTGCTATTACCTAGTCCCATTTGCGGCTGGTGAGTGGCAAGTTCGGTGAGGGTTGAAGGCCGGCTGCAGACTCACTCGGCTGCCTCTGGAAGCTCGCCGCTTTCGACGTCGCCCGGTCCTCCATCAAACGGGCAATCCTCGGCATCTTGACCCGTCCTAATGCCCATATTTGTGAGGAACGCGACGACATGAACGCGTTCGAGTGCGTCACCTGAACAGATTGAAGGACAAAAGAGCTGATCCGTTTACTGCGCGGGGGCGAAAACCGCTTATGCAGGCAATGCTATCTGGCAATTCACAGCGGCTAGTTGACAAGGAATCGAGAGCCATGTGGATGGGCAGGCGTTTGCGGTTATCCTCGCAAGGGTCAAATATCGAACAGAGACTTGCGTGGCTGATGCCTCCCGTCAGCCATGGAACCGGCCATACTAGCGAATGGCGCTTCAGCCTGGTTGATGGTTAAGTGCCTCCAAAAAACATGAGGCTTTGTTTTTGCGGGGAGGTGCTGATAAATGCTATCTCATTGTAAGACAGCTAGGAACCGATCTTTATGGAACTGCTTTTTTTGCTGTTTGCTTTGGGCGGAATCGCCTTCGCACTTTACATGCCGTTGTCGCAGAGAGGAAAACGTCTTTCCGTCAAAGTGACCTGCTTGATCATCAGTGTGCTGATTTTTTGCGCGACAGCATTGTGGTGTGTTGTCTACGGACCGGAGCTATGGATCCTGATACAAGCGGGCGTCCTTATTGTCGTCGTAGCGATCGGCGGACTCTTGTCCTCAGGTAAGCCCGATGTGAGATAGGGTGCTTTTTGGGCAGGGATTGTCGCGGCGGAGTGGGGTTATACCCGAAGGGTCATCCACTCCAGGCCGCTCCCCTCACCCCTGGTCTTCGCCTCTCCACCCAGCAATGGCGCGACAATCCATTGCTCTGGATTTGCCGTTGTAGCCAATCACGACATCATTCTCGAAGCCGATATTGGCACGATCAGGCAACAAGGCTTCGCTGATTTGTCGAGCGCGCTCAAGTTGTTCCATCGCCAGGGACTTGGAGCCTTCCTATACGACAAAGTGAATAAGCCTGCGGAGAATGCGTTCATTTGTCCGAAGAGAGAAGCCAAAAATACCGCAGCGGATTTTGAGATGGGCGTCCGGTTGTGCCAATAGAGCGCTCACGGGATGTCCTCGTGCCTTTCCGCATGGCATAACGCGCGGACTACCTTTGGAAGGTTTGTCTGCGCTTTTCCGAGTCTGGAAGAGAGAGCAGAGAATGAAGGCAGGTACGTGATAGGGGTTTGTCGCGGAAGGCCGGTGTGCAATCCAAAGATATCTCTGCCGGCGGTTTCGCCGCGTTGGTCAAAGGCCTCGCCACACCTGCATACGCGTTGAAGATTGGCCCTCACCGGTTCTTGAGGCAGGTCACCGCGCGGCCTCAGGTGGAACTTACGGACTTGCTTTTTTCTGGTGGACCAAGCTTTGATCTGAACGGTCCGTTTGCGAGGGAAGCCGAATGTTTGTCATGAAGGCAGTTCTGATCATGATCCTTACCACGAGTGCAGGGCAAAAGACCGAGTATCTGGAGCTGCCGGATATGGATAGTTGCGATTTCTCGCGCTTCCAGCTTTCCAAATTCGGGCCGCCAGAAGGCGCGACCAAGATGCGCGTGTCTTGCGCACCTCTTAAGGTTTACGTCACTGCACAAACCACGAGTTATTGAGTAACCGCATCTGAGAACTAGCCACAGAAACGGCGTTGGGGATCCGCAGTGATTATTCGTCCGCCGCAGTGATTGCTGCATTAGGCGCCGAAAGGACGCCAGCCAGGGCAGATGTACCATTGTCAATGCGACATGTCCGGGGCGAACTACAATTCACGCAGACGAAGGTGACCCGATCTTCATCGATGGCAAGGAAGCCACGCTGAAGCGCTTTAACGACAATTTCCATGAAGCTCGCAAGGGACATGTGATTTCTGAGAATCCACCCGACGGAAGGCCTGAGGTCACTTACGGCAGGGCTCGCTCAATCCTGTAAACTGGTGCTTTCATAATCTCGTAGAGAGGAGAACTGATAACCGCGCTGCTTGAGCTTTCTTATCAGGGCGCGGAGGTTTTCCTGTCCGTTGAACTTGTCCTGGAACATCGCGTCGTGCATTAAGAGGATCATTTTGCCCGGCTTTACAAAGCGGTTGTACGCAAATAAGGAATCGATTTCCCTGACCAGGGTTTCAACCGACTGGATGGGCTTACCGTCGTTATTATGCACCCATTCGTGATCCCAGCCATACAGGTCGAAGCCGGCTTCTCTGATCAACTCGAAGTTAATCCACTCCTTACCCCACTCACGGACGTCCAGCGACAAGTCCTCGGACGACACTGTTTTCAATCGGAAGACGTTTCTGCCGGGAAGACGTGTTGCGGCGAGCATGGCTAAGCCGAGAACTTCATTGGCTTTGGCGAGATCCGCAATTACAGCCTGGCTATCCGAGTAGAAGACGCGGTATCGGTTATTCGCGTGGCTATAGCTATGATTGCCGACAGCCACGTTCTCGAGGGAGCGAACCGCGGCCAGAACAGATCGGCCATCCTCTTTGGTCTCAACGTGAACGCCAACCATGAACATGGTTGCAGGCACGTTTTCTTCGAATAGCACGTGCAGGACATTTTCACTGCCGGGCAGCGGACCGTCATCGAATGTGAGGTAGATTTTTCGGCTGGCTGGCCAAGTGTCGGGCACGCAAAAACTGAATGCTACTATAACTGCCGCACAAAATATGACCAATCGCACCACGACGCTCCCTAACGGTTGCCGCCCAATAGTACCGAATCGTTCGGGAGAATACACCGGTCTTCCAGTCACGTCTTTGACCAAGGTTTGCCGGCGGGGCGCTGGCGATGGGATCCGAACATGGGCGAAAGTCGAACAACTACCGCGCTTTGGTAGAAGGAGAGAGGGCAGGGGACCGAGCTTTCGCCCACAGGTGACCGGCGAACGCGCGGTGGACCGAACAATGGCAGAGACAGCTCGTTGCCATTGCCGGGAGAGTGGAAGCCATCTTCCCCCGTTGACGACGATCTCTCGGAATGCATCTTGCTGCGAAAGCAGCCTGCAAAAGGGATCGCAATTGATCAGCGGGTACGGGTGTGGCACCGCAAGGCAAAAGGGTCCTTCGCACCATCAGTTGGCGACAATCTCGGCGGATGTCATTCAATTCCAATGTGATCACTTCACTTAGCCCGACTGGAAATGTTAGCAATCGGATCTAATTTCTACCGAACTGCAAATGAGGGCTTATGACGATCAAGACGATAACAAGGGCGGATCTTGCGCATTCAATCTTCCGGAAGATCGGTCTCTCAGGTACGGAGTCCGCGAATCTCGTCAACTCTATTCTCGAAGAAATTTGTAAGGCTCTGACACGAGGGGAAGATGTGAGACTTTCATCTTTCGCGGCGTTTAACGTGCGCAATAAGAGCGGACGCCTTGGTCGCAACCCGGCTACGGGAGAAGAACACCAGATCTTGCCGCGGCGTGTCATATCCTTCACGGCATCAGCCACCCTGCGGGCGCGGATACAGAACGCTCATCTCCAGCGAAAGACCAGAAGCAGAACGCGACCGGTCGATCCTACGCGCTAACATATTGACGGCGCAGAATTGCAAATTCGGCTAGGCGAAAGACGCCTTGCGCATTCCTGCCCACCGGGTGGCAAAATGTCCATGCGTGGGACAAGCTCACCGCACGCTAGTGAGCGAATGTGCCCTCAAAGGGAACGGCGTTGAGTTTCCCCATGTTGGTCGCCGACGTGTATCGAGGGCAACATCTGTTTCGCAGATTTCTGAACCAGTGGGCGGCACGATGACGAGGTCGCAGATCATTGCGTATTCGTGCCAGTCCGCGGCGTCGCTAGTCTGACTGATAGAAGAACTCGTGGTTGGTAGCACGAGAGCGTGCGGTAACCGATTGGCATTCGCTTGTTCGTTATCTGCTGCTGAAGGCGGTTCAAAGCCTGTTGCAGAGTTATTTCCCCCAGCCGCAACCGACCAGACTACTGTGGATTCACCGTATTGCCCCGGCCAGCAATATGCCTACCCTCCGACGCGGTCACAAAATTATTCGTGCAGGAGATGCTGATATGCAGATGGCTCCCATTCTTACGCTCTACACTTACACCACCACCGCCCATCTAGGTGAAGGACGTTGGGACGATCGCGACCGGCCCGATCAGTTTTTCGAAGACGTGGAATCGGCCAGGCGCGATTTGCTAACGATGCGCGCCGAGATTGCGGAAGACGATGAACCGGGGTCCACAGCCATTTGCCTCGAAAAAATCGAAACGGTTCCCATGACGGAATCGGCGATTTTGGCATTGCTCAATGACGGGGTAGGCGCCATCGTCCACCACTACGAGATCATCGAGACGATCGACGTGGCTTGATCCAATAGAGAAAAACTAAATCTGAGAGATGACGGGAAAAGCCGCCGTTACCTGCGTATTACCCATAGAGCCGTCGTGGGATCGTTCTTGTCGCCCGCGCTCGGTACAGTGCCGATAAGATCAGCCTTGTGCAGCGAGGCTGATACTTCCACGTCCTTCTCTTCACAGCCGGAACCATGATGTCCCCGCGGCTTGTCTGCGATCACCGGCACGCCCAATGCAACGCAGTGGCAGAGAGCGTGATTTGCATTTTTCGAACATCATGGTCTCAGCACCCGATCATTTAAATCGATTGACATGCCCTTAGGTTTGTGCGACGCACGTACATACTGCCGGAGCTGTGTGGGGAGCAATGCCGGTTCTCCATCTAAAATGCGCGTCAATAACAGGCGAGGCTCCATGAATTATCTGATCGGCATCGATTGTGGAATGAGCTGTCGTGCAGTCATCGCAGACTTAAGCCTGCCGCGTCGTCGGCCGATCCGAATCCGGCCCAATAGACATTTTTGCCGAGCCAGACGCTGCCCTGCCGAACATGTTCCACGGCGCTCGCAAAGGTTTCGGGGAGCTAGACCGCAATCGCGCCGACAGCTACGCAATATGAGGGGCCGTCGGGCTCGCCGTGCACAATATCGGCGATGCCACCATCATATCCAGCAACGGCTGCCGTTTGAACAAGCGCAGATTGGCGCCGTTGGACTTCTCGCGTATTGCCGTGATCCTCCTATTGTCAAAATGTCTCAAGCGGTCGAGGCAATTGGCTTCGAACTGGCAATAGTTTCCTTAGGTGGTGGCCTTGGTACGGTTGCCTCTTCGGCGGCCCGCATCCCATCTGGGTTGATCCTTATCCAAAACGGCGACCGTTCGTCACAATCGACAGGAAACGATGGAGATTAACTACTCGAGATCGGCACCTCAATCCGGTGCTCTAACGTGCATAAGCACCAAATCGATTTTTGATTTAGCCATGACGTTTATGAATTGGAATGGCCCTAGGAAAATGAATATGGCTATGGATGCAATCAGCGTAATTGTCGTAAGTGTCCCTCACAGGGGGTTGAGCAAAAACAGCGCGCGGGGTTTTGCCCTCGACCAGTTTGCAAGGCATCAAGGCTATCCATCGTTTGCAGAATGGACTGTGCAATGCTTTGATCAGGCCTATCAGATTTCAGGGGAGGTTCGGGAAAAGGATTGTATCGACGTTGCAGACAACAGCAACGATGAACCTGAAGAGCTATTGACCACCTTTGGCTATGAGGTCGTCCTCCGCCTCTGGCGAACAGAGGAAAAGAACTGACATGAGTCGATAATGTGCCGGTTTCGGCGAACTCGGTCACGGCCAACGGGCGCGTTAACTCGCGGCGCGCAGCAATCAAAAAACCGAACGGATTTGTCGGGATCGCTCAACATCTTGGCTTGCAAAGGGAGTTCAAGGCTGGCGGTGAGGGGCCCATCGGTCGTTGCAGCGCCAACGGCGGTGGGTCACCCGAGATGAACTCTTTCGTCATTTGCTAAACACCGCACATGATGTCCTTCATCCATAGCATGAGAGCAACCGTCCCTTAATGTGACTGCCGCGCCGATGCTGCCATCGAAAAGAGTGAGCGACTTAGTCGCAAGGACCCCTGGCGGCTCCGATTGACAAGTTCTCGTAGATAGCCGCCAGGATTGGCGACCGAGCCGTTGGCGCTGCGCTCAGCGGTCAATGCCAGGGCGACGATCGCCAGATCCTGCCCAAGCACCTTCACGGCCTCCTGATAGACTTGGGGGTTGATGTAGCACAGCCGGCAGAAAAGTCCGCCGGACGAGCGAAATGCGGTCCAATGCTCGAACACCTCGGGCACCATTTCCGACAGATGGACAAATGCCGATCGTAGCAACGGCAATGAAACATTGACAAGGTCATCGTCCGGCTCCGCAGACTTGGTTTTCCCCTTGATTTGCCCGGGGACATCCGAAGGCTTTTCCTCAAAAGCCATTGCGGCACCGGCGCCGGACTCACCAATGTATTGCGCGCCAGCGCAGTTCCGCTTGTCATTACAACTTTCAGAAAGTGGAGATTCGGCTGTAGTTTGTAGGGGCCGAATTTTCGCCACCGCGGTGGCGGATTCCTGGTCTGCATAAAGGCCGCCCAACAGTTCGGTTGCCTCGGTGTGCAACACTTCCAGCGCAGCGACAATGTCAGCGAGCTCGTCCGAATTTTGCGGGTGCCGCTCGAGCAGTCGATCCAGCCGAGCGAGCAGCGAATTCCACGGTTCGCTAAGAGATCCCAACACCAGCCTTGCGGCTTCAATCGTCGCCGCGACCTGCCTTTTCAAGACGGTGCGCCGATTGCAAAGGCGTTTGTATTGACGCGCTTCGAACTCAGCTGCGTCGACCAGTTCGAGCAATTCGCAATACCGGGCGGCGATCGGCGACAGATTGATGCCGTGCGCATCGATAATACGACCGTCATTGTCGCGGCGACCGCTGCGTTGGTATGTCGGGTGATCGGAATAACAAATCAGGCCCGCCTCGACCAATCCGGCAAGGTGATGTTTCAAGGTCGAGACCTTTATTCCCAAACGCCGAGCCAGCAATTCGTTGGTTGGCCAAATGATCGGCCCCACATCAGCATCGGACCAGTCCACCGCCTGGGAAAAGGCGAACAACTGGTCGATGAGCGCGATCTTCGCCGCCTTAAGTCCGATCGCCGACGCATAACGCTTTGCCACCTGCAGGGCTTGGGTTCGCGATGGATTGCTCGAGCTGCTTTGGTTGCGACGGTTGTTTCGGTAGTCTCTGAGGGTGCGTTCAGTCAGGAGGCTGGCGGCGGTAACCCGCCGATTTGCATATGCGCGATCAGAAATTGGCATGTTTTTCATTCGCGTCCCCTTCCAAGGACACGGCAATAGAAAATCGCCCGCCAAAATGGCGTCATCGCTTGACAACAATCTCATTTATAGGGAAGATCACGCTCACTGGGTGTGGGTGATTGCCCCGTTTAGCAAGCATTGAGCTTTGACGGATCGGCCTTGGAAGCGGCAACTTCTAAGGTCGTTTTCGTTTGCCGTGCGTTGTCCTTTCCCGTTAATCGTCGAATCACAGGTAGACCGATCGTCGGCGTAAGCCGTTGATATTCATATCGATCGGTCAAGCAGCTCCAACACGCCGCCTAAACTAGCAATATAACAAACAATGCGGTGAATACAAGCAAGGCAGTCCGCAACACGTTTGTCACGCTATCGGCCTACGATGCCTGCTCGGCAATCTCGAATTGCTGCCCGAACGGGGGCTTGCTAAAACTTCAGCTTGCACGAATATGCTTCGATCGAGACGACGGAAAGCGTCTTTTAAAGAGACATCTCGCGCCAAGCTGCTGGAAAGCAGTTGTCGGCAATGGCCGTTTCAATTGCTCTTCGACAAGGACCCGTAGATCGCCAGCCGACATGATCATAGGAGGGGATTGCCATGCGCCTGCTTAGTTCGATGCTCGTCTTTTTCATGCTACTTTCGCCAGCTCCCTGCTTTGCCTGGGGAGCGAAAGGACACCAGGCCGTCGGCGCCATCGCGGACGCCAATCTGAATAGTCACGCCAAAGCGATGGTAGCGTCGCTGATCGGCATGAGCTTGGAGCAGGCAGGGCCATGGCTGGATTGCGTCAAGGACGTCAAAGGCTCGAAAGGATCGCTGCACTATGTTGAGGATCCAAACTACGGTGAGGGCTGCTCTGTGTTTTGGAAGCCCGATGCCGAGAAAGCGATAGTGTCATTCGCGGAGAAGAACTGGGACAACTGCTCGCCGTGGAGTGACGCTAATCCTTGCCATGATCAATACCACTTTGCTGACGTGGATATTTCTGCGAGCGACCCGACTTACAATTTAGGTGAACCGGGCACCAACGATCACGATGTCGTCCAAGCAATTGATGCCGCCATAGCAGTGCTCCAGGGAAAGCCTGCCCCGCGGCCATTTGCCGATAGCATGGACAAGCGGGAAGCTCTGTTGATGTTGGCTCACTTGGTTGGCGACCTGCATCAGCCGCTGCACGCCGGCGCGATTTATCTTCAGGAGGACGGCCACCAAACGCGCGCTGCGACTGGGGAGGAAGGTTCAGATCCCGGTTTCACGCGTGGCGGCAACTGGATGTTCGTGGGTACCAAGAAACTGCACTCGCTGTGGGATACGGTATCTGACGCCACGATTACGAAAGCCAAGAACATTCCAGCATCGGACATAGCACCGACGACCGGCCAGTTGAACGAATGGCCTGCTACATGGGCGTCGGAAACGATCGTAATCGCCAAGAAGAATTTGGAGGAGCTCAAGATCGAGCCGGAATCAAGCAAGCATCATTGGCCGATCCATGCAAAGATAAATTCCTACGAAAATGATATCGCGGGAGTCCAGGCAAGGCAGTTGGCTGCAGCGGGACACCATTTTGCTGAGCTGTTGAATGCGGTTTGGCCGTAGAGCGGTGCAGCTTCCGCCGTAATCGGAGAATGCCCGATATGGAGCGCTCCGTGGATACGGCAGAGCACGACGGTGCTACGCGTGTGCGGCAAAAGCGCCTGCAATTAACCGGGGCCGATATCGGCAATTACCTGGCCTGTCGCTTCAAGGTGGGCCGTATGGATCCCCTTGACCGCATCAGCGCGAATGCTGAAGATCTTGGCCGCCTTGCCCTTGCTGACGGAAGGGGCGTGACGAATGTCGATCACGCCTCTCTCGTTCAGGGTCTTGGCAAGTGTTGCAATCTGCGAGACCTGGTTGTCCGTGCAATTTGCAATGAGACTGGCACTCGGCTTGCGGCCTGCGGCAATCTCCGCGGCGACAGCGCCCAGGAAGCCGACCTGCCTTAGCCGGGCAGAGCCTGTGTCGTCTGGAAAACGCGAAGCCAAGATGGCGTAAAAGAGCTTGTGGAGGCTGTCTGCCTGGATTGTTGCAATACCGTCTTCTTTGTCGGCTCGTTCGACATGTAACGCCGGCGCCTGCGATTCGGTGTCGGCTTTTTGGTCAACGTCCTTGATTTGCGCAACGACCAGCTTGCCGAGAACAAACGGGATTCTTTCCTCGACTTCGGCAGCGAACCGAACAACCCAGTTATGTGCTTCCCGCGGCAGAAAAACGCGAGATTCAGTCAGGTGTTCGCCAAGCGATCTCGCCCACCAGGCGCGGCGATAAGCGTTATATTGTTCACGTGATTTCATGTTGATCGTGGCCGTATATTGGAATGTCGAACAGTCGCGACGTTCGCCCCTATAGATCAGACATACGGGCCGCAAGGCAACTGCTCTTGAGCAACGCAGGTGCGTAAGACGAATCGCCCATTATCGAATTCAACCATGGGGCCGGAGCTTACGATTTAGAAGACACAACGCGAGTGAAGTCGTCCGGGCTGGTGCACCGCTCCAACCCGTTGCAGCCGCGGACCATCAGAACGGCCGGCAGGTGCTTTCGCGCAACTCCCGAAACCCTCCTGTGACAAAGCTTTACGGCGGTCGATAATCGGGTTATATATTCTTCATAAGGAGAATGATTTTGGCCAGTACTTCCCACGCCTACACGCCCGCCGAAGCTGCCGCTGTCAGTGAGATCGCCGTCAAGTCGGTGCACAATGCCATCGACAAGCGGATCATCGCAACTCATCTTACCGGCAGCGGGGGAGGTCGCGCGCTCACGGATGCGGATCTCCTTCGGTTGAAGCTCTGGTATGGTGTCGGATCGATTTTGTCTGCCGAACGCCGCAAACGTCTGTTCGACACAATCGACCAGAACCCCAATGCCGATACCGTGAGAGCAGACGAGTATCTGATCATCGATGTCGCCCGGGCAAGAGAGCAGTTGGCCGCACGCGCCGAGGCGCTTCGAGAAGCCGAACGAAAAATCCACAGCGTAAAAGGCATCGTGGGTGGCGAACCGGTTTTCAAAGGAACCCGCGTTCCGGTGCGGACTATTGCCGCAATGAAGCTTCAGGGCGCGAGCACCGAGGAAATCGTCGAGGGGTATCCTCCGCTCACCGAGCGCATGGTGGCGCTTGCCGAAATCTGGGCAGCCGCCCACCCTGCCCGGGGACGGCCCCGAAAGCTTTCGGAACTGGGCCTGAAAGTGAAGTCAGTGAAGCGTCTGCGGCTTCGCACTCCAAAACCCACTGGCTCGACCTCGTGAAATTTCTCATCGACGAATGCCTTCACACGTCCCTCGTGCCCGTGGCCCAAGGTTATGGCCACGATTGTTCCCACGTAAACTGGCTGGGATTGAGCGGCGAAGCCGACTGGGATCTGATGCCTCGGATCATCGCGGCGGATTTCACATTCGTAACGAATAATGCCCGCGACTTCCGGAAACTTTATGCAAGAGAGGAACTGCATGCGGGCTTGGTGATCATCGTCCCGCAGGTGCTTCCTTTCATGCAGCGACGATTGTTTGCACTCATTCTGCAGGATTTGGAAGGGGCCGGAGATATGGTCAATGAAGTCATCGAAGTGACCCTCGATGGAGACGACAGTGCTGTCCTCACCCGCTATTCGCTTCCCGAGGCATAGCCGCTTTAGCTGGGAAATTGCCAATTTTTGCTCCGATACTCAAGAGAACAATTCGCATCTCTGGCGATCCGGCGCTCAGGCTTTTCTCGAGCTTTCGCTGCTGTCTTCGGGCCTCACTTTCCACGCGCAGCACCCCCGGGTGAGGCGTTTGGATAAACGCGAACTCGCTGCGCCAACGGCAAGCTGCCACTCTTTGTCTAACTGGTCAGTCTGAGAAGCCGAATCCAATGTTCTCCTCGGGTTCCAATATTGATTGATCAAGCGCGGCCTTGAGATTGGCGAGTGCAGCCGCGAGAGCCTTCGGATCATTCACTTGTCCGGCGCCAACCGCATCGATCGCAAAGCCGGCAACCTCAGCCACCGTATTCTCCGCCACCGAAAACTCCAGATCCAGCCGGTTCATTTCGTCCTCCGAAAGTTCAAAGCCATCCATCGGCGTCGCCGTAATGCCCGCTATCAAATCGACCCTTGCCGGGGCTTCCTGGCGCGCGACCGCCGACGAACTGTCCCACGGCCCGAAACTCCATTTCTCCCGCTTTCCCTTTTCGGCGAGGCTCGACGCGATCACCGCCCAGCGCGCCTCGGAGATCACCTTGCGCAGCGACCAGACAGCGGCCAAAGCCTGTTCTCGTGACCGCAATCCCTTGCCGCCGAACAATCGTCGTGTGCTCCCTCTGAGGTCGGCAATCGTCTCTGGCGCCACGCGCAGCCGAAACAGCAGATCCGCAATCGGCTGGTCTTCGGTGGCGGAGATTGCATAGCTATACCGGTGCATGAACAAGGCAGGCTCCACGAAAACTGCTCTCGCGTGCTCCAGGACGATCGGATCATAGTCGATGTCTTCTGTCTGCCTTCCTTCGATCCGCGCCGCCGGCATTAGTTCGAGAGGCTGCCGCGTGAATAGCGGCCATTCCGGGCGCGGTTTGACCTCAGGAATGACGAGTTCACTCTTGCAGGATTCCACCTCTCGCCGGCGGGCGACGAACCTGGCGTCCGTGTAGACATTGAGCTTGTTCAGCACCGCTCCGTAACCGCTGCGCACCTGCAGCATCGTCTTATCATCACCCAGGCGCTGGACAGCGCCCGGATCCATCAGCGGCACCAACTCAAACCGCCCCGACGATGCTTGTTTTCCGAAGAGAAGACCTGCCTGTTTCCCCCAACCTTCACGTTCTGCGTATTGCCGGCCGAGATTGTCGGAAACGATCTTCGCGGTGGCGTCGTCGCCGACCGCGACACTGAGTTTGATGTCCATGTTGCCCAGAAGGGCGTTGCGCGTCTGCTGGCCGTAGCGTTCGTCAAGCTGCGGGATATTTTGTGCCACAAGCGCAATCGTCAGCCCATAACCCGCGACCAGTGGCGCCCGCTTGATGATTTCCGGCAAGCGCTCGAACTGATAAAACTCGTCGAGCATCATCAGGATTTTATGCGGCTCATTAGCGGAGGGGAGGGACCGCAACATCACATCATGGATCTGCTGGATCAGCAGCCGGATGATCGGTTCCACGGTCCCGAAATCCGAGACAGGTGCTGCAATGAACAACGAAAACGGTTTTCGGCGCAGATTGCGAATGTCGAAATCGCTTTCAGAGCACGCCTCGGCGAGCAGAAGATTGTTGAAGGGGCTGAGCGCCGTCGTCACATGCCCCTCGAACGAGGGCCGCTGTTCCTCGTCCCGACCGAGATGCTGGCGAAAACTGCCAAGGATGAATTGGTCGAGCGCGGGCTCGTTCTTGATGATATCCTGCAGCACCGACGAAAACGACCGTCCCGTCGAAAACAGCCGCAACACCGAACGCAAATTGCGCCGGCCTTCCATCGTCTCCGATTCAAGGACATAGCCAAGCACGCCAGCCAGCAGACCGCGTGCGGTCTGCTTCCAGTAGCCCTCTTCCTTCTCGCCAATCGGCAACAGGGTTGCGGCAAGATTGATCAGGTCCGTCGACCTTTCCGGCCAATCCCGCACGAAGTCGAGCGGGTTCCAGCGATGTGACTGCGCCGATCCCGGCGCGAAGACGAAACATTGCTGCCCCAGGGCGATACGGGCAGGCCCGGTCAGCGTGTAGTTTTCGAGCTTCATGTCGAGCACGATGACCGAGCCCTCATATTCGAGAAGGTTCGGCATCACGAAGCCGCGGCCCTTGCCGGAGCGCGATGGACCGTTGACGAAGAAATGGCTGTCGCCGCTATAACGCACGTCGACGGCGGAGCTGCCCTTGCCGAAGGTGCCTAGCAGGATCGATTTGCCAGGCTGGCCGTCGAGTAGGCCTGCACTTTTCAGATCCTTGAGGGTTGCGAAGCGCGATCCATCGGTCGGCGGGCGCACCTGCCAGGGACGCTTGACCGCAAGGGTCAGTGCCCCCGCAACGACGGCGCCTTCGGCGAGGGTGGCGATCGTAGCCACTGAGATAAGTTTGGTGACTGTCGGGTTGCCAAAATAATACCAGGCCTGTTTTGCCGGCATCCACATGTCGCCGCCGACAAAACTCTTCCACATGGTCGAGCTTTTCAGGAGGAGGTAGGAGGCGGCGGCATAGCTTGCGGACCAGCTCAAGAAGGCAGCACCGGCGCCGACGATCGGTCCGGCAATGATCAATGCCACTTTTTCGAAGCACTTCATCGGCCGCTCCATTTGCAAAAATAGATCTCCCGCACGCCGCGCTTCATCGTCGCCGGATCGCGGGCGACCTGAATGACCACCGGCACAACGAAGCGAACAAATTCCATCAGCTCGGCCTTGGTGAGGCCGAGGCCCGCCTGCATGGTAGCCATCGCCAGGCGCTCATAGGCACCGAGCGGGTTGTCGGCATGCAAAGTCGAGATCGAGCCGGGATGCCCGGTATTGACGGCCTGGAGGAAAGAGAAGGCTTCGGCGCCGCGGATTTCGCCCATGAAGATGCGATCCGGACGGAGGCGAAGAGCGGCCTCTAGGCACTCCTGGACCGTCGTACGTGCGCGCCCCTGTCCGCCCTTCGATGCGACAAGCGCCAGCGTGTTCGGCTGCGGGGGCTTCAGTTCGCGGGTGTCTTCGATCGAGATCAACCGTTCCCATTCAGGCACGTCTTTCAAGAGACCGTTGAAGAAGGTCGTCTTGCCGCTCGACGTGCCACCGGAAATCAATAGGGTCACCCGGTTTTCGACGGCAAACCGCAACCAGTCGCGACGGGCTTGCGGGGAAGGGGCGTGCAGTCGGGAGATCAGCTCGGCGTCGAGCGCGCTCAAATCTCCGACGTCGCTGTTGCGCGGGCCGCTGACCGTCACATCGTCCAGGCCGCCGAGCTGCAGATAGTCGTCGAGTGTCATGTCCCGGATGACTTGCTTACGGATGGCGAAGGCGCCGCCGGAAGCGGCAACCGGCGCCAGCACCGCCTGGAAGCGTTCGCCGTTCGGCATAGCGGCCGACAACAGCGGCGTTTCCTCGTTGACGCTTTGCTGAGTGGTGCCGGCAATCATCTGCGCCAGCGCCGTAATCGCCTTTTCGTCGAGCGCCGGCACGTCGAAGCGGATCATATGAGGACTATTGAGACTTTCGATCCAGATGTCCCCGGGACGATTGCACATGATCTCGATGACATCAGGATCCTCCAACCATCGCCGGATTGGTTGGGCCGTCTGCCTGACATAGATCGGCAGGCTCTCCCACAGAGACTTCGGCTCTTCACTTGACCGCATTGCCGGCCGAACGTCTGATCTGGGCGCGACGAAGTTCATTAACGGCTTCCTTCACCGGATCGGGATAAAGCGAGGAAAAGTCGAGATCCCTGCGGACGAAGACCATGATCTCGGTCCCCTGGTCGACATAGATCGTCGGTGGGATGTTGATCGAGTCCTTCAGCGCAATATTGGCCATCTCGGCCATGGTCTGCGACAGCGTCTGCTGCGCCTGCGTTTGAGCATCCGAACTGGTCGAAGACGAGGACGAGCTGCTGGATCCGTCGCTAGTCAAACCGGCGACGAAGGAGGACACGCCGCCGACCAGGCTCAAGACCGCGGCAGCGCCAAAACGCTCGAGATAGTGTTTGTCGACGAAGCCGGTGAGGCCGGAACGGCCGAGATCGTCGGTTCCATAAGAACCAAGGGCGACGGATGTGCCGTCGCTGCGAAGCGCCCGCGTCCAGACGATCAGTACCCGCGTTTGCCCACGCGCCATGCCGCTTTTGTATTCGCCCGTCAGCATGGTTCCTTTCGGCAGCAGGATGCGGCGGCCGTCGAAGGAATAGACATCGTTGGAGATCACGGCCCGCACCATGCCCGGCAGATCGGACTGGATTGCTGTCTCCAGCACCCCGCGGATCAACGTGCCTTGTGGGATCAGAGCATCGATGCGGTCGTTACGCGAGGCGGTTACTGTTTCGACGTCTTGCGCACCCACCGACTGCACGAACTTGCGATTGGGATCGTCATCAGCGCTCACGGCAGATCCCGCATTTTGCGATGATGAGGCGCCGACAACAGCGGCGGATTGCTCACCTCTGGCCGCTTGGTCGACGACGATCATATTCGAGCGCAGCCGCGCCTGCCGAAACTCTTCTTCCTTCTTCGCCCGTTCCGCTTCTTCTGCAGCACGACGTGCGGCGTCTTCGTCAATGGCGGGCTGGACCACGACCGGCGCCTGGATCTTCTGCTCTATCGATGGCGGCTGCACCACCGTCGGCGTTGGTGTCGGTGGCGCGAGCACGAGCTTGTTGTCGGTTGGCGCCGGCACCGGTTTCTCCGGATCGAAGCTCAGATTGCCGGCATGGCTCGCCGTCTTGAACTCCTCGTTCGCACCGGTCTTCCTCGGCGTATTGGGTTTGATGAAGCTGACATAGCCGGCATAAGCGAGAACCACCAACGCGGCCGATGCCAGCAGGATCGGCATAAGTTTACCGCGACGACCATCGGGAGGTCTGGCAACGGTTTCGACGATGCGCGCCTCTTCCTCGAAATCAATGACCATGGCTGATCTCCTGCGGCCTTGATTCAGCCGGCTTCGGGGTCGTGATGTTCGGCTTCATGTTGAAGACGCAGGTCGCGAGCTTGCCGGATCGCAGCGTCCATTGACGGGCGACCTTGTCGATGACGATGTAGTCGCCCTCGCGGCGATAATTAACGAGGGACTCGCTGCCATCGGGTTTGACCGCGAAAAAGGCCGGCACCTCGCCACTAAACTGGAAAAAGGTCTTTGTGCCGTCGTCGAACATCGAGGTCGGCCTGTTTTCGACGGCACCCTTGTCGCCATAGTCGTAGTTCAGCCGGCCGGGATTGGCCAACGCGGCTTTGACATTCGGCATGGCCGCGTTCTGGCGTGCAGCCGCCAGCAAGTTGGCATCGAGCGAATCCTCCGGATAGGAGAAGCGCAATTTTACGACGGCATTCCGTGTATTGCCGGGTTTGGCCCCATTGAGGAAGAAGGTATAGACGCGCTTCGAGGTGATGACGTTCATGTTTGTTTGCGCGTCCGGCTGCAGCGGTTTGATAAACAAGAAGCGCTTCGACTGATCGGGAACCGCTTGCCAGGCGAGACTATCGCCCATAGCAACGGTTGCGATCTGTTCGTCCTCGTTAAAGACGATCATCGTCGACACGCCCATCATGCCGGCGAGATAGACGATATTGTCCTTCTGAAACGGCACGGTGCGAATACGTTCGTCGGCTCTCACCGATTGCGGCTGCACTTCGGCCAGGACGATCGGCGCCTGTGAAAGCACACATGCTGCGATCGTTCCGGCGAAGAGGCGGGGCTTTATCCTCACTGGCTATCCTCCGCCGGCGTCACCGTTTCCTGGTCGCGACGATATTCAGTCACCTGGAAGCCGAGCGGATTGTCGAAGCGCCAGTCATTGCGCATCGGTTCGGAGGTATATTTGAAACGGACGTTCGCGACCCAATGCTCGGTCACCGTTGGACCTCCCGAACCGGAGCGCGTCGTCGAGAAGCGAACGGCGGCGGTACTCTCGTTCAGGAAGATGACGCTTTTGACGAAGACGGTGATAGCCGTGTTGGGACCGTAAAGTTTGACCGGATTGTTCGGATTGGCGCCGGAATAGGTATTGGCGAGATCGGCCGCCGCTTTGCCGGTCGAATAAAGCGATGCCAGATCGAAATTATCCCGCAGTCCCCTGGGGTCGTAGGTTTCGCGCGTCCGGATGAAGCGCACGATGTTCGCCCGTGTCACCGCTTCGTTCTGCGTGAGATCGCCACGCTCCTGCAGCGGCCGGCTGGCTTCGACAAAACCGGTCGTCTTGTCGACCTCAAGCACGACGACATCGAAGGATTTGAGCGGCACCAGCATCCACAGCAGCCCGATCGCACCCGCCAACGCAATACCAAGCAACACGGCCACCATCCGCCAGGCGCCGCGAGACATGGCCACGGATCGATAGACGGAACGCTCCCAGCGCTCGCCCTCGCTGTAATAGCGGGGATCAACTGTCCCAGTAGGCGCACTGACCTCAGCCGCCTCGTGTTCACTCTTGGCCATTCTCAAGTCTCCATGGCTGGCTATTGGCGCGCATTGGCGGCTGCGGCACGCACCTGTGCGGCCGCAGGATCCCCGTCACCGATGGTCGCGGGACCGCCACGGGTGTTGTTGAACCATGATCCTCCGGCCTGACCGGCTGCCCGAGACGAATTCGCAATCCCCAAGGCCGTCATAGTACCGGCTCTCCAGCCGAGTCTTGCCGCCATTACGCCGGCGGTCGCGCCAAGCGCATCGATCCTGGGGCCGCCGCCGGCGATGGCGAGCGCAATCGAGATCGAATGTGTGAGGAGGAAAGCTGTCACAATCGACATCAGCAGAAACGGCGCCAAGGTCGTCATATTGGCTGCGCTCGCGTCAGCGGTCAGCGCGTCGACACGGCCCTTCAGCAAGGTCAGCATGAAACCGAGAATGACATAGACGATGATCGGCAGCAGCGCATAGCCTGCAAGGCTGGTGATCCAGCCGTCGACGACCCGCGAGGTCAGATTGAAGAGGGCGCAGCACAAAACGATCGGGCCGATCGCCAGCAGGATGAACATCGTCATCTTGCCGATCATCAACAGAGTGACGGCGATGGCGCAGAGGATACAGACGACGGCGAGCACGACGATGGCCAAGATATACATGCCGACCGCGGTGATGCCGCCGGCGTCAACCATCGCCTTGACCACGGCAATACCGCCATTCCAGATATCAGTCAGCCCTTGTGTGACGGACGAGCCGGAGCTGCCGTCGCCACCACAATTGCTGCCACCGGTCGATTGGCAAACGATGGTCGCCATGCCGTCGGGGGCGGAAATCAAAGGCTGAACGATCAGAGGCTGGTAGGTGGCCCAGGAGACGATGAGCGTGTAGCAGATGAAGGCCCGGCCGAACCGCCAGACAAAGGCGCCGGCGGTCATCTGCGCGCGGCCGAACAACATCTCGTAGCCCCACCAGACGACATAGACCGTGAGACCGGCCAGGAACAGCGGCCCAAGGTAGCTCGCAAGGGTCGAATACATGGTCTGAACAGCGCTGACGCCCATGCTATCGATCTTGCCAAACAGGATGTCGAAGGGGTTCATGGATCTCCTCGGCTTTAAAACACCGTCACGGCCTGTTGCCGAACCATCCGCCCACAGCGATCGCTGAGGCCGCCAGCGTAGGCGTGCGTAGAGAAGAGCATGCTCGTTTCGGCCGAGCACGGCGCCTTCAGCTCCTTCTGACTTGCGCATCCGGGCAGGGCCGCAAAGGCGGCGACAATCAATGCCAGGGAGAGTGTACGAACCGCCTGCATCATCCGCCCTTTCATTGCCCGACGAACGACAGCTTGCCGGCGTCATAAGTCATGAATTGCGCGGTCGCCGCTTCTGCCGCCAACTGCCGCATCTGTTCGGCGTTCAGGGCCGCATTGCCGGCATTGACCGCACCGACGAGCTCGTTGACCGTTTGCGCCGTCTGCGTCTGAACTTGCGAGTTCTGGTCGATCGAGCCCTTGATGTCGGTGGCCGTGCCGATTTGTCCCTGCACGGCCTGGAAGGCGGTGGCGCGCTGCTGCGCGCCGCTTTGCGTTCCGGCAATGGACGCCGTCAGCGCCGTCGCCGTGTTGACCAGGCTCTGATAGGCCTTGTCGCCGCGGGTCAAACTCGCGCTGTCGATCTCACCGGAGAGCGTCTTGACAAGATTGAGCCCATTCAAGATCGTTGCGGCGGTATTGCCGTAAGCGCCTAGATTACCCCAGGACATCTGACCGCTCAGCAATGTGGAGAAGTCCGGCGCATTGCCGATCGAAAAGCCGGATCCGAGAGCGGCGTTTGCGATCTCGCTTGTCGAGCGATTGCCGGTGACGGCGGCAAGCGTCTTTTTCACTGTCTGCAGGATGTCGCTGTTCGACGACATGATCTCGGCGGTGTTCGAGGCCGTCTTCGTGGCCTGCTCCAGCGTCGCATTGTCGATCACCGGCACCTGGGCGAAAACCACGCGGCAAGGAAGCAGCGCCGCGGCGGCGACCAAGGCGGTCTTCCTCGAAATTCTCAATGTCTTCGTCATTTGAAGCCTCCTGCTCATTGGTTGCCGACAAAAGAGACCGCACTCGGATCGTAGGTCATGACTTTCGACGCAGCACTTTCTGCCGCCGCCTGATCGATCAGGCGCTGGTTACGCATCTGAATGGTGGTGGTCGTCGCCTGGACGGCCTGGTTCCAGACCTGAGCGCCGGACAGCCGCGCCGCGGTGTTCTGGTCGAAGGCGCCTTGCAGCGAATTTGCCGTGCCGATCGTGGTTGCCTGAGCCTTCAGCGTCGCAGTATTTGCGGTGACGGCGGATGCGACCGCCGCCATCCCGCTCACCGCCTGGCCGAGATTTTTCGTCTTCAGTGCCTGCACGCCTTGGCCGAAGGCCAGAAGGATCGACAGGTCACTATTGCCAATCGTGGTTCCGGAGAGTGGCGATCCGGAGACGCCGGCGCCGCTGACCTGCTGCATGCCGGCAAGGTCATTCTTCGTTGTCACGCTGTTTGTCACACTGCGTGAGGGGCTCACGGATGATTGTTTGAAGGTTCGTGCCCGCTGCATACAGACGGCGGTATTCGTCTCTCGAGTGGTCCGCGCCGCATCATTGACCGGCACCTGCGCCAGAGCAGGTGAGGGCGGGGTGGCAATCGTCAAGAAGAGGAAGCAAATGAGATGGTTGAGCGGACCTGTGTTCATGGCGCACCTCCCATCGGCTCGAAAGCGCCAGATGGCTCTTGCGCCCAGCCGCAGAAATACGGCAGCCAATGTTCCGGAGCATCGCCATATGTCCGACGCAGCCGCTCACATTCCGCGACGGTTTCGGCGCGGCCGGACAAGACCTTGATGAACTCGGGCAGGGCTGACAGATCGAGCCGAGCAATGACGCTGTCATGGTCATGTTTGACCAGGAACAGGCGGCTGGTCGACGACGTGGATTTGACCCATTCGAACTCGACCTCCGAAAGACCAAATCCCGTCACATAACTTTCCCGGTCGGCCTTGGGATTGGGAAAGAAGATCGTCGTCGGGCTCTGCTCGAGCAGCGTGTGCGCAATCGGCGACGTCGTGATATCGCGAGGCGACTGCGTGCCGATGCCGACAATGCCGTTTTTCTTGCGGATGGTTTTGAGCTGATCGTTGATGAAGGCGCCGGCCTTGTCGTCGCCGACCACTTTCCAGCCCTCGTCGACGAACAGCATCATTGGCCTCTCGCCGTCGAGCATCTGGCCGGTGCGGAAAAAGATATAGCCGAGCACCGTCGTTCGGATTTCCGGATCGTCGAGCACCGCGGTCAGATCGAAGCCAAAAATGCCGCGATCGGCATCCCAGAGATCTACAGGATTGTCGAACAGCCAACCGCGCGTGTCGCACCAGGCCTCAAAACGCGAGGCGAGATCGTCACGGCCGGCAACCTCGCCGCCGCGCAACAGATGGACGACATCGGAGAACAGGCGCTCGCGAACCGGCACGTTAAAAATTTGCTCGACAGCACGGGCCAGGATCTTTTCTTGTTCGGGTCCAAGCTTTTCGGCCTCGTCCCTCGGGCGCACGATGTAGCTCAGCAGCGCATAGACAAAAGACCTGTTGTCGGGGCTGTCTTCGAGCTGCAGCGGATTGAAGCCGGTCGGAATACCCGGCTGCAGCACTTCATATTGGCCACCGCAGGCACGGATAAAAATCTCGCCGCCGCGGTCCTTGTCGAAGAAGGCAAAACGCGGCTGCGGCCTGACGCGCATCGCCTGCGCCAGCAGAAACAGTAGCGCCACAGTCTTGCCGGAGCCCGTTGGGCCGGTGACAATAAAATTGCCGACCTCGCCCTTATGGAAATTGAAGAAATACGGCGTCATCGACGTGGTCTGCAGCAGGGAGATTGCCGGTCCCCAATGATTGCCACTGGGCTTGCCGAGCGCAAAATTATGAAAGGAAGCCAGCCCGCAGAAATTCCGCGACGAGATCAGCGCCCGCCGGGCTATATAGGCAAAGTTTCCGGGCAGCTGGGCGAAGAAGGCCGGTTCGGCATTCAGGTCCTCGCGCACCACCACCATGCCGGCGTGCTGCAGTTCCTTGGTGATCGCCTGGGCGCTGGTCTCAGTTTCCTTGATGGAGTTGCCGAGCGCCATGACGGAAAGATGGTGATATCCCATCACAGCCCGGCCATTGACCAACTCGTCCCTGGCAATCGAGATTGCGCTTTCGAGGCTCGTGCCGCGCTCGTCCGACACGCTGATTTGTCGCTCGATGCGATCCATCTCTGACAAGACCGGCGCGCGGTCAGCCAGGGAAAAACTTTGCGAGACGATGAACTCCCCGGAGACCTTCAAGAGGCCGTCGATCATGCCGGCCGCTGTGTAAGGTGGGTATTCGCGGATCGACAACATGGCGCCGAAGCGGGTCTCGCTATCGCTGCCGCCGCGCATTTCCAGCAGGCGCCGCCCGAAGGTGATGCGCCGGGTCGGCAGATATTCGTCGAGCGGCATGCGGGGCAACAGCATGTTAAGCCGCTGACCGCCATTCAACAGCATGGCCAGAAACTCAAGCAACTCGGACGCCACGCTGTGATCGCGAACCACCGCCTTCAGGATCCTGGCGCCGTAGCCTTCCATTCCCTTGACGATATTGGCGAGATGCTGGCGCAGCTCCTGACGCGCCTCACGATCGAGCGCCTGCTCGGAGACGCCGGCTGCCTTGCGGAAACGCGACAGCAGAGCATCGGCAAGACCGACCTTCCCCTGAAACCCCCTCCGGATGACCGTCAGGTAGAGCTCGTTGGTGTACATGCGGCTGTCGGTGAGGCTCGAACTGTAACGCTCATCGAGGTCCCGGCAGAAGGAAATGTCGAACGCGCCGCCGATCTCAGGCGGGATGCGCCGGCGGATAATATGGGAGTTGACGGCAAAGCGGCTGTCGGCCAGCGCCCGGATCAGCGTATTACGGGCGGTTGCCTCGACATCGATGATCTCCTGGTCGGCCGTCTGATGGCAGAAGCCGTCGATCTTGATCACCGACAGCAGCATGCCGTCCTTGGTCCGCAAGGTCTCCTCATCGACATGTCTGAGATAGGGAATATGGGCCGCAATCGGCTTTTCCCGGCCGATCTCGGCGCCAAATCGAAGATCCCTGCGAACCGCCCTTTGCATGGAAAACTCCGTCAGGGTTGATAGGAATTGCCGCCCCAGAAGTGACGGTTCTTCGTAGAGGGGCATTTGGCGATCCTGACCCGAACGACATTCGGCAGGTGGGGATCGCGCACGGTGATGATGTAGGAAAGCGCATGCAGAGGAAGGAACAGCAGGAACATGGCGAGGTTCTTGGTGTTGAGGAAGGTCATCACGACAATCATCATTTCCCCGACAAAAAGACCGATCGGCACGCCCCAGAACATCCGCGGCCGCGTGAGACCAAGAACGAGGGGCGCCACCTCTGCCTTTGCCTGGGTCCCGCTCATCAGCCACCCAATCCGGACGACACGGACTGGACGAGTTGGGCGCCGCCGAAGATGAAGGCGATGCCGACGATGATCGAAAAACACCAGCTCCAGGGAATCCGGCTGGTCAGCGCCATATAACCGACGGCCGCACAGGCGATCGTCGCCGATGTCGTGGCGAAGGTTCCGGTCATAAAGTTGAGCAGCGTGGTGAAGACCGAATTGATCGGCTGAAAGATATCGCCGGCGGCATACGCCAGATCGGCATTGCCAAGGGCAGTTGCGGCCGCAATTCCCGCGAGTGCGAGTAGATTGGTGTTGATCAGCCTTTGGGGAATTGCCGAGCGAGCCAAATCAATAAGTTTCGTCTTCATACCATTCTCCTTGTTGCCTATTGCACGTAGAGAACCGAGCCGCCAATCCAGTCGCGACCGTCAGCCTCAGCCTTTGTTTTGTTGATCGGAATGGGTTTGTCTGACGGTGGCGTTGCCGCCAGCAAATCGACGCCGGACGAACGAGCCAAAGCGTCGGGCCGAGTGATCTGCCCTGCTCGCCTGCCGCCACTCAGCACATTGTCGAAGCCGTAATAGGCATTGGTAACGAGCGCAGTGTAGGACACCGTTTCGCCGATCGAAGGCACGCCACGCGCCGCAACCACGCGGGACTCTCCGGCATTATAGGCGGCAACCACAAGCATGATATTGCCGCCGAACATCGCGGTCAGATCCTTCAGGTAACTGACGCCGCCACGGATATTGCCCGCCGCGTCGCAAATGTCGGAAACATCGTAACGAACAGCGGTTGCCGGCATCAACTGCATGACCCCACGCGCGCCGGCCGGTGAATTGACGCGGCTGCCGAAGCCGGACTCCTGTTCGGCGATCGCGAGCGCCAGCCGGCTGTCAATGCCTTGCCGTGTCGCCTCTTTGACGATCATCTGCTTGACAGTGTCCGGCTCCACAACGCCGTCCCGGCAGCCGCGGAAGACGGCACTAGGCGCCGCAATCGGCTTAATGTCATCTGCGAGCGCGATCGAAGGGCAAACGAGGCTAGCAAGCAGGAAAGCAATGTGTTGGCGAGCTCTGGACATCTGGCGATTCCGGTTTATATTGTGCATATATATAAAATCATGAGCCATGCGCAAGTGACTTCGCAAAAAGAAAAGGAATGCCTATGTCTGTCGTCACCAGATGCGGCTTAGTTGCCTCCTCCGCGATCGCCGGATGGATTTGCGGACATGCGCTGGCGCAAGCCGCGGATGCGGATTGGGGTTGTCAGATCGTGTTGTGTGTGGCCGCTCAGACACCCAGCTGGCACGGCATTCCCTATTGCGTGCCACCAATGGAAAAGCTGATCGCCGCCATGGCGTTGCCCGGCTTTTCCTGGCCGATATGCACGGGCGCCGGCACTGGCGCGCCTGGCTACGACGCCTTTGAAGATTGCCCGGCCGGCTATTCGGAAGCGGAGGACCAGTCCGGCCACGGCGGCAATTCGGAGAGCTACTGCTCCAAGTATACGACCGAGCGTGGCGAGCGCATCGAGCTCGATCGCAAGCCGCGGACGCGGAGGGAAAAGCCGTATTATTTCGACATCAGGCAACAGGGCGGGGCGACGACGCGCGCCTGGTTTGATCTCATTCCGTGAGACGCCTGCATCGGCATGAGCCGCAGAGGTTGAAGAAGGGTAAGGGACATGCGCAAGCAGATCTGGTTCATTCAGCGGCTTGGCCCCACCGAGATCGTCATCGCGATCATCGTGGTCGCCGGCATTGCCACGATCGGCGGAGTTTGGGTTACGGCGGAGGCGCGGCACGTCTACGCCCATCCCCTGGACAATCTCGCCTATACCGTGCTCGTGCTGGCGCTTTACCTGCTGTTCAACGCGGTGCTGATCGGGTTTTGCTGCGCCGTGGCGATCTACCTCTTCAAATTCGCCGGTCTCGTTGTTCGCGCCGCCTACCGACTTCTGCGCGGCTTGCTGACGCAGCCCATCCGTCTCGGACGCCTCATCACTGGATTCCTTACCGCGCTCCGCCGCCGTCTCTCTCATTGACTTCCACGGGACATGCTTATGAAACAAACCTCTGTTCTTTTGGCCGTGACCTTGGCGCTCAATGCCGGCATATTCCACGGCGCCTTTGCCCAGGATGGCTACAAGCTCCCCCTGAAACTCACCACGAAAGATGCCGCCCAGGATCCGGATGGCGTCTGGACAGACAGCGATCTCGCCGATGCCAGGCAGATGGCGGGGACTGCGAACATCTACACCGCCCGCGTCGCCACCCCATCAGGAACCTGGCTGCTCACGCAGACCAATGGCGATTGCAATCTGCAGGGTATGTGCACGGCGTTGTTGGTGTTGCTCAAGCCGGGCGCAACTCCGGTGAATATGGCAAATCCACAAATGCCGCTGGGTGGCACGGCCATCCTGTCGGCGGATTTGAAAAACCTCACCACTTCCGAGATCAGCGAGAATGGCAAGGCCTTTACCGGTTCGTATGATGTGGGGCCGATCAAATGACGGCTGCCGCCTTATCGAATGCTTGGTCCCAATGGCTGCCGAACCAGAAAGACCTTTTTGCTAATCTGGGCCTCGCCATCGGCTTTGTTGCAACGCTGACTTTCGCCGGGGAAAGTGCGGTCAGCCTTCTCGCCGCCGGCATGCCAGCCGAATGCGCCGAATACGCCTCAAACGTCAGTCAAAGCGAAGGAAACTTCGCGAGCATTTCCCCCGTCGTCAACGGCACCCGCTGTTACGGCGCCTTCCAGTTCTGCGACAGCGGAACGCTGCAGGCGTACTGGGACGGTTCGCGCGAGGATTTTTTGAACAGCCCGTCGGCCCAGGTGGCGGCCTGGCAGCGTTATGAACGCAGCCAGTGGTACTCGGCTCAGAAAAACGGCCTCACAAGCCTGATCGGGCAACAGGTCTGCTACCAGGGTACCTGCGCCACCATCTCGCAATCCTCGATCCTCAAGGCCTGCCAGTTCGGCTGCGGCTCAGGCGGCAAGCTTTCCAATCTCGCCAAATCCGGCCTCGACTGCAATGCGGCTGGCACGCGCGACGGCGCCGGTACCAGCGTTTGCAGTTATCTGATCTCCGGCGCCGGCTACAATGTCGGCTGCATCACCAACTCCAATGATGGTGTCGACTGCACTCCGGTGGCGGCAAACGAGCTGCAGAAATGAAAACAAGCCACCTCGGAGCCGGAAAAGTGTGTCTTGCCGCGGTCCTGTTGGCGTTCTACACGCCCGCCCATGCGCAGGCGCCGCAGCCATCGTCTCACGTCTTTGCCGTTCCGCGGTCGGGCGTCACGTTTCTAACGGGCGACAGTTGGCAACAAGCCGGGCAGACTATGCGGCTATACGGCGTGCAGGCCTGCATCCGAGGATCGGTTTATACCGATCCATCCGGGCAGAAGCAGGACTGCGGCGCCGTGTCGCTGGCGATGCTGGCGGCGATCGTCAAGGATACGAAACCGACTTGCGCTCCCGTTGCACAAGTGATGGCGCCGGCGTCCGGCCAGCCGTCCACTATTCTCGTCATCTGCTCGGCTCACATCGGCAACAACGCGCTCGACCTTGGCGCCATGCTGATCACCCGAGGTTTTGCCTTCGCCGCCCTCGAAACCACCGGCAAGCCGGTCTACCTGCCTTACAGCATCGAAGAGGGGATCGCAGAGCAGTCGCGTGTCGGCCTTTGGGCCTATCCCGACATGCCGCATCCCAATCGGGTGCTGCTTTCACGATCAAGGAAGCCTGGATGATCCTCCCTTCGGCCGCCTGGCGGCACACGTTCCATCCAAACCAAAGGAGAATGCTCAAATGGCTGCAAATGCGACAGAGTTGACGAATTACGTCCGGTTTGCCGGTGACGGAAAGAGCCTCAGTGGCAACATCGCTTCGATCGCCTACGATCTCGACATCTCCGGCGAAGAGTATGAAAGCGCCAACGCAAAAGCTCCCGTCTACCGCCTGTTCGCCAAAAGCCCGCGCGGCAAGCGCGTCGAGATCGGCGGAATCTGGAAGAAGCAGAACCAGAGCGGTGGCGACTATTTTACCCTCTCCGTCAACACCGGCTATGGCCGCCTCAACGCCAACCTTGGCCGCTATCCCGGCCAGGATGACGAAGACCTCATGGTCATCATTCCCTGGGATTGATCACCATGGAGAGAATGCGCAAGTTCTCGGCGGTCGCCGCGGCGCTGTATTCGCTCGTCACCGCCGCACCAGCGGACGCAGCGCCGCGATCGGCCTTTATCTCGTTTAGTGTCCACGCGACCTATTGCGAAAACAGCGCCTGCGAGCCGGTCACGTTGCAGATCGTAGGTGGCGACGCATTCGTCATCAACCGATGGGGCAATCATCGCGAACAGGTTCGGATAGCCAACATCGATGCGCCGGACAGGCGGGCGCGATGCATCAGGGAGAGGGAAAAGGCCGAGCAGGCGACAGACAGGCTTGGCCGGCTTATGAACGGATCGACATTCACGATGGCCCGCGTCCACACGGATGGTCGGGGAGACTCGATCGCCTTCGTATCGGTTGATAGTCGCGATCTCGGCCACACGCTCGTTCGCGAAGGCGTCGTTTTCCCGTGGGAGCCGCGACACCGGTCCTGGTGCTAGCTTCGGCGCCTTTCAATCTTCGGAAAACTAGCTCCTTGCCTCATGGCATGGCGAAGGTGAGTTGCAATTCCATCTGGACCGCATGCATGAAGCGGCGTGCTTGGCACGATATTTCCTCCGCTACCATGCCCTGCCGCTCGAGCGCCGCGGCGAATGCAGCCATCTCCGACCGCCAGAAGCCGTTGGCTTCCTCACCATGAAGGCGCTGGAGGGCTTCTGCGCATCGTTTGACTTCGGCTGTGCGCCGATCGGCAGGGAACTGTACAACCGTCATGTCGTCTTCGTCCTTGCAACTCGAATCACCTGAGGATGGCCCAGCATTGCCGCCGGATCTTCACAAATGGTGAACCAGCCGTGCATCTCGCCTCGAACTAGCCGGCTGCCGTTCTGCTGTGAGTCTTCGGCGCGAGACGCCTATCCCAGCGGCTTCCGAGTAATTTTCATAGCTGACGGGCCACCGCAAGGCGCGATCAGGACCACAACGCAGGACTCCGCAACATCTATCGGAGCTTCGGTGGTATGCGCGGCCGACGGACGAAGCCATTGCCCCCTGTCCGCCTAAGCAGGGTCCATAGTGACTATTCAGCGGCTGGATTGGATTAGCGAAGCAACGAGCTTGCGCCTAGAACGATGACTTGACAGATCGATGCCGACCTAAGCGTGAGGGTGCAAATTGGCGCCGGAGATCAGCGCCGCGTTTTCACTAAGCTCTGCCTTCGCGGATCTGCTTAGCAAATCGATCCGTCTCTTCTAATACCAACGTGCGTTAATCAAAACCGGTGCGCCCAGTCACGCATTCCAATCGACATGATCTTCCACGGCTGAGCGACCAGCTTGTTCCATGCGTCGCAGCAATGGGCGACGATGTCCTCGTAATCTTTGAAGATCCGGTTGGACAACCAGTTGTCACGCAGAAATTGCCACACGTTCTCGACGGGATTTAATTCGGGCGAGCGTGGCGGCAGGAAGAGCAGTGTGATGTTGTCGGGTACGTCGAGCTTCGGTGTGACGTGCCATCCGGCCTGATCAACGATCAGCACGGCGTGAGCGCCGTCGTCGACGGCCTGGCTGATTTCGAGCAAATGCTGGTTCATGGCGCTGGTGTCGCAGTAGGGAAGAACGAGACCTGCTCCTTTGCCCTTCTTGGGGCAGATAGCGCCGAAGATATAGGTCCACATCGTGCGTTGATCGTGTGGTGCCAAAGGCCTTGTTCCCTTGCGTGCCCATCGCCGGGTGATCTTGTTCTTTTGGCCTATCCGAGCTTCGTCGGCCCACCAGAGCTCGATCTCGACGTTCTTTGGGAGCCTGCTTTTGATGGCTGCCAGTGTGGCGGGGAATTTTTTTTAAAACTCTCCAGGTCGCCTTCGTTCTGAGCGTAGTGGCGCGGACGAGCGGAAAGTTTTGCAAAGCCGAGCGCCTTCAACTCGCGGCCAATGGTCGTTTCATCGACGGATATCCGATATTCCTGGAACAGCCATTGAACAAGATCCTTGCGCCGCCAGCGAACAACGCCATGCACTGCCGGTATCGGGCCACTTTCTTTGCCAAAGCCTGGCGATGCACGTCGGAAAGCTTTCCTTGATTGCCGGGGGCTTTGCCATTGATGAGCCCTGACGGGCCACGCGCATTGAAGCGAATAACCCAGTCGCGGACAATTTGCAGGGTTACGCCTCCAATCCTGGCTGCATCGCTGCGGGAATGGCCATCATAGATCTCGGCAAGGGCAAGAAGCCGCCGGGCCTGTGCCGCATCCTTCGTGCCTTTGGCCAACGCCCGAAGCGCAAAGCCGTCGAAGTCATTGCGCAGTGGAATTCCTGATCTCATCCGCAAACCTCCGTTTGCGATATTGATTCAGAACTCAACTGATTTGGAAACCTCAAAAAGAGTCAGAGATCGCTCACGCTGGTATAACAGGGCGGGCACGCTCTCGCGCTCTGCCTGGGTGAGCGGCGAGACGCGTACATTCATTTCTTTCACAAGCAGCAGGAGGCCGGCGCAGCATTCCTCATAGAACGCCGTATCCGCTTCGGGATGGTACAAGTCCATCGCCCTCTATGGCATCCCTGAGACCCAATCGTGGGACCGCTCGCCGGCGCCTCGAGAGGTCGCCCGACGGAAACGACGGTGGCGCAAGGGGATTTTTTGCGACCGGTAGAGCCGCATCACTACTGTGAATTCACCGTATTGCCCAAGCCAGCAATATGCCTACCGTCTGGCGCTGTCAGAACATATTCGCACAGGAGAGACCGATGCAGACAGCGCCCACCCTTACGCTCTACACCTACACCACCGCCGCCAATCTTGGTGAAGCACGCTGGAATGATCGCGACCGTGCCGATCAGTTTTTCGAAGACGTGGAATCAGCCAAACGCGATTTGCTGGAGGTGCGGGACGAGATTGCGGAAGACGATGAAACTGGCCCCACGGCTATTTGCCTCGAAAGGATCGAAACGATTCCCATGACGGAGCTGAACGCCGCAGGCAAAATGGACAAGGAAATCGCGTCGGTGCTGAATGCGGAAGGCTTCCTTGCCGCGCAGAATTGCGCCTTCAAAGGTGACAATGTCTGGCTCCTGCGCAGACGCTGGGGTATTCCCACGGTCAAAATCAACGGAACGAGCCCCAATCCCTTCCGATGGCCAGATGGAACCTATTCCGTCCAAGGAGCTGCTGCAGCTCTTGGCATTACGCCGCAGACCATCTTCAAATACCTGGGACGTGGCCTGATTCAAGGCCGGCAGCTAGTGAAAGGACAACCATGGCAGATCGAATTGACGGAGGACCAGATCGACATTCTGCGCGCTCGCGCTCAACGCAATAGACGATCGAGGAAACAGGCATCATGAAATCATTGGTGATGCCGTGGTCGCAACGGCCCTCCTCGACAGACTTTTGCATCATGCCGTCGTCGTCCAAATCGAGGGATCAAGCTACAGGCTGCGCCAGCATGCCGAATTGATGCCTGAACACGTGCGATCCAAAGCTTTGATCACCCCGCCATCCTTCGCCCCGCCGCAACGCCCGCGCGGCAGGCCGCCGAAAAATACCCAATTCTCCACGTCGTCCGGAGCGGCATAATTGGGCTCTTCCGCAATTTCGGTGCAACTTTCTGAATCCTATTGATTCGACACAACGAATCAGCCGGAGCATGAAGTGGCGAAGCGCATTCTGCCGTTGATCCCGCCGTCATTGGTCGTCGATCACGTTCAACAATCCAAAGATGGAATATCGATTGATTGCCGTTTCCGCACGGCAGCAGCCAAATGTCCAGAGTGCCGGAAAGCCTCGCACCGCGTTCATAGCCGTTATGAGCGGCGGCTCGCTGACTTGCCATGGCAAGGGCGTGCAGTCACGATAACCCTGAATGTCCGGCGCTTGCGTTGCAGCAACGAGAGATGCCGGAGACGCATATTTGCAGAGAACGCAGGCGATGTGAGCTGGCGGTATTGTCGTCGTACCACGCGGCTGGAAGATGTCCATCGCAGTATCGGCATGGCAGTGGGAGGAGAGGCAGGCATGAGGCTTGTTACCCGCCTTGGTATGCCTGTAAGCGCCGACACCATTCTGCGGATTGCGCGGCGGGCATATCCCACAGGAGATTGCGAGGGGCCACGAATCCTTGGTGTCGACGATTGGGCTTGGCGGCGTGGTCAGCGTTACGGAACGATCCTGGTCGATCTGGAAACGAACAACGTTGTCGATCTGTTGCCCGACCGAGAGAAGGACACGCTTTCAGAATGGCTTACGGATCATCCCGGGTTGAAGTCATCGCCCGGGACAGGGCTGGCGCTTACGCGCGTGGAGCCCGGGAAGGGGCGCCGAACTCGCAGCAGGTCGCCGATCGTTGGCATCTCCTGCGCAACTGTTCCGACGCCTTACAGAATGTCGTGGAGCGGCGATATCGCCTTATTCGGGATGTCGGAAAAGTGCTTATGGCACAGATCGATACGGATGATCAAATGCGCCGCGAGCGCGGTAAAGAAGAGCTGCTCCAAGGACGCGCAACACGACAACAGAATAATCGGCATCAAGATCGGCGTGCTCTTTTTGAGGAGGTCACCCGACTGAATGACCTGGGCTGGAGCCAATTGGCGATCAAGCGTGAGCTTGGTATCGACCTCAAAACCATACGGAAATGGCTGAAAGACAATCAACCTGGGACATGGAAGCGTACGGTTTTCGAGGAGAATCCGGCCGATGCCCATGTGGACTACGTCCGTAGGCGCTGGCTTGAAGGCTGTCGCAACGCGACGCGGCTTTACAGGGAGGTGTGCGATCGAGGTTATCGTGAGAGCGCAAAGACCTTTCGCCAGTGGGTAAAAGTACGGCTGCGCGACGAGGTCCCTGCACCTGCATTGTCTCGGGCGTCGCACAAATCTTCATGGCACACGCCTTCATCCCAGCAAACCGTTCGCCTCTTGACGGCTGATGTCGATACTCTCCCGCGGAACGAGCGCGCCTTTGTGAATGCCATTTCCTCGGCCTCACCGGACGTTGCCGCTGCCGCGGGTCTGGCACGACGCTTCCAGTCCATGATCTGCAATCGGGAAACCGCCGCGCTGAAGCCGTGGCTACACGATGCCGTAACCGGGCCAATGTCTCCGTTCGCGCGTGGGATTCGCCGCGACATAGATGCGGTTTACGCTGCATTGACGATGCCTTGGAGTACCGGCCCGGTTGAGGGAAAGATTAACAAGTTGAAGCTCATCAAGCGTTCCATGTACGGAAGAGCCGGGATGGACCTCCTGCGTTCACGCATAATCGGAACCTAATTTGCACCGAAATTGCGGAAGAGCCCATAATTGGGGAATTTTACTTCGGCACTTCTGACTTCTGAGGAAATTTCACCCGGCATTGACAACAAGACAGATCGCAACGACGCGCGGGGCATTGCCCAGATGATGCGGGTCAATCTTTACCGGCCTGTGCATGTGAAGACGCTGACAAGCCAGAAACGCCGGGCTTTGCTCACGGCACGCAGGGTTCTGCAGGAGAAAGCCATAGCGATTGAGAACGACATCCATGGTTTGCTGCGTAATTTTGGTCTGAAGGTTGGCCTGGTTGGCAAGGTCAACTTTGAAGAACGCATCCGCGAACTGGTGGAAGGCTATGCCGACCTTACTGAAATCATGGAAGTTTTGCTGTCAACACGGGAAAAGCTGCGTGATGAATTTGGCAAACTGCACAAAAAGTTACTGGATTTGACCCGAAACGATGGCATCTGCCAACTATTGATGACGATTCCGGGTGTTGGCCCTGTCGTCGCCTTGGCCTTCACAAGCACAATCGACATTCCGCAACGGTTCAAGAACTCCAAAGCAGTGGGGCCGATCCTAGGGCTGACGCCTGTTCTCAACCAATCGGGCGAGAGCAAACGTGTTGGCCGAATATCTTGCTGCGGTGACGCGATGATGCGGACCCTATTGTACGAAGCAGCGCAGACCCTCCTGACGCTCGTGAAGAAATGGTCGTGGCTAAAAGCTTGGGCAATGAAAATTGCCAAGCGAGCGGGAAAGCAAAAGGCTATTGTGGCGCTCGCCCGGCGCCTGGCTGTCATCATGCACCGGATGTGGAGCGACGGAACTGAGTTTTGCTGGACGAAAGATAATTTGCCAAAAGCCGCATAAGGCCCGCTGCAGCACCCAAGTGAAACAAAGATGGAAAGATTCCACATGACCGTGGAAAGATGTCCTTCGCAGGACGATGGATGTGGTGAGTTCGTGCCGACCGAAGTGCCGTTTGCACACTGCAATCAGGACGACGGATAGATTGTTCCGCCTCATTCTCCTAACCCCATAGTGGAAGGGCCAAAGTGCCGATTCCGGAGAGAAGCAAGAATCTGCGAAAGACATCAAATCACCGAAATGTGGGCACTAGAAGCGCTTGACCTCACCACGCCGAATAGAGAAGCGGTCGGCGTATGCGGTTGGGAAGTTCCAGCTTCCATGACGGCGTCTCCAATAAGGAGAGTGCGTTTTTTGCAGCCTCACTTTGCCAGAGCGCCGGCCGCTATTCACTCCCCATGTTGGGGTCGTCTTCTCTATTCGGCGTGGTGAGGTCAAGCACCTTCTGACTATCCGCAGCTGCGGTGATTGATGTCTTCGCAGTATCGCACTTCTCTCCGGGATCGACCTGTGTGGCCCTCCCACTATGGGACCAGAAGAATGAGGCGGAACAATCTAATCGGCGACCTGATCGCAATAAACGACCGTACCAAGACAACACGCGAACTCACCTCATCCGTCGTCCTGCGAAGGACATCTTTCCACCACCGGCGGAATCTTCTTGTCTCCTTTTTTTTCGTTACCCTGGTTGCTAACTATGCAGCAACAGGCAAGCTCTCCCGTGTCCAGCAGAATTCGGTTCCGTCACTCCACATGCGATGCATGATCACCGCAAGCCGTCGTGCCAACGCTACAACCGCCTTTTGCCTCCCGCGGCGTCTGGCGATATTCATCGCCCACGCTTTCAGCCACGACCATTTCTTGACGTTTACAAGCAGGACTTGTGCTGCTTCGTAAAGCAGGGATCGCATCATCGCGTCACCGCAACAGGATACGCGCCCGACCCGCTTGCTTTCACCAGACTCGTTCAGTTTCGGCGTCAGCCCGAGCACAGAACCGACCGCCTTTGAATGTGCAAACCGCGCAGGAATATCGATGGTTGCCGTATAGGTGAGAGCGACCACGGGGCCGACACCAGGGATCGTCGTCAATCGGCGACAGACTTCATCCTCGCGGACCAAATCCAAAACCTTCTTGTGCAGCTTGGTGAACTCGTTGCGCAACAGTTTGCGTGCAGCCAACAATGGCTGCATGATTTCGTGTAGATCAGGCCTGTCTTCGACGAGCTCATTGATCCGCTCCTCGAATTTGATCTTGCCGACCAATCCGACTTTCAGACCGAAGTTGCGCAACAATCCGCGAATGTCATTCGCGATGGCGATGGCTTTCTCCTGCAAAAGTTTGCGCGCGGTCAGCAATGCTCGGTGCTTCTGGCTCGTCAATGTCTTCACATGCACAGGCCGATAGAGATTGACGCGCATCATCTGGGCCATGCCACGCGCATCGTTGCGGTCCGTCTTATTCGGTTGGGCTTTCAAAAATGCCTTGGCATGCCTGGTCTCGATGCAGATCACCGGCAATCCTGCCTTGGCAAGTCCGTCATAAAGCCATTGCGACAGTGGTCCGGCTTCAAGACCGATCCGCTCAATCTGCCACTTCGGATCCTTGATCACCGAGATCAAATCCTCAGGGTGAGTGGCTACTTTCGTCTCCCGGCAAATCTTGCCTGTCTCATCAACAATGCAGACCGCGGTCTCTTTCACCGACACATCCAGTGCACAATAGTGTTTCATGCTGCGCTTCTCCCTTTGATGTTTGAGGCTGTTGAAAGACATGACCTCGTTTTACCATCAGCCAGAAGCGCAGCACCCCAATCCACAATGGTCAACGCTGAGACGCAAAGCCGAATATCCCATCTAATCGCACGCATTTTGCAAGCGTTTTTTCAAAGATGGGCCGGCCGGCACTGTGGTTAGTGCTGGAGAGCGAGCGATGTGGGCGCCAAGTATATGATTTCGCGGCGTCTAGTGAGCGTTTGCCGGAAGCAGGGTCGTCTTCGCGGTCGACACACGGTCGCCGCATGATGGGGCTTCGCAGGTCGAGTGTTCCAATGTGGACGACGCAATTCGTCATTTACATGCGATTGCACCCCAACACGCGGAATCACGCTGCCTACGTCCCGGCAGGGACGTTCTGTCGCCGGTCCATCAGGCATATTTGGACGCTGGCAAAAGTAGTCGGATTAGCTTGGAAGGCGTTCGAGACACTTATCCAGCGGCGGCATCCATTCCAACTTCCCGATCAAAAAGCTGACCAGTCTTGAGCATCGCGTGCATAATCACAGACAATCTGCGCGCAACGGCGACCGCGGCACGTTTGAATCCCAGTCTTTCCCTTAGCTTTAAACCCCAAGAGCGCAGGCCGCTATCGGCACTGCTGCGCGTGAGAATAACAGTTGCAGCTTCGAACAGGAGACCGCGCAAATGGGCGTCGCCGCGGCGCGAGATATGACCGTCATAGTCGACCTCGCCTGATTGATAGCGGCGTGTCGTTAGTCCCAGCCAGGCTCCTACGGACCGTGACTTCTTGAAGTTCTCCGGATCTTCAATGGCGGTGACGAACGAAGTTGCCGTGACAACCCCAACACCGGGAACCGACATGAGTAGCCGGCACGATTGGCTCGCCCGCGCGATCGCTATCAACTGCCTACCAAGTTCGGCCGCCTGTTCGCGCGTGCCATACCAGGCCTTCAAGAGTGGGAGAATGATCCGCGAAAGAGACTGGTGGCCGTCTAGGAGCATACGGACGTTGTTTCCGAAGGTTGCACCCTTGCCACTCGGAATGACCAAGCCAAACGTCTTCATCAGGCCTCGGATCTGATTTGACAGCTCCGTGCAGATCGTCACCAACCGCGTTCGTGCCGCCACAAGCGTCCGGGCGAGCATGCTGTCGTACCCTTTGACCCGGACTTCGCGGTAGAAGCCGACCTCAGCAAGATGCGCAAGACCATCGGCGTCGTTCGCATCCGTTTTGTTCGCAGCCATGTCGAGCGCCGCCTTGGCATGCCGCGCGTCGATGCAAATCGCCGGAACCCCTGCATCGGTCAGCGCATGATAAAACCATATCGAAAGGGGACCAGTCTCAAAGACGACGCGCCTGGCGTCGGGGGCATGCTTGTGGAGCAAAGTTACGATGCTGTCCGGGTCGGATTTGCATTTACCCCGCCAGATCCTTTTGCCGCCGCGACGAATGGAAATGGCTGTCTCTTTCAACGACACATCAAGGCCGATATATTCTTCCATGGCTGTTCTCCGTTAGATGTCTGGGCCTGACTGCCAGTCTTGAGCCCGCACTTTCATCTTATCGGGGAACAGCCACCAGCTTCCATTGTCAGGACTGCATCAGGGGCAACTCGCTCCCGCGATTACCCCATGTGGACGGCCCCCGCCCCCGCGGTAAACTGCCGAATAGAGACCACCATGACATCGACAAGGAGAATTTTAGTGGAAGGCATTATTCGTATTGGCATGGATACATCAAAGCACGTTTTCCAGCTTCACGGAGTTAATGAAAGTGAACAGCCAATTCTCCGTAGAAAATTACGAAGGAAGGAAATGATCACCTTCTTCGAGAAGCTTCCTCCCACCGTAGTAGCAAATGAGGCGTGCGGCGGATCCCATCACTGGGCCCGTCTTCTGCAATCCTTCGGCCATGAGGTGAAGTTGATCGCCCCTCAACTCGCCAAGCCCTATGTGAAGCGGGGCAAGAACGATGCGGCCGACGCGGAAGCACTATGTGAGGCGATGAGCCGACCAACGATGCGATTTGTGCCTGTAAAAACCCAGGAGCAGCAAGCCGCGCTGATGCTCGTGGGAATGCGAGATCGGCTCATCCGAGCTCGCACCCAGCTAGCCAATGCGATACGTGGGTATGCGACCGAGTTCGGTCTCACGGCAGCTAAAGGTATGTGCAAAATCGAACCGCTTCTAGAGCGAATTATGGTTGACGAAAACATCCCGGAACTTGCTCGCGACCTATTCGCTATGCAGGCCAAGGAATATGACCGACTACAGGACGAACTGCAGGATATCGAAGAAAAGCTGGCAGCCTGGCATCGCGCCGATGAATGCAGTCAGCGCCTGCGCCAAATACCGGGTGTCGGGCCAATCGTGGCATCGCTCCTCGTGATGAAGACGCCATCCGCCACGCTCTTCCGATCGGGACGCGACTTCGCCGCTTGGATCGGGCTGAGGCCCAAAGATCATTCAACGGCCGGCAAGGTAAAATTGGGCATTATCACGCGGGCAGGTGACGAAGCATTGCGCAGTGCGCTGGTTGTCGGCGCGACGGCGATGCTGCGCGCTGTTCGATCGGGGCGCAGCACGCGTGTCTCACCGTGGCTCGTCGCGTTGCTCAAGCGCAAGCCGCCCAAGCTTGTCGCGATCGCGGTCGCTAACAAGATCGCACGGATCGCATGGAAAATGATGACGACCGGAGAAAGATATAAAGCCCCGGCCTCCCAAGAAAGCTTGGCAGCGGCATAGAACTCGCTCAGACGGCGTGGGAGCGCTATCACGCAACACGCCGAGTTGAGGCGGAACTTGCAAGAAAAGAGCAGATGGTGTGATCGATCGATCCAAGATGTGTGACACTCCGAAGATTCCATTGGCCTTTAGTGGCCGCCCCCATGTTTGGAACACACGTCGCGGAAACCATCTTGGCCAGCGTTCATGTGCGAGCGCACCAACAGGCCGGACATATGATCGCAAACGATCCGATCAAATTTATCCGCTCGAAACTCTTGCAATAGGGGCCCGTCCACATATGGAATCTTAGCTCAATCCGCATCAACATGCGGCTAAGGAATAATTTGCGACAGGCCCGCCTTTCGTCAGTTGTCTCGACAGCTAGCCAGAGTAGCATTGCTGCGCATAGCTGATTGCAAATGTAGGAGAATAAACATGGACCCGCCCGCACCAAGCCATACAGTTCGAATTGGCATCCGCAAGGGAATTTTCAAAGTTTGAAATTGCCGGCGCTGCGCTGCATTGGTGCATCAGCAAAAAGGAGATTGTGGGAATTTGCGGTTTAAAGCATATTGACGGCGCGAGCACCTCGCACTCCGCGATGCCCACCCGAGTCGCTCTGGGAACGTCGCCGGACACGTTGGAACAACGACGCGGTGCGACACTACAGCAACATGAGATGCAGCAACTCGCCTACCGCGTTCCGTCCACTATGATTAGCGATCCGGTCAGAAGCCCCGCTCGATTCCCCGCGGCCGGTCAGACAGTGCACGACGTTCGCCTCCTCCTCAATCACGGACGCGGCAATATTGATGTGGATTACGCGCTGTCCCGCGGGCACAATGTCCCAGCCGCAGGTGCGGTCTACACCGGTTACGATGGCCACAACGAAATGGCATTGGCGCGCGCGCTGGGCGCAGGCTTTTGCCATCATTTCGCAAGCTCGCTGCAGTCTCGCACGCGCCGCATTTGCGCGATGATAAATCGGTCGTGAATGCATGCGGCCGGGTGGAAATTAGGGAATTAAACGCCGATAACACTACCTCGGCTAGGCGAACCGGACACGCCTGGAACGAGCTGCGCCTCGGCAACGGCCGCGATGAGGAAACGAGCCTCGTGCGGGACGCCTGATCGAACGGCCCGGTGGTGCGGCTGAAAGACAGCACCTCTTGCTTTAATTGTAGAGCTTCTGCTTATAAAGGAGATCCCATGGGTGCGCGACGGCCTCCATTTTTGCAGAATGAATGGCTGTAAATTAACGCCCATATTGTGAGGCCCCGATGTTCAAGACCGAAAAAGCCGCGATCGCCATTCACACAAATCTTGGCGCGATCTTCATTTCACTGGAACTGAGCCGTTCGACCTGGCTGATCACGTCGCTGTCGCCGGGGAATGGCGAGAAGATGTCGAAGCACGCTTTGAAGGCAGGAGACGTCGCCGGATTGTTCAATCTGCTTTCGAAATTGCGGGATAGATGCCGGGCCAGAACCGGGGACGCCTATCCTGTCGTCACCATTCAGGAAGCCGGACTCGACGGCTTCTGGATCCATCGCGTGTTAGAGAAGGAGGATCGAAAGTCATGTCGTGGACGCGGCTTCGATCGCAACATCGCGGCGCCAGCGGCGGGTGAAAACGGATCGCATCGATGGTGAGGCGCTGCTTCGGGTCCTGATGGCGTATAAGAGGGAGAACCCCGCGTGTGCTCTATGGCGCGGGCACCATCGCCTGACGAAGAAGACCGGCGGCGGATTGGCCGGGAGCGTAAAGCGCTAACAGCCGAGCGTGTCTCCCATATCAACCGGATAAAGGGACTGCTGTTCTCACAAGGCATCACCAATTACGAGCCAATGAACAAGGACCGGCGGCAACAGTTGGAAGTACTGCAGACTGGCGACGGGCATGCCTTGCCGACGCATATGAAAGCGCAGATTGCTCGGGAGCTGGATCGGCTGGAACTTCTGCTTGAACAGATCAGGACAGTCGAGGACGAGCGCGACGCGCTCATCGCTGCGCAGACTGCGGAGATGAAGCCTTCACCGGTCACGATGCTACTTGAGCTCAAAGGGATCGGCACCGAGTTTGCAAACATCTTATGGGCGGAGGGTCTGTTCCGGCATTTTGACAACCGTCGCCAGGTCGCCGCCTATGCTGGACTGGCTCCAACACCCTGGCAAAGCGGAACTATTGATCGGGAACAGGGCGTTTCGAAAGCGGGTAATCCCCGGCTGCGGGTGACATTGATACAGCTGTCTTGGCTGTGGTTACGGCACCAGCCGGATTCGGAGCTGAGCCAATGGTTCAATGCACGCGTCCATCGCAACGGTGGACGTATGAAGAAGTCGACCATTGTCGCACTGGCGCGCAAGTTGCTGGTCGCAATCTGGAAATACGTTGCCTCGGGTGTCGTCATTGAAGGGGCAATAATGAAGAGAGCTTGATTGTCACCACACATCACCCGTTACGAAATCTACCGGGATTCTCATCAATCCTGGCGGATCCGGGTCGGCGAACCGCATGCCACCAGGGCGAAATGCCGGTAGTGGAGAATGGTCTCGTCGTCCTAAGCCCTACCCGCCGCAAGCGGGATCCTGGTGCGGCCGCAACAGCGCCGACCGAATGTGAGGTTGATCAGGCTCAGCTAACCGAGCCGTGTCATGCAGTCGGGCTTGGAACCTGGAGCCGATACCGTGAAGAGGAGAATAGAAGTGAATGACTTGACGCAGGCTTTCCCATGTGAGGCGGCATGAAAGAGGCCGCGCCGGCTGAGAGAACGGATCACTGAGATGCAGGTGATGATCGAGGACAGTCACACTTCCAGCCTTTCGGCTTACCTTATTGGGGTTTTGCAGATCTCAACAAGGGAGTTGGAAGCATGACTGCCTCTTATGAATACCATATCGGGGTCGACTACCACAAATCCTACAGCCACCTGGTGGTCCAGGATTCGGGCGGCAAGACGCTGAGATCCGGCCGGGTGAAGAACGACCGCCAGTCGCTGGGCGGGTTTCTCGAACGCTACCGCGAGAACTCGCATGCTGTTGTCGAGGCGACGCGCAACTGGATGGTGATCTACGACTGGCTCGACGACATTTGTGATGATGTCGTCCTCGCCCATCCGTTGAAGGTGAAGGCGATCGCCGACGCCAAGATCAAGACCGACAAGATTGATGCGACGGTGCTGGCGCATCTGCTCAGAGCCGACCTGGTGCCGGAGGCCTGGGCGCCAAGCGAGAGATCGCGAGAGCTTCGCGTCGCGCTGCGCGAGCGGATGTTTTACGTGCGGCTGCGGACGATGACGAAGAACCGCATCGTCACGGTGTTTGATCGTTATCCCGAACAGACGGCGCAGTTGAAGAAGCTCGGCGACCTGTTCGGCAAGGCCGGCCGTGCCCAGCTGGCGCAGGTCAACGTCTCGGAGATCGATCGCGGCCTCGCGTTCATCGGCGACATCGACGGGCGGATCAAGCAGTCGGAAAAAACGATCCGGGCAATGACCAAGGCCAATGCCAATGTGAAGCTGTTGAAGACCATCCCCGGCATCGGCGAGTTCTTCGCCCGGCTGATCGACGCCGAGATCGACGACATATCGCGGTTCCGCAACGCCAAGAAGCTTGCCGCCCATGCCGGCCTGGTGCCCTCGACCTATTCCTCCGGCGGCAAGACCTTTCACGGCAAGATCATCAGGCAGGGCAACAAGTGGCTGCGCTGGGCTTTCGTGGAAGCGGTCGCTCCCGCCATCGCCAGCGATCCACAGCTGCGCGCCCAATACGAGCATCTGAACATCAGAGGAACCAACAAGGCGCGTGTGGCCATCGCGCGTAAGCTTTTGACGATCGCCTTCCAGATCCTGCGCGATCAGCGCGCTTACGAGCCGCGCGGCCAAAGCAACATGGAAGACACGTCGACGATATCCGGTTGTCCTAATGGCCGGCTAGCGAGCCCGGTAGAACTGGGCTGCGCTCTTAAAGGAGAATGGGAAACCGGGAGCCGAACGCCACTCTGTGACCGAAGCCACGAAGGCATCAGGTTACGAATTGAGAATGGTTCAAGACCGAAGGGCAGAACAAACCTGTCCAGCGGAAGGAAGAGATTACCCGATCGGTCAAAACACAACCGAACCCAAGGAAAAGCCGCCAACTGAAGGTGTTTTGCCCCTTGCGTTCTTTCATTGGAGGTAGACAATGCTGAACTATCCAAAAGGGGAGGGCTGCCGCAGGGAGGAACGTCGGGGGCTGTGGTCCAGGAGGTAGGCTCCGGCATCGCAGGGGAAACGCCCCTTTGTCCCAAAGAGCGTCGGCGCGATAATTGAAAATTATGCACCGCACCATCGCATGTGATTCAATATCTTCTTCGGTCAAAGGATCGGCCTATGGCTACCGTGAAAGTCGATATCAATAATTTCCAGTTGGAAGTTCTGGAATCCGCAGCGCCCGTTGTCGTCGAGTTCTGGGCTGAATGGTGCAATCCCTGCAAGATGATTGCTCCGAGCCTCGAGGAAATCTCCGTCGAGATGGAAGGCGAGATTAAGGTCGCCAAGCTCAACATCGATGAAAACCTGGAACTCGCCGCCCAATTGGGCGTACGCTCCATTCCGGCGCTCGCGATCTTCAAGGGCGGCGAAGTGGCCGATTTCTCGGTCGGCGCCAAACCGAAGACAGCTCTTTTAAACTGGATTTCGAACGCTGCCTCATTGATATTGCTAAATTTGTAACGCAATAAAACCGTCGACTAACCCCGTAAAATGGTAGGGTTTATAGGCTGATTTAACGGCGTTTTTACAGGCTCGGCCCTTTGAGCTTCAGCCTGATGCGGTCGTTGGTTTGGCTATCGGAGCGATTGAGCGGCGAAGAAGCTTTTCATTGCGGCGTTGTCGAGGCAGTTTCCGTTGCGTGAATGCGGCTTTCAAGCATGCCGTTGCAGGCTCGCGTGACCGCAATCAAACCACCGCGACGCCCTGTTGTTGACACACTTTAGCCGATGCGTTTTGGCTGGAGCGGAGAGGGAATATGGGCAGTACCGGAGATTTGCTCGGACAAGCAGGGCGACCTAATCACGAAGGAGGCCCGGACCCCATCTCGGACGCAATGTCGGACAAGCAGAAGACGCGGGAAGCGACGGTTGCCATCGCCAGCGCGGTGGTTGCTCGCGCCGGCAATCTCGACGGGTTCTCGGATCCAGAGTTGGCCGATCTGGTGAACGGCTTCAGCAGATGGCCGGACCAGCAGAAGACGCGTGAAGCGACGGTTGCCATCGCCGGCGCGGTGGTTGCTCGCGCCGGCAATCTCGACGGATTCTCGGATGAAGAATTGGCCAATCTGGTGAACGGTTTCGGCAAGTGGCCGGAAGAAGAAAAAGCACGCAAGGCGATGGTTGCCATCGCGCGCGAGCTCGGTTCCAAGGGCCGTCGCTTCAGCACTTTCAGCACGCCTGCGCTAGTCAGGATCGCCAATGGTCTGTGGCGGGGTATCGAGGGAGAGACCGCCGGCGAGGTCGACGAACCCGCCTTGCTGAAGGACCGGCTGCATAAGCTGGCGCACTACCTCCAATATGCCGAAGATCGGCTGCAACAGGCCGATGTCCATGCCGTCGCGAGTATATTCAAGGCGTTGGGCAAGGCGCAGTTGTTGGACGATTTCGGTGCGCTGGCACAGCCGGGGCTGGACAGGCTCGAGGTGTTGTGTGCCGCTCCCAGGTTTAAGCTCGACAACAACCTCGAGGCGATGGGCAATCTTTGCGCCTCCCTGCTGCCATTGGCGTGCAGCCCGAAGCCGGTGTTGCGCTGGCATCGCAAGTCGGCGCTGAACCTGCTCAACGCCATCCAGCCGGTGGTGGAACATAAGATCGAGGCGCATCTCAAGGCAGGCCAGGCCGAGCGCACCAGCGGCGCCAATGCAAGCCGCTCCCCGGCGCTTTCGATCTATCAGGTGCTCAAGACCCGGGCGGTGCTGGAGACGCTCTACCGGCCGCCTAATGTCGACGGCGACCAGCTCGCCTTGCAGGCCAGGCGGGAAGAGCTGCACGGCAAGACCAGGCAGATCCTGGACGGTGCCCGTCCCCTCATCGACGCCGACCTTTCCTATATGGCCTGGAACGTGATCGCCGAGATCGAGGCGAAGGAGCCGCTCGAAGCGCTCGACACCTTCATGGCGCAGAACGCATCGATCATCCAGGCCCAGCATGAACCCGCCAGCTTCGATGTCCATCGGGTCCTTCAGGCCATGGACCACGAGCCGAGACCGCCGCAAGGCGATGCCGGACTGATGCGGCTGCCGGTGGTCGACATGCAAGGCCGGCCGCTGGCAAACGAAGCCGAGTTCCGCTATTCCATTTTCAACCGCTTGACCTCGGGCGCGGTGAAGGTGGTGGCGGTGCAGCTAAAGGGAACTCCGACTGCCGCCATGCTGGCACGCACGTTCGCGGTCGAGGGCGTGCCCTACCGCATGGACCTGTTCGGCGGCAGCAAATTGAAGCCGACGAAACAGAGCCTGACCAAGCGTGCCTCTCAGCTGCCCTTCGCGGCCGAAGAGGCCCCAAGCAGCAAGCTGTTGGCGATCCCCTATGCCGAGACGGCTCCGGGTACTGCCTTTGAGCAGCTGTCGCGGGCCTGGGCGCCGTTCAAGGAAGCTTATTACTATACCCAGCGCCGCGGATTTGCCGCGCCGCCGGGCATCCCCGACGTTGGCCCGCATGATTATGCGCTGGAAGGGTGCTTCAAACTGTCCCTTCTGCCCGACCGCCCCGCAGGCGCAGTGCATCCCTTCCGGTTCGAAGGGCGAGACGGCGAGATCGCCTTGCGGCCGCATGACGGCTGCGGCTTCATCAGGGCCTCACTGGCCGAGCGCATGCCCGCCATTGCCCGGGCTCGCCACGACGCTCCCGAGCGGATACCTGCCTATGCCGATAAAAGGCAATCGGCGGTACCGCCCTCGGCGCTGCAACATTATCCGCGTAGCGTCGAGGTGGCACAGGAGACCCGCGAGAAGGCTCTGGCTTGGCTCGAAACCCAACAAAGCCTCACCGCCGAGGAGCTGTTCCGGACGGTCACGGGCGGGCATATCGAGGGTTCGATCGCTATCGCCGTGCCGTCCAGCGACGAATGCCTGCATGTGCCGGCGGGCAAGAGCAAGACCTTGACCCGTGACGCTGGCGTGCTTGTTGGGCGCTCCCCCTATGACAAGCCCAACCTGCGCCCGTTTTCCGCCGACCGGGTCAGGTCGGGGCGCCACCCGACTGCGGCATTCCTGGATCGGTGCGTGGCCTTCCAATACAGCTTCAACGTCGCACACAGATCGGGGGCTGAGCTTGCCGCCGACGATCCGACCCTTTTTGCCAAAGGAATCTTGATCGTTGTGCCCGACGAAATGTGGCCTGCGGACTTCGCCGAGCGCGGGGTGGTGATGTCTGCCGAGGACGTCAAGTGCCATTCGAGCTGGCTGGAGGAAAAGGACCGGGTCAAGGCCGACACCGCGCTCGAGTGCGTCGGCATCTTGCAGGCGACGGAGGTGTTCGCGCCCGGCTCTTTGGTTGCGGTTCCGACCGCCGAACAAAAAAAGCTCGACGGCGATTTTGACGGCGACAGCGTCGTCATTATCGGCGACCGGCCTCGCCTTTACGAGCACGTACGCCAGTTCGACGCGGGGTTGCAGGCGCGCGGCGTCGCCTCGATGAAGCCGCCGAAGTCGCACACGCCGGCCATTGAGAAAGGCGGCTACCAGTTCAGCCGGTCCAAGCAGATCCTGTCGGCCACCGGGCTGGTGCTCGAGACCTACAGCTGCCTGCAGCGCAACGCGCTGGCGCAGCCGTTGGAGGCGCAACGCCGGTTTGCCGAGCGTGCCGTCTTCGGCACTTACGAGGGCATCCATCATCAGCTCATGACCGACGTCCGCGCCCTGTTGCATGAAGATCGGCCGGATGGCCATACCCTCCACGAGCTTATCGCCAGGGCGGAGCAAGACAGCAAGGCCGCAAGGCATCCAGTAGCCTGCGAACTGGCCGCCTTGTTGGTGGCCGAGCTCCAGGACTGGAACCTGCAGCTCAATAGCGAGCCGGCTCATGAGCAGCCGGACGTCAAGCAGCAGTTGGCGGGATCCGTGGCCTCAACCGGCGCGAAGCTTGCCGTCAGCGCCGACGCCGGTGTGCTCTTTCCGGAACTCCGCGATTCCTATCCGGCAACCGCTGACGCCAGGAAGCGCATCGAGTTCCTGCTCACCCACTACAGGCCGCGCATCGATCCGCGGCCCGAGGGGTACAACCCGGACGATCTGCATGAAAGCGCCATGAATCTGCTAATCGTCGGCATCAAGGTCGGCACGGACGCCTACAAGTCCGATACCGGTGCGCGGACGTTCAAGCAAAAAGCCACCGAATTGCAGCGGCTTTTGGAGCGGAGGCCGGGCTTCAAGGCGGCGTCCTATGTCAAGGCGCAGGCGGCAAAGCTACACCAGGGCCGGTTCGACGTCGATGGCAGTCTGGCGGATCTGAAGGACAATCCTACCCTGGCGGCCTCCGTCATGGAGGCCTCGATCGGACTCGCCATCGAACAGCGCATCCTGCCCAGCGCCTCAGCGATCTCGGCAGACGACGACCACGCCAGCATGATAGCGCTGAGCAGCGAACAGGCCCTGGAGCGCGCCAGGCTCGAAGCCGCCCCCGCCGAAGCGCAAGAAAGCGCGATTACCGAAACTGTGCGCGAGGTTGCCGAGCTTTTGCTGTGGGACGGCATCGAGGTGAAGGTGTCTCATCTTGACCAACGGTCGCGCGGGCTCTGGATAGCCGACGAGTTGACTGGCCAGAGCGTGAGCGCGGCTCCAAAGGCTCAACTGGCCACCAACGCCGTGCGCCATGTTTTCGAGATCCCGGACGAGGCTTTTACGCGCGCCTTCAGGAAGGCGGCACTGGCCTTCGAGGAGCGGGACTGCAGCGAGGTCGAGACCACCAACTGGTTCATCAGGATGGGCATGCCGCGGTTACGCGGCGTTCACACGGCATTCAGAACCGCGCAGAACTATCGCTTCGAGGTCGAGTTCCATACGCCGGCCAGCTACCGGGCCGAGCGCGCGCAACGCGAGCAGAGCGAATGCGAGCCGGTCCCCATTCCCTGTGGCGCCTGGGACATATTAAACTGGGGCTCGTCAGGAGATAGCAGGTCGAGGGTGGCAGGGACCTCCAGGTCGCGCACCGTCGCAAGAAAACAGATTGCGGTCGCTCGCTCGCCGCAAGCCGGCGAAATCCTCGCGGCCCTGGGCACGCGGCCGGTCGTGCTCGTCGGCATGCCGGCGAGCGGCAAGTCGACCATCGGCACCCAGCTTGCCAAGGAGTTAGGGGTGGAGTTTGTCGACACCGATGAGCGTATCGTCGCCGAGCACGGCAATTTGAGGGAGATGTTCGCCGACCCTGGCCGCGGCGAGGCCTACTTCAGGGACCTGGAGACCAAAGAGCTCGCCAAGCAGCTGGAGAGAGGGCCCATCGTCATCGCGACCGGCGGCGGCTTTGGCAAGGAGTCCGATCGAGCCCTGATCCTTGATAAGGCGACGTCGATCTGGCTCGACACCGACCTGAAAGAGCTCTGCAGGCGCCTCAAGAGGGGCACCACCCGGCCGCTGCTGCAAGGCCCCGACGTCGAGCAGAAGGTTGAACAGCTGTACGAAGAGCGCAGTTCGCTCTACCAAAAAGCCGATATCAGGTTGGCCCTGGCCCCGCCCTTTCAAAAAGAGAAAAAAGCTCGCGCTTGCGTGGAGAAACTCTACGCTTTCCTGTGCCGCGACAGAGAAGCCGCCCTGCCCGCTGCCGAGATATCGGATGTCTCCGGTGCTTCCGGCACCGCCATCAGCATGTCACCCACAGCGCATCGCATGCACGATGATCATCACAACGGCTACGATTGCGGGGGCGTCGTCGTGGAAACCATCCAGGCGCCGGCGGCACGATTGGCTGAAGGGGAACGGCCGCCGCCCCTCGACTCCCTCACCGCCGCCCCGCAGCCTTTGCTGGCCGGCAGTAACGCACGAGCGGATTTAGCGTCTTCCACGAGAAGCAGAGAACGCTCAAGTCGAGGTCGATAAACTCTAGTCTTACTGAGTCACAAAAAATGGGAGATTCGCGCGTGGCGATGATGTGTTAGCGTGGCGATTCGTGGTCAGCAGGAGCGAGCTGAGATGAATGGCCTGAGCGGAGGAAGTGAATCAGACTTTGCAGATTATGTCGAGGGGCTTGTCGATGTGATCGGCCATGCCGATCGAGCCGAGCCGCTGAAGGATTACTGCCTCGGCCTCATGCTACCGGTGGAGCGCAAGAGTGTCGAGCCTTTGGCGGCGGAACGGCGCCGGCGCGAGTGTCGTCCAAACATCAGTCGTTATTGCATTTCGTCGGCCAAGCGCCGTGGTCGGACGAGGCGCTCCTGCGGCGGGTTGGCGATTTGGTGCTGCCGCTGATCGAGCGACATGGGCCGATTGAAGCGTGGATCGTCGACGACACCGGATTTCCCAAGAAGGGCAAGCATTCGGTCGGGGTTGCGCGGCAATATTGCGGTCAGCTCGGCAAGCAGGACAACTGCCAGGTCGCGGTCAGCCTTTCGGTCGCCAACGTCGCAGCGAGCTTGCCGATTGCGTATCGGCTGTATCTGCCCGAGATTTGGGCCGACGATGCCGAGCGGCGGCGCAAGGCGAAGATCCCTGACAGCGTCGCATTCCAGACCAAGCCGGCAATCGCACTCGATCAGATCCGCGCCGCCCAAGCGGCCGGAGTTGCATCCGGTGTGGTGTTGGCCGACGCCGGCTATGGCGCCGACGGCGCATTCCGCGCTGGCCTGTCGGCGCTCGGACTCGACTATGTCGTGGGCGTGCAGCCGACACTCAGTGTCTGGCGACCCGGCGATGGCCCGTTGCCACCCAAACCTTGGCGCGGAAAGGGGCGACCAACCTCGCTGATGCGCCGCAGCCCCGAGCACAGCCCGGTAGCGGTCAAGGCGTTGGCTCAGGAACTGCCGCAAGATGCCTGGCAGACCATTGGCTGGCGGGAAGGAACCAACACTGACCTCGGCTCCCGTTTCGCTGCCGTGCGCGTCAGGCCCGCGTCCAGGGATTACAATTTGACCGAGCCCCGCGCCGAGGAATGGCTGCTGATCGAATGGCCCGAGGGCGACACCGAGCCGCTCAAATACTGGCTCTCCACGCTTGCCGCCGACGCTTCGCTCGCAAAGCTCGTCAGCACCGCCAAACTGCGCTGGCGCATCGAACGCGACTATCAGGAACTCAAACAGGAACTCGGTCTCGGCCATTACGAGGGACGCGGCTGGCGCGGCTTCCATCATCATGCAAGCCTCTGCATTGCCGCTTACGGATTCCTCATCTCCCAAAGGGCGTCACGACACGAAAGTGGCGAATCTGTCCGACTTTTAAGAACGTATCCGGAACTCAGGTTGGTTTAACCGTGGATGTCGTTGCTTTTTCGGCCCTGAGAGCTTCGTAGAGGGCGGTTTTCCCGATTTTCATGCGGGCGGCGGCTTCCCGGACGTTCAAACCGGCCGCCAGATGCTGACGGGCTTTGGCAAGTTTCTCCGGGGTTACGACAACTTGTCGGCCACCGCGTCGGCCGCGATCCTCTGCGGCCTGCAGACCGGCACGTGTTCGCTCCCTGATCAGATCGCGCTCGAACTGTGCCAGCGCGCCGAACAGGTGGAATACCAGGCGACCGCCGGATGTCGTGGTGTCGATGTTTTCGGTGATGGATCGGAAGCCGACGCCTTTGGCCTCCAGTTCGGTGATGATCTCGATGAGGTGCTTCATCGACCGGCCGAGGCGGTCGAGCTTCCAGACTGTGAGCGTGTCGCCGTCGCGAACGTAGCGGATCGCCTCAGCCAATCCGGGTCGGTCAGTCTTCACGCCGGATGCCTTGTCTTCGAACAGCTTCTCGCAGCCCGCCTTGCGCAAGGCGTCGAGTTGCAACGCCGTATCCTGATCCCCGGTAGAGACCCTTGCATAGCCGATGGCGGTCATGATCTGTGACTTGTCCGTTTTTCCGTTGAATTCGGACATTGTCCGATTTGCCGTTTCATGACAAGGTTTGCGGACAAAACTTGTGGATGCCGCAAAACGTTCGTTTGTCGGACACGCATTTTCCGGTTCGCTGCACTCTCCGCAACGAAACGGGAAGATCAGAGAATGGCGCGAAGAGCACTGGTGAGCGAGGCATGGTGGCAACAGGCGACGATCATCCCGGATGACGAAAGAGAGATCGCCAAAAATTACACGCTGGATCGATCGGATCTCGACCTGATCATGCGACAGAACAAGGCCTCGAACAGGCTGGGCCTCGCCTGTGTTCTGGCCACGCTACGATATCCGGGCCGACCGCTTGCGGATGGCGAGGTCCTGCCGGCTGGCGTCTTACGATTTCTGGCGCGGCAGATCGGCGTCGATCACCATGAGATCGATCGTTATTTCGAGCGCCCGCAGACGCGGCGCGAGCATCTGGCCCTGCTTTTCGACAGAATGAAGATGCGTCCGTTTGTGCCTTCGGACGTGCGGGCACTCACAGGCTGGCTGACACCTGCCGCGCAAACCCTGCGTCAGGCCGATGTATTGGCGGAAATGGTGGTGGAAGAACTGCGACGCAGGAGAATTCTCTTGCCAGCGCGACCGGCGCTCGAAGCCATCATTCATGTGGCGGTCAGGCGCGGCATTCGTATTGCTCATCGGGCCTTGGCCGGCGGGATCTCAGAAGGCCAAAAGCTCGATCTGGACAAGCTTCTCGATCCGCGTGAGGGGACAAGCGTGACCATCCTTGCCTGGGCGAGAACACCGGCATTGTCGCCAGCCGCCGTCAACCTCGACAGAATTGCCGAGCGCATTCGCTTTCTCCGGTCTCTGAACCTGCCGACGACGTTGATGGATCGCATTCCGGCCAAGGTCTTTGACGAATTTGCTGCAGAGGGGACGCGAATGAGCGCGCAGCATCTGCGCGACCTTAACACCGAACGCCGACATGCTGTCCTGGCTGCGACAGTGCTCCACCTTTCCCGCCATCTCACCGATTGCGCGATCGACATGTTTAAGAAACTCATGGGCATCCTGACGCGGCGAGCCAATAACCAGGCGGCTGCTCGCGTCACCCGATCCGTTCGGGAAGTGCAGAATCCGTTGAAGGACGTTTCGAAAGTCTGCCATGCGATCATCGAGGCCAGAGAGAAGGGTGAGGACATGGCCAAAGCGCTTGATCGGGTCATCCAATGGCCAGCTTTTACAAACAGTGTCCAGGCGGTCGATACGCTGATCGCGCCGGATGTTATCGACGGTAAAATCGAAATGCTCCAGCGCTATCCGACGATCAGGAAACTGGCGCCACAGTTTCTCTCCACGCTCGTGTTCCGCGGTCACGCCGTGGCGGCGAACCTCTTGCGGGCGCTATCCGTGGTCGCGGGTCTATATCGTACGGGCAAAAGGGCCATACCCGACAAGGCACCGATCTCCTTTGCGCCGAAGGGCTGGATGCCTCTCATACTCCAAGATGGAAAGATTGATCGCAGGGCTTATGAGCTTTGCCTATTCAGTGAACTGAAACGCCGGCTCGATGCGGGCGATGTCTGGGTGGAAGGAGCCAAACGCTTCCAGTCTTTCGAAAGCTTTCTCATTCCCACGCCGACATTCGAGCTGATGCGTGAGGAAGGACCGCTTCCAATCGCTGTTGATACCGATGTCGAGACGTATCTTCGCCAGCAGCGCCAGCTCCTGAACGATGGACTGGCTGACCTCTCGCGTCTGGCCGCAGCCGGCGAGCTCGACGATGTAGAACTGACCGGGGCGGGGTTTAGCGTCACGCCGCACAAGGCTATGTTTCCGGACATCGCCAAGTCGCTGAAGCTAAAGGTGGAAAGCCGTCTGCCTGCGATCCGCATCACTGACCTTTTGCTTGAGGTTGACGACCGAACGGAATTTTCGAACGCCTTTACCCATCTGCGCAGCGGTCGGACGGCCGACAACAAGCTTGCGCTCCTCACTGCCATCCTGGCGGACGGCATCAATCTCGGTCTCACGAGAATGGCGGACGTTTCCCCCGGCATTACGATGCGCCAACTCGCCTGGGCGCATGACTGGCACATTCGCGAGGAAGGCTACACCGCCGCTCACGCCATCCTCGTCAACGCCCAGAGACAATTGCCTCTGGCAAGCTTGTGGGGCGATGGTACAACGTCATCCTCCGATGGCCAGTATTTTCCGGCGGGCGGACACGCTGAGGCGATCGGCGACCTCAACGCCCGCTATGGTCCCGATGGGGCGTCGTCAACTTAACGAACCGTGGAAATCGGTGTGCGATTATTGGCCATGACACACCGTGATCCGCTCTACCGCCGCCATCGATTTCCCGCTGAAATCATTGCTCATGCCGTGTGGCTTTATTTCCGCTTCCCTCTCAGCCTGCGGATGGTGGAGGACATGTTGGCTGCCCGTGGGATCATTGTCTCGCATCAGACGGTCCGACTTTGGGCGGAGAAATTTGGTCGGGCCTTTGCCAACGGCATCCGTCGTCGATCATCCGGTCAACTCGGTGACAAATGGTATCTCGACGAGGTCGTCATTTCGATCCGTGGCAAAATCCATTGGCTCTGGCGCGCCGTGGATCAGGACGGCTTTGTTCTGGAGGTTCTGGTGCAAAGCCGCCGCAATGCGAAGGCGGCCAAGCGCCTGATGCGCAAACTCCTGAAGGGCCAGGGTCAAACTCCACGGGTGATGATCACCGACAAGCTTCGGTCCTACGATGCTGCCAAGCGAGAGGTAATGCCGGGCGTCGAGCATCGCTCGCACAAAGGCTTGAACAATCGGGCCGAGAATTCCCATCAGCCCGTACGGCGGCGAGAACGGATCATGAAACGCTTCAAGTCGCAGCGACAGCTACAACGCTTCGTCTCCATCCATGACCCGATTGCCAACCTCTTTCACATCCCGCGCCACGACATCCCATCCAGCCATCACCGAGAACTGCGCACAGCGGCCATGAGCCTGTGGGGGAAAATCGCTCGGGCGTGAACGATAAAGTCGGCCAGCGTCAGAGTCTGTGCCCTATTGCCATTAAGTTTACGATGCCACAATCGGGCAGAAAACTCCCATCAACCGATCCGACGACGGGAAAGGATAATGAAGCGCTTCAAGTCAGCGCGACAGCTTCAGCGTTTCGTTTCGATCCACGACCCGATTGCCAACCTCTTTCAAATTCCTCGCCACGACATTCCATCCGACCACCATCGCGAACTGCGAGGTGCCGCGATGGTGATGTGCAGCGAGATCGCCCATCTTCAGGTGGCTTGATCACCAAATCACGGCGCACCTCGACCCGAGCATGATAAGTTACAGTGCCTCCGGTCGAAAATGGGGGGCAGTTCACTGTCTGAGGTGGCGCAGCGATCCGCATCAGCGCCATCAACATGGGACCGAGGCTAAATTCGCCCCTTCCCGCCCGCGCCGTTAGATCTCGAAGATATGCGCCGGCTGAGTTAATGTAGCGCGCCCGCTCCAGGATGCAGGCCATCGCAATTGCGGCCTGTTCCGGCCCCATGACCTCACAAGCCTCCTGATATGCCGACGGCGAAACACCCAGCATGGAACGAACCACTACAGCAGCGGTCATCATATCGCGCCATTGGCCAATTCGCCCGCCGGGGGCGTAATACGATATCTCCGGGCACGCTCTAACGACCATCCAAAGCGGAAAAGATCTTATCGGCTCACGTTGTTGCTTCGACTCTTGGTCCGGCCTCTCGCCCGGCTCAGTTTCGGAGCTTGGTTCAAATTCATGGATGGATTCAGTATTTGAATACTGTATGTGCTGACGGTTTTCGGCACCATTGCCATCGGATTTTTCTGAAATAATGTAAAGTTTCAACAATTTGACGATCTCTTCTCGCAACAATGTGAGTTCGTCGAGGCTTTCCGCCAGGTGAGCGTCCGCTTTTGCGGTCCGAAGACCGCTGGTGATCGCAACGAAACGGTCCTCAATGCTCTGCCAGTCGCCCGCAACGCCCTCCTCGGTCGCGGCGGAAATGAGCTTACGTATATCTCGACGAGCAATCGTGATCTTCTCTTTGATAACCTTCAAGCGCCGGTTTTTTTCTGCAACCTGCTGAGCCATGAGCGCCAGTTCTTCCGATCGAGCGAGCAGCGGCGCAAGGTTGAAGCCGTAAGCGGTTTCAATAGAACCGTCCCGCCCCTTTCGAGCATAACGCTTGCCGTTTGGGCTATCGTTTCGATGAATCAGACCAGCCCGCACGAGAAGCCCAAGATTCTCCCGAAGCGTCGTGCCGGCGATGCCATTGGCACGAACAATTAGCTGCGCGTTTGATGGAAACACAACAAGGTTGCCGCCCTCGATCAGATCGGTTTCGGGATAGAACGACAGAAGTGCGTTGAGCACTGCTAGAGCGCGATCGCGCAGCCCGAGCAGGGAACGCGCCTCACAGACGTCACGGTAGATCTTCCACTTGCTGACAGATTTGCCCTTTTTGATCGCCGCGGAATCGAACTGGGTCTTCATCAACGCAAGCGTCATCCGCCGCCGCCCAAAGGGCGCCGCTATGTGTTCCGTCTGCATTTTCCTCTACCTTTCGAAAGGCAACAGAAAAACGCTCACTAAAACCATGCCATAGACTCTTGACGTAGATTCCGGGAAATGCGAATCTCTTAGCTGAGAACTAATTGATAAGGGCTTATGAGATCAGTTTCAGGGCCTTTTTCTTTGCAGTGTGGGTGCTGTCTATATCAAGGCTTAATTCATGCTCTTCTCTGCGCCGATTTCTTGCTCGGCTCGCTAAGGGCACGCAAAAGTGCGTCCAACCGCGTTTTCCAATTTGCTCTCCGCGAAACCAACGAGTAGCTTGTGGGCAGTTTGAAGATTGGCGGGGGAGAAATGTTCGACAAGCGCCATACCAACGCGCGCGTCCGGCTTTCGGGGCTGGGCCAATCAACTTGAACAAGCCGCAAGGCACCTGCCGCGCGATAGCGACGTAGCGGCTCACGTCTGCTTTGTCCGAGGTAAGCGCTGCGATGATCGTAGGCCGGTCGCATCCGCGGTCTTCAACGTTCTTTGCAAAGAACGCCTTTTCGATAAAAGTTACGTTTTTTCGATCCAGGTTTCCGCGGCCCTGGGTAATATAGAGCTGACCGTCCGAAAGGTTGCGGATGATCGCGCGGACAGGACGACTTGGTTTTTCTGCAGCCTTCACACGGCGGTGACCGTCAGTTATCTGGAATCGTGCTGACGCCTGTAGGTTAGGCCGCACGAGGATCGGGACCTGCTGTCGGTGTTCTGCTATACTCGCGACCGACGCATCGAATGCAGGATCTACATCGATTGTGATTCGGCCGACGATCTTCGACGATTGGATCGATGCCGTTTCGATGGAGATAACAGCTTCACCTTCGGCGAACTGCTGCTGGAGTTTGATCGCCAATTTCGCATTTTCAGCCTTTTCATGCAACGACGAACCCATGGCCGAGATTGCAGATAAGCTCGCTTGGGGATCGAGATCCCCCGCAAGAACGCGATAACTTTGCAGCGCTAGATATTGCGCTAGATGCGCCGACGTTGTCGTCTTACCTGAGCCACCTTTGAAGTTGATTACCGCGAGTACCTGAAGATGCTCACCGGGGCGGCGATGAGAAGTGAACTCGATACCTCCGCGCACGCGGGTTGATTGCGCGAGCAAAGGCCAAATTTGATCTATGTCAGACAAAGTATAGAGCCGCCTACCGTTGCTAGTGGGTTCAGGCTGCGGGCCTTCACCAGCCAAGCTCATCTTTCTCACCGTGGAATCAAATACACCCATCAACCGCCCGGCTTCGCCGGGCGGGAACTTCTGAGACGTGGGCGGAAAGAGCGCTTCACTAATCGACTGAAGGTGCGAGCTTAGCAAATCAGCCTCACCAATTGTTTGATTGACGCTGGGCAACGCCCTGCTGTTTGGGTTGTCGCGAGGGTCGCGTTAGAATCTCTCATCACGTATTTTTTACCATAACGTCAGATTTACCGTCCGAAAACCCTCCAGTTTGCAAGACCTAATGGTTAACAGCTGGGTAATCCGAAAAATCTGGCAGCCCGAATTTCAAATGTATTCAGATAATTAAGGAGGAGATGCCCTGCTTCGCTCCCTAGTTGTTCTTCTGTGAATCCTACAAATGTAACACAAGATCGCGACCACTACGCAATTCCATTGCAAGACTGTATGTCCGTCTTCGTGGCCGAGGTGGCTCGCCCTACACTGCTCTTCCGAGGGTTGCTCGGATGAGCCGAGCCGATCCTCATCACAGGAGGACGAGCCGTGGCAGATTATAGAGAAGCTTTCGTCGATGTTGCTAAGCTGAAGAATGCGATTGCGGCTGCCGAATCTGGCCAGGATGGAGAGGTGCGGTATTTGGACGAAGTAGAGGCGACAGACGCCGGCATGCGCCGCATCATCCAGCGAATAGCAGCTAAGTTTGATCGCGTGCATTTCTATTACGAGGCCGGCCCCACTGGGTACGGTCTCCACCGGCTCATCGTCTCACTTGGCCACGAATGCATGGTCGTCGCTCCATCCTTGATTCCGAGAAAGCCGGGCGAGCGGGTTAAGACGAACCGTCGAGATGCGCTCGCGCTCACCCGGCTGTTGAGGGCCGTCGAGGGCTCTTCGCGCACAAAGCATCGAGGATGGATATCAGAGACGCGTCGGGGCCCCCACGTAGCATTGGTCCGCTGATCGGGGATTTTCTGCATGACATGCGGAGAATCCTGTGAGCGACAGTGTGAATCAGCCACGAACACTCGAGGTTTTGACGGCGGCGCCGGTGCGGGCGCGACGCAAACCGCGTGACTGGCCGGATGAGGAGAAGGAGCGGCTGATTGCCGAGACGTTGTTGCCTGAGGCCGATGTCTCGGCGATGCGCGTTCTGAGGGATTGGATCCCTCGCAGCTTTACGGGTGGCGTCGCAAGGCACTGTCATCGGGGTTGGTTGCACACCTGCCGGGAGCCGTGAAGGAGGAAGTGAAGTTCGCCCGCGTTGAGCCGGTGGCAAGTTCTACGGTGGAAATCGTCATCGGTGATGTCCTGGTGCGCGTCCCCGGCGAAATCGAGCCGGCTCACCTGGCAAGATGGAGTGGTTGCCGCCCTCCCCAGACGGCATCGCAATGTGCCAGGATAGTGGTGTTTACAGCCACTGAGCGGAAAGGACGGCAACCGTGACGAAAGATACAATGATCGGGGTGGATTTGGCAAAGACGGCTTTTCAGCTTCATGGTGCGTCGATGACTGGGGAGCTGAAGTTCCGGAAGAAATTGTCACGGGGGAGTTTTGCCAAATTTATGGCCGAGCAGCCTCCAGCGGTGGTCGTGATGGAAGCCTGTGGCAGCGCGCATTACTGGGCCCGCGAGATGAGCAGGTATGGCCACGAGGTGAAGTTGATCGCCCCGCATTACGTCAAGCCTTTTGTAAAGCGTCAGAAGAACGATGCGGCAGATGCCGAAGCGATCGTAATCGCGGCTCAGAGACCTGAAATGCGCTTCGTAGATCCAAAGTCTGCCGAGCAACAAAGCAGGGCAATTTTGTTTCGCGCTCGAGAGCGCCTTGTGCATCAGCGCACAGAACTGGCCAACGCACTCAGGGGCTGCCTCTATGAATATGGCTATGTTATTGCGCAGGGAATGCATCAGTTGAAACGCGTTGATGAGATCCTCAATGACCCAAATAGCGACTTGCCAAATTTGATGCGCGAGGAGTGTCGCGACCTGATGGACCAGATTGCCGAGAAGACGGTCCGCATCGATGCACGAACAGTGAAGATCAAGGCGCTGGCGGCTGAAGCCGACACAGCGCGGCGACTACAAACAATTCCAGGTGTCGGCCCGTTGACCTCCCTGGCTGTTGAGGCCTTTGCCCCGCCCATGGAGAGCTTTCGGTGCGGGCGCGACTTTGCCGCATGGCTAGGTCTTGTTCCGCGCCAATTCTCCTCCGGTGGAAAAGAGCGGCTCGGACGCATTTCTAAGGCGGGCCAAGCTGATATCCGCCGACTCCTAATCATTGGCGCGATGTCGCGCCTAACCTGGCTGACCCGCAAAGCGATCATTGAAGGCTCATGGCTCGCGCGCATTGCCGCGCGAAAGCCACGAATGCTTGTTGCGATAGCATTGGCCAACAAAATGGCGCGTACGATTTGGGCCGTGCTCACGAAAAATGAGGATTATCGAGTTCCGACACAGGCAGCCGTTGCATGATCGATATGCCACTGCTGCTTGGTTTCGGATAAAGAGGAGTAAGAAGGCGACGACCCGAATGGGCAAAATGATCGAACAGATCTGGATCAGGAAAACCAGTGTAGTATCTTGAGCATCTGAGCTCGTTTGAAAGAGTTGGGCCTTATCCGCAGATCACCATACCGGCCAGCGGCTTTTGACATGCCGCATTTAAAGGCCTGACAGAAGACCGCACTCGATCACTCGCATATTTGGGTTAGAAACTTCTTGCCCCACGGGCGGCAACCACAGAAGATACTACGGGCGGTCCGCAAGGCGTGATCTCGTCCGGCGTGGTCGTCTACGTTGAACCCCGCACCCTGCCTGCACCAAAATTGCGAAAGAACCCTTGATTGTTGCCGCCTAGAGTTTATCGACCTCGACTTGAGCGTTCTCTGCTTCTCGTGGAAGACGCTAAATCCGCTCGTGCGTTACTGCCGGCTAGCAAAGGCTGCGGGGCGGCGGTGAGGGAGTCGGGGGGCGGCGGCCGTTCCGCTTCACTCAATGGTGCCGCCGGCGCCTGGATGGTTTCAACGACGCCGCCCCCGCAATCGTAGCCGTTGTGATGATCATTGTGCATGCGGCGCGCGGTGGGTGGCATGCTGATGGCGGTGCCGGAAGCACCGGAGACATCCGATATCTCGGCAGCGGGCAGGGCGGCTTCTCTGTCGCGGCACAGGAAAGCGTAGAGTTTCTCCACGCAAGCGCGAGCTTTTTCTTGTCTTTTTGAAAGGGCGGGGCCAAGGCCAACCTGATATCGGCTTTTTTGGTAGAGCGGACTGCGCTCTTCGTACAGCTGTTCAACCTTCTGCTCGACGTCGGGGCCTTGCAGCAGCGGCCGGGTGGTGTCGCTCTTGAGGCGCCTGCAGAGCTCTTTCAGGTCGGTGTCGAGCCAGATCGACGTCGCCTTATTAAGGATCAGGGCTCGATTGGACTCCTTGCCAAAGCCGCCGCCGCCGGTTGCGATGACGATGGGCCCTCTCTCCAGCTGCTTGGCGAGCTCTTTGGTCTCCAGGTCCCTGAAGTAGGCCTCGCCGCGGCCAGGGTCGGCGAACATCTCCATCAGATTGCCGTGCTCGGCGACGATACGCTCATCGGTGTCGACAAACTCCACCCCTAACTCCTTGGCAAGCTGGGTGCCGATGGTCGACTTGCCGCTCGCCGGCATGCCGACGAGCACGACCGGCCGCGTGCCCAGGGCCGCGAGGATTTCGCCGGCTTGCGGCGAGCGAGCGACCGCAGCCTGTTTTCTTGCGACGGTGCGCGACCTGGAGGTCCCTGCCACCCTCGAACCGCTTTCTCCTGACGAGCTAAAGTGTAATATCTCGAGGGCCCAATCGTCGATCTCCTCACACGCCGGCGGCAAAGCCACGCGACTGAAGGCCTCCTGCGCCGCCTGCAGTTCCCACTGATCAGCCAGTGGAGCGCCTTTCATCTGCAGCGCATGGTTGCGCTTGTATAGATCATGGAATTGCTCCTTAAGCGCGAAGGTCTGCGGTGTATGGAACTGGATTTCCCAGAGCGCGCCTTTGGGACTGCGCAACGTGACGTTGACTGCCTTGAATGCCTGCCTCTGCTTCGTAAACGTGTTGGTCAACTTGACGCGCACATGCCCCTGATCGTCCAGCGAGGCCAGCACGCCACGCAGGCCGACGGTGAAGTCCTGCGGATTCAGTGCCACGCTGTAGCGCAGCGCGTCGTTTACGCCGGCCGTCGCTTCTTCCAGGGTCTGCTTTTTCAAAGCCATCTGCTGCTTGAGCTTTTCCATCAGCGAGCCGTGCGACTTCAGTTGATGCTGTGTTCCCACCAGTCGCCCACCATAGGGCTCCGCCGCACGATTCAGCATGTCGGTGACCACGGGCTCCATATCGCGGGCGCGTGTCAGCAGGGATTTGGCGTTAAGCGTGATGTCCTCGGTCCTTACGTCGCGCAGGCGCTCGGCCGGTGGCGGTGGCGGATCGATCAGGCGCGCCTGCTGCAGCGCGTGCAGCGCATCCTGCATCACACCCGCGGCCATTGTGGGCATGTGCTGCAGGAACCCCTTGGTCTGCTCAGCATCAAATCTCCCATCGTGCATGGCCCGGGCTGTCGCCTTGCTGTACGGCACCACGCGCACCCGCTCGGCGAACCCCCGCTCGGATCGTTCGCACGCCTCCACGATCTTGGCAAACAGCGCCGTGCCGGTGTCGGATTTCAGCGCATCGGTGCCTACCTTGATCGCAATGGTGAAAAGGTTGCGCATGGTCAGTTCCGGCTCGTCGGGGATGAACCCCGGTTGTCCGGCAGGGAATTGCGCATGTGAGAGCCTGCACACAGGGTAGTTGTCGAGGATGGCGTGGATACGTGCCTCAGCAGAAGGCGCAGCAACGTACGCCTTGGCGAGGTTCGGGAAGGCCTCCGCCAGCGCATCGGGCAGCTGCGGCACGTCAGCGGAGGACACCTGGTGGTCAAGGTGAAGCAGTTGCGCGTGCAGGAGTTGGGCGGCTTCACGTGCCTCAGGCATGTGGGCGCGTTCAATCGCATCGCGCGCATCGGCGCGTAGTTTCGCCAACACTTGTGGATCGCGGGCGTCACCTTCGAGTACCTCACGCAAGCCGGTGCGCAGATCGCGCTCAATGCCATCGTAGGTGCCGAACATCATGTTGCGCGCCATCGCCTCGCGTAATTGGTCGGGTTGCGCCATGAAGCGCGCCGCCAGGGTGCTGGCAGCGCCCATGATCTGACCGCCAAGCTGCAGCGACATGATCTCGGACAGCCGCCCGGCCTTGTAATGACCGGTCTCACGATCAATGGCCGGCGTGGCCGTCTTCGGTGGCTTGAAGGACTGCGGCTGGCCGCGCCTGTCCTCGCGATCGGCCATCTCGCGCGATCAGCGCCGCCAGCCTGGGGTAGCCCGCGTACACGAACGCGTCGTCGCCGTCGGTATCCATGTTGCGCTTGCGCAGCTCCGCAATCGGCAGTGCGCTCATGCGCCCGGGCTCCACAATGTCCTTTAGCCGCAAGCTGCCGGTGCTGAGCATGTCACGCGGCACGGCGCTGCGGTCGCGCCCGGCCGTCCAGCACGACAGCGTCTTGAGGTCCTCCTTGGAGCAGACCAGGTCCGTGTTCACAAAATCGGCCGGCCAGTTCTTCTCCGGCACCACGATAAGCATGCCCTTGCTGTGCAGCATCTGGGCATCGTCGCCCGATCGGTCGTCGAATCCGGTGTAGCTGTACTGAATGCCGAAGGATTGCGAGAGGAACTCGGCGGTGGCGTCGCCCTTCGCCACGGTCGCCACGCGTTCCTCTGGCACCGGTAGCAGATCTCTCTTTGTCGTAGGGTGGCTTGCCAATCAGCAAGGGCCGCCTGCGGCGTCGAAGGCCCGGCTGCGCTCGCGCGGCAGATGCACCTTGTCGTCGGCGGAGGGCACCGCCCGGACTCGCTGGCCCTGGTAGCCGCCACTGGTGGCCAGCTCGAATAGCGTGAGTTGGCTGAGCTCTGGCGGCAGCGCCTCAAGCCGGTGCCGCATCGCCTCATGCGCCTCCTGCAGCGCCGCCTCGTCGCGCGAGAAGTGCTGTAGCGCCTGCGGTGCCAGCCGTGTGGGACCCTTGTCGTTTGCCAGAAGGTCACGCTGCTCTTGGCTGGCCTGGCCAGCCTGCACTGCTTGCCAAGCATCATAGTGCTTGCGGAAGGCGGGGATGCACAAGGCTACCTCTAATTTCAAAAAGCCGCAGCCATCGTTGGGGCACAGCGCCAGGGGGCGTCCGTCCACTGCCAAGGGTTTGAACGGGTGTGCAGGACCGCTGACGTCTTCAAAGAATCCCAGACGCAGTGTGCCCTCAATAACGTGATCGCTCGGCACCATCTCCAGTAGTGAACGCTGCATGCGCGACCAGTCTTCGCGCTGCGGGGCAAGCTTGGCGACGAGCGTCATCAAGCTACTGCCCGGCGCGGTGTCGGCATAGCGGATTGCCGGCAGCAGCGACGGCGCCGCGGATGTGCCGGACAACAGCTGGGCGGGGCGGCTCATGTTGCCGCGCGTGGCGCGGCTGCCGCCGAACAAGTCGAAGCGCCAGGGCTCACCCTGATAGTTGAACGTACGCGCGAGCATGAACGTCGAAATCGCCCCGGGCAGCTGGACCTCCACCAGCGGCAGACCCGTCAGCCGTGCAAACAGCGAGTACTGCTGGTTCGTCTCAGTCGCATTGTTCGATACCTCCTGCCCCGCAAGTCGACCACAACATGGGTCGTGCTGCCGTTGGCCGGCACACCAGGCTGGCCGGGAGCCGAGCGCATGCTCAAGCGCCCAACGTCCAGGTCGAAGCTGGTCGGTGGGTGGGCCTGCGTAATCGTCGGCGCCTCCTTCGCCATGCGCAGATCCAGGGCGTCAAACGTCTGGTCATCGGCCTCGATCTGCGCGATCAGGTTCCAGCTCATCTCGCCGAGGTCCGCCTCGATGGCCTCGCGCGTACGCTCCAGCGTCCGGTCCACCCATGTCGCCAGTTGGTCGCGGCGCTGGCGCAGTTCCTGGCGAGTGCCTTCGACGTGGCGCGGCTTCCATTGCCGGGACACCATGCTGTAGGCCTTGAGTACCTGGAAAAAGGTCAGTGCCGGGCATCGCGTTGCGTGCTGATCAATGTCGGTCGAAGACTGCGAATCGCCGCCGGTCAGGTACAAGTCGATCTTGCGCTCGACGATAGGCTGCAACGTGTTGAACACCCGTAATGCGTGGCCCCGATGGCGAGAGTTCAGCTCCGGACTGCGAATTAACGGCAACAGTCCCATGCATAGGCTGCCGATACCCTCGAGGTTGGTCTCACGTAATCTGTCGTCCCCCATAAGCACCGAAACCCGCTCCAGCGCGGGCCGTGCCAGCGGACGCATCTGGCGATGAAGCCGCGCCGCTGCAAGGGCCTTGAAGAGCATCCCAATCTCCAGGACCGAGGCGGACTCAAAACGCTCGCGGTGCAACTCCAGGTGCCCGGCTATCGCCTGCAGCTTGGCGCCACCCAAGGTCTGGAGCTGTTCCTCGTCAAGGTGCAGCAGGCGGGACATCGCGTTGGCCACCATGGCGATCCCACGCATCTCGAACTGCTGCCATGGAAGTTCGGCCAAGCCTGCGCGCTCTGCGAGCAACAGCCCTGCTGTTTGGCACGCCGGCCTTCCGAGACATCTGCTAAGCGCATTGAGCGACATGCCCACGTGTTGCGCATCCATGGCTTGTCGCAGATCGTGATCTTTAGCCAGCCGCCCGGCCAGCGCATCGACGGCCTCCGCACAGACCGCCGTGTCGGGCCATTTGCTCAGGGCGTTGAGCGCGTTGGCCACGCCTTGCGGGTCTAGGGCCTTGCGCAACCCGGGCTCGTCGGCCAGCCGCCCGGCCAGCGCACCGGCGGCCTCCGCACAGACCGCCGTGTCGGGCCTTTTGCTCAGGGCGTTGAGCGCGGTGGCGACGCCTTGCGGGTCTAGGGCCTTGCGCAACCCGGGCTCGTCGGCCAGCCGCCCGGCCAGCGCACCGGCGGCCTCCGCACAGACCGCCGTGTCGGGCCATTTGCTCAGGGCGTTGAGCGCGGTGGCGACGCCTTGCGGGTTGAGGGCCTTGCGCAACCCGGGCTCGTCGGCCAGCCGCCCGGCCAGCGCACCGGCGGCCTCCGCACAGACCGCCGTGTCGGGCCATTTGCTCAGGGCGTTGAGCGCGTTGGCCACGCCTTGCGGGTCCAGGGCCTTGCGCAACCCGGGCTCGTCGGCCAGCCGCCCGGCCAGCGCATCGACGGCCTCCGTACAGACCGCCGTGTCGGGCCATTTGCTCAGGGCGTTGAGCGCGTTGGCGACTTGTTGCGGGTCCAGGGCCTTGCGCAACCCGGGCTCGTCGGCCAGCCGCCCGGCCAGCGCACCGGCGGCCTCCGCACAGACCGCCGTGTCGGGCCATTTGCTCAGGGCGTTGAGCGCGTTGGCGACGCCTTGCGGGTCCAGGGCCTTGCGCAACCCGGGCTCGTCGGCCAGCCGCCCGGCCAGCGCACCGGCGGCCTCCGCACAGACCGCCGTGTCGGGCCATTTGCTCAGGGCGTTGAGCGCGTTGGCGACTTCTTGCGGGTTGAGGGCCTTGTGCAACCCGGGCTCGTCGGCCAGCCGCCCGGCCAGCGCACCGGCGGCCTCCGCACAGACCGCCGTGTCGGGCCATTTGCTCAGGGCGTTGAGCGCGTTGGCGACTTGTTGCGGGTCCAGGGCCTTGCGCAACCCGGGCTCGTCGGCCAGCCGCCCGGCCAGCGCACCGGCGGCCTCCGCACAGACCGCCGTGTCGGGCCATTTGCTCAGGGCGTTGAGCGCGTTGGTGACTTGTTGCGGGTCCAGGGCCTTGCGCAACCCGGGCTCGTCGGCCAGCCGCCCGGCCAGCGCACCGGCGGCCTTCTCGCAGTTCGCACGTCCGGGCCATTTGCTCAGGGCGTTGAGCGCATTGGCCACGCCTTGCGCGTTGAGGGCGTTGCGCAACCCGGGCTCGTCGGCCAGCCGCCCGGCCAGCGCACCGGCGGCCTCCGCACAGACCGCCGTGTCGGGCCATTTGCTCAGGGCGTTGAGCGCGTTGGCGACTTGTTGCGGGTCCAGGGCCTTGCGCAACCCGGGCTCGTCGGCCAGCCGCCCGGCCAGCGCACCGGCGGCCTCCGCACAGACCGCCGTGTCGGGCCATTTGCTCAGGGCGTTGAGCGCCGTGGCGACGCTCTGCGCATCCATCGCATGACGCAGGCGGCTGTCGCTGGCGAGAAACGCGGCGAGCGAGTGCGCCATGGACTGGCAGTCCGGGTTATCGAACCACTTGCTGAAGGCATTGAGTGCCAGGCCGATGTCCCGCGCGTTCAGAGACTGCCGGGCCTGGTCGTCACGTTGCAGGTAACGTGCCAAACGAGCCACCGCGCGTTTACACCTACCACTGTTGATGTTCTTGGCGAAGGCGTTCAGGAGTAGGGCTGACGGGGTGCCACTCAGCCCCGATAGATCATCGGCCTGCTCGAGCTGTCTGGCGATCCACGCGATTGCATCCATGCACGCTTGCTGGTTCGGGTGCTTGCTCAGCTTGTTGCCCACATGAGCCAGCTGCTTCAGCGATGCACCTTCGAACCACCCGGTCTCGCAGAGATACTGCGCCGCGAGCTCGGTGCAACGATCGAGATCGCGGTGCGTTATGCCTGCCCCCTTGGCCCGCCTTGCATTGGCAATCATCTGAAGGTACTTGTCGAGCCGCTGTGCGTTGGTTTGCGCGTTGACGCTCCCTTCCAGGAAGGGCAACGCCAGCCCGCCAGTGATGCGACGCGCCAGCTCGTTGTCCCGTGCCATGGACACGCACAGGCCGGCGTTATGGTTCTGAGCTATTTGGCTGGACGCACTCAATTGTTGCTGATACAGTTCTCGCTCTGCCTGCAGCCGCTTTTTTGCCGCCGAGTCGAGCTGATGTTCGGTCGGGCGCAGATCCGCCACCGTCAACTCCAAGCGATGCATCGGCCGCTTTCGCTGCCTGTACGGCTCTTCCCGCGGTCGTTTTCCTGCGGTCCGGTCGGACTGTTGTTCGGTCAGGCGACCTGCCGTCGCCTCCAGACCATGCGTTGGTCGTTGTGGCCCACGATGCGACGACGATACGCTGCCGTCAGCGGGCATTCTGTCCGGGCGCCGCTCGGGCGCGGTACCGCGTCGTTCGGTGGGATCATCGCGCCGGTGCGAGTGGGTGACCGCGTGTTGCCGAACGTGACTGTCCCATGCGCCTTCGCTGGCTACGGTTCGCGCATTCACAGACAAGGGTTGGCCGCGTCGTGTCGACGTCCCAGGTTCATCCGGCTCTATCCGCCGCCGTTTGGCCGGCGGCCGTCCAAGTGATTGATGGTTGCCCCTGGTGCTGGCTGCTGCCTGATCCTCTGTTGGCCTGGGCTGTTCCTCTTGAGAGTGAGGCAAGTTTGTAAGCAACGAGTTTGATTGTCGTTAGAGGTTTTCATGCCTGAACTGACTCTTCTCTATTGCAAATTTCGACGTTAGTTATGGTAGCTGTTGGTTTGAACCGAAATTATCTTATGGCTTCGCGTTTTCGAGACTTTGAGCAAGCAAGGCGACGGCCTCCGTCAGCGTGCTCGGTCCGATCCCAAAGGCACGTTCAACGATGCGTGCTTCACCGCGAACATCGCCCGTCAGGTTGAAAATTGCCGCCTACCCCTTGCGCAAAGCGCGCATAACCTCGAAACCCTTGATCGTCGCATAAGCTGGAATTAGTTCGAACGGCCGGTTTTATCATCGCGCATGCCGTTGCGCTCTTGATTTGAACTGTCTGCTTTATGGATCCTGATGTCCGGATTGGACTCGTTCTCGCTTCAAATACGATCACGTTCGTTGGGTCATCATATTCGTTGCCCAGCTCGGCTTCCCAGTCCGCTGACATCGCCATCATTTCATCGTCCCTTGTCGCTTGGTGTGCGGCAGCCTCTCTAAAAATCGACGGCTTCTGGGCGTCGCTTTTCACCTCAGCCTGCGCGGGCGTTAGTCCCTTTTTTAAAGGCGGCGTCTTTTCCCGAGGGGTCTTCTGAAGGCTCTGCTGAAATAATGGCCGGACGCTTCTTTGATTTTGTCTCTTGTAGCACCGGCTTGAAGCTGCGGTTGGCGGGGCAGGGCTCGTTTCCGGTTGTTCTGATGTAACCCGCCACGCCCCAGATACGGTTGATTACCTGGCCTGCTGTAGGATTTGAGAGCTCAGATAAGACCGGCTTTTCATCATAGGTCATAGTAGAAGTCTCATAACGGACCGACGGTTACGAGGAAAATCTTACTGCATTTGGATGCTCATCTTTCGTGACGAGTGCTTATCAATATAAACACGCGGCCCCCCGACTCCCAAGAATGTACGGTTACGGTTGCAATATGATACCAACTTTGCCGATTGTATTCGCAATTACAGCAGTCATGTCGTATCCATCCGAGGTGGCTTCCGATTACCCACATCTGCTGCAGGCGAGGTTGCATCCGCTGAATCGTCTGTGATTCTGTCTGTGACGCCGAATCACGGAGGCGTCGCAGATGAGCGGGGATACGGAAGCTGGCGGAGCGGGCTGGCTTGGTGATGAGATCATATCATCGCGTCTGCCAGACAAACGCCTGGCGCGCCGGATGCACCGGCTGCTTGACCAGATGACGTCGGCGCCTGGTCACCCCATCCCGGCGGCGTGTGGCGACTGGGCCGCGACGAAAGCGGCGTACCGGTTCTTTGACAATCCTCGGGTTACAGAGCACGGAGTGTTGGCTGGCCATTTCGCAGCGACCGCCAAGCGCTGCGCAGACAGTGAAGGCCCGATCCTTATCGTGCAGGACACCACTGAGTTCACTTACAGCCGTACGCGGCTGGGTAAGATCGGCTTCACCCGAACCGTCAACGCCGGGGGGTATAAGGCGGGTCGATCCTACGCGGTGACCTTGTGCGGAATGTTGATTCATTCGAGCCTGGCGTTAACGCTGGAAGGCGCGCCGCTTGGGCTGGAAAGTCGAGGTCTTTCACAAGGTGATGAAATCCGGCTGCGGCGCCGAAAAGGCAAGGCTCGAGACCGCAGATCGATTGGCGAAGTTCCTCGCCCTCATTGCGGTGGGTGCTGGAGGCGGATCTGAAGAATTTCTTTGGGAGTTTGTCCCATGATTGGATGCTCCGGTTTATCGAACATCGAGTCGGGGACCCGCGTCTGATCAGCTTGATTAGACGCTGGTTGAAAGCGGGCGTCCTTGAGAACGGAGCCGTCCACCCGAGCGATGAAGGAACGCCACAAGGCGGTTCGAGCAGCGTCCTGTTGAGCAACGTTTACCTCCACTATGTGCTGGACCTTTGGTTCGAGCGCGTCGTGAAGACCCGGTTACGGGGCGAGGCTCGGCTGGTGCGCTATATCGATGACTTTGTAATCTGCTTCCAATATCGTTCGGACGCGCTCCAGGTCGAGGAGGCTCTGCGTCACAGGTTGGGGAAATTTGGCCTCACTCTTGAGCCGAGCAAGACCAAGTTGGTCGAGTTCGGCCGGTTCGCACAGCGGCACGCGAGCAAACGCGGCAGAAACCGCCCGGAGACATTTTACTTTCTGGGTATGACGCTGTACTGCACGCGCAACCTGAAGGATAACTTTAAGGTTGGCATGCGCACGGAGAAGGCGAGACTTCGACGGAGCGTCTTGTCGCTGCAGGGACTGATGCGGGAAATGCGGCATCACACGATCAAGAAACAGGTCGGCGCGATTAACGCTGTCCTACGCGGTCACTATGCCTATTACGGTGTCGCCGGTGTGCACGGTCGTAGAGAAGTGCGGCTATTCGATGCCGCGACAGTCGCAGAGGTTTTTCGGCGATGCATTCCTTGTTGGGAGGCGGGCGCGTCGAGAAGTATCCCTGGCGGTTTTCGAATGAGACGGTAAGAACTGGTGCAGCCGCAGCGCGTGCCGTAATCTTTGCGTCGATTGATGAAGGCAGGCACAGCGCCGAACGGACGGCTAATTCTACCCGGCGCCGCGCTCTACACCGTGCGGAACACGAATGCCGGGCTATTATGGCGCAGCTGGCGGCCGGTAGCAGCGCGGAAGACCTGCTGCAATTGCAGTGCGGGAGCTACCCGTGACCAGAGGGTTTTCGTGCTTTCCTTGCCGCTTCGGCTTTTCCGCACTGCTTGGCCGGTAACAACGCGCTGGGACCAGCGGAAACCGGTTTCATGGAAATATAGGTCGGCAAGTTCCGGGCTGATGTGATGAAAGACGCCTGCAATGGTTCGCCGGACCCGAGCATTGAACCCCTCGGCTGAATTGACGTGGACGGCATCCCGGACATATTCGCGGCTGGAGTGGTTGACCGTCTCGTGTACGGCAAAGCTTTCACCTATGGCCACGAATGCCTTTGCTTCGTTGCTCAGCACTAGACTAACCACAGTGCCGGCCGGCCCATCTTTGAAAAAAACGCTTGCAAAATGCCGTGCGATTAGATGGGATATTCGGCTTTGCGTCTCAGCGTTGACCATTGTGGATTGGGGTGCTGCGCTTCTGGCTGATGGTAAAACGAGGTCATGTCTTTCAACAGCCTCAAACATCAAAGGGAGAAGCGCAGCATGAAACACTATTGTGCACTGGATGTGTCGGTGAAAGAGACCGCGGTCTGCATTGTTGATGAGACAGGCAAGATTTGCCGGGAGACGAAAGTAGCCACTCACCCTGAGGATTTGATCTCGGTGATCAAGGATCCGAAGTGGCAGATTGAGCGGATCGGTCTTGAAGCCGGACCACTGTCGCAATGGCTTTATGACGGACTTGCCAAGGCAGGATTGCCGGTGATCTGCATCGAGACCAGGCATGCCAAGGCATTTTTGAAAGCCCAACCGAATAAGACGGACCGCAACGATGCGCGTGGCATGGCCCAGATGATGCGCGTCAATCTCTATCGGCCTGTGCATGTGAAGACATTGACGAGCCAGAAGCACCGAGCATTGCTGACCGCGCGCAAACTTTTGCAGGAGAAAGCCATCGCCATCGCGAATGACATTCGCGGATTGTTGCGCAACTTCGGTCTGAAAGTCGGATTGGTCGGCAAGATCAAATTCGAGGAGCGGATCAATGAGCTCGTCGAAGACAGGCCTGATCTACACGAAATCATGCAGCCATTGTTGGCTGCACGCAAACTGTTGCGCAACGAGTTCACCAAGCTGCACAAGAAGGTTTTGGATTTGGTCCGCGAGGATGAAGTCTGTCGCCGATTGACGACGATCCCTGGTGTCGGCCCCGTGGTCGCTCTCACCTATACGGCAACCATCGATATTCCTGCGCGGTTTGCACATTCAAAGGCGGTCGGTTCTGTGCTCGGGCTGACGCCGAAACTGAACGAGTCTGGTGAAAGCAAGCGGGTCGGGCGCGTATCCTGTTGCGGTGACGCGATGATGCGATCCCTGCTTTACGAAGCAGCACAAGTCCTGCTTGTAAACGTCAAGAAATGGTCGTGGCTGAAAGCGTGGGCGATGAATATCGCCAGACGCCGCGGGAGGCAAAAGGCGGTTGTAGCGTTGGCACGACGGCTTGCGGTGATCATGCATCGCATGTGGAGTGACGGAACCGAATTCTGCTGGACACGGGAGAGCTTGCCTGTTGCTGCATAGTTAGCAACCAGGGTAACGAAAAAAAAGGAGACAAGAAGATTCCGCCGGTGGTGGAAAGATGTCCTTCGCAGGACGACGGATGAGGTGAGTTCGCGTGTTGTCTTGGTACGGTCGTTTATTGCGATCAGGTCGCCGATTAGATTGTTCCGCCTCATTCTTCTGGTCCCATAGTGGGAGGGCCACACAGGTCGATCCCGGAGAGAAGTGCGATACTGCGAAGACATCAATGCGGATTCCGACGTGAAGCCGGCCGGCAATCCGATCAAAGACCGGCCACCATTCCGATTTGAAGCCGGCCACCGTTCCAATCAAAGACCGGCCGGTTTTCGGCACTGAAGATTACCTCCTGGGTCAGCAACTTTCGGCATCGATACCTCGTGATGAACGAGGACATTTTGATGCCGGCAAAGAGAAGGCTGACCATGAGACAGTTACGACAAATGCTGCGACTTGCCGGAAGCGGGACCAGCTCCCGTGAGATTGCGGTCGTATTGGGAATAGCGCGCAGTACGGTGCAGGATAATCTGCAGCGCGCAGCAGCAATTGGATTGAGCTGGCCCTTGCCGGGCGAACTCACTGACGATGCGCTCGAGAACAAGCTCTTCGCTCGCAACGGCATCAAACAGGGCACGAGACGACGCGTCGAACCCAATTGGGCCGATCTTGCCGTCGAGCTAAAGAAGCCCGGCGTCACCCTGCTCATCCTGTGGGAGGAGTATCGTGGGTCGCATCCCGAGGGTTACGGCTATTCCCGCTTTTGTGAGCTCTTTAGAAGCTTCGAGCAGCGGCTTTCGCCGACGATGCGCCAAGAGCATGCAGCCGGCGACAAGGTCTTCGTCGACTATTCCGGCAAGAAGATCCCGATCGTTGATCGCAAGACCGGTGAGATCCGCGAGGCAGAGATCTTCGTGGCGGTGCTCGGTGCATCGAGCTTCACCTATGCTGAGGCGACCTGGACGCAAACGCTCCCCGACTGGATTTGCTCGCATGTTCGAATGTTTCGCTTCTTCGACGGCGTTCCGCGGCTGATCGTTCCCGACAATCTGAAGTCGGGCGTCAACCACGCCAGCTTTTACGATCCCGAGATTAACCGCAGTTACGGCATGATGGCATCCCATTATGGAGTCGGCGTTCTTCCGGCACGGCCAAAAAAGCCGCGAGACAAAGCCAAGGTCGAGAACGGAGTCCGTTTCGCCCAGACCTGCATTCTGGGGCGGTTGCGCAAGCAGACGTTCTTCTCGCTTGCTGAGGCCAATGCCGCTATTCGCCAAGCGCTCGATCGCATCAATGACCACCTCATGCGTCGATTGGGTGTTACCCGGCGGCAATTATTTGAGAGTGTCGAACGTGCCGCGCTCGCCAGCCTTCCGGGTGAAGACTACGAATTCGCCGAATGGCGTTTGGCCCGCGTCTCGACGGATTACCACGTTGAGTTCAAGGCCTTCTTCTATTCCGTGCCGCACAGTCTCATTCGCCAGCAGGTCGATCTGAGGGCAACGGCGCGCACCATCGAGATCTTTCACCGCGGCAAGCGCATTGCTGTCCATCAGCGCCGCTATGGCGGCCCTCGTCATGGAACCGATCCGGATCACATGCCCAGTTCCCACCGGCGATATGCTGAGTGGACACCGGATCGTTTCCGTCGCTGGGCTGCATCCATCGGGCCACAGACAGAAGGTCTGGTCATCGCAATCCTTGCCAGCCGCCCGCATCCCGAACAGGGCTTTCGAACATGCCTGGGCGTTTTACGCTTGTTTCGCGACATCGATCGCAATCGGGCCGAGGCCGTGTCTGCCCGCGCCGTCGAGATCGGTGGGCTGAACTGCAAAAGCATTGCTTCGCTTCTGGCCAACCACAAGACCGCCCGCCATTCCACCGAACCGACCACCATCGTCGATCACGCCAATCTGCGTGGTCCTGATTACTTTCAATGAGGAGATGCACCAATGCTGATCAATCCGACCATCGATATGCTGCGCGAACTCGGCCTTTACGGCATGGCCACAGCCTTCCAGGAACTCGACGCACAATCCGAAGCGCGCGGCCTCGAGCATGGAGAGTGGCTTGCCATACTGCTTGAGCGAGAGGCTACCATGCGCCGCCAGAAGCGTTTCGAAGCCCGCGCCAGGGCTGCCAAGCTTCGCCATGATGCACAGATCGAGAATGCCGACTTTCGTGCGTCTCGTGGTCTCGACCGCAATCTGTTTATGACGCTTGCTCGCTGCGACTGGATCCGCAAGCATCATAGTCTGCTCGTCACCGGGCCAGCCGGGGTCGGCAAAAGTTGGCTTGCCTGCGCACTCGGCCACAAAGCCTGCCGCGAGGATTTCTCCGTCGCATACCACCGGGTTCCTCGACTGTTCGCCACGCTCGCACTTGCAAGGGGTGACGGACGATACGGCAGGATACTCAAATCCCTCGCCAAGACCGACCTGCTGGTCCTTGACGACTGGGGACCGGAAAAACTCAACGATGATCAGCGCCGCGATCTTCTCGAGATCATCGAAGACCGCTACGAGCGTCGCTCGACGATCGTCACAAGCCAGGTGCCCCTGGATCGCTGGTGGGAAATCATTGGAAACCCAACGCTCGCCGATGCGATCCTGGATCGCCTCGTTCACAACGCCTATCGCATCGATCTCACCGGTGAAAGCATGCGCAAACAGCGTTCGCCATTAGCATCTGAAATACCGCACGCTTGACCTGAAACAAAACCCAATCCAAACATCAACAAGACCCAGGATCAGTCCGAGAAATGGCCGGCTTCAAATCGGAATGCTGGCCGGAATGAAATCGGAATGACTGGCCGGCTTCAAATCGGAATCGATGGCCGGCTTCATCGGAATACGCAGACATCAATCACCGCAGCTGCGGATAGTCAGAAGGTGCTTGACCTCACCACGCCGAATAGAGAAGACGACCCCAACAAGCTCGACGGAGATGATCATCTTCAATTGTGCGGTCAACGAGTACCCTTTCCAAAAGCACTCGATTACCTGAATACCCTTACCCCCACGTTTTTCCCACTCTCGGCTCGCTATCGTATGCTGGCTGGAGAGGCAAGCGGACCACGGTGATTTGCACGGCCATTGCCCGTGAACTAGCCGGCTCCATGTGGGCCGTCGCGAGGGGGCGCAGGTCATCAGATCGTAGTAGATCGCTATAGCCAATTGCGCCTCGCGCATGGGCGGAGGCGGGACAACGGCAGGGTAATATCCGTCACGCGCTTTGTGGCCGGCAATGACCGACGCCCGCAGTAAGATTGGAACAGACCCGGACGCGCAGTCGGAAATGTGGTACCAATCGGCGTGAATCAGCCACGAACACTCGAGGTTTTGACGGCGGCGCCGGTGCGGGCGCGACGCAAACCGCGTGACTGGCCGGATGAGGAGAAGGAGCGGCTGATTGCCGAGACGTTGTTGCCTGAGGCCGATGTCTCGGCGATGCGCGTTCTGAGGGATTGGATCCCTCGCAGCTTTACGGGTGGCGTCGCAAGGCACTGTCATCGGGGTTGGTTGCACACCTGCCGGGAGCCGTGAAGGAGGAAGTGAAGTTCGCCCGCGTTGAGCCGGTGGCAAGTTCTACGGTGGAAATCGTCATCGGTGATGTCCTGGTGCGCGTCCCCGGCGAAATCGAGCCGGCTCACCTGGCAAGATGGAGTGGTTGCCGCCCTCCCCAGACGGCATCGCAATGTGCCAGGATAGTGGTGTTTACAGCCACTGAGCGGAAAGGACGGCAACCGTGACGAAAGATACAATGATCGGGGTGGATTTGGCAAAGACGGCTTTTCAGCTTCATGGTGCGTCGATGACTGGGGAGCTGAAGTTCCGGAAGAAATTGTCACGGGGGAGTTTTGCCAAATTTATGGCCGAGCAGCCTCCAGCGGTGGTCGTGATGGAAGCCTGTGGCAGCGCGCATTACTGGGCCCGCGAGATGAGCAGGTATGGCCACGAGGTGAAGTTGATCGCCCCGCATTACGTCAAGCCTTTTGTAAAGCGTCAGAAGAACGATGCGGCAGATGCCGAAGCGATCGTAATCGCGGCTCAGAGACCTGAAATGCGCTTCGTAGATCCAAAGTCTGCCGAGCAACAAAGCAGGGCAATTTTGTTTCGCGCTCGAGAGCGCCTTGTGCATCAGCGCACAGAACTGGCCAACGCACTCAGGGGCTGCCTCTATGAATATGGCTATGTTATTGCGCAGGGAATGCATCAGTTGAAACGCGTTGATGAGATCCTCAATGACCCAAATAGCGACTTGCCAAATTTGATGCGCGAGGAGTGTCGCGACCTGATGGACCAGATTGCCGAGAAGACGGTCCGCATCGATGCACGAACAGTGAAGATCAAGGCGCTGGCGGCTGAAGCCGACACAGCGCGGCGACTACAAACAATTCCAGGTGTCGGCCCGTTGACCTCCCTGGCTGTTGAGGCCTTTGCCCCGCCCATGGAGAGCTTTCGGTGCGGGCGCGACTTTGCCGCATGGCTAGGTCTTGTTCCGCGCCAATTCTCCTCCGGTGGAAAAGAGCGGCTCGGACGCATTTCTAAGGCGGGCCAAGCTGATATCCGCCGACTCCTAATCATTGGCGCGATGTCGCGCCTAACCTGGCTGACCCGCAAAGCGATCATTGAAGGCTCATGGCTCGCGCGCATTGCCGCGCGAAAGCCACGAATGCTTGTTGCGATAGCATTGGCCAACAAAATGGCGCGTACGATTTGGGCCGTGCTCACGAAAAATGAGGATTATCGAGTTCCGACACAGGCAGCCGTTGCATGATCGATATGCCACTGCTGCTTGGTTTCGGATAAAGAGGGAGTAAGAAGGCGACGACCCGAATGGGCAAAATGATCGAACAGATCTGGATCAGGAAAACCAGTGTAGTATCTTGAGCATCTGAGCTCGTTTGAAAGAGTTGGGCCTTATCCGCAGATCACCATACCGGCCAGCGGCTTTTGACATGCCGCATTTAAAGGCCTGACAGAAGACCGCACTCGATCACTCGCATATTTGGGTTAGAAACTTCTTGCCCCACGGGCGGCAACCACAGAAGATACGGCGATCTCGATCCGACAAGACGGGCAACGGATATGGCGGGGGAAGTGCCCATCTGATCCAAAGCTTCTGGCGCAGATGATCCGCAAGCATGCCCCGCACGCCAAGCGCGTTGTATTTGAGACGGGGCCGCTGTCGACGTGGTTCTATCACGCGCTGGTGGCCGAGGGTGTTCCGGCGATCTGCATTGAAGCGCGGCATGCGCAAAAAGTATTGAACGAGACGCTCAACAAGACTGATGCCAATGATGCGGATGGCTTGGCCCAGTTGGCCGAAGCCGGCTTCTACAAGGCGGTCCGGGTAAAAGCGTTCGACAGCATGCTTATACGCACCTTAGTTGGGGCTCGAAATCAACTCCTGAGTGTCTCAACCCAGCTGAGCAACCAGGTCCGTGGCCTAATGAAGACGTTCGGTCTCATTGTCCCCGAAGGAAAAGGTCGGATATTCGATGGCAATGTCAGAGAGCTTCTCGCTGGGAACGACAACCTTGCACGGATCATTTTGCCTCTGCTCGATGCGTGGCGCGACATACGCAAACACGCGGCTGATCTTGATCGCCAACTGCTCGCAGCGGCGCGACAGAGCCAGGCGACGAAGCTTTTAATGACGATACCATACCGGGCATCGGAGCCGTCACAGCCGTCTCGTACGTCGCAGCGATTGAAGATCCAGGAAACTTCAGAACGTCGCGCTCAGTTGGCGCTTGGCTCGGATTGACAACACGGCGCTACCAGTCGGGCGAGGTCGATTATGACGGCCACATCTCTAAAAGAGGCGACAACCATCTGCGGGGTTTGCTTTATGAAGCGGCGACGGTGCTCCTCACGAGAACCGGCGTTATCCGCGGTTTTGCGATCGAGTTCGGCATTGTCGCTGCCAAAGGCATGTGCAGGATCGAACCGTTGTTGGAGCGGATTGCTGCAGATCAGTCTCTGCCGGAACTGGCACGTGAGCTCTTCGCCATACATGGTGAGGAATATCGCGAGCTACTTGGCGAGATCAAAATCATCGATGAAAAATTGATGGCCTTGCATCGTGCTGATGAATGCAGCAAGCGCCTGGCGGCAATCCCCGGTGTGGGACCGATCGGCGCCTCGCTTCTGATGATGAAAACACCCGACCCAGCGATGTTCAAATCGGGGCGTGATTTTGCCGCCTGGATTGGGCTGACGCCGAAAGATCATTCAACCGGTGGCAAAGTCAGGCTCGGTATAATCACCCGCGCCGGCGACGAAATGTTGCGTAGTGTGTTGGTGGTCGGCGCAACTGCCCTTCTGCAACAGATCCGGATAGGACGACCCCATCGCTCACCAGATCGACGCCAACGGTGAGCAGATTTGCCCGCTCCTGGGACGACAACAGCCGTGGTGTCGCCTCCTCTCGGCGTGCCAATTCCGTCTTGGCCACCTCCAGCGCGCGCAGGGCTTCTTCCCACTCCCGTTCCAGGGAGCGGGCGACCAGGCGATTGTCAGGATCTACAGCGCGATAGCGGCGCTCGGCGCGGTTGACGGCGAACTGCGCCCGTTCCACGTCGAGCCGCCACTGCTTGAGGGTTGCTTCCCGATCGCTTTCCAGACGTTCGGCGGCTTCAATCGTGGCGGTTAGGCGCGCTGGTTCAAGTGCCTCCAGGAAAGCTGCAGCCACGGCCTCATCGATCTGCACGCCGCCGATATTGAGACAATAGACGCCCCGTCCTTCAACGATGATCTTGCCAGCGCAATGATAGCCGGGTGCCGCGTTGCGACCGCGATAGTGGGTGCGTAACCGTCGTCCGCAATGACCACAGTCAGCAACGGCCCATGCGCGCGAGCAAAGTCCGCGGTCCTCGCCGTACCTCGCCGTACCTCGCCGTATGAATACGACATGACTGCTGTAATTGCGAATACAACCGGCAAAGTTGGTATCATATTGCAACCGTAACCGTACATTCTTGGGAGTCGGGGGGCCGCTTGCTTATATTGATAAGCACTCGTCACGAAAGATGAGCATTCCAATGCAGTAAGATGTTCCTCGTAACCGTCGGTCCGCTATGAGACTTCTACTATGACCTATGATGAAAAACCGGTCTTATCTGAGCTCTTCGATGCTCCGTCGCAGGGCGCGGTCGGCGAGTGGATCCCAAAGGCTACAAGGGCAAAGCCGCCGTTGTCGACCCCAAGACCGGCGCCTATTCCCGGATAATTACGTTTGAGGGATTTGTAACCGGCGCTATTGGGATGCCGGAGATGGAACGAAGATGCTGACCGGCAATAAGACGCTGCTCGAATCCAAAAACCTCATCAAAACAGCCGATGGGGGAAACCACGTAATGATCAAGCGTCTTGGAGGCCTGATCATCAGAACCTACGGCGTGAGCGATCAATCCGAAATCGCGAATAAAGGCCTCGAGGCGGAAGAAGGCGAGGTCAGTAGAGCGCCGCGCTGGTCTGGTGTCGAATGGAGATCCGAAAAAGCGAATATGGCCAAGCGATCACGAACCATCGCAGCAAGAGTGGCAAGCTGTTCGCTAGAAGCACTACTTGGCTGGATCCAATCCGGGCGGAGGGTCACCGATATCAAAAATTTAGGCAGCAAATCCTATAGCAGGCCAGGTAATCAACCGCATTCGGGGCGTGACGGGTTACATCAGAACAACCGTCCGGCCATTATTTCAGCCGAGCCTTCAGGAGACCCCTCCGGAAAAGACGCAGCCTTTAAAAAAGGACTAACGCTTGGACAGGCGGAGGTGAAGAACGACGCTCAGAAGCCGTCGGTTTCCAGAGAGGCTGCCACACACCAACGGCCAAGAGAAGACGAAATGATGGTGATGTCAGCGGACTGGGAAGCCGAGCAGGGCAACGAATATGGTGACCCAACGAACGTGATCGTATTTGGGGCGAGAACGAGTCCAATCCAGGCATCAGGATCCATAAGCAGACAGTTCAAGTCAAGAGCGCAACGGCATGCGCGATGATAAAACGGCCGTTCGAACTAATTTCAAAGATAGCCACTCGGACGTAGCTCGCGGACGTTCTGCGTCAGCTCCCGGGGCGCGGATGCCGCGGCAAATGTCAGAACACTCGAGGAACCGCAGCGAAGCAGGGGTGAGCATAGAAGCGCCGCGGAGGTCATGAGGAAATGGACGGGAACACGACTCGGAAGCTGAACACGCTGCTGTTTGCCTTCCTTCTTTCGCTGACGATGGGGCTGTTGTTCGCGAGCATTTATGCAAGCTTCTATCGCCACGGCATCAGCCGTGAAACCATCAGTCGCTTCGACATCTTCTCCTTCTGGTACGAAACGCCCTTATATCTTGGCTACGCCACACCGGTCTTCCTCCGTGGCTTGACAATCGCCGTCAGTACCGCCGTACTCGCCACAATGGCAGTCGCCGTTGTAATCCTACGAAAGTCGCAACATCACGGAACGGCGCGCTGGGCCGCGCGGCAGGAACTACAACGAGCGGGCTATATCAGGCCTTTTCGCAACATAACTGGACCGATCTTTGGCAAAACGGTTGGGCCGCGTTGGCCGGGTCGATATCTAACTAACGGCGAACAGCCGCATAGTCTGGTCGTGGCCCCGACGCGTGCCGGCAAAGGCGTTGGCGTGGTCATCCCGACCCTCCTGACCTTCAACGGTTCAATTCTGGCGCTCGACGTGAAGGGGGAGCTATTCGAGTTCACTTCGCGCACCCGCATGACGCGGGGCGATCGGGTTTTCAAGTTCGCGCCACTCGACAGTGCGGGACGGACCCACAGTTACAACCCTGTGCTTGACCTCGTTAACATGCCGCCGGAACGCCGTTTCAGCGAGACGCGGCGGCTGGCCGTTAACTTGATCGTTGCAAAGGGGAAGGGATCGGAAGGCTTTATCGATGGCGCGCGAGACCTTTTTGTCGCTGGCATACTCGCATGCATCGAACGCGGTACGCCCACGATCGGTGCCGTCTACGACCTATTCGCCCAGCCCGGTGAGAAATACAAGCTTTTCGCCCAGCTCGCTGAGGAAACGCAAAATAAAGAGGCAGAGCGAATTTTCGATAACATGGCCGGTAACGATACTAAGATTCTGACTTCCTATACCTCTGTCCTTGGTGACGGCGGCCTGAATCTCTGGGCGGACCCCTTAATCAAGGCAACTACAACGACGTCGGATTTTTCAATTTATGATCTCCGCCGCGATCCCACGTCAATTTTTCTCTGCGTTAATCCAAACGATCTTGAGGTAATCGCTCCCCTCATTCGGCTGTTCTTCCAGCAGGTGGTCTCCATTCTACAGCGGACACTGCCGAAGAAGGACGAAATCTTCGAGGTGCTGTTCTTGCTGGATGAATTTAAGCATCTCGGTAAACTCGAAGCCATAGAAACCGCGGTCACTACGATTGCCGGCTACAAGGGGCGTTTCATGTTCATCATCCAAAGCCTCTCGGCTTTGACTGGGGCATATGAAGAGTCTGGTAAGGAGAATTTCCTTAGCAATACTGGCATACAGATCTTTATGGCCACCGCCGACGACGAGACTCCAAACTATATTTCGAAAGCCATCGGCGACTATACGTTTCGCGCCCGCTCCACCTCCTTCAGCCAGCGCAACATTTTCGATACAAATATTCAGCTTTCTGACCAAGGCGCGCCGCTGTTGCGGCCGGAGCAAGTGCGCCTCATCGACGACGACATGGAAATCGTGCTGATCAAAGGGCAACCGCCGCTTCGGCTAAAAAAGGTGAAATATTATTCCGACCGCGTGCTTAAGCGGATTTTCGATAGCCAGTCTGGTGCCTTGCCGGAGCCAGAACCCCTCGACCTTGCGACCACTTATACCAAGGCTCAAAGAGGTTGACTCACGGGATTGATCGGGATAGGGGGACGCCTCACGGCGCCACCCCTCCCACACCACCGGGCATACGGGTCACGTACCACGGCGGTTCGACCAGATTAAGCTTGGGCAGAGAGATGGAGTCGGGGAAGACCGAGTGACTCGAAGTAATGGGTGCGTAGGGCCTGTTGCACCGCGGGGTGTCCTGACATGCGCCAGAATCCCGTCGGCGAACCGGCGGCAATCGCAGCACGGAACTTTGGAACGCCACAACGGCGCAGTTCCTTGAAGCGGTTGTGACCGTTTCCCCATTGCCGCCAAAGATACATACGTAGTCTTCGGCGGATCCACGCTTCCAAGTTCGTAAGCACCCGCGGGGTCTGGCAGAAGCCGAAGTAGCCGCGCCATCCGATGAGGTATGGCTTCAGCTCTTTGATCAACTGCGGCAGGCTGATTCCCCGCGTCCGGCTTGTCAGGTCCCGGATCCGCGCCTTGAACTTGTCGAGAGCTTTCGGCGCAATGCGCCGCTCGCTCCCGTCATTCGAGATGCTGAATCCAAGGAACTTCCGCTCCTGAGGTTGCGCCACCGCGCTCTTCGTCTCGTTGACCTTCAGCCGCAGCTTCTTGGCCAGGAACCGGCCTATGGAAGCCATAACGCGTTCGCCGGCGCGGCGGCTGCGAACATAGATGTTGCAGTCGTCCGCATAGCGGCAAAAACGGAGACCCCGTCGGGCCAGTTCCTTGTCGAGATCGTCGAGCACGAGATTGCTTAGGAGGGGTGAAAGCACTCCCTGAACGCAAAAGGTAATTTTACGTTCGAGCGGACGATTCCACTCGAACGTTCTCGTTCTGTGCTTGATCTTCGTCTCAAAAGGTAATATGTATATGTCACATGTCGCGATCGACCGATGCGCAAAAAGCGGAACGTCTCAATACGGCCCATGGGTTACTCGCGCGCGGGCTGAGTGTGACGGAGGCTGCCTTGTCGTTGTCGCGCGAATTCGCAATGTCCCGACGTCAGGCCTATCGTTACATCGAGGAGGCGCAGTTGATCGGTCGCCCCGTGCCGGTTGTCGAGCCAGCCGCAGCAGTGACGTTCAAGCTTCCGCCGAACCTGGTCGATGCCGTCCGGGCGCGGGCAGCGGCGGAAGGAACGACGATCAGCGAGATGGTCAGCCGGGCGCTGCGGGCGTTCCTCGGCGAAGCTGGCGGCCATGGTTGAACGGCGCGGCCATGATCGCAGCATCCAGTTCGAGCATGCCTTCGATCGTCTCCTCGCCGTCAAACTGGAGCAAGTCTTTGGGATATTGGTCCCAGAGCAATTCCGTGCGGTCAGCACCGAGCCGCGCGTGAGAGGGAAGAGCGATGAAGGCCGCCGCGATCTACGCCAGGGTATCCTCCGAACAGCAGAAGGAGGAGAACACGATCGCCAGCCAGACAGCGGCGCTGATCGAGTTCGCGCAGGAGCAAGGATACAGCGTACCCGATGAATGGGTGATCGAGGACGAAGGCTTCAGCGGCGCCAGCCTGGCGCGGCCAGGTCTGGAGCGGCTGCGTGATCTCGCCGCCGAGGGCCACCTTTAGGCTATCCTGATCCACTCGCCGGATCGGCTGAGCCGCAAATATGCTTATCAAGTCCTGCTGACCGAGGAGTTCGTCCGCCATGGTGTCGAGACGATATTCCTGAAGGCACCACATTCCGGCACGCCGGAAGATCAGTTGATGCTGCAATTCCAGGGCATGATCGCCGAGTATGAGCGGGCGCAGATTCTCGAACGATCCCGTCGCGGCAAGCGCCACCGCGCCAAGGCCGGGGAAGTCTCGGTCCTTTGCGGCGCACCCTATGGCTATCGCTACATTCGCAAGACCAGCGATGTGCCGGCACGCTACGAGATCGACACCGCTGAAGCGGAGGTCGTGCGACTGGTGTACGACAAATATGCCGTGGATGGTCTGAGCATCGGTGCGATCGCCCAGCTGTTACGCGAGATGGGACTGCCCACGCGCCGGCGGGTGACGCGCTGGGAACGATCGGTGGTCTGGGCGATCCTACGGAACCCCGCTTACAAGGGCACAGCCTGCTTCAACAAGACGCAGGTCGGAGCACGGCAGAAGGTGACGAGACCGTTCCGCCTGACAGGGCGGACGATCCATGGGGAAAAGAGCAGCGGTCACGAACGGCCGCGCGATGAATGGATCGAAATACCGGTCCCGGCGATCGTCAGCGACGAGACATTTGCGCTTGCAGCAGAGCGCTTGGCCGACAACAAGCGCTTCGCGCCCCGCCGGACCATCGAACCCAGCATCGTTCAAGGGCTGGTCTCCTGCCGCAAATGCGGCTATGCGCTGTCGCGAACATCGACCCGCAGCTCGGCGCGCAAAATCCATTACTACCGCTGCCTTGGCTCCGATGCATGGCGCCATCTTGGCGGGGCCGTGTGTGATAGCCGGCCTATCCGCCAGGACCTGCTCGACCAGATCGTCTGGCAGGAGGTTATCCACCTGATCGAAGATCCGACACTCATCCAGGCCGAACTCGACCGACGCCTGGATGCTGCCCGTGCTGCCGAACCGATGAAGCGGCGGCAAGACGCTCTCGAACGCGAGTTGACGCGGATCGGGAAAAGCATGGAGCGCCTGCTTACCGCCTATCAAGAGGATCTCGTGTCCCTCGAAGAACTACGGCGCCGGATGCCGGAACTGCGCGGCCGCGAACAGTCGATGCGCGCCGAACTGCAGGCGATCGTCGCCAGGCCGCCGACCGGATGTCGTTCCTGCGTCTGGTCGAAACCTTGACCGCTTTCCTTCAGCGGCTGCGCGCGTCGGCGGATTCGCTGGACATCATTGAGCGACAGAAGGTCGTCCGACTGCTGGTCAAGGAAGTGTTGGTCGACAACGATTCGGATGCTGGCGGAGAACACGCTCGTGTTGAATATGCGCACGACGCGTCTAGGAACCCGACCGGGTGGTGACGATTGCCTTGAAAGCCGGGCTGTGGTTCCGGCGCGGTCGTCTCGTCATGCTCTCTCCTGTTTCCGGCATCTAAGCCAAAGTCAGGCAGCAATTCCACTTATACCCGCTGTCCAATTTTTCCGGGCTGGTTCGTCGGTGATAGCGGTGCGATCGCGCGCCATTGATTATCGAGCCAGAATTCTCATCCGATTATCCATTCTCCTTCAAACGGGCACATTGAATCAAATTATGACATAATCCGACCAGCTGATTGAGTTTTCACTCTGTACCGCCAAGCATCGGATGTGCCCTATCTGCGATGATGATCATTCCTCCTCTTGTGAAGGTAGGTAAATCTCAAGCACCCCGCGGGAGCCATTGCGCCGTCCGACCTGAACTACCAGGTCGATTGTGCGCTTAGCATACGCAATAACCTCGCCGTGGGTAAGCCTGACCCCCGTGCGCAGCACCATTAGCGCAAGGCGGTCAAATGCTAGCTCTGGGCTATCAGCATGGATGGTAGTAATGGCCCCAGGGTGGCCGGTGTTGATCGCTTCGAGAAAGTCATAGGCCTCCACGCCGCGGATTTCTCCAACGATAATGCGGTCCGGCCGCATGCGCAGGCAGCTCTCGAGCAGCTTGGAAGGCATGCGTGCTGACTTGTCCTTCCGGTCGGATATCAACCCCACTTGGTTGCGATGGGGTGGGAAGAGCTCCTGTGCGTCCTCAATGGTGATCAGGCGCTCGTTGTGGTCCATCATGGAAATCAGCGAGCGCGCTACCGTCGTTTTGCCAGAGGATGTGCCGCCGGAAACCAGCACGTTGAATCTCTCCTCGATAGCCTGCCGGAACAGACCCTGCAGGTCACCGTCGTGCGCCATCTTAGCAATCGCCCTGTGCCGGAGGCAGCGCTCCGTATCGACGCGTATCAGTCCCCCGTTGGCGAAGCCGATATCCTCCGTCGCCAGCCCCCGTGTTAGATATTTGCGGATCGACAACGATACGCCGAACTCTATCGCTGGTTCGATCACGATTTGAACGCGCAGTGGATGCCCCCAGACCATGACCCGGCCGGACACAATCGGATGCAAGGCGCCAAGGGTGTTGCGGGTGTCGCCGGCAAGCTGCACAGCTAGCCGCTTAATGGCATGGGGCGCCATCGTCACGTCGATCTCGTGCATGTATTCGGTGCCCGCCGCTTCGATGAAGATTGAGCCATTTGGATTGATCACAAGCTCGTTGACGCGGTCATCAACCAGAAAGTCTCTCAGAGGGCTCAGATATTGCTCTACGTAGGAGATTCCGCGATTCGTCGGAACATAATTCATCTGAACACGAGATCCCGATTTACGAAAACACGGATCTCCTCACCTTGCGGAATTTTAATGGTCGGCGGTAGCGAAAGATACTTATCAAGGACGCCGCTTGCCTGGTCGTTCGCTGTGTCGCTCATCTGTCCGCCGACCTGGCCGCCGCCGACCTTGGAGGTCGTGCCGGATTCAGACTGGCTGTTGCGGTTGGACAGTATCGAAGGAAGGGTGGTGATGGCGCTGATGAGGATGGCGACCCCGAATTTTGTGCCATAGCGGTTGTTCAGATTACCTTCCGTGCCCGACCGCCCAAGTATGTCTGCGCCGGTGGAACCAAGCGCGATTGATTGTCCCGAAGGCGTAATCGCTCGGTTCCATGCTATCAGGACGCGCCTCTGAGCGAGGTTGACGTCATTGTTGAACTCACCGATCAAAATGGTACCAGAGGGCATCAGAACGCGTGCTCCATCAAATGAATAAACAGGTTCCATCACCTGTGCACGAATATTGCCAGGCAACTCAGTATCGATCGCGGTTTCGAGCACGGCTGAGATAATGGTTCCTTGCACCACTGTGTGCGAGGGATCAAGCAGCCGCCGCGAAACAGACGTCTGGAACGTGCTGCTGGCGGCCGTCTCTAGGAACTGCGCGTTTTGGTTCTGGTCAGTCGCCGATTTATCGCTCTCAGTGGTCACGCCGGCAAGCCCATCAGCCGCATCGACCACCACCGAACTGGATTCACGCTGCATCTTGTCGAGCTTCTGGCGCTCCTTGAGCTCACCCGACTGCAGCTTTCCCGCCTCTTCGGCGCGCTGGCGCTCCTCTTCCGCTCGCTCGGCAGCGGCTCTCAACCGGACGTTTTCTTCGGTCATTGCCTTCCTCTCATCTTCAAACTGCCGCTTCATATTCTCGTTATAGCGGGCAATCAGCGCCTCAATTTCTCCAGAGGAGACGCTGCCTTGTTTTTTGCGCTCGAGTTCAGCAATCTGATCCTGTAGCGCCTTGATCTTTGCTTCCCAGGCTGCGTTAGGATCTAACTCCTTCTTTTCAGGTTCCGTGCTCGCGGGTACGGCGAAATCGAGATGAACTGGTAAATGAGGATCTTTCTGAACTTCCATATCGACCTTAGAAACCTCCTGGTCGTTGTCGCGGCCGATCCCCAGGGCCTTTAGGGTAGCCGTCGGCCCAGCGACTGCGAAGAACAGCGCCACGGCCCCTCCCATCAAGCCCGCCGACATCATGAGCCTTGCATTAGTTGCGCCGCTAGTACCGCGTGTCTGTCGTGCGCGGCGAGCGTTGACAAGCACGTCCCGTTCCCTTGCCCTGTGTTCAGGGTCCGTCGGCTCGGTGCCGTCATCGCGAATAGGGCCATCGCTGTGATTGTCTACTGACATGGCTCGCCTTTCACCTAACGCTGACGTTCCTGTTGAGCCGCGTGGGACCGGTACGACCGATGCACACGGACTCGTTTCCTATACGCAGGATCCAGTAATCGCTCGTTCCATCAGCAATGATCTCGTTTCCATTGGTGCGGGAGTTAATCAGCTGTTCCTTGTTGGCCGGTCCCACCTTAAAAATGGCCGGACGAGGAGCGCCTTGAGGCAGGAAGAACATCGTCTGCCGGCCATCGTCTTGGACCCAGCGTGGTCGAAATGCGGCGTCACCCGAGAACAGGTAGTCCGCGCGAAGGCCGTCCCGTCTCAAGGAAGCGTCGCTATTCTGCTTCGGCTTCTCGTCGCCTGCATAGGTGAAGATCGACCGGAAGAGGGGCGCAGCATTAGCTCCGCCTGAGAATTCACCGATGGAATGAAGTTCAAATGTATATACCCGACTGTTGGTATAAATGGTCATGTTGGTCGTGGCCGAGGGAAGCATCGGTTTGACGCTGACGACGTTTCCGGCCTTGAGCTTAACCACTTCCCAGGATGCACTGTCGCCGATAAGGATAGACTCGACTTCCTCGCTCTCCGAAAACTGCAGCGCGGTCACCGATTTAAGATAAAGGTCGAGCCGATAGACATTGTTTTCATTGTAGGCGAAACGCCGAATGCGCGGATCGCCGGCCGGCGCCGCCACCGCGGGTTTTTGTCGTAGCGCGGAAACCGATTCGGACGCGTAGACGGGCGCTTGATCGGCGAGGGCTGCTCCTACACTCAGAAGCAGCAGGATTGCGGTGTGCTTGAATATGGGGGCGGTTCCTCTCGTGCTGGAATTCTAACCATTAGTTTCGGCATCGATCCGGTATGACAGAACGGCAAAGCCAAGGGGATTCTTCCAAACCTCCTCGAGCTTGGCATCCTCCTTTGGATGGAACGAATAGCCCACCGTCGCCACAAAGCTGCGCTCGGCTGTTTCTCGCCCCTTTTCCTCGCGGAACTTAGTTATCCGCACCCGCGCGAGATTGGGCGCGCTACGACCGGAATCCGGGTTGATAGAAATCGATTTTACGGTTACCCGGACACGGACGCCTGTTCCGTAGATGGTCGGCGGATATTGTGGCGAGCTGGACGTCCACAGCTGGGCCAGTGTTTCAGCGGCATTATCCTTCGAACGGGCCATGACGTCCAGAATGCGAGTGCTGTTGTCGGCCTGGTCGTAGGTCTCGCGGTCGACGACATAGGATACAAGCTCAGCCTGCAGCACTGCATCTTGCTGATCGAGGGAGGCCGGGCGAACATGCACCAGTTTTTCCGCCTGGCCCGTGGACTTGTCGACCATCACCACAAAAGGTTTGGTTTCCTTGAGCGGGAGGATTGCCAGCAGGCATCCCAACGAGAGGAGTGCCGCGCCGATCGAGCCGACAGCGACTTTCGCCCAGTTGTTGCGCTGCTGGCGAAGCGTGAAGAATATTTCCTCCTCATAGGCGTTTTTAATATTCATCTTGGCCATGTCGACACCGATACTCTTTAAATGTTTGAGTAATGAAGGAATTGATCGTTCCTGCCTCATGTCTGAGACGGCCTTCCCGCCGGAACTAGATGCGTGTAAAGCGGGACACGAAAGGCTTGGTAGCAGACGCCTGAGATATAGCCCCTAACGATTGCGCGCCGGCGCTGGACGACGCGGCATGGGACCCGGAAGCGATCCTTTCGCAAACTCGCTATGACTCATGCCGCCGTTGCCGCGAGCGTTCCTTGCGATCATTGGAGTGTTCGCGAAATGCCGCAAAGCCGGACTTCATGCTGTCAGCAGCAGAGCTCCCAGCTTTCGAGGTGGCGGTTGCCGCGCCGCCTGTATGGGGATGCCTTCGTGGATGACGCATCGCGCCTAACGCCCTGGAAGGAAGGTTCAAAGCGGCGTTTTGTAGCGCACTCGCGCCAGTGGTGCGGGCTGACGCGCTAGTGAGGTTCCTGGCAACGCTTGCGCCTCCGACCGTAACGCACGCGGACGCCAGTGTCTGCGCCATTGACGGGATGTGGAACAGCAGGACTAGCACGGCTATCATAAAGAAGACGAAGGCGATGAACTTGCTATTGTCCCCACTTTCTGCCCCGGACATCGCAAGTAAATGGCCGGCGAAATAGAGAACAATTGCCATGAGGCAGCCGACAAGGAGAGGCATGATGGCAAAACCGATCAGAAAGTTTAGCCAGCCTTGAAAATACGGCCTCGTTCTCTCCCACATGAACATCATGATGCCGAGTGGAGCCATGCTCAGAGCCACGATAAAGCCCGCTTTAGCGGTCAGCACAAGCGCAGCACATGATGCAATGAATATGCCGCCTACGATGAACACGAAGACCCCCGAGACGACATTGCGAAGGGCCCTTCCAAGGTGGAAAATTGAGAAGTCATGAAAAAAGTCGCGGGAGATCCAGATGATGGCATGACCGAATTCGTCCATCGCAGCATAGGTTTTGGCCTCGCCGGCCCCGCTGATCTTCGCAGGATCGAGGATATTCGCCCCTGGTGTTTCGATATCCTTCGCCACCGCCTCGACGACGAGGTTCGAGTACCCTTGTGTAATACCTGTCAGGGCGTTGTAGACCGGGCTGAAATTGCTCCAAAGGGTGGCGAAACTTACGACTAGTATGTATGTCACCGCCCAATTAAGGTACTTCGAGTAGCTTATGTTCTGTATTTGCAATACATGATTTAATGCTATGAAAAGCAGAGCCACGAGCCCGATCGACGCCGTCAGTTTCCTGACGGGATTTGCCACGGCCGTGTACACGGCCTGCAGATAGTGGACGGTCGCCCCGTCGATCTGCGTTGCTATCTCTTGAATCATTCCCATGGCGTCACCTGTTGAAGTCCTTAAGGCCGTCAACCCAATCTTCGTTGCTCGCTTCGCTTGCCATCATCATGAAATAGCTGCTGACGATGGAGGTCACGGCCGACTGCGTTCTTAGGCTTTCATTAATTTGCTGCGTGAGCTCGATCACCGCGCGCGTGTTGATGTCGATGCTCGTCTTGAGATCCTTGCTCGCCTGAAGGGCTGTGATGTAGTCGTTTACCCGCTCCATGCCCTCGTTGGCACGCTTGTAGGAGCTTTCCGCCACGGAGCCGGCGATCGCGCCCTTGGCGGCGAGTTGAGCGAGCACCTTTTTGCTGGCTAGCTCGTCATCCTTGAGCGCGAATGCTTTGTCGAGAGAGAAGGTGCTGCGGAAATGAGCGAATGCTGCCATGAGATCCGGTGGCCCATCGACGGCGCCATTCAAGGCGCTGTCTGCCATTTCCTTGAGGCCTTCGCCGCCGTGGCGGGCAGCGACTTCGTCCGGCCCATTCAAAAGCGGAATGGTCTTTGGTCCAGTCTGCCCGTTACGAATAGCATCAAGCGCCGTCTTCTGGTTCTGGACTGCCATGGACATCTGAGTAATGCCCCCGCCCATGATGCGAGACAACCGGACGAGCTTCATGACTTGCTCGATTGAAACCTGGTCATGAGTCTCCTGGACACCCGAGGGGCCGTCCGGCGCACCCCCGACGGCAGGTTCCGGCAGCGGAGTGACGGCGTCCTGGGCATGGGCGACCACAGCAGACCCATCCGGTTGAAAAAGAAGGATCGAAATAGCCAGTAATCTGGTTCGAAGATGCCATTTCATACCCATGCTCCTCTTGGAAGTCCGCTTGCGCCATCCCACTGACAGGCGCAGTGGTTTTTGCGTTCCGCCGGCACGGATTGGCAGGAGCTCAGGCCGCAGACCAGCAATACGATCACAACTAAAAGCTCTTTCATCGCAACATCTCCATCTGAAAATCCGGTCTGTCGCGCCAGCCTGCGATCACTTTTTCGCCGCGCCCGCCGCCAAGCACGTCAACACCTTTGCCGATCGCGACGAGATCGAAGTCGAGCACAACGCTGTCACCGCCAGATTTGAGCAGCACGAGATGGTTGTCGACATTGCTCATCTGAAGGAATGCGCTTTCGGTGGGCGTCAGGTGCAGGGGGGCGAGTTCCCCCTCCGTATTGAAAGAACTTGGATAAAGGAGACGCGTGACGGCGCTTTCCAAAATGGCATCGCCGGCAGCGCTATTCTTGATATGGGAAACCCGCTGGGTGAGCAGGACGACAGCGACGTTCTTCTTGCGCATCGTCAGCATCCAGTCCTTCAACCGCGCCTCGAAATAGGGATCATCGAGGAGCTTCCAGGCCTCGTCAAGGACGAGCAACGTCGGATGCTCATCCTCGACGAGCCGCTCCACACGGCGAAAGACGTAGCTTAGCCAGGCGGTGCGCACGAGGTCATTGTCGAAGATCTCCGTCAGGTCAAATGCCGTCAGACGGTTGTCGAAGGCGAGAGGGTCCAACCCCTTTCCGCCGAATAGCCAACCGAATTGACCGGTCTCATCCCACCGCCCGAGTCGGTTGTACAAATCTCCGTCGTCGTCGGTAGCGCGAAGCTGACTGCGGAATTGCTCGAGGTTCTGCAACCGCGGGTCGGCCGTGGTATTGGCCTGCACCGCGTCGCTGAGGGCTTGGATCTGTACCGGATTGAGCTTTCCTCCGTCGTTTTCCGCCAGCGCCGCCAGCCAGTCCGTGAGCCATGCCGCGCCGCGACTGTCGGCCTCTGCCCGCATCGGGTTAAAACCCGTTTCGTCACCGATGCTTACTGCCGAATAGCGCCCGCCCATGGCACGCACCGCCATTTCGAAACCGTTGTCCTTGTCGAATAGAATGGTTCGAGCGCCGAGCCTCTGGGCTTGGCTTATCAGGAACGCCGCACCAAGTGTCTTGCCCGAGCCGGTCTGCCCCAGAATGAGCGTGTGGCCGACAGTGCGCTGGCCTGGCTTTCCGGGCAGGTGGAAATTGAAGCGGAAGGTCTCGCCACGCGCAGTCGGAAATATGGTGACGGCGTCGCCCCAAGGGCACTTTTCGGGTGGGCTGCCTTTTGACTGGCCGTGCATGGCACAGAGCTGCGCGAAGTTCTGCGAGGAGATCATCGCGGGTCTAGTCCGGTAGGCGAAATTCCCGGGATGCTGCGCGAAATATACGACGCGGGAGGAGAAATTTTCGCGAACAATTGCCGATCCCGCATCCTGCATGGCGCGCGTCACATAGGCCATGGCGCCATCCAGCTCTTTGAGACTGTCACAGAACACAGCAACACTGCAGTGATGGTCTCCGAAGATCACCCGACCAGAGGCGACATCGTCTTCCGCCTCTTCGAGTTGTGCCATGAGCGATATGGCCGCATCTTCCGCCGCGCGCATCTGCTTTCTCACCCGGGCAATCTTGCCCTGCGCCGATATTGGATCGATAGGAGTAAAGCTCTGGGTGACTACGGTGTCATAGGGCAGGTTCAGCCGGTCGAGGATTCCGGGATATGTCTCAGCCGGGTAGTCCTTGACGGAAATGATCGTTCCGAACCGGCGTCGTTTTGGATCCGTTCCTTCGCATTCAAAAACGCGACAGCGGAAGGCTATCTGCGAGCTGGCCAGGAGGTCGGCTACTGGCAGGAATTTGGTGCCAGGAATGAGACTTCCGCCAGAACCGTCTATCAGAGTACGCATCAGGCCGAGCCAACGGCCGTCGGAAACCGTCAGGCGGCTGGGCCTAGCTTCACCGATAGCAACCATGCAGGTATTGATCATCTGGTCGAGGCGCAGCGCCCGCGCTGCGACCTCATGGCGGCTATGGACGTCCCTGCCACCGAATAGCGACAGGAATTTGGTGATCTTCCGGGGTGGCCGGATTACCAGCGTGACTACCGTCACTCGATCTCGAAGGCCGACCGTTTGCAGGTATCCTTGCCAGCGGCGATCGATTTCCTGATTGAAAGGATGGCCGTCAACCGGCGACATCATCGGCCGGGTCTCAATCGAAATTCGATGGACATAATAAGCGACATCGCTGCGATGCTGTGCGATGAAGCGCGAGAACGCGTTGCACAATTCGACGGTATGGAAGCTATCGACAGTGTCCGGATTGATGCCTTCGACAAGAAACGAACCCATCAGGTCGCCGTCTCGCAACATCAGGGTGACGTCATCAACCACACTCAAATAGGGCAAGCCGCTGACCAGCAGTTCGCTCTTTTCCAAGCGTTTGATTGCAAGGCTGCGGGTCGCTCGCGTTGCGGAGGTTTCAAGCACGGTACACCACCCCTTCGCCCCACAGCAGTGCTGGACTCATCCGCGTCCGCTGCACGGTAGCGATGAAGACACTGATGATCTTGGGATCGTAAGCCGCAAGACCGCGCAGGGCGGCATAGCCTACTCCGCCCGTGATCACGACATACACGAATGAGCGCGTAATGATGAAGCCAAGCATGACCGTGGCAATTAGCACGACCAGATACATGATCGGCAGCCCGGCGAAACTGACCTCGCGGGTCAGGCCGATGAATAGCGGGGTACGTTCCATTACCGTCACTCCAAATGACAAATGCGATCGCCGGGCCCACGACATGAGGAGGCGGAGGGGCAGGCCCAGCGCATCAGGGCGGCGTTAACTGGGGGCGATGCCCTTTACAAAGGTTGCGCCGCCAAAAACGATGGCGATGCCGATTATGATTGACACCGCAAATGTCCAGTTCATGTGGCCAGTCATGAAGGAGAAGCCGATGGCGATCACCGCAATGGCCGATATGGCGACCCCGAAGGGTCCGGTGATTCCTTCGACGACTCCGTCCAGGAAGTTCGTGACGCCAGAAAATTCCTGCGCGGTGCTGGGACTGCTAGAGAGAAGAACCATTGCGACGATCATCGCAACGAACTTGAGAGCGTCCTTCTTAGGGAGATAGTTCTTGAGATGTCTCATCTTTCCTCTTCATAGTTGGATAGTTGGTCGATTTGAATTGCTGAATTCAGGCTCTCGAGAATGTGCCACCCATCTCCTGGCAGTTGTGTCCCCGCAAGGCGTCGCTGGCGTGACGAGCGACGCCTCCTGTGGGACTGGGTCGAAGGGCTCCGGTTCGTGCGCAACAGCGCTCGGCGCAGAGTCCATCTCGTTGAAAATGTCGGACACGTATTGTAGCGTTTCCTTGTAGGGCGGAATAGCGCCGTATTTTCGCACGGCATCAGGACCGGCGTTATAGGCTGCGAGAGCAAGCTCGGGTGAACCGAACTGATGGAGCATCGCGGTCAGGTATCGCGCGGCACCCTCAAGATTGTCCCGGGCCGAAAAGACGTCACAGACGCCGAGTCCTCGGGCGGTGTCGGGCATTAACTGCCCCAGTCCTTTGGCGCCTGCAGGCGATATGGCTTCGGGGTCGAAGTTGCTTTCCCGGTGAATCATCGTAGTGAAAAGCGACACAAACGATTCCCGCTCCAGCCCTGCGCGTGCTACCCCGGCGGCACCTGCATACCTGCGACCGACCTCGAGTGTCAGCCATCGCATGCGGGTTTTTCGCGCCGATAGTTTCGTCGACAACATACGAGGCTTGGGTAAGCGTAAGCGGTGTTTGATGAGCCTTTCCGCTTTGAAAGCCGCTATTTTGTTGGGCCCACTGCCTCTATACGTGTTGGAAGGCGCGTCCAAGATCACTGAAGTGGCGGCGTGATAGTTAGTCACTGCTGTGAAAGAAGCATTGGAGGAATTTTTGTCAAAGATCGTCGGATTGTCGGCGCTACTTGCCTTTCGCGGTGCGTCCGCAGGCACGCCGTCCGGTACGATCATGTCATTACCAAGTTGTTCAAATACTGCTGCGAGGGTGGGAACTGGCTGCACAACTAGCAACGACAGTAGCGCAAGCGCCGCCATCCGCTTAATATGCATTTTTTCTACAGTGTATCCCCCTCTATTTTCAAAGGGCATATCAACAAGTTCCCAAATAATATGCCTTGCGATGGAATCTATTGTCTCACCGCAAAGTCATTCCTGTGAATAACGTGATTATATAACGCGATGTCTGCGATTAAGTGTCAACGCATGCGCGCGTTGCAGTTGTAATATAGCTACTGCGGTCCGTTCACACGTCGAGCTCGCACCTCTTCATGTAGGGCAGCAGACCTCCTAATATTGCGGGGCACGAGTAGCGACCGTCCGGGGAAAAATCCTTTAAATCACAGAAGATTACTTCCTCGCTTGCCGACGGGGTTGTGAACTTGATTCGGAAAAAGGAAATGGCTGCGACGACGCATCTACGGCGGCACCTTCGGCCCATGGCTACAAATGCAATGATACATCCCATACATGAGGTTGCTGCTCCCCTCGGCGGATGAGACCATCTGCCCTGGTTTGTCGAAGACCTAAGGAGAGCAGCGATGGAATATTATACGTCGGATTGGACGTCAGTCTCAAGAGCACGCACATCTGCATTATGGACCCGGATCGACAGGTGGTGTGGCGCGGGAGCGCGGACACGCAGCCGTCAATGATCGCGGAGCGGCTGAAGAGATGGAAAGGTCATCTTGCGAAAGTCGGCCTTGAGACGGGTTCGATGACGCCTTGGCTCTATCACGAGCTGAAGGATCTGGGTTTTCCGGTCGTCTGCATGGATGCGCGGCGTGCTGCGGATGCCCTGACCGGGATGTGACAGGCTCGATCTCCAAGCAAGGCGACGACATGTTGCGGCACTATCTCTATGAGGCGGCGGGCTGCCTGCTGACGACGGTGACCGCGCCGTCCGCCCTGCGAAGCTGGGGCTTGAAGCTGGCCAAACGGCTGGGTCCCAAGCGCGCGCGCACGGCAGTTGCACGTAAATTGGCGGTTTTGCTTTTAGGGCTTTGGAAGAGGGAGGATCATTTCCGCGCCGCGCCGAGCGGCAAGGCTTTTTAGAAACCGAGATCACGAAGTTCGTTCGCAAACGAAGTCCTCAATGTCCATGAGGTGAAGCGACCGGACCGGGACGGACGAATGCGAGACAGTTGGATGCGGATCAGAGACCGCGTTTAATACACTGCATCGGCCCCCTGGATGTGAAGCGAAAAGCCCCGGATAGTGGCGACGGACAAGGACAGACCGTACACCGAAGAGAACCATGGGACGCTTGTTATGCTTCAGCCGAATTGGATAAAGACAAAGCGAACAAAATTCTTGACGCAGCAGCCAAATGTAGAGAACCAGCGTGAGCGATCTCTGACTCTTTTTGAGGTTTCCAAATCAGTTGAGTTCTGAATCAATATCGCAAACGGAGGTTTGCGGATGAGATCAGGAATTCCACTGCGCAATGACTTCGACGGCTTTGCGCTTCGGGCGTTGGCCAAAGGCACGAAGGATGCGGCACAGGCCCGGCGGCTTCTTGCCCTTGCCGAGATCTATGATGGCCATTCCCGCAGCGATGCAGCCAGGATTGGAGGCGTAACCCTGCAAATTGTCCGCGACTGGGTTATTCGCTTCAATGCGCGTGGCCCGTCAGGGCTCATCAATGGCAAAGCCCCCGGCAATCAAGGAAAGCTTTCCGACGTGCATCGCCAGGCTTTGGCAAAGAAAGTGGCCCGATACCGGCAGTGCATGGCGTTGTTCGCTGGCGGCGCAAGGATCTTGTTCAATGGCTGTTCCAGGAATATCGGATATCCGTCGATGAAACGACCATTGGCCGCGAGTTGAAGGCGCTCGGCTTTGCAAAACTTTCCGCTCGTCCGCGCCACTACGCTCAGAACGAAGGCGACCTGGAGAGTTTTAAAAAAAATTCCCCGCCACACTGGCAGCCATCAAAAGCAGGCTCCCAAAGAACGTCGAGATCGAGCTCTGGTGGGCCGACGAAGCTCGGATAGGCCAAAAGAACAAGATCACCCGGCGATGGGCACGCAAGGGAACAAGGCCTTTGGCACCACACGATCAACGCACGATGTGGACCTATATCTTCGGCGCTATCTGCCCCAAGAAGGGCAAAGGAGCAGGTCTCGTTCTTCCCTACTGCGACACCAGCGCCATGAACCAGCATTTGCTCGAAATCAGCCAGGCCGTCGACGACGGCGCTCACGCCGTGCTGATCGTTGATCAGGCCGGATGGCACGTCACACCGAAGCTCGACGTACCCGACAACATCACACTGCTCTTCCTGCCGCCACGCTCGCCCGAATTAAATCCCGTCGAGAACGTGTGGCAATTTCTGCGTGACAACTGGTTGTCCAACCGGATCTTCAAAGATTACGAGGACATCGTCGCCCATTGCTGCGACGCATGGAACAAGCTGGTCGCTCAGCCGTGGAAGATCATGTCGATTGGAATGCGTGACTGGGCGCACCGGTTTTGATTAACGCACGTTGGTATGAGTTGGCACTCCGAAACCTGCAGACGGAACTGTCTAAGCGGTATTCGTAAGGCGCTGCTGACTACCATGAACGCCGTGGGGCAGGCCGGCTACCACTGCCTTGTGCCCGTTAAATTTACGATGCCGTAGCGGGCTAACGACAAAAACGGAAAGCCGAAGTCATCCTGTTTCCGCGTGAAAGCCTGTGTCCGACTCACGCCTGCGCGGCGACAAACAAGGTGAGACTCAGCGTCAATCAGGATGAGACTCTGCGGCGGGGGTGTGACGAAGGGAGGGCGTAGCCCGACCGGAGTTACACCCCCGCCGCGGCGCAATTTTTCAGGCGTCTCATGATCGCGGTCGGCCCGCTACGGTGGTGGTTTTCTGGAATGGAGAATCACCTTTGTGCCGGGTCGCCATGTAACCGATCATCAGACGAGATTATTCATGAAGTATCGACAAACGCATTCTGTTGAGGTCGCCGCCGCGAAGGCGTCGATCAGCCGGGCGACGGCATTCCGTATCGAGAAAGAGCAGCGCCTTCCGTCGCAGAACAAGCCGCCGCGTGATCGGCGTCGCCCCGATCCGCTTGAGCATATCTTTGATGCAGAGGTCGTTCCGCTCCTCAAGGCTGCTCCCGGCATTCGTGCGGTCGCCGTTTACGACGAGATGCTGCGGCGTCATCCCGAATTGCCCGAAGGCATTCGCCGCACACTTGAGCGGCGCATCCGGTCGTGGCGGGCCATTCACGGTGAGGCACAGGAGGTGATCTTCCGCCAAACGCATGAACCTGGCCGGCTAGGGCTGTCGGATTTTACCGACATGGGCAGCTTCGGCGTGACGATTGCCGGTCAGCCACTCGACCATCTGCTCTATCACTTCCGGCTGGTCTGGTCGGGCTTTGAGCACGCCCATGTCATTCTTGGCGGCGAAAGCTTCGTCGCCTTGGCGGAGGGACTTCAGAACGCCCTTTGGTCCATTGGCGGCTCCCCGCTCTATCACCGCAGCGACAGCCTGTCGGCCGCCTTCCGCAACCTCGATGCCGATGCCAAGGTCGATCTCACAAACCGCTATGAGGACCTGTGTGCTCATTACCGAATGACGCCAACCCGCAACAACAAGGGTGTCGCCCACGAGAACGGCTCGATCGAAAGTTCTCACGGCCATCTCAAGAACGCGGTCCGCGATGCACTCCTGATGCGCGGCACCCGAGACTTCGACGATCTTCGCTCCTACCGCGCCTTCATCGATGAGATCGTCAGCCGTCGCAATGCCGCGCATGGCAAGCGCATCGATACCGAGCGTCCGCATCTGCAGGCGCTTCCCGATCGCCGCACCACCGACTTCGAAGAGGTGGTCGTCACCGTGTCGCGCACCGGCGGCTTCGCCTTGCGCAAGGTCTTCTACACCGTCCCCTCCCGTTTGATCGGCCACCGGCTGCGTGTGCGTTTGTTTGACGATCGCCTCGACGTCTTCATCGGCGGCACGCATCTACTGACGTTGCCGCGAGGTCGCGCCCACGCGAGTGGCAAGCACGATCAGGTCGTCAACTATCACCACGTCATCCACTCTCTGCGCAAAAAGCCCATGGCGCTTCTCAACCTGGTCTATCGCGACAAGCTCTTCCCCCGGCCGGAATATCGAAGGACTTTCGACACTCTCATCGAGCAACTGCCTGACCGGCAGGCTTGCAAGATCACCGTCGAACTACTGGCGCTGGCGCACGATCGCGGCTGCGAGCGTGAATTGGCCGAGGAGCTTGCCAGAACGCTCGACGCCCACAAGCTGCCTGACCTGATGGCCTTGAGAGCGGCCTTCGGCCCGGACCCCGATCAGTTGCCGACCGTTCATGTCCAGCTCGCATCGCTCAATAGCTATGAAGCCCTGATGGGGGCTGCCTACGCGGGAGAGGCCGCATGAAGAACGTCCACAACACCATCGACGAAGCCCGCCTCGGCATCATGCTGAATGAGCTCCGGTTGCCGACCATCAAAACGCTGTGGCCGCAATTTGCCGAACAGGCCGATCGTGAAGGGTGGCCTGCGGCTCGCTTCCTCTCGACCATCGCCGAGCATGAATTGGCTGAACGGGCGCATCGCCGGATCGAACGTCACCTCGCCGAGGCGCATCTGCCGCCCGGAAAGACGCTCGACAGCTTCGCTTTCGACGCCGTGCCCATGGTCTCCAAGGCCCAGGTCATGGCCATTGCCGCCGGCGATAGCTGGCTCGCCAAAGGTGCCAATATCCTCATGTTCGGTCCGCCGGGCGGCGGAAAGAGCCATCTCGCCGCCGCCATCGGTCTCGCGCTAATCGAGAACGGTTGGCGGGTGCTGTTCACGCGCACGACCGACCTCGTCCAGAAACTGCAGGTCGCACGGCGTGAACTCCAGCTTGAATCCGCCATCGCAAAGCTCGACAAGTTCGATCTGCTCATCCTCGACGATCTGGCCTACGTCACCAAGGACCAGGCCGAGACCAGCGTGCTCTTCGAACTCATCTCCGCAAGATATGAGCGGCGTTCCATTATGATCACCGCTAACCAGCCCTTTGGAGAATGGAACCGCGTCTTTCCGGACCCGGCCATGACGCTTGCCGCCGTGGACCGACTTGTTCATCACGCAACGATCTTCGAAATGAACGTCGAAAGCTATCGGCGACGGTCCGCCATGGAAGCCAAACGCCAGCGCGGCAGACCTGCCGCCTTCGCGACAATCAAAAGCTCTTCCCCGTTTGTCGCGGAGCGACAATCAGAAACCGATCCGAGTCTTGCCAGCGACAATCAACATGATACCCTCACCCCGACCGCGACATAAGAGTCTCATCCAGATTGTCGCCGCCGTCTCATCCTGATCGTCGCGCTATACACGCCCCCTCTACGCCGCCCACCAGTCATCGGGCGCCTGGCGGGCGACGTGTGTGGACGCTCCCTCGAATGCAAGCAAAATCTTCACTCAGTCTTGAACTGTGGTCGGGTGCTGACGTGTGTCCGGCCTCTCGTTGCGACCTTAATACGTCGCGGGCCCATATGGGAGTTCGCAGATCAGGTCCAACACGCTCACGCGCACTCGAGGTGCCGTCCAGCAGAACTGGTTTTCCTAACCCCGTCTCTTGACCGTTTGTCCATATCCTTCGTTTGACCTGCCTACACTCGCAATGGCGGATTAGAAATCCTCTCCGCCAGAGCTGATCTATGCTGCTAGCCTCTCTTCCTCGTAGCGACCTCCGTTTGTCATAAGCGCCCAAGCAATCCGCCCCATACGGTTGGCGAGTGCAACGGTGATCAGCATCGGCGGCTTTTTGCCGATCATACGCGACAACCAGGACCCTTCAACTGCTCCGCGCCTTGACGCCCAGCGAACAACGGCTGATGCCCCAATGATCAACAGTCGTCGAAGATCTCGCTGCCCCATCTTCGAGGTCTTGCCGAGCCGGGCTTTGCCCCCAGACAAATGCTGCCGCGGTGTCAAACCCATCCACGCGGAGAAATCTCGACCTCGTGTAAATGTCTCAGCTGGCGGCGCTAAGGCTTCGAGCGCCGTTGCGATGACAGGCCCAATTCCGGGAATGCTCATGAGCCGCTTGGCAACATCATCGTGCCGAGCCCTCCGACCAATCTCCAAATCAAGTTCCCTAACCTTATCAATGAGCGCCCGCAATGCTAAAACCAATGCCAAGCAGGGTGCGCGTGCTGCCTCCGTCAAGCTTGAGCTATCGTCTTCAACGTGACTGATCAGAATACCGACATGCGAAGGGCCTTGTGGAACGGTAATTCCGAACTCTGCCACGCAGAGCATTGATGATTTGGGTCTTTTGCCGCACGAGAAGGTCACGTACTTTGAATACTGTCGCCGCAGCCTGCTTCTCCTCGCTTTTGACTGCGACAAAACGCATAGTTGGGCGCATTGCCGCCTCGCAGATGGCTTCAGCATCGGCCGCATCATTCTTCTGACGCTTGACGAACGGCTTGACGTAAATTGGCGCGATCAACTTCACTTGATGACCCAGCTTGGCAATCTCGCGGCCCCAATGGTGGCTCCCACCACATGCCTCCATTGCTACAATGCAAGGATCGAACCCCGATAGGAAAGCAAGCAACTTCTTGCTCGAAATCTTCCGCCGAAAAAGCACCGAGCCATCTACGCTGGCCGCGTGAACTTGAATTATGTTCTTGGCCAAATCCAGGCCGATTATGCTAACCTTTTCCATGGACGCTCTCCCTTCTAATGGTTCCAACACAACCATTCTGGCACAAAGATGCCGTTGAGTGGGAGCGTCCACATGGGGTAATCGCGGGAGCGAGTTGCCCCTGATGCAGTCCTGACAATGGAAGCTGGTGGCTGTTCCCCGATAAGATGAAAGTGCGGGCTCAAGACTGGCAGTCAGGCCCAGACATCTAACGGAGAACAGCCATGGAAGAATATATCGGCCTTGATGTGTCGTTGAAAGAGACAGCCATTTCCATTCGTCGCGGCGGCAAAAGGATCTGGCGGGGTAAATGCAAATCCGACCCGGACAGCATCGTAACTTTGCTCCACAAGCATGCCCCCGACGCCAGGCGCGTCGTCTTTGAGACTGGTCCCCTTTCGATATGGTTTTATCATGCGCTGACCGATGCAGGGGTTCCGGCGATTTGCATCGACGCGCGGCATGCCAAGGCGGCGCTCGACATGGCTGCGAACAAAACGGATGCGAACGACGCCGATGGTCTTGCGCATCTTGCTGAGGTCGGCTTCTACCGCGAAGTCCGGGTCAAAGGGTACGACAGCATGCTCGCCCGGACGCTTGTGGCGGCACGAACGCGGTTGGTGACGATCTGCACGGAGCTGTCAAATCAGATCCGAGGCCTGATGAAGACGTTTGGCTTGGTCATTCCGAGTGGCAAGGGTGCAACCTTCGGAAACAACGTCCGTATGCTCCTAGACGGCCACCAGTCTCTTTCGCGGATCATTCTCCCACTCTTGAAGGCCTGGTATGGCACGCGCGAACAGGCGGCCGAACTTGGTAGGCAGTTGATAGCGATCGCGCGGGCGAGCCAATCGTGCCGGCTACTCATGTCGGTTCCCGGTGTTGGGGTTGTCACGGCAACTTCGTTCGTCACCGCCATTGAAGATCCGGAGAACTTCAAGAAGTCACGGTCCGTAGGAGCCTGGCTGGGACTAACGACACGCCGCTATCAATCAGGCGAGGTCGACTATGACGGTCATATCTCGCGCCGCGGCGACGCCCATTTGCGCGGTCTCCTGTTCGAAGCTGCAACTGTTATTCTCACGCGCAGCAGTGCCGATAGCGGCCTGCGCTCTTGGGGTTTAAAGCTAAGGGAAAGACTGGGATTCAAACGTGCCGCGGTCGCCGTTGCGCGCAGATTGTCTGTGATTATGCACGCGATGCTCAAGACTGGTCAGCTTTTTGATCGGGAAGTTGGAATGGATGCCGCCGCTGGATAAGTGTCTCGAACGCCTTCCAAGCTAATCCGACTACTTTTGCCAGCGTCCAAATATGCCTGATGGACCGGCGACAGAACGTCCCTGCCGGGACGTAGGCAGCGTGATTCCGCGTGTTGGGGTGCAATCGCATGTAAATGACGAATTGCGTCGTCCACATTGGAACACTCGACCTGCGAAGCCCCATCATGCGGCGACCGTGTGTCGACCGCGAAGACGACCCTGCTTCCGGCAAACGCTCACTAGACGCCGCGAAATCATATACTTGGCGCCCACATCGCTCGCTCTCCAGCACTAACCACAGTGCCGGCCGGCCCATCTTTGAAAAAAACGCTTGCAAAATGCGTGCGATTAGATGGGATATTCGGCTTTGCGTCTCAGCGTTGACCATTGTGGATTGGGGTGCTGCGCTTCTGGCTGATGGTAAAACGAGGTCATGTCTTTCAACAGCCTCAAACATCAAAGGGAGAAGCGCAGCATGAAACACTATTGTGCACTGGATGTGTCGGTGAAAGAGACCGCGGTCTGCATTGTTGATGAGACAGGCAAGATTTGCCGGGAGACGAAAGTAGCCACTCACCCTGAGGATTTGATCTCGGTGATCAAGGATCCGAAGTGGCAGATTGAGCGGATCGGTCTTGAAGCCGGACCACTGTCGCAATGGCTTTATGACGGACTTGCCAAGGCAGGATTGCCGGTGATCTGCATCGAGACCAGGCATGCCAAGGCATTTTTGAAAGCCCAACCGAATAAGACGGACCGCAACGATGCGCGTGGCATGGCCCAGATGATGCGCGTCAATCTCTATCGGCCTGTGCATGTGAAGACATTGACGAGCCAGAAGCACCGAGCATTGCTGACCGCGCGCAAACTTTTGCAGGAGAAAGCCATCGCCATCGCGAATGACATTCGCGGATTGTTGCGCAACTTCGGTCTGAAAGTCGGATTGGTCGGCAAGATCAAATTCGAGGAGCGGATCAATGAGCTCGTCGAAGACAGGCCTGATCTACACGAAATCATGCAGCCATTGTTGGCTGCACGCAAACTGTTGCGCAACGAGTTCACCAAGCTGCACAAGAAGGTTTTGGATTTGGTCCGCGAGGATGAAGTCTGTCGCCGATTGACGACGATCCCTGGTGTCGGCCCCGTGGTCGCTCTCACCTATACGGCAACCATCGATATTCCTGCGCGGTTTGCACATTCAAAGGCGGTCGGTTCTGTGCTCGGGCTGACGCCGAAACTGAACGAGTCTGGTGAAAGCAAGCGGGTCGGGCGCGTATCCTGTTGCGGTGACGCGATGATGCGATCCCTGCTTTACGAAGCAGCACAAGTCCTGCTTGTAAACGTCAAGAAATGGTCGTGGCTGAAAGCGTGGGCGATGAATATCGCCAGACGCCGCGGGAGGCAAAAGGCGGTTGTAGCGTTGGCACGACGGCTTGCGGTGATCATGCATCGCATGTGGAGTGACGGAACCGAATTCTGCTGGACACGGAGAGCTTGCCTGTTGCTGCATAGTTAGCAACCAGGGTAACGAAAAAAAAGGAGACAAGAAGATTCCGCCGGTGGTGGAAAGATGTCCTTCGCAGGACGACGGATGAGGTGAGTTCGCGTGTTGTCTTGGTACGGTCGTTTATTGCGATCAGGTCGCCGATTAGATTGTTCCGCCTCATTCTTCTGGTCCCATAGTGGGAGGGCCACACAGGTCGATCCCGGAGAGAAGTGCGATACTGCGAAGACATCAATCACCGCAGCTGCGGATAGTCAGAAGGTGCTTGACCTCACCACGCCGAATAGAGAAGACGACCCCATCGCTACCACGGCCGGTTTGAGACCCGCTCCTGAAAGCCGATCCAGGAGGGCCATCCTCCATCATTCACGCAGCTTTACGAAACAGTGTCATTCATACTGATCTCCTTCCCTGCCTCTGCAACACACTTTCGCCAAAGAAAGATTGGCACCGATGGCGCTAACCCATTCCCGGCAGCGATCGAAACGTCAGTCGATGACAGACTCCTGCATCCCGATGCCGAGCATTTCACCGAGCACCTACAGCAGGGCATCGAAAGCGACCATCTCTGGGTCAAAAAGAACATGCCTAAGATCGGCGGCTTCCAGTCCTTCTAAACGGCGCGGCGGACAATCGCCGGCTTCGGAGCCATGCTCTGGCTGAGGAAGGGCTTCGGCTCTTTCGGCGATTGGACCGTCAACGAGCAGAAGCGCCTCTTCGGGCTCGAAAAAGTTAACAAGGCATGAGAATGCACAAGCTCACCGGATAGTTTCAACCAACTGCAAGGTTTGCGACAACCTCCTCTAAAACGAGCTAATCTCGCTCGACCGGAAGTGCGAATATATAGCCGCGTCCCCGCTGAGTTAATATCATGCGTGGCGAGCTCGCGTCTAATTCGAGTTTTTTTCGGAGTCTCAAGATCTGAACATCAATACTCCGGTCGAGAATGTCTTCATGAATCCGCGTTAATTGGAGCAGATGCTCGCGAGCCAACGTAAGCTGAGGTTTATCCAAGAAGGCAACAAGCAACGCGTGTTCGACTTTAGTCAGCCGAACAGCCTCGCCTCTCGAATTATGGAGCTCGCGAGTCTTGGAGCGAAGTTTCCAGCCACCAAACCGGTAGGTAACCCCAACTCGCTTCCGACGCCTATAATCGCTTTCCTGGCGCCTAAGCACAGCGTTAATCCGAGCTAGGAGTTCTCGAAGCCCCAATGGCTTTGTAACGTAGTCATCAGCGCCCAGATCGAGCCCTTTGATGCGATCGATCTCCTCCTTGCGCTGCCCGCTAGCAATAATTATCGGCACGTCAGATCGTTCGCGAAGTTCACGTAGTACTTCAAGCCCGTCTTCAGAACCGAGCATAATATCCAGGAGAATCAGATCAGGTATTCTCGCCTCGACATACCGGAGCAGTCCTCGTCCGGTTGCCGAAGAACGGACTTTCATACCCTTCTCCCGAAGATAGTCAGACACCATAGCAATTACGTCGGTGTCATCATCCACAATCATAATTGTAGGGGCAGCCTGAATGGGCATTGTAGCAATTCCTTCTGATGTCAACTCTCGGGATATCACCTGATGGATAGGTGAATTGGCAGAACTGGAGCGGCGTCTGCAGTCCGAGTGGCTGTCGCGGCGTCACCATAGCTAGACAGCTGGATCTTCGTGCCGTTCACGATGTGCCATCCGGTTGTTCCCGTTCCCTGATGCAAGCCTCGGCACCGCAAGTCTCTTTCGAATTGTTGCGTCGAGTGTCGGCCTCTGCCGAGCGCTCTCTTCAAACTTCCGCAGCCGAGCGGTTGGCGCAAGGTAAGAACAATTCAAAAGTGGTGCCTTTGCCCAAACTGCTGTGAACGTCGATGGCACCACCCCAGGACTCCACGGCACGCTGCACCAAGGCCAATCCTAATCCTAAGCCGCCTTCCCTCGATCTGGTCGTAAAAAACGGATCGAATATACGCTCTAAGAACGAAGGGGAGATGCCAGGACCTGTGTCAGACACAATCAACCGAGCATATTCGCCGCGCTCTAGCCGCCCACTAGACAAGTTGCGCGGAGAGATCTGTTCAAAATTGTCAAGGTTAACTGTAACTGTCCCGTCTGTCTTCATAGCTTCGCCAGCGTTCCTGCAGAGATTAATCACAACCTTCTGTAGGATAATTGCTCTGCCGTCTAGCCAGACGCCGCGATTGGGAAGTTTGATTTGAATCCGACCAGAAGAGGGAATGCATAATTTCAAGTCTGGTAGGATCTCTCTGATAGCCGCTGTGGCGTCGAAGCTACCGAACCCCTCATCCCTCACGTCTGACATGAGGATCCGTTCAACGACGCGTTTTGCTCGATCACCAGCGTCACGAATTCGCTCTACGTACATGCGCGAGGATGATTCCGATGTCAACGCGTCTACGGCCATCTCTGCATAGCCGATAATCGGCGTTAGAAGATTGTTAAACTCGTGGACCAGAAGCTTGGCAAGTACATCCCCGTCCGCGAATGCGTCTGCCGCCGCCGTGATGTCCGCTTGCGCTTGCTTTGAAGAGAAGTTTGGTATGGATGAGATGTTCTTCATGTTTCGCCTCTCCGCCATCATTGATCCGGTGACCTGCCAGAGATAGGTTCCGGCATCGCAGGGGGCAACGCTGAATTAGCCCCCGAAAGGCCCGGACATGCTCCACCACTTAGCTAAGTGGGTAGGAGTAATGTTGGTAATATGACTAGCAGCAATTTTAAGATGGAAGTCCTCTCCGGGCCGGAACGTCGGCGGCGTTGGAGCACGGCAGAGAAGCTCGCGATCATCCACGAAACCTATGAGGCGGACGCGACGGTGAGCATCGTCGCGCGTCGACACGGTATCCAGCCGAACCAGTTGTTTGCGTGGCGCAAGCTGGCGTCCCAAGGGGCACTGACGGCGACGGCCGCCGAGGAGGAGGTCGTTCCGGCTTCCGAATACCGGGCGCTTCAGGCCCAGGTGAAGGAGTTGCAACGCCTGTTGGGCAAGAAGACGATGGAGAGCGAAATCCTGAAGGAAGCCCTCGAAATCGCCGGTGGCCCAAAAAACATCTGTTGCGCTCGCTCTCTCTTCCGAGGGGATTTTGGAATGAAGACCGTCTGCGAAACTTTGGGTGTCGCCCGCTCGAATATCGCCGCGCGCGCCGCAGGCTCCCCTTCCAAAGCCAGAGGACGCCCGCCACTACCTGATCGTGAGCTGCTGGAGGACATCAAGGCCGTCATCGCCGATACGCCTACCTACGGCTATCGGCGTGTCCATGCCATCCTGCGTCGGAATGCCCGGAAACTGGGGCGTTCGTGGCCCAATGCCAAGCGTGTCTACCGGGTGATGAAGCTGCACAATCTGCTGCTGGTGCGTCATACCGGAGCGGTCAATGATCGCCTTCACGACGGCCGGGTCGCCGTCGAGCGTTCAAACATCAGATGGTGCTCCGACGGCTTCGAGATCGGCTGCGACAACAAGGAGAAGGTGCGCGTCGCCTTCGCCCTCGACTGCTGCGACCGCGAGGCAATCGCCCATGTCGCCACCACCGAGGGCATCAAGAGCGAAGACGTGCAGGACCTCGTGATCACCGCTGTCGAGAACCGCTTCGGCCGCATCAACATGCTATCCGAGCCCATCGAATGGCTCACCGACAACGGCTCCTGCTTCATCGCCAGGGACACGGCATCCTTGCTCCGCGACATCGGCATGGAACCTTGCACGACACCGGTGCGAAGCCCGCAATCGAACGGCATGGCCGAGGCGTTCGTCAAAACCTTCAAGCGCGACTACGTCTCGGTGAATCCAACCCCCGACGCTGAAACCGTCATCGCTCAACTGCCGTTCTGGTTCGAGCATTACAACAATCTTCACCCGCACAGTGCTTTAGGATATCAATCGCCGCGCGAGTTCATCAGCTCGCAATCTCAAACCTGAGCATGTCCGGTCTTTTGGGGGCAACTCCAAACGCCCCCTATTTCCCAAAGAGCGTCGGGTGGATAACTGAAAATTCTGCACCGCACCATCACCTGTGGTTCAACACCCAATTCGGTCAAAGGAGATGGCATGAAAGAGGCCGCGCCGGCTGAGAGAACGGATCACTGAGATGCAGGTGATGATCGAGGACAGTCACACTTCCAGCCTTTCGGCTTACCTTATTGGGGTTTTGCAGATCTCAACAAGGGAGTTGGAAGCATGACTGCCTCTTATGAATACCATATCGGGGTCGACTACCACAAATCCTACAGCCACCTGGTGGTCCAGGATTCGGGCGGCAAGACGCTGAGATCCGGCCGGGTGAAGAACGACCGCCAGTCGCTGGGCGGGTTTCTCGAACGCTACCGCGAGAACTCGCATGCTGTTGTCGAGGCGACGCGCAACTGGATGGTGATCTACGACTGGCTCGACGACATTTGTGATGATGTCGTCCTCGCCCATCCGTTGAAGGTGAAGGCGATCGCCGACGCCAAGATCAAGACCGACAAGATTGATGCGACGGTGCTGGCGCATCTGCTCAGAGCCGACCTGGTGCCGGAGGCCTGGGCGCCAAGCGAGAGATCGCGAGAGCTTCGCGTCGCGCTGCGCGAGCGGATGTTTTACGTGCGGCTGCGGACGATGACGAAGAACCGCATCGTCACGGTGTTTGATCGTTATCCCGAACAGACGGCGCAGTTGAAGAAGCTCGGCGACCTGTTCGGCAAGGCCGGCCGTGCCCAGCTGGCGCAGGTCAACGTCTCGGAGATCGATCGCGGCCTCGCGTTCATCGGCGACATCGACGGGCGGATCAAGCAGTCGGAAAAACGATCCGGGCAATGACCAAGGCCAATGCCAATGTGAAGCTGTTGAAGACCATCCCCGGCATCGGCGAGTTCTTCGCCCGGCTGATCGACGCCGAGATCGACGACATATCGCGGTTCCGCAACGCCAAGAAGCTTGCCGCCCATGCCGGCCTGGTGCCCTCGACCTATTCCTCCGGCGGCAAGACCTTTCACGGCAAGATCATCAGGCAGGGCAACAAGTGGCTGCGCTGGGCTTTCGTGGAAGCGGTCGCTCCCGCCATCGCCAGCGATCCACAGCTGCGCGCCCAATACGAGCATCTGAACATCAGAGGAACCAACAAGGCGCGTGTGGCCATCGCGCGTAAGCTTTTGACGATCGCCTTCCAGATCCTGCGCGATCAGCGCGCTTACGAGCCGCGCGGCCAAAGCAACATGGAAGACACGTCGACGATATCCGGTTGTCCTAATGGCCGGCTAGCGAGCCCGGTAGAACTGGGCTGCGCTCTTAAAGGAGAATGGGAAACCGGGAGCCGAACGCCACTCTGTGACCGAAGCCACGAAGGCATCAGGTTACGAATTGAGAATGGTTCAAGACCGAAGGGCAGAACAAACCTGTCCAGCGGAAGGAAGAGATTACCCGATCGGTCAAAACACAACCGAACCCAAGGAAAAGCCGCCAACTGAAGGTGTTTTGCCCCTTGCGTTCTTTCATTGGAGGTAGACAATGCTGAACTATCCAAAAGGGGAGGGCTGCCGCAGGGAGGAACGTCGGGGGCTGTGGTCCAGGAGGTAGGCTCCGGCATCGCAGGGGAAACGCCCCTTTGTCCCAAAGAGCGTCGGCGCGATAATTGAAAATTATGCACCGCACCATCGCATGTGATTCAATATCTTCTTCGGTCAAAGGATCGGCCTATGGCTACCGTGAAAGTCGATATCAATAATTTCCAGTTGGAAGTTCTGGAATCCGCAGCGCCCGTTGTCGTCGAGTTCTGGGCTGAATGGTGCAATCCCTGCAAGATGATTGCTCCGAGCCTCGAGGAAATCTCCGTCGAGATGGAAGGCGAGATTAAGGTCGCCAAGCTCAACATCGATGAAAACCTGGAACTCGCCGCCCAATTGGGCGTACGCTCCATTCCGGCGCTCGCGATCTTCAAGGGCGGCGAAGTGGCCGATTTCTCGGTCGGCGCCAAACCGAAGACAGCTCTTTTAAACTGGATTTCGAACGCTGCCTCATTGATATTGCTAAATTTGTAACGCAATAAAACCGTCGACTAACCCCGTAAAATGGTAGGGTTTATAGGCTGATTTAACGGCGTTTTTACAGGCTCGGCCCTTTGAGCTTCAGCCTGATGCGGTCGTTGGTTTGGCTATCGGAGCGATTGAGCGGCGAAGAAGCTTTTCATTGCGGCGTTGTCGAGGCAGTTTCCGTTGCGTGAATGCGGCTTTCAAGCATGCCGTTGCAGGCTCGCGTGACCGCAATCAAACCACCGCGACGCCCTGTTGTTGACACACTTTAGCCGATGCGTTTTGGCTGGAGCGGAGAGGGAATATGGGCAGTACCGGAGATTTGCTCGGACAAGCAGGGCGACCTAATCACGAAGGAGGCCCGGACCCCATCTCGGACGCAATGTCGGACAAGCAGAAGACGCGGGAAGCGACGGTTGCCATCGCCAGCGCGGTGGTTGCTCGCGCCGGCAATCTCGACGGGTTCTCGGATCCAGAGTTGGCCGATCTGGTGAACGGCTTCAGCAGATGGCCGGACCAGCAGAAGACGCGTGAAGCGACGGTTGCCATCGCCGGCGCGGTGGTTGCTCGCGCCGGCAATCTCGACGGATTCTCGGATGAAGAATTGGCCAATCTGGTGAACGGTTTCGGCAAGTGGCCGGAAGAAGAAAAAGCACGCAAGGCGATGGTTGCCATCGCGCGCGAGCTCGGTTCCAAGGGCCGTCGCTTCAGCACTTTCAGCACGCCTGCGCTAGTCAGGATCGCCAATGGTCTCTCGCGGGGTATCGAGGGAGAGACCGCCGGCGAGGTCGACGAACCCGCCTTGCTGAAGGACCGGCTGCATAAGCTGGCGCACTACCTCCAATATGCCGAAGATCGGCTGCAACAGGCCGATGTCCATGCCGTCGCGAGTATATTCAAGGCGTTGGGCAAGGCGCAGTTGTTGGACGATTTCGGTGCGCTGGCACAGCCGGGGCTGGACAGGCTCGAGGTGTTGTGTCCCGCTCCCAGGTTTAAGCTCGACAACAACCTCGAGGCGATGGGCAATCTTTGCGCCTCCCTGCTGCCATTGGCGCGCAGTCCGAAGCCGGTATTGCGCTGGTATCGCAAGTCGGCGCTGAACCTGCTCAACGCCATCCAGCCGGTGGTGGAACATAAGATCGAGGCGCATCTCAAGGCAGGCCAGGCCGAGCGCACCAGCGGCGCCAATGCAAGCCGCTCCCCGGCGCTTTCGATCTATCAGGTGCTCAAGACCCGGGCGGTGCTGAAGACGCTCTACCGGCGGCCTTATGTCGACGGCGACCAGCTCGCCTTGCAGGCCAGGCGGGAAGAGCTGCATGGCAAGACCAGGCAGATCCTGGACGGTGCCCGTCCCCTCATCGACGCCGACCTTTCCTATATGGCCTGGAACGTGATCGCCGAGATCGAGGCGAAGGAGCCGCTCGAAGCGCTCGACACCTTCATGGCGCAGAACGCATCGATCATCCAGGCCCAGCATGAACCCGCCAGCTTCGATGTCCATCGGGTCCTTCAGGCCATGGACGACGAGCCGAGACCGCCGCAAGGCGATGCCGGACTGATGCGGCTGCCGGTGGTCGACATGCAAGGCCGGCCGCTGGCAAACGAAGCCGAGTTCCGCTATTCCATTTTCAACCGCTTGACCTCGGGCGCGGTGAAGGTGGTGGCGGTGCAGCTAAAGGGAACTCCGACTGCCGCCATGCTGGCACGCACGTTCGCGGTCGAGGGCGTGCCCTACCGCATGGACCTGTTCGGCGGCAGCAAATTGAAGCCGCCGCAACAGAGCCTGACCAAGCTTGCCTCTCAGCTGCCCTTCGCGGCCGAAGAGGCCCCAAGCAGCAAGCTGTTGGCGATCCCCTATGCCGAGACGGCTCCGGGTACTGCCTTTGAGCAGCTGTCGCGGGCCTGGGCGCCGTTCAAGGAAGCTTATTACTATACCCAGCGCCGCGGATTTGCCGCGCCGCCGGGCATCCCCGACGTTGGCCCGCATGATTATGCGCTGGAAGGGTGCTTCAAACTGTCCCTTCTGCCCGACCGCCCCGCAGGCGCAGTGCATCCCTTCCGGTTCGAAGGGCGAGACGGCGAGATCGCCTTGCGGCCGCATGACGGCTGCGGCTTCATCAGGGCCTCACTGGCCGAGCGCATGCCCGCCATTGCCCGGGCTCGCCACGACGCTCCCGAGCGGATACCTGCCTATGCCGATAAAAGGCAATCGGCGGTACACGGCGCGCAACATTATCCGCGTAGCGTCGAGGTGGCACAGGAGACCCGCGAGAAGGCTCTGGCTTGGCTCGAAACCCAACAAAGCCTCACCGCCGAGGAGCTGTTCCGGACGGTCACGGCGGGCATATCGAGGGTTCGAGCGCTATCGCCGTGCCGTCCAGCGACGAATGCCTGCCGTGCCGGCGGGCAAGAGCAAGACCTTGACCCGTGACGCTGGCGTGCTTGTTGGGCGCTCCCCCTATGACAAGCCCAACCTGCGCCCGTTTTCCGCCGACCGGGTCAGGTCGGGGCGCCACCCGACTGCGGCATTCCTGGATCGGTGCGTGGCCTTCCAATACAGCTTCAACGTCGCACACAGATCGGGGGCTGAGCTTGCCGCCGACGATCCGACCCTTTTGCCAAAGGAATCTTGATCGTTGTGCCCGACGAAATGTGGCCTGCGGACTTCGCCGAGCGCGGGGTGGTGATGTCTGCCGAGGACGTCAAGTGCCATTCGAGCTGGCTGGAGGAAAAGGACCGGGTCAAGGCCGACACCGCGCTCGAGTGCGTCGGCATCTTGCAGGCGACGGAGGTGTTCGCGCCCGGCTCTTTGGTTGCGGTTCCGACCGCCGAACAAAAAAAGCTCGACGGCGATTTTGACGGCGACAGCGTCGTCATTATCGGCGACCGGCCTCGCCTTTACGAGCACGTACGCCAGTTCGACGCGGGGGTTGCAGGCGCGCGGCGTCGCCTCGATGAAGCCGCCGAAGTCGCACACGCCGGCCATTGAGAAAGGCGGCTACCAGTTCAGCCGGTCCAAGCAGATCCTGTCGGCCACCGGGCTGGTGCTCGAGACCTACAGCTGCCTGCAGCGCAACGCGCTGGCGCAGCCGTTGGAGGCGCAACGCCGGTTTGCCGAGCGTGCCGTCTTCGGCACTTACGAGGGCATCCATCATCAGCTCATGACCGACGTCCGCGCCCTGTTGCATGAAGATCGGCCGGATGGCCATACCCTCCACGAGCTTATCGCCAGGGCGGAGCAAGACAGCAAGGCCGCAAGGCATCCAGTAGCCTGCGAACTGGCCGCCTTGTTGGTGGCCGAGCTCCAGGACTGGAACCTGCAGCTCAATAGCGAGCCGGCTCATGAGCAGCCGGACGTCAAGCAGCAGTTGGCGGGATCCGTGGCCTCAACCGGCGCGAAGCTTGCCGTCAGCGCCGACGCCGGTGTGCTCTTTCCGGAACTCCGCGATTCCTATCCGGCAACCGCTGACGCCAGGAAGCGCATCGAGTTCCTGCTCACCCACTACAGGCCGCGCATCGATCCGCGGCCCGAGGGGTACAACCCGGACGATCTGCATGAAAGCGCCATGAATCTGCTAATCGTCGGCATCAAGGTCGGCACGGACGCCTACAAGTCCGATACCGGTGCGCGGACGTTCAAGCAAAAGCCACCGAATTGCAGCGGCTTTTGAGCGGAGGCCGGGCTTCAAGGCGGCGTCCTATGTCAAGGCGCAGGCGGCAAAGCTACACCAGGGCCGGTTCGACGTCGATGGCAGTCTGGCGGATCTGAAGGACAATCCTACCCTGGCGGCCTCCGTCATGGAGGCCTCGATCGGACTCGCCATCGAACAGCGCATCCTGCCCAGCGCCTCAGCGATCTCGGCAGACGACGACCACGCCAGCATGATAGCGCTGAGCAGCGAACAGGCCCTGGAGCGCGCCAGGCTCGAAGCCGCCCCGCCGAAGCGCAAGAAAGCGCGATTACCGAAACTGTGCGCGAGGTTGCCGAGCTTTTGCTGTGGGACGGCATCGAGGTGAAGGTGTCTCATCTTGACCAACGGTCGCGCGGGCTCTGGATAGCCGACGAGTTGACTGGCCAGAGCGTGAGCGCGGCTCCAAAGGCTCAACTGGCCACCAACGCCGTGCGCCATGTTTTCGAGATCCCGGACGAGGCTTTTACGCGCGCCTTCAGGAAGGCGGCACTGGCCTTCGAGGAGCGGGACTGCAGCGAGGTCGAGACCACCAACTGGTTCATCAGGATGGGCATGCCGCGGTTACGCGGCGTTCACACGGCATTCAGAACCGCGCAGAACTATCGCTTCGAGGTCGAGTTCCATACGCCGGCCAGCTACCGGGCCGAGCGCGCGCAACGCGAGCAGAGCGAATGCGAGCCGGTCCCCATTCCCTGTGGCGCCTGGGACATATTAAACTGGGGCTCGTCAGGAGATAGCAGGTCGAGGGTGGCAGGGACCTCCAGGTCGCGCACCGTCGCAAGAAAACAGATTGCGGTCGCTCGCTCGCCGCAAGCCGGCGAAATCCTCGCGGCCCTGGGCACGCGGCCGGTCGTGCTCGTCGGCATGCCGGCGAGCGGCAAGTCGACCATCGGCACCCAGCTTGCCAAGGAGTTAGGGGTGGAGTTTGTCGACACCGATGAGCGTATCGTCGCCGAGCACGGCAATCTGATGGAGATGTTCGCCGACCCTGGCCGCGGCGAGGCCTACTTCAGGGACCTGGAGACCAAAGAGCTCGCCAAGCAGCTGGAGAGAGGGCCCATCGTCATCGCAACCGGCGGCGGCGGCTTTGGCAAGGAGTCCGATCGAGCCCTGATCCTTGATAAGGCGACGTCGATCTGGCTCGACACCGACCTGAAAGAGCTCTGCAGGCGCCTCAAGAGCGACACCACCCGGCCGCTGCTGCAAGGCCCCGACGTCGAGCAGAAGGTTGAACAGCTGTACGAAGAGCGCAGTCCGCTCTACCAAAAAGCCGATATCAGGTTGGCCTTGGCCCCGCCCTTTCAAAAAGACAAGAAAAAAGCTCGCGCTTGCGTGGAGAAACTCTACGCTTTCCTGTGCCGCGACAGAGAAGCCGCCCTGCCCGCTGCCGAGATATCGGATGTCTCCGGTGCTTCCGGCACCGCCATCAGCATGCCACCCACCGCGCGCCGCATGCACAATGATCATCACAACGGCTACGATTGCGGGGGCGGCGTCGTTGAAACCATCCAGGCGCCGGCGGCACCATTGAGTGAAGCGGAACGGCCGCCGCCCCTCGACTCCCTCACCGCCGCCCCGCAGCCTTTGCTAGCCGGCAGTAACGCACGAGCGGATTTAGCGTCTTCCACGAGAAGCAGAGAACGCTCAAGTCGAGGTCGATAAACTCTAGGAGACCTGTGCGCGGGTAGGCTTTCTAGTTGAATTTGCTGTATTTTCTTCGGATTGGAAGCGTATCGCGGGCGTTGGCATACGCGGCTTGGAACGGCGATCACTGGCAAAGCGTGCTGTTTGTCGTCTATCCGGCTGCGGTAATGATCTTCAAACTGCGTTTCATATTATAGGCGATGGCGGTCAGGCGAATTTGAGCACCTGCCTTTGCAAGCCCTCGCCATCGCATTCGTCGTAGACCATAGCTTCGTTTCCAGGTGCCGAAGATCTTTTCGATGCGGCCACGAATGCGGTGGATTGGTTGGTTCCAGGCCTCAAGGCGCGCCTGTGTTTGCAAATTCCGAGGCAATCCGCCCCCTGATTCCGAAATGATGTCGCCCCCCAATTCCGAGAAATAGTCGCCCCCTTGTTCCGAGATGATGCCGCCCCCTTGGAGGCGTCTGGCAAGGGTGGGTCTGCAGGTGTGAAGTTTCTTCCTTCGACGTTGACGAGGAAGGAACGGGATGCCAGCGGAGAGATTGGAGATGCGGCGTGTCCGCGAGATACTGAGATATCGTTTTGAGCAAGGACTTGGGCACAAGTCGATTGCGGTGCGGGTTGGAACTGCGCCCTCGACGGTGCGCGAGACGCTACGGCGTGCGGCGGTAGCCGGGCTGTCGTGGCCTCTCGGCGACGACGTCAACGATACAGTCCTGGAGGCAACGCTTTACAAGGCGGCCGGGACGAAGATTGGGCACCGTCGCGCTCCTGAGCCGGAGTGGGCACAGGTCCATCGCGAGCTGAAGCGCAAGCATATGACGCTGCAGATCCTCTGGGACGAATACATCAGCCGTCATCCGGATGGTTATCGCTATAGTCGCTACTGCGACCTCTACCGGGGCTGGGCTCTGAAGCTGCCGGTGACGATGCGGCAGGATCATATGGCCGGCGACAAGCTGTTCGTCGATTATGCCGGCGACACGGTCACGGTGATTGTCGATCGGTTGTCCGGCAAGACCCGACAAGCCCATCTGTTCGTGGCGGTTCTGGGCGCGTCGAGCCTTTCATATGCACATGCCCGGTGGAGCGAGACGCTTCCCGACTGGATCGAATGCCATATCCAGGCGCTGGAGTTCTTCGGCGGTGCGCCAGCCTTGCTGGTTCCCGACAATGCCAAGGTGGCGATCATCAAGGCGTGCCACTTCGATCCCCAAGTCAATCGGACCTATTGTGCGATGGCAACCCACTATGGCAGCGCCGTCCTGCCGACGCGGCCACGCCGTCCTCGCGACAAGGCGAAAGTAGAGGCTGCGGTTCGTATCGTCGAGCGCTGGCTGCTGGGCCGCCTTCGCCACCGCACCTTCCACAGCCTGGCCGAGGTCAATGCGGCGATTGCCGACTTGCTATATGATTTGAACGACAGGCGTGTCCTGCGCCGGGTTGGCGTCACGCGCCGCCAATTGTTCGAAGAGCTCGACCGGCCCGCTTTAAGGCCATTGCCTGTGGAACGCTATGTCTTTGCGGAATGGCGTATCCGGCGTGCCGGGCTGGATTACCACGTCGAGATCGAGCGGCACTATTACTCCGTTCCCTATCGCTTCGCTCGCGAGCAGGTCGAGGCGCGCATCACCGCCAATACGATCGAGATCTTCCACAAAGGCGAGCGAATAGCCGCCCATCGCCGCTCCAGCGGCAATGGCAAACACACGACGATTCCCGATCACATGCCCTCAGCCCATCGCCGCTTTGCCGACTGGACGATCGAACGCATTCAACGCGAGGCCTCTTCCATCGGGCCGGAGGTGGCGTTGCTGTGCGAGAAGATCCTCGCCGACAGGCCGCACCCGGAGCAGGGCTTTCGAGCCTGCATGGGAATTATCCGCCTGAACAAAAGCTTTGGCCGCGACAGAGTGAACGCTGCTTGCAGCCGTGCACTGGAGATCGGGGCCCGGACCTACGGTTCGGTGCGCTCCATCCTCGACAATCATCTTGATCGAACGGCTTCCACCAATGGACCGGCTTCGCATGAACCGATCCATCACGAAAACATCCGCGGACCTCGCTATTACCACTAAGGAGAACGAAGAATGCTTGCGCATCCAACACTCGATAAACTCAATTCCATGGGCCTGGCCGGCATGGCAAAGGCCTTCGGGGAGCTCGTCACCAACGGCGAAGCCGAACATCTCTCGCACGCCGAGTGGCTAGGACTGCTGCTCGAACGGGAGTGGAGTTCCCGCTACGATCGTAAGCTTGCCGCACGCCTCAGGTTTGCCAAGCTTCGCCACCAGGCCACCCCGGAAGATGTCGACTATCGCAGCGAGCGCGGCCTTGATCGCGCGCTCTTCATGAAGCTGCTCGGCGGCGACTGGATCAACGCTCATGACAATCTGGCCATTTGCGGACCCTCGGGTGTCGGAAAAAGCTGGTTAGCCTGCGCTCTCGGCCACAAGGCTTGCCGAGACGATCGCTCCGTTCTCTATCAGCGTGTCCCAAGGCTATTTGCCCAGCTTGCGCTCGCTCGGGGCGATGGCAGGTATGCCCGGCTGCAGCGGACTTTGGGCCATGTTCAAGTCCTGATCCTAGATGACTGGGGCCTCGAACCGCTCAACGAACAAGCCCGGCACGACCTCCTCGAAATCCTCGAAGATCGCTACGGCCGCCGATCAACCATCATCACCAGCCAACTTCCCGTATCGGCATGGCATGGCGTCATAGGAGACCCGACTTACGCCGATGCCATACTGGATCGCCTCGTTCACAACGCTCATCGCATCGAATTGAGCGGCGATAGCCTACGCCGAAACCTGCCCCGAAAAGCTTGACACCCTGCCTAAATGAACTGACAACAATCATCGCCTGCAGACCCCACTAAAAAGGGGCGAGATCATCCCGGAATCAAGGGGCGCAATCATCTCGGAACAAAGGGGCGGCTTCATCGGAATCGGCACTGTGTTTCGGCTTCGTCGCGTCCCCACATGCCGGTGGCGACAATCTTGGGCGTGCCGCCCTTGGCCAGCACTGCCTTGCCAAAATGGTCGCCGCGATAAGCGCTGTCGGCATAGACATCGCCGGGATTATCCGGCAGCGCATCAGGACCAGCCTTGCCGTCGTTGATGTTGGCGGGCGTCACGGCGATCTCCTCGACAAGAGCGGTGTCGGCATCCGCACCGACATGGGCCTTGAAGCCATGAACCGCCGGGCGGCCCTTGTGCTTGACCCAATGGCCCTCGTCATCATCCTCGCTGGCCGACGCGATGATCGTCGCATCGACCAGCGTGCCCGTCTTCACCTGGATCGCCTTGGCCTTGAGCTGATCGGTGATCTTGTCAAACAAGGTCTTGTCCAGGCCATGGGCGACAAGAGCTTTTCGAAACCGCACAAATGCTGTCCGCTCCGGCGTCAGCTCCGACCGAGAGAACCCGCAGAATCCACCAAACACACGCTGCTTGCTTCCAAAGAAACATCAATTCCGGCATAGTAGTCCATGGCTGTTCCTCGCTTGATGTTTGGGGCCGACTTGTTCGGACCCCGTTTCAACATCGTCATTCTGAGGGACAGCCACCATCCTGGCTACATTCTCCGAAGCGCCGGCCCATTACGGCATCTAGGCGGCAACAATCAAGGGTTCTTTCGCAATTTTGGTGCAGGCAGGGTGCGGGGTTCAACGTAGACGACCACGCCGGACGAGATCACGCCTTGCGGACCGCCCGTAGTATCTTCTGTGGTTGCCGCCCGTGGGGCAAGAAGTTTCTAACCCAAATATGCGAGTGATCGAGTGCGGTCTTCTGTCAGGCCTTTAAATGCGGCATGTCAAAAGCCGCTGGCCGGTATGGTGATCTGCGGATAAGGCCCAACTCTTTCAAACGAGCTCAGATGCTCAAGATACTACACTGGTTTTCCTGATCCAGATCTGTTCGATCATTTTGCCCATTCGGGTCGTCGCCTTCTTACTCCCTCTTTATCCGAAACCAAGCAGCAGTGGCATATCGATCATGCAACGGCTGCCTGTGTCGGAACTCGATAATCCTCATTTTTCGTGAGCACGGCCCAAATCGTACGCGCCATTTTGTTGGCCAATGCTATCGCAACAAGCATTCGTGGCTTTCGCGCGGCAATGCGCGCGAGCCATGAGCCTTCAATGATCGCTTTGCGGGTCAGCCAGGTTAGGCGCGACATCGCGCCAATGATTAGGAGTCGGCGGATATCAGCTTGGCCCGCCTTAGAAATGCGTCCGAGCCGCTCTTTTCCACCGGAGGAGAATTGGCGCGGAACAAGACCTAGCCATGCGGCAAAGTCGCGCCCGCACCGAAAGCTCTCCATGGGCGGGGCAAAGGCCTCAACAGCCAGGGAGGTCAACGGGCCGACACCTGGAATTGTTTGTAGTCGCCGCGCTGTGTCGGCTTCAGCCGCCAGCGCCTTGATCTTCACTGTTCGTGCATCGATGCGGACCGTCTTCTCGGCAATCTGGTCCATCAGGTCGCGACACTCCTCGCGCATCAAATTTGGCAAGTCGCTATTTGGGTCATTGAGGATCTCATCAACGCGTTTCAACTGATGCATTCCCTGCGCAATAACATAGCCATATTCATAGAGGCAGCCCCTGAGTGCGTTGGCCAGTTCTGTGCGCTGATGCACAAGGCGCTCTCGAGCGCGAAACAAAATTGCCCTGCTTTGTTGCTCGGCAGACTTTGGATCTACGAAGCGCATTTCAGGTCTCTGAGCCGCGATTACGATCGCTTCGGCATCTGCCGCATCGTTCTTCTGACGCTTTACAAAAGGCTTGACGTAATGCGGGGCGATCAACTTCACCTCGTGGCCATACCTGCTCATCTCGCGGGCCCAGTAATGCGCGCTGCCACAGGCTTCCATCACGACCACCGCTGGAGGCTGCTCGGCCATAAATTTGGCAAAACTCCCCCGTGACAATTTCTTCCGGAACTTCAGCTCCCCAGTCATCGACGCACCATGAAGCTGAAAAGCCGTCTTTGCCAAATCCACCCCGATCATTGTATCTTTCGTCACGGTTGCCGTCCTTTCCGCTCAGTGGCTGTAAACACCACTATCCTGGCACATTGCGATGCCGTCTGGGGAGGGCGGCAACCACTCCATCTTTCAACGAAACGTCGAGCCCTATATATTGGTCCATGGTTGCCTCCATTTGGTGTTTGGGCCCGGTGCCAATCGAGAGCCCGTATTTCCATCTTATCGGGGGCAACCACCCACGCCAGCCATGATCTTATAAATTGAGCTGGGACGATCGCGCCGCGATTACCCCATGTGCATCAGCGCCGTGAAACGCATCTTCGGGTTCCGCTTGGCGGCTTCCCGTACGCCTTCGATACCCATCGAAGCGTGTTTGACCCGGCTCTGCGTCCGGCACGCTGGAGTTTCGACGACGTTCCCTCCGATTACACCCCTTCCCTCCATTGCCTCCGCAGGATCATCTCCCTTGTTCGGCAACTTCCCCGGTACTATGGGCGTATCCGACCTCTCATCAGCGTCGATGACTGGATTGTGGTCAACGACCTTCCCAGTCCCGTCCAGTCCATTTGTACTGGACACTGATGAGATCTCGTTGCTTCCGTATGAAAGACTTCCCGGCATGCACAGGGTCTTCGACCGCGCGGGATCGGGGCATGGCTTGCGATTGACGCCATGCACCGTGTTGCCTTCCGCTTCGCTTAACAGCGTCGGCATCCCGAATTGATCATTTCGCGGCTCAATGGCCGGCCTGCCGGTTTCCGCTGTCAACGCTTCGACGCACACCTCGCGATGTGCCCCGCATGACTCGGGTCAGAGTGATTCGCCACTTCTTCTCCGTATTGAACTTTCATCAACTATCTTTCATCGGCTTTGCAGCCGCACTAAGCGCTCATTTCGCTGCGCCTTGACGCAGTGTGGATTGTGGCGCCCGCAGCGGCTTATGCGGAAGTGGATTTGGCGAAGTTAAAACTGCCTCGAGAGCGGCGTTCTCGGCTTCATTGAAGACACGATCCATATGCTTTTCGCTGCGTGGCGCAAAACGATGCAGTTGTGCAGGCGCCAGTTCTTTTTCGAGCTTGAAGACACGCTGCTCAAGGGGGCTCTCTCAGCCCGCAGCGCGGCGTTCTCGGCAGCATTCGCCGTCAGAAGCGCCAAATCGCGCATACGGCCATGACAAACGAAACGCAATATCGGTTTACCTGGTACCGTACGCCAAATAGTATTTTCACAATGCAAGCCTTCTGTGTGAACATCTAAGAGGCTGCCTCAAAAAGAGGTGGGTGATTTCAACAGGTTATGATTCCTTCGGATTTGCGAGATTCGATGGAGAACACGATGGCCTGGACCAAAATCACCCGTCGGCAATATGCCCGGCGAACGGCACGCTACGCAAGCGATATGACGGATCGGGAATGGGGTCTGGTTCAGCCTTTCCTGCCAATGCCGCGCCGCTTGGGCCGCCCGCGGACCACGGATTTGCGAGAGGTGGTGAATGCCCTTGCGTGAACGCACAAAATATGGTCTGGGCGCCGCACGAAAGGATGGCCGCATTGGTGGGCGCCGCCCCAAGCTCAAGGCGCCCAAGAGCAGGAGATCGTGAATTTGGTGCGCACGGGCCAAAAGCTGGGCGATTCAAGGCTTCGTATCGAGCCGGCCGCTGGCAGGCGGATTGACTAAAGTTCAGGCATGAAAACCTCTAACGACAATCCAAACTCGTTGCTTACAAACTTGCCTCACTCTCAAGAGGAACAGCCCAGGCCAACAGAGGATCAGGCAGCAGCCAGCACCAGGGGCAACCATCAATCACTTGGACGGCCGCCGGCCAAACGGCGGCGGATAGAGCCGGATGAACCTGGGACGTCGACACGACGCGGCCAACCCTTGTCTGTGAATGCGCGAACCGTAGCCAGCGAAGGCGCATGGGACAGTCACGTTCGGCAACACGCGGTCACCCACTCGCACCGGCGCGATGATCCCACCGAACGACGCGGTACCGCGCCCGAGCGGCGCCCGGACAGAATGCCCGCTGACGGCAGCGTATCGTCGTCGCATCGTGGGCCACAACGACCAACGCATGGTCTGGAGGCGACGGCAGGTCGCCTGACCGAACAACAGTCCGACCGGACCGCAGGAAAACGACCGCGGGAAGAGCCGTACAGGCAGCGAAAGCGGCCGATGCATCGCTTGGAGTTGACGGTGGCGGATCTGCGCCCGACCGAACATCAGCTCGACTCGGCGGCAAAAAAGCGGCTGCAGGCAGAGCGAGAACTGTATCAGCAACAATTGAGTGCGTCCAGCCAAATAGCTCAGAACCATAACGCCGGCCTGTGCGTGTCCATGGCACGGGACAACGAGCTGGCGCGTCGCATCACTGGCGGGCTGGCGTTGCCCTTCCTGGAAGGGAGCGTCAACGCGCAAACCAACGCACAGCGGCTCGACAAGTACCTTCAGATGATTGCCAATGCAAGGCGGGCCAAGGGGGCAGGCATAACGCACCGCGATCTCGATCGTTGCACCGAGCTCGCGGCGCAGTATCTCTGCGAGACCGGGTGGTTCGAAGGTGCATCGCTGAAGCAGCTGGCTCATGTGGGCAACAAGCTGAGCAAGCACCCGAACCAGCAAGCGTGCATGGATGCAATCGCGTGGATCGCCAGACAGCTCGAGCAGGCCGATGATCTATCGGGGCTGAGTGGCACCCCGTCAGCCCTACTCCTGAACGCCTTCGCCAAGAACATCAACAGTGGTAGGTGTAAACGCGCGGTGGCTCGTTTGGCACGTTACCTGCAACGTGACGACCAGGCCCGGCAGTCTCTGAACGCGCGGGACATCGGCCTGGCACTCAATGCCTTCAGCAAGTGGTTCGATAACCCGGACTGCCAGTCCATGGCGCACTCGCTCGCCGCGTTTCTCGCCAGCGACAGCCGCCTGCGTCATGCGATGGATGCGCAGAGCGTCGCCACGGCGCTCAACGCCCTGAGCAAATGGCCCGACACGGCGGTCTGTGCGGAGGCCGCCGGTGCGCTGGCCGGGCGGCTGGCCGACGAGCCCGGGTTGCGCAACACCCTCAACGCGCAAGGCGTGGCCAATGCGCTCAACGCCCTGAGCAAATGGCCCGACACGGCGGTCTGTGCGGAGGCCGCCGGTGCGCTGGCCGGGCGGCTGGCCGACGAGCCCGGGTTGCGCAACGCCCTCAACGCGCAAGGCGTGGCCAATGCGCTCAACGCCCTGAGCAAATGGCCCGGACGTGCGAACTGCGAGAAGGCCGCCGGTGCGCTGGCCGGGCGGCTGGCCGACGAGCCCGGGTTGCGCAAGGCCCTGGACCCGCAACAAGTCACCAACGCGCTCAACGCCCTGAGCAAATGGCCCGACACGGCGGTCTGTGCGGAGGCCGCCGGTGCGCTGGCCGGGCGGCTGGCCGACGAGCCCGGGTTGCGCAAGGCCCTGGACCCGCAACAAGTCGCCAACGCGCTCAACGCCCTGAGCAAATGGCCCGACACGGCGGTCTGTGCGGAGGCCGCCGGTGCGCTGGCCGGGCGGCTGGCCGACGAGCCCGGGTTGCGCAAGGCCCTGGACCCGCAAGGCGTCGCCAACGCGCTCAACGCCCTGAGCAAATGGCCCGACACGGCGGTCTGTGCGGAGGCCGCCGGTGCGCTGGCCGGGCGGCTGGCCGACGAGCCCGGGTTGCGCAAGGCCCTGGACCCGCAAGGCGTCGCCAACGCGCTCAACGCCCTGAGCAAATGGCCCGACACGGCGGTCTGTGCGGAGGCCGCCGGTGCGCTGGCCGGGCGGCTGGCCGACGAGCCCGGGTTGCGCAAGGCCCTGGACCCGCAACAAGTCGCCACCGCGCTCAACGCCCTGAGCAAATGGCCCGACACGGCGGTCTGTACGGAGGCCGTCGATGCGCTGGCCGGGCGGCTGGCCGACGAGCCCGGGTTGCGCAAGGCCCTGGACCCGCAAGGCGTGGCCAACGCGCTCAACGCCCTGAGCAAATGGCCCGACACGGCGGTCTGTGCGGAGGCCGCCGGTGCGCTGGCCGGGCGGCTGGCCGACGAGCCCGGGTTGCGCAAGGCCCTGGACCCGCAACAAGTCACCAACGCGCTCAACGCCCTGAGCAAATGGCCCGACACGGCGGTCTGTGCGGAGGCCGCCGGTGCGCTGGCCGGGCGGCTGGCCGACGAGCCCGGGTTGCGCAAGGCCCTCAACCCGCAAGGCGTCGCCAACGCGCTCAACGCCCTGAGCAAATGGCCCGACACGGCGGTCTGTGCGGAGGCCGCCGGTGCGCTGGCCGGGCGGCTGGCCGACGAGCCCGGGTTGCGCAAGGCCCTCAACCCGCAAGGCGTCGCCAACGCGCTCAACGCCCTGAGCAAATGGCCCGACACGGCGGTCTGTGCGGAGGCCGCCGGTGCGCTGGCCGGGCGGCTGGCCGACGAGCCCGGGTTGCGCAAGGCCCTGGACCCGCAAGGCGTCGCCAACGCGCTCAACGCCCTGAGCAAATGGCCCGACACGGCGGTCTGTGCGGAGGCCGTCGATGCGCTGGCCGGGCGGCTGGCTAAAGATCACGATCTGCGACAAGCCATGGATGCGCAACACGTGGGCATGTCGCTCAATGCGCTTAGCAGATGTCTCGGAAGGCCGGCGTGCCAAACAGCAGGGCTGTTGCTCGCAGAGCGCGCAGGCTTGGCCGAACTTCCATGGCAGCAGTTCGAGATGCGTGGGATCGCCATGGTGGCCAACGCGATGTCCCGCCTGCTGCACCTTGACGAGGAACAGCTCCAGACCTTGGGTGGCGCCAAGCTGCAGGCGATAGCCGGGCACCTGGAGTTGCACCGCGAGCGTTTTGAGTCCGCCTCGGTCCTGGAGATTGGGATGCTCTTCAAGGCCCTTGCAGCGGCGCGGCTTCATCGCCAGATGCGTCCGCTGGCACGGCCCGCGCTGGAGCGGGTTTCGGTGCTTATGGGGGACGACAGATTACGTGAGACCAACCTCGAGGGTATCGGCAGCCTATGCATGGGACTGTTGCCGTTAATTCGCAGTCCGGAGCTGAACTCTCGCCATCGGGGCCACGCATTACGGGTGTTCAACACGTTGCAGCCTATCGTCGAGCGCAAGATCGACTTGTACCTGACCGGCGGCGATTCGCAGTCTTCGACCGACATTGATCAGCACGCAACGCGATGCCCGGCACTGACCTTTTTCCAGGTACTCAAGGCCTACAGCATGGTGTCCCGGCAATGGAAGCCGCGCCACGTCGAAGGCACTCGCCAGGAACTGCGCCAGCGCCGCGACCAACTGGCGACATGGGTGGACCGGACGCTGGAGCGTACGCGCGAGGCCATCGAGGCGGACCTCGGCGAGATGAGCTGGAACCTGATCGCGCAGATCGAGGCCGATGACCAGACGTTTGACGCCCTGGATCTGCGCATGGCGAAGGAGGCGCCGACGATTACGCAGGCCCACCCACCGACCAGCTTCGACCTGGACGTTGGGCGCTTGAGCATGCGCTCGGCTCCCGGCCAGCCTGGTGTGCCGGCCAACGGCAGCACGACCCATGTTGTGGTCGACTTGCGGGGCAAGGAGGTATCGAACAATGCGACTGAGACAAACCAGCAGTACTCGCTGTTTGCACGGCTGACGGGTCTGCCGCTGGTGGAGGTCCAGCTGCCCGGGGCGATTTCGACGTTCATGCTCGCGCGTACGTTCAACTATCAGGGTGAGCCCTGGCGCTTCGACTTGTTCGGCGGCAGCCGCGCCACGCGCGGCAACATGAGCCGCCCCGCCCAGCTGTTGTCCGGCACATCCGCGGCGCCGTCGCTGCTGCCGGCAATCCGCTATGCCGACACCGCGCCGGGCAGTAGCTTGATGACGCTCGTCGCCAAGCTTGCCCCGCAGCGCGAAGACTGGTCGCGCATGCAGCGTTCACTACTGGAGATGGTGCCGAGCGATCACGTTATTGAGGGCACACTGCGTCTGGGATTCTTTGAAGACGTCAGCGGTCCTGCACACCCGTTCAAACCCTTGGCAGTGGACGGACGCCCCCTGGCGCTGTGCCCCAACGATGGCTGCGGCTTTTTGAAATTAGAGGTAGCCTTGTGCATCCCCGCCTTCCGCAAGCACTATGATGCTTGGCAAGCAGTGCAGGCTGGCCAGGCCAGCCAAGAGCAGCGTGACCTTCTGGCAAACGACAAGGGTCCCACACGGCTGGCACCGCAGGCGCTACAGCACTTCTCGCGCGACGAGGCGGCGCTGCAGGAGGCGCATGAGGCGATGCGGCACCGGCTTGAGGCGCTGCCGCCAGAGCTCAGCCAACTCACGCTATTCGAGCTGGCCACCAGTGGCGGCTACCAGGGCCAGCGAGTCCGGGCGGTGCCCTCCGCCGACGACAAGGTGCATCTGCCGCGCGAGCGCAGCCAGGCCTTCGACGCCGCAGGCGGCCCCTTGCTGATTGGCAAGCCACCCTACGACAAAGAGAATCTGCTACCGGTGCCAGAGGAACGCGTGGCGACCGTGGCGAAGGGCGACGCCACCGCCGAGTTCCTCTCGCAATCCTTCGGCATTCAGTACAGCTACACCGGATTCGACGACCGATCGGGCGACGATGCCCAGATGCTGCACAGCAAGGGCATGCTTATCGTGGTGCCGGAGAAGAACTGGCCGGCCGATTTTGTGAACACGGACCTGGTCTGCTCCAAGGAGGACCTCAAGACGCTGTCGTGCTGGACGGCCGGGCGCGACCGCAGCGCCGTGCCGCGTGACATGCTCAGCACCGGCAGCTTGCGGCTAAAGGACATTGTGGAGCCCGGGCGCATGAGCGCACTGCCGATTGCGGAGCTGCGCAAGCGCAACATGGATACCGACGGCGACGACGCGTTCGTGTACGCGGGCTACCCCAGGCTGGCGGCGCTGATCGCGCGCGAGATGGCCGATCGCGAGGACAGGCGCGGCCAGCCGCAGTCCTTCAAGCCACCGAAGACGGCCACGCCGGCCATTGATCGTGAGACCGGTCATTACAAGGCCGGGCGGCTGTCCGAGATCATGTCGCTGCAGCTTGGCGGTCAGATCATGGGCGCTGCCAGCACCCTGGCGGCGCGCTTCATGGCGCAACCCGACCAATTACGCGAGGCGATGGCGCGCAACATGATGTTCGGCACCTACGATGGCATTGAGCGCGATCTGCGCACCGGCTTGCGTGAGGTACTCGAAGGTGACGCCCGCGATCCACAAGTGTTGGCGAAACTACGCGCCGATGCGCGCGATGCGATTGAACGCGCCCACATGCCTGAGGCACGTGAAGCCGCCCAACTCCTGCACGCGCAACTGCTTCACCTTGACCACCAGGTGTCCTCCGCTGACGTGCCGCAGCTGCCCGATGCGCTGGCGGAGGCCTTCCCGAACCTCGCCAAGGCGTACGTTGCTGCGCCTTCTGCTGAGGCACGTATCCACGCCATCCTCGACAACTACCCTGTGTGCAGGCTCTCACATGCGCAATTCCCTGCCGGACAACCGGGGTTCATCCCCGACGAGCCGGAACTGACCATGCGCAACCTTTTCACCATTGCGATCAAGGTAGGCACCGATGCGCTGAAATCCGACACCGGCACGGCGCTGTTTGCCAAGATCGTGGAGGCGTGCGAACGATCCGAGCGGGGGTTCGCCGAGCGGGTGCGCGTGGTGCCGTACAGCAAGGCGACAGCCCGGGCCATGCACGATGGGAGATTTGATGCTGAGCAGACCAAGGGGTTCCTGCAGCACATGCCCACAATGGCCGCGGGTGTGATGCAGGATGCGCTGCACGCGCTGCAGCAGGCGCGCCTGATCGATCCGCCACCGCCACCGGCCGAGCGCCTGCGCGACGTAAGGACCGAGGACATCACGCTTAACGCCAAATCCCTGCTGACACGCGCCCGCGATATGGAGCCCGTGGTCACCGACATGCTGAATCGTGCGGCGGAGCCCTATGGTGGGCGACTGGTGGGAACACAGCATCAACTGAAGTCGCACGGCTCGCTGATGGAAAAGCTCAAGCAGCAGATGGCTTTGAAAAAGCAGACCCTGGAAGAAGCGACGGCCGGCGTAAACGACGCGCTGCGCTACAGCGTGGCACTGAATCCGCAGGACTTCACCGTCGGCCTGCGTGGCGTGCTGGCCTCGCTGGACGATCAGGGGCATGTGCGCGTCAAGTTGACCAACACGTTTACGAAGCAGAGGCAGGCATTCAAGGCAGTCAACGTCACGTTGCGCAGTCCCAAAGGCGCGCTCTGGGAAATCCAGTTCCATACACCGCAGACCTTCGCGCTTAAGGAGCAATTCCATGATCTATACAAGCGCAACCATGCGCTGCAGATGAAAGGCGCTCCACTGGCTGATCAGTGGGAACTGCAGGCGGCGCAGGAGGCCTTCAGTCGCGTGGCTTTGCCGCCGGCGTGTGAGGAGATCGACGATTGGGCCCTCGAGATATTACACTTTAGCTCGTCAGGAGAAAGCGGTTCGAGGGTGGCAGGGACCTCCAGGTCGCGCACCGTCGCAAGAAAACAGGCTGCGGTCGCTCGCTCGCCGCAAGCCGGCGAAATCCTCGCGGCCCTGGGCACGCGGCCGGTCGTGCTCGTCGGCATGCCGGCGAGCGGCAAGTCGACCATCGGCACCCAGCTTGCCAAGGAGTTAGGGGTGGAGTTTGTCGACACCGATGAGCGTATCGTCGCCGAGCACGGCAATCTGATGGAGATGTTCGCCGACCCTGGCCGCGGCGAGGCCTACTTCAGGGACCTGGAGACCAAAGAGCTCGCCAAGCAGCTGGAGAGAGGGCCCATCGTCATCGCAACCGGCGGCGGCGGCTTTGGCAAGGAGTCCAATCGAGCCCTGATCCTTAATAAGGCGACGTCGATCTGGCTCGACACCGACCTGAAAGAGCTCTGCAGGCGCCTCAAGAGCGACACCACCCGGCCGCTGCTGCAAGGCCCCGACGTCGAGCAGAAGGTTGAACAGCTGTACGAAGAGCGCAGTCCGCTCTACCAAAAAGCCGATATCAGGTTGGCCTTGGCCCCGCCCTTTCAAAAAGACAAGAAAAAAGCTCGCGCTTGCGTGGAGAAACTCTACGCTTTCCTGTGCCGCGACAGAGAAGCCGCCCTGCCCGCTGCCGAGATATCGGATGTCTCCGGTGCTTCCGGCACCGCCATCAGCATGCCACCCACCGCGCGCCGCATGCACAATGATCATCACAACGGCTACGATTGCGGGGGCGGCGTCGTTGAAACCATCCAGGCGCCGGCGGCACCATTGAGTGAAGCGGAACGGCCGCCGCCCCCCGACTCCCTCACCGCCGCCCCGCAGCCTTTGCTAGCCGGCAGTAACGCACGAGCGGATTTAGCGTCTTCCACGAGAAGCAGAGAACGCTCAAGTCGAGGTCGATAAACTCTAGGCGGCGTTGTCCCGTTGTTTAAATGTGGCCACCTCATCGGGAGCAGGTTTCTGGGCTGCATAGGACGCGTCGGCATAAGAGCGCAGTGATGCCGTCAACTTCTCCGCGGCATCCTCAAGCTCCTCCTGTTTCGATTTTGGCGCTGGCTTGATCGACTCGGCCGCCACGACGGGCTCCGTCGCTCTCTGATCCTGCTTCTTCTTCCAGAACATGCATACCCCCCGTTTCCACAACCATAGCATCAGGTTTCCTGACGAGGGAATGGCCTTCGGCGGCCTTGCATCCTTCACCGCCGACAGCAATAGTTGATAACGCGGAGATCCAACCCGCCGCCTAATGATTTCCAAGGCCAGCCTCTCCAGAGGCAGTGAAACCTCGATTGCGTCGAGACCGTTGCGCGACAAAAAGGGCTGTCTGCCGGAGGCAGCCCTTTTGCTTCACCCGCGCAGGTGCAGTGACTGCTGCACCTTCTCGGTCAGCAATTCGTGGAGAGGATTACCGGGGATCTGGCTGGTGTGGAAAACGTAGCCGTTGTTGATCTGGAAAACTATGCGCGGCCGGATCTCCGAATTGTCCGCGATGACCGCTTCATCTGTCAGGGCAATAGCTTGCGGCAGATGTCGGAGCGATCCCTTGTATCGACGCCGGATAGCATCCTCAGGGACGTCGTGACCGCCAAGAGCGACACGAAACTTCACGCGCTCGATGCTCCGTTCGACCGTATCCAGGATGACGTAATAGAGATCGACCTTGAACCCGGCCGCCTTGGCATCGCGCATCAGCCTGATCGACTGCTGGCTGCTCAGTGTCGTCTCGAAGATGAAGGAACGCTTGGAGATCTTTTCTGCGATGCGCTGCAGGGCGAGCTCGGCCGCCTGCCTTTCGATGCTCTTCGAGCCACCAGATGTCAGTGTCCCCGCTATCTCGTCTGCGTTGATATATTCGCCTTCGAGATTGAGCTTCCCGAATGCCGAGGTCTTACCGGAACCGTTCGGCCCTGCCAAAATCGTGCATGTGATTTCCGGCATGGAGGATTATCGCGTCATCACTTTGCGAACGACGACTTCAGGCTCTTCGATTTTCTTCGAAGCCTGCTCGGGATCTGCGCAGCTCGGCTCCAAGCCGATCTTCCGGCCAGTTTCACGAGCCTCGACCCCGATCTGCATCAGGGTGTCATAGTTCTCACGAAGTTTCTGTAGCAGCATCTCGATTCTCCTGTGTCGCCGATGTTACCCTGATTGCGGGGAAACGGCAAATTCGCCCGTTACTTCGGGACGCCGACCCGAAATTCAAGGCCTTCCAACGCGAGATCCACGGAAGCGAAAAACTCGCCATTGTAGGCCGGGAGCTCCGCGGGAAATAGTTTTGTTCCGGAGAGTGTGAACGTCTTCATCTTGATCTTTCCTATACGCACCAAGGCGTTGAAGAGATCTATGGAAAACTTGATGCCGAGTTCGTCGCTTGTTCTGCCTGCAATCTCATTGTCGATGTCGTCGATGATGCGCGGTAGCATGAATTTCCTCCGATTTTGATATAGCGCAAGCTCTTGCATCATTCTCGGCCGACGGCAACACTGGATATCAACGGGTCGCGGGAGACGGCCTATGTCTTCGGACAAAGCCACTCGGCATCCCCCTTTCCTATCTCTGAGCGCAGACCCCGCTGTTCATCCGACGGGGTTCTTTTTTCCCTGTAGGCCGATCAGCGTATCGACTGACTCAACGCCCTCGATCTCCTGGTCCTGGGCGAGGTCCATGTCCTCCAAAGCATCCGGAGGCAGTTGAGCTGCGGCCCTGTTCGCAGACATTCGGAATAGGACGGTATTCGCCTCAGCCGCCAGCTTGCGCACGATCTCCGACAGCTTCTTCCTATCCTCGGAGCCTTCCTCTGCCTCATGCAGCTCCCGGACGAGACCATGATCGGATCCGGCATGAGCTCGGCAACCACGTCATCCGGCAGCCCTGACTTCTCGCCGTGGTCGGCTCCTGCCTTCCTCTGATCGTGGCTATAGATCGCCGCCTGCGCTATTCTGATCCCGATCGGCACCTCTGGTGCCAGTACGCGATGTATCTGTCCTTTGCCGAACTTGTCAGCAAAGCGGTCAATGCCGGCTGGGGCGAGCGGGAAGTTGCAGCAGCTCTCGTCGACCTGGCTGATCATCATATGCTTGGCCTGATCACGTTAGGCGAAATCGACGAACTGCTCGGTGCCATCAAAAAAACGTTCTTGACTCATATTGAGGCCTTTATCAACCAAAGACAGCAAATTTGTTGTGAAGTCGTGCTTTCCATGCGATTCTTCGGTCAGTCCCGAAGGAGGTAATTATGTCTGAAATGATGCTGGCAACGCTTTCCAATATTCGGACGGTTGACGACATGGTCGCCGCGTTCCGGGACGAGGAGCATTGCCGTCGTTTGCTCGAAAGCATGGTATGGCCGAATGGCAGGATCTGCCCCGCCTGTGGTTACAAACGCTCGATCGCGATAGCTGGCCGCGATACTGGCAAGCGCCGTGCGCGGCCGGGTCTCTATCAATGCTCCAGCGGTGATTGCCGTTTCCAGTTCACGGTGACAACGCATACGCCCTTGCACGCCACGAAACTTCCCTTGCGCGTATGGCTCAAGGCGATGTGGCTATTGTTGCAATCGGACAAAGGCTTGTCCTCGGTTCGTCTCGCCGAGACGCTCGGTGTAAGCCAACCCACGGCCTGGCGGATCGGTCATGCTCTGCGTCTCATGGTGGCGCGCGAGCACATCCTCGACGGCACGGTAGAGATTGACCATTTCTATCTCGGTGGCAGGCCACGAAAGCATCCCGATGATCCATCGCTCGGAAGAGGCCGCAAAGGGCAAGTAAAAACGCAGAAGACGCCGGTCGTGGCGACTGTTCAGCGACCAGCAGATGTCACCCCGGGTTCCGCTGCGGGCGATGTTCGCGCCGCTGTCGTTACCGGCCTTTCATTGCGTGCTGCCGTAGGCGCGATTGCACCACAAGTCGAGCTTCAGGCACATTTGATGAGTGACGAGGCAAAGGCATTCATGGCTATTGGCGAGAGCTTTGCCGCACACGAGACGGTCAACCACTCCAGCCGCGAATATGTCCGTGATACCGTCCACGTCAATTCAGTTGAAGGGTTCAATGCTCGGGTCCGCCGAACCATTGCAGGTGTCTTTCATCACATCAGCCCGGAACTCGCCGATTTGTATTGCCATGAGATAGGCTTCCGCTGGTCCCAACGTGTCGTAACCGGCCAGGCTATGCGAAAAAGCCGAAATGGCAGGGAAAGTATGAAAACCCTTTGGTCGCGGGTGCCTCCCGCACTGCAGTTATTGCAAGTGTTCCGCGCTACCGCCGGTCGCCAGATGCACAGAAGCCCGGACGGCGGCATCATTATCAAATCGGCCGTAGCTGCCTTTGGTTGATAAAGGCCCATATTGAAAAAAGAGAACATAATAGGAACACATTGGCGGCGGAATAACCGCCGTTCACCCGATACCCTGTTGATGAGACTCCCTGGCGACAGCGGAGAAGGAAGAAGCTTGCCCGATGAGTAGGACGGTCGCCCAAACGGAAGAACCGGAATTCGATCCGGTTGAAGTCGCACTTGCTTTTTGCGGCGGTGATGCCTGTGCGACAATTGCTGCCCTGCTGGACGAATTGCAGTTCGTCCGCGGGCAGTTGGCCTTAACCGAAGCCGGAATGTCGGTTGGCTTCACAAGGGGCTGGAAGCCGCATTTTGGAGGAGAACAGTGATGGATTTAATCGTCGATGTCACCCCAAAGCCAGGGCCGCTGGTTATCACAGAGGATGACGCGATCGCTTTCGCGGACTTCCTCACTTTCGTGTCAGCATATTGCAGCGACAAGAGCGAGCGCGACGGCCGTAGATGGAAGTCGAAGGATCTACTTGAACGGCTAGATCGGATGCGGGGCCTGTGCGACAAGCTGATCGACGAGCCGGAAATTGAGCAAGGCACCTACTGGACACCCTACAGCGAGTGTCAGGTGGACGAAATTCAGCCGATCCTGCTTCAGGAGATCGGCAACAGGACGGGCGTGAAGCTCTATTATGCCAGCCTTTTCGATATCCCGTCAGGCGCGCCCATTGGCCATATAGAGTTGGCTGTCGATACCGAAGTGAAAGAGGCCTGTGGCCTGTGGCCTGTTCTTCATTCCTTGCGGCTTTGACAGCGAGATTATTGGACCGGAGTGGCTTGCCGCCTCTGGCTTGGTCCGGAAAATCAGTGTGTCGTGCCGTTCAGCCGCTTTGCCGAACCAGATTATACCAGCCATGTGGAAGGAGAACGCGTGCCGAACGCGTGGTTTGCCGGAGACGAAGACTGTCCACTGCTCTGGTTTGCCGGCGCATGGGTGGCGAACTGGACCAGTGTTCGAAAGATCAAAGAAGGCGAAGTGACGTGCGACCTTTATGGATTCCTGACAACGTCACCGAACAGAGTTGTTGGTGAAATTCATGAGAAAGCGATGCCGGTTATTCTTCGGACCGTGGAAGAAATCGAATTATGGATGACAGCTCCATGGGAGGAAGCGAAACGGCTGCAGCGTCCAATGCCGGATGACGAGCTGCTGTTGCTTTCGCCAGAGAGCGTGCCCGCATGAGCGACTGGAAACGGAAAGAAGAACGCGTGCCAAGTGATGTGGCGGGTCAGCTCGAATATGCAGCCGATCGCATTGGAGACGCGTCTCGTGCCGACCTGCAGATCATGCTGCGACGCGCGGCGCTTGTGATCCGGAACGCAACACCGATCGGCCTGGATGCTGACACCGACGACGCTTTGCTCTCGATCGCTGGCGAACTCGGCATAACGCGAAATGACATGATCCGGCATATCATCAAGGAGTGGCTGGAAACGAACGCCTACCTGCCGGTGCGGGAGCTGGATGAGGACGGCGACGTGGATGGCATGGCATGAAGACGTGGGTTGTTTCACGCTGCGTGGTCTTGAAGGTAACCGTCCAACTCCTTTGCAACTGAGATCAGTTCGACGACGAAATCGACCACCTCGGGCGACGTCATCTCGCATGGCTTCAGCACCATACCTTAATGTTGAAGCTGACGATGTCTCTCCCGCCAAGCTCAGCGGTGATATCCCTGACTACGAGCGAATGGGCGCACGATCTGTCTATCCTCTGCGAGGAATAGCGCCTTCGCGCCGAGATTGAAGGAGAAGTTTTCTTGTGAGGCCATACCTGTAGAGATTAAGCGAATATTCTTCTTAGTCTAATTGTCTGATATCAGTCTCCCGCCCTGTCATCACCCGCCACGCGGTGGTGACAGGGTGAAAAGCTACCGGGCAAAGACGCCGCAGCCTTCAATTGGTGAGATGTTAGTGCCGTTGTTGCGGTTTTTGCGTCTGCTTTTGCGCTTCACCCTGGTGGTTGGCCTGCTTCTCTGAAAGCAGCTCTTGCTGAATCTGGCGCTGACGCTCGATTTCGGGGGACTGGTTCACGTCGGCGGGAATCGACTGCGAGGGATTCTGATCTACTGCCCGCTCCGCCCGGACTGCGGCATTGGCTTCTGCCTGAGTGCGATAGGCATGGTCCTCGCCGCCGCCGTCAAATGGACGCTCCTGCGTGGCAGCACTCCGTTCAGCCTGCCGGACCTCGCGAGTGGCCTCGGCGTCCGTCCGCTCCCGGATGGTTTGTAGGGCGAGCTCGATTTCGGCGTCGGACTTCCGCCCTGGTTCCTGCGGGGTCATGCCGTCGGTGAAGCCTGGCCGCCTTTCCTCGCGCACCTGCTCTTTCTGCCGGCGCTGCTCGACTTTTTCCTGGGCGGCGACAAGCTTGTCCTGCAGTTCCGGATTGCTGATCTTGAAGCCATGTTCGGCAGCAAGCTCGACCGCCAAGGCCTTGTCGCGTTCGGAACCATTGACGGTGATGGTGTCCCACTTTTTCGCCGCCTCGCGCATAGCAGCCAGCATCGATTCCCGATCGCGATCGACTGGCCTGACCTTATCGCCGTCGACAATCGGCGCCGTGGTCTGGGGTGCCGACGATTGCGACAGCTCCCGCCCGGCCGCCTCGCTCTGCACCTGCAAAGTCGGCGCCTCGGATCTGTTGCCCGGCACGATACCAGCGCGACCGGCTCGCTCCCGAGCAATTCGCTCGCCTGCCGCAATAAGCCTGTCCTGCAGTTCGGGATTGGTAATCTTGAATCCGTGCTCCGCGGCAAGCTCGACGGCGAGCGCCTGGTAGTTTTCGGTGCCATTGATCGTGAGCGAACCCCATTTCCGGGAAGCGACCTGCATGGCAGCCAGCACCGCCTCGCGATCCTTCCATTGCGCGATCTCGACCTTATCGCCATGATCGGTGAAGGCGACCGCTCCTGCCTTGCCGTTCTCCTTGCGGCTGACATAGCGGATCAGTTCGCCACGCTCCTCGGCCACGAACTGGCTGAACTCGTGTTTGACGGGAGCAACGAATGTTTCGCCTTCGACCGTTCCGCGTTTGCGTTCGATGCTCTCCTGTGTGGCCAACATCTGCTGCTGCGTCTCCTTCAGCTTGCCATGCAACTCCTCGATCTGAGGCTGGCGGTCGGCGGGGAGATTCTTCTTGATCACCTCCATTTGCTCATCCATTTGCGCAAATGAGGTCTTCATCACATTCAGATTTGCCATGTTGTCAGCCTCCTCTGTGGGCCTGTTGGGTTGTGTCGATTGGGTTTCGGCAGCCATACGTTCCATTGATCGGACAGCGGTCTCGCTGCGCCGGCGGAACTCCAGCACGGCCGCCGTTTCAGTCTCCGTCAGTGGAACGGGACGCATCGTGCCGGCAAGTTCGCGTGAGACGACGAACCGGGTGGCATCGTCCGCATTGGGTTGCCCACGCGCCGGCGCAACGTGGTGCCTATCGGCCGGGCGAACATCGATATAGCTGAGCGTGCCGCCAAAACGGTGTGCGAACTCGGCGGCCTCGGCACGATTGCGGGTGAAGATCGGCGCCGACGATCGCGTTCCCGGCCGTTCCGCACGATAGAGCCGCAAGACGCCTGGTTCCGGGTGATGTTCATGAAGTGCCTCGGACGCAATGGCCGCTATCTGGCTCCAACCCTGTGCAGCCGCAACAGCATGCCGTTTGCCCTCCTCCCTTGTTGGGATATGGACAACACTTGCCTTCACCGCCTCGACGCGCCGACGAACATCCTCCGTCGCAACACCGCGTTCGACGCGATGAATATCCTTCAGCTTGTAGCCGGGCGGATTGGCGCGCTCGAAGCGGCTCATCGCATCCATCGGAATGTTGCGTTCTCGTGCCTCTTCCGCCAACGTCTTGCGCCACCGCTGAAAATCCTGGATCCGCGGATGACGCGGCTTACCGGTCTCCGACCGCATTTTCACGGCGGCGTGGACATGTAGATGTTGGCGGTCCTCGTGCAGCACAAACGCGTAGCGATGACCGGCAAACTCGCGAGCCAGCGTCGCTCGGGCCGCATCGACAAACTGCTCCTTCGGCGTACGCGGCTTGGCGCTGAAGATGATATGCGCGACGTCGCGACGCTCCTGTGAGCGCAGATCGCGCTTCCAGTCTTTTGCCTCCTCAAGCGCTGACGAACCGGCATCGATCAAGAGATCGGTGGTAAAGGATCCGTCTCTGTTAAGCCGGACGGCAAAAGCCTGATGGCGTGTGCCTTTGCGGATTTGTGAAAGATAGCGGCCGACGCCCTCTACGCCATGAGCGAACCCATGCACTTCGAGTTCCGTGCCGGCGCCAAAGGCGGTCTCAAGCCGTGCTTCAAGAGCGGCCAGAGACTTGCGATTGTCATAGATGCGCAGCGCCTTGCGCTCGCCGGGATTGGCGCGCGCGGCGGCACTCATGACGACGTCGACCACCCTTCCCTTTCCTGTCGCATCAGGCCCACTGCGCCAGGCAATCCGATGGCCGGGCAAGGCCTGCTTCAGCGCAGCGCCAATTGCCTCGTCGGACTCCGATCGAACCGTCAATGACAGACGGAGCACGTCTCTCGACGGCTGTCGGCCGTCTTCCTCGGCCCATTCATCGGCCAGCGCCTGGATCCAGCTGCCTCCGGACACTCGCTCGCCGGTCTCACGTTCGACCGCCAGTTCGCCATCCCGGCTCTGATAGGTGAGCAGTTTGCCAATACGAGCGCCGCCGGCGGCATAGCTGACCAGTTTGACGACGGCGGGCTGCGATCCTGCTGCAACGGCCAGGCGCTCGGCCGGCCCGGCAGTTCGCCGCCGCGAATCTGGAGTTGATCCGCTGTTACCAGGCTCACGACCCGATTTGGATGCTCCCCTGCCAAAAGGAGAGGCCGCGCTTGCGGGAGCGGCTCCCGCGCCCCCGCGACGCCTGCGCCGCTCGTCTTCGTCAACCGCCGCGCTGACGACCGGGGTCACACCCGTCCGCGGTTTTCTGCCGGTATAAGGTTTGCCGTCGTCGGCGCGGCGCTTTGGTTTCGGTCCCGGCTTACGTCCAGTCTTCGCAGCCGCCAGCACGTCGAGGTCCTGCTGCTCCAGAAAATCGGCGGCTGCCCGCCGCTTCTTCCGCTGCTCGATCTCATCGAGCAAGCTGAGGAAGGCGCCGACATCAAACATCTGATCTTACCAGGCGCTTAGCGCGAGCACGTCCCCTCGCCCGCATCTCATCGAGATTGCGTTCAACGTCAGCGACGATCCTGACAAGTCGGCCAATGCCGTCACGAAGATGCTCATAGCCCGGGTTCCGGCCGCTGTTCAGCGCCCGAGCCACCTGGTTAAGGTTCACTCCCACCTTCCTGAACTGCACCACCATCGCTTTAAACTGTAACGCGAACTCTCCCTCCACAGTTGGACCATGGCCGCCAGCTTCGCGTGCCAGACGCCGCAGCACTTCGCTGATTGGCAATCCAGCGTCTTCGGCGAAGTCTTTGAGCGCGGAAAGCTCCGTCTCCGACAGTCGCACACATACCGTTTTGCTTCGTTTCGTCATTGTCATCGGCCACGTCCGTCGTCGTTCCGGTCGCTCTTGCGACTGCCGGAACGACCTCATCCGCCCGCGTCGGGCACACGCCAGTTTTGTAATACAAAAACTGCTATCCTGCCATCCAAATAATTCTCCTTTATCATCTATTTTCAAATACTTATGTTACTTTCGGCAGTGGCGGCACTGACAGTACTTTCATCACGTCGGGTAGTGACCGAAGTGGTGACAGCTCGCGCGCTTGCAAAACCACTGCATGTCGCAGAAGTGCCAGGACGGCAATGACGGGCGCCAGTGGTACCAGCGGCGGCCCTGCATGCAGCAGCAGCCGTTACGGTCGTTGCGGAACTGAGTTTAGCGACGTCACTGGGAGCAGATGCAATACCTGCGACAGCGCCAACGCTTTTGCTGGTTGCAGAAGCGGCCGGGCTTGCAAAAGGCTGCACTCGCATTTAATTGGTATATATATAATCATTCACCGCGCTATAGGACTTTGCTGCATGACTATCATTGCCATGGCGAACTCGAAGGGCGGCGTCGGCAAGTCCACCTTATGCCTTCTCATCGCCTCCGAACTTGCCCAAAACGGTGCCAATGTTCTGATCATCGATGCCGATCAAAAACAGCAATCCTGCCTGCAATGGGTGAACCGATGCAGACGCGCCGGAACGCTGCCGCCCTCTCTAATCGCGGTGCCGGCGAATAACCCCGATGATCTCAAAATCGCCCTCACCTCCGCGACGGCAGACATCATTCTGATCGACGTCCAGGGTTCCATGAACGATTTGCTGATCGCAGCCATCGTCTCGAGCGACGTCACACTCGTGCCGGCCAAGGCCAATGTGATGGAAATGGTCGAAACGGCAAAACTGTTTGAATGGGCGCAGAACAGTCTCAAGCGCGCGCCGCTTCGGCTTATCCTCAATCGTGTCGAAGGCATCGACACAAAAACCGTCGCCTTCCAGGACGCGGTGCAGATGATCCGTGACAACCGGCTACCAGCCCTTCCGACATTCGTCCGCGCCCGGAAAGTCTATGAGCAATTTTCCAAAGAGGCGGGCTCACTCGCACAGATCGGCAAAGATCCAGGCAAAGCCGAGCAGGTCGCCAAGGCCCGCGCCAACATTGTCGGCGTGATCACCGATATCACCAGAATCGTCAGCGAAGCTGCGTGAAACGAACGGAGGACCACATGACGGACATCCCGCCTCTGCCAAAATCACGGCGCAATCTGTCGGACCTGGATTCGCTGATCGCAGAGTCCATCGGCAGCATGAAAACCTATGACGAGATGCACGGGACGCCGGATGCGAGCGGTATCCCAAAAGATCCACCTATGACGGCTGCGCAACCGCAAGCAATAGATACTCCCGCTACCAGTGCTGCCCTCGATAAGCCGGAACGCTTTCAGATCATATTGTCCGGCGCGGTCATCATCGCCGCCAAGCTTGAGGCCTTGAGGCAGAAGACGACGGCCGGCGAGATCACCGAGCGCGCATTGCGCGCCTATCTCGATCTGCCGTCAAAGCCGTGATCCTCAAGTGTGCGCGCGCACGCGAAAGCCGCAGTTGCAGCGAGCTATTCAGCCATCTTGAGGATCGGTCATGAGCCGGAAGAATACCGAATTGCAGGGCTTTGTGGACGAGATCGAGTCCATCGAGGACGAGGTCAAGGAGCGCAACGACCGGAAGTCGGCCGTCTACAAAGCGGCGAAAGCGAGGAACTACGACGTGAAGGCAATGAAACAAGCGATCGCAATCCGGCGCCGACGCCGGCAAGATGGCGGCCCGGAAAAGTTCGAGAAGCATGATCGCAAGGTCAGCGAATATCTTGGTCAGCTCGATTGAAAAGTTCGGTCGCCGACCAGATTTCCCACACGGCTCCGGCAAACCCTACGGCCCCACCTTGCGGGCGCGCTGCCCATGGCAGCCCTCCGCCAGCTCCGTTCGCCCCCGCGCAAATGCATTAGCATTGTCGCAACGGCTCACTCCGGCAGCTTACCGCGCCGTCCGCGGCGCTGCGGCTGGAAAACCTTCTTCAGAACAATTCATGGAAGGCATCGCAGATAGTTGGGCCGCGCTGAGCCGATCTGTTTGCGCGCACAGATGGCATGCAGACGCAGCCTGGCACTAATTTATTCCGCTGGCGCGCCTTCCAGCAGTCCGTCGAACACTTTCAGAAGCGCATTGGTGATCGCCTGGCCAAGTGCGTTGCCGGCCACGCGAACATCTTCGTCACCGCCATCTCGGGCAGCCTTGGCAAGGTCGAATCCTTGCTCGCCGACAATCTGCTTGGCCACTTCGATCGCCCAGAGGCCGAATTCGCCGCGATTGTCTATCTTGATCGTGTCTTCCATGGGTGGGCCCTCCTACATTTGTTCGCGGCCAGGCTTTTATACACTGAGCTGCTACATGGCCAGCATGGTATGCTTGTGGAAGCAAGCGGAAGACGCCGTATTCATCACCATCGTGAATCGAACACGGCCAATCGATTCAAAAGTCTCGTTGGACGAATACGGGCTGTGCGACGATGCTTTACCCATGGCTCTTTACACATATCAGCTCTATTGCCAACACATCGACACGGCCAGAAACATGGCTCGCTATTATCTGCTCTCTATCCAGCCGACGCTATTTGGCGAAGTGGTCGTCACGCGCGCTTGGGGGAGGATCGGAAAGCGTGGTGGCGAAAAGAGTGAAATGTTCCCAACGGAGCGCGAAGCGGCAAAGCACTTTCTGGAATTAGCGCGCAGAAAGCGTGCGAAAGGTTACCGGCCCGTCGGAAGCTGCGGAAATGGCGGCATTCGGCGCCCTTCGAACGACGGCGGCACGTGAAAATTAGCACGACGAATGAAAACTATTCGGTCGTGAGCGAACATCTGACCGCCACCGATTCTGCCGATGGCCCGTCCTCTCTTGGCAGGCAAAAGGACATGTGTCCGGCTTATTGGAGATAAACAATAAGGAACATGCACGAGGGGGTTGCGACTGGTTTCCTTTATATTGAACGGCGCCGTCCTCATCCTTGGCCTAGGCGCAATCTTCTTTTTGTCGGCGCCCACCTTGAGTTTCTGAGGATCGATGTGGGCATGGGTGACATATTCCGCAGAACGATCTATTCATCGATTTGCGCGATCCTCTTGGCGTTCGCCGCCGTCTCTCTCGACAGAGCCAACCGAGCACTACTGTGCAAATAGATGCTTTAACCGAAGGTGATATGACTGTGGCGCCGTAGGCAACTGCTCCAATCACCATTGTTGCGGATATTCAAATCAGAACCGGAGGATATCCAAGAGCGGTTCGGCCGACTCTAGGCGTTCCCTTTGCGGTTCTGGTTCTCGAATTTGGAACAAGGTTTTTGTTTGTCGCTGCGCGCAGCTTGACTGGCCACGGCCAGATACACTCGCCGCAGCTCCGTATTGCTGCCTTCAGTGCACCTATCTCGCGTGTACAAGGCTAAACGTAGATTGAAACTACTGCGTGAAATCGCTACCCTCCGCCGAAACTGGGAGGATTCTTATGGACGCAAATGCCGTTTCACTGCTCGCGATATTTGAACGAAAGATGCGGTTGGAAATTCCCTTGTTTCAACGTCAATACGTCTGGAGCCAGGAGCAACAATGGGAGCCGCTTTGGGAGGACATCTCCCGCAAATTCGTAGAAGGTATTGAAGGCCGACAGGACGCGCCCGTTCACTTCCTCGGAGCTATGGTTCTCGACCAGAAGCAGACCCCGGTCACGCATGTGGAGAAGCGTCAGGTCATCGACGGGCAGCAGCGACTAACTACGTTCCAAATCTTCCTGGCTGCATTCCGAGATTTCTGCCGGGAGAACGATTGCATCGACCTTGCGAAAGAATGCGAGGGGTTTACTGAAAACAAAGGAATGCTAGCCGATCCAGCCGTGGATCGCTTCAAGGTTTGGCCAACGTTGGTGGATCGGACCCAATTCGCCGACGTGCTCACGTCGGGATCGAAGGCGGAACTGGAACGGCGACACCCGGTAGTCTGGCGGAAGTATGCTCGGAAGCCTGAGCCGAGGCCCCGCATGGTCCAAGCCTATCTTTTCTTCTATGACCAACTTGCCGAATTTTTTCTCGGAGCTGCAGAGGAGCCGCCTATTGGTGTGGATTCTCCGTTGTCAGCTCGTCTGTTGGAATGCTTCCAGGCGCTGAAGAACTCGCTTCGTGTTGTTACGATCGACCTGCAGCAGGGAGACGATGCGCAGGTGATCTTCGAGACGCTGAACGCCCGGGGCGAGCCACTGCTGCCAGCGGATCTTCTACGCAACTACATCTTCCTTCGAGCTTCTCGCGCAGGCCATGACCAGGAAACCCTCTACGCAACGTACTGGAACCAGTTCGACGACGAATTCTGGCGAGTCGAGGTCAAACAAGGCCGACTAATTCGCCCACGTAGTGACCTCTTCATGCAGCACTTTCTCGCCAGCCAGATCGAGGAAGACATTCCAGTTAAGCACCTCTTCGTCGAGTACCGGAACTGGATCGAGCGCCGCCATCCGTTCAAGGACGTCGAAGAGGAATTGCAGACGCTCGCCAAGCACGGTCAGAACTTCCGCCGGATCTTGGAGCCCACGGTGGGTGATCCAGTTTGCCGCCTCGCGATGTTCCTGGAGGCCTTTGACATCAGGACGGCTTATCCGCTTCTGCTCCTCCTGCTCGACAGCCCCCTCTCGACCATGGAATGGGATCAGATCACCGATGTTCTCGAATCCTACTTATTACGACGATCGATCTGCGGCAACAATACCAAGAACTACAACCGGATCTTCCTGCAACTAACGAAAAACCTGCGGCGCAATGGTCTCTCAGCGGCGAGTCTTGTTCAGCAATTGTCCCAGCAGAGCGGCGACTCGGCGGCGTGGCCAAACGATGCTGTCTTCCGCGAAGCGTGGACGGGAAATCCCGCCTACGATATGGGTAACGCGAAGCTCGTCCACATCTTAGGACGCCTGAATTCGTCCTACTCGAACGGCTGGCAGGAGCCGCTGGTGTTCCAGCAGCAGCCGTCGGTCGAACACATTATGCCACAGAAGTGGATCGACAACTGGCCCCTAGCCGATGGATCCAAGGGGATGGAATTCCTGGAAGCTCACAATGCGCCAGATGGCGACTCGCGGGCGGCATCGACAGAGAACCGGGACAGGATGGTGCAGACGTTTGGGAACCTGACGCTCTTGATGCAGGGGCTCAACTCGGCGCAGTCGAACCTAGGATGGGACGAGAAACGGCCGGCGATGATGGCAAACTCTCTGCTGCCGATGAATCAAGACCTGAACGGCGTCCATCACTGGGACGAAGATGCCATAATGGCGCGGGGGGAGGATCTTTTCGCTCGGGCAACGGCCATCTGGCCGGATCCTGCGACCTACTCCTCACGTATCAGGGTTGCTCAGGCGGCGGAGTAAAAGCAGTTCAAGCCACGCTTCTGCCCGTCGTCGCGGAGCGACTGTCGTTTTGCAGTTAATCGGGATCTTCCTCAATTTGTATGGTTAACTCGCCGTTAGTCATGATGCCGCCATGGGCAGGGCAGGCGAAGGAAAACGATATGGTCGCCCAGACCCCAGGGTCAAAGTTCGGCTGACTCACATTTGCTGCTGTTGCGGGCGACGCTTTTGCTGATTCACCGGAGGATCAGCAATGCAACATCGATTTCAGCGCACGAGCCTCGCGCCGCCCGGCTTTGCAGTAGACGAAGTGAAGGTTGTCGCGGAGCGCGTCCAAGTTCGGCTTCGATCACGCTATCCCATGGGATCTTGCCCGGAGTGCGGACGGCCGAGCCGGAGAGTTCAAAGCAGATATTTGCGCCGGCCCGCCGATCTGCCTCTTAGCGGCCGGCGAGTAGAGTTGGCGATCGTGGCGCGTCGATTTTGGTGCGATGTCGTCCTGTGCGGACGGCGCATCTTCTGCGAACAGTTTGATAACGGCGTGTTGGCTCGTTACGGTCGGCGTACCCAGAGGCTAGAGACAATTGTCCACCACCTCGGCTTGGCGCTCGGCGGCAGACCCGCCGCGGCCTTCGCCAATCGTTTAATGGTTCCGGTGAGTAATGATACGCTACTGCGGGTGGTTCGACGCCGCATCGCTGACCACAACGATGAACTCACCGTCATAGGTATTGATGATTTTGCCTTCAGGCGCGGCCAGACCTACGGAACGATCGTTTGCGATCTGGCACGGCGGAGGCCGGTCACCCTGTTGCCGGATCGAGCACTGGATACGTCTCGGACATGGCTTGCCGAGCATCCGTCAATATCGATCGTCGCTCGCGATCGAGGCGGTGGCTATGGTGAAGCCATCGCGAAGGCCTTGCCTGATGCTGAGCAGGTCGCTGATCGTTGGCACTTGATGGAGAATTCCAGCCGGGCGTTTCTCGATGCAGTCGGCAAGTCAATGCGCCAGATCAGGCAAGCGGTCGGCAACAATATCGTTGATCCCAAACTTCTGACCTACGCTGAGAAACTGCAGTACGAGGGATATCTGCGCCGCCAAGAGACGAACGAGGCGATCCAGGAGCTGTCGAAGAAGGGAACGTCAATTAGACAGATCGTTCGGCAAACCGGCCATAGCCGGAAGATTGTTCGCGACGTTCTGAGGGGCCAGCGCCTCGATGTCTTCCGAACACGGCCCAGCTCACTGGATAGCTGGCTGCCGTGGCTCAACAGTCGCTGGGACGAAGGCGTGCGTAACGCTTTGGCGCTCTGGCGGGAGATGAAATTGAAGGGTTTTGCGGGGCAGAGCGGGGTCGTCTCGCAATGGGCTCAACGGCGACGTCTTGCGGAAAAGGCCAACCAAAGCGGGCTTGCGCGAACGCCATCGGCGCGGGTCATCGCCCGGCTGATGACAACCGCACGCGATGACTTGCCGAAAGCTGAAGCGATCCTCATCGCGGCTATCGAAGTGAACGTTCCGGAACTGATTGTCGCCCGTAGAGGGCGAGCACCAATTTATTCTGCTGGTGCGCCTTCCAGCAGGCCGTCGAACACTTCCAGAAGCGTGATCGCCTGAACGGCGTTGCCTGCCACGCGAATATCTTCTTCACCGCCATCGCGGGCAGCCTTGGCAAGGCCAAAGCCTTGCTCGCCAACAATCTGCTTGGCGACCTCGATAGCCCAGAGGCCGAATTTACCGCGATTGTCTATCTCGATCGTGTCTTTCATGGGATCGTCCTGTCTCTGCCTCGGCGTAGTTTTTATAGGCTGAGCTACACGATGGCTAGCCTTAGGCAGATTGAAGCAGCGCTAGCGGAGGATCCATCAGCATCGTGAATCGAACCGGACCAATCGATTCAAAAGCGTCGTTGGACGAATACGGGCAGTGCGGCGATGCTTCACCCATGGCTCTTTACTCATTTCAGCTCTATTGCCAACGCATCGACACGGCGAGAAACATGGCGCGCTATTGTCTGCTTTCCATCCAACCGACACTGTTTGGCGAAGTGGCCGTCACGCGCGCCTGGGGGAGGATTGGAAAGCGTGGCGGTGAAAAGAGTGAAATGTTCCCGACGGAGCGCGAAGCGGCAAAGCACTTTCTGGAATTAGCGCGCAGAAAGCGTGCAAAAGGCTATCGACCCGTCGGGACCTGTGGAAATGGCGGCATTCAGCATCCTTCGAACGACGGCGGCAGGTGACAATAAGCGACGTCAATGAAAACTATTGCCCCGTGTTCAAACATGGGGAACCGTCATGACCACGACCAACGAATTGCAGTTCGGCGCGTGTGGGGTAAAGCAAGCTTGGGCAACCGGTCTGTGAAGGTTCGCCGCAGGAACTCCCGATGTCTACACATCGATTCGGTGCGAGCTTAATTTTCATGACCTGACCCAGAACTGGTAAGTCCTGGAGGCTGCAGTTGTGCCATCCGTGCCGGCAGCGGCTTCGCGTGCCACAATCCAGGCGGCTCCGATTGGTTTGACGGCGGCCCAATTTCTTCATGTTGACAATTTCTTCATGTTGAAGGGTGATACCCGGAACTCTGACCGGTGGGTCGGGTGTGCCTTTCTATTTCGTTCGCATCCAGCAGATAGCAATGCGCACGCCAACTGTCCGTTCACCGCATAATTTGAGGGAAGAACCTAAAAAAGAAAAAACCGAACGCCCCCTTGCAGATCGTCCGGCTTTTCCCGCGACTACCTACTTCGACAGGGCAAACGGTCGGGTAGCGTGTCGCTAGTTGGAGCGTATGCACGATATGGAATATACCAGTCGCATTTCGCGGCGCGAACTATCAAGGCAGGTAGGTTACCAAGCGCAGCGGCTTGGCGAGCATCGGTCTCATCGCGGACGATCGAACCAGCGCCTCAACCTTTGCTAGGCCGGCGGTGGCGACGATGCCTCATTCGGCCGCCCGAGGTTGCTACTTCCGCCGGTTTTGTACGGCGCTTCCAATCCATGTTTTGTAATCGGGAGAATGGCGCTGGGCCCCGGCTGCATGGAGAAAATAGCGGTTGTCAGATCGGGATTGATCATGTTCGGCGGACATCAAGCATTGTCGGGCGATCGGTAGTTTGACCGAAGCGCAGATTAGCGACACGTCGAGCGCCGCACGTCGACCGGGGACTTTGCCTTGATCTTAGCGAAAAAGTATATTTTGCACTTTGCAGTTTATCGATCTGGACATACCCTCAGAACGAGTGCACCATACCTTCATTGCACAAGTTGTAGTGAAAGCGGAGAAGCCCCCCATGTCACATGGTGGATCGATGGTGCATGCGCGTTTTTTCGCTGCTGTTTTCGCCGGCAGCCTAGTGCCAATGGCAGCTTTGCCAGCAACGGCTGAGATCCTCAATCCACCGGTGCTGCAGGATGAACGCACTCCTGTTGCCAAGCCCGCCTTGGCAGAAACCACACCGCTAGAGCCGCTGCGCGGCAACACAACGCCGGTGCTCGGCGACCGCGTGCTTGACCTCCAGATCCGCAACATCGACAACCAGATCTACAATCCGTCCACAGGCGGGTATGACAAGGTGCATCTGCGCGGCTACACCGGCAGGGGCGTCGATCCCAACGCGCCCTACGTCTCGCCGACGATCGAGGCAACTCCCGGCGACACCGTACGCATCACTCTCGATAATCAGTTGCCGGCAGGACCGCAGCCGGGCGATCCCGGCTGCATGCCCGGTGGGCAGACAATGCCCGATATCCCGCATTGCTTCAACGGTACCAATCTCCATACGCATGGGCTATGGGTCAGCCCCTCGGGCAATAGCGATAACGTGCTGCTGTCGATCAACCCGCAGACAAAATTCACCTACGAATACAACATCCCGTCCGACCATCCCTCTGGCACGTTCTGGTACCACACGCACCGTCACGGCTCGACTGCGCTGCAGGTGTCGAGCGGCATGGCCGGTGCGCTGATCATCCGTGGCAACCGCTTTCCGACACCTGCCGCACACGGCGATATCGATACGCTGATCCCGACCTCGGCGATCCCTGAGCGGGTGCTGGTGATGCAGCAGATCCAGTATGCCTGCCGCAGTACTCCAGCCAAACCGGGAGACCTCGGCCCGATCAAACAGGACATCAGCGGTCGCTATTACTGCGATCCAGGCGATATCGGCGGGATCGAGGGTTATGACCAGTTCGGACCGGGCACCTGGCCGGCGTCCGGGCGCTACACCTCGCTAAATGGCAAGGTGTTCAATCCCAACGATACGATGAAAACGACACAGGGCCAGATCGAGCGCTGGCGCATGATCCACGCCGGCGTGCGCGACACGATCAGCCTGCAATTCTTCAAGGTGCTCGACGGCAAACTGAAGTCCGGGGTGAAAACGCTGCTCAAGGCCGACAGCACTGCCGCGTTCATCAAGGATACGTGCGATACCACGCCGGTGCCCTATCAGCTGATTGCAGCCGATGGCCTGACGATGGCTGCGGCACAGACGACCAAGCTTGCGACGTTCCAGCCCGGTTATCGTTTCGACGCGCTGGTCGTCTTCCCGGAAGCCGGACGCTATTGCGTGATCGACTCCTCGGCACCCAAATCGGGTGTGGTCAATGCGCTCGATGTCGGGCCACAACTGCTCGGCTTGGTCGACGTTGCTCCGGGCAAGCCGGTCGATAATGTGGAAATCTATATCAATCGCGAGCTGGTTGCCCTGGCCGAGACCGACATGCCGGAAAATATCAAAGCGACGGTGGTGGCCGATCTCAAAGCGGGCACGAAATTCACCAGCTTCACGCCGCATCCCGATATCACCGACGATGAAGTGAACGGCAATGGCATGCAGGAACTGACCTTCTTCATTGACACGAAGGGAACGGCTCCGAAATTCGAGGTCGGCAATACGCTCGACACGGACGACGCCAAACCATACGACCCCAGCCGCATCGACCGCTCGCTGCCACTCGGCAAGGCGCAGGAGTGGACGCTACAGTCGCATTTCGTCAGCCATCCGTTCCACATCCACGTCAATCCGTTCCAAATCGTCTCGATCATCGATCCCAACGGCAAGGATGTCAGCGCGCCGGGTGCGGTCGATGATGCGGGTGGCGCGCCCTACGATCCGCAATATATCGGGCTGAAGGGCGTGTGGAAGGATACGCTGTGGATCAAGAGTTTCATTCCGCAGACGTTGCCCGCCGGCTTCTCCGGCATCTATACCGTCAAGATCCGTACCCGCTACGAGCGTTACATTGGCGAATACGTGCTTCACTGCCACATCCTCGATCACGAAGATCAAGGCATGATGCAGAACGTTGCCGTGGTACTGCCTGACCAGGTGAACGACACCACTCAAGACACCATCATGCAGATGAGTGGTCATGATGACCATAAGTAACGCAGTTCAGCAAAGGCACGATCAACACTGTCATCCACCAACACTACCCGGAACAGGATCGAGCATTTGGCGGGAAGAATTGGATATGTTCTTCCAGGGAGACAATTCGATGCCGACCAGCTTCTCTTCGGACATACTGCCTCTGTTCAGGCCGACGGATATCGCTTGCATGAAGGCGCGGGGCGTTAGCCTCGGTGTTTCAGATTGGATGCGCGATCCGACCGCAAAATTCGGATTCCCAGATCATGGAAATGCACGCCGCGTCTTCTCTGCATTGTCACGCGGGAAGATGCCGCCCGATGGCGCCTGGCCGCCGGATAAGCTCGCAATCTATCAGCAGTGGATGAACGAAGGTTCAATATCTAGGGCAATTCCAGCAAGAGTGCTGCGCGCTTTTGCGTGCGGAATTGCGTGAAAACAAGGAGGAGGAATGTTCATGCCAAAATGTCTTGTATTGCTTCTTGCGGCTATCGCCTTGGTGGTCCCTTCTGCCCAGGTCATGGCGCAATCCGACCCCAATCCCGCAATGAACAATCCCGACAAACTCTCCTGGGAGCTGTTCATCCAGGTCAACAGCCGAGCCGGTGGGACAAATTCCGTATTTGAAACCTATGCCAGCGACACCGACCTGTTCCAACCCGTGCCGAGCTATCCAACCAATCCAACAACTCTGTCTCTTCATCCCCTCATCCTGCCTGCGCTCGCACGTCAAGCCGCGTTGGACGCGGGAGTCCTATTGCCTGCTTTACCCCCGGACACCTCTGCGACACTCGAAGAGACGCGTCACAATCGTCCAGTCTTCGATTTCATCGTTCAGAACAACCTCTACAAGAGGTCTGGCCTGAAGGCGGCTTTCGGCAAAACGCTGTCCTTCCCGATCGATTCAATCGAAGTCAAAGCGAATTGGATACCCATCGAACAGGTTCCAAAATGGACAAACAACCAGGTTTCGGTAACGGATGCGCCGAAATTTTTTCACATCAACTCGAATTCCGCCAACAAAAAATTTGCCTTAGTGGCGATGCATGTGATCACCAAACAGGTGCCGAACTGGACCTGGGCAACGTTCGAGTCGCGATTCAATCCTGGACGCTGCGACACGATCGGCTGTCATGATTCCTTCGGCGCGAAAGACGCCAACGTGATGCCGCAGCCGAACAAGCACGGCCAGCAATATCCGGATTGTGTCAAGACTCCAGAACTGGCAGCAATGCTGGCCAAGGCCGACATTGAACCTGCCTACACAAACTATTGTCTCAAGGGGTCGCAGACGGACTTTGTCGATAATACCGGTCTCGACACCCGTCTCGGCAATTCGGTAACCGAGGATGGCTTTGTGCCAACCTCCTCCTGTTTGAGCTGCCATGGCCGCGCGGCGTTCGACTCGAACGGCGCGGCGACCTCGGTTGCTGGCTTTATTAATGTGAATGTCAATCCGCCGATTGGTCCTCTCGGGCCTCTGTTGCCGTCGTGGTATTGGACATTCACAGGGCAGCCACCGATCTCACAGGGCAGTCCTGGCCTCACCCGCTTTGGAACATCCGCTGATTTTGTCTGGTCAATCCCTCTTTGCGCAATCGACGACTCCACGAACCCACCGCAACCATCCGGATGTAGTGGCAAGTGACCAAAGCCAGATCTAACAATGTCCTGATTTCCGATAGCGCGCGTGCCGCACCAGATGAACAGCTCGTCGGCGAACTCGATGCGGACGCGACGCTTCGTCTGACGATCTATTTTCGCAGACGGTCGCCCGCATTGCCGATAGGCAGTGCGGAGGACCTGGCACGTCTGCAGCCCCGCCTGTCGCGCACGGTTCTCGAACGCCAGCGTGCGCGGACCCACAAGCGCGCGGCAGCACGCATCTCTGGCTTCCTGCGCGACAGAGGTATCGTAGTCCAAACGATCGACTATACCTCTCGGAAAATGGAGATCGAAGCACCCGCCCATGTCCTGACGCAGTTGTTTCAGGCCGACATACGGCTCTATAGCGATGGGGAACATACCTTCCGGGCACGGACTGGCTCCTTGTCCATACCACGTCCGATCGCCCCTTGGGTGCGTGCGGTGGTAGGTTTCGATCAGAGACCGCTGCCGACGACATCTTCGGTGCTCACTGGAGATGGGACTGACTCACTTTGGCCCACGAACGTTGCGGAACTCTACGGCGTGCCGCTCGATCACGATCTCTCCCGCCAATGCGTTGGAATTGTCGCGCTCGGCGGTGGTTATCTAGCAGATGATCTCAGGGCGGCCTTGTCAGCGATGGGACGAACGCTGCCCGAGATCGTTGAAGTTCATCTCAATGGCGCCACCGGCGTTTTTGGCGCCGACGCCCGCGCAGATGAGGAAATCGCACTCGACCTTCAGGTGCTCGCGGCACTTGTGCCGGCTGCCCGGATCGTCATCTACTTCGCCGAAAACAGCCAGCAGGCACTTTCTGATGCGCTCGATAAGGCCGTCCATGATTCCGTCAACGATCCCAGGGTGATATCGGTGAGTTGGGGTGCGGCGGAAGTGCATTGGACAGCCCCGCGGCGCGAGGTGCTCAATGCAATCCTCTGTGACGCCGTTCGGCTGGGTGTATCCGTCGTCGCTGCCGCCGGTGATGACTTAGCGACCTGCAACGAACCCGATGGCAAGGCACATGTCTGGTTTCCAGCTTCGAGCCCTTACGTCCTGAGCTGCGGCGGCACCTCGATAAAACTTCAGGACAATGCGATCGCGCAAGAAGCTGTGTGGAATACCGGAATCGCCGGCACCGGCGGCGGGGTCAGCGAGGTGTTCCCGGTGCCCGCCTATCAGGCTCATACCCAGATACCTTTATCTGTAAGTACGGGGTTGCCGGGACGCGGCGTGCCGGATGTTTCGGCGTTGGCCTCGGAGACACCGGGATACAGGATCATTGTCGAGGGGACTGAACGCAATCTGGGCGGGACGAGTGCGGCAACGCCACTATGGGCCGGCTGCCTGGCGATTACTGACAGTTTACGCGCGCAATCAATTGGATTTGCGGTCCCAGCACTGTATGCGCAACCGCGAGCCATGCGATCCGTGTTAGAAGGCGATAACTTCAGAAATGGGATCGGTTATAAGGCCGGCGCCGGCTGGAGCGCGTGTGCCGGCCTTGGTACGCCGATCGGAACCAATGTCATTGAAATTCTCACAGCGGCCTCAGAAGGAGACCTGATGTCCTAAACTGATGGTGAACGTGCGGCGATCTGAATTCTTTATTCGTGAGGGTGAGATCTGCCAGAGGCAGTTGAAAGGATCGGAACCTTCGACCCTGTTATAGAAATGTAAGCGCCGTCTCCGCCCCATTGAATTGGCTGTATTTTGAGGCTTGCCGCGTGTGCGAGAAGGTTTCCAGGACTATCTGGAGATTTGCATGGCAGATGATGGATTTGTTGGGCGCTACGAAGTTGTCGAGCCGCGCCGCGGAAACCGGCGTTGGCCGGATGATGTGAAGGCGCGGATCGTGGCGGAAAGCCTTGAGCCTGGTGTTCGTGTTGTTGATGTCGCGCGCCGTCATGACGTTGTTGCGCACCAGCTTTCCTTGTGGCGCCGGCAAGTGCGCGAGGGCATTCTGGCGTTGCCTTTTGAGACTATGTCGGGCCAGTCGGAGAGCGGCGATGCCGAGCCTGCATTTGTGCCTTTGGCGATTGCGGCAGAGCCGAGCGCGGCTGTGAATGTTTTGGCGCCGCCGCTGCCGGCGGCGGTTTCGTCGGTCTTGACGTTGGAGATCGGCCCGGATGTTGTGATGCGGGTTCCCGGCGATGTGCCGGTTGAACGTGTGGCGGCTCTGGTGCGAGCCATGCGAGGGACGGCATGATCGTCGCGGGCCAACGACTGCCGATCCTGATTGCAACGCGGCCGGTGGACTTCCGCTGTGGGCATCAGGCGCTGGCTCTGATGGTGCAGACCGAGTTGAAGCTCGATCCGCATTCCGGGGTGACGGTGATCTTCCGGTCGAAGCGCGGTGATCGCCTGAAAATCCTGGTATGGGATGGCACCGGAATGGTGCTAACCTACAAAATTCTTGAACATGGAAACTTTGCCTGGCCCAAGGTTCAGGATGGGACGATGCGTCTTTCCAGGGCTCAATATGAGGCTTTGTTCGAAGGTCTTGACTGGCGACGGGTCATGGCGCAACGGGTGATCGCGCCGTCGGCGGCAGGGTGAATATCCGGCCGTCTTTGCATTGTTTTATTTGGCTTTTTTGTGCTGCCTTGCTATAAGGCCGCATGTCGTCGCCCCTTGATCTCAGCCTGTTTCCGGACCTTCCGCCCGAGGTGGTCAAAGCCTTTGCGGCGATGCAGTTCGAACTGTCGGTCGAGCGTGCTGCACGTCAGCATGAGCAGGCTGTGGTGGCCGAAAAGGACGCCTTCATCGCCGAGTTGAAGGAACTGATCGAGAAGCTTGAGTGTCAGGTTCACGACTATCGGCGCACCAAGTTCGGGCCGAAATCGGAAAAGCTCGATCCGGCGCAGATGGAACTGGCGCTGGAAGACCTTGAAACGGCGATTGCCGAAACACAGGCGCGGATCGCCGCCGTCGAGAAAAAGATCGAAGCCAGCGCATCCGATCCGGACAAGGCCGCCCCTCGCAAGGAGCGTAAGGCCCGTGCACTGCCCGAACACCTGCCGCGGGTCGAGAGAGTGATCGAGCCCGAGAGCATCGTTTGCCCCTGCGGTTGCGGCAACATGGTCCGGATCGGCGAAGACCGGACGGAACGGCTCGACCGGATTCCGGCACGCTACGAGGTGATCGTCACGATCCGCCCGAAATACGCCTGCCCCAAGGGTCGAACGGGCGTCGTCCAGGCCAGAGCGCCGGCGCATCTCTTGGAAGGGAGCTGGCCGACGGAAGCCCTTCTGGCTGAGATTGCCGTCTCCAAGCATTCCGAACATATGCCGCTCAACCGGCAGGCCGAGGTCATGGCGCGACACGGGGTGCCGATCGACCGCACGGTCCTTTCCGATTGGCTTGGGCGCACGGGCAGCGAAATCGCACCGGTGGTCGACCACATGGCCGAAAGGCTGCTGTTTGAAAGCACGCGGCTCTATGTCGACGAGACAACAGCTCCGGTTCTTGATCCGGGGCGAGGCAAGACGAAGACCGGCTATCTCTGGGCCGTGTTGCGTGACGACCGCGGCTGGAACGGTTCTGCGCCGCCGGGCGTGGTGTTCCATTATCGGCCCGGGCGTAAAGGCGAATATGCCGCTGAAATCCTCGACGGGTTCAACGGGACAATCCAGGTGGATGCCTACGGTGGTTACTCTCACCTCGCCACGTCGGACCGGATGGGTGGCGATCCATTGAAGCTGGCTTTCTGTTGGGCGCACGGGCGCAGAAAGCTGATCAAGGCCACGCCAAAGAGTGGATCGCCGATCGTCGACGAGGCGCTGGTGCGGATCGCCGCGCTCTACAAGATCGAAGGCCGTATCCGGGGTTGCGATCACGAGCATCGCCGGGCAGTTCGACAGGACCTGTCCCTCCCGCTGGTGGACGAGTTCTTCACCTGGCTGGCAGCGCAAGCCAAGCGCGTCTCACGCAAGTCTGACCTCGGAAAAGCCCTGGCCTATATGCTGACGCGACAGGCCGGATTCCGGCTGTTCCTGGACGACGGCCACGTCGATATCGACTCCAACCTGGTGGAAAACGCGATCCGCCGACCCGCCATGAATCGCCGCAATGCGCTCTTTGCGGGGCACGATGAAGGGGGCCGCAACTGGGCCCGGTTTGCCAGCCTGATCGGCACTTGTAAAATGAACAGCGTTGAACCCTACGCCTATCTGTGCGACCTCTTCACCCGCCTCGCAAACGGCCACCTCGCCGAAGACATCGATGCCCTGATGCCATGGGCCCATGCCGCCCGCACCAAGCCCTCACAATGAGCTCGTCAGGTACTCTTCGGTGAGCTCATTTGACGGCCGAAAATCGGCCTCAGGTTGCCGCAACTGAAAAATCGATGGGGCGTGGACGCCGCATACATAGAAATTGAGCTAACACACTGAAATTCCTCAATGGGGAACGTCTGTTCGCCTCCGGGGCGATTAATGGGCCAGAGCGGACTGGCTGCTAGTCGGCATTGAGTACAGATAGCTTCCGATGATCCCATCAGCCAAGGCGCCACCGACTACGCCTTGCCAGTCTACTGGGTAGCTTAGAAATGCGGTCCTCATGCGGGCGGAAGTTAGTTCTTCGAGCGTTCTCTTATTACAAAAAGAGGCAATGCGGATATTCTCGGCAAATGCCCTCAGGTCCCGCAAGACCTCCGTTTCATTCCCATCACCTAGTCGGGCGCAAGTCGGCTGGGAGACACTAGCCGCGCCAATCTAACCGTTCGGCCCGCTCGTCCTCGCGTCTGGCGTCTCGCTCGTAATAGTCAGCAAGCCGGATCAAAGCGTTGGCCGTGCGGGGATAATCAAAAATGATCGCATCCGCCGACTCACGATAGCGCGCTTCCTCTCTTCGCTCCAGCAATCCGCCGTCGCGAGGCATACGGGTCGTCACGCCGCGGCGGTTCATCTTGCCCACGACAAAGCCGTCGATCATTTCCTTGCTGTGGAAGAGATCAATGACCTCCCGAACAGCCTCGGCTGGCCAATTGCCATCCTTGCCATCTGGTGACGAGGAGAGCATATGCCCGATGCGGCTATCGCCAATATCAAGGCGACCCGCCTCGCGAGCGAGCTTCCTCGCCTCTTTGATCCATTCGGTCAGTCTGATCGGATCGATTGAGCTATCGTTCTGTGTCCCAGGAATTCTGTTCCAGTGTCCGAGCAACGCATAAGCGCGGCTCGCCACTGCTTTCGCCATTTCAGGTGTCGCGGGCACAGGCTCGTCCGCGCCACCGTCTTCATCATCGCTTTTTCGATAAACGGCTTTCAGGAGATCGACAAAAAGCTTTGGTTGCTCCGAGAGCTCGGCGAGGAGCGCTTTTGCAGGTCGCTGGGAATGCTCCAAAACTTCAAGATAGTTCCATTCAAGGGTCGCGAGCGCTTCTCGTTCGACATCATCGCGATTGTCCAGGATCTGCATGAGCTCCGCAACATGATGGCGAAACATGCCGAGTTCATTATGACCTGGATCGCCAGTGAAGGGTTGCTTTGCTGCCTCGGTCAGTACCTCAATGAGAAGGTCCGAAGGAAGATCGGACTTCCGCATCCGGCCAGCGAGCCCCACCGCTCGCAGTGGCGCGCCCATCTGAATGAGCTTGCGTACCGCATAGACGACGTCATCCTCGCGATCATCGATCCACATGACCCGGGCAGTCCGCCAGTATGTCGTCTCGATGGAGCCGCCGATTTCGGAAACACGTTCCCAGACCCAGCGCGCGGCAGGCATGGCGCGAAGCAATGTGAGAAGCGCCTCCTCGTTCCAGTTCTCAGCAACTGCTTTTTCGATCAGGCCCTCGAGCCATTCTTTCTCGCGATCACGAGAGGCAGTCACCACAATACCATGCGCGACGTCCCGTTGCGTGGAATCGTCGGCTTTGAGGAAAAACTCAAGCAGCTTATCGAACTCGGTTGAAGGCAGACGTGCATCATAGAGCGCCTTGCCAATATAGCCTGTGGCTTCTGCTCGTCGTGCGAGCTCTTGGATCGCCGGAATTCCTCCTACTTTGAAAACCCCCGCTACGGCTTGCCTCCGCGCTTCCTCAATATCGCGCTCCTCAGTTTCCCACCCGGCAGAGACGCGGTCAGGGAGTTCCACGGTCTGGTTGAACAGCCATGCCACCCGCTCGATCGGATCGGCAGGAGCAAATCGATGATAGACTCTTTCCAAAGTGATCAAGACAGGCTCGTCCAGCGACCAATCGGCATCGGGGAATTGCCGATGCCTGTGGAGCGTTGAACGGAGCTTGCGCCACAGGGTAGCGCGAGCGTCCTCGTCAATCATCTTCGGCTCGGCGGCGGCAAGGTTCGCCAGTGCGACTTCCGTGCCCGGAACGAGGTCGGCGAGGCAATCCAGAAGGTCCGACCACTTCTGCGGATCGATCCCGGCATCATCGAGCAAACGCTTGCTGATTTCCGTCGTCCCTCGTTCCACAAGGCCCCAAGTGACGACTTCCTCGTCATCAACCGAATAGTCACGCCACCGCGGCACGGCGGACGGCGACATGTGGTCGCGTCCTTGCGGAAGTATCCCGATCATCAGCTTCCAGGCACTGGCCGGCTCGCGCTTCCTGATCAGGTCAAGTGCTCTCAATCTTTCGTCGAGTGTCGCAAATGTCTCCGGATGCCATAGAAGATGGATGTTGCGGAGGCTGTTGGCCGGGCCGTTCGTGAACCGACGCGGCTTTACATCAACCGCATCCAGGCGCGCGAGGACATAGGTAACACGCGGCATGAGTTGCTTTGACCAGGCGAGAGATTCGAGCGCCCACATCAAGTCGGCCAGATGTTCCTGACCGGTGATCCCGCCCCCATCGCTTCCGAACAGCGCCTCGATCGGAGGCTGATCACGATCAAGGCTTTCCTCGATAGCGTCCAGAAATGCACCCGGAGAGGCTTCCGCCAGGAGCCTGAAATCACCAGAGAGAGACCACCACCGACGGCCATCGGCTGCCTGAAGGAGTTTTCGCACGATATGATCGACACGTCGCCCCACGTCTGGAACCGTCCGGACCCTGTCGCCCCATAGCGCCATCAGTATCATCGAATGGCCGATCCCGTGACGCAGGAGGCCAGAGTACGGAGGTTGAATTCCGCGGACGTTGGCCATCCAGCGGTCATCTGGTTCCATCTCGAAACGGGGGTCCGCTGCGCCCAAAACATCCAATGCCGCAGCCTCATACCGCGAGATGTCATCATTGGTAAGATTCTGAGCAAGCAGAAACCAGGCATCGATTGGCGAGGTTACACGCCATGCCGGCCCGACCTTCTGCAAGGGGCTGTCCAGGTCGCGAACCATAGGAGTGAGCTCCTTGATGATTTCTTCATACGGCTGGCCAGCGATTTCCTCAAGAATGCGGCAATCATCCTTTCTCTCATCGTGCCAGCCGCCGATCAGCAGCGCTGCCAGCAGGGCGCGAGGGGGTGACGTGACTGCCCAGGCCGGCAGGCGGCCTGGCGCACCCGGCAGGCGTCGCCGCAGGACCGACAGCTCGCGCGCGCTGTCGCGCGCAAGCGTCTCCGCCCGCGTATCGGACATGCCCGCTGCAATAAGCGCGTTTGCAATGCCTTCGCGAGATGGCCGGGCAAGCGTCCTCACATCTCCATCGCCAGCCGCCCGCTCATCATAGATCTGAAGGACGAAATGGCCCTTCCCGGCAAGGACCCGGCTGAGGCCTGGGTTTGGAGCCGTCAAAACGAGTATGAGAGACCCCGAAGCATCTCCAAGCTGTCGCGCAGCATCCTCGGTGGTAGCCACAAGGCAGCGTGCGCGGTAAGTCTGTGCAAATTCATCCGGCAACTCGCTCAATGCCGCGTGAAAAAACGCCACCGCTTCGTCGGCCGTCGTCGCCCGGAGGGACATGACCGACGGGGGGCTTCTCAGCCATCGAAGCACGGCCGCGACATCCTCGTCGCGGTCGGTAAGGACGAGATCGGCCGTGAGCGGCAGTTCTGTTGCCTGCGACCACTCGCTCCACACGTCCTCCAGTTCACGGGTTTCGTCGGGGCGCTTGCCGAGCCTTCTGGCCAGCCAGGCACCGACGGCCGGGCTTTGCTCGATCCAATGCACCAGGTCGTTTGCATCATAGACCCGAACGTCGCGCCACGGACCCTCCTTCTTTCGCGTCTTCGCCCATTCGTCTTTCCCCGGCCAATGCCGGGGTGTAACGAAGATGTAGGTCGCATTGGCAGGCTCGATGGGTGACGGATCCAAGCTGCGCTTCGCGTAGTCTTCGCTGGCTTTATGAGAAACATTCTTGCGCTGGGCGCCGATCTCCCAGCCAGTCTCACCTTGCGGGACGTAAATACTTCCTTTGGCAGCAATTGTATGCCCGTCCCAGCCCGAATGCCGGACACCTTCATCGGAAGGAAACCGCAAGTGGGCCGATCCGTGTGTGGCGCGGACGAGGTTTGCAATTAGAGTCGGCAGACCGGAGACGCCGTCATTGCGGTCTGCCCAATCCGAGAGATCCTGTGCGCTGACCCAACGAATGGGAACGCCCGGTCGATCGGACACGTCCATCGGGGGAATGGCTGGACCGATGACTGCTCCTGTTGGCAAAAACCGAACGCCGGCGCTTTCAAGCGCACTCCTGATCGCTTGGGCGTTGTTGGCGACAGGTGTGCGTTGTCCCCGTTCGAAATCAGCGATCGTAGAAGTCGCTACGCCAGCAGTCTTGGCGAGGTCCTGCTGAGACCATGCCAAGAGGGCGCGCGCGGCGCGCACGTGTTTAGGTGTCAGTTCGGAGGTTTGGCTCGACTTCATCATGGTCATATGAAATATATGACGTCACGAAATTAATTCAACCTGTTATTTTTTGACGGCAGGATGTATATATATGCCGACATAAGGTAACAACCGAGGCCACGATCATATGAATTATCGGGATAGCGCGCTCGAACTGGCCAGATCTCGCGGCATCGTGCGGGCCCGTGATTTCAAGTCGGCCGGCATCCCCCTCGTCTATCTGAAACGCCTGACCGATTCCGGCGACCTCGTGCGACTTGGACGTGGACTGTATCAGGATCCAGACCGTGTTGGTGAGCACGTCGCGCACGATCTGGCAGAAGCTACCCGGTTGATGGCGAACGGCACAGTCTGCCTGATCAGCGCACTTCGCCAACACGAATTGACCACTCAGCTACCGCATGCGGTCTGGATGATGATCCCTCATAAGGCAAGAGCGCCGATATCACCATCGTTTCCAGTAAAAATCGTGCGGGCAACCGGTGATGCCCTAACATCCGGCATTGAGAGGATTTCGGTCGAAGGCGTCGATGTGCCTATCTATGGCGTGGCAAAAACCGTAGCGGACTGCTTCAAATATCGGCGCCTTGTTGGCGAGGACGTCGCGATTGAAGCGCTTCGCGATGCCCTGCGATTTCGCAAGACGACACCGAACGAACTCATGAAATACGCAGCGATCGACCGGTGCTCGGCGCGCATGGAGCCTCTGATCCGGGCGCTACAGGAATGACTAAAATCATCAAGGACAAATCGGCGTCTATCCGCGCAAGACTGCTCATGCACGCAAAGCAGTCTGGTGAGGAATATCAGCGTACACTAACGCGCTTCGCCATTGAACGTTTGTTGTTTCGCCTCAGTCAATCGGGCGTGCGCGACCGCTACGTTCTCAAAGGAGCGATGCTCTTCGTAACCTGGCCAGAGAATGTCTTTCGACCCACCGGCGATCTCGATCTGTTGGGTCACGGCGATCCTGACCCCGCTGCGATAGTTGAAACCTTCCAGCAAATCTGTGCGGTCGAAGCCGACGACGGTTTGCACTTCGACCTCGCGAGCATCAAGGTCGATCCGGTCCGGGAAGCGGACAAGTATCAGGGCGCTCGTGTCATGCTGAATGGCGAGCTCGCCAAGGCGATCATTCGAGTGCAAGTTGACATCGGCTTCGGAGATCATGTCTATCCGGCGCCTAAGCTGGCGTCGTTCCCGAGCATTCTTCCGGATCTGCCGACGGCCAGCATACTGATGTATCCGCCCGAGACCGTCGTCGCGGAAAAGTTCGAAGCAATGATCCGTTTCGGACTGGCGAACGGCCGGATCAAGGATTTCTATGACATCTGGCTCACTACACAGATTTTTCAATTTCAGCTCTCGACTGTGATCGATGCGGTCGCCGGCACATTGGCGCGCCGCGGAACGGCCGTCCCAACCGCGAGGCCCGAGGGATTTTCGCAGGCCTACGCTACCATCGCTGCGGAGAAAGGTTTGTGGAGCGGTTTTCTCGAGCGCAACCCGCCAATGCTGGCACCTCCCGCCTTTCCTGAGCTTCAGCGCCAGCTCACGCGTTTCTTCGAGCCAGTCATTGCGGGCCTCAATGCCCCCGGCGGGGCCGAGAGCCGCTGGGACCCAGTCGAATACAGCTGGCGATAGCCGATCGGTAATCGCAGAAGGGTTCGCTCTCCGCTGCTCGTTTGATCCGCTTGTGTCTGAGAATGGAAAACGGTAACCTACGATTCTGCCGTTGACGTCGGCATGGCCGCTGCTTTGGCGAAGGATTGCTGATCCAACGTTCTTCAATATCCTCACGTGACCGCAACCTCATCCGGCCGCCTGAGACGAGCAGCGCGTCGATACTGGCCGGAACGAAGGATGCAGTATGTATTCAACGCTCGACGGCGCCAAGAATCTTGCCAAGCAACTAAGCGTGTTCTCAACGCAAGCAGCCTGATCTTCCCACTATCAAAATGCCAGGCCGCGGTAGCCCGAGCCGGCGGTTTTCGGGATTGGCATGATTTGACAACGGGTCTTCCGGATAACGGGCAATCAAGGCCGCCTTTCGACTTCTGGGGCGAACTCATTCGGCAACTGCCCACCCCATGCCACCTCACATGGGAAAGCCTGCGTCAAGTCATTCACTTCTATTCTCCTCTTCACGGTATCGGCTCCAGGTTCCAAGCCCGACTGCATGACACGGCTCGGTTAGCTGAGCCTGATTGTTGATTTGCACTGAGAAGTGACCCGGCATTTGCGCCGAGAATTGACCCGCCTCTTAGGTATGTTTCGGGTCGGTGGTGGTGGTCAAGTTCCTACTTTTCTCCTTTGCTATTTTGGGTTCATGCGCTGAGCTGTTCTTGAACCGGAAGCTGTCGTTTCCGGTTTCGAGGATGTGGCAGTGATGGGTAAGCCGGTCGAGCAATGCGGTGGTCATCTTGGCGTCGCCGAAGACGCTGGCCCATTCGCTGAAGCTCAGGTTGGTGGTGATGATGACGCTGGTCCGCTCGTATAGTTTGCTCAGCAGATGGAAGAGCAATGCACCGCCTGATGCGCTGAACGGCAGGTATCCGAGTTCGTCAAGGATAACGAGATCGGAGTGTATGAGCCGGTTGGCGATCTGACCGGACCGTCCTTGAGCTTTCTCCTGCTCGAGAGCGTTGACCAGTTCGACGGTCGAGAAGAAGCGAACCCGCTTATGATGATGCTCGATGGCTTGAACACCGATTGCCGTGGCGACATGCGTTTTGCCTGTGCCGGGCCCGCCGACCAGGACGATGTTGTTGGCCTCGTCGAGGAAGTCGCAGCGATGAAGCTGACGCACGAGCGCCTCGTTGATCTCGCTGCTTGCGAAGTCGAAGCCGTTCAGATCACGGTAAGCGGGAAAGCGTGCCGTCTTGAGCTGATAGGCTGTCGATCGCACCTCCCGTTCCGCCGTCTCCGCTTTGAGGAGCTGCGACAGGATCGGAATGGCGGCCTCGAACGCCGGCGCTCCCTGTTCGGTCAGTTCACCGACGGCTTGGGCCATACCGTGCATCTTCAATTGCCGCAGCATGATCACGATCGCGCCGCTTGCTGGGTTATGACGCATGGCGAATCTCCGTCTTTCTCAGGGTGTCGTAGCGTTCGACGTTGGCCTTTGGTTCATTGGTGAGTGTCAGTGCCTGGGGCGCATCTATCGTCGGCGGAGTGAAGGATTTGCCATCGACGAGGCGATGCAGCAGGTTCAACACATGCGTCTTGGTCGGAACGCCGGACTTCAGCGCCATGTCGACGGCCGATAGCACGGCCTGTTCATCGTGCTGCAGGACGAGCGCCAGGATATCGACCATCTCGCGGTCTCCGCCAGGTTTCTTGAGCAGGTGTTGTTGCAAGGCTTTGAAGGCCTCGGGAAGCTCGGTGAATGGAGCACCGTTGCGGAGAGCGCCGGGTTTGCGTTGCACGACCGCGAGATAGTGCCGCCAGTCATAAACCGTCTGTCCCGGCCGATCATGGGAGCGGTCGATAATGCGCTGGTGCTCGCAGATGATCAGGCCTTCGGCGGCGACAACGACACGATCCGGATAGACCCGCAGGCTCACCGGTCGATTGGCGAAGGATGCCGGAACGCTGTAGCGGTTGCGCTCCAGATGCACGAGGCAGGTGGGAGAGACCCGCTTGGTGTATTCGACAAAACCATCGAACGGACGGGAAACCGGCATAAGAGCCCGTGCTTCCTCCGCCCAGATATCGGCGATGGTGCCGCGCATCTGGCCGTGAGACGTCTGTGCCCAAAACTCTTTGCAGCGTTGCTCTAGCCACTCGTTGAGGGCCTCCAGAGATGGAAAGCGTGGCATGGGTTGCCATAGCCGATGACGAGCGTCCTGGACGTTCTTCTCGACCTGACCCTTTTCCCAACCGGACGCCGGATTGCAGAACTCCGGTTCGAACAGATAGTGGCTGGCCATCGCCAGGAAGCGAACATTCACGTCGCGCTCCTTACCGCGGCCGACCTTGTCGATCGCCGTCTTCATGTTGTCGTAGATGCCGCGCCGGGGAATGCCACCGAAGACGCGGAATGCGTGATTGTGGGCGTCGAACAGCATCTCGTGTGTCTGCAGGAGATAGGCGCGGACGAAAAAGGCCCTGGAATAGCTCAGCTTCGTATGGGCAACCTGTAGCTTGGTGCGCTCATTGCCGATGATCGCCCAGTCTTCCGACCAGTCGAACTGGAATGCTTCACCGGGCTCGAATGCCAAAGGCACGAATGTTCCGCGTCCCGACGTCTGAAGCTCTTTCTGTCGATCGGCTCTCCACTCTCGAGCGAAAGCGGCGACACGGCAATAGGAACCCTCGTAGCCCAAGCTCAGCAGGTCGGCATGGAGTTGTTTAAGGGTCCGCTTCTGCTTGCGGGATTTGTTGGCCTCCGTCTTCAGCCAGGCCGATAGCCGGTCGGCAAAAGGGTCAAGCTTGCTCGGCCGCTCCGGAACCTTGAACTTCGGCTCGACGCCACCCAACCGCAGGTACTTGCGAATGGTATTCCGGGACAGGCCAGTCCTGCGGCATATCTCCCGGATCGATAAATGCTCTCTAAAATGCCAGCGTCGGATCACGCTCAATAACGCCATGTCGATCACTCCATAGCTCCCGCTGAAAACACGCGGAGCAAGGTTCAAAACATGGGTCAATTCTCGATGACAATATCCGGTAATGCCGGGTCACTTCTCAGTGCAAATCAACAGCGTCACGTCAGGCCCGGCAAGCCTTCGCTGATCAGGGTTGTCAAGGCGTCGATGCTATTCTGGAAACGTCCAGACAAATTTCCAACGCCATGGGAATTCGTGTCGATGAGGTGAAGGCTCTGCTGGATGTCAGAGGCGTCAGTCTTTCCGGCGGCGCGATCTCACTTCACGATCAGGATCAGATTCCGATGAAAAACCTCGGTTCCGGCTCGACACGGCTGCTTGTGGCAGGGTTGCAAAAGGCGGTTGGGCGCTCATCTATCTTTATCGTCGACGAGCTCGAATACGGTCTTGAGCCCTACCGTATCGTGCGGCTCCTGGACTCCCTCGGCGCCAAGCGCAACGATACAAGCCAGCAGGTGTTTCTGACGACACATTCGCCGATCGTGTTAAGGGAGCTGTCTTCCGCCCAGCTGTTTGCGGTCCGCGCGCTCAGCCAGAAGATCCCACCCGTCATCAACGCGGGAATCACGGTCCAACCCGCCCGTAAAGTGACCAGAAATTGGGTCACCCATCTAGGCAATGAAGAAGCAGCACAAAAGACACTTCGGGCTTGCGCGGAGGCGTTCCTGGCACCAAGCGTCATCGTCTGCGAAGGCAAGACCGAGATCGGTATTCTGCGTGGCATCGATCTCAATTTTCAGGAGCGCGGTCAGCGCAGCATCCTCTCTTATGGCTCACACTGGGCCGACGGCGGCGGCTCAACGATGATGGAGCGGGCCAAGATCTTTGCACTTATGGGCTATCGAACTGCGCTCTTCATGGACTCAGACGTCCCATACGCCCCCCAAGTCTATACGGATCTCCTCGCCGCGGGCGTGACCGTATACCGCTGGGCCGAAGGCTATTCGACCGAAAGCGCGCTGTTTGCCTCCGCGCCCGCCGCCCTTATCCCTGCTCTGCTGGCAATCGCCTGTGACTGGCGCGGTGAGGATTCTGTCAACGCTCGGATCAGCGCTGTCAGCGGCGGGAATCTGACACTGGCCCTGTGCTGGGGTTCCTTCACAGAGGAAATGCGGCCGGTTCTCGGACGAGCCGCGGGTGACGGCAAATGGTTCAAGGACATCGAGCCGGCTGAGCGAGCCATGCGGGAGGTCGTCGCTCAGCAGATGCTGAGCTGTAATCCACTATTCCGAACTCCGATCGAGCTTCTTTGGCATTGGGTGATGAACGTGCCGGCCGAGACGGCTTCATGACATGGTGACGGTTCTCGATGTCCTGCAGACTCGCCGCGGTCATGTGGAGGCGCCAGCCGGCTGCGGCAAAACCGAGCTCATTGCCGGATGCGTGGCCGGCGCGGTGTCAAAGCCGACGTTGGTTCTGACCCATACGACAGCCGGTGTAGCAGCACTGCGCCTCCGGCTGCAACGCGCGAACGTCCATACAGCCAACTACAGACTCAACACGATCGCAGGCTGGGCGATCGGTATGGTATCGATGTTTCCCGAGCGGGCATCCTACCTTCATGACCCGCGCTTGCCGCCGAATTATCCCGCCATCCAAGCAGCCGTCGGTCGGCTTTGCCAGTCGGGCCACATTGACCGAGAACTCCGTGCGACGTACGGCCGTCTCCTCGTCGACGAGTACCAGGATTGCTCGCTCAGCCAGCATACGATCGTCAGTGGCATTGCCAATGCGATTCCCACCGTTGTCTTCGGTGATCCGATGCAAGCAATCTTTGGGTTCGGCAATGATCCACTTGCGGGCTGGCACGCGCAAGCGGCGGCAACGTTCCCGCGGATCGGTCTTTTGGCGACGCCGTGGCGATGGAACAACGCGGGCGCACCTGAGCTTGGCAATTGGCTTGTCGCAGCAAGAAACCGCCTTGCGTCCGGAAACAGCATTGATCTACGGACCTGCCCGAATCGAATCTTTTGGCATCCGATCGGCGCGGACCCGGGTGCACTGATCGCGGAACAAGTTAGAATCCAGTACGATATTGCCCGCCAGTTTCCGAACGAGAGCGTGCTGATCATTGGCGACTCGATCCAAGCTCAGTCGCGTCATGACTATGCCAGTCGCGCGCAAGGCGTCAGCGTAGTCGAGCCTGTTGATTTCCCGGACGTGGTTGGAGTCGCCGCGCAGATGACTGGACAAGCGGGGCCGGACCTTCTGCAGTCATGTACCCGGTTTCTGGCAACTGTCATGGTGAACGTATATGGAGATCAGATCCATGCGCGCGTCCAAACGATCCAGAATAATCGAAACAGAACGCCACCAACACCTCAGGAGCTCGCGGCGATCACACTTGCCAATGGAGGTGGTTACCGTGAGGCGATCGCATTTCTCCGCTCGATGGAGGCCGATCGAGAGCGGCGCATTTATAGGCACAGCGCCTTCAACATCCTGATCGATTGTCTGTCTGCCGCTATCAGCAGTGCGAAGACGCCCAGTGAAACTATCGCTGTATTGCGTGAACAACGCAGGCAGGCGGGAAGGACCGTTCCGATGAAGGCGGTCGGGTCGACATTGCTTCTGAAGGGCCTTGAAGCGAACCACGTGATTATTCTTGATGCCGACCATGCCCGCAATCCGATGACGAAGGAACACCTCTATGTCGCGCTATCGAGAGGCGCTCGCACAATACGTGTGTTTTCAAGAAGTCCAATACTGCCGTAAAGGACAAATCGAAACGGTACGTCTCGGTCCAGTGCGGCCAAGGCGAATAACCGATTTCGCTAGTTTCTATCTGAGGTCTTACATGAAAGTTTTCTGGTCTTGGCAGAACGATGTCTCCCCGAACCGTCACCGGCATTTTCTGAAAGGTTGTCTGGACGAAGCCGTCGCCCAGGCGGGCCAAAACCTAAACCTTGACGCCGCCTCGCGTCCTGAGCTCGACCATGACACCAAAGGCCAACCGGGAATGGCGGAAATTGCAGCAACAATCTTTCGGAAAATCGCTGAATCGGCTGCTTTCGTTGCTGACGTTACTCCAATCGGTAGATCAGAAAACGGAAAAGCTTTGCCCAATCCCAATGTACTCGTCGAGCTTGGATGGGCGCTGGGTAAGCCAGGTCCGGAGCGGATCGTCTGCATTTTCAACTCTGCCGATGGATGGAACATCGAAGACCTTCCATTCGATATTCGACACCGGCGGGCCATGCAGTATTGCCTACCGGAGGGCGCCGATAAGAAAACCAAAGAATCCGTGAAGAAAAAGCTGGTAAAGGAGCTGGCTGACGCGATTGCCGTCAATCTCGGTGATCACGCCGAGGAGATTGCGGCAAACCAGGTGATCGTTGGCGTCGCCGCGGCATCTGGCGATAGGTCGATCTGGGCATCGGCGGCTGAGACCCTTAGCCACAACGATAGCCTCAGCAGGGGGCATGAAAAAACCATCGCTTTCAAACATGGCCCTCGCGCTTACCTGCGGGTGATCCCTGCCGGCTGGACACGTGGGGCACCGACGGTTAGCGAAATCAGAGAGCTTTCCGACAATTTCGCCCTGTGGGCACCGATCGAAGGAGGTGGGTCGGGTGATTACGGCGCGTGCGAAGAGGGCTATCTTAGCTACTGGATCACTGGTCGAACCGGGAATGGTCAACCTCAGACATCCAACGTCTGCTGCTATTTTGACGAAACGGGCGAAGTGTGGGCGGTTCACGGCACTGCGGTGGCCGACACCAAATTTGGTCCCACATTTCGACATGAAAGCGCCCTTGGAAATTGGTCGAGGACCCTTCGCCGATCAATGGCCATGCTCGATAGGTTTGGGGCGCTCGAGGCTCAATTGGTCGAGGTCGGGCTCGCTCACTTCAAAGGCGTTCGCTGGCATGGTCAATGGGAGAGCGAGTCCCCACCGGCGCGCCGAGATAGCACAGTGCACACGCGCCAAAGTCGGAGCTGGGGTCCTGATGAACAACTTTCGTTCCTGAAGGAAGGTTTCGATGCTGTGCTCAATAATTTCGGTCTGGGGAGGTCAAGCGACGACGACATCCGACGTATCCTCCAACATTGGGACCCGCAACGAACATAGGAGCGTTGCGGGAGCGCATCTGACAAGCGAGATGTAATGAGGGGTCTGCGCGGCCGACTCCCCCCCTACCATCCGCTAAAGAACTTCCTTACTGAACGTCCCGCCTTCGCCGGTACTCGGACAATCGCCGAATTGACTCTCGCGAAGGTTTTCTAATCGATGCCCAGTTTTCTAAAGAATATCTTGTTTCGCATCTCTGCATCCCTGAGCAGCTTCGTCCAGCTTAGGACCTCCATATAGAGGCTATTGTTGCCGAACCAGCGGAACCACCCATGTCCATCAGGCATGGGTGTGAAGTCTTTTTCAAATTCAAGCCACTTCCTGACCTTGGTCGTTAAGTCGCAGACAACGTATCCGTAAAATGGGGTCGTGCTATTAACGATAATATCTCGGCCTGCGGCTGTTTTGAACTTGCCTTCTCTTATCTGGTTCACATAGCGGACGATCTGCTGAACAGGGTCTTCCTTCGATGAAGGATCAGCGAAATTGTCGCGCTGCGGCTTTTTGAACTCGAAGATGGTGATCGGGTTGCTGGCCTCGTTCTCGCCGCGAAACGCAACACGCCTGTTGTAAATGGTGATGTCCGTCCGATCACCATTTGGTTTGTTCAGCGGCTTATCTGACGACACGTAGGAAGAAAAGTTCAGACGTTCGTCCAGCATCCAAAGATTATGCGCATCGTAATCGAGGTCTTCAGAATCTTTCTTGCGGCGCATGATGATGTCGTGAACGTCACCTTCCGACTTATGCTTTCCATCGACATCCAGTTCTAAGGATTTTGAAAAAAGGTCGAGGACGCACTTCCTCATGGAGACGTAGTGGATGAGGTCATTCTTGCTCGTGTCGGAAATGCTGTCCATCAGCTGAGTGATTTTCTCTCCCAATTCGTCAGGATTTTCCGATCTCAACAATGCGGCCACCTGGGAGCGGGTCTGAATTTCTTTTTCGTATTTCTTCTTCTGGAGATGGAGCTCGATCTCCTGGTTCGACGGTCGCATGGGAAGGGCGTCAAAGTCGACTTCATTCGCAAGGGTCCGGTGCCAGGGGGCGTCGGTTGACACATAGTCGGCAATGCGCACCTGTTTACGCATCTTTCGGTCATTGATTTCCGCGCCTACGGCCGATTGCGCGAGTTCGGCGGCTCTTTTCTCGATTTCGCTCTGAGATATTCCGCTCAGAAGATCGTTGTCTGTCTGAAAACGGAATTCGCCTCGCTCGAGCGAAACGTTGTCATTCAGATAATCGCCGAAAACATAGGATTTGATGACGAAATTGCGTCCCTTCGAAAGATCCCGATCGGCGCCAGCCTCATAGAACTCCTCCGCAAACTCAGGGATATAGACCTGAAGGGGGTTATCTGTGACTTCACGTCGGTGGGCGACAAGGCTGACTTTGCTTTTGGCCGACCTTGGAGCATAGAATTTGAAGACGCGAACCTGAAAATTCTTGCTCTCCTCATTGGCTGAAAGCGTGAAGGTCCCCTGCTCGACCGGCATCTCAATGATCTGACTGTTCTCCTTGCCCAAGTAATCGTTAAGGGATACCCCTCCGGTGGGCTCCTTCGCTTCCCGGATCACGATGCGCGGGCACGTGTGGTCCTTGTCCACGAAATATGGAAGCAGCCGTTCAACGATCACGCGGCTGACTGTTTCGAGCCGCTTGTCCGGGAATTTGATCGACTTGATCCCGGAGATTTCGACAGCGGTCCCAGTTTCACGCTTTGCTGAAGCAACCGTTTTCTCGTCAACAATAATGTCCTTGTCGAATCCCATCTTGAAGGACCGATCATGGTACGCGTCGCCATCGGCGAACGTGCTCGTTACCTTGACGCGATTGAAATATTTCAGGCAGGTGAAACGGCCGAATCCTTTGCCGCCATCGGCGATCTTTTGTTCGGTGTAGAGGGTATCGAATGAATCTCGGTTGCTTTTCGTAAACCCGATGCCGTTGTCCTTTACAAGGAACCCATCGATCTCCTCGATACGGTCAATGATGTCAGCCTGGCCACTTCGGATGATCTCGATCTGAACCAATCCGTCGGTATTGCCTTTTTGGTCGATGGCCTGAATTGCGTTGACGACGAGCTCCACCAGTGGCGTGTAGATGTTGGTGCCAGACCGGATGTTCTCGACGAGCCGCTTGACATTGACATTGCTCATTGCATTTCCCCCATCCGCGGCAGCACTTTCACGAGCTTCGTCGTTACCAACGCTCTAACAGCGCAAGCGCCCACCCTATAGCAAACGGCTTGGAAAAAACTCTAGTCGTCACCTGAAATGTCAACATGCTCTTCGGCTTCATCTCGTAAGCCACCCTGTTGCTTCCCATTCCAATCTCTGCTCAACAGCCCCGCATCCTCGAGTGCCTCAATGTTTGGCAGGTCGTGCAGTGTCTCCATGCCGAAGTGGGAGAGGAAATACTTCGTGGTCACATAGGTATACGGGGCTCCCGGCGTCGGGCTGCGCGGCCCGGAGCCGAGGAAACCAGCATTGCGGAGCGCCGCGATCGTATCGCGGCTGACCTCCTTGCCAAAGATCTTCGACAACTCACTGCGGGTGACCGGCTGGAAATATCCGATTGCCATCAGCACCATCGCCTCGAAGTCCGACAACATTGTTGCCGCGCCGCGCGTCGGCGCCGTCGAAGCCCGGATGGTCTCGGCGAACCGCGACCGGGTGCGGTGCTGCCAGCCGCCGGCGACCAAAACCAATTCGTAGGGGCGGGAACTAAGTTCGTCTCGCAAATCGTCGATAAGCAGGTCGATGCTGCATTCCTTGCCGACGACTTGCACGAGCATGTCGCGGGAAACGGGCTCCGCCGAAGCAAAGATAACGGCCTCCACCCGCAGCATCCATTCCCGCCAGCGCAGTTCCGGCGGCAGATCTTCAAGCTCCCGGTCGTAGAGCATGTCCTGTTGTTGTTTCGCCTGACGCCGGCTGATCTTGGCTTCGCTCGCTCCCGCCATCGTCACAACCCAAAAATTCGGAACGAGGTCCGGCCGGAGAGTTCACGCACCGCACCAAAATTTTCCAGCCGTTCGAACAGCCGCGTTGCGGCCCAGCGGGAAAGATGGCTGCCGGGCGCCGAGGCCGGCACGGCGTCCTCGTCGAGCAACTTCTGGATGACGACGCCGGCGCCTTTGGTTCGCACCTTCGGCGCTGCCGCCAGCAATTTTTCGGCCCGCCGGCCGATATCATTGGCCAGCCGCAGGGCCTCGGCCGTGCCCGCGACCAGCGCCAGGCACACCACCCGCGGGAAAGCGGGCTCGCCAGGCCGCACGCGTCCGCGGCCACCAATCGTCTTGAACGCGGCGCTGTAGCGTTCGCCCATCAGCAGCGGCACACCACACGCCCAACCGAGCTTTTCCACCAGCAGCCGATCAGCCAGCCACCAAGCCAAAATTTCGGCGTCGGGCCGCGCCGCAGAGATGCTGGCGACCAGGTCGGCGACGGCAAAGGGCACCGCACGGCCGGATTGCAGCGCGGCGTCGAAGAGATCGGCGAGCTCGCTCAGGCCCTCATTTCGCAACCCGATCAGTGCCGCCACTTCCTGCAGAACCTTCGTGCCGATCGGCCGCTTCTTCGCCGCAAGCTTGTTGAAGGCCAAAACCATCGCGCCGGCCGGCCCCGGATCGTCGCCGGGCGCGGTCAGCAGCACCGCGTCGCGCAAGGCTTTTTCGCCCTCATTGCGGCCGACCAGCTGCACAGCGGCTTGCGCGCATCTCAGCGCCAGCCGCTGGCGCCAGCAGCCGGCGTAGACGCGCTGCGATCGCACAAAATCATCGAGTGATTTCAGCGCGATGCCGGCGGCGACGGCGGCATCCGCCTCACCCAGATCGTGCTGGCGCGCGGTCGCCCAGGCCGGCAGGGACGGCACGGTCGCCGGCGCGATCGGGGCGGCAAGCGGGGAGTGGAGGCGCGAATCCATGCGGTGGATCATAATCGATGCGCGCGGTTTGTGCTATGGATTTACCGCAAAACCGCACAGCTTGTCAGTGGTGCTTTATGTCCAATAATCTTGCCTTATCGGACGTATTTGACACAGATCCGGAACAATGGTATGTCGCTCGCATTTGATCGCCGGACAGCCCGTTTTGGCGTTTCTGGTTTCGAAATTCGCAGTCATTAAGCGGATTGGTCTTGCGCTTGATCGGTGGACTGCAGCGGTCCAGCGCCTCGCCCTCGATCCGAACAGCGTTGGCGTCGGCCGCGGCAACCGACGGGGTGTTCGCAGGCGCCTCTTCCGAAAAAATCACCGCTTTCGCTGATTTCGGCCAGAGAAGCCCGCTCAGCGGTTTTTTGCTTCGGACGATCGACGCCTCATCCTGACCCTCGAAACGCGTTCCACGGCCTTCTGTGTGGCTCGATTTTTCCGCCTTCTTTGTCCCTCTTGCGGCTACGACCCGGCTGCGGGCCGTACATTTCTGGATAGCGCTGCATCGATCAGCCGTGCGCGAGCCCTATCGCGTTTGCGCCGCGGTAGGCGTTGTGCGTCGATCCAGCCTGGGTCCGCCAGGATCTGGTTGGCCAGACGCTCATATTCGGCCGAACTGCGCGGCAACGGGTCCGTGACGATTGGGCGGGGCGGCGGAAGCACGGAGCGTATCCGCCGCGATGCCGCGCGGCGCGTCAGACGACCGGCGATCTCCGAGATCGTACGGACCTCATCCGGATCGGCGCCAAACACATCGTTCAGAGCAAGCAGCGTGACGAAGCGCCAGCCCACCGGCAACTGGCCGAGCGGCGCCTTGGCGCCGACGACATGCCGAACCTCGTAAGGGCAACGCCAACCGGATTCGTTCAACCAGAGCGCCAAGGTCGGGCGCGCTGCCGTCGGACGATCGAGTGGCGCCCAGAGCGTCGCAAGCGCCCGCGCGAGCTGTTCACGCGCGCGGCTTTCGCCGTCGGCGCTTTGTGCGACCTGTCTCTGGATCGATAGCGCTGTTTCGATCAAAGCGACATGCCGCGGCGCCGAGTCCTCCCCTCCCCTATCGACAAGAGGCGCTTCACACCAGCGGCAGACCGCGCATGCACGTCCTTCGCGCAGGCGGAACGTGACGGAAAGACGGTGACCACATCTGAGACAGCGATCGTAAAGGAGTTGGCCGTGCACGGGGCAAATGCAGTGCTCGGCGAGCGCCCAATCGGCCCGCAGCCTAGCGTCGCAACCGGCGGCATGATCGGCCGCTAAACAGGCCAGGCAGACCGGCGGGGCTCCGATCGTTGGTGACGGCGGCCAGTCCGGTCCGCTGCTCACGTACCATGAATTGGGACGTTGCGGATGCCGCCGGCTCAGGGATAATCGGTGCAGCCGCTCCGGATCGACACCGCAGTTCCGGGCCCATTGTCGAACCTGTTCAGGGGTCGGCAGCCGGTCGTCGATGGATTGAATTGGCGAAAGGCTTTCGCCATCGTCGGCCAACCAGCCAACGAGTGCTTGATGAGTAAGACCGTAGCGGCAGGCTACCCGTGCGAGCCACGACGATAGCAGTTCGTCGCGATAGGGTCGCGGCGCCACAGGCAGATGCCGGGCCATCATGCGCCCACCTGTTGAGGCCTGCGAGGCGCACGTCGTCCGGCGGATTGGGTCATCGAAACGAGCGGCAGAACCAGGTCATCACCAAAGCTCATCAGGTCGAGCCGCTCCTTCCCCGATCGGACCGCTTCCTCGGCCGCCGTTTCGATCAGCCGGAAAATCCGTGCGGTGACGCCGCTGGTGAGCATATGGATTCGCTCGCGCACCGCGTCGCTTTCGAGATCGGAAGGCGCGCGCAACGGCAGGATCTGGGTCAGGCTCTTCAACAGAGCCGCAAACACATGATCGTTTTTCCATGGCTTGAGATGCAGCGCTTCGAAGCGCTCGGCAAGCTGTGCGTCGGTCAGCAGCGCCTGCCGCGCCAGGTCGGTCCCGGCACAGACAAGCGGCACTTTTAAGTCGTTGGCGAGAAACCGCAGTGCATTCAGAAAAATCCGCTGCTGCCGATAGGTGCCGGCCAGCATGCCGTTGACCTCGTCAAGCACAATGATCCTAGCGCCGACGGTGCGCAGCAACGAGCGGCAAATGTCTTTCTCGCGGGCAAGGGTGCCGCCGGCGAGCGCGGGAGCCCCGAGGCTTGCCAGCAATTCCCGATAAAGATCGCGCTCGACCGGCTCCGAGGGCACCTGCGCCACAACAACCGGCCTGTTGGTTACGCCGGTTGCCTGGCAGAACGTGGCCGGATGCGAGCGCTCGAATTTGCGGACGATCTTGGTCTTGCCCATGCCGGTGTCGCCATAGATCAGAAGGCAAGGCATGCGGTCACGCGGCGGATAGGCAAGCAACGCATTCAGACGCGCAATTGCTGCTCCAGCCTGATCGAAACCGATCCAGCGGTCGGCCTTGATCCAGGCAACGCGTTCATCGTCGGGGAGCGCGGCGTAACGGCGGTAGTGGTCGTCAAGATGATCGTAGGTCCCCTGCCCGCTCACGACCATTCCTCGACGGGAAAGATCGGCACCCTGCTCCAATCGATCGGCGGCTCGTCGTGAGCTTGTAGCGGTTCAGCAGGAGCGGCCGATTGGTTTGGCTTGACGGCGCCAAGCGCCCGATCGCGTTTCTCCGCCAGTTGACGGGCTGCTTTGGTGTGCCGGGTCGCCTCATTGACCAAGGCCCGTTGCGCCTCGATCGTCTCGAAAATCAGCTGCTCGTCGACAAGCGCCAGGCCGCGCTCACGCAAAGCTGCCTGGGCGCGGCGGTGCTCGCCCAGCGTGATCGGTGGACGCCTTAGGTCTGCAAAGCGGATCGGCCATTGCGCGCCGTCGGGCCCCCGCACGAAAATCGTCGAGAGGTCGCGCGGATCGTAGGAAGCACGCAGCGGCCGATCGAGCCGGCCGGCCCAGATGCTCAGCACGTCATCCCAGTAGCGCAGACCGAATAGGTGAATGCCGTCCCGTCGCACCAGCCGGTCGACGCTCGGCAGGAAATCGATCATGAAGCCGGCGAGATCGTGGGGCTGCCGGACAGGCCGGACGCGCCGCGCGACGGCTTCACGCCACGCTGCAAGCGGCGGGATCCCCAAGGCACTATGCCGATCGGCGTGGTAGCGCGTGATCTCAAGCGCCATCCACCGCTCCAGTTCGTCCAGTGTCATCGCCGCGTTGGCGGCTGAATCGTAGTCACCCCGCTCGTCGATGTCGCTGAAGGTCGTACCGGGCAGGAGATGGACGGCGCCCATCATGGTGCCGATCAGCCGTTCGATATGGCCGCCATAGTGCGGTGTGGCGACCGGACGGTGGATGAGGTCTACGCCATACTCCTGGGCGCCGCGCTTCAGGGCGCGGGAGCGGAATTCCTTGGCATTGTCGAGATGGATCGCATCGGGAAACCCGGAGACCGGCCACTCGGCGCCGATGTCCAGCCCGGCAAGCCATGCCTCTTTTGGGAGCACGCAATGCTGGACCGCGAGCGCCACCGAAACCGTCGACGGCGGCTCCAGCGTCAGGTAGAAACCCGCGATCATGCGGCTTGCAATATCGATGGCGAGCGTCAACCATGGCCTCTGCAGCGGCTTTCTGTATTGGCGATCGACCACGATAATATCAGCCAACGTGTGGTCGATCTGGACAATGTCGAAGGCGTACGCGGCCTCGTATTGCCCGGGAACCGGCTGGAAGCGGTCGCGTGCTGCTTTCGGGCCATTCCTCGCCGCAATGAGTGCGGCGGGCTCCAGGCCAGCGATCCGGGCCTTCACCGTATGCCAGGACGGCACCCGCACGCCACGCAAGCGGCAAAGCCTACGGATTTCCTTGTGTAGCTGATTGATGCTCGGCTTCTGACGCGTCTTATAGAAATCCCGCAACGCTTCGCCGATGACGGCTTCGGTCTCGTCCGGCAGCCGCCGGCTCCCACGTCTCGTCCCCGCCGGCTGCGGTAGCAGCGAACTTGTGAGCGGATGCTCACGATACGCCCTGATCAACTCATAAAGACGGGTCCGCCTAAGACCGAGCTCGCGGCAGGCGCGAAGAAAGTCAGAGCGGCTGGGTCGCTGAAGCAACACCAGCCTCCGGATGACAGCCTCTCTTGCGACCGCCTCGCTCCAGACAGCGTCATCGACAGCATTCCTGTCAGGCTCATGAACCACAGCTGCCTCGCTGCAAAGTTCGTCCGCCTGAACACTACAAAAAGTCCGCTGATTCGGCTAGAATCCGCCCAATCACTCCGAACGTGACTTGGAGTATATCAATCAGTTACCGTCCGTTGACGAACCTCGAAGGACATGGTAGAAAGTCAACAAAAGGTAGATTTTTGGAGATTCTCGTGTCCCTGAACATCAAAAACCCGGCCACCGTTGCGCTCGTCGACGAACTGGCGCGGCGCCAGGGGATCAGCAAAACGGCCGCCATTCATCAGGCGCTCAGCGAACAGCTCCGCCGCATGGGACACGGCGGCGGCGCTCAGGAGCGATTGCTGCATGAGCTTCAAGCGATCCGTCAAAGAGTAGCACATCTTCCGGAATTGGACAGCCGCAGCGACGAGGATATCGTCGGCTATGACGAAGATGGTATCCCCAACTGATGGTCATCGACACTTCCGCCATCGTCGCCATGCTGCGCAATGAACCGGAGATGGAGCGACTGGAAAAGGCCCTGGTTGCCGATCCGATCCGCCTCGTCCCCGCCACCTGCGTGCTGGAAGCGCGTATGGTGCTGGTCAGCCGCCGCGGCGAGCATGCGCTGGCCGAAATCGATCTGTGGCTTTCGAAAATCAAGGCCGAGATCATTCCGGTCGATGCCGATCTGGTGGATCTGGCCACCCAGGCTTGGCTGACCTACGGCAAGGGTCGCCATCCGGCCGGCTTGAATTTTGCCGACTGTTTTTCCTATGCCTTGGCCAAACGCGCCGACGAAGCGCTGCTGTTTATCGGCCAGGATTTTGCCCAGACCGATATCGAGGCGGCGTGATGAGCGAAGGCGAAACCGTTCTTAGTGGCGAGCTGCCCGACATTGCTCCCTCCCCTGCTCCGCCGGCGCACCTGCGAGATCTGACCGCGCGCGCCCGCACCTATGTCGAGGCCGCCAGCTCGGCCAACACGCGCCGAGCCTATGCCGCCGACTGGAAGCATTTTTCTGCCTGGTGCCGGCGGCAAAACCTTGCCCCTTTCCCTCCGGATCCGCAGGTCGTCGGATTGTACATCACCGCCTGTGCATCTGGCACGGCTACTCGCGGCGGAAAGCCGAACAGCGTCTCGACGATCGAGCGCCGCCTGTCCTCGTTGTGCTGGAATTACGCCCAGCGTGGCGGCCAAAAACTCGATCGCAAGGATCGCCATATCGCCACAGTGCTCGCCGGCATTCGCAACACCCACGCCGCCCCTCCCCGGCAGAAAGAGTCGATCCTTCCCGAACACCTGATCGCCATGCTCGAAACGCTCGACCGAGGCAGCCTGCGTGGCCTGCGGGACCGGGCGATGCTACTCATCGGCTTTGCCGGCGGGCTGCGCCGGTCCGAGATCGTCGGACTGGATTGCGGCCGCGACCAGACCGAGGACGGCCGTGGCTGGATCGAGATCCTCGATAAGGGCCTGCTCGTCACCCTGCGCGGAAAAACCGGCTGGCGCGAAGTCGAGATCGGCCGCGGCTCGTCTGATGTGACCTGCCCGGTCGTCGCCTTACAGACCTGGATCAAGTTCGCCCGGATTGCCAACGGCCCCCTCTTCCGCCGCGTCCGCGGCCAGGGCAAGGATGTTGGACCGGACCGATTGAACGACCGCGAAATCGCACGTCTCGTTAAGAAGGTGGCGCTCGCAGCCGGCGTCAGAGGCGATCTTAGCGAGAGTGAGCGCGCGACAAAATTCTCGGGCCATTCGCTGCGCGCCGGTCTTGCCTCCTCGGCCGAGGTGGACGAACGCTATGTCCAGAAACAGCTTGGCCATGCCAGTGCGGAAATGACCCGCAAATATCAGCGCCGGCGTGACCGTTTTCGGGTCAATCTCACCAAAGCATCGGGCCTTTGAGCGCCCCCTCCCCTTCCGGGCATGAAACCGTTAGGTAAAAACTGCGCGTCAGATTTTTACCTTAGGACTTCAGTTGAAATCGGTAAGTAAAAGCCACAACCATCGAGGCCATCTATGCCGATGTTCAGCGGGCAGCGAGGTGAATGCACCGCCATCTTTTAACGGTCGAGCAAAAGTCGCTCCAGCTTGCTGTTTGGACTCCCGCAAAGAAAATCTTTGAACAACGCAGCGGCAATCCGGGGAGGCAAACCAACTCTCTCATCGATCAGCACCACCGAGAGCCTTTTTATCTCGATGGTCACCGTGCGCCCACTATCGCAGCGGCGATACTTCCACGAATCGAGTAAATTGAACCCATTCTGTATCGCCCAATCAGCAATAATCTGCGCCGTCATGACGTATCCCATTGCGGAGACGACGACGGCCACTGCGCGCTCAAATCTTTCCGCTCATCAGTGAATAGCTTGAGTGAATGAATGAGATCCAGCGCGAAATTGGTCGCGCCGCGCATTGCCCCAGGGCTGTTGCAGGTTAGACTCACACCAAAGGTCAATGCTCGGGAAGCGGGAAGCTGCGACAAGCGGAAGTTGATTAAGGGGGTCCCGGAGCGAATGAGAGGCCGGACATTTGGTAGCCGACGCGCATTAAAGGAACACGGATATACGGCAGCGTACAGGGGAATTCCCTTAGCTTAACGAAGAACGCGGTGGGATTCGCCGAATTTGGAACCCGGTTTTATTTTGATCAAAACCTGCGTCACGATAAAATTGATGGACGGCGGCCCGGTTTGAGCCGGTGAGCAACATCACCTTGTAACAATGTGCGCGCCATGCCGCCTCGACAGCTTCCTTAAGAACCGCCTTCCCGTAGCCCATATCGCGATAGGCAGTATTGGTCACGACATTTTCAATCAAGGCATAGGAAGCGCCGCCCCCCGTGAGATTTGGGACAACCACGAGCGTGCAGCTCGTAACAATCTCATTCCCCAAACATCCGACGAAAATGTCGCTTCCCGTATACCGCTTAAGCGCTTCCCAATTGTCGCGTGCGTCTTCGATTGTTGTTTCTGTATCGTCAGGATCAAGGTGGCGATAAAGTTCCAGCAGTTGCGGGATATCTCCGTGGTCGGCAGTTCGGATTTTCATAAGAATTCCTTGCAATGTATGGCAGAGCCCCCAACATGGATGCTGAGCTTAAACAAATGAAATGCGGTAGATTGGCGGGCCAGCAAAATATCCTATACCATCGCAGCATTGCCACTTCCCTCCCCTTCACCGTGAGGAGACAAGCGATGACGAATGAAGTCAGGGAAACGAACGCTGTGCCCGCTCGCAGGGCGCGGCGTGGATCAATTCTACAGAGCAGCTCATCTCATGAGCAAGGTCTCCAATTACACGCTGTTTACAACGCTGATGAACGAGTGGCTCGGCGAAGCAGAGAATCTTCATGCCCTGCAAGAACTTCAAACGAGGACCACGACAGATTTTATGCTTCAATATTGACCAACTCTTTGTGATCGCAGAGCGCGATGCTGATTGACAGATAGTCCCCCTTGCGGCGACATCAGTTCGTCGGTTGAAAGTGTGCCGCCCGTTGCCCGATGTTTAAGACGAAGGCCAAGCACGTGGTCCTCGATCAGGCACCACTCGCTGACGCAGAATACAGAGGTCATCATGAGTAGGTTCCAGATGGAGGCCGGTAAGGGAAGCTTCCAATTCTCCGATCCTGCGACAGGCACCCGACAGCACATGCGGGTATTCTATTTTCGGCCGACATCGGGCGTCAAAGCCGCCCGCATCGTCGTCGCCATGCATGGGTTGGATCGCGCAGCATCGGATTTCCGGGATGTTTTGGTCAAAAGGGCGGATGAATACGGAATGATTATCTTGGTGCCGGAATTCGACGTCGAAGCATTCCCCGACGTCTATGCCTACAACTACGGAAACGTCAGGTCAGGCCCGGGCGCAGCCGTCGCGCCGCGAGACCACTGGTCCTTTGGAATCGTCGATCGATTATTCCGTCATGTTCGTGATGGCGTTGGGTCCGAACGCACCGGGTTCGGAATGTTTGGCAATTCCGCTGGCTCGCAATTCGTCCTGAGATATCTGGCCTTGACCAACGCATCGGCCGTCGATCGGGCGGTCGCATCCAACAGCGGCATTTACATGCTGCCGGATCTTGCCGTCGAATATCCGGGCGGCATGGGCGGGTTAGATCTCAATCGATCCTCCTTACAACGATACTTCGGCAAGAAACTAACGATATTGCTCGGAGAAGCAGATTCCGACAGCACCGCATCCGATCTGCCCCGCGACGAGAAAGCGTTGGCACAAGGACCACATCGCGTGGCGCGTGGTCTGTGGCATTTCGATCTCTGCAAGCAGATCGCGGATCGACTCGGTGACCCTCTTGCCTGGACGCTGCGGATTGTCCCAGGCGCGGGGCACGTGGATCAGCGCATCTTCGACACTGCTCTCGATGTCCTCGCTGGATGATCAATCGGCTCCGATTTCATACCCGTTCAGGCCGCCCACGCCGCGTCCCCTCACCGTGCAGTCGGTCAACCGGATCCTGAAAGCCCGAGCGCGAAGGGCCGGGCTCGACACCGCCGCCTTTTCGGCCCACGGGCCGCTGTTGGGGTTCATGCCGAAATCGGCCGATCCCGGCATCGCGCTCCTGGACGGTGGTAGCCGTTGACCGCTGGTTCACGCCCAACCGGGGTCGGAACAAGATTTGCAGAAAATCTTACGCGGCCTTTATCAACCAAAGACAGCCACAGCCGATTTGATGGTGATGCCTCCGCTATGACTACGGCGCATTTGGCGGCCGGTAGCAGCACGGAAGACCTGCTGCAATTGCAGTGCGGGAGGTACCCGTGACCAGAGGGTTTTCGTGCTTTCCTTGCCGCTTCGGCTTTTCCGCACTGCTTGGCCGGTAACAACGCGCTGGGACCAGCGGAAACCGATTTCATGGAAATACAGGTCGGCAAGTTCCGGGCTGATGTGATGAAAGACGCCTGCAATGGTTCGCCGGACCCGTGCATTGAACCCTTCAGCTGAATTGACGTGGACGGCATCCCGGACATATTCGCGGCTGGAGTGGTTGACCGTCTCGTGTACGGCAAAGCTTTCGCCTATGGCCACGAATGCCTTTGCCTCGTCGCTCATCAAATGAGCTCGAAGTTCAACTTGTGTTGCAACTGCTCGTACAGCAGCACGCAATGAAAGGCCGGTAACGACAGCGGCACGGGCATCGCCCACACTGGAACCTGGGGTGAGGTCTGCCGGTCGCTGCACAATCGCCATGACCGGCGTCTTTTCGGTCTTCACCTGCCCCTTCCGGCCTCTTCCAGGTGGCGGATCATCGGGATGCTTTCTGGGTCTGCCGCCGAGATAGAAATGGTCGACTTCCACTGTGCCGTCGAGCATGTGCTCGCGCGCCACCATGAGACGCAGCGCATGACCGATCCGCCAGGCGGTCGGTTGGCTAACGCCAAGGGTCTCGGCGAGACGGACCGAGGATAGGCCTTTATCCGACTGCAGCAACAGCCACATCGCCTTGAGCCAGGTGCGCAACGGCAGCTTCGTGGCGTGCAAGGGCGTATGTGTTGTCACGGTGAATTGGAAGCGGCAATCACCGTTGGAGCATTGGTAGAGGCCTGGCCGCGCGCGACGCTTGCCCATGTCGCGGCCAGCTATCGCGGTCGAACGCCTGTAACCACAGGCAGGGCAAATTCTGCCATCTCGCCATACCATGCCTTCCAACAAGCGACGGCATTGTTCCTCACCTTGGAACGCAGCGACCATATCGTCCACTGTTCGAATATTGGAAAGTGTCGCAAACATCGTTTCGGACATCATGATCTCCATCGGCACTGATCGAAGAATCTCATGGAAGACGCTCACCTACAAGGACTTCACTGTCTTTGGTTGATAAAGGCCGCGTACGATTTTCTGCAAATCTTGTTCCGACCCCAACCTCTACGGTCGAACAGCCGTGACTTCGACCTCAATCAGCGCGTCCGGACGAGCCAATGCTGCAACGACGATGACGGTTACCGCCGCGGGCGTGTCCGAGGCCCAGCGCGCGCGACGAGCTTGGCCGAGCGCCGGGAGATCAGTTGCTCGGGTGAGGAAGAACGTTGTCTTCGCTACGTCTTTGAGCTCCATGCCTGCGGCGGAAAGCAGTGCTTCCACATTGTCCATAGCCTGACCAAGTTGCTCCGGAAAATCGCTGTGCATCTTGCCGTCCGGAGCTACCCCGAATTGCCCCGACACAAAGAGCGTGCGCCCAGCAGGGGTTTCGAGAGCGTGGGTGTAAATGGTGCGGAACTGCTCAGGCACGGTCCAGACAGTCGGAGGGTTCAAAATCTTCATGGTTGTTCGCCTTGGTTGCCCCCGTGCCCAGGTGATCGATCTCCACTGCCGGCAGGTGGCCGGTGAACGTCTGCCAATCCCCCCGCAAATGCAAGAGGATGTCGCACTCCCATTTTGTTCAACGGCTCGGGTGCTGCTTTTCGTTTACACTGTCTAAGGATGCGATATTGAACGCCAAAGGCGGATTGGCTTGATCTGTCAACGGCTGACCGCTAGTTTGCCGCCGCGATCAAATTGCAAAGATACGAGGATTGTTATGCCGACTGGCAAGGTAAAGTTCTTCAACGCCGACAAGGGCTTTGGTTTCATCACACCCGAATCCGGAGGAACGGACGTTTTCGTGCATGTCTCCGCCCTGCAATATGGCGATGTGCTCAGAGAGGGACAGTCCGTTTCCTATGATCTCGGTCAGGATCGAAAGACCGGCAAGTCAAAGGCGGAAAACGTCAGACCACTCTGACCGCGTTGGATCTGAAATGACGGCAAGGCGCTTAAGAGCGCCTTCACCGCCCGGGATTTCGTTGCGAGATCTCGGCCTGTTGCCCAAACCATCGATGAGTCCAAATAGGCGTGTGCTGCGCAGCGCCCAACTTGAAGCGCTTCTTGATCCGGTCGACGGGATGCCCCATCCAGGAACGGAACGTCGATGAGCCTGTCATAATCCTCAAAACCCATCTTCGTGTAATAGGCAAGAACGCTAACATTGTCGGCACGTGGTCGCATTGATGAATTCGAAACCGAGTTCTTCGGCTGCTTTCCGCGTTGCAGGAAAAGGGCGCCGGGTATCTTTGGATGCATACGTGCGAATGTCGCGATGTCTCGATTGCGGTTGTCTCGCCAGTGCGGATGATTTCGTTCAGAATGCTACACAGCTCCTCCGCATCTGCGGTTACAGCCATTCGAGTATGCATTTTTCAGCGACTCCATCTCAACCTGACAGCAGTATGACCCTTTTGTTGATCACGATGCCCTCCGGCCAGGCGAAGCATTCGTTCGCATCAAAGCCATCAACATCGGTCCAATCGAAAACTCGCCGCGTTCTGCTTTGCGGGTGAGGTCACGCAAATAACCGCCCGCGTTGTTGATGTGCCCAGCCCTTTCGAGGATGCAGGCCATCACTGCCGCGGCGTTCTCGGCGCCCAATGCCTCGCAGGCATTCTGGTAGGCACTCGGACTGACGGCCAGCATCGATCGCACGACCACCGCAGCCGACATCAGATCGCGCCAACTACCGATCGCACCGCCCGACCCGTAGTTCGAAATCTCAGGGCAGGCCTGCAGCACCATTCCAAGCGGAAAAACCTTTATCGGCTCTCGCATCCGCCCGATATCTGGGTTCGATTTCGCCCTCGGCTCTTTTTCAGAGCGTGGTTCAAGTTCATTGCTGGATTCGGGATTTGAATTCTGTAAGTGACGTCCATTTTGGACATCATTGCTATCTGTTTTTTGGGAATCTTCCTGAATTGCCAGAAGGTTGATGATCTCCTCACGCAACATCTGCATTTCGTCGAGGACGGATTCGATATCTTTAATGGTTGGCGAGCGCGGAAGCTGCGCGGCGAGTTGCGCATAGTGACCTTCCAGTTTCCCCCAATCGCCAGGGGCACCCTCTTCCATCGCAGCCGTGATTAGCTTACGGACGTCGCGACGGCAGATCGTCAGGGCTTCCTTGGTGCGACGGAAGTGCCGTCGCTCGGCAACCACCTGCTGGGCGAGTTGCGCAAGCTCTTCAGCACGAGCAAGCAGCGGCGCCAGACTGAAGCCGAACGCATCTTCGATCTGACCGCCATTGTCCTTTCGCGCGTAGCGTTTGCCGTTAGCACTGTCTTTGCGCTGGATCAGGCCAGCATCGACGAGTGCGGCAAGATGGCGCCGCAATGTCGTGCCAGCAATACCATGCGCTCGAACCGAAAGCTGCTGATTTGACGGGAACACCACCAGGCCGCGCTCTTCCGAAAGCTCATTGTCCGGATAGAAGGTCAAGAGCGCATCAAGAATGGCAAGGGCGCGGTCCTGAATGCCGAGCACTGTTCTCGCCTCCGAGGCATCGCGAAAAATCTTCCATTTGTCGGCCGTCTTACCCGGCCGCATCTCAGCCGTTTTCATTTGCCCTTTTACCTGGGCAAGCGACATCGACCGCCGCCCGAAGGGCGTCGTCACATTTCCAGTCTGCATTTCCTTCACCTTTCAGAAGGCAAAAGAAATCTGCTCACCAAAACGGTGCCAAAGACTCTTGACTGTGATTCGTGGAAATGCGATTCTCGATCTTGCTTAAGGAATTGAGAGAGGCTTCCACGACGGAAACGTTTGGGGGCCTTTTTCTTTTGCGGTCTCTCCTTTTGACCTAACCCATTGCTTGATCCCACGCCCTATAGCGCTGAATCGGTTGATTGCTGGTACTCGCGCACCAGCTCCGGCATCCGATCCGCCAGCCATCGCGCAAACGCAGTCTCTTTCTTGGGAATAATGACGGTCGTCCCGGCCGATGTCGATTTCATGCGACCGAAAACCCTTTCTCCAAGAGCGAAGTCTCTGGCTTCATCGTCACCCTCCTCGGCGGATCTTCTGCTTGCGGCTTTCGTCGCCTGCCTCATCCGCTCGGGGCCATCCGCCTTCTTGAAATCAGGCGTATCAATGATCCGTCGTACAGCCTCGAGTTTTTCCGAATCTTTCAACAGGTCCGCGAAAGCAGTCCATTTCGGACGGCCGACGCCTTTTGCACGACCAACAGCGTAGATAATGTCTTGGGGAACGACATCAGTGACCCGAAATAAATGCGATACCGCCGCCTCTGATAAGCCGAGAATAGGGCATATTGCTCGATGAGACAGGCCGGCGCTCTTCAATTGCACGGCCCACATCGCCTGCTCGATCCAGGTGAGATTTTCCCTTACGCCATTTTCCAGCGACTGTTCTTCTATCAGCTGGCGATCTGTCAAATCGCGGACGTAGGCCTTGATCTTGATCGTCTCAGGCCGTTCGGCCTCCGCCATGATTGCCTTAACGGCCGCCCAGCGGCGATATCCGTAGGCAAGCTGAAAATGATCGCTCTTGGTGGGGTGTGGTCGGACGAGAACGGGTATCTTCTGGCCTTCCGCTGCAATGGAAACTTTCAGCCCTTCAAGCTCTTTCTCGGCCTCGTCATCATTGTCGAAGCGATCCTTAAAAGGGGAACGTTCCACCTTGTCGGGATCAAGCGAAATGATGGTATCTTCAGTCAATTGCGTAAGCACTCTTCCGACATTCGAAATGACCGGAGAAGAATGACGCCGGGAGGGCAATCCTGTGGTTAAAATATCACTCACCTGACCGGTATCACGATTTTCGGCATCGGCAGCCATCCTTTGAAGTATGCTCTTTTTCATGCGCTACGCCCCCATACCGTGTGTACCAGGCTAAGGATTTCGAAGTTCACCCGATCGGCGCTTTCGATAGCGCGCTTAAGCGCTTCCCGGCCCACCTCGCCGGCCTCGAGTTCGTAAAGGGTCTTTTTTGCAACGGCCGCCCCAGCAATGGCGGTCGATTCCAACGCTTCCGACACCAGTACGTCACCACCAAAAAGGCGGCGCATGACGCCGGACATGTATTTCTGTGGTCCGTCATTCGGGTTCACCCGGGTCAGTAGGAAGCGGAAGAAATCGTGCTCGAACCGAGCGCCGAACTGTCCCAGCACGTCTGAAAGATCTGAGATCATGATGAGGAACTGATTGCACGACGCAACATCCAGCATGGCGGGATGCACCGTTACAATCAAGGACGTAGCTGCGTAGAGTGCCGCCAGCGTCGAATAGCCGAGCGACGGCGGCGTATCGAGGATAACAATGTCGTAGCGATCCTCCACGCGCGCCAGCGCATTGCTCAGCCGCTCGAAGAAAAGGCCAAGGTCGTCGCGATTCTTTTGAGTAAGGTATGAAGGTGTATCAAACTCAAAATCCATGAGTTCGAGGTTTCCCGGCACCAAGTCGACTCCCGGGAAATAGGTCGGACGAATGACGTCCGCTAAGGATCGCCGCTCGTTGTCATAACGAATTGCCGCGTAGGCCGTTTCGTTTTCGCCGAGATCGAATTCCGGCTGTATGCCGAAAAGTGAGGTCATGGACGCCTGTGGGTCCAGGTCGAGGCACAGAACCCGATAGCCCTGTAGACCGAGGAAATGGGCAAGATGAATCGACGTTGTCGTCTTGGAACTGCCACCCTTGAAATTGGCGGTGGCGATCACCTGCAGTTTTTCACCTTTTCGACGGTAAGGTAGAAGATCTTCGGCATCGTCTGGACGAAGCGCAGCTAGAAATGAACGGAGCTCCTTCACCTGCTCAACCGTATATGTGCGGCGATTGTTTTCGGCGCGCTCCGGTAAAGGCCCCTTTCCCTCAATCGTCAATTGGCGAAGAGTGCTTTCGGGTACCTTTAGCAACCGCACGAGATCAAGCGTCGAGAATGTCCTTGCGAATGTCTTCCTTGCCGCTGGCGGATAGACGGCCTCCCGCATATCCTGAAGCTCCGCCGAAAGCTTCGAGGTATACAGTTCGATCTTCGATGCGGTATCTCTGACGTTCTGAGAAGCCAGGTTAAGCAT
>NZ_CP121655.1:0-212457 GCF_029714265.1 Rhizobium sp. CB3171 | reverse complement strand
GTCAGAACTCCGTTGATCTGCGCAAATTTTGCGAAAAACGTCAAATGTGCGCAGATGAAGGTATGCCCGATTCGTTACCATTTTACCAACGGTTAAGGCTGTTCTCCCAATTTCCCCGAGTTGCCCGCGGGCAACTTTTCGCCCGTCACAACTCCGGTGCGCTGACAACCGCTCCAATCACGCTGAAGGATTTCCCCCAGCGTGGCGGAAAACATTGTGCCTCCGGCACTCCGAATTTCGGGTGGGAGAGGCTGCGAGAGGACGCGGGCTCGAGGGTCCTCTCGCTGCTGCATCGGTGATTGATCCCGCGAGGGGTACCTTGCGCCTGCAAAGACGACAGGGCTCGCTTGCTGGCCTGCTTCGGACGGATTGTCAGAACAATTGCAGTTCCCCGCCTCTACGTCTGCGAAGGGTTGGCGATCTTGGGCGTCAAACTGCCAATGACTTCAGTGAGCGCCAGCCATTCTTTTCGGAGCGCCATTCGGAGGGGCTGGCTTCAGACCTGACGTAGTCCCCATTCCTTTTCAAATTCGGCTGTAAAGTCGCTCTCCCGATCATCCAGCGTTCGAGCTGTGGATTTCGTATCCACCGCGACAGCAACTGCCGACAGCTCTTTTGCCGACCGCTTGGTGCCCTGAAGCTCAGGAGAATAGGTGATTGGCATATCTGCTCGAAGATGAGGCAGGTTTGCTTTCATGACCTCACTGAGATGCACAAAAACATCCGGGCTGCCATCGTCCGGCTTTATAAAGCCGTAGCCCTTGGCGGCATCGAACCACTTCACCTTACCTTCGGCCATCTTGCTCCCCTTATGGTCTTACGCATCGTTGACAAAGTTTCGAAACGTGTCGAACCGTAGCTCGACTTTTCCTGAAATCCGAGTTGACAAGAATCATGCATGTAATAATTCCCAACGAGGACTTTCCCGAGATAGGAGCAGTCCAAAACCCTGCGGTGTTTTATGACGGGCGAGACGCCTTGGTGTGCTATAAGCCGTCGATGCGGGCGGGCGGCGGAAGTTTCGTTCTTAAATTCGGAGGGGTTATCGATTTCCGAATAACTCCCGTCAATATTGATGGCCTACGCGACTGTAGGTACCCAGTCAATCCGTGGGCCTTTAACGAGGTGATCGGCGGCGCGGAAACCGGCAGATGGCATATCCTTAAAGCACGGCTCTGGATTGTCACTTTCAATGACGTCACGATCGAAGTTCTCTTCCGGACAGTTGAGATCATTGGCTGCGATGCGGAAGAGGGGCCACAAGATAGAGCGCTGCTAAACACTCTGAATGGGCTCCAAGGTACCGGCATTATTACACTGTAGTTATCGCGACCGCTGGCGTCGCTTACGCTGCATCGTCATCAACTCCAGTGAAAGATCACGCGTACCTTCGGCGACCTCTTTGGCAACATAGCAGAAGAATCCGCCGGGCTTGCGGATTTCGGGGCGCGGCCGGGCCTGGTCATCGGCATAGAGTTGGTAGACAAAGGCGGCGACGAATGAGAACAGCCTTGGGCCGAGCTGCCTTTTCGCCCGTTCAAGTCCATGTGGTGCGACCTGAAGTAGGCGGGCCATGAGCGCACCGGCTCCGACAACATCCTCGATCGAGCGAATCTGCGCATAATCCTCAAGCGCGGGGCAGGCGGATTTCCAGAGCGCAACGTCCAACAGCGCCGTCGGCGGGGCGCCTCGCCGAAGAGACGCCGCTTCGCGCCACTCCTCCTCTTCTTCGACCTTAGCTGGCACTGCAGATTGTTCGTTTAACCGAACAGCTCGCCCGCACCTTTCTTCAAAAGCCGCAAAGGTGCCGCCGGAGGCGGCTCCGTTGTTCAAATGTTGCGGCGATTCAGCGCCGCTCCGATTATGGCAATTCTCGATAGAGCAATCGGTGTTTGATTCTTTATGACGGCCGAAATTGCCGTCAGTGGCGGCAGAATTCTTTGGTTTGGAAGCCTCATAGTAGGCGCGCTCGGCAATCGTTTTCGACAACTCTGCCGCCCGAAGAGCCTCCGCCAGCTCGTCCGAACGGACATGGACGTTGCGAGGCGGGCGACTGGCCGCTATCGCATCGTCAAAACCGCTGGCAAGGTCGATGCGACCGAGCTCATTGAGCGCGGCCACGAGGTCCTGGAGATCTTTGTGAATGGCGCTGAGGTCGTGGCGCAGCGATCGGACAAGCGCGCGTTCGGCGTCGTCCTCGGCGACGGCGGCCGCGAAGCGCTCTCGCTTCGCGAACAGCGGCCCCAGATCGAAGCCGTAAGCAATGGTGACGCTATTGCCCTGGCGGCGGGCAAAGCGTTTTCCGTTGGGGCTGTCGACGGCGATGATGAGGCCCTGCTGACGCAGAAGCGCTATGGCGCTGCGAAGCGTCCTCTCGGGTAATCCCGTCTTATCCATTAGGTAGTTGTTGCTCGGCCAGACCAACAGCCCTTGGGAAAGCTGCTGCTCTCCATAGCAGGCGGCAAGGGTTGAGAGCAGGGTTCGGGCAGAGCAGGGCAGGCGCAAAGCGCGGCCTGCATGACCGGCCGCGGTCAACAGTGTTTTACGTTCAACCCGACCTGTGAGAGCTTGATGCGCTTCCTCGCGCCACATATAGGTATAAGCGACCGGTGTCCGCCGCCCGTATGGGCGCGGATGAGTGTCTTGATCCAACAATTTCCATCTCCGCTTGCTGGCGGATCGCGGGCAATAAAATCCCGTCGCGCGAACGCGCGCCTCTCTTGACGGCAATGTAGCGGGAGGGTAGAAATTACCGGACTTCAGATTTCCGGTGTTGGGCGACGCCAATCGCCTTCACCCTGTCGCTTCGAGAGACCCGCCACTGGCGGGTTTTTTCATGTCGCGATCATTGCTCCTCGTTCGATTCGACAGCACACTATAGCCAGGCATTGCGAGTCTGTCGTTAATTTTGTACGCGATGCCGTATGAGCTAGATGTTGAATCATTCTATTGAACAAATAGCGCAACCAACGAGGATGGCCACAATGACTAATCTGCTGCCAATAGGCACCATAAAGCGGCGGCCATCGGCCAATCGGATGGGCTTCCAGGAAGACTGGGCGCATGAAGCGCCATCGCTTTTGGGGCGCATTCGCGCGGTGCTCCTGGAGCATGAGCGCAGGTCCGGCCTAACCCGGACAGACTTTGTGAAGACGTCGGGTTTCCCGCGACAAACCTTCTATGAGATCCTGGAAGGATCTGCGAATTTGCGCCTCAGCTCAGTTGACGCGATCGCGAAGGCACTCGACATCAACATTTACGAGCTGCTGGGCGTGCCGGCCGAGATGGTCAAGGCCTCGCCTGAAATGAGCGCCGTCCGACAGGCGCTTCCGCCCAAGGACTGAGTGAAAGGGGAGGGGCCGCCCGAAGGCGGCCCGGGATCTTTCTATTCCTCGGCCGCGGCTTTCTTGGGCTGACGGCTGAAGCTCTCCGCGGCGAGTTCGATAGTGTATACGGTTTCGCCGTTGCGCTCGAAGCTGTTCTGGCGAAGAGTGCCCACGATGCGGACGCAGTCGCCGGCGGTGATATTCTTCTCGACGAAGGTACGGATGCTGCGGTCGAAGATGGCGACTTCGTTCCAATTCGTGCGATCCACCCACTCACCGTTTTCCTTGTATGAGGCGTTGGAGGCGATCGATACGCGCACCACCTTGTCGAAGGTCTTGATCTTCCCGACGCGGCCGATGATTTCGAAGCTGGCTTTATCAAACATAGTCTGTCTCCTGAGCTGGCGGCAGGACCATTCCCGCTCGCGATGCGAAACGTCATCAGCCGGAGCAAGCTGAACGATCACAGGAACCGAAGGTGGAGGGGAACCACGTCCGGAGACGGGAATTTTGCAGCGCGCCGGCGCGGCCGCGAGGAGGACCATAGGACCGGGGAAAATTCTCGGCGCCAGTGGTTGATTGGGCGGCGGCCGGCTGTAGTTGAAAGCATCAGATGCGAGCGGGAAGGTCTCTGCCGGGATTCACGAGATAGCGGGCATGCCACGACCAGCTTCGAGATCATTGAGTTGGAGAGATCGCGGTAGGCACAGACCAGGTCTGTGTTTCGATCGCGTTCGCCTCCGAAAGGGAAAAGAAAGGTGCTGGTGGCACGGGGCCGGCCGATCGTCCTTGATGAGGCACTATCCGTTCGTCGAGATTGTGCGAAACACCGCCGTCATCTCTTTGTGTCCAAGGCACGGAGCGGGATGACGGTTCTTGCTGGGGGTGAAATGACACGCCGACTATCCCCGGGGCAGCCGGTTCGGCACTCTGCAGCGGGTGGGTGTAGCCCTGTCAGGCCGATCTATCGTCCGAAAAAAGCACCAACAGGGTGAATAACACTACGATGATGGCGGCTTGGATCGGCACCCACATTTCCGCTCCATAGACAATCGTCCACAAGGCTGCAGCGCACACGGCAATCACCGAGAACAGTAACATCGTCATTCGGCTGGGGGATTTGCGTTGCCTGTCTGCTTTGATCCTTCGGAAAACGATGACAATCATGACGAGACCTACAAGGAGGAATAGGGACTCACTCATTGCGGATCCTCATCATTGAAAGAGGCGGGACCCCTGACGGCAATGGCTCGGACGGGCTAAAGAATTGTTCCAAGGGTAGGATCTCGGGTGTTGGGTCGTCTTCCCAGAGCTTGGCGAAATCTCGATCGTCGGACGGTCTGTGGATGACGACCTGGCGCTGAGGGTTGGCTTCACGAACACGCTCGGCGGCAGTGAGACCGGGCTTGTCTGGATCGGCGAATACGACGATCCCCTGCACGATCTCGGGTAGCTGAAGAAATGGCAGACGCGTCGCGCCAAGTGAGCACCAGACGGGCAGGCCATAACGCAGCATCGCGGCGTGGCCGGTCTCATAACCTTCGGCGATGCCAAGGGTATGAGCGGCCTGAGCGAGCCGCAGGGCAAAGCCGCGGCTCGGGCCGATGATCCGGCGCGGTTCGTCCAACGCGGCCTTTTCGGGCCGCGTCCGGTGCAGAAGTGTGAGCTGCACCGAACAAATCGACCGGTCTGGCGCTTGCAGCGCCGCGACGAGTGCCGAAAAGCGTCTCTTCTTCAACCTATATTCTGGCAGAAATCGCAATGTGGGTAATGTCGTCGGCAGGCGGCGAGAGGAGAGGTAGGCTTCACCATGTGTGCCAGCGAGCGCAATCGCACTAGACCAGAGCGCGAGCGCATCAGCCGTCGTGGTTTTGGGGTCAGTCGGACGAACGCGATGTTGAGGCACCGGAGCCGGCTTTGACAGATCGAGATCCGCAATGGCGTTCTCGATATCGATGGAATCGCAGCCGGCAAAGCAGTGGAGCAGAAGGCGATATTCGCCGTCGCGAACGGAGAGGGAGGGATGGCGGTCGCCTTTGCCTTGCCCGTGGCTTGGCACAGGGCAACGGCACAGGTAGCCGCCTCGCGCCGGGAACCCTCCCAAGGCGCGGCGCACTTGTGCAGCGCTCGGCCATGACAGCTTTGTCATCGGCTTACACTGGCATCTTGCGCCTATCGAATCAATAGAATGTCTTAATGACACGATAGTCACGACGGCAATTGCTCCACAAATTTGAATCGCCACGGACTGATTATCGAAGCGATTTCATCGGAAAGAGGTCTTCGCTGGTTAGGTCGCGTAGCGTGTTCATGATGACTTCCCGAGAGAGCGGATGGTGCGTGAGGAAACTGGGGAGGGGCCGCGGTGGTGCGGCTTTTCGCAGGCGAGGCGGACGATAAGGCCTTTGTCGTCAAGATAGGTGCCGCGCCCATCTTCCTCCGCGAACAGATCGCGGGTGACATGCCCGCCGGCCGCCTTGTAGGCAGCAAGGCCGACGAATTGCACAGAGGGATGGTAGCCCCGGCCTTGTTGGTAAGCTGCGCGCAGATGGCATCGGCCGAACGGTCCCAAGAGAGTACGTTGGCAATAATCGCCTCCTGCTGCTCATGATCGTCCGTCAAAGCAACGGGCTCAAGCTGCTGCATCGTGACATCGCCTTGCCTGAACTCGTCTGCAGGCGAGGGCAGACGCTCGCGAGCGTCAGACGGCGACGAACCGTTATTTGTGAATGCCGAACCGGTCGCCAATCTGCTCCGGTGACAAGCTTTCCTCGCGGCGTAAGGTATCGAATGCCACAATCTCATCGCGGCGCTCTGAACTTCTTTCGAGTGTATCTTTGGCTGCAAAGCTCTCTCGCGTCTTTCAGGCACTTTCGAGACGGAAGCGATAGCCGCCTTTTGATTTTCGCATGGCCGTGGCGATTGCTTTGTTGATTTGATCGATATCACAAGCTTCTGGATGGAACTTGCGGCCTACCCATCTGCGCATGTCTTTGTGTTCCTCATGCTCAGGATCGAGCCAAGCGTCGAGGAAGTCGGCATAGCCAGAAGTACCTCCAATATCTTCGGGAGGTCCGGACCGTTTGCCAGCGATACAGCGGGGATATTTTGCACCTTCCTGGCGTGCGACGCGCTCCAGCCGCAGCAGATGGCGCCAGCAGTCCCCAAAATCGTATTCGTAAAGGATGGTCAGGATGTTCTCGTCGCGATCGTATGGGAAGTGAAGGTCGATCATTCTGACCTCAGTGGCCTCGAAGATCTTGCTGTCGAACATTCCGTCCTCATCGAACTCCGGCGCGCCGAAGATCAGACCACCGATGTTGAACTGATGCAGATGACTGTCGGTCCAGCCGAAGGCAGCCTGAAGAACTTCATGAAGTTGAGCGAGATTGAGTGTGATCGGCAGCTCGAGTACACGGCTGATCTCGGGTTCGATGTCGAGGATATGGACCTCGGCGCGGACGATGAAGCTATCTGGGTCAAACGGATCAAGCATAGGGGGATCATGCCGCGCTGGATGATCACCGGCAATGGATGAGGGGCATTTTTTCACAATCATTGCCATCCCCGCTGGCAATCATGGCCCGCGTCAGGATTTCGGGCCGCGAGTAAGCGGCACCGGCTTCACGGCGCGATCACGTTCGGCGATCAGACGGGCATTATGGCGCTTGTGCCGCTCGACCTTTCAGCCTTCAAGATGCGTCAGTGGAGCGGTATTTCCGTCACCACGCATCTTCCTCGATCTGCAGAACCCGGATCAGAGCGCGCCATGGATCGCTGGATGCCCATGTTGTTGGGTCTGCGTTTGCGTCAATTGGAAAAGATGTGCCCGACCTATGGTGAATTTGCCGAAGCTGCGGGTTTGTCGCGCGGAACGCTTTATCATTTGCACCCTGGACGAGCGAACCTGACCTTCCAGATAATCGCCACGTTGGCTGCGTCGCTAGGTGTTTCGGTGTGAAGTCGTTTGGGAATTCGGGGCACAGACGTGTGGGAGAGCATCGAATCATCTGGTCTGCCGTACGAGGAGATCGCAGACCCAATGGAACAGGAGGGCCGATCTGTAGGAGTGATCGAGCAGCTATTGGCGAGATGGGTAGGCGTTAGAGTTCGAAGCGGCCAAGACGCAGATCGTTGAGGCGATATTGCCAGACCAGGTTCAAATCGTTGGGATCGACACCTGAAGTTGACCAGTCGGGTTCGGACGGGTTACGCAAAGGCAACTCGTCGTCGAAGCGTGCCGGAAGTTGACGTGGGCCAAATTGACGGCGTTCGATCCCGCGAGCCAAAAGCTCAATGACGCGGACGACCGCGAACGCAGCAATCAGGAAAGCAGTGGAAAAACCGAGCATGCGAAGGCCTGCATCGTGATCAGGTAAAGCGAGGAATCCCAGCACGCTGCCGGCAAAAATTGTAAGCGCAAGCTTCATAAGCATCACACGGCACCTCCTATTCCCGACGATGATCATTATAATATCCCGGATAGAAAGTCATTATAATGATCGACGGAGGTAGGATGGTGCCCGCATGGATCAAGCGGATTTTTGGTGGCTGTAGGTCTGGCACCCCTTTCTGTGATCAAACAGTGCAGACCGGATCATTTAATTATTCATTTTCAGCGAAGAGTAAGAATACAGAGAATGTAGTGGTTTTGTGGAATGCTGTAGATACGGCCAATCGCTTTGCTGCACAGTTTCAAGAAATCTGGCAACGTGCCTCGCCACTTTAATGAAAGGATGAATCAACTTAATACGGAGATACCCATCCAAGTTAGTAGTGGACATTTAAAAGAAAAAAGGTCTTATCCGAAGTCGACTGGCGGGAGGATATCTGTGCCGATTTTTAAGAATAAGACCGAAGACTCCGATGGTTGGCTTTCGATCCTGCTTGCGCTCCGACTTCGTCAAATTGAGAGCGAGTATCCAGACTATGCGAGTTTCGCCGATGCGACCGGTCTATCGCGCGGCACGCTCTACCAGTTGCGGACAGGGAAGGGGAATCCCACCTTCGTCACGCTAGAGCGGCTGGCTCGGTACCTGAAGGTACCTGTATGGTCGCTCATCGGAATCCCGGGCGACGAAAAGAATGTAAAACAAGCGATCGAGACGTTCGGTTTCAGCTATGACGAGATAGCGCGGCACATCGAGGCCACGCGAGCAGTCAAGCGCTCGATGACAGAGTTTAGTGGTGTACCGACTTCCCATGAGGACGCTGGTGCTTCTGGGGAAGCTTCTGAGAGAAAGCGGATATCTCCGGCGAAAAAGGGAACCAAGATAAGCCGATAGCTCTGTTAAAAGTGTTCGGCAAGCTCTCGCCGAGGCATCTAGCCCATTGAAGGCGGTGGGTGAAGCGGCGACCTTCAATGGATAGATTGTGATCAGACCTGACCAGCGGCAACGTTGATGTCGCTGCCAGCAGGGCCAGGGGTGGAAGTGGCGAGCTGCGTACCGCCGCCGGGCGCAAAGAAGTCGCCTGGCCCCGTGCAGACGGCTTGCGAGCTGCAGCCCTGAGGAATGCTGGCCTGATCAACTGAATTGAGATCCGCATAACGGCGGGTCACGTCATTCGTCCAGTTTCGGCGTTGGCTCTCAGTGCTTCCATTGTAGAGATCGGCCAGGCAGCGAATGCTTGAGGTGCCGCCACATGACTTGACGGCATCGCGAAGGGTTATCACGCCGCCTTCAATGTTTTCTGACAGAATACCGCGATCCATCCCATTGGCGCGCCCTGTTGCCCCTGTGAGCTGCATCGGCCCTAAAACGCCGCTGAAAGAGCCGGCACATGCCGACATGGCGCCTTCATGGGCTGATACCGAGAGGGCCAGCTTGGGATCTACGCCATACTTGTTCGCGGCGTCTACGATCATATTGGCGATATTCGGGTTGCTCTGGATCATGTCTTGCGTGGACCCATAGTTCGGTAGACCAGCTCCATTCGTACACAAGGAACGCAAGCTGGTCTTGTCGTTTAGATCGCAGGAATTCGCATCCTGATTATAGGAGTTCGCTAGCGCGGCCGACGCCTGGCCGACGATCAGAAAGGCGGCGAGGAGCCGTGGTAAAGGACGCAGCATCTTATTTCCCCGGGCAGAAGTTGTAGATGGTGCCGTTGATCGAAAGCGCATTGCTTGATGGGCGCGTAATCTTAATCGGCGTGACGACCGGGGAGCTGCCACGTTCTGCGCACGAGGCTTGGAACGTGTCGCCCGAATGCTTGCTGCCAGCTATCTTACAGGTGTTGGCACCGACCGATATTGCGTCGCCGTCGAACTCGGCAAGCTCGAGCGCGCCGACCCCCTGGTCGAGATCGGCGCACGTGCGTTTCGATGCAACATACGTTCCCTGCGGAGCCTTCAGCGGATCGAGCGATTGGGCGATTGCCGGCGAGATCAATGCTGCTAGCGTTGTAAGGACAATTGGACTGGCCATGGTGAACCTCCTCAACATTTTCCGGCGGCGGCCATTGACGGGAACGCCGGTCAAGGCCGCGGGCAGCGCGCCGCAGGAGAAGCCTTGACCGATCAGCGAGCGTTGGTGGCACACTGACGGTTCAAGTTGGATCGGGTTCACCGTGTCGACCATAGTTGACTCCTTCAAGGTTGCGGAATTGCCACTCGAAATTGGCATTCTTGGGCGATTTCGCCTTGAAAGACGATACCGGCGCGAATTGTTTTGGTCGGAACATCGTAGGCGCCCATCGCGCCATTGCGTGCCAGGTCAGGGCGGGCATTGTTCGGGAGCGGGCCATATTCGATGAAACAGCCAGTGCCGGCGTCGGCGACCTTGGATTGGCCATTCTGGTAGATCGCCAAGCGCATCGGGCATCGCTTCAGTATGGCGTTAGCGCCAGAATCCGTACGGATCGGCGAACAGCCGGTAAGCGTGTGCAGGACCGAGAGGACAACCGTTTTCGTCGGACTCCGCACGACGATGTGGCTTTCTGCTGCCGGAGCGTTGGCAACTGCAAAGCGCGTGTCGCCCTTGGCCGCGTAGGCGTCGTTGTTCTTTTTCAGCATGTCGGCCCAGAGAGAAGCGTAGGGCACTGCTTCTGAATTCGGAAGCTGGAGATCGGAATAGGCGACAGCACGCCAGGCGTTCGGGTCAGGCGTAAGAGACTGCGCCGACGCTAGAGGCGCCCACGTAAGGGCAGTGGCGACTGCAATTGGTGTTAGACGTTCTCGCATTCCTTGCCTCGCTATTATGCCCTATGATTAAATCATTGTATCAGTGACTGTCGAGCCAGATATTCTGGATGGAACGATAAGTTCGCCTATCGGGGCTGGATGAATGGCGTGGACTGGCGATCGGGCTTGTGGTGCTGTCGCATGTCGCACATTGTTCTTATGGACTGACGAAGGTGGTTGAAGATCCGCTTCGCCACCTCGTCCGCGAATGGTCAAATCGAACTGCCCGGGAGGTTTCACCGTGACGGAAGACAATCATCAATGGTCGCTTGGTGGCAAGGATGTTGATCAGATTCCGCGGGGTGCAAGGGCGCTGGCCGAACAGCTATTGACGGAGAACGGAGGCGACGCCGTGGCGGCGCTCGTCGGGGCTTGCTGCATCGTTGGTGCTGTGTATCCGGCGATTTCGATGGGGATGCTGCGCAACGGATATTCATTCGGAGTCGACATTGCGCAAGTGCTGGAACTGCTCAGGCGGACCGAGCCCTCGGCCGCCCACGAGTAGGGGCCAGTACGTGATGAAACATCGACTATTGCCTGGTTTACCTGGGGAAACACGGCTCGCAAATCTCGGCGCGGCCGGTGAAATAAGAAGGCAACTGCTCAATAGCGGTCGCTGAACCAGCCCCTGCTCTTGGGCGGCGACGGTTCCTGATAAGCCCACGATGCGGCCTCATAGGAGGGCCTTGGGTCTCGTATGCGCCAGGCTTTCTGCCAATAGTAGAAATTAAGGGGTACTCGCGCGAGCACGCCGCCGTCAGCCCCCAAGATGTCGGAGGCGCAAATGACGACGGGGCCGTCGTAATGTTGTACTCGGCCCGTATAGCCATCGAGGGCACAAGGTCGGCAGGCGAAAAGGCGAACGCCTGCGGCAATCGTGTTCGGGGCCACTGCCGAAACAGAGATCGTCTTTATGCCTTCCTTCGTAACGAGCGTTCGCACCGGCACGGAACCCCATGACGAGCGGCGCAGGGCGTTGTTCGCCTGCTCTTCAGTCGGATAGCCGGTGCGCTGCGTCACGACCGGCGGGAACCGACCCCAGTCTGGGGCATATTCCTGACGGCTACGGCTGACCGAGCCTGGCCGCCAATAGGAATCAGTGACAGGAACTGGGCGATCCAGGACGGCTTTTGAAGCCTCGGGCACCCCTCCCGCGCAGCCGCCGAGTAGGGCCGCGGATGCGACGACCGGAAGGATGTACGGAAAAGAAGACATGGCGTGCTCCGGAATCATAGATTTGGAGGTGAGGATTTCCGATAAGGCATCTGAAAGGTGCTGGCCCAAATACCGCGATGGGATTTGCGCGCATCACGTTCGAGCTGGGCATAGCTCGCAATACGGCGATCGGGAGGGTCGGGGAGGGTGATGGCTATGCCAGCTTTCAGCATCTCGCTTGCGATGTCTGCCATTTCGCCGGTCGCACAGCGGCCGACGATGATCGTTTCGTCTTTCCGGATCGGCGAGCAGACAACCCATTTGTTCAAAGTTGCGCTCACGAGCCATGCCATGGCGACTACGCCACATGGCCACGTCTGCTTGCCGAGCGTCGCGGTCTGACCCATGTCGCAGGCGTCAATGCCGTAGAGGCGATATGTCTGCTTGGCTTCGACGTCCTCAAAGGTCGTCGACGAGAGAACCACGACCCGCATTGGGTTGGTCGCCATGCTGTCGCCCGGCGTATAGATGTTGGGCGCCTTCGCGGTGCCCAACGAGTTGGCCTGCGCTTGCGCGACGAGCGGCATTGTCAGGGCTCCGCCCTGGAATACCATCAGAACCGCGAGGGGGACGCCGATCGTCTTACACGCCGGCCTCACTGATCGCGACTCTTGCTGACGGGGGCGAATATGTCGATGTCCTCGGCGATCACATCCGTGGTGTAGTGGGTGAGGCCATCTTTCTCATACGAGCTTTCGGAGACACGGGCCTGGACAAGCACCTTGTCGCCTTTGTGAACATGGCGCAGAACAAAGTCCGCCATCTTTCCCTCGAAGAAGGTGACGGTGACCCAATCGCTGTCCGATTTTCGTTGGCCTTCATTGTCGACCCATGTCCGGTCGGTGGCGATGCTGAGCTTCACGGTCTTGCCGACCTGCCGCGGTTCCTGGCCAACATTTCCACGTAGCGTGAGTTGGTTCGTGGTTCCCATGACGTCCTCCTCCAAGATTCATTGCATCACTAAACTATTTTACAAATCACTGATCAAGTATCTAGGACGTAAAATCTGGGGGTGGACCTGACTTCGAAGCTCGATGCGCCGGGCTGCGACCTCCCGTGAGCTTCTCGCTCATCCGATGCTCGACCTGGAAAGCCACGCGCTGGCGGCATCCCGGATCGAAGAGTGCGACCGTATTCTGGGCGAACTTCAGCGAGAGCGAGGAAGCGATGACGCATGAACCCTCAAATCCTGTGAAGTCGAAATCGCATGAAACACGTCATCGAAATACGGCGCGGCGCCTTCACCAAGCGTTGGATCGGCTTCTGGCCGGAAAGTCGCAACATTCCTCGCTGGAAGGGCACCCCATTCGGCTCACCGTTGCTGCGCTGGCACGCGAGGCAGGGGTCAGCCGTAACACGATCTATGCCGAACACACCGAGTTCCTCGATGAATTGGCGTCCGCAAATCCGCGTGGCCCGGCAAATAATCCACCCGCTCCAAAACCAGAGTCTGCCACGCTCCGGGCTTTAATCGGGCAGCTTCAGGAGCAGTAGCGCTTGCTCGCGACGGAGAACGCTGGGCTCCTCAAGCGGGCGATCGACGCGGAGAAGGCGGTCGCCCGTCTGGAAAAACAGAATGCGAAGCTGATACAAGACCTTGGTGTAGTCCGTCGGCAGACGTCGCTCCCAAATGTACGGAGGGGATATGAGACTTGATGCAGCAACTTTCGTCCAACCTGGCTACGAGGCTGCGCCAGGGGAGTGGTCCGACACAGACAGGCGAGCGATTGCGTCCCTTCGTGGGTTCTATCCAGAAATTGCACATTGGGGTGATTTGGCGATTGGTGTTGCCTTTGGCGAGTTCTCCCAAGAGGTGCTCGATGTTAGCTGGGCCGACTGGCTATTGGACCAACGAGACGAGATTTTCCTGAACTATTGCTGTTGGCGCCAGACCCGAGGCCAATGGGATGGCGGGCTTGATGCTGAAGCTCTGGCACAAGCTAACGAGTGGAAGAAAATGGCTGAATAACCCCGCAGCCTTTGCAGACATTGACAGGATCTCCTAAGCACCCGATTAGCGCGTGAGCAAGCGGTTGGCATGTCTATGTCCGAGCCCGTGGAAATCGAAGGTCAGTTACTTCAAATATCCCATCATACCATACCGGAACAGCCCGCCTCGAGCACGAGCGGTACCCCCACCGCCGGCTCCGCCGGTCGCCTTCGGCGATCCTCGACCCGATCTGATCCGACATCGTGCCAGTCTCTCGTCTTCAAACAGAGGAGAAACACATGCTTACCGTCTACGACGAAATCCGGCAGCTGCGCACCGAGCTTGCCGCCTGCATCCACACGCCCAGCTAACGCACAGCAGCTCTGGCGGAGCTCGAAAAGTTTCTCGCAGGGCAGGCAGCGATTGATCGCCAGTTCGACGGGATGATCGCGAACTGTGCCGAGACGTTGCCAGCGACCCCGACGACGAGTGGACGCCGGTGCGGTTGGAAAAAATCAAAACCCATCCTGTCTCCAGGGAGAGCATCTTTGCCTTACTGAATGAGAGGATTGGCGCATTCGTCAGAAACTACGAGATCGTCGACGTTATCGACTGACGTGCCGGCCCAGCGTCTGCTATGTTCCCGATCCCACTTTGCTCTCCGGTCGTCGGACTACAAAGTTCGGCAGAGATGGATAAAGGCGGAGGACTTCAAACGCGGTTGCCAGTGCTATCTCTCGGCGGGGCGTCGGCCATCGGGCATAGATAGAGGTCTGGGCATAGCTAACAACCGGTAGTCTTTTGCCGCGTTGGACAAGAACGGTCATGCAGCGCTCAATCCCGCGGTCGAGGACGGCAGCCGCAAATTCATGAAACCCAAAAGGATGACGGCGGACCCGTGCAACGGCGATCAACATCGCAGCGATCAGATCCGAGGCGTCTCTCTCGCATGCAGAGCTGCCGAAACAGGCATCGACGAAAGTGATGATCTGAGGGACTTTGGTCGCGTCGGGCAATATCGTGCAAGGTAAGTTCTGAAGTTCGCTTACACTGGCGGTGCCAGTCACAATTTCAGGCACCATTTTGGCGAGCCTGTCGAAGCTGCTTTTCGATCGCGAGATAGCGCGCCGTGATCAAATTCAGCTTCTTGAAAAAGTGGGTTGTCTGATTGACGTTATCTGGCACCGGGGGAGGGCAAGAATCAAAAAGAGCTTCACGTTCAGCGTCTAATTGTTCCAGCTCAGTGCTGAGACGGCATATCTCGTGCTCGTCCATGTCAACCGCGTCGTCGGTTATTCTGTGGGAGGAAACGTCACTGGCTGATACCAAAAGCTTCCGGCCGATCGCGCTCACCATTTGATCACCTCACGGTATATCTGTGCCCCTCTAAAGTTCAGGGGCCACTAAATTGCATCGAGCTGATAAAAACGTTGATTACGGACGACGGCACGGTAGGGTAAGAAATTAGACGAAACGAAACGAAATCAAAGCCGATAAGCCTTTGTTAAAAAACGGAAAATTTTTTATCCCTCCGCCGAAGGACGGGAGCGACTTCAAAGAATTGTTCAAGCGATTGGCTGCGGCTGGAGCGGGACGGCCATTGGGCAGCGATGGTTTTCCTGAGGGACCATGGACGCCAGAGCTTCTTGCAGAGGCGATTTCACAGATCGATTCCAACCGGGTTGGGGTGGATCCGCGAACGGTACAGCTTTGGTTTCAAGAGAACGAGAAGGGAATTAGCACTGCCAACATCCGTTGGCTGGCAAGGATTTTTGGGTGCGACGATCCGGAAGCAACCAGCGAATGGCAGATGGAGCTTAGCGAGGCGCAATCCCGGTTAGCGGCCAAGAGGCGAGATTCGAAGAAATCGGGAGGCGGCGCGGCACTTGCGGTTCCGGATACGTTATGGACTGCAACCGTCGAGGATGAGACAGGATCCCCGGCGGAGCTGGCACGGGAGACCGATATCAAGCGGGCGGAGCGGCGTTTCAGTTTGGCGACAAAATCGGAAGCGCTTTTTAGTCGCGGATCTCCCTTGAATTTGCCGGCTTCGGTATTTGCGGGTGCCTCCGCCCTTGGGTTTTTGTCGTATATTGTGGGGATTCACAGCGTTACCTACGCCCGTACGGACGGCGTCGTGAAACAGGTTGGGTTTCTTTGGGCACCGAATTGGACATTCCTCTTCATGGTGCTTTTGCCACTGTTTTTTGCGCTCGTCATAGAGCTGCTTGTTTTTTGGAAAGCCGAAGGGCGCTTAAAGCTTTTGGCGCGGGGCGACAAGATGGAAAGCGACCGTGATTGGGGCCGCAATGTAGAGGCTTCCTCCTATTCATATTGGGCCGTTTTCTTGATTTGCGTATTGTTCGCCGGTCTTTTTCAGTGGATCGGCGTATGTTTGATCCCTTTGATGAAAGGCGGTAACGACTACGCGATAAGTTGGGGTACGTTAGCTATTGTGCGCCCCGATCGTATATCGGTGCCAATGTCGATTTTGTTCACAGCGCTCGCATATCTGTACATGTGCCTGTGCTTTTACCTGTTCTTCGTCGGTCTCATTTTGCTTCACACAATGGTCCATGATCTTTGGAAAATTGAGGGGGCATCGAAGACCCGACCGGAGGTGGGATACCGACACGAGCTCAACGAGCTTGGCCTGAGGCTGATGCACGGAATTTTTCGGTGCACGGTGTTGGGTATTCTGGTCGCCATATGCATGAAGGCGCAAAGCTCCTATCTGACATCGAATCGAGAGGACATTGTGGCTTGGTTTGTCGGCGATGTGTCATCAGCCCTGCGTCAGCACGCAGATGTTGGCAACAGGTTCAGCTATAGAATGCCGACGCATTACAGCAGCCTTCTTGTCGCTGTTTCGACTTGCGTTGTTTTTCTGTACGGTTCCATCCGTTTAGGCGTCGGACATCGATTTCATTTGCCTTTGTGGAAGATGTCGGCGGTCGTCGCGTTCCTCTTTGTTAGCTACTTGCTGATCGATGCGTTTGCAGGCTTTTCGATCCTTCTCAGCATTGCCGTGCTCCTCGGGATATACGGCCTCTGCGATCCAGGGTTTGGGCATCGTCGAACGAGTGAGGTGGGAAATCAGGGTGTATCATAGTTGGCTAGATCGTTGGGATGAGCGGCGGGCGCGGCGCGGCGAGGAGGGAAAGGAAAGAACGGCCCTCGTCCTTGACGCGGAACGCGCCTTTGCAGACGCCGAAAAGATAACAACTCTCGAGGAGTTTTGTGTTCTTGCGGACCGGGCCGTGTCTGATCCATCCTTCTTCGAAGAGCCGCGTCGGAGCGACCAAGGCTTTCAAAGGCAAGATGGGTGGCTGAAGTTTCCGTCGGACATGTCTACCGACGTTGAAGAGAACAATGTCGTTTGGGCGAAAATCACGGAAAGCGGGTCGTTCGATCAGGCCGTGGTGATTTTTCACCATTGGAATGCAAGCGGCCGAAATCGCCAGATTGCCAACTTTTTCTCGAAGCGTGGCATCACGGTTGTCGAGATTGCCATGCCCTATCATTTCGAGCGGAGACGTCCGGGGGCAGTGTATGCCGACTATATGCTGAGCCCTAATCTCGGTCGAACGATCCAATCCGTAAGGCAGGCGGTTTGGGATGGCCGAAAACTCATACGTTGGTTGAAAAGCGAAGGCTATCGAGAGATTTCGGTTCTCGGTACGAGCTTGGGCTCCTGGGTCGCTGGGTTGATCGCTGCGCACGACGCGAATGTGTCGAAAGCCTCGTTATTTCTGACGGCGGGAAGTCTCGCCGATATGGTTTGGACGGGGCGCGCGACACGATCGATACGTGAAAGCCTCGAGCCTGAAATGAAGCTGACCGACCTCCGTAGGGCTTGGGGCCCGCTCAACCTCGAGAATTATGTACAAAAACTCGCACGACCGGATCTCGCTCTTCATGTCGTGCTGGCTAAGAGAGACAAGGTGGTTTTGCCAGAACTATCGCAGAGGTTCGTGCAAAGGCTGGAGGACGCCGGCGCTCGGCCAAATGTCCTGGAATTAAACTGTGGTCATTATTCGCTTGCCATTCCGCCCTACATTTTGTGGGCCGGATTAAGCTTGAAGCAGTTTTTGTCGAGCACCGAACAATCGGCCCGGCGAGCATGAGCTTGGCATTGGCCGTCAGGTGGCTGCCGTGAAGAACCCGTGATCTGCGTGGATATCCTCCCCACCGATATGGACGGCGTAATGACTGGTCGATACGGTGCCGAAATGACGAAAGCCGCCCTTCCGAAACGCACCTTCGATCCCATGTTGCCGCGGACGGGGCACTATCGGCCCATTCCCGAAACAGAAGACAAGGCCTTTAGTGTCTGGCTGCAAGGCCAGTTTGACGAGATCCTGTCTCTGTCCGAAGCGCCACCGCGTTGCCCACATTGCGAAAGCGGACAGACGGTGCTCGCGACACGCGCAGCCCATCCGAAGCCGGTTCTGCCGGTATTTCGGTGCATCGCCTGCGATGTGCATTTTCGGCGCACCACCGGGACACCGCTGTCGGGCCTGAAGTTTCGGAAGCTTAGCCTGTTTATCTGCCTGCTGTCGCAACAGCGGCCAGTCACCGAAGCAGCCGAGGCTATCGGCGTGAAGGCCGTCACGGTAAAGCGCTGGATCGAACGAACGCGTGAGTGGATCTTGCAGCTCGATCCGACCGGCCATTGGGACGCAAAGGTGCGGCTTGGCATGGAGATCCGACCTGATATCCCATGCCCGAACTGTGGCGCGACGGGTGAGATGCACTATCGCGGATTTGCTTCGGATAATGGCGACCGCCTGTTCCGTTGTCATGCCTGCGGGCAGTTTGCCCGCCTGTCAAACGTGCTGCGCGACCAAGAGCCTGGTTTCGTGCTCGAGCATCGCGTCATAGCCCGCCCACCGTCATCGCGCCGCAAGAGCTGACGCACCTTCGAAGAAATATCCGCTATGCATGTTTCTGTCCGCGTTAGGCAAAGTCATTGGTGCAAAATTCACACTGGCTTTACCAAATTAACGCGAACTCCTCAAAATTTGCTCTCCATATCCGTGTAGTGAATTGACGTCCGCCGCCAACTCGATCAAGACAAACCATCAACAGGGTGCCGCATGACGCGGTCCGGGCGAGGCAAGATATAGGCGACATTGTCCTGCGAGATCCGCGGACGTGGCCTAGCCTCAAAAGGGCGAGAGCGTATCGTGGGCAAGCATTCAAGGCAGGATTCCGGCAAATCGTTCAATGAGCGGATTGTCTTTCGGTCGGCAAGCAATGCCATTGACCGGCTCCTGCGCCTCGGACAGCAATCGCTGGCCGTCACCCTCAGCGCGCTTCTGTTTTTACAGCCGGCGATTGCTAATGCCCAATCCGTCTCCGCAAGCACGACGGCGCCTACCGCCAACCAGCCGAGTGTCGGCGCTGCGCCGAACGGCGTACCGCTGATCGACATCGTCACCCCGAATGCCGCCGGCCTGTCACACAACAAATACGACAGCCTGTCGGTTGGTACCCAGGGCGCGATCCTCAACAACTTCAAGGGCGAGCAGGGCACCTCGAACCTCGGCGGCGTAACACCTGGCAATCCCAACCTCGATGCCTCAAACCCGGCTTCGGTCATTTTGAACGAGGTGACCAGTTCCAATCGCTCGGCGCTGAATGGTCCAATAGAAGTGTTCGGTGGTCGCGCCGATGTCATAGTGGCTAACCCTAACGGAATCTCGTGCAATGGCTGCGGCTTCATCAACACGCCGCATGCAACGCTGACGACCGGTGTTCCGAATATCGGCGCCGACGGCAGCCTGACCGGTTTCACCGTCAATGGCGGCGACGTGACCTTCGAAGGGGCAGGGGGCAACTTCGCAGCTGCTCCGGGTTCCGTCGACTTGTTCGACGTCGTTGCGCGCAATATCCACGTCAACGCACCGATCTATGGCAAGACCGTCCGGCTGACAGGCGGCGCCAGTCAGTACAACTATGCGACCGGCGAGGCGACGGCGCTGACCGCCACCTCCGGCACACCGGAATATGCCATCGACGGCACGGCGCTCGGCGCCATGCAGGCCGACCGCATCAAGATCGTCGTCACCGAGAAGGGTGCCGGCGTCAACATGAGTGGCGACATGGCCGCCAATGCCGGCGAACTGTCGCTGTCGGCCGACGGCAAGATCTCGATCGGCAATGCCTCGGGCAGCCAGGGCGTCAGCATCACCTCGAAGAACAAGGTGACGGCGGCCAAGGTGAGCTCGAAGGCGAAGGTCGCCATTCAGGCCGATCAGGGTATTACCCTGCAGTCGGTCGCGGCCGACGACGATATTACCCTGTCGAGCGGCAGCGGCCTGTTGAGTGTTTCGGGTGACAGCAACAGCGCCGCCAATCTGGTGATGAGCTCGGCCGGCGGTATTGCCGCCGCCAATGTCACGGCCGGGGGAACGGCGACGCTTTTGGCCTCTGCCGGCAATATCGGTTTGACGGGATCTGCCAACAGCACGGGTGCGCTGTCGATCACCGCGACCTCCGGTTCGATCTCGGCCGCTTCACTGCTGAGCTACAACAATATCGGCCTCAATGCCGGCCTCGATATTTCCATTGCCGGCACAGTCTTTGCTCAGGGTACAATTGCCGCCACCGGCCGGTCGATCTCAACCGGCGCCACCGTCTCCGGCCTCGACATCGCCGCAACCCAGGCGGATGCGGCCGGCAAAACCGTGCTGGCGAGTGCTGCCGACCTGCAACTGACGGCGACCGGTGGTGCAGTCAGCGCCGCAAGCCTGCTGTCCTCCGGCAACATCACGGTCGATGCGACGTCGCTGACGGCCCAAAATGTCACTTCGCATGGTGCTGTCGGCATCAACGCCGCCACCAACATTTCCGGCCAGCTTCTCGCCTCGGGCGATGTCTCCATCAACGGCCAAGGCATTCAGGCGACAACAATTGCTTCGGGCGTCGATTTTACCGCCACCGATGCAGCGGGCGGCACTATCGCTCTCGGGTCTTCGGGCACGCTCGATCTGACCGCCGGTGCCGGCACGATCGACGTCGATACACTGCTGTCGGCCGGTGATCTGACGGCCCAGGCGGCACTGCTGCAGTCGACCAATCTGACGAGCCATGGCAATGTCGACATCGATGGCGGCGTTAATGTCAGCAGCCAACTGCTTGCTGCCGGCACCGTTACCATCAACGGCAACACCAATGGCGTCAGCGCCGCTCTTCTCGCCTCCGGCGTCGACTTTGCCGCGACCCAGGCGGCCGGCGGCAATATCGTATTGGCGAATAGCGGCGACCTGATCATCAACGACAGCGCCGGCGCCATAAAGGCGGGCACCATCCTGTCGGCCGGCGCGATCGATGCGGTCGGTCAGACGATCACTGCCGACACCATCACCGGCCATAAGGACATCACCCTTGCCGGCACCACCAACACGACGGCCGGCAGCGGTCGTATTGACATCAGCGGCCAGGTCCTCGGCGCCGGCAATGTCAGCGTCTCCGGTTCCAGCATCGCGGCCGATGCCCTCGTCTCCGGCGTCGATATCGCCGCCACCAATGCGGCCGGCGGCACGATTGTCCTTGGTACCACGGCAGCCGGAACCGGCGATCTGACATTGACCGCCTCCGGCGCGCTCAATGCCGGAACGCTGCTGTCGTCTGGCGATTTTACTGCCAGCGCCGCGACCATTGCGGCCGACGATATCTCCGCCCATGGCGACATGATGCTCGGCGGCGCGACCGGCACGACGACCGCAAGCGGTCGCGTGGACGTTACCGACCAGATCCTTGGTGCCGGCAATGTGCTGATCACCGGCCAGAGCCTGTCGGCCCAGACTCTCGTCGCGGGTATCGACTTCGACGCCACCAATGCTGCCAATGGCACTATCGTCCTCGGTCAGACAGGCGATCTGACGGTTTCCGTCAGCGGCAGCGCGGCGGCTTCGACCATTCAGGCGGCCGGTGCGATCGACGTCACTGCGGCGTCCGTTACCTCTGACGCTGTCACTGGCCACAAGGACATCACCCTTTCCGGCACGACGACCGCAAGCGGTCGCGTGGACATTAGCGGCCAAGTCCTCGGCGGCGGCAACATTGACATCTCCGGCTCCAGCATCAAGGCCGGCGCCGTCGTCTCCGGCGTTGACTTCGCCGCCACGTCTGCTGGCGGCGGCAATATCGTCCTTGCCAACGGCGGCGATCTGACCCTTGCTTCGACAGGGATCGTTGATGCCGGCACGCTGCTGTCGGCCGGCGATCTCAACGCGACGGGCACCAGTGTCAGCGCGGATTCCGTCACAGCCCATGGTGACGTGATGCTCGGCGGTGCGATCGACGTCAGCGGCCAGATTCTGAGCTCCGGCAACGTCTCGATCACCGGCCAAAGCCTGTCAGCACAGACCCTTGTCGCCGGCATCGACTTCGACGCCACCAATGCCGCTAGCGGCAATATCGTTCTTGGCCAGACCGGCGATCTGACGGTCTTGGTCAGCGGCGCGGCTGTGGCGTCGACGATCCAGGCAGCCGGCGTCATCGACGTTGGCGGCACCACAGTTGCCGCCGACGCGATCACCGGTCATCAGGACATCAGCCTTTCCGGCGCGACCAGGATTAACGGTCAAGTCCTGGGTGGCGGAGACGTCAACCTCTCCGGCTCCAGCATCCAGGCCGGCACCGTGGTTTCCGGCGTCGACTTCGCTGCCACATCCGTCGGCGGCGGCAATATCGTCCTTGCCGGCAGTGGCAATCTGACGCTGGCTTCGACCGGCAATATCGACGCCGGCACGCTGCTGTCGGCGGGGGATCTCAATGCCAGTGGCACGACCGTCACCGCCGATGCTGTCACGTCGCATGCTGATGTGATACTCGGGGGTGCGATCAGCGTCAGCGGCCAAATTCTCGGCTCCGGTAATGTCTCAATCACAGGCCAGAGCCTTTCCGCTCAGACCCTTGTCGCCGGTATCGACTTCGATGCCACCAATGCTGCCAATGGCACTATCGTCCTCGGCCAAACCGGCGACTTGACCGTTTCGGTCAGCGGCGCCGCCGCGGCGTCGACCATTCAGGCCGCCGGGGCAATCGACATCAGTGCAGCTTCCGTTACCTCTGACGCGATCACCGGACATAAGGACATCACCCTTTCCGGCGCCACTGCCGTTAGCGGCCAGGTCCTTGGCGGCGGCGCCATCGACATCTCCGGTTCCAGCATCACAGCGAGTGCGGTCGTTTCCGGCATCGACTTCGACGCAACGGTGGCCGCCGGTGGCAACATCGTCCTTGCCAGCAGTGGCGATCTGACGCTGACCTCGGCCGGCGACATCAATACGGGCACGTTGCTGTCGGCGGGCGATCTCAGCGCTGCCGGTTCGACCGTCACTGCCGATGCCATGACGGCGCATGGCGATGTGACGCTCGGCGGCGCCATCGTCGTCAATGGTCAGGTGCTCGGCTCCGGCAATGTGCTGATCACCGGCCAGAGCTTAAGTGCCCAAACCCTTGTCATGCTGCCGGCGGCGATATCGTCCTTGGCCAGACCGGCGATCTGACGGTTGCGGTCAGCGGCAATGCTGCGGCATCGACCATGGAGGCTGCCGGCGCCATCGATGTCAGCGCGGCCACTCTCACTGCCGACGCGATCACCGGGCACCAGGACATCACGCTTGCCGGTGCGGCTACCGTAAATGGCCAAGTCCTCGGCGGCGGCGACATCACTATCTCCGGCTCGGGATCACCGCCGGCGCCATCGTCTCCGGTGTCGATTTCGCAAGCACCGCGGCTGCCAGCGGCAATATCATCCAGACATCCAGCGGCGACGTCTCACTGACGTCGACGGGCGATCTTGCCATCGGCACGCTGTTGTCCGCCGGCGACCTCACCGCGCAAGCGCTCGACCTGACGGCGGGCAGCATCACCAGCCATGGTACCGTCGATCTGAAGGCCAGCGGCACGACGACCGGAACCGGTCGCGTCGATGTCAGCGGCCAAGTGCTGTCGGCCGGCAATCTCACCATCGACGGCAGCAGCCTCAGTGCCGGCCTTCTGGTGTCCGGCGTCGATTTTGCCGCGACCGATGCGGCCGGCGGCAATATCGTGCTCGGATCATCGGGCGCCATGAACCTCACCGTCTCCGGCGATGCCACAGCCGGCACCATCCTGTCTGCTGGCGACTTTGCTGCGACGGCTGCCGATCTTCAGGCCGGCAGCATCACCAGCCACGGTAAGGTCGGGATCAACGGCAACGTCGATGTCACCAGCCAGATCCTGGCAGCCGGTGATCTCACCATCAACGGCGGCAGCATCAGCGCGCCGGTGCTGATCTCCGGCATCGACTTTGCCGCCACCACCACAGCCGGCGGCAATATCGTGCTCGGATCATCGGGTGCCATGAACCTCACCGCGACAGGCGATATCGTCTCGCAAATCATGTTGTCGGCTGGCGACTTTACGGCACAGGCGGCCAATCTTCGGGCCGACGGCATCACCAGCCACGGTAAGGTCGGTATTCTCGGCAATGTCGATGTCAGCAACCAGGTGCTTGCCGCCGGCAACCTCACCATCAATGGCGGCAGCATCAGCGCCCCCACCCTGATCTCCGGCATCGATTTTGCCGCGACCAATGCCGCCGGCGGAAGTATCGTGCTGGCATCGTCCGGCGCCATGGATCTTTACGCCTCCGCCGGTCTTGCAACGTCGACCATGCTGTCGGCCGGCGATATCGACGCCAGCGCTGCCACCATTACAGCCGGCGCCGTCACCGCCCATGGCGATGTCACCCTTGCCGGCAGCAGCAGTGTCATTGTCACCGGCCAGCTTCTGAGCGCCGATGATGTCTCGCTCTCCGGCCAGGCCGTCCAGGTCGGTCAGGCCGTCACCGGCGTCGATTTTGCCTCTACCGCGCAATCGTCAAACGGCGCCATCGCTCTCGGATCTAGTGGCGATCTCGACATCGTTGCGACAAGCGTCACGGCCGGCACGTTGATCGTTGCCGGCAGTCTCGATGTGGCGGCCAGCGCCCTTACCGGCGGCAATATCACCAGCCACGGCACGGTGGCGATCGGCTCGTCCACCAGCCCCGGCGCGATTGCGATCAACGGCCAGCTTCTTGGCGCCAGCGACGTCTCGATCACCGGATCCAGCATCAGCGGCAATGTCATCGTCGCCGGCGTCGATTTTACCGCCACCAGCCAATCGGCAAGCGGCAATATCGTTCTCGGCAATGCGGGTGATCTGACGCTGCAGGCGACGTCCGGCGACATCTCTGTCAGCAGCCTGATGGCCGCCGGCAGCATCACCGCCAATGCGGCGGGCAATGTCAGCACCAATGCCGTTGCCCATGGCGACCTGACGGTAAATGCCGGCAATGCGATCACGCTTAGCGGCCAGTCGCTGGCCGCGCGCAACGCCAATCTTGCTGCCCGGTCGATGACAATCAACAGCCTGGTGTCCGGCGTCGACTTTGCCGCCACCAGTGCGGCCTCAGGCGGCAGCCTGATGCTGCAGCACACCGGCGCGATGACACTTGCCGCCTCCAGCGGCAGCATCAACGCCAATGTACTGCTCTCAGGCGGCAGTGTTGCCGCCACGGCAACGCAGAACATCGGCTATGCCAGCCTGCAGAGCCTTGGCAATGCCACGCTCACCGCACCCGGTTCCATCAGCTATACCAGCACCACCCGTGTCGGCGGCAATCTCACCCTCAACACCGGCGCCCTCGATCTTTCCGGCAGCCGGGGCAGCGCGATTGCCGGCGCCGGCACGCTGATCGTCAACGCATCCTCCGCCAACCTCTCCGGCAGCAATCTCGTCTTCGGCGGCCTGACACTCAATCTTTCCGGCAACGCCGACCTCTCCAATGCTGACGTCAGCGCCGTCACCAACGGTGGCGGCTCAGGCGACATCACCGTTTCCGCCGCAGGCCTTACCACGACGGCCGGCACCTCGCTGCTTGCCGCGCACGACCTGACGCTTAATCTGCCGTCGCTCGGTAATGGCGGTCAGCTCGCCGCCGGCAACGATCTCACCTTCAACGTATCAGGGGATTTCTACAACAGCCCCTCCGGCCTCGTCTTTGCCGGCAACAACGCCAACTTCTTCGTCGGCGGCGTGCTCACCAATGATCAAGGGGCTCTGCTGTCCGGTAATGGTCTTGCCATTGCAGGGCCAGGCGGTGGTCGCAATGGCGCCGTTGTCAACTCCGCCGGCCTCATTCAGTCCGGCGGCAGCATGTCGATCCTGACCAACGGTCTGACCAACACCACGACCTCCGGACCGGTGATCCAGCGCAATGTCCAGATCTCCAACACCATCCTCAGCGCTTATGATCTGATCACCGAGACCTACAAGTGCGAGACGCGGTGCGGCACCGGCTCGGGACAACATGAGCCGACCTATGCCTGGACGGAGACCGTCGACCATCTGGTGAGCCAGATCGTCTCGCAGGATCAACTGATCTCCGGCGCCGGCGCTTCGGCCAAGATCCGTGCCGGTGGTCCCTTGACCATCAATGCGATCAATCTGACCAACGCCTATAGCTCGATCGAGTCCGACAGCAACATGCTGCTGACCGTCGCCGGCACGCTGACCAACGACGGCACGACGCTGAACCGCACCATCACGACCACCTGCGACAGCTCCACCCCTGCCAATATTATCCCGATGTCATCAAATCCGACACGACGCAGGGCGGTCCGGATTGCAGCGGCCCCAACAATCCCTGCATCGGCAGCAACGATCCGTCGCTCACCTATTCAAATAATCCCAACGGTCATCGTGACGCTTCCAAGGACCTTGCCGCCGGCTCCACGGTGAGCCTACAGGCGATCGGCGCGATCTCGGGCGTCATCGAGGCGCGGGGCGCGCTCGTCATCAATGGCGGCGGCACGGTCAACAACGTCGCCGCCAATGGCTCGATCAACGGCGGGGTGGCTATCGATGCTGCGGCGACGGCGAGCAATCCGCTCGGCGCCTTGAACAGCATGACGGCCGGCGGCGCCCTGTTCAACGTCAACGCTTCGCTCGCCAGCGTCGCCGCCAATGGGGGTGCCAGCCTCAGTAGCGGCCCGTCGCTTGCAAGCACTAGCACAACGATTGCCAGCGGTCCGACGGTCAATGGCAGCAGCCTGACTGCAGGCAGTACCTCGATCAGTAGCGGTAGCTTGACGGCGAATGGCAGCGCCTCAGTGGACGGGAACAGCGTGGCTGTCGCTAACGGCGTTTCGATTAGCGGCGGCAGCCTGACAGCGAATGGTAGCGCCTCGCTGAGCGGCAACGGCGTGACCGCCGCCGGCGGACCTTCGATCAATTCGACTGCCTTGACCACCGGTGGCGCCTCGGTCAATCCCAACAGCTTGATGGGCAAGCTCACCGCCGCCATCGGCAACAGCGGCAATCTTGCCCAGATGCTGCAGGTGAATGGCGCTCAGCTCGCTTCGCTTGCCAAGCCGCAAAGCGGCGGCGTCGGCGGCACGGTGCCGGGCCAGGTCTTCCTGTTCGAAACGCGGGCAGCCTTCCTCGACGTATCGAAGTTCTACGGCTCGGCCTATTTTATCGACCGGATCGGCTATACGCCGGAGACGCAGGTTCCCTTCCTCGGCGACGCCTATTTCGACAACCAGCTCATTGACGAGCAGTTGCGGCAACTGGTCGGCGATGGCCTCGGCGCCGGCTCCTTCATCCCCGGCAACAATGCCACCGATCAGATGAAGACGCTTCTCGACAATGGTGTCGCCTATGCCGAGGCCAACGGCCTTGCCCTCGGCCAGGCGCTGACGCCCGAGCAGGCGGCGTCGCTCACCCAGTCGATCGTCATCTACCAGACCGAGATCGTCGACGGTGCGCAGGTGCTGGTGCCGGTCGTCTATCTCTCGGCCGCCGACCGCGCCAAGGTCAACAACAGCGCCGCCGTCATTGCCGGCAACACGGTCAGCATCGATGCCGGCTCCGTCGACAATTCCGGCGCGATCGCTGCCGCCGACGGCATGACCATCAATGCCACCGACATCAAGGCCAATGGCGGCGTCTTCCTCGCCGGCGGCAACATGAACCTCAATGCCACCAACGGCATCACGCTGGCCGCCCAGACGATGAACATCGGCGGCCAGACCGTCGTTGCCGCGAACGGCGGGGTCACCGCCGGTGGCAATCTGAAGATGGATGCCGGCGCCGGCAGCCTGACGCTCACCGGCACCAAGGTCGCCGCCGGCGGCTCGGCGCAGCTTTCCGGCAAGACCGTAACGCTTGGCGCCGTCAAGCAGGACAATGGCGGCACGCAGGCGCTCATCGGCACCACTGTGACGACGGGCGGCAATCTCTCTATCGCCGGCACGAACGGCGTCAACATTATCGCAAGTTCCGCCAAGGTCGGCGGCGACCTTTCCGTCCTCTCCTCGAACGGTTCGGTCAACATTATCTCCGCCGGCGTCGAGAACACCGTCCTCACTAAAGACCGGCTGAGCCTTGCCCAAGGCGGCACCATCACCACGACCGCCAGCCAGATGCAGCAGGGCTCGTCACTGACCGCCGGCGGCGCCATGACCGTGTCCGGCAATCAGGGCGTCTTGATCGCCGGCTCGACGCTGGATGCCAAGGGCAATCTTGGCATCGTCTCGACGAACGGCAACATCGCGATCACGGCGACTGAAGATCAGACTACGAGCCAGTCGAAGACGATCGCGGGTGTCGCTACCGGTTATAAGGGCGGCAGCTCGTCCTCGACTTCGGTGACCAGCAACGGCTCGTCGATCACCTCCGAGAACGGCAAAGTGACCGTCGAGGCTGATGCCGGCAATCTCAGCGTCATCGGGTCCGATATCGCCGCCAAGGGAGGCACCGCCACCCTGGTCGCTAAGGGCGACATCACCATCGGCGAAGCGGCCGACAGCGCTTCTTCCTCAAGCAAGTCCGGAAATACCAAGAGCAGCGAGACGACGACCACGGCTGAGGGATCGACGATCTCCGGCCAGACCGGCGTAGACATCGCCTCCAGCGGTGGCAACGTCACGATCTCGGCTTCCGACGTCACCGCCGGCGATGCGACCCACACGGCTGGCGCTAATATCAGTGCTGCCGGCAACATCGTCGTCGCCTCCGGCAAGGATACGGAGGAAACGACCTCCGACCAGAAGTCGAGCGGCTTCCTCTCCTCCAAGAAGACCCATACGCACACCTACGACGAGGATACCGTCGGCTCCTCCATTACGGCATCCGGCAACGTCAACGTCGCCGCTGGCGGTGAGACGGTCGTTTCCGGCTCGAGCGTCACCGCCGGCAACGATCTCAGCCTCTCCGGCTCGACCGTCACCGTCATGGCGGCAGAGGAAGAGCACGAGAGCGACAAGCAGACGAAGAAGTCCGGCATCGGCGTCGGTTCGGGCGGCGGGTTTATCTCGATCTACGGCAGCCACGATAAGACGATCAGCGAAAGCTCAACGGATAACGTCGGGTCGACACTCACTGCCGCCAATGGCAACATCATGCTCAACGCCACCAAGGGCGATCTCAACATCATCGGATCCTCGATCGCGGCGACCAACGGCGATGTCACGGGCAAGGCCACCGGCGACATCAACATCCTGCCGGGCCATGAGAGCGATGATACCTCGAAGAGCGACAAGCGCTCCGGCTTCGGCATCAGGTCTCGACCAGCAGTGGCGCCTCGATCGGCATCGGCGTTGGCCGCTTCACCGACCAGGTCAACCAAAGCGCCGACACCAATGCGGTGTCGACGATCAACGCGGGTGGCGACATCACACTTAAGGCGGGCGATACCTTCAACGACCAGGCCGGCCAGATTACCGCCGGCGGCGGCGTCAACATCACCGGCGCGAACGGCATCAATATCCTTTCCGGCAATGACGTCACCAACTTCGACGAAGTGGCCACCAGCTTCTTTGCCGGCGTCAGCGTCGGTGTCTCCTCGAGCTTCGTTAGCGCCGGGCAAAGCATCGAGAATCTCGCGTCCAAACTCGGCAATGTCACAGATGGTTATTCGGCCGCCAACGTCGCCTTTGCCGGCATGAAGGCCTATGAGGCGCTTTCCAATCTCAAGGACAGCGTCGCGGCCGGCAATCTCGCCTCCGTCTCACTGACGGCCGGCTTTACCTATTCGAAGACCGAGACCTCGGTTTCGAGTTCGACGCCGGTGCTGCCGACGATCTCGGGCAGCTCGGTCGACATCTCGACCAACGGCGATTTTGTCAGCCGCGGCCTGCAAATCTCAGCGCAAGCAAACCCCGATCGATCCGACGAGATGAACGGCAGCGTGCTGATCTCGGCCAACAACATCGATATGGCCGGTGCGCAGGCGACGACCGACGCTTCCTCGCGCAGCGAGTCGGCCGGCGCCAGCATCGGCGTCTCCGTCGGCGTCGGCATCGGCGGCGCGACCGGCATCACTCCGACCGCCAGTGTTTCGGCCGGCCAATCGAAATCGTCGAGCTCGTCGACGACACAGGTCATCTCCACCGTCAGTGCGACAAACAACATCACCTTCGTCTCGAAGGGCGACACGACGCTCGACAACACCATCTTCTCCGCCGACACGATCGAAGGAGACGTCGGCGGCAATCTTTCCATCATCTCGACGCCGAACACCGGCAGCCAATCGAACAGTTCGTCCTCGCTTGGTTTTTCCTTCACCGGAGGCACGATCGGAAAGACGGAAGGTCTGGACCTGCTGACGGCAAGCAATGTCGGCACGGCGCTTGGCGGCCTCACTCTTGGCGGCGTGCAGCCGGGCTTCGGCTCCGGCAAGGGCTCCACCAACTGGATCGATACGCCGGCTGGGCTTTATTCCACCGGCGACCAGAACATCACCGTCGGCAAGAACACCAACCTGAAAGCCTCCGGACTGATCTCCACCGATGGTCAGGTCAATCTCGATACTGGCACGTTGACCTGGTCCGACTTCGTCGGTTCGCAGAAATACCAGGGCTATCAGGTCGATGCCAATATCGACCTCTACAGCGGCAAGGACGCCAACGGCATAACGCAAAACAACAGCAGTGCGGAGGGCAAATACCAACTCGACGACGTCGAGCAGTCCGTCAAGGCCACGATCTCGAATGGTGGCACGGCAGGAAATGTCACGATCCGCAATGCCGACCAGCAGGCTTCCCTCGAGCAAAGCGGCGCCACCCGGCCTTTCAATCAGATCAATACCGATCCGTCACAACAGAACGTCATCACCAAGGACAAGCATATCGACCTTGAACCATATGTGTCGGTCCAAAGCTTGCAGGCTGCTGCTAATGCAGGCCAAACGTTCGTTGAGGCAATTGGCAACGCGCTCGATAAGATGGTCGCCGATCTGCGGATGTCTTCGGATGACGGTCAAGCGGCGCGGAAAATCCTATTGAACCTGAATGATGAGGAGCTTCGCGCTGCACTGATTAGCTGCGCTCAGCAGGCCAGCGGCGCTGGTTGCTACGGAATTGACCCGTCATATGGCGCCGTTTCGTCCAATCTCGCGCGCACGATTATCGGTATTGTCACCGTGACCAGCTCAGAGGACAAAATCACTGTCCAGGAGACCGGACAGGAAGTGGATCCCAAAGAGGAAATTCCCGCAAGTTGGGAAGATCTGAAGGAGGAGTTCGAGGAGCTAAATGGTCCAACCCTGCGCCCGACAATTGCGTCGCCTAGTCAGGTGATACTGCCGGAAAGTCTCTCGTGGCTTGACCAGGGCAGCGGTATTGCCGTCAATGGCTCAGGCAGCTTGTTCCGCAGCATTGGCACTACAGAAAACGGTAGCGAGCCCGAGCCCGTCTATGAGGAGCTGGGTCCTAGCGGTGAAGCGACAGAGAAATACGTAACCCTCGATAGCGGCGGAAATCCGATGGTTGTGGGTGGAAATACCGCAATCAACATTTTTGGGAATAGCAACCCCGGCTCGTCACCAGCAGCAGTCGAGCTCATCCCCGACGCAAGTGAATTTGTTGACCTCCTTTCGCCGGAAGCGCGCCAACATATTCTATACGGTGACGGACCGACAAGCGGAGGTCATTATCCACCAGGCAATCCTGGGAAGACTTTATTCCCGTCAACGTTGACTCCTGACCAAGTGATTCATGACATTGGTGATATCGCAACATCCCCGAGTACGCAGTGGTACGCGCAAACAGGCACTGGCGGGCAGTACACCAATGCGGGAACACCGGCAAAATGGGTAGCGTGGGAAACCAGGAATGGCGTGCAAATACGTGTTGTCTACCAACCGGCAACGGGTAAAGTGATCACAGCGTTTCCAGACGCCGGTGGTCCTCCAACAGGGCTCAAACAAATAAAATGAAAATTGCTGACATCGAAAAGAACATAAACTTACTTGCTCATTCACTTAGTGGAAAAATCGAGCAGTGGCGGATTGACTTTGCCATGGAGTATATTGGCCATGGCGAAAGTAAACTTGCCTTTGAAACGCTATGCGAATATATCTGCGAGGCGAACGCCGATATAAGTCTTGAAGACTTTGAGGTTATATTAGCAATTTCATACTCTGGATACGAGTTGCATCCTCTATTGTTGATATACTTGGCAAAACTCGTCGGCGACGTTCCGAACTCTCCACCTGCACCATAATTGGCCCCGTCGACTCGCAGCTGGGATTTTGGCCAGTCTTCCTCGATGCCGCCGGTCAAGGGCCGGCTAGGGCTGCAAGGTATACTCCAGTTGAGAAAGAAACCAAGGTTGCGTTTAAAGACTATTGCCGCTTGGTGCACTATTAGCTTTTTGGCAGGTTGCGCCGGGACCCCAGACCCCGCCAAGGTCGCTGCGCAGCAACATGAAGGGTCTTCACAGCTTCTGGCAAACAAGAACAAGAAGGGCTCGCTCCTTCTTGTCCGAATGGTGGATTCGCCGCTGTTGGGCGACGTGGATTGCAGCGGTTACATCACTTTGCGCAGGGTCAATGCGGGAAAGCCAGACGAAACGGAGCCGCCTGTATCTATCGGTTCCGCAGTCGCGTATCGTTTGCAAAACCCAAACAAACTGGTACTAGGCCAGTTGTTCGCTGCGACCGCGCAGAAATATGCACGATGGTTCGTACCCGTCGCCCCTGGTCGCTACGTCATCACCTACGCGAATTGCAGCTATGGAAATGTCACCATTGAAGCGGGGGGTGACCAGGACGGACTCTTCGGCAGAACATTCAGCTACGTCCACCCATTTGGGGGTGATGGTGCCATCACGATCAGCGAGGGGAAGATCGTTGATGCTGGGTACATCCGACTTGAAGGAACGCGTAGCGACCCGCGCGTGGTGGGATCGGAAGCCACACCTGCCGAACGCGACCTTATGAGGAGCGTCATGCCGGATGCCTATCCTTCGATAACTTTTACGAAATTCGGTTCGTAGCTCCCCGGACTTTCAAGGATAGAATGATATGGCAAACGATAACCTGAGCGATGACAGTCTGGATTCTTTTGTGATTGGCGGCGTTACCTTCTTCCGCCCGCCAAGTATGGGAACTTCGCCTGCAGCGGTCCAAGCGAGTACTATCGTGGATCCGCGAAAATTTTCAGACTACATTTCCAAACCAGGGCTGCTGAACCAGTTCGGTATCACAAGGTTTGGGGCCCCGGCCTTGTTCGTAAAAGGTGTGGAAGTGAAGAAGTTAGCAGTGGCTCTACTCAGAAAAGAAAAGATTTTCTCCAGAGTTATTCTCAGACCACAACTGATGTGTGGATTGCTTGGGGCCCTGTTTACGTTGTGGATGCTCGTGACGTGAACTCAAGCCAATTCATCGATGAACTTGACGTGACTATAGTGGTGCCAAATGGCGGGACGTTAACCAATGAACTTCATCAATGTAACGCACGAATATGGTCTCGTGATACGAAGAGCTGCATTGGTTGAGCGTGGGGTCGCTCTCGATGACCTACTCTCAGCCATGAAGGTTCGAGGGCCGTTAGATAGCGATGCGCACCTGATTTCATTTGGGCCATCTTTTGGTCAGGAAGCACTTGAGGGCCTCGTGAAGGTGCTTTCAGCCCTGGGTCTGCGGTATTTCGACGATTTTATTGACATAGTGGGTGATTATCCGCGCTGGTGTCAGTTCAAGGTCGGCTACGCCGCTGAGAACGACGACCAAAAGAACCGCACTATGACAGTGTGACGCGCGGCATGACTGGACTTCAATGGTTATTCGATGATGGGCCTAACACTGCGGTCTCTTGAAATGATCTTCCCCTGACGACCGTCAGGATAAGTTCCATAATTGTTATTATGCCTCAAACGCTTGTAGCCGGGTACATTCTATTTCCAAGTGCGACATGCCAATGATTTCAATGGCTTCACTTTGGAGATTTTGGCATGTCCTGCTGCTATCAGCAATTGACCCTCGCCGATCGACGGCGTCTTCATCACCTAGTCGAGCGCAAGGTGCCGATCAACGAGATGGCCCGCCAGCTCGGTCGTCACCGCTCGACCATCTATCGCGAAATCAGGCGCAACACGTTTCATGACCGCGAGCTTCCCGAATACAGCGGCTACTTCTCGACGGTTGCCGATGACATCGCCAAGGAACGGCGCCGGCGCTTGAGGAAGCTGCGGCGCCATCCGCATCTGCGAAGCATGGTCATCGAGAAACTGGAGGCTTACTGGTCACCGGAACAGATCGCCGGCCGTCTGCTGTTGGACGGCCTGAGCCTTGTTCGCATTTGCAAGGAGACGATCTACCGCTTCATCTACGGCAAGGAGGATTACGGGCTCGGTCTTTATCGCTATCTGCCGGAGGCGCGCCGCAAGCGCCGCCCGCGTGGCTCCAGAAAGCCACGAAATAGCGTGTTTCCCGCCAGTCATCGGATATCGCAACGACCTGATTTTATTGGCAATCGGACGAGGTTCGGTCACTGGGAAGGCGACCTTTTGATCTTCGAACGCGAGCTCGGTCATGCCAACCTCACCTCGTTGGTCGAGCGCAAAAGCCGCTACACCGTGATGATCAAGAACCAAAGCCGGCACTCCCGTCCGATCATGGACAAGATCATCGGAACATTCTCTCCTTTGCCAGCCTTTGCTCGCCAGAGCTTCACCTTTGACCGCGGCACGGAGTTCACCGGCTTCAGGGCTTTGGAAGATGGCATCGGCGCGCGCAGCTGGTTCTGCGATCCCAGCGCGCCCTGGCAGAAAGGTGCGGTGGAAAATGCCAACAAGCGCATTCGCCGCTTCATGCCAGGTGATACCGATCTTGCAGCCGTCTCTCAGCGCGACCTGACCCACCTTGCCCGCCATCTCAACGATCAACCGCGAAAATGCCTCGGATACCAAACCCCGGCAGAAGTGTTCATGGCACATTTGCAGGAAGAGGGGTGATCCCCTACCCTAGACGCCGGCGTGATGCACTTGGGTTAGCTTCTCCACCGCAAAGTTAAAGTGTCCTGATCCTGCAAAGTTAGAATGTCACTCTCCCCGGGTTTTGATGACCTGGGAGATTGCGGATGGGATTGATAGCGATGAGCGAGCGTGACCTGCAGCGGATCGAGATTTTGTCGAAGGTAGTCGCCGGCCGCATGACGTTGGTGTCGGCGGCGCACGTGCTTGACCTGAGCGAGCGCCAGGTGCGGCGGCTGCTTGAGCGGATCCGGACTGACGGCGCAGCGTCGATCCGCCATAAGGCGATCGGCCGTTGTTGAAGCTTCAACTCAACTTCAGTTTCCCTGGGGCGTCTCGTTGATTGGGACAGTCTTGCCAGCTTTCCACATGTAAAATGAGAAGCTCGGTGGCATCCTGTTTCCCGTTGCCTCGTCGATCGCTACCGGAATAGCCTCGTCTGCGCTCAGTCGGACTGCAACGGCCCTAGGATCGAGATAGATAGTTGGTTTCCCATCCTTTATATCGGTCACGAGGCTGAATTCGCTATGACCGTAGCACAGTTCATCTTTAATGCCGCTCGCCACCTCGTGGACAGCCGCATAGGAGCGCAGCGTCAGGTCCTCGACTGGAGTCTCATGCGCCTTGAGTGCTGCGCGGGCGCTTTCTAAATCGGTGGTCAGCGTCTCGCGAGGCGCGTCGGTGAAGATGGTGCCATCAGCTTCCTTATGAGCGGAGGTCTGGTAATTGACGTTCGATAGGGCATCACCGCCGATGATCTGCAGCTTGACGGAGCTTTCCCGCAATTGCTGCACAAGCGTGTCAAGTCCCGGATAGTGGCCCCCGTAATAGATGACCTGCACCCCTGTTTGTTTCAGTTTCTCCACGTCCTGCTTTTCCGCCTCGTGCCTGTAGTCATATACGCTAGGGTCAACGGAGATCGTGAGCGCTTCGGTTACGCCGCCTTTGTTGAGGGTCGTCTTAAAAGTGTCCACCAGAGGCTTGCTATAGTTAGTCTTGTCATCGAGGATGGCGATCTTTTTGTCCTTAAAATTCCTCAACACATAATTGGCGGCTATCACAGCTTGTCGGGGATCGTTGCGATAGCATTCGGTGGAGAGATTGCTCGTCCGTCCACCGTCGATGAGTTTGGGCAGCGGAGAAGTCTTTGTCAGATGTGAGAGGTAAGTACCTGCGAGGGCCAAAATATCTGACGGAGACTCGGGGCGTACCTGGATAGGGGGCGGAGGATCAAAAACCGCCGCCTCAATGACGAAGTTGACCTTTTCGTCGAGAAAGTCCTTGGCGATGGATGAGGTTTTCAGCGGATCGCTGGTGTCGTCGCCAAATTTCAAGAAGAGGTTATCGCCAAGGATGCCACCATTCTTATTGATTTCATCAGCGGCGGCTTGCATTGCGCTTTTGACTTTATTGCCGTCCGCAGCGCCCGGACCCGTCAGGGGCGCGATGATGCCGATCGTGAAGTCAGCATGCGCCGGGGCGACAAAGGCTAATGAGGCCGCGAATGTCGTGCCCAGCAGGGCATGGTTTTTCATAAAATCTCCTAGAGGGTGTTCCTAAGCAGAGATGACCATAATGCGTCGTTCCTGAACGGCCACTGAATAGGTGTAGCGGCATATTTTTGCTATCTTTTGTTGCGATGTTCGTGGCGTGCGAAGTGGATAGCGAGTTTCATGAATGGTGCAGCCAGGCCGGGCCGAGCGACCTGCGGCGGGGATTCGCGACCGGTCGGAACCTTGGAGTCGAAGGACATCGCGCCGATCCGGTGCCGGCGGGGAGCACGTCCGCATGAATCGAGTTTGATGCGGCGCGCCTTGCTGGACGTTTGACATATGCCTCCTAGACCACGGTGTGATTACGCCAGAGGTGGTCATGGACGTATATGAGGCAGTCACAAGCCGCCGGTCGGTCCGCGGATTCAAAGAAAAGCCCGTGGCGAGAGAGATCCTTGAACGCGTGCCGTCCGCCGCGGCCCGGTCACCGTCAGGATCGAACATTCAGCCTTGGAACACTTATGTGATGACCGGCGCGGCGCTGGCCGAACTCAAGACGGCTCTGTTGCAAAAAGCCCTTACCCAGCAATCAGGATCGAAAATGCCGAACTGCCGGAAGCTATCTCGCTTCAGTCAGATGCTTGCGGAAGAATGCGAGTACCGTGGCATTGAACTCCCTGTGAAATGCGGCGCGATCAAAGTCCGGCGGGTCTACACAGATTGCCGGCACAGCTTTTGCCAGTGCTGCCGGACAAGGAGGCAGAAAGTCGAAATGTTGTGAGTTCGGAACAGTGTGAAACTCGGGCTTTTCCGGGAGCTGATTGGCAGTCGCCATGACACTTTCCGGCGTCACACCATCCCCGCCGCGTTCCGATCTCCAAATCTGTACCGGCACCTTCACCGTCTTGAAGCTCTCTGGCGTGAAGAAGATGCTGAGCGGGTCGGCGATCACCGCGACCTTGATGCGTGGATCGTGGGTAAGTTCTGGCAGACCTCCCTTGTGGACTTGATCGCAAACAGGGCTGTTGTTGCCGTCGCACAGTCTGACGTTCTTGTTGAAAAAGGGATTGGCGCCGATGGCGACGAGCCCGGTGTATCCTCCACGGGAAAAGCCGAACAGTCCGATGCGCGCATGGTCGATCGTGCTTGCTGCAGGCCATGGACCGAGAATGAAGTCCAAGGCGCGCTTGATGTCGAGCGGCCTTTCGACGAAGACCGAAAGGTCGTCGATGTGGCTCTTATCCAGAGCGTTGTCGCCTGGGTGACTGATCGCCACAACGACGAAGCCTGCGTCCGCCAATGTCGTTGCCGTATCATGATGGCCGACAAACGCGCCGCCCTTTCCATGCGACATGATAATAAGGGGCAATTTTTCCCCTGTTATGGGACAGTCTTTTGCGGCGGCGATGGTGAAAGGTCCGACCTTAAGATCGCTGACCGGCTGCGCGCACGGATACCAAACACCTCCTCCGATCGCCGGAAGCGCACCGTCGCCCGGCACCTCAATCGGTCGGAAGCCGGCAGCATGCGCCAGCGGGGTCGCAAGACAAAGGGACATGGCAAGCATGAAGCCAAGACGAACCACTATGACAACTCCTTAAGCGAGAATTAGGCGCCCGGGATCAGGCGATGTACATTTTTGTCAGGAAGCAGCCTTGAATCATTGGAGTTTCCCACGGTGCCGGACCGCGATCACCTTCGTGATGAACAGTACCTTGCATAAACAGATAGCTTGTTATATCCATGCTGTAAATTGGAATCTTTCATGACGGACTCGATCCAAGTTCAATTACGAAAAGGTGCGCTCGATCTATGCGTGCTCGCCGTACTGTCACGGGGCGAAAGCTATGGCTATGAGATCGCCAGCACCTTGGTTGCTGCCGTCGGCATGGGAGAGGGAACGATTTACCCTTTGATGCGGCGGATGCAGAATGATGGCTTGGTGGCAACTCGTATCGTCGAGTCCAGCAATGGGCCCCCACGCAAGTATTACCGGCTTACGCCGCTCGGCCGGACGATTTTCGAGGCCCATCGCCACGATTGGCGTTCCTTTGCTGATGCCGTCGACAAACTGCTTGAGGATTTGCCATGACCAGGGACGTTTTCTTACGCATGCTAAGACTGCGACTAGCCGGTCTCCCCTCTCAAGAGATCGAGGACATCGTCGCCGATTACGCCGCCCATTTCGCCGAGTCCGATGCTTCGGGTCGCAGCGAGGCCGAGGTCGCGGCCGCGTTAGGCGATCCAGCCAGAATTGCAAGGGAACTGCGAGCGGAGGCAGGGCTGCGGCGTTTCGAGGCTCATTGGAGCGTGTCAAATCTGCTGGCGGCCGCCACGGCGCTGGCGGGCCTTGCCATTGTCGATATTCTTATCCTGTTGCCATTGCTGATCGTGACGATCGTCATCACGCTTGGCTTTGCGATCGCGCTGGCGGCGATCGGCGCGGTCGGCGTCAAGATCATCTTCACCACATTGCTGTTCCACTTTGGCGAACCGATCGTCGGATTAATGGCACGCCTGTTTATCGGCGCCGGATTGGTCAGTTCCCTAGTGGGCGGCGGCGCTTTGCTATTAATCGGAGTGGGCGCGGGCACACGCATGCTCGGACATTATGCCCGGCTGCATTTCCGCCTGGCTCAACTGGACAACGACCACGTTTGAGCTTTGTAGACAACACGGAAAAGGAACCGGACAGTGAAGGGAAAATTGGCTTTCGTTGCGACGACGGGACTGATCGGTGCCGTCGTCCTTCTCGCGCTGGGTATCGGGCTTTCGGGCCGAGACTGGGCCGACGCGAGGCAGCTGTGGGGCGCAATACCCTCCGCCTGTGCATCCACAACATCCGCCAAGCCGCAGGTCACGCTGGCGCTCACCGCCGGTGACAGTCTGGCCATCGATCTGCCGGCTTCGGTTCGCTATCAGCCGGGCGGCAAGGCAGAGGTTGTCGTGAACGGCGACCCTACTCTTCTTGACCATGTGCGAATGGAAGGTCACAGGTTGAGCCTAGATTGTGATGCCGGCTGGTTTGCATCCAAACTCGCTGTCAGCGTGTCGGGACCGGCGATCACTGATTGGAAGCTGCTCGGCAGTGGTGACCTAACCTTATCGCAGATCGATCAACCTCAGTTGAGCTTGAGCATCCGGGGGAGCGGCCGCGTTGCCGCCAGTGGAACTGCGGATACGGTCGATGTGGACATCTCGGGTTCGGGCGCAGCGCGGCTTAAGGAACTGACTGCCAAGTCCGCGCAGATCAAGATTCGCGGCAGCGGCGACGCGCAAATGACAGCACAGACAGATGCGGACGTCTTTATCTCCGGGAGCGGCAACGTTGAGCTATTCGGCCGCCCGATCCTGCGGCGCTCGGAGATCAGAGGCAGTGGCCGCATCGTACAAGCGCCGTAGCCTACCGTGCCAAATGCGCTCGTGAAAACGGCTTGCCTGTCGGATTCAAAATAAGCCTCGATTTGCTTGGTTTCGTTCTGATCCGTGCGGTGTGTGCCTCAGTTATCCACGGGATCAGGCCGGTTATACCGCTGAAGCCAAACCGGAAAGACCGTCCCGTCTGCGACTTTCGGGCCCATAAGGATCGAAACCGTATCGAGCGCCTGCTCAACAAGCTCAAGCAGTTTAGGCGCGCAGCCACCCGCTACGACAAAACGGCAAAGCCGTTCGCTGCTTTCCTTGCTCTGGCTGCCGTTCGCGTCTGGTTGCCATCATTCACCGGAATGGTCCGCGAGCCATGATGTAATCGCAGCCTCCTCAGTTCGGACGTCTCTGTAGGCCGAGCTGATCTTACTCAGTACCGTCTCATCATCCGTATCTATCTCGTAGAACGTGCTGTCGACGCCTCGAATCGTAACCCATTTCTTGTCTGACTGCGTCGGTCCCCAGCCGACAAACTCGCCCCAGATAACCTGCCGTGTATTCTCGGCAAGGGCTGCTAGATCGGGGCCGGAAACTCGGGCGTCGTACTGCGCCAATTCCTCCAGTCGCTCGCCGCCTTCACCTGTGGCCTCGAACCATTCGTGCCCCGGTTTGGATGCAAACCAGCCGTCATCTGCTACCGCATTACATAAATCCCCATCACGACATATGTAATAATATTACAATACTCGACCTCGGTAAGTTGGCTAAGACTGCGTCAATCTCCTTATGCAATCAAAGCAATTACCAACGGCACCCAGAAACGTGGAGCTTCACCAGAGGTGAGAACTCTGCGACCCTGCTCTCGGAGGCAATCATTCGTTTGAAGACCATCCATTTAGCATCCCAGTAGATCGTATCGAATTGGAGTTGCCCCCAAAAGACCGGACATGCTCAGGTTTGAGATTGCGAGCTGATGAACTCGCGCGGCGATTGATATCCTAAAGCACTGTGCGGGTGAAGATTGTTGTAATGCTCGAACCAGAACGGCAGTTGAGCGATGACGGTTTCAGCGTCGGGGGTTGGATTCACCGAGACGTAGTCGCGCTTGAAGGTTTTGACGAACGCCTCGGCCATGCCGTTCGATTGCGGGCTTCGCACCGGTGTCGTGCAAGGTTCCATGCCGATGTCGCGGAGCAAGGATGCCGTGTCCCTGGCGATGAAGCAGGAGCCGTTGTCGGTGAGCCATTCGATGGGCTCGGATAGCATGTTGATGCGGCCGAAGCGGTTCTCGACAGCGGTGATCACGAGGTCCTGCACGTCTTCGCTCTTGATGCCCTCGGTGGTGGCGACATGGGCGATTGCCTCGCGGTCGCAGCAGTCGAGGGCGAAGGCGACGCGCACCTTCTCCTTGTTGTCGCAGCCGATCTCGAAGCCGTCGGAGCACCATCTGATGTTTGAACGCTCGACGGCGACCCGGCCGTCGTGAAGGCGATCATTGACCGCTCCGGTATGACGCACCAGCAGCAGATTGTGCAGCTTCATCACCCGGTAGACACGCTTGGCATTGGGCCACGAACGCCCCAGTTTCCGGGCATTCCGACGCAGGATGGCATGGACACGCCGATAGCCGTAGGTAGGCGTATCGGCGATGACGGCCTTGATGTCCTCCAGCAGCTCACGATCAGGTAGTGGCGGGCGTCCTCTGGCTTTGGAAGGGGAGCCTGCGGCGCGCGCGGCGATATTCGAGCGGGCGACACCCAAAGTTTCGCAGACGGTCTTCATTCCAAAATCCCCCTCGGAAGAGAGAGCGAGCGCAACAGATGTTTTTGGGCCACCGGCGATTTCGAGGGCTTCCTTCAGGATTTCGCTCTCCATCGTCTTCTTGCCCAACAGGCGTTGCAACTCCTTCACCTGGGCCTGAAGCGCCCGGTATTCGGAAGCCGGAACGACCTCCTCCTCGGCGGCCGTCGCCGTCAGTGCCCCTTGGGACGCCAGCTTGCGCCACGCAAACAACTGGTTCGGCTGGATACCGTGTCGACGCGCGACGATGCTCACCGTCGCGTCCGCCTCATAGGTTTCGTGGATGATCGCGAGCTTCTCTGCCGTGCTCCAACGCCGCCGACGTTCCGGCCCGGAGAGGACTTCCATCTTAAAATTGCTGCTAGTCATATTACCAACATTACTCCTACCCACTTAGCTAAGTGGTGGAGCATGTCCGGGCCTTTCGGGGGCTAATTCACGAATGCCGCATTTTCCAAAATTTTCAGCTTTCCGCAGAGGTCGATGAGAAAAGAAAGGTAGTGTGGGATGCCTTCCGTCAAAAACACCCCGCTGCCTTTGACGGAGCTTTGTTGCGCATGGCTAGCCATGACGTTGAAAACGGCCGCCTGACTATCTATGCCAATCGCACGTCGTTTTCCGCATAAGTAGCGACGCGCCATCCCGGATTTCTTGAAGAATATCCCGACGCGAAGCGCGCTGACCCGACAGGAATGACCGCCATCGTTTTAACGAAGGATCGTTCCATCATTGTCACCAAAAGAAGCCTTTCGGCGGATCAAAATCCTGGCGCACTTTATTTCGTCGGAGGCTACGCTGACGCGCCTGATGAAGGCGATGTGGTCGATCTTTTCAACGAAGCGGCGCGCGAGGTCATGGAAGAGATTGCCGTCGCTGATCTCAGCCGATCTACCTCATTGGCGATCGGCATAGCTTATGATGCCGTTTTCTGCCACCCAGAACTCTTCCTTCTGACCGTCAGCCAATCCACCGCTGCTGAGATTCTTGAAGGCGCTCACAATGCGCCAGATCGCAACGAAGCGGCTGAGCTCATTGCATTACCTTTGATCGACATTCTCGAAGAGCGAGGGCAATTGGCTACGGCACCCAAAACGTGGAGCTTCATCAGGGGAAGAACATTCCTCGCACGGCATTTGCTTCAATGTTCCGTGTAGAGTTCCGGATATATTTGCCGCTTTCGGACCGTCCCCATAAGCAAGAGAAGCAAAATGTTTAAAGCATTTAGAGCATGCTGCCTTTCTTTATCTTTTGTGAACTCCACTCAGGCGATGGGCCAAGATTGGCTGTCTGTGAACGGTGGAGAGACCATCACCATAGAAACCACGCAGAACATTCTCATGCGCGCCAGTCAGCCCAAGGGAAGCATTCTGTTGCTGACCGGCGGCGATGGGCGGCTGAATGTGAGTGCGGACGCTCGCTTTAGCGATGGCGCGACCAATGTTCTCATCCGCAATCGTGATGCCTTCCGGGACAAAGGCTTTAACGTGCTGCTCGTCGAGCTCGGAACTAATCTCACCGCGGCCACGGATTTCATGGCCGGTCTCAAGCGCCCCGTTACCATTGTGGCCACGAGCAAGGGAACGCAACGCGCGGCGGAAGGACTGCGCCAGGGCGCGCGTCCGGACAAGCTGGTTTTGACTTCCGGCTTCCTCAGTAAAGAATCCGGTCCGACCAAGAGCGTCGCCGCAATCCTCGGCAAGTCGGCGCTCCTGCCTACGACGCTCGTCATACATCATCCAGAAGACAATTGCCGCTTCACAAAGCCCGTCGGGGTGGCACCATTTAGAGAATGGGCCGGGGCGAGCGCTGAAGTGAAGTGGTTGAGCGGAGGAAGCGAACAAGGCAATCCCTGTACCTTCAGCGCGCATCATGGCTTCGCCGGGCAGGATGCCGAATTGGTGGCTTTGATCGCCGATTTCGCTGATCAATAGAAGGGCGTTTGCTTCCTCGATGCCCCTCTGCCGCTGTCATTGGTCTACGTGAACACTCGCATACCGCAAACTGTTCTGGTCGAGCCGAAATGGATCGTCCGGATGACCAATAGAAGGCGCCATTTTGAGGACGTAGTCCTTCTCCGACTAAACGGAATCTGTGCATCAGCGCGTTTAAGCTACATTTCTTGGAATAAGACGCGCAACCCTGGGGAGATTATCACGCCAACTGACGCAACTCCTTTGCTCCGGCGCCAACGCATGGGAAAGTTCAGCGATTTGGGCGCGGGATAGGCCGGATCGTTCACAGAAGAACGGATGCCGCGGTCTGCGTGAGAAGTAATTGTAATAAATCGCACAACGATCGCGGGATATGGCAGGTTTGCCGCGGTGGTACAGGCTGGCCGTATCACTGAAGATGACAGTTCCCGCCGGACCCGTGCAGGTGACGATATCGCGATCAGTGACGGGGCCGCCGAGCCTTGCCTCAAGCGATTCCTGACTGAGTATCGGATACGTGAATTTGTCCGCCAAGTCTCCGGTGATGACGTTCGGGCGGACCACCTCCAATGGGCCACCGCCTTCATCTACATCGTTGCAATAGACCGCGATCTTGATCATCCTCCGATCCTCGCGATCTCGATGCCACTTTCGCGTGCCAATCTGCCGGCCATCCGCAACGGTATAGAACAAGTTCAGTCCGTCATAGGCGACTGGAAGGCCGAGATAGGCCTCGACAATGTTCAACAAGCGCTGATTCAACCCCCAGAGGAAAATGGAAGGGTTACTCGTGATCTCATCCGGCGTCGCCATGATCGTCTCCCAACCATGGTAAGCATTTTGCCGGACGCGCTGCTCGTAGGTTTTGGCGATTAACCGGGCAGACGCGAACATCTCACTATTGAGCGGCAGACCGAGCGACGCTAGAGTGGTAACGTAAACGCCGTCGCGGTTTAGTCCCTCGACAATCTCAGCATCTTGGTCGGAAAGCTTCGGAAGCCTTGCCAAATGGCCAATGCGCGCTTGCTTATATGAGGTGCGAAGCCGAGCCTCGATCGCTGGAAGATTGATCACCCAAAGCGCCAACTCTGACGGCAAATTGCGCAATCGGCGATAGATTTTCCTAGGGATGGTGTTGCGCACCGTACAATCCTCATCAACCATGCCCCCCGTCAGAGGTTGTTTCAGAATTCGTGGCGCCAAGGAAGATGGGAGCGATCTTTGATCCCCAAAAATATGGGACTGTTGCAAGAATTCAGGTTGATTGTTCGGAAAACGTCATTTGATTGTCGGGACTTAGCTATCCCCGTCAAGGAGATGCAGCTGAACGAGGGGTCCCTGCTCGTGGAAGCAAGGCAGAGCCAGAGCATGGAATTCGACTCGTGTTAAGCGAACAATTCACCCTGAGGTCGGCAAATAAGGGGCGAGCATCATCAATGCTGCGGGCGGCGGCCTTCAGCAATGATGCTCGGATCACCTGTTCAGGACACAAGACGCAGCTTAACCAAGCTGCGCCTTGTGGTGGCGAGGTTTATCCCGTGTGAGTGGTGGTGAGAGCGTGCTCGTGATGATCATATAAGATCTTCACGCCAGCAGCGCTGGGGGAGAAATTCTCCAATGTGGCAACGGCGTGGGTTTCCGTGCCAGTGTTCACGTTGATGGTTGTCGTGTTGGTTTTGTCATCGACTACGGCAGTCAGGCGATTAATCGCGTTTCCTTCAGACAGGCTATCCTGCTTCATGAGAGCGTCAATCAAACCGGACACGTCGAGTTTATCACCCTCGGTCGTCGGATGAAAATCCGCGATGACGTCAGCGGGGTCGAGCTTGCTCAAGGCCGAGGCATCAATAATAAACGTGTCGGCACCTGCTCCGCCCGTCATCAAATTAAAACCGGAACCGCCATCCAGCATGTCATTGCCGGCACCACCAGTTAAGATATCGTTTCCGGCGCCCCCGGAGAGAAAATTAGAGTGATCACCTCCGATGATAATATCATCATAGGATGTTCCGATAATACCGTTGATATCCGAATAATCCAGGCCGCCGCCCGAAACGTCGAAATGCGTGGAAGTGCTGCTTTGGGTTAGTGTGATCTCGATCGCATGGTCGAACCGAGAAAAGTCGAGCGTATTGTTACCTCCGCCACCCGTCACCGTGTTGAACGAATTCTCAATCAGCTGAAAAGTGTCGTTGCCGCTACCGCCGATCATGGTGTTGACGGAGAACAGCCCAGCAATGAAGGTGTTGTCACCAGATCCACCGTCCATGGTGTTCGTTGCAAAGTGTCCACCAGAGAGGACGTCGTCGCCGCTGCCTCCATGCATCTCGTTGGTCGCATTCGCCGCGCCAATCAGCGTGTCGTTGCCGCTGCCACCATCCATTTTGTTGAGCGCATGCTGGGCGCCAATGAGCGTATCGTCTCCACCGCCGCCATACATGGTGTTTGTCGAATTGATGCCGCCGATCAAAAGGTCATTGCCGTCGTGCGCCGTCTCTGTCGTCCCATCACCGTAGAGGACATTCTCGGCAGTGTTTGCCGAGCCGATCAAGACATCATTTCCAAGGCCACCAATGATCGTGTCCCCATTGCCGCTTTGAGCTGCTACGAAAATCTCGTTCGCGGAGGTGCCGATCGTGTTCCAATGGCCGTTGAGGCTCGCCGTGGCAACCGTTTCGTGAAGTCCGTCACTAACGGTATAGTCGAATGTCTCGGCTTGGCCAGTCACAGAGATCGCGACACTGTCTCCATTTAGCGTCGCAACTGAACCCGTGATTTTAGCAATGGTAAGGTCTGTGGCATGCGCTCCGGATGCCGCCCACAAAAGCGCCTCCGTGGGGATGGTGATCGTCTCACCCGGCGCCGCGTTGGTGGTAATGGACCAGTTATTTGCAGTAGGGATATCGTTATGAATGTCGACGGAAAATGACTGGGATACCGCGGTCGTATCGCCATCGCCATCATGACCGACGACAGCGAAACTCAGGTGAAAATCAGTCGCGTCAGAATCACTGAGCGGCCTGTAGAGCGTGAAGTCATACGCACCGCTGGTGTGAGCGCCATTTTCGGAAAGAGAGACGGTGAAGACTGTTACCTCATGCCCATCCGAGAGGTAATAAGCTGTCAATGTCGAGTGGTCACTGCTGAGCGCATACTGCAAGGCATTTCCGCCCGAGGTCAGATGCGACAAATCGAGTACGTGACCGGTGCCGTCGGTCAGGGTGATATTTGAAGCCGCCGCCTGGCTAGCAAATGTGACTGCGGTCTTTGCTGGGCCGTCTGCGCCGAAGGAAAAATTCAGCGCGATTTCGCCAGTACTAATGCCGTCGCTTACCAACGATCCTGATGCGTCGATTAGATTGTTTTCCGTAAGCGTCTGATCTGCGATCGAGGCTCCAGCAACCGGTACATCATCGACGACCGAAACCGTAAAACTGTTCGAGGCGGAATCGCCATCAGAGTCGGTGGCGGTATATTCAAAGGTCAAAGTCAGCGGGTTTCCGCCACTCGCGTGGTCAAGAGACTGAACGAGTGTAAAGCTGTAAGCCCCTTTGCCGCTATCGGAAAGTGTTGAGTAAAAGACCACGTTAGCGTCTGTCAGCGCGCTCGCAGAGTCGCCGGTAAATCCGACCAGCGTACCATCCGCCAGGACTGTGGTGTGGACGAGGAGGCCGTGAGATGTCAGCACAGCGCCCGCTTCACCACTAACCGAAACGCTTTCGTTGAAAAATGCGACAGCCTGGTGCCCATCGGCACCCCAAGTGACGTTCAAAGAGCCCACAGCGGTCGCAGAAATGCCCTTTCCGCCCTCGCCTTCGGGAAGTGATGCTTCGTAAGCTGTGCCAGCGGCCCCCAAACCGGCAACCGGCGCGTCGTCGGCAACGGTCATTTTGACTAGCCCTGTCGCCGTGTCTCCATCGGTATCGGTTGCGACGACCTGAATACCATTTATGGTCACCGCGCTGCCGCTGCCATCGAGCGCATGGTTGAGCGTCGCAATGATCGTCGGCGTCGCGGTGTTGCCGCCGGCATCTGCCGTGAGCTGGCCCGTAAGCTTCAGGGTGACGAGCAACGCACCAGCGCTGCCATCCGCATTGGCCAGATGGCCTTCGAGTGTCGTGCCCTTGTTGACCCAGGCGATCGTTTCACCCTTTGCCAGGCCGTCGACCTTGATCGCCGACGGATCGCCGAAGGCGATAGCGATATCGTCCGAATGAGCCGTGAAGGTCAGCGAATTGTGCTTCCTCGTCGAATCCTGTTCCGCTTTGCCTTGCGCGTTCGGGCTCGTGCCATTTTTCAAATCGGCTTCGTTCAGGATCAGGGAAACCGTGGGCTGGCCAAAGAAGTCCCCTTTCGGTCCGCTCACGGTCGGATTCTGGCCGTCTTTAATGGTAATCTGCTGGATGGCTGTCGAGGTGTCGCCATCGCCATCCGTGATGGTAAAGCTGAAGCCGGCGGCTTCACCGTTCTTGTTGTTCTGGTTGAGCGCCGGATCGAAGCTCCAGCTCCCGTCGGAGCTGAAGGTGTAGACGCCCTGATCCGTCTTGATCACCGTCGGCTGGCCGGTTGAAACGGTGAAAGTATAGTTGCTGAGCGCATGCCCATGCCAAGTTGCGGCGCTGTTCAGCGTAACAGAGGTCAGTGTTGCGCCATCCGCACCGGCATGACTGGTGTCGAAGACATTATCTCTAATTTTCGAGGTGGAGTCTTCGCTGATGAATTTGGGGCTTTCAGCAATTGCCTTCGGGCCATCGTCCTGGAACTGGATTTGACCGCTGATATCGACGCTGTCCTGTGCGGTATCCTGGTCGCCATCCGTAACGGTGACGGTCGCATAGACCTTCTGGGAGAGAATCGAGACAATTTCGTGTGATTGGCTTGTGTCGGATTCGCTTAAGGAGGCGTATTGAACGATGTTCAGCTTGCCGTCCTGGGTGATCTCGATCGCGAAGGCAGCGGTCGTCGGTGTACCGCCGTCAGTCGTGCTGTAGCGGCCGACGATCAGTCCGTTCTCGCTATAGAGATAGATTTCGTGGCCATCTGTCGTTTTCAGGCCGGAATCGACTAGGCCGTTTTCGCCCGAAGCGCCAAGCGTCAGCGAATAAACGACCGCATTGTTTGTCGCCTGGCCGTCTGCTCCAAATGTCGGATCGGCACTGACGACAGCGTTGTCGCTGTGAGCATAGGCAATCGCATTGCCGTTGTTTGCTGCGTGATCGACACTGCTGAAAATCTGATGCAGTGCGGCAAGTTCGCCGCGGTTCCAGAACGATACGTCATCGTTATGATGGGGGATGCCGCTTTCGCCGATGACGATGCTTTGGTTGGTGCTGGATATCGTCACACTGGGGCTTGCATCCCCAACCGTAAGGGTCAGCGATCCACTGGCGCTGTCGCCGTCGCCGTCGGTGACCGTAAAGCCGATCGTGAACGTCGAGTTGTCCGCGTCCTTGGCTTCGGCAAGAGCACCCGTTTGCTGGAACGTATAGCTGCCGTCCGCCTGGACGGTCAGCGTGAAAATGACGTCGTTATGTTCGCCAGTCGCGGTGTAAACCGTCGTTCCGTCCGTCGTGACGCTCTTAAAGGTCAGCGTTTCGACATGCCCCACGCCGTCGGCATCGACATAGATGCCCTTGAGATTGCTCGGATCAGTAAATTCGAGTTTTTGAAAGCCATCCGCGCCGGCCTTGAACAGCGTTCCACTGACGCTGTCGGTATTCGAGGACGGCGCATTTTCTTGGCTCGGTACTTCAGCGAGCAGTTCCAGCGGTATCGAAGGTGGCGGTGGGCTGACGACTGAAGTCGTATTGCCATCGTAGAGACCTTCCTTTACTTCGGCATCAAACGCAACAGGCTTGTCGTCATCGACCGTCACCGTGAAGCTGTTCGTTGACGCGTCACCGTCCGAATCCGTCGTAGTGTAGCTGAAGGTCAGATGGATGGCATCGGACTTGACACCGTCGGCCAGCGACTGAACCAGCGTGAAGTTGTAGCTGCCGGCATCCGCATCGGAGACGGTGGCGTAGAAGACGACATTCTTGCCGTGGATGTCGCTCGGAACGTTCTCGCCCGTATAGCCAACCAGCGTGCCGTCGGCGAGAATGGTGGTGGAAACCGCCAGGCCATGCGAGGTCAGTTGCGCATCACTCGCAGCGCCCTCGACCGAGACGGAAGCACTGGTGAATGCAACCGAGCGGTCACCGACACTATTGCTGCCGTTATTGGCATCGTCCGCACCCCAGGAGATGTTGAGTGAGGCCGTCGACGACGCGCTGGTCACCGACGTTTCGTTTGCTACGTTGCCGTTCGAAAGCGCCGATTCCGTCGCTTCTGAAGTCGTGCCCAAACCCGCGACCGGTTTGTCGTCATCGACCGTCACTGTGAAGGTATTGGCGGACGTGTCACCGTCAGAATCTGTTGCTGTGTAACCGAAGGTCAACGAGATGGCGTCAGAGCCCTTTGCATCGTCCAGCGACTGCACAAGCGTGAAGTTGTAGTGGCCGTTATCGGTATCCGAAACCGTAGCATAGAAGACGACATTAGAGTTGGTGGTCGCGGTGGGCACATCGCTGCCCGTATAGCCGACCAGCGTGCCATCGGCGAGAATGGTGGTGGAAACCGTGAGGCCATGCGAGGTCAATTGCGCATCGTTCGCAGCGCCTTCGACCGAGACAGAAGCACTGGTGAAAGCAACCGAGCGGTCGCCAGCGCCGCTGCTGCCGATATTGGCATCGTCCGCACCCCAGGAGATGTTGAGCGAGCCCGTCGACGACGCGCTCGTCACCGATGTTTCGTTTGCGGTACCGCCACTGGAAAGCGCCGATTCCGTCACTTCCGAAGTCGTGCCCAAACTCGCGAGCGGCCTGTCGTCGTCCACCGTCACCGTGAAGCTATTTGTCGACGCGTCGCCGTCAGAATCTGTCGCCGTATAATTGAAGGTCAGCGAGATGGCGTCAGAGCCCTTTGCGTCGTCCAGCGACTGCACCAGCGTGAAGCTGTAGTGGCCGTTATCGGTATCAGAGACCGTTGCATAGAAGACGACATTGGCGTTGGTGGTCGCGGTGGGCACATCGCTACCCGTGTAGCCGATCAGTGTGCCGTTAACGATCGTTGTCGAGACCACAAGACCGTGCGATGTCAATGCCGTGCCGGCCTCGCCAGTCACGGCGAAATTGGCGTTGGTGAACGCGACCGAGCGGTCACCGAGGCCGCCCTTGTCGGTGTTGGCGCTGTCGGCGCCCCAGGAAATATTGAGTGAGCCGGTGGCCGACGTTGCGGCGACATGGGCGTCCGTGGCGCTCCCGTTACCGCCCGCGAGCGCGGCCTCGGTAACTGTTCCTGCATCACCGTTGCCGGCTACCGGAACGCTGTCGGCCACGCTGACGGTCGCCGTGCCGGTGACGCTATGATGGCTCTTGTCGACGACCGTATATTGGAACTGCAGTTGCAGTACGTCGCTGCCCGTCGCGTTCGCGCCAGCCGAATGATCGAGCGCGGCAAACTGTGTGAAAGTGTAGTCGCCGGTCGCCTTGTCGAAGACGAGCGTGAAGATGGTTTTGCCGTTCGCCGTGCCGGTGACGGTCTCGCCGTCCTGCGTGACGATGACGGCAACGCCACCCGACGTCAGGCTCGTTAGCTGCTGCGTGCCGTTGCTGCTGACCTCCGTTTCGCCGAGAAGCGTCACGGTGCTGATCGAGGCGTTGGCGCCGCCGAAACCGAAGCGGCCAGTGGTGCTCTGCGTGACAAAGGCACCGCTTGCGTCGCCCGTCTCGGTCAGCGAGGCGATCTCCGTACGCTGGGTATCGATGAAGGGCAGACCGTTCGGCGTGCCGGAGTTAAGACTGCCACCGCCATTGCCGAATTGGCCGTCTGGGCCGAGCAGGCCGATGAGGTTGAGCGGCGTGCGAGCGTTCTGGGCCGCGCTATCGCTGAATTCATGGCCAGAGGTAGCGCTGCCGGCATGGTAGGAGCCGTCTGGGCCTGCGGCGACATTGACGCCCTGCTGTTCGAGGGCAGCCACCACGGCCTGCTGCGGCAGCGTAACTTCGCCGATCATAAAGGTCGGCACATGCAGCGCACCATTGACGATGACGATGCGTGTTCCGTCGGCCTGGATGACAACGAGGTTGCGCCCCTCGACATGGATGTCGTCGATCGAGGTGTTCGGCGGCAGGTGAGCGATATTGCCTTGGTCGGGGGTGATCTGCACCGTTTGCTTGGCACCGCCATGCTGCGGATCGGCCCCGGCCTGCCCCTCGGTCTTGCCGCTGGCCGCATGCTCGGCGGCCTGCGCTAGCTGGAATTCGGCGACGTCCTCATTCCGCGATAACTGCAGCGGCAGATGCGTGCCGCTGTCGGCAGCATGGGCCTCGTCACGGCCGGAGGATGTTAAGTCCTGCGAAATGGCTTCGTGGTCTGCAATCGAAATACGCGAATCTTCCATCGGTCTATACTCTCGGTGTGTCTCAATATGGCCGCTATAAATTGTGGGAGCGGGCCGATTGCAAGACTTCGTTAACCGCCCAGGCATAACTGGCTATGCCAACATGAAAATAAATTTCCGATTGGTTAACTCTAGCCACAATCACGAACGGGGAGTTCCCGGTGGGAATGACCTCTTTGCAAGCAGACAATCCAGGAGAATATGAACAAGCCGTATGTCGCCGGCGGACCATAGTGAAGACTTTGGCTGTACAGATGCGAGATCGCCATACCGAGCACAGCGTAAACCATCCATGGCTCGCCCTCTCGTGCCCCTATCCAGGTTAAGATGACGCCACCGAACTCGCGACATAGGCGGTCCAGTTGTTTGCTCGCCGTGGATGCTGTATCAGCTTGGCGCAGGTCGATTCAATGTCATTGGTGTATCGACCTCCTTCCCCCTTATCCGGATCAGCGCCACGTCGCGCGGAAGCAACAGAGGTTCTCCCAATGGCAATCCTTATGGCCCTCTATGTTGCGTCGATTGTGGGCGCTCTCGCGATAACTTGGATGGAAGGTGTTCGGGCTGGCGCCAAGTTTGATCTTGGGCGAATTATGGGTCTGTTGCTGTGCCTTGTATGGCCGCTGGTCTTTGCGCTGACGTACTTGTTTATATGCTGGCAACGCCGGCGCCTGAGCCGAACAGCTATGCAACGCGCGAGCAATGCGGGACGCTCCTTGTCTTACCCTTGAGTAATAACGAACCCGGCCGAAGGCTTCCCCCAATACCTCTTGATGAAATGAACTGTCATCTCTTCGCGTGGTTGCCGAATATTAGGCGACAATGCTTGGTTGGTCGCCCCGCTGGCGGAACTTTCTCTATTGCCCCGAGATCAGCGCTCGAAGCCGTAGACCAGCCCAAGCGAGGCAAGCCCCCATGGATGCGCCGGCCGCCTTAACGGCAGCATCATTGATCTCGGCATGTCGCGTGGGAGAAAGGTTTTGCACCAATTCCATTGCTCCCACACCAAGCACAAGCAGGATGAGGCATACCCAAAAACTACGTGGATATGCCAAGACAAATAGAATGGCCAGCACCAGAAATGCCAATGCGCGATCCAAGTTTACGGGCAAGAGATCGTGCGGTCGCAACGCGATAGGGGAAACCGTTACGAAAATGATAGTGGCAAGCGCAAGCCATGCTACTAGTCTGAAAAGACGAACTGTCATCATATCTTCAATTTATACAGATTTATGAATGCTGCAATGCAGCATCATAGGTTATGCACGGACGATGTGTAATGGCTCGTGATCCGACATGGTTTCATCTACCCGTCCAAACTGGACCATTTTTGGTTGGCGTTTTTCGGTGTTCGGCTGGGAAGGGAAATGACAGAGCACCTCGGCGAAAAAATGATTGTACTTCAGGTCGTCCTGTCCGCGATGTCGGTCTTATCCGGCCTCCGTCCCCTTGAGGCCACCGTCTTCAGAAACTCGCGACGCTTCATCTGCGTCTCCTTTCTTACTAATTTGAGCAACGCGCCAGTCAGCAATTTTGCGATACGCGCGATCGCTCAAGCATATTTGCAGAAATATCAACGGTGCTAGGCTGAGTGGGTACGAACCCATCAGGAGCGCTTTGAAAAACAAGGAAAGCGCCGCTATTGGTTTGTTCTGATAAATGCTTTTTGCATAGTGCCACCCGCGATACCCATGATAGGCCCGCTCCGGAATTTGGCCCCTTAAGTCATTGAGCCACGGCAATTCTCCTATGGGCCGGCGACCGATAGAGAGGCGGTCCTCCTGCCATCCGTCAAACCAAACTACGGTGGGAAACAGGTTCATGTGAAACTCGCAGCCACCCAGTTGCAACCTGATCGCAAAGTCGGTGTCATCCCCGAAGGAAGCGTCCGCTCGGTAGTGAACCTTCCTCGCCAGCTCGGCAGGGACGATCAGCCCGCTCGTTTGAACGAAGCCTCGTCCGCAAATCAGGTAAGTTGCCATATCCTCAGTCGGCTTAATACCTCTAGGCGGCTTGACTATGGTGTTTCCGCCTCCCCGATCGACGATAACAGGCGAATAAACAGCTATATTTTCCCTTCCATCAAGAAGGGTGTTCAATGTTTCGAGGTGCATCGGCAAAAACACGTCGTCTGAATCCAAGAACGCGACGAACTTACCGCGTGCACGGTCGATGCCAGCATTTCGAGCGGCACTTGCGCCACTATTGGCTTGCCGGACGAAGGCAACTCGGTGATCCGTTATTTTCGACATTTCGTCGTCGATGAGGTCCTCCGATCCGTCATCGACAACGATGATCTCGAAATCCTCATACGTCTGTGACAGCACGGAGTTCACAGCTCTCCCGATTAGATGGGCGCGATTATAGACAGGTATGATGACCGAAAAGCGCGGCATAGGTTTATAGATCACGCGTTACGCCTGAAGACACTGATAATAATGTCCGAGAACCGTCGATAAATTCGTTCAGGCAACGCGATTTGCATTAGAATCGCCAAAGCGAGCTTTGGTCTGTAACATCCGCTTAAAAGCGCAATTAGGTAGTAGTTACAAGCGCGAAGCGGGCTGCTCGGCGCGATCCCTTTGGCGACATGCCAACCTCGATAACCGAGATATGCCTTACGAGATATTAGGGGCCTCATTTCTTCCAACCAGCCAACTACGCGCGCTCCCTTTCGTGAAGCAGACACACGTCGGGGATCCTCTATGTCCCGCCATATGACCGTCGGCTGTCCAAGCATTTGGAACCGGCAGCCCGCTCTAAACAAGCGAACAGCAAAATCAGTGTCCTGTCCGAACGGCAAGCCAACTCGATATTTCACTGTCCGTGCGACCTTCGTAGGGACCACCAAGCCACTGGTTTGCACAAAACCTCTATCGCGCATGACATAGTCCGCCATGTCTTCGCCGGCGGCAATTGGCCGGGGTGGCTTGACGAAACTTCGTCCCGAACCGCGATCAACGATCACGGGTGAATAAACGGCAAGTGGTAGCGTCGCATCATGACGCAGTATTTCATGCATCCTCTCCAGATGTGTCGGCTTGAATTCGTCGTCCGAATCGAGAAAGGCTATGAACCGGCCATTTGCAAGATCGATCCCCTTGTTTCGTGCTGCACTTCCACCTGCATTCGGTTGGCTCACAAACCGAATTCTTCGGTCATCGAGCTGACTGATGATCTCAGATGGGTTATCCGATGAGCCGTCATCGACAACAACAACTTCAAAGTCACTGAAGGTCTGATTCAATACCGAGTGCAATGTCGCGCCGACGACGTCCGCGCGGTTGTAAAGAGGAATCACTACCGAGAAAAATGGTGTCGCGTTCATGAAATTCTCCCTGCATAGAGGCTCGACCAGGGCTGCGGGACGAGGAAAAAGAGGTGTTACTGGTTTGTAACGGTGCGCGGTGACATTCCGGCCATGCCGAGCATAGCCAGACACCAGCTTCGATTAAAAAACCAACTTAAGGAAAGATATCCAAGGGCCCCAATCGACAAGCCCGCCGCCAATCTTGGCAAGTCACCGTCTATCGGCGTCACCAGTTCAAAAGCTAGCACCGAAGATAAAAGCGTGATCATCAACGGCGTTGCCCACTGAAGTGTATATTCAATAAGGCTGGCGTCGGTAATGGGTCGAACAACTGCCCACCAAACGACAAACGCAAAAACTATGTAAAAAACTGTTAGAGCGGAAGCCACCCCAAGTGTCCCCCAAGCGCTACCCAAGCCAATTGTCGGAATGATTAAGAGGGTTACACAGACGCTCTGTATGAGCGCGAGCCTTGCGTTGCCAGTACCATAAAGGAGGCTACCAATGGGGTTGCCAAGAGCTCTAAACATACCCCATACAGCCATGATTCCGAGAAGGTTTGCCGACGGCAACCAAGCCGAACCAAAAACAGTTATCACGACTTCGCGCCGAAAGACTGCCATACATGCGTAAATAGGAAAGTTGATTGCAGAGGTCATTCGTAGCGTTGAGAGATAGATTTTGCGAAGAAGATCTTTGTCGCCTTGAGCTTTAGCAAGCAATGGCGTGCCAACGCGCGTGACGATCGGATTCGTGGCAAACATTACTTTTAGTGTCAGCTCTCGCGGCACGGTGTAAAGGCCAAGTGCCGCGCTGCCCAGAAGACGCCCCACTATCATGACGTCCGCCTGAACCGTCGCTGTGTTGGCTAAACTTGTAAGAAGAAGATATAAGCCTGATTTCAAATTCTCTGAAGCATCGGCGATATTGAAATGCAGACTAGGTACCCACCTATCTCGTGCAAATAGCCAATAGAGAAGACTGTTACCCCCCGAAAGGGCAATTACGCCAGCTACGAGCGAATAAACTCCGCCGCCGAAATAAGCGACTGTGATGGTCAGCATGGTGCTGAAGGTCGCTGATACGAGTTCGACAACGGCGATCGACCGGAATGCCAAACGCTTCTCGGCAAGCACCTTTATCTGTTGTCCTATAGCAAGCAAGATAAAAGACGTGCCCGCGAGCGCAAGCGGCATCTCGAGTTCTGGCGTCCCATAGAAGCCCGCAATCGTGGGGCTTCCCATCCAGACTGCAATAGAGAGAACCGCTCCTGAAAGAAGGTTCAACCAGTAAAGGGTAGACAACACTTCGGCGGAAATTTCTCTAGCGTAGATTATGGTAGTGCTCAGACCGAGATCGGCAAAGAGTTGGATAAAGGCAGTTACGCTGATTATCATCGCCATCAGACCGAAGTCGTGTGGGGAAATCAGGCGAGCCATAACTATTAATTGTATTGTTTGCAGAACGACGCGCCCAATGGTTGCAAACGTTGTCCATCTGACGGCTGAAAAAGCTTGGGTTTTCGCGCTCACTGATGCACTCCCGGAACTCCATACGCCCTGACCATATTGGCAATCTGCACGTCATTGCCCCCATTCTGACCCCGATTGGAGTTCTGGAGGGCAACCCGCTGCGACCCAGTCCATTCATAGAACCGGATCCAACCGTCGACCTTACGTATAGACGCGCCGTTAAGGCGAGCCATCCAGTTGAGCCACACATCATCAGTCGAGGGGCAAAGTTCTCGAATCTTATCAAGATCAGTAACGTCTGGGTGGAGCACGCCGGGCGGATACAGCACGCCGCCAACACCAGTAAAAAACACATCAGGAGCGTTGCTGGCGGTGCGGATGTTGGAAATCCAGCTATCGTAAGGTTGAAACCCGTCTGTTGAACGCCTCATGAGATGCGCACGATGACAGAGCACCTCGGATACGCCCTCCCTGAACTCGCTCACCAGCCGCCTCAGCCAAGACGTTGGATAGTACACATCGTCGTCAGCAGTGACGATGATCGCATCTCGGTATAGTGCGAGCCCGGGGATCACTTTCTTATAAGAGCGCAAATCTTCAGTTGCGCGAATTGTAAGGCCATATGCCTCAAGTTCGGCGATTGCGCCGGGTATGAAGCTCATGTCTTCGTGCGCGATCCATAACACCACCTCATCGGCCTTAATGTCCTGCATGAGGATAGTTTTCAGAGTAAGCTCAAGTACATCGAACCTCTTCGGATACGATGTCAGAGAGACAACCAGCCTATGGGGAAGGTGATGTGGCTCCGCATTGCGTCGATAGTGCCACTGCCAACGCGTCCAGGCCTCGAGCGCACGCATAAAGGTCGGCTTAAGAACATTCTTTAGCGCTTGAATCATAACATCAACTTTCTGAAAGGTCGGGCGCCTTGCTGCTTCATGATCAGCGTGCTTCTGCTTGGGCCGTTGCCGGGTTGATAGCCTCGCCGTAACGCGACCGTCGGACCGAGACAACGATACCCAAAGTCATAACGATTTGGCCTAACATCACTCCAATCGTCGAATAGATTGGACCTACGACCACAAGGAGCATCGGCACTGCGACCAAAGTCAGAAGCGAGGACTTGATGCTGGCGCCAGCCAGCTCTCTGAAACGGCCTTCAGCCTGCAGAAACACGTTCAAAGGAGTTTGGACACATTGCACCAGGCACACCGCGGCCCATAACACGAAAGAAATTAGGATCAGATTTGCATCAAGGCCAGGTTTGAACGCGAGCGCGGGGAAGAAGTGCACAATGCATGCTACGGCGACAATCGTTGAAAGCCACATGAACCCAAGCACAGCCATGAATCTCGCCACATATCGCAGGGCGCCGGCTCGATTGCCAGTAGACAACGCCCGCGCCATCGCCGGCCTCTCGATTTGGGTCAGGGAGACCATGCAGACCCCAATGGGCCGCAGAAAGAGCATTGCCGCGGCAATAGGCGCGAATGCCGCAGGCCCGGCAACGGAAGTGACGATATAAGCATGTGCATTGGAGGTTGCTTCTGTTGTCACCAGACCAGCCACCGCCCAACGCGCTTGATCGCGCCAGACGGGACCATAAGAAGCTAAAGCGCTCTGCAAACTCACTCGGAAATGCTTCACTAGGAATGCTTTGCCGAATGGCAGCATACCAGCACAGCCGGCGATCGCGAAAAGACCGGCAGCCTCCGAAAGAGACATTCCATAGAACCACGCGATCGCCAAGCATGTCAGAAGGACTGCCGCATAGACGACATCAGACAGGGCAGCTCTGACCGGATTATGCATTGCATATGCTTCAGTACGGGCAAACCACCTTACCGTAAACAGGGCACTGGAGGCCGCGAACGCAAGAGCTGTTCCGACCGTAGCAGTTCCAAGCCAGAAAACGGTGAGAACCGCGACAGCAGCATTGCAAAGCGCGAGACCCGCGTTGATCAAAAAAAGACCCTCTGCCGACTGCGCGGATCTATCCGTGTTGATCAATACGGTGAAGGGTGCGGCTACCATGGAGTTACAGAGTCCCGACCCGAATTGCATCAACGTTAACATAAAGGCAACTAGGCCGAATTCAGCATTGCCGAGACTATGGAGAACGGCGAGCTGGACGAGGAGGTGGCTGCCCGACACTGCCGCCGTTGCAAACGTCGATAGCCCGTAGTTCCCAAGAAGGTGGGAGATGTCCTTGATGTTTCTCGCCACTCGGTGGTCCTCATGTCTGGTTTTTTTTGCAGGACGGCTTAAACCACGCCTGCGCGCATGTTTCGGTCGATTTCAGGTCTTACCTGTTCTCGCTCTTCTTACCGACGGCAAAGTAGCTGAAGCCGTGGCGGCTAACTTCGGCGGCGGGATAGATATTGCGCAGGTCGACGATCCTGGGCGTCTTCACCGTGGTCTTCAGACGTTTGAAATCGAGGGCGCGAAACTCATCCCATTCGGTGACGATGACGATTGCGTCAGCGCCTTCCGAGATTTCGTAGGGATTCTTGCCATAGGTAATCGGGCCAAGCATTTCCTTGGCGGCATCCATGCCCTCTGGGTCGTAGGCATGGACCGTCGCGCCGCCGTCGAGCAATGCCTGAATGATGGTGATCGAAGGTGCGTCGCGCATGTCGTCGGTGTTCGGCTTGAAGGTCAGGCCGAGCACAGCGATCTTCTTGCCGCGCACGCTGCCGTCGCAGGCGGCGATGACTTTGCGGCCCATAGCTCGCTTGCGGTTGTCGTTGATGGCGACGGTTGTCTCGATCAGCCGCATCGGGCTGTCGAAATCCTGCGCTGTTTTGACCAGTGCCAGCGTATCTTTCGGAAAGCAGGAACCGCCATAGCCGGGGCCTGCATGTAGGAACTTGTCGCCGATGCGTTTATCCATGCCGATACCCTTGGCGACCTTCTGGACATCCGCACCGATCTGTTCGCAGAGATCGGCGATCTCGTTGATGAAGGTGATCTTCATCGCGAGGAAGGCGTTGGCGGCATATTTGATGAGTTCGGAGGTGCGGCGTTCGCAGAAGTAGAGCGGCGCCTCGTTAAGATAAAGCGGGCGATAGACCTCTTTCATAACTTCGGTGGCACGGGAATCCTCGGTGCCGATGACGATACGGTCGGGTCGTTTGAAATCGATGATCGCCGCACCCTCACGCAGGAACTCTGGGTTGGAGACGACTGCTATGTCTTTGTCCGGAAACTCTTCGCGGAAGATGCGCTCGATCTCGTCGCCGGTGCCGACGGGAACGGTGGACTTGGTGACGACAACGGTGAAGCCGGTGACCGCAGCAGCGATCTCACGCGCCGCAGCATAAACGTAGCTCAGGTCCGCGTGGCCATCGCCGCGACGGGAAGGCGTGCCAACTGCGATGAAGACGACGTCGGCAACTGCCACGGGGGCTACCAAATCTTTCGAAAAGTCCAGCCGGCCGGCCGCACGGTTATGTTCAATGAGGGCATCAAGCCCCGGCTCGAAGATCGGCACTGCGCCGCGCTCCAGAGCATCGATCTTGGCCTCGGATTTGTCCACACAGGTGATGTGGTGACCGAAATCCGCCAGACAGGCGCCCGAGACGAGACCGACGTAACCAGAACCGATCATAACAATACGCATGCTGCTCTCTTACTTTCTTAACAGTGTCTAAAATGGAATTTTGCCACAATGCTGCATCGCAGCAATGCAATTCCGACTAAAAAGTCAAGTATCCATAATTGGTGCGATTAAGTTACTCTCCTAATGTGCTTAACGGGTCTCATCGACGGGCTTCGCGCTACCGCGCGCCACCTTAAGAGATCCACACTCTTTCAGCGGCCGTGCACAGTTCGGTATTCGGCATGTCCGTAATCTAGCAGTCCCGCCATCTTTCCTAGAACACGGGCACCGAGCCTCGCAGCCTCGAAACGACGGGTCGGATGCCAGAAGAAGACGGCGAGATTTGTCACAACAAAAGCCGTGGTCGCGGCAATCTTCAGAGTCTCCCTAAGTGCACCGAAGCCCGGAGGACGGTGCTTTCGATTGACCAGACTGTAAGTATTGCCAATCCGGTATGCCCGCTCCAACATCCATCGCGCCGAGGATCGCGATTCTGGCATTTCCTCCTTGACGATCGCCTCTGATGACCAGGCGAACTGCGCGCCCTGGAGCTTCAATGCAAGAAAGAGATCTGTATCTTCTCCGCCTAGAAGATCGAAAGCTGGATCGAACCATGGTGCTTCGCGCCGGCGAAAGAGATCGGCGCGAATAAGGACGTTGCAGGTCCCATCAACGAAATCAATGGAACCTGTCCTCATTTGCGAAAAGTCCGCAAGGTTGGCATTCTTCAAATATGCCGGCACCGGCACTGCAAAAACGCGTTCAACGGGCCCCCCCACGATGTCGGCACCGGTTTGCTGCTGCGCTGCGAGCAACGACTGTATCCAGCCCGACAGCGGCCACTCATCGTCATCAATCATCGCAATGAATTCTACTCGCGGATCCTTCAGAGCCTCGGCTATAAGGGCATTTCGGACCTGCGATATGCCGCGCTTCGCGACAGTGATCGCTGTAAGCGAAAACGGCTGCCCAGCAGCTCGATACTTCTCACATGCCTCAAGGCCTGCCTGCCCTGCTGCATCGTTGTCAGCGACGATGACGCGCGCAACGCCTTGAAGGTCGGCTTCTGCTAATGCGTCTAAACAGCGCGAGAGACCAAGCGGCCGGCGAAACGTCGCGATGCAGACGACCGTGTTAGGCAATGTTGCCATGGCGTCTCAACGCTTTCACCGTTCCCATGAATTGAAGTTCAATCAATTACGCCTCCTCATAATAGGCGGCGTAGCGAGAATTGTATTCCTCCGATCCGAAGTCCTGGTAGAATTTGGCCTTAGTAGGATCAACCTTGCTCAGGATCACGCCGGAACACTTACTATGAAGGCGCGGCTCGTTCAGCACAGAGGCCCTAACGATCTTGCGCGATGTTGCTCCCCATTCGACGACATAGATCAACGATCCAAGCAACGGCAGCGCTGCACGCGCGTCGACAACTGGGCGAAGCGGTGGCAGGTCGAGGATCACATAATCATATCGCGCCCGCGCCTCTTCGAGCAGGCGCTCCATGGCAGGGGATGCAAGCAGGTCCGACGAGTGGGGGATGCGGCGCTTCAAAGCGCATGGCAGGAACGTCAGCCGGGTCTGTGGATCGATGAGCAGCGTTTCCGCGATCTGCCGCTCCTCAAGGATCACTTCCAGCAGGCCGGCCTCGGCGTGCGGGCCGACCGCACGGGTCGAGCCACGATTGCGCAAATCGGCGTCGATCAGCAAGGTCTTTGCACCCTGCATAGCAAGAAGCTGGGCGAGGTTGACCGCGACTGTCGATTTCCCCTCTCCTGGCAGCGTCGATACGACGCCGACGATTTTGCCGGTCTTTTGACCGGTATGGAGATCGACTGCGATCTTGGCGCTGCGCATGGTTTCGGCAAAGGCAGAATGCGGATGGTCGATGACGTAACGATAGAGGCTTGAAAGCGGCTGCATCGCCCGCGGATTGTCGCTGTGTTCGGTCAGTTTAATAGCGGCCGAATTTTTGATTAGCTGGGTCGAACCGAGATATTCGAGATCGAGATTCTGGCGGATCTGCTCTCCGGTGCGGAAATAGCGATCGCGGAACTCCCGGTAAGCGCCAATCCCGCCGCCAAGCGCCAGACCTAAAAACGTCGCTATCGCGACGACGAGCAGCTTCTTCGGCTTGCTCGGCTTTACGGGAGGCTTCGCCTCAGTGATGACCCGTGCCTCAACGATCGGGAAAGACTGTTGCTGCGAGGCTTCTTGAAAGCGCTGCATGGATGTCTCCAGCAGTCCACGATAGCTGTCGCTGGTACGCTCAAGTTCGCGTAGCTGTACCTGGGTTTCGTTTGCGGCTGCAGACACGTCCGTGGCCTTGTCCAGACTCGCACGAAGCGTATTTTCTTTGGCCTTGGCCACTTGCAGTTCGCTTTGATAGCTTTCTGCAATGCGGCTCATCTCCTCAAACATGAGTCGCTGATATTCCGCCATTTCGCTCTTCAGCCGCGTCACCTGGACGTGGTCTGCACCCAACCGGTTCGACAGTTCCGCTTCGGTCTTGGAGGCGGCGAGGTATTTTTGTCTGAGGTCATTTGCGACCGAGCTGTCGAGTACATCAGTCACGATCGCGTCGGTGCGACCATTCTTTACGATGGCCTCGATACGATCGTACTTGGCCTGGGCGCGGGCCGTGTCCTGTTCGGCAGCAATCAGAGCACTACTTTGCTCAGACAGTTGCTGATCGGTGACAAGTGTTCCATCCTTCGTGGTGATCAGATTGTGTTCGGCACGGAACTTCTGAACTGCGAGGTCCGCATTGGAGGCTTTCTGCTTCAGTTCGTCGATGCGTTGCTCCAACCACTCACTTGCCCGCCGGGTCGCCTCATATTTTGAGTTCAGCTTGTCCACCAGATAAGCATCAGAAAAAGCGTTGGAAATCTGCGAGGCGAGTACCGGATCGGCGGAGGTATAGGCGATGTTAAGAACGTAGGTTCGGCCGACGCGGTCGACGTCCAAATTATCGGCCAGCGTGTCGGTCGCAATAGTCTCTGGATCTTCGTCGGCGGCACCGCCTTTTTCCGCAAGTACCTTGAGGTAAGAGCGCAGCTTACCAAGCAGGGAATTGCCGGAAGACATGAAAACTTCGTTATTTGTCAGATCGAGTTTCTTGACCACCTGGTCCGCGATGACGTCCGACTTCAGAATTTCGACCTGGCTGAGTACGGTTCCCTCGTCATCGACGGTGATGGCGGAATCCGATAGCTGGTTGACGATCCCGCTGCTGCCCTTGTCGATCAGGAGGCTGCTTGCAGCCGTGAACTTGGGCTCGGCGGTCAGCGCATAGACTACACCCAGAAGCATGAACACGACAGCACAAACGGCGACGACGCGCCATTGCCGCCAGGCGATCGCGATCAGACGATCAAGATCGATCGGCTGTATAGCGGGGCTCGATTCCCAAACATCGTCACTTGCGGAGGCCACTTTATCTGGAGACAGCATTTGTCGCTCTTTAATCTGCGTGTTGATGTGACCAGGCAAAGGGGATCTGACCCGCCTGCCAACTCGAATACCCGTTGGGCTAGGCTGGCAGCCGTAGCCTTCTTATGCGGACGCTTCTTAGCCAAGGCATCAATCTAACCAGATTGCGCCTCAACCTTTCATATGGAGAGCGAACACTTAGCTTCTTATTGCACCCTCACCTGCCCCGGGGCCACATGTGCCCCGGTGGCGGCGAAGGCTCTACTACTTACCGACGTTACTAGCCTGGTTCGCAGTCGACGCGGCCAAATTCAGAATGTTCAGGAGCTTTACCGTGTCGACGGAATCCGAATTTGACACGAAAATCACATCTTTATCCTGCATGGCGAATTTCTGCGCTACGAACATCCCGGCCGGATCACGAAGATTGGCCCGGAATACGACCGGAACCGTATCACCAGCGAAGCGGGACACATCAATACCCATGACTTGCAATTGCTGCCGGGCCACGGGACGATATACATAGACCTGCGACGGATTGGCCCGACTGTCGAGAAGACCACCAGCCTTACCGAGGGCATCACTGAGAGTGAGATTGCTGTCGGCGAAGTCAAATCGACCATTCTCGCCTGATGCGCCGAAAATCGTGTAGGTCCGGCGCTTGTGGTCGGCAATGACGGTGTCGCCGGCAGAGAGATAGATGTTTTCGGCTGGGTTTGCGAGGAGCGCGCGGTAGGCGATGGTTGCATTGCGGCCGCGGCGCTGCACCGTGATATCCGTTTCCATACCAGCCTCTGACAGGCCACCGGCCTGCGAGATCGCATCCAGCACGCGCTCGCCTGCAGCCGTGAGTTCGAATTTTGCCGGGCCCTTAACATCGCCGACGACGGAAAACTGGCTTGAGCGGCTCGTCACTGTCGTCAGAACAACCTGAGGCTCGATGGCGCGACTCTTGAGCTTTTCGGCGATTGCGTTCTCGACATCTTCCTTCCGGCGCCCTGCCGCGGCAACGGGACCAGCGAACGGCACACTAATCTTTCCGTCCCGATCAATAGTCTGGTTGGGAAGCGTCACGTAGTTTCCGGGCCTGCTTCCCGCATCGCTCGGAATGAACAGCCCTCCGGACTGCGCTTCGAAGATCGATACCTGCACCACGTCGCCGTAACCGAGTGGCACGCCTGCCGGACCACTCCTTCCACTGCCGAAAGTACCCTGCAACGAAGTCGGGGCGCTTGACTGGAGATATCCGATGCTGCCTCGGTTCAGATCGACCAGCGCATAGTCAATGCCGACTTTCTTATCCCTGGCAGTAACTGTGAGACTTGCCTTATAGGCAACCTCATGGCCATCGGGCCCCGACTGGGGAAGTGATGTGCAACTGGACAAAGCGAGTAAAAATACCAGGGAAACCCCCCGCCCTACAACTTTATTCATACTCTTATAAAACCCATCAAATTAGTTGCTAAGCCATTACCAAAGGAGTTCTATAAAGGCTAGTGCACTGCAATATGTTTGGCGATATTGGTAAATGACGGGTCCCCAATGTGGCAATGAAACAACAGGTAAATATTAGAAAAATATAGAATATCGATCAGCCACTTGCACTCGTTGCAGTTTTCGCTAAGCAAAAAACTGTGCATTGCGCCTCTCGCGTGGATGCGAAGCGAACGATATAGCAATCCTTAGTGTCCCTTCGAAAATTTTGACTTTTGCGGCAGCAACAGAGATTGGCTGCCCAAGAAGAGAGTGCTTTCTTAATGTCCAACGAGCAGACAGCGGCCAACCTTGAAGCGACCGTTTCTTTCGGACCAAGGGATGGGATCGGCAGAACTCTTCATGAGGTCAAGAAGGCCAACGGCGTACCGCACGGCAATTATCGCGGAGACATCGACGGCTTGAGAGCTATCGCCGTTGGGGTGGTGCTCCTCTATCACACTGGCGTAACACCGCTGCGAGGCGGCTTCATAGGCGTGGATATATTCTTCGTCATTTCCGGCTATCTGATCACGCGGCTTCTTCGCGCTGATCTCAACGCCAGTGCGTTTCGAATCAGCACATTCTATGAACGGCGCATCCTACGGATTTTTCCAGCATTGTTCAGCGTCACCGCCGCAACACTCGTCGCCGCCCCGTTCATCCTGTTTCCCGCTGAATTGAGAACGACAGCGCAAACGGCCATTTCCGCACTCGCATCTGCCTCCAATCTCTATCTACTTGGCTCTAGCGGTTACTTCGGTGCTGACACGCTGTCGCAGCCTCTGCTGCATACCTGGTCACTTGGCGTCGAGGAGCAGTTCTACTTGGTGTTCCCGCTGCTAATGATTCTTCTCGTCCGTCTGCCGGTTCGCGTAGCACGATGGACGATCGCCGTCATTTTTCTGGCTAGCCTCGGCGCTGGTATCGCTCTCGCCTACGTCAACAGGGATTATGCCTACTATTTTCCGCTGACACGTGCTTGGGAACTCTTGACGGGGGCGCTAATCGCCTTTGTCCCCGCAATCAGATTCGGTTCGCGGATCGCCGAAGTTGCGACGGCTTGCGCCTTGGCGCTTCTGCTTGCCTGCGCGGTAAAATTTCATTCCGGCTTGGCATTTCCGGGTTTCTATGCGGTCGCGCCTTGCCTTGCCGTGGCAACCATCATCTTATTCGGTCGCCACAACAAACCGCGGGTAAACGCGCTTCTTGCTAGCCCACCCTTTGCGTGGTTTGGCAAGATCTCCTATTCTGTCTACCTGTGGCATTGGCCTATTCTGATCTACTATCAGCTTGCAACTGGGCGGCTCCTGAGCGTAGGGGAAGCCATCGGTTTATGCATTGCGATCACGGCGATCGGGGCTTTGTCTTGGCGCTACATTGAACAACCCTTCAGAAGCCGGAGAATTCTCAGGCGCCGCTCGCAAATATGGGGTGGAGCGCTTCTCGGCTTCCTCCTACTTTGTGCTGCGGGAGCCAGCCTCTCGTTGCTGTCCATCCGTCAACCGTCGAACGAAGGCGAGCGTCTTGCCGCTTATCTCGACTATGACGAAAATCCCATCTATCGCCGCGGTAGCTGCTTCTTGTTCGGCCACATTGACTCCGTAGGGGTCTTTCACCGTGACCAATGCCTCACCGCCTCCACAACAGAGCCGAATGTCCTTCTCGTCGGCGACAGCCATGCCGCCCATCTCTGGCAGGGCCTCAACGAGACGTTGAGGGACATGAACGTCATGCAGGCGACGGCCACAGGATGCAAGCCTGTGCTCACCATGCGGGGAGAGCGTGGCTGTACTGGCCTGATGGATATGGTCTTTAGTGACTATCTTCAGCGGCAGCATGTCGACATTCTAATCCTTTCCGCACGGTGGATCAGCCAGGATACGCCCGATGTTGTTCGCACCGTAGAGGCATTCCGCGGCAAGGTTGGCAAGATCATCGTTTTCGGCCCAATCGTCGAATACTATCACGCTCTTCCGCGTCTGCTCGGTCAGGCCTTCTGGAGAGACGATCCCGCTATCCTCGTAAGAGGCCGCAACAACGAGCAGAGTGGTATAGACGAGGAACTAGCGCGCGCGGTTACGGCCGCCGGCGGTTCCTATATTTCCACTTATTCAATGCTTTGTCCGAAAAACGGGGACGCGTGTACGACGTCGACAGGTGGTGTGCCAGTCCAATGGGACTACGGGCATTTGACAGCTGAGGGTTCGGCGCTCGTCGCAACGCGGGCAGCCGAAACGGGTCTACTGACGGTCAGGCACTGACTCCCATTGAAGCGATCATCACGGCGCGCCCGCCCGGTGGCAAGGCCGTGCGAATTATGGACTAATGGCGCGATGTGGCCGAATTTGCAGCTGATACCGACGTTCAGCGACTAGAATTCATCGGCCCACTTTCTTTGTCCGTTTGACATGATACGCCAAGGCTGGCTTTGCCTTGAAGACACGGTTTGAGAGCCGGTTTTTGCGCATAACTGCCGAAGGTTTTCGACCGGGTGGAATTCGGGCGTATGCGGCGTCCACGCCCCATCGATTTTTCAGTTGCGGCAACCTGAGGCCGATTTTCGGCCGTCAAATGAGCTCACCGAAGAGTACCTGACGAGCTCATTGTGAGGGCTTGGTGCGGGCGGCATGGGCCCATGGCATCAGGGCATCGATGTCTTCGGCGAGGTGGCCGTTTGCGAGGCGGGTGAAGAGGTCGCACAGATAGGCGTAGGGTTCAACGCTGTTCATTTTACAAGTGCCGATCAGGCTGGCAAACCGGGCCCAGTTGCGGCCCCCTTCATCGTGCCCCGCAAAGAGCGCATTGCGGCGATTCATGGCGGGTCGGCGGATCGCGTTTTCCACCAGGTTGGAGTCGATATCGACGTGGCCGTCGTCCAGGAACAGCCGGAATCCGGCCTGTCGCGTCAGCATATAGGCCAGGGCTTTTCCGAGGTCAGACTTGCGTGAGACGCGCTTGGCTTGCGCTGCCAGCCAGGTGAAGAACTCGTCCACCAGCGGGAGGGACAGGTCCTGTCGAACTGCCCGGCGATGCTCGTGATCGCAACCCCGGATACGGCCTTCGATCTTGTAGAGCGCGGCGATCCGCACCAGCGCCTCGTCGACGATCGGCGATCCACTCTTTGGCGTGGCCTTGATCAGCTTTCTGCGCCCGTGCGCCCAACAGAAAGCCAGCTTCAATGGATCGCCACCCATCCGGTCCGACGTGGCGAGGTGAGAGTAACCACCGTAGGCATCCACCTGGATTGTCCCGTTGAACCCGTCGAGGATTTCAGCGGCATATTCGCCTTTACGCCCGGGCCGATAATGGAACACCACGCCCGGCGGCGCAGAACCGTTCCAGCCGCGGTCGTCACGCAACACGGCCCAGAGATAGCCGGTCTTCGTCTTGCCTCGCCCCGGATCAAGAACCGGAGCTGTTGTCTCGTCGACATAGAGCCGCGTGCTTTCAAACAGCAGCCTTTCGGCCATGTGGTCGACCACCGGTGCGATTTCGCTGCCCGTGCGCCCAAGCCAATCGGAAAGGACCGTGCGGTCGATCGGCACCCCGTGTCGCGCCATGACCTCGGCCTGCCGGTTGAGCGGCATATGTTCGGAATGCTTGGAGACGGCAATCTCAGCCAGAAGGGCTTCCGTCGGCCAGCTCCCTTCCAAGAGATGCGCCGGCGCTCTGGCCTGGACGACGCCCGTTCGACCCTTGGGGCAGGCGTATTTCGGGCGGATCGTGACGATCACCTCGTAGCGTGCCGGAATCCGGTCGAGCCGTTCCGTCCGGTCTTCGCCGATCCGGACCATGTTGCCGCAACCGCAGGGGCAAACGATGCTCTCGGGCTCGATCACTCTCTCGACCCGCGGCAGGTGTTCGGGCAGTGCACGGGCCTTACGCTCCTTGCGAGGGGCGGCCTTGTCCGGATCGGATGCGCTGGCTTCGATCTTTTTCTCGACGGCGGCGATCCGCGCCTGTGTTTCGGCAATCGCCGTTTCAAGGTCTTCCAGCGCCAGTTCCATCTGCGCCGGATCGAGCTTTTCCGATTTCGGCCCGAACTTGGTGCGCCGATAGTCGTGAACCTGACACTCAAGCTTCTCGATCAGTTCCTTCAACTCGGCGATGAAGGCGTCCTTTTCGGCCACCACAGCCTGCTCATGCTGACGTGCAGCACGCTCGACCGACAGTTCGAACTGCATCGCCGCAAAGGCTTTGACCACCTCGGGCGGAAGGTCCGGAAACAGGCTGAGATCAAGGGGCGACGACATGCGGCCTTATAGCAAGGCAGCACAAAAAAGCCAAATAAAACAATGCAAAGACGGCCGGATATTCACCCTGCCGCCGACGGCGCGATCACCCGTTGCGCCATGACCCGTCGCCAGTCAAGACCTTCGAACAAAGCCTCATATTGAGCCCTGGAAAGACGCATCGTCCCATCCTGAACCTTGGGCCAGGCAAAGTTTCCATGTTCAAGAATTTTGTAGGTTAGCACCATTCCGGTGCCATCCCATACCAGGATTTTCAGGCGATCACCGCGCTTCGACCGGAAGATCACCGTCACCCCGGAATGCGGATCGAGCTTCAACTCGGTCTGCACCATCAGAGCCAGCGCCTGATGCCCACAGCGGAAGTCCACCGGCCGCGTTGCAATCAGGATCGGCAGTCGTTGGCCCGCGACGATCATGCCGTCCCTCGCATGGCTCGCACCAGAGCCGCCACACGTTCAACCGGCACATCGCCGGGAACCCGCATCACAACATCCGGGCCGATCTCCAACGTCAAGACCGACGAAACCGCCGCCGGCAGCGGCGGCGCCAAAACATTCACAGCCGCGCTCGGCTCTGCCGCAATCGCCAAAGGCACAAATGCAGGCTCGGCATCGCCGCTCTCCGACTGGCCCGACATAGTCTCAAAAGGCAACGCCAGAATGCCCTCGCGCACTTGCCGGCGCCACAAGGAAAGCTGGTGCGCAACAACGTCATGACGGCGCGCGACATCAACAACACGAACACCAGGCTCAAGGCTTTCCGCCACGATCCGCGCCTTCACATCATCCGGCCAACGCCGGTTTCCGCGGCGCGGCTCGACAACTTCGTAGCGCCCAACAAATCCATCATCTGCCATGCAAATCTCCAGATAGTCCTGGAAACCTTCTCGCACACGCGGCAAGCCTCAAAATACAGCCAATTCAATGGGGCGGAGACGGCGCTTACATTCGGGCCGACTTTGGTGCCAGTAGCAGAATTGTGATGTTTCCGAGCGCGGTGAGATTGATCGACATGTGCCATTCAGCCTGATCCATCAGAAGGTCTGCGTTGTCCGCCACACTGTTTGATATCAATCAGGGGCTGGTTCATGGCACAGGTATCGCACCAAGGCATGACGAGTGCGGCAGTCTTGCCCAGTTGTGAGCAGATCGCGCCAAAGATATAGCCGAACCTTGATCGTTGATTATAGTGAGCCGAAGGCCTCGTCCCGTGCTCGTGGCTCTTCATTTTCATTTCGGCGAATGCCGCAGGCAAGCCGATTGGCGTCGGATCGGCTACTCGGAAATTCTGACCAAACACCGATACTGCCAAGCAGGAGGCCGCCACTTGTGCGGCCATTTCACCCCACACCCAATGATTGGGCGGTGTAGGGTGCCCGGTCTAATACATTGACTGCAGGGCTGGGGAACGAGCGGCGAACGGACCCGATACGATCGGTTCCTTTGCGAGAGGCTTTTTCACGGGGAGCTTAAATGGCCAACTTGTCTGCCTTAGCCAATTCAGATCGCCTCTTTTATATTTCAGGTAGCGCGACTGAACGACTGTAATGGCCACCACCACAAGAATCCAACTTTGCTTCTCCGGGGAAAAGAACTGGCTTTCGGTCAGGTTCTGCAAAATGCCAAAGAACCACATCGCGAAAAGCATGCTGTTGAGTTTGTAATTGTTCGGCTTTGGGTTGGCAAATCTGTAGAAAGGCAAGATCACCAGAGCCGCAATCGCCAACAACAACCCGATTATCCCGGTGGTCGCCAACACCTCCAGAAACCCGTTGTGCGACGTCCCAAGACGCAAGATAAATGGCAGGACGGCATACCGATATATCGGAGCGCTGTCCCCGATACCCCAGAAAGATCCGTAGCCAGAACCTAACCATGGGTGATCTCGGATATAGGGAATCATAGACTGCCAAATCGCGACACGCCCGGTCAGATTGTCCCAGTTGTTAAAGAAAGCCACGACGTCTGACCAGGAAACTAAAACTAAGACGGCGATGAAGGCCATAACAAAAGCCATCAAAGAGCTGAAAAGGGGCGCCGCCTTACGCGACATGAAGAAATGATAGACGCCTCCCATGCAGATCACGAAGAGAGCAAGGGCAAGAGCCGTTTTTGATCTTGTCCCGATCAGAAAGACGACAGTCAAAATCAAGAGGAACCAATCGAGCTTTCTGCCCCGGGAAATACCGTGGTAGAGGAACAATATTGAGGCGTGAACGGCGACTGGCCCGGCTGCGTTTTTGTGGGAGAAAATTCCCCTCCACGCTCCTGCCACGCTCGGATCTGATTCATCAATTGGATGGATCGAGAACGCAAAAATGGGAATGCTATGCAGCAGAACGGATACTAAGGAGGCGACAATTGCCGCTGCCAAGAACATGTAGACGAGATGGATCGTGCGCCTCGCACCGAGGTGATGGATGGCGACAGTGAACGGCAATAATATCGCATACATCAGAAGGGATCTGCGGATTGATTGCCCGGGTTCGATTGCCCAACTCGAAGACAATATCGCCCAAGCAATTCCCAAATGATAGGCGTGTGAGATTGGCACTGTTATCCTAAAGTTAGAACGATAGAGCGCCAACAACAAGGTTACGGCGATAACAGTGCTGTAGATAAGCTGGCGAAACGGATTCCCGTCGGCAGTAACGACAGCTTCTTGCTTATCTAAAATGCTATCCGTGGCGGTGTAGACTATGCCCACCATTACGTCGAATAGAATGTAGAGAAAAACGAGCGAGAAAATTGCATTTGCGAACCCGTCATCACTCGCACCGCGAGCGATCCAAGATGGCGGCCGCCGATATCTCTGCAACAACATTCTACTTAGCCCAATCTACATTTACTCCGAACTACTTCTTCAATCACGGCAGTAGCGTCATTTCAAGACGCTTCCTTGGTGCCTCGAAGATATCTTTCTACAACACAACCGTCGTCGCGGAGACCGCCGCTCCCCAACCTCGTAAGCAAGGAGCGGCAGTTGGGCTACAACTCTCCGATCTTTCAAACGGCAAAAACATTGTTTATTCAGCAGATCGGTCATTCGCACAGTGGATATATCGAGATTCTACTCACGACAGGGGTCATTGGGCTTTTTCTTGCGCTCATCGCTCTGCTGATCATGCCATATTATCGGTTTGTTACGGCGATTCCTGCCGACGCGTTGCTCTATCCCATGCTGTTTTCAATCTGGCTCTTTGGGATGCTTCAGAATCTAAGCGAGAGCCAATTCTTCTCTCCGGACAAGCAGAGCTGGATTTTTGTTGTTATTGCGATAGTGATTGTCCACACCCGTCACGTCGCCGCGTTGCGAGGTCATGTCGGTTGGCTTCAAAGCACTGCTTGGATGCCTATGCGTGGCGGAACTCGGCTTACTTCGCTCGGAGTCCATACGAGGCGAGCATAGTGTCGACCAAGCGTTTCGGTTGATAATTGACGTCAAAAGGAAGCGATCTACATAGTTGGCCGTCAGCCCGTTGATATTTGGGGGTGGAGTTCAACCAAGAGTACTTATCGGTTATTCCCCAGGTAATGCATCCCAGAGTATGCGGCTTGCTGAAGGCAACATTCAGAAAGCGTTTTGCTAGGGATGCGATAGCATCATCTCTCTGCTCTGGATCGGCAGGCCCATCACTGTCTGCCAAATCCATTTCTGTGATCATAACCTTGAGACCTCTCGAACCAATCTCATCCAGGAATTGAGAAAAGACCTCGTCGCTATAGGCAGTGCGAAACGTCTTTAAATGGGCCTGGATCCCGACAGCTTCGACCGGGACGTTTCGCTTAAGCAGCCGATCAAGGAGGTCCAAGGTTCCTTTCCGGATGTTGGCACTCCATCGTTCATTAGCTTCAGTATTAAGCTCGTTCAAAAATAGTATCGCATCCGGATCGGCTTGTTTAGCAGCGTGAAAAGCGATGTCGATGTAGCTCTCGCCGAATGCCTTATACCAAGGCGAGCTCGTTCGCATGAACCCAGGAGCTCTGTCCTCGATGTTGATTACCTCATTCACGACGTCCCAAGAGTGAACTCGGCCGCGATAGCGCTTTGCTACGGTCGAAATGTAGTCAGTGATGATCGTGTCGCGGGGCTTCTGATCGAGCGCGTCGATCAGCCACTCCGGCATTGCATCGTGCCAAACGAATGTGTGGCCACGCATCTTCTGGCCGTTCTTCTGCGCAAACCGAAAAATGGTATCCGCTGCGTTGAAATCATAACGGTCCGGCGCGGGCTGGAGTGCCTTACGTTTTGTTTCCGCTTCACATACTAAGATGGAGGCTTGCTTTGCTAGGAGGTCTGCATATTGCTCGTCTACAGTGAGAAACTTGGCGGCGGCGGCCGAACCGTAAAGCAGACCGGTTTTGTCTGCCGCATCGCGAAGGGCCCGCTGGCCTTGCGCCGTAGTAGGTGTGGCGACAAGGTGGGCGGCGACACCGGCAGCGACTGTCATGAACGAGCGTCGGGTAAATGCGGGCATAATAGATCCCAAATCAAAATCTTTGCGTGAGAGTAGAAGGATCAGTCTTCCGAAGCCACAAATGCACCAATGGGTGGGCGTGAGCAAATTACTGCGAGCCGCTTCTTTTTACGCGCCCAGGCGGGGTCGGGATCAAATTGAACCAGCCACCACGGATCTGCAAGTCCGTCGCCATCGAAGCGAGCGAACATGCTCGACGCTGCGGTCGGGATTTAGAAGCCCTTACCGCCCCGCAGCTCTGACAGTAGAGTGCCGAACAAAATCTTGATATCGAGCAGAATCGAGAAGTTCTCGATATAAAAGAGATCAGAGACGATGCGTGCCTTAGCTTTTGCTGGGCGGTCTGTTGGGCCGCGCAAGCCGCGCATCTGAGCCAGGCCGGTCAGGCCCGGCCTAACCACATGCCGCCTATGGTACTCAGGGACGAGCTCTTCATAAAGCATGCCCCCGGCGAGCATTCCAATCGCATGGCATCGCGGCCCGACCAGGGACATGTCGCCGCGCAACACGTTCCATATCTGCGGGAGTTCGTCGAGATTCGTGCGTCGCAGGAAGGCGCCGACTTTAGTGATTCTGGGATCGCCGCGTACCGTCTGTGCGACACCGGTCGGATCACCAAGATCTGTCCGCATGGAACGGAACTTAAGAACTCGGATCTTCTTTCCATCCTTTCCCCAACGCATTTGTGCGAAGAGTGGCGAACCCTTGCTCTCAAGGCGAATGATGATAGCGATCACGACGAGAAGCGGAGCAAACAGCAGGAGCGCAGTCAAAGAAATGCAGATGTCCATCGCCCGCTTGCAGGCGAAATGCCAACGTCGCTTATCAAGACCCGACTTCGCCCGGGAGGACACGACGTCGGGCGATTGCCCTTGGCCGTAGGCGACCATCATACCAGACGCGAACTGATTCGGCCTATCCCGATTTTGGACTGCAGTATACACTGGAAACTCCATCGCGAAATGTGTGCTATCTATATGATTTTGTTATACAATATAATGACAGAAGTCATTTCGAATGTTAGTAACTGGTTAACGCGCAGGCCGCTTTTCGCTGCAGTTGCGTGCGGCTTTAGCTCCCGCTACGTGGCCTGCGAGTCACATCTCAACTTGAGGACTTGAGTTGGGCTGTGCTCAGCTCGGTGGTGCGCAGCAGAAGAAGTAAAAGTGCGACCGGTGTTGTCGAAAGATAACGCCAAAACAGCTTCTTCGGCTGGGTCAGCATCCTATGAAGCCACTCCGTTCCGGTCTGCTGCATCCACACCGGCGCGCGGCTATAGGCGCCGGTAACGTAATTAAAGCAGCCGCCGCAGGTGACCAACCAGCCTACTTTGAGCCGATGTTTGTTTCGCACACAAAAGGCCTGCTCCTTCGGCTTGCCGAGGCCGACCCAGACGATGTGGGCGCCCGAGGCATTGATCTCGGCGCAAACGTCCGCTTCTTCGGCCTCGGAAAAATAGCCGTTACGCGTCCCGGCGATCTTCACGCCGGGATAAAGCTTGCGCATCTTGTCTGCGCAGGCCCGCACAACATCGTCGGTGGCGCCGAGAAGAAAGAAGCTCTTCCCGCTCTTCTGAGCGGCCGAGGCGACGTCGTGGAACAGGTCAGTCGTTGCGCTACGCTCTGGAACCGGGGTCTTTGTCATTAGCCTCGATGCCGTCACAAGCGGCTGACCATCGGCATGGACAATATCCGCAGAGTTGAGATTATCGCGGTATGCCTTGTTGAACAGGCACAGCGCCAAACCCTGGCCGTTAATGTCGAATAGCAACTTCGTAGCATCGTTGTTACGCAGGTCATGCCCACCAAGCATGAGTTCCACCAGATCGGCACGCGATACACAGTCAGTTGGAACCCCACCAATAATGACCCGTTTAATGTCACCCTTCATTCAAATACCCCGGCATAAAGACAAAAATTAATCCAATCGGAGGTCAAAACTGCTCGTCATGGTTAGTAAGATGTTAATCGAATTAATTACCAAAGAATGTGCTTTCCGCAAGTGCTAACGCCCGGCCTTTTTCGGGTGCATTGCGCAAATCCAATATTCAGTTAACAACTGTGACTTTGTTTCTACGATCTGCAACATCAAACGAAGCATATCTTCGCGTATTATTATAAACTAATACATTGAGAGCGGTAGCATAATTAGAATCCGCTCATTTAAATTCGAATGAGATATCGATTTACTAAGTGTACCGAACCATTCGCGGCGATGGTTCTACAGCCGCGCGTCAATTTACAAACAGTGGCTCTAGAATGAACAACACTTGGGGGCGAGCAGCGGCGAGACGGTCTACACCATGAGCAACGCCTTAATTTGGCGTATAGCCGCTATCTCCGCAGAGTCAGCAACGAGCTGATGGTCCAGGACGAGGCACGAACCTGCTGCAGTCGCAAGCGGTGTCGGCTTGCGACTGCAATGCCGGCTTTAGATATCTCTAACCAGTGCCTTGAACCCATCCTCGATGGTCGGACGGATGTCCGCGCGGGCGAGCGCGAAGGCGACGTTGGCGAGGATGAAGCCATCCTTGGCGCCACAGTCGAAAGTCTGGCCCTGGAAGTGATAGCCGGCGAAATCCTGCTCTTGCGCAAGCTTCAGCATGCCGTCGGTCAACTGGATCTCATTGCCCGCACCGCGCTCCTGGCGTTCCAGGATATGGAAGATCTCCGGCTGCAGGATGTAGCGGCCATTGATGAAGAAGTTCGACGGAGCCGTGCCCTTGGCCGGCTTCTCCACCATTTCGGTGATGCGGAAGCCGCTGCCGATCGTCTCGCCGACGCCGACGATGCCGTATTTATGCGTCTGATCCGGAGCGCATTCCTCGACGGCGATGACGTTGCCGCCGCTATGCTCATAAAGCTCGATCATACCCTTTATGCAGCCCTTTTCGGCACGCATGACCATGTCGGGCAAAAGCAGCGCGAACGGTTCGTCGCCGACGATCTCGCGGGCGCACCAAACGGCATGGCCGAGCCCGAGCGGCTCCTGCTGGCGCGTGAAGCTCGCCGTGCCGGCCTTCGGCAGCAGGCCGTTCAGCAGCGACAGTTCGGCATTCTTGTTGCGCTGGCGCAGCGTGTGCTCGAGTTCGAACTGAATGTCGAAATAGTCCTCGATGACATGCTTGCTGCGGCCGGTCACGAACACGAAATGCTCGATGCCAGCTTCCATCGCCTCGTCGACGACGTACTGAATCACCGGCTTGTCGACGACGGTCAGCATCTCCTTCGGCACCGCCTTGGTCGCCGGCAAGAACCGCGTCCCTAGTCCGGCGACCGGAAATACTGCCTTACGAACTCTTTTGTGGCCTGCCATAAATGATCCTTAAACCTTGCGAAGGGACGGTCCGGCGAGGCACAACCTGTGAGACTGCCAGGACGACTTAAATCGTTTTAGAATCAAGTCGCGAAGAAATTCAAGGGGCGATTCTGGAAGCCACCAATATAAATCCAGGATAGTTCGATTTTCTATACTTTGCTAATTACAAATTTTCTGCGCCATAAGGCTATTATATTAATTTCGAGATATCTAAATAAGTATGGCTCAACGCCGCCGCGCACTAGATCTCTATTCGGCTCCCAAACGCGACCGCTAAAACTACCGTGTACTCGCGGTCTGCTGTTGGTCGATCCCAGGCTGGATCTGATCGATGACCCACTTGCCGCTACCTACTATACCGCTCCACATCGCAACAGAAACGCCAATTGCCACTAGCAGGTTTTTCAATCTCGAGCTCAATGTCGTTCTCCTAGGCCAATGGACTGGCACCCGTGTCGCGTTGAGCGTTAGGGACAACATCTTACCAATGTGCTTACCGCAACCGCACACCTCGACAATCGGTTAATCGGGAGTGAATATGGAAACGGATACATTCGCCATCGGCACTTTCTGGGTCGGATGCTACGACTGCCTGGGGATTTCGCACTGGCGAAAATGCTTCCGGCACCAGAGATTGATCATACCTGGAGCGCCATCGTCGATCATGTCCCGAAGAAACCGTACCTATGCCCGGCGTGAAAACAGTGATTGTACAATCACAGCCATGAGTGTGACGGGCCAGAACAAATATGCGAGGGCCATTTTCCACGAAGAAACACGCTTTTTCTCGTCGGAACTTGACAGAAGCAGGAAGCCAATACTTAAGAAGACTAGGCCCACCAGCCAGAAAATAAAGACAATGTAAAACATGTGCTACTATTCCTCCCGTATAACACTTATCACATCTTCACGACTTAGCTCCAATGTTAAATCTTGCCAGTGCGGCTGCGGGGCGACCAACGGTTCCGCGGCACGCCTCCCGCTGAGGCAGACAGTGATTCGTTGGCTCCTGGCGCTCCTAGCTCTTTCGACCGCGGTATCGCCTGCCGCAGCCGGCTCCTTCGTGACCGTATGGCAGGACGACTTCAACGGACCACCGGGACGGCCTGACACGACCAAATGGGTTTATGATGTGGGCTCTGGAAATGCGCTCTGGGGAAACAACGAGTATCAGACCTACACCAGCACGATGGACAATGTCAGGCTGGATGGCGCAGGCCACCTCCTTATCACAGCGCGCAAAGAAGCCGACGGACGCTATACATCAGGGAGGATCAAGACGAAGGGACGGTTCAGCCAGAAGTATGGGCGCTTCGAGGTAGAACTGAAGATACCGCGTGGCCCCGGTTTGCTGCCGGCCTTTTGGCTAATGGGCAATGCTGGACAATGGCCAGCGAACGGCGAAATTGACGTAATCGAAAACGTCGGTGAAAACCCTGGCACCGTGTTCGCTAATTTGCATGCACCGGGCTATTCAAGCCCTGGCGAACATGTGGCTGATCAAGCTCTTGCCGAGGGATTTCACAATTACGCAATCGAATGGACCCCGGGGCGAATCCAGTGGTTTTTCGACGGGAAGCTTTTCAAGACCGCCGAGGCAGCCAAACTCCAACCTGGCCAGGCATGGGTTTTTGACGACCAGCCTTTCTATATGATCATCAATGTCGCGATTGGTGGCGATTGGCCTGGCCCGCCGGTCGACAGTGCGTTGCCGCAATCGATGATTGTCGACTGGGTGAAGGTCATGGCCTACCGGCCCTGAGCGATCCTGTGGGCATCTCCGCTTCTATGGCCTATTGGTGACCGGCGACAGGTCGGAAAAATGATGTCATCGAGTCCCGAACACGGGTTGAGGAAGCGTGGTTAAGAGATAAATAGCCGGCTAACTGCAATGTCGCCACACTGCAAAGAGATTGTCTATGTCTCCGATCAGACCGCGGGCCGTGTCATCGTGATGCAGCTGTAGCTGACCGCTAAGCCTTTCTTAATCATATTGGCGTGTCTAGTGTGAAGACTGCGCAAACGGTCACTATCGTTGGACCATGACGAATCGCCTAAAATATCTTTTGCTAGCCATCCTAGCTTCCATACTTCTATGGGTGCTCCTGGTTCTCGCAGCCTATTGGATCGCCGGGACCTGAGCGTTAGGCGTCGTCGGCGCTTCACAATATCACCGAGGGGCATTCGCTATGGGGCGGGCGTCCTTGTCTTTTGGAGAATATCTGTCTGCTCTTTAGCCGTTTGCCGTACTGGTTTCAGTTATTCCGAGTGTGATCGGTAGTCCGTATTCATGAGCTTGGGCCGGAGAAGCGTTCGGAGCATGTTGGATCGGTGGCCCCGGCGATTTAGGAAGGCCGACAACGCTCCCGCTCGCCGCCTTATGGGACGCCCTTCCCAATTTCTCTGCCTGCCATATGGCGTGGTTTTTTGATGCCCGACTGCCGTTAACCTCGTTCGTCAACCATTACAGGAGCTTCAGATTGCCGACGGATTCATAAATCAATAACCATCTTTTCGGTTGCAAGCTTAGAGATGGAATACGAATGGCACCGATGAAAATTCCTTTCGAATACACAATTGAAACAAAAGAACTGCGATTTGGTCGATGGATCTATGTCATTCAATTGAACGAGGGCCGAAGCCGGCCCAGCAGAAAATTTCGAACGCAGGAAGCTGCACTCGATGACGCTTACCAGATGCTCTCCTATATGCTCTGAACTGTTACCGGCCCGTATTTCTATAAGCGTTATGCATTGACTGCTCATGATTTCGCCGTGTCTCTCGATGACGCCACCAATCAGATAAAACCCCCGGCGGGTGTGGCTTTTGCCTGCAAATTTCACAATTGAGACGCTAAGCTGCAGTCAGCCACTTCGCAACGTGTCGAACTGCCGGCGTCGGCAGTTTGGACCGATTGTTTAATCCGTCGAACGCGATAGATAGCTTGCGACTTCAGCGACCCAAGGCCGTCTTGAGAGCACGCGAGCCGGATTGGTGCTTCTCCATGCTCGATTCCATGACGACGCTTCCACGTCCGGCTGATTTCGCACAATAGAGCGCCGCGTCTGCGCCTTTAAGGGCAGCCTCACAAGTGGTCCCGTTCGTCGCAATCTCGCTAATCCCAAACGAAGCACCGACGGAAATCTCGCATCCTTGCAGATGCATCTTGTTTGAAAGAGAGACCGACAGGCGTCGGCAGATTTCCGCAGCTTCTATTGCCGATAGACCCGGCATCATAATAGCGAATTCGTCGCCGCCCAGCCGAAAGAGCCGATCTTCCGCGCGAATACCCGCTCGCAGCCTCTCAGCCACGACCTTCAAGAGTTCGTCACCCATGGCATGGCCGCGAGTGTCGTTTACCGTCTTAAAGCCGTCCAGATCGAGGCAGGCGACCATCAGCGGCCCTTTCTCCGCCAAAGCCGCAAATTCCGGTTGCAGAAGCGAGCGGTTGGCAAGACCCGTCAGGAAGTCATGGGTCGCGGCGTACCGCATCTGCCGTTCCCTGCTCATCAGCATCTGCGCTGCCGTCTGGGTGATGCGAATCATCAAGACAGCACCTGCCACAAGAACAATGCCGACAGTCAAAATCAGGGGCAGCGACTGCCAAAGAATGTCGGAAGCAGGCGTTGGCGGAAGCCAGGACAGAACCTCGACTTCCCCCTCCGTTCCCACGGCGATTTCGGCGCGGGCGCGGTCGGGCGAAACGGCTGGAAGGGGACTGATTTGCGCGTCGTTGAGCAGAAAGCGCTTTCCGAAAAAATCCTGTAGGGTGCCGCCGATTGGCATGGCTGTGATGAGGACCGGTGCGCGATCGCCCTTCGGCTTGGATGTCCCAAAATCCGGCTGGAACAGGCTGGCCGAAAGGAGGACGGCTTCGTCCCCAATGACCTCGATCCGACTGATCGCGAGCGGTGACGGAATGCCAGGTTTTGTCGGTTGATGCTCACGAGAGCGGACATTTACCAGAAGTTCGGAGGCATCCTTCACCATCGCCGCCGGACCACGCACGAAAAAGGGCTTGTCCTTTACGGTATCATCCGTCCGGGAGTAGATGATCGCGTCATGCGAATCCAGGACGACCACAGAGCGGGTCCTCGATGTGCCGATCAAAGAAGCGCCTATGTTTCTGTCGGTCCATTCCTCATCGAAGGAATTGTCCAGCTTTGCGATCGCCTCGTCCCAGATAGTCCAGGCTGTCAGAGAAAATTCGACGTCAGAAATCCACAACGAGATATTCCGCTCGACAAGCATCTCCTGGCTTCGCCGTGCCTCCGCGTCGATCCGCTTCACACCGTAGTAGGGAAAGGTGGCCATCCCTGCGATGAATAACGCTACGCCGACAATAGCGGGGCCGACGAGCCTGAAATGTAAGAAGCGCATCAGCTTTCGTCTTCCCAGTCTTCAATCTCGCCCTGGATATCTGCGATGACCTCGGCCAGAAGTTGGCTGTACCCATCGAGCATGTAAGCTAAATCATGGTCAGAGTCGGAGTGGGCCTTCGCTACGCGCGCTGCCACGCGTTGCTCTTCAAGCATAAGGGCATCACGTTTGCCGGTCAGCTCGGCGGTGCGCATCAGTCAATGGCCTCTCTAGCTTTTGGCAGAGTTTCGGGGAAATCATCATCGCCGCTGCGTTCGATCAGGTCCTTCTTCGCTGATCGCAGAGCGAATGGCGTTCCCATGCAAAACGTCATCGTGCCAGTCAACCCTCGATCCGATAGACCGCAGCATTATCCTGTTTTTCCCGCAAGCCTTTGTAGGACGAATGCCGCAGTTTCCCGTCATCAGTCCAACCACGATATTCGATCTCGGCGATAAGCGTCGGTTGTACCCATATGGCGCCCTTCCGCTTCACGGCGACTGCAGGTTTTGATGTTTTCAGATTGTCCAGATCCTTGCGCAGCTTCATGGTCTCGCGCTGCTTGAACCCGGTCCCCACTCCGCCAACATAAACCAGGTCATCGCCCTGGCGCGCCGCCAGCAAAAGGCGGCCCATGCCGCCCAATGCGGCTGTTGATGGTTCGTAGCCGACGACAAAGAAGCTGTCGCTCTGAACACACTTGATCTTCACCCAATCGCCGCGCCGATCCGAATGGTATGGCGCGTCAAGTCTCTTGGCGACGATGCCTTCTAGGCCATGTTCGCAGGCGGCCGCGAAAAGCACGTCGCCATCGCCTTCGATCTCCTCCGATAGCCGAATAGCGCCGAAAGCCTTGACCGGAATGAGGCTCTCAAGCACCTGCCGACGTTCCGCGAGGACCATTCGCCGAAGATCATGCCCATCGAGATAAAGGACGTCGAAGGCAAAGAAAATCGCTTCACTTGCACTTCGCTTACCGCCGCGGCCGCCGAGAGCCTTTTGCAGGGCGCCGAAATCGGCGCGGCCCTGTTCATCAAGCACGACAGCTTCGCCATCCAGGATCATCGTACCGCCAACCCAGGACGCTCCCTGTGCGATCGATGGGAACCGATGGGTCCAATCGTGGCCACCGCGAGTGATGATGCGAACCCTCGTCGGCTCCATGTGGATGGCGAGGCGGTACCCGTCCCATTTGATTTCATAAAGCCAATTATCACCCTTCGGCGGCTTGGAAACGAGTTGCGCGAGGCACGGCTCTACGCGTTCCGGCATTGGATCAAATGGAAGGCGTGGCTGCTTAGGATCGCGCGGCTTGCGCGGCCTGCTGCGAAGCGGCGGCTCTGTCTCGCGAAGAAGCGGGCGAGATGCCTTACGAGGAGCCTTTGTCATACGCGAGAGTGCAGCAGACAAAGTAGGGAGAGTCGAGTCATCCTGATGGAGTAGCGAGAGGGCCGTCACTTGACGCAGACGGAAATAATCACGACATTTCAGAGATGTCTGATATTCAACCTCCTCGCTGTGACAATTCCGATCCGGACCGGCGCCTTTGGTGCCAGTACGCGCTGCATTTGTCCTTCGCCGAACTTGTCAGCAAGGCGGTCGACGCTGGTTGGGGCGAGCGGGAGGTTGCGGCAGCCCTCGTCGATCTTGCCGACCATCACATGCTCGGCCTGATAACATCAGGTGAAATTGACGAACTGCTCGGCGCCATCAAAAAGCGTTCTTGACTCATCCCGAATACAGGAACATAACAGGAACACATTGGCGGCGGCATGACCCGCCGTTCACCCTCGATACCCTGTTTTGTGCTGAAACTCCCTGGCGACAGTGGAGAAGGAAGACGTTTGCCCGATGAGTACCGTAGTCGCCCAAACCGAAGAACCGGAATTCGATCTTGTTGAGGCAGCACTTGCCCTTTGTGGCGGTGACGCCCATGCGACGATTACTGCGCTGCTGGACGAATTGCGGTTCGTCCGCGGCCAGTTGGCCTTGAGCGAAGCCGGAATGTCGGTTGGCTTTACGCGAGGCTGGAAGCCGCGTTTTGAAATCGAAGGAGATACGTGATGTTAGAGGTCAAGTATGATCCTGAGTGGGATCCGACGCCGAAGGAAGGCGCTTTAACGGTCAGTGAGACGGATATCGAGGCCGTAAGTGCTCTGGTGAAATACATCAGCGACGACGCGTTTGATCACTTTCACGGAAGCCGGCTTGAATTCCGTGAAAAGTCTCCGGAGTTTTTGGCTCATATCCGACGTGTCGGAGGTATTGTTGCCAGCGTGCGGCCTGACTCGACTATTGGCCAAGAGAATGTCCTTGCCATCTACCTGCTGATGAGGTTCATCGGCTACAACGTCTTCGATGTGTTCGGAGATCCGCCGGGCCATCGCGGTAAATCGTTCGAGCTTCAAGAGCTAGAACGCCCCGTAGATGCGATGCTTGCGAAGCTCATGAACCCAGGAGCGCCCGACTTCGAGGGCTTCTTCTGGAGGGAACCTTCCCCGCTCGCCGTCGACGAAGTCCATCCCAACCTCCTAGAGGAGATCGGCAATCGGCAGGTGCGAATGCTGCAAGTCGATCTTTCTTACCAGAGTGAGGAGTTTTATCTTGGGTCACTCGAAATGGCATTCGATGACGACAGCGGAAAGGTGTGCGGCGTAGTCCGTTTGAATGCCAATGGAAGCGACTTCATCGCTGGCCCTGCTTGGATCGAGACGACGGCGGATGTGAATGACGTGATCCAGACCTTTGCCGATGCGATACCCGTAGATAAGTTCTTTGCTCTGATGCAGGGGAAAGACGAGCCCGCACATAAGGTCGCCTGATTGTGCCCGAAACGCATCCGCCAGCTTACCTATCGCCAACGAAGATCGCGCAATTTCCAAAGCTTTCAAGCTTCCAAGACAGGCATTACATTCAGATCAAATGCAGTTGGTGTCGAAGCCAACATCTTTACGAGCCAGCCGACCTCGTGCAGATTTTCGGCGATCTTCCGTTCATGGGGATCGAGGGGAAGTTCCGGTGCAGTCAGTGTGGGAAGAAAGAATATCTCACGTCGAAACTACGATCCGCTAGCGGCGCTGAGGCCGTCGGCATTACTGTCCGTCGCCTGGTCGGGATCAAAACACTCAGGCGTCCCGTCTGGAAAGATGAAAAGCGATAGTCGGTGCATCGACGCCGAGTGTGTCGTAGACACCCCGGAGAATTTTACGATGATGGTTTTGGGAAGAAGGAGGGAGCGAGATCGTGTGCAATCTCTATAACGTCACAACGAACCAAGAAGCCATCCGACAATTCACCAGGGCGATGATCGACAGCATCGGCAACCTGGAGCCGTCGCTCGACGTCTATCCGGATCGCATGGGGCCAGTCGTTCGAAACACTCCGGCCGGTCGCGAAATGGCGATGGTGCGGTGGGGATTGCCTAGCTCGCAACAGGCGCTCATGCAGGCGGCCAAGAAACGCGCCGACAAGCTGCAGGCAAAAGGCATACCGTTTGACTTCGCGCAACTCCTGAAGATGGAACCGGACGGCGGCACCACCAATGTCCGGAATACCAGCAGCAAGCACTGGACGCGCTGGCTCGGCGTAGAAAACCGGTGCGTCGTGCCTTTCACCCGCTTTGCTGAGCCGGACTATGGAAGTCGTGCGGAAGGCGGACGTGTACCGAACGCCTGGTTTGCGGCCAACGAGGAACAACCACTCATGTTCTTCGCCGGCATATCGGTGGCGCAATGGCGATCGGTGCGGAAGATCAAAGAGGGAGAAATCATCGCCGACCTCTACGGATTCCTGACGACAGACGCCAACAGGGTCGTTGGTGAAATCCACGAAAAGGCGATGCCGGTCGTTCTTCGGAATGTGGAAGAGATCGAACTTTGGCTGACTGCCTCGTGGGAGGAAGCGAAACGGCTGCAGCGTCCAATGCCGGATGACGAGCTGCTGTTGCTTTCGCCAGAGAGCGTGCCCGCATGACCGACTGGAAACAGAATGAAGAACGCCCGCCAAGTGACATGGCAGGGCAGCTCGAATATGCAGCCGATCGCATTCGAGACGCGTCTCGTGCCGACCTACAGATTATGTTGCGACGTGCGGCGCTTGTGATCCGGAACGCAACACCGATTGGCCTGGATGCCGATACGGACGATGCATTGGTCTCGATTGCTGGCGAGCTCGGTATGACGCGAAACGACATAATCCGGCACATCATCAAAGAATGGCTGGAGACGAACGCCTATCTGCCGGTGCGGGAATTGGATGAGGATGGTGACGTGGAAGGCACGGCATGAAGACGTGGATTATTTCACGATGCCTGCCGCTACTCCTTGGATACCTCGCCCTCTGGAGCGTCGCACTTGGCGGCTCTATTCGTAACGACGGGTATCCCCCATTGGCACTCGCCATGAAAGACTTCGACGCATTCGTGCAGAAACTGGCCACTGAGGCGAACGGAAGCAAAGCTGTGATAGCGGAGAAGCTCCGTGGATTGGGCTTCACCTGTACTCCAGTTTCTAAATCGACGCAATTTGAATGTGTGAGGTTTGGTTGCCAAAGAGGCTTTTGGGGTCGTGGTTCGCTCATCCAGTGGTCGGTGAGCGAAGACCCCTTCAAACCGACGAAGAATGCTGTCGCTGGTACCGCCGTGAACTATTCGTGGGTCGCTCGTTGCCTCCCGGTTGAGGATACTGAGGAAGCTCAGAAAAGATTTCTTTCTCGGAACATTCCGGGCCGGTGACCCTAACTTCCGACTTCGTTGGCAACCTAGTACTACAGTTGTAAATGGGAGCAAATCATGATTCTCTTCAAGGAGTTTTTTGAAGGGGCTGCGGCATGTCTGTTTCGGAATGGTCGGGTTCGGGGATTTCCTGGGAAGGGGAACTGTCGGTGCTGAAGGCGCGTCTTGGCGTGGTGTTCCGACGTTCTGAGGCGCGGGAGGGCTGCGGGGCATTTATCGACGGGCTTTTATCGGGGATTGAGCGCAAGACGGGCTGGCTTCTTTCCGAGCAGGCCGGCCTTGGGCGCCCGTGGCGAATCCAGGCCCTGCTGGGGCGCTCGCAATGGGATGCGGACCGGTTGCGTGACATCGTTTGCGATTACGCCATGGAGGCGCTCGGCGATCGATCGGGCGTGCTGGTGGTGGACGAAACCGGTTTTTTGAAGAAAGGCACCCATTCGGTCGGGGTGGCGCGGCAATATTCGGGCACCGCCGGCCGGATCGAGAGCTGCCAGATCGGCGTGTTTGTCGCCTATGCCAGCCGCTTTGGCCAGACGCTGATCGACCGACGGCTCTATCTGCCGGAGGCGTGGGCGAAAGACCAGGCGCGGCGCAAGGCGGCCGGGATTCCACAGGAGACGGAATTCTTGACCAAGCCAGCAATGGCGCGCGCCATGCTGGCACAGGCGCTTGATCGCGGCGTGCCGTGCGCCTGGGTTCTGGCCGATGCGGCCTATGGCGGCGATTACCAGACGCGCCGCATGCTCGAGGAGCGCCGACAGCCTTATGTGCTTGCGGTGCGCTCCAACCATACCTTGCGAATGCTGACCGATCAGGGGCTGCTGCAGACGGACCCGAAAGAGATGGCCGAGGAACTGCCCGTTGCGGCCTGGACTGCTTGTCCTGCCGGCGAAGGCGCCAAAGGATTGCGTCTCTACGACTGGGCCCGGATTGCGCTGCCTTATGTCGTCGAGGAAGGCTATGCCCGCTATGTCCTCATCCGCAAAAGCCGAACGGATCCGCGCGCCCTCAGCTACTATCTGGTTTTTGCACCCGCCGAGGCTACGCTTGCGGAACTGGCCGGCGCGGCAGGATTGCGCTGGACGATCGAGGAATGCTTCCAGCGCGCCAAGGACGATCTCGGCCTTGACCATTGCGAGGCGCGCTCCTGGCATGGCTGGCATCGCCACATGACGCTCGTCATGGCGGCCGCGGCCTTCCTCGCCAAGCTCGGCGCCGATCTACGCCGTTCGGCCTGCGGCAAACCGAACGAAACGAGTCCAAATCCGAAAATCGCTGCCTGACGCGCAAGATCAGGCTCATCCCCACCGTCGCCGAAATCCGCACGCTCATCGCTCGGCTGATCATGCGAAAGCCCGCAAAGCGGGGATTCATTCTCGCCTGGTCTCTCTGGCGACGAAACCATCAGGCGCAGGCCATGCTCGCCCACTATAGAAAACGAGGTCATTTACAACTGTAGTACTAGATCAAGTGCGGCGAAAAGTCGGTCGTCGTTACATTCCTTCTTGCATCCGCCCGTCTGGCCGGAAACCCAGGAGGAAATCAATCACCTTGGACGACGACATCTCGCACGGCTTCAGCGTCGGCCGTCCCGACAGACGATAAATGTTTAAGCTGACGATGTCTCTCCCGCCGAGCTCTTCGGCGAACAACCATATTCGACGGCCGTCAGCGACCGTCACAGTCGACCCCCATCTTCGACCTCGGAAGTTGCCTTCGACGTACCCGTCCGGATGACACGCCAATGCCGCCTCGGAGTCTTCAAGGGACCTGTCGGAGACTTGCGTTATGGCGCCAGGCATTCTTCGCATATCCCGCAGCCGTCATCATGCATCCACTGACGTGACCGGAGTTGGCCGCAGCAGAGACATAGCGTTGCTCCCTCACCGACCCTGTCGTGTCGCTTGGGTGGAAGGATTTCGATTGATTGGAAGGATAGCGTTTCGGTCGGCAGGTCGTCCATCTCGAGACTCCAGTTCGAGGTCGACCAAGGAAATGGGGAGCCGCTCGAACAGCGGCAAGGCCACGCCAACATTCATTTTATTGTCGGCATATTCGCTGAACAGCAGTCGGCGGTTGCCGTCCCATAGGACGTCATCGAGGTCGTCCGGGCTGAAATTCAACGAGGTCGCCAGGCATTGCAGTCACTGTGCCACACCAGTTATCAGATCAACGATCGGCCGCTAGCTCTCCTCCTGCTATTTGGCACGTTACGAGCAAGATAAATTTCTCTCGCCAAGATTGTCTGCTATAGGCTGTCCCGCCCTGTCGCTGTCACACCCATGCCATCCGTGCCAGCGACCGCCCTGTCATTGCCCGCCACGCGGTAGTGACAGGGCAGCCCCCAAAACGTTGAGAATTGGATATCACGTCAGTCATTCGCGAAAGTGAGGCTGATGGCCAACGCTGTTATCGCAACCTCTCTGACGAGGCTCTCGGGATCTCGCCGGCGTGCCTGTCATCAATCCTCGGACGGATTGGTGATCTTAAAACTGTCTTCGGCCGCGAGCTCGATGGCCGAAAGAGCGGCAGGCCGCTAGCCGGCGCCCTCTCCGCCCGAAAGAGCAAGGATGAAATCGGCCGCCGCCGCGGCGGCTGTCGCAGCTCGGAAAATAGCCCGCTTGTCTTCCTTGAGCATTTTGAGGTAGCCCGCGATGTATTGGGCGTGATCAACCCTCGGAACCGGCGTGATATCGAGGCGAGCGCAAAGGAAAGCAGCGGTCATCTCGGCAATGATCTCTTCGAAATTGTAGACGGCGTCGAACTGCCGCTTGTGATCTTCGCGGTTGAGCCTGTGTGCTGCGCCTGCCCAATGGGCCAGCTCATGAAAAATTGTGCTGTAGAAAGACTCCTGCGGCGAACTGGTAGGCGTTCCTGTGAAGTCGGCAGGAACAGGTATCTGAATGTGATCATCCGAGGGCAGATAGAAGGCGCGCGAGCCTCCATAGCGGATGTCAGCTCGGGTCTGAGAAATGATGTCCTCGACTTGGGTCAGGCGTTCGAAGAGCGTGCGCGGTTCCGGAGCTGGGGGAGCTTCGTAGCCGTCGACCTGATCGACATTAAACACCCAGCTTGCTTGTGCGAAGGGAATCTTACGCCGATCGGCGTCCAGCTCAGCGAGAGTCTCTTCGATCTCGATTTGCCGATAAAAGACAATGGGAGTACCACGTTCACCCTTGCGAACCTGTGCACCGACCTCCTGCCACTGCTTGAAGGTTGCCCAGCCGCGACTTGTGAAACCGCGATTTTGAGCGCCAATCCAGAGCGACAGGACATTGATACCGCGATAGTCTCTGCCGGTCACGGCGTTGATTGGCATCTGGAGATTTGGAGCGGAATGCCAGGGCATCACGAAATTGCCGGGACCATTCTCGATCGCATTGACGATCGTGCTGGTGATAGTGTCGTAAATGTCGAAGCTCGGTTGCTGTTTCATCTTTTGCTCTCCTTGGGGAACGGTCCCCGTGAGAGCGACGAAGCGCGGGTGACGGCTGGCGCACCCGTAAGGCAGGCTCCGCCTGAGGGCTTGCCCCTTGCGCCTGGTGCCGGCGTCTGCGCTAGAAGCGAACTGATATCGGGGCCGTGACCAGGGCGTGCGAAAAGGAAAAGCCGATGCTGAAGAAATTCGACATGGAGCCGGGAACGCGCATCATCGTCGCGACGGTCCTGATCCTAGTGCTGTCCGGTGCCCGAGTATTTAATCAATGGGACAGTCTGTCGTTTTGGAGAGAACCGGGTCTGATCGCCGCTATCGCCCTTGGCTTGATTTCGGCGATTGCGCTTGCCGTCACTTTCGTGATCCGGCGGCGGCCTCTGCAGGATGTCGACTATGATGGAGTTCACGAAGGTCCGGTTATTGATTTGCAGGCGGAATCGAAGCCTGAGCGGGCGCATTAGCGGCGTTGCGGATATCCCGTAGGATGATGACGTTGGGATCGGGAACGTCGGAGAATTGCCATAGACCAAGGCGCTGTTTCTTTGCGACGTCCTGCGCGACGATATAAGGATCATGGACCGGAGCGCCGTTTGGTGTGACGGCCGCAAAGGCCCAGCCGGTCGAAATTAGCGCTGTGCCCAGATCGATGCGGGAACCCGCCGCAGATCCAGAAGTAGGCTGAGCGACGCAAATGACGAAGCGTGTCTTGGTCGCGGCCTGCCAAGCCGCGGTGTAACATTCGGGTTTAAGATCCCTGATAAGAGAGACGAGCATGGCAAGGCTTGCTTCGCCGCAATCAACACACACCCCTACGCCATTTGTGAAGTATGTGCCCCGCAGGCAGGCTTGAACGCCATAGAGGCGGTGCGTCTCGCCTGCATAGGTCCAGGTGTCACCGGTCGTGAAAGAGGCTGTGGCCGGCACCTGAAACCAGGGATTGGGTTTATCCTCGGCCCGTGCCGGAGCGCTGGCGAGGAAAGCTGCGAGAATGCCGGCAGCGAGAAATCCAGGCTTTTTCATTGATACTTGCTCAGATTAAACCAAAAGCGCTGTTTGCCGTCTGTCGTTGTCAGGTCCAGGTAGTTGGGCTCAGTCCGGACCTCACGCGGTATGGCGGTCGGTGAAAGGCGTGCACCTGAATTTGATCCCCATTGGGACCCGTACGATGTGGAGGTCCCGAGCGGCCGGGCGCAGAACGCCCCATCTTTGTCGGCCTTATAAACAATCTCCGAATGGGCGCTGTTGGAGCTTCCATTCCATTCGTTGGTGGCGGTCGCTGCCACAGTCCCATCCGGACAAGGCATGTATTTTTCATAACCGATCCGGCCCGAGCTGCCGGCTTCCGGGCATTGTGGCCAGGGATGTCCTCGAGCAACCAGGCTGAAAGCCCTTTCGACCGGCGGCACACATTCGCTGACACTCGCCCAGCCCTCAGGGTTGAGGATGCACAACAAGACCTTACAGCCGAAATCGTCAGCATAGACCGGCTCGGTCGAGAGAGCCGCCAGGGTCGGCAAAAACGCCACAACATGTAGAACTCTGCTCATTTTCATCGATCCACCTCAATTTCGCGATTGCAGTTCATCGGATCATTGTATTAATTCGATAGCGCAATATCTGCAACGGCGCAGGATTATTTTAATGGTTCTAATTCGAAACGCGGTTCTGGCGGTTTGCGCATCCATGGCGGTAAGCCAAGTTGCGGTTGCGCAGGAAGCTTCACCAAAGTTCCAGGATCGCGTGACAGCACCTGCTAAGCGCGTCATTTACGCTGCCGTCGACACCGACGGTCGGGTCGTTCCGGCCTATCAGGTTGAGAGCCAAGACATTCAGCGGGTTGGTGGGACGGATGGCGCGCAAGGCAGTGCGCCTATTCCTGCGACCACGACGATGGCCCAGAATCCCTGCCCGGGCATCGCAGCCCTTCCCAAAGAAGACGGCAGGCGCATCGTCGAAACGGTCGCACGACAGCAAGGTTTCGATCCGCCGCTTGTCCTTGCGGTCGCTCGCGCAGAAAGTCGCTTCAATTCCGCTGCGCTATCGCCCAAGGGTGCCTATGGGCTTATGCAGCTTTTGCCATCCACTGCGGTGAGCTACGGCGTCAACATCTGCGATCCGGCAGACAATGTGAAAGGCGGAATTGCCTTTCTCCGGGATCTCCATCGCAAATATCCGAACCCGATCTACATGCTCGCCGCCTACAACGCCGGCGAGGTCGCGGTTCTCAAATATAAGGGCGTGCCGCCCTACTCTGAGACTGTCGGCTACGTCGCCAACGTCATCAATGATTTTTACCAATGGCCATCGGTCGGGTCCGAGGATGTGATGCCCGCAGGGGCGATGACCCTCGACCGGACGGGTGCGCAACAGGCTGTGATCAGCGCAGCGGATCATTTAAATGATCCGATATCCCAAACCAATTCTCGTAATGCCGGCACGGCAAAACGTCGCGCGACGCCGCCGGTCTGGCAGGGCGGAATGGTGCAAAACTTTGACTAAGGAGAAGGGTCGATGAACTTGTTAAAGACGATTGCTGCTCGCAGCACGGGTGCGGTGCTGCCGCTGATGCTGCTCGCAACGCAGGCGATGGCCGCGGGCGGAACTCTCCAGCCGGTGCAAAGCACGCTTCAGACGTTGGTGGAGACGTTGACCGGGCCGATCGCGACGGCGCTGGCGGTTCTGTTCTGCATTTTCATGGGTTTCATGGCATGGGCGGCACGCCTCTCATGGTTTGTGGCTGGAAGCTGGATTTTGGGCGTGGTGCTGGTCTTCGGGTCGGCCCAGATCGTCGAATTCTTTCAGTCCGCAGTGGGTACGTGATTGAGATGGCAGACGGTCGGATCGATCCTAACGAACCCAAATTGTTGATCACTCCGCTCGTCAAGGGTTTGACCCGAGCGCCGACGGTGCTCGGCATACCCTACGAGCTTGCCGGGTTCATCGGCGTACTGACGGCCGTCGTCTTTCTCGCAACCCACAATCTGTTCATGCTCGGTGCCTGCGTCCCACTCTATGCGGTCGCAAGGATCGCTATCATGCGCGATCCCATGTTCATCGAGATCATGTTCATCCGCTCAAGAAAGACGCCGCCCCGAAGCGCAAGCTTCTGGGGCGCGCGCAGCTATCGGGTGTGACCATGGCAATTGCGCGTGCTCTTCGTGACGAATTGAGTTTTGGGGCCGTATCCCGGCGGGAAAACCCGGTCTCGGTCCACATCCCCTATTCGCGGCATGTGTCCGACGAGGTGATCAAGACTGAGGACGGCATGTTGATGTCCTTCATCCACATGAGCGGGCTGTGCTTCGAAACGATCGATATCGCAGAGATCAATTCGCGGCTGCTCGGCCGCAACGATCTCATTCGAGGGCTGGCGAATTCCCGCTACGCGATCTACTCGCACATTGTACGTCGCGAAGTGAAGCCGGCAATCGAGTCGACCTTCGAAAACAAGTTCTGCCAAGACTTGGACGAGCGCTATACCGGGGCACTGCGCACCCAACGCATGTTTGTGAACGATATCTACCTGACAATCGTCCGGCGAGAGCTGCAGGGCACGGTCGGCGCCGCGGATCTTTTGATACGCAAGCTCTTCGGACGAAGGACCGCCGACGGCCGCTCGTCCACGGATGAGCGGGCACTCATCGAACTCACGGATGTGATGAAGGCCGTCCGGGAAAGCCTGCAGGCCTACGGCGCGCGGGTTCTGTCCGTCATCAAGCGCAACGATGTCTGGCATTCCGAGCCGCTGGAATTCCTGGTGCAGCTTGTTAACGGCGGCGCTCCGCGGCCGATGGCCCTTCCCCGCATGAAGCTGTCGGAGGCTTTGGCGACGAAGCGGTTGTTCTTTGGCCCGAATACGTTCGAAATTCGCGGGGCATTCCCCAGTGAAACACGATACGGCGCCATTATCTCCGTGAGCGAGTATCCCTCCATCACCGGGCCGGGGATGCTCAACCCCATGCTGAAGGTCCCGCACGAATTCATCGTGACGCAATCCTTCGCGATCATCGACAAGCCCCAGGCGGTGACCCAGATGGAACGGGTCGGGCGCAAGATCGATATGTCCGATGAAGCCGGCTCGATCGTGGCCGACCAGCTCGGCGAAGCACGCGATGAGTTGCTGTCTTCGGAAGCACTCTACGGGATGCACCATCTGTCGGTGCTATGCCTCGGGAAGAGCATGGACGAGGTGGCCCGTTGCGTGACCGATGTCGGCACGGCGCTGACGGAGGTATCCGCTCTTTGGGTTCGCGAGGATCTGAATTGTGAACCGGCATTCTGGGCCACTCTGCCCGGCAATTTCGCCTATGTGGCGCGCAAGTCGATGATTTCCTCAAAGAACATGGCGGGCTTCTCGGCCTTCCATAACTATCCGAGTGGCCGGCCGAGTGGCGTTCATTGGGGACGCCCGATCAGCGTTCTCGAGACGACATCGCAGACGGCTTACTTCTTCAATTTTCATGTTCGCGACCTCGGCAACTTCACCCTGAATGGCCCCTCGGGATCGGGTAAAACGGTGTTGCTCGGTTTTCTCGCGGCGCAAGCACAGCGCATTACCCCTCGCCCCAAGCTTGTGATGATCGACAAGGACCGGGGCCTGGATATCTTTGTGCGGTCGCTGGGCGGCCGCTATGATGTGCTGAAAGCTGGGGAACCGTCCGGGTTCAATCCGCTGCACCTTCCAGATACGGCGCACAACCGGGAATTCCTCTTTCAGCTGTTCGGCTTCATGCTGCGTCGGTCCGACGGACACGAGCACTCGACGCGTGAGGAGCAAGTCATCCGGAACGCGATCGCCCAGGTGGCGAGCGCACCGCCGGAGGGGCGGACCATGGAGGAATTCGCCGAGCTGCTGCGCGGCGCCATGCGCGCCGGCGATGACGATCTCTACTCGCGCCTCCAAACCTGGATCAGGCGCGATCAGCGGGGCTGGCTGTTCAACAACGCCGAAGACTCGTTCTCGATATCGTCCATATTCGGGTTCGATATGACGAGTGTGCTCAGCGATGCCACGACCAGCACGGCAGCACTGCTTTATATCTTCCATCGCATCGAGGAGCTGCTTGACGGGCAACCGGTCATGATCTTCCTCGATGAAGGCTGGAAACTCCTCGACAATGAGATTTTCAGCTACTTCATCAAGGACAAGCTGAAGACCATCCGAAAGCTGAACGGCATCATTGGCTTCGGCACGCAGTCTGCGGCAGATATTGTGAAATCGTCGATCGCCAACACGCTGATCGAACAGACGCCGACCAATATCTTTTTCCCCAACCCGAAGGCCGACGAGGAATCGCACCGGGCGTTCGGGCTCTCGGATCGCGAAATCAAATGGATCCGCGAAACTCCGCCGGAAGCGCGCAAATTCCTGATCAAGCATGATCAGGACAGCGTCATCGCGCGCCTGAACCTTTCTGCCATGCCCGATGTGATCAAGATCCTGTCCGGTCGAAATTCGACGGTTCAGGAACTCGACGCGCTGCGCGCCCGTGTGGGCGATGATCCGGACGTTTGGTTGCCGATCTTTCTCGGGAGGGACCCGGAATGAAAACCATCCTAGGCGCCACAGTCGCCCTTCTAACGATATCAGCCGGAGCGGCGGCCATGGCGGCCGTACCGGTATCCGACAGCTCGCTCCTGTCGCAGCGAAGCGAGGGCAAGAGCGACAAGGTTCAGATCAAGCTCATCCAGGACAGCACGAAATCCTCGACGCAAGGGGTCAATTGTGCGCTGACGACCCCGAAAAAGGCCGAAAACGTAAAGAGCCCGACAGGGACGGTCGTTCCGGAAAGCGGCCGCGCGTCGCTCGAACAGGCCAATCCGGATATCAAGAACTCTACTGCGTTCGCCTCGACTGGATCTCAGTCGGGCGCAGTCGGCAGCAGTGCCGGCGATCGGGGCCAGCTGGATATAACAGGCCAGATCGCCGGCGGCATGAATGGCAGCCTATCGACCGTCGCACCCAATAGCCAAGTCTTTCAGACCATGGGGCAGGATATCGGAACTGACAAAACAGCCATGGAGGCCTTCGACCGCAACAGCGCTATCCGGGCTCAAGGAGGGTTGACCTTCAATGAGGTGATCCAGGCGACGGGTTACTTCGCCCAAGCATTCAACGTTCGAAACATCGGCACCGCAACGATGACGAGCCGCGGAACCTCCGGATTGGTGGTACCAGCACCGGCGCCTTCTCGTTCCTCAAATGGCGCGGACGGCGCCACAAACTGCCCGAAGGGTATGAGCGGCGCCGGCACGACCAGCAGCCCGTGCTGCTCGTCGGCTGACACCGGGTGCACCATTCCGCGCACGGCCGATACGGTTGCGAACGTGTCGCCCATGCTTTCGCAGGTTCAAAACGAGGCGAACAACGCCCCTGTCACCATGACCGCGGACGATCTGACGTCCGCAGTCAATCAGTATCAGGCGCAATAGGAGAAATGGCTATGTGTAGATTTGCGTTTTCAGCGGCTCTCTTTCTAGGCTACGCCAGCATCGCCCTGGCGCAGGTGCCAACGAGAGACGACGCCAATCTGGAGCAGGCGCGCGAGATTGCATCGGCTACGAGCCAGATCCTCAGCACCGACCGCAACATCATGAACTATACGCAACGGACGCTGCAGGCCGTCACGGGCGACCGGTCGAGCCAGGCCGGCCAGCTCGCGCAGATGGCGCTCGGCAATGGCGGCTTCTCTATGGGCAGCGCGCCGTCCCTTGGCGGCGTAATTTCTGGCGGCTCTCTGTCGTTCGGTGGCCTTGGCAGCGGATCACAGGGCATCGTTTCAAACCTGATCAATGGCCTGCAGCTTGTGCAATCCATCTCCGGCCTCATCAACGGACAAGCGACCCAGATGGATAAAAACTATAACTCCCTCGTCAATGTTGCAGCCACCGTGACCGGTCTGGTCGACTCCTCGCAAAATAGTGTGAAGACCCGTTCGAGTGCTTTTCAATCGGGAGCGCAAAAGATCGGCACGGCGCAGGATATCAAGGGGTCAATCGATCAGAACAGCCAGATCATGGTCCAAACCGGCCTCACCGTGAATGAGCTGATCGGTTCCGTTAACACCGCTACCGCCGCAGCCAATCAGGAAAACATCGATCGGATGAACCTGATTACGCAGGCGACGCGCGCGCTTGATTACAAGTCGGGCCAATGACAGCGCGCATTTTCCTTCTGACCGCCGCCGTCATTGGCGCGGTCGCGATCTCGGGCTGCAGCCACAAGCCGCTCAAGGCCCCATGTGCGCGCGACGAAGGGCGGATGCAGCCGATGGCCTTTGCGGCGGTTGAACCAAGAACAGAAATGGCGAGCCCCTTTGATGCGTGCGGTCCAATGAAGGCGCTCAATAGCGATCCATCTCTGTTACCGGATGGGATGATCAAATGAACTTCAATATCACGACGCTTCTGCAGCAGGTCGACAAGTTCGGCAACAACTACGTATCGCAAGCCTACCAGAACCTCGCGTCGGCATTGACCGGCGGAGGCACGGTCGGTGTCGCCGGCCTGATGCTGACGCTCTACGTGATATTCTGGGCGATCAGCATCTGGCAGGGAACCTCGACGGGATCGGGAAAGGAGATGGTTTGGCGCTTGTTCCGCGCCTTCGTCATCTACGCCCTGGCGACAAGCTGGGCGGACTTTCAAAAATATGCCTACACATTCGCAAATGAGACGCCATCCGCGATCGGAAACAGCCTTCTCACCAGCGTGTCGGCCAATGTAACCGGGAACTCGGCCGGATTGAATTCCGTCAATTCCGTACAGACGGCCCTACAAAATATCTGGGATTCGCTGGCCAACTCGACCGCTGCCTTTATCAAGAACCTGGGTGTGTTGAACTTCGGCGGTTATGTGCTCGGGGCACTCGTCCTCATCGTTGGCGCACTGCTCATCGGCTATGCGATCTTCCTCATCATTTTGTCGAAGATCTTTCTTTGGCTTTTGCTGGCGCTCGCACCAATATTCATCATTCTTATGCTGTTCGGCTACACCACCCGGTTCTTCGCGGGCTGGATGACGGCGGTCGTACAGTACATGTGTGTGCAGATATTGGTCTATGCCTTCTGTGCATTCTTCATTTCGATCACGCAGACCTATTTCGACGCCGTGAACCAGTCGAACGCGTCTGCGACAACGACGTTGACCGAGGCGGCACCACTTATCCTGATCTGCCTTGTTGGCGTGCTGTTGCTGTCGCAAATCACGAACGTTGCGGCATCTCTCGCCGGCGGCATTGGCATAGGAACGCCATCCTTTGGACGCTTCTACAGCCCCGTTTTAGGAGCATTGGGAGCCGGTTCGAACGCGACCGTGAGACGCGCCGGGATGAGCACCCGACAGGAACGCCTGGCGGGCCGCGAGCGTGCGCGGGTTGGCGTCTCCCAGAGACGATATGAGAGTTCAGCCGAATACGCGCGGCTTTCTCGAAAGCTGACAGATCCGGCATAGAGGTTTGGGAGCATCAATGAGCGATGTGACGGAAAAGGTCGGGGCACCGGCGAAGGAAAAAGAGTCCCCGTTGCCGTACTACCGAGATGCGGCAATCTGGGAAAAAGATATGGCGCGCCGTAATCGCTGGTCGCGATCTCTGGCGTGGTGTGTGGCGACAGTCGCCTCGATCATTGCGGTTGCAGCAGTCGGAGCGCTTATCCTGGCGCTGCCGCTTAAGACCTACGAGCCCTATATGGTGGTTGTCGACAAATCGACCGGATTTGTCGAGGTAAAGCGACCACTTGCCGACGGTCCTTTGCAACAGGACGAGTCGATGGGGATGTTCGATATCGTCCGCTACGTGAAAGCACGTGAGACCTATGATCCCAAGGCGCTGAAGGACAATTTCGACCTTGCCCAACTGTTGAGCACCGGCGACGCATCGCGGGAGCTCGTCGAACTGTTCAGCCCGGCCAACAAGGTAACCAATCCGGTCGTCCTCTACGGTCGCAACACCGTCGTTGATGTGACGGTGAAGTCGGTGACATTTCCCAATCAGAGAACCGCTTTGGTTCGGTTCATGACGGAAGAAAAGAGCCAGGCGAACACGATACAGCGGCATTGGGTGTCGTTGATCCGGTTTCGCTACACCGGCGTTCCAGCCAAGAACGAGATCCGCTTTCAAAATCCGCTCGGTTTCCAGGTGCTCGAATATCGGCGTGATCAGGAGACAGCGCCGGCACCCACCTCGGAGAGCCCGAAATGAGGGTCGCCGGCATGCTGACAGCAATCGGGCTTGCCGTCTTCGCGGTTCAGCCGGCGCTTGCGGAACAAGCACCACGGGCCGGATCTCGTGATAGTCGCATTCGCTTTGTCACGTATCAGAAGGACGACGTGGTGGCGGTGCCCGCGAGCTACGGCGCCTCGACCATGATCGAATTCGGCGACGACGAAAAGATCGAAACGCTCGGCGCCGGCGACGTTCCGGCTTGGAGCATCGAGCCCAATAAGAAGGGCAACGTCCTCTTTGTGAAGCCGATCGAGAAGAACGCCGGCGGGAATCTCAACGTGCTCACGAACAAGCGCAGCTATGTGTTCTTCCTGCAGGGCGAGTTTCGTCCCGTTGCGCAGCAGGTCTATGCGATCAAGTTTCGGTATCCGGAGGAGGTCTCGGACGCCGCTTTGATGGATGAGGCCAAGGCCCGGGCGGCGCAGCCGAACCGGCAGGGCTTCAAAGCGGAAAACGCCAATTCCTCCTATGGCTACAAGGGGTCGTCGGCAAACAAGCCGCTCGTGATCTATGACGACGGCGTAAAGACCTGGTTCCGCTTCGACCCCGCGCGCGAAGTGCCGGCGATCTACGTCGTCGACAGCGAGCGGAATGAGACCTTGGTCAATTACCGGCGCGAGGGAGCCTACATCGTCGTCGACAAGGTCAATTATCAATGGACCCTGCGCAACGGCAACGAGGCAACCTGTCTATTCAATCTGCGACTGAACAATGTGAACGAGCCGACAGGGCTTGAACCCTATGAGCCGCAACGTGTCGACTGCGGGACGGTTCGCAAAGTGAGGGGACCCAATGCCATCTCCCAATGAGTACAAAGCGCTTGCTGAAGAAGGAACCGTGGTCGCCGCGCCAAAGTTCGGGGCAAGCGCATTCTTCAAGGTCTTGGTGCCGCTCGGTGCGGTCGCTTTCGCCGGTTGGATGCTCTATGCCGCGACGCGAGCGCCAGACAGGCCGCTGTTGACGGCGTCGGACGGTGAGGACTTCCATACGACACAGTTTCCGGCGCCGTCGCTCGATAGCCCCCGCCCCCAAGTTGATAACGGCACCATCAAGATTCCAGCTCCTCCCGAGGAGACGCCGGCGGTGGCTGCCCAGCCACCAACGACAATCCAGGCGCCGCCTCTGCCGCCGCCATTGCAGCCGCCAACCACAACGCCTGAGGTCCAGGACGACTCGGAGGCACGACACCTTGCCGAAGAAGAGCGGCGGCGACAGGAGGAAGAGGAGCGGCGGAAATGGGAGCGCCTGCGCGCCAAGCAGGTCGTCGTCGATAGCGGTGACACGCCTGGCAGTGCCTCGACACTTGGCGGCAATCAGACCGACGCAGCATCGGCCGGAAACGCCAGCGAGAACGAGAGTGAGGGCGAGGAGGACCCCAATCGGCGTTTTTTGGCCAAGGCGAGCCAGAGCGGAGCGGATACATCGAAAGCCACGATGAACCCGCGGACGGACGCGCTGGTCGCCCAAGGGACGATGATAAAGGGCGTGCTCGAGACGGCGATTCAAAGCGATCTTGCAGGGCAGGTTCGAGCGGTCGTATCGGAGGATGTGTGGTCGTTCGACGGTCGCAGGGTTTTGATCCCGGGTGGTTCCCGCCTGATCGGTGAATACCGCAGCGGCCTGGCGACCGGTCAAACACGGGTGTTCATTGTATGGACCCGCCTGCTTCGATCGGACGGCGTATCCGTCCAGCTCGGCTCGACCGGCACGGACGATCTCGGTCGAAGCGGCATGCCGGGTGAGGTCGACAACCATTATGTCCAGCGCTTCGGCTCCGCCATTCTTCTCAGTGTCGTAGGTGGCGCGACGCAATTCATCGCCAATCTTGGCAGCGACCAAAATGCCTCGAACACCAATCAGACTTACACCGATCCGACCACTGGTCAAACGGTGACAATCCAGACGCAGCCGAACCAATACATGCAGAACGCGCGCCAGATCGGCGCGCAACAGATTTCGCAAAGCCTCAACAATATTGCGCAAGAGGCGCTTCGCAACTCGATCAATATCCCGCCCACGATCCATGTCGATCAGGGGTCGCGGATTATGGTGTTCGTTCGGCGCGACCTCGATTTTTCGGAGTTTTATCCGGACCCGCTGCGCGAGGCCTTGAGGGAGATAAAACTTGAGCGGGCAGCAAAGAACCGTATTTCTAAATAGAGCGCTCGAGCCTCTGCGCCGCTGGCTCGATAACGATAGCGTGGTCGAAATCTGCGTGAACGACCCAGGACGTGTCTGGATCGAAATTGTCGGCTCGACACATATGGAATCCTTCGATGTGCCGGAGCTGGATCGTCCCGCGATCACCTATCTCATGGAACGGGTGGCGGCATCGTCGTCACAGTCCGTCAGCGAGGAACATCCATTGCTTTCGGCCGCGCTGCCGGGCGGAGAACGCTTCCAAGGCGTCCTTCCGCCAGCGACGCCGACGGGAGGCGCCTTCGCAATCCGCAAGCAGGTGGTGAAGGATATGCGCCTTGAGGATTATCGCGACAGAGGATCGTTCGACACGATTTCCGTGCAAGACCCGGGCGAATTGAGCGATACCGACAACGCCCTTTGTGAATTTCTCGATGCCGGCAAGATCGAGGAATTCATCCGCTTGGCGGTGCGAGAGCGATATTCGATCTTGCTCTCCGGCGGCACGTCGTCGGGCAAGACGACGTTTCTAAACGCAATATTGCACGAAGTGCCTTCGGACGAACGTATACTCACCATCGAGGATACGCGAGAGGTCAAGCCACACCAGCCCAACTATCTGCCGCTGGTCGCATCGAAGGGCGACCAGGGCCTGGCGCGTGTGACCGTCGAAACGCTTCTGCAAGCCGCCATGCGTTTGCGGCCCGATCGAATTTTCCTCGGCGAGATCCGCGGACCTGAAGCCTATTCGTTCTTGAGTGCGGTCAACACCGGGCACCCGGGATCGATCTCGACAATACACGCGGATAGTCCGACCGGTGCGTTCGAGCGGCTCGCCCTCCTCGTCATGCAAGCCGGGCTCGGTCTCAGCAAGGCAGAGATCATTGATTACGTGCGGTCTGTGCTGCCGATTGTCATTCAACAAACCCGCCGGGGCGGCTGGCGCGGGACTTCGGCGATCTGGTTCAACCGCATGACGGAATGGAGAGCCGCCGGAAAGGTTCGCCAGAATGTCTCGCACATTCGTTCATAGACTTATCGTCGGCATCTTCGGCCTCATCGCGTTTTTCGCGCTGTGGAGCCTGGCTTACGAGTTGGTGACTGCGGCGCGGTGGAATCCGGCCCTTCCCTCGGAAGGCACCTCGAGATGGGCGCTCCTGAAATATCAGAACACGCAACGCAGCCTCAGCGGTCTCTTGCTTGCCTGGCAGCATTTCAGCGAGCGCTTGGCCTATCCCCCTACCCGGAGCGAGACGATGGTCCGTGGCGCGATCGCCGCCGCGGCCGTCGTTGCGATCGGCGTCGCTATGTTCTTTGTAAGCATGATCAACCGCAAGCCGACGCACCTGGGAGATGCGCGTTTCGGCACGATCATCGATGCCGAAAAGAAAAATCTCCTCGCAAAGCAAGGCTTGATCCTCGGCAAGATGGGTGGAGCGACAATCCGCTCGGATGAGCCCTCGCATGTCCTGGTGGTCGGGCCGACACGATCGGGCAAGGGGGTGAGCTTTGTCATACCGAACGGATATATGTGGCGAGGCTCCTCAGTCTGGTTTGATCCGAAGCGGGAGAACTTCGAGGCATTCGGCGCGCACCGGCAGGCGCTCGGCGACACGGTCTTTTTCTTTTCCCCCGGCGAGCGGGATTCCCATCGTTACAATCCGCTGGATTTCATCCGGAGGGATGCGCGTATGCCGACCGATTGCGCCGTGGTCTCCTCGTTCATCATTCCGGAGGCGACGGGAAGCTCGGAGATCTGGGCGCGCGCCGGCCGGCAGCTCCTCACAGCCATGATCGGCTACGTCCTCACATCGCCCCGCTATGAGGGGCAACGCCATTTGCGGGCTGTCACGATGCTTCTTTCGACAGGCGTGGATTTCCTCCGGGTGCTGACGAATATCCGCAGTGACGAGGAAGGATATCTACCCCGTTGGGTCCTCCAGGGGCTCAATCAGTTCATTGCGCTGGAAAAGGAAACGCGAAACTCAGCATATTTTAATCTGACGGCCGCCCTCAATCCCTGGACAAACGATCTTGTCGCGGCCGCCACGTCAACGACAGATTTCGATATTTCGAAGTTGCGCAAAGATCCAACAGCCCTCTTCATAGGCTGCTCGGTGGCGCAGCTCGACGTGTTCCGGCCGATCATCAAAATCCTGGTTCAGCAGATCCATGATGTGCTGATGGCGGCTTTGCCGGGGCCAGACGAGCCCCATCAGGTCCTGGTCATGATCGACGAGTTTCGCCAGCTCGGCAAAATGGACTCTGTGGTCTCCAAACTGACGATCAACGCTGGCTATGGTTTTCGCATGGTCCTGATCCTACAGGACCTTGCCCAGCTTGACGAGGTGTACGGGAAGGCTACTCGGCAAACGACGGTCTCGGCATGCCAGGTGAAGCTCTTCATTCGGATGAACGATATGGAGACCTCGGAATACGTTTCCGAAATGCTGGGATCGACCACGATCGAGGTTCGCACGCCGATCATTCGGGCGGGACAGGGATTGTTTGGGGGCCGCGATAAGAGCGTGAGTTATCAGGAACGGCGGCTACAGACACCAGCCGAGCTCCGGCAGATGCCGGCGAGGCAGGCAATCATTCTCGTACCGAACGCCCCCGGCTTTATGCTGCGCAAGGTCACTTACTATCAGGATGCTCCGTATAAGGCGACCTATCAGGAATTCCGCAGTCGGCGCCTGAAGGTCCCGCCGCTCTCTACGTGGCAGGATCTCCCCTTGCGATCGATGGCGGAGGTCGAGGCAGCGGTTGCCAGCAACCCGGCGGTGCCTTTTGAACTTGAGGATCCCGAGACGATCGAGGCACCTTCCACGGGTGGCGCAGCTTATGCCGATGCTATCCCGCCTGCGAACTGGCCGGCGCCGCCGAACGGTGCGGCGGCCGAAGGGCTCGAACCTGCCGAATTGATCCCGAAGGCGACTTGGGACAGCTCGGACACTGCGTGCACGCTGCCAAGTTTAGGCCCTGGGCCGATCGTCCAGTCGGAAGCGAGTGCTCCAGAAAGTGAGCTCGCCAGTGATATTCCAGAATTAAAGCCGAAGGGGATTGATCAAGATGACGACGGACCTCCTCGGCCTCTCCCCAGTCCTGGCCGACGAGCGGCGCCGGCAAGCTCATCAGCGTCAGGCACGAACCTTGGGAAGGTCAGCCTCCTGCAGTTTCAGGTCCGGCCCGAAAACAAAGCGACCTCTATTGCGGCGCTGCTCACCTCGCTCGATCTGGAAATTGATGACAGCGCTCGATCCCTGTTGCCGGAAGGTGGAGCATCTGTGGCCGCGATCGCAGAACTACAGAAGCAGATCAGCCGTCATGGTGATCGCCGCGATGCCGGCGCAGGGACCGTGTGAGCGTACCTGGAGCAAAATCGGCCTCGACAGCGGTACGCCGGTGGTCCTGGACATATGTCAGTCTTCGGGCAAAGCTTCGGGCCATTGCTGCGCGCCGTGCAGGACACGGAGAATGCGGACTGCAGTTTCCGTCACGACATAGGCAGCGATATAAGGCGTGCCGGTAATCACCAACTCGCGTGTCCCGGCAATCCTGCCGGGACGGCCGCTCTCCGGAAAATCCCGCAGACGACGGGCGGCGGCCGCAATCCGTTCGTCGACCGAGGCGGCGGCGGCCGGATTGTCGGCCTCAATATGGGTGAAGATGCCATCGCGATCGGCGAGCGCGAAGGCGGACCAGATGAGCTTCAAGGTTTCAGGTCGGCTGCCTTACGGCGTGCCGCCGCGCGCCGCTCCGCAAAGTGTGCCTCGACCTCATCATCGGGGATATCGGGCCGCGTATCGTTCAGCGCCTCCAGCACCTTGCCCCGGAACCAGGCATCATGCGTCTCGCTGCTCGTCACCAGTTCGAGCGGCAGTGCACCTTCATTGGCGGTCCGGGTGAGCAGGATCCGCACGGCATCGGAAACCGTCAGCCCCATGCTTTCGAGCACGGCGGATGCACGATCCCGAACCGAGGAATCAATGCGGGTTTGAACGAGAGCATTTGCAGCCATGGTCGCCTCCTGTATCGACCCCAATGTAATGCAATTGAATGACGATTACCAGACTTCAATATGCCGCAAGCCTTTCCTTTTTTCGCAGGGCAGGAGAAGATCAAGGAAGAGCTGGCGACGATCGGACTTCGAACAAAATCTCGATCGGGCTGAATAGGATACACCATCTCGACAAGATTCCCCTTATGCGTTAGTCCTAAAACTTCCGGAACGGAAGAGGAACAGCCATGCTCGTCATGCCAAAGAAGCTCGCACCCTATGCAGACCGTGATCTCGACTGCCAGGCAGCCCTCGAGACCACCTTCAATCAGGTCTTACACCTCGCCGAGCAATATGGCTGGACACGGACGGAAGCCGCCGCTGCCCTCCAGGAGCTCGCCTTCGCGCGCCTCGCCACAGATGAGGAAGATCGGCTCACCGCGCTCTCTGTCGAGGTGCAGAGCCGCGCCAAGCACTGAGAAGTAGCTCGCCCTCCTCCGGAAGGTCGATGGCGATCAACTCGGCGTCAAGATCCTAAATGACACCATCGAGCAACAACTGAGTGCCAAGCGGCAAATTGACGGGGAGCATTCAAATTCAATGCATCGGTCAGATTTTCTGCGGTCCGGATTTTTGTGAATCATCTGCACCGACAACGGGCGTGACGTTGATCCCACGGCTCAAGCGCTGCGCGTGAGACTGCTCTTCCGACTGGCGAGCTGCCGTTGTGATGGTGACCGTCACGCCGTTCTCAGGCGGTGGGTTTGGCAAATCGGACGAGCGACCGACAAGGATCTCAGTGCTGGTGCGTGCCATGAAATTTGGCCCCGCCCGGCCAACGAGGGTTAGGGTATAGTTGCGCTCCCCTTCCGTGGTGGCCATATAGTGATCGCGCCAATCGACCGCTCCTCGATGCTGATCAAGGAAACTCTGCGCCTCTCGCAAGGCAGAGACGCGTTGAGGATCTGTGATTTCGCGGATCATCCGCTGGAAGCCGCTCACGTCGCCATGCTCATGGGCGGCTACGCTCGTCCGGAACATTCGCTCTCGCGACACCACATCGAAGCGCAGGGTATGACCAGCCCGCTCGCCCAAGGCGACCACGAAGGCTCGTTGCGTGCGACCATTACCCTCTCGGAACGGATGGACGCTGTTGATTTCGGCGAGGAGCTCGCCTGCCTTCATGGCGAACGTCTCGCGGTCAAGGCCCCGCCAATGATCTTCGGCGGCAAGCTCTCCAAAGACGCGGTTCAGGCGGTCGGGGATGTGGGGTCCGATCGCAAAGTCCTCACCTTCGACCTTGCGCAGGGTTGGTTGATAGGCGAGCTCGCCATCGGCAAGCCGCACACGATCGTCACGGGTATGGCCGGCCCATTCATAGACGTCCTGGAAGATGTGGTGATGCAGCGCCTTGAGGTGCGCCAGGTCCAGATTGCCGTGAGGACCTACACCCATGGCGATTTCTGCGAGACGAATGGCGATATGCGGGGTTTCCAAACGTTCAAGCTCGACGCTTGTGGTGGCGCCGAGCTTGTTTTTCAGGGTTTGGCCATCTGGAAGCGTGTAGCCCGGCATGTCACCGGGTCTGGTTTGCAAGATACTGTTTGAGGCGAGGCATCATTTCCGAAACTTCGATCTCACCATTGATGAAAGCTTCGAAGATGTGATCAGTCTCTGGATGGCGCCGCTGGCCTTCAAGCAAATTCTCATGATCGACGCGGCGAATGATGTCGCGGCGCCGTTCGATTTCCTCAGCGGAAATCCGGACGGGAGTGGATCGAATACGGGTTTCTGCTGCAATTGCCATGGTCAAATCCTCTGCTTTCTCTGTAGCACATCCAGCGTATCAAAGCGAGTGCATGCCGAATGGAGCCCTCGCTCTACCGGGGCTCCGCTTCGGGAGAAACGAGCCTACGTGAAGCTGAATAACGAGGTGGCTATTGCTGCTGCGGCTTTTGTGACTCCGGTTCCTCGCCATCGACGGGCGAGGTGTTGATGCTTCTCGATTGCAGGCGCTGCAGCTCCTCGAGACGTTCGCCCTTGACCATGTTGGGATCAAGCCGTTCGCTCGGATTCTGCGCCAATGCGCGAGCGGCCTCGCCGGCAGCCTGCGCCTCACGCGCTTCCTTGGCCGCATTACTTTCGGCATTGCGAACCATTTCACGGTCTTGCGCAACCTGTTCAAGCGAAGTCGGATCGGCCGATCCAGCTCGCTCGTCACGAATTTCCTGCTCGATGGCGCGATTGCGGATGTCGCGCGCCCGATCCGCCTCAAGCCGCTCGGCCGCCTCGATCTCCTGAGCGCGGTGAATCAATGCTTCGGCGCGCGGGCCGGCAATCTGCTGGGCCTGGTCCTCGCTGATATGCGTGAGACCACGTTCCTGCATGGATTTGAGATCCGTTCGGATCGCCAGCAGTTCCATGGTGGGACCTGCCCGGCGCAAGAACTCGGCCCTCGTCTGGCCGTTCATCATTGCGGCCGTCTTGGCAACGGTGTCGTTGATCTCTTTCAGGTTTTCCCGCATCTGATCCGCGGTGGCATCTGAACTCATTCGAATACCCTTTCCGTCTCGAATAGCCGCCACGATAGTACCTGACCGAACGGCTTGCGTCATCCGATCATTGAATTGACTCGCCATCGCGTTGTTTGGCTGAGCTGCAGCGACGGACCGCCAGTCCTGAAGGCCCGCTTGCGTCGCTTGTAGCTGACGCGCCGAAACCGGAATTTTTATCGGGTTGGCCTTGGCATCATTGATGCGCTGGCGGGCCTTCTGAATGACATGCGGGTTTGCCCGTGCATAGGTGCGATCTCGCGCCTCCCTGCCCTGCCGCGGCGTGTCGGCCGCCGAGACGATCGCCTTGTCACGCGGACCGTAGCTTTGGGATGAGGCGCGATAGGCTGCGGAGGTCGCAACGATTTTCATGCCTTGGGCTTCTGCATGCTGAGCATAGAGGGCGCGCCATTCTCGAAGCTGCGCCGGGCCGGCTCTTAGTCGCTGGCCATCCTCACCTTTCACGGCCACGATGGCGTGGACATGGATATGGCCGCCCTCCTCCGCCATGTCAGCATGCATGCCAAAGGCAAATTTGTGATCTGGGAACTGCTCGTGCAGGAACCCACGTGCAGCTCGAACCAGGGCCTCCCCGTCTTCCCCGGTCTTCGCCGACAGGATCATGTGCATCGTGTCGCGCGGCCTGTAGGAATTGAGGCTCTTGTCCCAGGACTGTGCCGTCTGCCTAACCGCCGCCTCCGACGCGATTGCGGCGCCATCGGTGCCAACCGCGGCCCCATCGTGGATAAGGCGCGAGAGCTGGAACACGACACCGGCCTTGCCGTGGCTGGGTTCCCCTAGCGGTCTCACCGAAACCGCTTCTTCTTGGATTCCAAGCGCCTCAGAGATCCGGGCGGCGATCATCGCCTGCGTGGGTGCGGAAAACTGCCGATCTCGTTGACGGCGATCCGTGAGGTGAAACCGGTGATTCACCTTCTCATTCCCGTTTTCACCGCGCACGAAACTATGTCCTGCCATCGTCGCAACGACACGCGCGACACTCGATCCGTCATCGACTGTATCTATGCGATAGGCAAACCCATGTCCGGAGAAACCGGCCTGCACCGCTTGTGCAAGGCGCTCAGCATTCCCCTCGTCCGCTAACGAAAGCCGGAATGTGGCGACATCCTCGCTTTCCCGGCGTTTGTCGAAGCCCTTCGCCCATTCCTTCATTTCGTCGGCAACAGCCTTTTGTGTTGCCAGCACGCGGGCATCGTGGGTTTCGAGCGTGACGCCCTCCTTCTGGATATACTGTCCGATAGCAGTCGCCCTCGTGACACCATGCCCGTAGGAAATCACCTTCAGAACGGCGGGTTGATATCCGGCCGCCAGCTTGCCGGCCGTCGTCGACGGGGAAGCAGCGCCGGCAACCTGCGGACGTTTCGTCGGTAGCGCGAGACCCACTCGCCCAGCTTTCCCACGTGGCGGATCAAGCTCTCGACCCGACGCACTTGGTATGGCTGGTTCTGGTCGCCGGGTTCCTCCGAACCCGCCCTCTCCTCTCCGGCCGCGAACCGCCTTGAACAGCCAATCATCGTCATTTGCAGCAAAGGATAATGCGGCCTGGTGCCGTCGCTTGCGGTTTTCTGCCTCGTAAGCAGCGCTCGCACGGATCCGATCGGCTATTGCCTGTATTGCCAATTGGTCGAGGCTCATTCTTCCTCACCGTCCAGCAGATGCGCGGCCCTGCGAAGTTTCAGGCCATGGGCGATCGTCATCGCCGTCAATTCAGTGTCGACCGCTCTCACCCGTTCATCCAAGGCTTCCCAGATCGGCAGTGCGGCTTCCATCGGCACGGCACGGCCGGAGTGGATGGCATGGAGTAGCTGACTGAGGTTTCGCCCAACCATCCGGACTTGCGAGGCCAACGCCGCGACAGTTCGTGAATTGTCGGCGGTGAGAGCTGGCCCAACATCCAGTGTGGCTCTGATTATGCGCCGCAACGTTTCCGCGCGATCAAGCTCGAACACTTTGGAAGCCTCATCCAGGAGAGCGCTCGCCTCAGCCCCTACATCGATCCTAGCCCGCTTTCTTGTGTCCTTCTGTTCAGGGGCTCCGGCCAAAACTTCCTCGCGGTGATGCATGGGTCTCCCGTCGAAGACGGTCCAGGTCGAAGCGACGCGACGCGACGAACTGCTCAGCGATTTGGACCCAAATTGCGTATCTTGTCAACTTAATCAACCCATGAATCATTAATTCATCTCCATTCAACCCATTGATCTTACATGATTTCATGTGACAATGACCACATGAGTTCATTGCTTCATTGTGTCATTGTTTAATTTCGTCATTTATTCATCTGGTCATTGATACATTGAATCATTACCCCATCTCATCATCGAACCATGCATGTTGTGATCCGCAAGAATCGCGAAGGGAAAAGATGAGGGATGGCCGTGGTTGAAAGCGACGAACGCCCATTCGTAATCACTATCGGCTCGCCGAAGGGTGGTTGCGGCAAGACAATGACGACTATCCTGCTAGCGGGAGAGTTCGCGGCAGGCGATTACAAGGTCCTTGTGATCGACACCGATCCGCAGAGGTCGGCTGCTACCTGGTACGACACCAGCAAGAAAGCCGGCTATTCAGACGATGCGCCTGCGGGGTGCAGTTCGTCATATAGAAAGTGTCGTCATTGGCAATCCGTACGGTTCGATCATCTCCCCAAACGGGATCGAGGCGCCTAGTCAGATGACCATAGTCGAAATCTGTCCCGTCATAGATGATCCCACCGACCTGGGCATCGGGGGACAGTCGGCCATCGAACCACCAAACATCAGCAGCCTCGAGCTCCCCTGCTCGGGTCCTGACCGCTTCCGGCCGATCGGGGTTTCGATCGGTACGCGCGAGCCTCTGAATGACCGATCCATCGATATTGACGGCGGAAAACCAGGCCAATTGTCGAGATGCCGACATCACCACGCTATAGTGCATATATTTCAGCTCGGTCGTATTGTCCGATAGCTTCACGACGTCCCCTGCCAGCGCTTCGGGGATTTTTGGCAATGGAACTTCCGACCCTTGACCAAGAAACCCAGGAATGTAGCCGGGGCGCGGCGGATTAGCGAACCAGGTCGCGGGCCTGACCCGAATGACGGTCTTGCTCTCCAAGGTTTCTTCGGGCTGTGCCTGCGATGCTCGGGCGACGACCAACGGAGCTTGCGGACGCCCGGAACCCTTCGCCGCGAACTTGCGGCGTGGCCAGCTGCAACGTCCGAGCAATCTCGCAGCGGTATATGGATCATTTCCGACTTCGTGACATTAGGATCTTCGCTAACCCACGCTCAGTTTTTGATGGCCGCCGATGAGGCGGATCTCAGAGAACGTCAAGAATCGCGGGAATTGCCGACGTCTCCTCCGGTGTGCGAAGTTCTCGATCCTGCGAATGCCACAGCCGCAGATGCCGCTGGAATGCCCCTTCATCTATGCCGGGGTCCTATCAGCTGTTCTCCATTCCGTGGCGAGACAAGGCAAAAACCTGGGAAATGCACCACGCTGCCGTCTTTGCCCTGGTTCGATGGAGCAACATCTACGACAGTTCGTCTTGGATATTCCGCGGTGACTTGATCGCGGGCCCGCTTCAAGGTGCTTTTGGTCCGGGGATTATACGCCCGCGTCAGCACTACGGATCAGGTCCTCGACATTCAAAACGAGCGCCTGAAAGCGGCCGGTTGCGAAATCATCCGGTCGGAAACCGGATCGGGCGCTTCACGGAAAGGTCGTTCTGAACTTGAAACCATCATGCAGTTTCTACATGCAGGCGACGAGCTGGTGGTGTTGCGGCTCGATCGGCTCGGCCGATCTACCCGCGATGTTCTCAATCTCGTTCACGAGCTTGACGAAAAGGGCGCGTCACTCCGCATTCTTGAGCCCGAAGTCACGACAGCCGGAACTATGGGGCGGATGGTCGTCACCATCCTTGGCATGGTTGCCGACATGGAACTCAAGTTCATCAAAGACAGGCAACGAGCGGGTATCGACGCGGCAAAAGCTGAAGGCATCTACAAGGGCCGGAAAAAGAATGTCGATGACACGGAGATCCGTAGGCGGATCACTGCTGGTGCAACCAAAGCCGCCGTTGCCCGTGACCTGAACATATCCAGGATGACCATCTACCGTGCCTTGAAAGATCAAGGCACGCCGTCAGATTCTATTTGATCCCGCGTTCGCCATCCGTTCTTTGAGTTGGCCAAAATTGCACTTTCGGGCGACTGGGCCGTGGTGCAGTTGTGAGAACTCTTCCCGCAGCTTTCTCCGCGCTTCCAGCAAAGGAGCGATGACCTCTTGCAGATCCGGGACGGCCTCAATGAGATTGTGGATGCGTTCCTCGAATTTTCCCACTCCGACAATCCCGACCTTCAGGCCGAAGTTGCGCAGCAATCCGCGAATATCGTTCTCGAAAGCCAGCGCTTTTTCCTGTAGCAGCTTGCGCGCCGTCAACAGGGCACGGCGTTTCTGGTTGGCCAGCGTCTTGACATGCACGGGACAAAACAGATTGACCCGCATCATCTGCGCGATGCCACGCGCATCGTTGCGGTCCGTCTTGTTCACCTGCGCCTTCAGGAATGCTTTCGTATGCCTGGTTTCGATGCAGATCGCCGGAAGGCCTGCTTCTGCTAGGCCGCTATAGAGCCATTGCGACATCGGGCCCGCTTCCAGACCGATCCGCACAAGGTCCCAGTCAGGGTTCTTCAGCACCCGGATCAGGTCGTCCGGGTGGCTGACGATTTTCATTTCCCGGCAGATCCGGCCGGTCTCGTCGACGACACATATCGATGTCTCTTGCACCGAAACGTCAAGGCCTGCAAAATACTTCATGCTGCGCTTCCTTTCATTGATGCTTGTGGCTGTTCTCACATGACCACGTTTATCATCAACTCGAAGCGCAGCACCTCTTCAGACCCGCGATGTTGAGGCAGGGACTCAAGCCGAATACCCCATCTTTCATATCCCTCGCCACGACATTCCCTCCAGCCATCATCGCGAACTACGAGATGCAGCGATGAACTTATGGTTGGAAATCGCTCGCGTCTGAGTGAAAACCCAGGCCATCGTGATAATCCGTCGCCAATCGCGATTAAGTTTACGATGCCCGCGGCGGTGACCGCGACATGAGCGTCAAGGCGTTGCTCAAGTGCAGCTCGACAAACAAACAATGTGAGACGCGTATTGCCGCACGTAACGATGCTCCCCACAAAAATGTCAGGCCTACGACACCTGCTGTCAGGTTTGTCAGGTGTGCGCCATGGTGCTGTTCCGCCCGGCTTCCTATCGCGCTCTCATGGAAGTCCTTGAAGCATAAGCACAAGATTCCTTCTGAGGCTCGATCCGGCCAGAGTGGCACGAGTCTTGAAACTTTCTCGTCGCGGGGCGGCAGCTGTCGACCGGCGCGAAACAAATAAGTCTAGTCTCAATACACAGTCACTAGTTTTGCATGGATGCACAAGGACACTGATCGCGCTATATGGTTTGCAGGACTGAAGAGGAATGTAGTTGTAATCATCGGATGGCACGCAGGTTTCTGATGGTGCCCGTGTCTAGAGCGACAAGCTGTACGCGGGGTCCAGTTTTCAAGCTTAAGGTCTTTGCTTGAAATCGCCCACAGTAAAATGCTGTTCGTCTAGCTCACTTCTCCCGAGAAAGCGCGCGAGTCAAAGCCGAATTGCAGGTGAACGCATGGTGACGCAGTAGAACTTTGTGGATGCGGTTCGACCCGGGGAGAACAAACTTCGGGCAGAGGTTTGGGAGGGTTGTTTGTCTGTGTCTGACAAAATTGCGATCTTCGGTGTGGCGAGCGTTTTTTCGGTCACCCATGCGCTATTCGCAGTCGCTCAAGAGGTCAGGGCCGTGACTAACCCCCCGGCCTATATGCTGCAACCTATCACAAAATCCCAGGGGATGCTGAAAACCTTCGAACAGAGCCGGGCGACATTTCCGGGCGAGGTTCTGCTCGATATGAACGCTACCTATCTCGACCGGCAGATCTACAATCCGGCCACGGCGCGCTACGACCACGTTAAACTGCGCGGCTATCAAGACGCCCGCCAGACCGGCTTATCCGGTGCCGACACGCCATTGGTTGGACCGACCATCGATGTACGGCCCGGTCAGACGGCGCGGGTAACGCTTCACAACCTGTTCCCTCAGGATTCGACCTGCGGCATCGGCGGTGGCAGTGCCAATACCCCCCATTGCTTCAACGGTACCAACCTGCATTCGCACGGTCTCTGGGTAAATCCGTCTGGCAATGGCGATAATGTGCTGATCTCAATCCGTCCCGGCGTTTCGTTCCAATATGAATACAACATCCCCGTTGACCATCCCGCCGGCACCTTCTGGTATCACCCACACCTACACGGATCGACCGCATTGCAGGTGTCGAGTGGCATGTCCGGGGCGTTGATCATCCGGGGCGATCGCATGCCGACACCGACCGAGACTGGCGATATTGACCGCCTATTGAAGCAGCCGGGCGGCTCCGATATCGCCGAACGGGTTTTGGTGCTACAGCAGATTCAATATGCTTGCACCGATAACAATGGCGACATCACTTATGATTGCCAGCCAGGACAGGTGGGCGGCATCGAAAGCTACGATCAGTTCGGACCTGGCAGTTGGCCGGCTTCGGGCCGCTTCACCAGCATCAACGGCCAGGTGCTTGGTCAGTTGGCATCAGCGGAGGCTGGCTCGGTCGAGCGGTGGCGGATGATACACGCCGGGGTTCGCGACACCATCAATTTCGAAATCCGGCGCAAGACCGGGACGACCGCGTTCCGCACGCTTGCGGCAGCGGACACCGACAGATGGATCGACCAGAATTGCGGCAAGGATACTATTCCGTATGGGGTGGTGGCCCAGGACGGGCTGACAATGGCGCAGGTGCAGATGCGGCAGCAAGCGGTCCTGCAACCGGGCTACCGCGTTGACGCGCTGGTGGTGTTGCCAGGAGCGGGTGACTACTGCATCATCGATGGCGCCGCACCGGCAGCGGCCAGCGTCAACCAGGAGGCTCCAAGCCGACGGCTTCTCGGCATAGTCACTGCAGTAGGCGGCCATGCCGTCAATGGCGAGATCGGCACCTATCTGCAGGATTGGCTGATTTCGGCGGCTGAGCGCACGATGTCACAGAATGTTGCCGGCAAGGTTATCGATGACCTCAGGAACGAGATGTCGCTCTCAAGCTTTATTCCCCATCCGGACATCGCAGCGGGCGAGGTCACCGGCGAGCAGCAACTGGTGTTTAACATCGATGTGAAACAGCCGAGTGCCACCTTCTTCGAGGTTGACGGCAAACCTTATGATCCCAACCGCATCGACCGGACGCTGCCGCTGAGCGGAGTCGACGAATGGACGCTCCGCTCGGATTTCGTCAGCCACCCATTCCATATCCATGTCAATCCGTTTCAGATCATCAAAATTGTCGATGCGGCCGGCAACGATGTCAGCGCGCTTGGCGCCGATGACGACGGCGATCCGCAATATCCAGGCTTGAAGAATGTCTGGAAGGACACGCTGTGGATCAAGAATCCCGGCACCGATCCGTCGGCGCGCTACACGATCACCGTGCGGACGCGCTACCAGCGCTATATCGGCGAGTTCGTTCTGCATTGCCACATCCTCGATCATGAGGACCAGGGCATGATGCAGAACATCAGGATCACCCTGCCGGACGGCCAGGGTGGCACCGTTTCCGGCCATCATTAGGGCGTCGATCGCCATTGAGAGGAACTATGAGCTTCACTGGCACTTGGAGTTATCGCAGCCTGATCAACAATCCCGATTTATCGGTTGATTTCAATGCGCTGGAATTTGGCCAGGGAACGCTGGTGCTGACCGAGTTGGCTCGGGGCAAGGTCGGCGGAACCATTGGTGGGCCGGGGTGGTCGCTGGAACTGACCGGTACGGTGCGTCCGGGAGACCCTGTCGAGCTGCAATTCACTGGAAAGGGCGATGTGGCCGGCGAGACCTGGATCTACAGCTATCGCGGCTACATCGTGCCAAACTGGCCGAATGGCGTCGATCAAAGGGACGCCATTGTCGGTAGCATCGTCCGCGACGTCCCGCATTCGCATGGGGTCGCCGCAGCCGGCTACGTCGCCTCCTGGTATGCTGTGCGGCAGTGATGCTCCAGCATTTGCCGCAGCTCGAAGACATTCGGATCAACATTCAATCGTGGGATCAACTCGATGACACGCACGCAATTTCTGACGATTTCGCGCCGCTCGTTCGTCAAGGGCGCTACCGCTGCCGCTGGAACAGCGCTTTTTACACCGAGCATTCTGCGGGCGGCGACCAAATATAGGCGCAAGAACATGACCAGCGCCGATGGGCAGAAGGACTTGCAAAGTTATATGGACGCCGTGGCGGCAATGCTGAAGCTTCCCCCCTCTGATCAGCGCAACTGGTACCGCAATGGCTTCATCCATCTGATGGACTGCCCCCATGGCGACTGGTGGTTTACCAGCTGGCACCGCGGCTATCTGGGTTATTTCGAAGAGACTTGCCGCGAATTGAGCGGCAATCCAGATTTCGCCTTACCGTATTGGGACTGGACGGCCAACCCCGAGGTTCTGCCTCCGCTGTTCGGCACCATACTCGATCCCGTCAACAGCTCCGCCTATATTCCCGACTGCAACAGCTTCCAAGATATCATGCAGGAGCCGATCAAGGCGTATTGGGACGATCTCAGCCCCGCCCAATTGGAGCAGCAGAACCTGCGCGGCTATCCGGATTTTGATGCGCTATGGAACGACGCGATGGCGAGCTTCGCCAATCAGCCGAATGCCCGCTTCCTGACGGCGCAGCACCCGAAGCTCAATCCCGCCACCCAGGTTGCGGTTAACATCGACACCATCAAGGCGTCGCTGGCGCCGACGATATTCGCCAATGACGTGGGCAGTCCGACTCTTGCCTTCAACAGCCCAGTATCCTCAAGCCATCAAGTGGCACCTGTCGGCTTCTCCATTCTCGAAGGCCAGCCGCATAACCGCGTGCATATGAGCGTCGGCGGCCAGAAAGCTCCATATGGGCTCATGTCACAAAACTTGTCGCCGCTCGACCCTATCTTTTTCCTGCATCATTGCAACATCGACCGTTTGTGGGATGTCTGGACCCGCAAGCAGCAGGCGATGGGCCTGCCTATCGGGCCAACGGCTGCACAGCAGGGGCAGTACGACCCTGAACCTTATCTCTTTTATGTTAACGCTGATGGCAGCCCCGTGGCCGACAAGATTCAGGCCGCCGATTACCTCGCAATCGGCGCCTTTGACTATGATTATGAAGCTGGCAGCGGCGAAGACGTCATTACGGTTGCAACCGCTCGCCGTTCAAATCCGATTCCGGTCTTGGAAGCAACCGTGGCTCCGTCTATCGCCATGGCCATAAACGAACCGGCGATCGCCAAGCTCACGGTTTCGCAGGACCTGGTTGATGTTGCCCACAAGCCGTCGGAACAGTCACGTCAATTTGTCAGAGTCAGCATCACGCCGCCGATGGAGGTTGGTGGACTGAATTACCTCGTCTTCATTTTCCCCGAAGGAACGACGCCAGATCTGGATCCGGATGGACCACAATTTGCCGGCAGTTTCGAATTCTTCGGCGTTCGCCACAAACATACCGGGACGGTCAGCTTCACCATACCCATCGACAAGGCGCTCGACACGCTGATCAAGAATGGTACGCTCAAAGCGGGTGAAGCGATCGACTTTGCCGTTGTGGTCGCGCAAGAGAGCAAGCGCGTCGAAGGCAGCATGCCGGCGGAAACGCAGCTGACCGACATTCAGGTGGGGTCGTTCTGAGCTCCGCGGCGCAGAATATCAGGTCAAATATTTAGCCGGACAACAACGGCAGCGGGGACCTGTTGCGGGAATAGGGCGGAGATGGCCGGTCAAGAACGAAGAATTGTCGTGAACCTGCAGCGGGCGCCGCGCCCGGATGAAATCGTGGGGCTGAATATCGTGACCGGCCCCTTGCCGCTCGGAGCGGAAATCCGCTTTCGAACACCCTCCGGCCGCTTTATCGGTTCCGCCTCTCCATTCGGCAGGACCGATCCTAATAAGCAACTGGTATTTCAGCTATCGCTTCCGGGACGGTATATAAATGGCACCCGGCTGGAACTTTTGGCAGACATGCTCGACGCCGGAAGTTCCTCGCCGCGGGCGCCGACCGAACAGGAACTAGTGTCGGTGACGGCGTGGATTATGCAACAATGAAAAATTGCCGTCGGCCTTGGTGCCGACATCACAATAGCTGCCGCCCAAGGGGGCGCAACCGAGAGCACGGAACGCCAGTCCAATTAGCACACGAGAGCGCGCGATCTCGCAGCGCACCTCAACCCATAGTGGACGTACTAGACAACCCCTGCCCCACCTGCATGGCTGCAATGTGTTGGTTTCCGCGCAGAACTGAGCCGGTGGGGATGCGGATAAAAAGTTGGACTAATTTATACAGTTAGGCCAAGGCTTTCTCGATACTCGACTGGACTGCGTGAGCCCAGTGATAATTTGATGCGCTTTTCCTTGTCTCACCCTGGGGGTGCACTCCAGTCAATCGTGTTGTCGAATTTGTCGACGGCTCGGTAAAGGTACGTCCATCGTCCGCGAACCTTCACATAGGTTTCGTCGACGCGCCAACTCGTTGACTGCGGCCGGCGCCAGAGCCATCGCAGCCGCTTTTCAATCTCCGGCGCATATCTCTGGACCCAACGATAAATCGTAGAATGATCCACGGGCACGCCTCGCTCGCCCATCATTTGCTCAAGGTCGCGATAGCTGACGCCATAGCGGCAATACCAACGCACCGCCCACAAAATCACTTCTCCCTGAAAATGACGCCACTTGAAATCGCTTATCAAAACTCTCGCCAAAAATCTTCGGCGCTCTTTTGGGCATCCTCAGAATTTTTGCAACAGCGCCCTTTGTCGCGCCCACGCTGTGTATGCACCGCAATAGCTATGCCATCTTGCCACTGAGCACCAGCCGATTGCCGATTTGCTGTTTCGGCTGCGCGTGGCGCCTGAGACAATTGCTGACCTTAGAGGGAGCACACACGGTTGTTCGGCGGCAAGGGGGATTGCGGTCACGAGAGCAGGCTTGGGCCGCGGTTTGGTCGCTGCGCAAGGTGATCTCCGAGGCGCGCTGGCGGTGATCGCGTCGCGCCCTCCTCAGGAGGGCGGCGCGTAAAGGTCGAGAAAAGCCTAAGCGTCGGATCGCCATAGATGCGAACTGCTCTCTCGTGGATCGGCGCAAAATGGGCATTTTGCTAGCAGAAGCGACTCTGCCTCGGGAGCAAATAGCGGGTGAAATTCGCACTGTCATCTCGATCGAGGCTCACTTCGATGACTCCATTGACCAAAGCATCCCTCCTGCCAAATTCCACAATGGGGCAAACAATTGTCGCTGCAGTAAAGGGAGCAGCTATGGGACGATAGTCCGCAGTTATCGTTGATTTTATTTGAATTTATCATAATTTTCACAACTTGCCATACCGTTTGGCAAAGGAAGGCCGGAATCCCGATCGGCATGTCCAGCCTTCCGCGAACGTTGCCTTCCGCGTTTAGGTTGTCACGTTCGCTTTGCTCGGGCATATGCCCGGCTTGGGAAGCTATACCGCATGCTACCACATAGGGCTAACCAAGGTAAGCGGGTCGCCAAAGTCGATGACAGCGGCAGAAAAAAGAAAGCCGAACGCCCGTCGCAGATCGTCCGGCTTTCAGCGAACCGCTACAAAACCGCGGCAGCCGGCCGGTAGCATGTCGCTAGTTAGTGCCCGTCCATAAACAGCAAGCTTTTGGAATTATTGCGGAAATCGCGTTTTTTGTGCGGGCAAGGCTCGGCGGTTTTGGGTACACTTTAGCATCAAGCCACTGATTCTAAAGACAAACCCGCAGCCGCCGGAGCCGACAATGCGCCAAGAACGCACCGTCCAGGGCAGCATATTCGATCTTTTCGCCGAGCACGACATCGGTCATGAGCTGGAGGCGATGTCGCAGTGGCTGGATGGCCATCGCGATCTTTTGAAATTGGTGGCGTCCGATCTGCGCCGACAGGGGGTCACGCAGACTGGCCGGCAGGGTTTGCCGTCGGAGGCGGTGCTACGCTGTGCCCTCCTCAAACAGCACCGCCAGCTGAGCTACCAGGAACTGGCGTTTCATCTGGAAGATTCCGCCTCGTTTCGGGCCTTTGCCCGGCTGCCATGGGGGTGGAGCCCGAAAAAGTCGGTCTTGCACAAGACGATCAGCGCGATCCGGGCGGACACTTGGGAAGCGGTCAACAAATTGCTGCTGGCCAGCGCCCGACAAGAGAGGTTGGAAAGCGGCAAGGTCGTGCGTATGGACAGCACCGTCACGGCGGCGCTGATCCACGAACCAAGCGACAGCAGTCTTTTGTGGGACTGCTTGCGGGTGATGGTTCGTCTTCTGCAGCAGGCGGGTTCGCTTGGCAGCACCATCCATTGGCACGATCACTGCCGCTCGGCGAAGAAGCGGGCTCGGGCGATCGAGTATACCCGCGGTCGCCCCAAACGGGTTCAGCACTACCGCGCGCTGCTCAGGATCGCCCGGAACACCCTGGGTTATCTGCAGCAGGCGGCGGCACAGTTGCCGCTGACGGCGGGTCCAGCGAGTGAACTCTGGCAGGCCCAGGTTCGCCACTATCAGGGGCTCCGTGGGCATTTCTGCCGACATGGGTGTGAGGGAGCATAGAACGACCTCGCCGAGTTTACATCGACGGCGGTTGATTTCAACCTGACCGGTGTGCCGCGATCCGATCGGACGACGATTGATCACGCTCTCATCCGCGGGTTGGCTACCGCATTTCCCATTTTCGTCGCGGGTCTTCCTCGCTCTAAGGACGGGCATAAGCCGAAGCTTGCCCCAACGGGTACCGAGGATTGCCCATCATGCCTGGATTTCGCGGCACGCCGGTCAGGTTGGTATGTTCAAATCAGCCCCAGATCCTTGGGAATGCAGATCACCTGTGTTCTTCCGCAAGGGCGTGTGGCTGCACATGCCTGCTTACGTCCCAGACGAAGCCGGCCAGTTCGCGCGCGATAGCGGTGATCACCTTTGCCCGCAACTTACCTGCTGCGGTGAGACGGCGATATCGTTGGCACAGTCGGGTCTGGGCTTTCCACGCAATAGCTCTGATCTCCTCCGGAAGATCCTCCACCCGCGTCCTGTATCTTCGTTCTTCTCGCGCTGGTAGGCGATAGGACCAGGCGGCTTCGACCAGCATGGCCCGCGCTTCACCGTTGCCTGTCTTTGTGATCGCTCCGCGCCGCGTTCGTGTGCCGCTTGAGGCTTCCGAAGGCACCAGACCGAGCCAGCTCATCAGGTGCTTCGGCGTTCGAAAGCGGCCGAGATCGCCGATCTCGCTCACCAATGTGGCAGCGACAACGAGACCGACGCCGCGCAATGCCTGCAGCGCCTTCACAAGTGGCGCCAACGACCAGCCGCTCAGTGCTTCTTGAAGCATCCGGTCGATGCGGTCGCACCGAGATTGCGTCTCCTCGATACGTCGGATGCATTCACCGAAGACAAATTGCTGGTGTGGCGAGCCGAAGGCCTGTTCTCCAAGCCAGCCCCAATGCCGCCGGGTCCAGTTTGTCTTGCCTGTATACTTACGCCCGTGCCGCAACAGGAATCCGAGCAGCATTTGCCGGGCGGCGACAAGGTCGTCCTTCGCCTGACGCCGAGCCCTGACTAAATCACGCATCGCTTCATGGTCTTCGTCCAGGACCCAGATTGCCGTCAGCTCCCCAGCCCGCAATAGCCGCGCCAGCGTCACGGCATCCCGTCGATCATTCTTGATCCGGTCGCCCCGCTTTTTAGGCATCATCGACGGAGCGATGACGTCGCAGCATGCTCCCAACTCCCGAAGCTGCCGGTAAATTCCATATCCGCATCCACCGGCCTCATAGCAAAAGTACAGATCAGCCGCACACGACGCGGACAAGCGATCGAAAAGGCGCCGGATCGCTTCTGGCGTGTTCGGGATCGTTCCGTAAAAGCGTACTTCGCCATCTCGTGTTGCATCGGCGATCGCAACAGCGATCGTCTCTTTGTGAACGTCAAGCCCAACAAACTTCGTCTGCGTCATCGTCATTCTCCTGGTTAGTGGCACGGACAAATCCCATGCTACTCACGATCTCCCGAACCGGGAGGGAATGACGGTCATTGGGTCTAAGGGAAAGCGAAGTTGTTTGGATTGAAACGGTTAGCGCGGATCGGCATTCGAGGACAAGCAAAGCCGCGTGATACGGCAAAATTTGAATTAACTTGGAGCGATGGCCCGACATCCGCCGCGAGCTCTTACCCCTTGATTTTTGGCCCCCAAACCTCGATATCGGGTGCAAACCGAGACCAATTCGAATGACGGGAAACGCGATGAGCGACCAGGCAAAAGACGAACGCACGTCCGAAGATATGGTAGGCACCGGGGCTTCCGGCGAGCGTGCGGAAGTTGGCGGCGGCGGCAATCACGAAGCGCTTGAGCGGCTGCTGAAGGAAAACGAGGAACTGAAGGACCGCGCGCTGCGGGTCGCGGCCGAAATGGAAAATTTGCGGCGGCGCACCACGCGCGACGTGCATGATGCGCGCACTTACGCGGTGGCCAATTTCGCACTCGACATGCTGTCGGTGTCGGACAATCTGCGCCGCGCGCTCGATGCCATTCTGGCCGAGGCCAAGGCCTGCGGTGATGCCGGCTTCAAGGCGCTGATCGAGGGCGTCGATCTCACCGAGCGCGCCATGCTTTTGGCGCTGGGACGGCACGGCGTGAAGAAGCTTGTGCCGGAGGGTGAGAAGTTTGACCCGAACTTTCACCAGGCGATGTTCGAGGTGCCTAGCCCGGAGGTTCCGGCTGGCACCGTCGTCCAGGTGGTGCAGCCAGGTTATACCATCGGCGATCGGGTGCTGCGGCCGGCCATGGTCGGTGTCGCCAAGGGTGGGCCGGAGGCAGGCGCCGCGTCGAAGGTCGAGCCAGGCCCGGTGAACGAGCAGGCCGAGAAGGTGCTTGATAGTGAATAGGGAAGCTGGCTACCAACCGCACAGTTTCGTGGTATTCACGATGCGGTTGTGACGATCTAACGGCTTTGGATTGAACTATTACGCCCTCTGAATGGCGTCGGGTGAAAAGGGAGCGCAGGGCAGATGTCGGCTTGGAAAGACGTATGCCCCAAAACGGTTTGCGTCGCCTGCGCGAAGCTTGGTTTTCGGTCACTATCGTGCCTTCAAATGCTTGCAATTAACCCGCCGTCGATCCTGCCGATCATTGCGAGAAGAGCAACGATATCAGCTGGTGAAGGAAGACGGCGCGCGCAAGAGCATGGCCGCTTTCGCCCTCGTTGAGATGTAATGCGATTCTCGCCTGGTTCTGTTGCAAACTTCCTGGTTGCAGGTGGCATGGGATTGATTCAGGGTTTCGCGCGACAACATCTCACCTGATCAAAGTGAGGAATATTCTCTGCGCTTACGAAACGAGAGCGGGGTTTGCAACGCTCCTCTTCGGCTTTTCCGCAGTGCGAACTCTCCTTGTTCCGCCTCACGCGAAATACTCCACTATCGCTGTCCATCGAGACTATCGCATTCGCTGACGCCTGATCACGGCTTCAGCCTGACGTTGAAGAAATACGAGGGCGACGGTGGAGTAGCGATATCCAAATTCCGCGAACAATGTAAGATATACGCATGGAAGAGAGAATCGAGACGGCATTTTTCTCTAGGATCTAGAAGAAGTGCACAAAGGGTTAACCTTCTTCGATACGTTATCGTCATCACTATTTTTATGCAATTAAGTGATGGTGGTTTTTGAGCTCGGATTTTTCATATTCACTTAGTCGGCTCTTTAAACTCCTTCGCCATCTGCGAAACGATAGAGGCGGCAACGTCGCCATCGTCACTGCCCTCGCCATGGTGCCCATGCTCCTCGCTGTCGGAGCGAGTTTCGACTATATCCGGGCCTACAATGTCAGGCAGAGCATGCAGAGCAATCTTGACGCGGCCTTGATCGCCGCCGTCAAACAGATCGACACCGAAGACACCGACGCTCTCAAGGAAAAGGTTTCTGACTGGTTCCATGCGCAGGTGGAAAGCAGCTATACGCTTGGCGACATCGAAATCGATACGAGCAACCATCGCATAACGGCGACGGCAAGCGGCACCGTTCCGACGACCTTGATGCAGCTCGCGAATATCACTACCGTTCCCGTCAGCGTAGCAAGTGCCGTCAAAGGGCCGGCCACGTCCTATCTCAACGTGTACGTCGTCATCGACAAATCCCCTTCGATGCTTCTGGCGGCAACGACTGCAGGTCAGCAGACCATGTATTCTGGCATCAGATGCCAGTTCGCCTGCCACACGGGCGACGAACACACAGTCAGCGGCACGTATTATGCCAACAACTACGCCTATAGTATCGCAAAGAAAATAAAGCTGCGCGCCGACGTCGCCGTGGACGCCGTCGGTGAAGTGCTCGATATGATCGACGAATCCGACAGCAATCATACACGTATCAAAGTCGGACTATATAGCTTGGGGGACACAACCACGGAAGTTCTGGCTCCGACCCTGGATACCACGACTGCGCGCAAACGCCTGTCCGATGACAGTTACGGCCTCACAAGCGCGACGTCGACGACTTATACTTATTTTGACGTCGCCTTGACGGCGCTGAAGAAGTTGGTCGGTACCGGTGGGGACGGCACCTCCTTGGCCAAACCGCTCAAACTGGTTCTCCTGCTGACGGATGGCGTGCAATCACAGCGCGGATGGGTGGTTAAGGGCTCAAGCACGTTGAAAAAGGTGGCGCCGCTAAATCCGGACTGGTGCGGCTACGTCAAAAACCAGTCCGCGACCATGGCGGTTCTTTACACCGAATATCTGCCGATCACCACGGACTGGGGTTACAATGCCACCGTCGGCGCGACCATGGCGAGCGCCAATTGGAAGAGCAACTGGGGCGGCACCATGGATAGCGGCGTATCGACCAGCATCACGAGACGCGACTACATCCCCTATGCGCTTGCCGACTGCGCATCCTCCAAGAGCCTGTTCATTTCTGCCTCGTCGTCAGCAGACATCACGACAGGTTTGTCAGCGCTCTTTACGCAATATCTCTCATCCGTTCGGCTGACCCAATGAAGCAAGCGAAAAACCGTTTGCACTCCTGCGCCGCTTCCTCGCCGATCGCCACGGCGTCGCCGCGATCGAATTCGCGATCTTCTACCTGGCAGGTGACACAAAACGTTCGCAGACAAGCTCTCATTGTGCCAAGCCCACCGCATCGTCGACGACGAGCTTGCCAGTACGCTAAGGTCAAATAATAAGGTACGCAATCGTTTTGCGCACCGGCTGATGTTTGACGTTTCCAGGCGATGTCAAAAATCACTCTTCTCTCAGAATTCTCGCCGAATCGCCAAGTAACGGACGTTTCTGGTGACGGACTCACGAACCTCCGCTTCACCGTGTCCTCATCTGACCACGATTTCGGTTTCCGCCGCGTTCGCACCGGCTCCGCCGTCAGAATTTCGAACGTACGACCCTGATTCATATCTTCACTCATAGGATTCCCAGCATGATTCACGCTGAAAATGAACGATTTCCCATCCTGGCGCTACGTGGGATGGCCTACGCGCTTACCGTCCTCCTGTGATGAGGATCGGCTCGGCCTATCCGAGCAACCCTCGGAAGACCAGTGTAGGGCGAGCCACCTCTACCAAGAAGGACATACATGGTGTAATCGCGGGCACGAGGCCCTCAGGATCCGATCATGATCTTGGAAGGTGGCTGCTCCCCGATATGATGAGATACGGGCTCTCGACTGGACGCCGGGCCCAGCATCAATGGAGAACAGCCATGGCAGAGTATATCGGTCTCGACGTATCAATGAAAGAGACAGCAATTTCGATCCGTCGCGCGGGCAAGCGGATCTGGCGCGGGAAGTGCGCCTCTGATCCCGCCGCCATAGCCGAACTTGTCCGCATGCGAGCGCCAAATATAGAGCGCGTGGTGTTTGAAACGGGCCCTCTTTCGGTATGGTTCTATCATGCGTTGCGCGCCGAGGGATTGCCTGCCATTTGCGTCGACGCTCGTCACGCCAAAGCGGCGCTCGATATGGCCGCCAACAAAACCGATGCCAACGACGCCGACGGGCTCGCGCATCTGGCGGAGGTCGGTTTTTTCCGCGAAGTCCGAGTAAAGTCCTTCGACAGCATGCTTTCTCGGACATTGGTCGCGGCTCGCACGAAACTCATGCGAACAACACTGGATCTGGCGAACCAGATTCGAGGGTTGATGAAAACGTTCGGCCTTGTCGTTCCATGCAGTATGGGTGGCAAGTTTGAGGTGCATGTTCGCTCCCTCCTGGCCGACAACGCCGGCCTTTCGAGGATAACCCTGCCCTTACTCGAAGCGTGGCGTAGTCTGCGCCTCCAGGCGGCTAGGTTAGGGAAGCAGCTCCTCGCCGAAGCACGTAGAAACCAGCAATGTCAGTTGCTGATGTCGATCCCCGGCATTGGCGGTACCCATATGGCGAAGCTTCCGATTACCCACATCTGCTGCAGGCGAGGTTGCATCCGCTGAATCGTCCGTAATTCTGTCTGTGACGCCGAATCACGGAGGCGTCGCAGATGAGCGGGGATACGGAAGCTGGCGGAGCGGGCTGGCTTGGCGATGAGATCATATCATCGGGTCTGCCAGACAAACGCCTGGCGCGCCGGATGCACCGGCTGCTTGACCAGATGGTCGGCGCCTGGTCACCCCATCCCGGCGGCGTGTGGCGACTGGGCCGCGACAAAAGCGGCGTACCGGTTCTTTGACAATCCTCGGGTTACAGAGCACGGAGTGTTGGCTGGCCATTTCGCTGCGACCGCCAAGCGCTGCACAGACAGTGAAGGTCCGATCCTTATCGTGCAGGACACCACCGAGTTCACTTACAGCCGTACGCGGCTGGGTAAGATCGGCTTCACCCGAACCGTCAACGCCGGGGGGTATAAGGCGGGTCGATCCTACGCGGTGACCTTGTCCGGAATGTTGATGCATTCGAGCCTGGCGTTAACCCTGGAAGGCACGCCGCTTGGGCTGACGGCCGCGAAATTCTGGACACGTACGAAGTACAAGGGAACCTGGACGCTCAAGCGCCATGTCAATCCCACGCGCGTTCCGATCGAGACGAAGGAAAGCTATCGTTGGCTGGAGAACCTGCGCCAATCAATGGCGCTGATCGGAACACCGGAACGCTGTGTGCATGTGGCCGACCGCGAGAGCGATATCTACGAACTGTTCTGCCTCGCGCAGGATCTCGGCACGCGCTTTCTGGTGCGGGTGCAGACCAACCGGTTGGCGACCGAGCCGACCAGCTGCGAGCCGAAACCGGGATCGCATCGGGTCTTCGCCCAGCTCTCGGCAGAGCCTTGGGTAGGATGCCATTGTGTCAAGATCGGCCAGAACGAAACTGCGCGCCTGCACGTGAATTTTGCCACTATCGAAACCCTACCGCCCAAAGGCAAGAGGAAGCGCTACGCCGTACGCGTCCGAGGTGGGCCGCCTTGTAGAAATTGTCGGATTTGGCACTGACTGTCCTTATTGACGTCAATAAGGACAGTGCGGCTATGGATCGAGTTGAGATTGTCGATACGGGTCGACGTCGTCGTTTTAGCAAAGAGATGAAGCTCCGGATTGTCGCGGAGAGCTATTCGGAACCTGGCTTGTGCGCGACGACGGCGCGGCGACATGGAATATCGCGTTCGCAGTTATATGAATGGCGGCGGCTCGCACGAGCGTGGCAACTGGATATTGCCTCGCCTGTCGGTGGCTTTGTCCCGGCGCTGCTTGTTCCAGAGGCAGAGCCAGCCGCAGGGTTATTGCCGAACGCCTGCCGGATGGAGGTTGTCAGCGCGAATGGTCGCCGTGTGATTGTGGACCGCGATGTCGACGTTGAAGCGCTGCTTCGGATCCTGCGCGGACTGGAGGCGCTGCGGTGAATCCGTTTCCGATGGGAACAGGGATCAAGGTCTGGCTTTCGACAGGCTATACGGACATGCGCTGTGGCTTTCCCTCCCTGGCGCTTCGGGTGCAGGAGGTTCTGAAGCATGATCCCTTGTCGGGGCATCTCTTCGTCTTCCGGGGTCGCAGATCGGATATTTTGAAGATCATCTGGCATGATGGTCTGGGCGCCTGTCTTTTTACCCGGCGGCTGGAGAAGGGCCGGTTTATCTGGCCGAATATGGAGGGCGGCGCGGTAGCGATCTCACCGGCGCAATTGTCTTATTTGCTGTCCGGGATCGACTGGCGCAATCCGCAGGAAACCTGGCGTCCGACACGGATCGGATAGCATTATTGCATTGAAAATATTGAGTGAATCTGATCGAATGGCTTCATGAACTCGAAGCCTGTGGATCTTCCTGCGGACCTTGCGAGCGCCTATTTGGCGCTGCTTGCCGAGCGTGAGATGCTGCAGACTGAACGCGATGTTGTTGTCGCCGAGCGCGATACCGTCGTCGCCGAGCGGGACATTGCGGTGGCGCAAGCCGCCAATGCGCAGGCCATGCTGTCGGACCGCGACGCCCTGATTGCCAGCCTGGAATTGAGGATCGACAAACTCAACCGCGAACTGCGGGGTCAGCGTTCCGAGCGCACGGCGCGCCTGCTCGACCAGTTGGAATTGCAGCTCGAAGAACTGGTGATGGCGGCAACGCAGGATGAAGCCGCAGCGCAGGCGGCTGCCGCCAAGACCGCGAGCGTGCGTTCGTTCACGCGCAAACGGCCGGTCCGAAAGCCGTGGCCGGAGGATATCGAGCGTGAGCGCGTGGTGATCGATCCGCCGACCGTCTGCGCATGCTGCGGCGGGTCGCGCCTGTCGAAACTGGGCGAGGACGTCACTGAGACGCTGGAGGAGATTCCGCGCCGGTTCAAAGTGATCGAGACGGTGCGTGAGAAATTTACCTGCCGTGACTGCGAGACAATCAGCCAGCCGCCGGCACCGTTCCATGCCACGCCGCGCGGCTTCATCGGTCCCCATCTGCTGGCGACGATCCTCTTCGATAAGTTCGGCATGCATAGTCCGCTCAACCGCCAGAGCACCCGGTTCAAATGCGAAGGCATCGAGCTTTCCACCTCGACGCTGGCTGACCAGGTCGGGTATGGAACGGCCGCTCTCATGCCGATCTTTGATCTGATCGAGGACCATGTCTTCGCAGCCGAGCGTCTTTTTGGCGATGACACCACCATTCCCATTCAGGCCAAGGAGAAATGCACGACCGGGCGCATATGGACTTACGTATGCGATTATGTGCACCTCGTGATTATGCGCAGATTGCTGAGGCAGGAGGCTTTAACCGTCGGATTCTCGGACGACTTCCGGCTGGCGAACTGCGCATAATTCTTGTGTCTCCTATCGAGCGTAGTCAGCTCAATAGGAGATCAGTATGCAAAAGATGATCGTCATACAGCCACAGCCGCGCGCTTGGCTGGAAGGAAGTATTCTTCAGCCTTACGTTTCGCAATGCGGGGAGCATTTGCAACGAAGGCGATATGCTCCGGGTACCCAGCGCGCCTACATGTGCTGCATCGCGCACTTCGCCCATTGGCTGACACAGGAGGGGTACCGCCTGGAAGCGATCGGTCAAGTCGCCGTCATTCGCTTTCTCTCGGAACACTTGCCGGCATGCGTCTGCCCCGATCCGGTCCGCCGTATTCGTCATGACCTGCAGGCGGCACTTGGCCACCTTCTCGAGGTACTCAAAGCCGGCGGCGTGGTGCCGCAGTATCCGGCTCGGAACTCCGCTATCGAACAGGAGTTGACGCGTTTCGATATCCACATGCGCGACGTCTGGGGTTTGGCAGACAGGACCCGTCGGCGGCGCTGCAAAGTGGTTGAGGAGTTTCTTGTCGAACATGTCGGCGAGCAGCCCATTTCGATGGCGACAGTCAAAGCCACGACCGTCCGTCACTTCATCCTCGGCGAGAAGGGGCGAGGCTCCGCAGCCATCGCCGCGATCGGCGCCACCATTGCCTGCTATCTCCGCTTTCGCAGTATATCCGGCGATCGGGTGAGCGGACTGAAGGCCGCAATTCCCCGAGTCGCGCGCTGGCGGTTGGCGTCATTACCAGAGGTTCTGACCGACGCCGAGATCGACCAACTGCTGAGTTCGTTTGATCAGTCGTTTCCGTCGCGCCTGCGAGCTTATGCGATGGTGCGGTGCCTAATCGATCTCGGCCTGCGATCCGGCGAAGTCGTCAAGTTGCAACTTAACGACATCAACTGGTCCAACGGTACAATCAACCTTGTCGGCACCAAGAGTCGACGGGCTGATACTCTGCCCCTGCCAGTCTCAACAGGAGCGGCGATTGCGGCCTATCTGCGTGAGGAGCGTCCTACGACGTCGAACCGAGCCGTATTTGTTCGTCACGTCGCACCCTACGACAAACCGATCACAACCAAGAGCGTCGTACGCGCAGTATTGGCCGGCTACCGAAGATGTGGATGGACGCGAACCGGGGTCCACATTCTCCGCCACAGCGCTGCCAGCCGACTTCTACGCGCCGGCGCGCCGATGAAGGAGATTGCGGACATCTTGCGGCATCGAAGCCTCGACACGTCTGCCATCTATGCAAAGGTTGATCTGAACAATCTATCTGCTGTGGCTCTGCCTTGGCCGGGGAGCGCACAATGATCAAGGCACGCACGATGCTCTCGTTCGCCGAGGACTATTTGTCCGAGCGCCGCGCCCTTGGTTTTAAGCTCAGGATGGAGGGCCATTACATCACCGCCTTCGCCCTGTTCGCAGACCAACACGGTCATCGCGGCCCACTCACCAACGGTGTCGTTCTGAACTGGGTGCAAGGTCAGGCCAAACAAGCTACCCCGCTCTCCTGGGCCCGGCGCCTCGAGGTCCTCCGCCCGTTCGCGAGGTATCTGACGCGGGTTGATCCCGACACGGAGTTCCCTGAGACCGCGATCTTTGGTCGTGCACATCGACGCCTCACGCCGCATATCTATTCAGAGCAGGAGATATGCGATCTCGTGGCTGCCGCTTCGCGGCTGACTCCTAAGGGCGGATTGCGTCCAGCGACATACGCAACGATCTTCGGACTGATCGCGGCTACGGGGCTACGACGCTCGGAAGCGCTCCAGCTGCGCTACGGCGATATCAATCTCGACAGCGCGGTCCTTACGATTCGTAATACGAAGTTCCGTAAGTCCAGGCATGTGCCTATGCATGCCACCGTCGTAGCCGCGTTGCGGCGCTATCTGGAGGTTCGTGCGCGTCATGGCGCTCTCTCCAAGGATTCGCCGCTGTTCCTCTCCTCAGAGGGCGGATTCATCGCGGAGCGGAGGATCAATAAGATTTTCCAGAAGCTTCGTACCAAACTCGGTTGGGCCCCGCGGGGCGGCCATCGTGAAGTGCGCATCCATGACCTGCGCCACACCTTTATTTGCCGCCGCGTTCAGCTTTGGCACGAACATGGCGCCGATATCGACAATAGGATGGCAGCGCTCTCGACCTACGTCGGCCACGCCAAAATCTCCGATACCTATTGGTATCTGACCGCCGTCCCAGAACTTATGGCGGTCTCTGGCAGGCGTTTCGAGCTTTTCGCAGCAAATGTCGGAGGAGACTATCGTGTCTGATCTCAACCCGACACCGTCCTTCCCCATCCTGCTTCAACGCTTCTTTGTCGAACATCTGGGCAACCAGCGAGCTGTCAGCCCTCGCACCATCGCAGCCTACCGGGACACTTTTCGATTGTTGCTTGGCTTCGCCGAAGCGAAGATTGGCAAGGCGCCCACCCGGCTGATCTTGACCGATCTTGATGCTCAATTGATCCTGGACTTCCTCGACCATCTGGAGAAGGAACGGAGCAACGGTGTGCGCACGCGCAATGCCCGCTTGGCGGCACTTCGCTCCTTCTTGAAGTATGCCGCCCATTACGACCTGACTGCGCTCATCGTCATCCAACAGGCACTGGCCATTCCGATGAAACGGTTCGACCGGCCGGTCCTGGGATTTCTCTCGCGCGAGGAGATGCAGGCGATTCTTGACGCGCCGGATGCGCGGACCTGGGCAGGTGAACGGGACCGCACGCTGTTCAGCCTGATGTACAACACTGGCGCCCGTGTGTCCGAAGCCATCGGCCTGCGCGTCGGCGAGGTTATCGTCGATGGCGCGGCGGTTGCACACTTGCATGGTAAGGGACGTAAAGACCGTAGCGTGCCGCTTTGGCGTACGACAGTCAGCTTGATCCGCAACTGGAAACGTCGGCTGGCTTTCACAAGCGAGGAGGACTTCCTGTTTCCGAACCGAAGCGGAGGGCGCATGGCGCGTTCAAACGTCACCCAGCGTTTTGAACTTGCGGTATCGGCTGCGGCGGAACGTTACCCGCAACTCGCGAGCCGCTCGATTTCGCCTCACACCATCCGCCACACCACGGCGATGCATCTCCTGCAGTCCGGCGTCGATATCAGCGTCATCGCGCTGTGGCTCGGTCATGAGAGTTCCGCGACGACGCATATGTACCTTCAAGCAGATCTCGCGATGAAGGAACGTACACTCAACCGACTGCAGCCCATGACGTCCAGTCAAGGTCGATATCGTCCGCCGGACCAGCTCATGCAGTTCCTGATGAGTCTCTGAAATTATGCGCAGTTCGCCAGCCGGAAGTCGTCCGAGAATCCGACGGTTAAAGCCTCCTGCCTCAGCAATCTGCGCATAATCACGAGGTGCACATAATCTCTGACGTAGGTCCATATGCGGCCAGTATCGGTCTTGCCTTTCGCCAGGATAGGCACGGTGGTGTCATCACCATGCAGCCGATCGGCGGCAAGGACATGCGCCTCGATCAGCGCATGCACTGGTTTTAGCGACGCGGCGCAGGCCCCGACCTGGTCGGCCAGCGTCGAGAGGCTGAGGTCGATGCCCTCGCGGGCATAACGTTCGCTCTGTCGGTTCAGCGGCTGGTGTTGACCGAACTTCTCGAACAGGATCATTGCCAAGAGGTTCGGTCCGGCAAAGCCACGCGGTGTCACATGGAAGGGTGCAGGCGGCTGGGTGATCTTCTCGCATTCCCGGCACGAGAACTTCTCGCGCACAGTCTGAATCACCTTCCACTGACGCGGGATCACTTCCAGCGTCTCGGTGATGTCTTCGCCTAACTTCGCCAGCTTGGCCGAGCCGCAGCATGGGCAATTGGTGGGCGGGGTAATGACGACACGCTCGCGCGGCAGGTGTTCGGGGAACGGCTTCTTTGATGGACGCTTGCGCTCAAAGGCTCTGACCGAAGATGAACGTGCTGCTATCTCGGCTGCCAGTTCATCCTGGCTAGCGTCGGCTTCCAACTCCTCGAGCTGCAATTCCATCTGTTCGAGCAGTCGCGCCTTGCGCTCCGATCGGCTGCCGTGGATGTCGCGCTTCAGCTTCTCGATCTCTAGCCGGAGACGGGCGATCAGCGCATCAGAATGGGAGTTCACCGCCTGGGCGCGGGCGGCAACCGCTTCAGCATCACGACGTGCTGCACGCTCGGCGAGGATCATCGCGTGGGCGCTGGCAAGGTCGTCGGGAAGCTGATCAACCGGCTCGGTCATGGCAAGATGGAATCATATTCGCTCCTGCCTTTCCAGCAATTTCCGCTATCCCGCCGAACTCGGACGCCAGGTTTTTTGCGGCAGGCGCCAGTCGATACCTTCGAGCAAATATCCGAGCTGTGCGGGAGTAATCACCACCGTGCCATCGGCTGCCGACGGCCATAAGAACCGTCCCCGCTCAAGCTTTTTGTACCTCACAACAGAATGCAGCCACTGCCAACGCAGATACGCAGTTAGTGCGGGTGACGCATCCGTTTCATCCTTTATTCCCACGGCAGTTGCCGTGCGTCGGCAAGCGCTACAACCGGCATGGTGAACGCCTTTTGCTGCAGACCGAGGACACCACTGTTTGGTCGGTTCCTCCGCAATGGACTGATCTTGTGAGCTTGGATCCTGAGGTCGTCATGAGCAACGGGCGATCGCTCTTGCGGGTAGTCGACTTAATGGAGTTGGCCACTCTGGTGAAGCGCCTTTCGAGCAAATCGGGGCCGGGCTGACGTGCGGAAGTGTAAGGATAAATATGCCGCATTTGTAAAGTGGATTATGCCGCAAGAGGTCGCTTTTATGAGAGGTTACGCCTGCAAATACAAGATATCTCGTCAAATAGACCATAAGCATCGTCTTGACGAGGCAGCAAAATGCGTCATAATTAGCATTACGCTAACACCGCTTCATGTCCTCGGAGCCATCGATGTCTGCGAAGTACGACAGCAAGCGCACAAAGACGGATGGCCTCATCGAAGAGGGCACGTTCAATCCCACCCCCGAGAAGGTGCGCGATCCAAAGTTTCGGGGCAGCGAGTTCTTCGATCCGCACGACGCCGTGCAGGTCAAATACGAGATGCTGCGTCGCGTCTCCATCGACAAGGTGTCGGTGACGGAGGCCTCCGACGAGTACGGTGTTTCCAGGCCAACCTACTACCAGGCCAAGGTGAACTTCGATATGGCCGGCATTGCCGGACTGGTGCCGACGAAGCCGGGGCCCCGCGGTCCCCACAAGATCGACGACAAAGTCCTGGCATTTCTGCAGGCGCAGCTCGCCCCAGGAGAACCCGTTCGCGCCCGGGAACTGGCCAAGCTGCTCCGCCAGGAACTCGATATCGAGCTTCATCCCAGATCGATCGAGCGGGTTCTAAAAAAGCGGCACGTAAACATTGCCGCGACGGCGGCATGCCCGATCCAACCGTCGACCATCGCGTCCCAGTACGAGGTATTGCGCAAGGCAGCCCTCGGCGCAGCGCTGCCGCTTATGGCCCGTAGCGGCCTGATGCTCTTTCTGCGCCGGGGGATGTGGGGATGGGTTCAGGCGCTGACCGCAGCAGCAAGCACTCCGCGAGAGCAGAATTACCCATCGTCATTTGCTTGTCCGCTGCACGGCGGACACAGCGCCGTCGTTCACGTCCTTGCGACAATCGCCATGAGCACCAACGATCGGAGGTCACCATGAATGTACATCTCAAAGTCCAGCCTCATCACCTCGAACGCGGCGCCTACCTCTACATCCGCCAGTCTTCCATGCGGCAAGTCGTTGAGAACGTTGAGAGCGCCAGGCGGCAATATGCGCTTCGGGGACGCGCTGTCGCCCTCGGCTGGCGCGACGAGCAGATTATCGTCATCGACAACGATCAAGGAGAGTCCGGTGCATCGGCGGCGTGGCGCGAGGGGTTTCAGCGGCTGGTCAGCGATGTCGGCATGGGGCATGCCGGGATCGTCATGGGCCTGGAGGTCTCCCGTCTGGCGCGCAACAATGCCGACTGGCAGCGTCTGCTGGAGATCTGTGCCCTTGCCGACACCCTGATCCTCGACGAGGACGGCGTCTATGATCCGGCAAGTTTCAACGACCGGCTCCTGCTCGGCCTGAAGGGAACAATGAGTGAGGCCGAGCTGCATGTGATCAAAGCCCGGCTGCGCGGCGGCATTCTCAATAAGGTGCGGCGCGGCGAGTTTCGTTGCCTCCTACCGACCGGGCTGGTCTATGACCATTTCGGCAATGTGACTCTTGATCCAGACATGCAAGTCAGAGAAACGATCATTCATTTCTTTGAGATGTTCTCTCGCCTCGGGTCCGCCTCCCAGACCGTCAAGGTCTTTCGCAATGAAGGCCTATTGTTTCCATCGCGCCTACACAACGGCGGCACGCTATTTCGGCCGCTGACCGCATCGACGGCGATGCGTGTCCTGAACAATCCGCGCTACGCTGGCGCCTATACCTATGGCCGACGACAGTTTCGACGCACCATCGACGGCAAAAAGACTCTGCGTGCGCGCGACATTGATGACTGGCCGGCCTGCATTCCCGATGCTCATCCCGGCTATATCAGCTGGGAGCGACATCAGGAGAATCTGAAGATCCTCAAGGCGAATGGCCGTGGATTTGAAGCGGCACGAGCTTCAATCCCAAGGGAGGGACCGGCACTGCTGCAAGGCCGGGCCGTGTGGGCAGTGCGGCAGCCATCTTAGGGTTCGCTATGCGGCGCGACGTGGCCGGCAGGAAGCCTGGTACATTTGTAATCGTGCCCGCATTTATCGTGCGGAGCCTATGTGTCAGTCGATCGCTGGGCCTCCCGTCGATGAAGCCATCGGTATGCTGATTGCCGAGCAGATGACGCCGGCGGCCGTCGAACTCGCTCTCGAAGTCCGCAAGGAGATCCAAGCCCGGCATGAAGAAGCAGACCGGCTGCGCTGTCGCGCAATCGAACGCGCCCAAACGGAAGCCGAGCTCGCTCAGCGCCGCTTCATGCTTGTCGATCCTAGTAACCGCCTCGTCGCCGACACGCTCGAAGGTGAATGGAACGAGAAGCTTCGCACGCTGGCCAGTGCCCGCGAAGAGCGCGAACGTGGCCGAGAGCACGATCAATTCATCCTCGATAAAGCTGTCCACGAACGGTTAGTCGCGATGACGGCCGACTTCAACCAGCTCTGGAAAGATCCGGATACCCCAAGCCGCGAACGCAAGCGATTGCTGGCCCACATCATTGAGGATGTCACTCTCTTAAAGTTGCCAGCGGAAGGAACCACTAAGCTTCACGTTCGCTTCAAGGGCGGCAAAATCCAGACGCTCACCACCATGAACCCAAAATCCTCTCCTCAGCAGATCAAGACAAAGCCCAGCATCATTGAACTGGTCGATAGGCTTCTCGACGATTACATTTATCCCGAGATCGCCGAGATTCTAAACGAGCAGGGGCATCGCCCAGGTGGAACCGCACGTCGCGGCTGCCAGGACGCCCGCTTTACACCCCTCAAAGTCGCCTATCTCATCCACGAATATAAGCTGCGATCACGATATGATCGACTGCGACAGCGGGGAATGCTGACAAGACAGGAAGCGGCAGTGCATCTCAATATCAGCGAGCAAACCGTCGCCAGATGGGCCAAATTTGGCCTCATCACCAGACATGCCTATAACGGGCACTATAGCCTGTACGAAATCGCCGATGGAGACCTGCCGCAAAAGCAATGCAGTCGATGGAATCCACTCGAAGATCGCGCTGCTGCGTATCGACAAATGCAAACCGAGCCAAGAACATCAACTGGCGAGGAAAGAGGTGTAGTATGAACGCCGATCGTTGGTGAAGAGGCAGGCGCCCTGGCCATCATGCCAAATTACCTTGATCAACCCACCTTGGCGACCTCGGAAACAGAACAAATGGCCGCTGTGCGGATCCCGCTTTAGCGTCTCCTGCACCATCAATGCCAGACCTGGGAAGCCTTTCCGCATATCCGTATAGCCGGTCGCCAGCCACACTTTTACACCACTCGGAACCGGGATCATCGTCGCTCCACAACGTCAAGGATGCGGCCCAAGGCTTCCGGATCAATATCACTTTCCACGCGAAGACGTCGGCCCCGGCCAAGCTCGATCGTCACCATGCTCGCCTTCTTGCGCGGTCGTGGCGGCACTGCCGTCTCCACAGGATCAGGCGCGGGCAAGGCCGCGACGACGTCAACTGGAACAAATTGCGGCGTGGGTGGCTCTGAGATTTGGCAGAGCTGTTTGCGCCAACGGAACAATTGCCCGGTATGGATTCCGGCGGAACGCGCGATCTCCGATACGCTGGCGTCCAGTTCAAATGTCGCTGCGACCAGCCGCTCTTTGTCCTCTCGAGACCAGCGCCGACGCCGCTCGACCGATGTGATCACCTCAACCTGATGCTTCGTCATATGACTATCCCTAGTGCTTGCACTAGGACTTGCAGACTTCAGCCCATCTCAGCAAGGCGGCCCCCACCGTGGGGTTACGAAGCAAGCGATCCGATCGAAAATATCTGCAGAAAACACTTGCAAGTGGGAGCCGTCCACATATGGCAATGGAAGGCACACAAAGCGACGGCTATCGCGGCCGCGTAAACAGCTCCCGGAACAATGCTGCCGAACGCTCCAAGCCTTCATCGGTCAGGATCAATGACTTCGACTTGTTGACCGGGTCGCCGATCAACCCCTTCTTGTGAAGCCGATCCGTCGTTGCCCAGTCGAAGCCCTTCCAGGCGCAACGCTCGTTATGCAGCGTCAGCCATAACAGCGCCAAAACGGCATCATCGATTTTGTCCTCATCGATCTCCATGAACCCACGTTACCACGCACGGCGCCCAAAATCCTGCGGCCCTGCTCGGATGGATACGGTCCATCCCAGCTCTTCCGTACATGGATCGTTTAATGAGCTTTAGCTTGTTGATCTTGCCCTCAACTGGTCCGGTACTCCACGGCAACGTCAATGCGGCCTGAACCGCCTCGACGTCGCGACGGATCCCGCGCGCGAACGACGACATCGGTCCGGTAGTTGCGTCATGCAGCCATTGCTTCAGCGCAGCGATTTCCCGATTACAAATCATGGATTGGAAGCGCCGTGCCAGACCGGCAGCGGCAGCAACCTCAGGTGAGGCCGAGGAAATCGCATTCACAAAAGCTTGCTCGTTCGGCGGGAGCGTATCGACTTCGGCTGTGAGGAGGCGAACCGTTTGCCGGGACGAAGGCGTATGCCATGAAGATTTGCGCGAGGCACGAGACAATGCTGGTGCTGGTATGCCGTCGCGCAATCGTACCTTCACCCACTCGCGAAAGGTCTTTACACTCCCGGCATATCCTCGATCGCACGCCTCCCTGTAGAGCCGCGTCGCATTGCGACAACCTTCAAGCCATCGCCTACGGACGTAGTCAGCATGGACGTCGGCCGGATTTTCCGAGAAGACCTTGCGTTCCCATGTCCCAGGTTGATTATCTTTCAACCACTTCCGAATGGTTTTGAGGTCGATGCCAAGTTCACGCTTGATCGCCAGTTGGCTCCAGCCCATGCCATTCAGTCGGATGACCTCTCCAAAAAGGGAACGCCGATCTTGATGCCGATTGTGCGGTTGCCTTGCTGCGCGTCTATGGAGCGGTTCTTCTTTCATCCGCTCGCCGCGCATTCGATCATCCGTATCGATCTGCGCCATAAGCGACTTTCCGACTTCACGAATAACGCGGTGTCGCCGCTCCACGACATTCTGCAAGGCATCGGAACAGTTGCGCAGAAGATGCCAACGATCGGCAACCTGCTGCGCTTTCGGCGCTCCCTCCCGGGCTCCTCGCGCATAAGCGCCAGCTCTGTCCCGGGCGATGACTTCAACACCCGGATGATCCGCGAGCCATCCAGAGAGCGTGTCCTTCTCACGGTCAGGCAGTAGATCGACAACATTGTTCGTTTCCAGATCGACCAAGATCGTTCCATAACGCTGCCCGCGGCGCCAGGCCCAATCGTCGACACCGAGAATTCGCGGCCCCTCACAATCGCCTGTGGGATATGCCCGCCGCGCAATCCGCAGAATGGTGTCGGCGCTTACAGGCATGCCAAGGCGGGCAACAAGCCTCATGCCTGCCTCTCCTCCCACTGCCATACCGATACTGCGATGAACATCTTCCAGCCGCCTGGTGCGCCGACAATACCGCCAGCTCACATCACCTACGTTCTCGGCGAATATGCGCCTCCGGCATCTCTCGTTGTCGCAACGCAAGCGCCGGACATTGAGGGTTATCGTGACCGCACGCCCTTGCCATGGCAGGTCGGCGAGTCGCCGCTCGTAGCGACTATGAACGCGGTGCGAGGCCTTCCGGCAGTCTGGACATTTGGCTCCTGTCGATCGGAAGCGACAATCAATCGATATTGCCTCTTTCGATTGTTCAACATGATCGACGACCAAAGACGGTGGGATCAACGGTAGAATGCGCTTCGCCATTTCCATGCTCCTGCTGATTCGTGTGTTGAATCAACAGGATTCAGAAAGTTGCACCGAAATTGCGGAAGAGCCCACTTATGGGGAAAATTCAGGCGGCATTGACACCGCCTGAGCCGCAGCCACTTCAAGCCGCTTTACGACGTGCAGCAAAATGCGCGCTTACGGTCAGCTGGCGGATATTTTTCCTCACCATGTCTGCACGGGAAAAGCCCGAGGCGGAGCCGGAGACAATTCTTACCCCAGCTGAAATCGCGACACTCGACAGCATCGATGCAGCGCGCCCCACGCCGCGCATCCAGCGCAAGACCCTTGCCTCCTATTTGCTCCAGATCGCCATGCTCGGTGGCTATCTCGCTCGTAAGCACGATCCACCTCCCGGAAACATGGTCGTATGGCGGGTGACGTTGCCCCCAAGTTTTATCCAATTTTGAGTTTGCTCCAGCGGTTTTGGGTTGCTGTATTCGTGGCGGTAGCGGCGGGTTGCGGTGCGGAGCCATTTCGGCTGCGCAGCACCGCATCACGTCGCGGGTTGATTGTCTGAGCGAACTCGGCAGGTGTCATCCAGCCGAGTCCAGAGTGTGGTCGATGATCGTTGTACAACACGACGACAGAACACCCACGGGACCGAGGTTCGCGAGCTTTTGTATCCGTGGCATCCCTGGTCCGGGCGGCTCGTTCACGTGCATGAGGCGGTGTCCAAAGGGACGCATGTTTTCCGCTGCAGCCTTTCTGGTTCTTCTTCTGGTCGACTTCTTGAGGTCCCGTCGTGGATGTTCGACCGATCAGTGAGTGGTTGTTGGCGCAGCCTGCCGGTTCCGCACGTCGATCTCGCAAGCCTGCATATTTTGGCAAGATTGCTGAAGGACGCTGATGTCTCATCGCAATCTTCGGTAATGGGCGCAGCATTGGTCTCTCACGAAACGAGTCGGAGAGATGTTCATGCCTCGCCAGCCCATGACATGCCAGTTCGATCTGTTCTCGGCCCCGCAGCGGGGGAAAACGGCAGGGACGCCGCAATGGCCGGAGTTGCCGGAGGAGACCCGCCAAGCGTTGACGGTGCTCATCGTGCGGCTGTTCGTCGATCACGCAAAGTGCGGACATGCCTCCCAACAGAAGGAGGCCGATCATGATGCATGAGAAGATCGGGCCGCATCATCTGGAGCGGAAGGCCATCCTCTATGTTCGGCAGTCCTCGGCTCACCAGGTTCTGCATAATCGAGAGAGCAGCGCCCTCCAGTACGCCATGCGCGACCGTCTGGCAGCGCTTGGATGGTCACAAATAGAGACGGTGGATGACGACCTTGGTCGTTCGGCCGCCGGCGGCGTGACCCGCGCTGGATTTGATCGGATGGTGGCGGAAGTCTGCCTTGGCAAGGTTGGCGCCGTGGCCGCGCGTGAGGTATCGCGTTTCGCCCGGAACAGCCGCGATTGGCAGCAACTCATCGAGATGTGCCGCGTTGTCGATACCGTCCTGGTCGACCAGGAAGCAGTTTATGCGCCCCGCCAGGGCAACGACCGCCTGCTCTTGGGTTTGAAGGGCAGCCTCAACGAGTATGAGCTCGATCTCTTGCGTCAGCGTTCCCTTTCCGCCCGCTATGAGAAGGCTCGCCGCGGTGAGCTCGTGGTCACTGTTCCGGCCGGCTTCGTGAAGACCGGTGACAGGATCGAGAAGGATCCCGACCGACGCATCCAGGAAGCCATCGCACTCGTCTTCGACAAGGTTGCCGAACTCGGCAGTGCGCGGCAGGCTCTGCTATGGTTCCTCGAGCAGGGGCTGGACCTGCCGGTCAGGTATACCAATGGTGACGTCATCTGGCGCAGGCCAAATTATGCCACCATCCACCGGATGATTGCGAACCCGATCTACGGAGGCGCTTACGCTTATGGTAAGAGTCGCCCGTGCCCCGATACGATGGCCGGTCGGGAATTCGTCGCAAGGCGCGTGATGAATGGCTGGCGCTGATCCCGGATGCACATGAAGGTTACGTCAGTTGGGAACGGGCGGAGGAGATCCGCAAGATGGTAAGCGACAATGTGCCAGCCAGCCGCCATCACGGGGCGCCGAAGCACGGCGACGCTCTGCTTGCCGGCCTTTTCCGTTGCAAGAGATGCGGTCGAAAGCTGACCGTCCGGTACACCGGAAACAAGCATAACATTCCGCGCTATTCCTGTTGGCGTGGTCTACTCGATAATGGCGAACCACGCTGCATCGCCTTCGGCGGTCTGCGGGTCGATGATGCGATCGAGGAGGCGCTGCTCGGCGTAGTCGAACCAGGAGCCATTGCGGCCGCCGTTGAGGCGGAACGCAATATGGCCAGCCAACGCGATCAGGTTCAGGATGCCCTGCTACGCGACCTCGAGGCAGCACGCTATGTAGCCGACCGGGCATTCCGGCAATATGACGCGGCCGATCCGGAGAACAGACTTGTAACGTCAGAGCTCGAAGCGCGCTGGAATAGGACACTCGCACGCGTCGGCGAGATCGAGACCAGGATTGCCAAACATCGGACAGTTACGCCTCAGCCGTTCCCCATGTCCGCATCACAGGTAACCGCGCTTGCGGGAAACCTTCGCACCGTCTGGACGGCGCCGACAACCGATGCAAGGCTGAAGAAGCGCATCGTGCGCACGCTCATCAATGAAGTGGTCGCCGATCTCGATGATGGAACTTCTGAGATCGTCCTCGTCATTCATTGGGTTGGAGGCGTCCACACCGAGCTGCGCCTGCCGAAGCGACGCCGTGGCCAAAGAAACGCGACCCCTGACGACATTGTCGACGCTGTGAGACAGCTCGTCTTGCTCGCCAATGATGATGTGATTGCCGGTGTCCTCAATCGCAACGGACTGACAACTGGCAATGGCAATCGCTGGACACGGGAGCGGGTCACCGCGCTGAGGTCATATCGCAAGATTCCGGTCTTCCGTCCGCAGATCGACGGGGTCGAGCCATGGCTTAATCTGGGCGGTGCGGCGAAGTTACTCGGGATAACGCCAAAGACGCTGCGTCTGGCGGCCGAGGCTGGCGATATTGAGGGGGCTCATCCGCTACCCGATGGCCCATGGATCTTCAGCCGTTCAAAACTCGCGACCTCACAAGCACGTCAGATCCTCGATCGCGCCCGGCAGAACCCCCGACACCCCACAGGATCGCATCCAGATCAGGAAAGCTTATTCCCTTCAACAACATAGAAAGATGGGCGTTATGAAACAGAATTGTAATCGCTGCGCCAGTTTGAAAGCGATGATCGAGCATGGGTCAGTGACGAGAAGAGAGTTTCGTTCAAGAACTCGTCTCGCAGCCGTCCATTGAAGCTTTCGATGAAGGCATTCTGAATCGGTTTGCCCGGTGCGATGTAGTGCCATTCCACCTTGGTCCGATCCGTCCATTGCAGGATCGCGTTGCTGGTGAACTCGCTGCCATTGTCGCTGACGATCATCTTCGGCTTGCCTCGTCCCTCGATGATCAGGTCCAGCTCACGGGCAACCCGCAGGCCGGAAAGGGACGTATCGGCGACGAGGCCCAGGCATTCCCTGGTGCAATCGTCGACGACCGTAAGCACCCGGAACCTGCGACCATCGGTGAGCTGATCCGACACGAAGTCCAGTGACCAGCGATCATTGGCGGCAAGCGGGATCAGCATCGGTGCTCGTGTGCCTATCGCTCGTTTCCGACCGCCGCGCTTGCGCACCGTCAGCTTTTCCTCCCGATAGAGCCGGAAGAGCCTCTTGTGGTTCACAAGGTGTCCCTCGCGCCTGAGCAGCACATGAATGCGTCGGTAGCCGAAGCGACGGCGTTCATGCGCCAACGCCCTCATTCGCTCGCGAAGGCCATGATCGTCGTCGCGCCTCGTTTCGTAACGGATCGTCATCCGGCAAAAGCCGATGGCTTTACACGCCCGCCGTTCGCTCATCGCATGTTGGCTCATCAGATGCGCGACAGCTCTCCGCTTTGCTGCGGGCGTCACCACTTCTTTCCCAAAAGGTCTTTCAAAGCGGCATTGTCGAGCATCGCATCCGCCAGAAGCCGCTTCAGCTTCGTGTTCTCGTCCTCCAGCGTCTTCAACCGCTTGGCTTCGGACACGTCCATGCCGCCGAACTTGGCCTTCCACTTATAGATGCTGGCATCGCTGACGCCGTGTTTGCGGCAAAGCTCCGAGACCGGCGTGCCCGCCTCGTGCTCCTTCAGAATGCCGATAATCTGTTCGTCCGTAAAACGGTTGCGCTTCATTCCCTGGTCCTCTCGATAGGCCAGAGCTTACTTCAAAATGGATTATTTCAACGGGGCAAGGTCAGAAGCTTCGCCATATGGGTACGATCACAGATTAGGGTGGCGAGATCAACGTGGGGTCGGGATATCGGTTACGAAGCACCATAATGCGGCAACCCATGTCGACCGCGTAGACGACCATGCTCTCGGCAAACAGCCTCTCACACCTAAAAAGGCGCTTGCAAATCTCGCTATTAGACGACGGTCTTACTGTATTTTTGATTAAAACCGGGTGACGCGATACGGAGAAAGATCGAGCTCTGGTGAGCGCCCTATTAAGAGATCTGAGGCAATCTTTGCTGTTGTTGGCCCAAGGGTCATCCCGATCTGCCCGTGTCCAAAAGCGAATACGACGTTATCGTGATGGGGTGCTCGGTCAATGACTGGAAGTGTATCCGGCATAAAAGGTCTTGGCCCCATCCATTGCTTCCCTCCCGAAATATCGAGTCCGGGCAAGACTTGCGTAGCTTTGCGCGCGATAATATTTGCACGACGATAGTCTGGATGAGGATCAATGCCAGCGATTTCTATCGTGCCCGCGATCCGAAGCCCGCTTTCCATAGGGGTCAAAACGAAACCACCATTAGCATAAAGTATAGGGCGATTGAGTTTGACGCCTGGATTGGGCACATGGTGATGATAGCCTTGAAGCGCAGCAAGAGGAACCCTAACAGATAAGTCGCGTGCAAGCTTTCGACTCCAAGCTCCGGCGCACAGTGCCAAGCGCTGAACTGGAATCTTCTCTCCATTGCCGAGATGGATGGCTACCGCCTTATTACCGTGCGCTTCTATACGCTCAACAGAGCCAGTGCGAATTTGGCCGCCCTGAGCAACAAAAAACTGTGTGAGGCGTTGTTGTACAAGACCAGGGTCAGAAAACTGGAACCACTCTTCAAGCAATACACCGCATTTAATCGGTCCACCGAGTGCCGGCTCCAGTGATAGTAATTCCTCTTTGCTCAAGAACTGATGCTTAAAACCGAGTCTCTGGCGCAAATTCCATGAAAACTGATCATCCTCATAGTCCGCCTTCGAATTGAAGGCCATGATGTTTTGTGCTCTAACAAGATTGTTGATTATACCAGTTTTCTCAAAGAGCTGCTGATAATCATCTTCCGCTCGGCGTGTAAGCGATGCTAATGCGTCCGCGATTTCGAGAACACGACCCCGCCGCCCCGACCATAAGAAGCGCAATAGCCAAGGCATTTGAGTCAAAATGCCTCTTGGCCGAACAAAGAGCGGGCTTTCCGGATCTAGCAGCCACTTAGGTATCTTAGACAGTATTCCAGGTTTTGAGATTGGGACAACTTCCCCCACTGCCAGCAAGCCACAATTTCCATAACTTGCGCCCGCAGTGAGGATACCGCGATCTACCAACTCGACCGACAAGCCTTCACCCAACAGAGCGATGCCGGTGCATACACCGATAATTCCGCCCCCAACAATGGTAACGTCACTCACTGCGGCATCTCCTCTCATGTTCATTCATGGGAATTCAGCAGAGCCAATTACAGTTTGCGACAAATCATATAGATATGCACATAATCTAACCCATGGCCTAAGGGAAATTTTACCACCGAGTCGTGAAAACTCTGAAACAAGTCATCCATTATTCGACTCGTTTCAACATTCGTTCGTTGAAGGGAAAGACCACGAAGTAACGTTGGTTCTATCCAGGACCTTAGCGACGGAACATACTCGTTAGCAAATCTGAATGAGTCTTGATGTTCGGAAAGTGATTTTGCCTTCGGGCATTTTACTATTCTAGTTTCGGCATGCTCTAAACGTAGCCCAGATTTATATACTATATTATCTTTGTCTGTAACAGGAATAGTGCATTCAGAAATAGTTCTATAGTGCTGTGAAAAGTTTGTATTCTTGTATTCAGCTTCTGTTATTATACCTTCTTTTGCGAAGGCTGTCCAAAGTTCGTTGAACGTGTTGAATATATGTACTCCACCCGTGTTTCCGAGGTAGTTACCTGCTTCATCAATTCCTGGGTTCATAACGCATAGGGTGCCTCCAGACTTAAGCTCAAGGGAGCGGCTATAGAGAAATTTTTGCCAATCGCTTCTTCCTTGCTCTTTAAATTTTGCAAGCTCTTGGTCGTTGGAGCCGACCATATGAATGTGCTTCTCAATTTCGCATGGCGGTGCTGAAAGATAATGCGTTGCTAACGCTGAGAATCCAAAGTCAAGGCTTTGTGGAGGCAAAACGCACTGGTGAAAGGAATTTGCCGACGCGAAAGTCAAGACATTTGGGTAATCCTCTAAGTAACTTTTGAAGTCGGTTAATTTATGGATTGTTTTAAATAGCTGATTAAAGTCATTGTTTGGTAAGTCATCATAGAACAACTCGATGTTGGCGCTTGGCTTTCGAGAACTCATTAAGAGAAACACTCTTCTCCACATTTCAAGAGAGGTGCCACCGTCGGCGCATCCATAATCAGCGCATCGGAATGACGATGTTGTAGATTTCTCGATCGATTGACTCACAGCCATTTCAATCAGATCAAACGCCCCCAAAATAACGTCCTGGGCTCCAGCAGCAGCCTTTGAATAATACCCCCCGTGCTTCATCGAAAGAAACGCGCTGGTCGTTGACGTGGCGTCGGTCATTTTATTGTCCTTCCTTTTGCCTTTGACATCAGGGGTAGCAGGGGCATTAGAAAGATTCCCGCCGTCACCAGGATAATGCCGATCCAAGCCATGCGTGTGGGCAAGCTCCCAAGAAATATGAACTCCAAGAAAATTGTGCACACCACTTCGAACGACTGTGTAGAATCTACAGCAGCAATCGAAAACCCGTCGTGAGCACGGTTACGAGCCCATAGAAAAAGGGTTGTGCCTATAACTCCAGCCCCTACGGCAATAAGTGCGGTGCCACCAACTTCCGCAGCGGATGGCAATGACCTAGTGCTAACGCTGAGTACGACAAACCACCATGGCATCGATCCCAACGTGAGTAGAAGCACGCAAGCGAAGGGGTCCCTTACGCTTTGTCGCGTCGACTCAGCTATGAACTGATATCGGCCTGATCTCGCCGCCATCACTAGCTGGCTTCCTATCGGGTAGCAGACCGCTGCCAGAACGATGGGCAATATCCCTTCAAATATGGAAAGAGACACATTGCCTTGCTCCTTGGAACTCCATTGGGAGAGAACAATCCCGGCAAAAATTAGGAGCAGTAATGGCCATATGTGATGAGATACCTTGATGCCAAATAGTCTTAGCACGACAGGGGAGAAGATAATTGTAGACTGCCAGGTGACTGCGACGAGCCAAGCGGGTATAAATTGCGATCCGTAGCAGAGACTCGCGTAAAAAATCCCATAACCTATGCCGCCTGCGATCGTCCAATAGAAGAAATTTTCTCGGAAGGAGCGTATAATCTTAAGAAATTCAGACGGACCACGGATAACAATTAATATAATAGAGATAAATATTGCAGTCCAAAAATACCGTAAAGAACTCCACCAGATCCAATTGCCATTCTCTAGACTCATATAGCGATTTGTAATAAATGTAACACTAAAAAATAGGGCCGCCAAAACACCAAGGAATACGCAACCGCTAGTCGAGAATGTCTCACTCTGGAATGTAGCCGTAGTTTCTGAACGTGAAGTATTTTGCTTCATTGGCTAGTAGCCTTGTGGGTAGTGAGGCGATTGATTTGATGTATTGGCCAATCCACGCATGCCGTCACTGTTATGCAGGAAGCGCAGCAGTTTTTCGTTTTCCAGGAACGAGTTTCCAATTCTCAAATTGAATTGAATCGGTATCATGCCAAGGAGAGAACATTCGGTAGATCGGATGGGACCAGTATGGTCGCTCCTGCCACGCGATATCGTTCATTCTTCCCGCCAGAACTTCAACCTCTTCCGGCCAAAGGACATTTTCTGCGTCAGGCGCATATTTATGCTCAGTGCGCCACGGTCTACTTGGTTCGTCCACTACTTTGACGCCTTGCACATTAGTATGCCGGGCATAATAGAAGGGGAATATATCCAGGGTATCTATCAAGTCTGCGTTGTTGAACGCGAATTCGGCGGTTCGGATCGCTTCGTCAACACCGGTGCCGGGGTACCCAAACAGACAGAAAATATGCGTCTTAATGCCGGCATCCTTCATCTTTTTTAAGACGACGAGAGGGTCGGCATGGTCGGCTTTCGCGAGCACGACTCTATTTTCGGATGGCGCCAACTCTAGGCCCAAATAGGCCTTTCGCAACCCAATATCTCCGCATGAATTTAGGAACTTTACGTCTGTCCAATTCGTATCGAACCGAACATAACCCTCGAACTGAAAATCTGTAGAAAACTCGGATTTCGCGGCGACCATCTCTCTCAACATGCGAGGATGAAGCGCTTCGTCGACAAATTTAAATCTGTTCGTGCCTTGATGCTCAAAGGCGTCGTTCATCCAAGAAACAACTTCGGCCCCCTGAGAGCGGCCAATGTAGTTCTTGGGCCCCCAGCCGTACGGAATTGCACAAAACGAACATTTTCCGTAAAAACAGCCTCTCGCACCGATCATTGGTAAATATTTGGTTCCCCAATACGAATCGGCCTGAATCCCGTCAAAGTTTGGCCGTGCGAACTCTGGCACCTTCAGAAGGGCGCGCTCGTTTTCGATTATATATCCATCTTTTCTCCAGATCAGATTAGGCACGGCGGCAAGATCGCCTGATCTGCTCAAAGTTGAATGGAGGTCATAAAGAGTTTTCTCGCCTTGATAGGTAACGATTCCATCTATGATATCAAATACCCAGTCTAAACGCATATCTTGCGCTATTCTTGTGATATGATTTCCACCAAATACTATAAATCCATCATACCCGTGCGATCTCAACAGGCGAGAGAATTCAAATGCTGTCAAAACTTGTGACGGGACATAGATGGAGAGTCCAACTATCTTAGGATTCGCTCTTAAGATAGTTGGGATAACTTCATTGTTAAAATATTCTGTGAATGGCGATCTATATAAAGAAACGTCCCTGACGGATTCAGGGTTTCCTAAGTCACATTCAAGATGTTGGTAACCCTCGTGGGCAAACCACTTTCCACCAAATTGCTTTGCGACGGCGGCCAACCTATCTTCAGAGCCGAAGTATACGCTATTTAGAGCATCTATGCTCTGGTTTGCGATAGCGTTTACTACGTCATTCTCTTCGATCTGCGCCTTGAAATAGTTTGCGGTTTCGATATTGAGATCACGAACCGTAACTTCAACATCCCGCCCTTCCAAATAGCCTTTAAGCAGTGGCAGCGCGATATGAGGGCCTCCTGGATGGAGGGTCCAGCCCGGCGGAATTGCCAAGTAAATCATTTTGATCACCCGCTTATTGATTGAGGGTCGGGCACCCTAAGCGCACAAAGGGTGCCCTGTTGGCACTACGGATTTAGCTTAATCCGTTATACGCCTTTGTCGCTTTTCGGACGGCGGAGATCCGCGCCGGTCGAAATATCTGCGACATTTTTCAAGCGGGTGCCGAGTTCGACGTCAAGTCGAGCGCCGAAAGCAGCCATCCGGGTTGCACTGGAAACTACGGGATCTGCACAGACGTCACGTTCATGCTTCATAGTGAACTCCCAATGTTGGTAGCGTAACACAACGTTACCTAGAAATTGGTACGGCCCATACTCTTCTTTGTCAATCTCTGATCGACATAAGGTCGACATTATGCTGTTTGCGAACGAAGCTCTGTTGTTCGCTTTGTCGTGGAAATCCTAAAACCTGCGACATGATTTGCGACAGGGGAAGCCATGAACCGCCAATCAGATTCCGACGCCGGCCGCGTGTTCATCGGCTATGCCCGCGTCTCGACACGCGGCCAGGACCTCGACCAGGAGCGCGCCGCCCTTGGCGCAGCCGGCTGCGTCCGCCTCTTGGGGTCGGAACAAGAGCAGTTCAAAATCGTACGTGGCCTTTATCAACCAAAGACAGTGAAGTCCTTGTAAATGAGCGTCTTCCATGAGATTCTTCGATCAATGCCGATGGAGATCATGATGTCCGAAACGATGTTTGCGACACTTTCCAATATTCGAACAGTGGACGATATGGTCGCTGCGTTCCAAGGTGAGGAACAATGCCGTCGCTTGTTGGAAGGCATGGTATGGCGAGATGGCAGAATTTGCCCTGCCTGTGGTTACAGGCGTTCGACCGCGATAGCTGGCCGCGACATGGGCAAGCGTCGCGCGCGGCCAGGCCTCTACCAATGCTCCAACGGTGATTGCCGCTTCCAGTTCACCGTGACAACGCATACGCCTTTGCATGCCACGAAGCTTCCGTTGCGCACCTGGCTCAAAGCAATGTGGCTGTTGTTGCAGTTGGATAAAGGCCTATCCTCGGTCCGTCTCGCCGAGACCCTTGGCGTTAGCCAACCGACCGCCTGGCGGATCGGTCATGCGCTGCGCCTCATGGTGGCGCGCGAGCACATGCTCGACGGCACCGTGGAAGTCGACCATTTCTATCTTGGCGGCAGACCCAGAAAGCATCCCGATGATCCGCCACCTGGAAGAGGCCGCAAGGGGCAGGTAAAGACGGAGAAGACGCCGGTCATGGCGATTGTGCAGCGACCGGCAGACCTCACCCCAGGTTCCAGTGTGGGCGATGCCCGTGCCGCTGTCGTTACCGGCCTTTCATTGCGTGCTGCTGTACGAGCAGTTGCAACACAAGTTGAACTTCGAGCTCATTTGATGAGCGACGAGGCAAAGGCATTCGTGGCCATAGGCGAAAGCTTTGCCGTACACGAGACGGTCAACCACTCCAGCCGCGAATATGTCCGGGATGCCGTCCACGTCAATTCAGCTGAAGGGTTCAATGCACGGGTCCGGCGAACCATTGCAGGCGTCTTTCATCACATCAGCCCGGAACTTGCCGACCTGTATTTCCATGAAATCGGTTTCCGCTGGTCCCAGCGCGTTGTTACCGGCCAAGCAGTGCGGAAAAGCCGAAGCGGCAAGGAAAGCACGAAAACCCTCTGGTCACGGGTACCTCCCGCACTGCAATTGCAGCAGGTCTTCCGTGCTGCTACCGGCCGCCAAATGCGCCGTAGTCATAGCGGAGGCATCACCATCAAATCTGCCGTGGCTGTCTTTGGTTGATAAAGACCAACAACGCTAGGGTGGAACGTATCCTGAACACGTCAGGCCACTCGCTGTTTTGCAGACAAGTTGAGCGGTTTCCGACCGGTCGCCTTTGCGGCGCGATCCCACAGGAAGTCGCCGGAAAAGGCAATGTGCTCCCACCCGACCGGCGAGGTATGGGCCAGGAGATCGTCGGGAATAATTTCACTCTGCAAGCGCAGATGCTCAATGGCGTCGGTCATATAAGTACAACACGACGACAGAACACCCACGGGACCGAGGTTCGCGAGCTTTTGTATCCGTGGCATCCCTGGTCCGGGCGGCTCGTTCACGTGCATGAGGCGGTGTCCAAAGGGACGCATGTTTTCCGCTGCAGCCTTTCTGGTTCTTCTTCTGGTCGACTTCTTGAGGTCCCGTCGTGGATGTTCGACCGATCAGTGAGTGGTTGTTGGCGCAGCCTGCCGGTTCCGCACGTCGATCTCGCAAGCCTGCATATTTTGGCAAGATTGCTGAAGGACGCTGATGTCTCATCGCAATCTTCGGTAATGGGCGCAGCATTGGTCTCTCACGAAACGAGTCGGAGAGATGTTCATGCCTCGCCAGCCCATGACATGCCAGTTCGATCTGTTCTCGGCCCCGCAGCGGGGGAAAACGGCAGGGACGCCGCAATGGCCGGAGTTGCCGGAGGAGACCCGCCAAGCGTTGACGGTGCTCATCGTGCGGCTGTTCGTCGATCACGCAAAGTGCGGACATGCCTCCCAACAGAAGGAGGCCGATCATGATGCATGAGAAGATCGGGCCGCATCATCTGGAGCGGAAGGCCATCCTCTATGTTCGGCAGTCCTCGGCTCACCAGGTTCTGCATAATCGAGAGAGCAGCGCCCTCCAGTACGCCATGCGCGACCGTCTGGCAGCGCTTGGATGGTCACAAATAGAGACGGTGGATGACGACCTTGGTCGTTCGGCCGCCGGCGGCGTGACCCGCGCTGGATTTGATCGGATGGTGGCGGAAGTCTGCCTTGGCAAGGTTGGCGCCGTGGCCGCGCGTGAGGTATCGCGTTTCGCCCGGAACAGCCGCGATTGGCAGCAACTCATCGAGATGTGCCGCGTTGTCGATACCGTCCTGGTCGACCAGGAAGCAGTTTATGCGCCCCGCCAGGGCAACGACCGCCTGCTCTTGGGTTTGAAGGGCAGCCTCAACGAGTATGAGCTCGATCTCTTGCGTCAGCGTTCCCTTTCCGCCCGCTATGAGAAGGCTCGCCGCGGTGAGCTCGTGGTCACTGTTCCGGCCGGCTTCGTGAAGACCGGTGACAGGATCGAGAAGGATCCCGACCGACGCATCCAGGAAGCCATCGCACTCGTCTTCGACAAGGTTGCCGAACTCGGCAGTGCGCGGCAGGCTCTGCTATGGTTCCTCGAGCAGGGGCTGGACCTGCCGGTCAGGTATACCAATGGTGACGTCATCTGGCGCAGGCCAAATTATGCCACCATCCACCGGATGATTGCGAACCCGATCTACGGAGGCGCTTACGCTTATGGTAAGAGTCGCTCCGTGCCCCGATACGATGGCCGGTCGGGAATTCGTCGCAAGGCGCGTGATGAATGGCTGGCGCTGATCCCGGATGCACATGAAGGTTACGTCAGTTGGGAACGGGCGGAGGAGATCCGCAAGATGGTAAGCGACAATGTGCCAGCCAGCCGCCATCACGGGGCGCCGAAGCACGGCGACGCTCTGCTTGCCGGCCTTTTCCGTTGCAAGAGATGCGGTCGAAAGCTGACCGTCCGGTACACCGGAAACAAGCATAACATTCCGCGCTATTCCTGTTGGCGTGGTCTACTCGATAATGGCGAACCACGTTGCATCGCCTTCGGCGGTCTGCGGGTCGATGATGCGATCGAGGAGGCGCTGCTCGGCGTAGTCGAACCAGGAGCCATTGCGGCCGCCGTTGAGGCGGAACGCAATATGGCCAGCCAACGCGATCAGGTTCAGGATGCCCTGCTACGCGACCTCGAGGCAGCACGCTATGTAGCCGACCGGGCATTCCGGCAATATGACGCGGCCGATCCGGAGAACAGACTTGTAACGTCAGAGCTCGAAGCGCGCTGGAATAGGACACTCGCACGCGTCGGCGAGATCGAGACCAGGATTGCCAAACATCGGACAGTTACGCCTCAGCCGTTCCCCATGTCCGCATCACAGGTAACCGCGCTTGCGGGAAACCTTCGCACCGTCTGGACGGCGCCGACAACCGATGCAAGGCTGAAGAAGCGCATCGTGCGCACGCTCATCAATGAAGTGGTCGCCGATCTCGATGATGGAACTTCTGAGATCGTCCTCGTCATTCATTGGGTTGGAGGCGTCCACACCGAGCTGCGCCTGCCGAAGCGACGCCGTGGCCAAAGAAACGCGACCCCTGACGACATTGTCGACGCTGTGAGACAGCTCGTCTTGCTCGCCAATGATGATGTGATTGCCGGTGTCCTCAATCGCAACGGACTGACAACTGGCAATGGCAATCGCTGGACACGGGAGCGGGTCACCGCGCTGAGGTCATATCGCAAGATTCCGGTCTTCCGTCCGCAGATCGACGGGGTCGAGCCATGGCTTAATCTGGGCGGTGCGGCGAAGTTACTCGGGATAACGCCAAAGACGCTGCGTCTGGCGGCCGAGGCTGGCGATATTGAGGGGGCTCATCCGCTACCCGATGGCCCATGGATCTTCAGCCGTTCAAAACTCGCGACCTCACAAGCACGTCAGATCCTCGATCGCGCCCGGCAGAACCCCCGACACCCCACAGGATCGCATCCAGATCAGGAAAGCTTATTCCCTTCAACAACATAGAAAGATGGGCGTTATGAAACAGAATTGTAGAATTCCAATAAACGATCGCCGCAATGACGAGGTTCAACCCGGAGGCGCGGTACTGCTGGGCCTCATGACTGCGGTCGACGATACGCCCCTGTCTGAAGGTGTAGATCGCTTGCGCGAGGGCATGGCGCTGCTCACCCTTGTTGAGACCGGCGTGGCATCTGCGGCGCAGCGCAGGACTTTCCGGCCAGTCGAGCATGATAGGGTTCGCTCGATCTTGCCGATCTCCTGAAGCGCGATGTCCAGCTTGTTCTGGCGCTCATAGGCCGAGAGCTTCCGCAACATCACCGATGGTGCGACATGGCCGGTCTTGAGCGAAGCGACCAGACGGATCACGTCATCCCAATGTTCGCGGATGACATCGGTGCGGATGCGTTTGCCCAGAAGCGGCACGATTTCGGGGTACCCTACGGGATGCTCGATCGGGATCAGCCGGCGATCCGGGAAGTCGCGCAGCCGCGGGCAGAAACGGAACCCCAGCATGGCGCAGAGTGCGAACACATGATCGGTCGCGCCGCCGGTGTCGGTGTAGTGCTCGGCGATCGAGAGATTAGTGCCATGGTGAAGCAGCCCGTCGAGGACATAGGGCGCCTCATGCGTGGCTGCGGAGAGAACCTTGATGTGAAAAGGTCCATGCTGATTGGAGACATGCGTGTAGAAGCTGAAGCCTGGATCAACGCCGTAGCGGGCGTTAATGTCCCCTCCGGCCGTGCCACGTTTGCCGCCACGAAAGAATTGCCCATCGGAACTTGACGTTGTTCCATCACCCCAAAGCTGGGCAATAGGTAGGCCGTGTTGAGCATTGATGATGGTGGCGAGCGCCTCCCGGTAGGTGTCTTCACGAATATAGGCGTCCTGCGTCCAGATGAGCTGGTCGCGGGTGACTCCATGGCTGGCCGCAGCCATGCGAGAGAGCCCGAGATTCGTCGCATAGGCCAAGATGGCGGCCAATAGCGCGCTCTCGTTCGGGCAGCTTTCGCCGGTGCGCAGATTGGTGAACGCCGCCATGAACCCGGTCTCGCGCGCGACTTCATGCAACAGTTCGGTGATGCGGATGCGCGGCATCATTGCGTCCAGGCGATCGGCAAGTGCTTCGGCTTCGGTGGAAACAATGGTCTTAACGGGCGAGATCTGTAATTGATCTTCGGCAAAGCGGACGCCTTCGAGCTGATTGCGGTTGAGGCGCTGTGCGAACTTTTTCAGCCGCCAGTCAAGTTCTCGGCCGCGCTGTTCAAGCCATTTATCAGCTACGGTCGGCAATCCGAGTTCGGCCACGATTGGAGCGGCGGCCGCCTCCGGCAGGAGATAGTTATCGAAGCGGCGGTAGGCAGACGACCGCTCAACCCACACGTCTCCCGAACGCAGCTTGTTACGCAAGTGCGCCAATATCGCCGTTTCATAGAGCCGGCGATTGATCTTACCATCCGGCTCTGTCATCAGCCTCCGCCATTCCTCCTTAAATGGCATGGGCGCATCCGGTGGCACTTCGCGCCTCCCCGATTTGTTAAGTTCGCGAAGCTTTTGAACGCCTGCGATCGTTCGCGCGCTCCCCCGACTGGCCTTGAATTCCAGCGCTTCGATCAGCGCCGGAGCAAACTTCCGCAATGTCGCATAGCGGTCTACCGCCACCATGAGGGGGTCGACATCCGCGGTTTCGGAGAGTTCAGCAATCTCATGCCTCGCCTTAAGAAGGTTGACCCAGCCGACAGTTTCATCGATTGCCTCGATCGGGTCCGAATCGTTGTCGACAGCACCGGAAAGTGCATCGATCGTACCGCGAAACAGCCGCATTAGTCGGGGACGTCTTTTGCGGTCGCCCCATAGCGGCGGGCCTGCTTGTTTTGGGCACGGCTGAAGGTGCCGCCAATCAGCTTGTCTGCCATTTCGATGGCCGCATCGGTAAGCCGTTCTTCCAGATCGATCAAAAACGCAACGAGCGTCGCCCGCCGGCGCGACGTCGTGTAACGCTCGATCATATAGGCGGGGGAAAGGCGCCCCTCGCGTACGAACTGCCGGTAGCGGTCTGGGTGAATGGCGGCGCTTAGTTTTGCCGGGATGCCGAGCTTTCTCACCACGCTCAAGCGATCGAGAATGCCTCTGACGTGATCGGGTTTTGCAGCCACCGGGATTGCCTTGAGCCAGGTGAGCGGCATGGTGCCTTTCGAATCGACAGCGAGAAGGGTATCGAGCGCCTGCAGTTGGTCCGCCCGCAGGCCGGAAAGAAGTGCATGAGCCGCCTGCTTTCTGGCACGCGCCCGGCCAGCAATGCCGGCGCGCTCGATTGTAGAGACAGCAGGCAGAAGTGTCTTGGCCTGGCGCAGCGCGTCGATGATACCGGCGGCGATCATGGCACCTCTGTCTGTTCCCCAAGCAAGCAGCCTTGGCGGCCGCCTCGATCATGAAGGGGATATCGATCCGGCTTGCGCCTCGAAGGCCGAGAGCTGAGGCGAGCTCGCGGGCATGATCGGTCATTGTCTGTTCGCGGACGGCATAATCGGCGAAAGCAGTTGCCGGTAGATCAAGCTGCTCGGCAATGAAGGACACGAGTTCTTCGGGAAGCCCAGCGCCGCGTTGAAGAATTTGTGCCAATGTCATGCCGGGATGGCGAAACAGCGCAAGTTGAACGGCGACACCGAGACGGTTGCGGTTCTCTCGGCGAAGCCCGATCAGTTCGAGGTCGCGCGGTTCGAAGGTGTAAAGTCGGGCAAGGTCGTCGCGGCTCGTCGGAAATCCCAGCAACTATTCCCGCTCGGCTTCGTTCAGCAGTTCGTGCTTGCGCATGGTGCTCCTTCCGCCGTCCATAAAAGGACTGGAAAATTCATGGACGGTTCGGGATAAAGAGACATATTCTGTGGACGGAATTACGGTATTCCGACAAACACAGCTTCGGTTGTCCACAAAACGGCCGTTTCGGAGACAGACGAATGGGAACAATACTTGGCTATGCGCGTGTCTCCACTGGAGATCAGGATGTCGCAGGACAAACAATACGGCTCGAACAGGCAGGCGCGATCAAGGTCTTCACCGACGTCAAATCCGGCAAGAGCATGGATAGACCGGGGCTCTCCGAACTTCTCGCCTATGCCCGTGCCGGGATACCCTCGCTGTCGTCCGCCTTGACCGACTGGGCCGATCACTGGCGGAATTACTGGAGACAGTCACGATGTTGCGGGAGCGGCAGATCGCGCTTCTCAGCCTCGAGGAGAAGATCGACACCTCCTCGGCCGCCGGCGAACTGGTCTTCCACGTCTTCGGCGCGATCGCACATTTCGAACGCCGCCTGATCTCGGAGCGGACCAAAGATGGAATCGCTGCGGCCAGAGCAAAGGGCAAACAGCCTGGCCGTCAGCCCCTCGACATGAAAAAGGTCGAAGCGGCTATCACGCTAATCCGGGCAGGAGCGTCACCTGTCGAAGCTGCCAGGCAACTCGGCCTCGGCCGCTCTACCGTTTACCGTGAAATGCGCCGACTGGGCGTCAGCCGTGCCGCATGACGGTACCTTGGTTGTTCGACCCATTGCCGACTAACTATGGCCTTGCAGAAATTTCATTCTGCGACATTGCAAAAATCAGACGCAAAATCGATTCAAAAGTCGGGACTTTCGCGAAGGCTACTCAAGATGACCGATACACTAGAGAAATTGTTATCGATTCTGCGCATAAGCTGGTCCACCGAGACGGGTAGTCAATGGTTGCCTGAGAACCCTGCTAGTGGGCAGTGCAACGTGACTTCGTTGGTTGTGCAGGACCTTCTTGGCGGAGATATTCTTAAAACGGAAGTTCCCGGTGCCTGGCACTTCTACAATCGCGTTGGCAGAGAGCGCTTCGATCTGACCGCAAGCCAGTTCGCAGCTCCGATCCAATACATGGATGTCGAGAGCAGTCGTGAAGACGCGCTCCTGCGAACTGGCAGCAGGCCATTTCCGACTTGATCCGCCGTAGCGTTGTTTAGCGGGAAATCAACGCGATCCCCTCAGGCAGCAGAAGGCTCCGAAGCTGCGAACGGTCTGCTGGACCGCTATACCCGAAACGTCGCGTTCGGGATCCTCAACCTGCAGCAAACCCTGTCGCTCAACTCCTATGTCCTGCATGGGGACATTGCAGGCGGGGGTGCGGACGCCGCTGAGCGCGTCAAGCAACATGTCGAGCGGCTGGTCAGGAAGCGTCCGAACCAGGAAATTTCCATTACTGTCAACGGCATCGGTGAAGGTCACACCGCGCTGCGCGGCGCAGCCGGCCTCGTTCTGTCCAGCCATCTAAAGCTGGTGATCTAGCCTGCAGGGATTGGGGAGCGTTGATGACAGCGGAGATCGAGCGACAATTTGATGCCGCGACGATCTCTATTTTCCATCGGGCCAAGGTCGGGCCACCAGCGAACTTGACGAAGCACGGACACGACTCCTGGCATATGACTACCCGCTGCAGGGGCAAAAGCCCTGACAATATCATTGGCGCGACGGGCGCTAGACCGGCTGGCCGACAAACGCGTAGGAAAAATCTGCCTTCTGGGCGGTCTTGCACCTCATTATCCAAAATGGCTCGCACAGCGCCATCGATCGCGTCTGGACCAGCCCGAGGAGATGCTCTTTCAGTGGCGGTGGCGCTCGCTCTCGCGCGTTTCGGTGTGCCTCAGGGCGAAACTCGATGAGCGACGAGGTTTGGCTTTCCTCTATCGGCAACTTCGGCGTTCGCTCGAAAAGGCTATCGTCTCCGGAAAGCTTAGCAAAGGCGGTGCGCTGTGCGCCGAGCGCGATCTTGCCTCCACCGTACAAGTCAGTCGCGTGACCGTTCGCAAAGCCATCTACGAACTTGTGCGTGATGGCCTGCTCGTGCCCCGAAGAGGCTCGGGAACCTTTGTCTCGCGCTCGTTTGCGCAAGGAAATCGACACGCTTCGCAGGCGTCACGGACGTGGACGGAAGACAACAAGCCCAGTCATGGTGATACGCCAAGCAGTGGAGCCGACCAGGCGTTAGCTGGGCCGCGGTGCTCAAATGAGTTCGACAAGGACGATTTCAGTGTCCCCTATCGCAGAAATCTCGAGGACGGCCTCCCCCTCGACCCTACAGCCGGAGCGTGGCTCGATCGTGACATCGTTGACGTCGACGGATGCTCTTGTCGATACGAGATAGGCGCGGCCTTTGGCGAGCGGCTGGGTGATTTTCTCGCCCGCCGCCATGCGGGCGCCAAGCACCCGTGCATCCGCATTGATGTGAACCGCATCCGCATCCTCAGCCGCCCCGCTCGCCAGAGCACGAAACCCGCCGGTGCTGTCGCCGTCGGGCAGACGCGTCATGTCCCAATTCGGGCTCGCCTCCTTTGACCGCGTCTCCAGCCAGATCTGAAAGAGACGAACTGGTTCATCGCCATCATTGTACTCGGCATGACGAAGGCCGGTTCCAGCCGACATGACCTGCACTTCGTTGGCCACGGCGCGTCCCTTGTTGCCGAGTGTGTCCTCATGCGTGATGGCCCCTTCCCTCACATAAGTGACAATTTCGACATTGTCGTGAGGATGCTCGGGAAATCCCGAACGCGGCGCGACTTCGTCGTCATTCCATGCAATCAGCGGGCCGAGCGCGTTGCCGGGACCAAGGCCCATGCCGTCGTGGACGAAATGGAACCGGGCGTTAAGCCAACCCCGCTTTGCAGCGGGCAGTTTGGTGAAGGGCCGGTGCTCAATCATGGCGATACTCTTGGTATAACTGTCTGCTGAGGTGCAAGTCGCTGCAAAGGGCTTGGACTCGTGGAACGCGCGCCGTTTGGTGGAAAGCCGCTTGGCGGCAGTTCGCGCAGTGGAAAATCTCTCACCGGCCGCCGCGGAGCTGTGCGGTGCCGGCGCGCTGCAGGTAAATGAGCAGGACGATAATCGCACCCAGCACCACGGTATGGATCCAGTCGATGTGAAGGACGGTCACCTGTGCAATAAAAGCGCCGACGTCCACGGCCAGAAGCAGCAGGGCGGCCATGATGGAGGTTCGTGGAACAAGAAGGGCAATGCCTCCGATCAATTCGAGGATACCGGTAAAATGACGGAACCATTGGCCGAGCCCAACCAACTCGAATTCAGCAACCATCTCAGGCTGCCCGCTGAGTTTCATAACCGCGAAGGCGATGAACGCCAGACCCAACACAATGCGCATAATCCAAATCGCGATCGTCTTAGCCTTGGCTATCGGGCGGGTGGTTGCAACGCGCTGCATTTGATCTCTCCTTGATTAATGGTTGCTGCTGCAGTATCACCCCACATCGATTTATGAAATAGATGGATTTTCGATGATATCCATCTTGATTTGAGATAGACCATGATTGGCGCGATCACCCTTGATCAGTTGCGGATTCTGGTAACCGTCGATGAGACAGGCAGCTTCTCAGCAGCTGGCCGCAAATTGCGGCGCGTTCAATCTGCCGTCAGCCATGCGATCCAGACCTTGGAAACCGCCCATGGCGTCGAGTTGTTCGACCGTACCTCCAGGACGCCCAGACTGACGGAGGCAGGACGTGTTTTGGTGAACCAGGCGCGCCAAGTGTTGCGCCAGACCGAACTGTTCGAACGCACCGCAAAGGCGATATCAGCTGGACTGGAGCCGCAGTTAGGATTTGCCATCGACAGCATGGTGCCCACAGAGCCGATAACGCGCAGTCTCAAAGGGTTACAGACAGAATTCCCGGATTTGACGGTTTCGCTTTTTACCGAAGGCCCCTGGTCGACAGAGCAGCGGTTGCGTGACGGAACCGTGACGCTGGCCATCGGCACGATTACTCCTGTGACAGCTCAAAGCCTGAGGGCATATCCCCTTACGTCAATCCAATTGGTTCCGGTCGTCGCCCCGGATCATCCCCTCGCGCAGGTAGACGGACCGGTCACACGAGACCAGCTGTCACAGCACGTGCAATTGATTTTGACGGACCCAACGCAGTCCGGCGGCCAAAGCTTTGGTGTCGTCAGTCCAAAGGTGTGGCGATTCATCGATATCGCGCGACGGCTTGAATTCATTCTTGCCGGCTTTGGATGGGGCAACATGCCCTCCCATCTTGTTGAACGATACCTGATAGATGGAGGGCTCAAACAGCTAGCTGTTGATGATCCCTCCGTTACGCCGACGGCATTGGCCATCTATGCAATTCATAGAAGGGATAATCCACCCGGTATCGCCACCACCTGGCTACTGAACAACTTGCTTGAACAAAACTGGCGATGAAATATCTGGCAAGGTTCGCACATAGCGGCGAGCGCCGTTTCTGCATCGAAGAAGGCGCGTCTCGGTCACGATGGACGTGCCTGTCGATCGAGTAACCGGGAGTTGGCCGGTCTTGATCTGCTGTAACGGCAGACCGGGGTAAACCTTAGGACGCGGGATTTTCTTGGCGCTTCGGCCTGTCGTTGAGTCGGGATTCAGCAATTCCACGAAGGAAATCCGCTCGGGTCACCGCCGACTGCAACAAGGCAATGCCCATGCCGGCTTCGACCAATCCCAAAACGGATGGGATCTCCGGCGCCTTATGGCGAACATCCGGAACGAAACCGTAAAAACCTCACGCCGCGACGAATCGTCCAGTTCGCGATGCACCCGATCCTGTTTCTCAACGAACGATTTCACAGCCCGCTGCCGGCGATGTCACGTTGTCTGCAGCTTAACGGTTGGCGGATAATTGGGCGAGGATGAGCTCGACGACGATCAGTTACAAGAACCACCGCTTTCCGCCGCAGATCATCGCCCATGCGGTGTGGCTGTATTTCCGGTTTCCGTTGAGCCTGCGGTTGGTCGAGGAAATGCTGTTGGAGCGAGGCATTGTCGTATCTTACGAAACGATCCGGCGATGGGGCCGTAAATTCGGGGCGGCTTATGCCAAGCAGTTGCGCAGAAAGAAGCCGTCGCGGAAAGATATCTGGTATTTGGACGAGGTGGCGATTTCCATCGGCGGCCGGAAACATTGGCTTTGGCGTGCCGTTGACCAGGACGGCTACGTTCTCGACGAGATCGTCCAGGCCCGCCGCGATACCAAGGCAGCCAAGCGATTGCTGGTCAGGCTGCTGAAGAAGCAGGGCCTGTCGCCGAAGCGCATCGTCAGCGACAAACTGCGCTCATACGGAGCAGCAAGGCGGGATGTAATGCCCGGCGTCGAACATCGATCACACAAGGGCCTGAACAATCGCGCGGAGAATTCTCACGTGCCGCTTCGAAAACGAGAGCGGATGATGCAGGGCTTCCGTTCCGTCGGCGGCTTGCAACATTACATCTCGGTCTTCTCAGCAATCAGAAATCTCTTCGTGCCGCCACATCAGAAACGCTCAGCCCTGGCCACCCACATTCATCGCATCCGCGCAATGGCGCATTGGAAAGTCGTGGCCGGCGCAACTGCGTAAATTCATCGGCAAACGTCTCGTCGGGGATTAAGCGAACAACGTGACATCGCCTTCGTGACAATTAATCTTTGGACCAGACGATATTGGCGAGCGACGGAGTGCTGTAGATCAGCGCTCGGCATCGAGCAGAACGAAACAATGACTAACCGCAGGGTCGGGGTATCAAGCCATCACTCTTAGCAACCTACCCGCATGGGTAGGTCAAATGCGCAGGCATCTGGTATACGCTCCAAAATCGGTTGCACTCAAACGCTCGAGCCAGCGAACGGACGCCCGAAGCGCGACAGGCAACGTTCGCGGGGAAGCCGGACGAACTGGATGGGGGCATCCGGCTTTTTCTTATGCTATAGATGCGAGCTTTCGGGAGGTTGTCCATTCGGAGTGGATTTAAGGATGATGTCCCGAGAGGTGGTGTAGCTCGATAGCGGTGGTCATCGGCTTTTTCCGGTAGGGTTGGGTTGTTCAAGCACAACCGGATGGAAAGACCACCGATGACCAATGACATGATGGACCTGCACAATGGTCAATACCCGCAGGGTCAATTGTCAAGCTTGAGGGCAACTGGCAGCTTTGTGAAACGGTTCGGCAATGTCGAGAGGTTCAAGAGATGCTGTCGGCTTTTGATGGCTATGCTCATGATGAGCAACCGCTTCGTGATTTGAAACAGACAGCAAGGCGCAGCCGCGCCAAGCGTAGCGTCGATATACTACTTTCGGCCGTAGGCCTGCTGTTTCTCGCCCCGGCGCTTCTTGTAATCGCCATCGCGCTGCTATTGGTCGATGGCCGCCCCATCATCTACCGCCATACCCGCGTCGGCCGAGAGGGCCGCCCGTTCCAATGCTTGAAGTTCCGTTCCATGCGCAAGGATGCAGACAAGCGCCTGGCTGAGTTGCTGGAGCGGGAGCCGGAACGGAAGAGGGAATGGCTGGCCACGCAGAAGCTGATGAACGATCCGCGCGTCCACTGGCTTGGCAAATATCTGCGCATGAGCAGCGCCGATGAACTGCCCCAGCTTCTCAACGTACTGCGTGGCGAGATGAGCTTGGTCGGGCCACGCCCGGTGGTGGCCGCAGAACTCGATCGCTACGGATCGCAATTGTACTGCTACCTGGCACTACAGCCCGGCATCGCCGGCCTATGGCAGGTCAACCGCTGCGCCGACACCTCCTATGAGGAGCGGGTACAGTTCGATGTCGACTACTACCATGCATGCTCATTCTGGACGGACGTCGCCATTCTCTGGAAGACCGTCGGCGTCGTGCTGCTTGCCCGCAATGAAAAGGAACGACTCACCAAATGAAGAAGATGGCGACCGCAGCCCAGACAGCGAGACAAAACAATATCAGCAGCCAACGAAGCACGAATTTCCGGCGCGGAAAGCGCCGGCGCCCGGCTGCCGTGCGATCGGGATCGACGTCCTTCATAACCTGTTCTCGACGAGATCGTCCAGGCCCGCCGCGATACCAAGGCAGCCAAGCGATTGCTGGTCAGGCTGCTGAAGAAGCAGGGCCTGTCGCCGAAGCGCATCGTCAGCGACAAACTGCGCTCATACGGAGCAGCAAGGCGGGATGTAATGCCCGGCGTCGAACATCGATCACACAAGGGCCTGAACAATCGCGCGGAGAATTCTCACGTGCCGCTTCGAAAACGAGAGCGGATGATGCAGGGCTTCCGTTCCGTCGGCGGCTTGCAACATTACATCTCGGTCTTCTCAGCAATCAGAAATCTCTTCGTGCCGCCACATCAGAAACGCTCAGCCCTGGCCACCCACATTCATCGCATCGGCGCAATGGCGCATTGGAAAGTCGTGACCGGCGCAACTGCGTAAATTCATCGGCAAACGTCTCGTCGGGGATTAAGCGAACAACGTGACATCGCCGCTCTATCGTCTGATCGAAGTGGACGCCGCCACCGGCCGCGCGCGATCGCTGATCGACGAGGTGAGCAGGACCTTCGTCGATTACCAATCACTGAGGAGGGACCAGTCGTGGACCGGGAAAACCTACCGTTATGATGTCGATGACGGCAAGGAGATCATCTGGGCGTCGGAACGTGACGGGCACGAACATCTATATCTATTTGATGGCAGGACCGGCGCGCTCAAGAATCAAATTACCCATGGCGATTGGGTGGTGCGGGCGGTCGACTACGTCGATCCGATCCAGCATCAGATTTGGTTCGAAGCAAGCGGTATGAACCCGGAGGAGGATCCCTATTTCGTGCACGCCTATCGCATCGGCTTCGATGGCAAGGGGCTAACCGCGCTTACACCTGATCCGGCCAACCACCACATCGAATTCTCGCCCAGCGGCCGCTACTATGTCGACCTCGCGTCGCGCGTCGATTTGCCGCCGCGCTTGGTGCTTTACCGTACCAAAGACAATACCAAACTGAAGGATGTCGAGACGGCGGAAACCTCCGAGCTCATCGCCGCCGGCTGGCAACCGCCGATCAGCTTTCATGCCAAAGGGCGGGATGGTAAGACTGATATCTGGGGCGTCATTCATCTGCCAGCCAGCTTCGATCCGAAGAAAAGATATCCAGTGGTGGAGCACATCTATGCCGGCCCGCAGGGCTCGTTTGTCCCGAAATCGTTCCGGGCGGTGACTGAGCCGCTCACGCAACTAGGTTTCATTGTCGTGCAGATCGATGGCATGGGCACTAACAACCGCTCGCGCGCCTTTCATGACGTAATCTGGAAAAACCTGAAGGAGGCGGGCTTCCAGATCGCATCCTCTGGCACAAGGCGGCGGCCGCGGAGTTTCCGTGGTATGACATCTCCAATGTCGGAATTTTCGGTGGGTCCGCCGGGGGGCAAAATGCAGTGGGCGCGCTGCTCTTCCACCCAGAGTTCTACAAGGTCGCGGTCGCCAACAGCGGTTGCTATGACAATCGCATGGACAAAATCTGGTGGAACGAACAATGGATGGGTTGGCCGCTCGGAATCGAATATTCGCAGTCATCCGACATAGACAATGCCTACAAACTACGCGGCAAACTGATGCTGGTCGTCGGCGAAATGGATAAAAATGTCGATCCGTCCTCCACTTTTCAGCTTGCTCATCAGTTAATCAAGGCGGGAAAAGAATTCGAGATGGTCTATGTGCCTGGTGCGGATCATGGTGCGCCCGGCACTTTTACTAACCGCAAACTGCTGGACTTTTTCGTTCGCAACATTCTCCGCCGGAACCCGCCCAACTGGAACGCCGTACCGGTGGAACTGCCGAAGGAGAAATCGAGCGGGTGATGCTTCGTCGTTTGACAGATGCATGATTGCGGCCCTTCCAGCCCTGCGGGCAAGGACGACACGCCGCGATTAGCTCGGCGGCGGGATGAAACACGGTTTAGATATCCGTCGTCGGTACGCTGCCTCCATCGCATCCGCCTAGCGATCCGGGTTTGCGGCGGGCCCATGGCAATTATTCCGGTAAGGCTTTTGCGCGGTCGTTTCTAGTCGCGGACGCTAATCTATTCGATGCTCGCGTCGCTGATAGTGATGCTGGCGCCCGCACCGCCGCCTGTTTGAGGCTCCAGCCGGATAATGGCGGTCTCTGGCTGACGGCAGGACGGGTCATCGGGCAAGGGAAAACCAAATCGTTGAGGCTTTGTCCCGTCCGATACCGAAAACGCCTTATTCGGAAAAATGCCAAACCGACCAATTTCACGGACGTCACTGCCGCAGCGAAGCGAAACGACCGTCGTAACTGGTCCTGCTGTCGATGGTTCATAGCCGGTGACAGTAACGACAAGCCGCGCACTGGCATCAGCCGATGCGTGGGCTGCTCTGCCCGAGATGGCTATTGTCACTGGCTTGCTGACAGTTGCCCGCACGTCGCTCTCGTTGGCTTGAACCGGGCTGACGATGCGCAGCACCGATAATGCTACCGCAAAAATAGCGATGGGCAGCCAACGATGATAGCGCATCGATATCTCCACAACTCAGCCCGGCCCGAATGTTAGGCGGACACTATGGCTATTTCTAGTTTCGCCGGTTCCACGACGCCGGGTTTGCCCGCTCCCGCTCCAACGGGAATGAGCTGCAGGTCGATGGCCTCGCCATCCGTTTGCCCCCTTCCGCCGTAAACCCGCTGGATCGCGTCCGTGAGATCGAGGACGAAGGATGGTTTGGGATGATGGTCGCCGCCATGACCGAGAACGGCGAAAGAACCAACATAATGGGGATCGGTGACGGGCGTATCGGCATTGAGGTCGTTCTTGCCAAGAAACACCCGAACGCTGGTCGTGCTGGCACTGGTGATCTCGACATCGCGCAGGAATGCCAACACACGGGGAGCGGAGGCCGCCTGCTCCTGTGCCGCGCCGAAGTCCATTGTTTCCATGCCGGATGGCAGAGGCGGTTGGCGGACGATCTCCTGCAATGCGCCCGCCGGGATCTTGATCGGCAGCGAAAGCGGCGCGTTTTCCGTTGCCGCCTTGCTGTTGTCCGTGGAGGTGGTCGTCACGCCGGCGATTGCAGCATTGGTCGCCGTCGCCGCGATCACGGACGTGAGTTTATCATTCAGGGCCAGCGTTTTGGCGCTCGCCGCCGCAACCTTGAAGTAGTTTCGGAAACCATAAGTGTATCCGAGTTCCTCTGGAACATAAAGGTCGGAGACCTTTGGGGACCAGAAGTTGCCGTCGACATCGTAGAAATTGTCGGTGAACGGCATGTCGGCCCAGAGCCGATCCGTGCTGTTGGCGTTGCGCAAATTCCAAGTCGCCCAGATGCGATCGATGTTGCAATGATGCATGAAGAAGATCGGATCGCGTGGCGACGACCACATCGGCATCCAGCCGCCGATATTGTTGTGCACTTGATTGTGCGGGTTGGATTCCAATGTCCCCTGGGTGCCGCTGCTGGTTATGACCCAAGAAGGATCGAGCGAATTCTGCCCCTCGGGGCGGGTGGTGCCGAAGACCTCGTATGGCGTCGCCGCCAGGATGGTGTTGAGAACCCCCTGTCCGACGATGTCGTCCGGCATCGGTAACGTGACCGGCCAGGTGCGCGAAGGCACGTAAAGAGGATTGTCCTTGCCGTCGGGCGTCTTTTGCATTGTGAACACTTCGGGCAGGTATGGATTGGCGGTCCAGTCCCAGAACGCCATGGCGAAGTCGTTGTTCTTGGTCACGTGCCGGACGATGCGCTCGTACATGGCCGTATAGGCCCTGTGCCATGGCAGGAAATACCAGTTGCCATGTGGGCAGTATTTGACGCCGGCATCGCTGCCGTGGATTTCCGAGAGTTTGACCCAGTTGAATTTGTCTCTGGCGGGCAGGGCCTTGAGAAGGCGCACTGCGTCGCGATAGGTCTCGATGATCGGGTCGTTCCAGGCCAAGCCGTGCAGTGAGCGCCGCCATGGGATCGACGGTATCTGCGCAAAAGCTTTTGTCCCTGCTAGTACTACAGTTGTAAATGACCTCGTTTTCTATAGTGGGCGAGCATGGCCTGCGCCTGATGGTTTCGTCGCCAGAGAGACCAGGCGAGAATGAATCCCCGCTTTGCGGGCTTTCGCATGATCAGCCGAGCGATGAGCGTGCGGATTTCGGCGACGGTGGGGATGAGCCTGATCTTGCGCGTCAGGCAGCGATTTTCGGATTTGGACTCGTTTCGTTCGGTTTGCCGCAGGCCGAACGGCGTAGATCGGCGCCGAGCTTGGCGAGGAAGGCCGCGGCCGCCATGACGAGCGTCATGTGGCGATGCCAGCCATGCCAGGAGCGCGCCTCGCAATGGTCAAGGCCGAGATCGTCCTTGGCGCGCTGGAAGCATTCCTCGATCGTCCAGCGCAATCCTGCCGCGCCGGCCAGTTCCGCAAGCGTAGCCTCGGCGGGTGCAAAAACCAGATAGTAGCTGAGGGCGCGCGGATCCGTTCGGCTTTTGCGGATGAGGACATAGCGGGCATAGCCTTCCTCGACGACATAAGGCAGCGCAATCCGGGCCCAGTCGTAGAGACGCAATCCTTTGGCGCCTTCGCCGGCAGGACAAGCAGTCCAGGCCGCAACGGGCAGTTCCTCGGCCATCTCTTTCGGGTCCGTCTGCAGCAGCCCCTGATCGGTCAGCATTCGCAAGGTATGGTTGGAGCGCACCGCAAGCACATAAGGCTGTCGGCGCTCCTCGAGCATGCGGCGCGTCTGGTAATCGCCGCCATAGGCCGCATCGGCCAGAACCCAGGCGCACGGCACGCCGCGATCAAGCGCCTGTGCCAGCATGGCGCGCGCCATTGCTGGCTTGGTCAAGAATTCCGTCTCCTGTGGAATCCCGGCCGCCTTGCGCCGCGCCTGGTCTTTCGCCCACGCCTCCGGCAGATAGAGCCGTCGGTCGATCAGCGTCTGGCCAAAGCGGCTGGCATAGGCGACAAACACGCCGATCTGGCAGCTCTCGATCCGGCCGGCGGTGCCCGAATATTGCCGCGCCACCCCGACCGAATGGGTGCCTTTCTTCAAAAAACCGGTTTCGTCCACCACCAGCACGCCCGATCGATCGCCGAGCGCCTCCATGGCGTAATCGCAAACGATGTCACGCAACCGGTCCGCATCCCATTGCGAGCGCCCCAGCAGGGCCTGGATTCGCCACGGGCGCCCAAGGCCGGCCTGCTCGGAAAGAAGCCAGCCCGTCTTGCGCTCAATCCCCGATAAAAGCCCGTCGATAAATGCCCCGCAGCCCTCCCGCGCCTCAGAACGTCGGAACACCACGCCAAGACGCGCCTTCAGCACCGACAGTTCCCCTTCCCAGGAAATCCCCGAACCCGACCATTCCGAAACAGACATGCCGCAGCCCCTTCAAAAAACTCCTTGAAGAGAATCATGATTTGCTCCCATTTACAACTGTAGTATTAGATTGGAGGCCGTGCAGCAGGAACTCGCGTTTGGTACTTCTGAACGTAATGTTTCAGCGATAGCGATGAAATGGGGCCAGGTTTGTCGCTCGGTTCCAATATCTACTGCTTGATCGAACGAGCAGAGGTGACGTCGCCCGTTTGGCCACCGATCATGGCAAGCGGCCCATAAGAAGGCGACATTAACTCGACGAAATGTCGACATTAATTCAAATTTTACCTCGTTCATGCAGTGTTGCTGCACATGCTAGCCGAGGTTGCGATGACTCTCCGTAATATGCTGAAGCTTAATTTGACGATCAGCAGAAAGATCCCAGTGTTAATGGTTGGCGTTACCGTTTTCGCCTGTGGCATCATGGCAGGTTATGCGGCTCTGTCTTCGCTCTCGACAGCCCAGGAGTCTGATCGGAACGCATCTCGAATATATAGCCAGCACCAAGAAAAATATGCTGGTCGCAAAATTGGAAGCGTCCAGACTCAATAAAGGCTAGTTGGAAAATTGAGAGAAACGGCAGGTCAGCTCCGATGAATCTAGGCTTGGTTTGCCTGAATTTCGGCATCTGTTTGACGATCGTTCTTGGAGCGTTGGTCGCCCCACGGGGCAAGGAACTGCAGGTGATTACCAGCCCTTTTGTGTCCGAAGCCGACAGGCTGAGCATAATATCAGCTGCGAATGGCAGTTACGTATCGGCGGGTCGCTATGACTGGATCACAATCGCCTATTCAGACGATCCTGGCTTCCCGCTTCGGCTCTTAAAGGCCGGCGCATTACTGGTACTCAACAATGATGCCGAGGTCGGCTGTGGTAGGAAATTACAATGACATCGCTGGATAAGCTGCGCACTCTTGCCGCGAAAGGCATCGTGACCATTCTCTGGATCAACGTGGTATTGATCATCCTGCGGGAATTGATTGGCAATGAATCCCACGGATTTCTAATGACCATGGCGGCGGTGACGGTTACTGCTCCAGCGACATTGTGTTGGTATCGCGACCCCACAGGCGCCACGACCAGAATGATAACAGCGACAACCTTGGCAGCGACTACGGCTCTGCTGGTTTACAGCTTCCATGGTTCGCCGCTTCAGATCGACATTCATATGTACTTCTTCGCCTCCTTGGCAATCTGTGCCACTTGGATCGATTGGAAGGCCATTATAGCCTACGCAGCATTCGTTGCAGTCCACCACTTATTTTTGTACTTCATAGCGCCTTGGGCAGTATTCCCCACTGACTCGGACTTTTCCCGCGTCATACTTCATGCCGTAGTGCTCATTACGCAGGCGGCGGTCATGGTGCCGTTGACCCTTTCTCTTGCGCGAGCATTTGCCTCGGTGAAAGCCGCCATCGAACAGGCGCATGAGGCACAAACCACGGCAGAGGCCGCCACCCGACGAATTGAGGAAACCACCGCCGAGGCGCTTGAGCAGCGCAACGCACACGAAGAAGACCGTCGCCACGAGGCATCGGCCATTCAGAATGCCGTCGACCAACTTGCTACGGCATTGATGCGGCTGTCGGACGGGGACCTGACCTTGACCATCGAGTCCCCATTTATCTCAGCGTTGGAGAAGCTCCGGTTGGACTTCAACAAGGCGACGGCAAAACTTCGCACTACCATGCAAATGGTGGCCGGGAGTGCCAGTGCGATCACAGCGGGGGCCGAGCAGATTCGATCGGCGGCAGATGATCTCTCCAACAGAACCGAACAACAGGCTGCGTCTGTCGAGCAAACGGCGGCAGCGCTCGAAGAGATCACGACCACGGTTGCCGATTCCAGCCGGCGCGCCGAGGAGGCCGGACAACTTGTCCACAAGACCCGTGATCATGCAGAGCGATCTGGACGTGTTGTGCGCGACGCTGTTGATGCCATGGGCAAGATCGAGTCTTCCTCCTCCGAGATCAGCAGCATTATCGGTGTCATCGATGAAATTGCTTTCCAGACAAACTTGCTGGCTTTGAATGCGGGCGTGGAGGCGGCACGCGCAGGTGACGCCGGCAAGGGGTTTGCAGTCGTCGCACAAGAGGTCCGGGAACTTGCACAGCGGTCTGCGAAAGCCGCAAAGGAAATCAAGGATCTGATTAACGCATCCAACGCTCATGTGAAGAGCGGCGTAACCCTCGTTGCGGAAACCGGAAATGCTCTCCGAGAGATTGTGACCCAAGTACAGCAGGTAAGTGAGGATGTCGGCGCAATCGTCACCGGCTCGCAAGAGCAGTCAACAGGGTTGAAGGAGATTAATGCTGCCGTCAATGCCATGGATCAAGGCACACAGAAAAATGTAGCGATGGTCGAGGAATCGACGGCGGCTTCACACGGCCTTGCCAAGGAGGCCGAGAGCCTGATTCAACTCGTCCGACAATTTAATATTGGCGCTGCCACGAGTTCGCCAGAACCTCGTCGTTCTGTGCCGACGGCTGTGACCACTGTTACGCCTCGCGCAGGCCCCAAGGCAGCCAAATCCCCAATACTCCAGATGACTGCAAAGCTCGTAAACGCTTTTGACGCAAATGCGGCGGTAGCGCGGGACACCTGGGAAGAATTCTGAGGTTCCACAGGATTGATCGGGATAGGGGGACGCCTCACGGCGCCACCCCCTCCCACACCACCGGGCATACGGGTCACGTACCACGGCGGTTCGACCAGATTAAGCTTGGGCAGAGAGATGGAGTCGGGGAAGACCGAGTGACTCGAAGTAATGGTTGCGTAGGGCCTGTTGCACCGCGGGGTGTCCTGACATGCGCCAGAATCCCGTCGGCGAACCGGCGGCAATCGCAGCACGGAACTTTGGAACGCCACAACGGCGCAGTTCCTTAAAGCGGTTGTGACCGTTTCCCCATTGCCGCCAAAGATACATACGTAGTCTTCGGCGGATCCACGCTTCCAAGTTCGTAAGCACCCGCGGGGTCTGGCAGAAGCCGAAGTAGCCGCGCCATCCGATGAGGTATGGCTTCAGCTCTTTGATCAACTGCGGCAGGCTGATTCCCCGCGTCCGGCTTGTCAGGTCCCGGATCCGCGCCTTGAACTTGTCGAGGGCGATGTCACGTTGTTCGCTTAATCCCCGACGAGACGTTTGCCGATGAATTTACGCAGTTGCGCCGGTCACGACTTTCCAATGCGCCATTGCGCGGATGCGATGAATGTGGGTGGCCAGGGCTGAGCGTTTCTGATGTGGCGGCACGAAGAGTCTGATTGCTGAGAAGACCGAGATGTAATGTTGCAAGCCGCCGACGGAACGGAAGCCCTGCATCATCCGCTCTCGTTTTCGAAGCGGCACGTGAGAATTCTCCGCGCGATTGTTCAGGCCCTTGTGTGATCGATGTTCGACGCCGGGCATTACATCCCGCCTTGCTGCTCCGTATGAGCGCAGTTTGTCGCTGACGATGCGCTTCGGCGACAGGCCCTGCTTCTTCAGCAGCCTGACCAGCAATCGCTTGGCTGCCTTGGTATCGCGGCGGGCCTGGACGATCTCGTCGAGAACGTAGCCGTCCTGGTCAACGGCACGCCAAAGCCAATGTTTCCGGCCGCCGATGGAAATCGCCACCTCGTCCAAATACCAGATATCTTTCCGCGACGGCTTCTTTCTGCGCAACTGCTTGGCATAAGCCGCCCCGAATTTACGGCCCCATCGCCGGATCGTTTCGTAAGATACGACAATGCCTCGCTCCAACAGCATTTCCTCGACCAACCGCAGGCTCAACGGAAACCGGAAATACAGCCACACCGCATGGGCGATGATCTGCGGCGGAAAGCGGTGGTTCTTGTAACTGATCGTCGTCGAGCTCATCCTCGCCCAATTATCCGCCAACCGTTAAGCTGCAGACAACGTGACATCGCCGCCGATGGTGTTGATTATGGGATGGCCAGCCCTTCGGAGGGCATCGAGTATGATGGTACGCCATTGGGGGAAGAGGAGCCAATCCATAATCAACATCTTTACAACCATCGCTAATTACGGGGCATAAGCGCATGTCGCCCGCTACGCCGCTCGTGTCTTTCGTGCCGTGGTCGATCAGCTGTCTTCGCAATGTCCGCCATCGCTCCCATCGATGCTCATGTGGACGGCCTTCTGGCCTTCAAGAGATTTGACGCAAGTAACGAGAACACCTTTTGCGAAGAGGGTAGAAGCATCACAAGAATGAAAGCTGTACCGTAGTTCAGGACAAGCGAGGCGGCAATCGCGATGATGTCAGAGGAAAGCTGTCCATGTTGCATAAGGAAATAATAACCCAGCCATGCCAGCAGCGATGAAATCAAGAACAGCGCCTGCATTGATAGAAAATCCACGGCCGATATAGGGCCTATGCGCTGCAGGGTCATGGCAAGTACCGGTAGGTGAAGGATGTACCCTGTGATCGCATAAGCGGCGGCAACGCCGACGGCACCCCATTGCAGCCCGATTACAAAGGCGGCAACCGTCGTCAAGGAAGAATAGATGCCCCAATGGAACATCGCCTTCGTTTTTCCCTGGCAGATGAATATCCATCCAGTTGTGTTGTTCACGGGCTGAATGAGGCCGGCGATGCCAAGCCAGACGAAAATCGGAGCAACTGGAAGCCATTGCTGACCGAAAAGCAAGCCGACGACTGGCTCGGCGCTGCAGGTGACGGCAGCGATCCCCGGTATGGTGCAGGCGGCGAGTAGCCAGTTCGTCCGCACGTAGATCTGCCTGAACCGGACCTTGTCATCCTGTATCTGGCTCATAAGCGGGATCATGACCCTTGTCAGCGGCTGGGTGATGTTCTGCAGGGGAAAGAGCAGTAGCTTGTAGGCGCGATCGTAATAGCCAAGCTCGACCGCACCGGAATATTTGCCGATGAGAATGTTGTCGAGGTTGCGGGAGAAGAAATTGACAAGGTTGAACCCCGTGAGATTGGCTCCGAAGGAGATGATGTCGCCGTCGACGCGTAGGACCGGTTTACCTGGCAGCCAACGGGTTGTCCACCAGGCCGCCAGAAGCGTCACGGCCGCCGTGATGGCCGGCCCGATGGCCAGCGACCAATAGCCGAAGCCTTTCCAGGCGGCGAGAGCGGTCGCCAGGAATCCGGCAGCGGCGGAGATGACGTCATTGAACGCCAATTGCCCGAACTGAAGATGACGGTTCATGAGAGCCAGTGGGAGGGCGGCGAGGCTGCCGAGAAAGAGTGGCAGCGCTGTCGCGACCGTGATCGCCGTCATGCGCGGGTCGCCGTAGAAAGCCGCGACGATCGGGGCCGCAATCGTCAGGACCGCCGTGCAGCCGATGCCGATGAAGGTGCTGGCCCAGAAGACCTGATTGAGCTGGTGCTCGGAGATCTCCTTGCGTTGAACAACCGCCTGCTGCAGGCCGAGATTCTGGAATAGGCCGACAAAGGCGGCAATCGGGCTCACGGATGCGATCAGGCCGAAGTCCTCCGGTATCAGCAAGCGCGCGAGCACCAACACCGAAAGGAACTGGATGATGATCTTGAGAACCTGGGCTGCGGCGGTGACAAATCCGCCGCGCAATGCCACGGGGCTCATCGAATGTTTTGCGCGCTCGTCACACATGGCTCCTCGATCCTGCCAACTTCGTCACCATCGTTGCGAGCCGATCATTGAGAACATCGCTATTGTAATCCGCTTCAATTTTTCGCCGTGCGGCATCCGCGAGTTCATCACATAGGCGCGGATTTTCGATGATCCATGCAATCCTATCGGCAAGCGTGTCGACGTCTCCTTCCGCGGCCAGGAAGCCCGTCCTGCCGTCCTCGATCAATTCCGGTATGCCCGAATGATAGGAACTTACAACCGTCAGGCCGGAGGCCATGGCTTCCATAAGGGCGACCGGGATACCCTCAACGTCGCCGTTGCGGGCTGTCACGCTTGGCAGGACGAAGGCATGGGACCGCGACAGCCATTGCTTGACCTCGTGGTGGGCTCGGCTGCCGAGGAATGTCACCTGCCGCAGGAGGCCGAGCTCCCTGGCGAGATATTCGAGTTCTTTACGCAGAGGTCCGTCTCCGATGATCGTATAGTGCCAGTCGAAATCGCCATGGGAGGCGCGAAGTTTTGAAAGCGCGCGCAGGGCGAATTCGATGCCCTTCTTCTCGATGAGTCTGCACACGGAGATGAGCTGAAGCGTCGTGTCGTCGCGCCTGCACCGATCATAAGGAATCTGTTCCACATCGATGCCCATATGGTGCACTGCCGTATGTTCGCAAGGTGCCCCGCATTCGATCAGCATGTCACGGAAACGATGGTTGACGGTCAGATTGAGCGCCCCGAGCCTGAAGAGGTCGCGATACTGATCAAGGCCGTTTTCGCGAAAGGGCACGCCGACGTCGAACCCGTGGAAGATAGTCACGATAGGCGGCCTGATTTCGCATCGTTTCTTCAAGCGAGCCACCCGTGCCCCATTCTGGCCGAAATGAGCGATCACGGCGTCGAAGTCGTTGAGCCTGCGGACGGAGAACATGTCCAAGGCCGTTGACACCTTGTCCTTCAATGCATGCGGCAGCCGCTCGATCTGCGGCCTTAGCCCACCGATCTTGCCCCACCAGTCCCGGGCGTGCGGCATCAGGCTTGCCAACGGCTCTTTCCGGCGTTGCTCGCGATTAGTGCGGGCTATGCCATCGCAAACAATTCCAACCTGAAAGCCTCGCTCCACCATTCCGGCCATCTGGCTGATGACGAAAGTTTCCGACAAAATTGGAAACCGACCGACGACGAAACCGACACGCATGAATAGGCCTTTTGAATTCTATCGTTGCTCCGAGAGTAGGCGCATGGCGCAAAGCCGCTTATTGTGGTCCAAAGCGCTTCGGGACCCGGTGGTCTGGATTGGCGTATGAGCGCTTCATGGCGTTGAAACGCCAATTGTCGCGCTCGAAAGCACTTTCTTAAAGAGTTCGAATTGCACGGACGGTTGCATTTGGGGACGCTTGGAGAACTCGAGGGCCGCGGCGGAAAGCTGTCCATAAAATGCCTGATCACTCCACAATCGGCTGATTGCCTGCACCCAGTCGGCAAGGGGCGCATCGTAGTCGAGAACCATGCCGCCCCGGCCGATGGCCTCGGGAAGTCCGCCACGTTGCGAGCCCACCACGGGGATGCCGCTGCAATGAGCCTCCGAGGCGACGCGCCCCCAGGCCTCTTCCCACTTGCTGGGCGCAAGCAGGATCTTCGTTCGTCCATAAACGGTCTTCATGTCGCTTGTGCGGCCTTTCAGGTGAATGTTCTTGAAAGGCGCGATCGCTTTTTCGACCTGACTGCGATGCTCCGGAGTAAGCGTCCAGCTTTCGACGAAGAGAAATGGGATTTCCGGGCATTGCCCCGCAATACGCACGGCGAGTTCGAAGCCTTTTTCGTTGTAGGGATTGATGAAGGTCACATACTCGGCGCTGCTATTGGTTCCGTAGAGCAGGGGGTCGATCGTCGGCGGAATTACGACGGCGTCGATGCCGAATTTTTCCTTGTATGTCTTTGCGGTGAACTCTGAATTCCCAATGTAGCATGCGGCTTGTAGCTCCCGCAAATCGCCGGCAAGCTCATGGAACTCGATGTTTCGAAGATAAACGACAATTGGAATATTATGTGCCTGCAGCGCTTTTGCGATCGGGACCGATTTGTGACATTGCACGACGGCAACGTCGGGCTTCAGCTTCTCAACGGCGAACCCTGCGGCTTCCCATGGAAACCAGGCGCGGGCAACGGGGTAGCCGGCAAAGCTGTCAATCACTGCGGGCTGGCGAAGCAGTTTCATTTTGGCCCTTGCCTTAAAGCCGAACAGCCCGTCGCCGAATAACGCCGCGAGAACAGCCGGATGATCCCCGTGTAGGCGAAGCTGTTCGGCAAGGTGATGGGTGCTTGATTGAACACCTCCACAAAATTCCGGATAATAACCATTGCCAAAAGCGAAAAGAACATTCATTCGTGTTCTCCTTAAAGCAAATCCCGACGCGTTCCTTCGATATCTCCACGCGATTGCAGGACGAAGCACCCCTTGTGCAAGCCGATGGTGCCCGTCTATGAACTGGGGCGATGTATCACGCCCCAGGGGCCTGATCACTGACAAACATGAATTCCACGCAACGTCTGGTAACGACCGACAATACCGAATACTGGCGATCACCAGCAGCCATCACGAATCCTAGCTTCGGTGTTTACAAAGCCGTTCCGACGCCACCTGTTTACCAAAGCCAGCGTTCTTCGCGAGCTTCGATCTTGTCGCAGCATAGAGCGGAGCAACCATTGGATAATTTGCAGGGAGTCCCCACCGTCGACGGTACTGCTCCGGCGAAAGATCATATTTTGTCTTGAGGTGTCGCTTCAAGGACTTGAACTTTTTTCCATCCTCCAGACAGATAATGTAGCCATCCGTCACAGATTTATATATTGGCACCGCTGGCCCGTGTCCCCAGGATCGTTTCGATTGATCACATGAGGCGATGGCATTGCGAGTATTCACAATAAGCTGCGAGATGTCGGCCACTGGGACCGCGTTGCGCAGAATGTAGGCGGAGATGATCTTCGCAGTCAATTTAAGCGCGCGTTTCCTAGCGTTATCCATCCTGATCCTCGGCAAAGTTCCCTGTCCGTCCAACTGGGCGATTGCACACGCTCGTCACTGCTGCCACCTGGCGACCGTTTTTTTTACAGCCCCGTCCTTGAACAGGACAGCTGCCTGTGTAACGTGGACCGCTAATCTCCCTCAATTTTATTCACCCGCCACGGTCGCTTCAGCCCGGTCCTGTCTCGCCAAGCCGTGGCCTCGGTGGAGGGGTGTTCTTGCAACATGCTTTTACGCTCTCTATGCTGCGGTCATATAGAACACTCGACGATCGACCATGTTTGTGCCGTTTGAGGAAGAACCCAAAAAGAAAAAACCGAACGCGCCCTTGCAACGTCCGGCTTTTCCCGCGACTACCTACTCCGACAGGGCAACCGGTCGGGTAGCATGTCGCTAGTTGGGGCGTATGCACAAGAGCGAATATACCAGTCGCATTTCGCGTGCGCGAACTACCAAGTCAGGTAGTTACTAAACGCTACGGCCTGACACCCCGACCTGCGGTAGCCCGGCCGCACGCTTATCCTGCGCGGCTTACCCGACGATCTGTTCGACGATGTCGATGCCGAACAGGTGGCCATCGACGCCGGCGACTTTAACGACGATACCGGTGTCTGGCAGGGCAGCCGAGCCGACCGCGGGCCCAAGGCATGAAGGTGCTGCTCGATAGCCACGCCGTCTATTGGTGGACGATCGGCAGCGACCGCCTTTCCACAAAGGCGCGATCGCTGATCGAGGACAAGGCCAACACGGTCCTCGTCAGCGCCGTGTCCTTCTACGAACTCGACAACAAGATGCGCCTGAAGAAACTCGATCTGAAGCCGCAGGAATTGCGCGCCGCCGTTGCCGCCAGCGGCCTGCAGACGCTCGCCATCTCCGATCTGCACGCCGAACTGGCGGCAAGCTTCGACTGGGACCATCGTGATCCTTGGGACCGCATCCTCGCCGCTCAGACGCGGTTGGAACATTGCGCGCTCGTGTCGACCGATTTGGTGTTCGACGCTGTATTGCATGAGCGGGTTTGGTGAGAGCAATCGCGATGAAGATTTTTGGGGATATTCCGGAAGCTGCCGAACGATTTGAAGAGTTGATGGATCTTGCCCTGCGTCATGACGAGGTCTTCATCTGCCGAGCCGGGCAGCCTATCGCCGTGCTTACGGCGATGCCAAAGCCGGGCGAGGCACGATGGATGCGTTTTTGGCATTGGCAGCCGAAGGCCGCTCGACGATCGGTGATCAGACCTCGAACCACGATGAATTCTATGACGAAAACGGACGGCCGAAATGAGCGGCGCGTCGCCAACTTCGATCGAAAGGCGTGCTGAGGAACTCGACTCCCTCGATGCCATTCTTCCGTTCGATCGGCGCGACCACCTGGCAGCACTGCTCACCGAAGAAGACGTTGCCACATTAAAACATCTGGCCAAAGAGGGTATGGGCGACAACACGCTCAGGGCGCTCACCTCCGATCTTGGTTATCTCGAGGCCTGGGCCGCCCTCGCGACCGGCTCTCCCCTCCCCTGGCCTGCGCCGGAAAGCCTGCTGCTGAAATTCGTCGCCCATCACCTCTGGGATCCCGTCGAACGCGCCGACAATCCTGACCACGGCATGCCGGCTAAAGTCGACGTGGGATTGCGCGCCCAAAGGCTGTTGCGCGTCGACGGTCCGCATGCGCCGGATACGGTGCGTCGGCGCCTGACCTCCTGGTCGATCCTGACGCGCTGGCGCGGTCAGACGGGGGCGTTCTCCGCACCTTCGCTGAAGTCTGCCTTGCGGCTGGCGGTTCGGGCCGCGCCGCGGCAACGTCGCCGCAAGAGCAAAAAAGCCGTCACCGGCGATGTGTTGGCAAAGTTGCTTTCCACCTGTGCCGGCGATCGCCTGGTTGATCTCCGTGATCGGGCGCTATTGCTGACCGCCTTCGCCTCCGGCGGCCGCCGGCGCTCCGAAATCGCCAGCCTTCGGATCGAGGATCTCATCGATGAGGAGCCGGTGCGCCAGAACCCGGCCGATAAGGACTCCTCTCTCCTGCCCTGCCTCACCATCAATCTCGGCCGCACCAAGACGACGACCGCCGATGACGACGCCCACGTCGTGCTGATCGGCCGGCCAGTTATGGTACTGAAACAGTGGCTGACAGCAGCCAGGATCGACAGCGGACCGCTGTTCCGGCGCATCGATCAGTGGGGCAATATCGACCGGCGCGCGCTGACGCCGCAATCGGTCACTCTGATCCTCAAAGGCCGCTGCAAGCAGGCCGGCCTAGATCCTGAGGCGTTTTCGGCGCACGGATTACGCTCCGGCTATCTGACCGAGGCCGCCAACCGTGGCATTCCCTTACCCGAAGCGATGCAGCAATCGCTGCACAAGTCGGTAACGCAGGCAGCGAGCTATTACAACAACGCCGAGCGGAAGAATGGCCGGGCGGCACGGCTTGTCATCTGAACGCAGGTCTTGGCGGGCCGCAATTTTAATCACCGGTCTCAGGCACAGCCAAGGCGTTTGATGGCCCGCAAAGCTCGCCTTTTTACCGCTTCCGTTCGGCCCAACGAGACTGGTGATGCTGCTTCTGACATAAAGAGGCTGGCGGCTTGACACGCGCCGGAGAACGAATGCCCTGCCATCATACACTTGAGCACGATCTGGATGATTACCTCCAGAGTTCAGATCCAGTTGTGACGCACCGCACGTGTATGCATCCGTTTTGTCGATGTACTCTATTCAAACAATCAATTACCTCAGTTGGCCGATAAGGCATATGACTGAGGCTAGTGGGGCTTGTTTCACAAGGAGGATTGGCGATGGAAAAAACAATTCTGGGTGGCCCCGGTAGCAACAGTCTCTTTGGCAGCAATGGTGACGATATAATAGTCGATCCCACGGGAAATGACTGGATCGACGGCGGTTATGGCAACGACTCCATCTCGGCTGGTGAGGGCAATGACCGAGTCTTCGGTGGCGTGGGCAACGACCACGTCTTTGGCGACGAGGGCAACGACTACCTCTACGGCGACACTGGCCTCGACAACCCGCGCATCCTCGGTGCGGTCATCCTCGGTGCGGACAATGACAAGCTCTACGGCGGCCCCGGCGACGACGCCCTCTTCGCGGGCGACGGCAGGGATTTTCTGATCGGGGGTGCCGGCCACGACACCTTTGTGTTCCAGTTCCACAACCCGCAACCCGGGGTAGATCAAAACTACGGTCCAGGCTCGGACCACACCAGCATTGTGGATTTTGACCCAGCGCAGGATACTTTCACCTTCGACGCGGTGGGCCTTGGTAGCGATGGTCATGATGCGAATTTCGTCAATCACTCGGCGCCTGGCAATCAGGTGGACACGTTCTACAGCGGCCCCGCCAACGGCTCGCACGGCGAGCACGTCGTCGTGATCACCGATCACGGTTTCTCCGATGGTTCAGCCGCAGCCAGGGATATCTCCGGCGAGGCTGCAGGCGATATCGTTGCCTATTTTAATTACAACACCATGACGGCGGAGCTGGGTTATGTTACCTCCGACAACCATGTGGATGACTTCGCGCATTTGGCTAACGTGCAGAGTTTGCTCCACTTGGCCGGCCTGGGTCTGACCGCGTCCGATTTCTTGTTCTGCTAATCCGGAAAATCTTGGGGAACCGCGCCACGCCCTCTAGGAGGAACCGGTAGGGACCAATCCAGCCGATGCGAATTCCCCTGCCCTGCCTGGCAATCCAACTCGGTTGGACCAAGACGATGGCGGTGAATGCAATGGAAAATTCTGTGTGTCTTCTCGGGAAGACCTCGATGCCCCCGTTACATCACTAATCGCGCCGCGCGACGTTATATCATCCGACTGAACGAACTGCTAGACACCAGCCCGGCTGTCGCACTCATCGGCCCGCGTCAGGTCGGTAAAACGACATTGGAACTCTTGATAGCCGACCATCGTCCATCGATCTATCTCGACCTGGAGTCAGCTGTTGACCGAGACCTAAGCACATCCAGTGCGAGCAATCCATGCCCACGCATTCGCCTCTCGGGACAGGAGGATGTTCGCGCCGAGCATCATAGGGGCGTGTTCACCCAGGTTCGGTGGACCCATCTGTCTGATGAGTGGAATGAAGCTCGCCGAATCGGCCGCACCGCTGTCTCTCCCCGACCGTTACTCTGCGTCAGAACCTGCCAAAACGCCGGGGCCGGAGCAGACCCCTTCCAAAACAACCTATTTGGAGAGCATGAGGAATTGTGTGGCAATCAGGCTGCCGCTTGCTTTTCGGCCCCGTCGTGATTGTCGTTTGTCATGCCCGGATACCATTTCTGGAACGTCGACCGTAGCGAGCCGTCGAGGGCTTGAGCTCTGGTTTGCAGGAGCAGGTGCGCGCCGATCCGGCTCCACTGCATCTGCTGCTTTTTGGCGAAGCGCTTGCTGATGACGGCGTTGACGGTGGCCTCGACGAAAGCGGAGGATATCCGCTCTCCGGAGCGGTAGCGCTCGCCATAATTAATCAGGCTGGCGTCGTTCGCGGCAATGTAGGACTGGAATTCGCCGATCGCTGTCAGGAATTTGCGCATGTTCGGATAATCGGCTTCCACGCATTCGGCGTCGCAATACAAGTCGCTGATCGCCTCCCGCGCCCGATACCTGTTCCCATGCCAGAGATACCATTTGATTCGGGAGAGCGTGTCCAGCATATCGTTGCCGGCGTCCTCGTCATGATTTCGAAGTCCTTGGGCAAACTGGCGAAGCACGGTGATGCGCATGGTGATGTGGAACCAGTCCAGGACATGCTCGCTCGCCGGCGCGATCATCTCGGCGAGCGATCGGACTTCCTCGCCACCGTCGGTGATGAAGGTGATATCCTGGTTGGCCTGCACGCCCTGCTTTTTGAGATGATCGAGGATGCGGCGCTGCGGCTTAAGGTCGTAACCGTGGACGAAACCGATGTAGCGCGGTTCGCCGTCTTCGGGCAGCGAACGGCCGACGATCAGTTCGAAGTTTTTCTTGCGGTCGTCGCGGTCGCGCACATATCCGCCATCAAGACCGATGACGATGCGGCCGTCGGGAATGGGCAGGTCCATCCAGTCACGCGGGCAGGAATCCTGCATGAAGGATACCCGCTCTTCCGCCAGTTCCCGTTCGATCCGGCCGGCGGCTCGCATCACATGTTGCCGTATTGTCGTGGCATTAGCGCCGCAGTCGATCGGCAGCACATCGACGAGCAGCTCGGCCGCAGCGGCATAGGGCACCAACGACGCCCAGCGCGTTTCGAGATACAGCCGCTCGGGCGCGACGTGATCCGGGATCAATTGCCTTAACGGCGAGATCGTCGCCGGGCCGTTGCTCGTCTCACCGCCCGGCAATCCATATCGGGGGCTTTTAAGCCTGATATCGCCGAAAAGCGTGTGGAAGGTGACGGGGTAATAGCCCTTGTGCCGCAGCCGGCGACCATCCGCCTGGCGATTTTCCGTCAGCCATAGCTCCACCTGGGTCTCCACCATCTTTTGCTGAAGGTTTGCAAGCAGGGCCTTGCTCTCGGCCAGAGACAGGCCGAGATCCTCGGCGCCCCTGGTGACCTTCTGCAGATCGGCGACGACCTCGCGGCCGATCATTCTGCTGTCCTCACCAATGATTTCCATGACGATCCGAACCTGCATGCCGCACCTCTTCTACGAGTTTTCCAGAACGGGCGGAGTGGAAAACCGGTCGGGCCCGGCCATGCATTTCCGCCCTCCGCATCGGCTGCAAACAGTGATATCTCTCACCAGTTAGCAATCCGGAAATCATCTGGTAAATCGCATGAGTTCTATCGATCGCGCCGCAAGCGCCATTGCAACTATTCTGATCCGCGAGGGTATCGACTACCTGCAGAGCAAGGCAGTCATCAAACGCGCCAGAGCACAGGCTGGTCTGTCCGCGCCGCCGGAGAAAAGGACGTCGATCAACCGGCTGACGATCGAGGAAGAACTGAGGTTTATCGATCATGCCTACGAGGCGAGCGGTGCGACAGGCCTGCTCCTCCAGACATTGCTCGAAACAGGCCTGCGCGTTTCCGAGTTTACGCGCCTGCGCGTTGAGGATGTCAGCCTGGCGGAGCGCGTGATCGTCGTCGTGCGCGGCAAGGGATCAAAACGCCGCGAGGTGCCGATCCGCCGGGAGCTGGCGCAGATACTCAGGCTTCATATCGGTACAAGGCGTGCCGGCCCCCTGTTTCAGAGCAGGGAACGTGGGAACGGACCGCTGCCCTATACTTACAGCCGTCAGCGCGTTGGCCAGATCGTCCGGCAGGTCGCCGGAAAGGCCGGCATCACCAAACGGGTCTATCCGCATCTGCTTCGCCATACCATGGCCACCAAACTGTTATGGCTCGGGATGGACATTACCGACGTGCAGCGTTTCCTCGGCCACGAGAACATCACGACGACACGGCATTATGCGGAAACGACCGCGGCGACCCTGCGCCGCAAGTTCGATCGGGTCACCGCACCGGCGGCGCGGTCGTTACTCACCGGCATTCAGCATCACCACGGTGACGACGCTGCCCTTCTTGCCGCCGATCTTCTCGCAAACGAACGCGGCTCAGAGGTCACATCTGTTGATACATGAGCGTGAGATGCTCGTCTTGCCGCAGGCGCTCGTTCACTTTCCGCCGCGCGAACGGCCTTCCCAACAACGCCTTGCGGTCTTCAATCCGGAAAAGCGTTTCGCGTAACTCCTCGGCGCGCTCCGGATCCTTCAGAGCCGCGAAAGACTGTGTTTCACTGATCTCTTGGATGAACTCCAGCACTGTGGAAAAATCGTTATCCAGCTCATAGCCAAGCGCCTCGTCCACTCGCTCCATCCAGACTTGCGGTCCGCCGCTATCCTCCGGAGGACAATTGCCGTCGCCGCCAATGCAACAGGGATAGCGCGTTCGGGGTGCGTAAGCGAGGCGGTCCTCCAGCCGGACTTCATGCTCCCAGGGAATGTTGAGATCATATTCATACAAAAACCGGCTGGCCTTGCGCAGCTTCAGGTCGTCAAGCACAATGTCGGCGGACTCGGCGGTCAACTCCCATGAGCCGTAGCGAACCGTGTGCACGATGAACTGATAGAGGTGGATGCTGTCCCAACCCATCGCGACCTGGAGAACGCCGTGAAACTCCCGCAAGGTCATCATCGATGGAACCTGTACCCGGCGCCACACCATTGGGCTCAACCCCTTCAGCCAGACCCGAAATTGCAGGACCGACGCCGTGTTGTCGGGCGTCGCAGTCTCACTCGTCGTAGATGATGGGGAACATTTCTTGCGGGGCGGTTTCAAAGATAGCAGGTCTCAACGATAGTCATCGGTCAAATCTATACCGAATTCATCCACACCATCCACCTGCCACACATTTCCTCATGCTCTCCTGGTAGACGTCGGCCTTCTTTCGCCCGAACTCCTGCTCGGGATGAAGGCTTCCTGGGGAACGGAAGGCATTGTGGACGTGATACTCATCGCCATCAAAGCCGCGAACTTCTCTCACCGGCGTCTTGACCATCAGGTCCAAGACGTAGGCGCCCGTGCCGCCGAGCCCAATGATCGCGACGACCTCATCTTTAAACTTCGCCGAGAGCTCTGAGATTTCCGCCCGGCTCGTCAGGGTGTCGCGAATCTTGAACACCGGCTCTTCGATACCCGGCTCAACCACCCGGAAAGTCAGGGGCGTCGCCCCATGACGTTCGATGGCAGGGCCGGAAATAATGCGGACATAACTCTCGATTTTCTCAAAGAAATCCGGAAAGCTTGACCAGACGCTGTTCTTGAACGGCTTGTTCGAGAACTGACGCTGCACTGTCACATCCCGCGCCGCGGAGCTTAGCGCCAAAGTCGTTTCGCCGCCGCCGAGGTTCCCTATTTTCGACCCATCGATATTATGGGGATGGGCGCCGGCAAAGAACACCTGATGGTCTTGCTGAATCACATGGAGTTGATCTGTGAAAACAAGTGTTGTCACGATTGCACCAAACTGCAGCTGGCACTCTGCGTCGAGGTAAGGGATATCGCGGACGATAAGAATCAAGTATCGATAGTAAGCCATCTCACGGCCTTTCCTTGCCATCTCAGGTCGGAACCGCTATATTCACCGGGATTTCGATCAAGGAAACCCGATGTCCGAACCACAACTCTCCGTCCGCAGCACCAAGGCCAGGGACCTGGCCCACGCGCTTGCCAAACGCACCGGCCAGCCGATCAACAGACTGGTCGAGTTGGCGCTTGAGCACTACGACGTCGAACTGCGCCAACAGGACAAAGCCCATCCGCTCGACGCCGTTTGGGAGCTCGCCGCCGAGGGTCGGCGCACGGTCCCGGCCGGCACGACATCGGCGCATGACGATCTTTACGACGAGGATGGGTTGCCGAAGTGATCGCTCTCGATACCTCGGTCCTGATCGCAATCATGCTCGATGAACCTGAAGCCGAAACCTTCAAGGCGGTATTGCGGCGGGAGACGATCATCATCGGCTGGCCGACACTGTTCGAAACACGAACGGTGCTGACCGCCAAGCGGTTTTCCAACCCGGGCGATATCGTCGCGCGTTTCTCCGAAGCGCCCAACATTACCGCCGTCGCCTTTGATAGACAGCATTATCATGCGGCCGAGCGAGCGCTGGAGCGTTACGGCAAGGGCCGGCACTCGGCCAGCCTGAATATGGGGGATTGCCTCTCCTACGCGGTGGCTTGGGTCGCCAAGGCGCCGCTGCTGTTCAAGGGCAACGATTTCGGCCAGACGGACCTGAAACTTCATTCGGCATCAGCCGGCTGACGAAAGATCGCCAATCAAGCCCGAGAGGCCATGGAAGACCGCGTCAGATTTGCCCTCGAAAAACTGCTGACCGTCGCCCATGAGGACACCGGCCGGGGCCGGCGGGTGGCCACCTTCCTGCTCGCCGGATGAAACGCCGAGGTGCATGGCGGCTTCGATCTCACCGATTTGGCCAACGTCGATCCTCACGTGTCCGAGGACATGGCGATCGTCTTCACCTATCTCGGCCGCGAGGAAGACCTCGTCTATCCCACCGACTACCACTCCGAGCTCGAAGAAATCATCGGGCGCTGGCGGCCTCTGCCCTCCCCTGTCTAAGGCGGTGCCGTTCTCGGATCTATTGGAGAATTGGGGCATGATAAGCAATCCTCGAACAGCAAATTGCGGCAGCCAAGCCACCCTCCGCCGCGCCGAAGAACCTGATCCGCTCGACGCTATCCTGCCCTTTGCCTGTCGCCATCAGCTCGCCATCCTGCTGACGGACGACGAGGTCGCCACCCTCAGGCACCTGGCCAGGGAAGGCATAGGCGACCATACATTGCGGGCGCTTGCCTCTGATCTCAGCTATCTTGAGGTCCGGTGCCAGCTTGCGACCGGCGCCCCCCTCCCCTGGCCGCACCCGAAGCGCTGCCGCGGAAATTCGTCGCCCGTCACCACTGGGATCCATCGCACGCGTCGGCGGTCCTGACCACGGCACGCCGGCGGAGGTCGAGGTGGGATTGCGGGCACGAGATTTGATGCGGGTCGACCGCATGCGCCAGACACGGTGAGGCGGCGGCTGACCTCCTGGTCGATCCTGACGCGCTGGCGCGTCCCGACCCGCTCGTTTTCTGCCCCCTTCCTGAAAGGCCGCATTGCGGCTCGCCGTGCGGACCAATGGGCGGCCAAGACAGCATAAAAGCAAAAGGTCGCCGGCGATGTGGTGGCAAAACTGCTGGCCGCGTGTTCCAACGATCGCCTGGTCGATAGTCGAGATCGCGCCCCAGCACGGGTACATGTCTGTCGGATAACATAATGCCATGTTTGCTGGCATTGGCCGAAGGCTTACCCTCACCGCGATAGCGTTGCCTATATTCTGCTTATGCACCGGCTCAAGATCGAAGATCTGTCCGTCGTGATGCCACCGGCCATATCCGTTTTCAACTTCACTATCCATAAAGCGCAGTCTTTTGTACATCGTAGAAAACAGGGAAAAGCTTCATTAACCATCGCAATCAAATTGATTATCTTAGACCGAGATAGCGACGCAGCAATTGCGAATTCTGGTCCTGCCGTTCGAATGATTTGAATCGGTATTTGAAAATCTGACCGGATGAATTGATCGCCCCGCAGCGCTTTAGCAACACTTTGATTGTGGTTTGCTCCTTCCAAAGGCCCACGCTTTATGTTCCAGAACATCATGAACTCCCTGAAGATCAGCACCAAACTGGCCATGCTCTCTGGCCTCGGCATTTTCCTCGTAACTGTTATGCTCGTCACCGTCTGGCAAGGCGGCGAACTCCTTCATGAACGCATGGCGTATCAAAGTGATATGTTGGTCGCGTCGCGTGATATGGTCGAGGCTAAGGCAGCAGTGCGCGGGATGCAGGTTGGAGTACGTGATCTGCGTCTGAGTGAGTCCGCAGAGGACATTGCAAAAGCCATCAACGGCATCGCGGAACGCCACGAGGCTGCGACCAAGTTTCTGGTCGTTGCCTCAAACGGGCTACAATCGCCTGCCGAGGAGGACCGGATAGCCAAAGTCAAAACTTTGGTCGATAGCTACTTCGCCCTGAGCCAGGAGATGGCTAAGATCATGTCAGCCGAGGTGCAGCTTAGCGCCGGAGATCCCGCTCTGGAGGCAAGGGAAACAGAGGTCCAGGGAAAATTGCTTGCAGCCGCTACCGAAGGGGCAAATTTGCTTGATGAAGGTGTGGAATCATTGAAGGCAACAACGACCCAGGCAGAGGACAATGCGAACACCGCCTCGGCCTTGGTCTTGCGCCTCAATCTCGGGGTCGGTCTGATTACCGTCATCACCCTGATCGCTGCTGCCGTGTTCGGGGCTCGGGCGATCGCAAGACCGATCGGCCAGATCACTGCAAGCATGAGCGTTCTCGCGCAGGGCAATCTCGACACGAACATCCCTTTCGCTGATCGCGGTGACGAACTGGGCGCGATGGCCCGTGCCGTGGAAGTGTTCAAGCAGAACGGTATCAAGGTGCGGGAGATGAACGCGCAGGAAGCGGCGTTGCAGGCAAAGAGTGCCGATCTGCAGTCGAGCATAGGCGAAGTGGTGTCGGCTGCCGTTGCTGGCGATTTTACGCAGCGCATCACCAAGAAATACGACAATGCCGATCTCGACCGGTTCGCATCAAGCGTCAACGAGCTGGTGACCTCCGTCGATCGCGGCGTCGCCGAAACTCGCCGTGTTGTCTCAGCGCTTGCCGATGGTGATCTGACGGAAAACATGCGTGGTGAGTTTCAGGGTGCTTTTGGCGAACTGAAGAGCAATGTAAACGCCACCATGGCCAATCTTCGGTCGGTGCTCGGTGAGGTTCGCGCGGCGATCGACACGATCAACGGCGGGGCTGGCGAGATGCGCATCGCCTCCAGCGATCTGTCCAAGCGTACGGAACAGCAGGCCGCTGCCCTGGAAGAGACTTCTTCCGCGCTTGAGGAGATCACCGTTGCGGTGAAAAGCTCGACCGAACGGGCAACAGAAGCCAGCCAGATGGTCGACGAAGCACGCAAAAGCACCGAGCAGTCGAGTGCGGTCGTTAAGGATGCGGTTTCGGCGATGGGTCGGATCGAGCAGGCCTCCGGTGAGATTGGCCAGATCATCAACGTCATCGACGAGATCGCCTTCCAGACCAATCTTCTAGCGCTCAATGCCGGTGTCGAAGCAGCGCGCGCCGGTGATGCCGGAAAAGGTTTTGCCGTCGTCGCACAGGAGGTGCGTGAACTGGCGCAGCGTTCGGCCACCGCTGCCAAGGACATCAAGGCGTTGATCAACCGGTCCGGTGACGAGGTGAACACGGGGGTCAAGCTGGTAACCGCGACGGGGGATGCCCTCGGGCTGATCCAGGGCCATGTCATCAAGGTGAACGAGCACGTGCATTCGATCGCGACTGCCGCGCGAGAGCAGTCGACCGGACTGGCGGAAGTCAGCACCGCGGTCAACCAGATGGATCAGACGACGCAACAAAATGCGGCGATGGTCGAGGAATCGACCGCGGCCACGAACCGGCTGGCCGATGAGGCTTCCAATCTGGCACAGCTCATCGCTCGCTTTAGACTGGATGGCTCGACCTCTGCACCGCGCGTAGCTCGGCACGACAGCAAGCCGGTGGCTTCGCCGGCTCGCGCCTTGACCCAGAAACTTGCCGGCGCCTTCGGCGGACGCAGTGCCGCGGCTGTCGCGACCAAGGAATGGGAGGAGTTTTGATGGAAAGCCGGATTGATAACGCAACGCAGGAAATCATCGCCTTTCATCTTGGCAACCAGCAGTTCTGCATCAAAACGACCTCCATCCGGGAAATTCGGGGATGGGCAGCGGCAACGCCGCTGCCCCACGCCCCGCCGCATGTTCTCGGCGTCATGAACCTGCGCGGCTCTGTCATTCCGGTGATCGACCTCGCGGCAAAGCTCGGCGTGCCGGGGGCCATCGATACCAGCCGCAGCGCCATTGTTGTCGTTGAGGTAGCAGATAGTATCATCGGCCTGGTTGTCGATCAGGTCTCTGACATCCTATCGGTCAGCGGCGATCGCATTCAGCCGGTGCCCGACTTGGGTGCGACTTTCGATCCCACCTTCTCCTACGGAATCATTCCGCTCGAACAGGGCATGGTTTGCTTCCTCAATCTCGAGCACATGTTCTCCAGCATCGAGGATCAATCACAAGCCGCCTAGCGCCAGCCGTTTTCGCTGATCGGCCGCCGGTCAAGGCCCTGAAACACTGGCTTACCGCGGCCTGGATCCTGAGGCGTTTTCGGCGCACGGGTTACGCTCCGGCTATCTGATCGAGGCCGCCAACCGTGGCACAGCGATGCAGCAATCGCTGCACAAGTCGGTAACGCAGGCAGCGAGCTATTACAACAACGCCGAGCGGAAGAATGGCCGGACGGCACGGCTGGTTATTTAGGGACGTCGTGTGGCTCCGGAATGACATTATATGTCTCGCCAACCTGTCTCAGTTAAACCGTCACCGAGCCCGAAGCTAGGCTCCGGCGACGTTCGAGAATATGCAAAGGTCGAATCTTACCGAAACCTCACGCGGCAAAACTGTCGCCCGGTGGGAACATCCGCGCGAGATTGAGGAAGCAAACCATACTATCCTCATAGGTGATGATGCCGTCGGAAATGCCGCGATCGAATGAGGTCGCTATTTCCGGTACGGGTTGAATCTGGTCACCGCGAACGGTGAGAATATCCGATACCTGGTCGACGAGCAGACCGAGTACCATTCCGTGAACATCCGCCACCACAATGGCGCTGCGTTCATTGGGCGCGGTAGCTGCCATGCCAAGCTTGCGGGCAAGATCAATGATCGGAATGACCGAACCGCGCAGGTTCATCACTCCCAGAACGTCGGGCGGTGCATGCGGAACCGGTGTGGAAGGGGACCATCCGCGAATCTCGCGGATGATGGTGGTGGTGACACAGAACTCCTGCCCATGGAGACGAAAAGCGATGATTTCGAGGGCATCGGCTCCGACGCCGATCAGGGATTTAGGTTCGGTCATCAGAATGACTCCCAGCCGTCACTTGCAACCGCGGCATTGCCGTGGAAGGCGGCCGCCACCTTAGTCGCCATTGCAGGCGCAGGAGATGCGACCGGCTTTGAGGCCGCAGTAGCCGGGGCCGGGCGTGTTGGGGTCATTTGCGGGACAGGGCGAGATACTACCTTAAGCGTTCAACACAAGAGGTAGTTCTGTCAGGCAAGTTATTTTGGCGGACGCCAGTGTCGCCTCTGGAGTTCGAGCGTGAAGGAAGCCCCACGGCCCTCGAACAAGAAACACAGCATACATTCCGGCCTTTTGGGCAGGCAGTACATCGTTATCGAGGCGATCTCCGACATAGGCGATTTCGGATGGGGCGAGGCCAGTAACGTTGGCAATCTTGGCGAAAAACTCAGGTGAAGGTTTTTCGACCGCCCAAGTTGCCGATGAAGCAATATAGTCGGCGGGCACACCGCACACCTTCAAGGCAGTCTCGGTCTCCTTTGGCTGATTACCAGCTATCCCAATAGAGTAGCCCGCCTTCTTGAGGGCATGCAGTGTGGGCAAGGCATCGGAATAAAAGTCTTGCGGTTCGATTTTATAATGGTCGCCAGCGTCCCCGCGTGCGCGTACGGCTTGTTCAAAATCGAATCCAGGCACGAGAACCTCGAAGACCCGACGATGATGTTCTCCTCGGGCAATAATTGCCCCAAGCACGCAGCCAAATGTCAGCCGCGGAATTCCCAACCAGTCGGCCCAGGAGAACCAGTGCCGGGTCTCGTCGACCAATGTTTCCCCCACATCAAAAAACACCGTTTTAACAGCCATTTATATATCCTGATCGTTGTAAAGCCGTTGATGCCGCTGCACGATGTCGGCGACCGTATTCTTGCTGATACCAAGGTCACGGGAAACGTCATTCCGTTCATGGCGATCACCGAAACCTTCCAGCTTTCCAGTTCGCCCAGCGTGTTCAGAAGATCGGTCGTCGAGCGGCCCCATCTGGAAAGTTCGGTGACAAGGATCGCATCGACCTGCCTGGCTTGGGCCAGGGCCATCACCTTCTTGCGTTCGGTGCGGTCGAGCTTCGCGCCAGAGCCCGTTTCCTTGAAGATTGCCGTGACTTCGTAGCCCGCCCGCTCGGCAAATGCCGTCAGATCATCTTCCTGCCGCTCACAAGACTGATCGGCGGTCGAAACACGGCAATAGATGACAGCGCGCTGTCCCAATTGAACCTTTACGAATTTTGGTGCCTGAAAGCCTTGATTTGCATGGGCCGATTGTTGTCCAGAACAGACTTTACTTCAATAGGGACAACACCTGCATGCCACGGCGCACCATTCTGACCGAACGCCAGCGCGAGAAGCTGTTCGATCTGCCAACCGACGAACCGTCATTGCTTCGCCACTACATATTCAGTGACGAAGACCTGCGGTGCATCAGACAACGTCGTCGCCCTCGAAACCGGCTGGGGTTTGCTCTGCAGCTTTGCGCCTTCCGATATCCCGGCCGCCTTCTGCAGCCAGGCGAGATGATCCCGCGATCGATGTTGGCCTTCATCGGCGCGCAGATCGGTGTCGTGGCGGAAGAACTCGCCGAGTACGGTGCCAGATCGGAAACGCGCCATCAGCATTCAGCGGCACTGCAGCAACTCTACGACTATCGACCATTGAAGGCCAGGTGCGCGCAAATATGCTCATTTGGCTCAAGGAGGCTGCGGAGAAATCAAAAACGAATGACCTGTTGGCGGCCGACTTTCTGGCAGAGCTGCGTCGTCGCAACGTCATTGTTCCGGCGGCCTCAACCGTCGAACGATGCTGTGCCGACGCGTTGGTCGCCGCGGAGCGGTCAATGGCGTCCCGCATCACTGGGCGTATCGACCCATAGAGCCGAGTTCGGCTGCTGTCCCTGCTTTCCGAAACGGTCGATGGTCGGATCACGCGTTTTGTGTGGCTGCGTCAGTTCGAAGCCGGTCCCAATTCCAACGACATGAACAGCCTTCTCGACCGACTGGAGTACTTGCGCAAGCTCGCCATCGATATTGGTACTCTCGACGACATCCCACCTTTCCGCGTGACTGGTTTGCGTCGGCAAGGCGAACGCTATTCCGCCGATGGAATGCGGGATTTGCCGGAAAATCGACGATTGGCGATATTGGCGGCGTGCGTCGTTGAGTGGTCGGCCATGTTGGCAGATGTCGCTGTCGAGACTCATGATCGTATTGTCGGAAAACTCTATCGTGCCTGTGAACGCAAACGGGATGAGGTCTTGCAGGCCGAGCGCGCCTCGATCGGCGACACGCTGAAAATGCTTTCCCGCTTCGGCGACGCACTGATCACCGCGTATGATGAGCAGGATGACTTGGGCTTGGCCATCACGGCAGACGGCGGTTGGGAATTGCTCCGCCAAACTGTCGCGCAGGCGGCCGCGCTTACAGGCAAAGTCTCGGCTGATCCGTTGGAGTTTGTGACCGACGGATATGCCCGCTTCCGCAGGTATGTGCCTCGGCTTCTGGAAGTCTTGGCATTCCGCGGTGGCCGCGGTGCGGATTCGCTTCTCGAAGCACTGGAAATGCTGCGACGCCTTAATCGCCGGGGACATCGCATCTTGCCGGTGAATGCACCGCTCGACTTTGCCCGAGCCAAATGGCGCAAAAGGATCCTGAAGGACGGAAAACCAGATCGTCAAATATGGGAAATCGGGATCTTGTTCGAACTTCGCAATGCTCTGCGCTCGGGCGACATCTGGCTGGCTGACAGCAGGCGATATCGCGAAATCAGCACAGCCCTGGTCCCGATTGAAAGCGTCTCCGAAACTGCACGGCTGGCTGTTCCGCTAGAAGCAGACGACTGGCTTCACCATCGAAGCCAAATTCTCAAACGCGGCATGACACAAATCGAATGTGCCAATGAGGCCGGTATTCTTGCAGGTGGGGCCATCATCGATGGCAAGCTTCAGATCGATCGGCTCGAAAAGGCAACGCCGGAGGAGGCCGCGCTCGTCTTGAAACTCTATGAAGGTATGCCGCTCGTTCGGATCACGGACATCCTCATTGAGGTCGATGAAAAGCTGCACTTCACCGATGCCTTCACTGATCTTCGCACGGGTATTGCCTGCGGCGATAGGATCGGTGTCTTGACCGTTCTGCTCGCCGATGGCGTCAATCTCGGTCTCAGAAAGATGGCTGACGCCAGCGACACCCATACTTTCTGGGAGTTGCTGCGCATCGGCAAATGGCATGTTAGAGAGGAGACGACGGCACGCGCTCTTGCGATGATTGTTGAGGCGCAATCGAAATTACCTATGGCTCGCTTTTGGGGTGACGGAACCACATCGTCCTCGGATGGCCAGCACTTTCCCGCAGGATCGACCGGAGAAGCATTGAACGTCGTCAACGCCCGATACGGCAATAAACCAGGTCTTTCGGCATACAGTCACGTCTCTGATCAATATGCGCCATACTCGACCCAGGTCATTCCCGCGACCGCCCACGAGGCGCCTTACATTCTCGATGGTCTGCTGCAGAATGACACCGGAAGACAAATCCGCGAGCATTATGCTGACACGGGCGGCTTCACGGATCATGTTTTTGCCATTTGCTCTGTTCTCGGTTTCCGGTTCGCACCGAGAATCTGCGATCTACCGGACAAGCGGATCTACGTTCCTGCGACCAACGAAGTCCCACCGGTGCTGCAGCCGTTGATCGGCGGCCGGATCAATATTCGACTGATCCGTGAAAATTGGCCCGATATCCTGCGGCTTGCTGCGAGCATGGCCGCCGGGACCGTCGTTCTCCCAGCCAGATCCTCCGAAAACTTGCCGCCTATCCACGTCAGAACAGCCTGGCACTGGCGCTCCGAGAGGTCGGGCGTCTCGAGCGCTCGATCTTCATGCTCGACTGGCTGAGCGACATTGATCTGCAGCGCCGAGCGCAGATCGGCTTGAACAAGGGCGAGGCCCATCATGCCCTGAAGCGTGCGGTCAACTTCAACAGGCGTGGTGAAATCCGAGACCGGTCGTCCGAGGGCCAGCAACATCGAATTGCTGGTCTCAACCTCCTCACTGCCATCATCATCTACTGGAACGCATGGAAGCTCGGCGAAATCGTCGCAGAGCAAATTGATAGTGGTGAGCAGATCGACCTTGGGCTCCTGCCTCACGTGTCACCGCTCGGGTGGGAGCATATAACGCTCACCGGAGAATATCGATGGCCGCCGTTAAGGTAGTAAATCGCCCCCTCCCGCAAACGCCCCCTTCACCTATCTCGGCCGCGAGGAAGACCTCGTCTATCCCACCGACTACCGCTCCGAGATCGAAGAAATCATCGGGCGCTGGCGGCCTCTGCCCTCCCCTGTCTAAGGCGGTGCCGTTCTCGGATCGATTGGAGAATTAGGGCATGATAAGCAATCCTCGAACAGCAGATTGCGGCAGCCAAACCACCCTCCGCCGCGCCGAAGAACCTGATGGGCTCGACGCTATCCTGCTTCGACCGTCGCGATCAGCTGGCAGCACTTCTGACCGACGAAGATGTCGCAACGCTCAAACACCTGGCGCGGGAGGGTATGGGGCGACAATACGTTGCGGGCGCTGGCCTCCGACCTCGGCCATCTTGAGGCCCGGTGCCAGCTTGCAACCGGCGCCCCCTCCCCTGGCCGCACCCGAAGCGCTGCCGCTGAAATTCGTCGCCCATCACCTCTGGGATCCCATCGCACGCGTCGACGGTCCTGACCACGGCACGCCGGCGGAGGTCGAGGTGGGATTGCGCGCCCAAAGGCTGTTGCGCAGTGTCGGCTCAAGATTGCCGATGCGGAAGCTACCGGAAAGGCCGACGATTGTGTGCTGGAGTAGGTCCGACGTTCGGTGACCAAAGTGATCTCAGGCGTACCTAACTGCCACGTTGTATATAATTATCAATCCAATCAGTGCGAGAAAAAGGAAGGCCGGTATGGGCCACAGGTCGGACCAGGCTACATCCATGGAATGGTGGAGAACCAAGCTTGTCAGGACGGCGGCGAGGGCCATCGCCCCGAGCGCGAAGAGGATAAAGATCAACATTGAGCTGTCCGGGCCTTTCGATTGGCAATCCCCGGCTACATTAGTTGATGATGGTCTTCAAGGCTCTGACGAAAAGTCCGGCGGTATCGCGGAAATGGACGGCGCAGAAAATCCGCGTGCCAAGGGCGCGGAAGAACCGACCTCATCATAACCGCGTGGGCTAGGGTCAACCAGTGCCCCCAATCGTCAACCCTAGCCACCGGGTCCCCGTCGGGGAGCGGCAATCAATTAGCGCACACCGATGGGGCTGGCGTCAAACTCACATAATTGTCCTGATGATTATCCCAAAGAAGAGGTCGACGAACAGTATCGTGCCCCCTGCCACGCTTCAGGGCACCATAAGCAGCCCAGGCCACCCGCGCTTAACATGACGGCAACCATGCCAGCGAAAGTGACCCTGACACATGCGCCACCTGGGGGAGATTGGAGGGAGCCCTCGAACTTCTGCTTGCTGGTCGATTCTCCTCGAAGTGATCGCGGTTGGCCGGACCACCCCGATGTCGCCACGTTAGGACCGGAGAAGGAGAACTGTCCTGAACAAGATCACAGAAGGCCTGAACGACCGCCCTAAAAGTTCCACCATCGTCCAGAGCGCATGCGCGAGATAGCCTGAAAAGGTTATTTGAGGTCAATCAATTTTTCATTAAAAACAGACAGGGGGTTCAGTTGTTGCCGTCACTCCAAGCGCGCGACAAAAAACAGTGAATTGGGTGGAGCAAGTTGACCGAAATTTTGACGATAAAACTCGAGGCGACGTCACTTACGACGGGCGAAGTGTCCGAATGGCTTAACGGTGAAAAGCACGACAATTTCTATCGGCCTCTCAGTAGCGACAGTCGTGGTCTTTTCTCATTCGGTGTTCATGGCGCCGGCGAAATGGTGGGCTGGACTGGATCGACTTCAACGGACCGCACCTTTTCCGTCTCGATCGAGAATGATGACTTCATGTTTTTCATCGAGCATGGCACCTGCTACGATCTGGCAACAGGCTGCATAAGGCATGCGATTACGCCCTGCACGGGGTTGCTGACGAGGGCCGACCGCTATTCCGGCGTTCACATCCACGCAGGCTCCGTTGCAGAAGGGTTCTGTGTCCCAAGGAGCGCTGTAAACGCCGCCCTGACCAGCACCTTCGAACGTCTGCCGCCCGTCGATTTCGAATTCGTTCCCCTGCAGGACCTGACGGCGGGACCGGCGGCGCATCTTTTCAAGCTCATGCGGTTCTTCCGGGATGAGATCTGCGCCGATCAAAACCTCGTAGTCTCTCCCATTGCCTTGACCAGCTTCCAAGAGATGTTCTGTCTGCTGATGGTGCAGAATCTGCCTCACACGCTTTCAGATACGGGATCGCCGGTGCAGACCATTGCCCCTCGCCAGCTTCGAAGAGCGCTGGAGTTTGCGAGAGCACATATCGCCATGCCGATCACGATCACGGATATGGCAGCTGCCGCCGGTGTCAGTGTGCGGGCACTGCAGATCAATTTTCGACGATTTTTGGATGTCACTCCAATGGCTTATCTGAGGCAGCTCCGCCTTGACGGCGCACGTCGCGATTTGATGACTGCCACGCCGTCTGCGACGGTCAGTGAAATCGCGCGCCGCTGGGGGTTTATACATCAGGGCCGCTTCTCTCAGGAATATCGTGCGGCTTTTGGCGTCCTGCCGAAATACGATCTCGGTCGCAGTTATGAGAAGAATCGGCGTGCGGCGTCATAAAGCACACGTCGATCCCCGTTCCATATCGACGCGTGTCCGCGGATCCTGATGATGGACAAATCGAAGGCGGCGACCTTGCTCGATCCCTTGCTGCCAACACCATACGCTCGCTCCAGGCCGTTTTGCGAATTCACCATTCAAAATGCGCTGTTTTCACCGCACGGATTAGAGCTGAAAAAGCTTCGTTAACCATTGATGTAGAAGTATTACATCAGACCAACTCTACGTCCATGACGCTGCAGACCTAGCCATTTAAATGATTTGAATGGGTATTCAATAACAGCGGACAAATCAGTTGCACACCGCTGCGCCATATTCATACATCAGTTGTGTTTCATTTTATTATTGAGGCCCGCCTCCAGGACAAGGCACCAGCGGCGGAGCACGCACTGCCGCCGCAGTCTTTGGCGTTTGTTCGTGCACCCCGTCAGGACGCGTGCCCGGTGCTGCAATGATCGACACGCGAGAGATGGGCTACTATCGTTTCGCCTGTGCAACGGTGCCCAACGCTGTTGACGTGCTTAGCGACTGAGAAAATCGCTTACAGCTTGCCGGGGAATAGCGCGCGGCCAGCATGATCATCAGCAGCGAACCCGCCGCCATCACCAGCCAGACACGACTGAGATCCGACAATACATCACGCACGGCTCCGGCGATGAGCGGGACAAAGCTCGCGATGATATAGCCACCACCCTGGACGAAGGACGTAAAGTTTCCGGCTGACGTCGGATCATCGATGTGATCGATCGCGACGATAATCGAAAGCGGGAAGAGAATGCCAATGCCGATACCAAGCAAAGCCATCGCGGCATAGGAAAGCTCTAGCGGTCTGAAGAACAGAACAGCAAAACCCAATACCGTCACCAGCAGGGAAAAAGCCAGCGGACCGCGACGATCCGGAAAATGGTGAATGAATGTGGCGATACCCAACGCAGTGATCGCTTCGATCACCGTCAAAACCGAGAGCAGCAGCCCGGCATGGCTCCGCTCGATGCCTTGTTCCAGATAAAACGGCGGAATCCATGCCATGGCGAGCATGAATGCACCGGTGCCCACTCCAAAGAACACCATAAGCGACCAGCAACGGGCACTTCGCCAGAAGGCGGGCGGTGAGGTGTTGGCTGCCGGCGTGCCAGCAGCCTTCTCGCTGTCGCTGGCGGCATGGCGGGAAGCGACGCGCCACAGCAGCACCGCAAAGACTGCCGGCGCGCTCCACACCGCGAGCGCGCCTGCCCAGCCGATGGCATCGCTAATACCGGCGGCGGTTCCCGCGGCGATTGCCGCCCCGACCACGATGCCCGTCGAATAGACGCCGATCACTCGGCTTGTTGAACCGCCGTAGTTTCGCTTGGCAAAGCCCGGCATCAGCGACTGGACGATGGTGATGCCGATACCCGCGCCGACCGCGGTGACCAACAGGCCTGCGCCGGAGGGGAGCCAATATCGTGCCAGACTTGCTATCGCGACGATCAGTGCGCCCAAGGCAATGCCGCCGCTCTCGCCAAGTACGGCGCGCGTTTGCCGGACATAGATCGCGCCGAGGCCCATGAGGAAGACCGGGATCATGGTCAAGAGACCAACCACCGTCGAGGTGATGCCGGTATCCGCGATAATCTGCGACACCAGCGGGCCGATGGCGGCAACCGCCGGGCGCAGATTGATCGACACAAAAAAGATCGCGATCAACAAGAGGGCTGGAGGCGCTTTCCTAAGATTGTCAGACATGTTCAAGGCTCCTTTCTGTCAGCTGCCCGGGCGGCAAGCCGCGAATAGTCAGATATTTGGATGAGCTCGGCGCGCCGCTGGCTGATATCAGGAACAAACACCTGCTCCAGCCAGTCAACCGGCGCGACGGGCCGCAGACTAACCGACATCGCCTCGGAAGCGCAGCCAAGGTTATCGGTCAGCACTTCGGTGAATGCCTCGGCCAGCGACGCCTTCGCCGCATCCATCAGTGGTGTAACGAAGTACTTAATATTGACGTGGGGCATGGATCAGGCTTCCTCGACTCCAAGTTGGGGATCAACGCTTTGCCAGGCTGGCGCCTGCCGCCGGATGGCGTGCACAAGCTCATCGACGCCGCCTTGCTTCAACAATTGATAGTGGTCGGGCGACAACGCGACCACGTCGGCTGCGCTCTGGAGGACACCTACCGCCTGCTCCAGGAAGGAAAGGTTGTCGCCCCGCGCCTTGAACAGCCGTGTAGGAGCGGAAAGCTCCCGCTCCTTCATCTCTAGACCATATCCGGGCGTGTAAGTCTGGGCGACAAGCCGGGTGATGCGGGCAATGATACCGGCGTCGAGCTCCGGTTTTTCGTCCGCGATGAAGTCAACGAAACTCTTTTCGTTCCGCACCTTAGCAATCACCGGAGCTACCCGGTCCGCAGCGATCGTCTGCGCAAAAACCGAATAGAGAATGGTGAGGAACGAAGGATCACGGAACAAGCCCTCCACGTTCCCACGCGTCGGGTCTCCGCCTGGCAGTTGCGGGGAGCCGGGAGCGATGAGGATCAGTTCCACAACCTCCTCACCAGCCTGTTCCAAGTGCCAGGCCGTCTCGTAAGCGACCCGCGCCCCGAAGGAATAGCCCCAGAGAGTGTATGGTCCCTCCGGTTGGCTGTTACGGATCAACGCCGCGTCGCGACACGCCATCTCATGGATCGACTGGCATATGTCTTCGCCGGGGTTCACTCCGAGAGCCTGCACGCCGACAAAGGGACGTGGCGTATCGAGGGTGTTGGCGAGATGGCGAAGGTTCATCGGGTAACCACCAAGACCAGGCCAGCAGAAAATGGGCTTGCCCTGGCCCTTCTTGAGCGTGACGGCGCGCGAAACCGTGCGCTGCGCCCGCTCGGTGTCGAGTCGCACTGCGAGGTCGGCAACCGTCGATGCCTCGAACAGCACCTGCACCGGCAGATCGACGCCGAGCGTCTTGTTGATGCTGAGCACCAGTTGAACCGCCTGAAGCGAGTCGCCGCCGATCTCGAAGAAATCGTCACGGATCGAAAGGTCCTCGACACCCAGTTCTTCGCCCCAGAGCTTAGCTAACCGCAGTTCGGTCTCGTTGCGTGGTTTGACAAGTTCGCGGTCTGCGTCGCTGTCGTGGAATTCGGGAAAGGATTTCAGGGCATTCACGTCAACCTTTCCGGAGGCGCTTTGCGGCATGTTGGCAATCAGCGCGATCTTGGACGGCACCATGTAGTCGGGCAAATTCGCCTGCAGATCCTGGCGGATCAGCTCGGCCGGTCCCTCCATGTGGACACTGTCCTCGTGCATCCCTTCATGCACCCGCTGTGCCTCGCTGATCTTTCCAAAGACCGCCGAATAGCAAGCGGCGGCGCTTACGCCTCGTTCCCCGAGAATGTCACGAAGACGCACCGCCGCGGCAAGGTCGTTGCCCGACTTCGAGCTGTAGCCGGAAGACATTGCACCGATGCCCCGTTCGTTCTGCTGAATCCTTTGAAGGGCCCGCCCGAGGTCAATATAGTCGCGCCAGGTTTCAGCGTCACGGCTGACGATGGAGATCATGCCACTCGCCCGCTCATAGACGCGCTGATTGATGGCAATGACATGGCGGGGCTCGACGAGGTGGGACGAGAACGGAACAAGCTCGCCGTCGCGATAGACATAGTGCCCCTGGCTAAGACCTTTGATCCGATGGCCATGCGCCTGCACGTAGTAGTCAACATTCAGATCGCTCTGGCGCTGATCGCCGGCAACAATATCAAACGCGGCAAGATGGACATGCCCCGCCGCGCAATCCAAGTTGGCGATCGCTGCCGGCTCGAAATGGCCGTCGCCCACGCCGAGCCCATAGGCAGGGAGCACGTGATCGAGCAATCCGAGGATGTGACCGGTTTCGAATTCAAGCACTTCACGGATATTATTCTTGTAGACCGGTTCGATCGCATTGACCTTGCCGACAAAATGCAGACGCATCACAGATGTGTTGGAGGGCTTGCGCACGCCCGTTCGGACGAGCTCGTGACGCGTGGGGTTGTAGTAGTAATAGCCGGGCTCAAGACCGGCGAGGCCTGCCACTTCCAGATAGACCTGGGTTGCATAGAGCGCGCCGGGCGACGCGTAGGCGAGCTTCGGCAACAGACGTTCCGGACTGGTGAACTGGCCGAAATAACGGAGCAGATGGCCGAGTCCTTCCTCCGTAAGGTCGTCAAGCGCACCTGTTTTTCCGACCGGGTATTTCGGTGAGGAAAGAACGCCTAGCAGATCCTCCAGGATGGTCTCCCCGCCTTCGAAGAAGCGATAGGTCTTGCGCGCGAAGGCCAACGCGCGCTGAGCCGGCGTGGCCTCAGCTCCGGGCAGCGCAATCATTGGACGTCCGGACAGTTCCTCATCGCTGCGCAACCCACGATCCGACAACTGCGCCCGTACTTGCAGGCGACTCTTCTTGCTGCGATGGTGAGATCCGGCATTACCCTGGTCCATCAATTGCGCTTCGCGTGGATTAAGTTCGATGCCGGCGGCGATCATCGGCTGCTGCGTTCGAGGATGCGGCTTGATGAACACGCCGGCGGATTTCACCCAGTCGTGGTTTTCGATCGCGACCCTGATTTCATCCAACTCGATCCGGTAACCCCGGAACTTCACCTGGTTGTCGGCCCGTCCCTGGAATACGAGAACGCCGTCCGGTTGCCTGTACACGAGATCGCCACTCTTGTAGAGACGCTCAGGCTTGCCAGTGGCGCGATCGATCCAATGGATGAAGCGTTGGGCGGTCAGATCGGCGCGATCGTGATAACCCTCGGCCACTTGTGAACCGCCAATGTATAGCTCGCCGGTCTCGCCATCCTTCACCTCGACAAGCGATTCATTGAGCACGTAGCAACGGGTGCCCGCCACTGGCAAACCGATCGGGACCATGTCAGGTGCCGCGCCCAGTGCCGCTGGATCGACGGTGAAGGATGTGGCGTTGATCGTGCATTCGGTCGGGCCATACAGATTGACCAACCGGCAGCCCGGACGCGTTTCAAAAATTCGGGCTGAGAGCTTTCGGGTCAGAGCCTCACCACCGCTGAAGAGACTTGTCAGTGTCGTGCACTGGGCGAACTCGGGAATGTCGACAAGCGCCTGCAAAAGCGTTGGAACGCCTTGCAACATCGTCACGCCATGCCGACGGATCTGTTCGATGAGCGCCGGTGGATCCCGATAGACACCGGGTCGTCCCATCACAACCTCCGCCCCACTGCAGACGGCCAACAACTCCCATTGCGCCGCATCGAAGCTCGCTGGTGTTTTCTGGAGAATGACCTCCCCCGCGCCAACCTGCTGACAATCCCGCAACCATGCCAATTGGTTGAGAATGGCTGCCTGGGAAATCCCGACCCCCTTCGGGGCGCCGGTCGTGCCGGACGTGTAGATCATGTAAGCAAGATCGGTGCCAGCCAGCTCAGGCGCGAAAAATTCCTTGCCATCGCTCGGCAACTCAAGAGCATCCAGCTCGACAACAGTCACTCTAGGCAAGATCATCTCGGCGAGTTTGGCGCGAAGCTTCTCCTGGGTAACGATGACTTTGATGCCGGCATCACGGATCATGTAGGTCAGTCGCTCGACAGGGTAATCGGTTCCGAGCGGCAGATACGCCCCGCCGGACAGCAAAATACCCCAGAGACCGGTCATCATCTCGACTGAGGATTCGACAAACAGTCCGACGCGGCCGCCGGCATCAACACCGGCCTCTCTGAGGTTCAAGGCAACGCCTGCTGCTTGGCTGACAAGATCGCAGTAACTTAGCGAGGCCGTATCATCGCGCACCGCGATGTCGGTAGCCCGATGACGGGCCTGCGCGAGCAGCAGACCAGCAAGGGAGGTCGGGGGTGAAGAGGCCAACACCTGCGCTTGTTTAATGTTGTGGAGAAGAGAGGTGCTTTGTAAGGAAGACATCGATGGCTCCTACTACGTTATGGAACGATTGTTACACATTACATGCGGGAGCAGCGGCGATCGGCATATGACCGCGCGTGAATGTTTACCAGTGACGGCAGGGAGAGGCGTCGAGCGGATCAGCCTAGTTCGTAGAGCAAGCCTCGAGCGGGAATGGGGTCGGCAACACCGCAGCTGCGCAACGCATGCCAGTAGAGCACCGCATTGTTGGACAGCACGGGCTTTCCGACCCAGGTTTCGGCGGATTGAGCGAAAGCGGCCATGGGCACGTTGGTGCCGACCTGAACAATGGCTTGCACCTCCGCCCGGTCGACGGCGAGGACGGCATTGCGCAAATCCGAAAGAGTGACATTTGAGATGTTGGAAAGGGTGCGTCCGCCAAGACCGTAAGTGGCCACCACGTCGATCCCGCTTTCGGTAAAAAAGCGCGAGACTGGCTCGTCGCCGAGTTCGAGATATGGCGATATAAGGCCGATGCGACGGATGTCCCCAAGTGCATGAAGGGCAGCGAGGATGGCATCGGCGCTCATGATAATCTTGGCGCCACCACTTAGGCCGGTTAGTTCTTCGAGCAGAGCATGGTGCGCTTTGTGCCCTTGCCAATACCCGTCTGGTGACATCGCCGCGATGATGGCTTTCGTGCCGCAATGACGAAGGCTGCGGATCGCATCAGGTGTCGACCTGCGTATGTCTTCAATGAACTTGTTGAAGCCGACCGCGTGGATCAGCGAGCCATCCTCAATAAGAATACGGCCGATATGGTTTGTGACGCCAAAGGGACGCATGTCGTCCATCTCCGGCTGTGCCGACGTGTTGGTGGAAGGGATAACAATTCCAACTCGCAAACGGTTTCCCAAGAAGTTGCTCACGCACATCTCCTAAATATTGGACCAACCTTTGGCGGCTGACACCGCGATTTCGAGAAAGTTCCGCATCAAATAAGTCACGGCGGCACGATCCGGCCCGGCAAGACGGCGAAGCAGAAAATTTGAAGCATGCCAATTATCTACTGCGAAACACTTCCAGCTCAGCGTCGCTGCAATTACGCGTGCGGGTTGACATTTTTTTGGTTTTCGCCGATGCTGCACTGCAATTATGGAACGAACATTCCTAAACGGTCAATATGATTCTTCACTGAAAGTGTAGTTTATTTTACCGCGTTTTCGCTCGGCTGCCGAAGAATATTCCTCCGTGGCACGCGCCACACGGTTTTGGACGAATTCGCACCGAAATTAATGCTTATAATGGATATCTCATATCATTCTCCACTGCTCAATTATAAAAGAGCGTGAGTTTCTATCTCGATTTATACCTCAAGACCCTCAGGGCTGACGGCACTCTGAATATGTATTTCTGTTCAGTAAAATGGAAGATGTACCGCTGCGAAGGGCGGTGATTATGCTGTATCGCAATATACGCACTCGATTTACACTATGGCCGCTAAACGCATTTTCGCAATTACCGGTCGTATTGGCCGTTGTCATTGTCCCCACGCCTCGCGAGCTTGACAGGCCAAGAAATGCGATTATGGTACGCTCATTCCAAAAGGAGACTCCATTGGCCCGCCCGCGAGAATTCGATGAGGACCGCGTTCTGGATGCCGTCATGGAGACGTTCTGGCGCAATGGCTATGAAGCGACATCGGCACAAAATCTCGTCGACGCGACAGGTCTGGGTCGCGGCAGCCTCTATGCCGCTTACGCCAACAAAGATGGACTGTTTGAGCGAGCCTTGCTTCGCTACCGCAAACGCGCCCAACAGCACGTTGATCAATTGCATCAGGCGGGCTCGGCCATGCAGCGCTTGCACGAGCTGATGGTATCCATTGTCGATGCCGATCTCGACACAACGAACAAGTGCGGCTGTCTTGCCACCAACAGCGCAATCGAGATGGCCGGCCGCGATCCACGCGTGGCAGAGTTGGTTCGCCAAAACTTCGCCATTCTGACGTGCGGCATCGAGGACACAATCAGACGCGGCCAGCAGGCCGGCGAAATTCGGGCCGATGGGGATGCGACCATTCTGGCGTTCTTTATCTTCAACGCGATCCAGGGTCTTCGTGTGCTGGCAAAGACTACCCCACAGCGGGAGCGGAAGAAACTGATCGCCATCGTTGAGCAGACGATGGCGGCCCTGCCCTGATCGGTCTTTTTTCATCAATTATGGAATGATCGTTAAATAACGCCAAGCAGAGGTGACCCATGACACAGAACCAGTCGGCGCAATCCGCCAAATCCGTCGCAGGTCCTTGGCGCCGGGTTCATCGGCGCTGCCGTTGACCGCAATCTGCCCGAAGCTCGGCAAGGCGGCAGCGTTGGTCATGCCTTGGTGCGATACCTATGCGATGACGCAGCATCTGGCCGAAATCGCCCGCCATGTGGATGATGACGCCCATGCCATCCTCATCATGGATCAGGCAGGCTGGCATATGTCAAACAATCTCGTCGTGCCTGAAAATATCACCATCCTGCCACTCCCGCCGAAATCGCCAGAGCTGAACCCGGTCGAAAACCTCTGGCACTTCATGCGCGAAAATTGGCTCTCAAATCGGGTCTTCAAGTCCTACGACGACATCGTCGATCATTGCTTTGATGCATGGCGAAAGCTCGAAAGCCAGCCCTGGCGCATCATGTCCATTCGGACACCGAGAATGGACGAATGAGTTTGAGCCTCTAAAACCGGTATGTCAGCCATCGAAGATCGGCGGAAAGCCCGCAAATTCGGGCTTTTTGCGGCTTTTCATTTAGGATCGGTGGAAAATTTTGCCTGTTAAGTGCAAATAGCGCGCGCTGAATCCGTCGAGTTCCTCCCCTCCCCGGCCGCCTCTCGACATCAGAGCCTGGCCAAAAAGCCAGAGCCGGAGCAGATCCCCTCCGAAAAAGCCAATTTCACGGCATTTCCGCCATGGATGCCCGCTGGTGCACTTTCAGTGGTCGCGATGAGCGCTGTCCGGCTCACACGAGAAAACGTGCTGAATGGCGCTCTATTTGAGTCATAAAACACGCTTGCAAAGGTTCCTTTTCTTACGCATTCATTATCTGTACAAATGCCGCAGAAACGAGCCAAAATCGATGTCGAAGGCCGCAAACGTCAGTTCCCTTCCCCCGCCGCAGCGATTGATCGGCTACGCCCGAGTGTCGACCGACGATCAGCTCACCGACGCCCAGGTCGACGAGCTGCGCGCCGCCGGCTGCCATCGCATCCATCAGGAGCATGGATCCGGCGCGACGCGCGCCAGACCAATCCTCACCAAACTGCTGAAGGACCTCACCGCCGGCGACGTGCTTATTGTTGTGCGCCTCGACCGCTTGGCTCGGTCGGTCAGCCATTTGCTGCAAGTGATCGAAGACCTCGAAGGACGCGGGGTGCATTTCCGCTCGCTGCGCGACCCGATCGACACGTCGACGCCGCAGGGGATGTTTTCCCTTCAGGTCCTCAGTGCGGTCGCCCAGCTCGAGCGTGCGCTGATTGCCGAGCGCACCAAAGCCGGCATCAAGGCCGCCAAGGCGCGCGGCAAGCTCGCCGGCAACCCTGGACTCCGGGAGCGCCGGCCGGAAGCAATCCGCGCGGTCTCGGCGGCCCGCGAACGCGCCTACCTGGACGAACTGATTGTGTCGGCACAGACCTGGCTGCCAATGGTGCGGCAGCTGCGACCGCAGCACAGTTGGGACAATGTCGTGAGGATCCTCAATCGCCGCGGCCACGACTGGACAGTCGAGCGCCTTCGTCGCGCCGTTCATCGCCTGGTTCGCGAGAAGCTCGCGGAGAAGGAACTACTGGCGCGCTCCCCTCGCCGCGCCCCCGAAGATCACCTGATGAAGCTCGTCGCTGCGATCGCCATCGCCGATCCCAGTCTATCCTTACGCGATATTGCTGCGCAACTCGATCAGATGGGCGAGCGGCCAGCACGGGGTGGCCGGAAATGGCAACCATCGTCCGTCAAGGCATTGTTGGACGAAGCCCATCGCTTCGGACTCGTTCGCCCTTGATGGAGCCACCGTCAAATGCCCGTTTGTACCCCGCTTATAAGACGCCACGTCATCTGAGCAAATATGACGATCATCGTGCACATGGACTATCACCTGATCGCCGCGCTGCACGAATTCTCGCTCGAAGTAAGGCGGTGGCTGTTCGCTCATGGATTGCCAATGCTCATTGACTATCTGTCAACTGTAGTTTACACATGACCATGTTCTCGATACGCGAAACAGTCGAATTTTCGAATTGGATGCTGCGCTTGCGCGATGATCGGGCCAAAGCTCGAATTGGTCAGCGCATTATGCGGCTCGCAAGTGGCAACGCTGGCGACGTGAAGCCAGTTGGCGAGGGCGTCAGTGAATTGCGTATCAACTACGGCCCGGGATATCGAGTCTACTTTGTCCGGGAGGGAAGCATTATGATCGTTCTCCTTTGCGGCGGAGACAAGAAAACGCAAAGCAGGGATATTGAACGCGCCAAGGCGCTGGCGAATGCGCTGAAGGAGTAAACCATGACGCTCAAGACACGAGAATTCGATCCAGCTCGCTACCTCGACAGCGAGGATGCAATTGACGAGTATATCTTGGCTGCAAGCGAAAGCGGTGATCCTCATGAGCTCGCGGCGGCGCTCGGCGTCGTTGCAAAAGCGCGCGGGATTACAGAGGTGGCTCGCAAGTCAGGGCTAACTCGGCAAGCAATCTACAAGGCACTCGATGAAGATGGGAATCCCGAATTAGGGACGATCGCGAGAGTCGCTGACGCACTCGGCTTCAAACTTTCACTTGTGCCCAAAAGCGCCATCACGAAAGCTGCCTGAACAAGAAGCAGATTCTGGCGCATCGGTTTCGACATTTGCACTCGAACCTGGGGTGGTTGCCATCCTCCCCATTTGCCAAACGACAAAGGTAAAGATTTGCGCCCCGCTTGAACGATGCCGAGACTTTTCAGCTATACTCGAAAGATCCACCTTTTTGCCGGCTGACATCGGCGACGATTTTCAAGCGACCGCCCAGCGACTCGACGTCATCTCGAAGCGTCGACAGCTTCATATCCGCGTGCTTCTCCAGCCGAGACACATTGGTTTGCTTAAAACCCGTTTTGGCAGATACCTGCTCTTGTGTCTGACCGGCCAGAGCCCTTAATTCGCGTAGATTATGAGCCTCAAGCAACGTCTTAGCACGCCTTTCCACGGCCTGACGTTCGTCGGCCGGCAGATCGGGTTCGGTTGTCGCTTTCTATTTTGTCTGCCAAGCGACATCAAGCCCGTCGACCTGTCACTGAAGCAGTCGCATGCGATCGCATCAGCGCCATCAACATCGGCCCGAGCGAAAACTCGCCCCGCTCCGCCTTGCGGCTGAGATCGCGCAAATATCCGCCGGCCGAGTTGATATGCCCTGCCCTTTCAAGAATGCAGGCCATCACGGCGGCCGCGTTTTCGGGACCCAGTGCATCGCAGGCATCCTGGTAAGCGCTCGGACTGACCCCCAACATCGATCGGACCACGACAGCGGCCGACATCAAGTCTCGCCAACTGCCGACGGCGCCGCCCGGACCGTAATTGACGATCTCCGGGCAGGCCTGCAGGACCATTGCCAGCGGAAACGACTTTATCGGCTCACGCCTCAGCCTGATATTCTGGCTCGATTTTGCCCCCTGCTCTTTTTCAGAGCGAGGTTCAAGTTCATTGCTGGATTCGGATTTTGAATTCTGTATGTGGCATCCGTTTTGGACAGCATAGCCATCCGTATTTTCAGAATTTTCCTGAATTTCCAGCCGGTTGATGATCTCCTCGCGCAACATCTCCATTTCTTCGAGGATCGTTGTCAGATCCGAGATCACCGGTGAGCGCGGAATCCGGGCAACCAAGGCGATGAACAAGGCTTCAATATGGCTCCAGTCGCCGGGAGCGCCCTCTTCCACCGCGGCCGTGATCAGCTTGCGGACATCACGCCGGCAGATTGTCAGTGCCTCTTTGGCAACACGGAAGCGCTTACGTTCCGCGGCCACCTGCTGTGCGGCATGCGCCAGCTCTTCGGCCCGCGCCAATAGCGGCGCCAGGCTGAAGCCGAACGCATCTTCGATCGCGCCCGATCCGTCCTTGCGGGCATAGCGCTTGCCGTTGGCACTGTCCTTGCGGTGGATGAGGCCAGCATCGACGAGCGCGGCAAGGTGCCGGCGCAAGGTCGTGCCAGCGATGCCGTGGGCGCGAACCGAGAGCTGATCATTGGATGGGAAAACCACGAGCCCGCGCTCCTCCGAAAGCTCGTTGTCCGGATAGAACGTCAGAAGCGCGTCGAGGACAGCGAGCGCACGATCCTGTACGCCAAGCATCTCCCTCGCCTCGCATGCATCGCGAAACACTTTCCACTTTTCGGCCGTCTTGCCTGATTTGATTTCGGCCGTCTTCATTTGCCCTCGAACTTGGGCAAGCGAAATCGGCCGCCGCCCGAAGGGCGTCGTCACATTTCCAACCTGCATTTTCCTTCACCTTTCAAAAGGCAAAAGAAATCCGATCACCAAAACGGTGCCAAAGACTCTTGACTGCGATTCATGGAAATGCGATTCTTCAGTTCTCACACATGAAGAGAAGGCTTCCACGACGGCAACGTTTGGGGGCCTTTTTCTTTTGCGCCTAGTCTCCTGTTTGTTTTCGATATTCCGCGTATAGGTTGCTTAGCCTGCTCTTTACGAATTCGTCAAAGCCCGGCGCTTCCTTTTCACTGAATACAAAGGTCGTGCCAGATCCGCTTCGCTTGAATTTCACCGGAAGCGCATCGTCGAACCGCTGCCACGGTGTTGTTTCCCTGGGTTGGTCGGAAGTCATGCTGGCCAAGAACGCATCGAAGCGCTCATCACTGGACAACGCCCGAAAATGATCATCGTCGAGGATGGCAAAAACCTCCTCGGATAAGTTGCCCGCGGGCAATTTATCCGCAAGCTCAGACCATCGCCGGCGGCCGACGGCTGGTGCGGCCCCGATCTTGAAGATAACTTCAGCCGGTATTTGATGCGCCAGCGCGATCATCCGTGACACATTAGTTTTGTCGACGCCAAGAGAAGCCATAATGATGTCGCGTGTGAACCCACCGTCCTCGAGTCGCGCGGCGAACAGGCAGCGCTCTATATAAGAGAGGTCCGCACGAACGTTGTTTTCCTGACCTTGGCTGACGACCAGTTCGTCATCCGTCAATTCGCGAACGACAGCTTTTACCTTGCGTCCAAGTAGCTTGGCCGCCGCGTGCCGCCGATGGCCGTAGGCAATCTGATAAAGAGCCCGATCCTTCGGATAGGGGCGCACCAAAATCGGCACTTGTTGGCCGTGCTCACGGATCTGCTCGACCAGACCGCCCAACTTCGGGTCTATCTCCAGGCGGTCACGGACGAATGCGGAAACGACCGATTCCGGATCGATCTCCACAACGGCGAGGCCTTCCGTGAGCTGGCGCTCGAACTCTTCCGAACGCTCGATCTGCCGAGTGATTTCACCGAGAGTCTTGCTCATGCCGGTGGCAGCAGCCCTTGGCGGTGGCGAAAAGCCGGCGAGCGGTCGATGGTCGCGCAAGACCGGCTCCGAGTTGCCCGCGGGCAACTCTTCTTCCGCTGCCTCGTGACCGACAATATCGAGGAGGTTTTTGCGGGCCATAAATTATGCCCTCCCCCACGTCTTGCAGACCAATGCTTCTATCTCACGATTGACGAGGTTAAGCGACTCTATTGCACGGTCGTAGGTACCTCGCGTGAATTGAGAGCGGTCGACTTCATAAAGCGTCTGTTTGGTTACGCCGGCGTCGGAGATTGCCGTTGATTTCAACATCGCATTCTGCAGCATACGATTACCGAAGATCGATCGCATGAAACCCGTCATCTGGCTCTGCGGCCCGTCGTTCGGCTCGAAGCGCGTTACCAAATAGCGCATCCAGTCATAACTCGTGCGGCCGCCAGCCCGCTCGATGACCGCCATGAGTTCGCTGGTCATCGACAAAAATTGTGACATCGACATCACGTCGAGCATCTGGGGATGCACAGTGATCAGTGTCGCGGTCGCTGCGCACAGCGCCGACATGGTAAGGAAGCCAAGCTGCGGCGGGCAGTCGATCACCACGATGTCGTACAGGCTCTCAATATCGGCCAGCGCCTCGCCGATCCGGGCGAAGAACTTCGACGCAGCAGTCCCCGCCACCATCGCCTTCGGCGTCTCATGCTCGTACTCCATCAATTCGAGATTGCCGGGGATGATATGAAGGCCAGGCGTATAGGTGGCCCGCACGATTTCGGTGATTCGGCGCGGATCTTCGTAGCGAATGGCGCCATAGAGCGTTTCACCTTCGCCTACGTCAAGTTCAGGCTGATGGCCGAACAGGGCGGACAGTGATGCCTGTGGGTCGAGATCAAGTGCCAGCACGCGATAGCCCCGCAGAGCCAGATACTGCGCAAGATGCGCTGCCGTAGTCGTCTTGCCGGACCCGCCCTTGAAATTCATCACCGAGATAATTTGGAGCTTTTCACTGCCGCGACGCGTCGGCACGTACTTAGCCAGATCATTGCGTTGATCGAGGGCGCGGCGGATGCGGTCCATGTCCTCAGCGCTATAGACCCGCCGGCCGTTGGCTTGTGGTGCGGGTCCGAGGCCGTCTGCAGAAACCTGCCGCAGATATCCTTCCGCCAATCCAATGAAAGACGCAGCTTCTGACGGTGTCAGCGGTCGCATGGACTTTTGTGAAGACGGCGGGAAAATGCGTTTCGAATGTGCCTGGAGCTGGTGAGCTAATTCGGCCGCGTCCATCGACAAAAGCGAGGGCAAGTGCTCTCTATCGTCGTCAATGAGATTATTCCGCTGTAGCAT
>NZ_CP121654.1:0-540349 GCF_029714265.1 Rhizobium sp. CB3171 | reverse complement strand
TGTCAGAAATCTTTCAGATAACGGTTTTCGGCCCGATAATGCCACTGAACCGTTATTATGTCCGATTCTCCCGGGCCGGCAAGGAAAATGCGGCTAATAAACTGTTAATAGGCGGGACGCCCCTTGACCTATGGTTAACGCCGCGATCGGCGTTTCACTTGTGAATCCAATCTGTTACTGCTCCGTACCGCAACGTTCGTTGCGTATTTGTTCGCTGGTGATTCCTACAACTAACGGGATAACACGCGGGATCAGATCAGCACGTCCTCACGCAAAACCTCGCGACTCACCCAAAATACCTTGTAGGATTCTACAACTGCCCAGCCATTCTAATCCGTGCTGCTCTTTGTCGATAAATTTTAGCGACGGAGATCAGCATGAAAGTTGTTGCGATATCGACAAGGCAGGGGCTTTCCGCACAGCACCTTCTCGAAGCACATCATCGACTTCGAGCTCAGGTGTTTTCAGACCGATTGGGTTGGGAGGTTGGGGTTCTTGACGGCCGGGAAGCGGACGCCTTCGACGCTCTCCAGCCGACTTACATTCTCGCCGTATCGGATAGCGCTCGTGTGGCAGGATGCGCTAGGCTCCTGCCAGCCATGGGTCCAACGATGGTGACGCATGTCTTTTCCTCACTGCTGACACACGGACAACTAAACGCCCATCCATCTATGATCGAAAGCTCCCGCTTTTGCGTGGACACGACCTTGGTCGATCTTCGCGGAGGGGGCCTCGTCCACGAGGCCACTTTGACCATGTTCGCGGGCATCATCGAATGGTGCATCGCAAATGGGTACACGGAGCTCGTCACGGTGACCGATCTTCGATTTGAGCGGATCCTTGCACGCGTTGGATGGCGCCTGTCACGATTGGGCGAGCCGAAGAATATTGGCAAGACAATAGCCGTCGCGGGCACCTTACCGGTGAACGCCGAGACATTCCTCCGGCTTCGCCCATCCAATTACCACTCTGAATTCATCTCGCTAGATGGGCAGTGGAAAAGGAGAGATCCGTGAACCAGCTCCGCTCTCACCACAGGCTTGTCTGCAAACTTCAAGACGCGCTCGGCCATAAGCTGTGCGCCGCATTGGAAGAAGTGGATGTGATCGAAATAATGCTCAATCCGGACGGAAAGCTCTTTATTGAGCGCCTCGCTCACGGCGTTGCGGCGGCCGGCGAAATGTCGCCCGTCGCGGCGGAAACGGTGATCGGAATTGTGGCGCATTTCATTCAGTCGCAGGTAGACACGAAGCAACCCATCATCTCCGGCGAGCTCCCGATAGGTGGGCACCGCTTCGAAGGCCTTTTACCACCAGCGGTCGCCAAGCCAGCCTTTACGATCCGCCGCCGTGCCCCACGCCCAATTCCGCTCGAAGAATATGTGCGCTCAGGCGCGCTGACGAGATACCACGCCTTGATGATCCGAAAAGCGATTTCCAAAAGGCTAAACATCATCGTATCCGGGGGCGCCGGTTCTGGCAAAACGACGCTTGCGAACGCGTTGATCGATGAGATCGTCAAATTCGCCCCCGAAGACCGTCTGGTGATCCTCGAAGACACCGCCGAAATTCATTGTTCGGCCGAGAACGCCGTTCTTCTACATACCAGCGATACCGTTGACATGGCGCGACTGTTGAAGAGCACGATGCGACTGCGCCCCGACAGGATTGTCGTCGGCGAAGTCCGCGACGGTGCCGCGTTGACTCTGTTGAAGGCGTGGAACACCGGTCATCCCGGAGGCGTGGCGACAATTCACTCGAACACCGCCATGTCGGCGCTCCGCCGCCTTGAACAATTGACCGCGGAAGCGAGCCAACAGCCGATGCACGAGGTTATCGGTGAGGCGGTCGACCTCATCATTTCCATTGAACGGACACCGCGCGGGCGGCGGGTTCGAGACGTCATCCAAATCGAACGGTTCGCGGAGGGCCAATACGAGATCGGTTCAGACCAAGTCGATGAAGAAGAGGAGGCCCGTCATGTCGCGTAAGGCTTCCGTCGTCACGGTCGCATTTTCTGTCCTAACCATGGTGCTCGCTTCGCGTGATCCGGCACTCGCCAGTTCGGGCGGTGGCGGACTGCCCTGGGAAGGACCATTGCAGCAGATTCAGGAGTCGATCACCGGACCCGTGGCAGGATACATCGCACTTGCGGCTGTCGCCATAGCCGGCGGCATGCTCATATTTGGTGGGGAGTTGAACGACTTCGCACGGCGACTTGTGTACGTGGTTCTCGTCGCCGGCATTCTGCTCGGTGCCACGACCATTGTGGGCCTGTTCGGTGCGACTGGTGCTTCAATTGGCCTGACGAGGGAGCTGATCGCCTCGGACGGCTTGAAAGGCGCAGGAGTGACCAATGGCTGAGTCCGCGTCCGGTCTGCAGCGGAACCGCATCCACCGCGCGCTTTCGCGCTCGAACCTTCTGATGGGCGCGGACCGGGAACTGGTGCTGATCACCGGCCTTGCCGCAGTCATCCTCATCTTCGTCGTCCTCACGATCTATTCCGCGCTCTTCGGCGCTGCCATCTGGATCGTCGTCCTCGGGCTCCTGAGAATGATGGCAAAGGCAGATCCGCTCATGCGACGGGTCTATGTCCGCCATATCTCGTACAAACATTCGTACAAGGCGACCTCCTCGCCGTGGCGCCGGTATTGAGGGGAAGGCATGGTCGCTCTCAAACGTTTCCGGGCCACCGGCCCATCCTTTGCGGATCTCGTTCCCTATGCCGGCCTCGTCGACAATGGTGTTCTTCTGTTGAAAGACGGAAGCCTGATGGCCGGCTGGTATTTTGCCGGGCCGGATTCCGAAAGCGCAACGGACCTCGAGCGCAACGAACTGTCACGGCAGATCAATACGATCCTGTCGAGACTCGGAAGCGGCTGGATGATCCAGGTTGAGGCGATTCGGATCCCGACGTTCGACTATCCGTCGGACGATCGTTGCCACTTTCCCGATGCGGTCACCCGCGCGATCGACGCCGAACGGCGGGCGCATTTCGCGCGCGAGCAGGGGCATTTCGAGAGCAAGCATGCGCTCATCCTGACTTATCGGCCGCTCGAATCCAAAAAAACGGCGCTCAGCAAATACATCTACTCCGACGAGGAGAGCCGGAAGAAAACCTACGCCGACACGGTGCTGTTCATTTTCAAGAACGCTATCCGGGAGATTGAGCAGTATTTCGCCAACAGCCTTTCGATCCGTCGCATGGAAACCCGGGAAACTGTCGAGAGGGGAGGGGCGCGGGTCGCCCGCTATGACGAACTGCTGCAGTTCGTCCGGTTCTGCATCACCGGCGAAAACCATCCGATCCGGCTGCCTGCCGCTCCTATGTATCTCGACTGGATCGCAACGGCCGAAATCGAGCATGGCCTGACGCCGAAGGCCGAAAACCGCTTCCTCGCCGTCGTGGCGATCGACGGTCTGCCGGCCGAGAGTTGGCCGGGAATCCTCAACAGCCTCGATCTGATGCCGCTCGCCTATCGCTGGTCTTCGCGCTTCATCTTCCTTGATGCAGAAGAGGCGCGGCGGAAGCTCGAACGCACTCGCAAGAAGTGGCAGCAAAAGGTGCGGCCCTTTTTCGATCAGCTGTTTCAGACGCAGAGCCGTTCGGTCGATCAGGACGCCATAACCATGGTAGCCGAGACCGAAGATGCGATCGCGCAAGCGTCGTCGCAGCTGGTGGCCTATGGCTACTATACGCCGGTCATTATTCTCTTCGATCATGATCGCGAAGCCTTGCAAGAGAAGGCGGAAGCGATCCGCCGGCTAATCCAGGCGGAGGGTTTCGGCGCGCGGATCGAAACGCTCAACGCCACCGACGCCTATCTCGGCAGCCTGCCGGGCAACTGGTACTGCAACATTCGGGAACCATTGATCAACACGAGCAACCTCGCCGATCTGATCCCGCTTAACTCTGTCTGGTCGGGCAGCGCGATCGCGCCGTGCCCGTTCTATCCGCCGAACTCGCCGCCGCTGATGCAGGTGGCGAGCGGGTCGACGCCGTTCCGGCTCAACCTCCATGTCGATGACGTCGGTCACACGCTGATCTTCGGACCAACCGGCTCGGGAAAGTCGACGCTTCTGGCGCTGATCGCCGCGCAGTTCCGGCGCTACGAACGCGCCCAGATCTTTGCCTTCGACCGGGGGAACTCGCTCCTGCCGCTCACGCTCGCCGCCGGTGGCGATCATTATGAAATTGGAGGCGATGCTCAAGAAGAGGGGAGTGCGCTGGCCTTCTGCCCATTGTCGGACCTCTCCGAAGAATCTGATCGAGCATGGGCGACGGAATGGATCGAGATGCTGGTCGCGCTGCAGGGCGTCACTATCACTCCCGATCATCGCAATGCGATCTCGCGCCAGATTAGATTAATGATCGGCGCACCGGGTCGATCGCTGTCAGACTTTGTGAGCGGCGTCCAGATGCGCGAGATCAAGGACGCGCTCCATCACTACACTGTCGACGGTCCGATGGGTCAACTGCTTGATGCAGAGGAGGACGGTCTCTCGCTCGGTGCCTTTCAGACCTTCGAGATCGAGCAGCTGATGAACATGGGCGAACGAAATCTCATACCAGTCCTGACCTACCTATTCCGTCGAATCGAGAAGCGCTTGGATGGGTCGCCGAGCCTGATCGTCCTCGACGAAGGATGGGTGCCACTTGGGCATCCGAAATTTCGCGACAAAATCCGGGAATGGTTGAAGGTGCTTCGTAAACTCAACTGCGCCGTCGTACTCGCCACGCACTCCATTTCAGATGCTGAGCGTTCGGGGATCATCGACGTGCTGAAGGAATCCTGCCCAACGAAGATCTGCCTTGCCAACGGCGCCGCCCGAGAGCCCGGGACGCGCGAGTTCTATGAGAGGATCGGGTTCAACGAGCGACAGATAGAGATCGTTTCGAACGCGATCCCCAAGCGCGAATATTACGTCGTCACCCCTGAAGGCCGGCGGCTGTTCGATATGGCGCTCGGTCCCGTGGCCCTTAGTTTCGTCGGCGCATCCGGCAAGGAAGACTTGAAGCGCATTCGCGCCCTCCATTCGGAACACGGCCGCGACTGGCCGATCCACTGGCTACAAACGAGAGGAGTTCATGATGCCGCAGTGCTACTCACCGTCGAAAAGGCTGCTCGCTGACCTCGCGGCGGTTGCATTGACGATTGCCGCCGTCATTCCCGCGGAAGCCGGCACCGCAACTGGCGCCGCCACCGAGTGGACGCAGGTCCTCAACAATGGCGAGCTGGTCTCTTTAGTCGGGAAGTCCGGCGAGCAGATCCAGAACCAGCTCACCCAGATCAGCCAGCTCGCACAACAGATTCAAACGCAGCTGAATATCTACCAGAACATGCTCCAGAACACGGCGACGCTTCCGTCGCATATGTGGGGGCAGGTCGAAAGCGATCTCAACCAGCTGCGCAGCATCGTCGATCAGGGGCAGAGCATCTCGTTTTCCATGGGCAATGCCGATGATGTGCTGCAACAACGCTTTCAGAGCTACTCAAGCCTTAAGACCAACCTGCCAGACAATGCTTCTTTTTCAACTGCATATCAGTCCTGGTCGGACACCAACCGCGATACGATCGCAAGCACGTTAAAGGCGGCAAGCCTCACGGCCGAACAGTTCGACAATGAGGAAGGCACGATGGCCTCACTGCGGTCGATGTCTGAGATCGCCGATGGACAGATGAAGGCTTTGCAGGTGGGGCACCAGATCGCTGCGCAACAGATCGCGCAGATTCAGAAGCTTCGCGCTCTTGTCTCACAGCAAATGACTATGATGGGAACCTGGTTTCAGACCGAACAGACCGACAAGGACCTTGCGCAGGCGCGGCGTGAGAAATTCTTCAGCGGGACTGCCCCTTCCACCTCCGGCGGCGCGAAGATGAAAGTCGAGTGGTAAGCACATGACAACAATATCTCTTCGGCGGCTCCGCGCCACAATGGTGATTGCCACCTTCTGCATGCTGGCAGCACAGCCGGCACTTGCCCAAGAAGGTTCAGTGCTGACCTCATTACAGAGCCAGATCACCACGGCCGCAAAGGGGTGGGAAACCACCGTCATGGATGCGGCGAAATCCTTATTCTGGATCCTCGCGACAATCGAGATTGGCATCGCCGCCGTCTGGCTCGCATTACAGGCAGCCTCGCTAGACAGCTGGTTTGCCGAGCTCGTCCGGCGGATCATGTTCGTCGGCTTTTTTGCCTTCGTTTTGGGACAGGGACCGACCTTTGCGAAGGCAGTGGTGGATAGTCTGTTTCAGATTGGGGCTGGAGGCGGCACGGCCTCCCCAGCGGACGTCTTCAATGCTGGACTCGCCGTCGCAACGAAGATGTCGGAAAAGATACAGTTCGGTCTTTTCGAAGACAACGCGTTGGCGATCTCGGCTTCTTTTGCAATGGTCGTCGTGGTCATCTCGTTCTCACTTGTTGCTGCGATCTTCGTTTCCGTCATGGTCGAAATGTATATCGGCCTGCTTGCCGGCATGATCATGCTCGGTCTGGGTGGTTCCTCCTACACCAAAGACTTCGCAATTCGATATCTGATCTATGCCTTCTCGGTCGGAATGAAGCTCATGGCACTTGTCATGATCTCGCGCATTGGGTCGGAAGTGCTGATCGGATTGGCAAACGAGCCCGACATTGGTGATCAATTCCAGACCGCGCTCGCAATCGCTGGCATTGCCGTCGTCGTCTTCATCGTCGCGATCTACGTGCCGAATATCATGCAAGGCGTCGTCCAAGGTGCGTCAGCCTCAGGCGGGATGGAGACGATCAGACACGGTGGGCAGGCCGCATCCTTTGCCACAGGCGCGGGATTCCTTGCGGCTGGTGCCGTCGGCGCGGGCGTCGCGGCAGCTCAAAGCGCTCGGGCCGCAGGGTCATCCGTCGCAGGCGCGATGCTTCGAGGTTTCGGCTCAGGCATGGGGTCCGCAGGAAAAGCGGCGGGCTCGGCTGCCAAGGAGAAGGCCATCGGGTCTCCCGGCGCCTACGCCGGGTCTATTCTGGGTCTTGCTAACTCCAAGCTGGATCAGGCGCGCAGTGGGCACAGCGGACCAAAGCCACCTCCCGAACGCAAAGACTAACAGCAGTCAGAAAGTGATTAATCGATGGCAGCGAACCGCGCCCCCGAAAACCCGTATCTTGCCGCGCGCCAGGAATGGAACGAGCGATACGGCTCCTATGTGCAGGCGGCCGCCGCGTGGCGGATCGTTGGGATCCTCGGTCTTACCATGGCCGTGATCGGCTTCGGTTACGCGATATACCTAAGCACCCAGGTGAAACTAGTGCCTTATATCGTCCAGGTCGACAAGCTCGGCACCTCGGTCACCTCAGGGTTCCCGGAGCAGATCGAATACGCGGATGTGCGGGTGGTGCGCGCCACGCTTGGCAACTTCGTAACGAGCTTCCGCAGCATCACACCGGATGCCGTGGTGCAAAAGCAATATATCGATCGAACCTATGCGCTTCTGCGAGCGTCCGATCCGTCGACCCAGAAGATCAATGATTGGTTCCGCAGCAATTCGCCGTTCGAAAAGGCAAAGTCGTCGACGATCGCCGTCGAGGTCAACAACATAGTAGCGCTCTCCAATCAGACTTATCAGATCGACTGGACCGAATACGAACGGGACCGGAAGGGCAAGGAAACCGGGACGCGCCGGTTCCGCGGAATCGCGACAGTTACGCTTACCGCGCCGCAGGACGAGGCGACCATCCGCCTCAATCCGATCGGCCTCTACGTTAGGGATTTTGACTGGACGGCACAGCTTTGAGGGCAGGGGTTTGACATGCACAGAACAGCACTAATTGCAGCCACCGGCTGCTTGGCGGGACTCGTCTTTGTGGGCAGCGCTGAGGCGCAGACCATGACGACAAATGAGGTGAATGGCACGACCATTTCCAGGAAATGGCGCGTCGCGCCCGGACTGGTGACGGCCGGCTCCGATGGCAAGGTCACCTTTCTCTTCGGCGAAACCCAGCCGTCCGTCGTCTGCTCGCCCTTGCAGGTCTGCGATATCGAACTTCAGGGCGGCGAGATCGTCCGCGATGTTCTCGTTGGAGACACTGTTCGCTGGAAGGTGGAGCCTGCCACCTCCGGTGCAATCGGCGGCCAAGCGATCCATCTGATCGTCAAGCCGTCGGAAGCAGGTCTTGTCACCTCGATGGTGGTCACGACGTCGCGGCGCACCTATCACATCCAGCTCAAGTCACATCCGAGCCAGTACATGGCACGCGTCGGCTTCGAATATACCGAGGATGTCTCGGCCAAGCTCGCAGATGTAAATTCATGGCTTGAGACCGGCGGCGTCCCCGGCACGGCGCCCGACAAGCTGAACTTTTCCTATTCCATCGGCGGAAGCGCGTCATGGAAGCCGAAGCGGGTCTATTCGGATGGCGTGAAAACCTACATCCAGTTTTCGAAGTCGATCTCAGGTCAGGATGCACCGGTGCTGTTCGTGATCCACGGCGGCCAGAACCGCATCGTCAATTACCGAATGAAGAACGATTTGATGATCGTCGATTATGCCGTCGACCAGGCGATCCTCGTCTCCGGCGTCGGCTGGCGCCAGCAGAAGATCACCATTCGGCGGGGAGGCTGAGCTATGCACAAGCTTCTCGTTGTCATCATCATCAGCGGCTTTCTCACCGCATGCCAAACTGCTGAGGATGGGGTGGACCCAAGGTCAAACGCCGCGCCAGTCTCCGGGCCTGCCGCAAATGCCATCGCCGGCGACTTGGCAAGCCGGCTCGCCGAGCAGATCGGCCCCGTGAGCTCGACGACAATCAAGATGGAAAAGGACACGTCGGAGTTTGCGACGGCCCTAAAGGCGGCCCTAAAGGGCTTTGGCTACACCGTTCTAACCGACGGCAAAGTTGGAAAGGACGTGAAACCGATCGCGCTCACTTACTCGATCGATGGCACTCAAGATCAGGTGCTTGCGCGGCTGTCAACACCCTCCATTGCCCTTGGCCGCGCATACAAAGCAACGGCAGCCGGTGCGACGCCGGCAAGTCCGCTCTCCATCATGCAGCGTAATTGAGGGGAGGGGTATGATCCAATCGCTCCAGCTCGGCCCTTCAAAGCAAGCCGACGATCAAAAAGGCATGCGCCGCCTCAATCGGCTGCCAATTATTACCGCCACCATCCTCATCGCGCTGTTCTTCGGCGTGGTCGTGATTGGCCTATCGTGGCGAGGACTTCCCTTCAACTGGAGCAACGATATCGTCAGCACCTTGAATACACCGGCGACGAACTTCGGTGACCAGCTCAAGCGCGGCATCAGTGACGGCATCATCGGCGAGCCGGGTGAACGCGAAGAGTTCCAGCCAACACCCACCGTCGAACAGAAGCTCGAGAAGGAAGCACCTGTTATCGACCGCCGGCCCACGGAACGGCAAGAAAGACGCCCTCAGCTCGAATCAGAGGAGGAATGGAGAGCCCGCTTAAAGCGGGAGCAGGATGAACAATATCTCCGCGAAGCTCAACGCCAGCGGATGGCTCGCCTGCAGGCGCGGGAAACGGCTCTAGACTCGCCTTTGAAGGTGGATATTTCTGATGTCGAGAAAACCGCTAAAAATTCCACAGACACCGGCCGTCAGACGACGACGACAGCCAACAATGCCGCGGATCTCTACGCCGCCGCATCGAAATCCGGGCTGATGGGCCAGAACGTCGACCAGAATGCCCAAAGTTCGAAGGAGGATTTCTTCAATCAGGACATCAAAGATCTTGGATATTTGCCGAATAAGGTCGTGCCGCAGATGTCGCTGTATGAGCTGAAGCGCGGCTCGGTCATTCCAGCCACGTTGATCACAGGTCTCAACTCGGACCTTCCGGGCCGGATCACCGCGCAGGTCAGCCAGAATGTCTATGATAGCGCCACCGGCTACCGGCTCCTGATCCCGCGGGGGGCCAAGTTGTTCGGCCGTTACGATTCCAAGGTTTCGTTTGGCCAGGAGCGCTTGCTCGTCGTCTGGACCGATCTGATCTTCCCGAATGGCTCGACGCTGCAGATCGGCGGCATGGCTGGGACCGATGGGGAAGGATATGGCGGGTTCAAGGATAAGGTCGATCGGCATCTCTGGCGCACGTGGAGTTCGGCAGCACTCGTCGCGATACTTGGAACCGGCATCGACATGTCGATGCCCGAAAGCTCGACGCTTGCCACCCAGGACACGGCCTCCGATGCCGCCAGACGGAATTTCGCGGAAACTTTCGGTCGCGTTGCCGAGCAGACCATCTCGAAGAACCTGAACGTTCAGCCGACAATCCGGATCCGGCCGGGATACGAGTTCAATGTCTTGGTCGATCAGGATATCGTCTTTCCCTCCGCGTACAGCAGTCACTGAGACAGCATCAGAAAAAATCTTTGTTTAACACCATCTCAGAAGGTTTTGATTGCGGAATAGAGGTGAATAGATGTTTGCGCGGGTGAGCGCAGATCTGTATCACTTCCGAAGGAGCGGGGGCGCCTTCACGTACAACGGAAAGGAGATAGGTCTGTGGATCCAGCCTTAAGCGCTCTCATTGACATGGTTGAAGCCTCATACGATGAACGGATGATCAAACGCGGGCTCAAAGGCTTCGTTCATTCGTGCGGATTTCAATTCTTTGCATACCTGCAAACGGAAGGTCTTGGCGCCCGCGCACTCAGTTCCTATCCTGAGAAATGGCAGAAAATTTACCTACGCAACCAATATTCTCGAGTGGATCCGGTCGTTACGGAAGCCAAACGCCGGATGGAGATGTTTTCCTGGGCGATCGATGACTGGCCGTCTCGGGGAAGCTCTGAATTCAAGCGTTTTCGGGATGAAGCGGTCGAACATGGCATTCGCAGTGGGGTGACGGTTCCCGTTCAAGGCAGTTTCGGCTCGATCATTATGCTGACATTTGCTTCCTCGGGGCACAAAGCTGATATTTCAAAATGTCAGAAGCAACTAAACCCGCTGCAAGCGGTGCTGGCAATTCACTATCGCCTGAAGATTATAGCTGCATCGACGATCGTCGCACCCAGCCGGCTCCTTTCGCCAAGGGAAGCGATGTGTCTTACGTGGGCGGCAAAGGGTAAAAAGGCGTGGGAGATTGCCGTTTTAATGGGAATTACCCCAAGAACAGTGCAGCACTATTTTGATAGCGCACGCAAGAAGCTGAATGCCGCGACGATCCCTCAGCTCGTGGCAATCGCGAAAGACCGCGGTTTGGTTTGACCATCATTCGTCTTTTTCGGAGGGGACATCAGGAACATATCCAAGCGCATCGATGATTTCCGAGAGTTCTTCCTGCTGCGCTTCTGACTTCTTTTGACGATCGAGATACTCATCTTGCAGGCTCTTGAGCACGTCGCTGGAAGTCGAGGCGTTGGCGGTTGCAAGAGTCCACGCTTCGTAGACGGCTTCATCTGCGGCTAGAAGTCGGCGGTGCTCTTGGATCGCAGAAATTGCTAACGCTTTCAAATCGGCTTCTCGCATCGCTCTATAACGAGACTCTCTTTTGCCGCTTGTCTCAAATGAGACCTCGTTGTCCATCCGCTTCTCCTCTTACCTCGTTTGCGACCCGCCAAGGATCGAGACCTTCCGGTAGCCTATACGCTTTGCAAAATAGATCCCATCCTTCAGCAAGACAGGTACCCACAAACTCGACAGTCCATTGCTCGCACGAAGAGGGCATCAGCGAACGCGTCATCACTCTGATTCATATGCAGATTCCATATCCGGAATACCGCTGTAGAGAATACTCCGTGGAGAAATACTCTGCAAGCCGCTGCTCTCTCCGCCATGGAGATTCGAGAGGTGTTTGCACGGAATCTGAAAGCTGCGCGTCAAGCCAAAGGCCTGTCGCAAGAAGAGCTTGCGTTTCGGGCAGGTATCGATCGTACTTATATCAGTTCTTTGGAGCGCAGTGTCTATAATGCAAGCATCGACGTTGTCGATCGCCTGGCGACGGTCTTAGGTGTTGAGGCGTCTGAATTGCTGAAACGTCGGCCTGAGACAAAAATTAAGCCGCCCGGATAACGAGTACCGAACTGGGAACCGGAAACAGGGCAAACAAGGACAAAATGCTCGGCGCGTCCTCAACCCCGAATGTCCATCAGCCTCCTGAAGAATGATTATACGGCCATCAAATTCATCCCATTCGGCGAACGTTTACGCGGTATCTTTTTCACCTGTGGCGTCGGCACTTTGGAATTGCCCTTTAACTTTCTGGCCCTCGAGGAATAATTATGCATGCCGGGGATGTTCCATCCGTCGCACCGATTCCGACGTGAGAATCGAGTGCCTATTTGCCTCCAATCCTTGAAAGATCGATACGAATTCCGGCTTGGCCAATATCCTCGTTCACCTTCGTCCGCTTCTCGGGAGTGGTCACGGCGGCTGGCGGTTCATCCATGGAGCGCGCTTCGCTTTGCTGAGGCAATTCGATGGAGGCTCCTGGATCCTGCGCTTGAAATACACGCACTCCTTCGAATTCCCCGGTCTTCCAGGCATAGAGCGCGTCCTCGAAAATCTGGCGGAAGACGTCATCGCTCTTCGGATTGCCGTACCATTTGGCAACAATGCGCAGGACCTTGGCGAACATCGTCGTGCCCTTGCGCAGGTTCTCGCAGGCATCGACCAAATCCGGCGTCAGATCGGCTGCCTCCTTCACGCCGACACCGGCCGGAAACTGGGTCATGCCGACGCGAACCTCAGCTTGCTCAACATACTGGCGAACGATCGCCATGGCTTCGTCGGCCGATGTTGCCTTCGGAATTAGAATCAATCGGCCGCCTGATTTGACTGTGACCGCAAGGGGGTCGGACGACCCAGCGGCTGTCACGAACTGCTCGACGATCGTGGATGCTAATGAAGGGTCGGCGCATTGTTGGATTAGGGCAGCGTCAAGCATGACGTCTCCTTGTAAGTCAGGTGTTGAAGGAGATGACGAGGGGTTTGTCGAACAGGCGCGCCCAGGCTTCCGTGCTTGCGCGCTGGATGGCGACAATAGGGGTTCCTTTGGTCCACCATCCATTGCCGGCGGCAACAATGACATCCGGATGATACAGCATGGACTGGAGGACCGGCCATATGATCAGTTGCTCATAGCAGATCAGTGGTGCCACCCGATGGTCGGCAACCGTCACGGTCGGATTTGCGAAGAGATGCGCCCGCGCGCCGCCACTCTGACCAAGCAAGGGGCGCCAGGGTTGCCACATCGAACCAGGAACCGGCATGCGCTCTCGATAAAGGAGTTGCGCACCATTACCGGAGATGGCAATCAGAACATTGTCGTATCCGCCCGAATTGACAAGCGAGGCGCCGGCGATAACGGATATGTCCGTTCCCTGTAGAGCTGTTACCCACAGCCGCTCCGTGGTCGGTGTCCAAGAGCCGAGGGCGCTTTCGGGCAGCACGATCCGACGGCGGCCGTCAGATACTCGATCCTTCACCGTGGCAATCAGATCACGGTGGCGCTGCAGGCTGATGTCGCGGCCGAGCGAAGCGCCCAATTCTAGATCGACGCCCTGCCACGCTTCCGGTAGGGCCGGTGCGGTCCAGATTGCGGCGGACCAAAGCCACAGACCTGAAAGGGCGATGACGATAGCCGGCCAAGCACGGGTTACAAGGCCGATGAGGCCGGCCGTCGCCGCGACCAATCCCCACCATCCCCATCCTGGGAACAGTACACCCGTGGCTGTGATCGGATGTGCCCAACCGGTGATGCCGAATGGTGGAATGGCCATAAGTACCGACGCCGCGAGATAACGAAATGGCCGCGTAAAGCCGCATCTCGTCCAGAACAATGTGTGGACGCCGATAAAGCTCAGCGATGCGCATAGCCAGAGCAACAGGCCCGGCCAGAGATCGGAGACGTAGAAGGTCGCGACACCTTGTGGTAATCCCCGAGAAGCCGCCAGGAAATAGCCAGCCGCGACAAACGCGGCAATCAACCGCGTTCGCGCAAGCATCCAGAGGATCGGAAACACGAAGGTGACCGGAAGAAGCAGAACTTGGCCACTCCATCCCACCATTCCGACGATGATTGAAGCGGCAATCGGCAGGGCGGACTGAAGGTGGTCAAGGCGCATAGGTGAGCACCTGTTGCGCCAGGCCGACGATGCCGGAAGCTGGCAGGGGGCCGAAGTAACGGGAGTCGTAAGAACTCCTGAACGCTGAATAGAGAAAGACGCTTCCAGCCGGCACGACACCGCCGGGAAATGGCGTCATCGGTCGACCTGCGCCGTCCCGCTCAGCGAGATCGGAAAATGGGATCGGGCGCCCGTCGATCGTCACGTGCGCACCGATTTCGACATGCTGCCCGGCTGCGGCGATGATCGTCTTGATGAGCGGTGCGATCGCGCCCGGGCAGGATCCAACGCGGAGATACCCTCGCGCGCGCGCCTCCCGTATTGCCGCCGTAAGCGGGGGGCAAATGAAGACGAGATCCCCAACGGATGCTGGACGTTCGAGAGAAACGATACGCCAGAGACCGACGGGTTCGCTCGGTGTGAAGTTAATGCGATAACCGCAGTAAAAGACGGCCACCACGAGCACTGTCGCGATCATCGAGATTATAGCCATACTCAGGACCGCCAGTCGTTTATGGAAGGGAAACGGCAGGCTCACTTCATTTCGCTTTATCATTTGAGGGAGAACCCCTTGCTCTTTGATTGGCGCAGGGTTTCGATCTGCTTCAGCGACTCTGCCGTCCGCTCATGCGCAGAAAGTTGCTGCACTGTCCGTATCGAATCCCATGCCGCTTCCACCTCCGCCTTCTGTCCGGCCGTCATCCCCGTTGTGATGGCATTGAATGTCTGTCCATTGGGGGCTTTCGCAGTAAGAGACGGGAAGATGCGTTCGCCGAAGCGTTCAGATACTGCTCTCGCAAACCCTTCGAGCTCGGCTTTCACCATCTTGTCCGAGAGCGCGTATTCGAGGGCCGCCGGAAGATCGTTGCGATCGATGGCGTCCCGGACGCGTTCAAGCGTCTGCTTTGCCGCCGGCGACAAGGCCGGGATATCGAGGGAAACCTTCAAACGGAGCGCGCGCTCCTCGGCTTCATATTTGCGTACGGCCTCCGTCCGCTGACGCAGATACCTTTCCAGGTTACGCGCCAGCGCAGGCGCATTGGTGACGGCCCTTTCTCGATTTTGCTCGTCGGCGCGGCTCGCGAGGAAACCGATGTTACCTTTCAGAGCACCGAAGCTTTGCGGTTCGGAACCGATCCTGGCAATGGTGGACTTCGCAGTCGTTTCGTCCCCCAGCATTGCATCGACATTGACGGCCTTGAACGCCGCTTCCGGCTGAGCGTAAACCATGTGGAACCGGCCGGAGACTTCCGCCCATTGCTTCTTCAAGCCGGGGTCGGCAGCAAGCCGGTCTTCGACAGCCTGTTCCAGCGACCTTGAGAACGTGGTGATGCCCGATACCATGGGTTTCGGCTCCTTGATGGTGTGCGATTGAGAGGTCCTGGCGGCAGCGGTGGCGAGACTTAGCTTGCCGGCGAGTGCTGCCAGACGTGCGCCAAGCTCGGCGAGCTTCGACTTCTGGCGGAATGTCCATTCGAGGCGATCGCGAAGGACCGTGCGCGCAACGCTGACAAGGTGCAGGCCACGGGCCTCGGCAAAGCGAAGGGCCTGGCCGTAGAAACGGCCGTTCGCGTAATCGAGCGTTGTTTCCTTGCCTTGTCTGCGCGACAGGATCGGGATAAGGCCGCCCGCCTTCGCGAAAGATCGGCGGCCGTAGTAGAAGCCAAGATCTTGGCGGTGACGGGTCATGGCAACGTAGGTGAGATGGCGATCGAGCGACAAGGACGCCAGGACCTTCACCCGGTCGACGGTGGCGCCCTGGCTCTTGTGGATGGTGGTTGCGTAGCCGTGATCGACATTGGCATAGAAGCGTTGCTCGACCGTGATCTGGCGGCAGTGTTCGCCTTCTCCGACTTCTGCAACGATACGCCCGGGCGCTGCGTCTGTGAGCCTTGCCAACATGCCGTTCTTGACGCCGAGCGAACCCTCGTTCTTGAGGAACACTACCTGGTCGCCTGCGGCAAATTTCCGGTGCCCATCTTCGGTCTGAAAGACAAAACCTTCGGCGACGAGGCCACGTTCCACGAGCTTTGCGCGAGCCATGTCGTTGAGCATGCGGACGTCGCGCCGAAGATGAGCGAGAATCAGGCTGGATGTTTGCAGATCGTATTCCCGGTCCCAGTCGGCTATGAGGTTTTCGACTGCTTGCGCCTTGAGTTCCGAGCCGTTGATGCGGGCTTGCGCGCGATAAGCATCAATCGCCTTGCCAATATTGCCGCGCGCCAGGTCAAGCGAGGCATCGCGCATCCATTGCTCGCGCTGGCGGTGGATAGTTTCGAGTTCAACATAGCCGATGCGATCGGCAATTGAGCGGAAAGCAGCCCCGGCTTCGATGGGTTGCAGCTGCTCAGGGTCCCCCACGAGGGCGAGCTTGGCGCCTGCCTTGGTCGCTGCTTCGACGAACACCGCCATCTGCCGCGACGACACCATGCCGGCTTCGTCGAGGACGAACACTGTCTTGTCGTCCAGCAGATTGTGACCTTCGTTCCAGCGCAGTTCCCAGGATGACAGCGTGCGAGAGAGAATGCCGGCCTCCTTCTCCAGGCCCTCGGCCGCCTTACCGGCGAGCGCGCCGCCGATGACGCGGTATCCCGCGGCTTCCCAAGCCTCGCGCGCCGCCTTCATCATCGTTGTTTTGCCGGCGCCGGCACGCCCGATTACGGCGGCGATGCGCTCGCCGCCGGTGACGTGTGCGATCGCCGTCTTCTGCTCGTCCGACAGGCGCAAGTAACGGGCAAATGTCGCTTCCCGCACGGCGTCGGCAAGGCCGTGGGAAGATCGTTGAGACAGCCAGATTGCCCGGTTGGCCATCTCCGCTTCCAGCCGGATAAGGTCCCGCGTCGTATATTTGGCCGGCAGCCGGACGCCGCTCGAAAACTCGATCCGCTCACGCTCGAGGCGGAGCGTCTCCGGGCTCTGCACGATTCTTGCCATCAGGCTTTGGAAAAGGCCGGCATCGTCGACGTAGCGGTGAAGAATCTTGGCGACGTCGCGTTCATCGAAAACGCTTTTCTCGCGGGTGATCAGGTCGAGCACGAGCTCGGGACGGCGCTGGATGCGGCGGGCGTTTTCGGCGCGACGCTCTTCGTGCAGTTCCAGCCGCTCCAGCGAAACGTCCCCGGCGGCCACCGCCGACTTGCGCTCGATCGCCTTCGCGCCGACACCAAGGTGAATGGTCGGCCTGAGCTCGATCCCCTGTTTTTCGAAGGATCGCCCGTCGATACGCATGTCAAGGCCGGCGAGCGCCAGGTGCCGGTTCTCGCAGGCAAACCAGCCGTCGCGAAACGCATTGAAGTTGTCGAGGTTTCCCGCCCAAAGCTCGTAGACGATCTTGCCTGCGTCATTGCGCATCGGTTTGCCGTCCGGTCCTTTCACTGCGACCTTCTTGGCGCCGAAACCATCTTCGGCAAGTGGCCGGAGCGTCGTCATCAGATGCACATGCGGATTGCCCGGCGCGTCGTGATACACCCAGTCCGCCACCATCCCCTTCGAGGTGATATGCCTTTCGACGAAATCCCGCATAAGTGCGATGTTCTGCTCGGTCGAGAGTTCGATCGGCAGCGCAATGGTCACGTCCTTGGCAAGCTGGGCATCTGATCGCTTCTCGAAAGTTTCGACGCTGTTCCAGAAGGCTTCGGAGGCACCCGAAACAGAGTGATCGGCAATCATCGCCCGCAGCCATTGCGGCGCATCGACTGGAACAACGAACTCTTCGTGCAGCAGGCCTTGCTTGGCGCGATAGTCGATGGTCCGCGCCTCGCGCTCGTAGTCCATCTTGGCACAATGCCGATAAGCCGCCGACAGGACGGCGCTGCGGCCGGAGCCGCGGGCGACGATGCTGACGGAGAAATGAGGGACGGCCAAGGCGGAATTCTTTCGCGATAGTGAGCAAAATCAAGGTGTTCGGAGGCAAAATCGGCCCCGCCAGGCGCTCGTCAGAAGAACGTCGCGATAGCGACGTATAATTGCGCCCTTCGGATGCCGCTCTTGTCGAGCGGCCGGGATCATCCACGAAAGCATCGCCGTTGGCGATTGTAGGATTCACAGTAGTGCGTTGCGCACCGACATCCGGAAAAGTGGATCCGAAAGACAAGCTTTCGCACCCAAGGAGACATCCTGAGATGAAGAAACCGTCCTCTAAAATCCGCGACGAAATCGCCAAGCTCCAGGAGCAGCTCAAGCTCGCCGAAACCCGTGAAGCCGAGCGCATCGGGAGGATCGCGCTCAAGGCCGGGCTCGGCGTAATCGAAATCGATGAGGGTGAACTGCAGGCGGCGTTCGAGTACCTGGCGAAACGCTTTCGCTACGGCGAGGCCCGTTCGACCGGAGATAGAAAGGCTGGCGGCGCCCGAGAGAGCAGCTCGCCCCCAGCGCAAAACTCGTCACCGCAATTGGCGCTGAGGCGTTTGGAGAAACCAATGACTAGGATCCTTCTGCTCGTCGTACCTTGTGCTTTGATGATCCTTGCGGCCATGGGCATGACCGGGATCGAACAGTGGCTTTCAGCCTTCGGTAAGACGGATGCCGCGCGGCAGATGCTGGGCCGGGCTGGCATCGCTTTGCCCTACGTCGTCGCCTCGCTCGTCGGCATCGTCTTCCTGTTTGCGAGCGCCGGGTCGGTGCGGGTCAGAACAGCAGGATCGGGCGTCGTCGCCGGAGCGATGGCGACGCTTTTCATCGCAGCCATACGTGAAGCAATGCGGCTGTCGGTGTTTCGCGAGCAGGTTCCAGCCGGCAAGTCCATCTTCAACTATCTTGACCCCGCGACGGGGATCGGGGCCGCCGCCGTCCTGATATCGGCGCTATTCGGCCTTCGGGTGGCGATCGCCGGCAATGCCGCCTTCGCGAAGGCCGAGCCGAAACGCATCTATGGCAAGCGGGCTCTGCACGGCGAGGCCGATTGGATGAAAATGTCGCAAGCCGAACAGCTGTTTGCCGGCAGCGGCGGCATCGTCATTGGCGAGCGCTACCGGGTCGACAGGGACAGCGTCGCGGCACAGTCGTTTCGCGCCGACTGCGGCGAGACGTGGGGCGCAGGCGGCATGTCACCGCTTCTTTGCTTCGACGGCTCGTTCGGCTCTTCGCACGGCATAGTCTTTGCCGGCTCGGGCGGCTTCAAGACGACCTCAGTCACGATCCCGACGGCGCTCAAATGGGGAGGTGCGCTCGTCGTCCTCGATCCATCGAATGAGGTCGCGCCAATGGTGTCGAAGCACCGCGGCGACGCCGACCGAGATGTCTTCGTCCTCGATCCAAAGCATTCGGAGATCGGCTTCAATGCGCTCGACTGGATCGGCCGTTTCGGTGGAACGAAAGAGGAGGACATCGCGTCTGTTGCGTCGTGGGTTGTGAGCGACAGCGGGGGGCGGGGGCTCCGCGACGACTTCTTCCGTGCCTCGGCCTTGCAATTGCTGACGGCTCTGATCGCCGACGTTTGCCTCTCTGGCCATACCACGCAAAGCGACCAGACCCTCCGGCAGGTGCGCAAGAATCTCTCCGAGCCAGAGCCCAAGTTGCGTGAACGTCTGCAATCGATCTTTGATCATTCGGAATCGGATTTCGTCAAGGAAAATGTGGCGGTCTTCGTCAACATGACGCCGGAAACTTTCTCTGGCGTCTACGCCAATGCGGTAAAGGAAACGCACTGGCTGTCGTACCCAAACTACGCCGCCCTGGTCTCGGGAACGACCTTTACGACGAGCGATCTTGCCGCAGGAAAGACGGACGTCTTCATCAACATCGACCTCAAGACGCTGGAGATGCATTCAGGTCTGGCGCGTGTCATCATCGGCTCGTTTCTGAACGCGATCTGCAACCGCAACGGCGAGATGTACGGCAGGACGCTTTTTCTTCTCGATGAAGTGGCGCGCCTCGGCTACATGCGTATCCTCGAGACTGCGCGCGATGCCGGCCGCAAGTATGGGATCACGCTGACCATGATCTACCAGTCGATCGGCCAGATGCGCGAAACCTATGGCGGGCGGGACGCGACAAGCAAATGGTTCGAGAGCGCAAGCTGGATATCCTTTGCCGCGATCAACGACCCTGAGACCGCCGATTACATTTCCCGCCGCTGCGGCATGACGACGGTCGAGATCGACCAGGTCAGTCGCAGTTTCCAATCCAGGGGATCGTCGCGAACGCGATCGAAACAACTTGCCGCACGGCCGCTGATCCAGCCGCATGAAGTGTTGCGCATGCGCGCGGACGAGCAAATCGTATTCACAGCCGGAAACCCCGCACTCCGGTGTGGCCGTGCGATCTGGTTTCGGCGCCGCGACATGGAAGCCTGCATCAAAGGGCAGTCGTTTCAATAAGGGCGGAAGTCCATGAGCTAATGATCGTAGCATCGGCTGCCACCGGACTTGAGCCGATGGCAACTATTTCGCAAGACAAATGGATACAAACACACGAGGTAACAGGGATGGACTTTATTTTGCTCTTTGGCGCTCTGGTGATCGCGGGCATCGCAGTCCTTCTATTCCAGTGCATTGACATGATTAATGCCTACGAAGATTTGATAAAGGAGCGCGTTCGCCACCTTCGCCTGCGAAATGACAGGCTCGAAGCCGAGCTTAAGCCAGGCGGTGGCCACAAATAGGCTATATTAATCCACCGCTTGTCTGAATGAGAATTCCGCCGCAACAATCGGCGTTACCGGAATGGGCGCAGGCCGACGCGCGCTTCGTGAGCGCAGCGGCAAGCATGTGCCGAAGGCTCACCTCCAGGCCCGACGTTCGCATATCATCACCGATGTGAATCGATCCCTGCCGACCGATTCATAAGTGTCGTTGGACGTGAGTACTGAGATCCGCAATTCTGATCTCATGTTATCTCAACCCTATAACCTTTATGTCGAACGCTTGGACGACAGGAGAAACATGGCACGCTATTATGCGATGTCCATCGAACCGAACCTGTTCGGAGACATCTGCCTGTTGCGCAGGTGGGGTCGGATCGGATCGAAGGGACAGATGATGGTGCACCATTTCGGACGGGAAGACGAGGCCGTTCAGCTGTTTCTCGATGTGCTTCGTCAGAAGCGAAAACGCGGTTATCGGCCACGCCCTCCGGGATCCGATTAAAAGCGGATATTGATTGCGAATTTTTCCGATTTTTCGGACCAGGCTGGGGCGGAGAATTGCGGAATTCGCTAGTAGATGTCATCAGCCGAAGGGAGTGCGTGGCAGCTTCGCGCCATCGGCGTCGACTTCCGGTTTCGCCGGCCAGCGTGAATCGCGCCGCCGCTCAACAGCAGCAGTCGTGTCACAGTGCCGACAATCAATATTCTCTAACCGATACCGAGGCATCATCGCAAAACCCAGAACCGACCTTCTCGACACGGCCCCCTGATTTCCCGCTACGATTGTGTGCGCAATACTCCGTCATACTCCATCGCGTCCGCCGCTTGCTTGGAGTTCATAAATTCCGCCACGATCTGATCATATCGGATGGAAAAGTCGGGGGTAGGGGGCGAGGGGTGCAATCCCTGACAGCGGGAGGCCTGGGTCGATGCGGCGAACCCCTCATGAAACAGGCAAACAGCCCGAAAAGCGGGCTGTTTCTCGATGCCTTCGTCCTGTTCGGCATCGGGCTATCGTCCCGTCATTCGGGCGGCTCCTTCTCGGCGATCATCGCCTCAAACTGGCGGTCGATTGCTGCTTGCTCGATGAGGAGCTTGTCGAGTTCCGTTCGTGCGGTGGCGCGTTCCCTGGGCGTGAGGATGCAGGCAGCGAGTTCGGTGCGCAGCTGTTGGATTTGGTCGTAGATAGCAAGCATGAGTCTCTCTCCTGTTTGAAGACGAGAGACGTGCACCATGCCGGACTGGATCGGGTCGAGGATCGCCATAGGCGACCGGCGGAGCCGGCGAGTGGGGGAGCCAAAATGCGCAGCATTTTGGGGGTACCGCTCGTGCTCGAGGCGGTCTGGTCCGGCATTGTACACTGGGATATCTGAAGTGACAGACCTTTGGTTCTCACGGTTTCATTCATAGACATGCCAACCGCTTGCCTATACGCTGGTGGGATGCTTGGGGGATCATCACAGCACAAGCAAGCGGCTGCCGGGTTATTCAGCCGTATTCTTCCACTCGTTGGTTTGTGCCAGAACTTCAGCATCAAGCACGCCATCCAATTCGCGCCGCCTGGAAGCCTGCTTGGACAGGAGTTGCTCCACCAAGTCTCATATCCCTGCCGACGGGCTACACCAAGGTCTTGCACGAGTTTAGGATTCTGTTTTCCAGACGGGCGAGCGCCTTCTCCGCGTCGATCGCCGCTTGAAAAGCCTTGGATCCTATCGCGAGCAAATGCTTTTGCTCCTGAAGCTGCCCGATCAAAACCCGAATTTAAAGCAGTCTGTGGTTTTGCGATGAAAGCACCGCGACGAGACAATCAGGCTCCTTCTTGGAAATCCATTCTAATCGCGTCCTGAGGCCGGGATTTCTTCCCGGCGCAGTAGCGGCATCTGAGCAGACATTTTCCGGATTCATATCGCCGTCGAAAAGGTCGACGGCGGGCTCGATGCCACCTACCGGCTTGTCTTTGTGGCTGGTTGGCCCCGCCTTGGCGGCGGGGCCTCCGGGCCTCAGTCCCGGTTGGGGCGCGACCAGATCAGCTGGTAGCCGTCCTCACCCTCGACCTCCGTGAGCGTCGCGTAGATCGGGGCCGGGAAGCTCGGGTCGTCGAGCTTGACCGAGAGATAGTCGCGGTCCGTCTCAGCGGAGCGCTTCTGCCAGGCGGCGCCCAGCTCGACATTGCCCGCGTAGATGCGGAAGTGCGGGCCTTTGTCGGAGGGGTTTTCGATGCGGGCTATGCGGGCTTTGACGTTGAGGGCCAGGGTGCGGATCGCGCCGTTGAAGCCAGTTTCGGAGGTGGTGAAAGCGCCGATAGTTGCCATTGTCGTATTCCTTTCGCTGTTTCGGGCCACGCCCATCGCGGCCTCGATGGCTGTCGCAAGGATCGGGGACGATCGGACCGCACCTGAAAGGCCGGAATGGAATGGAGGGCGGCCAGGAGAAACTTTCTTGTTCCGCGAGGAATGAGCGCATAGCGCTCAGGGGAAGAAAGTTTTGGAAGGCCGTTGCGGGAAGACGATCGAGGCGAAGCCGGTCTTCGATCAGACAAGCCTCATCGAGCCCGCGAAGGACGTGGCCGGCGCGGTGATTGAAGGAAAATGGCAATGGCAACTGCTCACTGACTGCCTGCCCGGACCTTGCTACGGTGGGTGCGCTCCCCTGTCCGCATGTTAAAATCGAAGTCCCAGAACAGCCGGCGCGGGGCGTTGCGCTGCCATTCTTCGCGAAATCGTCTCGCGCTTGTGATTCGTCGTCTGGAGGATCTACGCGTCAGCAGACAAAGCCATTAACCCCGAAATCAAGCCGTCTGGAGCTCAGCCGATCGACCGGAAAGCTTCGGTCTGAGGCAAACTGGACCGCAAGACTGACCCTGACACGCTCACCAACGGATCGGCAAGAGTTCCGGCCGCTTGCGAGGGCAACGACCGATGCTGATGAGCCTCACGCGGTAAGTCGTTCGTCGGCGCCTTCGGGCTGCAGGGAGTGCAGGAAGGTTACGGCCCGCTGCGCATGCGCCGCCGCCTGAAAGATCACCCGTCTGTCATTGGACAAGACCTCGAGCCAGCAGGCAAGGTACGAGGCATGATCGGGGCGGGGCTCGAGCTCGGGAGCAATCCCGAGGTCGGCACAAAGGAAGCAGCTGCCGAGTTCCGCGATCAGTTCCTCGCGGGCACGCTCGGTCTTGTCCTTGGCATAGCGGCTGAGGTCACGACCGACGCGGTGGGCCGGCGCCGTCCAATGGGTGACCTCATGACTCAAGGTCGCGTAATAGCTTGCCGGGTCCTTGAAGCTCTCGAACGGCGGCATCTGGATTATATCGGCGGACGGCGCAAAGTATGCTTGGTTGCCGCCATGGCGGATTGCAGCACCGGTGTTGCGAAAGTACCGATCGGCATTCTCGATGCGCGCGGCCCGATCGAGGACCGGCGCCTGCCGGTGACGATATTGGTCGGGAAGTCCGTCGATCTGTTCGGCGTTGAAGACGCTGTAGGCTTTCAGGAAAGGGATCTCCCGTTCGAGCTCACCACCATTCCCATCGGTTTCGGATTTAATGAAACGGCTGGCGAAGACGACGGTTGTGCCGGTCTCGCCTTTGCGGACGGCAGCTCCCAGTTCGAGGGCCTGCCTGAACGTCATCCACGTGGATGACGTATATCCTCGGGCGATACCTTCCGACCAAAGAAGCAGCACGTTAACGCCAGAATAGGACTGCCCGTTGTAACGCAGCGGCCGAGTAATGCGGCCAGCCGTGTTCGCCGTGTTCCATGGCTTCATCCAGGGCCGCACGCCTTTCGCCAAGTCTTCAACGATCTTGTCGGTGATGCGGCTGTAGAGATCGACACGCTGTTTTTCTGTACTGCTCATATCTTAGCCTCCGTTTGAAGCCGCGCCCGTTGCGGCCCGTTGCGGAGGGACGAAGGGCAGGAGCAAGTCAGCCGGTGGATGCACAGGAACGGCCGCAACGAAGTGAAGGACGGCGGAGCCGTTGCGTCCGCCGGCGGCTCCTGCAGACCCGACGAACGGGACGGGCCGCCGGGCGCGCCATCGTCTTGTTTCGTTTCCTCGGTTGGCCAGGTCGCCGACATGAAAACAGGCCGGCTCCGCCTTGGAGTCGGCCCTACGGGTGTTGATGGGAAAGGCGGCACCGGAGCCCAGCCCGCAAGGCTAGTCGAAGGCCGATATCTGGGCTTCTGCAGCCTTACGGCTCAGCGTTGTGCCCGGGTGTTCGACCGGTCTATCGAACGGCTTCCAGGTCTCGCCGATCACCTGCGCATAAGCGGCGACGGCACCTTCGGCCGCCATTCTGAGCGAATGAGCCTGAATGCCCATGTCGGCGGCGAATTCCCGCTTGCGTTGGGCTGCGCTGTCATAACCGACCGGACCGTCAAGGTCCTCGTCCCGAGCGTCGTTGGCGGCCTTGGCCGTGGCATCCCGCGCCCCGGTGACCGCGCGGCTGTAGAACTGACCGGCGCCGTGGGCAGAGCCTACGAAGGCGCCGACGATGCGCTGCATGTGGATCTGCATCGCTTTGTCGCCAAGTCCCTCGCCGAGCGCATCGGCGGTCTCGATGACCAGCCGTTCATGCAGGTCGCGGATGCCGTCGCTGTCGATGACTGTAGTTCCGAAACTCTCGGCGATCTTCAGCGCTTGGCGGGCGTCCGGGCATGTCAGCCGGACCATCTCCATGGTGGCGCCCTTGCGCAGTTGTACGGCGCGCGAGGATTGGCGCGAGGAGGGGGGAGCGGGTTTGGCCATGGTCTTTTCCTTTCGAGGTCGTCCGAAATAGCTCCGGCCCCATGCCGGCTTGCCTTTCGGTGCGGTCATCCCGAACCGGAGGAAGACGGGCGTTTCAGGGTCCGGCCCTGCCTGGACGAGCGGAGCCGGCTTGAGTGCCAAGAGGGCAACCTGCCCTCGAACGAGCACGCGAGCCTGCTCCGAGAAGACGGCGGGGTCCGGCCGCCCGCGGCGCGCCAGCGGCCTTGAAGCGCACGTCCGCCGGTTCAGACCGCAGCAAAACCGAAGGGCGATCCGGCACGGGGAGAACCATGGAGTTCCTCGAACGAAACGTCAGGCGCCCCGCTTATCGCTGGGAGGGCTTCAAGCGCCCGCGACCCGCGCCAGGCACTGGCGAGGAAATATCGGCCATCACGGACCGCAACCATGGCGAAGACGATCGTCGAGGCGCGCGACAACCAATCCGTCGGCGCTTCTGCCAAACTCTAACCCTGAAGCGTCAGGGGTGGAGACTTCGGAGGAATATAGAGGGAGCATAATCATTCCGCGGCCCTCCCTTCGATGTGATCGGCTGCGACCTCGTCGGCTGTCACCTCCTCGACAATGGCGTGGGGATAGCGATTGCGGATGAGCCATTCTTCGGCCGCCTGCCGGTTGTCCGCCAGGTGAATAAGCTCGGCGCTCGACCCGGCCCGATCGAAGACGCGAACAGATCCGAGCGCCGGACGCTCTACGACTTGGAATGTCAGATTGCTGTCGAGCGAAAAGGTCCGGTGGATACGGATGGCAATGACACCGTTTGCGCCGAGATCGCCCTCATGCAACGTGAAATACGGTGACAGGCTCGTGGGGCCGACGTTGCGCTCGCCTTCCTTTCGGATCAACCGGCCCTGGCTGTTGCAGGTCTTCCACGCGGCGAGCTTTTTCTTGAATCGCGCGGGTGGCCGTGGGGTGCCATCCGACCAGGCGACGATGGAGCCGATCGGGGCGAGGCGATAGATCAGAGACGCGGACATTGCGCATCCTCCTTCAGATTTTGGGGTTGTGGAAACGAAACCGCCGCTAGGGCAACCGGCGGCGGAAGGTCAAGCGGAGGAGCTCGGTGCGGCTATTCCGCTGCAATCCCGTGGGCGGTTTCCTCCTGGTCGGAGGCGTGATCGGTGGCAGGCTCGCCGACGTGGTCCTCGTCAACCGCCGCCGGCGGATCGAACCGGTCGAGACCGACACCGTCGCCCTGTGCACCTTCGCTGCCATTGCCGATGGCAGCATCAGGGGAGCTTTCTTCCTCCTCGGGATCATCGGCGTACTTCATGAAATCGGCGATGGCCTTCGGATCCGGTGCGAACAGCGCCGCGGGAAGAACAAAGGCTGCGTCGGCCGATGCGAAGTGGTCGGCGAGGGCTGCGCGGGTTTCACGGACGCGTGCCTTCGGGGCCATATTGACCGACTTAGCGGCGGCCTCCAGCGCCTGGCGCGACAGACACAGCAGGAAATCCTCCGTTCCCATGTTCGGGAGGAAACCATCCGCGCCAATCGCGTCACCGGCAATGCGCGAGACGACGCCGCTATTCGACATGCCGCGCCGGCAAGAGAGCACATCGATGAGGACGGAGCGGGCCGCGACCCGCACGCTGTCCATATCGAACGCCAACCTGCCGTCTGCGGAATAGAGGCGCACGACGTGACGCTGGAACCGCTCCGTCCCGAACACGGTATCGTTGGCGCCGGAATCGACCCGGACATTGGTGCCGGCGAAGGCCATGACCAAGAGGGCCATCAGCATGTCGTCTTCGATTGGGGCGCGGGCCAGCGCCTCGTGCAGCGCGTCGGTCCGGAAGTCGCCGATCATGTCCTGACCCTTCTGCGTGACCTCGGGCCTGGTCTTCCCGACGACACCAGTGTCGTCATCGGCTTCTGTCGAAGCGTCACCGGCGGGACCGGGGCGCCTATCGGTTTTCCTTGGCTCCGGCATCCGGTAGTGGACGCTTTGCACCTTGCCCTCGCGATCGAGATACATAGCGATGCAATCGCTTTTGCCGGGCTTGCCGTAAACGCGTTCGGCCTTCTTCGGCAGTTCCGGCTGGCCCCAATTGTTGACCTCGACGATCGCCCCCTTCCTGGGAAGGTTGCCCGTCATCCATTCCTGCTGGGCGCCGAGGAAAGCCTCGACATTGGTGGTGTAGCGATTGTCCTCATCCGCCGGCCCGAACAGATCCTCCGCCCACTCGATACCGTAAGCGAGGCGAAGGTCGTCGGCAAAACTTGCATCGCGGGCATACATCCGGGTCTTAGAGAGGCCGTTGACGATCTGCCACCAGGCCGCCGTGTCACCCTTCTTCGGCTTGTGAGCTTTCCAGACCTCTTTCTGCTCGTCGGTCGAGGCGGCCGCGATCGTTCTTAGCTGCTGCTCGTTCGGCATATCGCCCTTTGCCATCTGATCGAGCATGGAAGGCAGGACATTGGCGAGCAGACGAAGCTTACGGATCTGCCGGACGGGAAGGGCAAGCGCCACGGCGATCGCTTCCTCGGTCCAGCCGAGCGCGACCAGCCGCTCGATGCCCCTCCATTGATCGATCGGATTGAGCGGCTCGCGAGCAATGTTCTCGATCATAGAGCGCATGGCGCCGTTGTCGTTGGCCGCGTCCACGACGATCACATCGATTTCCTCGAGACCGGCGGTGATCGCCATGCGGGTGCGCCGGTGACCGGCTTCGATGATGTAACCGTTGCCGCCGGCTTCCGGGAAAATAACCGGCGGCTGGATCACGCCGACGGCCTTGATCGTCGCCAAAAGCAGGGCGTCGGCCTGCGGCGTCGACTTCGATTGGCGCGTGTTATCAGGGTTGTCCTTCAGCGCACGCGGATCGACCTTCATCAGTTGCATGGGATGCTCCTTTTCGGGGATTGGACACGGCCCTCTGCCTGCCCTTCTCTCGCGTCTTCATTCTTTTCGAAGACACTTCCCGGACCGCGGAGCGGGCGGCCGGGTGCAACTGCGGCCGAGCGTTGCTGCCGCGAAGGACGAGCGGGGCTGACAGCCCTGCGAAGGACGAGTGGCCGGGATGCGGAGGCGGCGGTTGAGCGTCAGCGGCGACCGGCGGACGGCTCTGCGACCGGCTCATCTCCCTCTTCCTTCTTTTCTCTCAGGGTCGCAGCCCCAACCGGCAAGATTTTTCATGATCGGCGCGGTCGAAGTCCGAGACGGAAAGTACCATATGCGCTGCCGCCTCCAACGGATCGTCAACATCGACCGTGAGAGCCTGCATGCCTTCATCCGGGAGAATACCGCTGTGGGGAGCATTCTCCTCACCGATGGAAGCAACGCCTACAGGCGTGCAGCATCGCGAGCATGTGGTGGTCAACCTAAGTTTGGCTGACGGCCCCGCCCGCGCATGAAGCCCTTCCCCCTGGGTTCATCGCCTTTTCTCCAACTTCAAGCGGTTGGCCTATGGGACGTATCACGGTGTCCGCGACAAGCACATCGACATCTACGCCAACGAGTTTGTCTTCCGTTGGGACCGTCGCAGACACTTTCAGACCAACGTCGACACGATCCTCAGCATCGCCAGCGGATCGGATATTCCTACGAATACCATTGCGACGTCTTCGACGCACTCGATGCGGTCAGATGGGAAGAGAAAAAGCACCGCTACGGCCGCCGGAAGGCGATCTGCGCTCCCTCCCAGGCGTCCGGGCGAGGAGCGAAACACGAGGCGGTTGTCTGCCCGCCGAGCCTCGCTCTGGAGGAAATCGAAATGGGCTACCTTCGACACGTTCCAGTCGAATCGAGGATTACAGTTTCCGGACGGTCTGCGGATCAAACCCCAAAAATCATCGCCTGAAATATGATCTGCTAATTGCAAGCGCGAACGGAAGGCTCTGCTTCTTTGGGAAAGTCGACCTCCGACCAAGTCCAATCATCTGCAGGAACTGAGAGCTGTCCACAGCGAACCAAAATTTCACCTTCGAGGTGTAGGTCTTCAGCGTCCACAGTTCTCGCAAAGGCATCCACGTCGATGAAGATATCCAGTTCCGACGCCAGCTTCCTGATGACGATGCCGCTCTCGAATTGGTCAGCATGCTGGAAGGCCCATGCTGCGTCAGTGGTCCAACTTTCGATCAAATCGCTCGATCTCGGTTGGATCGAGAGCGAGCCGTCTTGCAGACGCTGCCCCTTCCTTAAGTCGTAGCCTCGATAAAGAAGAACGTCTGCCGCTGGCCCAGTTAGTGATGCCACATCGTTTTCAAATTGAAGGAGCTGCTTGCTTAAAGATTTCTTCTTGGAGGTGTACCCGCTGGAAAAGACAGGATCGTTTTCAATCCAGTCTACCAATAGGGTGTGAAGGCGATCCAAGTTGTTGGCATCAGTGACCATACGATAAACTCCAATCCCCGTCCCCCGATACTGTTTATCGGTGCCAAATCAAAATGCGACGCAAAGCCTTTGACCAACTTCCGATAAAGCATCGGTGGATTAAATGACGGCCGCTGTCGTTGCACACGACAGGTCGAGGCGAATCTGTCCCGTTCGCTTGAGTTGCTTCTTCGCTGCTACGACCGCTGACAGCAATCTTAGCACCTTTCAGGGCTACAGGTGCCGCAGCAAGAACCTTTGCGCCATTGCTGGTATGGACCTGTGCGAACGGGATAAGCCTTTAAAAAAATGGGCCAGCGGAAACCGCGGCCCATGAAGTGTGAAGGTCAACAAACCTCCAGAGGGAACAGCTGTTGCGGCGGCACTGGGAGGAGCTGCCACCATCTGCATCAGCCATGTGCAGAATGCCTGTTTTTTGAACGAATGGCAAAGCGATTATTGTGCAATGCAGCTATGCGCATGCTGCGCCGCTCCTAAAATCCTACCGAGAAGCTAAGCCATGGCGTTGTCATCAGGCAGCCTCTGACGCTTCCCCGCGCACCGCGGCCGCCAGCGCCTCGTCGATATCCCGGCGCTGCCGACGCTTGTCGGCGAGTTCGTCCGCGAATGCGAACACGCCGCCCTCGCGCGTGCGATAGGAGGCAAGACGCCCTTCGGCCTCGTGCAGTCGAAGCCGGTAATGCTCCTGATCCTCGTCAAAACGGTGGAGCGCGTGTTCCAACCGCGAAACGGCACCCAGCGGCGTCACGGTGACAGGGAGATCGAGCTCCTCGGTCGTGCCGGTGCGCTGAAGAAGGGTGGTGTAATAATAGCAATCGGGCCTACCGAAACGCTCGCCATGATAGTCGAGGTGGAAGCCTCCGATCGAGGCGATTCTCATTTCACCTTCCTGTTGCAACTGCACCAGAGTGAGGATTTCTTTCATCAGCGCGCGGCCGGCGAGCCTGCGCTCGTCGTAAGCCTTGCCCATCACCGTCATGGCGAAGGCATCGCCAGCCGTCGGCGTGAGGCGCTCTTTGTCCTTGCCGATCTCGCTGATACGTCGGATCGCAACCTCGATATCGCGCTCGGCCTCGCGGACCTGTCGGCGTACCGCATATTGATCGTCGTCGTGAGCGGCAAGCAGCCGTTCGAGGCGGGCAATGTCGGCCTCAAGTCCCGCCTTCTGCATCAGCCGTTCATCGCCGCTGGCAATCGCCTTGGCCATGGCGAACTGGTTTACGGCCCCTTCACGGAGATCTTCCAGCCTGCGGATCGAAGTGTCGCCGGAAAGCGCTGCGGCAATGAAGCGGGCCTTGCGCTCGTTGCTCTGCCACATGCTGGCATCGAGAGAGCCCTGGGTGGCATAGGCGAAGATATCAACCTCGTCATGCTGGTTTCCCTGTCGCACGATCCGGCCCTCCCGCTGTTCGATCTGCGAAGGCAGCCAGGGGACGTCGAGATGATGCAGCGCCTTAAGACGGAGTTGGGCGTTGACACCGGTCCCCATCGTGTCCGACGAGCCGATCAGGAAGCGGACCTTGCCGGCGCGGACGTCGGCGAACAGGCGCTGCTTCGCCTCGGTTTTCTTGTAGTCCTGCATGAAGGCGATTTCCGATAGCGGAACACCCATGCGCACAAGCTCGTCCCTGATCCAGCGGTAGCGGAAAAGCCTCTGCTCTTCTCGACATTGATGGTGCCGAGATCGGAAAAGATCATCTGCGCCGCTCCTGGGAGATCGAAGGGTTTGCCGTCGGGTCGCACAAACGTGCTTTGCGACGTTTCCCGCCAGATGCGGAAGGCGTTCTGGACGAGCAGGTTGAGCTTGTTGTCCGGCTCGTTGTCATTGTCCGCGTCGACCAGGCGGAGATCGATGGCGGCATGGCGGCCGTCGGTGATGACGGAGAGCAGGATGTCATCGCCGGGCTGCGCCGGCCCCTCGCGCATCTCGATCGTCTTGATGCGGGCATCAAGGATAGTCTGATAATTTCTGAAGGCCTGCGTCGGCTTGGCTGTCAGGATCTGCCGCCCGCCGGTGGAGATGTTGGGCACCTTGACGTATTCGCGCAGATCCTCGGGCATCACCACGTCGGCGAAGCTGCGGAACATGGAGATCAGTTCAGGCACGTTGACGAAGGAGGCAAAGCGGCTGACGGGCTTGTATTTGCCGGACGGCTGGATCTCCAGTTCCGTCGTCGTGTCGCCGAAGGTCGAGGCCCAGGCATCGAATTCGTGCAGTCCGCGCTCGGCCAGTGCGGCGTGCCCAAGAAGGCGCTGGATCGAAAACATCTCGCCGAGCGTGTTGGTGATCGGCGTCCCGGATGCCAGAACCAGAGCGCGGCCGGGGTTCTTCGTCTCAATGAAGCGTGATTTGACGTAGAGGTCCCAGGCACGCTGCGATCCGTTCGGATCGATGCCTTTCAAGGTCGACATGTTGGTGGCGAAGGAAAGCTTACGGAATTCCTGCGCCTCGTCGACGATAATCTGGTCGACACCAATCTCGGAGATTGTCAGCAGATCGTCCTTGCGGGTGGAGAGCGCCTCCAGTCGTTCCGTCAGACCCTCCTTGAGCCGCTCCAACCGTTTGCGCGAAACACGGTCCTCGCTGTCGACCTTGGTCAGAAGATCCTCGTAGAGCTCCAGTTCGTCCTGGATCATTTGCTGTTCAAACGCCGATGGCACGGCGATGAACCGGAATACCGAATGGGTGATGATGATGGCATCCCAGGTCGCGGTGGCGGCGCGGGAGAGGAAGCGAGCCCGTCTTTCTTTCGAAAAATTCGTCTCGTCGGCGACGAGAATGCGGGCGTTCGGATAAAGCGCCAGGAATTCGCGCGCCGCCTGTGCCAGGCAATGACCGGGCACGACCAGCATCGCCTTGGCGATCAGCCCGAGCCGGCGCTGTTCCATGATCGCAGCCGCCATGGTCATCGTTTTGCCGGCGCCCACGGCATGCGCAAGGTAGGTCGACCCCGATGAGATGATCCGCCAGATGCCGCGCTTCTGGTGCCCATAAAGAACAAAGGCGCCAGAGGCGCCGGGAAGCATGAGATGGGAGCCGTCGAACTTTCGAGGGGCAATGTTGTTGAAGCGATCGTTATAGACCCGCGCCAGCCGCTCGGTGCGATCGGGATCGGTCCAGACCCAGTTCTGGAAGGCCGTCTTGATCTTCTGCAGCTTGTCGCGGGCGGCTTCGGTATCGACGACGTTGAGCACCCGCCGTTCGCCGTCCACGTCCTTGAAAACGTCAAAGATCTGAGGCACCCGGCTGTTCAAGGCATCGTCGAGCAGCTCGCCGGCGTCCCGGCGGTCGGTGCCCCATTCGGATGTGCCGGCGGCCATCCAACCGAGCTGCCGAGCCTCGACGGTCCAGGAGCCGAGTTCCGGCATGTGATGGATTGCGATCTCCGCACCCATCGTCTCGTGCACGAACTGGACGATATCGATCGCCGGAATCCATGGCGCACCAAGTCGTGCGGTAATGTCCGACGGACGGAGGTCAGCCGGCTGCACCACCTGGAGCGCACGGACATTGCGTTCGTAGCCGGCATCGAGCCCAGCGGCTGCTTCCGCAACGCCAAGCTTCGTCCGCACTGCGCCGGAAAGATAGGCGTCCGAGGTCTGCCAGGAACCGTCGGTCGGATCGCGAAAGATTGCGTCACCGAGCGCATCGAGAACTGCGTCCGCGTCGCAATGCAGAAGCTCGGCGATATGATCGAGGTCGATGCCCCCACGCTCGTTGAGGACGACGGCCAAGGCATCGGCGGCGGAGGTGATGACGGGCGGGGAAGGGGGCGCGATGACGCGCTCGGAAAAAATCGGCCCGGGCCTGGCGGTGTCGGTTTCGAGATCATAGTCCTCGATGGAGGCGACCAGCCAGCAGTCGGGATCATCGCGAAATGGCAGAAGGTTCGGCTGGCGATGGATTTCACGAACCTCGCCCGTCGTCTTATCCTCGATGATCGAAACCGTGGTGTGGTTGATCGGGCCAAAATCGCGCACGAAGCTCGACCAGGCGATGCGCAGCCGTACTTGGCAGTCGCGCCACGGCCGGTCCAGTTCCTGGGCTGTGAGGACGTCTCGCACGGCATCGCGGATCGGGATCAGTTTGCGAATGATCCGGACGTGCTTTTCCGGTGGGCCGTCGCCGCTACGGGGTTTGCGGACCTGCACCGCGAGCGGCGAGCCGTCGACCATCTGCATCAGGCCGTGCCTGTTGTCGATGAAGTAACTGCCTTCACGGACCCGGTTGCTGTCGGGTTTCAGGTCCAGGATTTCCGCCAGCTCGTCTTCGAGATCGACATCGATTTCGGTCGGCTCGCCATCGTAGAGGCCCTCTGGAAGACGCTGAACGGCGGCATTGAGTGCCGTTTCCATGTTCTCGTCGGCGCGGGGCAGGCAGGTGTAGGTCTCACCGAAGGGACCGGAGGTCAGCGCGTGCGTGCCAAGCACCGAACCCGGATGTCGCGCGAACAAGCGGTTCACGCGGATCGGCCCTTCCTCCGCCGTGGCTGGGCGGACTTCGTCAAGATCGAGCCAGGCAAGATCGCCTGGCGGTTCGCCGGCCTTGCGCTTGCGAAAGAACAGGATATCGACGACGACGTCGGTGCCGGCCTCCCGCCGGAAACTGCCTTCCGGCAGGCGAATGGCGCCGACCAGATCGGCGGCTTTTGCGATGTGTTCCCGGCATTTGCTATCGGCTTTGTCCATCGTGCCGGCGCTGGTGACAAAGGCGGCGAGCCCGCCGGGTTTCAAGAGATCGATCGACCGCGCGATGAAGTAATCGTGCAGCCTGAGACCGAGCAAGCGATAGTGCCGGTCAGAGCGAACCGTGCGATCGGAGAAGGGTGGATTGCCGATAGCCAGGTCGTAGATTTCAGAAAAATCTGTCCGCGCGAAATCCGCATTGATGATGCGCGCCCGTGGCTGCAGCAGCCGCGCGATGCGGGCGGTGACCGGATCGAGCTCTACGCCGGTGAAATAGCTGCAATCACGATACTCCACCGGCATCAAAGCCGGAAAAAGGCCTGTCCCGATACCGGGTTCCAACACCCTGCCGCCGCGCCAGCGGAGCCGCTGCAGGCCGGACCAGATCGCCCGGACCATGTATTCGGGCGTGAAGTGGGCATATTGGGTGCAGCGTGCAAGCGAGGCGTAGTCGCTTTCAGTGACCGACGCCTCCAGCGAACCGGCGAGTTCCTCCCAGCCTTGGCGGAAACCGGCCTCACCCGGGCGGCGGAACATGCCGTTGGCGAGCTCAGAGCTGCCGAAACCGGTGAAGCGTATCAGCCTGGCCTGCGCATCACGCGTAGCCGGCCTTTCTTGCCTCTCGATCTCACTGGCTGTGAGAATGACCGCGATATTCAAACGCGCCCGTTCCTTCCAGGTCGCGGCCAAACCGCGATCGTCGTCCTCGAGGTAGAAGTTGGCGGGCGCTCCCTGCGTTCGTTGCGCCTTTGGAATGGCAGACGGGAGGGCACGCGCGGGGGCAGGGGCAGACGGCGTCGGTTCCGGATCGTCGTCATTCGCGGCAAAACCGCCAAATGCAGTGACGCCGATGCCGAGCCCGGACGAAAGCGGGCTGCCGGCGAAGATATCAAGGGTGAAGGGATCGTTGCTCATTGAAAGCTCCTTGGGATAGCGCGAGTGTCGTCCTCCTGTCGCGGCAGACAGCAGGCGATCCGCAGTGGATGGAAGGAAACGGCGTCCATGCCGCCGGTGTAAGGTCGGCAAAGCGCTGATCGCGCTCGAGGATGACCATCTGTATGGCGTCGGAGGCGACGACGATGCGACGATGCGATCGGGAAGGGGAGCATGGCAAAACCTTCTATGCCGCGATCGGTGAGGGGAGATGGCGCAGCTGTACCGGCAGCTTGGCGGCGATCTCGTCGTCGGTCAGATCTTCGAGCAGCTTGAGGAAGCGGCCCTCTTTCCCGCCATAAAGCAGCACCGTTCGCTTGCCGCGCACCGCAGCCGGCCAACATGTATCGGCATAGCCGCGATAGTCGTCAGCCGTCGCGTCCAGATGTGATCGAGGCGCTCTTCGCGGGTCATGGTGCGGATCGGGCGGCTCTCCCGGTCGATGATTGCGACACGCATGGCTTCGACGGAGGTCTTGTCTGAAAGGTCGCAATAGCCGTGGAAGTACCGGATCGCTTCCTCGATGCGGAGCGCGAAGAACACTGATGTCACCGATCCTGTCAGGAATTCCCGCATCGCGAACATCGAGCCACGTATCCAGAGCGGCGGCAGGATCTCAAACATGTAATCGTGCTCGGCTTCGGTGATTTCGAACCATTCGCCGGCGTAAAGCGGCGTTGTGTCACCGTTCCAACGATCAGGCCGCTGGACATGACGGTCGAACATGCGAAACATCTGTGGGCGGCTTACGACGCCCTGAAACACTTTGCGGATGGAAGAGGTCATCTGCGGCTCCTTGCGCGGGCGGACGAAGCGCGGCACAGTCCTCGCGACCCCGCCATCTTCTTCAGTCCTTCATGACCCGTTTCCTGCCGCCGGCATCGCGACCTCCCGGGTCCAGGGCCGGCTTTAGCCGGGCGAAGCCTCCCTTGACGCGGGCAGCGCGCATGCGGCACGCCTCTCCCTCTTTCCCTTCCTCCTCCCATTTCTGTTTCTCGCGGCCCCGCTTCGCGCGCAGCTTCAGAACCTCGTTCCAGTCCTCTTCTGGCGGGCGAAGTCGCATCCAGTCACATCCCGCCTCCTCGGCAAGTGCGCGTAGCCGCTCAGCAAACATCTCGCCTTGTGGGTTGGCGTCGGTGGCAGCGACCAGCTGGACTTTGGCCCCTGACGCGAGCGCGCCGAGTGCCGCGACGGTGGTCGGCGACCAGCCGCCGCCGGTGCTGAGATAGAGCGTGCCGTCGCGCAGGCCCTCGATTGCCGCAAGGCTCATGGCGTCGATCGCAGCTTCCGTGACGACCAGGCGCACCGCCGCATGCGACCCCAGACGAAAGAGAACCTTCGTTCCTCCGGAGGCGAACCCTCGGTATTGCGGACCGCGCGCCTCCCAGCCGGTGACGATGCCTGCCTCGTTCGTATGGGCGGCCCACATGCTGCCTTGCGGACCTTCGCGAAGAAGGTTGCGTTTGATCGCCGAGCACAAAAGATCCGCCGGCAGGCAACGCACGTCCTTTAGGTACCGCCACGTCGATGAACCCCGAAAGGGTCGGCGGCGCACCTGCCAGCGATCGGCAAGGGAAAGGTCGGATTGATCATTTGAAATGCGGGGCTGCCACTTAGGCTTGGAAATTTCGAAGCCTATGAGATCCGCGACCTTCTCGACGCATGCCGAAAAGCCAACACGGTCAAGGTGCTCGACCAGTCCGAAGACATCGCCTTTCGCGTCGCTGAGCGGATCGAACCATCCACGGCCTTCATGCGTCACAATGATGATCTCCAGGCTGCGGCGGTACTTCTCAGCCCGCCGGGTGCTTTCCTTGACGTCGATGGCAAACCCGTTCTGCTCCAACACAGCGGCGCAGCTTACCTTGTCGCGCAGCGATTCTATTTCTCGTCTGTCCATTTTCCTTCCGATCGCTAGAGCGATCGCCTCCGATCCGTCAGCTCTGCCAATTTGCCGCTTCAGCGGCCGCGAAGAGCAAAGGCCGCAAGGGCGCGGCTGGCAATTTGGTGAATCATGCAAGGTCGGCCGCGGCGAAGCCTCCCTTGCGGCCTGCCGCTCGCAAGCGGCACGCCTAAGGCCCTACCTTGGCTCAATGCCAAGGCGAGTACTCATGGACGATCTGAAGGTCGTCGTCGTCGTCGATTTCGTTGGAGGGCAGGACGCCATATTCGCCGTTGACGGTGAAGAGCGTGACCGGAACCATCAAGTCGCGGGAGAGCTGGAATGCGAGGGACTGGGCCAGCGAGAGGTCGTGCGACATGTGAGAGGCTCCTTCTGAGCGGGCCAATTCCCGCTCGATGGCTCCTTAAAAGGCCCGGGGACGGGCGCGATCACCGCGACGCGAAGCGGAAGCGGCCGCAGCTTGGCTGGCGGACCCCTCGCGGGTTGATCGTGGAAGATCCGGAACCGGGCCAGGACGCCATCAACAAAGAGCGGGATTGGACTGGTTAGGGAGTGCACGCAACGGCACTCGGCTGCATCGACCAGCTTGCGATCTGCCGCCTGCGATCTCGAATGCCGGCGGGTTTCAACGGCCGCGTCCGCGATGAGATACAGACGGACATTCTCGGCCGGCGCGTGGCCTCGATCTTGGATCCGGTCGGTCACATCTGGGCGCTGGTCTAACGAAGGGCAGAGCGCGTCTCGAAAGCCGCCTAAGCGCTTTGCAAATCGATCGCGTTCGTCATCAGCCCGGCGATCGAAACGTTCGAACAATGTTTATGAGATGGCCGAGGTCATCTCGTCTTTCGGTACGTCCAAAGCTGTGCCGGCGGAATGTTGCGCATCATGAAAGCCAGATGACGGACTTCGTATCCGGCGGGAAGCGCGACGACTGGAGAGAGCAATCCATAGGTGATTTGGACGACGGGCCGCCCTGTCGGAATCCGTTCGAGAAGATCTAGGATCAGCGATAATCGCTTTGAGGGCGGCAAATGAAGGAGGGGCACAGCGGAGATGACGCAGTCGAACTTAGCACCTCGCTCAGCGCCCAGAACGAGATCCAGCGAAAAGGCGTCTCCACGTCGAACGTCGACCTCGGGAAACTCCTGCTGAAGATGCCGGCAGAACTCCGGCGAATACTCGATGGACAAGAGCTCCTTAGGCCGAACGCCGCGCGCCAGGATCTGCTTGGTGATCACGCCGGTTCCCGGACCCAGTTCAAGCACAGGAAGGCCGGAGGAAGGATCGATAACGCTTGCCATCTTCCTTGCCGTCGCAACGGAGGTCGGCGTTATGGCGCCTACCGCTGTGCGGTCGCGCTTCCAGCCCTTCAGGAACTCGATCTCATCCTTGAACTTCAACCCCATCCGCTGCCGCACGCCCATTTTGCCTCCGCTTTGATACCCGATCAGAATCACGGGAGCGACAAACACCGTCTAAATGCGACGAATTCAAGCCCGTTGGCGGCATTTTCCATTCGACTATCGCGTGTTGCTCATAAAAGAAGTCGTGGCGAGCACCCTTCGCTGCCAAGTGACGCCCTGTGGTTGCGTTCCATAGCAAAGAGTCGGCAAGGCTTGCCCACGAAACGCTCCGATCCCATCGGGCAGGTTCTTGATGGTCGCTGACCCCCATGCCCGCCGCTACGACGGTGCTGCAGACATAGGGAGCTGCAACAGCTGAAGGCCGGTCTTCTTACCACGACGCAGTTTCCCGGGTGCACTAAAATATCACTGTAGTTGCTAAAGACTTATCGCAAAATCTGCGATAAGTTGCGTGAAGGCGGATTTTTATGCAACCGTCGTGGGAGGGAAGATGAGTTCGATTGAAGAAAGTCTTCGCGCAATTGCGGAGCGCGTTAAGTCGCATTCCAGTACGATGGCGACGGAGGAAGCGGTGAAGACTGCGGTCGTTCTCCCATTCCTCCGGGCTCTAGGCTACGATGTCTTTGACCCATCAGAAGTCGTGCCAGAGTTCACCGCAGACGCTGTTGGGAAGAAGGGCGAGAAGGTTGACTATGCGATCAAGATCGACAACCAGATCAGAATCCTGATCGAATGCAAACCAATTTCTGTGGCGTTGGAGCGCAAGCACCTCGACCAGCTATATCGGTACTTCAGTGTAACCGATGCCAAGTTCGCGATCCTCACAAATGGCCGGACCTTCAATTTCTACACCGACCTTGAAGCGCCGAACAAGCTCGATGCTCGACCATTCCTGGTTTTCGACATTAGCGACGTCCAGTCGGGCATTTTGTCCGAGCTGCGTAAGTTCGAGAAGGCCACTTTCGACGTCTCGAACATTTTAGCCACCGCAGAGCGTCTCAAGTACACCTCGGGTATAAAGCAGGTCATTTCCAAGCTTATTGAGGAGCCGAGCGAGGAATTCGTAAAGATGGTCTCGCACGATGTCTATGAGGGCAGGATAACGGCTCCCGTACGGGAAATGCTGACAGCCGTCGTCCGGACCGCGTTTCGCGAAGTGATCATGGATACGGTGAAGAGCCGGTTATCGAGCGCTCTTGCGGAGACGCAGGAAGTCATCGAGAAGATTGATGTCCCCGTCGCCGAGGACCCTGAGGTCATAACGACCGAAGAGGAAGTGGAAGGCTATATGATCGTAAAAGCGATCGTTCGCGAAACCATCAGCGCCAAGCGTGTGGTCATGCGCGACGCTAAGTCCTACTGCGCCATCCTCATCGACAACAACAATCGCAAACCGTTGGCGCGCCTCCACTTCAACAGGTCGGTCAAGTACATCGGGCTCTTCGACGGGGAAAACGAAGAGCGCTTAATCGTCGATACGCTCGACCAGATCTACGAATACACCGACCGGCTGAGGGCGACCGCGCGAAAGTATGCCGCCGAAGCGGCTAAGATAGCAGCGGAATAACGAGGCAATCCGGCGTGCCCGAGGCATTGAACAGCTGATCATCTTTAAATGACCGTAATTGCTCAAACCTCGGCCCGCTAGGTGGTCTTAATAAGCTGGCTAACGAGCTCTCGAAAGAGCTAGCCTCGCCGCGACCGCCAGTCGACCGGTTATGGTTGACGAGCGCTATCGGTGTTGCCTACGGGAACTTGCTGTCGAGGATGGCAGAGTAGGGCCGAAATCACCAATGCCGATGAGACCTTTCGAATAGTGAGTTTTATTACCCGGTGCAGAACGGGTCGGGGACCTACGGATTCAAACCGGCATAATTCGAAAGATGCCAGTCTTGTCATATTTTCGGGAGTTCCATCACAGTCAAAGCACACCCATAGTGATCGTTCGCGCCGCCCCGATCAGGCTGTCAACGAACCAATCAATTCGTCACATCTCCAAAAGCGAGCGACACACGAAATTGTCGTCGAGGATGCGGCGCACGGGCTTGAGCCATACCCCAACATTTTGATGATATGCCGTTTTTGTTGGCATGGCATTTGCGTGACATCAGCCGTGGCGGAATGAACCAAGACATTGGATCCGAGGCTGGGCATCTTCTATCTCAGCAGAGCGGATCTGCGACGAGTGGCAATGAAACCGCAAGCGGCACGAAAAGCCTCCTCTGACAAATCTGCTCGCAAATTCAAGGACGCGACCTAAGCTATTGCTGAAAGAGGTATGAGAGTATGAGCGCAAAGATTGTTCTGGATTGGAAGAAAACCAGGTTTTGTCGCCTCGTTAAGGGAATTGTCACCGCAAGTTTCAGCCTTCTGCTGCTGACCGAGGTGGCACAAACCCAAGCGCTACCAAACCTGAAGATCGATCGCAACGCCATCTCGGTGTCGGGCCTATCGTCGGGGGCATTCATGGCCTCGCAGTTGCAGGTCGCGTATTCATCAAGTTTCATGGGGGCGGGCATTGTCGCTGGTGGACCTTATTTTTGCGCTATGGGCAATCTCACCTATACGGATATCTGCATGGGCCAAGTGCCGCGCGTTCCTCCCAATCCTGCGATGTTGTACGCTGCGGCGGAAATGTCTTCGAGTATCGGCGCCATCGACCCACTTTCCAACCTTGAATCGAAGAAGATTTACATTTTCAGCGGTACGGCCGATACGATCGTCACGCAAAGTGCCGTCGATGCCAGCGTCCAGTTTTTCAAATTGGCCCGAGTTCCCGATTCAAACCTCGTCTATGTCAGCAATTACCCTGCCGGTCACTCGTTTGTTTCGAAGGTCTTCGGGAATTTGTGCCCGACCAATGCAACGCCGTACATCAACGAATGTCTGAACGATTCACCCAATACTGCCAACGACAACAACTACGATCAGGCTGGCGGGATTTTGCAGTTCATCTATGGCAAGCTTAACCAACCGGCGGCCAAACCAACTGGGAAGTTGATGGCGTTCGACCAGAAACTCTACGGTGCCGCCAACCCGGTGTCGAGCATGGCGGATGTGGGGCATGTCTTTATCCCCGACAGCTGTGCCAAGCCTGGGGCCAACTGCAAACTGCATGTTTCCATCCATGGCTGCAGCCAATCGCAGCAATCGATCGGGGACGATTGGTATACCAAGCTCTATCTGAATAACTGGGCGGATACCAACGGTATCGTAGTGCTGTATCCGCAAGTCGATAAGTCACTCTGGAGTTGCCCCCAAAAGACCGGACATGCTCAGGTTTGAGATTGCGAGCTGATGAACTCGCGCGGCGATTGATATCCTAAAGCACTGTGCGGGTGAAGATTGTTGTAATGCTCGAACCAGAACGGCAGTTGAGCGATGACGGTTTCAGCGTCGGGGGTTGGATTCACCGAGACGTAGTCGCGCTTGAAGGTTTTGACGAACGCCTCGGCCATGCCGTTCGATTGCGGGCTTCGCACCGGTGTCGTGCAAGGTTCCATGCCGATGTCGCGGAGCAAGGATGCCGTGTCCCTGGCGATGAAGCAGGAGCCGTTGTCGGTGAGCCATTCGATGGGCTCGGATAGCATGTTGATGCGGCCGAAGCGGTTCTCGACAGCGGTGATCACGAGGTCCTGCACGTCTTCGCTCTTGATGCCCTCGGTGGTGGCGACATGGGCGATTGCCTCGCGGTCGCAGCAGTCGAGGGCGAAGGCGACGCGCACCTTCTCCTTGTTGTCGCAGCCGATCTCGAAGCCGTCGGAGCACCATCTGATGTTTGAACGCTCGACGGCGACCCGGCCGTCGTGAAGGCGATCATTGACCGCTCCGGTATGACGCACCAGCAGCAGATTGTGCAGCTTCATCACCCGGTAGACACGCTTGGCATTGGGCCACGAACGCCCCAGTTTCCGGGCATTCCGACGCAGGATGGCATGGACACGCCGATAGCCGTAGGTAGGCGTATCGGCGATGACGGCCTTGATGTCCTCCAGCAGCTCACGATCAGGTAGTGGCGGGCGTCCTCTGGCTTTGGAAGGGAGCCTGCGGCGCGCGCGGCGATATTCGAGCGGGCGACACCCAAAGTTTCGCAGACGGTCTTCATTCCAAAATCCCCCTCGGAAGAGAGAGCGAGCGCAACAGATGTTTTTTTGGGCCACCGGCGATTTCGAGGGCTTCCTTCAGGATTTCGCTCTCCATCGTCTTCTTGCCCAACAGGCGTTGCAACTCCTTCACCTGGGCCTGAAGCGCCCGGTATTCGGAAGCCGGAACGACCTCCTCCTCGGCGGCCGTCGCCGTCAGTGCCCCTTGGGACGCCAGCTTGCGCCACGCAAACAACTGGTTCGGCTGGATACCGTGTCGACGCGCGACGATGCTCACCGTCGCGTCCGCCTCATAGGTTTCGTGGATGATCGCGAGCTTCTCTGCCGTGCTCCAACGCCGCCGACGTTCCGGCCCGGAGAGGACTTCCATCTTAAAATTGCTGCTAGTCATATTACCAACATTACTCCTACCCACTTAGCTAAGTGGTGGAGCATGTCCGGGCCTTTCGGGGGCTAATTCAGTCGATAAGTCACTCCGGAGGCCGTATAATCCCCAGGGTTGTTGGGACTGGTGGGGCTTTACAGGTAGCAACTACGCGGTCAAGGGTGCCGTCCAAATGGACGCCATTATGAAGATGATCGCTGCTCTGGGTGCTTCCTGACGGCGAAGCACCAAGACACATGCAGTTGTCGCGTTGGCGACATCCGTGCTCTTGCCTCAATAGTGGTGACCACATGGACCCGTTCCTGTCGCTTCATCGCAATGTCAACCGTCTATTCGATGAAGTCTTCCGCGGTTTCGGTCGCGATCGTTGTTTGGTGGCTCACCGCCGATTGGCGGCTCGTGGCCGCACGTGGAGATCAAGGAGAATGATGACGAAATCCGCGTGGTAGCGGAAATTCCGGGCATCGATCCAGAGGATATCGAGGTGCTGCTGAAAGAGGGCGTGCTTACACTTCGCGGTGAAAACAAGTCGGAAACCGAGGGACAAGGATCGCCGGTTCAGTGAGCGTTATTACGGACGCTTCGAACGTGGCTGGCTTTAGGTCGCCAGGTTGATGAGAGTAAGGTCACCGCAACGTTCAAGAACGGTCTTCTTGCCGTGACGCTGCCGAAGACCGAGAAGGAGCGAGCCAACGTCAGGCGGATCGCCATCGACAACACCGAATAGTCCGACCGCTGCAAGCGCGCCGGGTACAAACGTACCCGGCGACCTAACGACGCGGACCAGCTACCCTGCCTGACCGAACACTTCATGCCGCACATGAAGTTCCAGCCGGTCGCCCGCGACGAACTTCGGCAACGGCGAGGCCGTCTTATGAAACCCCAATCCCAAGCGCTGCGCTTGTAGTCGTAGCGCCAAGGGGCACTTAGTGCGCAAGCACAGGTGGAGCCGGAAAGTCCAATACATTGCTCGTATAGCTTTCGACCAGCGCACTGAACGGAGTGCCATCCTGAAGCTTCAGCACGGCATGATGTTCGAGAAGAAATGACGGCAGTGTAAGAGATCCCGTTGTGGGTGCCGGTAGTTCCTTTTCCACGTCCCAACCCTCTGGAAGAGGAGACCACAGCAAGTTGGAAGATAGATTTGTGCGGGTGAAATTGAGAGATTGGACGGCTCTGCCAAAGGCGACGTCGCTCGTATTCAACGCTTTATTCATGTCCATTGTCAGCCTTCCCGGAACATACCAATTGTCGGCCTCAGACAGGACGCGATTGCCGCAAACGAGGCGGACATGTCGGTAGGCGATGGGTTCGTTAGGGCCGACCGCCAGCAGTTCTCGGATACGGCTGTCGGCGGGCTTGTCTCCCCCGCGTATGCGCTCGGCAACGATCTTAGAACCTTGCGGTGCGAGATTGTGCCCGGCACACCAGCGATCGAGCGTCAAGGTGGCGCTAGCGTTACTCAGGAGATTTGCATTCAAAGTCTGGAGAATCGCAAGTGCCTCAATCCGGGCCGTTGGCGTGTCTGGCCATTGAACCGTGGTGAATGATTCCTGCGCCAATATGGTATTCGCGGCCAGCATGATCGCCGCTGCAGGTGCAAATGCGATGACCCGTATGAACTTCCAACAGCAAATTGACACGAAAAGTTATCCTTTGTGACGACGTTAATGTGAGCAGGTCTCGATATTTATTGATAGGGGGACATTTCTAGTAGACTGTGTGAGCGGTCTTAGACCGTCCCGCATTCCACGTCGAGTTTTGCGTAGATTTCTGACATCCATGATGGCTGCTGAGAGCATCATGATGGATGTTACTCCTGCCTCAAGAAACCGGCCGGTTTATGTCTGAGGCGGGGCCCCATCATCTCAGCGTAAAAACCCATCCGACGATCCATGACGCAAATGGGTGCGATCCAAAGAATCAATTTTTCCAATCAGTCGACTGCCGTTAGAAAGCGCTGAGTATGACCGAAATCTAGCGCTACAGCACGACGATGTTGCCACGGAGCTCTGACGGAACGATGGCTGTCATGGCGATCCAAGATATTAGCTTCGCTCACTCCAGGCTGACGGACTACGTGAGTGCGTTGTGGCCGACATGCGAAGAAACGCGGAGAATGTATGTGCGGGATTGTGGGTATTGTCGGCCATCATCCGGTTTCGGACCGGCTGATAGACGCGTTGAAACGCCTTGAATATCGTGGCTACGATTCGGCAGGCGTCGCGACGATCGACAGTGGAGCGCTCCATCGCCGGCGCTGCGAGGGCAAGCTCCTCAATCTCGAGGCAAAGCTGAAAGAGCAGCCTCTGTCGGGCACAATCGGTATTGCCCATACGCGCTGGGCAACCCATGGCGCGCCGACGGAACGCAACGCCCACCCGCATTTTACCGACGGCATCGCGGTCGTCCACAATGGGATAATCGAGAATTTCGCCGAATTGAAGGATGAGCTGACCGCGGCCGGCGCCGAGTTCGAAACCGACACCGACACGGAGGTCATCGCGCATCTCGTGGCAAGACTTCGCCGGGACGGCATGGGCCGGCGCGAAGCTATGCATGCGATGCTGAAGCGCGTCCGAGGCGCTTACTCGCTGGCTCTGCTCTTCGAGGAGGACCCTTCGACGATCATGGCTGCCCGTAATGGTCCGCCGCTCGCGATCGGTCACGGAAGCGGCGAGATGTTCCTCGGGTCGGACGCGATTTCGCTCGCGCCCTTCACCAACGAGATCACCTACCTGATCGACGGCGATTGGGCGGTCATCGACAAGACCGGCGTCCATATCTTCGATATCGACGGCAAAGTCGTCACGCGACCGCGGCAGGTCTCGCTGGTGGCGGCCCATATGATCGACAAGGGCAACTATCGCCATTTCATGGAGAAGGAAATTTACGACCAGCCGGAGGCCATCTCCGATACCCTCAGCCATTACATCAACTTCAGCGACAATCGGGTGGTCGCGGTTTGGCGCGACACTGTCTTCGCCAACGTGCAAAGCCTGGCGATCTCCGCCTGTGGCACTGCGTACTTGGCCGGGCTGATCGGCAAGTACTGGTTCGAGCGCTATGCACGTCTGCCGGTCGAAATCGATGTCGCTTCAGAATTCCGGTACCGCGAAATTCCGTTCTCGCCACAGGTGGCAGCTCTCTTTATCTCACAATCGGGCGAGACGGCCGATACACTTGCTTGCTTACGCTATTGCAAGGAGCACGGCCTGAAGACCGGTGCAGTCGTCAACACGCCTGAATCGACGATAGCACGGGAGTCCGGCACTGTGTTCCCGATTTTCGCCGGACCGGAGATCGGCGTTGCGTCCACAAAGGCCTTTACCTGCCAACTCGCCGTTCTGGCTGCGCTCGCGGTTGCTGCCGGCAGGGCGCGTGGCACCCTTACGGAGAAGGAGGAACAGACACTGGTCGGCCGCCTTGCCGAGATGCCGCGCGTCATGGGGCAGGTGCTGAACAGCATCCAACGAAGGATCGAGCTTCTGTCGCGCGAATTGGCAAAGTGCCGCGCCGTGCTCTATCTTGGCCGCGGCACCAGCTTCCCTCTGGCCATGGAAGGCGCCCTGAAACTAAAGGAGATTTCCTATATTCACGCGCAAGGGTATGCTGCCGGCGAACTGAAACACGGTCCGATAGCCCTCATCGACGAGAACATGCCGGTTATCGTGATCGCACCGCACGACCGCTTTTTCGATAAGACCGTTTCCAATATGCAGGAGGTTGCGGCCCGCGGCGGACGGATCATCTTGATCACCGACGAGAAGGGCGCTTGCGCCTTGAAGCTCGACACGATGCAAACAATCGTTCTTCCGAATGTGGACGAGATCATTTCGCCGATGATCTTTTCGCTGCCGGTCCAATTGCTCGCCTATCATACGGCCGTGTTTGTGGGCACTGACGTCGATCAGCCGCGCAACCTGGCGAAATCAGTCACCGTCGAATAGGCCGGCGTTTCCGTAAGGGACGAATGACAGAGTTTAGATGACTTATCACTGCTGAGCATTTGGAGATCGACATGCCGCAAACGAAGATATTTGGCTTCTCGGGGAACATAACACGGCCGTCCACGACGCGCACATTCGTCGACCATATCGTCGGGCAACTGGCACTCAAAACGCGAGCTGTGGCGCAGTCCTTCGATGTCGATGACCTTGGACTTTCCCTGTTGAAAGCCAAACGGCTGGACGACCTCAACGCTCAAGCGCGCGGCGTCGTAGACCAGATGCTGGAGGCAGACGCCCTGGTCGTAGGCTCACCCACCTACAAGGGCAGTTACACGGGCCTATTCAAGCACTATTTCGATTTGCTCGACCCAACATCGCTGAGGGGCAAGCCTATCATCATCGCTGCGACGGGCGGTGGCGAGCGTCATTCGCTTGTCGTCGAACATCAGTTGCGCCCTCTGTTCGGGTTCTTTGAGGCGCTTGCGATGCCGACCGCAATCTATGCCACCCGTAAGGACTTCGCCCACGGGGAGGTCATCTCCGAGGCCGTCCGCATGCGCGTCGGTCGGGCTGTCGAGGAAGCAGCCTGCGCAATAGGATGACCAGACGCAGCAAACGTCGGCGAAACAGGCTTTCTTGTCCCAAGCGAACCTTGCGAGGCAATTCAGGGATACTCAACGCCTCGCAGACAACTTTGGCTCTCTCTTTCGCTGATCCAATCGCGTGCCGATGGCCTCAAAAGGCTAGGCTCGCCGCGGCCGTAGGTAGTCCTTTTATAGTTGGCGAGCGTGTCCGCTTCTGGCTGCATCCAGCAACTGATTGGCGATCTGTGACGGTGTCGCAGACAAGAACATGCTGCCTTGGATGGCGGAAAGTCCGAAATCACTGGTGCCCGAAATATGTTTCGAACAGTTCAGTTTTGTCACCTTTGAGATCGTCAGACATTTCAACTTTGCACCATGGCCGACATTCCAGCTTTTTGACGCCACAGTTAGGCGCGGATACCCTTGAACTGCGAGGAATTGCCATTTGAGAAAGCCGTTTATCCTATTCGCCGCCGTTCTTGCCTGTGCAGCACTCCAGCTTCCCTCCACCAATAGCATGGCCGAACAGGCCGCCGCGCCCGCTCTCACCGTCTCTCTGACGACACCGTCACAGCGGGACTGGCCGGAAACCGTTCCCGCGAGCGGCTGGCTGAAGCCGTGGCAGGAAGCGATCATCGCCTCCGAGACGAGCGGCCTGCGCATCACTGACGTCCTGGTCGATGTCGGGTCCGTGGTTACGAAGGGGCAGACGTTGGCTCGGCTTTCGCAGGAGAGCGTGCTGGCAGACCTTCGCAAGCAGGAGGCGGCTGTCGTGACCGCCAAGGCAAATCTGACGAAGGCCAAGGCGAATGCGGATCGGGCGCGGCAGCTCAGCTCTTCCGGGGCTCTCTCCGACGAGAAAATCACTGAATATTTCGCCGACGAGCAGACGGCGACGGCAAGCCTGGCATCCGAGGAAGCCGCGCTCGACAGCGAAAAGATCAAGCTCGGGCAGACGACCATCACCGCCGTCGACGATGGCCTCATAACCTCGCGTTCCGCCAACCTCGGCGCGGTCGTCTCAACCGGCACCGAGCTGTTTCGCATGGTCCGTCAGCAGCGTGTCGAATGGCAGGCCGAAGTATCGGCGCGCTATCTGCCGCGCATCTCGGAAGGCTTGAGCGTTGCGATCAACGGGCCGGATGGGCATGCCATCGAAGGCAAGGTGAGGCTTGTCGGGCCTTCGGTGAGTACCGACACGAGCCGGACAATCGTCTATGTCGCGCTTCCAGCCGATGCCCGTCCGCGCACCGGCCTTTACGTCACGGGCAACATCGAATTGCAGACCACGCCGGCTCTGACCGTACCCGAAACGGCGATCGTGTTCCGGGACGGCATCAGCTACGTCTTCGCGGCAGGCGAGGACAACCGGGTGCGCAGGGTTCGGGTGGAAACCGGCCGCCGCAACAATGGCGAGGTGGAAATCGTCTCCGGCGTAGATGCCTCGTCGAAGATCGTGACCTCGGGCGGTGCCTTTCTGTCGGACAATGACCTCGTAAAGATTGCGGAGAAGAACCGATGAATTTCTCTGCCTTCTCGATCCGCAATCCGATACCAGCGATATTGCTGTTTGTGATGTTTGGATTTGGCGGGCTTTGGGCATTCAAACAGCTGGCGGTCCAGTACTTTCCGGACATGGATCTCCCGACCATCAGCGTTACCGCTACGCTCGATGGTGCTGCGCCGACGCAGCTCGAGACGGAGGTCGCCCGTACCATCGAGGACAGTCTCACCTCCGTGAGCCATCTCGATCATATTCTCACGACGATCACCGACGGCACCGTCTCGATCAAGATTTCCTTCAAGCTGGAGAAAGACAGCGAAGCCGCCCTCAACGAGGTCCGCAATGCCGTCGACAGCGTCAAGGCCGTCCTGCCGGCACAGATGGGAACGCCTATCGTTACGAAGGCCACCGTCCAAAGCTCCGCGCTTGTCACCTATGCCGTCCGCTCGGCCGCTCTCAACGAGACCGAATTGTCCTGGTTTGTCGACAACGATCTGACCAAGGCGCTGCTGTCGGTGCCGGGCGTCGGGCAGGTCAACCGTATCGGCGGGATCGACCGCGAGGTTCATGTCGATCTCGATCCGGCGACGATGGCGTCGTTCGGAGTGACGGCGGCGACCGTCTCGGCGCAGTTGAAGGCCGTCCAAGCCGACACGTCCGGCGGCCTCGGCGAGGTCGGCGGCTCTCGTCAGACATTGCGCACGCTCGGCGCCGTAGAGTCGGTCGAGGCTCTGAGGGAGCTCACTATACCTCTCGCCAATGGGCAGCAGGTCCGGCTCGCCGATGTCGCATCCGTTACCGACAGCTTCGCGGAGCGCTCTTCGATGGCCTATCTTGACGGCAAGCCGGTGATTGCGGTCGAGATCAAGCGCTCGAACGGGTTTTCGGACAGCGGGGTCGCAGCCGGCGTCGACGCTGCGATCAAGACGTTCGCAGCCGCCCATGCCAATGCGCAGATCGATGAAGCCTACAGCACGATCGGACCGATTATCGATAATTATGACGGTTCGATGCACATGCTGTATGAGGGCGCGATCCTGGCGATCGTGGTCGTCTGGCTCTTCCTTCGGGACTGGCGCGCAACGATCCTGTCGGCCGTGGCGCTGCCCTTGTCGGTCATCCCGACCTTCCTCGTCATGTACCTGGCAGGCTTCAGCCTGAACGTCGTCACCTTGCTCGCACTGTCGCTGGTGGTCGGAATCCTCGTCGACGACGCGATTGTCGAGATCGAAAACATTGCCCGCTACCTGCAAATGGGCAAGCGGCCGATCGATGCCGCGATGGAGGCTGCCAACGAAATCGGCCTTGCGGTCATCGCGACCACCTTCACGCTGGTCGCAGTCTTCTTGCCGACGGCATTCATGAGTGGCATACCCGGCCTCCTGTTCCGCCAGTTCGGCATTACAGCGGCAGTTGCCGTCCTTGCCTCGCTTGTGGTTGCGCGTCTGCTCACCCCCATGATGGCGGCCTATTTCATGAAGGCTCATCCGTCGGAGCAGAAGGATGGCCGCATCATGCGCGTCTATATGGCGATCGCGCAGGCAGCTCTTAATCACAGGAAGACAACGGTGGCAGTGACCGCCGCTGTCGTCGCACTTTCGCTTGCCATCATCCCCCTCTTAAGAACGGGATACTTGCCGGCCGCTGACGACGCACGCGCGCAGATCACACTCACCCTGCAGCCCGGTGCCACTGTCGAGCAGACCGACGCCGCATCCAGGAAGGCCGCAGATATCGTCAGTAAGGTTCCCGACGTGACGCATGTGTATGCGGCTGTCGGCTCGGCATCCTCTGGCGGTGGTCGGAAGGCCTCCTCGAGCGGTGTCGGGTCTGCCGCGATCGTCGCCACGCTGACGCCCATTGATGAGCGCGACCGCAAGCAGTCGGAGATCGAAAACGAGATCCGACAGGCGCTCTCCGTCCTCCCCGGCGTGCGAGTCGCCGTCGGTATTGGCAACGGCACCAAGCTCGAGTTCACCTTTGCCAGCGACGACGCCAATGCGCTCGACAGCGCAAGCACGGCACTGGAGGAGCAACTGCGCACGCTGCAGGGCATTGGCGCGGTCACATCGACGGCGGCCAGGCAGGCGCCGGAAATCCAGATCACGCCCGATTTTGCCCGCGCCGCAGCGCTTGGCGTGACGTCGAATGCGATCGCCAGCGCCGTGCGCGTGGCGACGAACGGAGAATATTCTTCCGATCTGCCGAAGCTCAACCTGCCGCAGCGGCAAATCCCGATCGTCGTCCGCTTCTCGCCTGAGACGCGCACCAATCTCGACGACATCAAGAACATGCGCGTCGCCGGCACCAACGGCAATGTCGATCTCGGATCGATCGCCGATATCCGCATCGGCGGCAGTCCTTCGGAGATCGACCGCATCGACCGTATGCGCAATGTCACCGTTTCCGTCGAACTCAACGGCCGCATCTTGGGCGACGTCAACCGCGAGGCGAAGGCGCTGCCGGCGCTCCAGCATCTGCCGCCGGGCGTTACCCTGGTGGAACACGGTGAACTTCAGCGCAGCTCCGAGCTGTTCCAGAGCTTTGCCCTCGCAATGGCGATCGGCGTGTTCTGCATCTACGCCGTGCTCGTCCTGTTGTTCCACGATTTCCTGCAGCCTTTGACACTTCTGATGGCCCTGCCGCTCTCGCTCGGCGGTGCGCTGGTGCCGCTTGTGGTAACGGGCACCAGTTTCTCAATGCCCGCCGTCATCGGCCTTCTCATGCTCATGGGCGTGGTGACGAAGAACTCCATCCTGCTCATCGAATATGCGATCATGTCGCGTCGCCAAGGCATGTCCCGGTTTGATGCGCTCGTCGATGCCTGCCACAAGCGGGCGCGGCCGATCGTCATGACCACCATTGCCATGGCCTCGGGCATGCTGCCGGCTGCGCTTAGCCTCACGGGCGGAGATTCAAGTTTCCGGCAGCCGATGGCCATCGTTGTGATTGGCGGCGTGATGATATCGACGCTGCTCAGCCTCATCATTATCCCGGTCATCTTCACCTTCGTCGACGACCTGCAAAATTTGCTCAAATCGTTCAGTCGCCTGGCGCTTCGACGCCACGCGACCTGCTGGCGAGAGACGGAGTTCAGTAATTTGGCGGGCGATCTCGGCGGCGACACGGGGAAATCCATCGAGATGATCTCATCTCAGCATAAAGTCATCGAACCCACACCTTGATCGGGACTGCAGGCGTTTTTTGACATACGCCTTTCGTTGTCGATCAAATCTCGCCATCGGCCTTTGCGCGACTCTTCGACTCTGTGGCTGAGCCGATCGGCCGGCTTATCGCTGTCGGTGAGTTGATATTTTGCTTCACGCGGTCAAGCGCAAACAAGGCCGCTATCGTTTGACAAACGTCTATGGGAAGGAGACACCGCCAGCATTTTCAGAGTCCGCAAAGAAGCATTACCCAGTCATGGAAGCCCCCGAACCACGGTGACATTATCAACTACGTGGACCCGATCGCACCGGCTGCGCGCCGCCGCCACCGTTGCCGAACACGCAGTCAATTCTGGTCGTCGAGGGAATGGTGAAAAGCTACGGATGCGCTGGGGCTGAAGAGGGGCCACAGCTTCCCAATTCAGTCGACCATGCGCAAGGCCAATTTGTCGGGGTAAGTTCCGTGTCTTCTCGGCAGCGACCTTGACGACCGTGGCCGGCCTTGCCACTACAGTCGGCTTTTCGGCAGGAACATAACCGGCGCCGATCGCGACGTTCAGAGAGATATAGTCGAGCGCGCTCTGCTGAACGGCCTCGGCGAGGCTTTCCTGCGCGTTCGAAACCGAACGCTGCGCATCGAGAACGTCGAGCAGCGAGGAGGCGCCGTCCTTGTAGCTTGCCGTCGAGAGTTCGAGGGCTTCCTGATAGGACTTCACCTGCGCCCGCAGCGCGGCAACCGTCTGAGCATCGCGGCTGACGGCCGACAGGGCGTTTTCGACCTGTTCGACACCAGACAGCACGGTCTGCTTCCAGACGATATACTGTTCGCGGCTGGTGGATTCGGCGTTCTTGACGTTGGCGCGCAACGCGCCGCCATCGAAGATCGGCAGCGACAGGCTTGGGCCGAACGACCACGTCGTCAGGCTGCCGCTGATGGACTTCGTGTGGATGTAGGACGGCGAAATCGAACCGCCGAGCGTGATGGTCGGAAAGAGCTGGGCTTCCGCTACGCCGATCTGAGCGGTCGCAGCGGCAAGGTTACGCTCGGCGACACGGATGTCGGGCCGGTTGCGGATGAGGTCAGCCGGGACGCCCGTATCGACGCGGCCGCGGAATACCGGCTGGCTGCCGCCACCGTGCAATTGGGCGATAATGGTCTGCGACGGCACGTTGAGCAGGGTCGCGATATGATGCACCGCCTGGCGGTAGCTGATTTCGAGGCCCGGAATTTCAGACAAGGTCGAGTTGACGAGACCTTCGGCCTGGACGACGTCGAGGCGGGAAACGGCGCCGGCATCGAGCTGGAACTTGGTGAGTTCAAGCGTTTCGCGGCGAGATTTCAGGTTGTCCCGTGCGATCGAGACACGGGCCTGATAGTAGCGGACATTGACGTAGCTGTTCGCCAGGTCCTGCAGATAGGTCAGGCGAGCCACGTCGACGTTGGAATAGGCCGCATCCAGCGATGCGTTGGCGCTTTCCTTGGCGCGGCGGTATTGGCCCCAGAGGTCAAGCAGCCACGAAGCCGTGACGTCGCCGCTGGTGGTGTTTCGCGTTTCCCTCTTGTTGCGCTGGCTGCCCTTTTCGCCGCTGGTCGTATGACCGCCTGAAACGAGGAGGCTCGGCATTCCGCCGGCTGCGGCCGAGACGACCTGCGCCTGCGCCTGGTTGATGCGTTCCAGCGCCTGCTGGATATTGAGGTTTTCTGCAAGTCCCTGCTCAACCAAGCCGTTCAGCTTCTTGTCGCCGAAGGTGGTCCACCATTGTGAACTCGAGACGTCGCCGTTGATCTTCGTACCGCCCTCCGAGAACTTGGCCGCGAGCGGCATTTCCGGTGGCTTATGATCGGGGCCGCTGACGCAACCTGCCAGAAGAAGCAGCAGGGCGGGGGCGGCAGTACGAATGGATACCATCACATTACCTACAATTGAATTACATGATCACTGTCTTAGGGAAACGTGACACCACGTGTGTCGGCGCTTCGATGATCTCTTCCGCCTTTAGTCATCCTGATGAACTGTAGGCCGTTGAGGTTCAGACTAAAATTGGAGGGGGTCGGTTGTAACAGGACATCGACGAGCGGAGCTGCTCGACGGACAAGGCAACGATCGACACGCCGGCGTCCATGAGAGCCTCGCGCTACGCGGACGCCAGAAAGCACATGACTCTTCCTCAACTTGCAAATCTCTCGCAAGTACTCACCTCTGGGCGAGGATGCGATCGTCGAGCGATAACTGCCGCACCGAATTTCACCTCATCCGCATATGCATGCGACGCCCATTCTTCGGCCTCATCCTTCTTCTGCGCTTGATAATGGCACGCGACTGATTGGAAAGATTGATTGTTCAGATCCCACTCATCTGCGCCATGGATCACAGCGCGGGTTCCCGTGGCGTTGCAATCATGTTTGGAATTCGCGCATGGGAATTCGACGTCCGAGGACGAGCCAATGTTGATCCTCACGTGGATGCATGTTGATTTTGCCAAAGGCCCCAAGTCGCGCCACCAGTACTTGAGAAATCTTCCAGATGGATTGCGTAGAATGCAAACGGCGAGGCGGAAGCCGTAACTGGGATGGTTGCGGATGAAATGGCGCGGCTCATAGATCTTCCTCCGTCTACGCGAGTTTCCGGATGAGCCAAGCATTATTCGTGCCAAAGCAGAAATCTTCCGGCGCGAACGCAAGACTGAGAGTAGGCGCGCAAAGGATATGGACATAAAAAGTCGAGCGAAACGCCTCGCTCGGGGTCGGGCATGCGACACGCGATCGATTAGGGATGAAAACCCCAATCGAAAACACTCCCGCACTTCACCCGCGGCCGTATATCAGCTGCACGTGCGCTCAAACGTCTTTCCCAACTGAGGGGTCCAATGCTGTCTGTTTCGACAGCGTGTTTTTAAAAATCCGGCCTCACGACCTACATCCCATCGCCAAGCAAGTTGAATGACGAAATGCCAACAACGCAGTCGGTAATGGCACTTAGCCTTGTCCGACATCAGACAATGCTGGAATGCCGTCATCCAGCTAGATTCGACCTGTTTTGTTAAAATCAAAGGAATTTTTCGTCCGGCACGCATATTGCTTCCGATCCTCTGCTGACGGGTACAACCAAAGATAATCACGCGGAAATATCTAGATGCCAGTAGAAGACACTATGTCGCCAGTCCATTCTGACGCACGGCGTTCCAGCTCTGGGAAGACGCTTCTCCACCAAGCAACATCGGGGATGCCCAATGACTCGTACTAGAATGGAATCGTATATTCGTGCATTTGCCCTAAGCTTGGCTGCGTTGCTGTGTCTGACAACCTCGGAAGCGGCGGTCGGGGCTCCGCCAGGCCAATCCGAGATCAGCGACTTCTTGCTGAACAATGGCTTGGAAGTGGTCGTCATACCTGACCACCGGGCGCCGATCGTCACGCAGATCGTCCTTTACAAGGTCGGAAGTGCAGATGAGCCACCCGGAAAATCCGGCATCGCTCATTTCTTGGAGCATCTGATGTTCAAGGGTACGAAAAAGCACCCGGCCGGCACATTCGATACAAAGGTGGCGGAGATCGGCGGTGAGGAGAACGCCTTCACTTGGTCGGACTACACCGCCTATTTTCAAACTGTCACGCCAGCGGCGCTTGGGACGATGATGGAATTCGAGGCTGACCGGATGCGCAATCTCGTACTCAGCGATGCGGTGATTTCGCCCGAGCGCGATGTCATACTCGAGGAGCGGCGCTCCCGCGTCGAAACCGATCCCGAGGAACTTCTCGAGGAGGAGATGCAAGCGACCCTCTATCAGAACCATCCCTACGGGCGCCCGGTGATCGGCTGGATGCACGAGATGGAAGGGCTCAATCGCGCAGACGCAGTAGGGTTCTACGATCGCTACTATGCGCCAAATAACGCGGTATTGGTCGTGGCAGGCGACGTGAGCGCTGCGACTGTGCGCAAGCTGGCGGAGGAAACATACGGGGCTATACCGCGCGGCTCGGACCTTCCTTCGCGCATTAGGCCGCAAGAACCGGAGCAGAACACCAAGCGGACAGTCGTGCTCACCGACTCTCGGGTGACTGTGCCGAGCTTCGAAGAGTCCTGGGTGGTGCCGTCCTACAGAACGGCCAAGCCGGGCGAAGCGGAGGCCCTTGATCTTCTGTCAGAAATTCTCGGCAGAGGAATGCGCAGCCGGGTCTATCAGGAACTCGTGGTGAAACAAGGAACAGCCTCCTCAGCCGGCGCCCACTTCCAGGGAACCTCGGTCGATCCATCCACTTTCACAATTTACGGCTCGTCGCGGGGCGAGGCAAAAATCGAGGCGGTGAAAGACGCGATGGACGCCGAAGTTCGGAAAATCATACGGGCCGGAGTTACGGATTTGGAGCTCGACAAGGCCAAAGATCGCCTGGTGCGCTCGATGATCTTCGCACGCGACAATCCCGCGAAGATGGCCATTGTCTACGGGGCTGCGGTCGCCACCGGCGGTACTGTGGAGGATGTGCAGGACTGGCGGGAGAGAATTCGTGCGGTAACGACGGCGCAGGTGCAGGCAGTTGCCGAGAAATATCTTAACCCGGATCAATCGGTGGCGGCATATCTGCTGCCGCGGGAAAACACCTCTTCAGGAGATTGAAAAGTCGATGGTGATGTTCAACGGACTGCCGCTCGGGGTGGCCAAACCGCTACTGGTCGCTCTTGTCTTGCTGGGCTTTGCGGCTGCGCCCGCGTGCGCGACGATCGCCATCCAGGAAGTCAGGACAGCGAGTGGGATCAAAGCGTGGCTGGTGGAAGATTATTCAGTTCCGATTGTCACCATTCGTTTCGCGTTCCGAGAAAGTGGCAGCACCCAAGATCCTCCTGGCAAGGAAGGCCTCGTCAACCTTATGACCGGATTGTTCGACGAAGGGGCCGGCGACCTTGACAGCAATACATTTCAGGAACGACTGGACGATGCTGGCGCTAAGATGCGCTTCAGCGCCAGCCGCGATACAATCTACGGCTCCATGCGTGCGCTTGCCGACAGGAAGGATAGTGCGTTCGATCTTCTTCGACTGGCCATCGAAGAGCCGCGCTTCGATCAATCGCCCGTCGATCGCATCCGTGCTCAGATCATCTCCGGCATCCTGGCGGAATCCAAGGATCCACAAAAGGCTGCGCAGGTCGCATGGGCGAAGGCGATCTACGGCGATCATCCATATTCCAACCCGGAAGAGGGCACCGAGCAATCTTTGACCGCTATCACGATCTCAGATCTGAAGGCTTTTCATAAGCGGCTTTTCACCCGCGGCAACCTCGTCATCGCGGTGGCGGGAGCCATCGATGCCGACGCCCTCAAGCGCGATCTGGATCAGATATTTGGCGAGTTGCCGGCCGAACCGCACCTAACGCCAGTTATCGAAACCGCACCAAAGCTGGGGCAGGAAATTCGGATCGCCTTTGGCTTGCCTCAGGTCCAGCTACGCCTAGCCTACCCGGGGATCAGCCGCGAGGATCCACAGTTTTTCGCAGCCTATCTTATGAACCAGACCTTGGGGGGTGGGGCCTTCACGTCCAGGCTCTGGAACGAAATGCGCGAGAAGCGAGGGTTCGCCTATGGCATCGGATCTACCCTCGTGACAGATGCCCATTCCGCGACGCTCGCAATCTATACCAGGGTCCGCCCAGATCGGGCCGCAGAGACGCTTTCCCTCATTCAAGCCGAGGTGAGCCAGATGGTAAAGGACGGCGTCAGCGAAAGAGAACTCGAAACTGCAAAGAAAAATACGATCGGCAGTTTTGCGATCAGCAACCTCAACTCATCCAGGGCTATTGCCGGCACTTTGGTCGAGATCCAGTTGGAAGATCTCGGGATAGACTATATCGAGCGGCGGGAACAGCTGATCCAGGCAGTAACCATTGACGACGTCCGCTCCGCCGCGAGGCGGCTTCTCTCCGCCGACCCTGCCGTTATGATCGTCGGACCGCCGCTCGAAGGGCGCAAAAGATGATGGTCTATGGAGAAAGATCGAGATAGATGCTGCCGGGTGCGCATCCGGCAGCAGAGCCACTTCATTGATTGGCGAAGGTCATCTTATGGTCGAACTATCGGGAACAACCAATCGTGTTCCCATTGATGACGGCAATATTTGGACTGTTGAAGAAGACAAGATTAGCGATACCGGCCGCGGCCACCCTTGAGGCTGCGTTGTTGTTGCCATTTGAGATTGCGCCTCTTGCAATGCTCCAGTGACCGGCTGGGTTGTTGTCGAAATCGATCTGCCAGGGAAACATGCGGGGTTGATCGACGGTGAAGGCACCGACCGCTATACCCGCATTCCCGACGAGAGAGTGGTGACCTGGTGCCGGCGGTGGGGCGATGTTGCCTAGATCGATTTTGATAATGCACTGGAAGGTAGGCAGTGCGGCTCTTGCGGCCGCGTCATCTGCATAATGGAAGAAAGACAAGTTTGGAGTAGCGCCACTCACTCCAAAATTCTTTTCGTCCCAGATCACATGACGGAGAGGATTGGCCACCACTCCGCGGTAGACGGAATAGGCGCTGGCGGGACTTTCTACAGCCAAGGCTGCCAGCATTGCAAATATGATTGAGATGACGCCACGGCGTTGCTTGTTGCTGTTCATAACGGTTCCTTTCACGATAATTGGCAAACGCTTCGCTCTTGATGAAGACGCAGAGCGGCGCGTTCTGCCGGATCGGGTAGGCGTTGGACGAAAGCCCCGCTTTCGCCCTTTGAGGTGTTGTGAGAGACCAATGCTGGTCGCCTCCAGAACTGGATTGGGCCGGGGTCGATGCCGCTGGTGAGGGGAGGGGCTCTCAACCTGTTGCAGTTCGAGGGCTGTGCTCCAGACTGCGTTGCGACCTGCCGGGGTGACGGCGGCTTGCCAGCCGCCGTCGGTCCATGATCAGGAAATTCTGATCAGATTTTCAATGTCGAGGACCGCCGTCCGGGACGTGAGCGAGCCACCATAGGTGACCTCGACGGCGTTGGTCACATCTTGGATGTCCATCACGTCGCCGGTCTCATAATTGCCGAAGACAACCCAGTAATTCGGGTGTGGGGTAAAGACAGCCGTCATGTTGGGAGCCGCCTGGACAGCAAAGGTGCCCGAGCCGGACATGCCGATACCGACGGAAGTTTTGTCGGGTTCGACATTGGACAGCTGGTGGATGGTGAGCGAACCGAGCGCGCCCCCGCCGCTTTGCTTGCCGAAGGTTGTCGCCCTATACTGATCCTTCGTCAGTTGGATCAGGTTCTGGCGATCCGGATCGGCAGGCACGGTCTGCGTAGCCGAAAAATTGATGCCAGGCTGCAGTAGGCCGGTTTCCGACCAGACGAAGCTGTATTCGATGTCCCATGTAAACGCTACGCGACTTCCCGGTGCGGTCGCACGGGCGAACCAGGCGAGCGAAAACACGTCGCCAGGAATCGTGGTCGGCGGGGCTTTCTGGAAGACCGCGAAGCTGCCATGAAGCTGCGAGTTGTTGATGCAGGTCAGGGAATATTTCATTTGCACTTCCTTTCGTTTGAGTATTGCCCGGTACTTAGGGTGTGACCGGCACCACCCGGGGCTAGAACGGTGCCGGTCTATCCCTCGCCGCGAGTGAAGGAAAAGCGGCGAGGAGCTACCCGGCTCGCGACGTGAGGCCGGGAAGGTCGATCGGTTCAGGCGGTTTGGACGATCAGATCGTCCGGGCCACGGTGATTTGTGTGCTGGCCGCAGGATTGCTGCTTTCCGAACCCTTTATGAAACAGATGTTCGTTGCGCGGCCCATGTCCGATTGATCGGAGTTTTGGAACCGGAAGGGCCTGCCAAAAATCAAAAGCAGCCGTCGGCGACAGGTCAGGTTCAAGGCTGAGCGAGCCCAGGCTTTCTGGATCGCCTAAGGATCGGCGCAGGTCCGGCGATCAGGCCGATAAAGCCGTCCGTCGAGGTTCCCGAAGCGAAAGTCACGTGCATGTTTTCCTTCGAGGTTGCCTTTTTCCGGACAAAGGAGACGGTGCCGTTATTCAAGGGCACTGTCACGCTATCGCCCAGCGAAACCTTGGTTTTCTGCGCACCGACGAGCGCCTTGCCACGAAAAGCCAGCAGGGTCAGCCCGCCGCTTCCGCCCCTCCTGTTGAGGATCTGAGGCGGAGGTCTGCGTGCCCGGGCAAGACACGAGGGGCGCGATGATCTGCGTCTGTCTCAAGTGCGAGGCTTTTCAGTTTCGGCGGAAAGACGCTGAACTACCGTGTGCCCGGCGCGCTCGACCTGTTGATGACAGTCAGCCTTAAGTTGATTTCGCTTGCCACAGGTGCGTTGCCCGGCGCGTTAGTGATTGCAGTCGGTTTAGACATTGATCCGCTTCCTTTCAGAAGGTGGTCGGTCGGTTGTCCTTTTGAGTTGAGATGATCCTACTTGGTCCACCGGGGGGTGTCTGTGGGCTGGCGTTCCAAAAACTTGGACCAGCGTCCCGACGTTCGCAGCAAGACGTCAGCTGCTGCCCAGGCCGGTCAGCCAACGTGCGAACGAGGCGCCAGCCGGCGGCAGCAACAATGTGCCCAGCCCTGATCCCTCGCCCAGCCGGGCGGCGGTGCGGGCAGCTCTCGGTGAAAGTCCAAAGGTTCGGCGAAACAGACGGCTGAAATGGGCCTCGTCTGCGAAGCCCATTTCATAGGCGATGTCGGCGATGCGGCGGTCAGCATGGCGCGGATCGCAAAGAATGAGTAGGCAGCGTCTGAGACGGCGGCGGCGGATATAGGTCTCGACACCGCCTTCGGTCCCAAATTGGCGATAGAGTTGGCTGCGGGAAACACCCAGGTCCCGGGTCAACCCGGCCGGACTCAAGTCACGGCGATGCAGGTTTTCCTCGATGTGGCGGCGTAACCGGCGCGAGAGGTTGCCCCTTGCGTCCCTTGGCGTAACCGGAGAACCCGGTCCCAGCGATGATGCGAGCAGATCAGGTACGGAGGCCCCGAGAGCGAGCAACTCGCCGGCGGACAGGCTGCGTGCGGCCCCGCACAACGCTTCCAGGAACTTGCGCAGAATTATACCCATCGCGGCGTCCTTGGTAAGGATCCGGCCGGGGATCGGCTGCACCGGCGCCACTGCCGATGGAAGCAATGTGCGCGGAAGGATCAGGTGCATCGTCTCTGCGGCTTTCATGGCAAAAGCCATTGGCGCCGAGAGATCCAGCACGGCCACGTCGCCCGGACATAGCCTCCGGGCAGCAGGGGGGGCCAGCGTGACAGCGCCACGCAGCAGGCAGGAAATGACAATGTGGTCGATGTCATCACGTGCAAGGCGGGCCGGCGTCCGCCGATATCGCCCGCCGTCGACAACGCTCCGGCAGAGCAGAAACGTGCCGAAGTGATGGACTATGAGACTGGCCTCGAACCCGCCGGATGGCGATGTATCCGGCAGGAAACTGTCGAACAGTACAATGAGAAGAGAACGCCATGCCTCAAAGGGAAAGCGATTACCCGCCGTGGCAAAATGAAAGCTCGGGACTGCACTTTCTCCGCTCGTCGCAGAGGTGAGTTCGTCCGATGTATGCACAGGCCCCTCCCCAAACGGAAGAGGCATAGTTGCAGCTAACAATTTGATTTTGCAAACGTATAAACATATTCAGTTTATACATTTTAGAGATTTCTTTATTAATGGCACGGTGATCTGCAGGACTGTTGCACCGCAGACCGTCGCCGTGAGACGGTGACAAACCGTCATGGGAATACGTCTATACTTCTGCCCCTGCAAACTTTGTTTAAATGCGACGCCTTCCGCAGCATCGACAGCATGCGATACGGCATTGGCATGTCCTTTGTTTCAACAATTATCGAAGAGGGCGTGGGTCTTGCGGACAAGCTGGCAAAATAGAGGACTGAACGCATCGCCGCCGATATGCCCGATAGTGCAACTCTTTTGAGGGCTACTCTTCATGCTGCGCAAACTCAAATCGTACTCGGAATAGCTGCTCCTCTCCTGGGGCGAGGTTGACATTATAGTCCCGCTCGTCAAATGGGATGCGTCTGCCCTCCATGTCACCGTGACCCGTACATGGTTCTAACGCGAGGAAGTCTTGCAGTGGGAGAGACCATACAACCCAGTGACGTGCATCTGGTGCCTCAATCCTAATAGAGGCCTTTTCCCCAACAAGCGACAGCCATTTACTGTTTGCATTCAAAAAACAAAGGGCTTCATTTTGGAAAAGGCTTTCCTTTAAATGAAGGTACCGTCCGTGGAGGGAAATTTTCCGTTGGCTACCTTGAATTAGACCTTCGGAAGATATGCATGGGACCAAAGGGGATTCCAATTTCTCGAATTGCAGCCGCCAGGTATCTTTGCGCGCAGACGATAACGGCCATCTAAATCCTGGATGTATTCCAATGGAATAAGGCAAGAACGAACCATGGGAGGTGTTTTTTACCGAAATATCGACGTTCAGTCGACTATCTACAATTTTATACGTAATTCTGAAAATAAAACGAAACGGATACATTGTTCTCGTGAATTCATCGTCAGATGTTTCTAAAGTCACCTCGCTTTGCGAGATGGAAACCACGTCAAATTCCTGCATGCTGATGAAGCCGTGAACAGGCATCGGATAAGATTGCCCTTTTATTTCGACAAGCGAAGACTCACTCCATCCGCATGAAGGAAACATCAGGGGGCAAGCTTGGTTCCAACCTGGGGGGCGCCGCGACCAGAGGAGGTCGTTTGCACCGACCTGCCACCCAATTAGCTCTGCTCCTTTTCGGTTGACAATTGCCTGTGCAATACCGGAACGAATAGCGACAGCATCATGCATGAATGTTGTTACCTTAAAACCTTCAGAATCGTCAGACGGGCAATCCTTTCCTTCTACAATCGTCGGGCGGCTGAATTAAGAAGAAAGAAGCAGTGACCTTTCATGCGTCCTGCGTGGATTGTCTGTCAGTGGTATTTGAAAGGTGCGGCATCTCAGCCGCATCTGCTCAGCATTTCAGATGCGCGCGCCAACAAATCTACCATTTCGGGTCACTGAAATAGCGGTGAGAGGCATTCGAAGCTTGGCAGGGTAGTCGATTGCGGGTTTGGGTGGAAACGGAATGAGGTGCTGCAAGGAGGTTCTCCGCGAACGAGGAGACAGGGGTCGTCCGTAAGTCGTGTGGTGAGATCATCCTTGTTTGACACCCGTATGAAGTGCCTTGTCCAGCACCGGTATCTTTTCGGAGAGAAATTCAATTTGCTGCCAGTAGGCGGTCAAGCTCCGGCAGATCGGGATAGGTCGCGATAAGCTCATTCATGATGTGTGTTCGGTCGCTTGAAGGAAGAATGATGCCTCCGCACTACGTCAGATGTTCACGTATGTATTGACTGTCCGCGTTGGCCTCATGACCGTTTTACCGATCTCCCACAATGCTTGCCATCGCCACCACGCGGGTGGGATCTTGGTGATAAACTCTAGCGATCGTCCGTGCTTCAGGCTCTATAAAGGGCAATGGGATCCGTCTGGACCTGCCCTGAGGGCTCCTCATCGAACCTGGAGGATGGTAGAAATCCAAATCAATGATTCAGAACCTGTCGGCAACGCATGCTTCCCCGCGTCCCGAGCTGGCGATGTCAGCGAATTAATCCTGCCTTTCGGTCACCACTTGAATGTCTTCCGACCAGTAGGGCTGAGATCGCCGGTCACCTGAGCTGGCCTTGTTGTCCGGACGTAGCCAATCCCTTTCAGCCGTCGTCGAAATGCGGGAGTCAGGCCCCACGAGCGCGCAGTGTGGAGGGTAGAGGAGATTCCTGCGTCCAGCATATACGGCGCGATTTGTCCGTAGCCCGATGCGACATCGAGTGGCGTCCCATGGTCCATGCGTTCTATGAGGTAAAGCTCGATTGCGTCCCTGCCAAATCGATCTCGCCAGGCCAGCCTTTTGTGCCCGTCGACCGTTTTCACCGACGAGGGATTGAGCGGGACGTCATGGACGCCGCTCCACTGAGTTATGATCGCACTGGCGTTCGCTTGTGCGACCGTCCCGTCAATTGTGCCGTGCCACACCGAAATCGTCGGCCAGGGACCTATATGAGACGAGGCTTCGGCCAGCCGTTCTTGCAGGCATTCCTCATTGGGGATGCCGTGCCCACGCATGCGATCGAAGGCTGCCGGTACTGATGTAGCAACGGCATAAGGGAGGCCAGCGATGATTGCGCCACCGGCGAAGGTCTCGGGATAGGCACAAAGGGCGGCGTTCGCCATCGCGCCGCCCGCCGATAGTCCGGTGATATAAATTCGATCACGGTTGATGCCATGTTCGGTGGTCATGGTCTCCACCATCTGCCATATGGAGTGCACCTCTCCCTGGCCTCGGCGAATATCGCCTAAGTTGAACCAGTTAAAACATAGCTTGGGATTGTTCGTGTGAATCTGTTCCGGGTAAAGCACGGCGAACCCGAAATCCTCTGCGGCTTTCGACCACCCCGCGGCTTGATCATATCCAGCAGCATTCTGCCCACATCCATGGAGAACCACCACCAACGCCGGCGCCTTCGTCAGGCCTTCGGGAACATGGTACCACGCTTGCAACGCTCCGGGGTTTGAACCGAAGGTTTGCAGCCGGGACAGCGTCGCCGGTGCTGGAGCGGCGGCGCTTCTTTTATGAGATCTAGCAACTCGTTTAAATCCGTCTAAAAGGAATCGCATATCGCCTCCTTATTGTCGCCGGAGGCGATCATGGGACACGTAGCAAGATGCTCTTCGTGCTGCAGTGCACAATACGCTAGTTCGGCTGCTTTGTCCTATTAATATGGCGTATCCACCTATGCTCAGCGGAACCGACGCCGACTTCGATAAAGCTTTGTGAGTAGATTTTCTCCTTAACCTCGGGGCCGCCCGCGCCACGTTGGCTAATCGAAAATCGGCGCAGGTTACCCATCAAGCGGTGCGCGGTCGTCCGAACAAGGTCAGCAGATGATTGCCAGACACGGCGAGCTTGTCGATGTCGCGGATGCCCTATGAATATTGACCCTGCAAAGCTTCAGAATCGTTTGCCACGATTTCGCACCCAGAAGCCTATCCCTCCTGCACAGCGCCATCGTACGCTTCCGGGCCGTTCCTCTGGCACGATATTTGCGAGAAATGACCCGCTGTGGTCCGCGTTAACGGCCCCGGCGCAATCTAATTCGAATGACAATCGACCAGGCATTTATGACGAGACAAACAAAAAGTGGAGACTGCTTTGAAGGATGTTTCGAAACACGCGCAGACGGCACTTGCCGTGCTGAGGATCGTTACCGCGCTCCTATTCATCGAACATGGCACCATGAAGCTATTTAGCTTCCCTTCAGACGGCGTCGCCGGAACAGAAGGTTTAGTTGGTTTATCACCCTTCATGTTGACTGCGGGGCTTCTGGAGGTGATCGGCGGCCTGGCTGTTCTGGTTGGCGTTCTGACGAGACCGGTCGCCATTCTTTTGTCAGGTCAAATGGCGGTCGCCTATTGGATGATACATTTGCCGGGCAATAGTATCTTTCCCGTGCTTAACGGCGGCGATGCCGCGATCCTATTTTGCTTCGTGTTCCTCTACCTGGCTTTGGCCGGTCCGGGAGCGTGGAGCCTTGACGCCAAGATCAAACTGATATGAGCGGGACTTCGTGACTGCGGCGAGACCTCAAGGGGTCCGATAATAACCGCGAATGACTGGGCACAAAGCGATCCAAATTGCGTGGAGACTATGGGTGAACCCGTTGTTCCTGCGCAAAGGTCTTGCCGCTGTTTTCGCAAATGTCGGGTAGCCACCGCCCTTTGTCGCATTTGTCGAGATCGCGACGAGTGGTTCGGCCCACTCTCCTCTACGAGCCGCTAAGCCACCGGGACCGCAAGCAGAAACGCGCTTTGAGCGGCACTCACAGTTGGCATGAAGCTTGCGTATCCTCGTTGGCGACCAGAAGCAACGAACCATGTGATGTCGGGTCATGAAACGAGTGGAACGGCGGACAAATGCCAGATCTTTTTCAAATCCGCATCCTACGAAATAGCCACGCATGGCCGGCGGGCGGCAGTACAAACCCCGACTTCGCCAAGATCGTCGCGGTTCCTGTCGACATCGTCGGTCACACCAACGTCAAGAAGGAGAAAAAACGCAATGACCAAGGTTTCAGAAAGATCCTTTGAAACTATCCAAAACTTAGCATCGTCGCCTCTCAAGATGGCCGATCAGATCGGCGACGTCGTAGAAAAGGGGAACAAGCAGTTGGCCGAGGTGTTTTTGAAATTTGCCTCAAGCACTGAAGAGACCCAGAAAATACTCACCCCGATCTTCGAAACTACGAAAGAGGTCGGGTACGAATTGTCACGAAAGACGGTCGCCGCACTGCAGGCCAATACCGAGGCCAGCTTCTCGCATTTACAAGCATTACTGAGCGCAACTTCGCCATCGCAGCTCTTCGAACTGCAGTCAAGTTTCCTGCACAAGCGCGTAAATGCAAGTATTGAGAACGCGAAGGAATTCGGGGCTCTGGTTACCAAGGCGGCGGCGGAGATCTCAAAGCCGATAAGGGATGCATCTGACAAAGTTTTGACGGACCTCCAGGCGAGGTAGAGCGGCGCCGTACTAAAGCACCGCCGGTGTGAGCTGTTGGTGTATACCGTGCTCAGTCAGGTCCATTGAGATCGGCGGCGCCGATCGACGGATCGTGATCCAAGCTTCTTCTGACGAAGTTTAAGCAAGATTCAAATCAACTTGACGGATTGCGGTTACGGCGGCGATCACACGAAAGCCAGTCTGGTGATCGCGCTCAATATCGGCATGGGCCTTCTCAGAAGCTATGAGGCGGTGGAAACGGTGAGCTAACGGCGGGGTTGTTTCGAGTGAGTCCGTCCTGCCAGTGTAAGGCCTGGTCGAGCCACCAAGGCAACAACGGACCCAGGAACATCGCTCTCGTGGAAATCAGAGCAGGGTCCAAGGTTTTCAGCGCTGGCGATATGAATGTAAGCGCGAGTTGCTGTGAAAGCCGACGGCGGATGGCGAGCAGCATGTCAGATCCGCGAGGTGGAGGCTGTCCATGTGGGAGTTTCAGAAAACAAGCATGCACATTGCCCGCAGCGATCCTGCATTATCGCAGATGGTATCGCCCGTATGAAAGCTGAAGTTTTGTACATTCGAAAATGGAGAGACAATGGTAGCCACAGCTATGAAATCCTGGCCGTGGGTGACATATGGTTGCCCGACCTTGGATTGAGGGTGAGCGGTGTCCATTTGGTTAAGCACGCAGAAGGGATTCTAGGGGTCTACGCGCCAAGTGCCAAGGTCGAGAGTCGCTATACCGTTTGGTGGCCGGCGAACTCGGCGATTGAAAGGGCTGCGCTTGCCGCCCTGCTTCCTGCCTATGAGGAAATGTTGGCGCGCGATGTCGTCGCCTGTATCTAGTGTGCAGATATGGCCATATTGCTCCACAAGGAAATCGTCAGCTCGACGGGATTGAATGCCCTGAGCTGAGTTGCCCGATTTGATGCGCGAGGAGGGCCGTGATTTGCTGGAACAGATTACCGAGAAGGCGATCCGCATCAATTCTAGACCGGGAAGATCAAGGGCGCTGGCAGTTGAAGTGGATACGGCGCGACGCTTGCGGACCATCCCTAGGATTGGCCTTGCTTTGATCGCTCTCACCTCGAAGCCTTTGCCCCGCCGATGGAGAGCTTTCGATACGGCCGCAACTTTGCCGCCGAGCTCGGTTCCGTGCCGCGTCAGTTCTCGGCGGTAGGGCGCGCCTCAAGGATTTCCAACGCATCGCCACCCGCTAGGATAGCCGACATCTTCCTGTCGGCCGTCGGCCTCGCGGCGATATCATTGTCGACTCCAAATGGAAATCAACCACAGACAATCGAGGTAAATTCCGGGCCCTGGCAAACACATAGCATATTTGTAGATTGAATCTATAAATTAGGTATATAACAGTTGCAGGCGCCGTTTCCGAAGGGAGTTGAGTTTATTGAAACCGATGCAGTCCTTGCAAGAACCGCTGCCTTCGTTGACTACCGTGAGCCGGGTCGCCATCGTCGGAGGCGGGTTCACCGGGGCAACGATAAGTCGCCTACTCGCACTCTCGGGCCTATTCGAGCCTGAGGAGATTGTCGTCTTCGAGCCAAGGTCGCGCCTTGGTGCCGGCGTTGCTTACGACACGAATGATCCATCACTTCGCTTAAACGTTGCCGCCCACCGGATGCGGGCAATACCGGGAGACCCGCACAGGTTCGCCCGCTGGTTTTGTGAAACCGGTCGGTCTGGGCGAGATCCGGAGGCTGGAACGGAGGGAGCAATCTATGCGCGGAGAGGTGATTTTGCGCACTTCATGGACAATGAGATGCGACCGCTTCTCGAAAATGGCAGAATCTTGCATGTGTGCGAGCGTGTCGAGCGCATTCGTCGACAAAATGGCCGCTGGCGAATCGAAGGCAATGCCGGGACGATCCTTCACACCGACATCGTCGTTGTTGCTACCGGTCATCCGCCACCAAGGACACCAGCACAAATTACTTCTGCGCTGCAATTTCATCCACGTTTTGTCTCGAATCCTTCTACCCCTGGCGCTTTTCAAAAGATCCAGCAAATGGACAATATATGGATCATCGGTGCCGGATTGACCGCGCTTGACGTGCTAGCAACCTTGCGCGCTCGCGGTCATAGCGGAGAGATCACTTTGTTGTCGCGTTCAGGGCTTCTGCCGCGGCCCCAGGCAACCGGAAGTCTCACGCTGGACGGTGATCTGCTAAAACGCTTTCCTAAGACGGCGCTTTGCCTTCTGCAACAGGTACGATCGGCTATCACTGACGTAACGGAAAAAAGATTGCCCTGGCAGATCGTCTTCGATGCTCTGCGGCATCAGGGGCAGGCTATATGGCAAGCGCTGCCACCCGAGGAGCAACGGTGTTTTTTGCGGCATCTTCGTAGATGGTTCGAAATCCACCGCTTCCGGATGCCCCCTCAAATCAAGGAACTCGTCGCCCGGGAGACAGCAGCTGGTCGCCTCCACGTTCGTGCTGGAAGAATTGTTTCCGCCGCATGCGACAGCCAGGACATTTTAGTCGACGTCGCAACCGCGCCGCATGGCAATATAAAGAAGGATCGCGTGCAGTGGCTGATCCTCGCAACCGGCCCCGATCATGAGAATGTAATCGGCAGCCAGGCCTGTTTGTTGGACCTCGAGCGTGTCGCTTTGATTACAAAGGATCCGCATGGTCTCGGCATCAAATGCGATCGCGAGAATCGCGCCGTGGCATGGGACGGGACACCCGTCGAGGACCTGTTCATTGCCGGCCCGTTGGCCCGGGGGACGTTCGGTGAACTTACCTCGGTGCCTGAAATTGTTGATCAGGCGGAAAGGATTGTCGAGCGAATGAGACGGATTCACTTCACAGGGACGCGAAGGACGCCAATCCGATCGACGCCAAGCAATTGAAGTCTTCACCTTTCCCACCGCATCAAACCGTTCCGCGGCGCCGTGCCGCCGGAACGCGCCTCAACGCCTGGCTCACATTTGTGGCGGGACGGCTGGAGCGTCCGCCGTGATAACCATTCGGCGCGATGATAAACGGCGCGCTTGATCGCATGGTGGCGAGTGGCAAAGTCATAAAGCAAGAATATGAAAAGTACCTGCTTGCAGACTTAGCTCAAACCTCCTCACCAATGAAGTGTCCGACCTCCATGGCACGCTAAATGCACCGCGCATCTTTTTTCCAAGGTGAGGGAAGGGAAGGGGATGCCATACCGAAGGATTAAATCAGCCCAAGCAGTTATGGCCGCTTACCATAAGCTGAAGGACAGCAACGGTCATGTGAACAGTTGGGACATGCTACCGGAATTTCTGGCTGCAAACACTGATTTATCAAAGGCTGATTTTGCTCATGCCCTAGAGACGCTCGTGAATGACAAGGTGCTGCAGAGGGAAGGTACGAGCGTTACCCGTTATGGATGGAAGGCACCATGGGGGCCGCCCAAACGCTAGTTGCTGCCGCTTACAGCAGCTGGGCGGTTTGACAGCAAGCTGCCTTGGCGGCCGGCGCTAGCGGTACTTGATGGGCAATTTTATCAGAAGCCGTTGAGATCAATCTGCACTCCAGCAAGAAAATTTACGCCAGCTGCCTGACACGGTAAGCGGGAGGTCTGCAGCAGGCCTGCCGGCGATCGAGATCGATTACTGTCGTCCGTTCCTTGATTGCGACGGCCATCGGCGGAGTTACGAAGTCCTGTCGTTTGCCTCCTTCAGGCTGCGAGAGCTAGGCGCGACGATTCGCTATGTGCGGCTGGTCGGGGGAGAAGGTCAGTATCGCGCTATCGCCCCTGGCCAGAAGGGAGTGGGCTTCTACCGATTTTGCAGACTGAGCTGATTGGCCGCTCGGTCTGGCCATAACAGCGGCATTGCTCAGGGGTACGAGGCAGAGCTACGGAAAGGTCACGAGTGATAGCGACCGTTGCGAAACAGGTAGTCGCTCTTGGCAACCTACCCGCCCTGGTAGTTCGCATGCGCGGAGTGCGACTGATATACATCCCAAAATCGGGGGAGCGCTCGACTAGCGACCGCTACCCGACCGTTTGCCCTGGTTGTGGTAGGTAGTCGCGGGAGAAGCCGGACGAGCGAATGGGGCGTTCGGCTTTTTCTTTGTGTGCCATGCGCCCTTCATGCGCCATGGGCTTGCTCCGGACTATTGGCCAATAGCGAAAGACCACCGGACACAAAAAGACGAACGATGATTTAGTCCAATAAAGTCCACCAAATATCCACTCTCCGAAAATTGTCCGTATTGCGCATCTTTAAGTATCCTGAGCGCGCGCAGGTTAGACGTTGTTAAGTTTAACCATTGGAAGACAGTAGTGACCCGAGTGTCCGCCAACGATACGCCTACACAAACATCTGGCGTCTGCCCCGTTGAGGCCCTCCGTCCATCGCCGGCGAATGATTCGATCGGCATTTGCCTTAAAGCTCGGCCTGAAAAGCAGGACATTTTCACCAAGGAGGAAATTGAACCAATGTCTGCAAGCATTTTCTCACGCATCAGTACCAAGCTCGCGCTCATATCCGGGGCAGGCATCCTTCTTATGGTCCTCACGAGCTTGGTCAGCTGGATCTTCGCTCAGGATGCCAACGAGGTGAACTCACGCGCATTCGCTCAAATGACCATTTCCCGCGATCTTGTCGATGCGAAGGCGTCCGTGCGAGGCATGCAGATCGGCGTGCGCGACCTGCGCCTGGCCCGCAAAGTCGATGACGCGACCAAGGCAAAGGCCTACGTGGAGGAGCGCTACCGCTCCGTGCAAAACTATCTAGACGAAGCGATGGCGCAGATGTGGATCCCGGCAAACAGGGATCGCGTGCAGGCGGTTAAGAATCTCGCCGAGACCTATTCGGGTATGGCCGGCGATTTAGCGACGGTCATCGAAGCCAGATCGAACGGCGGCGCATCGGCCGATGAGATCGATGCCAAGGAGGAGGAACTTCGCACGTCCCTGCTTGTCACTGCGGAAGCGATGGCAAAGACACTGGACGAAGGCGTCCAGGCCGCGAAGGACCTTGCGACCGAGGCCGTGAATGAGAGCCACCGAGTGCAGGCGTTTACGAGCACCGTCAACATCGGCATGGCATTCACCATGGTGCTGCTGCTGATCGGATCCGCCCTGTTCGGCACTCGCTCGGTCGCCCGTCCGATCGGCCAGCTGACGGGCAGCATGAGCGCTCTTGCCGACGGCAATCTTAAGACGGAGGTTCCCTTCGCCACCCGCCAGGACGAGATTGGCGCAATGGCGCGCGCGGTTGAAGTGTTCAAACAAAATGGCATCAGGGTGCGGGATATGAATGCGCAAGAGGCCGCCTTACAGGCGAAAAGCGCCGATCTCCAATCGAGCATCGGCGAGGTCGTCAGCGCAGCGGTTGCCGGCGACTTCACGAAGCGCATCAGCAAGGACTATGGCAATGCCGAACTCAACCACTTCGCCGCCCAGGTCAACGAGTTGGTGACCTCAGTCGACCGTGGCGTCGCCGAGACGCGCCGCGTGATCTCGGCCTTGGCGGAGGGCGACCTAACGGAAACCATGCGTGGCGACTTCCAGGGCGCTTTCGGCGAGCTGCAGCAGAACGTCAACGCCACGATGGCGAACCTGCGCTCCGTCCTCTCCGAGGTCCGTTCTGCAATCGATACGATCAACGGCGGCGCCGGTGAAATGCGCATGTCCTCGGGCGACCTATCGAAGCGTACCGAGCAGCAGGCTGCCTCACTTGAAGAAACCTCCGCGGCCTTGGAAGAAATCACTGCGGCGGTGAAAAGCTCGACCGAACGAGCGCTCGAAGCCAGCCATATGGTCGACGAGGCGCGGACAAGCACTGAGCAGTCGAGTGTCGTCGTCAAGGATGCCGTCCTGGCGATGGGCAAGATCGAGCAAGCCTCGGGCGAGATCGGGCAAATCATTAACGTCATCGACGAGATCGCCTTCCAGACGAACCTCTTGGCGCTCAACGCCGGTGTGGAGGCGGCACGTGCCGGTGACGCCGGCAAGGGCTTTGCCGTCGTTGCCCAGGAAGTACGCGAGCTGGCGCAGCGTTCAGCCGGTGCGGCCAAGGATATCAAGGCTCTGATCTCGCGCTCGAACGAAGAGGTGAACTCCGGGGTGAAGCTAGTGACAGCAACCGGAGAAGCGCTGTCGCTTATTCAGGGCCATGTGCTCAAGATCAACGAGCACGTGCATTCGATCGCCACTGCAGCGAAGGAGCAGTCGACCGGGCTTTCCGAGGTTTCGTCCGCGGTCAACCAGATGGACCAGGTGACGCAGCAGAACGCCGCGATGGTGGAGGAATCGACAGCGTCGTCCAGCCGGCTGGCGGACGAGGCGGTGAACCTCGCCGGACTGATCGCTCGCTTCCGGCTCGACGTGTCCGTATTCGCCCCGCGCGCTGTCAACGCCGAAAACAAGCCGATCGCCTCTCCGGCCCGGGCGCTCGGCCGCAAACTTGCCGGTGCGTTGGGCAGCAAGGGAGCAACCGCAGTTGCCAGGGACACCTGGGAGGAATTCTGATCAGCGCCTGCGGCATCCCCGGTCGGGCGTGTACCAGAAGCCGTTATAGAGCAATCCAGCGTATAGAGGGCATGATCCCATCCATCAAATGCGCAGCGCACGACCTAGCGCAACGGATTCGATCCCGCGATGAGCGGTGACCAGGATCCTACCGCTGTTCGTAGGAGCGAAAGGATGTGTCGCTATACGACTGGGAGAGACATCGCCATTGTTCTCATGCTTTGCGGCCCCTCGCCAGAAAGGTGAGCGACATAAGGGCAGGCTCTATACGCCGGCGGTGATTGAGGAAGCGAACTTGGTATTTGGCTGGGGCGATTGCTCGGCAAGGAACTTGGATCGAGCGCCATATTGTGGAAGCTGCATCCATTGCCATGCCTCGCTGTTAATCCCCGAGCAAAGACGGACCGCATCAACACACTGATACGCGTCTTGATAGCGCCATGAGCGGCGCACTTGCTCAAAGGTCAAATCCTTTCGTCCGATGAAGAAGACATGAGCGAAATAGCCAGAAAAGGCTATTTGAGGGCAATCAATTTTTCGTTAGTAGCTGACAGGGGGCCAATTGTTTGCCGTCACTGCGAGCGCGCGCGACAAAAAACAGCGATTGGATAGGGCAAGTTGACCGAAATTTTGACGCTTAAACTCGAGGCGACGTCACTCACGACGGGTGAAGTGTCCGAATGGCTTAACGGTGAAAAGCAGGACAATTTCTATCGGCCTCTCAGTACCGACAGCCGTGGTCTTTTCTCATTCGGTGTTCATGGCGCCGGCGAAATGGTGGGCTGGACTGGATCGACTTCAACGGACCGCGCCTTTTCCGTCACGATCGAGAATGATGACTTCATGTTTTTCGTCGAGCATGGAACCTGCTACGAGCTGGCAACAGGCGGCATAAATCATGCTATCACGCCATGCACGGGGTTGCTGACGACAGCCGACCGCTATTCCGGGCTTAACATCCACGCAGGCTCCGTTGCGGAAGGATTCTGCGTCCCAAGGAGCGCGGTACACGCGGCCCTGACCAGCACCTTCGAACGTCTGCCGCCTGTCGATTTCGAATTCGTTCCCCTGCAGGATCTGACGGCCGGGCCGGCGGCGCATCTTTTCAAGCTCATGCGGTTCTTCCGGGATGAGATCTGCGCCAATCAAAACCTCGTAGTCTCTCCCATTGCCCTGACCAGCTTCCAAGAGATGTTCTGTCTGCTGATGGTGCAGAATCTGCCTCACACGTTTTCGCAGACGAAATGGCCGGTGCAGACCATTGCCCCTCGCCAGCTTCGAAGAGCGCTGGAGTTTGCCAGGGCACATATTGCGATGCCTATCACGATCACCGATATGGCAGCGGCAGCGGGCGTCAGCGTGCGGGCACTGCAGATCAATTTTCGACGATTTTTGGACGTCACTCCAATGGCTTATCTGAGGCAGCTTCGCCTTGACGGCGCCCGCCAAGATCTGTTGACGGCCACGCCATCTGCGACGGTTGGTGAAATCGCGCGCCGCTGGGGGTTTATACATCAGGGCCGCTTCTCTCAGGAATATCGCACGGCTTTTGGTGTCCTGCCGAAATACGATCTCGGGCGCAGCTATGAGAAGAATCCGCGTGTGGCGTCATAGAGCACACGTCGATATCCGTTCCATATCGGCGCGTGTTCGCGGCTCCTCTTGATGGACAAATCGAGGGCGGCGGATCTGCGAGCTAGAGAAACTGAACTCTCTGGGCAATTGCATCGGCTATTTCGCTCGGGCTGAATTCCCACGCATCCAGGTACCCATCCGTTCCAAGATCGCTCTCCGCGTCGCCATGGTCGAGGCGAATAAGGTAAGGGGATCCAATCTGCGCGGGGGTCATGAACGGCTCTCTGGGCGTCGCCACGAGGCGCCATACCAAAGGTGGCTTTGGTGCGGTTCGACGACGGCGCCGAAGACGCGATCACTACCGCCGACCTCGAGTAGCTCATTCACGGCTGGGCGATCAGCGTGCACAAGGCTCAGGGATGGGCGTTCAAACGAGTGATCATTCCTGTTGTCTCTTCGAAGCTGCTGGGTCCCACCATGCACTCGGTGATCACTCGCGACATAGAAACCGTGGTGCTCGTCGGCGATCCGGGATACATCAACGAGAGCATCTCGATGCAGCCAACATCGCTGACAAGGTCGCAGGCATTGGTCCTGCACTTGCAACGCACCTAGTCCATCCTTTCCTCACCTATCACGAGGCTACGGAACTTGACTGCTTTTGACGAAGCCACATCGCTCGCCGTGCTGTTCCTCATTGTCGCGGCGCACTATGCAGCGGTCGGCCAGGCCGGAGCGTCGGGATATCTGGCGGCTATGGGACTCTTCGGGCTCGCGCCGACGGTGATGAAGCCCACGGCACTCGCCTTGAACCTGCTCGTCGCCGCGATTGGGACCGTCCAGTTCTGTCGTTCGGGGCTGTTCTCCTGGCGGACCTTCTATCCGTTCGCCATACTCGGATTTCCGTTCTCGCTGCTCGGCGGATCGGTGCAGTTGCCGATGCATGTCTATTATCCCCTCGTCGGGATCATTCTGATCCTGTCGGGCGTACAGATGATTTGGTCGGCGATAACGAAAAAGGTTGCAGTCGAAGCCGCCGAGGCCCCTCCCTTCCTGCCCGCACTGCTGACGGGGGCGGTGATCGGCTTCGTCTCGGGAACGACAGGAACAGGCGGAGGCATCTTCCTCGCGCCGATCATGCTCGCAATGAACTGGGTTAGTGCGCGGCGTACCGCCGCCGTTACCGCCGTATGCAATCTGCTGAACTCGGCAGCAGCTCTCGCTGGCACCTATGCCTCGATCAAGTCTATTCCCTCGGCGCTCCCGCTGTGGCTACTCGCGGTCGGCATAGGTGGCGTCGCTGGCAGTCTTGTAGGTAGCCGGTACCTCTCCGAGCGCACCCTCAGGTTCATCCTCGCGGCCGTCTTATTGGTGTCCGGCACCAAGCTCCTGTTGAGCTGAGGGAAAGCAATGCCGTGCGGTAAAGGGTACCCTAACAGGACTTGGTGCGTTGCGTTCCGGGCAAGCAACAAAAGAAACAAACCGGTAGTTTTAGAGTGAGCAACACAGTGTTCAGCAGCAGATCGGCTGCCACGTTGCAAACCGGGCCATCCGAGTCACTCACTCACCCAGCTTCAAAACCGAAACCGCACTCGCCGCTTCCCGCGCTGCAGGTGTTAACCATAGCCCCAGTCGTGTCGATTGCCGCGATAACTAAGTCGCAAGACGCTCATCCAATTATGCACTACGGCGACGTTTGGGGTGTCCTCGGCATCCATGGTCGGCGAACAACGCTGGGGTGAAACCAATTGGGTGGGCGGTCTCGATTTTCTGCGCCGCACGCGTCAAGGCCGGTTTTCGCGCCCAGATCACGCGACCGGGCCAATTACTTGCCGGAGAGGCGCTGAACCACATCTGCAACCGGGGAAAAACTCGCGCCGGGGTATAGTTGGAGATGCCGCGATGGTGTGATCAACTTTCCAGAAATGTCGAGAGGCCGGCACATTCGCCGACGCTGCTCTGCTCGGGATGAAAACCGAGGCGGGCGGTGGCGTTGATGGCTCGATGCCTCTGGGTTGATAATCAGCTCTGATCGCCGTATATATCAACCCTGACCATCAACCACGCAATGCTCTCGCGACGGCGAGAGCCGTGAGTAGCCCATGAGTGAACACACGATATCTGCGACCGACATCGATCCAGTCGTCCGCGCTGCTGCAGAACTGCATGCTCGAGAAGCAGGGCAGACACTCTCTGAGTATCTTGCCGGTCTTGTATTCAACCAATCAACCGCCGGTGACATGGATCGAAGTCTTGAGAAGTCGACTAGTTATCAATGGCTATTGAACCACTATTGGGCAGAAAGCGAGGAATTTCGCCATTGGAACATGCGCGTTCGCGAGACGCTTCTACCTGACGTTTCAGCGAGTCCTACCTTGAAGCTTGTGTTCGTCTTCAATTCGCGGCTCCACTCGGCAGCATTTCTGATGGGTGCTGCGTTTCACGAAGCATCAGTGTCGGATTTCGAGCTCCCCCGGCATCAGCGCTCGTCGGTTCACCGTGTTCAAAAGAGGCGAAACTGGTATTCCCACATCGTTGATGACTGTCTCGCGCGATCGAGGGAAGTTCGACTGGCATTGTTGCACAGGTGGACTCCTACCCCGCGCGCCGAACAGTTGGCAATCAATGCTTTCGTTCTGTTGACCGAGCTGACGCCGGCCCGTACCGAGCTGCTGCGGCTATGCCAATATGATAGGCCCCGAGCCTTCTCGGAGCTTGCAAAGCACATCGATCTTGCCGCCGACCAGTTTCAGCTCTCGGCCGATCTCTTGGCGGAGGTCGAGGGAGGAACCAGTGCGATCGAATTGAGCGACGAGCAGAGATTCGTCAACATCAGTACTGCTCTTCTCGATCGTTCCGGCGGCGGGGTCTCCCTGACGGAAGGCGCGAAGATGCTCGGCACGAGCCGCCAGGCCCTCCATAAGCGGGTCAAGTTGGGCTCGGCATTTGGTCTCATGCACGGAACGGAAATCGTTCTTCCCAAGTTCCAGTTTGTTGCCAATGGCAACGAGACGCGCTTGGTAGAGGGTTTGGCCAAGGTGACCAAACTCTTTGATGCCTCCGGCGCAGGCCGATGGTCGATGTTGCAGTTCTTAATCGACCCTGATCCCAACCTGGCAGACACACCACAGCGAATCCTTGCCGAAGGGCGCGTCGGCGACGTCGTAACGGCGGCCAAAGCCTATCTTGGCGTGGATGAGGGCTGAGGAGTGCCAACCTTTTCTGCGCCGACAGCCCGTTTTCCCTCCGCACTGAGGATTACTGCGTTGGACGCGGGCGACGTAGTCGTTCGCGTTCATCAGAAGATCCATAGTGCGGTCTTCTTCGGCCCGCCGCCTGGCGCTAGTCCTCAAGGTCGGTTCGATGCGCCGGCGGGTCAGTACCGGCTCCTATACGCCGCCCAGCGTCTCGAAGGAGCATTCGTGGAGACCGTTCTTCGTAGGCCCGCGAACCGCATCGTCCGGCGAGCGTTCGTGGAAGAGCGCATGTGGACACCGCTTCGCTTGCTTGAGGGAGCCGGGCATGGAAACCAGTTCCGGGAAGCAGAAGAACTCGAGATCGGCTTCGAAAACTCATCCCGTCGATCCCACGTCGGGCAGCAGATCCGAATTCTGCGAATCCAATCCACCTGTCGCTGAGTGAATTGGCCATGAAATTCCTATTTGGGAGATCGTCTGATATAGAGCAATCGCCCTGTCGCCGTCGTATCCATGCTACCCGCGCCGGCGACCGCGCCCCGTCGTTACCTGCCACGGGTAACGACGGGGCAACTCATCGGGGCCTCGCTGCCAAACGAGAACGTCGACATCAACCGGAATCCTTGATGGATGTAAAACTCACCGCCGCAAAGAACTTGCTAACCGAGCAATTGCTTCAGCAGAGTGAGATGCCGTGCATACGCCGGATTAGCGGCCTCGATTTCGAAATCAGTTTTGTCTGCCCCTGCCGACATCCCATGGAAAAGTCGCCAACTGGAATACGAAGAAGGTAGAACTGACACTTTTCAATCGCTCCGTCGGATTGTGCCCGATCGTCATCAACGGGGAGTGCGCGCCGCTTGGCTCCGTTTTTGGAATGAGGAGGAGTTCTAGTTCATCAATGCGTGCAATGAGCTCGACAATTGGTGCAAGATGTCAGCCTCGCAAAGAGGAGTTGAACGCATGGAAATACAAGGACGGTGCCACTGTGGACGTGTGACTTACGAGGCAGAAATCGATCCCAACGACGTCGGCATCTGCCACTGCAACGATTGTCAGCAACTCACCGGTTCGGCATATCGTGTGACCGCCAGTACACCACGCGCGCATTTTCGTATCACGGCCGGTGAACCGCGATGTTACGTTAAGACTGCGGATAACGGTCAGAAGCGCCTGCAATTTTTCTGCGGCGACTGTGGGTCGCCGATCTATACGACGGGCGAGGCCCAGGCTGCCGAGCATGTCGGTATACGCGTCGGAACCATCGACCAACGTCGCGAGCTTTCTCCCCGGTTTCAAATCTGGCAAGCGTCCCGGCTGCCCTGGGTGGAAACCATCAACGATTTGCCAGGCCGTCCAACTGATTAATGGCGGATTGCGTCGATTGAAGGGATGACGCCAACACGCATCGGCAATCGCCGGACATTCGAACACCGCTGGCACTTCACTGGCCTTCTCGTGTGGGGACCCATTGAGGAAAAATGGGAATTCATAGGCCCCGAACCCAGACATCGGAAGTGACAAGCGGGGATATTGCGGGCGCGGGCTACACAGCAGTACTGCGCAACAGCTACAGGGATACCGGCGGCCCAAAAACCCTAGATATCCGCAAAGACGTGTGAGATGACGGAAAATTTCACGGCCTGCCACCGCCTATAGTCGAGCACCAGGTTCGCCGAAACCCAGCAGTCACCGCTCTTCGTGGCCGTCTCCCATCCCAATAGCGCCTTGGACTGGGCGGTCGCGAGTATCCTGCCGGTATGAGTGCGGGAAATGAGATAGTCGGCGGCGGCAAGTCGTGCCGAAACAGCACCTATCCACGAGCGCTCAGCCACGTCCGCTGTTGGTGGCACACGCGACATAAGATCGTGCAATATGTTGCTGCCGGATTCCGACTTGACGAAGAGCGTGATGCTTTCGGGAGGGCTATACCAGTCTGGGTGATGGAAGAGGCGACGCGCGATTTGCGGTTGGGCGCGAAATAGTATCGTTGGATCGGCTTTGGACCATTGATATCGATTGCCTGCATCTATGCTGTCAAGCGAGCGCAGATGTCCGTCGAGCCATTGCCGGATCAGCTGTTCCGTATGGGCTGCAGCCTGCATGGCGTTGGTGCGCCGGTCCGCATTTTCTGCCGGCTCGAATAGCTTATAGTGCGCCATCTCCTTCAGATGCGCGATCGCTGTATTGTGACTGGCAACATGGTTCTCGACCAAGAATTTTCTCAGATTGGAGACCGTCACTGGCGGGCAGCTCGGATTGAGCTTGTGCTCAAAATGCATTGCCAAGGTCGCCTGGCTGAGCAGCCACTTCTGCAGATCGGCGACATAACGCACCACTCTCGGGGCCGTGCGATGGATTGCCAGCAACTCCAATGCGGCATCGCGAAGAGCGGCGGCAAAAGAGGTATTCGCCAGCAGATCGTCGACGCTGAAAGAGCGGCACCCGTCTCGCAATTCGGCTGAATTTGCTTGCATTGGCATTTTGATGGGCGCGAATCTTTATAAAAATGCGAGGAGTCATAGGGAAGGAAATATAGAAACTATCCAGATGGATAGGCGCTGTCGGCATGTTTGGCAACTCTCTCCTCGAATACAGATACCGCCAAGCGAACTGTGAAGGCGAGTTTTGTATCCTGGTGATGAACCTCGTTCCGCTGGGAGGCGTCGAGGCGTCGGCGGGAACCGACCGATGTCCTGCGGGTTACCTCGTCAACGAAAGGAGCCGACCATGCCGTTTCCATCACCACGATCCCAGGATTTGCAGCAGCGCTTCGAGGAATTGAAGGCGGCGGCCAGATATTCTCTGGAAGAAGTTATCGCTTCAGCCAACGAAGCGGGGTGGGGCACGCGAGAGGTACTCGGCGCCCTCGTCGAGGCGGCCCACTCTCTCGAGGACGCCAACAGTGCGGACCCGGACCCAGCGGATGATCCGCCAATTGGCGATGCGGTTCGCGAACAGATCGGCCACGGTGAACAATTCGATTGAGGGGCGGCGCCGACAATCATTGTTCTTTTAGGCAGATGCCAAGTTTGATGGAGAAGACGATGAGCACCAACGATACGAATGCGACGCCCGAGCAGCGACGCCCCAAGGACGTAAATCCGGTACCGGAAAAGCCTGAAAAGGCTGACAAAGAATCACTCGCGCCGTCAACGGTCCAGCCTGCGGGCAGCAAGGACGAGAGTGAGCGACCAATCGTCAATCCGATAACTGGCGTGGCCCTCTGACTTTTCGGAATGATTGAGGTGACGAACTCCGGCGGCAAGGCGATTTCCTCGCTGCGGCGTCCGAAGCCGATCCGAAGACTACAGACCTCAAGTCGTTGGCGGTGCAACTCTGGGCGAACTTCTTTGAAGTCAGCGGCGGAGAAATGGAGGGACAAGCTAAAGGACGGCAACCGCGGACCGCCGTTTCGACAATAAGCTGAATGCCGACCGTTGGCCTAGCCGTTGTTCCGACGGCTCCCCATCTCCTTGACCGACCTTGAACTGGAGCCTCGAATGGACGACCCGCCGGCCGAAGCGCTTTCCTTTCAATCCAATCGAAATCCTGCCACCCGAGCGATGCGATAGGGTAGGCGAGGGAGCAACGCTATGCCTCTCCTGCGGCCAACCGGTTACATCAGTGGATGGATGATGACGGCTGCGGGATATGTGGCGACGGTTCTTCGACGTATCATCAGACTTCTCCGGGCTTGCCAATGGTGAGGGAGACCTCAAGCTGTTCACATTGGCGATGAGGCGGTGCTATCAATCTCGACATGCTTTACTCTGGAACAAAAGGATTTCGAGATGACCCAGGAGCAATTTGACTATGCGGATTTGTTGTTGCCGCATAATTATCTGGGACGTGCGCACGATTTCTATGCTGCGAGCAGGATGCTTCCGAATTTTCATCCCGGTTTTATGCCTATGTGGCCGCAGCTTGCGCTATTTGGGCTCGCGATTGAACTCGTCCTCAAGGGTTTTCTGCTTTCAAAGGGAGAGACTGCCGAGAAATTAAAAAAAAGCTACGGACACAATCTTCAAAAGCTGCACTCGCAATCGATCGAACTCGGTTTGCCGGAGAACCCACGCAGCGAGCGGATGATCTCTTTTATTAATGATACGTATGCGATTCACATGCCACGTCATCCGGATCCGCAAACAAGGCATCGCCCTGTCGCTACGGTGCCGCAGTTCTTTGAGGATTATGATCGTTTGGTACAGAGCGTCACGGAGATGATTGCGTAAAGTGGTAGTTCGCGCAGTCCGCTGCCAAAACGAGAGTTTGACGACCTTAATCTTCATGCATACCTATATGTTGGTAACGATTGCATGCTCAAATCAAACCGAGTATCGGCTTGTCCGAACAGAGGTGTGGAGTGCCCAAGGTTAACCCAGTGATCCTGCGTTGGGCTCGCGAGACGGCGGGACTGAACGTAGAGGAAGCCGCTGAGAAAATCGGCCTCAACGCTGCCCGTGGAGTGGCGGGCAGCGATCGGTTGACCATGCTCGAAGCTGGCAAGGTTGAGCCCTCGCGGCCGCTTCTTCTGAAAATGGCTGGCCTCTATCGCCGGCCTATATTGACATTTTACCTCGCCAATCCGCCTGTCGCGGCAGCTCGCGGGGAAGATTTTCGGACCCTCCCGGCTGGATTCGCTCAGCGTGATGCGGCTTTGGTCGATACACTTCTTCGCGAGGTGCGAGCGCGTCAAGACATGGTTCGAGCTGTACTTGAAGCGGAAGATGAGGCTGACCGGCTGGGCTTTGTCGGATCCCTTGAAGGGCAGCGCGATCCTCAGGTAATCGCAGCCGCGATCCAGCGGGCGCTTGGGTTCGATCTGCAGACATTTCGCCATGGCAATCAGCGCAAGGGCTTCGCGTACCTTAGGGGCTGCGCGGAAGCAGCCGGGATCTTCGTCCTTTTGATAGGCAACCTTGGCAGCCATCACAGCGCACTGAATGTGGAATTGTTCAGGGGATTTGCTCTCGCCGATCCCATCGCGCCCTTCGTCGTGATCAATGACCAGGACAGCGAGCAAGCGTGGTCGTTCACGTTGTTGCATGAGCTGGCCCACATATGGCTCGGACAAACAGGCCTGAGCGGCGGTCGGCTGAATAACGCGATCGAGACCCTCTGCAACGACGTCGCGGGGCGTATTCTGCTGCCCACAGGCGAGATAACCACCGAAACTTCACTCGTAGGTGCTTCGCAAGACCGCGTCGTCGCTCGCATTTCCGCCATCGCGGAAACGCGGCAGGTCAGCCATTCTATGGTTGCCTACAAGCTATACCGAGAGGGCATTATCGATGAGAACATGTGGTCCTCGGTCACCGCGCTCTTCCGCCAGCAATGGCTGAGGAGCAAGGCTGTGCAGCGCGATCGCGCTCGTGAAGCCGAGGGCGGTCCCAGCTATTATGTCGTGCGGCGTCACAAGCTTGGAAATCGCTTGGTCGAACTCGCAAAACGCATGCTTGCCGATGGTGCGCTATCGCCCTCAAAGGCGGCCGCCATTCTTGGGGTTAAGCCGAGCAACGTCTATCCCCTTACCAACAGCGCGGCCTGAGGACATATTGTGCATCTTCTCGACGCAAACGTCCTGATTACAGCGCACAATCTATACTATCCGATCAATCGGGTGCCCGAGTTCTGGGAATGGTTAGTCCATATGGGCAGCATGGGTCGCCTGAAGATCCCTGTTGAAATTCTGGAGGAGATCACCGAGAAGTCTCCGATTGGCCAATGGTTGAAGGAGGGGGACAATGGCGCCAGCCTTCAGCTGGATGAAGATGTCGATCCCGAACTGGTGCAAGCTGTGATTGCGGCCTATGCTACAGATCTCAACGATGCCGAAATAATCGAAATCGGTCGTGATCCCTTCTTGATCGCATACGCGATGGCCAATCCGACGGAGCGCGTCGTCGTGACCGTCGAAGCATCCAAGCCAAAGACCCAGCGGGCAAATCGACGAGTTCCGGATGTGTGCAACGATCTTGGGGTCACCTGGTGTGATAGTTTCCAGATGATGTCTTCTCTGGATTTTACAACGGCCTGGCGCTCGGCGCTCAGCTAGAGCGACTACCCTGCGCTTCCAGCAGCAGCTCATATTTCGGTGCCTGGGACAAACGGCCATTTCGACACCAAATCGCCATCGGACTACACGAAAGACGAAATCGCGGATGTAATGCAATAACGGTCATTGATTAGCCCGCGATGATAGTGCCGAGTAAGCTTAACATCGTGCTGCCCTTCCATGATCCTTTTGCGCGCGCGCCTGGCATGGCAGATCGAAGTAGCCGTTCCAGACACCGCGATCAGCGGCCATCACCTCATAATGAGCTTCCAGATAGCGGCCGTGCGAATTTTGGGCCAATCCACCGCGTAGCCGTTCCGCACCAACCAGAGGTTCACTTCGGCGCCGTCGGCGCGAAAGCAAGTGGCAACGGCGCGCCGATAGGGGTCATGGCCTGTAACCACGCACCTGGTAGGTCGAGATTGCGCACCATGCGTCCAGGGCGACGGCAACCGCGGCTCGCCCCTATCGAGTATTTTGTCCAATTCTCGCGCGATTTGACGCGCCGTCGACCACTGCTCTCCTTCAATCGTGCGAGCCCACGATGGTGTTCGATTTTGAAATCGTTTTGGCAAGGGGAGGCGTTCAGTGAAATCGCTAGCGGAAAAACGTCCTCCATTTATCGGTTGATGTAGCGGATCATGTCGTTGCGCGTCTTGCCGAGTTCGTCGGCGATGCTGTCTATCGCTTCCTCGACCTGTTCATCAAGGGCGATCGAACCCGCATTCCGGAGCATCAGTGCGGCCCGGCGCAACATGATCTGCAAGTCGGGTTACGGGACGTCCGCGATCCGGTCCGCGGCGTCTTCAAGGAAGCTGACATAATCAGTTTTCATTCCAATCCTCGCGGTTAGACCTATCGCTCGTCTCTTCGATCACTGCGGCTTCTCCCTCTTCGTCCTCCGGAGGTCTCGCCCAATCGCGCAGCATCCTTAAGCCCGCCCACATGGGAACGGCAAAAGCCAAAATTCCGAAGTAGCAGGCGTAATAGACGTGGGAAAATGGGCCCTGAACCCGCATGATCATTTCGCCGTTCATACACCTGTGAGCATCACTCAATGTTCTAAGGTCCTGACAGCGGGTATGATAAAATATCAGCGTCAAACCATCCCAGAGAACCAGCAAAGCCGTCCCGCCCAAGAGCCCCCTTGCGGAGTGACTGAAGATCGATTTGTGACCGAATTTCCACGTTGCGGATAGGATCCATACCGATTTGGACCTTTCGCAGGAAGAAAACCAGCATGATGCATATGATTGCTGACGACAGTTGCGCAAGCAAGAGCGTCAACAGTGGCCCAGTCGGAGGCGCCCAGAAATATACCGTCCCCGCAACGACAAAGGCCGCAAGACCCACGCAACTGAACAACGATCCCGCTGTGAGCCCTCTGCGTGTGACCAGGGAGCGCAGGAAAGAAATCGTCGCCGCGATTGTCGCCAACCAGGCCGCCGGGCCGATTACCCAAGGCAAAGACAGATCATTCGCCCAATGGCTGGGAATTAGGAATATCGCCAGCGCGAGGGGAACAATAAATGGAAAGATATCTCTCCAGGTGATCGGTGCTTGGCGTACTGCGTTCTTTTTGTGAGGTTTGCTGTGCGGCTTCCGCGTTTTGGACCTTGTTGGGCGCGGCATGCTTATTGCACAATCCTATTGTGAAGAGCGGTATCTATAAACGCTTTCATTTGGCTCTCTTGTACCGTTGCAATGCATTTATTTGCGAAGATAGCTTTTTCGACCGTCGTCGGTAAGGCAGAAGTGACCGCCGCGTGGCCCGACACAATACGATCCGCCGCGGCACGAGCAATCTGACGAGGCCGTCGGCTCCATGTCCGCTGGCGTCGAGCCGAGCAGCGCCGCGCCACCCATATACGCATCGCATGACTTCTTGCTGGCGCTAACAGATCCGTCGTTGCAGATGAAGGTCGATCCTTGGCAACGGTCGATGCCGCCTTTATGCCCGCTGCAAGGAGTGTTGGTCGCCCAGCATGCCGTCGGCATCAATATCAACACCATTCCGACGATAGCCGCCCAAGCTTTCATCAATCTAGCCCTCATGCACCACAGATTAGCCGTTGCGGGTGAAGCATCAGTTTATTCTCAGACCAAGCTTTTGCTGTGGGGAAATTACGAACATCGGCTTACGACGAAGGGCAACGGCGGAGTTACACCAACCCTTCAGCCATCTTTTCACGCTTTCCTCAGGCAACTCGTTGGCGATGACGTCGATCGATCTCCCAAGGATATCGATCCTCCTTCCCATGAAGCCAATGTCATCCGGGCTTCTACCGAACTTGGAGGGACCAAAGTCCGCTGTCCATCGCACACGATGCGGAAATGGGCGATCAGGCCCATTTGCAAAGAAAGCCCAGACGTCGATGTCCTTGAGGCCGTTGGTGCCGTTTTCAAAGTGCAGCGCGCCACCCTGCGCAAGAACGAGCAGCAGAAGTCTCTCACGATAAAGCGATGCAACAGGAGCTCTGTCGAAGACTTCGGTCAACTTTGACCAAGATGCTTCCGCAAAAAGCTTTAGATCTTCCCTTTGTATCGGCGCAAATGATCTCCGTGCGATCTCTTCCATAGGCGTCTCCGCGACATCATCTCACTCCTCAAACTTGAGGTCCTAGAGCTGCCTACCGTAGCGAGAGCGGGATGTCGCGTGACAGGTAGCGTGATACTTGTTTTTTGGGTTCGCGGTCACTAGCTCAGTAAGGTTGCAGAACGAGGAAGCGCCATGCACTCGGAATTTACAGTGACGATCGATCCATTTCATGGAAACTGGAACGGACAGGGCGATCGCCCTATCTGGCATTCGCTTGTATGGGCGTCATCCTCGAGCGAAGCGGTAGCGATCGGAAAACTCGCTCGGGATGCGATGGGGCGCCCGTTACCACATACAGCGAAAGTAACTGCCTAACCTCGATTCATGTGAGCGTCGGGAAATCGGCATACGCTAAGAGTAGGCGGAATCACTGAACAAATCCCAGCTTTTTAGCCGCGCGCCGCTGCTGGATGCAGAATGCCGATTTTGAGCTATCAGACATTTGTTCTATTTGGACTTGCTGGCCTTTGACCATCAGGGGCAGCATGCTCGCAAAGTTCAAATCGTCCGCAGCGACTTTTTTCTCAATGTAGCGTTGGATAGCGTCCTTGTCATAACTCATGCTACACGCGTCCTCCGCAGCGAGGAGCGCCCCTAGTTGCGTCGTCACGATCATACTATCTTCAGCATAGGAACTGCATGGGAAAAAGGCGGCTAGCGCCATAGCCCAAATGATAGATTTCATAGGCACTCTCCAAGCATGAGATCTAAACGGGTCGAATATACTTTCGCCATCTCTGTTTATTCATCGTCGATCTCATCGCCATTATCATCAGAGTCAGCACCGCGGGACGGCTCCTGGACATATTTCTGGCAACCCTCATCGAAGGACGTTGAATTTCCAGAACAGTCAGACTCATCCGTCACACCGTTTCTCTCTGCCCATTCGTAGCCCGCTTTATGCCCCGAGCAATCATCAGTGCAATCATTGTCGCCGAATGTCCGGGCGTCGGCGACATGCATATCAGAGCACAAGGCCGCCACCAGGAAGGTGGCTGCTGCCAACCAATTTCGCATCCGTCTCTCCCAATAGCGTCTTAACAACCATCAATTGCCGCAATAATTATCGCAAAACTCTAGAATGTCGATGATTGATTCATCCTTAGGTTACTTCGTTTCTCGTCCAATTTGCGCGGCGCTATGCAGGCGCCGTAGTCGGCCTCGGGGCATTCGCGTTTTGTGGCTATCGGCGTTGCTCGCGCGACTAACAATCGCTTTGACGCTTTGAACTTTGCTCTTTGAGCTTCCGCTTTTCCCTGATCGCCTGACGTAACTTTTCTCCCATGCTCTGAGGGCTTCAGTTGTTCCGAGTTTAATCGCTCGGTCCAGGTCATCACGATACCAGAACTTGCGGCGCGTCGTATCGACCACCCACGGTGCCGGATACGTCCTTCCGACGCGCTCTAGGAAATCTTCGACGTGCTTTTCACCGCAATATCCCGCCGCCATGTCTGCCATCATGCGGGGCGGCCAACTGCCAGCAGGGATGGCTACCGGACGTCGCTGCGTCATGCAATTCTCCTGAAGTGGTTTTATCGGGCCACCAAGGATTGATTGACATATTCGCAAGGGAAGGGCGACTCATTTGCCATCATGATCCGGCGGATGCCTTTTGAGGGACAGGGCCACCCCTTGTTCTGCCTCTCAGCAAGATAGGTTGCGGGATCGATCCGTCGTACTTCCGACGCGGCGCCAAATGTCCCAAATTGTACTCGCGATAGGCGCGGTTTCCGGCGGGGGTCGAATTTGGCGGACGCGATATCCCTGACCCATTCTGGCGCCTTGCTTGCGTTGCGCTTCATCTGCTTTTTGGAGCTGCATCCTGATTTACTTTTCACCAAGTGGCACCTTGTCGATCGTACGTGTTTTTAGAGCGTTCTCGGAGCGGTCGGATCGTTCGAACTTCGCGGTGATCTGATAAATGTTTTCGATTGCCGCGCGTCGAATTAGTGTAAGCGATGTGCCGCTTCCACCTTGACGTAGCGGCCTCTGCTGTGACGATTGCCAGACCTGTAAGGGTGTGGCGGCTTTCGGCCAAAACGGCCATGATCAGAACCTCACTTGAGATAACAGAACAGGTCAGAGAACACGGAGGTTAGCCAGTGCCGTACGTCAAGGTTGAGATCGCAAAAGGAATCGCCACCGTCGATCAAAAGCGCGCCGTCATCAAAAGAATGACGGAAGTGCTTGTCGAAGAGTTGGGTCGCAATCCCGAATATGTCTTTGTGGTGATTGATGAGGTAGATACCGACAATTGGGGTAGAAAGGGTGTGACGCTGACTGATCTTTGGCAGCAGGCAAAGACGGACACGCCTTAGCTCTTGATTTTTCGGCCAAGGCAGCCGCCAGAACCGTTAGCTGGCGTGGCAATTCCAAGGCAGCAACTCACCGATCCGGCTCTGCTTATGGCCGTTGACGATGGCGGTGAGCGTGACGGTCAAATAGGCCAGCGGATGGACGGTATTAAGTTTGCAGGTTTCGATCAGTGAGGCGATGGTAGCCCAGTTCTCTGCTCCGGCATCGTGTCCGGCGAAGAGAGCATTCTTACGATTGAGGGCTATCGGCCGGATGGTGCGTTCGACGCTGTTGTTGTCGATCTCGATGCGACCGTCGGTCAGGAAGAGCCTCAGGCCATCCCAGTATTTGGCGATGTAGGCCAAGGCCTCGCCGAGTGGGGACTTCGTCGCGACACGGGCACGGTGATGGACCAGCCAGGTCTGCATGTCGGCGATCAGTGGCGCTGACCGTTCCTGTCGACCGGCAAGACGAGCCTGCGGATCAAGGCCGCGCAGTGCGGCTTCGATCCGGTACAGTTCACCGATCCGTTTGACGCCATCTTCGGCAATCGGCGCTGTTCCGTTGCGCGCGATCTCGATCAGCTTTCGGCGAGCGTGGGCCCAACAATAGGCAAGCCGAATGTCCGGACCAGCACGATCAGGCGCAATCAGTCTGTTGTATCCGGCATAGCCATCGACTTGCAGGATTCCGGAGAAGCCCTGCAATATCTGTTCGGCATGGAGCCCGCCGCGGCCGGGCGCATAGGTGAAAGCTACGCCGGGCGGAGCACCTCCGCCCCATGGGCGATCATCCCGCGCCAGCGCCCAGAAGTATCCCGTCTTGGTTTTACGGGAGCCAGGATCGAGAACCGGTGCACGGGTCTCATCCATGAAGAGCTTGGTAGACCGCTTCAGATCGGCCATCAGCGCGTCGAAGACGGGACGCAGCTCATGGGCTGCGCGTCCGACCCAGTCTGCGAGCGTGGAGCGGTCGAGATCAACGCCCTGGCGGCTCATGATCTGGGCCTGCCGATAGAGCGGAAGATGATCGGCATATTTGGAAACCAGCACATGGGCGACAGTCGCTTCGGTCGGCAGCCCTGCCTGGATCAACCGAGCGGGAGCCGGGGCCTGAACGACGCCGTCGGTGCAGGCGCGACAAGCATATTTGGGGCGACGGGTGACAATCACGCGGAACTGCGCCGGGACCACGTCCAACCTCTCGGAGATATCCTCGCCAATGCAATGCAGGCAACCGCCGCAGGCACAGATCAGGCTTTCCGGCTCAATCACCTCTTCGACACGAGGAAGATGTTTTGGAAGGGAGCCGCGATTGGTCGCGCGGGGCTTGGTGACCCTGTTCCCGGCATGAGCGTCCGCCTCATCCTCGGCATGGATTGCGGCCATGGCCGTTTCCAGGTCTTCCAGCGCGAGATCGAATTGATCGGGATCGGCCTTCTCGGACTTGCGCCCGAAGGCCGCTTGCTTGAAGGCCGCGACCAGCTTCTCAAGCCGTTCGATCCGTTCATCCTTGCGGGCGATCTGAGCAACCTTATCCGCTTCGCGTGCCTGCGCCGCAATCAGCATAGCCTTCAGGGCGGCAACATCATCGGGTAGATCGGCGGCGTCCAACATCGTTGGAACCTAGCAAAATCCGGCCCGCGTTGCGTTCGGAATATGTCGTGCTGAGTCATCGTGCCGCAGCTATTCGATGGTCTCCGGCACTCTCGTCTCGACAGAACGAACTCGCCGCCAATCGAGGCCCGCAAACAAGGCTTCGAACTGAGCGTGGGTCAGTGTCATCAGGCCATCCTTGATCCCGGGCCAGGTGAACGTGTGCTCTTCCAGCCTCTTGTACCTCACAACAGAATGCAGCCACTGCCAACGCAGATACGCAGTTAGTGCGGGTGACGCATCCGTTTCATCCTTTATTCCCACGGCAGTTGCCGTGCGTCGGCAAGCGCTACAACCGGCATGGTGAACGCCTTTTGCTGCAGACCGAGGACACCACTGTTTGGTCGGTTCCTCCGCAATGGACTGATCTTGTGAGCTTGGATCCTGAGGTCGTCATGAGCAACGGGCGATCGCTCTTGCGGGTAGTCGACTTAATGGAGTTGGCCACTCTGGTGAAGCGCCTTTCGAGCAAATCGGGGCCGGGCTGACGTGCGGAAGTGTAAGGATAAATATGCCGCATTTGTAAAGTGGATTATGCCGCAAGAGGTCGCTTTTATGAGAGGTTACGCCTGCAAATACAAGATATCTCGTCAAATAGACCATAAGCATCGTCTTGACGAGGCAGCAAAATGCGTCATAATTAGCATTACGCTAACACCGCTTCATGTCCTCGGAGCCATCGATGTCTGCGAAGTACGACAGCAAGCGCACAAAGACGGATGGCCTCATCGAAGAGGGCACGTTCAATCCCACCCCGAGAAGGTGCGCGATCCAAAGTTTCGGGGCAGCGAGTTCTTCGATCCGCACGACGCCGTGCAGGTCAAATACGAGATGCTGCGTCGCGTCTCCATCGACAAGGTGTCGGTGACGGAGGCCTCCGACGAGTACGGTGTTTCCAGGCCAACCTACTACCAGGCCAAGGTGAACTTCGATATGGCCGGCATTGCCGGACTGGTGCCGACGAAGCCGGGGCCCCGCGGTCCCCACAAGATCGACGACAAAGTCCTGGCATTTCTGCAGGCGCAGCTCGCCCCAGGAGAACCCGTTCGCGCCCGGGAACTGGCCAAGCTGCTCCGCCAGGAACTCGATATCGAGCTTCATCCCAGATCGATCGAGCGGGTTCTAAAAAAGCGGCACGTAAACATTGCCGCGACGGCGGCATGCCCGATCCAACCGTCGACCATCGCGTCCCAGTACGAGGTATTGCGCAAGGCAGCCCTCGGCGCAGCGCTGCCGCTTATGGCCCGTAGCGGCCTGATGCTCTTTCTGCGCCGGGGGATGTGGGGATGGGTTCAGGCGCTGACCGCAGCAGCAAGCACTCCGCGAGAGCAGAATTACCCATCGTCATTTGCTTGTCCGCTGCACGGCGGACACAGCGCCGTCGTTCACGTCCTTGCGACAATCGCCATGAGCACCAACGATCGGAGGTCACCATGAATGTACATCTCAAAGTCCAGCCTCATCACCTCGAACGCGGCGCCTACCTCTACATCCGCCAGTCTTCCATGCGGCAAGTCGTTGAGAACGTTGAGAGCGCCAGGCGGCAATATGCGCTTCGGGGACGCGCTGTCGCCCTCGGCTGGCGCGACGAGCAGATTATCGTCATCGACAACGATCAAGGAGAGTCCGGTGCATCGGCGGCGTGGCGCGAGGGGTTTCAGCGGCTGGTCAGCGATGTCGGCATGGGGCATGCCGGGATCGTCATGGGCCTGGAGGTCTCCCGTCTGGCGCGCAACAATGCCGACTGGCAGCGTCTGCTGGAGATCTGTGCCCTTGCCGACACCCTGATCCTCGACGAGGACGGCGTCTATGATCCGGCAAGTTTCAACGACCGGCTCCTGCTCGGCCTGAAGGGAACAATGAGTGAGGCCGAGCTGCATGTGATCAAAGCCCGGCTGCGCGGCGGCATTCTCAATAAGGTGCGGCGCGGCGAGTTTCGTTGCCTCCTACCGACCGGGCTGGTCTATGACCATTTCGGCAATGTGACTCTTGATCCAGACATGCAAGTCAGAGAAACGATCATTCATTTCTTTGAGATGTTCTCTCGCCTCGGGTCCGCCTCCCAGACCGTCAAGGTCTTTCGCAATGAAGGCCTATTGTTTCCATCGCGCCTACACAACGGCGGCACGCTATTTCGGCCGCTGACCGCATCGACGGCGATGCGTGTCCTGAACAATCCGCGCTACGCTGGCGCCTATACCTATGGCCGACGACAGTTTCGACGCACCATCGACGGCAAAAAGACTCTGCGTGCGCGCGACATTGATGACTGGCCGGCCTGCATTCCCGATGCTCATCCCGGCTATATCAGCTGGGAGCGACATCAGGAGAATCTGAAGATCCTCAAGGCGAATGGCCGTGGATTTGAAGCGGCACGAGCTTCAATCCCAAGGGAGGGACCGGCACTGCTGCAAGGCCGGGCCGTGTGTGGGCAGTGCGGCAGCCATCTTAGGGTTCGCTATGCGGCGCGACGTGGCCGGCAGGAAGCCTGGTACATTTGTAATCGTGCCCGCATTTATCGTGCGGAGCCTATGTGTCAGTCGATCGCTGGGCCTCCCGTCGATGAAGCCATCGGTATGCTGATTGCCGAGCAGATGACGCCGGCGGCCGTCGAACTCGCTCTCGAAGTCCGCAAGGAGATCCAAGCCCGGCATGAAGAAGCAGACCGGCTGCGCTGTCGCGCAATCGAACGCGCCCAAACGGAAGCCGAGCTCGCTCAGCGCCGCTTCATGCTTGTCGATCCTAGTAACCGCCTCGTCGCCGACACGCTCGAAGGTGAATGGAACGAGAAGCTTCGCACGCTGGCCAGTGCCCGCGAAGAGCGCGAACGTGGCCGAGAGCACGATCAATTCATCCTCGATAAAGCTGTCCACGAACGGTTAGTCGCGATGACGGCCGACTTCAACCAGCTCTGGAAAGATCCGGATACCCCAAGCCGCGAACGCAAGCGATTGCTGGCCCACATCATTGAGGATGTCACTCTCTTAAAGTTGCCAGCGGAAGGAACCACTAAGCTTCACGTTCGCTTCAAGGGCGGCAAAATCCAGACGCTCACCACCATGAACCCAAAATCCTCTCCTCAGCAGATCAAGACAAAGCCCAGCATCATTGAACTGGTCGATAGGCTTCTCGACGATTACATTTATCCCGAGATCGCCGAGATTCTAAACGAGCAGGGGCATCGCCCAGGTGGAACCGCACGTCGCGGCTGCCAGGACGCCCGCTTTACACCCCTCAAAGTCGCCTATCTCATCCACGAATATAAGCTGCGATCACGATATGATCGACTGCGACAGCGGGGAATGCTGACAAGACAGGAAGCGGCAGTGCATCTCAATATCAGCGAGCAAACCGTCGCCAGATGGGCCAAATTTGGCCTCATCACCAGACATGCCTATAACGGGCACTATAGCCTGTACGAAATCGCCGATGGAGACCTGCCGCAAAAGCAATGCAGTCGATGGAATCCACTCGAAGATCGCGCTGCTGCGTATCGACAAATGCAAACCGAGCCAAGAACATCAACTGGCGAGGAAAGAGGTGTAGTATGAACGCCGATCGTTGTAAGCCAGCACGATCCCGCTCCCATCCCAGTAGATCAGCTTCAACCGGTCGGCCTTGCGTGACCGGAACACGAAGACCGTGCCGGTGAACGGGTCCTTATGCAGCTCGTTCTTCACCAGTGCCGCCAATCCGTCATGACCCTTACGGAAGTCTACCGGTTTGGTCGCCACCATGATCCGGACGCGGTTCGATGGAAAGATCATGTCGCCGCCGCCAAGGCGCGTGCGATGGCGGCGATCCGGGCCGTTGACGCCCCTTCCTCAAGGCGGATTGTGACTGGACCGATGACAATCTCGGCGCGGGAAATTGCTTTGACAGTCGGCAGCTCCGATTCGGGCGTCTCGACAACCATGGCAGCAAATTCGACGGCGTCCTCCGGCGCAGGCAAAACCAGCTTCCCCTGCCGCGCCAGTGTTCGCCAGGACGACAGGTGGTTGGCCTTCAGCCCGTAGCGCCCCGCGACCTCGTTCACCGTCACGCCCGGTCGCAAGCTCTCCGACACGATCCGTGCCTTGACCTCGTCCGGCCATTGGCGATTGACGTCACGACGCCCGCGACGTGTTGTGAGAACCTCCAACGTAGTCTCCATGGAGAACCTCCTTGCCGCTCATCCATGGAACTGGATCACAGGTCAGGCGACTGCGGGCAACGTGGGGGCAGAACACCGGTTACGAATTAGTGAGGGAAGCGCATGTGATGTTCGACGGCTGTTGTCTGCCCAAATGAAAAGATTCTGCTGAGTCATGCCGCAAACACCTTGATGGCGTCTGGAGTGAGACGCTGCTCCGCAAGCAAGCGCGGTGCTTCCGCAACACGTGATTTGTCGGCGCGGGCAAGGCTGTCAGCATCGTCTTTCCATTTGGGATGACCCAGCATTCACGACGGTAATGGACGAGCTCTGCCTTCAGCACCAGGTCGCGAACGTAGAAGCTTCTGTATCCCTTGAAGCGCGATCCGGCCGGAGCATCGACGCGCAGGATCTCCTGTCGGCTCACCCGCTTGACATCCAACTTTGCGCCGCGCGGCTTCTTCTTGCTCGCCGGCAAGATATCGGCCGCACCGCGACACCTACTATTGGTTAAATTGTCTCACCTTTTAAAATGGGCTATGCCATTTCCATCGAAGGGGGAACCATCGGATACTATCCACACAAGGTTTATCCTTGTCGTTTTTTAGAGAAAATAGGATCCGGCAAGTTCCGTTTCATCTCTTGTTCATGGTTGCGGGCGAGGCGAGCCCCGCCGGCAACGATTGGAGATATGTGTCATGCCGGCAAATTGGGCACCATTTCAGAAGCTTTCGAACGGTCGAGTCGAGTGGCCGACGGGTCCGATGACAGGCCTTCACGCAAACTTTGAGCCCACATGGGTCGAGGCCTGGGTTGTGCAGGGGACCGGCACGAACCAAGCTGATATGATTTGGAGTGGCCCCAGTCAAAGCACCACCCAGAGTTCTTGGACAGGCTTCGTGTTGGGCCAGTGGACTGCAGCCGAGCCTGGGTGGAAAAGCGGAACCTTCTATGCCGGCCCGGCATTGGGGATCACGCTCCTAGCAATGCGCAATAAAGTCACAGGGGATCATGAGTTCGATTGGTGGTTTGATCCAATCATTCTATTTTAGAGCTCGGTAACCGTCGAGCGACGCATAGATTGGAGGATGAAATGGTCATCGATGAAGCGTTTGTCAAAAAATTCGAGATGCAGATCGAAGTCCTCAAGACTTTGCAAAAGAGGGTCGGGGAGGCGATCGACAGTGCGCAATCAAAAATTGAAAGGCTGAAGCAGGGGATGACCGAAGGGAAATCCGTAGAGGAGGTGTTGAAGGAAAAGTAATATGCGACTGTTCAGAACCGGTGGTTAGAATCGGTCGGTAGAAGGGCCCCGAAGACATTAGCTCCGACGGGAGCGCCGCGGTTGGGCTCGGGACTACCAATTTGGGTACTGCACAGACATGGTGCACCGCTGTTGTGGAAAGCAGCGGGACTTGAATTCATAACGCTAGCCGTCTCGTTTGATGCCCGATGTTACCGGTTTCTGCCGCTGGCATGGTCGGAGCGCAGGACCGTGAAGTTGCGGCGATACTTACTTGAGGGGCAGGAGAGGTAAACTGGTTTGGGACCGGAGCGAAGCTGAGTTAACGCTGCTGAAGGTCACTGCATTGGCGTTCGCACGCAATCTCTACGGTTGTGTCACCCCGGCGAAGGCCAACAAATCCGCCACCGTGAAGTCCCCAGCAGTGGACGAAGGCAGGATAGGCGTGAACCCGCCGGCAACGTTGAGGTATGATGAGGCGTCGCGCTTCAGAATCCTCACAAACGTCTCTGCCACGATCCTGCCGCCGACCGGACCCAACTGATTTCCACTGTGGAGGACCGCAGCCTCGCGCAGGGTGTAATACCACAGGGGCGTCTTGGTCAGAAGTATACCGCCGCTGGAATTCAGCACAGCCACTTCGGCCGCCGGCAACCCAGATGTCAATTGCTCCGTGGTCATGGGTGCGATGCCGAATGCGTTGGCCATGCCTTGTCCGCTCGGCAGGCCGAGAGCTAAGGCGCGCCGGAGGTTTCGCGTTGCCAGGATCGCCATCATTCCTGAGAAGCCGGGTAGCGATTCCAATCCGTTCGCCATGAAACTATCGATTTTCCGAGCCTTGTTGTGAACCGGCACTGGTACTCCAGTATCAAAGAAGGCGTTGAAGTCGACGACCCAGTTTGAAAAGACCGGCAGCCGTGGATTGCGATTGAACTCGAACACCTTTCCGAGTGTGGCATTCGGGAAGTTGAAATTTACCCAATATGTATCGCGGACCATGCTGTGGCCGAACCTAAATGCTGCCACCGCGAACTCGACTGGCATTTGGAACGGACTGCCGGTGGGAGCGGTAATGCTCGTCATCGCGTTGTTCACAGCAGCCGATCCGCAGATTCTTTCCAGAAAGTCATGCACCACGACCCATTGGTAGTGATGAGTCACGATTCGCTTGGCCTCTGCGAAGATGTCCCCCGCGAATGCAACAGCCAGCAGGAGGTCAACGACGGCATTGTGGAAGCGCAGCATAGCGTGCTGGAACTGTACGATGATCAGATTTTCGTCATTGCGCGGATCACCAATTACGGCAGTGTTCGTACCCTGCATGCGGGGCACATCCCAGCTCGCCTGCGGGACCATGCCCGATGGGTTACCGTTGTTGCTAGGACCGCCTGACCCATTAGGAGTGTTCGTGCCCCTGTGCAGCTTGATTGCGGTCGCTGGACCGGACGCAGGAAAATCGTAGAGAAACGGATCCAAGCCAGGCCCGCGGCCGTAAACAGAATCTAAATCGAGTGCCGGGCTGCGCATGTTATTGATCGTATTCGCATCAGTATCGGCGTCGAGAGTCGACGAGACGTCGAACGTGATATCATGGTCCACAAACTGACCAAAATAAGTGAAGCCTGCCGGTATCGAAGATACGCCCGCGTCAGCAGGATTGTCAGACGCAGGATTGGGATCACGGCCGGCGTCTCCCATCATGATACCGAGCTGGCCGAGGAGTGCTTGCGTCGCGACATTGAATGGCAACTTCGTCGCCGCACGGGTGGCTGGTGACGACATGTACCCAAAACGATCTGCACAGGGAGAACTCAGCCACGGGAACGGGAACCAGTAGAGCGGAATTTTAACTCCGTGAAGACGTCGAATTCCCGGCTTGAGCGCAGGGATAGACTCTTTGATGTCTTCCGGAAAATTCTTCACAGGAAGGGTCGCCGGCTCGATGCGGTTTGCGCTGGCCAAGAGTTGCTCTATCGAAACGGTTGGCCTCAGATCCAGTTCGATCAGGCGCTTTTGCAACTCGGCCTGCGCTATCGGCTTAGTGCTAACGTATCCCTTGGAAATTGATGTTTGTTTGAGAAAGTCGCGGACTGGTTCGGGAATTTGGGACGTTGCCGCGGCGTTAGCTTCTTCGAGTTTCTGTCTCGTGGCTTTCGTCGCTTTGGAAACCTGTTTCGGTGGGGCATTCTTTTTCGTGACCATACTTGACCTCTTCGAAAGTAATTTCAAGAAGTAGCATCCCACGCGGTGGGAAAGGGATTCAATAAGTCGGATTATCCGTACCTGCTAGATATGAGAGAGGGGACGAAAACGTTCGGAGAGTTGCCGGCGGGTAAGGTTAGCGACTTACCAGCTTAGAATTTGCGGGCGCTGACGAAACGCACTGAGCGAAGATTTCCAGCAGCCCCCTCTGCCACCTTCCTTCTTGCCGCCTCCCTAGAGTGTCACTTTTTGATGAGTTTGCCTAGCCGGAGCCGTGTCGCGGCCGCAGCGACCACGTTTCCCTTCAGCTCGTACAGACGCCGCGCCTCGGACGCCGCGGCGACCGCGTCGTCGCGGCGGCCCGAAGTTTCGAGCACATGAGATAGGTCGACGAGTGCGTCCGCATGGTCGTTGACGAAGTCGGTCGATTCGGCGATCGCCAATGCCTCCCGCGCCAGCGCCTCGGCGGCGTGGATATCCGCCCGCCGTGCGAGCACGCGCGCGCTCACGCGGCGCCAACGGACCTGCGTAACCAAGTCCCCGCTCGAAGCCAGCTGTGAACTGAGCCTAGCAAATTCCTCGGCCTCCTCGTCGCGTCCCTGTTCTAGGACTATGACGGCAAGGGATGCGGCCATCGTCGAGCGGAATGCCCGTTCGCCCATCTCCTCAAGCGCGTGATAAGCCGCGTGCGCGCTTTTCTCGGCTGCAGCTGGATTCCCGGCGAGCAGTTCGACTACGGCCTCGTGCTCGGATGAAGCCACGTAGAGCGTTAGGCCGAGGTCGGCGTAGGTAGCATTGCTCATAGCGATCAGCGCTCGGGCTTCCGCAAAGCGGCCGACAATCGCGTTGAGACATGCGAGTTGGCGGAGGATCGCTGCCTCGGACTGGGGGCTTTCGCACACTTCCGAGCGCATCGCCTCACAACGGCGGATGCCTTCGGAGGCCGGGGTAGGCCCAAACCAGAGCGAGGACGCAATCCATGTGAGAATCTCGTAATATTCATGTTGATCGCTTGCCCGTCGCGCATGGGTCGCCGCACGCTCCCACGCCGCCGCGGCCGCCTCGCCGCGTGCCCCGTTAAAACATAGCCACGCCTCGAGCCTTCTAGCGCGACACAAGCCGAGGTTATCTTCTAGGCGCTCAAAAACTGGAATTGCAGAGGCCACAGCTTGTGTCGCCTTCTCCACCGCGCCCTCCTCTCCGCGGAGAAGCTGCAGGAACTGTCGCTGGACCAGGATACGTGCCACCAAGCGCTGTTCTTCGGCAATGGCCGCCAGCCGCTCCGCCTCGTCTAGCATGTCCCCAGCGTCCTCCAGCCGGCCACTTTCGATCAGAGCGCCGCTCAGCTCTCCGAGCAGCGCAATCCGATGTGAATCATCTGTGGGAAGCATCCGGGAAACCCGATCGAGCAGACCAATTGCCGTTGGAAGATCGCCGCGGACAAGCGCTCGCCGCCCGGCTGCCTCGAGCCGTTCACTAGCCCGGGCGGCAAGCGAAGTCGCGTGCACGTCGCGCGGGCCGAGCGAGATTCGGTACTGAAATGCCTGTTCGAGGTGATAGCCGACAAACTCCTCGAACTCCCGCAACCGGTCCGCTGCCGTTAGTTCAAGCCAGGCCGCGAAGCGCTCATGCAAGTCAGCACGCGAGTTCTTCGGCAGGGAGCGGTATGCGGCATCACGTATCAGGACGTGACGGAAACGATACGCCTTCTCTCCTGCGAATGTCGGCGTCTCCGGGCGGATTAGATCGCGGCGGACGAGCGCGAGTAAGCTATTGTCTAGTGTGTCAAGCACAGGGCAGGCGAGTTCTCTGATGGCACTTCGATGGAATGATGAGCCCTCGACCGCCGCTGCCGTCAGGATGACTCGCTCGAGGGCTGGTAGGCCTTCAAGACGTGCAGCGAGAAGCGCATTGATCGACGAAGGAACCGGTATCTCCGCGAGGTCCGACACAGGGACCCAGCCATCGGGCTCGCGGCGGATCACCGCGTCATCTACGAGCATCGCGACTAATTCCTCGGCGAAGAGTGCATTGCCCTCGGCCGCGTTTGTGATTCTCGACTCGGCCGCCGCCGGCAGAGGTGCGCGGCCAAGTAGGTTGTAGATCAGCTCGCGGCATTCCGTATCGCTGAGCGGCTCCAGAAAGATCGATGTCGCGTTGCGCTTGCCCGCCCCCCATCCGGCATGCTCATCGAGAAGCTCCGGCCGCGCGATGCAGATGAGCAGGATTGGCAAATCGCGCGAGAATTCGGCGACGTGCTCGATTAATTCGAGGAACGTCGACTCCGCCCAATGTACATCGTCCACTACAATAACGAGCGGATGCTCTCGCGCGATTGCCTCAAACAGCTTGCGGGCGGCCCAGGCGGTCTCTTCGGTCGTCCCTTGTACCGCGCCGCCAAGTCCGATCGCGCCGGCCACGCGCTCGGCAATCAGCCCGGCTTTCTCTTCCCCTATCAGCTGATCTCCAATCGCAGCTGCGAGTTGGTCACCGGAGTCTAATCTCTCCGCGCGCGTGAGCTCTCTGATGATCTCGGCCAGGGGCCAATAGGTGATTCCCTCGCCATAGGCCGGACAACTGCCGTGCAAAACCGTGACCTCTTCGGAAAGGTCGTTTTCAAACTCCCGCACGAGCCGCGACTTTCCCACGCCCGCGTCGCCAAGAATGCTGACCAGATGGCAGGTCCTGTCGCCTACCGCATTCCGGAAGACGGTTTCAAGCAAGGCTCGTTGGCGTTGCCGCCCGACGAAAGGTGAGTCGAAGCGGCGCGCAAGACCGGGTGCGTTAGCGAGGACTTCTACCACGACAAGAGCGGAGATGGTTTCTCCATGCTTGAGCTCGCGCGGTCCGCTCGGCCCAACAATAACCGCATCGCGCACGAGCCTATGCGTTGGCTCTCCTATTAAGATCTCATTCGGGGCCGCTGCCTCCTCAAGGCGCTTTGCGACATTGACGACATCTCCGGCGACTGACAAGTATCCCTGCATGTTGTTGCGGGCTATCACCTCGCCAGTGTTGATGCCGGATCGGTTCACAAGGCGGACACCCCAACCGGCTGCAAGTTCCTTGTTGAGGACGGCAAGTCTTTCGCGCATCTCCGATGCCGCCCGCACCGCGCGTAGCGCGTCGTCTTCGTGGAGCGGCACGCCAAACACAGCCATGATTGCGTCCCCGCTGTATCTTTCTACGATTCCACCGTGCCGTTGAACAATAGCGTCCAGCTCGCCGAAGTAGCGGGTGAACACATTCCTGAGCGCTTCCGGATCGAGCGAGAGGCCAAGTCGTGAGGAATCGACAATGTCAGTAAAGAGTACCGTAACCGTCTTGCGGACGTCCGGGCTCCACTCCGGCGCTTTAGGCTTGGCCGGAGCCGAGGACCCGACCATCTGATAGAGTTTCACGGGCCGGGCGATGTTCTTGAGCTTCTGTTCGCTCACATACTTGAAATGGACGTCGATTTTTCCCACAAGTTGCTCGTAAGCGGAGCCTGTGATCAAGACGCTTCCTGGCGGGCAGAGTTGTTCTAGACGAGCCGCTACGTTGATGCTATCGCCCAGCAGATCTTCGCCGTCGACCACCACGTCTCCGAGGTTCACGCCAATACGCAAGACGATCCGGCGTTCGGAACTCACGGGTTTCTGCCAGTCGGAAACCTGTTCTTGCATCGCCGCGGCGCAGGCTACCGCATCGACGATGGAGCCGAACTCTGCGAATAGACCATCACCCATAAGGTTGACGATCCGGCCGCGGTGTTCTGCAAGCAGAGGCTCCACGAAAAATTGCCGCAGATGTTTCAGGGCCGCGATCGTCCCGGCTTCGTCGGCCTCGACGAGGCCCGAGTAACCCACGACATCCGCAACCAGTATTGCCGCGAGTTTTCGCCCAACCCGAGCCAATGTCATGTATCGGCCTCCGCGCGGGAACCTTTCCCTGTCACCAGTCATTCCCGAATGAAATGATAACTCATTGCCGCGAATGCGACGACCAGAATCGGACTCGAGCAACGGTTCGTCATCTGAACGTCGCGTCGCTATCAACAATGTGCGGATGATGACTGACAACAGGGCTTCTCATATGTCAAAGCCATTTGCCCAATCATGCCGCCGAGACCCTCTCAAAATCACGTCCGCCCGACCCATGCCCGGGGTCACAAATGCCGTTCAGCCCACGCGGCTACGGACAATCTCTTGAGGCTCGACTTGTAGGAGCGTACATTAGATCAACCTTGCATCTATATTTTGCAAACAATGGGGGAGCAAATGGACAAGGGGTTGACGCGACGTCTCGCTATGCGCAACGGGTTGGTGCTCACCGCTGCCGTCGTCACGATGGGGCCACTCTCAATAGCATCTGCCGCCACGGCAGAGGAGCAAATTGAATCGATCACGTGGGCTTTGCCAAGCCTCCCAGAAAGGCTGTTCGTTCCGCGTGACTGGACGACCTATGTCGGCGCGATCATGTCACTTGTCCAGGAAGGACTGCTAACTTTCGGAGACAAATTTTCGCTTGAACCGGCATTGGCTGATCGACGGGAGCAGATGAATCCGACGACACTCCAGTATCACCTGCGGAGCGGGGTCAAATTCGGCGACGGTAGCCCGCTGACGGCTGACGATGTTGTCGCCACATTCAAATATCACATGAGCCCGGGTTCCCAGTCACTGCTTGCCAGCTTCTATAATTCAGTGGAGAGCATCGACGCGACTGCTCCCGATGAGGTGACCGTAAAATTGAAGGCCCCTAATGTACAGTTCGCCTTTACGCCCGCCCACATGGCCGGTTTCGTGTTCAAGAAGGAACAGTTCCTGGACAGGAACATCGGAACGCCCCAGGCTCTGCCACTAGGAACCGGCCCGTACAAGCTTGTCGAATTCGCTCCGACAGAGAAGGTCATCCTCGAGGCGCGCGACGACTACTGGGGACCGAAGCCAGTCGTCAAAAGGATCATCTTGAAGGCGATCTCAGACCGCCCGGCTCGACTTCTCGCCATGCAGCAAGGCGAGATCGACGGTGCCTTCGATCTTGCCATCTCCGACATCGAGCAGTGGAAAAAGCTAGGCAACGTCGACATCAAGACCGCGCCATCGCTGGGAGTCTACACGCTAACTCTCGACCATTCGAGGTCGCCGTTCGACGATATCCATGTGCGTCGTGCGGTTGCCTATTCGGTGGATCGGAAAGGGCTGGTCAAGGCCCTCCTCAAAGGTTATGGCGAGCCGGCGACAGCGTTGAACCCGCCTGAAATGTGGTCAGGAGTGCTGCCTGCTGCCGAGGTTCGCGCATTCTACGCTACGTTGTCGAACTATCCGTTCGATTTGGGCAAGGCGAAAGCGGAGCTTGCACAATCAAGCCATCCGGACGGCTTTGAAGTCACGATCCCCACACCGAACGCCGATCCATATATGACTGACATCATGCAGTCAGTGGTGGAGAACCTGAAGCAGATAGGTATACGGGCAAGCATCAAGCCGATCGACAACAACGCCTGGATTACGAACTACACCGACCACGGCGAACTAGGCATGCAAATAATGGCGTACTATCCGGATTTCGCCGATGCGGCAAACTATCCATCGCTTTTTTTCTCGGGAGATCAGGCCAAGAAGGGTGGCATGAACGGGTCGAACTTCAAGAACGACCAGGTCGATGCGTCACTGAAGATCGCCAACGAGAACGCCGAGCCGACGACGCGTGCCCGTGAGCTCAAGAGCGTGTTCGAGATAGCCGACAAGGAAGTCGCCGTTGTGCCGATCTTCTGGCCAGACACGGCAATGGCGATCAATAACAAGTACGAGTTCAACGGCTACACCGCATTCTGGTATAGTGTCCCGTGGGCGATCCGGGGTTTCGGTCGAAAATAAGTGGTTCCCGCGCTGGTTGGCCACGGTAATTTTCATAGCTTCGTCCGCATGAACCGCCCCCGATTATCCCAAAGGTGTCTACAAATGGGCCTTTTTGAAGCGAATCTCCGCCGGTTCGACCGCTATATCGGATCGCCCCGGTGACGGGCTTGAGTCTCATCGTCTTCGTCACGCGACGAATCGCCGTGGTGGTCCCACTGCTCCTCGTAATCTCCTTCGGCTGCTTCGCGCTGGTCCACATCGCGCCAGGCGATCCGGTGCGCTCCCTAATAGGCGCACACGCATCAGACCCGGTAGCGCTCGCGGCCATCCGCGCGCATTACCACCTGGACGATCCGTTCCTCGTCCAGTACTGGAAGTGGTTGTCGCAAGTCGTCCGAGGTGATCTCGGCGTGTCCATCCAGGGTAACCAAGCGGTGACAAGCGTCATCGCGGATCGCCTCGGCGTCACGGTCTTCCTCAGCTTGATGAGCATTGTTCTTGTTCTCGGCTTCGGCATCTTGCTCGGCGCGGTCGCGGCCTTCCACCATGACACCTGGCTCGACCGGCTGGTCGTCGCGTTCGGTATTTTCGGCGTTAGCGCCCCCACCTTCGTCACGGGCATATTCCTTCTCTATGTCTTCGGCGTCATGCTGCACTGGTTTCCGATCTTCGGTCCCGGAAGCGGCTTCCTCGACCGTGCCTGGCACCTGACGCTTCCGGCATTTGCGCTCGCCATATCGGTCATGGCCATTGTCGTTAAAATCACACGCGCGGCGATGATTGAGGAGCTGTCCCGAGACTACGTCATGTTTGCGCGGGCGCGCGGACTGAGTTCGCGTCGTATTTTGTTTGCCTATGTGCTCAGGAACTCTCTCATTCCCGTGGTCACGGCCGCCGGGCTTATCGTCGTCGGCATCGTCGCCGGCGCGATCTATGTCGAGGTCACCTTTTCGCTGCCAGGTCTCGGTGCCTTGGCGATCGATGCAATCCTGAAACGCGACATTCCGACGATTCAAGGGACCACCTTGCTTTTCTCTGCCTTCGTGGTGCTGACCAACCTCGTGGTCGACGTGATCTATGCGCTGATCGACCCGCGCATCCATTTCGGTAGGGTAGGGTCATGAGCATCCCAGCCGTCGGCGAGATACGAGGGAGGAATCGACCATTGCGCGTCCCAATTGTGATTCTCATTGCTGCGCTAATTGTCGCGGCGGTGACGGTCTGCGCCATCCTTGGGGAGAGGATTGCACCCGAATCGCCCTTCCTTCAACGTCTCGGGGTCGCCGATACGCTGCCTTCCCCAGTTCACATTGCCGGGACGGATTTACTTGGCCGCGATGTGCTGTCGCGGGTGATCTACGGTGCGCGAACGGCCTTGGTCGGCCCGGTTGTTATCGCGACCGGCGCTTTCGCGATTGCGACCTTGCTTGGTCTTCTTTCGGGTTATCTCGGAGGGCTGGTCGATTCGGCGATCACACGCTGGGTGGACCTCATGTTAGCGTTGCCGGCACCGCTCGTAGCGATCGTCATCGTCGGCGTAGTGGGAGGCGGATACTGGACCGCCACCCTCGTCTTGATCGTCCTTTTTACTGCCCCCGATACACGGATTGTACGGAGCGCGGTCCTTGAGCAACGACCGCGTCCCTATATCGACGCCGCGCGTTCCCTCGGTATCTCGAAGACACGCATTCTGTTCGTGCACATTCTTCCCAACATTGCGCCGATCATTCTCGCGTATGTAGTCCTCGACTTTGGCTTCGCGCTGGTCAATCTCGTCGGTCTGTCTTTCCTTGGCCTCGGTGTGGAGCCCGGAACCCCTGACTGGGGTAGAATGCTTTTCGAGAACCGCAATATCCTCTTCTCCAATCCAGTTGCGCTGCTCTTGCCTGCAGGAATGATCATTCTTACCGCGGTCAGCATGAACCTCATCGGCGACTGGCTGTTAGAATGGTTTGTAAAGTGAATACGGGCAAGGCGCGCGAAATTCAGGACCGTCCGCTCCTCGAGGTCAGGGGGCTAGCGATCTCACATGGAGCAATGCCTATTACGACGCCCCTGGACATCGTGTTGGGGCGCGGCGAAACCATCGCGATCGTCGGCGAATCTGGGTCTGGCAAGTCGCTGACGGCACGGGCAATTGCCGCCATATTGCCGCCTGGCATAAGCGCCACAGGCGCCATAGTACTCGACGGCATGCCCCTAGCGCGTCTTGCCGAGAGGGAACTCCAAAAAATTCGTGGCTTTCGCGTGTCGATGCTTATGCAAGATCCGTTTACGATGCTGAATCCACTCATGCGAGGCAGCGACCACATTGACGAAATGCTGCGCCACCGGCGCGAATTTGCGTCTCGCGCTGCAAGAGCGGAAGAGGTGAAAAGACGCCTCGCAGAAGTCGGCATAGTGAATGAGGATGCAGCTCGCCGCATGCCATTCCAGCTGTCGGGGGGCATGTGCCAGCGCATTGCACTTGCCGCCGCCCTTGCTCGCGATCCGGAACTGCTTATTGCCGATGAGCCCTCGACTGCGCTCGACGTAACGACTCAGGCAGAGATCATCAAGCTCCTTCGGCGTGTCCAGCGCGAGCGACATATGAGCCTCATTCTCATTACGCACAACCTGCGGCTCGCGTTCTCGATTTGCCAGCGGATCTATGTGCTGTACGCCGGCTCAATGCTCGAACTTGGTGACGCCGCAGCTGTCGAGAGTCAGCCGTTTCATCCATACACTTTGGGACTTCTGCTCTCGGAACCGCCCGTTAACGTTCGCGTGCCTCGGCTTCTCGCGATCCGGGGCTCAGTGCCGCGCGCTGGCGATGTTGTCTCTAGTTGTGCCTTCGCAGAGCGGTGCGACTGGGTAAAGCAGATTTGCCGGGCCGGTAAGCCGCCGCTCGCCGCTCGCGGTGCGGGCCGGTTCACAGCGTGCATCCGCCAGCACGAGATTCAGGGCGAACTCGACGTTATACGCACGGCGGCGGCCCTCTCGGAGACGCAGATGACACCGCCTCGAGGAGAAACCGCGGGCGCGCTCGTTCGCGTCGACTCGCTCGTCAAAACATTCCCGGGCGGACGGTGCCGTCCGATCTACGCTGTAAAGGATGTATCGCTACACGTTTTGACTGGGGAAAGCGTCGGCCTTGTCGGCGAATCTGGCTCGGGCAAGAGCACGCTGGGGCGCTGCCTCGTCGGCCTCGAAACCCCGACTGCTGGCAAGATTCTCATTGACGGAATTGCGGCAGCAGATTTCGGCGCCTTGGCGAAGGCCGACCGCGCCCGCGTTCGGCGGACAATTCAGATGGTCTTCCAAGACCCGTATTCGACACTAAATCCCATGCATAGTGTCGGGCAAGTCCTCAGGGAGGCGCTCGGGGCGTCGGCGAATGGTACGAGCGCAGCGACATCGGAACGGGTCGCGTCGCTGCTGGCCGAGGTCGGCTTGTCTCCCGTGTATGCCACCCGCCGTCCAGTGTCGCTTTCGGGTGGCGAGCGCCAGCGAGTCGCCATCGCACGCGCACTTGCCGTCAATCCGGCAATCCTCGTTTGTGACGAACCAGTATCTGCGCTCGACGTCTCGGTGCAGGCACAGATGCTCAACCTATTCAGGCGCCTGCAAGTTGAGCACCAGCTCTCATATCTCTTCATCACACACGACCTCGCTGTCGTCCGCCAGATCACTGAGCGCATTTATGTCCTCTATCTCGGCGAGATCGTCGAGGAGGGGCCGACGGAGAGGGTCATCGGAAACCCGCAGCACCCATATACACGTCGGCTCGTTGAATCGATCCCGCGCTCGGCTATACAACTTGGCCCCTGACGCAACTCTCCGGGAGGGAAAGCGAAAGCAAAGATGGCTTCGACGTCCATGGAGAAGCTCACCCAAGTGCATGACGCCGGCGTTTAGACCAGATGAGCGATTTGCGGCGAAAACGCCGGTAGGTTTTCCTTGTCGAACATATTCAGTTTGGAAAGGAAAATGATCATGGAGAGAGTGATTTACGTTGGGCTGGATGTTCATGCCGAGACGATTGCTGTTGCGACAGCTGATAACAGGCGGAGCGGAGAATTTCGGTTTGCTCGGCAAACTGGTCACGCGCGACATGCAGCTCCGCTGCGTTGCTCTTTCACTCCGGCGAGCGCCGGCTGGCTGGAGGGGGGAAGTCCAAGAGCAACATAGTGTCATGCGCGCGGAGGCCATGCAAAAAGTACGCTCTGCGAACCGACCGTTGGTACCCGTGATCCAGATCCAGCCGGTGGCCACCTCGAACCAATAAGAATCGTGCTTTGGGATAGGCTGAAGCGATAGCTTTGCCCATCGCCGGAGAAAATATGACATCGTCCCCCGCTGCGATAACCAACATCTCCCCCTGATAACGGCTCCGATCCAACTGAAGATTCGGTAGCGGCGCACGCTGACCTAAAAAATCCTTTAAGACTTCAGCGGACCACACATAGAGTGGGAGGTTATATCCGAAAGAGGGCCCCGCGCTTTGCAAATCGTTTCCAAACAATTCATACATCCGCACTTTGGCGGCATCGGCGCTAGGTTGACTTAGCAGTGTGCGGTCGAGCGTCCATCTCAGGTTCAGGCGCAGTTCGTACCAAGCATATAGCAAGGGATTGTGGGTTAGCATTCCTCGAACGATCTTACGAATCGTTGCCAACCCCGATTCTCCCTGCCGGCCCAGTTGAAAGAGCATATAGGCCAAGCTTGGCCGACTGCCATTTTCGACACTTGCAATCTTGGACAGGTCGGCAGCGGTCCCTGGATCGACCTCAGCGAAGTTCCTGGTGCCCGTCCAGCCATATAGACACGCTAAGTCCGGCGCCCCTGTCGTGACAAGCAACGTTCGGATTACGTGTTCTCCATATCGGTGCAGGTACTGTTGAGCAAGCATGCCCGCGCCTGAAGCTGCAAAGATCATGATGCGCCCGTCTGGTGGCAGCAGATTTGCGGAAACCATGTCCTGTCGCACGCGTTCTATGTCTTCAACGCGCTGCCAGGAGCCATAAAGGTTCATTGCTTGGCGCAGTTCCAGTTTGCCGCCAGGGTACACTTCTGGAAAAAGCGTGGGGCTATGACCGCGATGGCCGATCAGAACATAAGACATCCCCGGAAGCTGCTCATCAAAGAATGAGAAATCTATCCCGGGAGATACCAATTCCATTTGCCCGTCAGTCAGAAAGAAAATCACAGGACCTTTGGGTCTAAAACCAGGGCTGAGCAAATAGAACGCGCGATAGGACTCGCTGCTTTCGTCTGCATAGTCTATCGGGAGGTTAAGATATCGATGGTGTGCGTCCGGCGGCATCTTTGGGTAGTGCGCATCCAACGCAAGCCGCCCATTCGGTACTCCTCGTGCGTCGAAACCTCGTTTCCTAATTCCCGCGCCAGCCACCAAAAGTGTGATAAATGCGGTCCAAATCCTTAGACGCGAATTTCTCATGGTCGAACATGGCTCTGGTGAGATCAGGGGAGTACAGTTCCATCTTTAGTTGTCCAGCTAACAATGTACCATGATGGAAATCAATAAGAGCGCGCTTTAGCTCCGAATGGGCCAGCCAACTGCCAACTTTTCTGACGCCAAGTCTGATTTATGGCGAAATCTATTCAGCGGTGGCTCTGCGTGCGGGTCTGCTATGGGCGGTAATATTCGTCTTTGTCTGCCAGCTTAATTCTAAAATCCCGAGGGATTCGTGCATATTTGCGCCGGCGATCGCGTCACTTCCGGCAGACCGGAAATTCGCATTCCATTTCCGTTCGCGCTGCAAGCTTGGCCACCTCGAAGCTACCAAAATGCCTATGTGCTGTGGCGAAGTGACACCAGGCTGAGCGAGGTTGAACTATCGGAAGCGCAACCATCATCGTCGTGCGGCGATGTGATGCTGGCCGTTTAGCGCTATACGTTTGAGGTTCCTCCCAGGCCGCAGCTGTCAGTCGTGCGTGCCCGCGCCTCGTAAAAGGCCAGATGGCCGCGATCACCCGGCGCGATGGAATGCCACCTTAAGAGCTGCACCTAGCGAGCGTCGAACTTGATCGCCTCAGTCGTCTCAGGCATCGCCTGCATGCTCTCCGACACATTCGCAGCTCAACGACACGTCTTGAAGAACGTAAACCCACACGATGGCCGGCAATACCACTTCCTGTTATCTTCGCACTAGGCTTGGGCTTGATTATCGAGCCCTCGATGAAAGCTATGATAAAAGGCAATCTTGTCAGCGAGGCCCTCTTGCATGCTGCAGGCCATGACGCGTCTCCCTTCGGCATGGTGCTTGGGGCACGAGCCCAAGCATGCTGGCAGCATGCGGCAGCCGCGGCATCCTTCGCTACTGAACGGATTGAAGCGCTCAAATGGCATCTCTGCTGTCTCTACGTCTCGCATTGTTCTATCCATATCGTCTGGCAGAATGAGCGCGAAACTTGATTGCGGAGTGCCCATAGTGGGGACACACTTACCGAGATTGCCATTTGGATCAATCGTAAACGAGTTGCGCACGACTGCGGTGCATGGGTAGAGTTTTCGACGTGGCATGCCGTATACCATGCAGCCTTCAGACTCAAGAAATCGGCGGAATGCCACCTCCTGCTGAGCGAACTCAGTGTTCGTGAAACAGTCGTGCGGCACGCAATCCACCAGACCTCGGCTGGTGTTAATGAAACCGAGACGGAAATCGATGCGGCGATCGACGAAGCCGTGCCTCTTGAAACGGCGAACAACGTATTTGGCCTCTTCGATGTTCTCCCGATCCACGTTGATGCGTATGGTCACAGACCCTGTCGCCTCGACAATATCCTGCAAGTGTTCAGTCAGGTAGTGGTAGTGGGCCTCCGCCTTCGTAATTGGGACTTGGCGCCGCGCAGAATAGGTCTCGGGCGTGCCGTCGAGAGAAATCTGCAGCGCTTTGACGCAGAGCTGGGATAAGGCAGCCACCCTTTTCGGGGTCAGCAGAACGCCATTGGTCAGCATCTCTGCATAGTAGTGAACGCCGAGTTCGGCGCAGATTGCCTTGAAGGCACGCGTCATGAAGGTTATCGCAGCGTAGGCGACCAGTGGCTCGCCGCCGAACCACTGAACGACTAGGTGACGGCTATTACCGATCTTGCGACGGACGAACTCGATGGTTGCCTGCTGCATACGTGCCGACATGATCCTCGTCTTGGGGGTATTTTGCTGGAAGCAGTAACTGCAGTGCTGGTTGCAGGCCATCGTCGGCGCAATGGTTATAAAAAGACGTGAATCATCCAACTTGCTGTGATGCAGCCGCTCCTCCTCTTCCCTGAACTCGTCCAGGTCGGCGGGGACGACGAAGCCAAGCGTCGCAAGACAGCTCACTAGCTCGCGATCCGGCGCGGGGTCCTTATGTTCAAGGCTGTCAAAACATCTTTGGATGGCGGCCCACTCAGTCCTATCAAATTCAAGCGTCTGGCCACTTCTCGTGTTAAACAGCAGCGTCATGTTGTTGGATCGTCCGAGGGGCACATTGAAGCTCGACTGCTTCCAATTTCGCGTCAAAGTCATAAGCGTGGCGCTCCCCTTAACTGAGCCGTATGCCTGGGTTGTCGTTAGAAGGACAAAGGGGCGGCGTTGTGTGAACGGAGCCATAGGAGAAATAAGCGTCTCGGTAACACCGGCCCTTCTCCCACATGCACTTTTCGAAGGACGGGCAAGTCTCGCAAGAGGACCCGGTAAACTGCCGGCGGCTGGGATGGATAAAATCCAGCAGTCTGGACCCGTCCCAAATTTCGCGCAATGATTGCCAGCGGGCGTCGCCTACGAGGTAAGGCTTCTCGTAGGCCATCTGTTCGCAGAGGAAGGCCCCCCCATCTGGGCCAATACCGAGCGCGTGCCACCCTCCGCCACAGCCAATTCGCTGGCTCCAGATCTGCCGTCTACGCTCAGGCGTTAGCTCTTCAGCCCGCGCGGGAGCCTTCGACAGATTTTCAATTAGCTTGATGTCGGGATACTTGGCTCGGATTGCCTCGAACTGATTGGCAAGCGTTGCACTATGTGCTTTGGTAATAAAAAGGTCGTCATTGTGGCGGTGGAATGAGCGGGCATAGCGCACGAAGCTGAAAGTTCGAGCACCACAAGGATAAAACAGATCAACGATTTTTTTCGGCTGATCAACGTTTAATCCGGTAATTACGGCCTTGATGATAGGCTGTATGTCGAAAGCCATAAAGCTCTCAAAAGTTCGAGTTGCCATTTCCGTGCGGGGCTTCTTGACGTTTAGGACGCGCATATTAACGTCCTCGTCGGCAGCGTCGAAACTCAGCTGCACGGGCCGCTCTATCACACCGTTGATCTTCTTCTTGAAACCAGCGTCGACTAGCCGCTCTACCGCCTCGCGATCGAGAAACGCTTTCGTCGACAGGAGAAACAGCATCTCGTGCTCGACCAAGAGATTGAGAAAGTCGATTCCATCCCGCCGAACGAAGGTGTCACCATTGTCAGGTGAGCACATCCGCACCCCCATGCCGGCTGCCTCTTCTATGAGCTCGCGCCAACGTTCAAGCCCCATTTCCTGGTTCCTTTTTATGGGTCGATCAGCGTAGCAATAAAGGCAATCGGTTTGACAACGATGCGTGAATACCGTGTAGAGGTTGATTGGCGCCTCTAGACGGAATCGCGTTTTGACGCCCTGCACCATGCGAGAATAGGCCCGCGGGTCAATGACAAAGCAACGCGGGTCAAAACGGATCGCTTCGGAGATTGGGGCGTCGGCTATTTCCACAATGCCGTGGGCACCAAGACCCGCCGGCGATACCGTCGCCCGCACCAGAGCATCGACGCTGGAGAGCGTTTCGAGGAGGCTGCCGGCTGCGGCCTCCGGGAAGAGGCGATGGAAGAAGATGTCGATCTCGGAAAAGGGCGAGACACCATCCATTAGCGACAGCGCCAATCCCTGGATCGGCGTTAAAAAATGGATGTGCGTGTTAATATAGTCGAGGGGGTACAGAATTGGCCGATCGCCGTCTTTAGCGAAGACAAATTCGCGGCGCAATGCGACAAACTGATTTGGTTCTATGGACAACATCCTCGTCATCCCGCTACCACGCTTGCACACGAAGCTGATGGGGTGCCATCCGATCGCAACGGCGTCCGGACGGCACCTAACTCCTAGCTCGGGCTACCAACAGATCATGCAGGGACAGACGGTGCAGCTGTCGCAACCCGCCGCAGTCAAAGGCTCAGCCAACGCGCGCCCATCCTGCGGGATCAGGTCGATTTTGAGCCCCTTTTTCTTAATCAAAGTCTGCATTTCCTGGATCAACTTTGCCGATTCATACTGCTTAAGCAGCGCTGCCGGATCAGCATTTTCGCTCTTGCCGCCAAAAGCTTGGGGCGCTTCGATCGTTTTCACTTCCACATCCTCCATTAGAATATGTGAATGAACTACGTCTGCGGAACAAACTATAATAATAATTCGGCTGAGAAGCTTTGATACAGAACAATTTTTTCAATTATTGTTCTAGGCGCGCCCAAGCCGATGATGAGCTTCCTGAATCAGATCATGTGATCAATGAATCGATCATAGGTATTCAACATCCACGTTAAAGAGGTGGATGATGGCACGAGCACTGAGCGATTCTCTTCGATTGTGTATATTGAAAGCGTCTACGGCGGGAAGTTTGCGCAGAAAGCTGCTGCCCGTTCGGAACGGCAGCTCGCGCCACTACTTTGGCGCTTCGAACTGGCGCGAACTTACGGCATTATTCTCTGGGAACACTCTTGGGTGAGGCAATACGAATTTCACCTTGTTTGTCGCCGCGCAGACGTTCTTGTAGCCATGCTTTTGCGCTCTCGACGCTACGGTCCTCCAGAACCTCGACCACCGAATGATGCTCGAGATCAACCATGATCGTGCCGTAGCGCGAGGAATGCGGCCAGCTCCAATCATCAATGCCCAGAATTCGAATAGTGTCTTTTTGCACGGACGCCGGATTCTTGCGCTTCAATGTCCGCAAGATCGTGTCGTCGCTGACCGGCATGCGGAGCCGATGCATCAAATATTCACCCGGGCGACCGCCCATCTTGTGGCCAATCAAGCCTACATCTCAGCCATCCGTTCAGTTCGTCGCATGTAAGGTGAAGCAACCTCGGGCAACCAGTCGGTGAAGGTTCGTCGCGCGCATTTCCTGTGTCTACACTGCCACCGATTCCCGCGTTCCTTCGCATTTTGAGCAACTGATGATTAATGGCGATCGCGTCGGCACCATCATGCACTGCCCCCACATTTAACTCGGCAGGGACGAGATCAGAAATCCGAAACTGGGCTCGCATGGTGCTGTTTCTCCTTCGAGAACAAGGCCAGTCGAATCCAAAATATCAGCGAGACTGAGTCAGCCTCCTTATTCCATGCCTAATCACAGGTCATCGGGCGGCAGCGTGAGCTTTTGTTTGGTGGGGTGCCTTCTCCAGGCCATGATCGTGCCGGCACGTCTCGCCGGGGCCTGCTCATACGTCCCCGAGATCTCGATAAGACTCGATCAGACAAAGCTGTCGCCCATCCGACAAATTCTACCCCGGTCGAACAATCCGAAACTCCGACATATAAGGATGCCAGTGTACCCACTTGAAAAAAGGTGAGCAAATGCCGGACATTCACGGCGTGGAGCCGCACTTGCGGCCGACGCGGCATGACGCTTGCTTCCCGTTTTTTGCAAACTTTATGGCACACTTCAACTCAGGAGATTGACTAATGACGGACCACCAAACCTCGGGATACGTGCACACACCAGATACCCTAAAGATCCTGGTTGCGCAGCTCCGTGAAGAGGCTATTCGAACAGAGATACGGGCGCTACCCGTGCAAGGGGCAGCCGAAATCGCAGTCCGCCGGCCAGACTGGCCGGGCTGCTGGAATACCAAACCTATCTCGATCAACTGCACTGAACATTGATCCTCGATCGACGTCCACCGGGTAACATAGCTCAAATCCGGATCGGCACTTTACCAGCGTCGGCATCTTTTGGGGTGCAGAGCGGGGCAGAGTGGAGGATTTGAGGAGTGCGGCTATCGCCGCGCGAGCTTTTGGAGAGGCCCGGCCCCCTCTTCAGAGCAATGGAGCTGGCTGCGGTCGTGGCCAGCTTCCAGCTCGTCGGCGTACCTTGATCGGAAATCCGGATTAACGACCATGGACCATACCAAGTTGTTCCCTCAGCTCAAGGAAACGGTTTGCCTAAAGCCGATGGCGGGGTACGCCTTGGCTCATGGTCACCATCCTTCCCAGATCCAAATGCTTGACCCTTCTCACGCGTTCTTTCTGTCGCTGTGTGACAAAGGTCTCCTCCCTTCACAAATCGCCTTTATCTATGGCCAAACTTTCGACCTTGAGGGTGTTGATGCTCACTCACAAGTTGATCAGTTGTTGAGCAAGTATCAGCATTTTCTTAATTTCGACACGACGGCAAACCCAAGAGAGCGATTTAGTCCGCAAAAATTCCTCTACCGGGTTGATTCCTCCGCGCTTGACCTCGCAACTTTTGGCAAATGGCCCGTTCCTGCGGGTATCAGCATCACTCTTACGTTCAATTGCAACTTCAGCTGTTCCTACTGCTATCAAGATAGTCGCCAGAGGAGCGACCCGCGCTGGAGCTCGAGCAAGTGCCTTGCGTTGCTGGATGAGGCGGCGGACTGGGGCGTGGTGTTTGCAGGATTCACTGGTGGCGAGCCTACCATCTTTGATGGTTGGCTCGAGTTGCTAGAGCGAACGCTCACACGGGGTATGATCCCGGTCTTCACTAGCAACGGAACGGTAATCGGGACTGATCCTGACATTGCCGTCCGGTTGAAAGATGCAGGCATGAAAGAAGTGACGATCAGTTTGGACGCCTGCTCGCCGCAGCTGCATGATCAGGTGACCCGGACCAGCGGGCATTTTCCCAAGGTGGTCGATGCGATTCGTTTTTTACGCGCAGCCGGAATCCGAGTGCGTGTCAAGAGCGTGCTGACGCCAATGACCCAGCATGCGGTGGAGGAAACCATAGACTTTCTGGTCGATTTGGGAGTTGAAGGTATCGACATTTCCTATATGGAGAGCGGGGCAATCAACTCCGCCGCCAATGGTGCTCCGAACGTTACTGCGGAAGAGCTGTCACGTGCCCGAGATCGGATCATACAAAAACGTGAACAGTATTCACATCTCTGTAATATAGAACCGCCCGACGATACCAACAAATTGTGGATAGAGACGGACTGGCATCCCTGTGGCGGCATGCAGTCTGGCATGTCGATATTTCCGAGCGGCGACGTGTCCGTATGCGACAAGATGCACGGGGTGAAGGCTTTTACTTTTGGCAATGTTTTCGATGCTGGCCTCAAAGAGATTTGGAACAGTGATACATTCGCGCTACTTTGTAAGCGAGCGACAGATCCAGAGGTCGTTGATTCGGCCTGCGCCATCTGCAGCAAGCTGCACCTTTGCCGGACGTCCTGTTTTGTGGATTCTTTCAACGTGACGGGCTGCTACTTCGGCAAAGATCCGTCTTGCGGCGGTCCGTTCTTGAACTAGCGGCATTCAGCACCACGCCGAGCCGAATTCCGCATCAATTCCTCTCGGCGCCATCTATCCGAGCATCTTTACCGCCATCGACAGCAAGCGCCAGTTCTTCCTCAAGCTTGAAGACACGCTGCGCAAGAGCGTCTCTCTCAGCCTTCAGCGCGGCGTTCTCGGCAGCATTCGCCGCCAGAAGCGCCATCGGTAGCATCGCCTTAACGGCATTTGGTTTGGGAGCAGGGCTCCGAGATGAATTTCAAGCCTCGATCGACGAGGCGATTTCACGCCAGGTCACCATGGCGCGTGCTCGAAGCTGGTGATGATCGGCGGCAGTCAGGTTTTTCGGTGAAGAAGAAAAAGATTGGCGATCTGGCCATGGACTGAGACGAAGCGCTGGCATTGCCGTGCCGACTTGAAGCGCATCATACGTCGCTCCCGTCGTCGCACGGAAAGGTGCGAATTCTCGGCCCGGTTGTTGAGCACTTTGTGCGAGCGATGCTCGACACCGGGCATCAATTCCGCCTTTGCGGCAGAGTAGGAAACGCAGTTTGTCGGTCACCACTACCCGCGGGATGGTGCCCTGGCCCCTGAGCAGCTTGCGCATCAGACGCAGAGCTGCTCCCTTGTTCCTGTAGCTTTGCAGCAGGGTATCGAGGACACAACCGTTTGCGTCGACGGCGCGCCACAGCCCGTATTTCTTTCCCTTGATCGTCACCACCATCTCATCGAGATGCCACTTGTCGGCGAAGTGGCCGCGCGAGCGCCGCCGGAGCTGATCAGCGAACTTCAGGCCGAATTTCGCCACCCATTCCGAGACCATCTGGAACGAGACGTCAATGCCGCGCTCGGCCAGCAGGTCTTCGACGTCGCGGAAGCTCAGCGGAAACCGATAATAGAGCCATATCGTATGGGCAATGACCTCAGCTGGAAAGCGATGGCGTTTGTAGCGGGTCTGCGGCTCGGCGGTCATGCCCGTCGCTTATCATTTCTCTCTGCGCAATTCGTTAAGGCGACGCCACCGCGGCAAGTTCTGGAACGCTCCCACCGAGCCATTCAGAATGAGATTCTGAATGTTCAGCGTAAGCTGCTGCGCTGAAGCAACTTAACCGTGCACAGGGTCCGCATCTTGCACTTTTCTGTGAAGATGCCGTCGTGGGGTATTCTCGATTGTCGCCGACGACGAGCCGCATCTTCTATCCGATATCTATCCTCATATTATGAACGGGAAGGCGTGGCCCCGCTCACCGGAAATTTATGTGTGGACCCGATGCGTCGCGAGGGCGCTGTTCTTATTAATCAGATGCCCGCCTCACTCGTCTTGATGACCAGAGTGATGGAGTTCTGCATCTTCCGCAATACAACAGCCTAGGTAGAATCGGGTCGCGCATTTTCATCTCGAAGGAGGGGATCAATGAAAAAACCGGCTGACGGACGTTGCACAAAATAGAGTTCGCTCGCGCTCAACATCATCGACACCAATTATGTCGGTTTGTCGACTTTACGACAGAACTTCGTTTAGCAGGTCCTTGCCGTTCTTTGCTAAGCTACTGAAAGAAAAACAGAAGCTTCCTGAACTAATGTCCCCATTCAAATTTGGCATGATTTTTGATGCTAATCACCGAGACGCAGCGAGACCCGTTTGCTTGGGAAGCGCCGCGAGATGTCTCAATAAGACTGAACGACTGGAGATAAGCGATTTTGCCGAGAATGATTGCGTTGCCCGTTTCCGCCCATGTTTTGGCGGATATTGCCCTTGAGCGTTTGTCAAAGAAGTGCCATCCAACAACAGTGCACCTATCGATCGTGCAATGAATTCGTGGTGCCAAAATTATCTGTTGTGGGCGGGTTTGACACCGTTGGCGATGGCATTTTTCGCAGTGACTGCGAATGGACAAGAAACCAGCCTTGTCGGCATTAACCGGGGTTCAGAACTAACCACCATCGCCCGTCGCCTTGAACGCGGCGGATACGAGCTGACGAATGGCACGTGGGTGCCGTTAAGCAAGATGTATCATAGCAACTGGGTCGACATGCAATTCGCAATGTTGACACAGCTGTCCGACGATTTCGGTCTGCTGTGGGGCGCAGGTACCGGTCAGCGTGCCGAAAAAGCCCGAATCGACCCAAATGTGCAACTCGGCTTCATTCTGCAAAAGCGTCCGACGCCGTCTACGACGCTTACTTTCACGGTCAATTCGATCTTGGGCGGTGACCTGACGGAGCAACCTTGCACTGCCAGCTACCGCCTTGGCGGCGTTCAGAAGGTAAATTGCCGCTTGGCGGCATCGGAACTACCGGTAGCGGACACCCTCAAATTTCTAGTGAAAGTCCATCCGAGCCGACTGAAACTCAGTCTCTGGTTCAGAGGTCAATTCTAGCCATGATGAAAGGTGCGGGCGGCACATTGGCAACGAAGAACAATGCAGACAGGAGGTTAGTATGCAGAAAACACAATTGTTCCCGATAGCGATCCTTAGCGGTCTCGTCATGTGCCTGTTGGCGGCAACAGGTTTTGCGGGCGAGCATGGTGCGCATGTCAAAGGAAGCGCCGATGCACCAACAATGGAAAGCAGCGCCTCGAGGTGCGCACAAAATGCCGACGACACCTTTTGCTGGATGGGTCCGGATATCGGGCAAGCTTGGGCGTCAGGCTATACCGGTTCAGGCGTATCGATAACGATCGTAGATGATTTCAGATCCTCGGAAGTGATAGATGGTGATCTCGGCCTAGGCCCACAAAGGCAACGGCATGGCGAATGGGTCTTTGACGCAGCCGGCATGGTGGCACCTGGTGCAAACATGTTCCGGAATGAATACGCCCAACCGACTTCGATCGCGCTGCAGGATGGACTCAATGTCTTTAACTTGAGCTACGCCCATCTAGAGCCAGTAGCCCGGTCTTCACTTCAGCAGTCGATTGTCGATGCAGCTCTGGCCGGCGACGCGGTCTTCACAAAGGCCGCCGGCAACGACGCGGCTCCAGTCGGTACCGTAAACAGCGCAGGGGATTTTGATTATCTAGCTGCCAGCCTGATGGGGGCGCCATCAACGATCTTTGTGGGTGCCCTCGAACACAATGGCACTCCGGAGAATAAGGCATCACTGGCCTCCTATTCGAATTACCCCGGCTCGAATAGGGAGGTACAGAACCAGTTTCTGACGGTGGGTGTCGAAGGTGACAAAACTGGACTGTTCGGAACATCTCTTGGAGCACCGGTGATTTCGGGTTATTCCGCTATCCTTGGCAGCAAGTTCCCGTCGGCGACACCGACACAGATCGCCAATCAGTTGCTTGATACAGCCAGGACCGACACACTCGTCAACTATAACTCAAGGACCTACGGCCGCGGCGAGGCTAGCCTTTCGAGGGCACTGGCACCCGACTGGATCAGGTAAACAAAGAGCTAAAGTTGCCTGCGAGGCGTCAAGTGCCATCAAATCGCCTCGCAAACTTCACCTTAGAAACTAGGCAGCTCGTATTGTTCCAATTGCGGGTCAAAGAAATGTCCACCATGGCCTTGAATATTTCAGCGATCGATCGCCCAAAAAATTCTTGGCAGGCGCTTGAGACAGGGCGGCCCTGTTACAAAAATTCTGGCGATGCCCGAGAGAGCGCAGAAGATTTTCGGCGAGATTTTTGATGAGCGATTTCAAGTTGCGCGCTTCGCAAAAGGTGGACAGGATTTCCGCCAATTCCCGGACAGCAGTTTCACTAAAGTCCGGACAGTTTGACGAGGTTGGTCCTCGGCAGCCTGGTTTCTGTCAGGGCTGATTGATTTCGCCGTTTTCGGCACCCGTCAAGAGGGGCGCGCTTTTTTGCTTTCGCATACTCTCGCCCCGCAGCGTGATGCGATGGGCATTGTGCACGATGCGGTCGAGTATGGCGTCGGCAACCGTGCTGTCGGCAATTAGGTCATGCCAGCTTGCCACGGGGACTTGGGCTGTGATCAGGGTGGACTTTCTCTGATAGCGTTCCTCGACGATTTCGAAGAGGTGGAAGCGCTGCTGATCGGAGAGCGTATGGGTTCCAAAATCGTCAAGGATGAGGAGCTGGACGCGGGTGAGCTTGTCGATGAGGCGGGGAAAAGAGCCATCGAGGCGAGCAAGGGCGAGATCCTCAAACATACGCGGCACGCGCACGTAGAGCACGGAGTGACCGAGCCTTGCCGCTTGCCTGCCGAAGGCACAGGCCAACCATGATTTGCCGGTGCCGGTGTGGCCGGTGATGATCAGTCCCTCATGGGCGGTGAGCCATTGTCCTTGGGCCAGCGCCATGGTGTTGCGCCGGTCGAGACCACGGGCAGCGGCGAAGTCGATATCTTCAATGCAGGCCTGGGCGAAGCGCAGCTTGGCGGAGGCGAGCCGGTTGCGGATGCGCTTGTCGGCACGCAGGGTAACTTCGCGATCGAGCATCAGGCCGAGCCACTCATCGCGGCTAAGTTCATTGGTGCTGGACTGCTCGGTCAATTCGCGCCAGGCGGCGGCCATGCCGGTGAGCCCGAGGGCCTGCATCTGGTCGAGGGTGGGGTTTGTCAGCATTCTTGCTTCCTTCACTGATAGTAGGATCGGCCACGGATATTGGTATGCGCAGGGGCGTGGCGGCCGCGTGTTCAGCCTGCGGTCTTTCCCGGTCGAGGCCGGATTTGAGGATGGAGGCGACGGAGGAATAGGTGATTGCATTGATGGTGAGCGCCCGCTCACAGGCCGCATCGAGGCGCTGCGATCCATAGCGCGGCGCCAGCGACAGAATGCCCATGGCCGAGCGGTATCCCTGTTCCGGATGGGGCCTGTCGCGCATCATGCGTTCGACCAGGATGGCGGCATTGGGGCCGATCTGGGTCGCACGGCCGATCAGATTGGCTGGCGTGGTGTTGGCATAGCGCTGGTGCGCCTTCGGCATATGGTCGTTGACAGTGACGTGGCCGGAACGCTGGGAGCGGCGAACATGGCTGGCGACACGCTGATGATCGTGGAAGATCTCGACCACCCGGTGGGTGAGCCGCACCTGCAGGGTGCATCCGATCAACCGATGCGGCACCGAGTAGAAGGTCTTGTCGACCTCGACATGATAGTCCGGATGAACCTTCGCCGACTTCCATTCCGCATATTCGAACGGCATCACCGGCAGGGGCTTCAAGGTTGGCCGCTCGATCTCCTCAAACAGTTCGCGGCGGCTTTTGCCGACATGGCGCATCGGCCGGTTGTTCAGGTCTTCGAGCAAATCGGCAATCGCCGTGTTGAGGGCGGCAAGCGAGAAGAAGGTACGGTTCCGGAGCCGAGCCAGGATCCAACGCTCAACAATCAATACCGCTCCTTCGACCCGGCCTTTGTCACGCGGTTTCCTGCTGCGGGTCGGCAGAATCGTGGTGTCGTAATGCTCCGCCATGGCGGCGAACGTCGCAGTCAACGTCGGTTCGAACCAAAGGGCCTTGGCCACCCCTGATTTGAGGTTGTCGCACACGATTGCCTTGGTGACCCCACCATAGAAGGTCAGAGCACGCACTTGGCCGTCGATCCAGTCCGGCAACTGCTGGCTAAAGCTGGCATGGGCGAAGGTCAGGTTGGAGGCGCCCAGCACCGCGACAAAGATCTGGGCTGGATGAATGATGCCGGTCGCCGGATCAATCACCGGCACCGTCGGCCCGGCATAGTCGGTCTGCATCACGGCGCCCGCCGCGTGCCGATTGCGGAACGCTACACTCGCGCGCTGCCGAAAGGTGGCGACCTTCTCGCAAAACCACGTGAAGCCGTAGCCATCGGGATGACTGGCGCGGTATTCCTGCCATAGAAGCGTCAGCGTCACGCCTTTGCGCTTCAGCTCCCGAACCACCAGCGCCCAGTCCGGCTCACTGAGATCCCGCGGTGGTCGACCGGCGCGGCCGAACAGCCGCCGCTCCAGTTTTGCATCCTCGTCCGAGCCGATCGGCAAGGGCCACGAAAGCCCGGCTTCCCGAGCTCGCAGCAAATAGGTCGATACCGAGCTCTTGCCGATCTTCAGCCGCTCGGCAATCTCGCGCACCGAAAGACCCTCTTCATGGGTCAGGCGCAGAATTGTCCGGATATCCCTCACGGTCGTTCGTCTTGCTTGCTTCCGTCTCGGCATCGGCCCCTCTCAACGTTGTCGTGAGAAGCCTAATGGTCAAAACGGCGCTGCTCGAACCAACCCTCAAACCGCCGCCGGAAACTGTCCGGGATTTAGCGGAATCACTGTCCGGGAATTACTGAAAACTTTGTCCGGAGATTACCGGAAACCCTGTCCGGACTTTGCCGAAACCCGCATTCAAGTGGCGTCATTTTCAGGGCGAAGTGATTTTGTGGGCGGTGCGTTGGTACTGCCGCTATGGTGTTAGCTATCGCGATCTTGAGCAAATGATGGGAGAGCGGGGCGTGCTCGTGGATCATTCCACGATTTATCGCTGGGTTCAGAAGTACGCGCCGGAGATCGAAAAGCGGCTGCGTTGGCACTGGCGCCGGCCGCAGCCGCTGGCACACGAAGTCGGCGTGGGCAGCTAGCTTGCCGCCGGCGGTGCCATGGCCTTGCCGTCGCGGCTCGAGCGAACCCCTTTCGGCGCAGCTTCATCAGATCGTTCACGAACTTTGGCGAAACCCGGAAATCGACGCCTCACGGTTGCTGTTGCCCTCGGCCACAAACGCCGCAACACGCTTACGCAACGCCATCGGTAACGGCTTGCCCATCAGGGTTCTCCCTTCCACCGCAATGAATCATCAAACCGTCTTTCAGGGAATCCCGAATCCTTTAAAGGGCGACGTGCTTTTAGGATCAACGAGTTGTTGCAACTCGATCCGGAGCGGGAACGGGAACTCATAGTGTCGATTGCCGAGGAATACCTTGAACACATGCGCTGGCAGGAGCGCGACTTTCCTGACTGGCAGGAAGGTGAGTATGTTGGCCTCTCTTCGCCGCTGATCGGCAACAGACGACCTAATGGCCGCTAGATTGCTGGTGGCTTCAGGCCGGTCGCGCTCGCCTTCGACGCGATGGAGTGGAAGTGGCGACGTTGCCAAACAGCGCCACGCGCCATTGGTGGCGCCGCACCGTATTCTCCGTTCCGATCTCCGCAACCACCGATGTGATGGCCCCATACGGGGCCTCTGCTTCGATGGCAGCCTTAAGGCTGTTGGGCCGCATGTCGGTCCAGCGCGTCTCGATTTGATCGAGGCACGCGTGGCGGGTGGCGGGTCCGAAGCCGGTGTGCCAGCCAGCAGGGACGTCTACAAATTCGGGCCACAGAGAGTGCTGACCCTCGTCATTGACCAGCACCAGGAAGGTAGCATGGGGATCGTCGAAGGGGTTAGTCATGGTGGATCCTTTATAGGGAGGCAGATCGTGTTTGCGATGCTCGCTCAAGGGCCCTGGCTAAGAGCGGGCCGATGGCAGCAAGCGTGGCAGGGCGCATCATTTTCTCGTGCCGGCAGACAATGTCGTGGATACTGATGCGGCCGGTGACATAGCGCTGCCAGTCCTCCGGCTGCGATTCCTTGGCGGTCAGCGTCGCCCGGAAGAACAACAGATCCCCTTGGAAGGTTCTTGGTCTGAATTCTCGCATTAAGCGCGGGGCGTCACGAAAATTCCTGAAGATACTCTCAACAAGTCGGTCGTCGAGGGTGGCCAACGCGTCAGTCTTTGCAAGGAGCCCCCGGATTTGCGCGGGAGATGGCACCGCATCCCCGAACTCGACCGGTCGGTCCGAGAACACATCGAGCAGCACCTCCATCAAATCCCGAATAGTCGGTTCAGGAGCAACTGCATCGGGCGCGTTACGCATCGGGTAGCCGTCGAGGTATGCGAGCAGGGAGACCTGCTCCCCCTTGTCCTGCAGGCGATTTGCGATTGCGTGGGCGACATGACAGCCGAAGGACCAGCCGAGCAAGTGATAGGGGCCACAAGGTTGCACTGAGTGTATCTCGTGGAGATAGTCTTCGGCCATTGCCTCAATCGATAATTCCGAAGTCTCCCCGTCGACGAAACCCAAGGCCTGCACGCCGTAGAGGGGGCGGCCCTTTAGGTGCTGTAAGAGACCGGCATACGGCCAAGCGAGGCCGCCGGCAGGGTGGATGCAGAAAAGCGGTGGACGGCTACCTTGGGTGCGCAACGGCAGGAGCACATGGAGGGAGGCGGAGGCGGCCGCCTGCTCGTGATCGGCCTCGGCGAGACCAGCGGCGAGCTGGGCGGGGGTGGGCGCGTCGAATAGGGCCCGGATCGGCAGCTCGACGGCGAGGGCGGCGCGGATGCGGCCAACCAGGCGAGTGGCGAGCAGCGAGTGACCGCCGAGCTCAAAGAAGTTGTCCTCGGGGCCGACACGTTCCAGCCCCAGCAGATCGGCGTAGAGCTTGCATAGCAGCGCCTCCTCTGGCGTCTGCGGCGCCCGCGTGCTGCGGCCCGCCATGACGGGCGCCGGCAGCGCCTTGCGGTCGAGCTTGCCGTTCGGGGTGAGGGGCAGGGCTTCGAGCCCGACGATCGCCGACGGCACCATGTGTTCGGGCAGCCGCGCCGCCGCATGCGCTCGTAGCGCCTGGGCGTCGAGGTCTTGGCCTGCCACCGCCACGACATAGCCGACCAGCTGCTGGCCCCCTGGGCCGTCCGCGCGCGCCACCACCGCTGCCTGTGCGACCGCCGGATGGGCGCTCAGTGCCGCCGCCACCTCTGCCGGCTCGATCCGAACGCCGCGTATTTTGACCTGGTCGTCGACCCGGCCGAGAAAGTCGAGCATGCCGTCCGCCCGCCATCGCGCCAGATCGCCGGTGCGATACATCCGCTCTCCCGGCTCGCCGAACGGGCATGCCACGAACCGTTCCGCCGTCAGGCTCGGGCGCCCGCAATACCCTCGCGCCAGACCCGTCCCCGCAATGTACAGCTCACCCGCCACACCTGCCGGCACCGGACGCAGACTGCCGTCGAGCACGTACACACGAGTGTTCCAGATCGGTCGGCCGATCGGAGGAGGTTCCGGCGCCGTCAGCGGACCACTCATTGTCGCGAAGACCGTCGTCTCGGTCGGACCGTAGACGTTGATCATCCGGCGCTCAGCCGACCATCGCGCCACGAGGTCCGGCGAACAAGCCTCGCCTCCGACCAACAGAGTGGGCAAGACGGTCGAGACGTTGGCATCGCTGCTGGCCAGCGCGGACGGCGGAATCAGGGCATGGGTGATAGAACGGCGGCGCAAGGTGGCGGCGAGTTGGCTGCCGAGCAGTGGGCCGGGGGGCGGCAGCACCAGGCAGGCACCCCCTGCGAAGGCTGTCAATAGCTCCCAAACAGCGGCATCGAAGCTCACCGAGGCGAATTGTAGCACGCGGGAGGCGCTCGTGACGCCTAAGCGCTCGATCTGGCTTTCCGCCAAGCCGGCGAGGCCGCAATGCGAAACGGCGACGCCCTTGGGTGTTCCGGTGGAGCCTGAGGTGTAGATGACGTAGGCGAGGTCGCGAATATCGAGCCGGCGGACGCGGTCGGCGTCAGTGGGAGCGGTGGCAGGAGCAGCGGCGATGGTGGCCCGCAACTGCGGCTCGTCGAGCAGCAGGCGGACGGGGCCGGCCGCAGGCAGGCGGGCGGCCAGTGCGGAGGTGGTGACCAGCGCCGCCGGGCCGGCGTCGTCGAGCATGAAGCTCAGTCGAGCCTCGGGATAGCCGGGATCGAGCGGCAGGTAGGCCGCTCCCGCCTTGAGGATGGCCAGCAGCGCAACGACCATCTCCGGCGAGCGCTCCAGGCAGATCGCCACCACCTGATCGGGCCCGATTCCCAGCCCGATCAGGTGATGCGCCAGCCGGTTAGCGCGGGCGTCAAGTTCGGCATAGCTGAGTTCCTGATCCTCGAAGATGAGCGCCGTGGCCGCAGGACTGCGGCACACCTGCTGCTCGAACAGCGCCGGCAAGGTGGTCTCAGGCACCGGCCGGGCAGTGGCATTCCACTCCTCCACGATCTGCCGGCGCTCGGCGGGTGAAATAATTTCAAAGCGCTGTATCGGTATATCGGGCCATACCTCCAAAGCTTCTACCAGTTGTTCTAGTGCATTGGTCATATAGGTGCAGATCCGATCGACTTCGCTCGTCGACGCCATCTGCACCGTGAGGCGGAAAGTGTCTCCCAGATCGTCCACCGAGAAAGTGAGGGGATAGTTGGACCGCTCCTCAAAACCGAGAAACTCAATTCCCTGCTCGGCGCGATCCAATTCACCAGAAATCTGTGGTTGGTCGCGTTGCTGACGGTAGTTCAGCAGGGCACTGAACAATGGCGCCGGCGCCAAGACCCGGCTACAACGCTGCGCTAAGAGGAGCGGCGCGTGCTCATGGCTCACCAACCGTGCTAGCAGGCCATGCGTCAGCCTTACGCCATCTCGCGGGCTCAGACCGCCAATCCTGATGCGGATCGGTAGCGTGTTGATGAATGGTCCCTGTGCTCGATCCGCGCCAATGCCGGCTTGGAGGCGGCCGGTCAGCACGGTCCCGAACACGACGTCATCTCGTCCTGACACTGCTGCCAGCACGTGCGCCCACGCTAGGTGAAACAGGCTGGCCGCACCGGCTCCGACTGCTTGCGCGGCTGCCTGCAGCCGCCCAGCGAAACGGGAATCCAGCGTCCGGCTTGCCTCCACGATCGCCGTCCCATCCTGTTGGACATCGAGCAAACCGAACGGCGCCGTCGGCTCATCGACATCACCCAGCATTTCCCGGAAAAACATTTCGTGCTTCTCGTCGGTCAGGCCGAGCCGAGCTCGTGCCACGAACTCACGGAACGGCTGCGCCACTGGAAGATGGTCGGCCCGGTTCGCTAGATGCGCCCGGATTTCCCCAAACAGCAGCCTCAAGGACGTAGCATCGTCCACCATATGATGGAAGAGCAACTGCAGGACCCAGCGATTGTTAGACGGATCCTGTGCTATATGGGCCCTTAGCAGCGGCGCCTGTGTGAGATCCAAGCGAAAATGTCGGGGGTTGAACTGCACGCGGAGCTGGTCCGCGATATCACCTGCATGCGGATCGAGACTGATCTCTTCGACCGCGAGATGCGCCTGTCGCCATACCACCTGCACCGGCTCTACCAAGTCCTGCCAAAGCACGGCGGAACGCAGGACATCATTTCGGTGGATCGCTGCCCGTAGTGCTTGCAACAAGTTGTCCACGCGCGGCCGGCTGTCAACGCCCACCGTCACCTGCGACAGGTAGGGATCGCCCGCAGTTGTCGTCAGATGATGGAACAGCATTCCCTCTTGCAGGGGTGTCAGTGGGTAGATGTCCTGGATATTCGCCGCTCCGCCGGGCACATGTTCGACGATCCGAGCGATCTCCCGCTCGCTCAGCTGCACCAGCGGCAGCATGGCTGGCGTTATCACTTCGCACTGCGGCGGAATGCGGTTTTCAGGAACCTCGATGAGGTTACTGCGGCAAGATGTCACTGCTGCCGCTAAGGCAGCCAGTGTGGGTGCTTCAAAAATCGTGCGCACATCGGCGTGAAAGCCTGCCTGGCCTGAGAGTGCAATCAACTTTGGTACCAGCAGCGAATGGCCGCCTAGCGCAAAGAAATTGTCGTGTCGACCGACACGCTCAAGCTGCAGCACCTCAGCCCAGATCGCTGCCAGGAGCTGTTCTGTATACCCCTCAGGCGGCACATAGTCATCTTTGGCCGTCGCCATGACGGGCGCCGGCAGCGCCTTGCGGTCGAGCTTGCCGTTCGGGGTGAGGGGCAGGGCTTCGAGCCCGACGATCGCCGACGGCACCATGTGTTCGGGCAGCCGCGCCGCCGCATGCGCTCGTAGCGCCTGGGCGTCGAGGTCTTGGCCTGCCACCGCCACGACATAGCCGACCAGCTGCTGGCCCCCTGGGCCGTCCGCGCGCGCCACCACCGCTGCCTGTGCGACCGCCGGATGGGCGCTCAGTGCCGCCGCCACCTCTGCCGGCTCGATCCGAACGCCGCGTATTTTGACCTGGTCGTCGACCCGGCCGAGAAAGTCGAGCATGCCGTCCGCCCGCCATCGCGCCAGATCGCCGGTGCGATACATCCGCTCTCCCGGCTCGCCGAACGGGCATGCCACGAACCGTTCCGCCGTCAGGCTCGGGCGCCCGCAATACCCTCGCGCCAGACCCGTCCCCGCAATGTACAGCTCACCCGCCACACCTGCCGGCACCGGACGCAGACTGCCGTCGAGCACGTACACACGAGTGTTCCAGATCGGTCGGCCGATCGACACGGAGGCCTTGTCGCGGTCGCGGCTACACTCCGACGCTGTGACGTCGATAGCGGCTTCCGTAGGCCCGTAGAGATTGTGTAGCGCTACATCCAAACTGGCGAAGAAGAGGGCCTGCAACGTCGCCGGCAGCGCCTCGCCGCTGCAGATCACGCGCCGTAGACCCCGATAGTCACCGGATGCTTGCTCCTGTATAAAAGCCCGAAGCATGGAGGGCACGAAGTGCACCGTGGTAACGCCGTAGCCAGCGATGGTCGCGGCCAGATAGGCCGGATCCTGGTGCCCGCCTGGCCGGGCAAGCACCAGCGCGGCGCCTCCGATTAGCGGCCAGAAGAACTCCCACACCGAGACGTCGAAGCCGGACGGGGTCTTCTGCAGGACTCTGTCGCTGCCGTCGAGGCAATATTCGGCCTGCATCCACAGCAGGCGATTGACGATCGCCTGATCGGAAACGGCGACGCCCTTGGGTGTTCCGGTGGAGCCTGAGGTGTAGATGACGTAGGCGAGGTCGCGAATATCGAGCCGGCGGACGCGGTCGGCGTCAGTGGGAGCGGTGGCAGGAGCAGCGGCGATGGTGGCCCGCAACTGCGGCTCGTCGAGCAGCAGGCGGACGGGGCCGGCCGCAGGCAGGCGGGCGGCCAGTGCGGAGGTGGTGACCAGCGCCGCCGGGCCGGCGTCGTCGAGCATGAAGCTCAGTCGAGCCTCGGGATAGCCGGGATCGAGCGGCAGGTAGGCCGCTCCCGCCTTGAGGATGGCCAGCAGTGCAACGACCATCTCCGGCGAGCGCTCCAGGCAGATCGCCACCACCTGATCGGGCCCGATTCCCAGCCCGATCAGGTGATGCGCCAGCCGGTTAGCGCGGGCGTCAAGTTCGGCATAGCTGAGTTCCTGATCCTCGAAGATGAGCGCCGTGGCCGCAGGGCTGCGGCACACCTGCTGCTCGAACAGCGCCGGCAAGGTGGTCTCAGGCACCGGCCGGGCAGTGGCATTCCACTCCTCCACGATCTGCCGGCGCTCGGCGGGCGCGAGCAGCTCAAACGAACTGATCGGCCGCCCGGGCGCCGCCGCGGCCTCCGCGAGCAGCCGGGTCAGGCGCTCGGCTAGTGCTTCTGCGGTCGCCCCATCGTAGAGGTCAGAGGCGTATTCGAGGGCGGCATCCAGCCCCTGGCACACACCGGTGGCCCCGCTCCGCTCAGCAAAGCTGAAGGTCAGGTCGAACTTGGTGGTGCGCGTGGCGATCGTTTCTGGCGTGACGCTCAGGCCGGCGAGCGCGATGGATGGCGCCGCGGTGTTTTGCAGCACCAGCATGACCTGGAATAGCGGATGGCGTGCCAGGGAGCGCGCTGGATTGAGCTGCTCGATCAGGCGCTCAAATGGCACGTCCTGATGCTGATAAGCGGCGAGGTCGGTCTCGCGTGCCTGGGCCAGGAGATCGGCGAAACTTGGGTCGCCGCGGGTGTCGGTCCTGAGAACCAGGGTATTGACGAAGAAACCCACCAGTCGGTCCAGAGCGGCGTCACCGCGGCCGGCAATAGGAGTACCCAGCGGGATGTCGTCTCCGGCACCCAGGCGCGAGAGGAGCGCCGCCACACCGGCATGCAACACCATGAACAGGCTGGCGCCGTGAGTGCGTGCCAGCTCTAGGAGCTGTGCGTGCAGCACCGCGTTGAGGGAGAAGGCAATCTGGTTGCCGCGGCCGCTCTGCACCGGTGGACGCGGCCGGTCGGCCGGAAGAGCGAGCTCCTCGGGCAGATCGGCCAATGCCGCTTGCCAATAGGCGAGCTGGTTGCCCAGCGGACTGTCGGCGTCGGCCTCGGCACCCAGGAGCTCGTGCTGCCACAACGTGTAGTCGGCATATTGCACCGGCAAGGGCAACCATGCCGGGGCCTCCCCCCCACGGCGGGAGGCATAGGCTTGGCTGAGATCCTCCAGAAGTGGCGCGAGCGACCAGCCATCACAGGCGCTATGATGCAACACTAGCAGCAGCACCTGCCGCTCTGGGGCGAGGCGGAACAAGGTGGCGCGTAGCGGCGGCTCACCCGCGAGATCGAAAGGTTGCGCCGCCGCTTGCTCAAGGGTGAGTGCAAGCTCCTGCTCTTCGATCGCGGCGACGGCGAGGGCAGGTCGGGCAGCTTCGGTCTCGAGGATGTGCTGTGCCGGCACGCCATCGGCCTCCACCAGCAGCGTGCGTAGACACTCGTGCCGCGCCACCACATCTGCGAGCGCGGCCTCCAGCGCCGCGACATCGAGTCGACCCTCGAGCCGCAGCGCCAGCGGGATGGTGTAAGCTGAGCTCGACCCTTCCAGGCGGTCGAGTAACCACAGCCGGGCCTGGGCGAAGGACATCGGGATCACCGCTGGCCGTTGTCGCGGTGAAAGGGCGGGGCGCGGTACCCCCGACCGGCGGGCCTCGGCGAGACCAGCGGCGAGCTGGGCGGGGGTGGGCGCGTCGAATAGGGCCCGGATCGGCAGCTCGACGGCGAGGGCGGCGCGGATGCGGCCAACCAGGCGAGTGGCGAGCAGCGAGTGACCGCCGAGCTCAAAGAAGTTGTCCTCGGGGCCGACACGTTCCAGCCCCAGCAGATCGGCGTAGAGCTTGCATAGCAGCGCCTCCTCTGGCGTCTGCGGCGCCCGCGTGCTGCGGCCCGCCATGACGGGCGCCGGCAGCGCCTTGCGGTCGAGCTTGCCGTTCGGGGTGAGGGGCAGGGCTTCGAGCCCGACGATCGCCGACGGCACCATGTGTTCGGGCAGCCGCGCCGCCGCATGCGCTCGTAGCGCCTGGGCGTCGAGGTCTTGGCCTGCCACCGCCACGACATAGCCGACCAGCTGCTGGCCCCCTGGGCCGTCCGCGCGCGCCACCACCGCTGCCTGTGCGACCGCCGGATGGGCGCTCAGCGCCGCCGCCACCTCTGCCGGCTCGATCCGAACGCCACGTATTTTGACCTGGTCGTCGACCCGGCCGAGAAAGTCGAGCATGCCGTCCGCCCGCCATCGCGCCAGATCGCCGGTGCGATACATCCGCTCCCCCGGCTCGCCGAACGGGCATGCCACGAACCGTTCCGCCGTCAGGCTCGGGCGCCCGCAATACCCTCGCGCCAGACCCGTCCCCGCAATGTACAGCTCACCCGCCACACCTGCCGGCACCGGACGCAGACTGCCGTCGAGCACGTACACACGAGTGTTCCAGATCGGTCGGCCGATCGGAGGAGGTTTGTGCCGATCGTGTTCATCGAGCGTGCATAATGCATATAAGCTGTCGCCGGTGGCTTCCGATGCGCCATAGAAGTTGAAGAACCGCGCCTCCGGCAGGCGCGCATTCAGAGCGGCGACATGGCTTCCGAGCAGCGCTTCACCGCTGGCCAGCCAAGCTCTGCACGAGATCAGGCTGTGCAAACCGGTCTGATCGAGCACGGCATTGAGCAAGCTCGGTACAAGGGTGACCCCAGAGACGCCTCGCAACTCGATCAAGTTTGCGATCTTGGCAGGGTCCCTAGCATAGCACATGGTGCCAGCACGACCGAACTCTTATGGACCAGTGCCCCAAGGAGTTCGGTTGAGCCGTCAATGAAGCTGATGGAGCTTTTCGCAAGCACCGGCCCCTGTCCGTAGACCTGCAGCTCTCCAATCCAGCTCAAACGATTGACAAGGCCGGCATGAAGTCCGGCGACGCCCTTGGGTGTTCCGGTGGAGCCTGAGGTGTAGATGACGTAGGCGAGGTCGCGAATATCGAGCCGGCGGACGCGGTCGGCGTCAGTGGGAGCGGTGGCAGGAGCAGCGGCGATGGTGGCCCGCAACTGCGGCTCGTCGAGCAGCAGGCGGACGGGGCCGGCCGCAGGCAGGCGGGCGGCCAGTGCGGAGGTGGTGACCAGCGCCGCCGGGCCGGCGTCGTCGAGCATGAAGCTCAGTCGAGCCTCGGGATAGCCGGGATCGAGCGGCAGGTAGGCCGCTCCCGCCTTGAGGATGGCCAGCAGCGCAACGACCATCTCCGGCGAGCGCTCCAGGCAGATCGCCACCACCTGATCGGGCCCGATTCCCAGCCCGATCAGGTGATGCGCCAGCCGGTTAGCGCGGGCGTCAAGTTCGGCATAGCTGAGTTCCTGATCCTCGAAGATGAGCGCCGTGGCCGCAGGGCTGCGGCACACCTGCTGCTCGAACAGCGCCGGCAAGGTGGTCTCAGGCACCGGCCGGGCAGTGGCATTCCACTCCTCCACGATCTGCCGGCGCTCGGCGGGTGCGAGCAGCTCAAACGAACTGATCGGCCGCCCGGGCGCGGCAAGCACAGCCTCAAACAACAGCTCCAGTCGCGCCTGGTATGCGGCCAGATCGGCGGACGCGTAGACCGTCGCATTGGCATCGAGAGCAATCTCCAAGGGCGCGTCGGCACCGCGATCGAAGACGTAAAGGTCGAGGTCCCGGACCGGGCCGTTGGCCAAGTTTCGCGCCGCCGCAACATGACCCCCAAAGCTGAGCGCGTAGTCGAACGGCTCAATGTTGATCGCGGTGGTGAACAGATGCTGCCGATTGGCCGCGAGGCCGAGGTCACGGCGCAGGTCCTCATACCGATACCTCTGATGGCGCAGCGCTTGGCGTACCTCCCGGCCAACCTGGCCGATCAGGTCCATGAGGCTTGTGCCTGGCGTCACCGCCAAGCGCAGCGGCACCACATTCGAGACCATGCTCGGAATTTGCCGCAACGTCCGGCCCGCGCGCGCCGTGACCGGGCAGCCGATGACCAGGTCCGCTTGGTCGTGCATTCGATGGAGATAAGCGACCCCCAGCGCGATCATCAGTTGTGGCAGGGTGGCGCCGGCCCTCCGTGCCAGATCCCGCAACGCTTCTCCTGTCTCAACCGGTAGATGTGCCCGATGACGCAGGACGTCGCCGCCCGTCGATCGCCACCCAAGGGCACCCGCCGGTTCAGGCCGGTCTGCAAAGCGCTTGGTCCAATACGCTCGATCCCGCAGGAAAGCTTCTGTCTGGCGGTACTCGGCATCCGACGCAAGCAATTCCGCAAATGTGGGGAACGGGGAACGCTCCGGCACCCGGCCTGCGGCCAACGCCGTGTACACATCGGCCAAACGGCGCGCCAGCAGCGCCGCGCCGTAACCGTCCATGACTATGTGGTGATAATGTTGGAACCAGAAGGCACGGTCGGGCCCCGCCTGGAACAGGGCGTAGGCGAAGAGCGGCCCGTGCACCAGATCGGCCGGCCGGGCGAGGTCCGCCTGCATCCAGGCCTCTGCCGCAGCGCGTGGATCGGCTTCGGCACTGACGTCGATCACCGGGAAGGACCAGTCGGTCCGGCGGCGACGGATTTGCCGCGGCCCCTCGTCACCATCGAAGAAACTAACGTGCAAGCTCTCTGCCTCGCACACCGTCTGGCGTAGCGCCCTCTCGAACAAAATTTGATCGACCGGCCCCTGGATTTCCAGATATTCGGCGATGTTATAGCGCGCGGTCCCCGGCGTGAGTTGCTCGGCCAGCCAGATTTCCGTCTGCGGCGCAGTGAGCCGATGAACGTTCTGCTGCATGCCATTCATGGCTCGCCGCTCCCTGGCTCAACACGGTACGGTGCAGAGGCCATCGGTGAGCTTGCATCGATTCTCTGCCAGCGGAGGTAACTGTCGCAGATCGGCTGCGGCACGGCATCCTGAAGCCGCCGGCCGATCAGAGCCTGCAGGGAAACCTGGAGCATTCTGCTCATTTGTTGCAAGGCGATCAGAATCGGCCGGACAGTCATGCTAGCGTGGCGCATACACCCACGATGACCCGTCGACTGGCAGGGCACCTCCGAGACAGCGGGAAGCCTTCCGGCCCTGCGCGAGACGAACCAGGTGGCGAGCGCCTGTTCAGCGAACCTGTTCACAGTGAGCTTCCTTGTCGGTTCGTGCCGCAGCGTGGTTGCTGATGGCTAAGCAACCGTCGTACCAAGTCAGAAAACTCCTCAAAACAATGCTACTCTGGAGACCGAGCTGCGCTTTATGTCCGACATTGTCAGCAATACGACATTACGGGGAGAACAAGCCTCAAGCAGGTGTCATGCTCCGACGTCGATTCCCATAATATATGGCGATATCCTCGAGGGGGGCTCTGTTGCAAAAACTCCGGTGGGTTGGATAGATCCTTGTCTTGCCTGCCGTTACGCGGCCGGAGCGTCGAGATTTGAGGTGAGCAGAGTTATGGCTTCCGTCAAGGCGCTCGGTCCGATACCGAAAGCCCGCTCGACAATGCGGGCTTCTCCGCGGATGTCGCGCGTCAGGTTGAAAACAGCAGCCTGTCCTTTGCGTAGAGCCCGCATGACCTCGAAACCCTTGATCGTTGCGTAGGCGGTTTTCAACGTGTCGAACCCTTTCACCGGTCTGATCAACTGTTTTAGCTTGCCATGATCGGCCTCAACGACATTGTTCAAATATTTGACCTGCCGATGCACGAGATTTCCTCGGCATTTGCGTTCGGCCTTCAGTTCCGAAATCGCGATCCCGTAAGTCGGCGCCTTGTCGGTGTTGATGACCGTTGGCTTTTCCCAATCCTTCAGACCGTTCAAAGCCTTGCCGAGGAAGCGCTTGGCCGCTTTGCCATTCCGTGTCGGAGACAGATAGAAGCCTTGGAAGGCGGTGATAGGCGACGGAGAAGTCCTCGCGGCATGCCTTGTTTCCGAGCGCGCAGGCAAGCCAGCTCTTTCCGACGCCGGCGGGTCCGATCAACAGCAGGCTATGGCGCTGAGAGATCCAGTCGCAACCGGCGAGCTTCATGAATAGATTGCGGTCCAGGCCTCGGGGGGGCGCGGAAGTCAGCGTTCTCGATCTGGGCGTCATGACGCAGCTTTCCACCCCAGGCGCCTGAAGATAAGGAATCCTTGCCGGTCCGGGCATTGATTGGCTCTTGTAGATTTGGAGCGGAATGCCAAGGCATCACGAAATTGCCGGACCATTCACGATCGCTTTAAATGCAAATCAAAACCTCGTGCTTCACGAAGAAAGGGTTTCGGATGATACAGATCGCCGTTGACACGCCTCAATAAATACTGCCGTTAGTATTAGGCCATTTGAAATAGTGAAGCGGCCGCGAAGCTCTCGTGGACAATCGGCTGCCGGCACACACGTGTGTGGAAGCTGAACAATAAATGAGCCATCTTCTGGAATGATAGTCACCACGGCATCCTGGAAGCCCAGCCATTCACGCGTGAGCGGAAACCACGCCTTGAAGATACTCTCCTTAGCGCTGAAGAGCAGCCGTTCCCAATTGATATGCTCGGATGCGTTCGCGATCCAACGGCGTTCCTCATGGCTCGATATGAGCGACAACACGCCTGAGGGCAGCTCCTCGTCAACTTCGGCATCGATTCCAAGCGCAATGTAGTCCTTCTGCATGGCCACCGCCGCAGCATAGAATCCGGCGCAATGTGTTATGCTGCCAACGATGCCAGACGGCCAAAGCGGTTCCCTGTTAGGTCCGCTTGGGATCGGACAAGACGGAAAGCCAAGTTTGCACAATGCCGCCCTGGCACAGGCCCGCCCGATCGAAAATTCATGCCTTCTGCTCTTGACCGCTGTCGCAATTGCACTCTCTTCTCCGGCCATCACTTGGATTTCGGGGACTTCATTTGCTCGAGATGTTTGCACGGCAACGTTCGGTGGGAGCAGCTTTTCTAGCATCAGATTTCCGCTCATTCGAGCACGTCCTATTTGATCGGGAACTCGTGCAAGATCACGCTGGATCGGTGCATTCTCGCTCGGCGTTAAAATCAATTGCCATGCGTAAGTATGACCTCGTTTTTTTGGATTGGCTGGTCAATCCCAAGCGAATCCGTAATCATCGCCACGTTCGCATCAACTCTCAGTCTTAACCAGCCGCTCGCGGAGAAACGAGCATTCCTTTGAGATCGCCGAACTGCCTGACTATTACAAATACAGCAAGCAGCCCGGCCAGAAGCTCAGCAGTTGCCTGGCTGATTAATAGTCCTTTGAAGCCCCAAATGTCGGGCAACAGCAGTATCGTTGGTACGAATAGATATCCTTGCCTCGCGAATGAAACGACTGCACTCAGACGGGCCTTCCCGAATGACTGAAGCATTGTGATCGCTACATACTGAACACCAAAAAGCCCGAAAAAGAGATGAAACATGATGCAAGTGGAGACAGCGATTTCAGTCATGTCCTCGCTGTCGCTGAAAAGTCGGACGATTGGCCGGGCGAAAATCACAACCACAGCAGAAAAGCTGGCTGAAAATGCAACGGCTATAGAGAGCATGAATTTGGCGGCCCTCTGTACCCGAGCGAAATCCTGTGCTCCCCAGCTGAAACCGAGAACCGCCTGGGAGCCTATGCATAGGCCAGTGATTGGGAGTGCCCCGATCGTCAACAATCGTGCAGCTATGCCCACCGCGGCAACGGAATTGTCGCCGAATTGCGCAGCGGCCCTGTTCAAGAGCACGAACGCAACAGCAGACAAAATGCCAGTGATGGTTGCAGGGGCTCCAATGGCGGCGAGTTGCTGTACGCGCTCACCCCTCCAAGTTATGTAAGAGGGCCGGACACGGACAATTCCCCATTGCTTCACGAAATATAGAAGGTAGAGGCTGGCGGCGGCGAGCTGCGCCGAAAAGGTTGCGAGCGCCGCCCCGCGAATTCCGAGGTGCAGGGAAAAAATCAGAATCGGATCGAGCACGGCATTCAGCACAAAAGCCGTGATCATGGTCCACATGCTGAAGCGTGTATTACCCTCAGCCCTCACTATAAACCCGTTGACCATATTCAATAACATCAGAGTGTAACCAAATAGGAGCGTCGATGCGTAGTCGAGTGCGGCTGGCATTATGGTCGGACTGGCGCCGAGCAACGCGAGAACGTCGCGCAAACCGAAAAGCAGAGCGCCGGTAAGTGCCACTCCGATCGGAGCCGCTAGAGCGAGCGCCAAGCTCGCGCCTCGATTCGCCTCCAAAGAGTTGCCAGCGCCAAGATTGCGCGACACGAACGACGCCGCGCCGACGCCAACCCCCTGCCCAACTGCCGTGAGCAGGACGATCAAGGGTAACGTTATGCTGACTGCTGCGATAGCCTGTGCGCCGAGCCTGCCAACAAAGATTGCATTCACGAACTGTTGAAGCGCATTGATTGACAAACCGATCACGGAGGGAATGGCAAGCCGTATGACGAGGCCGGAAACCTTCCCCTTCAACAAACTGGTATGCTCCGCCGGTGAAGCCATGCGCTCATCTATGCCCTTCATCATCAGTTGCTGTGCCGGTCTCATGCGTAATTGACCCGCTGTGCAGCCTCGCCAAATGCATCGACAGTCCGCAGGAGTTCCTCGCGGAACATCGTACAGAGATTGCGGGTGGTTTCGTAGCCGACTTGTCGTGGATCATATCTCACTTCGATACGCAGTTCGCCCGATTCGCATCCGATGCGAAACCAGAAAAGGTAGTTCATAACGGACTGATCCATATCTTCGCCGATCCACAATCGGTGTGGATCTCTGCATAGCAGACGGCGCGGATAATGATGTTGGAGTCTAGCTCGATAGTTTAGCCCGATGCGGGGTAACGGCAGACGATCGATCCGCTCGCGCACAGCGGGATTCTGGTTCAAGAACTTCAGAGCACGGAAACCTATGCCTTGGCGCGGCAGCGAGCTGCGCTGCCGATATATGGAGCGGGCGCGGTCCAGACGAGACTCCGTTCCGGTAAGGAATAACGGAAGCGGCACCAGTTCACCGACATAACCGATGATTTGAGACGGGTCGATATCGTCGAATAGATGTCCCCTCGTCGAGGTGAGGCTGTCAATCCAGAGGGAGTAATTTCCAAAAGCGCGGCCAAATGCCCCCGAAATAGCCGCGAGCATGAGATCAAAATCCTCGCAATGCGCAGACCTCGCCGCAACCTTGAGAAGTTTCCCGGTTGTCTCCTCATCGATCCTTAAATGATATGTTGCCTGGTCTTTCCAGAGTGGCGCGCAGAATTCTTCATCGATCTGCTTCTCAGAGCCAATGTGGTGGAGCCGTTTGGCCGTTTCGGTTGAAAAACCGGCCGCAGACGAGCCGGCGTCGCTTACCCGCATGTCAAACCGTTCATATGGAAGGCCTTCCCAGTGCTCGAGCTCCGTTTCGGCTTCGCCATTCGCGTATCCGTCCAAACGCTTCAGCCATTGGGTCAGGGTCGTGGTCTCTGTAACCGCTGCGGTTTGGCCCGCAGCGAACGAATTGTAAGCTGCGTCCAGTGCATTCAGGAACAATCTGTATCCGACCCCGTCTGCTACAAAATGATGCAGCAGAAGGAGCAAATAGTAATCGCCGCTTTCCGACGTCCGGAAAGCTGAGACCCTGATAAGAGATGTCAGACCGTCAAATCGAAACGAGCGCTGACGCTCCGCACAGGAGCGCTCAATGACTGCGAGTTGTTCCGATGTGTCTAGACCGACGAGGTCTATTTCCTCTATGAGGGGATGGGGTATCGATCCGATTACCTGCGAGAGGCCGCCCTTAGTTTGCACAATGCGGAGCCTAAGTCCTTCCTCCCGGCCGGCGACATGCGCAAGCGCATGTTCAAGAGTAGAGACGTTTAAGAGGCCGCCGGGCATGAAGAAGAGATCGCCGATATTGTAGTGCTCGCCGATTCCGACACGACTATTCCAATGTGAGACCGCAGGGGTCATTTTCAGCGGTTCATCGGAAATGGGCTCGGCACAGGTCATGGCCGAGGTCTGGTGCGTTGCCAGCGCGCGGATTGTTGGTGTCCGATGCAGTTGGCTAACTGTCAAGTTCAGTCCCGCCTTACGAGCCAGTGTAACGCACCGCACGCTGAGGAGCGAATTTCCACCGATATCAAAGAAGCTATCATCGATGCCGACAGATTTGGCATCCAACAGCTTGTGCCAGATATCGGCAAGGAGCCGCTCGCTCTCCGTCCGCGGCCTAGCGGATTTGGTCCTTCGCATCTTGCGGGACGAGACGGAAGAGAGACGAGCCCGATCTATCTTCCCGCTTGCAGTGAGCGGTATACGGTGCACGATCCGAACATCTGACGGAATCATGTAGGAGGGCAGTGTCTGCCGCAGATGGTTCACAATGGCTCCAGAGGTCAGGCCGTCGAGAGCTGGGACCACAAGCGAAACCAGTCGCCGATCATCGTCTTCGCCCTGAACAAATGCGGCGGCCTGCGCAACACTGGAATGAGCGACGAGCGCCGCTTCAAGTTCCTCCAGCTCAATTCGGAATCCCCGAAGCTGAATTTGGTTATCTGCTCGACCGCAAATTTCCAGAAGGCCTTTGGCGGAGATGCGGGCAATATCACCGCTGCGATAGAGGATGCTGTATTGACCTTCGCCGTACGAATTTGGAACGAAATGGTGCTTTGTTCGCTCTGGGTCCTTCCAATACCTGGTGCTCACGCAGCGTCCGGCAACGCAGAGCTCACCTGCGACTCCGGCAGGAACCTGCTTCAATTGTGTGTCAAGGACGTAAACTTTTACATTGTCGATCGGGCGCCCGACCGGCACAGCTGAAGAGCCGTCGTCGGCGATCGATGTTTGGTACACGGCTGCATTAGACGCGCACTCGGTCGTGCCGTAAAAATTCCATAGCGGCACATCTGGAAAGCACTCTCGCCAGCGAATGGGAAGCGACGGCGGCATCAGTTCAGCGCTGCTTGTGACCAGTCGCAAGTTGGTTGTTTCCGGATGTCGCTTTTGAGAAGCGATTAAACCGGACAGAATGGGCGGAGAGGCAAACAACCGCGTGACGCGATGTCGTCCCAATGCCCTCAATAAGAGGTCGGGGTCGAGCACCTGCTCCTGCGTCAGGATCAGCGTGGGCACTCCCTTCAGCAACCCTCCAAAATACTCCCATACCGCGGCAACGAGTGTTGCTGACTTCTGTGCCACCATCACGTCGACGCCATCGAAGGGGAAGCATCGCCACATCCAGTTCAGTCGGTTGAGTATCGCAGATTCGGGTATGAGTACGCCCTTCGCCTTCCCCGTTGAGGATGAAGTGTAAATTAGGCTGGCCGCGTCCTGAGTGGGCAACTCGACAGTTCGGTGGCAGATCCGGCCAGGGCCGGATCCAGCTTGGAGGACAGCCAGGTCGACGCACGGCACGCCGAAATCGGCCTCTGCGTCCATGCCGGTATGAATAAGGAGCCTCGCGCCGCTATTTCTTACGATGTGGCTGACCCGTTCCCTTGGGTAATCAGGCGAGATCGGCACAATCGTTGCCTGCAAATCCCTGATTGCCAAACTTGTTGCCGCTACATCCGGCGACCGGTCGACCAGCATGGCAACGATGTCGCCCGCTCCCACCCCGCAAGTTCGCAGAAGCGACTGGATTGTAGCCATTCGGTCGCGCAGTTGGCCGAAGGTGATTTCTCCGAACTCGCCGAAGTACGCCACCCGATCGCTGTTTGAAGCGCTTACCTGATTGAACGCCTCCGTAAGCGAAGGCTGGTCCTCATACGACTGCTCGTCGCCCTTGAGCGAGTTTAGGATGGCGATTTCCGACGGGCTGGGGGCGCTCAGGGCGACAATCGACTCGTCAGACCTCTCAACACAGACAGTAATGAGGTGGCGAAGATTATCGGCCATGCGAGCGATCACATCGCTTGAGAATGTGTCTTGCGCATAAGCCAGCTGCATTGCAATTTCATCGCCTTCATCTTGTGCATAAAGGGTAAGGTCGAACTTCACATAACCCGTGTCGTATTCGCGAAATGTCAGTTGCAGATCGCGTTTGCCCGATGGCTCCGGCGGCTCGGAGTACATGTTGAACATGACTTGGAAGATCGGCGATCGACCATGCTCGCGCAGGAACCTGGTATCTCTGACCATCCAGCTGAATGGATAGTCCGAATTCGCGATGGCATCGCTCATGAGGTCCTGCACATGAGCCGCGTGAGCCGCGAAAGACTGATTGATGTCGATCTTCGTTCGGATTGGCAGCATGTTGAGGAAAAAGCCTACGATTTCCTCGGTGCCTGGTTGGCTACGCACGACGTGCGGCATACCAACGACAACGTCGTCTTGGCCGCTATACATACGCAACAGCAGCTTGAAGCATGCCAAGAGGACAGCCGAAGTCGTGCACCTGTGCCGGCGCGCAAAATTTCGCACGTGGTCAGACAGCTCGCCGCCAAGAAGAACCGCATGCGAGTTCCCGCGGTAGGAGCCCACTTTCGGCCGCACTCGATCGCTCCCGAGCGAAAGTACGGGAGGATTGTCGCCTATTTGCCGGCGCCAATAGTGGCGCTGGCCCTCCAGCGACTCCGGCGTAACATTTTCATTTTCCCAGAGCGCATAAGTCGAGAGTGATGGGCGATCCGTCGGAGAGACGGCAGCGTCTTGGGAGTATCTCGTTTGCAAATTTCTGAGCAGGATCGAAACTGACCATGCATCTATGATAATTTCGTGCGCGGTTATCAGCATGAGATGATCGTCCGCGCCAAGACGGATCAGCCGTGGTCGAAACAAATGCCCTTGGCTGAGATCAAAAGGGCTGGCGAGCTCCTTCAGTCGCAGTTCCGTCACAAGTTCCTCGGCCTGCTGTTCACTTAGATCGGTGGCATCTATCAACTCCAGATCGGCGCTAGGCGGATCATCAAAAATCTGAACCGGCCAGTCTTCGTCGATGAAGCGCGCGCAAAGCGCGTCATGCGCCTGAACAACGTCGCGCCAGGCTTTATTGAACGCGATCAGATCGATAGCACCCCGGATACGCACGCCGCCCTGAATCATGTAGTTTTTCGCGGTCGGATCAAGCTGCCAGAGAAACCAAAGGTGTTCTTGCACCCGCGTCAGGGGTGATCGCCTGAGGTTCCCGCAGGCTGGCAGTATCGTCTGCATCGTGTCGGATGGGCTCGATATTGACGCAGCAAGCGACCTGACGGTCCCATTCAGGACAATCCTGAAGTCCACCTTAGTCCCGAGCTGCCTTTGAACCTGAACCAATATAAGCATCGCTCGGAGCGAGTCGCCACCGAGGTCGATAAATTGGTCGCTGACGCCGATATCCTTGATCCGAAGAACGCTTGACCAAATATCCCGTAGCGTCCGTTCGAGTTCGGTCTTTGGTTCCTCGAATGGATTCGGCAGCTCGGGTCGAATGGTCGTCGAATCCGGCAAGGCGGTAAGATCCACTTTTCCGTTTCGGGTAACCGGAAGCCGGTCGACGCGAATGATGCGTTCCGGCAGCATGTAGGCAGGAAGCGCTTCGGCAACGAAGCTTCTGAGTTCTCGTTCTGAAAGTTCGGCAGGAGCCGACACATAGGCGACAATTCGCCGTGGTCCTGTTTGCCGGTCGGTGTTGTTTATGTCCCGAGCCGTGAGCTTCACGCTCTCGGCGACGGGTGCAACCGCGGCGGCGGCATTTACCAGAGGGTGAGCGCAGAGGCGAGACTCGATCTCTCCAAGTTCGATCCGATGCCCGCGGATCTTGATCTGACGATCTCGTCGGCCAAGACATACCAGCAGGCCATCCGCCCCGAGGCGTCCGAGATCGCCCGTTTTGTAGAGCTGCCGATAAGATGAATGGTCCGAAAAGGGATTTGACGAAAAGGATTCCTCGGTCCGCGCCTTATCGTTGACGTAACCGTCAGCGACACCTGCTCCACTAACACAAATTTCCCCAACTTCTCCCGTCTTGCACAGACGCAACCCGTTAGCGACGTAAACCTTAAGGTTGGCAATCGGCTTACCGATGGGGACATAGGCGTCAGCTGTGCTGGGCGGGAGAGATATCAAATGATGCGTAACTCCATCCGCACATTCAGTCGGGCCGTAGTGATTGAGAATTGGTATTTGAGGATAGAGTGTCAGCCAGCTGCGCGCCAATGCGGGCGTCAGCGGCTCGCCGACCGTGGACACCATGCGTAGGGCGCCGAGAAGCCGCCCGTCGGCCGAAAGGGCCTGCAGATATTCGACGAATACCGCAAGCACCGATGGGACGAATTGGACGATTGTTGCGCGATGTGCGTGCAAGGCCTCAAGAAGGGCCATCGGAGATTTCACGGTCGCATCATCTATGAGCGCGACGCAACTGCCGACACATAACCCTGCCAAAAGCTGCCACAGTGAGATATCAAAGCCGTGCGAAGCAGTTTGTGCGACACAGTCCCTATCGCTGAGCTCGAGTGCATCTATCTTGGCCATCAAATGGTTGTTTAAGCCAGCGCGCTTGACCATCACTCCTTTAGGTTTGCCCGTCGAGCCGGACGTAAAAAGAATGTAGGCAAGACGGCTTTCAATCGAAGTAGGCACTGCAGCAGAGGCACGGCCGCCGAGTAGCGCCGTCTGCACCGTCAAAAATTCTGGGCTGCAGTTGCCGCTTTCCTGAAACAGACCAAGCGCTTTCGGTCTTTCCGGCCCAATGATCAGGGTGCATTCACTCTGCTCAATCATGAAAGAAATGCGGGAGGCCGGCAAGGATGGATCAAGCGGCAAATAAGTTGAGCCGCTTTTTAGAATCGCGATTACAGTGGTTGCCCAATGAAGGTTTCGTTCACCACAATAGCCAACGACCATGCCCTGCGCCTTGCGCTCTCGCAGCGCTCTCGCAATTCGATCCGACTGCACTCGCAGGTCACCATATGTGAGTTCTTCCGCGCCATGCTTAATCGCTATCTTGTCCGGGAACGACACCGCGATTTCATCTATAGCGGCGACTAAATCGATAGGCTGACTTCCGACAAATTCGGACTTCGCAGTCTGGCCTTCGTTGAGCATAAGTTTCCTCGTAGGTTGGGGCGGTTAGTAGGTCCCAGCTGCCAATTTTTCCCTGTCGGATCCAGTAAGCTCCAAAAGTCATGCCAGTTACGCGAAGAGCGCTACCGCAAATTATACCGTTACGTTTCAGTAGTTTAACGGCGCGCCAGCAGATTGCGTCGGACCGGCGCGTGTCGCGAAATCGACGAACCCGACAATAGAGGAGCCCACTTGTGTTTTCTTGGGATATGGCCCGTAGCGGCCTGCTGCTCTTTTTGCGCCGGGGCATGTGGGGATGGGCTCAGGTGCTGGCCGAACCAGCAATCACCCCGCGAGAGCAGAATTACCCATCATCAATTGCTTGTCCGCTGCACGGCGGACACAGCGCCGTCGTTCACGTCCTTGCGACAATCGCCATGAGCACCAACGATCGGAGGTCACCATGAATGTACATCTCAAAGTCCAGCCTCATCACCTCGAACGCGGCGCCTACCTCTACATCCGCCAGTCTTCCATGCGGCAAGTCGTTGAGAACGTTGAGAGCGCCAGGCGGCAATATGCGCTTCGGGGACGCGCTGTCGCCCTCGGCTGGCGCGACGAGCAGATTATCGTCATCGACAACGATCAAGGAGAGTCCGGTGCATCGGCGGCGTGGCGCGAGGGGTTTCAGCGGCTGGTCAGCGATGTCGGCATGGGGCATGCCGGGATCGTCATGGGCCTGGAGGTCTCCCGTCTGGCGCGCAACAATGCCGACTGGCAGCGTCTGCTGGAGATCTGTGCCCTTGCCGACACCCTGATCCTCGACGAGGACGGCGTCTATGATCCGGCAAGTTTCAACGACCGGCTCCTGCTCGGCCTGAAGGGAACAATGAGTGAGGCCGAGCTGCATGTGATCAAAGCCCGGCTGCGCGGCGGCATTCTCAATAAGGTGCGGCGCGGCGAGTTTCGTTGCCTCCTACCGACCGGGCTGGTCTATGACCATTTCGGCAATGTGACTCTTGATCCAGACATGCAAGTCAGAGAAACGATCATTCATTTCTTTGAGATGTTCTCTCGCCTCGGGTCCGCCTCCCAGACCGTCAAGGTCTTTCGCAATGAAGGCCTATTGTTTCCATCGCGCCTACACAACGGCGGCACGCTATTTCGGCCGCTGACCGCATCGACGGCGATGCGTGTCCTGAACAATCCGCGCTACGCTGGCGCCTATACCTATGGCCGACGACAGTTTCGACGCACCATCGACGGCAAAAAGACTCTGCGTGCGCGCGACATTGATGACTGGCCGGCCTGCATTCCCGATGCTCATCCCGGCTATATCAGCTGGGAGCGACATCAGGAGAATCTGAAGATCCTCAAGGCGAATGGCCGTGGATTTGAAGCGGCACGAGCTTCAATCCCAAGGGAGGGACCGGCACTGCTGCAAGGCCGGGCCGTGTGTGGGCAGTGCGGCAGCCATCTTAGGGTTCGCTATGCGGCGCGACGTGGCCGGCAGGAAGCCTGGTACATTTGTAATCGTGCCCGCATTTATCGTGCGGAGCCTATGTGTCAGTCGATCGCTGGGCCTCCCGTCGATGAAGCCATCGGTATGCTGATTGCCGAGCAGATGACGCCGGCGGCCGTCGAACTCGCTCTCGAAGTCCGCAAGGAGATCCAAGCCCGGCATGAAGAAGCAGACCGGCTGCGCTGTCGCGCAATCGAACGCGCCCAAACGGAAGCCGAGCTCGCTCAGCGCCGCTTCATGCTTGTCGATCCTAGTAACCGCCTCGTCGCCGACACGCTCGAAGGTGAATGGAACGAGAAGCTTCGCACGCTGGCCAGTGCCCGCGAAGAGCGCGAACGTGGCCGAGAGCACGATCAATTCATCCTCGATAAAGCTGTCCACGAACGGTTAGTCGCGATGACGGCCGACTTCAACCAGCTCTGGAAAGATCCGGATACCCCAAGCCGCGAACGCAAGCGATTGCTGGCCCACATCATCGAGGACGTCACTCTCTTAAAGCTGCCGGCGGAAGGAACCACCAAGCTTCACGTTCGCTTCAAGGGGGGGGAAATCCAGACGGTCACTACCATGAACCCAAAATCCTCCGCTCAGCAGATCAAGACAAAGCCCAGTATCGTTGAACTGATCGATAAGCTTCTCGATGATTACATTTATCCCGAGATCGCCGAGATTCTGAACGAGCAGGGTCATCGCCCAGGTGGAACGGCACGCCGAGGCTGCCATAACGCCCGCATTACACCTCTCAAAGTCGCCTATCTCATCCACGAATATAAGCTGCGATCACGATATGATCGGCTGCGACAGCGGGGAATGCTGACAAGACAGGAAGCGGCAGTGCACCTCAAGATCAGCGAGCAAACCGCCGCCAGATGGGCCAAGTATGGCCTCGTTACCAGACATGCCTACAATGGGCACTATAGCCTGTACGAAATCCCCGATGGAGACCTGCCGCAAAAGCAATGCAGCCGTTGGAACCAACTTCAAGATCGCGCTGCTGCGCGCCGACAAACGCAAACTGAGCCAAGAACATCAACTGGCGAGGAAAGAGGTGTAGTATGAACGCCGATCGTTGTAGTAGAGGCAGAACCCCTGGCCATCCCAAAACAAAAGCTTGATGCGATCACCGCGACGGCCTCGGAACGCAAACACCGAACCGGACGCGGGCTTCTGGCGAAGCGACGACTGCACCAGCGCCATCCGCCCATCGATCCCCTTGCGCATGTCCGTCACGCCGCAGGCGAGATAGACGCGCGCATTTGCGCCTGGCGCAATCATGCGTCTTCCACCGAGCGGATCAGCGCTTTCAGGACGTCAGGCGCTATATTGGCCTCGACCTTCAAGACACGGCCGCCCTTGCAGCCGATCTCGATCCGCATGGGACGTGCCGACCGCTTTGCCGTAGGCTTGTTCACCGGAGCCGCTCGCTCGGCTTCGTCGCTCGATTCCGGGGCGATCAATGCGACCGGCAGGAAAGAAACCAGCGGCTCAGCCTGCTCCGCCGCGAACTTCCGCCGCCAGGTATAAATCTGCTGGGGTTTGATATCGTGCCGCCGAGCGACGTCGGCGATCCTGGCATCTGGGTCCGCCGCTTCTACCAATATCGAAAGCTTCTCGTCGTCGGACCAATCACGCCGACGCTCGACGCCTGTCAAAATCTCCATGCGGCCCATAGTTCATCCCTGATGACGTCTCTAATGACGGAATTAGTGACGTAACTTCAGGTGTTCGCGGGAAATCTCAAAGACGGCCTCACCGGACGCTTACGCTCGAGGTTCATCTGTACGCTGAAAGAAGTCGCCGGCATGATCGGCGAGAACCTCGAATAATCGAGGAGGTGACCGCCAACTCGGACAATATCGCCGAGGGCGAATTGGTATATGTCCGCGATGGCAGTGAAGATGAAAAGGCCTGACCGAAAATGGAATTGACGACCTTCGAGATCTCCTGGCCGACATACGGACGTGGGATGGTGGAATCCGCCAGTTCCTCGTCGATGAGCAATGCGATCCCGAGATGATCGAGCGGCGTTATGACAGATGAGCTAAGCCGCAAGTCCTAAACCGCGCCTCGTAGACGCAAAAAATGCATTCGCCGGACGCTCACCGCGAAACTGTCCGGAGTCCGGCGGCGCCATCTTTGCGAGGGGCTGGGGACCGACGTGATAGCTGTGTCCCGCGGGATGTCGCACGGGGGTGCGGCTGCCGATCCGGCAGATAAGCATAACCCGGAAAATCTCTATGCGGTAACAGTCGAGGACGTTTCAAAGCGGGAGCCATAGCATGGCAGCACGCGAATGATCATCGTCTCATATGAGGCTGCTGCCAAGCGATTTGAATACATCGCGAGGTTCCGGCGGCCGCTGGCCAAGTGTTGAATTTGCCGCGACAGTGACAAAACATGATGAGGGCAAACCGATTGCGAAGAAAACTCCGTCGCCTTAAAGCTTTCTGAAGCGGCAATCAGCCGTGATAGCTTCGAGGATTTGTTCATGGCCACTGGTACCGTTAAGTTTTTCAATGGAGACAAAGGGTTTGGCTTCATTACCCCAGACAATGGTGGGGCTGACGTGTTTGTGCACGTGTCTGCCTTGCAGGGTGGTAGCTCTCTCAGTGAGGGACAGAAGGTAAGCTACGAAGTCGGCCAGGATCGCAAGACCGGCAAGTCGAAGGCTGAAAACGTGCGGCTGATTTAATTGAGATCTACAGAAACTGGGTCGATGTGTTGGCGGATCGATCCACGTCGTAGACGCATGCGGACATGATCGACCTTCGGGCACGGCGCCGCCAACCTTCCTATACCACTCTTTAATCGAAGGCCCGCTTCCGGTTACAATTGTTGCCGGGACGGCCAGACAATGTACGCAAATCAATTCGCCGTCCGGCAGCAGCTGCTAATTTCCGATAACGGCGGTCATCTGAATTTCGACGACAGCCCCTCCAGGCAACGAGGTCACGCCCACTGCCGCCCTCGTGCCAATCGCACCGGGTCCGATCTCTTCCAACAGGTGGTCCGAAGCAAAATCGGCAATCTGCGAATGTTTCTTGAAACCCGGGTTTGCTGCGATGAAAACAGTCAAGGTCAAGACACCCGCGATCTGTTCCCCTTCGGTGAGGACCGTTCGCGCTGCGGCAAGGGCATTTGAAGCCGCGAGTTCAACCGCATCCTTGTAGTCATCGATCGCATCCTCGCTGTCCACCGTCCCGACATGGACGATCACGCCTTTTGATCGCGGAGTCATGCCCGAGGTGAACACCAAGTCCCGATGCCGCTTTGCGATAAGATAATTGCCATTGGCAATTGGCGTGTTGAAATGGCCCGTTCTTTTCATGCGCCAGCATTCCTGTGGTAATGAAGGTTCTTCTGGGTGACTCACGGAGCGTTGCCGATGACGCTGCTCGATTGGATGCGCACCTCAATTCAATGCAACTCGATGGCCCAATTAGCTGCGATTTTGGCCGGGCCATAACTCCAGCTTCTGGTCGAGGTTTCTGCCAACCGAACGGTAAGCCGCGATAACTGTGTTTGCCATCAGCATTGCGATCGTCATGGGACCTACGCCGCCGGGCACAGGTGTGATCGTCCCGGCAACCTCGGCCACTTCGCTGAAAGCAACGTCTCCGACCAGACGTGTCTTTCCCACGCCGCTTTCTGGCGCGGCGACGCGGTTGATGCCGACATCAATCACGGTGGCGCCCTCCTTCACCCAACTGGCCTTGACCATTCCGGCACGGCCGACGGCCGCCACGAGGATATCGGCTTGGCGGCAGATGTCGGGAAGGTTTTTTGTACGCGAATGAGCCGTCGTTACCGTCGCATTGGCATTGAGCAGCAGTTGAGCCATCGGCTTGCCGAACAAATTCGAGCGGCCGATAACGACCGCGGTAAGGCCGGAGAGATCCTCACCATGGATACGCCGAACAAAAACCATCGCACCGGCCGGTGTGCACGAAACGAGCCCGGTCTTGAGGTCTCCGGTTGCAAGCTTGCCGGCGTTGACGACGCTCAAGCCATCAACGTCCTTTTCCGGCTGGATCGCCTGGATGATTGCTTCGCTATCGAGATGCGTGGGCAGCGGCAATTGGACCAATATACCGTGAACGGTGCTGTCCGCATTGAGCGTGTTCACCAAGGCGGCGAGATCGCCCTGGCTCGTATGTGTCGGCAGCGTGTGCTGAACTGATTTGAAGCCGCACTCCTTGGCCATGCGGCTCTTGGAGGTCACATAGGTGTGGCTTGCCGGATCATCGCCGACAATAATGACGGCTAGGCCAATCGTGCCGCCGTCCTGCTGCTCCAAGGCCGCAGCCGCGGTCTTCACCACGTCGATTACCGAGGCCGCGACCGCTTTTCCGTCGATGATCGTTGCACGCCTCATCCCATACGCTCCGACGCGTAGCTGCCAGGGCTGGCCGGAAAAACGACTGTTCGATTGCCGTTCAAGAAGACACGATGGTGGATGTGCGCGTGAATGGCGCGCGCAAGCACTTGGCTTTCGACGTCGCGACCTATCGAGACATAGTCTTCGGCGCTTTGCGCATGGTTGATCCGGACAGTATCCTGCTCGATAATCGGCCCCTCGTCGAGATCGGCAGTGACATAGTGTGCCGTCGCGCCGATCAGCTTCACGCCGCGCTCATAGGCCTGCTTGTAGGGGTTGGCACCCTTGAAGCTCGGCAGGAAGGAGTGATGAATATTGATGATCTTGCCGGACATTTTTCGGCACATCGCGTCCGACAAGACCTGCATATAGCGTGCAAGCACGACGAGCTCGGTGCCGGTCTGCTCCACAAGGTCCAAAAGCTGCGCTTCGGCCTGCGGCTTATTTTCCTTCGTCACCTTGATATGGTGGAAGGGAATATCGTGGTTCACCACGACCTTCTGGTAGTCAAAGTGGTTCGAGACCACCCCGACGATGTCGATCGGCAGTGCCCCGATACGCCAGCGGTAAAGGAGGTCGTTTAGGCAGTGCCCAAACCGGGATACCATCAGGAGGACTTTCATTCTTTGCGTTTGAAGATGTAGCTCCGCCTCCATGCGGAACTTCTCGGCGATTGGCTTGAGACCCTCGGTGAGTGCTTCGGCGCCGATCCCTTCTTCCGAGACGAAAGAGACACGCATGAAAAATCGGCCGGTACTAAGGTCATCGAACTGCGAGCTATCGACGATATTGCAGCCCATTTCGCAGAGAAATCCGGAGATGGCAGCTACAATTCCTCTCGCAGACTGGCACGTTGCGGTAAGGACATAAGTGGTCATAGGTAGCCTTTACAAGGTTGCAGGAATTCGTCCGCTTTCTGGAAAAGCGGGCAACTTAAGCGAAAGCTGGTATTCGAGTTGGCGCGAGCGACGGTAAAAGACAGGAGCCACACTTCAGTGGCGTCAGTCAGCCGGTCAAGTCAGATAGCCGCGCCAGGTATCGAGATCGACATTCCCTCCGGACACGATCGCAACAACCGTTTTGCCTCTCCACCTCTCTCGGTCCCGCAGAACGGCGGCAACAGCGGCGGCGCCGCCCGGTTCGGCAACAATTTTCAGATCGTCCGCAAGGGTCTGCATCGCAACGATGACATCGGCCTCTGAAACCGAATACCCCTCGGCAACCAGTTTCTGGTTGATCGGGAAGGTGTTTTCGCCAGGAATTTGCGTCACGATGGAATCGCAGATCGAACTGTGACCTGGCTCGTTTCCGATGCGTTTTCCCGCCAGCAGCGAGCGCTTGGTATCGTCGAAGTGTTCTGGTTCGGCAGCATAAACTTTGGTGCCGGGAGAAGCTTGTGCCATCGCGGTCGCTATTCCCGCGATCAGCCCGCCGCCGCCCACCGGGCACACGAGAGCGTCTGCGGACGTTTTCAGCTTCCCCAGTTGATCCGCAACTTCGAGACCGATTGTGCCTTGCCCCGACATCAAAACATAATCGTCGTATGGAGGGATCAAGGTTGCACCCGTTTCGGCCGCTATGTCTCGTGCAATCTTCGCGCGGTCTCCTGTCAAACGATCATAGGTAATGACTTTTGCGCCATATTCCGCGGTATTGCGCAACTTCACTGCAGGTGCGTCCTCCGGCATGACGATTGTCGCGGGAACCCCCATCTCGGTGGCCGCGGCCGCAACGCCTTGTGCATGGTTTCCTGAGGAGAAGGCCACCACGCCCGCGGCGCGCTCTTCGTTGCTCAACGAAGCGATCTTGACGTAGGCGCCGCGGATTTTGAATGACCCCGTGCGCTGCAAGCATTCTGCTTTGACAAGCAGACGGAAGCCGAGTTTGCAGTTAAGCAGTTCAGATTCAAGTAAGGGCGTGACCCGGGTGACGCCCGCAAGGACCTGGGAAGCCTTTAGGATCATGGAGTATTCAAGCATGGCACGGCTTTCCTTCGAAAATGCATTGTAATTCGCGTGGCGTTCGCGATCAGTTCATTCGAACGCCGGCGTTATCGGGATCCAGTGGCCGTCGAGAAGGGAGCACTGAACCGCAAGCTTCCTCGAACAGCCGGATGTCGTCGGCGCTGTCGCAATAGGACATCACCAAGCGATATCCTTGGCCCGCGCCTTTCAGGTTCCACGGCCGCAACTGAATCGCCCTTTGGCGGAGAGCCTCCGTCAGGGTGGGCGGCAGCATGGCGAACACTTCATTGATCTGTACTGGATGCGCCACCTGGACATCGGCGCACTGCTTTAAAGCATTCAAGACCCGCGCCGCATTCCGGTTCGCCTGCGAAGCATTTCGATGCCACAAATCCCCCTCCAGGTAACTGAGGAGTTGAGCCGACATGTAGCGCATCTTCGAAAACAGGTGGCCCGCACGCTTGTGCATGAATGTCAGCCGGCGGGCGATTTCCGGATCGAAAGTAATGACAGCTTCCGCATTCATTGTTCCATTCTTGGTTGTTCCGAAAGTCAGAACATCGACCCCTGATTTCCAGGTTGCCTCCGCAGGGGAGACACCGAGATGGACTATCGCATTTGCCAAACGCGCTCCGTCCAGATGGACCTTCAATCCAGCCTTATGGGCGATCGCGGTCAATTCCTGCATTTCGACCGGCTCGTAGACGACACCCGCCTCCGTTGCCTGAGTGAGGCTGATCGCACTTGCGGCCATGTGATGCACATTGCCGATGCCGTGCTGTTGCAGGGCCTCAGCCAACGTCTCGGCCGATATCTTATGATGGTCGCCAGAGAGCAAAGTCATCCGGCCACCACCACTGTAGAACTCGGGCGCTCCGGCCTCCGTCGTCACGATGTGCGCGGCCTGGTGGCAGAAGATGGTGCCGTAGGGCGGGGTAATGGCGCCGAGTGCTAACCCATTTCCGGCGGTGCCTGTGGGAACCGGAAAAACAAACGCTTCGCGCTCAAAGAAATCGGAGAAGGCAGGTCCTACTCGCGCTGTATATTGGTCGGCACCGTAGGCAGTCTCAATACCATGGTTGCAGCTTATTAGCGCCGTCATCACCTGTTCGCAGACCGGAACGCCGTTGTCCGAATTGAAATGATACGTTGCTATTTTACGTCCTCCCGCTTCCGGCGAAGCCACCGTTGAATTCGGCGCAAGCGTCTTCCAGCACATCCCAGAGGTAGTCGGCCGAGGCGAAATCCGTCAGCATGTGGAGCCCGTAGGAACCCTCGTGCGTTTGACGGATCAAGACTGCGCCGATCCGTGCAACAACCGTTTGCGCCACCTCTCCTGGTTCGAATTTGCCATCACGCAGATCGACCCCGCAGATCTTCGACATCATCGGTGCGACAGAGTTTCCCTTCAGATAAAGCCAGCTGTGGCTGTCAGCGCGGGGGAGCGGGTAGCCGATCCGGGTAGCGCCCTGCGCGCTGTCAGCATTCCAGGCGACCTCCAGGTCGCTGCAGAACTCGCTTCCTGCAACTTTTTGATCGAGGATGAGATATTCCTCTTTTCCCAAACGCGCGATCAAAGTGCTGTCATCAGAAGCGACAGCCCTGTTCGGCCGATCTGGTAGGATGCGGACTTTCGCCGTCAGCCATTCCGTCGCGCCCGCACCCTTGAAGCCTGTTCGCCCAAACCCGGAAAAATCGTGGATGATAACCCCTTTGTCGTCTCGGACCGGGGGCGCCTTCTCGAACCGGTGGCCGAACGGGCTTTTTGCAACAGCGCCCATGTTCACATCTCCTGCCGCAGGTTTTCGGGATCGTAAAAATGAGAAGAAACGACTTCGGCCTGATGCTCGGTGCCGTCGCTCGACCGCAGGGAGATTCGGCTTCCAAGGCTCGCCTCAAGCCTGTCGGCGTAGGCCATTCCAATGACCTTTCCCAAAGTTGGAGAATAAGCAATCGACGTTATGAACCCAACGATCGACCCATTTTTCACGACAAGGTTTGATTCCTGGAGCGCAGAAGCGGGCATCCGGTCAATCGCGAATCCGACGAGCTTTCTGCTCGACAGCGTCTTGCCACGGAGCTCCAGGCTGCGCTTTCCAATGAAGAAGGGCTTCGAATTGGCCACCGCCCAGCTCATGTCAAGTTCCTCCGGCGTTGTCATGCCGTCGGTGTCCTGGCCAATGATCACATGCCCTTTCTCGAGCCGCATCAATCTCTGCGCTTCAAGACCGAATGGACGAATTCCGAGGGATTGTCCCGCTTCCCCTATTGCTCGCCAAAGCTCTGCGCCGAAGCGGGAAGGGACGTGGATCTCGTAGCCGAGTTCTCCGATGAAGCCGACGCGGAATACGCGTGCCGGAATGCCGGCCACCTTTCCTTCCCGATAGGCGAGATACGGGAAGTCCTGTGGCAAGAGGGCAATGTCATCGGTCAACCTTTCCAGGACCCTGCGCGCATTGGGGCCGGCTAGGTTGACGCCCGCGTAAGCGGCCGTGACGTTTGCGATATCGACGTCGAGGCGCCACTGCGCATTCCACCAGAGCATATTGCGGTAGATCCGATCGACACCCGTCGTGGTCGCAGTGACGTAGAAGTATTGTTCTGCGCGACGGCAAGCGACACCGTCATCGATCACGGTACCCGCTTCATTCGTCATCAGGAGATAGCGTGTCTTGCCAACGGGTAGCTTGACGTAGGCAAACGTGTACATCCGGTTCAGAAACTCTGCCGCATCAGGACCGCGAATATCCAGACCGCCCAAAGTGGACACATCGATCATGCCGACATTGTTTCTGACATTCAGCGCCTCATCGGCGATGAGCGTTTTGTCGTCTCGTCCGCGGCCGTAAAATGCTGGTCGCATCCAATTGCCGGCCAGGAGCCACGATGCCCCTTGGGCCGCATGCTGTTCATGCATTGGTGTTCGGCGCATCGGCGTGAATTTCCGTCCCGCGAGCGTTGCGATCTTCTCCGTGGTAACGGGAGGACGCGCGGTCGTGACGCCGACGTCGCTGACGGAGCGCTTGGTCTCTTTCGCGACGATCATAGCTGTCGCCAAGGCGGCATGGCGGCCTTGGCTCGGTCCCATGCCAACCGTCGAAAAGCGTTTTACCAGCTCGAGTTCACGGTATCCGTCTGCGACCGCATTCTTGATATCCTTGACTTGCAGGTCCTCGTCGAAATCAACGAAATCCTTGCCCTCCGGATGGGGAAAGATCGGCCAGGGATGGTTGGGAGAACCTGGACGACGCGTTGGCAGAGCGGGCAGATCTTTGATCTCGTATCCACGTTTGGTTGCCGCCAAGGCGCCTTGCGCCGCCCCGTGAGCAACGCAATCTTCCGTGTCAAAATAGCCGTCGACCGATCCAGCAAGAAGGACGGCGCCGTCCTGGCCGGAAATTTTAAATTGCGCGGCCGCGCTGTCGTAAGCCAACCTACCACCTGATTGGAGCGGCAACTGATAGGCGGGAACGTAGCCGACAGACATGCAGACCAGATCACAATCAATCTTTCGGCGCTTGTTACCAGCGTTACCCTGAGCATCGATCTCTGCAACTTCGACAGCGCGAACGTGAACGTAATCCTTTTCAGGCTGCGCTTCCCAGACGCACCAACCATCAAGTACCTCGACCCGTCGCGCCACGACCTCTGAGCGGTTCGGCCCGCTATGGCCATTCTTCCGCAAATCGCAGATCGCAGCCAGTTTCACGCCCGCGTCCAAGAGGTCGAGCGCCACGCCATAGGCTTCATCATTACTGGCGAGAATGACTGCACGATTGCCAGGCTTGACGCCGTAAAGCCGTATCAGCCGCTGAGCGGCGGAGCCCTGCATAATTCCGGGCAGGTCATTGTTACGGAACTGAGATGGCTGCTCGATCAGCCCGGTTGCGAAAACAACCTGCTTTGCGCGCAGCTTGTGCAGCCGGTTCCCGCGAATAACCGGAAGCCAGTTATCGGAATACCAGGCATTGCAGGTCGCATCGGTCCAGATTTCGATGTTGCGATGAGCCTCGACTTCGCTGATGAGGTCCCGCTCGATTTTCAAGCGTGCGTAGTTGAGTGCCCCGCCGATGATAGGGTTCTCATCCACGATGAGCACGGATGCCCCAGCATCGGCCGCAGCGATCGCAGCGGCTAGGCCCGCCGGACCTGCGCCGACAACGATGACGTCGTACCAGCCATAGGCCTTGTCGTAGTAGCCTTCGGTCGGCTTGCTGATATCGAGCTTGCCCAAGCCCGCCTTGGCCCGGATGCGGGGCTCCCAGATTCGTTCCCAAACACCCTTGGGCTTAAAGAAGGTCCGATAGTAGAAGCCGACCGGCATGAACCGCGATAGCCGGTTCATTGCAAAGCCGCTATCCTTGCGCGCTGATTTGCTGACGTTTTGCGCCCGAACCGCCAAACCGTTCGAGATCGGATGACGATCCGCGAAAACACTCACCTCGTTTCCGATTTGGACGAGCGTGTTGGCATCCTGTGCCGCCATCGTGAGAACGCCACGGGGCCGGTGATACTTGAAGGATCGTGACAGGATCCATTCGCCATTGGCCGCGAGCGCCGAGGCGATCGTATCTCCCGCAACCCCTTCATACTCGCGGTCGTCGAAGGTGAATTTGATCGTCTCTGATGCGTCGATAAGCAGCCCCTGCCGCTGTGTCGATTTATTCATAACACCTCTCCCAGAGGTCCATCTGCCGGTACGGGGAACGTGGCCAAAATTTCATCGGTCATCGTGTTGCGTTCTGCCAGGAACCAAAAATTTGTAGGTGTGTGACACCACCACTCGCGTACGACCCCCGCCGTATTGTTGGACATCCAGATATAGGCTGCCCATTCTTTGTCGCCCGTGGTCGCGGGATCCGGTTGCCGATGGACCTCGCCGTGGCACTGAAATTCTGTGATGTTGCGCGGCCCGTTCAGAGGGCATGTCATGATTTTCATGTATCAGCTCCTCAATGGCTCGCGGCCGTAGCGCCCATCTCATTGACCAGATCGAACCGCTCGAACCGATCCAGTTGGAATGGCTGGATCTCCTCAGGAATGCGATTGTCCGAAATAGCTTTGGCGAGGAAGAACCCGCTGGCGGGCGTTGCCTTGAAGCCCCAGGTGCCCCAACCGGCGTCAAGCCAGTAGTTCGAGAGCGGGCTTCGACCCATGATCGGGCTATAGTCCGGCGTCATGTCGGTAACGCCGGCCCACTGGCGCAACACCTTCAGTTCGCCAATAAACGGGAACATTTCGAGAGCCGAGGCTGCTAGGCTCTCTTTGAGTTCGAGCGTCGAACGTGTGTTGTAGAGTTCGTAAGGGTCAGAGCCGCCCCCGATGACGAGCTCGCCTCGCGCGGATTGCGAAATGTAGCAATGAAGCGCGGTGGAGGAGACCATCGGATCAAGAAATGGCTTGATAGGATGGGTGACCATTGCCTGAAGCGGGAAGCTGCGGATCGGCAGCTTCAATCCGACCATCTTCGCGACGACCGATGAATATCCGGCGACACATTGGACCACGATCCCTGCCGAGACGTCGCCACGATTGGTACGAACGCGCGTCACCTTGTCGCCGACGACGTCCATCCCGACAACCTCGGTCCGCTGGTGAAGTTCAACGCCACGCTCACACGCGCGGATGGCATATCCCCAGACCACGGCGTCATGGCGCGCTATGGCCGCATTCGGATGCCAAAGGCCGCCGAGGATCGGCATCCCTTTGATGTCGAGGTTCAGGGATGGCACAAGGTCCTTGATCTGCTTGCGATCGATGATCTCGTTTGCTTCGCCGCAGAAATTGCCGGCATCTGCGCGAAGTCGCAGCGAGCGCGACACTCCATCGGAGTGAGACAGCGTGAGTTGGCCCCGCCGGGAATACATCATGTTGTAGTCGAGTTCGTTGGAGAGCGCTTCGTACAGCCTGAGCGACCTCGCGTAGAACCTGATCGAGCGCTGATCAGTGTAATTCGACCGGATGACGGTGGTGTTTCGCGCGGTATTGCCGCCTCCGAGATAGCCTTTCTCAAGAATGGCGATGTTCTTGATGCCATGGTGTTTTGCCAAGTGGTAAGCCAGCGAGGCGCCATGCCCCCCGCCGCCCACAATCACGACATCGTAATGCGACTTTAGATCCGGCGTTCGTGGAATCTCCTCACGTGCCGGATAGGCTTTCGAAAGACCATATTTTAGGAGCGCGAATACCATTTGAACCCTCCCTACGGGCGGTCTGAGAAGGGTTGGCTCTGCTCCATTGCGCGCGCAATGTCCAAAACCAACGCCTCGTTGAAGCGGGGACCCACCAGGAGTAGGGCGGCAGGAAGGCCTTCGCCCGCAGCCAACGACTGAGAGGCCGTCACGCTGCGATTGCCCCTCAATACGCTCGCCGAAAAGAGCCGCGAAAAACCTCGTCTTAGAAAGGCGCCTGGCATATCACCTGTCCACGTTAGGTCGCGGGATTGAGAACCTTTCGCTGCGCTCGATTGCGTGCGCGGTCCGCAAGACCGTCTTTTCGTCGAAGTAGCGGCCGACGAGTTGCAATGCGATCGGAAGGCCTTCCGTGTGCATCCCGCATGGCATGGTCAGCGCTGGGTGCCCGGTCATGTTGAAGAAGGTGGTATATCGGGTTATGGCGTTGCCCACTGCCTCATCGATACCGTTCCTTCTTACCGTTACGGTGCCGATCTTCTGCGCGATCTCCGGCGTTGCTGGAGTAAGGATCAGGTCGACCTCGTCGAAGAGTTTGTTCGTCTCTTGGCGGTAAACTTCGACAAATCGCTTCGCTTTGACGTAGTGCTCCGCAAGGATGCATTGCCCTAGCGCCAGACCGGCCCGGAAATCGGCGCCGTAGAGCTCGCCCCGCTCCTGCAGATAGGCCGAGTGAGCGCTGAGCGCCTCGGGCATTTGCACGGTGAGAGAAACGGTGCGGCTATGCTCCATGTCCGGGAAGGTCACCGGCACCAACTGAGCGCCGCACGAGACGAGATACTCTTTGACTCGCTCAAGGGCGGCAAGGATCTCGTCGTCGGCTCTGTCATAGTAGAAATTGAGGGGAATGCCGACACGCAAGCCGGCGATTTCTTGATTGAGTGCCTCTGCGTAATTGTCGACCGGACGGTTGACCGACGCGGAGTCGTTTGCATCGTAGCCGGCAACGATACCGAGTAGGTCCGCACAGTCAGCGATCGTCCGGGTCATCAATCCGACGTGGTCGAGGGTCCAGCAATAGGGAACGACCCCTGAAGTCGGGACCCGCCCGATCGTTGGCTTGAGCCCAACCAGTCCGTTGAGTGCTGCCGGGGCACGAACTGATCCGCCGGTATCGGTTCCAAGCGCCGCCGGAACGAGGCCGAAAGCGACTGCAGCCGCCGAACCGCTCGACGACCCCCCAGCAAGACGCATCGGGTCGTATGCGTTGACGGACGTGCCGTAGACCTCGTTTTCACCTGTCGCGCCGTAGGCGAATTCGTGCAGGTTGGTCTTGCCCAAGCTGATCGCCTGAGCCGAGCGTAGCTTGGCGACTGCATAGGCGTCGGCCTTGGCGACCCGATCATGGAAGACCTTGGACCCCGCGGTTGTCAATACGCCCTCGACGTCAAACAAATCCTTGGAGGCGTAAGGTATTCCAGCAAACGGCGAACGATCCAGGTCACCGCGCGACACGGTCGCTGCCTCTTTGCGCGCGGCATCGATCGTGGTCGTGATGAACGCTTTTGACAGCCCGTTATGTCGCTCGATGCGTTCAGCGAAGGTGCCTACCAATTCCGATGGCGTTATCTGTCCGCCCCGAATCATCGACTTCAGGCTGCGTACATCTTGGAATGCGATATTGTCAGTCATGCCTGTCTGCACCTTGAACGCTCATTGCAGGGGGCGTAGTCCCAAGATCGATTTTTCGGAGCTGTTCGAGCTCGTTGAGCAAATCTTGGAAGCCTGTGATTATTCCCAATTGAGGATCAACCAGCTCGTTGATTTCAGCGTCAGACCAGCTATGCGATGCCATTTGCGCGCAGATGCCGGTCAACGTGTCTTTGGTCAGTTTCTGCATCATGCCCTCCTTATCGTTGTGAAGAGCGTGCGCTGAAGCGTTTCCTCGAAGCGCACGCACCGATATTCAACGTACGATCAAAGTCTCGGGCGTTTTGTTCGTCAGGATCTCGCCGCCGTTCTCGGTCACCATGACGGTGTTGGAAATGAAATAGTCAGCGACCTTGGTGTTGGTGAACCAGGAGTGGGCATGCACGACCATGCCGACTTCGATCTTGCGGGTAGACTTAGGGAACAGGCTGGTGACCATCGAGCCGCCTGTCCAGCTTGGCGGGAAGCCGATCCCGACAAGGTAGCCGCAGTGATGGCGATGATAATCGACAAGGCCTGCACTGGCTGCTACCTCATGCCAGGCCTCGTAGGCATCACCGGCTTCCGCGCCCGGCTTAAGCGCGTCACAAATTGCCTTCATGCCTCGGATGGCCAACTCGGCGGACTCTTCAACACCCTTGGGCGCACTCCCCACATAAACCAGTCGGCCCATCGGCGACTGGTATTTGCGATAGGCAGCACACGTCTCAAGGAAGACGGCATCGCCGTTCCGGAATATCTCACCACGCCATGTCGTGTGCTCCTCCCCGAGGCGGCTCGTCGGACGGATGAACGGACCGAAGCCTGGATATTCGCTGCCCTCAAGGATCATCTTATGATGATAAGCCGCGGCGACCTCGTAGTCCGACGCGCCGTCCCGAACCGCCTCGACAGCTGCCAACGTTCCAAGGTCGACGGCGTGAGCGGCCTTTCGGGTATATTCCATTTCAAGCGGGGACTTGATGAGGCGGATGTCGTCGAGGATGCCGGAGGCGTCGACCCAGACAATGCCCGTGCCGTCGGCCTGGATGCGTTCAGCATGCCGCGCAGTAAGGAAGAGGCTGCGCTTTTCGATACCCACGCGCGCGCCGGCAAGCCCCAGATCCTTCATCGCCTGATGAACGTAGTCGGAGAGTTCTTCATGGTCCTTGTGGCCGTAGAACTTCGCGTTCGTCACCTGGTTTTCGACGGTGATCCTTTCCATGGCGCGGCAGCTCAGTGCCATTTCGCCGTTCCGGTTCAGCACAAGGACGTGCGCTGCGAAGAAGCCCCAGTGATCCAATCCGGTCAAATAGTAAATGTTTTCCGGGACGGAAATCACGACGCCATCAAGGTTGTTTTCCACCAAAGCCCTTTTCGCTTTGGCGAGGCGGCGATCAAGTTCGTCCTGGGGAAAGGGTGATTGGTACGTCATGAGTGTTCCTCGGCTGAAATGTTCGGGGATTGGTTAGAGGTATACCTTTAGTAATCTCGCCGCGAGGAAACTGCAAGCCAATTTTTTGCAGAGTCCGCGATTTTGCCTGCATTTTAGGAATATTCGGCCGATCTTAAAGATTCTCTTGCAATGATCGCCCTGTCAATGGTACACCAATAGAGCAATTCTGCAACAAGCCCGATAAAAGGGGGAACAAATGAGAATGACAAACATCTTCACCGCAATCGCTGCCGCGAGCGCTCTCTTTGTCGGTGTCTCTCACGCCAATGCCGATGATCTCACCGACCGCGCCAAAGCCGGAAAATCGATCCGGATTGGCTTTGCTCACGAAATTCCCTGGGCCTACCCGGGCGACAAAAATGAGCCGTTGGGCTTCGCGAACGCTCTCGCCCTCGGCGTCCTGAAATCTATGGGCTACACCAACATCGAGCCGGTGGTGACCGACTGGGGCGGCTTGATCCCGGGCCTGCAGGCGGGTCGCTTCGATATCATTACCGGCGGCATGTACATCACCGGCAAACGCTGCGCCAACGTGAGCTTTGCAGAGCCGATGGGCAAGTTCGGCGACTCCTTCGTCGTCAAGAAGGGTAACCCGAAGCACATCGAAACATATCAGGACATCAAGAAGAACGACTCGGCGATGGCAACCGTCGCGGGCTTCGTGAACGTCGATGCGGCGCTCAAGGAAGGGATCGCCGAAGACAAGATCATGCAGCTTCCGAGCCTCACGGAAGTTCTTGCGGCCGTCAAAGCTGGTCGTGCTGACGCCGGCGCCGGCAACGACTTCGCGATGAAGGATCTCGTCAAAAGTGCTCCCGATGACATCGAAGTGACAGACTCATCCGCCCTTCCCGAATGGACTTTCAACTGGGTCGCGATCGCGTTCAAGAAGGAAGACAAGGACTTCCTCAAAGCCTACAATGAAGCCCAGGCCAAATATCTCGGCACTCCCGAGATGCTCGAGTCTGTGGGCAAGTTTCAGTACACGAAGGCTCAGCTTCCGGGGGACGCTAAGACCGATTGGGTTTGCTCAAACCGATAACCTCCCAAGGTTAGGCGGGCTGCATTACGCGCAGCTCGCCTATATTGTTGAAGTGAGCTTCAATGGCATATATCTCGTTCCTCTCCGAGTACGGCGGCCGGTTCATTGACGGCGCGCTCGTCACCGGACTGCTGTTTCTATGTTCTTTGGCACTGGCGACTGTGCTCGCGCATGTTTTCGGCCTTATGCTGTTGTCATCGCAACTCGCTGTGAAGGCCGCGGCCGTCGTCTATGTCGAGTTTTTTCGCGGTACGTCGCTCCTCGTTCAGCTTTTCTGGCTGTTTTTTGTGCTGCCGCTCTTTGGGGTGACTCTGGACCCCTTTCTCACGGGTTTCCTGGCAGTCGGGCTCAATCTCGGCGCCTACGGCGCCCAACTTGTCCGGGGCGCGATCCAGTCGGTACCCCGCGGCCAATGGGAGGCGTCCTACGCATTGTCGATGTCTCCCGCAAAGCGCATGCGGCGGATCATAATCCCCCAGGCGCTGGCCATCATGCTGCCGGCATGGGGCAACCTCGTAATCGAACTGCTGAAAAGTACCGCTCTCGTCGCTCTGATCGCGGTACCGGATCTCATGTTCGAAGCGCGACAGCTCAATAACTCTACCTATCTATCCACGTGGACTTTCGGGACCGCTCTCATCATCTATTACATCTTCGCTCGGTTCCTGATCACGCCGTTCATGCGTTTGATGGAACGGGTCATGGCACGTCGACTGGGAAGGACTTGAGCCATGCAATGGAACTGGGAATTCACAGCTGAGATCCTTCCCCGCATGCTTTGGGCTACGCTGAACACATTGATGGCAGCGGGCATCGGCTACGCGATTGCGGCAGTGCTTGGTCTGGTATTGGCGGTCGCCCAACGCACACCGTTTCGCCCCCTGATGCTTACAATACGGGAGATGGTGGAGTTTCTGCGCTCGACCCCTCTCGTGCTGCAGATCTTTTTCGTCTACTTCGTCGGCCCGGAATATGGGATCTCACTTAGCCCTTGGGTGGCAGGCATGATCGCTATCGGCCTCCATTACGCTGCATACCTTTCTGAGGTCTATAGAGGCGGGATTGAAGCCGTTCCTAAAGGCCAATGGGAAGCCTGCACAGCCATCAATCTGTCAACCGTGCAGACTTACAGGCGCGTGATTTTGCCACAAGCGCTCCCGCCGTCGGTAGCCGGAATGGGCAATTATCTCGTCGGGATATTCAAAGATACGCCCATGCTTTCGGTCATCGGCGTTGCTGAGCTCATGCAGACGGCAAACGCGATAGGGGGACAAAACTACCGCTATCTCGAGCCTTACACGATTGTAGGCATCATCTTTCTAGTCATCTCGCTGGTCTCGGCTAGCGCGATCCGTGGCTTCGAAGCCTGGGTCCGTCGCAAATTAGGAATGTACTGATGGAAGACCTCTCCTCCTTTCCGCTTGAACTCACCGGCCCGGACATCCCGATGGTGCGTTTCATGAACGTAAGAAAAACTTACGGTGACTTCGTCGTGCTCGACAATCTCAACCTCGATGTGGCGCCGAGCGAGCTGGTCACTGTGATCGGACCGTCAGGATCGGGCAAAACGACTGTTCTGCGTATGCTGATGACGCTCGAGAAGATCAATGGCGGCGTGATCTACGTTGACGGAAAGCCGCTGACCCATATGCCAAAAAATGGCGTTCTGGTCCCCGCGGACGCCAGGTATCTCCGCAAGGCCCGGTCATCAATCGGGATGTGCTTTCAACACTTCAATTTGTTCCCGCACATGACGGCGCTCCAGAATTGTATGGAGGGACCTGTGCAGGTGCTGGGGCTGTCACGCCAGGATGCCCGAGAACGGGCGGAAGAGCTTCTCTCCTTGGTGGGTATGATCGACAAGAAGGATCAGCACCCCGCTCGTCTTTCCGGCGGCCAGCAACAACGCGTCGCGATAGCCCGTGCCTTGGCGATGAGGCCGAAGGTCATGTTGTTCGATGAGGTGACGTCGGCTCTCGATCCGGAAGTCATCGGCGAGGTGACGAATGTCATCAAGGACTTGGTACCGAAGCATAAATTGACGATGCTGATGGTGACCCACCAGATGGGATTTGCACGAGACATATCGGACCGGATTTGCTTTTTCTATGCCGGCAAGATCGAGGAGCAAAACTCGCCCGATGAGCTGTTCACCAATCCTCAAAGCAAACGAACGCAGCAATTTTTGAGTGCGGTCAAGGCAGCGGATTGACGTTGGAGCGGCGATGATAGTTGGAATAGCGGGCATCGGGGCCATCGGGTCGTCAGTAGCAAAGGCGCTGGATCGGGGAGACATAGAGGGGTGCCGGCTGGGCGCTATTTCAGCGCGCAATGCGGACCGTGCTGAAAACTTCGTCGGCGATTTGACGGTACGCGTTCCAAATTTGTCGTTGCATGAGTTGGCGTGCGAGTGCGACATCGTGCTCGAGGCTCTGCCTCCGCAGATGTTTGAGCAGGTTGCGCTTCCGGTCCTGAACGCAGGCAAGACGCTGATCGCAATGTCCGCGAGCCAACTTCTCGAAAGAAATGACTTTGCAGAGCTGGCTCGTTCCTCGGGAGCGCGGATTGTTATCCCATCTGGCGCTATGTTGGGGTTGGATGCAATCAAGGCGGTTGCAGTTGGAAAGATCCATGAGGTGAGGATCGTCACCAGGAAGCCTCCGGCAAGCCTATTGGCTGCTCCCTATATTGTACGAAACGGGGTGAACCTTGAGAACCTTGAGAACGCGGTTTGCATCCTGCAGGGAACAGTGAGCGAAGTTGCCCGGGAATTTCCTGCAAACGTCAACGTAGCAGCGGCGGTCAGCTTGGCTGGGGTTGGACCGGATCGCACCAAGATGGAAATCTGGGCAGACCCTGACCTGCACGTTAACACCCACACGGTCAGCGTTCGATCCGACAGTTCTGATTTTTCGATGTCGATCCAGAATCGGCCGAGTGACGAAAACCCGGCCACTGGCCGGATAACGTCGCAAAGCGTTATAGCATATATGCGTCAGCTCAATGCTGTATTAAGCATCGGAACGTGATGAAGCGCGGCGGACCAAGGGGGTCGCAAGGAAGATCATTATGACGAGTAGCGAAGTCCCACTCTCCAACGGCATCGGCGCCGTCTCCTTGAACGAAGCTCATGATGGACCCTCGGAAGAAGAGAGGTCCGCCGGCAAAATGAGTAAGCAGGAAATATACCTGGAACTGAGACGGCGAATTTGCCTCCTCGATTATCAGCCGGGTAGCCGGCTCAATGAGCGGGAGCTCGCGTCGGAGTTCGGTGTCAGCCGAACGCCGCTGCGCACCGTTTTGCAACGTCTGGAGTATGACGGACTGATCGTAAGCCAGCACGGTAACGGAACTGAGGTCACCTCGATCGACCTCAGTTCGATGCGAGACATCTATATCGTGCGCATGCGACTGATGGACGCGATGGCGGAATCGTCACCCCTTCCGGTAACTGACGACATCCTCGACGAAACTCAGGAGTTGGAACAATCCTGCCGCCAGCTATTGGATGGCAAAGATAAACGGCAGTTCGCCGAAATCATTATCTGCCTGCATAAGATCCTGCACGGCTTGAGCAGCAACGGACCGCTCAGGGACTTCAACGATATTTTGTTCTTTCAATCGGCAAGGTTCTGGTTTTTGCTTCTTGAAAAGATGAACTTTCGTCAGCAGGTCGAAGACCTTCTGGATGAGCTACGAATGATCCGCCGAAGCCTCGAACTGAGAGATGTTCGCTTGGTGGCCACGGTTCACAAATCACACCTTGCGATGGTGTTGTCCCGGCTCGATGCGATGGAGGCTGACAGTCAGCTCGTTTAACCCACGAGGTCCCTACGGCCACTGTGCGATCACAAGCAGCTTGCTGTTCGCCGGAGTCGTTCGTCAGGGCCAGGGCCTGGCGTTTTAGAGCATAGAATGGGGTCAGGAGATGACGACTATAGGCGTTATCGGCACAGGGGATTTCTCCGCGTATCTGATTGCCGCCTTAAGACGGGGTGGCCATACAGGGCGGATCATCCTCTCGCCGCACAATCGCATAAAGGCTGAGGACCTCTCGGCGCGTTATGGCTGCACCGTTGCGGTGGATCAACTGAGTTTGATAGAGGAGGCCGACTGGATCCTGCTTGCAGTGCGACCAGAGCAGCTCGCTTCAGCGTTGCCTACGCTAGCGCTACGGCCGGGCCAGACGCTAATTTCAGCTGTCGCCGGCATCGCTGCTGCCGAACTACGTGTCGCAACAGGTGGCAGCATCCGGGTCGTGCGCATCATGCCGTCGAGTTACATCGAGGCGATTGGTGACGGCCTCATTCCGATGTTTCCCGCGTGCCCGGAAGTGGAAGCCGTTTTGGCTGCCGCGGGAAAAGTTCTGGTTCTGAACCATGAGGACCAACTCGACCTCGCGATGATCGGAGCCTGCCTGGCGGGCTGGACGTATCGCTTTATCGCTGAGCTCGAAAACTGGTTTGTCGAGCGTGGACTCGAGCCAAACCAGGCCCGGGCGCTGGTTGCGGGAAATATAGCCGGAGCAGCCGCCTATGCAACGGTACTGCAGGATGTCTCTCTCAATGCGATTTCTGACGCTATCGCAACACCGGGAACTTTCACGAAGACCGGCCTAGACCATCTCGCGCGGACAAACGCGGCTGTCCCTTGGGTCGAAGCTCTGGAAATCGTTCATCGCGACTTGCCCGCATCCCGCACTGGTCAATCGAATATACAGATGCGCTCAAAGGAAACACGGTAGGAACTTTCACGCGTGTCAACGTGCGCCTCGTCACGGCGCGCATCGGATCGATGTCGGCCGCGGCGAAGCCTCCCTTCGGACTGCCGCTCGCTAGCCGCAGGCCGAAGGCAATGCCTCGGCTCAATGCCAAGGCGTGTACTCATAGACGATTTCAAGGTCGTCCTCGGCGTCGATTTCTTCGGAAGGGCGCATATTCTTGTGGCTGGGTGGTCGCCTCGTCAGTCAAACCTGAGTATTGAAGCGGAGGACAGCCGCACTCAGGCTTAAGACATTGGCGCGGCTGCGTTCCCGGGTGTTCGGGCTGCCGATTGGATGGATGGAGTTAGTCATGTCGATCGAAGTTCGCGCGCGATTGTCGAAAGGGCGTTTGGCCGGGCCCAAAAGATGGGGGCTTCCCATCGAAAGGTCCGAAGAGTTTGAGCGCTGGGTCGATGAATGGACAAGAGGCGAGATCGAGATCGCCACGCTGCGCCAACGCTAGATCGAATTGCTGAAAAGGCGGGAGCAGCCTTGGCGCAACCGCTGAGGTCAGCGACAAACCAGATGCGCTATTCCGCTCCTTATGGATCAGTGTTGCAGAATTCCGCATTCTAGTTTATCTTCTGGCCGTACGATATTCCGTACATCAACCTTTATATGAGCGATATTCCGCATGACTACCACGATTTTCAACGCTCTTGGCGAACAACTCTTGGCCGCCCGTAAACGGCGAGGTCTCAGTCAGCCCGCGCTTGCGACAAGGCTCGGCCGGGACCGGGCGCGAATATCGGAACTCGAACGGGACCTTGCGACGGATCGGCGGGGTAGGGACCGACTGACCCTGTTTGCCGAAATCTGCGATGCACTCGACCTTATGCCGGTCCTGCTGCCGAAGTCCCGGGTCGGGGAAGTGAGGGCGCTGATTGGCGATAAGGGGGAACAGCCGAATAGAAGTGCGGCGGCCAGCGCATTCGAGGAACTTTTTGTCGATCTCGATGAAGACGACAAAGGGGAGCCGTGATGGCGAAATCTTCGGCGATCCTCGGCGTCCATCTTCTGGATCAGACACAAGGGAAGGTTAGGGTAGGCACCCTGACGCGCGACAGTGACGGCGCAGTCGCGTTTGTCGTTGCGGAAACATTCCTACGGGATCCAAAGCGGCCAATTCTGAGCCTGGGTTGGTTCGATCCTGACGATGACGAGGGCACACGCAATCATCTGGCGCGGCGCGGTGACAAAATTGGGCTTCACGGCACATTGCCACCATGGTTTTCAGGGCTGCTTCCGGAGGGCGCCCTTAGGGATCTCGTGTTGAACGAAATGGGGCCGGGCGATCACGACGAATTCGACGTTCTGAGCCGCCTGGGTGGCGATCTCCCCGGCGCAATTCTCGTCGTACCGGAAACAGCGATCCCAGCGTCAGCCGGCCCGATCACCATCGAAAAGGTACATGGCGTGGATGTCGCGCTGCCTGACGGCGCGGTCAAATTCTCGCTCGCAGGTGTCCAGCTCAAGTTCACAGCCAACGTCGAGGGCGAGCGACTGACGGTTCCCGGTCGCGGTAACACCGGCCGTTGCATCATCAAGGTCGCAAGCGAGCGATTCCCGGGTTTGCCCGAGGCTGAATACGCGGCCATGCATATGGCAAAAATGATTGGCGTGCGAACCGCAAATTGCCGGCTTGTCTCCAGCGATGTCATCAGCGGCGTTCCAGCGGAACTCTTGGCCCACGGAAAACGCGTTCTCGTCGTCGATCGCTTCGACCGTGCCGACGATGATCGTCGCATTCACATCGAAGACGCAGCCCAAATTCTGGGAGCGATAGGCGATCGCAAATACACGATGGCGACGACTGAAACCATCATCAACATGGTGCGCCGCTTCAGTACCGATCATCGCGATGACATATTGGAATCCATCCGCAGGGTTGTTGCAGACGTGCTTTTGGGCAATGGCGACAACCATCTTAAGAACTGGTCTTTTCGCTTTCCGGCACCCGGCGAAATCCGATTGTCGCCTGCCTACGATATCGTCCCGACCGTACTTTACATTCCATCCGACACTATGGCGTTGAGGTTCGTCAAAACCCACAGCTTCGAAAACGTGAACCTTCATCGCTTTGAGAGGGTCGCAAGTTTTCTTCGCCTAGACGAGAAGCTGATCATCCGCGAGGTCGTGGCGACAGTCAGTCGTGCGCTGGAGCATTGGCCGACATTGGCGCCCGAATTGCTCGGAGAAAAGAAAGCAAAGCAGCTTCTCGATCGCCTCGAGACTCTGACCCTGGTGGACGAAGTACACCGTCAACCGTAGTCTTCGACCGTGCCGGATCGGCTTGAGCTCCGGGTCTTTGACGCTGGCGAACTTCATCTATGGCTTTCGCAGTACGTCGCAAAACGAAGTGCGGGGACCACTTTTTTACCTTTTATTTTCAATTGGAGAAGCTCATCCAAGTGCATCATGCCGGTGTTTAGGGTAGGGGATCACCCCTCCTCATGCAAATGCGCCAGGAACACTTCCGCTGGCGTTTTGTAGCCGAGGCATTTCCGCGGCTGGTCGTTGAGATGGCGGGCAAGGTGGATCAAGTCGCGCTGAGAGACGGCTGCAAGATCAGTATCGCCTGGCATGAAGCGACGAATGCGCTTGTTGGCATTTTCGACGGCTCCCTTCTGCCAGGGTGCACTGGGATCGCAGAACCAGCTGCGCGCGCCAATCCCATCTTCCAAAGCCCTGAATCCGGCAAACTCGGTGCCGCGGTCGAAGGTGAAGCTCTGGCGTGCGAAGGCTGGCAAAGGAGAGAATGTTGCGATGATCTTGTCCATGATCGGACGGGAGTGTCGGCTTTGGTTCTTGATCATCACGGTGTAGCGGCTTTTGCGCTCGACCAATGAGGTGAGGTTGGCATGACCGAGCTCGCGTTCGAAGATCAAAAGGTCGCCTTCCCAGTGACCGAACCTCGTCCGATTGCCAATAAAATCAGGTCGTTGCGATATCCGATGACTGGCGGGAAACACGCTATTTCGTGGCTTTCTGGAGCCACGGGGGCGGCGCTTGCGGCGCGCCTCCGGCAGATAGCGATAAAGCCCCAGCCCGTAATCCTCCTTGCCGTAGATGAAGCGGTAGATCGTCTCCTTGCAAATGCGAACAAGGCTCAGGCCGTCCAACAGCAGACGGCCGGCGATTTGCTCCGGTGACCAGTAGGCCTCCAGCTTCTCAATCACCATACGACGCAGATGCGGATGGCGTCTAAGCTTTCGCAAGCGCCGTCGTCGCTCCTTGGCAATGTCATCGGCAACCGTCGAGAAGTAGCCGCTGTATTCGGGAAGCTCGCGGTCATGGAACGTGTTGCGCCTGATCTCACGATAGATGGTCGAGCGGTGACGACCGAGCTGGCGGGCCATCTCGTTGATCGGCACCTTGCGCTCGACAAGATGATGAAGGCGACGACGATCGGCGAGGGTCAATTGCTGATAGCATCGGGACATGCCAAAATCTCCAAAGTGAAGCCATTGAAATCATTGGCATGTCGCACTTGGAAATAGAATGTACCAATGTGATACAGAACATCAGATAATAGGAATTATGGAACTCATAGACGGTTTGTCGGCTGTTACTCAGATGAAGGCAGCGCAATGTGTTTTGCAAGACACCCCGACCACTTGAGCGCGGGATCGAGACGCTCAGAGAAATTACAGGCGCCCATGATAAAGATGCCCTCGTTTTTCTCGCCGCCATCGATCATTTCCAAGAGTGCCGAAACGAGAGAGCGTCCAACGCTCCTTTGCTCTGCCAAGCAGCCAACGAGGTCGGGATGAAATGCGCATCGAGCGTTTTTGCCAGAATGCGCGCGAATGCGGTCTTTCCGCACCTCCCGCTGCCCACTAAAGAGCAACCGGCTATCGATATTGGACCATCTCAGCTTACCTGTACGCCACTCGGCAACTTCACCAACGAGCGTTGACGCCCAATCGCGGGCTGCGCGGTAGCCTCTTACACTACTCAGGTCCAGTACCACCTCGCCCGGCTAACGTTGGCTGCATTCGCAGCCAACGCAAACGCCCCAATGTCTCATCGAAACTGCGACCCTTTCGAACGGTCTTCCAAAATAGGCCAGGCGCAATGGCCACTGCTTCCGCAACATCCTCCTCTGGAGGCGTTGGACGATACACGAGGCGCGTAATGCATCCCTTGTCAGCTTAAGGTTCGGAGCCTCCAGATCAGCGTAAATGTCGGAGATCGTCGCCCATTCGTTCGGCACTTCCACGGCATGATCAAAAAGGAGCAGCACACGCTTGGAAGTGTCGATGGCGTCCTCCGTCTGATTCACCGCCCTGCGGTCGCCAACGACCAATACGAACCCAGGTGGGAAGAAGATTGCTGCCAGCAACACCCTTGAGCCAAGTCGAAGATCATGACGTGATTGTATAATGTCTGCGTGAGAAAAACCCTGGGTAGCTTCTCCCGGAGACTCGTATATGCTGCCTAAGGAATCTTAGTCCGCAGGCAACGAGATCGCGATGGCAATGCACCAGGTCCCCTCACCACAAAGCGGCTCGAGCACTCGGCCGCGACTCTGGTGGATGGTATTTCTATTTCCTGGGAAGGCCATCTTATGGTTTCAGTATCACTTTCCTAAATTCGGCAATGTCATTGCTACTGGCCGCCGCTACCGCAGCCGCACTTGCGAAATACTGTATTCGGCCGTGTTTTGGGTCCTAGCCGTCGCCTGGCTGTTTGCACTTTTGCACGGCGCACTTAGGTAGCATTCGTTGCGCCTCCATGCTGCCATATCGAGCCCAGAGTTGCCGTTCCGGTGTCTTTCCAAAATGCCACACCCGGCCAAAAAAAATCTTTGAGCGCTCTTTTGTAAATGCAGCGCCGGCGAGAGCTGCTATGCATTGTTCACAAGCTTGAGGAGAACCGCATGCCGAATCCATTTGAGCAAATCCCCTTTGATGGCGCCGAGTTCGTGGACAATCCCGAACCGCGCTGCCCCTGCCTCCTGTTGCTGGACGTCTCAGGTTCAATGCGAGGACGCCCACTGAGAGAGCTCAATGAAGGTCTTGTTCAGTTTAAGGATGAGCTCTATGCGGACTCTCTCGCATCCAAGCGCGTTGAGATAGGCCTCGTCTCCTTCGGCCCAGTCAGCATTGTGAACGACTTTACAAGCGTGCATAATTGGATCGTTCCCGAGCTGGCAGCGCAGGGAGATACGCCAATGGGCCACGCAATCGAGGAAGGCCTTCGGCTCCTGCGCGACCGGAAGAGCTCCTATCGCCAAAACGGAATCTCGTACTATCGCCCGTGGGTTTTCCTGATTACGGACGGAGCTCCGACAGACACGTGGCAAAATGCGGCCGCCCAGATCAAGGCTGGCGAAGCTGAAAAGGCCTTCAGCTTTTTTGCCGTCGGCGTCGACGGCGCGAATTTCGAAACGCTTTCCCAGATCTGCGTGCGCCAGCCTTTGGCTCTGAAGGAACTCAGGTTCCGCGATCTGTTCCAGTGGCTTTCCAGCTCTCTAAGCTCCGTCTCGCAATCCAATCCCGGCGACGCCGTTCCTCTCTCCAATCCTGCAACACCAGACGGATGGGCCTCAATCGCATGACCTATGGCTGGCGTTGGGCCGCGGCACGTGCGCGTGGCACCTCTCATGTGAAGACAGGTTTGCCATGTCAGGATTTTGCGCTCAGTGAGGCTGTAGCCAGCCTCGATGAAACGGTCATGACAGTGATCGTTTCAGATGGTGCGGGAAGCGCAAAACTGGCGGAGATTGGTTCAAAATCAGTCTGCATTGGTCTGCTTCGGCTCATCCGTGGATATCTTGCAAGTCACTCCCTGTCCCAGCTTCGTGAAGAAATGGTTTGGGACTGGATAGATGATATCCGCGAATACATCAGCGCAAAGGCTAGTCGATCTGGAACACAGCGTCGCGATTTCGCGGCCACAACCGTTGCTGCTCTCATGTCTGAAAACGGCACTGTGATCTTCCACATCGGCGACGGCGCAGCCGTCGTACGCTACGAAGGAGACGACGCATGGGATGTGCCGTCTTGGCCGTATCAAGGCGAATATGCATCGACAACCAGCTTCATCACCGATGATCCTTATCCGCGTCTGACTTTTGTTCGAAATGACCGTCGTGTCGATCGATTTGCAGTATTCTCCGACGGCATTGAGCGCCTAGTCCTCAATAGCGTAGATCGTTCGGCCCATGAGCCATTCTTCAATCGGATAGTGACGCCGCTAGCTTTTTCGGAGGAAGCCGGCAGGAACGTTTCTCTGTCGATAGCCCTCCGAGACTATCTTGAAAGCCCTTCCATTTGCGAACGGACAGATGACGACAAGACGCTAGTACTCGGTGTGCGCAAATGAGCACTACCGTATTCGGATCGGATGGAAAGAAGCTCACGCTTGGTACGATGCTGGGAAAGGGTGGCGAGGGCACGGTCTACCACATCCACAAGGCGGGCGATTTGGCGGTGAAGATCTACAATCCCGGCAAAGCCTCCGAGAGGAAAGCAAAAATCCTTGCCATGACGTCGGCGGCGCTCCACAAGACAACCGACATAGTCGCCTTCCCAATCGACACTGTAAGCGACAAGAACGGAACGTTCATGGGTTTTTCCATGAAGAAGGTCGCAGGTTTTAAGAACATCCACGAGCTCTATGGGCCGGGCAGCAGGCGGACGGAATTTCCTTCTGCCGACGCCCGGTTCCTGGTGCGCAGTGCGTTCAATCTCGCGAACGCTTTTGCTGCAATCCACAATACAGGCTGCGTAGTCGGCGACGTGAACCACTCCGGCATCCTCGTTTCAAACCAGGCTATGGTAACTCTCATCGACAGTGACTCCTTTCAGTTCAATAAGGGGCCAGAGGTCTATCGCTGCACGGTAGGCGTGCCGGATTATACGCCACCTGAGCTCAGAGGTGCGGACTTCGAAAAAATGGTTCGAACGGCAAACCACGACAACTTCGGTCTGGCCGTCCTCATCTTTCAGCTGCTTTTTCTTGGGAGACATCCGTTTGCCGGCAAGCATCTGGGTCTTGGAGACATAGACATACCGACCGCTATCGGCGACCACCGTTTCGCCTATAGCGCACGTAGGGCTGAGACGCGCATGGAACCCCCGCCGCTAACACCAGCGCTCAGTGACTTTGGCAATGAAGTTTCTGACGCCTTCGAGTCAGCCTTCAGCAAGAATGGTGATCGTCCGGGCGGTCGGCCCAACGCGGCATCGTGGGTCCAAATCCTCGGCAAGCTCGAGCAGGGTCTGGTGGAGTGCTCTGCAGACAAATCACATGCGTACTTTCGGGGTGGCGCGTCGTGCCCCTGGTGCCGCCTCGAGAAATCGATGGGCCGGAACCTATTCGCCGCAAAGATTTCAAGCACTGTTTCCACACTGAACATCGGTGACCTCATTGCTCTAATCAACCGTCCCGCTCCACCAAGCCAACCGCCTGCCCCTGAAAGCATCATCGCGGTTCCGTCTCTTACCCGCAGTCCTGCGGCGGCAGCCGCATCACATGGAAAGCAACTGACGCTTTTTGCGTCGGTTGCCGGACTGCTGATAGGCTTTCTCCTTGCCAATCAGTTGAATGGCTTCTGGGGTACCGCTCTGGTTATTGCATCAATCATAATGATGATCCGAGCCCGCCGTCCTGGGGAAGAATTTCGGGTCGAACTGCAGGCGGCGACTGCAGCATGGGAAGAGAAGAAGAAAATTTGGGAAGAGCACGCCGGGCCTGCCGTGTTCCTGAAACGAAAAAGCCACTATCTGTCCTTGGCCTCGGCTCATGCCAAACTTCCGGAACAGGAACGCGAACGGCTCCTCGAGCTCGAGCGGAAGAAAAGGGACCTTCAATTCAGGAGCCACATGCAGGGGCACTTGATCTCCCGCGCAAAAATCGGTGGGATTGGACAGAGCAGGACGGTAACGCTCTCGTCGTTTGGTTTTGACAGCGCGTGGGACGTGAAGACTCGCTCGGTTTTGGCCGTTCCTGGCATTGGTCCGAAAAAAGCCGACGCCCTTGCGAATTGGTCGTCGTCCGTTGAGAAGAAATTTGTATTCAATAGTCATATTGCCACCGATCCGCAGGCTATCAATGAGGTCAAAACGGACATAGCGCGTCAGAGGGCTGACTTGGAAGGAGAGCTGAGGCGCGCTCCGGATGAGCTCAAGGAACTTCTGGATACTGCCTCCGACCTACGAAGGAACCCGCCCCCGCAATTAGTTGAAGCGTATGTACGGCTTAAGCAAGTTCAAATGGACATAGGGTAACGGTGGCGCGCGTGGCGGGACCATACCGAGACTTCTGGATAATGCTCACAATGATCGGGGTCGCTGTCTTCGCGGCGAATGCAACGTCGAAGCCTGGAACCGTATCTCCGGTCCCGGCGTCGTTACCTACTGCCTCACGCAATCAGATCGTGACCGCGCCGGTAAGTAGTCCTACCCTCACTCAGGAGAAAGTGCTTCCTGCGCCTCAGACTTCGGTGGCAACCGCAACTGGTGCCAGTGCAGACCCGCCGTCGCCCGCGTCTTCCAGCACTGGGAATGCAACATCCGTTTCGGAAACGGCTCCGTCTGCTCCCATGGCCGCGCCTCAAAGCACCGCGACGAGTTCCGCCATTACGATCACGGAGCCAATCACGAGCACCGCTTCAGAACCAAACCCCGAAGTTTTCGATGGATTGATTGCCTCCATCGAGCAATCGCAGGCGACCACCGTGGCCGCTGTTGATCCTTCCAAAACAGCCGGCCCGATCTCTGCTGCGAAATTCGCTTACATGCGGGTACCTCTTGAACTTAGAGACGGACCTAGTCCCAAATACATCGTCGTCGGTAGCCTTGGTCAAAACGCTCTTGTCTCTGTCATGGAGCAAGAAGCGGGTTGGACCCACGTCAGCGGTGGCCCGGACGCGATTGGATGGGTACCCTCTGGCACGATTTCTTCCAGTCCCGTGCTCAATGTTGCCCGGAAATCGGTTCCCAACATGCGGACAGTCGAAACTCCACGTCGCGAGGGGGGCCGCTAATCGATCATGGGCCGCCGCACTGCCTCCAGCCCAATCCCTGCCGATTGCACCACCCAGAATTATTCAAATCGGTCTCCAGGATCGAGCGCGATTTGCATACTTCAGCGTCGACAGCGTTCGCAGTCGAGCAGGCGGTAGCGTCGAGAATCCAACGGCGAATGATCCGATCGGGGATGGCGACCGCTTTGTCGGTCTCGATGACCTTGCCCGTTTCTCCGATTATTTTCCGAGCGACCGGGTCCCAAGTCAGCGCGAAGTTCACTGCGCCAGAAGCTCCCTTTTTTCTGGTTGCACTGAAGGCGTACCAATCGACAATGCCGAAGACAGAACACCTGTCTGCGCAGAGCACATGAACCGAACCTGGCCGCGCTGCGTAGATTCGTGTCGGCCATCGGTCCACGAAAGCACTTTTCTCTTTAAGTACATCTTCTCGCGAAAGATCTTTTCCGTAGTACTGGAGGCGGTCGGCATAGACGTTGCGAAGGAAGGCGGCCGCCTCGCTACTTGAGCCCGACCACACCCGTTGGAACTCGTTGAACACTTCCACTGCCCCTGCTTGGTCAGTAGGCTGCGCGCCCTGCACTATATCCGTCCAGGTGCCTGAACCACTGGGCTGAGCCGTTACCAGCTGATAACCCGCCATATCTACAAGGTTCAATTCTTTCGATTGCCCAAGCTGCATCGACAGTGCTGCGTCCAGAAGCGAAGCGCTGATACCCATCGTGCTGAGGTAGTCTTTGATGGCGGCTGAAACTGAGGGATCGAGACGCCCCCCAGATTCCGCAGACGTGGCAAACGTCTCTACAGATATGCTGACGCTCTCATCTTCGGCATAGCGACTGGCGCCACCCATAAATGCCAAAAGGCAGGTGTTGAGACAAGGCGAGCCTTTGGTCTGGAGCGTTGGAAGGCCGGTCTTGCGAATTGCTTTCCCGAAAGCCATCGCGATTGATCGATCGCCACCCGCCGAATTAAATGCGATGTATTTGGCCGGGCTCGCTGTAAGTTCCAAGGCGACGCGTTGTGGATCATCGCCGGTCTCGAAGCTGCCCTCGACAAGGAGGATCGTCGTCCCATTCGTCGTGGAGAGATGGCGATAGGAAACCGCGGCTGTCGCTGCGCCCACCGGAGCCGAAGCAGCCAAAACAATCGTCATAGCGGTATAAAGGAGACGCCGTTTCATTTGCGTGATGGCTTAGTTTGTCGCGATTCCCAGGGCCGACAGGACCTGCGGAGTGATGGTGCCGGTGACTTTGAGCCCGTACGCATCCTGCATTTTATTAAGTCCGCCCCTCGTCGCGGCATCGACCTGCCCTGTTAGCGGGCCGCCGAAATAGCCAAAGGCAATCAGAGCGGTCTGGACCTGTATGACGATGCGGCGAAATTTGTCCGAGTTGCCTGGCAGCGTTTTCAGCGGCTGTGGCTGCGCGTTTGTCGGGGAGGACTGCGGCGAATAGGCGCCGCCAGTTGAAGTCGTGGCAGGTATGTTGGGAGTGGTCGGGGAACTTCTGATGACGGGACCTGGGTTGGGCGAATACTGCGGTGTCGGGTCGGGCAATGGATAAGCGGTGTCATAATCGCCCCGTGGGATGTAGCCGCCTCCAGCTGAGGATGCGTGGCTCGCGTGACTGGCATGACTTGCGTGGCTCGAATGCGAGCTATGGCCCGCAAGGGTGTAGACCTGTTTAACCCGCAGCCGCTCGAACAGGGTGGTTACGGGCTTCTTTTCGGTAATGCCGGTGATCGGCGCTGCATCACTTTTCGACGGCATGAATCCGGCGGCGATTAACGACGGCACCAGGTAGATCTTGCGCTTTTTCATTGTGGTGAGAGTCCCCCAAACCCCTGATCAGCTTTATACCATTCAAAAAATCCACCACAAGTAGAGCGCAGCGAGCATCCGCTGCACTCTACCAAAAATTTGTTCTTCCAATCTGAAATCGTGCCCGGCGCCAAATGCCGGTACTGTGGAGGAACCGTACAAAGAGGGAAATTATAAAGAAGAGCTTGGATACCGCGCCCCATCGCGAGGTTGATGGCTCTGCGCAGTTGTCCGAAATCCAGCGACGTATCCTTGAACGAATGCGCCCAGTTCATTCTGCCGTAGCCGATATTCTCTAGCTGCATGATTGCCCAGACATCGATGAACGGCAGCCTGGTGGAGACGTAGCTCGCAAGCTCAGGCAACGCGCCCCAGTTCTGCTGAAGGACAACAGTGCGAAGCTCGACTACCGCACCCATCCTCATCAGCGTCGCCAAGTTCGATGACAGCATGTCAAAGGCACCGGACTTTCCAACGATGCTGTCGTGAAGTTCGGCGCAAGGCGCATACAGCGGAATGCCCCATAAGACGCGATCTCTTCCGATCTCATCAATTATCGTGCTGTCGCCTGGCTCGAAAAACTGGCCGTTGGTCAGAACATGGAATGAGATATCCGACCGTGCTTTCGCGGCGGCCAGAAGAAATTGAAACAGTCTTCGTTTGTGCAGCAGCGGTTCGCCGCCAGATATCGTGATCCGAGCGTTTTCCGGCGCTAAAATGGCAGCGACTGTGAACTGGTCGAAGAGGTCGGCGTGATGTTTCTTTGGAGGCTGCGAGCACATGACACAGAGCTGATCGCATTGCTCGGTGACCAGGAAGGTATTGTGTCTCGACCGTGATCGCACTAATCGATGCGCTGACTTTCGCCCAGGAACTATAAGCAGCACGTCACCATTGAGATCAGTTTCGGCACCGCAGTGGACGCGAAGCGAGTAGCCTGCGAGATCGAAGGTTTGACTTTCCTGATCTCTGTCGATCAGGAGTGCATCATATTCACCATCCACCCCGTCCGTGCGCAAGCGAACGATAATTGGATTGTCGATTGGAACGTCATCGATCTTGAGCCGCAGATCGATCATGTGTGTACCGGCGACAGTGACGGATCGAGTTCTGGAATTCCGGCCCACACGGCGAGGCTCTTTTGGACTTTCTCGTCGTCCGAATAGAGCAGCTCGAAGATCTTGTCGAAGATTGCGGTATGACGGCGACAGAAGGCTGTGTCGGCCTTCGGCAGATCGATGCGCCCGTAACGCGATAGATCGTCAACGACGTCTGCGCCGCAAGCGGCCTGGTACGGACAATGAATGCAATCGGGATGGAATGAATTGGAAGATTCTTCGTTCAGTACGTCTAGTTTCGACTGGTCGATACCATTCCATAGATCGCCAATGCTAAGATCGACCTGTCCGACCCTCGTGACCATCCTGGCTTCGTCCGTCGGATAGAAGGTGCCGTCGTAGTCAATAACGATGTAGTCTCGCCCGAGGATATTCGGATTACGAAGGTCGACGTGCTGATTGTGGCCGCCACGCAGAACCCGGCGCAGGCAGTGAGTGAAATAAAACTCCTCGACCGGCTGAGCGGCGGTCCAATTGTGCTCGATCAGCGCATCGATAAAATCGGCGTGATAAGCACTCCATTTGTCTTCGAGACCGGTGGTCTGAAATCTTTTTCTAGCAAAACCTTGATGATTGACAGGCCGAAGGAAAATGGACCGAAATCCGAACCGACCAAACGTATTAATGATCTCGGAAGCGCTCGGCAACTTGTTGATGTCTAGCGTCGGGAGAGCCGAGACTTTTCCCTGACCCAAGCGCTCGATGGCATAGCTGAGGTTCGATACAAATTGCTGCGTATCGTGGGCATTTGCGGTTCGTTGTCGCTCATGCGTCGAGAGTTCGCCGTCGAGTGACGTACTCACGAAGACGTCCGGGGCATCCAGAAAATCCCAAGCTTCTTCCGAGACCGATTGCAAATTGGTGCATACCGTAAAGGAAACTTCTTGGAACTTGCGGCGAGCGAAAGCGCGAACCTTCTCCAATAAGTCTAATCGGAGCAGTGGCTCGCCACCCTGGAACTCGATTTTGACGCTCGCGGAAGTCATGGCGTCGAGAAATCGAAGAACGCGCTCAAGCGTCTCATCCGTCCAATCAAAGCCTAAAGTGCTCTCGTTCACCCGAGACACCTGACAGTAGGCACACGCCAAATTGCAACGGAGGGTCGGAACCAGAATGACGTAATTCAGCTCTTGAGGACGATGCAATCGTTGGGCCCATCGGTAGGCAAATCCCATATAGGCCGGGTCGCCTATCTCATTGAACGCATGACCATTCGCTTCAAGAAAATCCCTATCCACGGCCATTAGCTTTCCGGTCGCATAGCGATTGAGAAAGCGGACATCGGCTTTGAAGTAACCGCCCGCATCATCCGCAAAAAGATAGCCGGCCCCGAACGGTTTGAATTTAAGGGGAAATACGGTCATCGCCCGAGGACACCGTCGAGGAGAGCACGCCTAAGCGGAAGTGTCTCGGCATAAATTTTCTCCCGATACAGACAATGATGAAATTCTCGAACTAACAGATCGACCGAAGCTGCGCCGTCGTCCAACAGGCTGATCGTCTGAGATATTTCGATTTCTGTACCTGGATGCAACGCACTGAACCGAACAATAGCCACTGCGAGATATGGACGGAATGTCGGATCGAGCTCGATCGCACTGCGGCGAGTCTTCTTTGGGGACAAGGTGCGAGAGTTTTGTAAGCGCCGTCTCCGCCCCATTGAATTGGCTGTATTTTGAGGCTTGCCGCGTGTGCGAGAAGGTTTCCAGGACTATCTGGAGATTTGCATGGCAGATGATGGATTTGTTGGGCGCTACGAAGTTGTCGAGCCGCGCCGCGGAAACCGGCGTTGGCCGGATGATGTGAAGGCGCGGATCGTGGCGGAAAGCCTTGAGCCTGGTGTTCGTGTTGTTGATGTCGCGCGCCGTCATGACGTTGTTGCGCACCAGCTTTCCTTGTGGCGCCGGCAAGTGCGCGAGGGCATTCTGGCGTTGCCTTTTGAGACTATGTCGGGCCAGTCGGAGAGCGGCGATGCCGAGCCTGCATTTGTGCCTTTGGCGATTGCGCAGAGCCGAGCGCGGCTGTGAATGTTTTGGCGCCGCCGCTGCCGGCGGCGGTTTCGTCGGTCTTGACGTTGGAGATCGGCCCGGATGTTGTGATGCGGGTTCCCGGCGATGTGCCGGTTGAACGTGTGGCGGCTCTGGTGCGAGCCATGCGAGGGACGGCATGATCGTCGCGGGCCAACGACTGCCGATCCTGATTGCAACGCGGCCGGTGGACTTCCGCTGTGGGCATCAGGCGCTGGCTCTGATGGTGCAGACCGAGTTGAAGCTCGATCCGCATTCCGGGGTGACGGTGATCTTCCGGTCGAAGCGCGGTGATCGCCTGAAAATCCTGGTATGGGATGGCACCGGAATGGTGCTAACCTACAAAATTCTTGAACATGGAAACTTTGCCTGGCCCAAGGTTCAGGATGGGACGATGCGTCTTTCCAGGGCTCAATATGAGGCTTTGTTCGAAGGTCTTGACTGGCGACGGGTCATGGCGCAACGGGTGATCGCGCCGTCGGCGGCAGGGTGAATATCCGGCCGTCTTTGCATTGTTTTATTTGGCTTTTTTGTGCTGCCTTGCTATAAGGCCGCATGTCGTCGCCCCTTGATCTCAGCCTGTTTCCGGACCTTCCGCCCGAGGTGGTCAAAGCCTTTGCGGCGATGCAGTTCGAACTGTCGGTCGAGCGTGCTGCACGTCAGCATGAGCAGGCTGTGGTGGCCGAAAAGGACGCCTTCATCGCCGAGTTGAAGGAACTGATCGAGAAGCTTGAGTGTCAGGTTCACGACTATCGGCGCACCAAGTTCGGGCCGAAATCGGAAAAGCTCGATCCGGCGCAGATGGAACTGGCGCTGGAAGACCTTGAAACGGCGATTGCCGAAACACAGGCGCGGATCGCCGCCGTCGAGAAAAAGATCGAAGCCAGCGCATCCGATCCGGACAAGGCCGCCCCTCGCAAGGAGCGTAAGGCCCGTGCACTGCCCGAACACCTGCCGCGGGTCGAGAGAGTGATCGAGCCCGAGAGCATCGTTTGCCCCTGCGGTTGCGGCAACATGGTCCGGATCGGCGAAGACCGGACGGAACGGCTCGACCGGATTCCGGCACGCTACGAGGTGATCGTCACGATCCGCCCGAAATACGCCTGCCCCAAGGGTCGAACGGGCGTCGTCAGGCCAGAGCGCCGGCGCATCTCTTGGAAGGGAGCTGGCCGACGGAAGCCCTTCTGGCTGAGATTGCCGTCTCCAAGCATTCCGAACATATGCCGCTCAACCGGCAGGCCGAGGTCATGGCGCGACACGGGGTGCCGATCGACCGCACGGTCCTTTCCGATTGGCTTGGGCGCACGGGCAGCGAAATCGCACCGGTGGTCGACCACATGGCCGAAAGGCTGCTGTTTGAAAGCACGCGGCTCTATGTCGACGAGACAACAGCTCCGGTTCTTGATCCGGGGCGAGGCAAGACGAAGACCGGCTATCTCTGGGCCGTGTTGCGTGACGACCGCGGCTGGAACGGTTCTGCGCCGCCGGGCGTGGTGTTCCATTATCGGCCCGGGCGTAAAGGCGAATATGCCGCTGAAATCCTCGACGGGTTCAACGGGACAATCCAGGTGGATGCCTACGGTGGTTACTCTCACTCGCCACGTCGGACCGGATGGGTGGCGATCCATTGAAGCTGGCTTTCTGTTGGGCGCACGGGCGCAGAAAGCTGATCAAGGCCACGCCAAAGAGTGGATCGCCGATCGTCGACGAGGCGCTGGTGCGGATCGCCGCGCTCTACAAGATCGAAGGCCGTATCCGGGGTTGCGATCACGAGCATCGCCGGGCAGTTCGACAGGACCTGTCCCTCCCGCTGGTGGACGAGTTCTTCACCTGGCTGGCAGCGCAAGCCAAGCGCGTCTCACGCAAGTCTGACCTCGGAAAAGCCCTGGCCTATATGCTGACGCGACAGGCCGGATTCCGGCTGTTCCTGGACGACGGCCACGTCGATATCGACTCCAACCTGGTGGAAAACGCGATCCGCCGACCCGCCATGAATCGCCGCAATGCGCTCTTTGCGGGGCACGATGAAGGGGGCCGCAACTGGGCCCGGTTTGCCAGCCTGATCGGCACTTGTAAAATGAACAGCGTTGAACCCTACGCCTATCTGTGCGACCTCTTCACCCGCCTCGCAAACGGCCACCTCGCCGAAGACATCGATGCCCTGATGCCATGGGCCCATGCCGCCCGCACCAAGCCCTCACAATGAGCTCGTCAGGTACTCTTCGGTGAGCTCATTTGACGGCCGAAAATCGGCCTCAGGTTGCCGCAACTGAAAAATCGATGGGGCGTGGACGCCGCATACAGAGTTTTGCGGTTTCACGTCAGTGCAGCGTCCCCATTGCGTATGATTGAGATTGTAGCAATGCTGGCATTTAAACACCATAGGATTGCGCTGAGCTTTCGCTTTCAAGCTCCTAGCTCACTACGTCCCAAACCAACGTATCCATCCCGACCAGGCTTTCAATTACCACATTTCATTCCAGTGAGTGCTTTCATGATTTGCCCTCTTGCTGAAGCAGGAATCGCTCGTGATTCCTTGTCTGGCACCGAATCGCAGAGGAGCGGTGCCATGGAGGCGCGGTTTGATTACGAGCTTGCCGGTTACGGCGAACACTTTGCCGATGTGAATCCTTCTCGTTCGCAATATTCGAAATGCCGTTGACGCCTCACAAAGGAAGGGCCGCCTCGAAGGGGCGATATGGCGGCCCAAAGGTGACTGCGCCTGCAGCCACTTTGGGGAATGAAAGGAAAATTCGCCTAAGCCATAGTAGAATTTCAATTTTGATACTGCATCGCTCACTTTTAAATAATTGCATTATGACATTCTCACCAGCGGATGAGTGCTCCCCTCTCGCTTCGCGTTGGGCATCATCCGGTGCCGAACTGTACCATGCGTGTTGGCTGCTGCGAAATGATATACCCTGCCGACAGCTGACGTCGAGCCGCGGACAATCGGGACTTCGGCGCTATTGAGGAACGGCGCTGCGCCGACAGCCACACGGCGATTACGGCAAAACTATCGGATGAAACATGAGCATCCAAGCGCAACAGTAAAAATTCCGAATGGCCATGCAAGCACCAGCGCGGCACTGATCCATTCGCGTTCGGAAGTCGGTTGATGTTCGTTGTCGTTCGCTGCTCTCATCCTGTCTTTCCCCGTTAGGAGACCAGCATAGCCAGCATTTTAGCTTTGTCTCATCAAAGATGTTTTCGCCCCGTAACGGGTGATCACGCTCAGGCCATCACATGGTTATTGCGCGGCCTTGTTTCCGCTGGCACCCGCTTTCAGGACCGTATGCGTACTTGAATCCATTGCCTGTCCAGTTTCTTTCGCGTCCTTCGCCATTCCTTTGGCAGTGTTTGCGCAAGACGACAGGGTGAGAAACACCGAGATTGCGGTCGCGAGCGAGATTCTGAGCATGGGAAATACCCCTGGTTACACTCGCCCAATAACGGCGGCGCGATAATTTAGTTCCCCGACGCGGGAGCCGCAAGTTCACGTAAAAATTCTAAAGACATATGGGGTCAACCAGATCTAGCATCTCAATTTGGAAGTTCAAAAAGCACTCCCGCTACCGGCCAAACTCTACGAAGGCTATTTCCCTCGAAGCCCGGCGCAGCCAGCGCGATTGGACCATGATCCCCCCCGCTATCTAAACTTTCCAAGACCAATGTTGAGGCGTCATTAGTAAAGCGCAGCCTTTTGAAGTAATAGTTATCATCGGCGTCGCAGGCGACGACAGGGCGACCGTCGAGCTGCGACAGAGATGCCAGCGACTGCAGTTCCGGCAAGATCATCAGATGTTGCTTGTCTAGCGCAAAAGGCTCGGCACTTTGTCCGACCACCTCGATCAATCCAATAGTTTCCTCAGCAATCTGATCGATAGCCGATGTCCCACCACAGTCGGAAACCTCGTGATCGCTGCCTTGAAAAACCCAGTTGAAGCGCTGATAAAGCACACCGACCACTTTGTGGAGCGTCAAAGTAGCCTTTTTAGCAATTATTGGCGGCGCTATATTTCGAGGGTTAATAGCCTGCGCTGTCAAAACCGCAACGTCGCTGTGATTGTCCGCAATCTCAAATCTACGAGCCAAAAGTTTGCCGCCGCTTATCGCAATGACGAGCGATTTCGCGGATGGCTCGGCAGCATCCTTTACAAGAACAATGTCACCGACCTTTGCAACAGGCTCCAGAGTTGAGGAGACACACCGATAGGCTGCGTGTTGTGCCAAGACGATCTTTTTAGACGTGGCGGAGTCGAACCCAGATGATTGAAACATCCCATCCGCTGCTCGTCCACCGCTAAGCGCCGCGGCGCGTCCAATAATCTCAAGCTTCATTTTCCGAACAGAAGACTTATAGCCATTAGGCAAAGATATGCTTGGTGGTGGGCTGAACAGCGCCGTGTACGGAGCATGCAGGAGTCGGTACTCACGGGATATTGCGCTGCAAGCTTCGATTGCTGGTCGAAGCTCTTTCCTCCAATGCTTCTCGACGTCTTCAGCCTCCGCGATACCAAGCGCAAGTCCACTTGCATGATGGGCCATTTCCATGTGCTTGATGGATGTCAGGTTCTGATGCAGCGACTTCGTAAGCGCTTTAAATTCACTTCTGTCCCAAGGGGCGAAACCCTTTGCATGGAGATGCTCGATCTTACTTCGGGCGTCACCGATAGTGAATCCTCTGCCTACAGCGGAGACATTTGCGTCCTCAGCGCGTAGCATAATACGCAGCAGGCCTTCGACGTGTTCACGAACTTTGCCGATGTAATCTCGACCGCCTAGTGGCGTTGGGTGGCTCTTAAAATCATCCCAGCGTCTTGCGAGTGCATCACCCTCGATGATTGCAAGATAACCTATGTCTTTATGCGCCGAGGCAATCATCGCTTCGCGACCAGTCACGCCTCCAATTTTTATCAATTCCACAAAATGCGGGTCGTGGGTCGCGAGTATAACTTGCATGTCACGTGGTGCTTGCTGCATCGCTGCGACATGCTGGCACCATCTATGGCGATGGTCGGGGTCAAATGTCGTCTGCGGATCGTCAAAGAGAAATAGCGGCAGTCCATCTTTTCCTAGCTGTTCAAGCGCTTCTTCGCGCAGTGCAAAAATAAAAGCCCACAAAACTGCACGTAGCCAAGACGTATTCGCCACGAGCGTTGCGTCAATCCGATAGTCGCTGACAAGGTTCCCAAATACTGTCAGTCCATCCTTCTTGCGAAGGCTTGTATCCTTGAACTTTAGGTTCTCAGCCAAATGGATGCGATCTAAAGTCGCTGCAATACGACCAGATAAATCATTAATTGCATCCCGGGCCACGGATTCGGCTAATGAGGAAAGGTCTTTCAGTGGGCCGATCTCGTTCGAAACCGCTTTTCGCCTCTCTTGCTCGTCCTCTATTTCCGACACTACGAGCCCAGCTGACCAGGCATCACGCATGGCGACCGCTGCCTTTCTATAAGGCTCGGCTTCACGCAAAGCATCAGCCAACCTTCCTAGATATTCTCCGAGGGTCTCAACCGCCTCTGGCGATGTGGTGGGCCTCGGCAAGGCATTTCTGTTCCACCAACCTAGCCAATCAGCAGCATTATCCCGGTACCATTTCGCTAGAGCTATAAAACGACGTAACGTTTCAATTTTACGATTCACCGATGGCGTTGCAGCATCTTCGACAGGTTGTTCTACGGCATAGTCAAAGTTGCTCTGTGGGATGCTTTTCAGCGCCTCGCCCGCTAGTCTTTTGAATCCATGCAAGATTTCAGAGACATTAGGTGCATCTATGTATTTTTTAGTGAAATCTCGCGCCAATGCAAAACTAGGCCCCGAAGCCAAGAAATTTTCACCAAAGCGCCTGAAGGTAGAAGGCACGGCTCTATCTAATTCGCCAGCAATAAGGTTCATATTGTCTTCGAATTGACGCGTCGCAAGTTCACCTAAGGCGCGGAATCCTTCCAGCTCCTTTTTCAATTCTGGAGACTGCAGGACTCGTTGGCAAAGTGGGCAATCGTCGATTGGTCCGATTGCATGGTCAACATGCCACCGGGCGGCCATCGCCTTTAGCCGAAAACGATTATCAACCTGACTTCTAGCCAACAGCCCAACTGCATCTTTCGTCGCAGCAATAGCAATATCGATCGCGACTTCAATGGCCGTAACTGTTTCATCATCCAAAGCGCCGTGAACGGTCTCAAGATCATTCCAACTCGCAAGAGACTGAAGGCCTTTTCCGAGCTCGCTTCGGGTTGCCTCAAGTGCCGCCGAAACTTGGGTCTGAACTGCCAGCTTACTAAGCTCGAGGTCCGGCGATAAATCGTCGCGAACCGCTTCCGTAAGTTCCGCCGCTTTGGCAACAAGTTCCTTTCCAAATGCCTTCGCTTTGCTCTCCGAACGTTTGGTATCTGATGGAGCAAAACCGGGGATCGTAACGTCGATTGACTTCAGAGACGCTTCACAATCTACCAAAGCACGATCAAATTTAACCCGCTCCAACGCGAGTTCTTTCTTTCGATATGAAAGGTATTCTCGGCCGCCATTGCAAAGTCCAGACACTAACGCTCCTAACGCGATTAGGTCATCGAGTCCGGTAAGCTTCTGGACAGCCGACGTGAGTTGACCAGCACCTTCATCTAATCTGAGGAGAGGCAATCGAGACGGCATCAGTAAGCTTGTCTCGATAAGCACATCGGGCAAGTACAGCAACGGGTCGGCATTCACGCTGATGTCGCCGTTTTCTAACCGCCGCTCAACGCGAGCAATCTCTCCGTTCTCATTCTCAAATACCAACTCAACTCTTACTTTCGGAGAGCGGGTTAGGTCAATTTCGGTCGGGGGATAGGTCGCGATTGGGGGCCAGCTTCCAATAGGCTTTTGATTTTCTCCAAACACCGGCTGAAGGGCATGTGGCAGGCTCTTGGGCTGATCCCGCAGCCGCTCCCCTGAGAGGGTCCAGAGTATGGCACCGATTAACGACGACTTTCCACTACCGTTCGGCCCTTCGATAAGTAAGCTTTGTCGATCGAAACTGTATTCAAACGGGGCACCCGCCCAAACATTTATGCCTCCAAACCCTTCTGTAAGAATCGACTTTAGTTTCCAGCTGAAAAGACCAAGATTTTCCCCTGCTTCTCCATGGGTATCGGCTGGGTCGTATTCGCCACTGATTTCGCCTTGCAGGCCATCGATGAAGACGTTAGGCAATTCTGTAGGCAATCGAACATCGGATCTTAAAAGAAACTGGAAAAGGCGGCGTGCAGCTGGGGTCTCGAGTTTTATCGAGTTGCTTTTACCTGCAGAGTCTTTCCAACTAAGCGATAATCCCGATAGGAGCCGCCTTTCGATCTCCAACTTCGTAAGCCTGCTCACGAAATCCTCCCGACGCATGTCGCAAACACAACCTGCATTAGAAAAAATGAAGTTTCAATATCCACCTGCTCGGCACTCCAAATTTTTTGACTGCAGGCATGGAATTCGACATTGGCTCGAATCGCGTAGCTTTCCATAACTGCTACATCACCCCGTTGCTGCTGCTTCGCAGCAGATCGAACTTAACATATTGATTTTTCTAAAAAGTGCGGCTGACTTGAGGAAATTCAAATTTCTCGTGCCGCTTTCTCCGGAGTGCCATCAATTTACCCTCCCTTCCGAGGACGCTCACTTCTGCGAGACATAGGGAACTGTCGGATAAGACTTGCGGACCGCTCCGGTCGGTCGCTCAATCAGAATGGTTGTTCGCGAAGGACATCCGTCTGTGCTCAGCCTGAGGAGTTCCTGATCCAACTGCGTGTCAGCCGACGTGTAGCGATGATGAAGCCTGCGATAGTCGGTCCACGTGGGAGTTCGATATGTCTCTATCCACCGCGATGTCTGCCCAACGTCGCGGGTGAGTGTCCAATGACGAGCACCAACGCGGCTTTGGGCGTGCCGCCGTTCACGCATGATCTCAAGGAACAGATCGATGTTCTGCTCGGGTATGGAGTATTCAGTGATAATCAGGATGGGGCCGCTTCTCGGCTTTAGATCAAGGGCGACCGTGGGAGCACTGAAGTTTCCAGATGGTTCAAGCTCCGATTCAGAACGGTTGCTGATCGGCAACTTCAATCCGAGCGCCGCCACCATCAGTATGGCGCCCGTGGAGCAGCCAAATGCGACCGAGAGCGAGTGGCTCTGTGCAACCGTCCCCCAAAGCCAGCTGCCGGCTGCAATACCTCCATTCGTCAACGCGCTGTAAATGGAGATGGTCCGGCCCGTGATCCAGCGCGGACTGGCCAACTGGACGTTTACACCAAGCCCCGACCAGGCGGTAACCCACCCAGCGCCGCCGAAGGCGAGCGCAATCGTTGCGAAGGTAAGGGACGAGGTGAAGGTGAGCAAAAACGAACACGTTGCCAATGCTATGCAGGCAAGCGTAATCAGCATCTCTTGCGTCAGCATTTGCCTGAACCAAGGGTTTGAGATCCCGCCAAGAAAGGCGCCTGCCCCGAAACCACCCATGAGGACGCCAAATCCGACTGCATCGGTATGCAACTGATCGCGGGCGACCAGCGGCAGTAGCGCCAAGATGGACGTGCTTGCCAAACCGAACAATGCGCCTCGGGCGATGGTGGCCTTAATTTCTGACGACATAGCGGTGAAGCGCAAGCCATCATAGATAGCCGTGAACATCGCCTCACGCGGCAAGGATGAGGAAAGCGTTTTCCATTTATTTTGCCACAAGGTGATCAGCGGAACTGCAAAACCAAATGTCGCAATCCCAAAGGCAAAAAGGGGCCCCGCTGAGGCAACGACGACCCCTCCCAGTGCGGGACCGACACTGCGAACGGTATTGAACCCGACAGAAATAAGCGTGACCGCTGCCGGCAGCTGGGGCCGTTCGACGATATCGCCGACGGATGCCTGCCAGGCGGGATCGTGGAGAGCAATGCCGCAGCCAGCCAGAAAGCTGAAACCGAGGATGATCCAGGGCTCAGTTACGCCGAAAGCAATGGAAAGCGTGAGCATGGCGGACGCGGTCATCATAAGGCTTCGGCCAATGATCATCACCTTACGTCGGCTAAAGTTGTCAGCGATCGCCCCGACGAAAATGGCCATAAAGAATGCAGGTGAGGTTGAAGAGGCCTGGACCAATGCGACCATCACATCCGAGGTCGAAATGGTCGCCATCAGCCAACTGATCGCGACCGCTTGCATTAACCAGCCGAGACTGGAGAACTGATTGGCGATCCAGATTGCGCGAAACGTAGGATTTGTCAGCGGCGCCGACAACGTTGATGAAGCAGTATTATCTTTCGACGACATTCGCGAATTGTCTCGTGTTAGCCATCACGCCGACCAGCGGTCGGGCGGTTGGTTGCGGTTCACCCCAGCGCTCAGGATGGCTATCCGTTGCATACGGGTGGCCAACAGCTGTACTTTAGCCCGCATCTATCCGTTGAACTGCTGAATCCAGCCCGCTTTTCAGCACAAAGGGCTTCGCCTCTGACGTCGATAATAGAGTCCTGCGGTCCTTCGAAGCATTTCATCGAAATCTTTCTTTATGCGATTGCTTTGTATTGCCGTTGCTCACCCGGCAATAGTGTGGACCACATTACCCATTCGCTTATTGCAAAGGGCGGCGTATCACAGCCTGATCATGCAGAAAACCTGCGTTAATCGAGAGCTTGACGACGCTATTTAGCGGGAAGCTTTTGGGATAAGAGAGTGTCACTTTGGGAGTGACGTACCTCTGCTGCCCGATTGAGCGGCGGAGTCAATCCGAAGTCGTTCCACCTTGGCGCCAGTACAACAGAGGGCGCACTTCCTGCGGCCGTCGCCCTCAGTCGGAAAACCCAAATGGCGCGTCCGTGCGACGGTAATGATCAGGCAAGATCTGTCGGCCGATTGGTGGTTCGGACCGGGATGTGCAACTATCGCGTTGGCAAAGACGACAGGTAATGCCGATGGGCGTCGGCACAACGGACTTAGCGTCCTTATGATAGACGAGACGTTGGACGTGGCTGGCTTCGCAAACCAGCGCCACGGCCCGATCGACGCGCGGAAGTCCAAAGGCACCTCCCCCGGAACTTACAGTTCGAGCGATCGAAAAAAATAGTTGGCCATCCGGCAACTCTAGCCACTGCGTTACCACCGTCCTCGGCGTTGTAAAAACCTGGTGCAACGTCCAAAGGGGGCAACCCCCGCCATGTCGGGCGAAGGGAAAATTTGCGCTGTCAAGGCGCTTGGACACGTTGCCTGCGGAATCCACACGGATAAAGAAGAACGGGATCCGCTCTTGTCCGGGCTTCTGTAGTGTCGTCAGCCGATGTGCCGTCTGTTCGAAACTGGTGCCAAATTGACGCGAGAGCGCTTCGACATCATAGCGGCGCGCTTCAACCGCTTTGGCAAATTGCGTGTAGGGCATGACGACAGCTGCTGCAACGTAGCCGGCGAGGGCCCGGTGGGCTAATCGTTGCGCACTCTCTGTCGCGAGATTGCCTTCTTGAACGAATTTTTGAATGTCGCCGTCGAATTCGAGATAGGCGAGTTGCTGTGCAAGTTGAAAATTTTGGCTTGCTAGATCCAAGCAGTCGTCAAGCAGAACCTCATGCCTGTGTCGGTCCAGTCGGCGGACCGATCCTGACATGATCTCGGTTGGTAATCGTCTCACTCGAAGATTGTGACGTTGCGCGAGATAGGATGGAAGGCCGCCGGCCTCCGTCACCGCAGTCGCCAACTTTTCTGCCGCGACATCGAGGGCCGGGGAAGCAATTGCGTCGAGCAGCGAGGAACCGTCGCACGCCCGCAACCGGATCGGCTCCTTCATCGATCCCGCGGTCCAATGCGGCCTGTCGTTGATCTGCAAGAACAACCTGTTCTTCCTTATACGAGGTGTAGAGACGCAGCATCGCTTCTGCAAACCCAGGAAAGCTGCTGAGCACGTCTGCGACTTCGAGCGGTGATATCTCTATACCGCTGAAAATCGGGTCCTTCATGGTCGATTGTAGTCGCGCAAGGACCTCAGGCGTGCCGTCGTCGGCAAAGAGCGACATGTCGAGCTTGTAGGTCTTCGCAAGTCGCAGAAGAATCTCGGCCGTAACTGGTCGCTGGTTTCCCTCCATGAGCGCGACATAAGAAGGGGAGACCTCCAGGTCAGATGCCATGTCGGCTTGAGTGAGGCCGAGATTTTTCCGCAACCGTCGAAGGCGCGGGCCGAGATAAACGCCGTGCTTTTCCATACACAGATTACAGCATTACAAACTAATCTTGTAAAGTTTGACAACATCACAAGGCGCAGGCTGAAAAGAAACCGGCGACCCGCTATTGCAGTGCACACAACTGGCCGACGCCTTGGAGGAGTGAATGTCGTATTCAGATAGTATCGAAGGAGCCAAAACCTTGATTGCCGAGAACCACGCATGGTCCGGCCTCACGGCCGAAGCTGTCGCTCGCATGCGCCTTCAGAACAGATTCAGAACCGGTCTGGACATTGCACGCTATACCGCTGCGATCATGCGTCGTGACATGGCCGCCTACGATCAGGACCCGAGCAAATATACGCAGTCGCTTGGATGCTGGCATGGATTTATTGCCCAGCAGAAAGTCATCTCGCTGAAAAAGCATTTCGGCACGACGGAGCGCCGTTACATCTATCTCTCAGGCTGGATGGTTGCGGCACTCCGATCGCAGTTCGGGCCGCTTCCCGACCAGTCCATGCATGAAAAAACGAGCGTGCCGGCCCTCGTCGAGGAGATCTACACCTTCTTGCGCCAGGCAGACGCGCGCGAACTCGGCATGTTGTTCAGGGAAATCGACAAAGCCCGAGCGGAGGGTGACCAAGCGCGGGAACAGCAGCTGGTTCAGGCGGTCGACAATCATCAAACCCACGTCATTCCGATCATTGCCGATATCGATGCAGGTTTCGGAAATGCCGAAGCAACCTACCTTCTGGCGAAAAAAATGATCGAAGCCGGCGCCTGCGCAGTGCAGATCGAGAACCAGGTCTCCGATGAAAAGCAGTGCGGCCATCAGGACGGAAAGGTGACCATTCCGCACGAGGAATTCGTCGCCAAGATCCGCGCATGCCGCTACGCGTTTCTTGAGCTCGGCATCGACGACGGCATCATCGTCGCCCGCACCGATTCACTCGGCGCAGGCCTTACGAAGCAGATTGCCTTCAGCGCCAGCGAAGGCGACATCGGCGACCAGTACAACGACTTTCTGGATTGCGACGACGTCAGCGGCGAGCCACTCAATAACGGCGACGTCCTGATCACACGCGGCTCGAAGCTCTTGCGGCCGAAGCGGCTGCGCTCCAATCTTTATCAGTTTCGTGAAGGCACCGGCGCCGACCGCTGCGTCCTCGACTGTATCAATGCCCTTAACAACGGCGCCGACCTGCTGTGGATCGAGACCGAGAAGCCACACGTCGAGCAAATCGCGGGCATGATGGACCGCATCCGGCAGGTCATCCCCAATGCCAAGCTAGTCTATAATAATTCACCCTCTTTTAACTGGACGCTGAATTTCAGACAGCAGGTCTTTGATGATTGGCAGAGCGAAGGAAGGGACGTCTCCGGCTTCGATCGTGCGAAGCTGATGAGCGAACAATATGACGACAGCGATTTGGCGCGCGAAGCAGACGAAAAAATCAGGACCTTCCAGCATGACGCCTCCAAACGCGCCGGCATTTTCCATCACCTGATTACGCTGCCAACCTATCACACCGCGGCGCTCTCGACTGACAATCTCACCAAGGAGTACTTCGGCGAACAGGGCATGCTCGGCTATGTGGCGAACGTTCAGCGAAAGGAGATTCGCCAGGGCATTGCCTGCGTGAAGCACCAGAACATGGCTGGTTCCGATATGGGCGACGACCATAAAGAGTATTTTGCTGGCGAGGCGGCGCTTAAGGCCGGCGGAGCGAGTAATACCATGAACCAGTTTGCGGCCTGATGCAGACCTACCTGGCTAGGGATCCGCGGCAGGCCTGCGTTCCCTTGCCTTACCGGAGGACGAGATGTCGAACGACGAAGAGAAAAAGAAACCGATCTTGCTGGAGCGACCGCGGGCTGTCTTTTCACAAGAGGACTTTGAGCTCATCCGAGTGGCTGTCGCCCACTATCTGCAGGTGGTGAAAAACGAGCCTGTGGCAGTAAAATACTCAAACCTTCATCACCGGCTCGGCCGCATAACGTAAGATCGCGACTTATCGGTAAGCGCGTGGCGATTGGGATCGAAGAACTGCATATCACGGCCCGTCTGCGCAACCATATTCGACAACACCGATCCGTTCATTCGGCAGCTGTCCGATCCCGGCTAGCGAGCCCTGAGGAAAGATATCATGGATAACAACAATGCTTGTGTTGTAGTCGGTGGCCATAGTGCCGAATTGAAACTTCGATCAAGCACGATCGGTCCGAGCGTACTCGACATTGGATCGCTCTACGAGCAGACGAAGATGTTTACCTACGATCCTGGCTTCACGTCGACTGCGTCGTGCGAATCCAGCATCACCTTTATTGATGGCGACGAAGGCGTTCTGCTGCATCGCGGTTATCCGATCGAACAGCTTGCCGAACACGGCGACTTCCTCGAAGTCTGTTACCTGCTGCTCTACGGCGAATTGCCGACCGCAGCCCAGAAGAAGGACTTCGACTACCGGGTCGTGCACCACACCATGGTGCATGAACAGATGTCTCGCTTCTTCACCGGCTTCCGTCGCGATGCGCATCCGATGGCCGTCATGTGCGGCTGCGTCGGCGCTCTGTCGGCCTTCTATCACGACTCCACCGACATCACCGATCCGCACCAGCGCATGGTCGCAAGCCTGCGCATGATCGCCAAGATGCCGACGCTTGCCGCCATGGCTTACAAGTACCATATTGGCCAGCCCTTCGTTTACCCGAAGAACGACCTCGATTATGCGTCGAACTTCCTGCGCATGTGCTTTGCCGTGCCCTGCGAGGAATATGTGGTCAACCCGGTGCTTGCCCGTGCCATGGACCGCATCTTCATCCTGCACGCCGATCACGAGCAGAATGCGTCGACATCGACGGTTCGCCTCGCGGGCTCTTCCGGCGCCAACCCCTTCGCTTGCGTCGCCGCCGGCATCGCCTGCCTCTGGGGTCCCGCTCACGGCGGCGCCAACGAAGCTGCGCTCAACATGCTGACGGAAATCGGCACGGTTGACCGCATTCCGGAATATATCGCCCGCGCCAAGGACAAGAACGATCCGTTCCGTCTGATGGGCTTCGGTCATCGCGTCTACAAGAACTACGATCCGCGCGCAAAGATCATGCAGAAGACGACGCACGAGGTTCTCGGCGAACTCGGCATCAAGGACGATCCGCTGCTCGACATCGCGATCGAACTGGAGCGTATCGCGCTGACCGATGACTATTTCATCGAGAAGAAGCTTTACCCGAATGTCGACTTCTACTCCGGCATCACGCTGAAGGCTCTCGGCTTCCCCACGACCATGTTCACGGTGCTGTTTGCGCTTGCCCGCACCGTCGGCTGGATCGCCCAATGGAACGAGATGATCGAAGATCCGGAACAGCGTATCGGCCGCCCGCGCCAGCTCTATACCGGCGAACCGCAGCGCGAATATGTTCCGGTTTCCAAGCGCTGAACGACATCCGTGACGGAACGAAAGTCCGGCTGCTCAGCTGCGATCTCGCAGGATTGAATTCAAAAGCCGCCGAACAGGCCCAATGGTGTCTGTCTGACCAGCCTCGCTCCATTGCAACTGGCGTCGGCTTGCCAAAGACGTCGAAAGCGACCGTTCTGCTCGTTGGCGCAGCCACTTTCGCAGACGTCAATTCTATCTATGCTTCCTTCGTCAAGACCCCCTACCCCTGCTTGTAGGCTAAGGCGTTGCCGAAAGGTGCAAAAGTGAAAATCGAGACCTTGATCGCTCTCAGCCAAGCTGCGCGCCGCCTGCACCGCAACGATCATGAACAACCATTGCTCCGGCGCCCCTGTTCAGCATAAACGTTCGGAAGAACAAAGCCATAGACGTTGACGATCGGAAGAGGAAAAACGGGGATGACGCTCACTGCTGCATTAACGAGGCATCTGAAAAATCCGGAGCAATTCCTCCACCTAACCTCCGAGCCTGGCACGCACGCGGCTGCATCCATGAAGCGCTTTGCGGTCTTTAACCCGTCTACCGGTGACCTGCTGGCCGAAGTGCCGGATATGAGTGCTGAAGAGGTTTCCGTCGCCATTGACAAGGCGCATGCTGCCCAAGCGCGTTGGGCGGGGCTCACCGCCCGGGAGCGTTCGGACATACTGTGGAACTGGCACCGGCTGATCCTCGAACATAGCGACGATCTTGCCGTGATCTTGACGGCCGAGATGGGAAAGCCATTGGGAGAGGCGAAGTCGGAAGTCTTGCACGCGGCGGCATATCTTCAATGGTACGCCGAAGAGGCTAACCGCATTTACGGCGAGACTATTTCAGCCCCCTCCAATGACAGGCGCATGCTGGTGATCAAGCAACCAATTGGTGTTGTAGGCGCCATTACCCCTTGGAACTTCCCGGCCTCGATGGTAGCGCGCAAGATTTCGCCGGCGCTTGCCGCTGGCTGTACCGTTGTCTTGAAGCCCGCTGAGCAAACGCCTCTCGTAGCCGGGGCCATGTTCGCTCTCGCGCGTGCAGCTGGTTTCCCGGAGGGCGTTCTCAATCTGGTCTATGCGTCAGAGGGTGAGGCTATCGGTCGTGAATTGTGTTTCAACCCGAAGGTGCGAAAGATCAGTTTCACCGGATCGACCGAAGTCGGCCGATTACTGATGCGCCAGTGCTCCGACCAGATCAAGCGCATCAGCTTCGAACTCGGCGGAAACGCGCCTTTCATCGTCTTCGACGATGCTGATATCGACGCCGCCGTCGATGGCGCGATTCAAGCCAAGTTTCGCAATGCTGGCCAGACCTGCGTGTCTGCCAATCGGCTGTACGTCCAAAAACGCGTCTATGACGAATTTGCTGAAAAGTTCACCGCGCACGCGCGCAGACTTCGCGTTGGCGACGGTTTTGAACTGGACACCGCGATCGGGCCCCTAATCGACAATCATGCTCTGACAAAGATCGAAGCGCATGTCGATGACGCTGTAAAAAAAGGAGCAATAGTGCGATGTGGTGGGCGCCGGATCGGCACGTCCGGAACATTCTTCGAGCCGACTGTGATTACAAATGTCGTCAGCTCAATGCGCATTGCCCAGGAAGAGACTTTCGGTCCTCTGGCGCCAATCATCCGTTTCGACGACCCGGAGCAGGTCGTGCGAGACGCCAATGATACAATCTACGGCCTCGCCGCCTATTTCTATGCTTCGAACCTCAAGCGGGTCTGGCGTGTGGCCGAGGCGCTGGAATACGGAATGGTCGGCATCAACACCGGCCGCATGTCGTCGGAGGCTGCACCCTTCGGAGGGATCAAGCAGTCAGGCATTGGACGTGAGGGGTCTCGCCACGGCCTCGAGGACTATCTTGAAATGAAGTACCTTTGCCTGGGTGGCCTATAACGCGGGTTACGACCTCCCGCGATTTGACGATGTTGAAACTGGTCGATCGTGGAATAAAGAGGCTGCCGTCGAAACTAGTTCGGCGGCAGCCAAGTCACTTGGGAGGCGAATTTAAAGCCCAAGCCACTGATCACAAAAGCGAAGCCCTTGAGCGGCGTGCGGCCGATCAGATACCTATCGCTTCATAGGCATCGGCAATCTGTCGGATAGATGCGACATAGGCGGCGGTTCGGTAGTCACCGAGTTCCGGTTGCTGCTCCCTCAGGTCGGCGATGCGTCCCCAGGTGCTGCGCATCACGTCTTCCAGTCCGGACCGAACGAGATCGATTTCCGCCCCACCTTCGAGGAACTCCTCGCGCATGTCCGCCGGAAAATCCTTGCCGGTCATACGTTCGAGTGCCGTGGCGATCGTCTGGTTGCGCCGCTCGCGCCGGCGCCGTTCCATCAGGCCGAAGGGAATATGCGTCAGGTTCTTCACCCACTCGAAGTAGCTGACGACCACGCCGCCGGCATTGACGTAAAGGTCGGGAAGGATGGTGATCCCACGGGCGCGGAGAACCTTGTCAGCCTCGAAGGTCACCGGGCCGTTGGCAGCTTCGACGACGAGATTTGCCTTGATGCAATCTGCATTCCCCGCATGGATGGCATTTTCCATCGCCGCTGGAATGAGAACATCGCATGGCTGCTCGATGCCCGTCATATTGCCGGGAAACGATGTGGCACCTTCAAAGCCAAGGATGCTGCCCGTTTTGATCTGATGCTGCTTCAGCGCCTCGATCGCGAGGCCCTCGGCGCTGGCGACATAGCCGTCCCGTTCTGCAACGACGGTCACCCGGGCACCATCCTCATCGGACAGGAATTTTGCGGCATGGTAACCGACGTTGCCAAACCCCTGAACGATGACCGCAGCACCCTTCAGGTCACGCTTGCCGTTCAATCCGGAGGTTCGAGGATCGCGGAGATAGCTTTGGATGGCGAATTGGACGCCCCTACCCGTTGCTTCCGTCCGGCCGGCAATTCCGCCCTTCGACAGCGGCTTGCCCGTGACGCAAGCGCGCGCATTGATCACGTCGGTCGGATTGGCGCGGCGGAACTCGTCCATCATCCAGGCCATTTCTCGCTCGCCTGTGCCGATGTCGGGAGCCGGGACATTGACGCCGGGACCGATCAGGCCACGTTTGTTGAGTTCCTGTGTGAAGCGGCGGGTGATGCGCTCGAGCTCCTGCGGCGTCCATTCGCGCGGGTCGATCTTCAGGGCACCCTTCGAGCCGCCGAACGGAACATCGACCAGCGAGCATTTGAGCGTCATCAGCGCTGCCAGCGCTTCAACCTCCTCAGCATCGGCATTCGATGCATAGCGTATGCCGCCCTTCACCGGTTCGCAGTGCTCGCTGTGGACCGATCGCCAGCCGATGAAACTGTACATGCGGCCGCGTAGGCGAACACCGAAACGAACAGTGTAGGTCGAGTTGCACTGCATGATCCGTTCTGACAGCCCTTCCGGCAAAACAAGGAACGTCATTGCATGGCGGAAGTTCTGGTCAACGCTATCCAGAAAGCCTGCGGAGCTTGTTTCTCCGAGGTGTACTTCGCGTTGAGGTATTGCATTCACTTGGGGTTCCTCCTTGGTCTGCAGTTGGGGGCCACAGCTATCTCAGCTCAGCAGAACTCTATGGTCGGCATTGCGCACGAGCAGGGCGTAAATCAGCGTGAACAGCCGGCGCGCGGTGTTGTTGTCGATGGTCACTTTCGTTGACAACCGGGCTCGAAGCAGTTCGGCAGCCTCGTTGTGGACGCCACGCCGACCCATATCGATAGCCTCAAGCCGCTCAGGTCCAGGGTGGCGGATGGCGTCGTAGTAGCTCTCGCAGATGCGAGCGTAGTCTCTAAGCAGCCGGCGGAAGGGCGTCAGCGACAGATAGTGACTGGCGACATGCTCGCCCTGATCATCAGCGACATGCAACGCCAGGCGCCCGTCGACCGCTTCGATCCTGAGACGATAGGGGCCACCGTCGTGACCGACCGGAATGAATGTATTGCATTCCAAAAGGTCGATGACCGCGAGCGCCTGCTCTCGCTCAATTCTCGCATCCCGGCCACGGAACGATCGGTCGAGCGATACGTCGCAAAGACGGTATTCCGCCGAGGTCATGACGCGGTCCTCCCTCACATCTCTTCCACGCACATGGGGACACCGATGCCGCCGCCGATGCAGAGTGTTGCAAGCCTCTTGGAAACGCCGCGGCGCCTCATTTCGAAGAGCAGAGTGTTAAGCGCGCGGGGGTCCGAGGCGCCGCGTTCGCGCGCCGGCGTATTGCCGAAACCTCCGTCGAAGGACCCGACCGCGGTGCGGGCGGCGCTGGCGATGACGATCGATGGGGTGCTCATGGTGGTCTCCTCTATGGTCCTTGCGAAGCCGGTAGAGACCGGCTCCAGCGTCTCGGCAATAAGCCGCAGGCCTAGTTGACGATGGTCGCCTCGGTCGCGCTGCGGATCTCGCCGTCTGTCACGCCCTCGGCAAGCTCGACCAGCTTCAGTCCGCCATCGACGACGTCGAACACACCAAGATTGGTGATGATCCGATCGACGACGCTCTTTCCGGTCAGCGGCAAGGTGCAGGCCTTCAGCACCTTGGATTCGCCGGCCTTGTTGGTGTGGTCCATGACGACCACCACCCGCTTGACGCCGGCGACCAGATCCATCGCGCCGCCCATGCCCTTGACGAGCTTGCCGGGGATCATCCAGTTGGCGAGATCGCCGTTCTCGGCCACTTCCATGGCACCGAGGATTGCCATAGCGATCTTGCCGCCGCGGATCATCGCAAAGCTCTGCGCGGAGTCGAAGAAGGCCGAATGCGGCAGCGCCGTCACCGTCTGCTTGCCGGCATTGATGAGATCGGCGTCGATCTCGATTTCGGTTGGAAAGGGACCGATGCCGAGCAGGCCGTTCTCCGACTGCAGCGTCACATGGACGCCTTCGGGGATGTAGTTGGCGACAAGCGTCGGAATGCCGATGCCGAGGTTGACGTAAGTGCCGTTTTCGAGTTCGCGGGCAGCGCGCGCCGCCATCTGGTTTCTGTCCCAGGCCATGTGTCTTCCCCCTGCCCTTCAAGCCACCGCGCGCGTGGTGCGCTGTTCGATGCGTTTCTCATGCTGACCCTGGATCAGACGATGCACGTAGATTCCCGGCACGTGGATATGGTCGGGATCGAGGCTGCCGACCGGTACGATCTCCTCGACTTCGGCGACGCAGATCTTGCCGCAGGTCGCGGCCGGCGGATTGAAGTTGCGGGCGGTCTTGCGGAAGACGAGATTGCCCGATGTGTCCGACTTCCATGCCTTGACGATCGAGAGGTCCGCGACGATCCCGGTCTCGAGAACATATGCCTCGCCGTTGAAGGACTTCGTCTCCTTGCTCTCGGCAACGACGGTACCGACCCCGGTCTTCGTATAGAACCCGGCAATGCCGGCGCCACCGGCACGCATCCGCTCGGCGAGCGTTCCCTGCGGGTTGAACTCCAGGTCCAGTTCGCCGCTGAGGTACTGGCGCATGAACTCGGCGTTCTCGCCGACATAGGACGAGATCATCTTCTTGATCTGCTTCGTCTTCAGCAGCACGCCGAGACCGAAGTCGTCAACACCGCAATTATTCGAGGCGATCGTCAGATCCTTGGTACCCGCCTCACGGATGGCACCGATCAGCAGTTCCGGAATACCGCAAAGACCGAAGCCACCCGCCGCAATGAACATGCCGTCGAACAGCAAGCCATCAAGCGCCAACGTCGGATTCTCGCAAATTTTGTTCATACTGCCCCCATCAGGTTCGTCGATCGCGACGCCGAGGCGCCTCGCAATTCAGTCTATTAGTTTCCGAACACCGCAGCGGTTCCGAACAGCTGCGTGCCATCTCGCTCACCCGCGATTGATGCAGATCACCTTCGGCTGGGTCATCTCTTCATAGGCGAAGTGCACGCCTTCTCGGCCCATGCTGCCGTATTTGAAGCCACCGAACGGCATGGCGTCGAAGCGATAGTCCGAGGAGTCATTGATCATCACGCCACCGGCCTCGATCCTGCTCGCCGCCTCCAGCGCCACAGACAGATTGCTGGTGAAGATGCCGGCGTGAAGGCTATATTCCGGCGCGTTGGCCAGATCGATGGCCTCATCGAGCGTCTCGAACGGTGCAAGCATGACCACAGGGGCGAACACTTCCTCGTGCCAAAGGGGGCAGGTTGTCGGTGTACCTTCCAGCACCGTCGGATGATAGAGCGACCCTTCACGCTTGTGACCACAAAGCAATTTGGCGCCGACAGCAATCGCTTCATTGACCGCTGCTTCGGTGCGCTCTGCCACTTCCTTCGAGATCATCGGACCGACATCTGTGTCCTCCCTCAGAGGATCGCCGGCCTTGAGCTTGTTCGTCGCGGCCAGGAACGCGTCACGGAATCGCTCATAAAGCTCGGCCTGGACAAGAACACGCTGCGCGCCGATGCAATTCTGTCCCGCGGCCCAGAAGGCGCCGGATACGCACCCTTCAACCGCCTTGTCAAAATCGCAGTCATTCATGACGACGACGGGCGCGTTGCCGCCGAGCTCCATTGCGAGTTTCTTGAGGCCCGCCTTCCGGCTGATCGCTTCTCCTGTGGCAAACCCACCGGTAAAGGAAACCATGCGGACGTCCCGTGCAGAGACCAAAGCCGTTACGATCTCTCTATCGCCGTGAATGACGGTGATAATCTCGCGAGGCAAACCTGCTTCCACCAAGGCTTCGACAAGGTTGATCGAGGAAAACGGCGTCAGGTTCGACGGCTTCAGCAGGACCGCGTTGCCGCCGGCGATCGCAGGACCAAGCTTATGAGCCACTAGGTTCAGCGGGTCGTTGTAAGGCGTAATTGCGGTGATGATGCCGAGGGGCTCGCGCGTGAACCAGCCCTGGCGCTGCTCCGATCCCACATAGGCATCGAACGGCACGATTTCGCCGGCATTGCGCTTTGCCTCTTCGGCAGACAGCTTCAACGTGTTGACGCAGCGAAACACTTCCTTGCGCGCCTGAACGATCGTCTTGCCGGCTTCGCGCACGATGGTTTCGGCGAAGATGTCGCGACGACGTTCGATGATTTGCGCCGCACCTTCAAGAATGGTTGCCCGCAGGTGCCTCGGCAAGGCACGAGAAAGCTCAGATCCGCGTTTGGCTCGAGCGATGAGTTCGCAGATTTCGCTCGCATCTGTCGGATCGATCGACCCTAAAAGAGACCCGTCGTAGGGACTGTAAACCGGTATAGACGACAAGCCCGACGTGATATGTAGTTTGGCAGCGGTCATAAAGCCAGCTTCCCTTCTCAGATGATACGCCAGCATGCGTGGCGGTTAACTTGCTTAATCAATGCACAACCCCATGACCGCCGCCGTGCTCCACTCGTCACGACGCACGAATGAGACCGGAGCTTGCATGGCGGTCCGGCTGACCCGACCGACTTCGCTTAGATTTTCTTGCCGTCGCGAACGAGGTCGTCGATCACACAGCGCACCGCCTTTTCGGCGATCGAGACGATCTCGTCGATTTCCGCCTTGGTGGTGACGAGCGGCGGCGCAAAGCCGAGGATGTCGCCATGCGGCATGGCCCGGGCGATGAGGCCGCGGTCGCGTGCGGCCTTGGAGACGCGAGCACCGATCTTCAGCGATGGATCGAAACGGGTTTTGTTCTCACGGTTGGCAACGAACTCGATCGCACCCATCAGGCCGACGCCACGCACTTCACCGACGATCGGCAGCTGTGCGAACTTCTCCTTGAGCTGCGCCTGGAAATAGGCGCCGACTTCGCGGGCGTTGCCGGGCAGGTTTTCCTTTTCGACGATGTCGAGCACCGCGTTTGCGGCGGCCGCGCCGATCGGGTGGCCGGAATAGGTATAGCCGTGCGAGAAGGCGCCGACCTTGTCAGCCCCTTCTTCCATGACCTTGTAAACCTTCTCACCGACGATCGAAGCCGAGAGAGGGAAGTACGCCGAGGTCAGGCCCTTGGCGACCGTTATGAGGTCGGGTTCGATGCCGTAGTGCTGCGAGCCGAACATCGAGCCGGTGCGGCCGAAGCCGGTGATCACTTCGTCGGCAATCAAAAGCACGTCGTGCTTCTTAAGCACCGCCTGGATCGCTTCCCAGTAGCCCTCCGGCGGCGGCGTGATGCCACCGGTGCCGAGCACCGGCTCGGCGATGAAGGCGCCGACATTGTCTGGACCCAGCGTCTCGATCATCTCGTCGAGCTCGGCAGCACGGCGGGCCGAGAACTCACGCTCTGTTTCGCCGGGGTCGGCACCCCAATAGTGGTGCGGAACGCCGGTATGATCGATCTGAGGCAGTGGCAGATCCATATGGTCGTGATAAAAGCTCATCCCGGTCATCGAGCCGGAGACGACGCTGCAGCCGTGATAGCCGCGCTCGCGCGAGATGATCTTCTTCTTCGTCGGCTTGCCGCGCAGATTGTTATAGTACCAGACGAGCTTGGCCTGGGTCTCGTTGGCGTCCGAGCCGGACATGCCGTAGAACACCTTGCTCATCTTGCCGGGCGCCATCTTCACGAGGCGGTCGGAGAGGATCGCCAGTTCGTCGGTCGTGTGCGCGGCGTAGGAGTGGTAATAGGCCAGGCGATAGGCCTGACGCGAGATCGCCTCGGCAACCTCGGTGCGGCCATAGCCGACGTTGACGCAATAGAGACCGGCAAAACCGTCGATCAGCTGATTGCCGTGCGCATCCTGGATACGGATCCCCGTGCCGGTCTCGACGATCGTCGGTTCGCCGAGTTTGCCAGTGGCAAAGTCCTTCAACTGCGTGAAGGGATGCAGGACCGAGTTGCGATCTTTTTCAGCGATGTCTTTGATGTTGATGGTCATTTTAACCCCTTCGGCCTCCGCTTTTCGGCTGCGAGTTGTTCTTCCTGTGAAATGGGCCAGATTAAGTGCGAGCAGCAGAACCTCGACCTGAGGATAGCTTTCGCTCGCCCGACCCGCTCAGATGATATTGCCTGCAGGTGCTAGCTTCATCGCACCATTTCGCTCGGGGGTGACGCAGGGTTCCTGCAATCTTTCTCGCTTTTTGCAGTAATTCGCTATCCATGCGGGCTTTGCTGACCCGTGCGGCCGGCTCCTTGGGTTGGATCGACCGCGGAGACATAGGTTAAAGAACAAAGCGGGGATCGAGGTTGTTTGAGGACAGACCCACCTCCGGTGAGATTGGAATGGTCAGGCCGCACTACCCACCTATCGCAAATCACGCCGGCAGCCGAAAATATCCACGAGGCCTACTTGACCAGCACTGTTCCCCCCAGGACATCGCGCTCGTTATGGGCACCATGGACGCTCCATTCAACCCGGTCGACTAATAGTGCGAACACACCCATCGCCAAAGTTTGCGACCTATCGATCGTTCCGTTCTTGTAGATCGGCACCGTCTCGTCGAACAGAACGACTTCTGCATCTTGACCGAGCCTTTGTCCCGCAGTCACCCGGTCCACAGCCGCCTGACGATCGCGGGAAGAGGCGCTAATCGTCTGCTCCAACTGGGCGAAATCTTCGAAGATCAAGTGGTTCGCATGGCCTTGGGGGCTGACGGCCTCCCGAATGGCGCAGCCTGAAGCGGGAGCCTCGATTGAGACAAGCCGCCGTGTTTTCGCCTCGCCGAGATTATGATGGAATCCACTGGCACGGTCCTTACGCTTGAGGATTTCTGCCGCATCGTCCAACGTCCTTGAGTCGAGGATGGCGCGGCAGATGATGTGTCGGGGCACCCCAGGCTGAAGATCATGCGCGGTGATGTTATTTATCGTCTGCACGAGCCCCATCTCATTGACGCCAAACGTGTGGCCGGGCAGCATGCCAGGATACATGAAACTGGCCCAGGCTGGTCCCTCGTCCGGCTCGACTTCAACCCAGAAGCAGGCACCGAGGAGCGCTTGGTCACCGTCCTCGTTGTGGGCAATCATTGCGGGACTGTCGCCCTGCGCCGGCAACAGAAGTGTCGTGCATCCATTGGCAGCAACCGCCCTTGTTGCCGGGGAGACATCCTCGGGAAGCCGAAGGTCTCCGCGGCAATTCCAGAGGAAGATCGAATCGAAATCTTGACCGGCGCCTTCGGCGATGCCCTCGATTTCGCGCACAAAACGGGGATAGGTTGCGCGCGCCGCAGCTTCTAGAGCCTTCAAATATCCAGATCGGCGCCACCGGGTATCCAACGCCCGATATTCTTCGGTGTACAAGACGCGCTCGCGGAAAGCAGAAGCGCTTGCTCTTCCGAGTACTATACCGATCGTGAAGGCATCGCCCTTCGCGCGGACGGGCGAAATGGGATTGTTGGCCATGTGACTTCCTCATCGTTTCTTTCGCAGAAGATAGGCAAAGAGAGCGGGTAGGAACGCTTTAATGGCGTGAGATCGCGTTCCCCGTTCAGAATCGTAGGGTGTCGGTCACTCTTCTGCAGGCGATCGATGCCACGGTGAAAGCTCGGTCGGAACGCGTCCCAGGTGCACGATGAACGACGATCCGCTGGCCGGCGTAACCGCCGGCCAGGAAACAGTGGGATCTATCTCTGCCCGCCGGCGAAAAGGCATTAGGCCTGTTGCTGAGGTGCCCAATTCAAGGAGACCACCCCGGCTTGTGACGAGACGTCATCGGGGGCGTTGTGGGATCAAGATTCCCCCCAAGGGATCGGACTCACGCAATGACGAGCAATTTGCGGGGGACATTGGACAGGAATTCGACCTCCCCCTCCGTGATCAAGAAACTTTCGGTAATTTCGATACCCCAGTCGTCGTACCAAAGCCCGGACATGAAATGAAATGTCATGCCTGGGCGCAGTACGGTCTTATCACCGTCGCGGAAGCTGGCGGAGTTCTCGCCCCATGCCGGCGGGTATCCCATGCCAATGGAGTAGCCGGCGCGGCTTGCCTTCTTCAAACCGTATTTCGCAAGGGCACTTCCGTAGGCCAGAGCGATATCTTCGCAGTAATTTCCAACGACAGCCCTTGCAAGGCCGGCGCTCATGCCCTCCAAGACGGCCTTCTCAGCATCCAGCATTTGCTGGCTCGGCTTACCGAGATAGTACGACCGAGAGAGTGGGCAATGGTATCGTTTGTGTACACCAGCAAGTTCGAAGAAAATGCTTTCGTTCGCACGAATGGGCTTATCGGTCCATGTCAGATGGGGAGCTGAGGCATCGGCGCCGGCCCCAAGGTTGGGTACGGCCGACGGATAGTCTCCCCAGTAGTCGCCCACACCGCGGGTGCCAACATAGGAGATTTCAGCGATTATGTCCGACTGTTTCACTCCCGGCCGCAGGACTTCTGTAATTCGCTCATACATTGCTTCGACAATCTTGCCGGCGCCGCGCATATATTCGATCTCACGAGGGGATTTGACGATGCGTTCCCAGTTGATCATCCGCATGGCGTTTTTGAAGCGCGCGTTCGGAAGTGCGGCGGTAAGGGCTTCGAAACCGGCCGGTGAGAAATAGTAACTGTCCTTCTCCAGACCGATTATGGCTGAACCGTGCCCCTCGTCCGTGAGGAACTGGCCAAGAACGGTCATTGGATGCAAGGTGTCTGATTGAACGTAGTGGTCCTCGTACCACCTGATCCGATCCTCGCCGATATATGCCGTTCGACGGCATCCATTGGCATCCTGACCACGGCCGAACCAAAGGGGATCCTTGTCCTTCGATACAACAACACATTGTGGCACGTAGAACGAGTTGCCCTCGTAACCGGTAAGCCAGCCCATGTTAGCGGGATCGGTAACGACCAGTACGTCTATGCCAGCTCGCTCCATGGCGCTGCGTGCCTTCTCGAGGCGTGTTCTGTATTCAGAAAGTTCGAACCGTAGTTTCTCGTCAGACATTTCAGTTCCTTTAGATTTGGGTGCGCTTAGTCAGACGCGGGCGGCCACAGTCGCGAGCGTCAGTTTGCAGAGGTCGGTGATGTCGTAGATAGGCAGTCCTGTCTTCAGCCGAAGGGCATTTGCAACGACAGGAAAGCCAGTGCACTCGAAGAGAATCATCGCAATCTCGGGATGATCGGAGCGCAGTTGATCGATACGGGCACCGACTTCCTGCTGGATCTGATCCAGCGCTGTGCGCACGAACGGCCGCGCCACGGCATTGCGCACGTATACGCCACCTTCGATACCTCCGACGACCACGCGCTTCCGATCCGCCGGGTGTTGGATGCCCAACAGGTCTTCGGTGCAATGTCGCGAGTCCGCTGTTAATACCGCGAGCTTTTTCGCGGGCGATAGCTGACGCAACAAAGTCGGGATGAGTAGCAGGCTTGAGGTTATGATGGGTACATTGACTGCTGCAGAGATTGCAGACTGGTGGCGGATAAGGAAACCGCAGTCAGCGGCAATAACGTTGGCACCTCGATCGACCAATCGCTGTGCAGCCGCAATGCAGGCGTATTCCAGCGAAGCATCACCTCGAATGACAACATCTGCAAAGGCGCCTTCCACCATTTCCGTGATCACAGGCCCGCCAAACGTTGCCGGGTGCAACAGGGATCCTTCGCGCGGGCTAAAAACCGGACTGTCTGGCGACACGCCTTCATCCAGCTCAAGTAGTCCAAGAACAGTGCTGCTTTGCGAAGTCATAATGAAGTCCTTGATTTCGAATGGGTTTGGTCAACGCGAGTATCGTAAGACGTGTGAACGTGCTCGACCGCGCCTCACGTCCAGGCGGCCCCCGACTTCAGTTTGCCGGCCCAGACTTCCGGCACGTCATCAGTCGATGGTGGTTCCGGCTTTGATGGCCAGCGCTCTTGCGAAAGCAAGATTTGCAATGGCAGTGTCTTGAATACCCGTCCCTGTCAGATCGGCGATCGTGATCTGGCGATCGTCGGTGCGTCCGGCCACAGCACCCGCAACAATCTGGCCGAGTTCGCGAAGGGCACGATCTTCCGCGACAGCCCCGGCCTCGATTGCGTGATGCAACTCACCAAGGCGTCGCGTCTGAGCGAGGCTGTCAGCCACGTAGAGATCGGCGCGCGCAATAGCCTCGGCCTCTACTTCGTTCTTGTGTTCGGCATCGGAGCCCATCGCCGTGATGTGCTGTCCTTGTTCGAGCCATCGAGCTTCTAGGATCGGTCGATCAGCCGGCGTTGTGGTGATGATCACATGCGCACCGGTAACGGCAGCTTCCCGGCTATCGCAAGCGATGACACTGATGCCCAATTGGTCAGACAGTTCTCGGGCCGTCTTCTCGGCTTTGGAAGCGTCACGCGCCCAGATCCGCGCCTCACGAATTTGTCGGACCAGCATGAGCGCCTGCAATTGCAGGCGCGCCTGCATACCAGCGCCAAAGACAGCAGCCACCGACGCGTCTTTGCGGGCGAGGTGCATTGCAGCCACGGCACCTGCCGCGGCTGTGCGAACATCGGTGAGATAGCCATTATCCAGCAACAATGCCTGAACCAAACCGGTCTTGCTTGACAGCAAAACCATCAGGCCGTTTGTACTCGGTAAGCCAATTTCCGGATTGCCGAAAAAGCCGGGGCTGATCTTGATGGCGAAGCCATCGAGACCAGGTACGTAGGCCGTCTTGACGTCGACCTCACCGCGATGCTCCAAAATATCGAGGCGAAGAATTGGCGGCATCACCACTTTTTTTGTTGCAAGCGTGCGAAATGCCTCTTCCACACAACGCACAGCCTCCAGATCAAGAGTCACCAGATCTCTCAGTTGCCGTTCAGTCAAAATAGTCATTGATTTCATGACGCGGTCCTCGGAAGAATATCTGCTGTCTCATCGCCCACGACGCGACGATGTAGATTCATATCGATGTTGCGGCCCGACAGCACAATCACGACGGGTCCGTGAAGGTTGCGCACTTTGTTCGCTAGGAGCGCCGCGATGCCAATCGCCCCTGCGCCTTCGACGATTTCGCGCTCCTGGAGATATGCATGTCGGATGCCAGCCGCTATTTCGGCTTCGCTCAACAAAATGACATCGTCCAACAGCTCGCGGCACATGGAAAAAGTCCATTGATTGGCGAGACCAATCCCGCCGCCGAGCGAATCCGCCAGACTTTCAAACTCATCAACATGCACCGGGCGACCTGCATCGAGGCTTGCCTTCATCGCGGCTCCGCGATCCATCGTGAGCCCGATAATCCGCACATCCGGCCGATGGCTTTTCACTGCTGCCGCCACGCCAGAGGCCAGACCGCCGCCCGAAAGCTGGATAAGCACGGTTGCCACGTCCGGCAGCGCTTCGAGGATTTCTAGCCCTAGCGTACCTTGGCCGGCGATGATTGCCGGGTGATCGAACGGCGGGACGAGGCACCGTCCCTCGCCCGCCAATCTCTCGGCCTCTTCCTGAGCGTCATCCTGGGATTTTCCGACGATACGGACCTCGGCGCCCAGCCTGCGAATCTCCGAGACCTTATTTTCGGGGACCAGGTTTGACATGCAGATCGTTGCCGTCACACCGCAGGTGTTGGCAGCGAACGATAGAGCACGACCGTGATTGCCCGTCGACGCGGCCACAACGCCGCGTGCCCGCTCGCCTTCGGACAGTTGAAGAATGGCATTGAAGGCGCCGCGCAACTTGAAACTGCCCGTCGTCTGGTGGTGCTCAAGCTTTAGATAAACAGGCACAGTGCAGTGGTTCGACAGGGACGGAGAGTGCGTGAGCGGCGTAGTAAGTATGTGGTCTTTGATACGCCTTTTTGCGCCTTCAATGTCATTGAGATCAATCATCAAAGTCCTCCCTCCGCACGCCGCTCGTTACGCGCTCTGAAACAGTTCCCAGCAGTAGCGGATCGCCAGTTCGGTTGTCGGCACGAGGGTCTGGTCGGACACCCCGAACGTCGGCGTATGGACGCCGGACTCGTTTCCCGGCTCCTTGCTGCCGAACCAGAAATAGATTGACGGGACGCAGCTGGAGTAAAAACCAAAGTCATCGCTGCCGGAGCTTGCCGAACCCTCGACATATCTGTCCTCGCCATCGGACTGCACGACGATCTGCTTGAACCGCTCGACCATTGAGCTGTCGTTGACCACAGGAGGCTCGCCCGCGTGTGAGCTAAATTCAGCCCGGCCCCGATGGATCGCAGCAACGCCCTCGGCAATTTCGCGCACCCGTTGAACCAGCAACTTTCTCCTCTCGGGACTGCTTGTCCGGATTGTTCCGGTCATTGTGACCGAGGGGCAGATTATGTTCGTCGCTTCCCCACCGTGGATCGTGCCGATCGTAACGACAGCGCCATCATCAACCGGCATTTCGCGCGACACCACCTTCTGAACTTCGTTGATAAAGGCGCCTGCTATCGCGATCGCGTCCACGCCCAAGTGAGGCTTGGCGCCGTGCGCCATCGTTCCGAAAAATTCGAGCGAGAACTGATCCGCCGACTTTGTTACGGCGCCGGCACGCGCTCCATAGGAGCCGGCTGGGATGTCAGTTCGGACATGAAATCCCACTGCAGCGTCGAACCCGTCCAGCAAGTCCTCTTCAACGACAGTCCGGCCACCAAGTGGTTCTGCTTCTTCCGCAGGCTGAAAGAAGACCCGCAGCCTTCCTGAGAAATTTTCGCGCATGCGATGGAAGGCGAGCGCCGCTCCCAAGGCGATTGAGCCATGCATGTCGTGACCGCACGCGTGCATGACGCCTGGCACTTGCGACCGATACGCTAGGTCGTCGCGGGCTTCCTGAATGGGAAGCGCATCGATGTCTCCACGCATTGCGATCGAACGATTTGCGCCTGGAGCCAAACCCTGGATATCGACATAGACGCCGGTCTTGTGGAACGTCTTTGCTTCGGTAAGGCCGAAGGCAGCCAAGGTCTCGATGATCCGTTTCTGGGTCTTCCACTCGTTGTTGGAAAGTTCGGGCTCGCGATGCATGGCGTGCCGCATCTCGATGACTGCATTACGCTCGACCTCGGAGAGGAAGTTGTTCGTAGTGGCGTTCATGGTGGTCTCCTGGTCATTCGTCATGGTGTCTGTATTGTCGCAGCTAGCAGCAGCGGAGCTGCGCGGCTCGTCGATTTGAATGCACATCACGCAGGGTTCCTGCATAAATGGACGCTGGCTTCGGTCGCCGCGACCTACGCCTCGAGTGGGATAGCGAAGCTTGCCTTAAGACGGTCCATCACAACCATGGTCTTGAAGCCTTTGATATCCGCGTTTTCATAGAAGAACCGACGCGTGAAGTGCTCGTAATCCTGCATGTCTTTTGCGGTGATCACGAGCATGAAGTCGGCATCTCCCGTTACGTAGAAGCCCATCATTACCTCACGCGTATTTCGTATCGCCGCCTTGAAACGATCGACGATGTCGGCCCTTTCCCGTTCAAGGGACACCATGACGATCATGGTGATATGTCGTCCCACTGCCTTGGGCGAGACGATGGAGACGTCTCCCTCGATTACGCCCTCGTTGCGTAACCTTCTCAAGCGCCGTTGGCATGCCGTCGGCGAGAGGTGGACCATCCCCGCGAGTTCTTCAGAGGTCAGGCGGTTGTTTTTCTGAACGGCTTGGAGAAGCGCAATGTCGGCGCGATCGAGTTCAACCATCACCTACCTCCCCGAACAGCAATCTGGGGAGCCCGTGCGGAGCCTGCAACGCCGATACGGCCTCGCATGTCGGTTGCTTCTCGGTTTCCGGCGCAGATACTCGTCCGAACTGGGTCACACCATTTCGGAAACGAGCAAGCCATACTGGAATCAGACGAGTATGCACCGAATTCAGTCTCTATTTGAAGAAGAGCTTGCGCGGAGTCTTCGTCAGGGGCTCGTAACCCGCGTCGGAGACCGCAAAGCTCTGAGTGATCGTGATCCCGACATTGTCGAGCCACAGACCAGGCATCATGTGGAACACCATACCCGGCTTGAGTACGGTTTCGTCGCCCTTGCGAATACTAGCGGTGCGTTCGCCAGAGGCCGGAGGGAACCCGATGCCGGTCGGATAACCGATGCGGGACTCTTTCTCGATGCCGTGGCGGGCAAGAGACTTCCGGAAATCGCCGTCAACCTCCGAGCAGGTGCGACCGGGTCGAACCGCTTCCAGCCCGGCGTTCAAGGCCTCAACAGCAATTTCCGAGAGGTTCAAGAAAGCGGATGACGGCTGGCCGACGACGATCGTGCGCGCCAGATTGACCTGGTAGCGATGTCGGCATCCGTTCAGTTCGAGATTGACAACGGTAGACTCCGGCAGGGGGTCGTCCGTCCAGGCGGCATGTGGTGCGATCGAGCGCTCGCCAATGCAGAGATCCGGAGGGCAACAGGGATAATCACCACCGAACTCAGGTGTGCCAGAAATCTGCTGGTGATAGATCGCAGCCGCAATATCGCACTCACGAACCCCGGCGCGCACCGTATCAATGACGCGCGTCATGGCGGCATCTGCAAGTTGGCCAGCTTGACGCATGATGGCGACTTCGGCCGGGCTCTTCACGAGGCGGATCCATCCCACCAGAAGGTCGGCGTCGACGAACTTGGCATTGGGCAGTGCCTGGGTCAGGTCGGCGTGGCCGCGAGCAGGATAGTAGTAGCCCCCCATTTCTACGCCGATACGCGCCTTTTCGCCGCCGAGCTCCTTCACGATATCGGCCATGAAGGTATAGGCTGACAGCGTTGGCGATTGAACATAAGTGTCGGGGTAGGCCCGGATGTTGTCCTCGGACAAATAGGTCGTCATCGAGGCCGAAACGCGGTCCATGAAACGACCGATCCAAATCGGTTCTGCATGGTTCTGAGCCACAATCACCATTTGGGGCGTATAGAAGGAATATGCATTATAGCCGGTAAGGTAGTTCTGATTAGGTGGTTCCGAGAGAAGCAGGAAATCGATCCCTCTCTTCGCCATTTCCGCCTTAACGGCTGCGAGGCGCGCCCGGAATTCACTAATTTCGAAATGCAGTTCCTTTATCACGTCATTCTCCAGGTACGAAATAATGGGATCCCTCGACTAGGGAGAGTGAACACGGGCCAGAGTTTGCGTCTCTGTGCCGCTTGCCCACTAGTCGATCGTCGAGCGCCGCTGTCGAAATCATGATACAGGAATCAATACTGTCGTGCAACAATCGTTTTATTTTCTTCCTTGTGGCACGAATGTATCGGCGGAAATCTGGGATCAGGTTATCCAATATCCGATCGCTCAAAGCGGATGCGTTGCGAACTCACGAGCTACGTTTTCATCGATTGGGGTATCGAAGGTCATGAGAATGTAACCGAGTACGGAGTAGAAGCCGACGGTCGCCATCAGGTCAAAGACGGCTCGCTCTCCCATGGTGGAAGAAATCGCCCGCTCAATGTGAGAAGGCAGACGCCGTTCATCAAAGAGCGCGTCGACAGCAGCGGCAATTAGGCCATCCTCTCCATCCGGAGCGCCAGCCATGGCCCGTATGCGTACATCCGCAATACCAAGAGCACGGGCGCGGCTGACGTGATGGGCCCATTCGTATGCGGACCCCATCCGATGTGCCGCGCGCAGAATGACCAGCTCGGACCGGACAGCGCCCAACGCGCTTTCCTTGACGACATGCTGCCGCAGCGGCGCCCACGCTCTCAGGAGCGCGGGGTGATGAGCCATGGTGCGATAGACATTGAGGGCGCCCGCAAAGCCAGCTTTCATATCCGCAATGTCTGCGGGCCACATGTCGTCTGAGATTGGCGGGCAGGATGATGTCGTCATTTGGAGAAAACCCTCAGTCTGCTACAGCGGCGCGGATGGCGTCGGAAAGCCGTTCGACAATCAAGTCGACCTCATTGGGTTGAATGATATACGGCGGCGCCAGCAGCACATGGTCGCCCTGCGCGCCGTCGATCGTACCGCCCATTGGGTAGCACATCAGGCCTCTACGCATGGCTTCCTTCTTGATCCGGGAATGCATCTTGCGGGCCGGGTCGAAGGGTTGTTTGGTGTCTTTGTCGGCGACGATCTCGACGCCGCGGAAAAGACCGCGGCCACGGATGTCGCCGACATAGGGCGACTGTCCAAGCGCTTCATCGAGCCCGGCCTGGAGGCGATCGCCCATCCGGATGACGTTTGCCATCATGTCCGGGCGCGTGATTATTTCAACCACCTTACTGGCTGCCGCTGCTGCGATCGGATGCCCGATATAGGTATGCCCATGCTGGAACAGACCAGACCCGTCGGCGAACGCACGGTAGATCTTTTCGGAGAGCAATACCGCCCCAATCGGCTGAAAGCCTCCGCCCAGTCCCTTCGCAATCGTGACCAGATCCGCGACAATGCCTTCCTGCTCCATAGCGAAGATTGTGCCGGTACGCCCCATTCCGCACATGACCTCGTCGAGGATAAGCAAGATGCCATACTTGTCGCACACCTGCCGAACCCGCTTGAAATAGTCCGCAACCGGGCCAACGGCGCCCAGCGTCGCACCGACCACCGGCTCGGCGACGAAAGCCATGACCTGGTCCGCGCCAAGTTCAAGAACCTTGTCTTCCAACTCCACAGCAAGACGCTCGGCATAAGCCTCCGGCGTTTCGCCCACCTTCAGGTCGCGGTAGGCATAGCAGGGAGAAACATGATGCGTTTCAGGCAAGATTGGCTTGAACTGGGCACGGCGCCAGGCATTGCCGCCTGTTGCCAAGGCACCGATCGTATTGCCGTGATAGCTCTGCCGACGTGCGATGATGTGGCGCCGCTGCGGCTGCCCGACTTCGACAAAATACTGGCGCGCCATTTTGAGAGCGGCCTCTACAGCCTCCGAACCGCCAGACACCAGATAGACATAATCGAGGCCTTCGGGCGCAAGTTCGACCAATTGCTCGGCAAGCCGCTCGGCGACATCGGTCGTGAAGAACGACGTGTGGGCGTAGCTGATCCGCCCCATCTGTACCTTCATTGCGTCCAGAACTTCTGGATGATTGTGCCCGAGGCAACTGACTGCGGCGCCCCCCGACCCATCCAGGTAGCTCCTGCCCTCGCTATCCACGACGTAGATGCCCTCCCCCGCGACCGCGGTTGGCAGAGTTGTTCCGATCGTTCGATGGAGAATTTTGGTCATGGTCATCTCGGGGTGCTTATCCGTCCGGCTTTCGAACGTTTCCATCCATTGATTTGCAGGTTTTGCGAAAATATGCAACAACTGTTTTATAAATCGTGTTTTGATGCATTTGTTTTCCTGCTCTCAGGTCAGTGTTTTTAGAGCGGTTGTGATGTGAGATAGCCGCCGGCTGTTTGACTTTTTAGTTCCAGAGAGAGATGGTCCAGGTGAATTATGACATCGTATGTGAGGCAAATGTTGCAAAAGGGCCCATTACACGCTCGGATCATCGAGCGATTCGACGACATGTCCGAGCAGTTGCAGCAAGCGGCTCGACACATATTGGAACATCCTCAGGAGGTGGCGCTCGTTTCGATGCGCGAACTCGCGCGCAATGCCGGTGTTCAGCCATCGACAATGACGCGGTTGGCGAAGTTTCTTGAATTCTCAGGATATGAAGATTTCCGAGAGCAGCACGCCGACGTCATCAGGGTGAGCGCCGACGGCTTTGCGGCCCGGGCTTTACAAAGAGATGAAGGGGCAGCGAATGGTGAGGGCTTGGCTTATAGGATGCTCCAAGGTCTCTCGGCGCAGATCGATCGGCTCCGCGACCCTGATACGATTTCGCGTTTGGATACAATGGCAGACCACTTGGCAAAAGCCAGGCGGATTTTCGTGCTCGGCTTGCGCTCTTGCCACTCGGTGGCGTGGCATTTCCACTACGTCATGACCTTGCTCGGCGAAAAAACTGTCCACTTGGATGGTCCCGCGGGAACAAGCGGCGACCCCCTCATCCGCGCAACTCATGAGGACGTGCTTTTGGCGATTTCCATCAATCCTTATTCGCTTCAGACGCTTGAGCTTGCCGAGGCCGCTCGTGAGAAGGGGCTGCCCATCCTGGCGATCACCGACAGCGAAGTGTCTCCCCTAGTGACGATTGCCGAGCACGTTGTCTTCTTCCCGACTGAAAGCCAAACATTCTTTCACACGCTGGCGCCGGCGCTGGCCGTCTCTGAAGTTTTATGTGGTCTACTGGCGAGCCGAGACCGTGCGGCGGCGTTGAAAGAGTTGAAGCTCGCCGACCGCCATCTTTCCGCGCTGAACACGTATGCGACGTCCATTCCGCGACGAAAGATTTAGCGACATTGACGAGGCCGGCTACTCGCGCAGTGGCCGTCTTCGAGCAACTCCCCACCTCGGCCACTGCGATTGACGTCTCTCGGACATCCGTCGATGTCCACTCAGCACCTGGCGCATGACGTCTGAATGCGTCAATGAGCTCAGAGCCTGCCGAGAAAGTCACATTGGCACCGTCGGGTCGGACCACAATGGACGGATGAGATCCGTTACGCTGTCAATGCATGGAGCGTCTGCGAGCAAAGAGCCTGTCCCAGTTCGCTCCGGGACAGGCAATTGGTTTCACGGCCGCGAGCAACGGAGCCGGCATGCGCGTGATGCCTCAGGTCGCAGCGACCGGAGCGCTCTTCAACGCCCCTCTTCCACGCCAGAGCGTGAAATAAAGCGCAACCAGCCAGACGATTGGCAACATTGTCAACAAAGCGCCAACGGCAGCGATCGTCGGGTCAAGTTGCTGCTTCAGGTTTTCCAGCATTTTCAGTGGCAATGTCGGGATCGCATAGCCGCTTACAAACGACGTGATGATGACCTCGTCGAAAGAAGCCAGGAACGCGAACAACGCGCCGCCGATGATACCCGAGCGGATCAACGGGAGTGTAACCCGCATGAAGGTCTGTGTCGGCCCGGCGCGCATGCTCATTGCCGCCTGTTCCAGCCTCCTGTCGAACCCTGCGAGTGTCGCCAGGACGATGACAACGACATAGCCGATGGCTCCGATCGTCTGGCCCAGGATGATCCCTGTATTCGTTCCAACCAGCCCTAGTTTGGCCAGTCCGGTGTAGACGGCAACACCAACAACAATGATGGGAAAGGTGATCGGCGTCAGGATCACCATGGTAAGACCCGAGCGCAACCGCGACGAGCACCGGCTGAGGCCAAATGCTGCCAGTGTGCCGACTATGGTGGATACGACGCTGACAATTACGCCGAATTGGAAGCTGTTCCGCAATGCACCGATCCACGAGGGGTCGTTGAAGAAGGAATAGTACCATCTGAGCGAAACAGCCTTGGGCGGAAATTCGAGGAACTCGCCTGCATTGAACGAGACGATGATGACTATGAAACCGGGCGCCAACAGATAGATGACAACGAGGGCAAGGAATGTAGCTCCCGCGATCTTCGACCATGGGGTTTCCCGCTGCGCTTGATGGAGCTTTGCTGCCCAGCGTCGCGCCCGATACGGGACGAGAAACTCGTTGAGATAACGGGACGCCTTGTCGAATGAAGGCAGTTTACGTCGGCGGACATTCTGCTCGCTTGATGCAGCCTGTCCATGTGCGCCGGCGAGATTGACGCCCGCCACAGAAAGAACCGCGAGCGCCATCGCCAACAGTATAAAGGCTGCCGCGGCAGTCGCCGCCATGTTCAACGATGTTGTAAGCTGGGAGTTGATGAGGGTTGAAAGCATGGTGTCGCCCAAGCCGCCCAGTGCTTGGGGCGTGATGTAAAAGCCAAGGCAAACAACAAAAACCAGTATGCAGCCGCTTCGAACGCCCGGGATACTAAGTGGTACGAAGACCCGGAGGAAGGCGGTGAACGGCTTTGCACCCATGCTGCGAGCAGCTGCCATCAAGGAAGTATCGATGCTCATCATCACGCTGACGATCGGCAAGATCATCATGGGCAACATGATGTGCACCATACCAACATAGACAGCGAAACGATTATAGATGAGGGACAATGGGCTGTCGATTATGCCCGAATTGAGCAACACGCGGTTGATCAATCCACTATCACCCAAGACGACAGTCCATGCGTAGGTCCGAACCAGAGCACTCGTCAACCAAGGCAGGAAAACAAGCACCAGGAGGATTGGTCGTGCACGGCCGGCGATCGTAATCAAGTAGGCCGTCGGGTAGCCGATAATCAAACAAAGCGCCGTGGCTATGAAGCTAATCTTGAACGTCTGAATCAGGATCAGGACAAATGAGCGCTGTTCGAAAAAGGCGACATAATTCACAAGAGAGAGGTTGGGCGCATTCAGGCTGGTCGCGAAAAGAAGGAGCATGGGTATGCCGAAAATCGCAAACAGCACAGCGAACGCTGGCAAAGTAAGCAACATCGGCGTGGACCGGATTCTCTGAAGTGTCGTCATAGATGCTGTCCTTCCGCTTTATGCAGCGACAAACCGGATGTCGGACCGAAGCCAATCAAGACGAACCTCTTCGCCCGGACGGAAGACCTGCTGGCCCGATGCGACATGTTCGCGCGCGATCAGCGTCGCGTTCCCAACCCGTACCCGGTACTTCCTCAAGGGACCGGCGTAGATCATATCGTCAACAATCCCCGAGACGGACTGTCTTTGATCGGCATCTGCGCGCCTTGCTGCTGAAGGCGCGCTGACGCAAACGCGCTCAGGCCGCAGCATTGAAACCATACCGGAAGAAGGAACAACGTCCGATTCAACTTTGAAATCAACGCTTTCGAGGATATTTGCTTCTCCCAGGAAGTTGGCGACAAAGCGCGTTTTGGGGCGATCGTACAAGGCCTCCGGTGTATCGATCTGCTCGATTTGACCGGCGCGCATGACAACGATGCGGTCCGACAGCGTAAGTGCTTCTTCTTGATCGTGGGTGACGCAGATGGTCGTTTTTCCGAACTCCTTGTGCAGCTCTTTGATTTCCACTTGCATCTGCTCGCGCAGGTTCCGATCGAGGGCGCCAAGCGGCTCATCCAGCAGCAAAATCGGTGGATCTGCGATCAAGGCGCGCGCGACGGCCACGCGTTGTTGCTGGCCCCCACTCAATTGTGATGGCATGCGCTCGCCAAATTCACCCAGGCGAACGCGCTCAAGCATTCTTTTGACCCGCGACGATCGGTCAGAGGCCTTGATGCCGCGCATTTCGAGGGGGAATTCCAAGTTGCGATGCACCGTGAGGTGCGGGAAAAGCGCATAGCTCTGGAAGACAATGCCTTGGTCGCGGCGGTAAGACGGGACCTCGGACACGGACTTGCCGGAAATGAGGATGTCCCCTCCGGTCGGCGTCGTGAAGCCGGCGAGCAGCATCAATGCTGTCGTTTTGCCAGAACCGCTCGGTCCAAGAATCGTAAGGAACTCGCCGCGCGAAACAGAGAGGGAGATATCCTTAACCGCAGCAACGGCCCCATACATCTTGGTAACATTGCGAAATTCGATTTGAGCGGCATCCGGAAGTTTCTGCAACACTTCGTCCTCGGCAGGAAGATGATTTTTCAGATTCAAGTTCATTACGATACTCCGGCAGGACCGATGAGCAACTTCGGCAAGCAGTCCCGTAAGGCAGGTAGTGGGATGAGGTGGCGCTGTCTTTGACGGCCGGAGCCGACTGGACGAGCGCCACCGATAGATCGTTGGGGACAGAGGATTACTGAAGAATCCACTCGTTCCAACGCTGCACGAGCCGCTCCTTGTTCGACTTTCCGTCCGATCCAACCTCGGCATACCATTTGGCGTTCATAGCGAAGCTGATGGCCTCGTAGTCGGGATGCGATGCCAGTTTTCGGGCGTTATCGTCGGGAATCAATTTGAAGGCGTTCTTGTTCGTCGGGCCCTGCGCGATCAGCTTTGCAAACTCGGCCTGTCGGTCCGGGCGGCTTGTTAGCGCAATAAATTTTTGAGCATTTTCGGTATTTGGGCTGCCCTTCGGAATGCACCAATAGTCCGTTGTCAGCTTCGCCTGGTTGCGGTTGATCTCGATTGGCCCACCTTCATCAATAAGGGTAAGGGCGCGCGCGTCATAGGACTGCACGATGTCGGCGATGTTGTCTCGCATGATCTGCAGAACTTCCGACCCGCTCGTCCACCATTTGCGAATGTGCGGCTTGATCTTATCCAAGCTTGCAAACACGCGGTCGATATCCATCGGGTAGAGCTTATCCATCGGAACGCCATCCGCGAGCAACGCTTCTTCCCAAGGACCACTCCCGTATTCGCCGGTATTGATGGAGCGAACGCCAGGGAACTTCTCGACGTCCCAGAACTCCGCCCAGGTGGTCGGCCGGGGCTTTCCTGCCGGGAACTTCTTCGTGTTCCAGACCATATTCACCGAGTATACGTACGAAGCGAAGCCGTTTGGTTGCCTCCAGTTGTCGGCGATTGCTTCAAGGTCTTCCTTCTTCCAGATCGAATAATCGATCTTTTCAAGGTAGCCCTTGGCAGTGAGTGGATCGACATTGGTTTGACCAAGGTTGACGACATCGGCCGAAACGTTTTTGGTGTCGACCATCATCGCAATCTGTGTCGATGAGAAGTCCGCATTGACTCGCGTCACCTTGACTCCGGTCTCGGCCTCAAAGGGCTCTACGTAAGCCTTCATCACCGCATCGCCCCAGTTGCCGCCGCTCATGTTGACTTTGAGCTCGCCGGTGGAGGCGGCCGTTGCGCGGCCGGCCGCGGAAGCCAACGCGCCTACCGCAATTGCAGTCGAAGTAGCCTGCATGAACTGCCGGCGATTTATCAGAATGCTCATCTCGTTCTCCCTCTTTTAATCCCTTGCACATGGCGCAAGGGGATCTCACTTCATCAGCTTACGGCGAACACGACCGGCGATGTCAGGTCAAAGCACGCGGGTTCCTGCGTTGCGACACTCGGTCCCGCATTCCACCAAAGAGGTGGCGCATAAACGATTGCAGTGTTCGGGCAGCGGCCTCCTCGACCGCTACCATCTATTTCCTAGCGCAACGCGATAAGGAATGCAACAAATGTTTTATAATTCTCAATATGCATCAAGCGTATTATTTAGGTGGACCTAAGTCGTCGCAGCTCACCATCTGCCGAACACTGCTGCCGACGCCAAGCCCTACGGCAGCGCCTGCAGACGCGTTAGTCCCGAGGACGGCTTTCCCATTACGTGATCCAATTGGATCATTGACACAACAGTGACTCATATGTTTCATTCGATTTCAAAGAGGCTGATTCAGCTGCGTGAACGCGGTTCCTGATCGGTATCAACTCACTCAGCGAACCGCCGGTCGAAGACTCCGGGTAAGCTTTCAGGAAACAGAGAAGAGGTCAGATGGCATACTTGGGCAACGATGTGCGTGAGTATCGGTACAAACTACTAAATGAGCTGATGGATCGCGAAAACCTGGATGCTGTCGCTTTCGCAAGCACAGAATTCTTTCAGTTCGCGACCAACTTCCAGACGGATGTCACCACGTGGGAGCGGCCAATTCTGTGTGTCGTCCCGAGAAACGGCGCGCCGTTTGTTGTCCTGAATGAGCTTTCGACCAACAATTGGCGATATGCGCACGAAGACGGGCGCCTCTGGGTATCCGACACAAGCTTCTATGCGGAGCATCCAGTCCTCTCCAATCGAATGCATCTTGTGCATGAATGGCCGGAGATGGTTGCTGAAAAGCTACGGAGTGCAGGCCTCGGGAGAGGTCGCATTGGGACCGATGTTGGCGGCGGTCCATTGCAGAAGGCGTTCGCGCTGCTACCTGAGGCCCGTCCTCTAATTAAGACGCAAGAGTTTCGTTCGCTTCGTTGGGTGAAGCATCCCGAAGAGATCGCACTCATGCGAGAAATAGCAGGCTTGACCGACTGGTTACAGGATCGCTACCGGGAGAATATCCGTCCAGGACGGCTTCTGATGGAACTGGACATGATGATGGGAGCCGAGTTCGCTCAGGAGGCCGCACGACGCTTTCCAGCGCAGGACGTTGCCTTGCTCGACCTGTGGTCGATCTCAGGTCCACCGTCGGCAGCTCCACACGGGGATGGCAAGCGATCCGGTGCGACCCTCGAAAAAGGACACGTGATGATCAACTTGATTATCCCGCGCATCAATGGAGTGGTCGTGGAGAATGAGCGGACCTGGTTCTGTGGCAAGCCAGATACTCTGCAGGAACGCTTCTTCGAGGTCGCGCTCGCTGCAAATGAAGCTGGAATTGAAGCCGCTGTGGCGGGTAGACCGGTGTCCGGAATAGACGCAGCAGCGCAGGCGATAATCGAAAAAGCGGGATTTGGAAGCTACATCATGCACCGGACAGGCCACGGCATGGGCTTGTTGTGCCACGAGTACCCCGGAGATATGGCATTCAATTACCGTGCCTTGCTCGAAAACGAAGTTTATTCGGTCGAGCCCGGATTGTATGTTTATGGACTTGGCGGCTTCCGACAAGACGATACGGTCGTGATCGGGGAAAAGCCTGAAGTGCTGACGCAGTCGCCCAAGGATCTAAGAAGCCAGACGGTTTTGTGACACTCAGTCTCGAGCGATCAACCGATCAAAGCTCTAGTCTTGGCCGCGATTTTGCCGCTTTACCGTTCCGCTATCGCTGCAGTCGAGCGGTGGCAAGAGCATTCGGGAAAGAATATTGAAGATCGGACAATAAAATAATGGCGATTGCTAATAGTGAGAGCCATGGTCGTTGATCGATCGTAACGCCAAGGGCCGCGTCGAAAGGCCTACCAAGAAGCCCCCTATGCTGGTGGCGGTCGCTCTCGCTAACAAATCGCGCCCGGCATTCGGAGACATTGTGCAGACGAAGCAGATAGATCGGTATCAGTGTTGTCGACGATGATCTACCTCGCATGGTTTTCGAAGGTGGGTCAAACCTTCAGGACCTTTCCCGGGGACCATCAACATGCATTAAGCAGACCTCATCACGCGCCTTAATGGCGAGATAATGCGTCGCACCTTCCTGCTATGCCCTGGTGCGGTCAAAATGGAGACGTGACGCCACTCCGCCCCTTCGAGCGCGAACCCTGCAGTAACAACTTAAATGCTGCAAAAACTACCTAATGATACAAAAGTCGCGATCACAGGAGCGTCTTCATGACCGATGCTCGCCGCCACGGAGATCGGCGACAGTTCGACCCAGTTCGACTGGCGTATACTAGCGACCCGCCGGAGAGCGGTCTGGAGATCACTGGGCATCCTGTTGTGGATCTGAACATAACTTCAACCCGCGAGGACGGTATTTTCCTCGTCTATTTAGAAGGAGCGAAACCTGACGGGACTTCCTGCTACCTTACAGAGGGTCAGTTGCGTGCACGTCATCGGAAAGTATGGGCTGCCTCGCCTTTCGCCGCGCTCGGACAGCAACAAAGCTATCTCGAAAGCGACGCGGAACCGCTCACGCCAGGTGAACCGACCAGATTGGAGGTTACGTTGCTGCCGATGTCGGCGCTCATTCCAGCGGGCTATAGCTTGAGGGTGTGCCTTGCGGGAAGCGAGAGCACGAGTTTCGCCAATGTACCCGCTGACGGAGCCCCGCCGCAGCTCAAGTTCCATCGCGGTCCTCACGGTTGTTACATTGACTTGCCCGTTGTTGAGCGGTGAAGCGCGGTCATGACCTCTCCGATAAAGTAGAGTGGCGGCGCTTACTAGGTGTCGCCGCCGGCTAATGGAAATTGGGCAGCCGACGCCCGATCGGACTAGTTGAGGACGAGTGGGCGATGTTGGCCATCACCTCCTGTGCCGATGGACTCGCCGTTTGTCACGATCTTGGTCGATCCGCACAGAGCTCGCCGCCGCCGCGCCAACAGGCGCGTGGAAGTATCCGATATTCGAACCCGCATTCGCCTCTTGTCACTCTCCGAAAGTGAAAACGCGGCTCAGCCAAATAATTTAAATGTTGCATGTTTTGTCGATACGATACATATGTCTCAGTATTTCATTCGACGCAGGGAGTAAGTTGCATGACCGATATACGTTGCGATTCGTACGGGACAGACGCGCCGACCGGGACAAAAGCGTCTCCGCAGCGGGGAATTGCAGACCCATATGAGACTCCCAGCTCGATCTACCGCCTCGATGTCAGTGGCGAAGCCACGCCCATAGAAAAACTCGGCCCCTTGAAGTCGGTTTATGTTCCCGCGCACGAAGGTGTTAGGTTGGCTCTGGACATTGTGCGTCCAAGGGGCGACAGCGCCGAAACTAAACGCAACACCATTCTGGTGATGACTTGCTATGGGCGCGGAAAGAACGGCGAGCCATCCAATCAGTATGCCGACCTCTTTGTTCCGCAAGGCTACGCGGTGATTGTCGGAGATGTTCGGGGCACCGGAGCCTCGTTCGGCGCTTGGCCGGGCCACCGCTCTCGCGAGGAAATCCTTGACTTCAGTCATGTGCTGGACTGGATTGCTGCGCAGCCTTGGTCGACTGGCAACGTAGTTGCCTATGGCGTGTCCTACACTGCCAACTCGGCAGACTTGATCGCCTCACGCAATCATCCCGCGTTGAAAGGGATCGTGCCGCGTTATGTCGATTACGATGTCTTTTTTGAGACCTATCCCGGTGGCGTCCCAAACCTCACGCTCGACAGATGGAGCGAACTGGTCGAATCCTTAAACAGAGATGAGAACAGCAAAATCAATGCTAATCGCGCGGTCAGCCTTCGGGCAGGCATTCGTCCTGTAGATGGCCAAGCGGAATTATCCGCGGCGTTGCGCGAACACGGGAAGGCGCCCTCATATTTGCCGGTGGAGAAAACCAAATCCCGGGAAGAATGGTTGGACCGGGTCTCCGGATTTGATTTTTCGCCACAGGCGTCGGCGGACCTCATTTCGAAGTCCAGAGTCCCAATACAAAACTGGGGCAGTTGGTTCGATTCAGGCACAGCGCAAGGGTCCATACGCCGGTTTCTGCTCCAGTCAAATCCGATGAACGTCATCATCGGCCCGTGGAACCATGGGGGTCGCATACCTTACGACCCTCTCCGTACTGACGTTCAGGACTTCGTTCCAGTTATGGCGAGTCAGCAGGCAAATGACATTCGATTTATAGATGCCTGTTTCAAGGGCCAGGCGGCCGAAGAAGCTGATAAGGTCATCCACTACTATACATGCGGTGAAGGGATGTGGAAGACGACCCGTTCTTGGCCAGTACCGGCCACTCGTCGAAGATGGTACATGGCAAATAATTCGCGCCTGAGCTCATCGCCCGATGTGACAGGATTCGATACGCTGCAGGTGGACCGTGAGTTAAGGGATGTACTTTCAAACAGGTGGGATACCAATGGCGGAATTGGGACGTGGGAAGTAGATTATGGAGATCGGCGAGAGTTTGACGCGGCACGCCTCGCGTATACCAGCGAGCCGCTGACGCACGACCTCGATATCACTGGACATCCCGTTGTAGAGCTGATTATCACCTCGACCCGCGACGACGGAAGTTTCTTTGTCTATCTCGAAGCCGTGAGGCCGGACGGAGTATCTTGCTATCTTACAGAAGGCCAATTGCGCGCACGGCACAGAAAGGTGTGGACTGCCTCGCCGTTCAAGACACTCGGACCGCAGCAAAGCTATCTTGAATGCGACGCCGAACCGCTCACGCCAGGTAAGCCGTCCACATTGGCGTTCACCTTGTTGCCGATGTCGGCGCTTATCCCAAGGGGTTACAGCTTAAGAGTTTGTCTCGCGGGAAGCGAGAGCACAACTTTTGCCAATGTACCCGCCGACGGTGAGCCGCCGCTGCTCGAGATTCATCGCGGTCCCGACGGTTGCTATATTGACTTGCCCGTTATTGAGCGGTGAGCAACCATTCGACCAATACTTTAGCAGATTTACCGGCCATTTGAGATGATAGGCAATCTTTGTGTGCTGTCACTTCCGTGCACGAGATGGCGGAGTCGGATATTGCACTGGCGGATCAGCTAAAGCCGTTCGTTCAGAAGCTGGGTCCCAGAAATAGCGGCAGATGGGCCCGGTGTATATTCAAGCGGCATCGGGCCGATGGCGGAAACGGCTTCGCTTGATCACTAAACCACCTACATCAGCCTGGATGGACTTCGGAATGCCGGGCCCATCGAGGCGGAACTGGCGATGCATGCCGGCAAGATTGTCAGACTTTAGATGCTTTTCTGGTGATCGATGACACAGGTCTGTCGAAGAAGGGCAATCATTCTGTTTGGCCGCGATGCCTCGCTCGCCCAACGCCTCCTCCAAGACATGCACAGAAATTGTGGCTCAATCACGATCAGATGCTGTGTCGAAATAGCGCCTAAGTGTCGCATGCTGCGAAATTCGCTGAGGCGTTTTGAGCGACGCGCCGCTAATCAGAAAATTGTAACTGACTCTTCAAATAAGATTTACAAGATCTTTGCGACCATAAATCGCCGACGATGATACGCTAATCGCAAGTCGCATGTCAGTCACGACTGTCAAGGCTCAGTCACGACTGTCAAGGCCGACGCCATTTACGCTCAACCCCCACACAGCCGCAACGAAGGGTCAACTATCAATGACGACAAGAGCGCTCATCCTAATCGAAGGCAACGAACACGGTACTGGTCTGCAATACGTCCGAGCCGCCGAGAATTTGGGCCTTCATGCAATTACCCTGTCGGCCGACCCGGCTCAGTACAACTATCTTGCGGCAGAAGGCGTCGAAGCAATCCAAGTCGATACAGACAGCCTCGACGCGCTCATCTACGAATGTTCGCGGCTGCGTGAGACTTATGAGATTGCCGGCATTACGAGCGCCCAAGAGAAGGACAATGCTACAGTCGGTAAGCTCTGTCGGCATTTCGATCTACCTGGACCGAACCCCGAGTCGATTGAACAGTGCTGTGACAAATTCACTCAGCGTCAGCTGCTCGCAGAAGCTGGCGTTCCAGTACCTGCTTATCGCTTGGCAACAAATGCGGCAGAGGTTGAAAGCTCTGCCGCGGAAATTGGCCTTCCGGTGGTCGTCAAACCAGCGGTCGGTGGCATTGGCTGCATCGGTGTTCGGCTATGCCGTACGATTGACGAGTTGGCGGAACATACGACCTATCTATTGGGAGGGAAGCACATATGGTCGTCTGCTCCGAGGGTCCTGATCGAAGAATTCGCACGAGGTCCATTCTATGAAGTCGACACAATGGGAGATGAGGTCATTGGTATCAGTGCCGCCGACTTCGACCATCCACCTCATTTTCGCTTTCGTGAGAGCATCTTTCCGGCCCTACTGACTGATGAGGAGCATGAGCGTATCACCAACGTTTCGCGGAGCTGCTTGAAAGCTCTGAGCCTTGGGTGGGGCCCGAGTAACATCGAATTGCGGTGGACGATACGTGGCCCAGTCGTCATCGAAGTCAATCCGCGTATGGCAGGAGGAACCCGTCCTGGTCGAATTCAGTTGGCTTACGGTATAGATCTCGTCACCGAGCACCTCAAACTTGTTATCGGTGCGAAATGGGACTTGCGCCGAAGATATTTGCAGACCACCGCCGTGAGGTTTCTCTTACCTGATAGCGATGGCATCCTTGAATGGATTGAGGGCAACAGTCGGGCTGCGGCTGTGCCGGGTGTCGTCGACGTAAGTTTGTATGTTCAGCCTAAGATGTCGATCGTCAAGAAGGGTGACTACCGCGACCGAATTGGACATGTGATTGCCGCTTCACCGAGTTTTGCTCAGGCCAAGGCGATACTTCAGCATGCGGCCGAGCTAATCGATTGGTCTATCGCACCATTTACTATCCCTAGCCAACAAGAACAAGCTGCGCTTCTAGCCTCCCAGCCACCCCGCTAACCGTAATCTCGGTCGACCGTGCAACAGCCAGGCTGTCCACCGCCGCGATGGACGAGATAGCTGCGAAACGTCATCAGGTTCCCAAACACCCACCGCCGAAGCAAACATTGCTGCAAAGCTTGCGGCACCAGCGAAAGCTGCAACGTTGTGATCTGTATGAAGAGGTGATGTGCCTGCGTGATGCCGGGATGATCTGCAAGGCATAGGCCACATGGACGCCAGAATTTCGCGCCGCGGCGGGCGTGTAACTCGGATCGGGGGTACGCCGTCCCTTCGTCAGACGCCCCGCCAGGGTCTCATCCTGATTGACTCTCGAACTCGTCTTGTTTGTCGCCGCGGCGTTGGCGACCGCCATTTCGGCGCGCATGCGCACGGCACCTGGGCTAGGACCCGCAATCTTATGATGTGAAGACCGAGTGTTTCCTGAATTATATTTACGAACATACGCCTAGTATCAGACTTCCTTCATCGAACCAATGAGCCTTGCTAATCTCGATGACTACCTCATGTCCGACAGCTCTCCAGCCGAGAGTATGCTGCTGTCCGGGCCGAACGACTTTTTTGACCGAGATCGCCGTCGGGCGTGAGGTAATTCCGTCTGAGGAGTGTTGCCGGTCATCTGGGGCGGAACTGCGCCTCGGTTTGATAATAGCCCGGGCTCGTTCCCATCATGCTGCCTGAACTTGCAACCGAGGAAAAAGAGCTGGTGGCTGACGAAGCAATTGAGGCCCTGCCGGACACCATTTTGGCGATTGGGGCCTATTGGCGTATTCCGAACTCGAAAAAACCTCTCTGCCGACCTGCGTCATTAGATAGCCAGCACGGCCTGAACGATCCATCCCGTGTGGATCAGGCAAAAAAATCAAGGAATGCTGAAATGCTACGGGACTGGCTCCAGGCAGAGAACCTGACCCGAAACAAATATGCGGAAAAACGCTTGATTGACGCCCTGCATCTGCTGGTGAATCGATGCAAACAATCCCGGACGGTTACCGTTCACCAGACGTCTCATTCGATGTGATTGACCAACCGATAAGGTCGACTGCACGTCGGATTATGCTCTTAGTCCGGGTATTGGTCGGTGACGCGGCGATGACATGTCCGATTGAGTCCAGGTAGTCACCTCTCCTAACGATCGGTGTTTTGGCCTTAACATAGAATTTGACTTCGGAAACGCCCGCTATTGCTGACGCATGACTGACGCCATCGATCCAATCGAGGATGCCATCACGATCAGGAATTAGGTTCCGCGCAACCGCCACATGCGAATGCGTTGCGCGCAAATCCCATTCCTGGCCGGTGACAAGCTTAATGTGTTCGGTGACGAGATCGGCACCATAAGCCAATTGAATGAGCCGAGGGGTAGTCCAGCCCGGAAGGCGAGGATTGACTTCGATGACAACTGGGCCGCGCTTTGTCCATCGGAATTCAATATTACTGGGCCCCCAGCCAAGTCCGAGCGCACGTAAACAGCTCAGCGAAAGATCGGCGATACGTTTATATTCATCATCAGTTAGCGAGGCCGGGAATATGCACTCATGAACGACGAAATGCGGCAAGGGACCGAACTCAGCCGCACCAACCGCAATGAGCGATTCTCCCATTGTATCAGTACTATAGTATGGACCATCTGCGAATTCTTCCACCAATATCTTTTGTGATAATGGACACATATGCTCCCCGCCCAACAGATAGCTAGTGTGCTTGGTTAATTCATCCATATCTCGGCACAACCGAACACCGCTACTGCCGCTGCCTTTGGCCGGCTTAACAATCACTGGCAGCCCGATCTCTGCGGCAAAGCTCTTTACTTCCGTCACATTTGCAGCCAAACGATAAGCAGGTGTTGGAACGCCAGCTTCTGCGAGCAGCTGATGTTGAGTGAATTTGTCACAGCATCGTTCAATCGATAATGGGTTCGGTCCTGGTAGATCGAAATGCCGGCAGAGATTTGCAACTGTCACGTAAAGTGACTCGTCAAATCCGGTAAATCCAGTAATGCCACTAATGTTATATGTTGCTTGCAACCGGGAACATTCGCGAATCAGGGCCTCTTGGTTGTTTGTATCAACGCGAACTGCATCAATGCCTTCCGCCGCAAGATAGTCGTACTGGGCCGGATGAGCCGACAAGGTGATTGGCTGAAGACCTAGACGTTGGGCCGCTTGGATGTATAACGGACCGTTAGCCCTGTGACCTTCAACCAGAATAAGCGCTCTTATTGCCATTGGGTTGACCTTCACGTTTTATCTCTTGAAGCAGCTGAAATAACTCGGCTCCGTCACTCGCTGAGTGCCTTCGTAGTGAACGTACCATTGTCAACAGCTTGCAGTCGTAAAGATTTTGTAAATTGATTTTGCCGGTTTGTTGTAGTGGTAGACTAGGTCACTTACTCCTATAATGGTTTTGGATTTGAATGATTTGTGATGCTTTGTCTCTCAGGCTTGGAAGCAGTGCTGGCGCGCGTTGATTTGACGGACTTCGAATGGGCGGTGATTGAACCTCTTCTACCCACAAAGGTTCGTGGTAAGGCCAGCCTTGATGACAGGCGCGTATTGAATGAGATCTTCTGGCGGCTGAAAACTGGTGCGCCGTGGGCGGATATTCCCGCGCGCTATGGCCCTTTACGACCTGTCTCAACCGCCTTAAACTGTGGCATCGTGCGGGCCATCGGGCATGTATTCCCGATCCAAATGCCGCGCCGGGCGGTGAACCGCGCCGGGTTTACCGGAGGCCGTTTGGTTTAAGTTATGCAGCCATGGCTGGTTCGTCCAGCATGGCGTAATACTGCTCCTCGGCTTCGGCTGGCGAGATGTTTCCGATAGGCTCCAAAAGCCGTCGATGGTTGAACCAATCGACCCATTCGAGGGTGGCGAATTCAACCGCTTCGAAGCTCCGCCATGGTCCGCGCCGATGAATGACCTCGGCCTTGTAGAGACCGTTGATCGTTTCGGCGAGCGCGTTGTCATAGCTGTCGCCGACGCTTCCGACGGAAGGCTCGATTCCCGCCTCGGCCAGGCGCTCCGAATACTTGATCGAGACGTATTGGACACCGCGATCGCTGTGATGGACGAGGCCGCCGCTATGAACGGGACGCCGCTCATGAAGGGCCTGCTCCAGGGCATCGAGGACGAACCCGGCATGCGCCGTCCGGCTAACCCGCCAGCCGACGATGCGGCGGGCGAATGCGTCGATGACGAACGCCACGTAGACGAAACCCTGCCAGGTGGCGACATATGTGAAATCCGAAACCCAGAGCCTGTTCGGCGCAGGAGCCTTGAACTGACGGTTCACCCGATCGAGCGGGCTGGGAGCCGTCTTGTCCGGGATCGTCGTGCGGATCGGCTTGCCCCGGATGATACCCTGAGGTCCCATCGAACGCATGAGCCGGGCGACGGTGCAGCGAGCTATATCGAAGCCTTCCCGCTTCAATTGCCGCCAGACCTTGCGCACGCCGTAGACGCGGAAGTTCGCCTCGAACACACGGCGTATCTCGATCTTCAATGCAATGTCGCTGCGGGCGCGGACCGACAACCGGTCCACGTCCAGGCGTTTGGCAACCTTCTCGTAGTAGGTTGATGGAGCAATCGGCAGCAGTCTGCAGATCGGCTCGACCCCGAATACCGACCGGTGTTCGTCGATGAAGGAGATCATCGCTTCAAGGGGCGGTCGAGCTCCGCCATCGCGAAATAAGCGGACGCTTTGCGCAGTATCTCATTGGCCTGCCGAAGCTCGCGGTTCTCCCGCTCCAGAGCCTTCATCTTCTCGGCCACTTCGCTTGGGAGTCCGGGCCGGGAACCATCGTCCACTTCCGCCTTCTTCACCCATTCATTGAGTGTCTGCGCCGTGCAGCCGATCTTGGCGGCGATCGAGGAAACCGCCGCCCATCGCGAGGAATATTCGCCTTGGTGATCCAAAACCATCCGCACTGCTCTGGCGCGGACTTCCGGTGAAAATTTGTTTGTTGTCTTGCTCATATCGGCTCCACTTTCTCAGAAGTTGGAGCCTCCGGCAAATCCGGCGCGGTTCAGTTTCGTTCAATCCTAGTTCGTTTAGTCACTACACTCTAGCATTGTTGGCCTGGACATTGCAAAGCTTGTGTTTCAATTCACGACGCCCGAAGCGATAGCGTCGTTTTGTTGCAGGACGCTGGCACGCATGTCATTATATTCTTTACAGAACTGCCAAAATGCAGGGCTGCGATGGAGACCCACGCGACGCGCATTATCGGACTCGCGAGATTGGCAAACTTGGATATAACGTCCGCTTGATCCCGCCCGCCTACGCAAAGCCCTTCGTCAAACGCAGAATAATGATGCGGCTGATGCCGAGTGGTGAACGCCTTGCGTCAACGGGAGCATCTGTCCATGGTCTCGCGTTCAGGAAGTTTGATATATATATTGGCAATTAAGAAAATATCGTAGGTTAAGGCCGCAATTATGACCAAGAAGACTCCTAAGCGCCAATCAGGACCTTTGGAACGTTATACACTGGTTTTAGAAGCAATTGCCGGTTCGGTCGATGGCCTTACCGGGCGCGAAATCGAAGCAGTTCTAGGCCTCCCAAAGACGACGATCAATCGGCTTGTGAATGCTCTGGAAAGCAGTAACTTGGTCGCCCGCAACGGCCGAGGAGGAGAGTTCAAGCTCGGCGGGAGGCTCCGGCGGATTCTTGAATCGGACACCTCTTGGGTCGTTGCTGCAAGCAGGCGACGGCTTAAGGCGTTGGCCGAACAAACTGGTGAAACCTGCTTCGTAGCTCGCCTCTCTGGCTCATCCATCTATTCCGTCTTGATGGAGTCGCCGGACGCAAGTGTCGGAGTATACGTTACACCCGGGCATGTGTTGCCCCCTCATGCGACCGCTTCGGGGAAGGTTCTGACGGCAATGCAACATCCACGGGTGCGCGAGGCGATTCTGAGTACCGAACTCCGGATTTTGACGGAGAGGACGCTCGGCGACCGCCAGGTTCTTGAGCGCGAATTTGCGAAAATTCGAGAGAATGGTTATGCTATCGAGAATGGAGAACACATTAGAGGTCTCTACACGCTTGCCTGTCCAATAATTTTCTCACCGGAAATTCCGCCGCTCTATGCCTTGGGGCTCACAGGCCCAGCTGAGCGTGTACGCCCTCGGGCAGTCACGGAACTTCTCGAGCACCTCAAATCCACGGCCGCCGAACTTGCGAATGCTTTCATGCCTGGGAGCCACTTTGACGGCCGTTGATCGACGCTCTAAGGGCTTCTGTTGTGGCAGGCGCTGTCCTGCCGCTCCAAAACGTACCATCCTTCGAGCATATAAACTTCGGCAGAATAAATGGTCATTTGCGATGATGAGCTATCTGTATACGTTCACCGGAGTGCGCGAGATGGCGGATTTGGATAGTGTACTGGCGGATTAGCTCAAGCCGTTCGCTGACAAGTTTGATCACCAGAACGTCCGCAGATATACACGGTGTATATCCGGCCGGGAGCTCGCGAGAGCATTGAGCCTATCGCTCGCTAATTTGCCAATGTAGTGTTAAGGCTGCTTGCTTCCGAAACCTGTCAAGAACGCGGTGAGGTTGTCACCGAGCGCGCCGCAAAGGTAGCCGCCTTCCTGCACTATCACCGTAGGGAGGCCGAGCCCAGCAATAGCTTCGCCGATGCGCGAGAAGCCGAACGTCGACAACGACAGGCCGCTGAACGGATCGCCCTCGAAGGCGTCGAGACCGAGCGCCACTACCAGCGCTTCGGGCGCGAAGGCGCGAATGCGTCGGAGGGCTGTTGCCAACGCGTCCAGAAATGCCGCATCGCCGGACTTGTGTGGCAGCGGCAGGTTAAGGTTGTAGCCGAGGCCGGCCCCTTCGCCGCGCTCATCAGCATAGCCCCAGAAAAAGGGATAGAACCCAATCGGATCGGCATGCAGCGACACGGTCAGCACGTCGGACCGCGCGTAGAATATGCCTTGCGTGCCGTTGCCATGGTGCAGGTCGACATCAAGGATCGCGACGCGCGCAGCACTCCTGCGCAACGCCTGCGCCGCGACCGCCGAGTTGTTGATGAAGCAGAAGCCGCCAGCGACATCGGCGAGGGCATGGTGGCCCGGCGGTCTACAAAGTGCATAGGTCGAAGCTCCCCCCCCCATCAATGCCTCGGCAGCCTCCACCGCGCTCCAGGCACTCCATAGCGCGCTGTTCCAGGTCTCGGTCGAGATTGGGCAGGCAGTGTCGGCTATGTGGTAGCCGGCCTGACCGACCGCTGAGGAAGGATATGACCCGTTGCGGGCGATCGGATGGATGTGTGGAATGACTTCCGCCGAGGCGCCTTCGATGCGCTGCCAGCGCGAGAAAATATGCTCGAGGAAGTCGAGATATTCGGGTGTGTGCACGGCGGCGATCGGCCCAAGGCCATGGTTCCTCGGTCGTTCGACGATCAAGCCGGCCGACGATGCACCAGCTAACAACATCTCGACACGTGCCGGCTTTTCAGGATGGGACTGAGCTGTGCCTCTGGAGATGTAGGTTCCGGGATCGTGGCGCTTTTGCTCCTCGGCATAGAAGGCTTTCATCGTCGTTCCTCCGGGGCATCGGCAAAGGCGAGGAACGCCTCGCCGACAATCTTTCGCACCTGCTCGTATCTCGACCAGCCGATGCCCAAATTTTCGTAAAACGCCTTTGCGGTCTCATTGTCGGTGTCGACGGAAAGCCTCAGATACGCGCCGCCTGCCTCGAGGCACTGCTTGGCTATGCGCCGGAGCAGTTTCTTTCCGATTTGGCGCCCTCGGAAGCGGTGCTCGACATAAAGGTCCTGAACATAGACGCCTGGCCGGCCCAGCCAGGTCGAGAAGATCGGGAAATGCAGGCAGAGCCCGGCGAACTCTCCGTCGACCTCGGCAATCAAGGCCGAACAGGCAGGATTCTCGCGGAAACCGTAGCGGCGAAGGTCCTCGGCCGTTGATTTGATCTCCTGACGCGCACCGCTATGGGAGGCGAGCTTCCGCAGCGCTGCATGGATGGTTTCGACATCCTCAACTCGGCCGGGTCGGAGCGTGATAGTTTGATAAGCCATCAAAACGCCACACGGTCGCTACGGTTCAACGCTGGCATTTTGCGTGATTCGGCGGGCATTGCGACCTCCTGCGACAGGATATCAAGAATGCCGCGGATGCGTCGCATCTGATCGGTATTGGACTTCGTCAGTTGTCGATTGCGTAAATGCGCCAGCAATTGGCCGACGTCGTACCATTGGAACTGGAAGCGTCTGCTGGCTCGTTTGATGTGCGGTAGGAACTGCATGAGCACGTCACGATCGGCCGTCAAAGGTGGGTTCTTCGGGTCGGAAGCGTGCAGATGCGGGATCGAAGCGACGGCATCCTCGGCGTCGGCCGTGATCTGGTCGAGTATTAGCGGCAGGTTCGGTAGTGTATCCGTTAGGCCCGTGACGGTGCAGGTGGTTTTCCTTGGGGTCATACTTTGTCCCTCTCATCGTTCGACCGGCAGGTCGAGTTCGGCGCCTAATGCCTCCAGCGAATCGCCGATGATGGCGACGATCGTGCTGATCTGCTCGCGGGTAATAATCATTGGCGGCGCCACCATAAAATTATCACTGTCGACACCTCCCCTTACCTTTCGACCATAGATGATCAGGCCCCGAGCATAGGCGAGTTCGAGCAGGCGCTGCGTCGCTTTGCGAGCGGGGTCGATCGGTCTAAGCGTTTCTGGATTGGCGACCATCTCGGCGCCTAGAAGCAGACCCCTGCCGCGAACGTCGGCGACGAAAGGGAAGCGCTTTTGTAATGCCTTCAACTCCCTAATCAGCACGTTGCCCATGGCAGCAGCGTTGGAGATAAGATGGAGCCGGTCCATTTCGCCGATCACAGCAAGGCCGGCGGCGCAAGCAAGCGGATTGCCGGCGTAAGTGTGGCCATGCTGGAAGCCGCCAGAGTCGAGCAGTGGCTCGACTAGCCGCATGGGTGCCGCAAGCGCACCAAGCGGCGCATAACCTGAGCCCAGCCCTTTCGCCAAGGCGACGATGTCCGGCTTGCAGTTCCAATGGTCCCCGCCGAGGAACTTTCCGGTACGGCCAGCGCCGCTCATCACCTCATCGTGGATGAGCAGGATGCCATAGCGATCGCAGATTTCGCGAATACGCGGATAGTAGCTCTCGGGCGCAACCAGCGCGGCGGTCGCAGCACCGCCAATCGGTTCCATTATGAAGGCGAGCACGTCCTCCGCGCCTTCCGCGAGGATCTTCTCCTCCAGCATGTTAGCGTAGCGGATGCCACGCTGCTCCATCGACAGATTGTCGCGGTCGCGCCATGCGGTGGGCGCCGGTACCGTCGGCATCACCCGCATCATTGGAAAAAAGGTCTCGGCGAGCGCATCGTCACCGGTCACAGAAAGCGAGCCGAGCGTGCCGCCATGATAGGAGGGAAAACGGCTGATCACCTTCCGGCGGCTCGCCTGGCCGGTAACGACCGCCCATTGTCGGGCAAGCTTGATACAAGACTCCGTTGCTTCCGAGCCCCCAGATACGAAAAATATGCGGTCCATGCCCTCGGGAAGCTTGCGTGTCAGTTCCCGGGCCAACTCTTCCGCCGGCTCATTTTCAAAATTTAACCGATAAGCGAAGGTGGCCTTGTCCATCTGCCGTTTCATGGCATCAAGTACATTGCGGTTGGAATGGCCAATATTAGCGACCATCGGCCCGCTCGACCCATCAATGAAACGGCGGCCATCATTGGTCCAGAAATAAATACCTTCGGCGCGGGCGACGCGCGGGCGGCGTAGCGTGGGAAGGTAGAAGAGATGCGACGGCGGCTGCACTTCCAGTTTCGGCATGGCAGGACTTTCCGTATTGCGAGCGGTCCTAGGCTGTGATGATGGCGGTCTTTTTTACATCGGAGCACAGCAATCGTCTCACTGATGTTGGCATTGAACTGACAACGTCGTTGTGTTCATTTGACGATGTTGGAAGGCGAATATAGCCGCTCATTGAAATCTGCTGCTCGCCTGCCGCCTAATCTTCTCCAAGTTAAAACGCCTGCTTAGGTTAAAGCAGCAATGCCCTTACGATCCCACCCGAGAAAGCAATTTATTCGCTGTTCCTCCGATAGAATGCGCGGAGCCTTGTCATTGGGATGAGATGCACTGAGCAGTACTGTTATCATTGCATTCGCAGCATCATTGTGCAAATAGATAATGAGAATAAGGACATAGATTTTAAGAATGCAATCGCCACCAATCGAGCGGCTCGTCTGGGACTTAGATTGGAACCTCTTGCGGACCTTCATTGTGATAGCAGAGGCCAAGAGCATCACCCGAGCAGCCGAGCGCCTGAACCTGAAGCAGCCGAGCGTTAGCAATGCGCTAAGACGCCTGGAAGACCGGGTGGGTCGCCGTCTCCTGGAGCGCGACGCGTCTCGTTTCGAGCTCACCGACGCCGGTCGTCTTCTCTATGAGCAGGGTATCGAGGTATTCGGGACCATTTCCCAACTTCCGTCGCTGCTGCGTAGCGTCAGTGACGATGTTGTTGGTCATGTCACGATCGCGGTGGCGAGCCACGTGATTTCACCGCTGTTCGACCAAGCGTTGGCTCAGTTCCACGCAGAATATCCTCGATCGAGCGTAACGATCTTGGCGGCGGCAAGCTCCGAGGTTGCCAAGCAGGTGAAGGAGCGGCGCGCGTCCTTTGGCATCTCACTAGTCAGCCAGCGCGATCCCGAGCTTGATTATGAGATGGTCTACCGGGAATTCTTCGGTTTTTTCTGCGGTCCGAGCCACAGGCTGTATGGCCGCAGTGGGCTGACCCTGGACGATCTCCAGGGCGAATCCTCGGTGTCCTTCCAGACCGACCACATCTTTGATGCGTTGAGGCCGGTCGCGCTGCTGCGCAGCGAGGCGAAGCTGGACGCAAATATCGTTGGAGTATCGTCGAGCCTGGAAGAGGTTCGCCGCTTGATAATTGTCGGCCTTGGCATCGGGCCGCTGCCGCTGCATGTCGCACGTCGCGACATCGCGGACGGCGTCCTTTGGCGTCTGCCACCTTACGATGCGCCTCCAGCAATCGATATCTTCCTCCTGGTCAATGCTCACAAGGCACTGAACCGCGCCGAAAAAGCGTTGCTGTCTGGACTTCAGACTCTCATTGCTGAAACGCCACTCAAGGACCGCATCTATGGCGGCTAAAAAGGTGACCGTGGTCCCGTGCGGCACGTTCAGTGCCATCACCAGTTGAGCGACGAGATTGAAGCGCCGCTAAGCGACCAGCCATCAAGTGCTCGAAGATACGGCCAAACGGCCGATCTTCAGGACGTAAGAGCAGATAGCAACCAGCCAAGCGTCTTTTTGTTTGCTGCTGTACAAATTGACTCGCACGTCGGCCCGCCAATTTGCAATACCAGATTGGTCGCCATATCCGCGATATTGCCGAGACGTGGGAACCGGCGTGGCGAACATCGTGGCAAAATTTATTAAACCAAGCTGCAGCAGTGCTGGTTCCAGATCGAATGTAACGCGGGTTGGAATCTATATGAACTGGTCCTCCATAACCAATAGATACTGGCTGAAGATCTCCGTCGGCGTCTGAAATCCCAGGCACTTTCGAGGTCTGGCATTGATCCGGTCAGATAAGGAACGGATCTCCTGATTGGTCACCCAACACGATGGTTTCCGGGGGGCAGATAACGACGAACCCGTTTGTTGGTATTCTCGACCGTGCCTTTTTGCCATGGCGCTTGCGGATCACAGAATCAGGCTGTCGTTCCCATGTCCAGCTCTCCATGAGACAAATTCGAGGCCTCGGTCAAACGTCAAGCTTTGCCGGGCTTTCACGGGCAGGGGTGCTAGATGGCTTATCAGTTGGTTCATGATCGGTTTTGAACGCCAGTCGTTGTTGCGGAAGAGAACGGTATAGCGGCTCTTGCGCTCAACGATTGTGGCAACATTGCCAGATCCATGTTCCTTCCTGAAGATCATCAGATCCGCCTCCCAGTGACCAAATTCGTCGCGGGAATTGATGGCTTCAGGCCTGTTTCGAATGGCGCATTCGATTGGAAAAACGAAACTTCTCGGCTTGCGCGCATATCTTGGACGCCATTTCCTTCGCCGCTCCGGCAAGTGCCGAGCCAGTTGCTGATCCCGGCCTTCCTGAGAATAGACATACTGATAGATCGTCTCATGGTTCAATCTCGCAGACGACTCGCTGACAAGCCTCGGGCGCCCTGAAATCTGTTCCGGTGACCAGCCGTCCTTCAGCCGGTCGATCACCGCAGCGCATAGATGTGGATCGCGCAACAGCTTGCGATAGCGACGCCGGCGGCTCTCGGCCATCTGATGCGCCGTCACATACCAGTATCCTTCAGCGAATGGAACTTCGCGGTCATGCCAGAAAAATCCGACGCGGCTCTCGGCTTATCGTCGAGCGGTCGCGGCGAAGGTGCGAGCGATTTCCGCCTAACTGATCTTCTTCTCATGAATCCGTGCAATGATGCGACGTTCGTCCATACTCAACTGCACAAAAGAGCGGGCCATTCCATCCTCCTGAAATCATGGCCACTATTGTCTTCGTTTCATTGAAATTGGAATCTGCTCAGATTTTCACATAATGCCGCATAATCCTAACCATCGCGAGTGGCTGGTAGTGCTATGCTCGCGGCATATTTCGTGGCCTTCGCTGAGTCCGAGGTCGCCACAGGTATGAAAAGCGGACGCTGATATACTCTCTGTCGGCAGCGGGAATGTCGCCATGGCATCGATCAGTACCCGTGAACCGAAATCCGGTTCGGTCGGCAATTATTATTGTTGTCCTCGAAGCGATCGCTGGGCCGCCCGATTGGCTCGTTACGCGGGAACTTAAGGCGATACTTGGAATGTCCACGACCGCGGCGGAGGCTCCGTACCGGCCGCCAGCTGGCGAGCACATACGCTGCCTCTTGATCATTGCTTATCCCATTGGTCTTATGCCGGATCAGCCACAGATATATGCGCTCAGGAGTACAGGCCGCACGAAATGCGGATACAACCTGTATCGGTTCCCGCACGCTTAAGCGGACGGCCACTGAGTTCGCAAATGTTTTCTCACTTGGTCGAAGCGCGGGCTAGTGTTAATTAGCTCCCACGCCGCGCGATCTGACGGTCGCGCCAATCAAAATAACGCATAACGAGGCCGAGAAACCAGGGCCTCCCACTATAAAAGGGCATCGTTGGAAATACGCTGCTCGCGAACATGCTTTCAACGCCAGCCTCGCCAAGAATGCGCCCGGCGATTTTCCTGCCGAAGGTGGTGCCTAAAGTGATGCCTGAGAAATTATATCCCATGCCATAGTGGACGCGCCCGTTACAGCCCATATGCGGCATAAGGTCGAATGTGCCCGCACAATAACCGTTCCACGTATGGCTTAACCTGAGGTCGCGCGCGTCCGGCAGTACACGATCGAGAATCGCTTTCATGCGGATTGTGATCTCTTCGTGCCCGCTAAGCGGCGCGCCAGTTGCACCACCGAACAAGATCCGGTTAGAATCTGGTGCGGGGCGAAAGAAGTCGATGTTCGTGTTGGAGTCAATGACTGTCCTTCCACGGGGAATAAGCTTCTCCAACAGTAGCTGCGGCATCTCCTCGGTGGCAGCCATATAGGCACGGAAGGGAACAACGCGACGGCGGAACCATCCCAGCTTAGTGGTGTAACCATTGGTGCCCACCACCACGTCACGTGCTCTTACAACCCCTCTCGTGGTGCGAACTTCGTTGCTTCCGATACTGGATGTGATGATCTCCTCTACCTCTGTGCGGCCGAAAACGGCCACCCCTGCGGCGATGGCTCGGTCAAGCAAGCCTTTGTGGTAAAGACCGGGATGAAGGCAGCCACTTTCCGGAATCACGGCTCCGCCCAAGTAAAGATCGGTATCAAACTCTTCTCGTTGGCGTTCTGCTTGCACCATCGTATAGTCGAAGCCCATCTCTGCCTGCATCTTGCCGAGATCCGCTGCGAGCGCATCAAAATGCCCCTTCGATGTCGCTCCGATGAATCGGCCCGGACGTGAAGCGAAGCAGTCTATTGCCTCGCTTTCAATGAGATCCAGCGTGAAGCGGTAGGCGGCTTCAAGTTCAGTATAGATGGCCTTGGCGGTTCCGTTTCCCTTCGACGCGGAGAGATCGGAATACGATTTTTTAAGAACCCTTCCGATGAAGCCCGCATTGCGGCGCGAAGCGCCCGCGCCCGGGTCTTGCCGATCAAAAATCGCGACACTTCGTCCGGCGCGCGCAAGATGGAGCGCCGCGCTGACTCCAGTGTAGCCGCTGCCTACAACAACCACGTCGTATTCGGCATCGAGATTACCGCCTTCGATTACAGTGGGCGCCGCAGCGTCCCACCAATACGGTTGGAATTTGAAGTCGGAGGTCGTGACATCAGGCATTTGGGTGGCCAATCTTTTGGTACGTTTACAAAGAAAAACCGTTTTTCGGTATGAAATTCCGTTTACTGGAACATACTTGCCGTATATGGTAACGTCAATCGCAGTTGTAGGTCACCTTCTGGCTGGCAAACTAGGATCCTTCGTAGGAGTTTCTGATGAGCCATGAGCTCCATCGTACCAGGCGATCGCCGCCGCACTTAGTGTCAAGGGCAGGCCGGTTGGCTCGCAGACAGCAAGGGCAAGAGCAATCTTGGTGTCCCGGCCGAAGCGGCCGTGTCATGCATCGGGTACACGCGCAATTCCTTGTTCACGAACGGATTTGCCGAGCAGCTTGCAGATCTCTTCTTTCCGGGCCCGCACAAGCTAGTCTGGTAGTAGTACGCGGACCGCGGGGAATAGAAGGCACCGTGATGATTCCGGGCCGGCAAAGCTTCGGAGTTGGTCGCATTTGAACGACGCATATATAGGGTTGAGGGACCATCGATGGGAAATTTGATGCCCATCTCCTGCATTCCCCTAGTTTGCCGCCGAGGAACTGGTCATTGCCGTGGATGGACTGACTGAGCGTATCGATCTTGGCGTTGCTATATCTAATCCTGACCACTTCAACAGAAAGGAGCCACAATGAACGGAGATGCAGTGAGCAGACTGCCGCGCGTTACATACTCAAATCTTTACGAGGACTTTTCGGGTGTTAACACGGTGCTTGACCGCGTGATTCCGGAGGTAAAGGGCAGGCTCGGCCGCGAGCATGCTAACCTTATCGACGGCAAAGACAATCGCGGCGGCGAAACGTATCTGGCGCCCTGCCCGGTGGATCGCTCTAAAAGTCTGGGAACGTTCTTTAAGGCATCATCCACGGCCGTAGAGCTTGCAGTCGAGGCCGCCAAACGCGCCTATCCGAATTGGCGTCAAATCGGCTGGCAAAAGCGTGTCGAAATCGCTGAAAGGGCAGCCGCCTTATTGGAGATACAAAAATTCGAAGTCGCCGCAGCTTGCCTGTTGGAAGTCGGCAAATCGAGAATGGAAGCGATTGGCGAGGTCGAGGAAGCAATCGATATTATACGCTTTTACAGCTCGGAACTGGCGTTGAATGGCGGATTCGCCCGAGCAATGAAGCGAGCGCAAGAGCGCGAGGAGACAATCGACGTCCTGCGTCCCTATGGAGTGTTCGCCGTAATTGCGCCGTTCAATTTCCCAGTGGCCCTCTCGATCGGCATGTCGATCTGCGCCCTTCTGGCAGGCAACACGGTCGTCTTCAAGCCAAGTCCGATGGGAGGAATGACAGGTCGACTAATTGCGAATTGCTTCATGGAAGCTGGCTTCCCGGAAGGCGTTTTTAATTTGATCAACGGCGACAACGAAACCGGCGCAGCATTGGTCGCGCACCCCGGCATCGACGGTGTTGCCTTCACCGGTTCGCACGCCGTGGGAATGTCGATCATGCGCGGCTTTGGCACCTCCGGGGCACACGCCAAGCCGGTGTTGGCCGAGATGGGAGGTAAGAACCCCACCTATGTTGGAGCTTCGGCGAACATTGACATCGCTATCTCAGGTATGCTCCGCTCCGCATTCGGTCTTCAGGGACAAAAATGTTCTGCAGGGTCGGTTGTCTTTCTGCACGAATCCGTGAAAGTTGAGTTCATGGAGAAGATCGAGGCGGCGGCGCGTGCTTTGAAGATTGGCGATCCGTACGTTCAGGACGTTTTCATGGGACCGCTGATCAATGAATCGGCGCGTGACCGGTTTCTCCGCGCGGTGGAACAAGCCAAAGCAGCCGATGGCATTGTATGTGGTGGTGCTTTGCTCACCGGCAGCGTTTACGACAACGGCTACTTTGCCCAACCGACAATTGTCGCCAACCTTCCGGACGATCACATCCTCCATAGGAACGAATTATTCCTGCCTTTTTTGACCGTCCGCATCTTCACTGACCTTGGTGATGCTATTGCACGCGGAAATGCAGTACCGTACGGCCTGACAGCCGGGATCTACACCGAGGATCCGGACGAATTAGAGTTATTCCTGGATACCGTGGAGGCGGGTGTGCTCTATGCAAACCGGGCCAGTGGCGCAACCACGGGAGCGTGGCCTGGAATTCAGACTTTTTGCGGATGGAAGGGTTCGGGGACTGGATCGAAAGGTGGCCTCGGTTCTTGGTATTTGCCGCAATTCTTGCGAGAGCAGAGCCGCACGATTATGCGATGACGCGCTATAGCCTGAGGTATGATACCTCAGGCTTTCACAATCCAACTGCGAATGCACGCCGGATGCGCTTCGTTGAACTGGAGTTACAAAACCAGCGGTTGCCGCCACTATGGATCAAAAACCACTTGCATATGCAGCATGCCCGCGGTTCCGCACAATGATCGCAAAGCTTCGAGCCAATAGAAGAGATATGCTCTGCGGAGCACATGCGGACTCGCGCGTGAAATACCGCCGTCCACCTGTGGAGGATTCACTAATCGTCACGGTTAGCAAATTCGACGCGCTATTCTACTTGCCTTCGCCTTTGTAATGCGTAACGAATGAAGGCGGCCGGCGTTCCGATTTTGAAGTCGTCCATTTCTCCTGGGTTCTTTTGATGTTCGATCTGCTTTAGGTCAAGCGTGTCGTGTTCTCGGCGCCATGGGCCCAGCGCTGTTTTCGCATGCTTTTACGGGTGAGATCGATGCGATAGACATTGTGAACGAGACGATCCAGGATGGCCCCGGCGAGCATTGGGTGGCATCGCGCTTCGGATTGTGCGTCGTATATTGCGCACTTCGCGAAAGGTTGACAATCATTTCGCCAATTTCCAGACAGCATTTTCTCCAAAGTCCGAGCCTCGGCACCCTGGTTTCTGTCCGGAGATTGCCGGAAATCCTGTCCGAACTTTTCCGAAACGCGTCGCCTGTGATCCGGGTCACTTATGTGGCCCGGACCGCCATAGCGGTGCCGATGCGCCGCGACGCGCTTACAGGGTGGAAGACATCGATGGTGCGTGCTGTCGCCCTCAGATCACGCTCGACACTCTCAAACAGTTGCCGGCGACTCTCAGCCGGGCGCATGACATGATGGTGATGCCATCCGGTGCCTGGCCAATGGCGGCATTGGTTACAGCCAGCAAGGAGAAGGTATGATTGCGCAGCCGCCCGAAATAGCAGAGTGGGCAAAACGAATTCCCTTTCGAGCTTTCTTTCAGACGCGCATCAAGAGCGATTGACGCAGAGGCCGATTGCTGGTGTTAGGGGCACGCTGGATCTGATCTGCGACGCCGTCGAGTATTGTGGGAGGGGACGGTTTCCCTCGGAAAAAGTTATGCGGGCGCTCCGCTTTAAGCGTCAAGTTCCTGCCGACGTCGGTGTCGACCGTCATTTGCCGGTCGCACACTTTTTTAAATGCGCGATTGCTAACGTTCAGGCACCTGAGCGGCACCATCAACTCCATATCGGAGTCAGGACCCTTGCCGGTCCACGTGCAACCATCGCATCAATTCCCTGCGTCGTGCTGACAGCAGCGCAGAGCCGTCTCGTTCAGTCCAATCATAGATTCCCTTGCCACTGGAGGCTCCGCAGTGCCCACTACGGACTAGAGCCGCGATCGATTCAGGTGGATCAGACGAAGTGTCGAGAGACGGTTCCAGCAAGCGTGCGAAATGATACATCGTGTCCAGACCGCCGAGATCCGCTGATTCGATCGGTCCAGTCACCGCGAGCCGTCTTCCGATCGAATGCCGGACTACGGAGTCAATGGCTTCGGCCGAAGCAACACCCGCGGCCCAAAGCGCCCAAGCCTCACGAAGTGCTGCAAACTGGATGCGGTTGCCGATGAGTCCAGGAACTTCGCGGTCAACGACGACGGGCATCTTTCCGATACACCCAACAATCACGCACGTACGCTCGATCACTGTTTTGGTCGTAGCATCGCTTCCACAAATCTCAACGAGTGGAATTAGCTGCGGCGGAGACCAAAAATGCGCTGCGATGACCCGCTCCCTGTGTTCTACGCATTTGTCGACGGCACTGGCCGGATGGCCGCTGGAGGTGGCGAGGACGGCATCGGAACGACATATCCTGTCGAGTTTAGAGAATATGCCGAGCTTCAGCTCGATATCCTCGGGTAGGGCTTCGATAACGAATTCTGCCGCTGCCGCAGCTTGTATTTCAGTCGAAATTCGTATCTTCGCAATCGACGCTTGCGCCGATGGAGCGTCCAGCAACCCTGCCTGGACAAATTCGTTGACGCTCGCCTCGATCCGCTGAAGCGCGCGCTCAAGACTCGCCTGACTTCGGCCGATGAGATTGACCTCCCAGCCTGCCTTCGCAAATACCTCTGCGATTCCGTGTCCTATCATCCCATTGCCGATAACGGCCATGCTCCCCAAGCGAGAATGCTTCATTGGCAGCCTTCCTCTGTTCACTATTTCGACTATTCCGATTGCGGTCAGTGCATGCTGCCAATTCATTTCGGGCGCGGCGTCTATTCTGTATCAAACGATCCATGACATAGCCTGATGGCGGACCGTCAGGGAGCTGGGTGCTAGTTCAGAGCCCGTTGGAGAGATCGACTGCGCCCAAAAGGCGCATTGCCGATCTCAAATCGCAAACGCTCATTGGTGAGATTCTCGAGACTCTATCCCGCTGCATACGCCGCCCCCTCAAACCGTCATACCAGTTCCGCGATCACTCTATCTGCCGCAGGATCACTCATTCAAACAGCCATCAATTTTGCTCGAGCGGCCTCAATTGCATCGCTCAGCATACGATTGGCGCGTTGTGGATCTAACCACGCAGCCTGCGCTTCTGGAGAGAGAGACTGCAATGGATCCGGATAGGTGAACAGTTGCCCCGGCCGGACAGCTGGGGCCTGGTACACAGCAACTCCTGTCTGATTATCATAATGCTCAAAGCTATGAACATCGCGCTTTCCACCGCCTCCTGGCGTGTCGACAACGAAAAGCGGGGTATTATATCCAGCCGTGATTCCGCGTAATGCCTTTTCTATCTGACATGCTAGCCTTATTGAGCAGCGCATGTGCTCGAGTCCGTCGACGAGGTCACAACTGTACACATAGTACGGCTGAATATGCAGATCCGAGAGTTTTTTGACGAGCTGTTTCAAAACCTCTGGATCGTCGTTGACGCCAGCCATCAAAACCGACTGATTGCGCATCCTTATTCCCCGCTTGAAAAGAAGGTCCGCAGCCGCAATCGTATAGTCGGTGACTTCTAAAGGATGGTTGAAATGAGTATGAAATGAGATCTCTACCCCCTGATCCCGGCCAGCATTGCTAATGCTGACAAGAGCATCAGTCCATTCATGATCGCTTGTGACTTTCATAGGCAGTACAGCAAGGCCTTTCGTCGCAAATCTCACACGGCGAATTGAGGGGACGGACAGAAGGCCCTTTCCGATCGTTAGAAGTCGCGATGGTTTGAGGCGAAAGCAATCGCCTCCAGACACCACTACATCAGCGATGACGGGGGTCGCACGAAGATATGCCAAGATGGTATTCCAGCGGCTCTGGAAAGGCGGCGCCCTTTTTTTGAAGAACGATTGCGTGTCTAAACCCACGCTGTAACTGCGGGTGCAATAACGACAATAGACAGGGCACCGGTCTGTCGCAAGTAAAAGTGCCTTGTCCTGATAGCGATGCACAAATCCATCTATAGGTGAACTTTCTTGTTCGTGTAACGAATCCATTTGTAGCAACGGGTGAGAGGGAAGCATTTCGCTTCCAACGGGAATGAACTGTTTGCGGATTGGGTCTTGGAGGAAGTTCGACCAGTCGATCAAGTTCAGGACATAAGGCGTAATCCGCATCGCCATAGGCGCGCGCGCAAGGCCGAGCTCAATATCTCGCATAAGGGTACTGTCGGTGTCGTCCATCCATTCGCGCAACTGGTCAACGCGAGTGACAGCATGACGCTCTTGCCATGAAGCGTCCGCGAACTTTTCATTCATTTCATGTGCGATGCGGCTCATCGGAACTTCGCTTGAGCTAAAAAGAGGAAAGATACTGACCCCGTGGATGGCGCCGCTTTTCGCGAGGACTTGACGGTTGCAACAGCACAGTCGGCAATAGTCATGGGTGATTCCCCAGTTGATATCGCGTTTGCGGATACCGAAGCATGAACCGTGCCAAAGGAAAAACTCTTTTACAACAACATAGATAGCGCGCTAACAGTATTGCGCGGATGCCTGACATTGTCGGAAATGGGACCAATGAACGTCTACAGCCAAGCCTTCGGATCGACATCGCTGAAAATGGCGATGAGCGTGAGCATGATGTCGGCAATACCGGTAACCACGTAAATAGCTCGTCCGACCGACGTAGACTCTCGCTCGTCAGCACCGGCCTATCCGGTACGAGCAACGCGCGGCCAATTCACATTGACAATGCACGTCAGGAGGACGTTATAAAATTTGTTCATAAGTTATCAGCACACGCATCTTGCATATATTGTTGACTCGCCAGGGTTGGTCTGCGGGTTCAGCGGATCGAAGCGGAGGGGCTAGTATAGGCATAGATTGCGTCCACGGCTTGAGGTCCCTCGCGCCATTGCTCCTTGAGCAGGAGTTGGGCCTCTGGCGGTTGGGGAAGGACTATAACCGGCCGACTGTTACCGCGAAGATGTCGGTTTGATGCGGGCGATTGCGTCTGGAGTTTAGAGGAAGTCGAAGTCGTCGAGGAGGCTTCGGGGAACGGCAGGCAGCGGAAAGCATCTGCGTCAGCTCGTCGATGCCGTCGTTAGTTAGAACAGTGATTGATTCATCATCACCGTGTATGACGCTGATTATACTTCCATCGGTCAAATTGTCGAATTGCTGACGCTCACCGAAGCTGCCGAGGACAGTAACGTCGCCGCTCATCGTATTCGCAGTCTTATCGCGCCCGGAATCTGCTATACCAGATTAATGCCTCGGATTTTTGAGATCCTCGCGTCGCCACTGTGATGAGGCGTAAAGTGGCGCTCGCGTTAGTGGCCGCCGGAGTCAAGTACAAATGTACTCCGTAAATTCCCAACCAATCTAACAATTTCGAACTTCTGCTCGCCGCGCCACACACGCCGACGTTCCTACCCGAGAAGCTCGACACGCATCCCATACCTCGCCCAAGACGCGTCACTAACGATTAAACACGTATCGAAGATTATTACGAAGCTGTCCGGCAGGCGCTAACATTCGAAATCGGCGCATAGGCACCAGGCGTTGTGAGCTGATACCTATCCTGTTGTAGTGATCAACAACGGTGTCGATGATGGGCTTGACCGTGTTGCCGATGAACGCCAAGGCGTCGGCCTGCACGATCCCCCTATAGCCCGAAAGCTGACTTCGTATCTCCCGGCCACCTCGGCGTTTCGTCAAGATGTAGACCACCGCCGACGTCGCTCAACCGATGTGATCACCTCAACATGCTGCTTCGTCATAGGACTAGTCCTAGTGCTACCACTAGGACTTGCGACGTTCAGCCTAAGCTCGCCAAGACGGCCGTCACCGTGGGGATACCTTGGCAATGTCATCTCGTCGCGCTCTCCGAGCAATTGTAAGCGGACAGGCCATCCCACGTAGCATGGAGACGCGAAATCGCTCATTTTCAGCATGAATCATGCTGGGAATCCTATGAGTGAAGATATGAATCATGATCGTACGTTCGAAATTCTGACGGCGGAGCCGGTGCGAACGCGGCGGAAACCGAAGTCGTGGTCAGATGAGGCGAAAGCTCTGATCCTGGAGCAAGCGTTGGCTCCGGGCGCAAATGTCTCTGCGGTCGCGCGTGCCCATGGAATGGACCCATCGCAGCTCTTTGGATGGCGGCGCGTAGCCCTTGCATCTGGTTCGGTTCAGCGGTTGAGAGCAACCGAAAACGATGAGGCCTTTACTCGTTTCGAGGCGGTGCGGACGGACACTGTCGAGATCCAGGTGGGCGACACGACACTTCGCGTCAGCGCTTCGATCGATCCGGCGCTGCTGAGCGGCATCGTCAGGGCGGTACGGCAAGCATGATCGCTTCGGGTGTCGTGGTCTATGTGTCGTGCCAACCGGTTGACTTCCGCAAAGGCGCGGCCTCGCTGATGGCCCTGGTGCGCGATGGCGGCCTCGACCCTTTAACGGTGCTCTTTATGTATTCCGCTCGAAACGTGCAGACCGGATCCGCATTGTTTGGTGGGACGGCAGTGGGGTCTGCCTTTACGCCAACGATCGGCGTTCATACTACACCTCTTTCCTCGCCAGTTGATGTTCTTGGCTCGGTTTGCATTTGTCGATACGCAGCAGCGCGATCTTCGAGTGGATTCCATCGACTGCATTGCTTTTGCGGCAGGTCTCCATCGGCGATTTCGTACAGGCTATAGTGCCCGTTATAGGCATGTCTGGTGATGAGGCCAAATTTGGCCCATCTGGCGACGGTTTGCTCGCTGATATTGAGATGCACTGCCGCTTCCTGTCTTGTCAGCATTCCCCGCTGTCGCAGTCGATCATATCGTGATCGCAGCTTATATTCGTGGATGAGATAGGCGACTTTGAGGGGTGTAAAGCGGGCGTCCTGGCAGCCGCGACGTGCGGTTCCACCTGGGCGATGCCCCTGCTCGTTTAGAATCTCGGCGATCTCGGGATAAATGTAATCGTCGAGAAGCCTATCGACCAGTTCAATGATGCTGGGCTTTGTCTTGATCTGCTGAGGAGAGGATTTTGGGTTCATGGTGGTGAGCGTCTGGATTTTGCCGCCCTTGAAGCGAACGTGAAGCTTAGTGGTTCCTTCCGCTGGCAACTTTAAGAGAGTGACATCCTCAATGATGTGGGCCAGCAATCGCTTGCGTTCGCGGCTTGGGGTATCCGGATCTTTCCAGAGCTGGTTGAAGTCGGCCGTCATCGCGACTAACCGTTCGTGGACAGCTTTATCGAGGATGAATTGATCGTGCTCTCGGCCACGTTCGCGCTCTTCGCGGGCACTGGCCAGCGTGCGAAGCTTCTCGTTCCATTCACCTTCGAGCGTGTCGGCGACGAGGCGGTTACTAGGATCGACAAGCATGAAGCGGCGCTGAGCGAGCTCGGCTTCCGTTTGGGCGCGTTCGATTGCGCGACAGCGCAGCCGGTCTGCTTCTTCATGCCGGGCTTGGATCTCCTTGCGGACTTCGAGAGCGAGTTCGACGGCCGCCGGCGTCATCTGCTCGGCAATCAGCATACCGATGGCTTCATCGACGGGAGGCCCAGCGATCGACTGACACATAGGCTCCGCACGATAAATGCGGGCACGATTACAAATGTACCAGGCTTCCTGCCGGCCACGTCGCGCCGCATAGCGAACCCTAAGATGGCTGCCGCACTGCCCACACACGGCCCGGCCTTGCAGCAGTGCCGGTCCCTCCCTTGGGATTGAAGCTCGTGCCGCTTCAAATCCACGGCCATTCGCCTTGAGGATCTTCAGATTCTCCTGATGTCGCTCCCAGCTGATATAGCCGGGATGAGCATCGGGAATGCAGGCCGGCCAGTCATCAATGTCGCGCGCACGCAGAGTCTTTGCCGTCGATGGTGCGTCGAAACTGTCGTCGGCCATAGGTATAGGCGCCAGCGTAGCGGGATTGTTCAGGACACGCATCGCCGTCGATGCGGTCAGCGGCCGAAATAGCGTGCCGCCGTTGTGTAGGCGCGATGGAAACAATAGGCCTTCATTGCGAAAGACCTTGACGGTCTGGGAGGCGGACCCGAGGCGAGAGAACATCTCAAAGAAATGAATGATCGTTTCTCTGACTTGCATGTCTGGATCAAGAGTCACATTGCCGAAATGGTCATAGACCAGCCCGGTCGGTAGGAGGCAACGAAACTCGCCGCGCCGCACCTTATTGAGAATGCCGCCGCGCAGCCGGGCTTTGATCACATGCAGCTCGGCCTCACTCATTGTTCCCTTCAGGCCGAGCAGGAGCCGGTCGTTGAAACTTGCCGGATCATAGACGCCGTCCTCGTCGAGGATCAGGGTGTCGGCAAGGGCACAGATCTCCAGCAGACGCTGCCAGTCGGCATTGTTGCGCGCCAGACGGGAGACCTCCAGGCCCATGACGATCCCGGCATGCCCCATGCCGACATCGCTGACCAGCCGCTGAAACCCCTCGCGCCACGCCGCCGATGCACCGGACTCTCCTTGATCGTTGTCGATGACGATAATCTGCTCGTCGCGCCAGCCGAGGGCGACAGCGCGTCCCCGAAGCGCATATTGCCGCCTGGCGCTCTCAACGTTCTCAACGACTTGCCGCATGGAAGACTGGCGGATGTAGAGGTAGGCGCCGCGTTCGAGGTGATGAGGCTGGACTTTGAGATGTACATTCATGGTGACCTCCGATCGTTGGTGCTCATGGCGATTGTCGCAAGGACGTGAACGACGGCGCTGTGTCCGCCGTGCAGCGGACAAGCAAATGACGATGGGTAATTCTGCTCGCGGAGTGCTTGCTGCTGCGGTCAGCGCCTGAACCCATCCCCACATCCCCGGCGCAGAAAGAGCATCAGGCCGCTACGGGCCATAAGCGGCAGCGCTGCGCCGAGGGCTGCCTTGCGCAATACCTCGTACTGGGACGCGATGGTCGACGGTTGGATCGGGCATGCCGCCGTCGCGGCAATGTTTACGTGCCGCTTTTTTAGAACCCGCTCGATCGATCTGGGATGAAGCTCGATATCGAGTTCCTGGCGGAGCAGCTTGGCCAGTTCCCGGGCGCGAACGGGTTCTCCTGGGCGAGCTGCGCCTGCAGAAATGCCAGGACTTTGTCGTCGATCTTGTGGGGACCGCGGGGCCCCGGCTTCGTCGGCACCAGTCCGGCAATGCCGGCCATATCGAAGTTCACCTTGGCCTGGTAGTAGGTTGGCCTGGAAACACCGTACTCGTCGGAGGCCTCCGTCACCGACACCTTGTCGATGGAGACGCGACGCAGCATCTCGTATTTGACCTGCACGGCGTCGTGCGGATCGAAGAACTCGCTGCCCGAAACTTTGGATCGCGCACCTTCTCGGGGTGGGATTGAACGTGCCCTCTTCGATGAGGCCATCCGTCTTTGTGCGCTTGCTGTCGTACTTCGCAGACATCGATGGCTCCGAGGACATGAAGCGGTGTTAGCGTAATGCTAATTATGACGCATTTTGCTGCCTCGTCAAGACGATGCTTATGGTCTATTTGACGAGATATCTTGTATTTGCAGGCGTAACCTCTCATAAAAGCGACCTCTTGCGGCATAATCCACTTTACAAATGCGGCATATTTATCCTTACACTTCCGCACGTCAGCCCGGCCCCGATTTGCTCGAAAGGCGCTTCACCAGAGTGGCCAAACTCCATTAAGTCGACTACCCGCAAGAGCGATCGCCCGTTGCTCATGACGACCTCAGGATCCAAGCTCACAAGATCAGTCCATTGCGGAGGAACCGACCAAACAGTGGTGTCCTCGGTCTGCAGCAAAAGGCGTTCACCATGCCGGTTGTAGCGCTTGCCGACGCACGGCAACTGCCGTGGGAATAAAGGATGAAACGGATGCGTCACCCGCACTAACTGCGTATCTGCGTTGGCAGTGGCTGCATTCTGTTGTGAGGTACAAAATAATCGAAGAAAATGGCTTCTGCTGGCCTGTCCCGTCTGCTACCCGCGTCCGTCTCGATCATGCGCAATTAATGGCACTTCTAGCCGGAATGGATTGGAAAAAGATCCGCCCCGCCAAGGTGCGCCGGCCACTTTCGATCGGCTGATGACGATGTGCGGCAAGTTGAATCATGTTGCTGTAAGTGTTGGGAAATCGGCTGATTCTATGCTCTATTACGCGCATGGTTTTACCCGGTCCAGACCTTCCTGACGACGTCGATGCGCTGAAAGCGATGATCATTGCTTTGAACGCAGAGAAGGCTGCGACTGACGCCGAAATTGCCCGAATGAAGGCTGTCCAACAGAAAGCCGACGAGCGGATCACCACTTTGACGGCGATCTTGAAGGTTTTGCAGCGGGCCCAAAACGGTACGCGCTCCGAGCGACTGCGGCTGGCGATAAACGACGAGCAGATAGACTTCGCTTTTGAGGAGGTCGAGACTGGCCTTGCGGCGATTGACAGCGAGCTCGGCCAAGTGGGCAAAGAGCGGCCAAAAAGGGAGGCGCGGCCACGCAAAGGTTTTGCCGCCCATCTCGAACGCATCGAGGAAGTGATCGAGCCGGAGATCCCCGACGACTGCCAAGGCTTGGAAAAGGTTCTGATCGGCGAGGACCGATCCGAGCGGCTTGATGTCATACCGCCGAAGTTCAGGGTCATCGTCACACGCCGCCCGAAATATGCCTTCCGCGAACGTGACGGCGTGCTGCGGCTTTGGCGCCCGCGCATATCATCGAAGGTGGGCTGCCGAGCGAACGGTTGCTGGCCTATATCGCCGTGTCGAAATACGCCGATGGTCTTCCGCCTCTCTATCTGCGCGACAGCGTGGTTCTCAGCCGCTCTTGATGGCCCAATGGATGGGGCATCTGGGCTTCGAGCTGCGGATCTGGCGGATTACATCTTGGAACGCATTAAAGCCGGAGAGAGGGTTTTGCAGACGAGACCACCTTACCGACGCTGGTCCCCGGCTCTGGTAGAACGATGAAGGCGTGGTTATGGGCCTACGCTCCGACCGTTTGGCGGGTCTGGCCCGCCGATGGTTGCCTATCGCTTCGAAGACAGCAGGGGTGGCAAGTGTGTCGCGCGTCATCTCGCCGGGTTCAGCGGCATCCCGCAAGTGGATGGGTACTCGGCTTATACCAGCATGCTCAAGGAGCGCGCCAAGTCCGGCAGCAATGAAACGATCAAGCTTGCCGGATGCTGGCACATTTACGCCGAAAGTTCTACGAGCTGCATGTCGGCGGCATTAATGACGCTGCAACGGCGTCGATCACAGCCATGACGGAACTTTGGAAGGTCGAGGACGAGATCCGCGGCAGTGATGCCGAAACGCGCGCGAGGCGCCGTCAGGAGACGTCCGCTGGCATTGTCGCCGATCTCTTCCAGTTGTGGGAGAAGGAACTCTCCAAAGTCTCCGAAAGTCCAAGACTGCTGAGGCGATACGCTACGGCCTGACACGCCGGGGGCGCTGGAGCACTTCTTGACGGACGGCCGCGTCGAAATCGACTCCAACATAGTCGAGCGTGCCATCCGGCCCCAAACCATTACGAGGAAGAATAGTCTCTTTGCCGGCAGCGAGGGCGGCGGAGAGACATGGGCGACGATCGCCACACTTCTGCAGACGGCAAAAATGAACAATGTCGATCCGCTTGCCTGGCTATCTCAAACGCTCACCCGCATCGCAAATCGCTGGCCAGCCGCTGATATTGAGCTGCTCATGCCATGGAACTTCAAACCAGACGCCGTCGGCTAACCGCTTACGAGCAATTTCGTGATCGAGCTCTCGCGCCTTGTCGAAGAGTGGGTGCAACGTGGAAATCACCGCGATTATTTTGACGGCGGCCTAAGCTTTGTAATGGCGCGTGCTCAACGGTGCAGCAGTTTGTCCTCAAGACCTTTGGGCGAAAAATCACCGCGTCGTCAGACTCGTTCTGCCCAGACTTGATGCTTCTTTTTCGTCAAATCTAGGCCGATTCTCCATCGACGCTTTCCTCTTTCATGTTCCAACGCACAATTCTGGCACGTAAACGCCGTTAAGTGGGAAGCGTCCACTCCATCACTTACTTTCCATCTGATATTTCGAACAAATCGTCTAGCCAACAGGCGCCCTCAAGGTATGGACGAGAAAATATCTTCCCAATCTTTTCCTGAGACCTGTTCTGATGATATCGCATGTACACACGGCCATCGGCTCCAAGGTCAAGAATCTCGATCTTTCCTGTGTAGTGCGACATGATATATTTGAATGTCTTTTGGATGCCACTGAGACGTTGGTTGATCCCGCGCGTAATCTCTAGTCCCCGACGCAGCGAAACCTGAAAATGGGATGCGCCTTTCACCGGTCTTGCCTGAAAGAGATAGTATGGACGGACCCCCATCTGATGACATTTGGCGAAGGTCGGAGCCAAGATCTCAGGATCATCGTTGACTTTCGCCAGAAGCACCGATTGGTTAAAAAACTCAACGCCTCGTGCACGCAGAGAGCGGATGTTGCGCTCTGCGTCGATCGAGATTTCACCGATGTGATCGAAATGTGTGACGATGAAGGCTGCCTTACCTGCGTCCTGGATCCGTTTGAACAGGGTCACCAAGCTGGGATCCTCGAACCTCTTGGGTGCGTACGCGAGTGCTTTTGTGCCAAAACGAATCGAGTTCAAATGCGGAAACGGCAATAGATAATCAAGAATCTCGTGGAGCCTATGGGTGCTGAGCACGAATGGGTCGCCTCCAGATATAAGTACGTTCGTCATCTCAGGATGATTTCCAATGTATCGTCCAATTTGCCCTAAGTCAGCTGCAATTTCATCTGAGTCCTTTCCAACTAGGCGTTTGCGAAAGCAATAGCGGCAGTATGAAGCGCAGCGGTCTGTTGCAAGCAACAGACCTGTCTGAGCGTACTTGTGCTGAAATCCAGGCACGACCGTGTTATCATTCTCGCCGCTGGTATCCAGATCACCGGTATTGTCAAACTCTTTGAATGAGGGCTCCACGATGAATTTGAGTTGATCGTAATAGTCACTGTTAACGATTTGTTTGCGATAGAATCTTGTGACACGATAACGTGTGATATTGTTAGCTTCCAGCTCGCCGGGGGTTATTGCACGCGCGCCCTCCACGAAATTCATGATCTTCGATGACAACCGCGGGTTCGAACTGGTGAGCGGATCCACATTCACTTGTTTTGCCGTTTTACTTTGGATAGTTCGGGTGGTCTTCATTTAGAGCCCTTTAATAAAAGAAGGCGGAACGCAATGGGCGCAAGGGTTTCTTGTTATGCCCATGCAATCAACGTGCCGTCGATGATCTTTTTGCCGGCAAAGACGAGCAGTCAGCTGATTACCCAGCGGCATCGTCAGAACACGTGCGACTTCAGTGTTAGGGCCGGAACAGCACCCCCCAAGTTGACCCGTTAAACGTAAGGCCGTATGTCCGTCTTCGTGGCTGAGGTGGCTCGCCCTACACTGGTCTTCCGAGGGTTGCTCGGACAGGCCGAGCAGATCCTCATCACAGGAGGACGAGCCGTGGCGGATTATAGAGAAGCTTTTGTCGGAATCGATGTTGCCAAGCTGAAGAATGCAATTGCGATTGCTGAATCTGGCCGAAACGGAGAGATCCGTTATGTCGGCGAGGTTGAGGCATCGGATGCCAGCATGCGCCGCATTATCCAGCGTATAGCTGTCAGTACCGGAGCAATACCCCTCAATAGCGCCGTTTGAATCTTCCCAGTTTGAGGCGCCGCCGGTCTTCTGGCGCGCGCCCGGAAGACCGGCGGCGCGTCATCGCCAATACTCTTTCCGATGGTCGGAAAGGGGATTTGGGTGATCAAGCTGAGGGAGACAATGATGATCCTGGATTTACATCGACAAGGGCTGTCGGTGTCTGCGATTGCCAGGCAGACTGGCATAGATCGCAAGACGGTGCGCAAATACATCGAGCGTGGACCAGAGGCTCCGGTCGTTCGAGCTCTGCAGACGCTGCGAGGGATCCATCTGATCGTCGCAGTCACATTCGCCGCGGAGGTCGGCGACGTGACCCGATTTGAGAGCCCTCGCCAACTGATGGGCTATCTCGGCCTGGTACCTGGCGAGCGATCAACGGGTGAGACGGCCAGACGAGGCGCAATCACCAAGGCCGGCAACGGTCGGGTTCGGCACATGCTGGTCGAGAGCCCCTGGACTTATCGCCACCCGCCAAAGATCGGTACAAGAAAGCTCTACCTCATGGAGCAGGCCCCATCGAGAGTTCGAGAGATTGCATGAAAAGCTCAGAGTCGGCTGACATCTCGATATCGAATGCTCGCCGGACGGGGAAAGCGAACGACGGTGGTTTGCACCGCGATTGCGAGGGAGCTGACCGGCTTCATGTGGGCTGTTGCAAGGGAGGCGCAGGCGATCAGATCATAGATCGCTGCATCGAAGTTGCACCTCGCGCATGGGCGGGGGCGGGACAACGGCAGGGGAACACCCGTCAGACGCTTTGTGGCCGGCACTTGACCGACGCCCGTCGTAAGATCGGAACAGCCCGGACGCACAATCGGGAATGCGGTAACCAACCCGCGCATCAGAGCTTGATCATAGATGTCCTACAGTTCCGCCTCCACCCATACGCGATCATCATCATGAACAGCCGTTCGTTTGGACGGTCGGGCTCCTCGCGCCCAAACTATTGACAACGGACATCAGAGCGATGATGTGAGCCGTCGTTTTTCGAAGCTTAGCATGTGTTTTGCCCACGCGATGCTTGAGCTCTGCAATCCGAGCCTCGTACTCCTGGATTATATCGGCCGCCTGCGCATCCTCATCGATGGCGCCTCCTCGTGAATTCGATGCTGTGGGAGCGATACCTTCATGGGTCCTCTGTTCGAAACGGCTGAAGCGATGGTCGTTCACAATCGCATTCTGTCCAATCTACGGCGTGCTCTAAAAAGGATCAATGTTCGCTGCTGATTGGCACGTCAAAGGCAATCGGCCGTATCAGGCTGCCTACGTTAACACCGGCTTCTTGCTGCCTTTTCGTGTTCAGATTCCTGATAGCTGCTCATCGAAATTGCCAGCCGGGATGCCACCTGTCACCTATTTCGGTCAAGCGCATGTGCGATGTCAACTGCGATTGTCGGGGCAGGCGGAAAACGATCCATCAATTTCCGGTTCTTCTTTGGTCATGAGAGTTTGTGCCAACGCCGCTCTTCAGGACATAAGTGTCGAATTCTACGAGATGTTCTTTATTGGCCGCCAAAGCTTGAAGAGCGCAGCTACCACGTCTTGCGGCGACCAGTTCCATGAGACACTCTACTGCGGCCAATGCGGGAGTCATCGTGTGAATAAACGAAGGAATTTCGGTGCGAACGCGGATTACAATTTGAGAAATTTTAGCGATTGGAGACAATTCGCTGTCCGTCAAAGCGACGAGTTTCGCACCACGAGACACGGCAAACTCGGCTGCCTGAACTGTGAAGCGAGTGTAAGGGCTAACTGTGACCGCTAGCAAAATGTCTTCTGGACCGACAGAACGGAGTGCATCATCAGAGGCACCGCCCATCCCCTCGATCAATGTTGTAGGAGAGCCAAGTAATGATCCAACATGGTGCATTAAATAGGCTATGGGAAAACTTGAACGGCGGCCGATGCAAAAAATATGTTTTGCCTCCGCTATGAGGTCGGCTGCTGCCGCCAATGCGGCAATCGCGGACGGCTGCGCGAACCTGCTTAGATGACCCTGCAAAGCATTTACTGTGTCGCAAATGAGGACGCCATCGCCCCCAATTTCCCCTCGCGCCAATAACGATTCTCCACCCCCGCCGAAGCTTTCCGGCCGTTCCCTGACGCTGTCGGCGAATACCTCCTTTAATTTGTCGAAGCCATCGAAGCCAAGGCGTTTCGCAAGCCGCGTTAATGTTGCCGGAGGCACTCTTGCTCGGCGCGCCTGCTCTCTCATTGACAGCAGCGCGACTTCTGTCGGATGGTCAACTAACCAACGTGCAGCGACCTTCATTTGCGGAGGGAATTGCTCATATCGGTCCTTTATGAGACTTGCAGTGTTAAAATCCATTCTTACTTCCTGATGCCCTTGAGGCAAATCCTTAAGCGACAAAGGTCTATTCCTTCGTTTAGGGATTTAAGACCGGCCCATTGTTGAGAAACGCAACCTTTTCACGCTGGCTCACGCAGCACGAGTTGACGCACGTCAAGCGCTGTGGCGTTCCCCGGAATTGAACAGATTACTCTATCGTGAGGTCCGGCGCTGCGTCTCGACGCTAGCATCCCAACATCTTCATCCGGAGAGACCCAAAAGTTAACTCCGCATGAGGGCGAAAATGCAATAAATGGAGCCATTCGGGGCACAGTGATATGGCGTTTTCTTTTCGTCGCAGCAATCACAAATCTCATCCTTGACTCTAAGAACGGCAGTTTCCGTGGCTTTCCGAGAGGGTCAAGCAAAAGCTGTGCCAGTGCGCAGATCTGACCGACGAAGAGTTTATTTCCTTTTATTTAACTGTTAAATGAGAATGCAGAGTCGCAGAGCCGACAACTCCCTGTCGCGAATCCGACAAATCTGGAGTGTCCGTTGGCTGGCTCTTTAGGAATGCTGGCAGGAGCCTTCCGCGTTGTTCGCTTGCGACAACATAGACCTTTTGAACGACGTGATCGCCAGATGTTGAGAAAAACAGCTGTGGCATTATCGAGATTTGAGCGACTCGCATCCAAATTGGCGGCGCCGTTCTTCGCAACTATAACCGGTTCCGTGCCGTTGGCGCTGAACTTGCCTCGTTGAATTAATCCATTTTGAAGTAAGCTCTCGGGGGACATGTCACACTGAGAGGACTAGGCAATGTAGCGCAACCGTTTTACGGACGAACAGATCATCGGCATTCTGAAGGAGCATGAGCGGGCACGCCGGTCTCGGAGCTTTTTCGACAAAGTACTGCCGATACGTCACTCGGTCGCAATTGCTATCCTTTTCAAAGTGGCTTTACACGCTTGCGTGCAGAGACTTCTCCAGAATGTCCAGGCCACGTTGCAAAGTCTGCCAGTCAGTTGTCAACGGAGGAAGAAGTTTAATAACCTGGTCTTCCGCGCCACATCGCTCTACAACAAGCCCCTCTTCAAAAGCTTTGCGTACGATTTGCGTCGCCAATTTGCCCGTACTGCAGTCGAGCCCGAACATCATGCCCCTCCCCCGCACGGATAGGTTAGAATTTCGGTTGCTTTGCGCGACTTGCTGAAGACGATCTCTTAGAATGCATCCTTTGTCGACAACTTCGTTAGATAGCTTTTCATTTGTCCAGTATTTTCGCAAAGCAGCGGTCGCTGTCACGAGTGCGAGATTGTTGCCCCTAAAGGTTCCGCTGTGTTCGCCTGGTTGCCAGACGTCAAATTCGGGTTTGAGCAGCAAGAGTGACAGCGGCAGCCCACAACCGCTGAGAGATTTCGACAAAAGAACGATGTCTGGAGAAATGTCCGCAAACTCAAAGCTGAAAAAATCGCCAGTTCGTCCGCAGCCCGCCTGAATGTCATCAATAATCAGCAGGATGCCATTCTTCCTGCAAAGCCGCTCGAGCGACTGCAGCCAGTTTCTGCTCGCAGGATTGATGCCGCCTTCACCCTGAACGGTTTCAAGAATAACGGCCGCGGGCAAATCGACGCCACTGCTACCGTCGGCAAGCACTTTGTCCAAATATTCCGTAGTATCCCGATCAGGGCCCCAATAGCCGTCGTAAGGCATGAACACCGCTCCGGAAGGAGGAAGACCTGCCGCGTCTCGGAAGTATCGATTACCAGTTACTGCAAGCGCGCCCAGGCTCACCCCATGATAACCGTTGGTGAATGAGACGATGCTGTGGCGTCCAGTGACCTTGCGTGCAAGTTTCAAAGCTGCCTCGACGGCGTTGGCTCCAGTGGGACCCACAAACTGGTATTTGTACCTAAGACCACGCGGGCGCAAAATCAGCTCGTCAAAAAGCTCGATGAACTCTCTTTTCGCCGACGTAGCCATGTCTAACGCATGGATAACCCGATTTGACTGCAGGTACTCCACGGCAGCACTTAGGATGTACGAATCGTTGTGACCGTAGTTAAGGGCACTCGCGCCGGAAAGAAAATCAATGAACGCACAACCATTTTCGTCTTCGAGGATGGCTCCTGCCGCTTTCGTGAACACCACGGGGAATGATCGTGAATAGGATCGCACGTTCGATTCGAAGGTTTCAAAAGCAAATAGGGAATTGGAAATGCGGTCATTACTCACGATTATTTCCTCAACCAGATGCCATGACCCAGCGCCTGTACCCTTGACGCCAATTACCGCGAAATCTCAGCAACGCCTCGAAATCCGGCGTCCATTTGGAAAGTTTCCGCAACTCTATATGACCATTGCTAACTGTGCTCCTACCTAGAATGATAGTGTTCCTATTTGCTTATTATTGGCCTGTCGCAGGAAAACAGAGCTGCGGCAGTGGCGGCACTGCCGCCTAGAGACGAACAATCGCCTCCTACAGCTCGATAAATCCCAGATTTATTGCCTTAATAGCCGCGACCGTTCTACTGGCAGCGTCCAACTTTCGCATGACGTTTTTAATGTGAAAATTAACAGTGTTTTCGGATATATTCATAATAATTCCTATGTCCCATGACGACTTTCCCCGTGCTACCCAGAGAATACATTCTTTCTCCCTAAGCGAGAGCTCAGGCACTTTCTCCATGGGATTCGAATCCGCGACATTTGCAAGTCTCAGATGGAAATGTATCGCCGCAAGTTGTAAGTAGGCGATTGCCCTGTGGTGGTATTCACGCTCAATTTGCTGGGCAAAGCTCATGATGGCGAAGCTTCCAGCCGAGCTGCGCAAGGGAATAGTAATGCCTGACCTTACGCCAAAGCTTGCAGCCTCGTCGAAGATACGCCGTTCGTTTGGAGTTGTGCTAGGGCCAACGTATGCCTCCCTCCACTGGATAGGGCCTGATCGCATTCGACTTTCCTTGATAATGGGAGCTTTCCGATCATAACCCATTTCGAGACATCGCTTCTGCCATTCATCAGGATAGTTCAGGATCTCAAGTGAAGGGCGTCGAACCGGCTGTAAAACCTTGCGCTCGATTGTAAGAGGACCGTAGGCTATCCACGTACAGCCGAAATTCAGAGCGAAAGCTGATAAGTGCTCAAATAACTGTTTAGACTGAGCGATGCCATGTGTCTGGTCAAGAAATCGGCCGAACTCGACCGCAAGTTCCCCTCGATTTATAGCTTGAGAAGGCCGCGAGAGGTCCGAGGAAATCAGATCGGCAACTCGGCTGGTCTGCTTACTCACTTGAGTGGAACCGCAACCGTCCCTAAACAATCGATTCTCTCTCTCGGTCAAATAATGGCACGCCATTTTGTCGTCAGTGCGTGACGTCGCTGGCCCTGAGCGGCCACGGCTCTCCGAGCCTTCGGCGAACGTTATCGCTAAAGCTTTGAAAGCGGGCTGTGGAAGAGCTGACATCGTGCTTTCCTCCCGTTTTTTCCGAGGGCTCGGAATTCCGTAGTTCAAGAGTCGTGCCAATCTTGCTGAAAAGAACCCCCACAGAGCCTCTACCAATTTTTTTAGCCGTTTATGTAAAATGCAGCAGCAAAGCAGCCGAGTACGCCGCGCTCAGGCTGGACAAACCTGACAATAGTGTCTGTTGTGAGTCCCCAACTTCGCGACGTTCTATGTATGAAAGTGCTCGAAGAAAGAAGGAATCAACTCGGTGGTTTGGCATACGCGCAATTTGGTGTCAGGCACCAAGCTTTGCATTTCGAAAACAGGGACCGCATCTGGGGCATCAAAGATTGCGTGCGCGGAAGGAAAAGCGTTGGGCGAGGTTCTTCAAATGCGGCACTCAAAATCTGGCTGTATGGATGTCGTTGTTCACCGTCATTTCGCTCGGATCGGCACACATGACATAGATTGGATGACCGTGAAACCCAAAGGCTGCTTCAAAGAACTCCGGATCGTCATGCGAGCGACGTTGCCGCCTAAGCGCAATCCTCCGAACTAACGCCGCATCAAATTTATAAACGCCGACGAGGCTCAAATCTGCAGACGCACTTTCATGGCTGTCGGAGCCTTCGGGTATAATTGCTGTAAGGCGTTGCGCTTTTCCCGTCAGCACTCGTAGCGATCGTTTACCGGGTGACTGGCTAGCAACTACAATGTTGCGATATGATGACCGCACCAAGCGCTCCAGCATCGTGAAACTGATCGCCATATCCTCGGTAAATATCAGAACGACCCCATTGACGTCAGCAACTTCCTCTGCCGTTGCCACGTCAATAAGGCGTCCCGGATATGGCGTGCGCAGTGGGCGTACGCGGAGTTCCATACCATACAGCTCGTGACAGAAACGATGGTCGACCTCGCCCATGCCTCCTAGTCCAAGGATAATCGTCTTTTGCACGCCAACACGTGCCAATTGAGATAATAAACCTTGCAGAACGGACGTGCCGCCGACCATAACTGCGCGCGCTGAGAAGCGCTCTTTTGCAGTTAATTTAATATGTCGGGGGCCTGGGATAACGATCGCACATTTCTCCATTAGCAGTGCCCTCGGACTGTGCACATACGATAAGACTAACTCTGCATCGTCCTCGATCCACTCCCTAATCAGATAGTTGACTGGGCGGTGGATCAGCGCCTCTTCGAGGCTCATGTCCAAACGCTGTGCGCAGCCATCGGCGACGGCGAAAGCATCATAGATCCTCAAGCCGAATAGATGGTCCGCATCAAGGGTGCATGGCTGTTCTCCTGCCGCTGACACATCCATTTCTTCGCCAAACCGAAAGCACGTATTAGTGCGAAGTCGCTGGCTTCAGATTCAGTTTGAGTATTTTTTGCTTTAGTGGCAAAGCGCCCAAGTCCGAGATTTCGAACATGTGCGCTCAGTGTTACAGCCATGGGATTGTTTCAAAACAATCTTTTCGTTGGCACGACGCGTGCACGGTTATCTGCAAAATCGCCGACTGACGAGTGAACTCCCTCCAGGATCAAACCCATTCGTCGACGTGCCGTAATGGAAGGCTTCGGCGCAAGCCGCAATTCAACAAACTGGATTTTGGAGATAAGTGCAAAACTCTGTTGGCGAAAAAACCTGAAGGTCGGCCGAACTTTCATTCAAGGATTTCACGCGATGTCGAAGGACGATACCAATCGGGATTTCCACTCAGCGGCGGTGCTGATCAATGCACCAGACGATTGCTCTGGTCAGTTCTTGGAATGCGCATGTAAGTACATCAATACCAGCCATGGGAACGCCCTTGCCAAACACTTGCAAGAGGCGACGCCAGATGTGGTGTTTCTTGGGATGCATTTCTCTGACGTTGAGACGCAGACGCTCTGTATTCGCCTGCGTCTTTCTCGGGCGCGGTCAATGTCGATCATTGCGATTGCGGAGGTTGCTGATGAAGTAACTCAACAAGACAGGCTCGCCTTCGATGACAATGAGCATGTTAGCCGATCGCGAGAGATAGCGCTCACAAGCATCGGCAGAATCTTGGACGGCTCGTGTCGGAGTTCCATTCCAAGGCATCAAGAACTGCTTGCCTTTCAGGACATTGAATTGGATGTGGCCACGCATCGTGTGCGCCGAAACGGCCGGACGATTCATCTCGCTCCAACCCAGTTCCGCCTGCTGGAGCACTTTATGAGAAACCCATACCGGGCGTACTCGCGAGATGAACTAAAGAATGCAGCTTGGCCGCATACCGTTCATATCGGGCCTCGCACCATCGATGTTCACATTGGTAACTTGCGCGCGGCCCTAAATAGGGACAGCGACCGCGATCTGATACGGACTATAAGATCTGTTGGCTACGCGCTTTCCGAGAAATCGGATTCGTAATTGCGGGATCGGCCTGAACCTGGCCGTGTCTGCGGCGCCAATTTGGCTGCGTCTTGATCGGTCAAAATAGGCGCACCCCAATAGAGTAGGCATTGTGATTAAAACAGTGCTTGATTTTGGCGTTTTCGGCGGAGGATTTTTTGCTTGCCAACGGTATGGCAATGTCGCTGATAGTAGCGGATTTTCATATTGCTGAGATTGGAAAAAGGGCTGCACCCGCAGTACTATTGCTTGTTGGCGCATCCATGGAACCTTCAATTTTCAGGGCCCGCATGAGACTATTTCGTTCGGGATCAGCCGTTGCGAAACGTGTAGCTGTAAGCATTGATTGCCGGCGCGCCGCCGAGATGCACGTAAAGAATCCTGGATCCTTCTGAAAAGAAGCCTTTGCTGATGAGATTTATCATCCCTTGCATTGATTTTCCCTCGTACACGGGATCAGTGATTATGCCTTCCAGCCGCGCGCAAAGGCGAATGGCCTCGTTCGTTTCCTCGGAAGGAATGCCATAACGGGGGTGCGCATAGTCCGCGAGCAATACCACATCATCGTTGGCGATTTCCCTTCCGAGTTCGACGAGCTTTGCAGTTTGGCGGGCAATGTTGAGCACCTGCGACTGGGCTTGGAGTGGGGTTGCCGAAGCATCGATACCGATCACATTGCGCTGTCGCCCATCCTTGGCGAACCCGACGACCATGCCGGCTTGCGTTGAGCCCGTCACCGTGCAGACCACGATGTAGTCAAAGGCAAAGCCAAGCTGTTTTTCCTGCGCGCGAACTTCCTCGGCAAAGCCCACATAGCCGAGACCGCCATATTTGTGGACAGAGGCCCCCGCTGGGATCGCATAGGGTCTGCCGCCCTTTTGCTTGACGTCGTCGAGAGCCCGTTCCCAACTGCTGCGGATGCCGATATTGAAGCCGTCATCGACCAGCCGCACCTCTGCTCCCATGATCCGGCTTAAGAGGATATTGCCAACGCGATCGTATACAGCGTCCTCATATGGTACCCAATCCTCCTGCACCAGAAGGCATTTCATGCCGATCTTGGCGGCAACCGCGGCGACCATGCGCGTATGGTTGGACTGCACGCCACCAATGGAGACAAGCGTATCGGCATCGGACGCGATCGCGTCTGGAATGATGTACTCGAGTTTGCGGAGCTTGTTGCCGCCGAACGCCAGACCCGAGTTACAGTCCTCGCGCTTGGCATAGATCTCCACCTTTCCCCCTAGATACTCGCTGAGGCGATCGAGCTTTTCGATAGGCGTAGGGCCGAAGGTAAGGGGATATCGTTCGAAATTTTTCAGCATTTTTCTCTTCCAATGTGGCTTTAAATCCAGTCAGTTATGCGCGATCCTTAAGCGACTGACGGCACTCTCCCACGTTCCAAAGATCCCATTGTCCCCTTGCCCTCGTTGGCATCGAGACGACGCAATCCAGGCCGGTGCTCACAGCTTCAACGTCAATGCTGATGAAACAAACAATAAACTCCTCAGTGGCGACACTGGAAGCGATCGCCGACGGTCATGTCGTGTAGTTGCTCCAATAACGTCATGCTCGATGATCAATGTCCCTTCTAAGCAGCCCGAGGCTCACAACTGATCAATTCCCGGCCTTCAAGGGCAGCAAACCGCACCATCGAGCCAAGCTGGGAGGACATCGGAGTAGTTCAGTGTTTCTTCTCGCAATGCTCTGGCCGGTAGCGCATTTCCTCGCGATCATCGAACCGCAAGACCCGCCGGCTCCTCTTTGAAGCGCAACTAGCTCGCCACATCAGGAAGAGCACGCTTGCGAAATAGGCCACTTGAAAAAGGAGCCAAATATCCAACGTCGTGGCCATTGCTCTGCGGATGGAATGGGAAACGAGGTAAGTGCCTAGAAGGCTGATGCACATGACCAGTTGCAGGAGGCGACAGAAAATTGCAAAAGGCACCGTCGTTCTCCGAGTTTATACGCCAGCACATGAAGCGAGCTTGTCAGCCGCTATATGAACCTGACAGTTCTTCGGGCAGACGCGGACGCAGGCGCCGCAGCCGATACAGCGCCCTTCCTGGTCCACGACCATGATCATACGACTGAGTTCGCCATCGAAGTCATCGTCTTCGTCATCGCAGATGCCAAGGATTTCACCCGCTTCATCGGCGCCGTAAAGGTGCATGACGTCACGCGAGCAGACCTTGAAACAGCGGCCGCAGCCGATGCAAGTTTTACCATCGATGCCGGTCAGATACTCCGGCATCCAGTTGGATCCATCGCGGGTAACGAAAGACCCCGTCATCGGGATTCCTCCAATACCGCAAGCTCTTTCTTCGCCGTATTCAACTCGGCGAACGCGTCGAACGTTTTTTCTGCGATCGTCTTGATCTTAGGCCAGTTGACCGGGAGGTCCTCGGCAAGGTCGTGCAACTCCATTTTCGCAGTTGCCGCTCGTGACTGGAGTTTACGGACCTTCTTAAGCTGCTCCACAATGTCTGACATTATCTTTTTCCTCAAAAACCGATTTCATGGCGCCCGCGCCACGTCGGGATAGGCTTTGATGGCGACGATCGCAGCATCGACCAATTTCGTGCCGGCCTCGGCTAGCTTGCGAAGCGTCTCGAAGCCGAACCGATGCACGTCCCGGAGCGTCTTCGACAAGACGACCAAACGCCCTGTCGTGAGAACCACTCGCCCGAAGCCCTCGGGGTTCATCGTCACGATCGAGGAGGCGACGAGGCCGGAGTGCCCCTCGATTTCAAGCCCGACACAGGTGTAAAAGATCTGAAGCCTCCAAATCACGTCCGGATCGGGGTCCCCGATAATCGGCATCTGCCGGCGCTGCTCCTTCGTCACAATGAAATCGGCAAGCAGGTCGGTGTCCGATTTTCCGTCCCACGACCCATGAGCATCCTGCGCCCTCACCAAGCGAACCAGGCGTTTGATGAACGGGGTTGCCATTGCGTCGCTATCATCATCTGCGACTGTGTTGGCGAGGCTGATAGGCGAAGTCATCTCCGATCTCCTTTAATCCTCATCGTCGAAGAACGGCTTGGCGAGACCCATCCCGGCGTCTGCAAGCACCTTGCGCAGCCATGGCGGCGGGGCAGTTTTCAGCATGGTCTGGGTGCGCGTCAGGACTTCCTCGATGGACGATGGCTCCGGCACTTTGATCGGATGGATTTTTGCCGCGACGACCTTCGCGGCGGAGGGGCCGCCGATCGCCAGGCAGAACAGCAGATGACATCCCTTCAACGCCTCGACCCTCATCGTGATGCGATCAGTGCCGCCGTCGTTCGTGTGCTTGCCGCTTTCGTCAGTTGCTTCACCAAAATCGACGGCTTCGACGATTTCCCAACCGGTTGGGGTGACGTCATAGACAGCAAAAAGCTTGGCAGATCCGAAATGTGCGTTCAGCCTCTTCAGGTCCTGCGTCGCGATCGCAATGCGCAGAACTCCCTTCGGGCATTCTGGGGCAGGTACCGGTCCCTCGTCAGTGACGAGTGAAAGTCGTCGGACAGCGGTCATTTTTTGCCTCCATGTCTTGCAAGGGATTGAGCGCTTCGGGGCTCGGCCGGCGGCAGTTCGACTGGAAAATGTTGGCGGCCTCGAACAGAAAGTTGCGCGCGCCCTCGTAGAGGATGGTTTTCTTATGCTGGCTGCCCAGCCGGTCGAAAATCGGAAAGCCGACCCTCATCAGCGGGACGCCAAGCCGCTCGGCCGCCTGACGGCCGTGGGAATGGGTCACGATCAAGTCCCCGCCAGCGTGACGCGCCATGGTTTCCAGATCGGAAAGGTCGCCGACCTGCACAGCGTCGGCTGGCACCTTCTGCAGAATGCAGTTGGTGCCGGTGGTCGCTACCGCCGCGACGATTTCAGCGCCCATACCCTTGAAGAACGTCGCAAGTTGAAAAAGATGGTCTGGCTCGGCGGCAATCGCAATGCGCTTGCCGCCGAAATGAAAATGACCGTCGAGGAGTGCGTCCTGCAATTGCGCGCGTCGCCGCCGCACCGTGGCCGGCACAGGATTGCCGGCGATCATCGCCAGCATGGTCATGAAACGGTCGATTGCCTTTAGGCCGACAAGCTGCTCGAAGAGGACGTAAGGCACGCCGGTCTTGGCCTGCAGCGCCGCGGCGGCCGTGCGCATATGCTCGCCGATCGCAACCGCCTGGAAGCAGGTGCCGAGTTCGCGGATTTCCTCGACCTTCGTGCCGCCATAAGTGGTCGGCACCCATCGGTCATCAGGAATCGTACCGTCAAGCGAGCCCGAGACGTCCGGCAGGATCACCGGCTTGAGGCCAAAGCTTTCGACCGTTTCGCGCAGCAGTTCAACATCGGCGACCGTCAGGTGCCAACCTGGCAGGATCGCAATCTTCTTCAGATCGCGGGACCGCCCGCCTGGGGTCGTAATGCCTTCGATCATGGAGGTGACGGCCTTTGCCCAACCCTCCTCGATCGCACCGTCGAAATCCGGTGTGCTCGACAGCACGACCTCGGTACCCGCAAGCTCTTCGGCACGCTCCAGCTTGATATTGGCAAGATCGCCCTCGAAATTCTCGCCGCGGGTTTCGACCAGCGCCGTTGTGCAGATCCCGATCAGCTTCGGTTTAGCGCGTGTTTTAAGATTAAGGAGCGCCTCTTCCAGATTGCCGGCGCCGCCGAGGATCGTCGCCACTGCGTCCATCGCCGTTGTCTGCAGGGGAATCGCTTCCTTGAAATGGCGCACGAAGAGCACCAGCGCGAAGCTGGTGCAGCCTTGGCTGCCGTGGAACAACGGTATCGCACCATCGACGCCGAGATAGGCCAAGGCCGCGCCCAGAGGCTGCGATGACTTCAGCGGGTTGACCGCCGCCGACTTAGTCTGCGGAAGAATGCATGCCATCAGCTTTCCTCACCACTTGCGGAAGCCACCGGCGAGAGTGGCCACGGTGTTCGTGAAGGGCAGGAAGTTTCGGTCTCGCCCTTTCCGCTTGGCACCCGAGCCTCCGACGCAGGCGGGCATTCCCAGGGTGCCGGCTCTCGCACCTCACTCCAGATCGGATTGTGAATAGCAAGATCGATCTGGCGAACGAGCTCCACCATACCGTCATAGCCCGCATAGGGGTGGTGGCGCTCCTGGTTGATATCCAGCCAAGGTGTTTTGGCCTTCAGCGCGATGAATTGCGTGCGCCCGCCCGACAACATGATGTCGGCCTTGCCTTCTGCGAGAAAGTCGTAGAGCTCGCTCGGTCGCATCGATTCGAAGATATGATTGTCGTCCTTCAGAATCTGTTTGATGCGTTCCTTGTCTTCGGCAGTCGACTTCTTGGTGGAGGTGCCGACAATTTCGACGCCGATTTCCATCAGCGCGTGGGCGACCGACCAGGCCTTCACACCGCCGGTATTGAGGAGCACGCGCTTGCCTTGAAGCCGCGGCCGGTATGCCGCGAGCTTTTTCCATGCAATCGCCTCCTGCTCTGCGATGAGTGCCTCGGTGCGCTCAAGAATTTCCGGATCGGCACCCTTCCTGACGATCAGCTCAGCGATCTGCCGCAGCGATTGCGAAGTATCACTGATGCCGTAGAAGGAACCTTCGAAGAAGGGAATATCCCAGAGTTCTTCCATTTTGCGGGCAAGGTTTATGAGGGCGGTCGAGCACACCATCATCGCTGCCCGGGCGCGATGGGCGGAGGCAATGTCACGATAACGCGCGTCCCCGGGGATGCAGGCGCGCACACGGATGCCGAGCCGGTCAAGAAGCGGCTTTACCAGCCAGAACTCACCGGAGAGGTTGAATTCGCCGAGAATATTGATGTCGTAGGGACCGGCATCGTCGGGCTCCACCGTGCCGATGACATGATCGAGCAGAGTCTCGCCGGCGAGCTTGTTTCCAAGGTTCTTGGAGCCGGAAAAACCGGGCGCATTGACAGGCACCACCGGCAATCCGAATTTTTCCGCAGCACGCTTGCAGACGGCTTCGATGTCGTCGCCGATCAGCGCCGTAACGCATGTCGAATAGACGAAAATCGCCGGCGGCGCGTATGTTTCCTTGATTTCGCGGATCGCTTTGAAAAGCTTCCGCTCGCCGTGCCCCATCACCACGTCGAGTTCGGTAAGATCGGTGGTGAAGCTCGTGCGCCAGAGCGTTGGGCCGGACGAAGCCGTACCGCGATTATCCCAGGAATTGCCTTCGCAGGCGAGCGTGCCATGAATGAGATGCGCGACGTCGGTGATCGGCTGCAGCACAATCTTTGCCCCGTCGAACGCGCAGCCGCCGGCGGCCGCCCCGGGAGTGAGCGGCTTGGAACAGCCCTTCTTGCGCACGCTGGCATCTTTGCCGCGGTTCATCTCGCAAGCGGGCTCATCGAAGACTTCCTGGATCCTGGCATCGAGCGAGCGCCTTGCGACGGTCTTGGATGCCGATCGCAAGGCGCTTGGCGGCGGAGCCGATCGTTTGCCGTTAGCGTGTGAGGTCATAGGAATAATCCGTGACACCTGTTTGGCTCGTCTCGCGGTCAAGTTTGTCGAATATCGTGTCGAGGATTGTCGTTAAGACACGCAGCCCGCCTTGGTAGCCCATCAGCGGGAAGCGATGGTGATGATGCCGGTCGAAAATTGGAAACGTCAGGCGGATCAGCGGCGTGCCGGTGTCGCGTTCCAGATATTTGCCATAGGAATTGCCGATCAGGAGGTCCACCGGTTCGGTGAAGAGCAGCGAGCGCAGTGCCCAGAGGTCCTTGCCCGCCCAGACCTTGGCATCCTTTCCGAACGGCGAGGATGCAAACAATGCCTTCATTTCGGCTTCCCAGGCAGATGTGCCGTTGGTGGCAAGGCAATGTATCGGCTCGCCGCCGGTTTCCATCACGAACCGGGCGACCGCATAGACAAAATCTGGATCGCCGTAGATCGCGTATTTCTTTCCGTGCAGCCAGGCTTGGCTGTCCGCCATGGCGTCGACAAGCCGCCCGCGCTCCAGTGCGATCGCGGAAGGGATTTCCTTGCCGGAAATCACCGAGATTTTCATCAGCAATTCGTCGGTCGCGGCGACGCCAATCGGATAGTGGAAGGAAGCGGTCGGCTGTCCGAGCTCTTTGCAATATTCCAGCGTCTTGCGGGTGTTGTAGTGCTGCAGCGATAGTGTCGCGTCGGCGCCAAGAGCTTCCTTGACGTCTCCGATCGTCGTGCCGCCATCATACATGCGATACATGCCGTCCGAGGGAGTATCGAACTGGTCGGATGCATCCTGGATGAGGGTATAAGACACGCCCATGAGGTTGAGCAGGCGCTTGAGCTCGCGGTTGTTGCCGACGCAGAAGCCGTCGAAGCCGGGAATGATGTTGATGGTGCCGTTCGGTTCCTTGCGCTCCCTGCCCTTCCAGAAGTGCTCCAGGATGCCCTTGACCATGCCGTCATAGCCATCGACGTGGCTGCCGACGAAGGCGGGCGTGTGGGCGAATGGAACATCGAAGTCGGAGGGGACCGAGCCTTCGTTCTTGGCGTTTTCGATGAAGCCGTGCAAATCGTCGCCGATAACCTCCGCCATGCAGGTGGTCGAAACCGCAATCATCGACGGGTCGTAGAGCGCATAGGTGTTGGCGAGCCCATCGACCATGTTCTTCAATCCGCCGAATACCGCCGCGTCTTCGGTCATGGAGGAAGAAACCGCTGACGAAGGCTCCTTGAAATGTCGCGAAAGGTGCGACCGGTAATAGGCAACGCAGCCCTGACTACCATGGACGAAGGACATGGTCCGCTCGAAGCCCGCGGCCGCAAAGACGGCGCCGAGCGGCTGGCAGGCCTTGGCGGGATTTATCACGAGGGCTTCGCGGGCGAGATTTTTCTCCCTGTATTCCCAGGTCTTGGTGAACTCACCTTGATCGGCAACGATCTGGTCCGGGTGCGGACATTCGAAATTCAGCTTCTTTTCGGCAAGCATTCGCCTGTATTCCGGCTCGCGGAACAGGGGCGCGTGGTCGAGAATTTTTTCGGCCGACTGCGGCATGGTATTCGCCTTTCTTTTCATCGTGCCGCACCGGTGGCGGCAAAGAACGTCGAGATGTTAGAGGTGTGCGGATCAAGTCCGCGGCGAGAGCCTAGCCTGCCCCTGCTCCAAGACAGGCCAGGCCCTCATTCGGCCGCAACCGCCTCAGCCGGCGCGACCTTTTTCTTCCAGGGGGCGTCGTAGAGATCCCAGACTGGATTGTTGATGGCGAGATCCATGTCTTTGGCAAAGATGGCAAAGCCGTCGTAGCCATGATAGGGGCCGGAGTAATCCCACGAATGCATCTGGCGGAACGGAATGCCCATCTTCTGCACCGGGTACTTTTCCTTGATACCGGAGCCAACGAGATCGGGGCGGATACCCTCGATGAACTTTTCCAGTTCATAACCAGTCACGTCGTCATAGATGAGCGTGCCTTTTTTCACGTAATGTCCGGTGCGCTGATAGTCGTCGTTGTGGGCGAACTCGTAGCCGGTGCCAACGATCTCCATGCCGAGATCCTCGTAGGCCGTGACCACGTGACGAGGGCGCAAGCCGCCGACGTAGAGCATCACCGTCTTGCCTTCGAGACGTGGTCGATATTTGGCAATGACGGCGTCGACCAAAGGTCGGTACTTGGCGATGACTTTCTCGGTCTTTTCCTCGATTTCCGGCCCGAAATGTTTGGCAATCTTGCGCAGAGAGGCTTCGATCTGCGAGGGACCGAAGAAATTGTATTCCATCCACGGAATGCCGTACTTTTCCTCCATGTGCCGACAGATGTAGTTCATCGACCGGTAGCAGTGGATGAGGTTGAGCTTGGCCTTGGGCGCCCGCTCCAGTTCGGCAAGCGTTGCGTCTCCCGACCAGTTGGCGACCACGCGCAACCCCATCTCCTCCAGGAGGATGCGCGTGGCCCATGCGTCGCCGCCGATGTTGTAATCGCCGACGACGTTGATGTCGTAAGGACCCGCCTCGAACTCGGCGTCGGTCTTGTCGAACACCCAGTCGCGGATGGAATCGTTGGCAATATGATGCCCAAGTGATTGCGATACGCCGCGGAAGCCCTCGCAGCGCACCGGCACGATCGTCTTTTCGTATTCCTTCGCCTTCTTGCGCGACACAGCCTCGATGTCGTCGCCGATCAGACCGATCGGGCATTCGGATTGGATGCTGACGCCCTTGTTCAGCGGGAATAATTCCTCGATCTCATCGATGATCTTGTCCAAGCTCTTGTCGCCGCCGAAAACGATGTCCTTTTCCTGGAAGTCGGAGGTGAACTGCATCGTCACGAAGGTGTCGATCCCTGTCGTGCCGACATAATAATTGCGACGCTGCGACCAGGAATAATGGCCGCACCCAACCGGTCCATGGGATAGGTGGACCATATCCTTGATCGGGCCCCACACGACACCTTTGGAGCCGGCATAGGCGCAGCCGCGGATCGTCATAACGCCCGGAATGGATTTGATATTCGATTTGACGCTGCATTCGGAAAGGACGTCGTCCTCCTGGTCGGTCGCCTCTCCGCCCGTTGCAACGCTGAGGTGCTTGTTGCGGCGCTTCGCCGCCTTGTCCGGATACTGCGACAGCACGTCCGCAATAAGCTTTTCATGCAATGTGCCGTCATTCTTGTAGTCGAGGCTCATAGGGCCTGCCCTCTTTTAAGGTTCGGATGACGCCTCGCGCTGAGGCGCGTTCTCGGGAAGGACGCGCCGGGTCAAGGGCCGGCGCGTCCGTCGAAAGCGGCGGTTATTGGGCGGCCGCCACCTTCGATTCCTTGGCCTGAAGTTCGGCAAGCATCTGCTCGTCGGTCTTCATGATGCCGAAGTCGAGCAGCATGTCCTCGAGCTCTTCCATGGTGATCGGGGTCGGAACGGTCCCTTGACCCGAATTGGCATGAATCTTCTCAGCCAGTGTGCGATATTCTCCGGCCTGTTTGGAATCCGGCGCATACTGGATGACCGTCATTTTCCTGAGCTCGGCGTGCTGGACGATGTTGTCGCGCGGCACGAAATGGATGAGCTTGGAATTGAGCCTGGAGGCCAAGGCCTCAGCAAGGTCGACTTCGCGGTCCGTCTGGCGCTCGTTGCAGATCAGACCGCCGAGCCGCACGCCGCCTGCATGGGCATATTTCAGGATGCCCTTGGCGATGTTGTTTGCCGCATAGAGCGCCATCATCTCGCCGGACATGACGATGTAGATTTCCTGGGCCTTGTTCTCGCGGATCGGCATTGCGAAGCCGCCGCACACGACGTCGCCGAGCACGTCATAGGAGACATAGTCGACATTGTCGTAGGCGCCGTTTTCCTCGAGGAAGTTGATGGAGGTGATGACGCCGCGACCGGCGCAACCAACACCCGGCTCTGGACCGCCGGACTCCACGCACTTGATGCCTTTATAGCCGATTTTGAGCACGTCCTCGAGTTCGAGGTCTTCCACCGAACCTTCCTCTGCCGCTAGATGCAGGACGGTGTCCTGCGCCTTCGAGTTCAAGATGAGGCGGGTGGAGTCGGCTTTGGGATCGCAGCCGACGATCAGGATCTTCTGCCCGAGATCGACAAGGGCTGCGAGCGTATTTTGGGAGGTAGTGGACTTGCCGATGCCCCCTTTGCCGTAGAATGCGATTTGACGCAAATCTGACATGTTGCCTTCCTTCTTTCGTTCCATCCATCGCGGAATACGGTCGGCAGCTCGCGCCGCCCGCCAACAAGCGTTTCAAAACGCGTGCCAAGTTGGCGGCCGACTTGAAGGGAAACTCTCTTGATTGTTTTTCAGCTATTTAGCCGCGCCAAACATGTGCGCGAACTGGACAGGTCTTTGTCGCAGGCCCGACAAATCGGACGCAAGGTGTCGCAGTAAACGGGTGCTGTCTGGAGATCGTTGGGTGTCGGAGGTTAGCAGCGATCAACAGCAGGACCAAAGAACTTCTAAAATTGGAGGCAATCCCACATCAAATCGTGCCAGTGGCGAAGCACCCGATTCTGCCTCGAAACAACGCCAAACCAGTTGAGACCCAACTGCTTGTCGCGCCGCATCATTGCCCCAGGGATCGAAAGCGGCATATCCATGCGGCGCGACACAGACGAAACTGATCAGACCAGCCTTGGACTCAGCGTTAAGCACAGGGATCCAGGGGAGCTGGCAATGTTCTTGGTGGCCGGTCGCGGACAGGCACGCTTGCCCAATAGGTTGGAAGGTCTAAGTGCATCGCAGCCGCATCAAGCGAGCCGGACTATTCATCCGGCGTAAACTTTCGGACGACTGGGCTTCATTGTGGGAGCACCTTGACGTTCCGCAGTCGGCGGCGAAGCCATCCGGGCTGCCTCCCGAATTAATGTCTCCCGCATCCAGAGGCTTGCCGGATCGCTATTGTGAAGCGCCGGCCATTGGAGGGCCTCAGTCAATGTGGCGATCGGAAGCGGAAGCTCCATGATCCGTAGGGGTGTCATTTTCGCGCAATGCTGCGCCAGCCGCAGAGGCATTGTCCCTATACGGTCGGTACCCGACACCATGGGTGGGATCATGCTAAAGGATTGCACCACGATCTCGATACGTCGCTTGAAACCCCGCTCGCGCAAATACCACTCGTCAATGGCGGGCCGGCGGCTATTTCCAAACCTGACCGCAACATGACCCATCGACATGTATTGCTCGAACGTGAACGGCTCTGTCAGCTTCTTGTTCGTACTGCACCCTACGCACACGAATATATCGTCGAACAGTGCCGCATGAGGATGCTTCGACATGAACACTTCCGGCATAATGAGAAAGTCGATATCGCCGCGCTGGAGGAGCTCATCGAAGTCGTCTGAAACAGGGAGAAACTCGAAGCTGACGGCAGGAGCTTCCTGCACCAGACGCTCCACGACCTTTTCAAGAAACACGAGTGTGACGTAATCGGAGAGGATGATCCTGAAGCAGCGATCCGAATGAGCGGGGTCGAACGGTTCCCAGGTAATAACGGAGAGCTGGATATACAGCAAAGCCTCCCGGACTGTCACCGCGAGCCTTTCGGCACGTGGCGTTGGGACAAGTTCACGGCCAACCATCGTGAAGAGATCATCGTTGAAATACGTCCGCAACCGCGCCACGGCCCCGCTCATGGCTGGCTGGCTGAGATTGATACTTCGTGCCGCTGCCGTAAGGTTGCGCTCGGTCATGAGGGCGTCGAGCACGACGAGGAGATTTAGATCAAGACCCTTGAAACGCATGTTTTCCTTCATCCACGGCGTGGAGGTATGCCATACACGCCATCGATCATCGTGCCCATTGAAAGGATATAAATTGGCCGAAATCAAGTAGATCGAGCGCGCATTTGCATGGGGTCGCCCGAAACGATCGAGTAAACGGTGTTGGAACTCTGAGGTCTAACCACATTGGGCGTGGCAAACCCCTTATCCCGGCAACCTCTTAGGACGCTCGTTAGACGGCAAGGCGTCGAAACCTCCCAAGGCAAGCGCGCTGTATTGGACAAAAATTCGGGCCAACCCGACAGCTTGGCATGCGGGCTTCCGCCCAAGCAAGCACGGCAAAGCAATCGCTTGATTCGAAAACTCGCGAATGTGGCAAACACCGCCGCCGGGCAGGATACGCCGCGCGAAGGAGATTGGTTATCACCGCGCGTTTAGGATCCGCTCAATCCCCACGCCTAAATGGCTTGGCGAGCCGACATCCGGTGGGGAGTCTTCAACAGGAAAATGCCGTACCGAAATGCCGGTCTCGATCGGCATGATCAACGGGCCTCAGTCCCTGAAATTGCGGAGCTGTGTCTTGAATTATCCATCTCGCAAATAAGCATTATCTAAACAATAGATTTGCCAAACCTGTGGGGCATTGGAGTAAGGTCCCTATGTCCCCGACTTTGATCGTATTCGCCGAAACAAACTTTAGGGAAATTGATGTTCAGTCATGCAATCAAAGTCGGTGCGCCCGATTTCCGTTCATTGGGCTAGGTCCGACCGAGCCTAATGTGAAATCCGTTTTCCATAAGGGGAGCTACGACACATTCCCTTGAACGGATCCTCCCTGGACAAGACCAGCAAAGGCGGCGTGCGAGAGCATACCGCCTTTGCACATTCCGTCAATCCGTCACTGGATTTCGTAGCATCAACAGGAACATTCTTTGTCAAGACTATCCGTATTGAGTGCAGGTTCTTGCCCGCAGGAGGAACTTCCATCATCCATGAAAGGCCACGAATGCTCAGCTCCGCAAACTCTAACCCGAAGGACCTCGAAACGATCGCGCGCAACGGCGGGGTATTTCGCCGGATAGTGTCTCGAATTCCAACCTATCTCACCGATATTCGGGAGAACCCGGCTTGGCTGCCAATGTTCCTGCTGGCACGCACGATGCCGTTCCGCAAGGCACATTGGCTGACCGCAAGACAAGCGCAGCGGCGGGAAAGTCGCAAGCCCTCGATGTTTGGCGACCTCAAGGCAGAGGCGATCGCCGCCGAATTGAGAAGAAGTGGCCTATTTGCCGGATTGACGCTTCCCACCGCAATCCACGAGGAAATTGCCCGTTTTGGGAATGAGACTCCTTGCTTCGGCAATTTCGACCGAAGGTTTGACTTTTTGGCCAGCGACCATGTCGAAGCCGAGCGGTGGTTTGGCCGGACGATACTAAGTGGCCACCATTACGAACGGGCGTTACGATGTGATGCCGTCGTTGCCGTTCAGCAAGACCCGCTGCTTCTTAACGTGGCAAGGCATTATCTCGGCGGCAATGCGAGATTGATCACCACGCGGACGTGGTGGAGCTTTCCGACAAAAAATGCCTCGGATGCGGATCTGAGCCGCGCTTCCTTCAAGTTTCACTTCGATCTCGATGATTGGCGGATGCTGAAGTTTTTCTTTTATCTCACCGACGTCGATGGCAATTCCGGCCCGCATATCTACGTGCGCGGCAGCCACAACCGTCGACGCTTGAAGCATCAATTGACTCTACTGGTTGGCCATCCCGCGCACGAGGTGCTGGATTTTTACGGCGAGGAAAATGCCATCACTTTGACCGGCAAAGCGGGTTCAGGTTTCGTCGAAGATCCTTTCGGCTTTCATATGGGTACCTTGGCAAATCAGAGACCGCGGCTGATGATGGAAGTTGGATTTGGCGTCTCAAAGCCATCAAAACGCCGTTTCCATGGAGAGCCGGTTCTTCGCTAGATGAGCAGTCGTTCAGGCGCCGATGCAATTACTGACAGAGCTCTATTTCGGCGATTGGAATACAATCCGACCGTCAAGCTGGCGGTCGACGCCAGCCATCCCCTGCTGCCACGCAGCGCGACTTAGTGATCGATGATATCGCTGATGATGAAGGGAGTGCCTCACCGCTTCTAGTCGATCCGCTGCTTTCCACAACAAGTCATAGACGTTCCGGAAAACCGATGGCATCGCGAAGGAAACTGTAACCGAGGGCGAGGAAGGTCGCCTGCTCGCGATTGTCCGTGCCGGCGCCATGACCGCCGACCTCAGCTTCGTAGAAGTAGGCGGGGCAGCCGAGTGCCTGTAGCTTTGCAGCCATCTTACGTGCGTGCCCAGGATGGACGCGGTCGTCCCGTCTCCGGGTGGCGAGCAGGATGGGCGGGTAGGATTGCCCCGCTTCGGCCGTGTGATAGGCAGACATTTGACTGAGAAAGGCCCAATCCTCCGGCTTGTCGGGATCACCCTTTTCGTCAATCCAGCTCGCACCCGCGAGGAGCTTCGTGTAACGACGCAGGTCCAGAACCGGAACGGTGCAGAAGAGCGCGCCGAAACGCTCCGGATATCGAGTTAGCATGTTGGCGATCAGAAGACCGCCATTTGAGCCGCCCTGGGCAGCGATCCGTCCCGGACGCGTGACACCGCGGCGCACCAGGTCAGCGGCGACGGCGGCGAAATCGTCATGGGCAAGACGTCTTCCCGCCCTTCTTCCAGCCTCGTGCCACCGGGTGCCGAACTCGCCGCCGCCGCGGATGTTGGCCACCACGCTCGTGCCGCCGCGTTCCAGCCACAGCTTGCCTATCGCGGAGTTGTAGTGGGCCAGAACCGATTTGCCGTAGCCGCCATAGGCGGTGAGGTGAACCGGCGCATTTCCGTTTCCGTTCTCCGGGCCAACTTGTGTATAGGGGATTATTTCACCATCTGTCGAAACCGCCTCATGACGCGTGACCACCAATCCGGATGCATCGAATTTGTCTGGATCGCGTTTCAGGACGACGGGGGCGCCGAGCCGCGGCGCCCCGTTGAGATTGAACAAGAGAAGCTGCGGCGGCGTCACTGGATCTTCAGCCGAGACGAGGACTTCTCCATTGCTCTCGTGAACTTCCGCATCTAACGGCCAGGCTCGAACAGTCGTCGCAGCGGGCATGGTGTCCAAGGTTCGGTGCGTCCAATTCTGTCGTCCGGGCGTGAACATACCGAAGCGCGGGACGAGATTGTCGAGGAGGAATACCACGAGCTTTCCGTCATTCCAGAAGAAGGACTGCAGGGCGCACCTTTCGCCCGGTTCAAATAGCGTGGCAAAGCTACGCGCGCCGGCGATGAACGAGGACAGGGAGATGCCGAGCAGCGCGTCAGCCGCATGGGTCGTCCCTCCGACCTTCCATGCGTTGCGCAACTTCACAGCCAGCCAATCACCGAAGACGTTCCAGCTCGCATCTCGGGGAAGATCGATCTGGGTCTTCGGACCGCTCCTGTCGCCGATCCAGCGGATTGCGTCGAAAAAGGTCCGTTGCTCGATGAACCAAACGCGTTCGCTTGCGGCGGTACGATCCAGATAGCCGAACACGAGGATGCATTCGGGCCCCGCCTCGAAGATAACCGGCGCGGCGAGCGGATCCGAACCCCGCGTCCATAATCGCACTGTGCGCGCATAGCCGGAGCGCGTGGCCATGCCATCGCCGAGAGCGATGGAAAGCAAAAGAGTGTCGTGATTGAGCCAGGCAATATGGCCTTTGGCCTCCGGGAGATTGAAGCCGTCGGCGACGAGGCTTCGCGTGGTTAGATCGTACTCGCGATGCTCGACCGCGTCGCTGCCACCCAGCGATAGGCGAAGGACGGCCCTTTCGCATCTTCCCGGTTCGATCGAGGCACCGTTCCATATCCAGTCCTTTCCCTCTGTCTTGGCGAGGTCATCCAAGTCGAGGACGATCTCCCACTCCGGCTCCGCCGTCATGTAGGCGGCGAGCGTTGTTCTGCGCCACACGCCTCTCGGGTTTGCGGCATCTCGCCAGAAATTATAGAGGTATCGGTCCCGGCGCGTGATCCACGCAATCTTGTCAGGGCGGTCGAAAATACCTGCGAGCGTGTCGCGGTCTCCTTCGAACCGAGGCCCGCCAAAGCGCGCCAGCGTTCGCGCCGATTGCTCAGTAGCCCAAATCAAGGCTTTCTCGCCATGAATGTCTTCGAGCCAGAGATAAGGGTCGTCATCGGGGGCATTCAGTGTCGGGCGAGCATCGATACCAGTCATGTGCGAAAAACTCCTAATCGAGAAAACTTCGTGGTGCGGGGAAGTGGTAAGTCTGTGATGGCGGGCACCTGGCCGGGCGATCTGTCCGGAGATGGGATGGTATTGTCTCGCCTGGTTTTATGTTGCCGAGCCTCCGAGGTTAAGAAACAGGCGGCAAATAAGCGGCTGTTTTAGCCGATCAAATGGATTTGGCCCTGCCAGAAATCGTTACCGCTCCGTGGCCGCTGGGCGATCCCGCGAACCGAGCAATGGCTCGGTCTAGGCTCGCGGAAAGCTCGCACAGAACTTGGGCCTCCACTCACATCCGCAGGAACAACCGGAGCTGGCGCCGCGAAGAAGGGGGCGGTCCGCAATTTGGCGCCAAAAGCGCTGATCACCGCCGCACCCGCGCGACTTTTATCCGGCGAATGCGAAAGTCCGGTAAGCACATGTTCATTGGAATCCCAGCGAAGGTTCATTGGCGACTATTGGTCGACGCCGAGCAATTATGACAATCGCGCCAACTCGAACAATCGAGCGCTCCGATGCCAGGCGGGTGCCAGGCGGGCAACGGATCCTTCGGGCTGAATGCGGATCTGCGCCAGACTTGGCATGATACCTTTCTCCTCCATTCTATCGGATCGATGTCGTCACAGGTCGGCCGTTCCTGTCACCTCCTGGCAAAGGAACTTCAAAAGCCATGCCAGCTGTGCAAAGAACGTGAAATGACCCGCTATCCACCGGTTTAGGTATGGATGCGCCGGTTGGCCGAACACGTCCGTGTCGCGGACGGAACAAACCTGACAGTGTCCCCCGGATCAAACAACAACGCGAAGACTTATTGAAGTTTCAGGCGAGAGTGTGCCGGTTCATCACAGACCTGGTAATCGTGCCGATCAACCAGAAAGGAGCAAGACCGGGGGAGGCTATTACGATTGATCAGTGGCGGGGCGCTGATTGGCAAGCTGTTTGCTAGTTGAGCCCGGGGCAGCGAAAGCGACAAAGCTAGTCGGCTGCTATTGCGACATTGGATTCTATAAAATGAACCCAAAGGAGGGCGGCGGCGGATGACATGCATTGTCGGTTTAATCAGCGACGCATCTGTTCACATCGGGGGCGACAGCGCTGGTGTGGCCGGCTATTCGCTTACCGTCCGAGCCGATCGCAAAGTTTTCCGCAAACAGGACTTCCTCTTCGGATTTACCTCTTCGTTCAGAATGGGCCAGCTTTTGGCACATTCCTTCAAGCCGCCCAAAAGACACCCCGAAACGGATGTATATGCCTTCATGGTGACGGATTTCGTCAACGCGCTTCGCCAATGCTTGAAAGATGGCGGCTACGCACGACGGCAGAACGAAGCTGAGCGCGGCGGCACCTTCCTCGTCGGCTATGCCGGAAGGCTTTTCAGAATCGACGATGATTACCAGGTTGGCGAGCCGGTCGATGGCTTTGACGCCTGTGGATGTGGTCAGCAAATAGCACTGGGCGCGCTCTTTGCATCGTCCAGCGCTCCGCCCCGCGAAAGGTTAGAGATGGCTCTCAACGCCGCCGAGCGATTTTCCGCCGGGGTGCGCGGCCCGTTTCACTTTGAGACTCTCGATCTGGCTGCATGATGATGGTCGCTACTGCAACTGATTGTGGCGAGTTCGCTAAAGTCTAAATCGCCGTTTCTTCAGGCCCGAGGTCCGTATCGTCAGCGAGGGCCGTTCGCCGTGAAGCGAGATCAACTTCGGTCTATCCGAACGACTCATCATCAAAAATTACTTCGTGATCTCGGAAAGCAATTATCCCGTCATCGCAGGTGCATGACCGAGTGACTTGTTGACGGCCGGGATGATCTTGTCTCCCCAGAGTTCGATTTGCCGCAGCATCGCCTGATGATCGAAATCGCCCAATTGGCAATGAATTGCGATCTGGGACGGTTTCAGCACACTAATCTCTTCCAGCAGGCGATCGATCACCCGATTCACATTGCCGATTGGCAGATTGTCGCGCATCGTTTGAAACGACAGGTCCTGTTGGGTCGGGGTTTCCTGCAGCAGGTAACCGTCCTCACTTTGTTGTCGGCGCTGATGAAGCGCCTCAGATAGCCGACGCTGGAAACGGGCGTTATCGAGATAGCTGTTGATCTCCGTCTCATTGTCGCTGGCATAGCAACAACGCAACAGCGAAATCTTGGCGTCCGTAACAGTCTTACCTTTTGACAGTGCTGCGTTCTCGATGCTTTCGCGCAGCCTGCTCAAAGTGTCCAAGCCGTCGTGGAATGCTGTGACGAAAAGATTGTGTCCCTCGCGATAAGCACGGCCCATGTTGTATCCGGACGCCGTGGCGATCCAGATCGGGGGGGTCGGCTTCTGGATAGGCCGCACCGAAATAGCCGTGGGAGGTACTTTTATATATTGACCATCGTGCTCGAAAATCTTTTGCTTGAGACCCTTGAGAACGACATCCAGATATTCCGAACAAATGGACGGCGCCTCATCGATTTCGACACCGAAGCGGTCAAACTCAAACTGCTGATATCCAGAGCCGATGCCAAGCTCCAGGCGACCGCTCGAAACGATATCGGCGAAACCTATCTCGGAAAGCAGACGTTGTGGTTGATAAAGCGGCAAGACGCAAACACCAGTGCCGAGGCGAATGGAGTTCGTCCGGCCGGCACAATGGGCAACCATCATCAAGGGCGATGGAACCAGGCTATAGTTGTTGAAGTGGTGTTCGGCAAACCACGCGGTGTTGAAGCCAGCTTGCTCCGAAAGGACTGCCTGTTCGATTGAGTTGCGGATGATGCTGGCGGGCGATTGATGATAGCCCCGCTGGGAAGCAAGGATGAAGGTCGCGAATTCCATAGCGTTTCCTCATTAACGTTGGGCCCGTCGGCAAATGGTCGATAGCTACGTGTCGTGGCTGCGGTCCCGATCCGCTTTTTTCGGTATTCGAGGTTTCGAGACAGATCGCTTGCCGTTCGCCGGCCGCAAGCGCTCCTTCAAATTGTCAAATTCGATGATCTCACGCATCCCATCTGGCAAATGGTGTCATTTTCGATCTCCCGTGAATGTTCTGATCGTGGGACAATCCAATATCGCCCGACCTTCAGCCGTTGCCGACGTAGAGGGTCGAACCGTTGATGTATGAAGCATCTGGCGAAGCTAGAAAAAACGCGGCGTTTGCCATGCCTTCGAACTGCCCACCGCTACGGGCCGGGTTGCGGCGGCTGATCGCTTTCCGTGCACTATCAGGTGTGTGAATGAAGCCAAGAGCAATCGTCGCAGTCCGAATGCCAACCGGCCCGAGTTCGGCCGCCATGCAGCGGGTCAGCATTTCCAACCCCGCCTTTGATGCGCCATACGCATGGCGCTGGGCAATCGTCAGGGAACGGTTAATTGATCCGATGTTCAGGATTACCCCGTCGGGCCGCATCGTCTTGATAGCCTCACGCGCGCAGGTGAAGGCACCGGTGAGGTTGACATCGATGACGCGCGCGATCTCGGCAGGCGTTTGCTCAACTCCCGACTCGCAGCTGTCGGGCCAAGCGGAACTGTTGACGAGGACCTCAAGCCGCCCGAACCGCTCCCGCACATCGTCGAACAGTGCTACCACCTTCGTTTCACTTGAGATGTCCACGGATTTTCCCATGTGCTCGCCGCCGAGGGATTTTGCGAGCTTCACCGCTGCGGCGCCGTTTATGTCTGCAATTACGACGGTATCGCCGTTTGCTGCAAAGCGGCGGACAACGGCCGCGCCTATGCTGGTCGCGCCGCCCGTCACGAGGACGATCCGCTTATTGGTTGATTGTGGCGGGCGGGAAAGCTCGGCTACTGGTATTTCGCTTACTCGCGGGTGCGCGTCGCCGGGCTGGTTGAAGGACATCCACCCCCCATCAATTGTCAGCACCGTGCCGTTGATGTAATGCGCATCCGGGCTGGCGAGAAACCGCACGGCTCGCGCAATTTCGTCCGGACGCGCCATCCGTCCCATCGGCACACGGCTACGCACCGCCGCCAAGTTCGTCTGGCCCGCGCGTTCCAATTTCGCAACCATCGGCGTGCGCACATAGCCCGGCGCCACTGCCGTCACGCGGATGCCAAGCGAAGCCAACTCGGAGGCGAGCGATTTCGTAACCGAGATAAGGCCCGCTTTCGAAGCAGCGTAGGCGTTGCGTTTTGGATTGCCAATTATGCCCGCCATCGAGGCGACGTTGACAATCGCAGCACCTGGCTGCATCCGCCGCGCCGCTTCGCGAGCCATGAGGAAGGGCCCGATCAGGTTTACCGCCATTGCGCGTCGGAAGTCGTCGATGGGGGTCTCAGTGGTCGCGGCCATGCTGGGTCCCATCGCCGCATTATTGACAAGAACGTCGATGTGGTCGAACTGCGCGTCGATCCGCGCATAAAGGGCAAGGATATCTTCTTCCCGCGAGACATCGAATTCAAGCCCGAGATCCGCCGCGCCGAAACCGCGAGCCAGTTCAAGCACGCCGCTGTCCGGAAGGTCTGCGGCAACAACTATGTCCCCGACAGCGAGATGAGCGTCGACGAGTGCGCGGCCGATCCCGCCTGCAGCGCCTGTAATGATGACGACGCGTCCTTGCTGTTTCATGAGGAATTCTCCTGACCGTTTTCCGGACCATGTTTTCCGGACAACCACCCCGGCATGGCAGTAGATTGAGAGGTCGCGTGGTTTACATTCGGCCATCGACGAAGATTTAAAACCGCTCATCACCGAGGCGTTTTCGCCATGTGGATCAGATCTTCACGTTTTTGAAGAAAACGACGTTTCACGAGCGCATAGACCGGATCGGCCGGATACGATGCCCCGATCGGCTGCCGGAGACCAAAACGCTCCACCTCTGAGGTCACTGGCGCGGTCTGTTCCTCGAACCAATCGTAGACGACGGTCCGCTCGGCAATGCGCCACTCACCTTCTCTTTTCTGAAACAGATCGCAATAGCGGCCACACAAGAGGACCTGACGTATCGTCCTCGCGCCGTCCGGTCCCCGCTGCAGCGCAGTGAAGTAACTCTCGACGGCAGCCTCCGCCGGATCGATGAACTCAATCAGAACGTTCGTGATCTGATGGATGTTGCGCGGTTCGGTCTTGAAGACACCCAGCGCGAACTCTATGAATCCCTCGGCCGAGCCGGAATAAGCGCCGTGATTATCGTGCGCATCGGGCCAGTACGCACTGCGTAGCGCCGCCTCGTCTGCCCGATCTATCCCGCGACAGTATCGATAAAGACAGTCGCGGATCGCCTCGCGATCAAGTAATTCGGTAATTTGTTCGTGGCACATCGCTTTGTCGCTAATTCCAGGTTGGGAAGAGGCATTCGTGCATTGATCGACGCGGCAACGACGCCAGGATGTTCGTAGCCGGCGGACCATCGAGGAGATGCTGCACTTTGCACCTGGCACGGGGCGGCTCGCCAATATGCTTCCCACCGATCAAACCGTCGTTTGGTTCGACGTCCGTAAGTGCGCTCGGCCGCGGTTGAAAGTTATCGGGGATTTGGCCCCTCAGACCGTTCGCTCTCTTGGCTTCCATTGCTCTCCTCTTCGACGAAATCCATTTGACGATTTGATATGGTCCGCCTCCCCTCCTGCCGACCGGAACCGAATAATTGTTTACCGGTCGGCATCGCCGGTACAGGACCCCACCACTTTCAAAGACAAACACGTTCAAATCTCATGCCAACGCGACTGGCGTAGCGGACGAAATGTCTTAGCGGCTTGATTTCACCTGCTTACGTGGGAACAGCGAGATTGACTTAACGAAGGCTGTGTCGGGTATCTGACAAATTGGACAGTGTTTGCGGTTGAATCTCCATAACGCGTTTTATCGCCTCTCTGAGACGTTTCGCTGTCCTCGGCCCTCGGGAAGAAACATGGACAAAGCTTTTGCCGGCTCCTTCTTCAAAGTTGGCACGGTTTTTGACGTTGCTCCGATGCAGTAAGAACCGCAAACACATATTTCTCGCGTTGGTCGCCGCATGGAACGGGGATCATGGAGGCCTGCAGCTAAATGAAGAGGCCCGTCAGTTTGAGCGTCGCGGACAAAGATGGAAGGTCGCGGCACGTTCGAGACTTCTCCAATATCGATCGGCGAAGAATTACGGGGAAAATGGTGGAAGAGCGACTTTTCAAACGCGACGAAACTTCTCGGCGTTAGGTTCAACGTAATCGAGCTTGCTCCCCAAATGGCGTTGAACGAATGCAGTTGTGCGCTGCGGCTTTCATAAAGTCTCGGTTTCCCATCGGAATCTGACATCGAAGATCCCTGCAGACGCACATGTGGCCTACACAGTGGAAGGGCGAGGTCCAGACATGTTCACCCAAAGTCTTCCCCCATGCGGCTTTTCCATAATTGTGAAGTTCGGTGGAAACCTCATGCATGATCTGTCGGCCTGTAGGACGGCTGTGGCGGAACTCGAGCGCTTGGTCCAGCGTGGACATCGAATTTTAGTAGTTCCCGGCGGGGACTTTCACGACAAGGCGATGGAGCGTGTTGACGACCTATATGCTCTGGCACCGGTTTCGACCCATCACGCGTGCGCTCTTGTCCAAGATCAGAAAGGAAATTTGCTGGCCAGTCGTGCTTTTTCTTCGAAACTTGTTCCGTCTGCAACGTTGAGCGAATGTCGGAGCCTGGCAAAGGTTGGCAAAATTCCAGTTCTGCTTCCGTCGCGCATGCTTTCCACAACGGATTCGGTTGAATGGAGTTGGGACATTACGTCCGACGCTGTGGCCGCGTGGATTGCGTGGGTAACCAACGCTCCTTTATTGGCAATCCTGACCGACGCAGACGGCGTCTATCGCAATGGGGCAACTCACAATCCGGAGGCGCTGATCGAGGAGATAGATGCCCACGATCTTGCGGAGCTTGGTCATGCGCCGGTCGATGCTTGTGCGGCCCATTTCATGTCCTTGCGAGGTGCTGCGGGGGTTGTTATCAACGGCACGCATCCAGACCGGCTCCGTGATTGGACCGAAGGAAAGCACGTGAGAGCGACCTACATCACCACATTTCCCTACAAAGAAAGCGCCCCATCACGTTCGGCTTAGTCAACGACATTGCCGGCGTCAAACGGCCTGATCATGGTTCCTTCCTCCGGCACGTTCTTTCATAATATCGCCATTGGTCACAGCAACGGCGGCTCCGGATCCTCGAAAGGCTCAATGATATCTGGGCGGTCATTTTTCGGCGAACCGACGTCCTTGCCGATCGGCCACATGGTCATAAGCTCGCTCGGGATCTTACGAGGAAATAAGTTCCATATCCGCCGGCGCCGATCCAAGTTGGCCGACCGCACCAATGTAAGCTTCGCATGACTTCATGCTTGGACGGTTTACAGAAGAACTGGATTTTGAACACCCTTTGATCGAGATAATTCACAGTCACAAAGATCGGCATACCCGGCGCTATGCAGTCCTTGCCGCCCGACGCGCCGCACCGGGTTTTTCGCCGGGCTTCAAGCAACTTTGCAAGAGACGGAGTTTTGACCAAGCCGGCGACGACAAGCGCCATGCAGGCAGAAGCGCTTGATCGTATTCCATGCGCCTGGGTGCCCCTTCAGCCGGACCGATTCTACTACGTGCGAGGATAGATACCTACTTCCGCCGAAGGCGGTTCACCATAACGCGGCGGGATGGTCGTCGAGCGTCGCTACCTCCTGCCCAATCCGCCCGGCGCTTGCTTCGGCAATGATCCAGTTGCAAGCGGCCCGCATGCCTGCGACCGCGGCCCGCATCGCATGATTGACCCAGATGACATTGGAGATCCCAGCCTCATGATGCACTGAAATGACTGTGCGGTAGTAGTTGGAGGGCGCAATTATGATCGGAAGCCGCTTCCACTCCTTTGCGAAGGTGAGAACCTCCTCCATTTTCGCCTCTTGCGAATGGATCAGGATTGCATCGGCGCCGGCGTTCGCATAGGCGTCCGCCCGCAACAGGGCCGCCTTGAGACCGTAACCCGCGATCAAGGCTTCGGTGCGGGCGACAAGCACAAGATCGTTTCCCGTCGTGTCCTTGATCGCCTTCAGGCGGCCGGAACACACTTCGATATCGTCCAGCGGATGACGACTGCCGACAGAGGAATTCATTTTCGGGAAGCCCTTATCATCGATGCACACACCAGATGCGCCATGTTGCAAAAGCTTTACTGCCATCAACCGCGCGCTATTCATGTTCCCGAAGCCGGAGTCACCATCGGCCAGGATCGGCAGCCCGCTGGCATCCGCCATTCGTTCCACCACCTCCATCAGATGTGTCCAACTCGCCTCCCCGACGTCGCGATAGCCGAGGCTCTTCGAAATGGACGGTCCAGACGCCCAGATGGCCTTAAAGCCCGCCTGCGTGGCGATCAGCGCAGAAAGCCCATCATACGCTCCCATCAGGTGCGTGAGGTTCGGCGAGGAAATCAGATCGCGGAGCGTTTTCGTCGGATCCTCAATCGCCCCGATGCTCTTTGGAACGAAAACCGTTTGATCCATATCATGCTCCTTCGGAAATCTGCCGGTGCCAAGCGCAGCGAAAAGAGCAACGACGCAAGTTGCGTGCCGGATGGGCGCAAACGGCCGTGCTACACGACCTGTCCCGGCAGGCAGCCCAGGCACTGCGATCCCTTCGTCCGTCTTCCAACATTCTTGTCCCCTTTCGAACATAAGAAGGTTGGCGAAGGGACACGCGAGAAAGAACCTAGTCGTCCAATCGCGATGACCGGGCCCGCACTTTTAATCTCACTGGGACCGGACACGCGGCCGTCTTGCCGAAGAGCTGGAGAGTGGTACAGGTCTTAATCTGGAGATGGTCGAGAACGGCAACGCGACGCATCGGTCGGCGCTGCAAGAAGAGGTGTCTCGGCAAATCGTTGCGCCCAAAAGCGCGAGTACCGCGGCCACATCAACGCCCGCCGGCGGTGCGAGTTGAAGGATCTGACACGACTTTCCGGAACGTTTCTGTATTTTTCGAATATCGGACGCTTCCCGATAACGGGCGACTAACCGATGTCACCGCGGCGGACGTCATTCGAGGCTCGGATATCTCGGTCAGTGCCGTTGTTCGAGGGGCTCCTACTCAAACCAGGGCTCGGTGCAGAAGCAGAATAGTTCTCTACCCTCAAAGGCAATGGCACGGCGCTTGCTAGACCAGTATCTCGGATCTCGGCTGAGATCGAATACTGCGGCCGTAATCGCAAAACAACGCGTCAATTGTCTGTTATGAAGGAGCAATTGGATGACCAGCAAAAAGAAGGTTCCCTTCGTCACGTTCCGCACGCGTGTTCGCGATGATGCCCTACCCGGACCGAATCCGTATCGCTGGAAAGACAAGACATCCGACGACTATTTCAGCGGCAAGCGCGTCATCTTGTTTTCGCTGCCAGGCGCCTTCACCCCCACCTGCACCAATCAACAGCTACCGGATTTCGAAAGCCTTTATGGGGAGTTTCAAAAGAAGGGCATCGATGAGATTTACTGTCTCTCCGTAAACGATGCATTCGTCATGAACGCCTGGGGCAAGTCCGTAGGGCTTCACAACGTCAAGCTCATCCCTGACGGCTCAGGAGAATTTACGCGCAAGATGGGCATGCTCGTCGCCAAGCACAATCTCGGTTTCGGAATGCGTTCCTGGCGCTACGCGGCGGTGGTCGATGACGGTGAGGTGGAGCAGTGGTTTGAGGAAGAAGGCTATTCTGACAACTGTCAAACCGATCCCTATGGCATTTCATCGCCGCAAAACATCCTCGAAACGCTGAAGGCCTCGGCCGCAGCATAGGCACGGAGGATCCAAAGCCTCATAAAATGAAAATTCGCGCGACTACGTACCAAGATCGATAGGGGTTTCGCTCTTAGGATGCAGTATTTAGCAAACCTTCTCCAGCGCCAAAAGCAATCGCTGGTAATTACGCCTCAGCTCATCCAATCGATTCGCTTGCTGCAACTGGCGCACGGCGAGCTGCATCAGTTCGTCGAACAGGAACTGGAGAAGAACCCGTTTCTGGAGCTGGCATCAAGCGACGGCATTGCTTCTGACGATGTCGTTTCGAGCTCGGAGAATACGCCCGACATTGCCGGGCAGGAGGCCAAGGTTGATGCGCCGACACGGGTCGACGCTCGCGAGCCACTTGGAGAATGGAAATCAATTCGGAATGGAGCCAATGCTTCGTCAGAGCAACCCCCTGGCTTCGAGGAGTTTGCGGCTTCTACCGAAACATTGCACGACGATGTCGCCCGGCAGATCGCCCTCACTGCATTCACCTCTCGAGATCGGCTGATCGCCGGTGCGCTTGCCAATCATCTGGAAACCACTGGATATCTTCAGGTGGACCTATCAGAGCTGGCAGCAAGCCTGGGTGTCCGCGACGCAGACGTCGAACGGGTTCTCGCGACCTTGCAGCATTTCGATCCACCTGGAATTTTTGCGCGAACCCTTAGCGAATGCCTCGAGATACAGTTGCGGCAGCGAGATCGGTTCGACCCTGCTATGGAAGCGCTGATCGCAAATCTTGAGTTGGTTGCGCAACGCGACTTTCGCGCATTGAAGCGGCGCTGCGGTGTCGACGACGACGACCTTCTCGACATGTTGCACGAGATCCGGACACTCGATCCCAGGCCCGGAAACCGATTCCAATCGGGACGACCAGAAGCCATCATACCGGACGTTCGGGTCCTGCCTTCGAACGCAGGCGGGTGGCAGATCGAGCTCAATCCCGACATGCTGCCCAAAGTGCTCATCAACCAAACCTATTTTTCCGAAGTCTCCCGTCTGACCGCGCATGATTCCAAAGATCAGGCATTCCTCAACGAATGTTTCCAAAACGCGAACTGGTTGGTTCGCAGCCTCGATCAGCGCGCCAAGACGATCCTTAAGGTAGCGACCGAAATCGTCCGCCAGCAGGATGTCTTTCTGGAACGAGGCACTGCCTATCTTCGGCCTCTCAATCTTAAGACTGTCGCTGACGCGATCGAGATGCATGAGTCGACGGTGAGCCGTGTGACTTCGAATAAATACATGCTCACCCCCCGTGGCGTGTTCGAACTGAAGTATTTTTTCACGGTAGCGATTGCCTCCTCCGAAGGCGGTGAGGCACATTCGGCCGAAGCTATCCGCCATCGCATCAGGGCAATGATCGCCGCGGAAACGGAGGACAGTGTGCTTTCCGACGACAATATGGTCGCCCAGCTTCGGGGAAGCGGCATCGATATAGCGCGCCGCACCGTCGCAAAATACAGGGAAGCAATGAATATCCCCTCCTCCGTTCAACGCCGCCGCGAGATGCGGGCGGGATTTGGATAGATGCCGACCGAACGTAACGATCTCGCACCACTCGCAAAACCGATCTAACAACGGCCTCCATCCGTTTCAGGGCCGAAGCACGCTTCGAAATCACTGCATTCCTGACAGCTCGGAGCGGCGCACAGCGAAAAACCTTCGGCCTCGCAGAGCTTGCGGTAAAGATACTTCTTCCACCTCATATTGTTGGTATTGCCAGCCGCCAGCGTCGGGAAATGCATGGCAAACAAACGCCCGAGCTCGGCCGGCTCAAGTAGTCCAAGGTCCTGCCAAAGATGGTCGTCGCGCAGGGCACGTCGGGCAATGATCTTAGCAAAGCGGGCACTGACTGGATCGTTGTGACGGGCATGCGAAAGTAGCAATTCACGCAGGAGCCCTTCCTCCGTACCGAGTTCCGGATCGCTCGCCTCTCCCGGAAAGAAGGCGTCGATGAGCTTGGCAGGAAAACTCCTTGTAAGGATGTCCCGCAGTTCGGCGCGAGAAAGGCCGGTCGCCTCTGTCGCCGACGCCTGGCCAGCTTCGATCTCCTCAAGCGCTCGTGAAAAGACACAGGCAAGCGCATATTCGTCAAAATCCATCTCCAAGTCCATTCGCAGCCACTGCCCGGCTTTGGATGACTGCAAGTGTTGCCACCGATCAGACATTCGTGCTCCGCGACTGATGCCCTTGCCCCTCAAAACCTGGAACTGATGCAGATCTGACACGGCGCTTTTGCTCCTTCGTTTCATCGATCAAGGTCGCCTGCAGCATTGACGGCCGTGACGAGAAACCTCCAAAAACCATGCCAGCGTGGTCCTACAAACAGCGTAGGCACAGGCCTTTCGGGGTTATTTGCGCGATGTGATGAGCGTGCAAATGCAGAGCGGCCAACGCCAAATGTCGGCTCATCGACAAACCCGACAGTCATCGTTGGTACTCAGCCCTTTCCCCGGTGCGCCTGCTAGGAACGTTCTCCCACCTGCGATAACGGCCGCGGCGTGGAATGGCGCGGTGATCCTTTGGTGGGATTCTCGCATTCACCAGTGACTGCCCTTTTTTGATATTTGACGTTCAACGATGTCGGAGATGCGCATATTGCCACTGGAAGATCCGAAGGTTCCTCAAGTGTTTTTCTGTTTGGCACGGCACATGCAAGGTCATTTGCGAATTTTGCCGACGACCAACGAGAACGACATTTATGATCACGCTCACAGACAACGCCGTCGCCGCCATGAGGATTGCGCTCAGCCGAGCGGACGAGCCGGCCGAGGGCCTGCGCATCGCGGTCGAGACCGGTGGCTGCGCCGGGCTCAAATACAGGATGGGGCTTGAGAGCGGCTCACGCGAGGGCGACGCTGTCATCGAAACAGATGGGATCACGCTGTTCGTGGACGCGAGCTCTCAGCCACACGTCAACGGCATGACGGTGGACTTCGTTACACGGCTGGAGTCCTCAGGCTTTGTCTTCGACAATCCCAACGCAGCAGAGATGTGCGCTTGCGGCAAGTCCTTCGCCTGATCATCCCGAATAGGTGTGAAAAGTCATGCGGAAGTATCGCGACAAGCTCAAGAAATCGTCCTGCAATCACAAGGGCGCCCGCGGTCTGCAAACAGCCAATACTGAACGCGAGGTCGGCGCGGTCTCACGTGGGGATCTGGTTGAATTGACGATGGGCTTCGCCCGGCCGATGGACGCAATCAGTGTGGCAACATTGCAGACGCTCCGCAGCCGTTTCGCGATCACCTGCCCGGCCGCGTTGATCGATTATATCGTCGGCAAAGCCGCCCATGAAGCCCTTCGAATTATCAATCGCGACTTAGCGGATGGCGTCGATCGGCCGCCGTCCGGACGCTCACGATCACCGCTTGCGTCGTATCTGGCGCAAAGTCGTAGCAGGATCCCGTCACAAGCGTCAAAGGTGTCGAGGAAGCGACTGTTGCGGTCCCTGCGGCGTTGTTCGTTAAAGGCCTCATCAGGTCAGAGACGATTTTGTCGGCGGGCACAAAGGAAGGCAGCGCGCTCGAGGTCACAGAAACATCTTTGTAACCGATGGTCATTTTCGATGGGATGCCGCCAAGGATCGAGGACGCATGGGGCTCGCCTGAAACATTCCCACCATAATCTGAGACTGCCAAATGACGTCGCTACAGCGAATTCGACCAATCGAACGCTGCCGCGATTGTTCTCGCTCCAGCGCTGAACGACGGAGACTATCGAGGTACTCCGCCAACTGAGGATCGCTTCCATGAGATCTGTCTATCTCGACAACAATGCAACGACGCGAGTCGATCCTGAAGTCGTACAAGCGATGTTGCCGTTCTTTACGGATCAATTTGCCAATCCTTCGTCCAGTCACAGTTTCGGCGCCTCGGCAAGTGCGGCGATAATGACCGCGCGCAAACAATTGCAAGCTTTGATCGGTGCGGAGTTCGAGCATGAGATCGTCTTTACGTCCGGCGGGACGGAAAGCGACAATGCAGCGATCCTGTCGGCGCTCGAGATCATGCCCGATCGCACGCAGATCGTGACGTCCGCAGTCGAGCATCCGGCCGTGCTGACGCTCTGCACGCATCTTGAGAAGACGCGTGGCATAAAGGTGCACAGGATTCCAGTCGATCGGCATGGTCGCCTCGACCTGCGCACATACCGGGCAGCCCTCACCCCACATGTTGCACTCGTCTCGATCATGTGGGCGAACAATGAAACGGGCACGATTTTTCCGGTCGCCGACCTCGCTAAGTTGGCCAAGGAAGTCGGCGCTTTTTTCCATACAGACGCTGTGCAGGCGGTCGGCAAGCTTCCGATGAACCTGAAATCGAGTGCGATCGACATGCTGTCGCTCTCGGGTCACAAGCTGCATGGACCCAAAGGGATTGGTGCGCTTTGGGTAAAGCACGGCGTACGCTTCGATCCGATGATGAAAGGGGGACATCAGGAGCGCGATCGGCGCGCGGGCACGGAAAATACCACCGGCATCGTCGGGCTCGGCAAGGCCGCTGAACTTGCCTTGCGCTTCATGAAAGAAGAGAACGGACGAGTAGGATCGCTGCGAGATCGCCTGGAAAAAGGGCTTCTGCAGCGCATCCCAGATGCGTTCGTCACCGGCGACAAGCAAAAGCGGTTGCCGAACACCTCAAACATAGCCTTCGACCAAGTCGACGGCGATGGCTTGCTGCTTCTTCTTGACCGCTATGGCATCGCTTGCTCTTCCGGCTCGGCTTGCACGTCTGAGTCGCCGCAGCCGAGCCATGTGCTAACGGCGATGAACATTCCCGATATCTCGAGCCATGGGGTCATCCGGTTCTCCCTGTCGCGTGACAATTGCGAGGAGGATATAGACCGCGTGCTCGATGTTTTACCCGGAATCGTCACCAGTTTGCGTGATGGTTCGTCGTTTATGACGACGCCGGCAAAGCGCCGAAGACCTTTGACTTTTCTGAAGTCTACGGAAACGGACGGAAACCCCTCGTGAAGCGGTTCGTGTTTCTGAAGACATGGCTTGGCGGCACTCGGCGATGTTCGTCGCTTTCGCGACGCAGAATTGTTCGGACTTGCCAAGCCGCTTGAGGCCATAAGCGCGCGGACTTTTCTTGCGAGATTTTCGCGACCGCGGATTCATCGCAGCGGATCACCGCAGCATCGTTCCAACCGGGAGAATGTCATGAACAATCATTGCAACGCCAGCCGAACCGGCGATACGGCCAAAATCCTCGCGCGGTTGAAAAATCTGTCGGCCGCGGAGGAATTTTTCGCGCTGCTTGACGTCGCCTATGATCCCAAGGTGCTTGACGTCTCGCGGCTCCACATCATGAAACGGATGGGGCAATACCTTGCCGAAGAGGATTTCACCGATCTTCCGGAACAGGTGATCGCTGCCAGGGCACGCGCCATCCTTGAACGCGCCCACGAAGATTTTGCGACGTCCTCGCCATTGGCGCACCGGGTCTTTAAGGTGCTCAAGGACCACAATCCGGCCACGCCTGCCCAACCGGGTCCCACCTTCGTGCCGTTCGATTCCATCTTGAAGCGTTTCGGCAAGGATTAAATGCGACATGGTGTGGCTTGAACGATGTCGAGAAGCCGACAAATAGCGGTTCCAGCGCCCGCAGATTAGAAGAAAACGGCGGAATTTCAAATGGATGTGAAATTCAAAAGCGTTGGCACAGATAGTGCTTCGATGGACATGAAGCGCGAAACCCGCCATTCGAACAGCAGCTAGGAGACCACATGCACGTCGTAGTCTGTATCAAGCAGGTGCCGGACTCCGCACAGATTCGCGTCCATCCGGTAACAAACACGATCATGCGCCAGGGTGTGCCGACCATCATAAATCCTTATGATCTATTCGCCCTTGAAGAAGCACTGCGGTTGCGTGACGTCCATGGCGGCGAGGTCACCGCGCTCACGATGGGTCCGCCCATGGCAGAGGATTCGTTGCGCAAGGCGCTCACTTACGGTGCAGATCGGGCGGTATTGTTGACTGACCGCTATTTTGCCGGATCCGATACCCTGGCGACTTCTTTTGCTCTTTCCCAGGCGATCGCAAAAATCGGCGAGACCTTCAGCGCCCCCGACATCGTCTTTACTGGCAAGCAGACGATCGACGGCGACACTGCCCAGGTCGGGCCGGGCATCGCCAAGCGCCTCGACCTCCTGCAACTCACTTATGTTTCAAAGATTTGCTCCCTCGATCTCGATGCGCGCGAAATTAAGGTCGAACGCCGTTCGGAAGGGGGCACGCAGATGCTGCATAGCAGGCTTCCCTGCCTGATCACCATGCTGGAAGGCACCAACGAAATCCGCCGCGGCTCGCTTGATGACGCGCTACGCGCTGCACGCAGTCAGATCGTAAAATGGAGCGCGGCCGACGCCGGCATAGAGGACCTCAGCAAGTGTGGATTGCGTGGTTCGCCGACAGTCGTCAAACGCGTCTTTGCCCCGACAGCGCGGGTGGAAAAGGCGGAGCAAATCACCACCACCGATAAGGCGCTGAGCGATCTTGCTGATGAGTTGATTGTCGAAATCTTCGCCCGTCAGCCGGCGCTCGAACACGAACTCGCCTTCGACGCCAGCGCATAACGGCAAGGAGCCATGACGTTGACCGCAAATCAAGAAACACCGCCCCCTGCCGTCGGCCGCGCGGGTATGAAGAAAGAGCTGCCCGAGCAATTCAAGGACTACCGGCACGTTTGGGTCTTCATCGAAGTGGAGCGCGAAAATATCCACCCCGTCTCCTTCGAACTGCTAGGCGAAGGCCGCAAGTTGGCGGACAAGCTTGGCGTCAAACTCGCAGGTGTCGTGCTCGGACCTCCGGGGGACGCAACCCAGCAGGCCATTGCAGAGGCGTTTGCCTATGGCGCCGACGTTGCTTATCTGGTGGAGAACCCCCTGCTCGCAGACTATAGGAACGAGCCCTTCAGCAAAGCTCTGACAAATCTGGTTACCACTTATAAACCCGAGATCCTGCTTCTGGGTGCGACGACGCTTGGTCGCGACCTTGCCGGTTCCGTGGCGACGACCCTGTTGACGGGGCTCACTGCGGACTGCACCGAACTAGATGTGGATGCGGACGGTTCGCTTGCCGCAACGCGGCCGACATTCGGCGGCTCTCTATTATGCACAATCTACACGCTCAACTGCCGACCGCAGATGGCGACAGTGCGGCCGCGCGTCATGGCGATGCCGCAGCGCATGAACAAGCCTGTCGGCTGCGTCATTCAGCATGGGGTCCCGATGCTCGAGGAGGAGATCGTCACCAAAATCCTCGGGTTCCTTTCCGACGTGCAATCGACAAATTCCAATCTCGCCTATGCCGATGTGGTGGTGGGCGGGGGCCTGGGTCTCGGAACATCGGAGAACCTGAAGCTTGTGAAGAATCTCGCGCGGGTAATTGGAGCCGAATACGGCTGTTCGCGGCCGCTGGTCCAGAAAGGCTGGATGCCGGCTGATCGCCAGATCGGACAAACCGGCAAGACTATCCGGCCGAAGCTCTATATTGCAGCCGGGATTTCCGGCGCCATTCAGCACCGGGTTGGCGTCGGCGGAGCTGATCTCATTGTCGCGATCAACACCGATCCGAACGCACCGATTTTTGAGTTCGCCCACCTTGGCGTCGTGACGGATGCGATCCGCTTCTTGCCGGCCCTCACTGATGTTTTCACCCATCGGCTGTCGCCGCACAGTCGCGATAAGCTTGCGAACTAAGGGGCACGGCTATGAGCGGGGAAAAGTTTGACGCTATCGTCATTGGCGCTGGCATGGCCGGCAATGCGGCTGCTTACACCATGGCAAGCCGTGGCCTGAAAGTCCTGCAGTTGGAACGTGGCGAGTATCCGGGCTCCAAGAACGTCCAGGGCGCCATCATGTATGCGAACATGCTGGAGAAAATCATCCCGAATTTTCGAGATGATGCGCCTCTTGAGCGACATCTCGTCGAGCAGCGCTTCTGGATGATGGATGATACATCCCATGTCGGCATCCAATATCGATCGGATGACTTCAACGAGTCGACGCCCGAGCGGTACACAATCATCCGCGCCCAGTTTGACCGATGGTTTTCGCGCAAGGTGCGCGAGGCGGGAGCGACGGTCCTGTGCGAGACGACCGCGACGGAACTTGCCCAGGAAGGCGGCAAGGTGATCGGTGTGCGCACCGACCGTAGCGGCGATGTCATTCTTGCGGACACGGTCGTTCTTGCGGAAGGCGCCAATGGGCTGCTCGGCGCACGGGCCGGTTTGCGGCGAACGCCGACTTCGGAGAACGTGGCACTCGCGGTCAAGGAAATACATTTTTTGCCAGAAGACGTGATCGATCAGCGCTTCGGTCTTCATGGCAACGAAGGCTGCGTGATCGAGGCGGCCGGTACCATCTCCCGAGGCATGGCCGGGCTCGCCTTCCTTTATACCAATAAGGAGTCGATCTCTCTTGGCATCGGCTGCCTCGTCTCCGACTTTGCTGCAACGTGCGAAAGCCCTTACGAGTTGCTCGAAGCATTCAAGAACCATCCGTCGATCAAACATCTGATCGCGGATTCGGAAGTCAAGGAATATGCAGCTCATCTCATTCCCGAAGGTGGGTACAAGGCAATTCCCGCGCTCTTCGGCGATGGCTGGGTCGTGGTCGGCGACGCAGCACAGCTCAACAATGCCGTTCACCGCGAGGGTTCCAATCTCGCCATGACGTCGGGGCGCATCGCCGGGGAAGCAATTTTCGACGTCAAGAGCCGCGGAGGCCGAATGACCAAAAGGAACCTCGCACTCTACAAGACAATGCTGGACGATTCCTTCGTCATTAAAGATCTTAAGAAATACAAGGACATGCCCGCCCTACTTCATACCAATTCCCGCAATTTCTTCATGACATATCCGAAGTTAATGTCTGAGGCTTCGAAAAATTTCATGCGTGTCGATGGTACGCCGAAGATCGAAAATGAAAGGGCGACGACGGCCGCTTTCATAAAGGCGCGCTCGCGCTGGGGACTGGTCAGCGACGCGGTGCGCCTCGCAATGGCTTGGCGCTGAAGGAGAATAGGATGACGGTTGCAGTGACGAAGTTGCGTGTGGAGGACAAGCTTTTCCAGAATCGCTATCTGGTTGATCCGGGACGCCCTCACATCAAGGTGCAGCCGCACGAGCATCCGAGTGCGAACCTTTTGGCGCTGACACGCATCTGCCCGGCAAAGTGCTATGAGCTGAATGACAAAGGCCAAGTGGAGATTGCCGCCGACGGCTGCATGGAGTGCGGCACATGCAGGGTGCTGTGTGAGGCAAGTGGCGAGGTTATCTGGAACTATCCCCGAGGCGGTTTTGGTGTTCTCTTCAAGTTCGGGTGAACAGCTCTATTATTAAACATCTCAAAAACACACTATTTTCGTCACAGCCAGGCGCTGCATCAATTTTGCCTGGAACCAGCTTGCAATTTCAGAAACTAACATTAGAGTTTCTACTTATACAAATAAGCACAAACAGTGGTTGGAATGGGGGCATTCTACACAGCTAGAGGTGTTGAAAATGACCCGCATCCTACGCGATTGCGTCGATGAAGTTGGACCTTTGCGCGGACAATCCAGCAAAACGCCTGAAGTCGGAATCTCCTGCAGCGGGATCTACGAAATATCGAAGCTCCTGACGGCCGCTGCACCGCTGGAGATCACGCTTGTCAAGGTCGCGAATATCCTCCCCACCTTTTTGCGAATGCGTCATGGAGCAATCGTTGTACTGGCGAGCGAAGGGGAGCCGGAAATTACCGCGTCGGCCGGAGTGACCGATCCTCGTCAATCTGGCGCTCGCCACATCATCACACAGGCTGCAATGGATCAGATCTTGATGACCGGACAGCCGCTGGTGATACGGGAAACAAGTAAGTCCGAACTGTTTCAGGCTCCTCAACCGTCTTTGAGCAGTGACACGATCCCAATTACATTTATCGGGGTTCCTTTAAGGGCTGCGCACAAACTGGTCGGGACGTTATGGATCGACCGCTTCAGGGACAGCGCCACTGAGCTGCGTCATAACGAAGATATTCGCTTCCTTACCATGGTCGCCGATCTTATCGGCCAGACTATCTCGTTCCACCGAGCCCTGAGCACGTCGGGTCCGCAGATCATCCAGCTGCACCGGAAATCCGCCGAAGGGGGACGGAATGATCCGAGCCAAAGTTCGCGAGCCAAAGTCGACTGGATCGTTGGAGAAAGCCCCGCAGTCAGGCAGGTGTTGGAAATCGTCTCTGCCGTGGCGATGACGAATACCACAGTGCTTTTGCGGGGTGAAAGCGGCACTGGCAAGGAATTTTTCGCACAGGCAATTCATGAGCTTTCCCCTCGCAGGAAGAAGTCTTTTGTAAAACTAAACTGCGCCGCACTGCCTGAAGGTGTCCTGGAATCGGAACTCTTCGGACATGAAAAGGGCGCTTTCACCGGGGCTGTCTCGCAGCGCGCAGGGCGTTTCGAATTGGCAAATGGGGGAACGCTGCTCCTTGATGAAATCGGCGAAATTTCGCCTGCCTTTCAAGCCAAGCTTTTGCGAGTGTTGCAGGAAGGCGAGTTGGAGCGGGTCGGGGGAACCAAGACCCTCAAAGTCGACATCAGGCTCATATGCGCAACCAACAAGGACCTCGAGGCGGCTGTCGCGAATGGCGAGTTCAGAGCCGACCTTTACTATCGCATCAATGTCGTGCCGATCGTCTTGCCACCGCTCAGAGACCGCCCCGGAGACATTCCGCGCCTTTCAAAGGTCTTCCTCGACCGTTTCAACCGCGAGAACAATCGCGAGCTCACCTTCACGCCGCCGGCACTAGACCTGATTTCGCAATGCTATTTCCCTGGAAACGTCCGCGAGCTCGAAAATTGCGTGCGACGGACGGCGACTTTGGCGCGCTCAAAGACGATCGTTCCCTCGGATTTTGCGTGCCAGAACAGCCAATGCCTTTCGGCGCGGCTTTGGAAAGGAGATGGCGGCAGCCGTGACGGTAAGGCTATCAATGAGCTCACTCGGAGAGGAACGATGCCGGCGATATCGCCGCTCTCTACCCAACCAGGCAGCGTCTCGCATCCGGAGGTAGCGCCCGTCAAGCCCTGCGATCCCAATGGTCCGGCGTGCCAAGCCCTATCACCGCGCCTTACAGAGCGGGACCGGCTGATCGAGGCAATGGAGAAGGTCGGATGGGTTCAGGCCAAAGCGGCTCGTATGCTCGGCCTCACGCCCCGTCAGGTCGGCTATGCTCTGCGCCGGCACAATATCGAGGTGAAAAAGTTCTAAGCCCATGTCGTTCGTCAGGTCGAAGATGCCCTCCCAGCACTCCGCGTGACAAAGGCGCGTTGAATTCGCGACGAGGTCCATGTGCCGATTGTCAGGAACGAACGAAACCGTGCGGAGCAAGTGTAATCAATCGAACACGAAAGTCTAAAACACCTGATATGAAACAATTTCTAGCACTGGCATAGGTCTTGCAGTTTGAACTGCAATTTTCACCAGCCACGGAATTGCTAGATGACCGCATCGATGATTTCGCTTGATAGCTCGGCCAGCGCCAAAACTTCGGACCGCAGGCTGGCTACCGCGAAGTCCGGGAGCTGCAAATCCTCATCCTGCGGCTCGCCCGCAAAACCGGATGACATGGATGCAGCGATCTGGAAGAAGATAAAGGATCATCCCTGCTATTCGGAAGAAGCACACCATTATTTCGCGCGCATGCACGTCGCCGTCGCACCGGCTTGCAATATCCAGTGCAACTACTGCAATCGCAAATATGACTGCGCAAACGAAAGTCGGCCCGGGGTCGTCTCGGAAAAGCTGACGCCAGAGCAGGCGCTACGCAAAGTCATTTCGGTCGCCAACGAAGTGCCGCAGCTTTCGGTCGTGGGCATCGCCGGCCCAGGCGATGCGTGTTACGACTGGAAGAGAACCAAGGCGACGTTCGAAAAAGTTGCCGCGCAAATTCCCGACATCAAGCTCTGCATCTCCACCAACGGTCTAGCATTGCCAGATCATGTCGACGAGCTTGCAAGCATGAATGTCGATCACGTGACCATCACAATCAACATGGTCGACCCGCAAATCGGCGCAAAGATATATCCTTGGGTTTTTTACGACCACCGGCGATACACCGGCATCGAAGCGGCCGAAATCCTGCACAAGCGCCAGATGTTGGGTCTGGAGATGCTGGCGGCGCGCGGCATCCTCATCAAGGTCAATTCGGTGATGATACCCGGCGTCAATGACGAGCACTTGATCGAAGTGAACAGATGGGTGAAGGAGCGCGGCGCTTTCTTGCATAACGTGATGCCCCTGATTTCGGACCCGGCGCACGGCACTCATTATGGCCTGACCGGGCAACGCGCTCCGCGGGCAATCGAATTGAAGGCGCTTCAAGGTCGTCTCGAAAACGGCGCCAAGCTGATGCGCCATTGTCGGCAGTGCCGGGCCGATGCCGTCGGTCTGCTCGGCGAGGATCGTGGCCAGGAATTCATGCTCGACCACATACCCGACGCAGTCTCCTACGACGACCGCAATCGCGCGGCATACCACGAAGTAGTCGCGCGGGAGAGAGGCAATCACGCAGCAGCCAAGAGCGAGGCGATCGAAATGGTCAAAGCAGCAGGCCCTGACGGGTCGCTTCACGTCGCGGTAGCGACCAAGGGCGGCGGGCGCATAAACGAACATTTCGGCCATGCGAAAGAGTTCCAGATTTATGAAGCCTCTCCGAGAGGAATCGCCTTCGTGGGCCATCGCAAGGTCGAGCAATATTGCCGCGGCGGTTGGGGTGACGACGCTACACTCGACGGTGTGATCGTTGCGCTCGAAGGGATCGACATCGTGCTCTGCGCCAAGATCGGAGATTGCCCTAAAAGGCGGCTGGCGGACGCCGGCATTCGAGCAATGGACTCTTATACCTATGAGTACATCGAAACCGCCATCAGCATGGTCTATGCCGCCCAGTTTGGTGTTGACCCGCTGACAGGGACGGCCTGAACTGTTCATTTTAAACCGCCTCAGGAGTTGATAATGGCCTTCAAGATCATCGCATCCCAATGCACCCAGTGCGGAGCCTGCGAATTCGAATGTCCATCAGGTGCGATAGAACTGAAGGGCGACAACTACGTGATCGATCCGGAGAAGTGCACGGAATGCGAGGGGGCTTTCGAGACGCAGCAATGCACATCGGTATGTCCGGTGCCGAAGACCTGCGTCCCAGCCTGATCGTCTGTTCGCTGGCCGCCTGAAGGCAATATCTCCTCCAAAGGACACTTTGAACCACGCGGCTAAGCAGACCAGTCTCAAGAAAGTGAGGCACCACCGTGGGCCGAGGACGCGAACAAGAGATAGAAATCGTCTGTCCACCGCGATTTCTGCCGGGCGAGCGGGTTCGTGCCACGCGCCACATAAAGAATGACGGAACCTATCCGGGCAAAGACGTTGGCGAAAACCTGGTACGGAAGGGCGATGAGGGTTATGTGCGCGACATCGGCACCTTTCTCCAGCAATTCTATATCTATGCGGTCGAATGGGTGGATCGCGGCACCATCGTCGGCATGCGCGCGCGTGAACTGACGAGCCTCGACAAAGCCGCGGCAAGCATTGCCGAAACGGCTACCAGCGCCAAGGAAGGAATAGCCCCGTGAAAGTGATGATCCGCAGAACCGGAACCGGCTTATCGGCATATGTTTCCAAGAAGGATCTCGAAGAGCCGATCATTGCTATGGAGAATGAGAATCTATGGGGCGGCTGCGTGCTGCTTAGGAATGGGTGGCGGCTTGCCCTGCCCGATCTGCCGAAAGACACCCGCCTACCGATTACGGTCGAGGCAAAAAAGATATCTGAAGAGGACTAGACGCTGCAAACGAACGACAAAAGGCGACAGCGGCATGACCGTGCTTCTTGAATCTGATCATCTATTGGTCTGCCGGGGCGATCACGCCGAAAAGCAACTTCGTTTGCTGAAGGATGGGCTCGCCGCGGATGGCATAATCCCGTATCTCGGTCCCGGGCTTCTTCGGCAAAGTTCGGCGGCGCCGCCTGTACCGGACGGACCGGAAGCCATTGCAGCAGCTCTTAACGCACGGGCGACAGCACCTTCCAAGATACGCAGCAACATGTGGTCGGTCGCACAGTTTATCGAGCAGCGCCGACATCGTCGGACGCTTCAAGCCTGGATGGCGGAGATATTCGCCCCCTCCCAGCCGCCGACTGTCCTCCACGCCTGGCTTGCAACGCTGCCGCTCTCGCTCATCATCGACAGCTGGTACGATGCGGCGATGCGCGCGGCTCTCCTGGCGAACGGCCGAACAGACGTGGTCGAAGTGCAAGGCGTCTCGCGGGCAAATGAGAATCGCGACATTTGGACGAAAACCTACGATTTGTCCGGAAGCGAACTCATGCCCGGTTCGGTGGCAAAAACGGTGCTTTATGCGCCTCATGGGGGCGTTCGGCCCGCCGCTAATTTTCTCGTGTCAGATGCCGACTATGTCGAAGTTCTGACCGAGATCGATATCCAGACGCCGATCCCCGAAATCGTCAAGGAACGGCGGAGCAACCGCGGTTTTTTCTTTCTGGGCTGCCGCTTCAACGATCAGATGTTACGCATCTTCGCCCGCCAGATCATGAAGCGCTCCAACGGTCCACACTTCGCTGTGATGGATGCCGAAACCATGACCAAGAATGAACGCCGCTTCTGCGCGGAATGCGCCATCATCCTGATTGACCTGCCGATTGGCGAAGTTGCGGCCGGTCTTGTCGATGCGGCATAGCTGCAGGCGCGACCCAGGCTTCGCAAATCCCATGCAGACCAAGAAGCACAAATCTTGCCGACGTTCCGGGGAATTCGGCGGTAAATGCACCAATAGCCAAGGTCTGCTTTGCGCCCGCAAGCGACGTCGGCTCGGCTTGAAGGCATGACCGATTTGGGGCCGGAAACGGACTGTCCGCTTCGCGAGAGCAGGCCAGGAAAGCGGACATGTGGTTGCGTTCGAAAGAGACGGCAAGTTCGAATCTCGTCCGGCGCTCCAGTAATGCAATCAATGGTTTGAAGGTAACGATTTAGACATAATCAGAAAAAAGTGAGAAATTTGCCACAAATTCGCGATCCTCTGAAACCCACAGGAACCCGCCATTTTCTGATCCAGTCTGTTTCTGTCTGTGGCGAGTGTGTAGCGAATGTCCAGCAACCTCAAGCGGCCTTTGACCGGAAGGCAGCAACCCCGACCGAGGTGCGCTTCCACTCAAACTGACGGTTTGAAATCAGTCGATTTTACGAAGCGAAACTTTGTAAATTAAAGCATATCCAAACCTCGATTATACTCAGTAAGTAAACTTCCCTTACGCGTATCCCGCGATGTCGGGCGATGTAACTTTCGCATATTTGAAATACGCGAAAGTTACATCAGGTCCCTTATCTCGTCGACGAAAACATCACAAAAAATGCTCGGCCGCGGCCACGCAGAGGTCGACAAACCGGTCCAGCTGATATGCGGTATCAATCGCAGGAGCCGCTCAGTGGCTCGCTCGCCTCGTAATATTCGACTCTCTCCTCGATCCTTTTCAGTCGGCAGAAATTTGGAAAAATGTGAAAAATAGTAACTTTTCATGAAAAGCGATTCTAAAATCGACGTTCTGTGAAATTTGGCAAATTACCTTCAGCCCTCGTGTTCGGAAATCAAACTTAGCCTCTTTCTGGAGACGCCTGGAATGATCTACGAGCGAGCGTGCCGCGCTCGTTGCTGCGAACAACTCCTTCTGAACGTTGCCCTTAATATCCTCAAGTCTGGCTTCATTCACCCTGTCGAAAATATTCTGGCCGACAGCCTCCTCAAAGCAGGCAACAGCGGCGAGCAGGTCCACAAACGCACGATCAAACACGCGAGCGCTAACAGGGTATGAGCTATAGCGCTTCCAGATCTTACGGCCGGGATGGCTCGTCATTATCTCGTCGATGTCAAAGCCACTGACGCGCGCGATTTCTCCAAGCAAATCGAGGGGCAGAGGCACGACTGCAGCTTTCAACTTTTCCCGTATAGTGGCCACATTTGATGCTCGCTGTTTGTGCATCTGGTCCGTAGCCGCGCGCAGGATTGCCGGGTCGCCGAACCCGTGCGGAAGGGCGTTGTCCTTATCGGCTTGCTTTAACTCCGGTTGCTCATGTCGCCCCTCAATATTGCGTATCTGCGAGATAGCCTGTGCGGCCCGGGCACGGATACCCCTGCGGTGTTTTGTGCGGTTTCAGTGAGCTGTCGTGTGTTTGCCTGCGGAACTTTTTCTGACAAACCGGGCACTGATAGACATAGGTTGGATGACCTAATGCACGGGATCGTGCGGGCGCGAGACGGGGGCGATTCAACGCCATATCGCCGAATGAGCCGCCATTCCGTGAATGCGGAATGGCAATTGGTCCCGAGGGTATAAGCTCAACAGCATAGCGTGGCACAAATGTCTGGGTGGTCGCGCGCGCGCCGGTGATGCGGTCGACCCGGTAGCTGCGGTGTTCGTTCTTGTTGAGATTAAAGGCGTGAAGGACGATATTGCCTTCACTCGTGCGACGCAGCGAGTAGGGCTCGATGCGCCTTGTTGTGCCCTGATAATCAAGATCAACACACAGCCGGTTTCCGCCCGCGAAGCGGATGATTTCGAGATACGTCTGCGACGTATTAGGGATATCCAAGCTGAACGTGCGGCCGTGAATAACGGTTTCACCCGCCGCTAGCGCGAAGGCAGGCAATTCGACAGGCATTTCACCGCCGGTAAGCCAAGTGAAGAACTCGGGCAGCACACTCCAGAAATCATCTACAGGTGGCAGGGCCGGAAGCTGGTGCGCCAGCATGGCCGCCCAACTTCCTTCAAGCGCGTCGCGGTGGCTCGCAAGGTCCTCTAGCTTCGGCACTGCAATGCCTTTGAAATCGCACTTCTGCCGAAGAACATCAAGGAGCTCAGCAGCACGCGGGCGCGCTTCGGCATTCCGAAACAGATTGACGACATCGTAGAGATCTCGCGGTCTTGTGCGTTCCGCAAGCGCCCGCACTTTTTCGCCGAAGGTCTCTACATAGCTGTAGGATAGGACTTCGAAGCTGGCCTCCTGCGCATCGCTATAAGAATGGAAAACCGGTGTCCTTACCGCCGGCAGGACGATGCGCTCATCGGCGGTGAGATCGAGTTTGATGCGCGGCAGGCGAATGACAGCGACATTGGGCGAAACAGGCCCTTTGTAGCTCAGCTTGCCTTGACAAGAGATATTGCCACGTGGGTTATTGAAGAGGTCGAAGCTCTGTCCTTCAGCAGGTATCTCAAGGCCTGAGCGCTCATAAATCCAATCGGCGATCTCGCCAAAGACACGCTTGAGGAATTCCTCATTGAGATGGGCTTCCTCCATTAGAGTGAAGTCGAGATCCTCCGAAAACCGGTAGGTCTCGAAGTAGCATTTCTTCAAACACGTTCCGCCCTTGAAGATCCACGTCTCGCGCAAATCCTCATGCGCGGAAATCCCGGCGAGCGTCCAGCCCAGAACGTAATCCTTCTCGACCACGTCGGGGCGAAGGCCAACCTTCCCTGCTGTTTCCAGGATCTCGGCCTTACTGATCATGGCTTGATACTCCGATCCAGCTGGCCGGGACTTTCAGTTTCCAACGTGTCACGACGCGATCGCACGTAAGTGTGGGATCGAGTTTGGCGTAGCCTTTCGTTAGCCGCGCTTTGCACGCGGTGACGAGTGCTGCTCCTAGCGGATGACGTTCTGCCAGGAAACCAAGCCGTTTGAACACCGCTCCGTTGTCGAGTTGATCGGCATAGGCGATCAGCCGGTCCGGCTTGCTGTCATTTTTATGCAGGTAGCGGTCGAGGCAGTCGGCCACATGTTGGATGCCGCCGCTGATCGCCGGATCGTCCAGTATGTCGAGCATAGTCCGGTCGATGTCGGAGACGCTGACTTTCGTGTGTTCGCGCCAGACTGATTTGATGCCGAAGATGCGCGACTCCGGGATCTGACGCAACGTAAATTGCGCTCCACCGCTTTCCTTGATGCGGTTTCGGATAGGTCGTGCCGTAAAGACGACGATGTCGCGAAACAGTTGTTCGGTAAGATCCCAATATTCTGCAGCTGTTCGGCCACCGATATAAGCGGGACCAAAAAGCGCGGGGACCAACAGCCACGCGTCAGCTACCGTCTGGTCGCTACCGCGCATATCCAGAGAAACAGGCGCGTAGACACCCGTGCCGACGCGCTGTAGCCATCCTTGCGCCGCCCATGCCGACAGAGTCTTGGCGGCTTGGACGCGCGAGATGGCGAGTGCGCGCGCAGCATCGTCGATTTGAATGACATCGCCGGCGGCTCGAAGGACGGTAGTTAGTTTGGGTTTTTTCATAGTATATTATATGCGCATTTTTTCAGTAATATGAGGAATTTCTCCATATAAAGTGTACTATTAGAAAGGCCAGAAAGCAATCAAAGTACAATAAAAGCGCAAAATTTCTGGAAAATACGGAAAAATTACATGTTCGATAAGCCTTCCGGGGAGGAGATGCGGGTGCGCGCGAAGCTCCTGCTGAAAACGCAGCGCTCGATCGCCAGTCCCGCGAAGTAAGAGCGGGACTGCGCCACGGGTACCCCCGCTGCCTATGTATCGAGCATGTCCCACTCATCGCCCGTGACCCAACGCAAAGCTGACAGCTTCCCGTTGATTATACCCCATTCGAAATCGTCCCAGGGCCCAAGATTGTCGACTCCTACCTCTTTTCGCGGCGGCAAGCGCGTCTGCCCATATCGTAGCTGATCGACGATACGCTCCGTCACCAGCCTGTCGAGCCTGGCCATCGGGATTGAGCGCCCTTTGCAGGCCTCCTTGCCTTTCAGCGCGCATGTGGCGCAGGTGTAGTAGCGCTAGCGGCCCGACTTGCCCGTTCGCAGTATGATGCCGCCGCCACAGCTGGCGCAGGTGGCGATACCCGTCAGAGGGATCGGACCGATAACGATACGCGGCGGCGTTACCTTCGGGTTCTTTGCTCTGAGCATGGCCTGCACGGCGTCGAAGTGGCTTTATCGATGTTCGATAGGACAATACTAATTTTGAAATAAGTATTTTTCTTATAACTCAATGCGTTATTATATCTTTGATCGTCTCAGCAGCACCGAAAAATTGTAACTATCGCGTATCTGAAATACGTGATAGTTACAATTCCTTGCAGCCCGAAAACGAATGTTGTAACTTTCTCGTATCTGAAATACGCGAAAGTTACATATATGCCTCTTCATCTCGTCGGGGAAAACATTGACAAAACGCGTGGCCACCGTCAGGCGGAAGCCGGCAAGCTGGTCCAGCTCATGCGCGGTATCTATGTTGATGCCGACGATGACATAGATCAGACGGTGCGGACCCATGCTGTACGCATCGCTAAATATCTCTACCCGAACGCCTACCTGTCGGCCGCCAGCGCCGTTCTGCTCGGCCCGCTGCGCGATGGCCGCCTGTTTCTAACCGGCCGCCGCGTGCAGCGGCAGCGCATTAGGACGCTCGAAATCATTCAGAACAAAGCGCCGGACAACCCGTCCGTCGCGCAGGCGGCGGTCGGCGACAACATGGGCGAGTTCCGCGTGGCCGTGTCTTCGCTGCGCCAGCGTTTTCTGGAAGCCTTCCGCATCCGTAGTGAACATGCGGCCTCGTTCGACGAAGACATGAAAGAGGCAATCGCCGCACGGCTGATTGAAGAATATGGGAATCCAGAGAGCGCCGCCGATGCAGTGTTTAAACTTGCCCGCGACAATGACTGGCTTGCTGAAGGCAGCGCCGCCGAGCGTTTCCTCAAACGGAAGCCGGCGGCCGCCGTAACTGTCACCAACCAGGCCGCGCTCGACCTGACCGTGGCATGGCACGGTGCGCCGATCGGCAACCTTACGCATGATGGCTTCGAATGGCGGTGGAAGGCGTCCGATCCCGACGGCCCGCCGCTTGTGCGCCAGACTACGCCGGGCAGATTGCCTCCCTTCATTGAATCACTGCTCCCGGAAGGGTGGTTGAACCGGGTGCTAAACAGCCCGGACGAGCGGGCGGAACTGCGCACCGGTAAGCGGTACATGTCGAACATCACAATTGTAGAGCGGGCAAGCGAGCTGACGGCGCTTCCGGCCGATATTCTACTGACGCGGCTGAACACCTTCACGGCAAACCACCTGTTTACAGGGATCTATGCCGGTCCCGGCCGCGGCGATATCCATGATACGTTCGAACAGAACCTGGCAAAAATCTTCGCGACAGGCGCGACACCGCGCCTGTCAGGCGTACAAATCAAGGCGCCGATGTTTCTCGATGCCGACGGCACCCTTATGCCCAGCACGAACAAGCCGTTCACGCATATTCTCAAGCCCGCCGGCACGTCGGGATTCGAAGCGCTGCCCGCGATAGAATGGCAGTCCATGGAACTCGGTCGGGCGGCCGGATTCATTGTGCCCGCCATTGCGCTCGTTGCCATGCCGGATGGCATGCCACATGCCCTTGTGGTTGAGCGGTTCGATATCCGCACCAGCCTTGACGACATGCGCCGTCTCGTGCTCGAGGACATGGCGTCGGTTTTGGGCGTGCCCGCGGAAGATAAATACATGGGCACCATGGAGCGGATCGCATCCGCCCTGCGCCCGCTGTCTATTGACCCGGAGGCGGACCTGCTGTTGGTCTTGCGGCGGGCACTGTTCGCCTGGCTGATCGCGGACGGCGATATGCATCTGAAGAACATGGCCATGCTGAAAATCGCGGAGCCACGGAGGAGAGATTTTAGCTCCGTGCGAATGGCGCCGCTCTACGATGCGGTCACAACGCGGGTATTTCCGAGCCTGCAGAGCGACCGTATGGCGCTCAAGATCAGCGGCAAGGACGAACGACTCAAGAGAGCGGACTTCAGGCGTTTTGCCGCCACCGCAGGTATTCCGGCGTCGGCGGCGGATATGGCCATGGATGAGCTGGCGGCGGCGCTTGCACACGGCCTGGACGCCCTTACGTTGCCGCCGCCGCTGGCAGATGGTTCAGTCCGCGCTGAACGGGCGGCGCAGATGCGAGAAATTGTCCGCGAGCGTCTGGCCACTTTTGAATAGGATCGGGCCATTGCTATTGGATCACAAAGCTTCAGATCGCGCAGGGTTATTGAAGGCGACGTTATCCCGGTGATGTTGATCGATTGCTGCATTGTGCTTCTCCATCTGTTTTCGATGGAGCGCCGTGAAGAAGCGGGCCCAGGCACGGCCAGCAACAGATAACACGGGAGGACAGCGTCTTTGCGTTCTAGCGCCGCCGGGACGGCCCGCTTAAGGTGATTTGTCGCAAAACAGGGAAAGCATCCCGCAGCGCCTCATATCACAGCGGTGTTCGCCGGGCGCGCTGCCTCGCGGGTGAGCGCCCGAAGCAGAGCGGCTAGATCGAAGATAATCTGATCATTCTCCTTGCTGGAATAAGCCGAAACGAGCTTTTCATGCATCGACATCAATTGTCTGCCGAACGAGGACCGACAATTTCGCAAGTTTACCGAACTAAAGCTTGAGTCGCGGGTCACACCAAACCGCTGCTCGGACCGCTGACGCCACATGCCAAAAGCGAGCGTTAGGCCAGGCGCTATTTCTCCTCCATTCGGCTTCGAAGGAACTCTTCTATCTGAAGCGCTAACGTTACCGGCTCCTGGCCGACGGTTTTGAGCTGAAGTTCGGGATTGTCCGGCGCCTCATATGGAGACGAGACGCCGGTGAAGTTCGCGATGTTGCCGGCGAAGGCCTTCTGATAGAGCCCTTTCGGATCGCGGCGCGCGCATTCCTCCAAGGGCGTATCGACAAAGATTTCGATGAACTCGCCTTCATCCATAAGCTCGCGCGCCATACGCCGCTCGTCCCGAAAGGGCGAGATGAACGAACAAATCACGATCAGTCCTGCGTCGGCCATCAATCTGGCGACCTCGGCGACGCGGCGTATGTTCTCGACCCGATCGGCCGCGGTAAAGCCAAGGTCACGATTAAGCCCGTGGCGTACGTTATCTCCGTCCAAGAGATAGGTATGCTTGCCGTAAGTATGCAGAAGCGCTTCGAGCGCATTGGCGATCGTCGACTTGCCCGAACCCGACAGACCGGTGAGCCAAAGGACAGCGGGCCTTTGGTTCTTGAGCGCGGACCGCGCGGCCTTGCCGATGTCAAGCGCTTGCCAATGAACGTTTTCGGCACGACGAAGCGGGAAATCAATCATGCCGGCACCGACGGTCGCGCTGCTTACCCTATCGACGATGATGAAATTGCCGGTTGACCTATTTCCCTCGTAGGCGTCAAACACGATCGGTCTTTGCGTCATGATGTTGCAGACGCCGACCTCGTTCATCGGAAGCAGTTTGGCCGGTTCGCGAACGAAGTTGTCGACATTCAGTTGGTGCTTGAGCGCAGTCACCGTGGCGCTGACACTGTCCGTCTCCGTCCGCAAGAGATAGCTTCGTCCCGGGAGCATCGGATTGGCATCGAACCAAATAAGATGCGCCTGGAATTGGTCGGCGACAAAAGGCCTTAAGGCGGGGTCAACCAACATGTCGCCCCTGGAGACATCTACGTCGTCGGCTAGAACCAAGGTTACCGGTTCCCCTTCTGCGGCAGATATCTGGTTGCCACCAGGGGCAATCATCGCCCTGACCGACGAGCGCAGCCCTGATTTTGCAACAATCACCGGATCGCCGACGGCAATTTTTCCGGATGCGATCCGGCCCGCATAGCCGCGAAAATCCGAATTTGGCCGCATGACGAGCTGAACCGGAAAACGAAAGGGGCTTTGCTTGTCAGGTGGGTCGAGTTCAACCGCTTCCAGATATTCAAGAAGCGCCGGACCTTGATACCAGGGTAATTGCCCGGATTTCGAAACAACATTGTCTCCGAAGCGGGCGGACATCGGAATAGCCATTATGCTGGCAAAACCCAGCTTCGCCGAGAAGCTTGCGTATTCGGCCACGATGGCATCAAATATCGGCTCTCTGAAATCGACGAGATCGATCTTGTTCACCGCCAGCACGACATGGCGAATGCCGAGAAGCGAGACGAGATAGGAATGTCTGCGTGTTTGCTGGAGTATGCCTTGGCGGCTGTCGACGAGGATGACGGCAAGATCGGCCGTCGATGCGCCCGTCGCCATATTGCGCGTATATTCGTGGTGGCCTGGCGTATCGGCAACGATGAACTTGCGCTTCGACGTGGAAAAATAGCGATAGGCGACATCAATGGTGATGCCCTGCTCGCGCTCCGCCTCAAGGCCGTCGAGCAGCAGAGAAAAATCGATTTCCTCGCCATTGCCGCCACCGATGCCGACGCGGCGAAGGTCCGCCAATTGATCTTCGAAGACCAAATCGGCATCGCAGAGCAATCGACCGATCAAGGTCGATTTGCCGTCGTCGACCGAGCCGCAGGTGATGAATCGAAGAACCGGTGTTTTGTCCTCTTGGACTAGATGCTGTTCCATGTCATGCGCCGATATCGAAAAAGGATATGACATCAGAAGTACCCCTCGCGCTTCTTCTTCTCCATTGCGCCGGCCTCGTCGAGATCGATCAGCCGGCTCTGTCTCTCGGAGGTGCGTGCCTCCACGATCTCGCGTAGGATTTCCGGCACCGTCGCCGCACTGGATTCGCTCGCTCCCGTCAAAGGATAGCAGCCGAGCGTGCGGAAACGGACCGTGCGTTGCGTGACCGTTTCGTCGGGCTCAAGTGGCATGCGCTCGTCATCGACCATGATCATCGTCGCACCGCGGCGCACGACGGGCCGCGGCGCCGCGAAATAGAGTGGCACGACGGGAATGTTTTCCTTTTGGATGTATTGCCAGATGTCGAGCTCGGTCCAGTTGGAAAGCGGAAAGACGCGCATCGTTTCGCCTGCGCTGACACGCGTGTTGTAGGTTCTCCACATCTCCGGACGCTGGCGTTTCGGATCCCAAGCATGCTGGGCGTTGCGAATGGAAAATATCCGCTCTTTGGCTCGCGATTTCTCCTCGTCGCGGCGCGCGCCTGCGAGCGCAGCATCGAAACCGTATTTGTCTAACGCTTGGCGTAGCGCCAGGGTCTTCATCATGTGCGTGTGCACGTTGGAGCCGTCTCGAAAGGGGCTGATGCCCTGATCGATGCCATCCTGATTGACGTGGACAATCAATTTCAGGTCCAGTTCCCGCATCATGCGGTCGCGGAAGGCGATCATCTCCCGAAACTTCCAGAGGGTGTCCACATGAAGAAAGGGAAAGGGTGGTTTTCCCGGAAAGAATGCCTTCATTGCGAGATGCAATAAAACGGAGGAGTCCTTTCCGATGGAATAGAGCACAACCGGATTTGAAAAGGTCGCAGCGACTTCCCGAATGATATGGATGGCTTCGGATTCGAGGTATCGCAGATTGTCGAAAGACATCTCATTTATCCTTGCGGAGCCGATGTGTCGTCAAGCTCGAAGAACTTCGCGTAAGGCCCGCCTGCAAAGTGCCGCCGTAGGTCTTCAAAATTCTGTAGCGACTGGGCGAGCGACCGTGTTTCCTGCCGTTGAATGGTGGCGCGATTGGAATACTGATGCGCGGGAGCTCCGAGGAACGCCAAAACGGCTGCCAGGCATGCGCTCGGTTTAAGAAGAAGATCCTGGTATTCGATCGTCAGCAGTTTGCTCGGATCGAACGCGCTCTTGACCCGTGCATGGAAATCGTCGGCAGCTTTGAAATAGGTTTCGCATTCGTTCACTGACAGCGAGACACTTGGGGGCTCATTACTGTCAGCGCTGAATTTCAGCCACTGACCCGTTTGCCTTGCCTGCACCAGAGATCGCAGGGATTCCAATGTATTGCGAGTAAGCAGAATGACCTTCAGGCCTTGCCAGCGAGCCAGCTCGTCGAAAAAGCCCGGGCGGTCATAAAATTGAGGCTCGTTGATCTTACAGCCGACGTGCGTCACCTTCTTCTTGGCTGGCGGATAGCGCAGATAGGCGAGCTCGAGAAGCTCGCGATCGCTGTGCCGCAGGCGATCCTTATCGGGCCAATTTTCATCATAGCTGTTGAGCAACTCACCGTTGCTTAAAACATTTGGATGGTCGTTCAGCAACGCTTCGAGATAGTGCGTCCCAGTTCGCGGCATCGCAAGGATGACAAATGGCTGCGTCGGTACGGAATGGATCATTGCGGATGTTCCCAACTGATATTGATCACAAAGGTGTGGAAGGCGCCCTAACAAGACCTCCTCGGTCGCGCTGCCGCTGCGTCTTTATGATCCGTCCGCAGCCTTTGAAGGCTGGCATCGACTGCTTCGAAAAGATTTGTGCGCGTATAGCTGACACGCCCGTCGCGGACATAGGGCAAGTTTGCTTTGCCTGGTCGGACGGGACCAACCGCTTTGGTCGAGAGCACCACATCCTGCCTGCGGCCGGTTTTGCGCAGCCAACTGCCGATATAGCGCACCGACAGACCCGTATGTCCCGACGCGGGGTGGTACAGGGTACATCTCCGCCGTGTCGACAAAGTTTACGCCTGCATCGAGAGCTGTTTCGAGTTGCGCGTGCGCCTCGGCTTCCGTGTTCTGCTCTCCCCAACTCATCGTACCCAAGCCGAGCGCGCTTATCTTCAGGCCGCTGCGGCCGAGTTCGCGATACTGCATTTCAAAGCTCCTTTTCGTAAGCGGTCATGGCTTTCAGGGCATCAGACGGCGCCGCAAGAGCGTTGCTGAAAGGAAGAACGGCAATGCCGCGTAGAGGCAAAGCGTACCGATATGCAGGCCGACGCTTTCGGCCGGCCGGCCGAGCATTGCTGGACGAATGAGGTCGATCGCATGTGCGAGCGGCAGGAAGTGCGCCATTTCCTGAAATCCGCCTGGCAGTTGTGCGACCGGAAAGACCGCGCCGCACAGGAACAACATGGGTGTGAGGACGAGCGTCTGGTAGAAAATGAAATAGTCGTAACTGGGTGCAAGTGCCACGACGACCATCGCCACGCTCGCGAATGCAAACCCGGTCAGCGCGATAACCGGCAGCACGCAGGGGATCGAAGTCCACGTCGCATAGCCGAGCATGGTGGCGACGATCAAAATTCCCGTCCCGGCCAGAAACGCCTTGGTGGCGGCCCATGCCAATTCGCCGAGGACGACATCGCCGAGCGTCATTTGTGTGTATAGGATTGCTTCCCAGCGGTGAGATTGCATCCGAGCGAAAGCCGCATAAATCGTTTCGAACGTCGCGGAGGTCATGGAACTTGCCGCAACCATGCCGCCAGTCAGAAACGCGATATAGGGAGCCCCGTCCACGCGACCGACCATTATTCCCAAGCCGAAGCCGAGACCGAACAGATAGATCATCGGATCGGCGAGATTGCCGAGTATTGACGCAAGCGCGACCTTCTTCCATGCCAGAAAGTTGCGGCGCCACACAGCAATCCAGTTCCAGGCGTTAGCCGGCAGCGTTGTCGCGTAACCTTCACCCATCGTTCATTTCTCCATCTCGCGCCCGGTCAGCCGCAAAAAAACGTCCTCCAGATTCGGCGGACGCTGCAAAAGACGCAGGCCCGTTCGCCCGCGCAGCTGCGCCAACACCGGCTCCGGATCGGACGCATAACAAAAGAGCGTCTCGCCGCTCACCTCGAACCGTTGCGCATAAGGCCGGATCGCTGAATGCAGTTCATGCGGATTGCCGCCGTATATTTCGATCACCTGGCAGCCGATCTGCTCGTCGACAAGCGCGTGCGGACGGCCCTCGGCGATGATGCGCCCTTTCTCGATGACGCATAGGCGGTCGCACAAACGTTCAGCCTCTTCCATGAAGTGGGTGGTCAAGATGATCGTCTTGCCGCGCGCCAAAAGCGCGCGCAGGCGCTCCCAGATCAGGTGGCGCGCATGCGGATCAAGGCCCGTCGTTGGCTCGTCCATGACGAGCAGCTGCGGGTCGTTGATCAGCGCACGTGCCAGTGTCAGGCGCCGCTTCATGCCGCCGGACAGCTCGGAAACGCGTGCATGCGCCTTGCTCTCAAGACGCGCGAACTCGAGCAGTGACGGAATGACCTTTTCGACCTCGCGTGTGCCCATGCCGAAATAGCGTCCGAACACCAGAAGATTTTCGCGCACAGTGAACTCGGCGTCGAGGTTGTCGAACTGAGGGACGACGCCGATGCGCCTGCGTGCCAAGCGCGCGCGCGCCGGCACCGGCACCCCGAGCACGCTGATCTTGCCGGAGTCAGGAAGGGTCATGCCGAGCACCATGCGCGCAATTGTGCTTTTTCCCGCGCCGTTCGGCCCCAGCAGGCCGAAGCACTCTCCCGCTGCAACGGAAAACGACAGCTCGTCGACAACGGTCCTTCCGCCGTACGACTTTGTGACGCCGGCAAGTTCGATTGCTACCGCGGACATGTGCTCATCTCATGTTGGCTGCGACGCCAACCGGCGCCAATTCAGATACCCGCTCCTTGGTGAAGAGCACGCCGTTGCACCATACATGTTCGATGCGTCCCCATTCGCAGGCTGCGGCAGCATCCGGGAAGAAGCCACGTCCATGGAGGTTTGCACTCGTATTGCAAAGCAGCGGGATGCCTGTGAGTTTTTCATACTCGATGAGGAGTTCGGTAACTCCGTGTTCAGAGCTCCTGGAAATGGTTTGCAAACGTGCAGATCCGTCGAGATGGACGACAGCGGGAATTTTGTCCTTCCACTCCGGGCGCGTCTGGTGGTCGAACAGCATGTAAGGATCGGGCGTTCCGGGACTGAATATATCCGGCGCCCGGTCCTCCAGGCATATTGGCGCCACCGGCCGGAAGTGTTCGCGAAATTTGACTTCGTTGAGATAGTCTTTCATTTGCGGCAACGTCGCGGCTGCGAGAATGCTTCTGCCTCCGAGCGCCCTCGGTCCGAGCTCGGCGCGCCCAGCAAGAAAGACAACGGGCTTATTGCTGGCGAGGATCGTGGCGAGTTCTGATATGCTGCACGGGGCAGCCTCCCATCCTTGCGGCGCATCGCCATTTTTCAAAGCCGGGCCGCTGTAGACCGACCACTCCAGCGGCACGAAGCCTTCATGCACCGCCATGGCGCTGCAGGCGGCACCGATTGCAGAACCACTGTCGTTCGGAAATGGCGGAACCCAGACGGCATCGAACAGGCCTGTCGCACGTAGGGCACTGTTCCATTTGATGTTGAGACCACAGCCGCCGGCTATGCATAAATTTCGCGGCCCGGGCAAAGAGTGGCGCTTCATGGCAAGCGCCATTTCACCGACCAAGAGAAGCTCGAGGAAAGCATGGAATGATGCAAGCACATTTTCGGGCGCCTTATCCTCCAATCGGACCACGCTGGCATCGAAGAAATCATGCACGGCCACAAGGGAAGATTCAGCGTCGTTGATGTTTGCGCGGTAGCGGCAGGCTCGCTCGGAATCGCCTGAAAAGTGCTCCTCATAGAGCTCTTTGAACACCGCGACGATGTCTTCATCAATCGAACCAAGCGCGATATAGGCCATCAGCTTGCCGGCGACACCGAGGTCCCAGCCCGCGCGGCTTGGCTGCTTATATGGCCCGAAGTAATGGCCCGCGGCCGCGTATGCTTGCCCTATCATCGGGAATAAGGATTCCAGGAACCGGGCTCCTTGGTCATCGACATGATAGAGACGCGGGAAGATGCAGCCATCCCACACCAGGCAGAACGCGGGTTCGCGAGCCTTGGCGAACGGACTGGTGCAGTATGCGGAGGCCACGTGGCCGGTCACATGCGGATAGCTCTTATAAGAAAAAACCCGGTCGTTGAGAATGAGGCCTGTACCGTCGATCGAATCGAGAAGACCGTCGGCGTGGCGTTCAACGTACGGCGCCCCCGTGAGAGTGATGGGAGCTGCGCCACTGAGGACCTGGAAACGCGACTCGATCTCACCGTCCCATCCGTCGATGACGAACTGATCGACATCGCGTGGATTAAGACCGTGTTCCGCCAAAGCGGTGACAATTGCGTCGAGATTGTCGATGGTTTGATATCGGCGATTGTTGTCCTGCTTCTCCTGCTCAATGCAGAAGACTAGCCGTCCGTCCTCGATAAGGGCGATCGCCCCGTCATGGGTGAGCTTTATACCACAGATGCGCATAGTGTCTCCATGTCTAAGGGTCGAAACTTCGATTGATCAGGAAGAGGAAACCGGATTGCGGAAGCGGACGAGCAAGCAGTCTTCGTTGTCTGAATCCCCCTGTAGCTCCAGACGCTCTACCTCGACCAACATGTCTTTCAGCATGGCGATGACCGTCTCAGCGCCGGCAGCATGACCCCAGCGCCGGCAATTCGCATCGCGTGCCGAGCCGAAAACCAGATGCCCGCCCGGCGCAAGCATGCGAAGCAGGTTGCCAACTGCCATTCGCATCTCGGCAATGTCTCCGAGGTAATAAAGAACTTCTGCAACCACGATCAGATCGAAAAGCTCTTCAGAGGAAAACTGTTTAACGTCTGAGACAACCCAGCTGATGTGTGCCGGCATGTTCATCCGTCGGCGCGTTCGATCAATTGCTTCTGGCACGACGTCGACAACTGTGAGGCGCCGGCAATGGGGCGCCAGTTTTTCCGTGAAGGCGCCGGCCGCACACCCGACTTCGAGTGCGTTTGCGATGGGACCTTCGGCAAGCGACAGCAGGAGCATTTGCGCGTGACGCTTGCGTTCGAACGGATTACCGTCGAGGCGCCACGGATCGTCTGCAGCCAGTTCGCGATTTAAAAGTTGATAATTGTCGTGCATTTTCAAGCCCGTCTACCTTGATAAAGCGATCATCGCTGGTCGGTGCAAATGCCGTCATATGCCATCGATCTGGTCGCATCTCTCGCAAGATTGTGCCGGCGAAGCGGAGCTTCATTTTCCTGTAATTCTCGTGGGCTTGATCCAGCAATCGGGTCTTGGATGGCATCCAGCTTTCCACCCTTGTCTGGTGCTTTGGCAGCAGAGCCGCGCGACAACCAATCGCTATTGCTCAACGTACAGAGCGCGTAGGCCTTCAAGGGCAGCAGGAAAAAGATGTTGAGGAAGGTATGCAGCGAGAATCCGATAAATCGAAATTGGCGGGCACGGACCGCTGCGACGCTGCAGCGGATCATGGTCATCGATGCGATCATCAGGCATGTCCACCAGGGCACGGTGCCGGTGAGTGCGAACTGCGTAAGTCCGGTTAGCACCGACAGGGCGAGCAAGAGCGGTCCGAGGTTCTGACCAATGACGTCCAAAGTGAGAAAACGGTCAAGACCAGGCAGAAGGTTCATTGCAAGCAACGTGTCGCGGAAAGTGCTGCGTGCCCAGCGAAGTTGCTGACGCAGATAAGGGCGCAGCTTGTTTGGAACAACAGTTGCCGCGATGGCGGTTGGAACATATTCGGTTCGAAATCCGGCTTTCAGCATGAGGATCGTAAGATGACGATCCTCGCCGAAGTCGCTTCGTTTTCCCCGGAACATTTGCGTTTCGTACTGGTCAAGTAGCATCGTGAGCGCAGTCCGGCGGTACATGGCGCATGGACCACAGCAGCACATGACTGCACCGAAACGAGCCTGTGCCGCCCGCTCCTCATTACAGGCCAGCCAGTATTCCATATCGATCAAACGGGTCAACCAGGTCTCGTGGCGGTTGCTCGCAGCCAGCTGGCCCATAGCCGCGCCAATCGCCGGATCTTGCATCTTGAGTGCAAGTTTCATGACGACGTCTGAGGCGAGAATGGTGTCGGAGTCGACGTTGAGGACCAAATCTCCAGAGGAACGGCGTATCGCCGCTATCTGCGCCTTGCGCTTTCCAACATTCTCCTTGAGCAGAATGAATGTGAATCTTGGATCGCGTGCAAATGCCGTGTGAACGGGCGTGATGGCGTCGCGATTGCTGGAACCGTCATCAACTACATAGACATTCAGATCCCCGGCGTATTCTTGCTGCGCGATGGACTCCAGGCAATCCCAAAGAGTGCCCGGATCCTCGTTGAAGGAGGGTATAATGACATCGACGCTCGGCCAATGCGCCGAGCCGATCGGCTCTGCTGATGTCGATGGTTCATTGGTCGGCCGAGCATAAACGACCTGCATGCTTTTATAAGCCGTCGAGAGCAGCGCATAAAGCGAGATAGCGGCAGTGCTGGTTGTGTCGAGCAGATTCATGGATATCGCTTTCAGTGATGTTGAGGAAGCGAGCGGATTACAAATCCGCGGTCGCGCACGACTGGAATGATGCGAGAGAGTGCCATGATGGTATGATGGCGCAGACTGCTGTCTGTGCTCGGCTCCGCCTCGCTTGGAGGACATCCATCGTGCAAGAGAACGATTGCCCCGGGACGGATAGAGGCGAGCACTGCATCGACAATCGCCTCGACGCCAGGACGGGACCAGTCTAGGGGGTCCACCGACCAGTGGACGGCCGCCAGCCCTGCGCTCGCCGACACGGAAAGAACGTCTTGGGTCCAGCTCCCATAGGGAGCGCGCATGTATTGCACCGACGCCTGCGGACATGCGGTCCTGATAGCCCTGCTCGCCTCGGATATCTCATGTTCTATTTCGCCGGCGCTGCAATTGGACAAGTCGGGATGGGTCATCGTGTGATTGGCGACCTTGTGGCCTTCGGCGATCATTCGCTGGATGAGTTTCGGCCGCTCGGCCGCGTAAGTTCCGATAACGAAGAAGGTTGCGGGCGCCTGATGTTCCGCGAGCACGTCGAGGACTTCCGGCGTGCAGAAGGGATGAGGTCCGTCGTCAAACGTCAGATAGATGCTCGGCTGGTCGGTAGCGTCAGCGCACGTATCGTGCATTTCGTATAAGCAATCGAGGTGCGTCATAGCTCCGGTCCGTTCCGATCGATCACAGTGCCTGCTGGCCAATCGGAGATGGATCCTCCAATCGGCAGCACGATGACAAGCGCGTCGTCAATGCGTGTGGGCGGCTTGTCGAGGCGCGCCTCCGGTAGAGTGGAGCACACACGAATCCCCGATAAGATCGTTACCGGACCGTGACGGCCGAACCTTTCGATATGCTTTTGCAATGCGGGCCGAACGGTGCCGAACGCAAAGGGAACGGCGAGTTCGCGCAGTGTCGGAAGCATGGCGTGAATTGAATGCCCGATCCCTAATCCCTCAAGATCCGGACGGACGCCATATAGTCCGAGCTCACCCACCAACTGATCGATTGCGCCAATCTTAATAAATCGGCGCAGCAAGCCTAGATGAGCCGCGACACCATTAGCATCATAGCCGATCAGGCGAAGTTCGGGCCTTGCTCCCGCCCAGCTTCGACTGCCCTCGAATGGTTTTGCGTTAAAGGGCCCGGTTGGCCCATAGGTCATCCGAAAGAAGTCGGCGAGCTTGACATGCTCGGCGAGTTCCAACTCGTTTTCCCAGCACAGTCTCCACCGCACCTTTGAGCGCATGCAAAGACCTCCTTTTTCTTGCTGTAGTTCTGAGGGAAACATCGTGTGATTGCAGCAATGGCTCGTCTTCCGCACGTCATACGCGCCATTGACGACCGCAGCGGCAAACAATCGTGATAGTAGAGCCTTTCTCTTCCGCTCGCGTCTGAGATGATCAACTCTCCCAATACTTCCGACCTTCCTCAGTCGTTCGTAAGCTTGCGCCGATGTACTCGTCTGCTAATCGACATACTTGTCAGGTTATCGACATTTTTCTCATGCACCATCACGCCGAATCGGTAAAATTGATTGTTTGGATGGCAACCATCCACATCTTGGATGACGGAAAAATGCGTTTTAAAGGACTGGACTTAAATCTTCTTGTTGCGCTCGACGCATTGATGACGGAGCGTAATCTTACGGCCGCGGCACGCAGCATCCACCTCAGCCAGCCGGCGATGAGTGCCGCTGTTGCCCGATTGCGTGTCTATTTCGAGGATGAACTGTTTACGATGAATGGTCGCGAACTTGTCCTGACGCCGCGTGCGGAAGGGCTCGTTTCGGCCGTCCGAGAGGCTTTGCTGTATATCCAGCTCTCCATCATTTCCTGGGAGCCGTTTGACCCTTTTCAATCGGATCGCCGTTTCAAAGTCAGCCTTTCCGATTTCCTCACACTCGTGTTTATGGAAAAGGTCGTGAAGCGTGCTGCGCGGGAAGCCCCAGGCGTGAGCTTCGAATTTCTGCCCCTCGCCGATGACTATGACGAGCTTCTGCGCCGTGGCGAAGTCGATTTTGTCATTCTCCCGGAAGTGTTCATGCCAACTGGGCATCCTCGAGCGAAACTGTTTGATGAGACACTCGTTTGCGTGGGCTGTCGCACCAACCAAGAGCTATCACAGCCGCTTACATTCGATAGATACATGTCCATGGGGCATGTCGCGGCCAAATTCGGGAATTCACGAAGGCCCGCCATTGACGAGTGGTATTTGCTCGAACACGGTTTCAAGAGACGTATCGAGGTCGTCGTGCAGGGCTTCAGCATGATCCTGCCCGTTCTGTCCAATACCAATCGCATAGCGACCGTGCCGTTGCGACTGGCGCAACATTTCGCCAAAATTTTGCCCCTTCGGATCATGGACCTTCCACTGCCACTTCCCCCATTCACAGAGGCCGTTCAATGGCCTGCGCTTCAAAATAGTGATCCGGCAAGCCTGTGGATGCGCGGGATCTTATTGCAGGAAGCATCGCGCCTTACCTTACCGTCCGAAGAGCATTGAGTGCGGATATGCCAACAATGTTGCTGCAGCCCATCTCATGCGGAGTACTCGCAAGATCGACTTAGAGTTTATAAGGAAGAGAGGTCATCGAGGCACCTGACTTTCTAAGAATGTGGCATGTCGTTCAGAGGACGGTGCACGCAGATTGGCAGGAATGTCTTTAGTGCTGTCGATAGAACGCCGGTTTCGGCAATCGGTGCGAGTCTGCAATCGCCAGCAGATAAACATTTCTGGCTAGCGCTGATATGCGCTTTGGATGGTGCATGATGGCAAAATCTCTGCCGACGAAGCGCGGTGGGCATCCTTGGCTGCAGCCGAAGAAGCTGGAATACCGTTCTTTAATCAATGCTGACGCGGCTGAAAACGCGCGTAAGTATGGCGGTTCCCCTGCCGCGTGTTTTTTTGAAGGCTGCGAGAGTAGGAACGCACCTGAATCGGCCGGTTTCACCGCATGGCGCCTTCCGTTTCCTGCGCAACATCGCAAAGCCCAGAAGAACCGTCATGATGGATCTACTCCAATCGGCGCGACGCCTTTCCGTCATTTGCTGCCGTTAATTTGGTTTCCGATTGCGATTTCGACAGCATTGCGGCATTCAGGGTCGTCCGCCGCCTGGCCATCATTTTCGCCGCAGGTCTCGCCTATGCGACCTAACAAGCTGAACACATCCCGCAACGTCTCTTCGTCGAAGGCCCGCAATTTTTCGATTGATGCCAATAGCAGAACCGCTTTGGCTTCGGTCCCACCCCACAGATGGGGTGCTGCTGGCGCGATAATTTCCTCCGGAGTGGCGTCCAGAACCTCACAGAGATGAATCAGCCGGCACACCGTCAGACGGGAGACTTTATTTTCGTAGCGACCGTAAACCTGTTCGCTGAGACCAAGCAAGGGCGCCAGTTTCGAGCGAGGCAGTTTTCGTCTGTCGCGGGCGCCGCGAAGACTGGTGCAGATCTGTTCTTCCAGTTCCGCGCTAAGCGCAATTCGCCCGTCAAAGGGCTTCCGATAGACTGGTTTGTCTATACGTGGGTCAACGACCTGCTGTAAACCGAGTTCTTTAATCCACTGCTTCAAAGATGGACCTGCCATTGCTGAGACTGAAGGTTAACGCACAAGACCTCTTTTATACGGAAAAATGTTGAGGTTAAAACCTGTAACGCTGCATTTTTGATCTTTTTTGGCGCATCTTTCTATCAAGCGAATTCGTGCCACGTGCGTAGATTCTTGATATTATCCTTATTTCTCAATACATAAAGAAAGCGGCACCAGCCTCTCTTGGTGCCAGAACGTGCAAAGACCGCGCCAAATTGGGTTATCATCATAATCCGAGCGGGACCGCACTGGCATGGCGTTTCCGACGGATCCAATTTCGTGAGAAACGCACCAAATGCCATTTTCTAGAATCTGTTGCGTGGCTAAAACGGCTCTCTGCCGCTTGGGTCTGATAGTCGACATACGGGAAAGCGATGTGGGCATCAGCCTCAGAAGGGCATCGCCGACGCCCCGGTCACAAGTCGGCACGAGCGATCCAGTTCACACAGCACTACCCACCCAGTACGACTACTGAAAATTGCATATTCAATTCAAGCATGCGCCGACTAACATACTGCTTTTTAGCTTTTTGCTCAAAAAACGCAAAATATATTTGGCGCGCCTTCAGGCTTCCTCGCGCCAGCGATCCTGTGAAATACCAGCCTTATCCATCTGATTTCACCGCAATTCTTTCGAATCTCGCTACCCTGGAAAGCTGTCCAGATTGCGAAACGCGTGCCAAATTGGCGCAGGCGGCATTTACAGCGCCTTTTGAAATCAGCATATTGCGCCGCGTCGCCGCTATCTAGGGTTGGTGTTATTGACCCTCCCTTCTCGCTCATCTCCGTGGGCACGAGATCGCTTCAAATAGAAGGCTAAAACAAATGAAAAATATCGTGTACGTGTTAGAATCAGACACCGCCCTGTTTCGGGCGGTTGAGCTCCAGGACGGAAGCAGCATCGCTCCGATCTACGACTTGATTGGTAGCAGGCTGATCGAGATGATCCGCTTTGACGATATGCACTCGCTGTTCTTAGACGAAGAAGCGTTGCGTGATGGGCTAACCGCCTTTACAATCTTTGATGGCTACCCAAAGCCTCTGGCGGGGAAAATTGTCCTTGTGGGAGGCGACGGCGGACAACCTTATCGTTCCCCATTGATCACGATTGCGGATGCGGCCGCACGTTTTCAATGTTGCCGGCCGGTGCTCGATCCAGTCTTTGTCACGGCTGACGATATGACGCCAAAGGGCCTTATACTTGCCGGGGCACTGGCAAGCTTGCAAGTCCGCATTGATCGTCGCTCTCCTATGCTCGAAGAGAGCGCAACTTGCGAAAATCGCGGCTTGATACAATAAATCCGACCGCCACGCTCACGAACGTTCCCGCGGGCGTGGCGGCAAAGGCTTAAGCACTCAGTTTCAGCTGACTCACTCATTTGGAAAGCGGCAATCCTTTGATGGATTTGCTGCGGTGGCGCTGCAGCTCAACATGCTGGGAGATCTCAGGGAGCTCCGGAAAACGCGCACACCGTTCGCAGGTCTGAGATGGCGATCCCACGCACCTCAGGTAATCATCGCTCCAGGAGATTAGATCTCAAACCCCAACGAGGGATGGAGTTTAGGTCGACAGCGGACGGCACAATCCTCCCGCCTCTTCTGATAGCCCCCGGGTCGATAATGACCAGCCGGGAAAGCGGGCCATCGCTATTCGTCCAACTATCCACATTTCGCACTCTGATCCCCAACGGCAAGTACCGGAGGAGTATTGCGTTTTCGGTCAAGCGTCATCGGCTCGATGTCCGAGCATCCGGCAAATTTTCGAGCTCCTGTCCATAAGGCGAACCAAATAGGATCGGTCAGAACCGCATCGAAATTGCGTTCAGATTTTCTTATACCTAGCGATATCAAAGACTTAATTTAGAAATTGTTCGGCTGCGACCTCAAGTAGCAGCTCAAATTCGTACATATCTTGCGCCAAATTGATTTGTTGAGATATGCTTTTCTCGTATTGACCGCAAACATCCCGACGCGTGGGTCGGGTTTCAAATGGAGAGACAAAACCGGCCAGAAAAAGAAAACCGCTCCCGAAGAAATCCGGAAGCGGGTCTGTAAGAGAATAAATTAGCCAAAACCTTTCTCGCAGACCCTTCCTTCCTTGTCAACAAAAAACACCAATTTGGTGGACGGCGGAGCTTTGCCTGGTCCCGAACGGAGACGAGGACATGGAAGATATAACCACCTGCCAGCGGCCGGTCGGCCGTAAGATCACGCCTCAAAGGGCCGAATTCCGCCGCTTGGCAAAATCGGCAAAAATCGGAATGGTGACACGTGCCCAATTGGCGGTGCTTGCTCAAAACCTGACCTGCACAGGCCTGATAAATGGAACGGAAAGCCATCTGTTGCTGATATTGATCAACACCGCCCCCGCCGATGCTTTCGAAAAGTCGGGGCGGCCAATAGTGTTCAAATCGAACCGACAATTGGCGTTTGAGGTCGGGCGTTCAGTCGGTCGGGTCAGTCGAATGCTCTCCAGGCTTTTCGATCTGGGTTTGATCACGATGCAGGACAGTGGAAACTATAAGCGATATCCTATCAGAAACAGTGACGGCGACATAACAGACGGATGCGGGGTCGACCTTCGAATACTGGTCCTGCGATATGGCGAGCTTAATCGCCTCGTAAAAGATATCCGAGCGGAGAAGAAGGCGACCGAAGCCGCGTTGCGACGATATCGCGGCGCGTTGCGCAATATCCGTTATGCCCTCGCTGTTGCCGCTGATGTAAGTGCGACGGTGCGCCAACGCGTCGCCGACCGCGTCGAGCGCATCAGTAATTATATCGGAATTGCGGCCAAAGCGTCCAACCGGATGCTGCGTCGTGCGACTTTCCTTCTTGAATGGTCTATGGACCAACTGATGCAGCTTGACCCGCGACCTAAAGACCAGCTCGGGGCAGTTAAAACGACATGCTTACGTGTCGAAAACGACATGCAGAAACAGACTACACTTCCCTATCAATCAGTACGTAGTAATGTTCAAGAGGGTTCGGCACATGGCGGACAACTCAGTTTTCCAAAAGCCGGCGCCGCCGGCAGATCGGCTTTCGAACAAACCGCGACGCGGCGGCGAGGCTCAATCAGTGAGCAGGAGCCTCAGCGGCAGGCTCTACTTGCGCTTAAGGATATCTTGCGGGCGGCACCGGCGCTCGGGGAGCTTGGATGCACCCCCAAAAACTTCCAGGAGCTTGTTCGGCTGACTCCAATGTTGTGCCGCTTCGCTGGGATCTCAGAGGATGCCCGTCGCGGCGCCGTCGAGACAATGGGCGAACAGCAAGCAGCCGTGGCAGTGGCAGTTACTCTTGAAAAAGCAAATCGGCGGGAGGTCAGTTCGCCTGGGGGATATCTGCGCGCAATGGCCGAGCGCGCAGCCGCGGGCAGATTGCATCTTACCCGCTCGGTCTTCGGTCTGGTGGCTCGCCGCGACCTTGAGGAAAGCACTCGAACCGCCGGGCAAACTTAACTGGTGGGTCACGCTTTTAAGAGGTGCAGCGTTCTAGTCGACACTCTTCATGCGCCACGATCAAAGCGATCGACGATATCGGCGCATGCGGCGTCCAACCGGAAAACGAGTAAGTGAAGGATCCACGCTTCTATGGTTACGTCGCCTGGTTCCCTCAGAAAGATGATCATGGAAACCACATCTGCGGCGAGATCGTCGGTGAAGACCGACGCTGGCCGTTGGCGGAGTGCCCGTTAAACAAGTCGAGCATACCCGCGATTAATGTCTCATCAGCTCCCGTTATCTTGGGGCATAATACGCTTCAACAGCCGAACGAGATCGCGCGTTGCGTCGCTCGGAAGGGTTCTGATAATTCGATCCAGAGTGAGACGATCCTCGGCTTCCTCAGGCGTGCGCCCCCAAAGATGGGGTGCCGCTTCATAGAGCATGTCTATGGGCATGAAGCCGAGAATCTCACAGAGATGGATCATTCGGGTGACCGTCATTTTCGAAAACGCCCGCTCGTAACGTCCGTAAACGGGTGTCGACAGGCCGAGCATTGGCGCAAGATCCGCGCGAGAGAGGCCTTCGGCCTCGCGCGTTTTTTTTAAAAATGCACTGATCAGTTCTTCCATATTCCCTAATGTCGCAACGTTCCCGTCAAAACCGGGCTTGCGGTAGATCGGCTTGTCGACTTCCGGATCGGTGGTATCCACGAGGCCTCTCGAACTTTTGTAACTTTCTAGATCTTGCGTCACCGCCTGTCCCTATTTTTCAACAATCGCTGGTCAAAGTGGATCACCTTGAACGGACCTGAACTGCTTGCCTTTGCCACTTTGCGGTCGTCTTCTGTCCATTCCGAAGGACATAATCCGGTTATAACAACTTTAAAGAGTTTAGCCAATTTGCTTCAGTAATCCGATGCACGCTGAAGTCAAATCACGGCTGCGAGATCGGCGGTCGGGATCAATTCAGCGCCAAACGATTGCTCGCTGCGACAATCTCCAAGCCATCACGATCGCCTTGAAATGCAGCCAAAATTCGCGAATACACCCCTGAAGCTCCTCAATGGAACCAGCGGCAATCGGCATTGGTTCCGATGTGAACGGCCGAGCCAACGGTCGACGCATCTTCGTGTCCGCTTATATCCCATTTGGTTAGCAGGAAAAGCAGGATGGTACCCTGGTGATGGTTTTGCCCAGAGAGCCTTATCGGTTATCCCTCTCCGGTTGTTGCGTGAAACCAAGCGATTTCTGATGGCCGGCTTGCTCGCGCGAAGCGGACGGACAGCGCGTATCTTCAAAGGACGAAACCGGTCGGCGGGCGCATCGTAAAGCTCGCAGAGCGTCAAAGCGAAAGGCTTGCCGCGGGCTTTCTGGGGGCTGGGCGGCTATGAGCGAGGCGCTCGTCTTCTCTGGTTGGTGTCGGCCATGCCGTGCCGGAAAATGCGGGGATTGAATCGGGGCTCGGCCTAGGACCCGGCTCAATCGAGCGCCGGACCGGCATCCCCGCGCCACTGCGTTGACGATGCCGAGACGCTCAGCGGACTTGCGGCGAAGTCCGCTGAGGCTGCCGTTGACGACTGCGGCATCGTGTGTGACGACATCGCGCTAACCCTGCTTCGCACACCGCATGGCCTTCGAAAATAGGGGGCGATCGATCTTGCGGAGCATGTTCCGGCTTCGTCATGGGTTGACGCTTGCCGGCGGCGCTGTCCCGCATCAGGGACGACCCAGGTGGCGGCCAATAATCTCAGCCGCCGGATCAATCCGGCCGAGGGACTAATGCCTTTTCTTTTCGCGGCTACTATCGGCGCCGTCGTGTTGGCGCCGTCAGGCTATACGGAGAAGACATTCTGGGCTTGGATCTCGCCCGTGGACGACAGCCGCTACGATCTGATCTCCATTCCAGCCGGCGGCAGCACCTGGCTCTTCGCTCCGGGCACGGTGGCGGAGGATTTCCTGATAATGATGCGGGACGGTCGTGCCGTTCAGGCCAATGCCCGAATGTTCGACATCGTTACCGACAGGATCGGCATTGATATCCGCAAAACTCCTGCTGACAGCACGGAAGGTGGCCGTCGTCCTACGGTCGCGCCATAAGTTCCAGGCAAGGACCGGAAACAAGCTGACGTAGGCCCGCCACACCATGTCCCAGAAATGAGATGCGCGAGCGCAAATGGCGATTTTTCAGCCCGAAGGCTGCAACGTCCTGCATTGCACAGGTCGCGCCGAGCTAAGATAGTCGGGCAACATGGCCCGAGAGCGAACGAAGTGCCTCAGGCTTCCTAATGTCGACCATTCGCGCATGTCGCAGGCTGATTATGCTTTGTTCCTTCAACTCGCTCATCGCACGCGATACCGTCTCGATGGTCAAGGCGAGATAATCTGCAATGTCCTGCCGCGACATAGCCAATCTAAACTGTCGTGTGCCTCCCAGGCGCTCGCAGAGATCCAGCAAAAATACGGCGACCCGTTCAATCGCAGACTGCCGTCCGATAAGCAGAAGGTGTTCCTGAGCGCGTTCCATAGCTTCAAGAGCAAACGCAAGGAGTTCCGGCAAATGCTGCTGGGCAGGGCCCTGTTCAAACGCGACTATTCTTGTCAGGGCGAGCGCTTCGGCAAAATAGCGATGCTGAGCGCCGGCTTCCAAGCCGAACATTTCCCCCGCGACATGGAAGGAAACGACCTGCCTCCCCCCGTTGGGAAGGATACGACATATTCGAACAGCTCCGGCAGAAACCTGATAGCACTTTTCGACGTTCCCGCCCTGGGCGTATATCTCTTGGCCGCGCTCATATGTCACGACGAGGTGCGCTCCCGGAATTTGCGGCCCCACAATTTTCGCCGGCGTGATCGAAGTCTGTGCTGCAGGCATTAATTTGGGATGCATCTCGTATTCCCCATGTTCCAGGGAAAGATTGCCGGTTCTTATGGGAGCGAGTAAATTCGGTTTCATCACTAAGGGTAAACACTTAAACGGCATCTCGTACGGTTCGCCGGCGCTTTATTCCGATCCCTTTCGACGGGTATTCATCACAAGAGGCAGAAGCTCGTCGTCCTCATAAGAATCGTATCGCCGGGTCAGAAGGACCATGCGGCCAGTTATTCGGTAAAGACTTCCATTCGACGCGCAGGAGGCCGCTCCCTGCGAAGTCCGCGGAAACGCTACCGAAGTTACCGATTTTGTGGTTCCGCCCCTCGCTGGTAGAGAGCGTTTTTTGGTTTCAGCCCAAGACATTGCGGAACTTAGGCGCATAATCCTTCAACCCGCGAAGGCTAAGGAACTCGGCGATGACGACCAAATACAGAGTTTCTGGGAAAACCGGATGCCATGACGCGACCTTTTCCGTTCGGACGATTCCGGCAGGACGCCGAATACGGCGAGATCAATGCCACGAAACTAGGCTGTGGTGACGATTTAACTATTTGATCCATAGCATGATGCTTGCAAGCTTGATGAAGCCGAGGAAGTGGGCGGCGAGCTTGTCGTAGCGTGTTGCGATGCGCCGCCATTGTTTGAGCTTGGAAAAGAAGCTCTCGATACCCCATCGTTGCTTGTAGGCGAGGCGATCGTAATCATGCTGATGCTTGCGGTGACGGCGAGGTGGAATGACCGGTTCGCCGCCATGGTCGAGGATGATGTCATGCAGGCTGTCGGCGTCGTAGGCACGATCCGCAAGCACCTGCTTGGCTGGCAGCCCTCGAATGAGGTCGCAGGCGGGTGCCATGTCGTTTTGTTGTCCGGGACCGAGTCGGAAGCGAACCGGCAATCCCAGCGCATCGACTACAGCATGGATTTTGCTCCCAAATCCGCCTCGGGAACGGCCGAGAGCCTGGGTTTGCGCCCCCCCCTTTTTCGACGTCCACCAGCGGCCTGTGCCTGCGCCCGGATGACTGTGGCGTCGATGGACAGCCATTCCATGTCCGGATCGGCAGCCACAGTATCAAAGATCTGGTCGAATACGCCCTGTTCGATCCAGCGATAGTAGCGCCGCTTGACAGTCTGATAAGGACCGAAACGATCTTCGGGTAGATCGCGCCAGCGTGCACCAGAGCGGGCAAGCCACAACACCGCATCGAAGAATCGGCGACCGTCGCTACGAGGACCACGCCGGCCCTTACGGCCACCCGGTACAAACGGTTTCAGCCGCTCCCACTGATCGTCTCGAAGTGTCTCGCCATCCATCGCTAACCTCCAAAAGCTAGCGTTGAATCTGATTTGAGCCTCAGATGGAATCCAAACCGTTAATTTGTCACCACACCCTAGTACTACAGTTGTAAATGGGAGCAAATCATGATTCTCTTCAAGGAGTTTTTTGAAGGGGCTGCGGCATGTCTGTTTCGGAATGGTCGGGTTCGGGGATTTCCTGGGAAGGGGAACTGTCGGTGCTGAAGGCGCGTCTTGGCGTGGTGTTCCGACGTTCTGAGGCGCGGGAGGGCTGCGGGGCATTTATCGACGGGCTTTTATCGGGGATTGAGCGCAAGACGGGCTGGCTTCTTTCCGAGCAGGCCGGCCTTGGGCGCCCGTGGCGAATCCAGGCCCTGCTGGGGCGCTCGCAATGGGATGCGGACCGGTTGCGTGACATCGTTTGCGATTACGCCATGGAGGCGCTCGGCGATCGATCGGGCGTGCTGGTGGTGGACGAAACCGGTTTTTTGAAGAAAGGCACCCATTCGGTCGGGGTGGCGCGGCAATATTCGGGCACCGCCGGCCGGATCGAGAGCTGCCAGATCGGCGTGTTTGTCGCCTATGCCAGCCGCTTTGGCCAGACGCTGATCGACCGACGGCTCTATCTGCCGGAGGCGTGGGCGAAAGACCAGGCGCGGCGCAAGGCGGCCGGGATTCCACAGGAGACGGAATTCTTGACCAAGCCAGCAATGGCGCGCGCCATGCTGGCACAGGCGCTTGATCGCGGCGTGCCGTGCGCCTGGGTTCTGGCCGATGCGGCCTATGGCGGCGATTACCAGACGCGCCGCATGCTCGAGGAGCGCCGACAGCCTTATGTGCTTGCGGTGCGCTCCAACCATACCTTGCGAATGCTGACCGATCAGGGGCTGCTGCAGACGGACCCGAAAGAGATGGCCGAGGAACTGCCCGTTGCGGCCTGGACTGCTTGTCCTGCCGGCGAAGGCGCCAAAGGATTGCGTCTCTACGACTGGGCCCGGATTGCGCTGCCTTATGTCGTCGAGGAAGGCTATGCCCGCTATGTCCTCATCCGCAAAAGCCGAACGGATCCGCGCGCCCTCAGCTACTATCTGGTTTTTGCACCCGCCGAGGCTACGCTTGCGGAACTGGCCGGCGCGGCAGGATTGCGCTGGACGATCGAGGAATGCTTCCAGCGCGCCAAGGACGATCTCGGCCTTGACCATTGCGAGGCGCGCTCCTGGCATGGCTGGCATCGCCACATGACGCTCGTCATGGCGGCCGCGGCCTTCCTCGCCAAGCTCGGCGCCGATCTACGCCGTTCGGCCTGCGGCAAACCGAACGAAACGAGTCCAAATCCGAAAATCGCTGCCTGACGCGCAAGATCAGGCTCATCCCCACCGTCGCCGAAATCCGCACGCTCATCGCTCGGCTGATCATGCGAAAGCCCGCAAAGCGGGGATTCATTCTCGCCTGGTCTCTCTGGCGACGAAACCATCAGGCGCAGGCCATGCTCGCCCACTATAGAAAACGAGGTCATTTACAACTGTAGTACTAGAAGGGGCCATCCGCTACCGCAACAGCCATACGGACGAGATGCGGGAGGCTTTTCGCTCTCATTTTCGACATGACGCGGGCGCGATGAACCTCCACCGTGCGGCGGCTAATATTCAGATCATGTGCGATCGACTTGTTCGGAAGGCCGGCCACGACGGCAAGAAGCACCTGGCGCTCCCTCTCGCTCAAGGTTTGGACGCGCGCTTGAATGGCGAGGATCTCGTCGGCGTTAGTGTCAAAAACATGTAAATGGTCCGACGCTCGTTCGATCGCCTCGATGATAACGCCATCCTCGCAGGGTTTCTCTATGAAGTCGACCGCACCGGCTTTCATCGCCTCAACTGCCATGGGCACATCGCCATGTCCGCTGATTACGATTGACGGAATCGAGATCTTTTTCACACTAAGCTGACGGATGAGATCGATACCCGACATCTCAGGCATTCTGAGATCCGTAACAAGAATTCCGTTGTGGATGCTCGGGGCAAAGGAAAGAAACAAGGCGCCCGATTGATGCACCTTGACGGCATAGCCGTTCGTGGCCAGCATGAAGGCAAACGATTTGCGCGCCGGCTCTTCGTCATCGACAATATGGATCGTATAGTCAGTTGTTTTCACACGTTTGTCCTTCCGCATAGGCGGGAAGCGTGAACTGGAAAGTAGCTCCGCCAGCCGCGTTTTTCGAGACTGTCATTTCACCTCCATGGGCCTCGACAATACGTTTCGATATCGCAAGGCCTACACCCATTCCAGTTGGTTTTGTCGTGACGAATGGCTCGAAGAGCTCCGCGGCAATTTCTTCCGGAATGCCTTCGCCGGTGTCTTCCACGATAACGGCGACTTCACCCTCCTGCGTGGGCATCGTGCGGATCGTAAGCTCGCGATGCTCGACGTGGCGCATAGCTTCTATGGCGTTTCGCATCAAATTGATGATGACCTGTTCGACCTGAACACGATCGACCATCACCATCTCAGCGCCGGGCACATATTCGAATACAGTCCTGATGCCGTTTTCTCGGGAACCGACAAGCGCAAGAACACCTGCCTCCTCCACCAGCGTGCGAATGTTTTCGAGGGCCTTTTCCGTTTCACCTGTCGTTACGAACTCCCTGAGATGTTTGATAATTTTTGCCGCTCTAAGGGACTGACTTTCAATCTCCTGCAAAGCGTTTCTCATGCCCGTTGGGACACTGTTGTTTATGTCGCTCATGAGCTTCGTACACCCGCAAGCATAATTTGTAATCGCCGAAAGCGGTTCGTTCAGCTCATGCGCGAGGGCGGATGCCATTTCGCCCATCTCGCTTAGGCGGGCCAATCTTGCCAATTCCGCCTGGATTCGCTGCTGGTGAGCAGCGGCTTCTTCCCGCTCCGTAAGGTCTCTTAGGAAGCCGATGAAAAATAAGTCGCCACCCGATTCCAGCCGGCTCACGGTTAACTTGAGGGGAAACGTCGATCCGTTCTTCCTGCGTCCGACAACCACTTGATCTTCGAAAACGCACTTTTCGCCGGTTCCAAGTTGCCATTGCATATGGTTGCGGTGGTCGGCACGATAAGGGTCAGGCATCAGCAGTCGCAGGTTCGCACCAACGAGTTCTTGTGCGGCATACCCGAACTGCCGCAAGACGGCGGCGTTGAAGAAAACAATTGCGCCATCGCGGGTAGTGATCACCGTCGCATCTGGCATTTTGTCCAATATCGATGTCAGATGCGCAGTGCAGGCTGTGGGGGCAATCTCCCTCTCGATGATGGCGTGTCTTGTCGCCTGCAACGCCTCTCCGAGACAAGCAATCAGAAACACTGCTACGCCAAAGGAAACCAGTTCAAAGACCGTCGGATCAGCCCCATCGTGCAGCCGCTGAACAAGGACATCAGCACCAAGCGACATGCCGGCCGCGAGGGCAATCGGCTTTACTCCGCCGACGATTGCAACCATGAGAATAGCAGGGATGAACGGCAATAGGTTAAGATCGTCGCTAGTGAACTGCGACAGGGCCAGTCTCAGTGCGAGAACGCCTAATGGAGCAGCGGCAACGACACTATAGGCGACGATCGGTCTGCCCCGCCACCGGACGAACATCCAAGCGAGCCCGCCAGCGCCTCGTGAATGCATTTCGTGGTCTACCAGGGGATAAGGTATTGTCATCATGCCGCACCCCTCACTGGCAGATCAAAAATAAGCTGCACTCTCGTCATCGACTATGCTGCGCCTCCTTTTGCGTCGGCGCCACGATTTTGAAAATAATTCAAAGAAATCCGACGCGCTCTTTGTTGTCGATCAAAGAGCTATGCAAAGCGTGTGCCTAGAATGCCCGCATTCTAGGCCGCACTCCGTAGAAGGATTTCGCATGCGATCGGCACTTGTTGAAAAATACGGCGATGAGCGCCTGCCCCGCTACACCAGCTATCCGACCTCGCCGTGTTTCTCCACCAACGTCGACGATAACACTTATGAGAATTGGCTTACCGCTGGCGCGCTGGAGAAAGCGGCATCGCTTTACGTGCACATACCGTTTTGTCCATCGATATGCTGGTATTGCGGATGTCACACCATGAACGCGCGCAACAGCCGCCCGATCGTCGACTATCTCAGAATGCTGCGCGAGGAAGTACGGCTCGTGTCCGCAAAGACCGGGGCACCGGTCAGGATCGACCATCTGCATTTTGGTGGAGGAACGCCAACGATCATGGGGCCGGAGAAAATGTTTGAGCTTATTGAGCTTCTGCACAAGCACTTCGAGTTCACGGGTTCGACCCAAATCGCGTTGGAGATTGATCCGAGGACGCTAGATCAAGAGATGGCGACGGTTCTCGGGGAAGCAGGGGTGCACCGCGCTAGTATCGGGGTACAGACCTTTGACCCGACGGTCCAGAGGGCGATCAACCGCACCCAAAGCAAAGAACAGACAATGGAGGCGGTTTTTCAGCTGCGCCGGGCGCGCATCGCCAGCATCAATTTCGATCTTATGTATGGCCTGCCAAACCAGACGGTTCAATCCTGCATCGAGACGACCAAGGCAGCGATCGAGATGGAGCCTGACCGATTCGCAGTCTTCGGTTATGCGCATGTACCGTCCTTCAAGAAGCATCAACGGCTGATCGACGAAGCCTCTCTCGCCAATGCGCAAAGCCGTATTTCCCAGGCAAAGGCAATTTCGGAACACCTTGTTGCGGCCGGCTACCGCCGCATCGGGATCGATCATTTTGCGAGGCCGCACGACAGCTTGGCAACCGCGCAGACAAACGGGCAATTGCATCGCAACTTTCAGGGCTACACGACCGACGCCTGTGAGACGCTTATCGGCTTGGGTTCGTCAGCGATTGGTCGCATGCCAGGCGGCTATGTTCAAAACGAGGTGCTTCCCAATCGTTACGCGAAGCGGATCGCATCCGGACGCTTGGCCACAACGAAAGGCTGGCGCTTGTCGGCCGAGGATCGCCTGCGGGCAAGCATCATCGAGCGCCTGATGTGCGACTTTCAGGTCGACGTCCCGGCGTTGACCGTCACATACGGTTTTGAGCCACGCGCGCTTCTCGATGGCAACACCAGGCTCGCGATGCTCGAGAGCGACGGAATAATCGAAAACGCGGGCGGCATCATTCGTTTGCTAGAAGAAGGGCGCTTTTTGATCCGCGCCGTTGCAGCCGCTTTCGATGCCTATGTGAGGGATTCGGCGCGCCGTTATAGCAAGACGGCCTGAGGTTTCTCTTTGCAACAAAGCAACGGGAGCCCTTCGGCACGTCGGTATACCGCCGGCAAGCCATCTCGTCTTAAGCGACTTGCCGGCCGGCTGGATGAAGAGTTGTTAACAGCCATCTTGCGCATACCAAAGACGAACGCAGATGGAACTCAATGCTAATTTGCCGCAGCTCTTCGAGCGAGCGCCATAACGTAGTCATCTGCGATATCGGCCAAGGTCAAAGCGACCTCCGGCTCCTTCCAACCGGCAGCGACGGCCGTCAGCACGAATTCGCGGAATGCCACGGAAAGCACCTCCTCGCCCTCGATGACGCGATATGGATTATTCGCGTCATGTTGAGGGGCGCCGATCTGTATTGTTGTGGGTCGGTTAGGTTCCATGTGACGTCCCTCTGAAGGTTGACTTGTTGTAGATTTGTCCTGAAATCCAGTCTTAACTGCACTGCGACTATGCTTATTTTCTAAAATATTAACCGCGGCGTGTCGTTAGCCAGGCATCCCGAATTTTGCCGCAGCGTCCATTTTTGTTTGCTGGTTCAACATTTTTTCGTTTTAGGCATGGGTGCAGTGTCCCGGCGCTTCAGCTCCAAATGCTCGATGGTGTTCAGGGCAGGCCTCGTTGCTGCGATCCATTGCCTGGTTTTCAGCATTCGCATTCAAGACAATATTCGTCACCACTGCAGCACTGTCCGCCCGCTCTCGATCCTCGCGGTGAACGAGTTCGCCGTTGACGGCGGTTGCCAGCCAGTCGCCTTCATAGTCGAGTGCGGCCAAAAGCTACGAAAGCGTCGTAGCGGCGATCGACTGCGCTTCGCCATTAATGATCAGGTGCATTGGAAACTCCTTTGCGTCCGTTCGGAAAAGACGAGATCGGCGGCTTCTGCCGCCATTGTCGGCGCCAGCAGAAAGCCGTGGCGATAAAGACCGTTGACGTGGATGACTTTGCCTTCCCGCATCACGCGCGGAAAATTGTCGGGGAGGGCAGGGCGGATGCCGGCGCCGGTTTCGACGATAGTGGCATCCGCAAAGGCTGGATGCAGCGCATAGGCTGCGTTCAGCAGTTCCATCATCGAGCGCGCAGTGATCGGGCCGTCGAATTCGGTCTCGATCATCGTCGCGCCGACCATAAACAGGCCCTTGCCGCGGGGGACGATATAGACGGGAAAGCGCGGATGCAGCAGGCGAACGGGCCGGGCGAGCGTAACCTCCTCTGTATGCAGATAGAGCATTTCGCCACGCACGCCGCGCAGATTGCGACTTTGCCCGATGCGGGCAGCACCGGTGCAATCAACGATATCGGAGAAATCGTCTTCGCTCACATCTTCGTCGGTAAAGGCGACCTCTGCTGACAGCAGCTCTTTCAACGCGCGCAGCGCCTGACGAGGGTTCAGATGAGCTTCACGCTGAAAGAACAGGCCCTTGCGAAAACGCCGCGCAAGGGCGGGATCAAGCTCGGCTACACCGTTTTCGTCCAACCATTCATACCCAGACGTACGGGCCGCAAATCGGGCGAGTTCGCCCGAATCCCGTTGAGGTGCGACGACCAGTGTCCCTTTACGGACGACTTGGCCAGGCACGACCGCATCCCACCATTCCACGGCCATTTTCCCCAATGTCATCACTCTCTCGTCGGCGTTTTCCCGTTCGCACCAGGGCGCCAGCATGCCGCCGGCGAGCCAGGACGCAGCGCGCCCGAATCCTGGATGCGGGTCGAAGACTGTGACCTGAGCGCCCCGCGCGCAAAGTTCACGTGCTGCTGTTAGGCCGGCAATACCGGCGCCCTTAACGAGAATCCGCAATGCCATGCTCCCATATGCATATAGAGATCGCCGCCCTTACGGCATTTCGCCGCCATCGCATCTAGGCCCTCCGTTGAGGCATCGGCGTCAATGTCGTGCGATATTCGTACGACCAGAATATCGCGCCGCACCCGGATACGATGGGTCAAGTGAACTCTTTGCGAACTCAACTATGCTGTGACTTGGTCGCGGCTTTGTTCCATTTCTCAAGCTAGTCCACTTCGAGTCCGACTTTGATCTTCTCATTAGTTTGACGACCAAGTTGGCACGCTCGTACCCGGCATCACTGGCTGCCAATGTCATCCAAACGCTTCTCGAGCCTTGAATGACACAACTCGCTAAACACCAAGGAATTTTGATGAGTCTACGGCCTAGAAACGATAGGTTACGCCCGCGCCAAGCAGCCACGGATCGAGCCTGGCCTTGCCGCTGACAGCGGCGCCGCCGACGTTGGCATCGAAATCAGGCCTCACGAAGATCTTTTTTGCATCGAAGTTCACACCCCAGTGGTCGTCGATCATATAGTCGAAGCCGGCCTGGAGCGCGACACCGAAGGTGTTTTTGACATCAAGGCTACGAGCACCTTTTCCTGACTGATTGTAGAACAGCGTATAGTTGATGCCGGCGCCGACATAAGGCCGAAAAGCGCCAAAGTCGGTAAAATGGTATTGTAGGGTGAGCGTTGGCGGCAGCAGCCAAGTCTTGCCGATCTCGCCGAGCGCTGAAATCGAGCCTCCGCCTTGGACCTTGGCGTAGGTTGTGGCCAGGATGAGTTCCGCGGCAAAATTCTCAGTAAAGAAATACGAGATGTCGAATTCTGGAATGACTGTGTCCGAGAAAGAAAGATCCGAGCCCGGCAATCCGTCGACGCGCCCAGAGTCATTGGTGATCACCCCAAGCGCCCGCAGCCGTATCTGCCATGGGTTTCTGTTCGCTGCCGCGGGAATGGGAGCCCTACTTGGTAGTGTCGTCAGATCGGCAGCCTCCGCGGTGCTGACGGCGCCGAATAATGCAGTAGCGATGATGGCCCGTACGATGTCGTTGGAAGTCATCCTTGTCTCCTTCGATCTGAAATTCGTCAATCGAGGAGCAATAACATCGGCTGGCACGTCAGGATTTGAGGCGGCTCAACTAAAGAAAACTGCACTGCCTGTCGCAGACAAACCCTAGCCTTGTGTGGCAATTTCGCAACGTTCAGGCATTTGAATGACGCTTGCCGCAAAAGCGAATTCGAATAACAACCGCATCATTGGAAAAGGCCTTTGCTGCAGCTTTGCATCATTCGTGTTTGGCCCGAGACGCATTACGACTACCTGGGCAGGAAGCCTCGCGCAATTCAACACGCTTTCGAATCGTCATTTCGGAAAGGCCTCTTCGTGTTAGACCGTCTGTGGATTCGAGACACTTGGGAATTTAGCAGTTCCGTAGGGTCATCTGCGCTCGAGATTTTCGTCTTTTGCTCCCCCTCAGGGGCATTATCCTCATTCACCAAGATGCGCCACGAAGCTCCTTCCAAATCATCATACTGTCCGCTCTTTAGCGACCACAGAAAGCCTCCCAGCCCAAGCGTACCCATGAACAGCGCCAGCGGGATCAGATAAATCAGCATATTCATGATGTAGAACTCCCTACTGAGGCTGCATATTTGCCCGCACGTCTAAGTTGCTCCCGCCGATTCCAGCCGAGCCGCAATGCATTCGTCACGACGATCAGCGACGACGTCGACATTGCGACAGCCGCGATAAGCGGCGTCGCATAGCCCGCGATGGCGACGGGAACAGCGAGCACATTGTAACCGATGGCAAGGGCGAAGTTCTGGCGGATCAAAGCTGCCGCGCGCCGCGCGACGCCGATCGCCTCCGGAACCGCGTCGAGGCGGTCCTTCAGGAAAACGAGGTCTGCCGCCTGCCGACCAATATCGGACGCGGACGCGGGAGCCATCGACACATGCGCTGCCGTAAGCGCCGGCGCGTCGTTGATACCGTCACCAACCATCATGACCTTGTTGCCTGCCGCGGCTAAGCGTGCGCACTCTTCGACTTTCTGCTTCGGAGCCAATTCCGCAATCCAACGATCCACATGCAATGCCCGTGCCGTTGCCTCGACGACAGCTCGCCGATCGCCAGACAGGATCATCGTCTGCAGTCGCGCAAGGCCGAGCTGACGAATGGCTACGGCTACTCCGGGACGAAGCGTGTCTTCGAAATAGAATCGGGCAAGTGCGATACCGTTCCTCGACAGAACGACCTCGGAGAGCGAGTCACCCGTTTCTTTTTCTTCGCGGGGCGGGCTCGAACAAGCGAACTCCATATTGCCGAGACGATATAGGCCGCCGGCGGTTTCGACTTCCAGGCCCGCGCCCGGAATCTCGACAACGCTGTCGAACCGTTGCCCGTTGCCGCCGGCACTCCGCAGCAACGCCTGAGAGAGCGGATGGCGGGAATGCGCGGCAAGACCGGCCGCGATCGCCCTTTCCTCCGGCCCCACATCCACCATCTCGATGAGACATGGCTGGCCCATCGTCAACGTGCCAGTCTTATCGAACACGACGGCATCGACCTCGGCGAGACGCTCCAAAGCGGACCCGTCTTTAATCATGATGCCGCGGCGAAACAGGTTGCCTGCGGCAACGACCTGGACGACCGGCACCGCTAGACCAAGCGCGCAAGGACAAGTGATGATCAGCACGGCGACGGCGACAAGCATGGCATGCTTCCAATCTCCGCCAAGGAAGCCCCAGGCAAGAAAGGAAAGCAGCGCAAGCAAATGAACCGCCGGAGCGTAAAGGCTCGCCGCACGATCGGCGATCCTGCGATAGCGCGCCCTGCCTCCTTCTGCTGCTTCCATGAGGTTGATGATTTCCGCAAGCAGCGAGTTTTCCGCCGTCTTCGTCGCGCGAATGGTCAATGACGCCATGAGGTTCATCGCACCCGATCTCACCTCCGCGCTGTTCGCGACAGCGACTGGTATACTTTCGCCCGTTACAATGGAGAGATCCAGCTCGCTCGTGCCGGCGGTCACGACGCCGTCGACGGGGATACGTTCGCCGGCAGCGATGAAAACATGATCACCGATGCTGATGTCTTCAATCGCGGTGTAGCGCTTGCTCCCATCGGCAGCTATCACCAGCGCGCCGCGTGGTGCGAGCCTCGCAAGGCCATTGACGGCAGCTCGCGCCCTTTCCCGCATGATCTGGTCGAGCGTGCGGCCAATGAGCAGGAAGAATAGCAGCGACACGGAGGCGTCAAACCATACATGCTCCCCGTGGTGGATTGTCTCGGACAGTGAGACCGCATAGGAAAGCGTGACTGCGAGCGAGATCGGCACATCCATGTTGGTGCGCCCATGCTTCAAGGCATTCCACGCCGAGCGAAAAAAGAAACGGCCGCCATAAATAAGGGCGGGCGCAGCGATCATCGCGGAGATCCAATGGAACAGGTCGCGGGTTGCTGCATCCGCGCCGGACCAGACAGATACGGAGAGCAACATCATGTTCGCAGCTGCAAAGCCCGAGACACCGACAGCCAGCAGCAATTGCTTGCGCAGGCTGTCGGTCTGTTCCGATAGCGAGGTTGGCGAGAAAACTTGGACGCGATAGCCTGTGCCCATAATCGCCGACAGAATACCGGTCGGATCGACCAGCGTGTCCTCCAGCCGCTCGACATAGATGCAACTGACTCGCCGGGCGGTCAGATTGACCCGGGCGCGCGTTACATAGGGAAGTTTCAGCAAAGCTCCCTCGATCGTCGAGATGCAGGCTCCGCAGTGCGCATCGGGGACGCTCAGGTCCAGTTGACGCAAACCGTTCCCCAACGGATGGCTCGCAAGAGTGATCTCTTCAGCACTGAAAGAACGGCTGCTCGATAGTGCCAATGTGCTTTCGGCGTCCATGGTGCAGCAAGTCATTGGCCAAACTCCGCCGTATCGATGCATTTATATCCCCGAGGTGCGTTGAAGGCGGCCCGGTACGTCGCCCGATCCGCGTGATTTTCGTCCTCTATGACGAACAGGAATTCCTTGATTGTCTCCGCCTTGGCCTGTTGCGTTACGAACACTTTAAGCGAGGTGGCCGCGTCCGGATCCGCATCGACAGTGAAGTGCCGGCCTTCCTCCTTCGAGAGTTCGGGGATCTTCATCGTCGCTCCTACTGCGCCCTCCAGTCGGATATCGATTTTCCTCGGCGCCGGGACCATGTTGAGGACGCGAAGCGTATAACCGTTGCGGATTGATCCATCCGATTCCAGCACATATTGCGGATTGCGATCGTGGAGCACGTTCAGCTCCAGCCGCTCCCTGAGCGCCAGATGCACGAGCATCGCCACCCCGACCGCTGCCCATACAGCGGCATAAAAAAGGACGCGCGGCCTGAAGATCACCCGCCAATTGAAGTGCCGAATGCCCTCGATGAAGCTGCCGTCAGGGTTTCGCACGAGGTTCGGCTGCACGGCGACCGTGCCGCCGTTGGTCGCCAGGCTCATGTTGGCGGCGTACTCGCTCAGCGTCGCATAGGAGATCAGGCCGCGCGGCTTATCGAGTTTGTCCATCACGCCGTCGCAGGCGTCGATACATAGGGCGCAGGTGATGCACTCCATCTGCTGACCATCGCGGATGTCTATGCCCATCGGACAGACCGCCACACAGGCATTGCAATCGACGCAATCGCCGACCGGCTGGCCTGCTGCCTGAGCTTTTTTGGCGTGACGGGAGCGAGGCTCACCGCGCCAGTCGTTGTAGGTGACGACCAGGGAATTTTCGTCCAGCATAGCGCCCTGGATGCGGGGCCACGGACACGTGTAGGTGCAGACCTGTTCCCTCATCAGCCCACCAAGAACGTAAGTGGTCGAGGTGAGAATGGCGACCGTGGCATAGGCGACCGCCGGCGCTTGGCCCTTGATTAGGGCAACGGCCAGGGATGGCGCATCCGCGAAATAGAAGATCCATACGCCGCCGGTGAGGACGCCGATGAGGACCCATATGCTATGCTTGGCGACCCGCTTTGCAACCTTGTCCGGCGTCCAGGGACCAGCATCGAGTTTCATGCGCGCGTTGCGATCACCTTCGATCGCGCGTTCCACGACAAGGAAGAGATCGACCCAGACCGTCTGCGGACAGGCATAACCACACCATGCCCGTCCCACCGCCGACGTTACCAGAAACAGGCCAAAGCCGGCCATGACAAGCAGACCGGCCACATAGAAAAACTCCTGGGGCCATATCTCGATGAAAAAGAAGAAGAAGCGACGGGAGGCCAAGTCGATGAGAATCGCCTGGTCGGGCGCATATGGACCTCGGTCCCAGCGAATCCAGGGAGAAAGATAGTAGATGCCGAGCGTGATCAGCATGACGATCCATTTGAATCGTCGGAACCGACCCTGCGCCCGCTTTGGAAACACCTTCTTTCGTGCAGCATAGAGTGGCTGACGGTTGCGCCGGACACCAACGTCGACGACGTCTAAGCGTTCGATGCGATCGTCAATTCTCGTGCGGCCTGTGTTGAGGCTCATCGCATGCCATCCTGTTGATGATCCTCATCCCGCATTTGACGAGCCAAGCGTTCTTGACACATGTCTGGGAGAGAAAAGTGAGCCCATCGGCTCAATCAAAAGGAGAGCCACACTCCGCGAGGGGTGTGGCTCGGAGGAACTACGAGCCGAAGCACGAAGGGACGTCCTCCAGTGCCGGAGAATAGCAGCTCGCTCGCTTGCGAGCGTTGAGTGAAATCAAAATCCTGCTAACTTTTTCAGTTCGACGAGAAAGTTTACTGGCTGCCCCGAACGTAACCGCCTTGCTTAAATGGACAAGATTGTGATCGACTGCTGACCGTGTCGTCCGTCCCGGCCATGAGGATTGTGATGCACACGAATTCGTGATTTTTCTTTTCTATTTTCCGCCGCCCAGGGAATGAACAAATACGGTCAGCTCCTTCACGGTGGTTTCGCCGAGCCGGGCCGACCAAGCCGGCATAACGCCATGTTTCGGCAGGGTCACCTGGCGGATAATCGCCTGCTCCCCTTTCCCCTTGAGCCAGATCGCGTCGGCGAGATTTGGTGCACCAATCTCCTGTTTGCCCCTGTCGTCTTCGCCATGGCAGGCAGCACAATTGTCGAGGAAAACCTGCTTGCCGGCCTCGGCCGCTGCCGGATTGAAAACTGTGTCGGTCAAGCCCCAAACGTAAGCGGCTACCTGTTGTATCTGCGCGCGTTCGAGCATATCGCCGAAGGCAGGCATTTCCGACGAATGCGTCTCGGGATCTGCCTCGAAGCGGATGCCGTGAGCGATGGTTTGTTGAATGGCGGGAAGACTGCCACCCCAGAGCCAGTCGTCGTCGTTCAGATTGGGAAATCCCGGAGCGCCGGTGGCACCGGAACCATGACACGGCGCACAGTTGACCTTGAAGGCCGAGGCGCCGCCTGCGATGGCAAACTCGCGCAGCGTCGGATCGGCATCGATTTCTTCGACGGTTTTCGCGGCGATCAGAACATCGAGACGGGCCTGCTCAACCTTGGCGTTGTCCATTTCGTGCTGCAGTTCAGCCCGGCTCGAAAAGCCGAGCAGTCCTTTGGTGGTATCTCTGATCAGGGGTATGGAGGGATAGGCGATGGCATAGCCGACGGCCCAGAGGATCGTGATATAGAATGTCCACACCCACCATCGCGGCATGGGATTGTTGAGTTCACGGATGCCGTCCCATTCATGGCCCGTTGTTTCGACGCCGCTGAGTTCGTCTATATGTTTGTCCGACATCTCAATCATCCTTCAGAGGTATGTCAGCGGCTTCGTTGGCTATCTTTTGGCTACCTGGCCGGAGCGTGAAGGCGATAGCCCCTACGAAAAACAAGGCCATTGCGAGGAGCCCCCAACTGTCGGCGAAGTGACGCATTGCAGTATATGTTTCCATGGTGGCACCTCAGCGATAACCGGTGGCATCGTCATAGGTCGAGAAATCAACCAGTGTTCCGAGCATCTGCAGATACGCGACGAGCGCGTCCATCTCGGTCAGCCTGGTGGGGTCGCCGTCGAAATCGCCGACCTTCGCTTTCGGATATCGCGCCAGCAGATCGGTCGTATTTGCGTTCGGATCGGCCTGCGCCCGCATGTCGGCTTCCGCATTCGCCAGCATGTCTTTGCCGTAGGGCACGCCGACATCCTCGTTAGCCTTGAGATCCATGCCGATATCCTTAACCGTGACGTCCTTCTCCTTGAGGAAGGCATAAGTGGGCATGATCGACTCCGGCACGACCTCGCGCGGGTTGGACAGATGCTGGACGTGCCATTCGTTGGAATAGCGACCGCCGACACGCGCCAGGTCCGGTCCCGTGCGCTTCGAGCCCCACTGGAACGGATGGTCATACATGGACTCTGCGGCGAGCGAATAATGGCCGTAACGCTCCACTTCGTCCCGGAACGGGCGGATCATCTGGCTATGGCAGAGGTAGCAGCCTTCGCGGATGTAGATATTGCGCCCTGCCAGCTCGAGAGGCGTGTACGGGCGCATGCCTTCCACCTTCTCGATCGTGTTCTGGAGATAGAACAGCGGCGCGATCTCGACGATGCCGCCAATGCTGACCACCAACAGCGATCCGACGAGCAGCAGGGTGGCATTTTTCTCGAGGATCTGGTGTTTGGCGAGTATTGACATGTTTATCTCACTCGGCGGCCTTGGCAATGAAAGCGCTCGGGATCGCGGCTTCGTCGCGCTGGCGCCCCCGGATGGTCATTGCGACGTTCCAGGCCATGATCACTCCCCCTGCCAGATAGAGAGCGCCGCCGACGGCGCGCAGGAGGTAGTAGGGAAACATCGCAGCCACGGTCTCTGCGAAGGAATAGACGAGGAAGCCCTGGCTATTGTATTCGCGCCACATCAGGCCTTGTTGGATGCCGGCGACCCACAGCACCGCCGCGTAGATAACGATGCCCAGCGTGGCGAGCCAGAAATGCCAGTTGACCATGCGGAGGCTGTAAAGCCGCTCACGTCCCCAGAGCTTTGGCGTCAGGTAGTAGATGGCGCCGAACGTGATCATGCCGACCCAGCCGAGCGCACCGGAATGAACGTGACCGATGGTCCATTCGGTATAGTGACTGAGCGAGTTGACCGTCTTGACCGACATCATCGGGCCTTCGAAGGTCGACATGCCGTAGAAGGCGATCGCGACGATCATCATGCGGATGATCGGGTCGGTACGGATCTTATCCCAGGCGCCCGAAAGCGTCATCAGACCATTGATCATGCCGCCCCAGGAAGGCATCCACAGCATCACCGAGAAGACCATGCCCAACGTCTGCGCCCAGTCGGGCAATGCCGTGTAATGCAGGTGATGTGGGCCAGCCCAAATGTACATGAAGATCAGGGCCCAGAAATGGATGATCGACAGGCGGTAGGAATAGACAGGGCGGTTCGCCTGCTTCGGCACGAAATAGTACATCATGCCAAGGAAGCCCGCCGTCAGGAAAAAGCCGACGGCGTTGTGGCCGTACCACCATTGTGTCAGGGCACCCTGCACGCCCGAAAACAGCGAATAGCTCTTCGAGCCGAGGAAAGAGACCGGCACAGACAGATTATTGACGACGTGCAGCATGGCGATGGTGACGATGAAGCCCAGATAGAACCAGTTCGCCACATAGATGTGCGGCTCCTTGCGCTTCAGGATCGTTCCCAGAAAGGTGACAAGATAGGCGACCCAGACAATGGTGAGCCAGATGTCGACATACCATTCGGGCTCGGCATATTCGCGGGCCTGCGTGATCCCGAGAACATAGCCGGTCGCGGCCATGACGATAAAGAGTTGATATCCCCAGAACACGAACCAACCGAGATTGCCGCCGAAGAGCCGGGCTCGGCAGGTGCGCTGGACGACGTAGAAGGAGGTCATTATCAACCCGTTGCCGCCGAAGGCGAAGATAACCGCGGAGGTATGAAGTGGGCGGAGCCGGCCAAAGTTGAAATACGGCGCGAGGTTCAGATACGGATAGGCAAGTTGCAGGGCGATCACGACGCCGATCAGGAAGCCGATCACCCCCCAGAAGACGGTCGCAATCAATCCATAGCGGATGACCTCGTCAAAATAGCCTCCGTTTTTGGGTTTGGCGCCGACTGCCTCCGGGGAAAAATCAATCCGCCGCAAAAGCACGACGGTACCCGCTATCAAACAAAAGAACAGTATCCCCATGTGGGTTGCAAAAAGCTGATCATGAGCGGCGCCGGCACCCACCAATGCCAGAAAAGCGCCGACCGCGACCAGCACGGCTTCAGCGGTGTAATTCATGTCATGGTTCCCGAAGCGCAGACGACCGCGCCACAGGCGGCCGCCTTCCTCGCTACTTTGGGCAACTATTCGCACGCGAGGGGCACTCAGTCCTTGATCTCTCTCAACGAATACTGCGATTTTGTTTGATGACCCACCTGATTGCATCCAATTGCGCATTGATCACCCGAGGTCGAGACGCGTTGGGAGTGTTCCCATTGAGAACGTGAGCCGAAACGGGTGGTTGCCGCAGCGACCTCATCCGCGCGCGGATGGACACCGACGCGGATGCTCGACGCAGAATTTGATTAAAGTTGCTCGATCTCAAGGAATGTCGGCCGGTCAGCGCCTAAAAACGTCGGGCCGACAGTTAATCGGGGTATCGCGAAAGGAGATCAGAAATGTGTTTGAAAATCTGTCCGATCGTCACAGCGGCGGTGCTGGCCACGTCATCGATGCCGCTCATGGCGGCGGATTACCAGATCCGGATGTTGAACAAGGGCACGGACGGCGCAATGGTTTTCGAGCCAGGTTTCACGAAGATCGCACCAGGTGACACCATCACCTTCATTCCCACCGACAAGAGTCACAATGTCGAAACATTCATGGGCCTGATCCCAGACGGTGCCGCCGAATTCAAATCCAAGGCGAGCGAGGAATATCAGGCAAAATTCGACATTCCGGGCTTCTATGTGGTGAAATGCACGCCACATATGAGCTTGGGAATGGTGGCCCTCATCCAAGTTGGCGATAACCCCACCAATCTCGATGCCCTCAAGACTGCAACCGTTCCAAACCTCGTGCGCAAGCGCCTTAACGCTGACCTCGCGCAGATTGCCGAATAATGGCGGCCGCAGGAGAAAGGAGCATGCGATCATTCGCAAATTCCCTGCGGGAAGCAATCGGGCAAGACGACCTCAAGGCATATGTCTATAGCTATCCCCCAAAACGGACATATAAAGAGCTTAAAAACATTAGTTTGAGCAATGTGTGGGATTCAAACGACCTGGGACCGGTGTCGTTATACATACATGTGCCATTTTGCCGATATAGGTGCACCTATTGCACGCTCTTTCTGACCACGCAGCATACGGAGGATCTTATTCGGCGTTATGTCGAAAAGATCTGCTGGCAGATACGCCTTTATGCAACATTTGCGGGGCACAGACCTGTCGCATCGGTCTATATCGGCGGCGGAACCCCGACTCTCCTGCCCATCGATCGGCTTGCCCAAATTTTCTCCTCCATTCGAGATGGCTTTCCAAATATCGACGGTTCGGCCGAGCTGTGCGTGGAAGGCTCTCCCGACACACTGTCCGGGGAGCTGCTAGATTTTTTGAAGAACCAGGGCGTGACCCGGATCAGCATGGGCATCCAAACGATGGATTCCGTCGAACTGAGAGCGTCCGGCCGCCCATATCCGGTTTCTGTGTCGATTTCCGCCATTGAAGCCATTCGGACGCGTTTTGATAATTTCAACCTCGACTTGATCTACGGCCTCTTCCGCCAAACGCAGGAAAGTTGGAAACGCTCACTGGAGCGGATCTTGTCCTTTCGGCCAACAACCGTTTCGCTCTACCCTGCGGTCAGCCGGCCGCTCACTGCTGTGCAAAAGCAGCAGCGATCGCAACCAGGGGAATATCTGGAAGACCGTATCAAATATGCGATCTACGACGGTAATGTCGATTTTATGCAGGATAATGCGTATCGGCAGGAATCTTTCACCCGTTTTACCTGTCTTCCCGAAGGCACCAGCGCCTACAGCCAGGAAACGTCTGACTTTCTCGGCGTTCCGACGATAGGCATCGGAGCAGGCGCGCGAAGTTATAACGGAAAATACCACTACAGCCTCGACTATGCTGTCGCGCTGAAGAATGTCGGCAAAGTCATAGACGATTACATAAACCTCGAACTCACTGGCCGGAATTTGCTCAAATATGGAGTGATATTAGACGAATCCGAAGAACGTTTGAGATATTTGCTACTCAATCTTACGCTCAACCAGATTTCAGAAGCGGATTATTCACGACGATTCAAACGGGATCTCCGCGCCGATTTTTTGGAGGTGATAGATGCCCTGGAAGACGAAGGGTGCATCGATTTGCGGTCCCCTGGCGCCATCCGCCTGACCCGGAAGGGTTACAAATACAGCAACCTGATAGCCCATCATCTCTTCTCGGACCACGTGAAAATCCGCGAAGAAAGGTACGTCCCGAAATGACGGACAGTGAGCGGTTTTGGGAACGAGGCTATTCGGATCCCAACGTCTGGACAATGGGCGGGCCAAGCCTCGAAGTCTATGAGATAGAACAGCAACTGCCAAGAAACGCAACAGCCGTTGACTTAGGGTGCGGCGAAGGCAGGAACGCTCTCTTCCTTGCGTTCAGGGGGCACACGATAACAGCTTTGGAACCGTCATCGAGCGCTGTCAGAAAGCTGCGATCGGTTGCAGACAAACATTCGTTGAATATCGATGTGATCGAAGGGAGAATCGAGGATTTCGTGCCTGATCAGAGGTACGACCTGGCTCTCGCGCACTCTTCGTTGCATTTTGTGAGCAAGGATGTGTGGGTTCCGTTGGTCAACGAGTTGAGACAACGGACCAACGAGGGCGGATTTCACAATTTTACAACAATTATCGGGACTTCCCGGTATCCCGTTCCGTACGAGTGCCGACACTCCAATTCATTCGATCGGGGCGATCTCCAATCATTATATGCAGATTGGCAGGTACTACGCTCTGATTTCTATGCAAAATGGGATTCCCATCCCGGGATTCCGACGCATGTCCACGCAGTAGAAAAATTTGTGTCCAGAAAGGCAGTGCCCGACGGCCCTTTGCCATTCACCAAAGTCGACCTGTCGAACAGCGACGAGCTGCCTTGTGACTTGTTCGAAAGGATCCCGCTCGGGATGCATGTTGCGGACCTCAGCCTGTTATGCGTCCGACCGACGACGGTCAATCGGATCGAAATGCCCGGAGTGAACCTTACCTCGCCGACCGAACTGACACGCGGCTATGCTGTTGAAGAGTGGTTCTTTGGCAAGCATGCGCTTCAGTTCACGCAAGGCGTGCTGACGGCCAAGTACGAGTACTTTACGCAGCCGATCTCGTTGCAAACGGTCCCGAGGACGTCAAACGGGTATGAGGCAGGAGCCCATCTCGGCTTGCAAAACAAAAATTGAAACCAGGGCATACGAGGACTGCTGAGAGCATGGGGCAGAGCTGGTGGAAAAGAGACTGCGCAAGAACCCGCCAATCCAGCGCGACTGGCGGCATGGATAGTCGAATTCTCGTACTCACTATTGCTGTGTTTATCACAGGCCTGGCCGAGAACGTTTTCATCGGAGTGCTGCCGGATATGGCCGGCAGCCTTGGAGTAAGCGAGTCCGAAGCAAGTAGCGTCATTTCAGTTTTCTCGATCACCTATGCCTTCTTCGCGCCGATCGCTGCACTGATTTCCTATCGCTTCGATCCAAAACCGACGCTCGTCACAGCCATGTCGATCTTTGCAGGAAGCAATGTGGCGGTCGTGATCGGTGGATCGGGGCTGCTCCTGATAAGCGCCTCGAGGATCATCACGGCAATGGCTTGCGCGCAGATATCGGTGTGCGCCGTCGGTTGTGCAGTTCAGATCGTCTCGGACAGATACCGAGCTCGTGCCATAGCCGCCGTATACCTTGGAATAAGCGGCTCACTTTTTTTGGGGGTGCCTCTGGGCGTTTGGATTACACATCTGATTGGTTGGCGCGCCGTAGGCCTTGCGATGATCGGGCTATCTATCGTCGCTATATGGCTTGTAATCGTCCGACTACCGAATGTCGGGCCGAAGAGCAAGCGGTCGCTTTTTGGCAAATTGTATCTAGCTCATTTACGAGATCGCAATCAGATGATGGCGCAGTGTGTTTCCATTTTGTTCATTGCAGGTCATTTCACCCTTTTCAGTTATTTGACCTCTTACGCCGCAAGCAAGGGGTTCTTCGGGCCGAATTGGGAGGCCTTTCTTTACGCGGTTTTCGGGTCGTCGGGCATGGCGGGCGGCGTGCTGGCCGGCATTCTCTCTGACGTCGCAGGTCGTCGGCTCGCGCTGGTCGCCAGCCCTGCAATCTATCTCGTCACAACGCTGCTGTTATGCATGTCAGAAAGCAGCATCTTTTTTTTCGCGAGCCTGTCAATGTGGGGATGCGCGAGCTGGTCGATCTCGCCGATCGTCCAAAGCTATATTGCGGATCTCGGCCGAAGCCCGAGCGACATTATCATCGGTGCGAATGTCACCGCAATGCACGTGGGCGTTGCCGGCGGCGCCGTAGTCGGCGGCAGGCTTATTGCAAATTATGACGTGTCGGTGCTGCCGATCGGGGCAGCCGGCCTGGCTGCAATGGCTTTGGCCACGGCCATCTTGTCGGTCAGAAGCTCGCATTGATGGTGCGGTGTTGGCACGTGATCGCCTCCACCTGCTCGATGTGGTTCTTACGAGCGCTCGTAGAGCCGTTGCGCCGAAACTCAGCACTGCGCCTCCATCGAGCAGGACGGGAAACTTCGTAGTTGCTTGGAATTCCGCATTGCAGCATCCCATTTAGGACCTACTAGCAACTTTAATCGATGCCTGCTCCGGCAATTGCGGTCTCACGCACGTCCACCAGGCTTTTCCGGGCAGATATGCGACAAGCCGTGAGCAAGGACTGAGCACCCTCATACTATTACAATATAGAATGGCGCGATCGACGCCTTGGCATCCTCTTTGCTTCTCACGCTTCTATCTCGCAGTTGCGAAATGGTTTCCGCCGATGCAGGCGCGCGCGCTGCTTCCATCCACCCCCACAATGAGGACTTGCTATGGGTGATCTACTAAAAGGAATTTCGAATTTTCGCGGTGCCGTGTTCCCGAACTACCAGGCACTTTACCGCAAGCTTGCGCAAGAGGGACAGCAGCCGCACGCCTTGATGATTTCGTGCGCCGACAGTCGAGTCCTGCCGGAAACCATTACCCAGTCGGGACCAGGTGAGCTGTTCGTATGCCGCAATGCCGGAAATATCGTTCCACCATTTTCCACCGCAAACGGTGGTGTTTCGTCCGCAATAGAATATGCCGTCGTAGCTCTCGCGGTTCGAGACATCATCGTTTGTGGCCATTCCGATTGTGGCGCGATGAAAGGGCTCTGCCGTCCCGAATTGCTAAAATCCATGCCGAACGTCGCCGCTTGGCTGAAGCATGGTTACGCTGCGCATTCGATCGTTTGCGAAGCCTATCCGGCCGACCTTTCCGAACGTCAGAAGGTCCGCGCTATCGCTATGGAGAACGTCATTGTTCAGCTTGACCACCTGCGCACACATCCGTCCGTCGCAGCCAAACTTGCGACCAATGACATAACGCTGCACGGGTGGTTTTTCGATATCGAAACTGGCGAGGTGGAGGTTTACGACGGGTCGGCCGCTCGCTTCACAAAGATACGCGAGGACGGGCCGTTACCGGTCGCCGTTACCGGTCGTGATCGGCCGCAAGTCGCAGCCGCAGTTGCGGCGGAGTAGGGCCATGACCAATAACAACTTCGCTTTTTCGCGCGATTTCGCCTCGTCGCTTGTCGTCTTTTTCGTTGCTATCCCGCTTTGCCTTGGAATTGCAGTTGCATCGGGCGTGCCTGTTGCCATGGGCCTGATATCAGGCATCGTCGGCGGGATTGTGGTGGGCTTGCTGGCGGGTTCGCCCCTGCAAGTGTCAGGCCCTGCCGCTGGTCTGGCGGTCGTTGTCTTCGGCTTTGTCGAACAATATGGAGTGGCCATGCTCGGGCCGGTCCTGATCGTTGCCGGGCTTTTGCAGATCCTTGCCGCGTTCCTGAAGATCGGCTCATGGTTTCGGGCAATCTCGCCCGCTGTCGTTCACGGTATGCTGGCCGGTATCGGTATTCTGATCATCCTCGGACAAATACACGTTCTGATGGGGGCCAAACCGGCTGCGGGTGGCATTGAAAACGTCGTGGCGATGGAGCGAACATTCGGACATCTTTGGGGGGGCGGTTTGACGAGCGAATCCGTCGACCTGCTTGTAGGGCTGATTTCCTTGCTCGCGATGATCGGCTGGGAAAAGTTCAGGCCGAAACGGCTGAGGCTGGTCCCGGGTGCGCTGGTAGGCGTTGCCACCGGAACCACATTAACGGCTGCTTTGCGGCTACCGATTGCCAGGGTCGAGGTTCCTGCATCTCTAGCAAACAGCATTTCATTGCCCACGATGGAAAGTTTCGCGAATATGGCCCAGCCTGGAATCGTCGTCACAACGCTGGTGATTGCGGTCATCGCCAGTGCGGAATCATTGCTGTCGTCTGCGGCTGTCGACCGGATGCATGACGGCGCCAGCACACGCTTCAACAAGGAGCTTTTTGCACAAGGTATTGGCAATGGGTTCTGCGGACTGCTCGGTGGTCTACCGATCACTGGTGTTATCGTGCGCTCCTCGGCAAATATCCAAGCCGGGGCGCAGACACGGACATCGGCCGTTCTGCATGGCGTCTGGATTCTTGGGCTTACGGTATTGCTGCCGCAATTGCTTTCCATGGTGCCGCTGACGGCGCTCGCCGCAATACTGCTCGTGACGGGTTGGCGGCTGATCAGCCTTCATCACGTGCGCGATCTCTTCGATCATCATGGTTGGGTGCCCGTGGGCATCTGGGTTGCGACCGTTGCCATGGTCGTTTTGCAGGACTTGCTCGTCGGCGTGGCTCTAGGTTTGACGCTCTCGATTTTCGAGGTCCTTCCTTATCTACGGCGCAAGCTTGCTATCGATCGAATGGAAGATGCTGAGACGGTTCATCTGACGCTTGGAGGCGTTGCGACTTGCAGGGATGTTCCCGCGCTCCTTAATACTTTAGAATCGCTTCCAACTGGTTGCACTGTCCGGATCGCCAGCAGCGATTTGCACTATGTCGACCATACCTGCGCAGAGACCTTACGCGATTGGCTTAAGAGGCAGAAAAAACTAGGGCGCACGGTCGATATTCAGCATCCACCCGCCGGCCGTCATCCGCGGTTGGTGCCGATCTTCAAGCGATTGACCGCCGAGACCGTGGAACCCGCCGGATAAGTCGCAGGGGACTGCCGAGCAGCGGATGGGCGAAGACATTCTCGGCCATCCGGACTTTATGCCTGTGACCAACCGCCTCGCAAATTATGATTTAAAGAAGCTTGCCTGTTTCTCCTGAGATTTTTAGGTGCGTCCGCGCTGGCCGGCTTAAAAGGAGCGACCGTCGCATCTGGATTTGAAATCGCGCGCTGCACTTCGCATTGCTTAGGCCGGTTTGTCGTCCGTTTGCAGAGCGACGCTTCCTGCGTTTCTGAGCGCGATAGCGAAGGAAGAGCTTCGCGGCTTGATTGGCAGCCGGCCGTGTCGGTTTTCTGACAATCAGTGGGTCTTCCTACAAACTCGCCATTCGAACCGGAAACGCTATGTCGGATCCATCTGCCACTTTCTTGAGTTACAGGGATCAAGCAGGTCTTCGGAAAAGGCGACCAGGCAGAGAAGCTGAGCGCCCGCGGGGCGCACCGGCGCCCTTGCTGCATCTTATCCGGCGGAAAATCTTGGTCATATTCGATCGAGACCATTTCCGCCCTCGGCGGACAATCGTGAGCGTCGTGCCTTTTTGACTACCACATAGGCGATTGCGAGCAATACGAACCACAGCGGCGTGACCTTCAAGGCGATAGTAAGCGTCCGGCGAATAGATTTTATGCCTGCTTACGGTTTTGAGCCTCGATTCGAGCCTGTTCTTTAGCCATGATGCGTTCGATCGTTTCCGGGTCACAATGATCCGCGACCAGGAAGCTTCGTAGTCCGCCCTTCCAGCTCCGGGCATCGCGCAGGAGTTCCTCTATGCATTCGATGCCGCGGTCTGTAAATCCGGTCATGCCATCTTCGGACCCGTCGTCTATGTGGATCATCTCGCCGTAGTCGATGTTGTCGGAATTGTACGTGATCTCTTCGAGCAGCTCCATATCCTCGTCGATGAGGTCCGCGACGGCTTTGATCGTGTATACGCGGGTCGAGCGGGCCATCAGGCGGCCTCGGCGCGGGTGATTGCCGCCGTCGGCACCCAGTTCCACGGCAGCAACTCCTCAAGGCGATCCGCAGGATGATCCTGAATCCTGGTCAGAACGTCCGTCAGATAGACCTCCGGATTATGGCCATGGAGTTTGACCGTTTCGATGATTGTCAATATATTGGCGATGCGATCGCCACCATTGTCCGAGCCTGCGAATAACCAGTTTTTTCTGCCGAGTCCGAGCGGACGCATCGCTCGTTCAGCTATGTTGTTATCGATCTCGACGCGTCCGTCATCGATATAGACGCTCAGCGCCGCCCACCGCGAGAGGGCATATCGCATTGCCTCAGCCAGCTTCTGTTTCTGCGGCAGCGTCGAAAGCGTCTCTTCTATCCAGCTCTTGAGGTCCTTCAGAATGGGCCTGGCATGTTCCTGCCGAAGCGCCCGCCGCTCGTCGGGCAGCATACCACGGATGCGATCCTCGATGTCGTAGAGCGCACCGATGCGCGACAGCGCCTCCTCGGCGACCGGTGATGGCTTCAGTTTGATCACGTCATGGAATTTGCGGCGCACATGCGCCATGCAGGCCGCCTCGATGATCTGGTTGCCGTAGAGCTTCTTGTACCCGCCATAGCCATCGGCGTGCATCACGCCGCTGAAGTCAGCGAGATGGTCGGCCGGATGCGCACCCTTGCGGTCAGGACTGTAATAGTAGCCTATCGCCCCAGGTCTCGGGTCTCGATAGCCACGGCCATCGAAGACATAGACCCAGACCCTGCCGGTTTTCGTCGTGCCTCGTCCGGGGGAGAGAACATCGACGGGCGTATCGTCGGTATGGATGCGGTCGACCGCCGCGAGATGAGCCCTGATCAGCAAGATCAGGGGCGCAAGCAGAACCGACACGCGACCGACCCAGTCCGCCATGACGGAGCGGGAGATGTCTATCCCCAGGCGGCCATACATCTCCGACAGACGATAGAGCGGAATGTGATCGTCGAATTTGGCGACCATGATATGGGCGAGCAATCCCGGTCCGGGCTTGCCTCGCTCTATCGGCAAGGTCGGCATTTCGCCGGAGACCGTCGTATCGCAGTCCTTACAGACCATTCGCTTTTCGATGTGGCGGACAATCTTCACCGATGCGGGCACGTGCTCCATCACCTGAACAATCCTGTCAGCCGCCTTCAGGAACGACGTGCCGCCACAGGTCGGGCAGTTGCACGGCGCCGTATAGACCTGCTCTTCGGTTGTCAGACCATCCGGCAGAGGTTTGCGTTTCGGCTTGCCCGGCGTGTCGTCCAGCTCCGGCAAGGGGGATTGCCCGGAGCGCATCTCAGCCTCGGCGCGAGAGGCCTCGATCTCCTCCAGCATCAGTTCGAACTGCTCGATTTTCCGGTCTATCTTCTCCGATGAAGGACCATGCTGCCGATGGCGCAGCAATTCCAACTGCGCACGCAGAAGATCGATAATGGAATCGCGCTTGCTGACTTCGGCTTCCTGTGCACGGAGTTTCGCCGCTTGCTCAGCGACGAGCGCACGCAAGGCAGATAGCTCATCCTGACTGTCAATCGGCGTTGTTTCCATGTCCAAAAACTAGCCGATTTGCGTCTCTAACGCCAGGCATTTCGCCCGGAACCTCCTGCAAAACAAGGGTTTTCACCCCGTTCTCCCCGGTGCGGAAGTCCACGCCGGCCTTCGCCAGTCGATCCCCTCAACAAGCATGGAAAGCTGGGCCTGCGTCAGATGCGCAACCCCGTCTTTCGCCGTCGGCCAGGGAAAGTATCCGCGCTCAAGAATTTTGTACCTCACAACAGAATGCAGCCACTGCCAACGCAGATACGCAGTTAGTGCGGGTGACGCATCCGTTTCATCCTTTATTCCCACGGCAGTTGCCGTGCGTCGGCAAGCGCTACAACCGGCATGGTGAACGCCTTTTGCTGCAGACCGAGGACACCACTGTTTGGTCGGTTCCTCCGCAATGGACTGATCTTGTGAGCTTGGATCCTGAGGTCGTCATGAGCAACGGGCGATCGCTCTTGCGGGTAGTCGACTTAATGGAGTTGGCCACTCTGGTGAAGCGCCTTTCGAGCAAATCGGGGCCGGGCTGACGTGCGGAAGTGTAAGGATAAATATGCCGCATTTGTAAAGTGGATTATGCCGCAAGAGGTCGCTTTTATGAGAGGTTACGCCTGCAAATACAAGATATCTCGTCAAATAGACCATAAGCATCGTCTTGACGAGGCAGCAAAATGCGTCATAATTAGCATTACGCTAACACCGCTTCATGTCCTCGGAGCCATCGATGTCTGCGAAGTACGACAGCAAGCGCACAAAGACGGATGGCCTCATCGAAGAGGGCACGTTCAATCCCACCCCGAGAAGGTGCGCGATCCAAAGTTTCGGGGCAGCGAGTTCTTCGATCCGCACGACGCCGTGCAGGTCAAATACGAGATGCTGCGTCGCGTCTCCATCGACAAGGTGTCGGTGACGGAGGCCTCCGACGAGTACGGTGTTTCCAGGCCAACCTACTACCAGGCCAAGGTGAACTTCGATATGGCCGGCATTGCCGGACTGGTGCCGACGAAGCCGGGGCCCCGCGGTCCCCACAAGATCGACGACAAAGTCCTGGCATTTCTGCAGGCGCAGCTCGCCCCAGGAGAACCCGTTCGCGCCCGGGAACTGGCCAAGCTGCTCCGCCAGGAACTCGATATCGAGCTTCATCCCAGATCGATCGAGCGGGTTCTAAAAAAGCGGCACGTAAACATTGCCGCGACGGCGGCATGCCCGATCCAACCGTCGACCATCGCGTCCCAGTACGAGGTATTGCGCAAGGCAGCCCTCGGCGCAGCGCTGCCGCTTATGGCCCGTAGCGGCCTGATGCTCTTTCTGCGCCGGGGGATGTGGGGATGGGTTCAGGCGCTGACCGCAGCAGCAAGCACTCCGCGAGAGCAGAATTACCCATCGTCATTTGCTTGTCCGCTGCACGGCGGACACAGCGCCGTCGTTCACGTCCTTGCGACAATCGCCATGAGCACCAACGATCGGAGGTCACCATGAATGTACATCTCAAAGTCCAGCCTCATCACCTCGAACGCGGCGCCTACCTCTACATCCGCCAGTCTTCCATGCGGCAAGTCGTTGAGAACGTTGAGAGCGCCAGGCGGCAATATGCGCTTCGGGGACGCGCTGTCGCCCTCGGCTGGCGCGACGAGCAGATTATCGTCATCGACAACGATCAAGGAGAGTCCGGTGCATCGGCGGCGTGGCGCGAGGGGTTTCAGCGGCTGGTCAGCGATGTCGGCATGGGGCATGCCGGGATCGTCATGGGCCTGGAGGTCTCCCGTCTGGCGCGCAACAATGCCGACTGGCAGCGTCTGCTGGAGATCTGTGCCCTTGCCGACACCCTGATCCTCGACGAGGACGGCGTCTATGATCCGGCAAGTTTCAACGACCGGCTCCTGCTCGGCCTGAAGGGAACAATGAGTGAGGCCGAGCTGCATGTGATCAAAGCCCGGCTGCGCGGCGGCATTCTCAATAAGGTGCGGCGCGGCGAGTTTCGTTGCCTCCTACCGACCGGGCTGGTCTATGACCATTTCGGCAATGTGACTCTTGATCCAGACATGCAAGTCAGAGAAACGATCATTCATTTCTTTGAGATGTTCTCTCGCCTCGGGTCCGCCTCCCAGACCGTCAAGGTCTTTCGCAATGAAGGCCTATTGTTTCCATCGCGCCTACACAACGGCGGCACGCTATTTCGGCCGCTGACCGCATCGACGGCGATGCGTGTCCTGAACAATCCGCGCTACGCTGGCGCCTATACCTATGGCCGACGACAGTTTCGACGCACCATCGACGGCAAAAAGACTCTGCGTGCGCGCGACATTGATGACTGGCCGGCCTGCATTCCCGATGCTCATCCCGGCTATATCAGCTGGGAGCGACATCAGGAGAATCTGAAGATCCTCAAGGCGAATGGCCGTGGATTTGAAGCGGCACGAGCTTCAATCCCAAGGGAGGGACCGGCACTGCTGCAAGGCCGGGCCGTGTGTGGGCAGTGCGGCAGCCATCTTAGGGTTCGCTATGCGGCGCGACGTGGCCGGCAGGAAGCCTGGTACATTTGTAATCGTGCCCGCATTTATCGTGCGGAGCCTATGTGTCAGTCGATCGCTGGGCCTCCCGTCGATGAAGCCATCGGTATGCTGATTGCCGAGCAGATGACGCCGGCGGCCGTCGAACTCGCTCTCGAAGTCCGCAAGGAGATCCAAGCCCGGCATGAAGAAGCAGACCGGCTGCGCTGTCGCGCAATCGAACGCGCCCAAACGGAAGCCGAGCTCGCTCAGCGCCGCTTCATGCTTGTCGATCCTAGTAACCGCCTCGTCGCCGACACGCTCGAAGGTGAATGGAACGAGAAGCTTCGCACGCTGGCCAGTGCCCGCGAAGAGCGCGAACGTGGCCGAGCACGATCAATTCATCCTCGATAAAGCTGTCCACGAACGGTTAGTCGCGATGACGGCCGACTTCAACCAGCTCTGGAAAGATCCGGATACCCCAAGCCGCGAACGCAAGCGATTGCTGGCCCACATCATTGAGGATGTCACTCTCTTAAAGTTGCCAGCGGAAGGAACCACTAAGCTTCACGTTCGCTTCAAGGGCGGCAAAATCCAGACGCTCACCACCATGAACCCAAAATCCTCTCCTCAGCAGATCAAGACAAAGCCCAGCATCATTGAACTGGTCGATAGGCTTCTCGACGATTACATTTATCCCGAGATCGCCGAGATTCTAAACGAGCAGGGGCATCGCCCAGGTGGAACCGCACGTCGCGGCTGCCAGGACGCCCGCTTTACACCCCTCAAAGTCGCCTATCTCATCCACGAATATAAGCTGCGATCACGATATGATCGACTGCGACAGCGGGGAATGCTGACAAGACAGGAAGCGGCAGTGCATCTCAATATCAGCGAGCAAACCGTCGCCAGATGGGCCAAATTTGGCCTCATCACCAGACATGCCTATAACGGGCACTATAGCCTGTACGAAATCGCCGATGGAGACCTGCCGCAAAAGCAATGCAGTCGATGGAATCCACTCGAAGATCGCGCTGCTGCGTATCGACAAATGCAAACCGAGCCAAGAACATCAACTGGCGAGGAAAGAGGTGTAGTATGAACGCCGATCGTTATAATAGAGGCAAAATCCCTGGCCGTCCCACCACAAAAGCTTGATCCGATCAGCACGCTTTCCCCTGAATCCAAAGATCGCGCCAGAGCCCGGCGCTTCCTTGATCGCCTGCTCCACCAGCGCCGATAAACCGTCGATCCCACGGCGCATGTCGGTCGCCCCGCAAGCCAGATAGACCCGCACATTTCCAGAAGGCCCGATCATGCCGCCTCCACGCAGGCGATCAAGGATGCCAGCGTCCTTCGCTCGATGTCTGTCGGAACTTTCAAACCGCGACCGTTTCGGAGCAAGATCTTGATAAACACCGGCGCCGGCCGAACGGCAGGCTTCTGCTCGAGACCTACGTCGTCCACGAGCTGTACCGGAAGGAACGATGGCGACGCACTAAAGTGGCTAATTGTCTTTCGCCATAAACGGATCTGACCTGGATGGAGGTCATAACGGCGAGCCACATCGCCAATGCGCGCACCAGGCTGATCCGCTTCTGCCAATATCTCCAGCTTAGCCTCTTTCGACCATCGCCGCCTACGCTCAACGCCGGATATAATCTCCATGCGAGCCATGCCAACCTCTCAGATCTGGTATTAATGTCAGCACTAATGCTGGTTCTAATGCCAGAACATCGCCTAACTGGCTCGTTCAGCAAAATCCGTTCACCGAACGCTCACAGGCGATAGCGGTGTCCGGCTTCTGCGCCAAAGCCCACAGGATGAAGATGAAGAAGCCGAAGACCATTGCGACAGCCGCACACCCGCCGGGCAGTTTGAAGGTGGATTTTTCGTGCAAGTCAGGCCGCTTGCGGCGATATTGCAGGTAAGATGCAAGGATGATCGACCAAATAAAGATGATAAGCACCGCAGAAACCGTCGTGACGATCGTGAAAGCCTCCATGACATTATCTCCGGAATAAAGCAGTCCGATGCCCGCCAGCAGAAAGACGCACGAGAAGAACAGTGCATTTACCGGCACTTTCCTTCGGTTCAACTTGCCGAATAGGCCCGGCGCCAGCCGGAGGGTCGCAAGTCCGTAGACCATGCGCGATGTTGAATATATGCCTGAGTTGGCACTTGATGTCGCCGAGGTCAGTACGACGAAATTCACCACATGGGCAGCAATACCAAGTCCAGCAAGCGAAAACATAGCGACAAACGGGCTCGAATTCGGATCGACTTCATTCCATGGGATGACCGTAAGGATGACGAACAGGGCACCGAGATAGAAGAGTGCCACGCGCACCGGAATCGAGTTGATTGCCTTTGGCAGGTTGCGGGCCGAGTCTTTGGTCTCTGCCGCGGTCATTCCAACGAGTTCGACACCTGCAAAGGCAAACACGGCAATTTGGAAACCGGCAACGAAACCGTGGAAGCCATTCGGAAAGAAGCCGCCATGCAGCCACAGATGCGAGACCGATGCCGTGCTTCCATTGGGCAGTGTGAAGCCTTTGGAAAGCATGTAAACACCGGTAAGGATGAGTGACACGATAGTGAAAATCTTGATGAGCGCAAACCAGAATTCGATTTCACCGAAATTGCGCACCGTCGGCAGGTTGAGGGCGAGAAGCGTGAATATTAGGCCAAGCGCCGGTACCCAGAGTGCAATGTCTGGGAGCCAAAATGACACGTAGCTCGACACGGCGACAACGTCGGCCACCCCGGTTACAATCCAGGAGAGCCAGTACGTCCAGCCGGTGAAAAACTGCGCCCAGGGCCCGAGATAATCCCCGGCGAAATCCGCGAACGAACGATATTCCGAATTGGATAGCAGGATTTCTCCGAGCGCACGCATGACAAAGAAAAGCATGAAGCCAATGATCGCGTAGACGAGCAAGATCGAAGGCCCGGCGAGCGAAATGGTCTTTCCGGATCCCATGAAAAGACCGGTGCCAATTGCGCCTCCGATGGCAATAAGCTGGAGGTGCCGGTTGGAAAGATGACGTGCAAGATGATCATCCCCTTTTCGATACGAATCTACGGAGTTCCGTGGTGCTATATTCATTGAGTACCTCTCGTCATTCATGATCGACGCGCTAATGATCGGCCAAACCTCACGGGCTCCAGCAGACAACTCTTCCCAAGTCAGGTAGCCCTTGGCACAGCTTGCGCCGGACGACTAAGGTCCGAGGTTCAGCACAGCATTAATCAGGCCAGGCGATGAAAACGCCAGGTTCTATACCCGCTTGAATGCCACAACGGCATTCGTGCCGCCCATGGCGAAGGCGTTGCTCAGTGCTACGTGCACCTTGCGCTCGCGCGGCCAATTGGGAGTAAAGTCGAGATCGCAAGCGGGATCGGGCTCGCGGTAATTGACCGTAGGCGGCACGACGCCTTCGCGCAGCGCCATCACACAGGCGATCATCTCGAGCGCGCTCGACGCACCGAGGCAATGCGCGTGCACGGATTTGGTTGAGGAGACGGATATCGAGTGGGCATGATGCCGGAAGACGCGTTTGATCGCTGCAGTTTCGATCTGATCGTTGGCTCTGGTACCAGTGCCATGCGCATTTAGATAATCCACGTCCTCAGCATTCAGCCCAGCATCAGAAAGGCAGGCGCGCATCGCGGCCACCGGCCCTTCGACGGCAGGTGCAACGATGTCGAACGCGTCGGCGGAAAGACCAGCGCCGGCGATTTCGGCAAGAATCGTGGCACCGCGCCGTGCCGCATGCTGATAGCTTTCCAATACCGCCATTGCCGCGCCCTCGCCTAATACCACGCCTTTTCTGTCGGCGGAGAAGGGTCGGCAGGTATCGGGCGCAAGTATGCGCAGCGCTTCCCAAGACTTCAGCACGCCCCACACAAGCGGGGCTTCGCTGCCGCCGGCCAGCATCACGTCGGCGCGGCCGAGCCTGATCTGATCCACTGCCGAGGCGATGGCATGGTTGGCCGAGGCACAGGCGGATGTGACGCCGAAAACCGGACCGCGCAAGCCAAGGCTCATGCTGACCTGAGCGGCGGCAGCACTCGGCATAACCTTGGGTGCAGTAAGGATGGCAGCCCGGCGAGCCCCATCTAAAAGAAGAGCGCGATAGTTTCCTTCGATCGCTTCCCCGCCGCAGACGCCAACACCCACCGTCGCACCGATGCGATAGGTGTTTCCTTCGTCAATGGAGAGTTCGGCATGTCTTGCAGCTTCGCGTGCGGCAATCACGGCAAGCAAGCTGAAGCGGTCCATTGAATTGGATTGCTTGGAATTTAGGCCATGCTCCGGTAGCGTCTTGATCTCGGCGCCGATCATGCCCTTCAACTCGTGAAGTTCTGCATTGGCGATTGGGCCAATAGCGGAACGTCCTTCGCGCATTGCTTCCCAGATCGAGGCGAGGTTGGTTCCGAGTCCGCATAGGCCGCCCATTCCAGTGATAACGACGCGCCTGTCCATTCAAGCCTCCCTTGCTCTCAAAGCGCGGACGGCTTCAATGAGATCACCGACAGTTTTAAGATTTGCCCAGGCGTCGGCGGTGTTAAACTCGATGCCGATGTCATAGGCTTGCTCTAGATCCCAGAGAATGTCCGCCAGCGTTATCGAATCGATACCGAGCAAGGTCAGCTCGGTCTCAGTCGTTATTTCGGCGTCGCTCAAGGATGGATCTCTGTCGGCGCCATACGCAGCAGCGTTTTTCTTGATCATGGCGATGACGTTATCTGCGATTTGATCTGCCATATTGTCTCCTCTCGATTTTTCTTACGACGCACAGGTTGCACTAGGGAGCGTGTCCCCTTCCCTCGGAATGGAAGGATTGCATTGGTCAAAAATGCTCTAGCGAGCGGCCCTGATCAGCCTCTCAGCAAGATTTGTCTGGCGAGCAATGATCTCAGATCCTTCATAGGAAAGGTGACCGCTATCTCGGTAAAGGAATTTGCCGCTAATCTCGGTTTTGCATTTTGTGCCATCGCAGAGAAAGTCGTGGTAAGAGACGACTTCTACGTCGGCCTTTAGCGCCACTTCGTTTAACAGCTCGAGGGTACGGGCGCGTCTGCGGCGGTATTCACTGACATCTATTTTGCAATCGCTATAGCGCCCAAGCATAAAGCTCCCCCTCGCCTTCCGCTCCAGGCAATCGCCAATGTCGAAGTTCCCGACTGGCGGAGGGGCAACCACAACCACGCGCTTCCCCAACGCGCGAACACCTTTGACGAGGGCCTTAATCCCCTCAACGGTTATATGCTGAGAGACTTCGGCATCGGTGAAAGTCTCACCGCTCCTCTTAAGCACCATAAAATCATTCGATACAGGCGTATCGAAAGGGCTTGAAATAGCCACGGTACTGATCTCCGGCCGATTTTTCAAAACGGCCAAAACACGATCATTGAAGTCAATGCAATCCTCGCCGAAGGCACGGGAAAAGGGTGACGCTAACTCCTTTGAAACAGCAGCAACGCCGATGGCGGGGAAGCATCCGCTCATTGTGAGCTGAGCTAGTCCGCCTTCGCCGATTGTTTTGGCTAAGCCGGGAACCAGCGCCATGGCAAATGAATCGCCCCAGACCAGCAATTCAGGTCTGTTTGTGGTTTGGCAGCTCTTCGGGACGTCCTGCGGAGGCGGACCGGGTTTGAAATCACACGCTCTCCCGAGACCGTAGTTGATGCGCCGGATGGTGGTAAAATCAAACCTGCTCTCAGTTGTGGCAATGGCAACAGAGGGCGATAAGGCGAGAAGAACCGATGCGGCCGCCAATCCTGAAACCAGCCGGAGGCGAGACATGACGTATCCCCGTCGGAATGGCTCCTCCACGAACGAGTAAAGCGCCCAGCTTCCAACGAATGAGAAAGCAACCCCCGCACAGATCGCAACCGTCGGAGGCTCCGCCAGCCAAACGGCTCTCACATAGACAAGCACGGGCCAGTGGATCAAATAAAGCGAGTAAGAGACGTCTCCGATCCTCCGCATGCCACGCACGACCGCGTTGTCCCAGCTAGGCGCGCGTAGGAGAGCCAGGGTGGCCAAGCAAATCAAAGCGGCATTCACGACGGGATGAGCGAAATCCATAGGGGCGAGGAGGAGAAGTGCGAGCGCGGGGAAACGCAACTTCACAAGCGCGGCAGACACCACGGGCCTCATGGGAAGCAATGCGCCAAGTGAACCAATGGCCATTTCCCAAGATCGGGTCGGCAGAAGATAAAACACGGCAGATGGGTTCTGGGCGACGAGATAAAAACATAGCGTCAGGCTGGCTGCAAGGGACGCCGCTATTCCGATAAGCCACCATCTCCTCGGCGCCAAAGCCAAGAAAAGAGGCAGCAGCAGGTAGTACTGTTCTTCGACGGAGAGCGACCAAAAATGCAGGAGGGGCATCGTTTCGGCGGCCGGGCCGAAATAGTCCACTTGGAGCCAAAGAACGATATTACTGGAAAATGTGAGCGCCCCTATGAGCTGATTGCGGAACTCCCGCAGCCCCACGTCCGAAAGCAAAAATGGCGCAGCGATCGCCGTAAGCGCAATGACGACGTAGGCCGCCGGCAATAGACGCTTCGCACGCCTATAGTAGAATTCCAAAAAGCTGAATCGCGACTGCTCCAGCTGCCTACTGATCAGATCGGTGATCAGAAAGCCCGAAATTACGAAAAAAATATCAACGCCAAGATAACCAGCTGCGAACGGCCCAATATGGGCGTGATAGAGAACAACCAGCAAAACAGCGAGCCCTCGTAGGGCTTGGATATCGGCTCGAAATTCTCGCGGCATCGGTAGGACCTAATGTAATTCTCAATTGATGGGATTGACCGATGACTTGGCCGAAAAGCGGCTGTTTAGTCGGGCGTCCCCAAGCAAGCCAGCGCTGGATCGGCTCTGATTTCATGAGCGCGCTGCGGCACTAGGTGCACTCGACATATTCGGCGCATGGGCAAGCCAGGCGCGTCACAGCTCCGGACCATTGCGATCGATCATCGAACCAGCAGGCCAATCGGACATTGATCGTCCAATCGGCAGAACGACGACAAGCGCGTCATCGATGCGTGTGGGCGGCTTATCGAGACGCGGCTCTTGTAAGGTGGACCGCACGCGAACGTCCGAAAAAACCGTCACAGGACCGTAACGGCCGAACCTCTCGATATGCCTTTGCAACTCTGGGCGAACCGTGCCGAAAGCAAACGGAACGGCGAGATCCTGGAGGGTCGGAAGCATGGCTCGGATTGAATGGCTCATTCCGAGTCTTTCAAGATTGGTGCGTATCCCGAACAATCCCAACTCAGCCACCGGCAGGTCAATTCCGTCAACTTTAATGAAGCGACGTAGCAGTCCCAGATGAGCGGCGATCCCGTCAGCGTCATAACCGATGAGGCGAAGCTCGGGTCTTGCTCCGGCCCAGCTTCGACTGCCCTCGAATGGTTTTGCATTAAAGGCCCCGGTTGGCCCGTAGGTCGCTCGAAAGAAGTTGGCGAGTTCGACATGATCGGCGAGTTCCAGCTCGCTTTCCCAGCATAGTCTCCACCGCATTTGAGAGCACATGCAAAGATCTCCTCTTCCGAGTTTTTTTGAAGCAGCTATGATGAAAGTCACCAGTTTGAGGGCGCCTAAAAGGCATTCGTCTGTCGTCCACTGCAGCCCTCATGCCCACTCGTGGCGCTAGGTTCCTGACTGTTGGGCTCTGCAACCAAATGCCTGTCCATTCGCGAACCGCTTGGCGACAGCCATCAAATGTACCTGATAGCGATGAAGCGATGTTCCTTTAATGGATCATAGCGCTCAATTCGTAAAATCGATTATTTGGATGTAATCCATCCAGGCGACAAATGGGTTGCATCCGGTGCGACTTAAACCCTTGTCGAACTCAATGCGCCAACGACCGGAGCGTCGCTTGCATTGTGAACACGAGAAAAATCGCTCACACTTAATTCGAATCATCATAGTGCTGGATGGCGATTGGTCAGCAGTACTGGCCATTTCGGGAATGGACGCGTAAAGCGCTCTTAAATAGATGGACGGGACGAAGAATGGAAGAATGCATTAGCATAGACAACCGGGGTGACTTTGGCATCTGGGCTATTGAGGTTGCCAAGCAGATTGTCGGCGAACAGGGTTTTGATCTGGCCAAAGCGGCGCGCGATGGAACCGAAGAAGCAGTCCGCGAAACAGGCAATGCGCTTGGACAGGCTATCACCAATGCGCTCATGGAAGTCTATGACGGCCTCCTTGAAGGCGCGCCAGACTAGGCCCTCGCAACATTAGCAATTCGCTCCGAAATGCCTCGCGAGCACAGCCTGCCGTTACGAATCATCTTCAGCAACGCTGATTGAGAACGTCGTCGGCTTGGTTTTCTTGTCCCCCGGATGAGCTTCGCTCGGCAGTGCTAGACAGCTTGGCAATGCGATCGCAATCGAAAGAGGCCTTAAGGCTAGCGGCGCGGGCTGTGATCCGCTCCGGTGTTCGCCGGCTGCGGCGCGGTTGATACCATCGACATCGATTGCTGATGAGTCGGAAGGGAATTGATCTCCGGCATCACTGTCATCATTACGCTCGATCGACCAGGTTGCCCTGTCATTACCACGTGGCAAGCAATGACAGGGCGGGTGCGCTGACGCGGATGGCATTGGTGCGCCAGCGACAGGGCACCCGGTCTATATCAGACAATCGGCGCGGGAGGAATCCTGTTCGCATAAAATGAAGATGGTCATAGCGGAACCATGCAATGATCCAAAAAATCATTGGTTTCGCTCAATGACGCGGGAGAGCGAGGCAGTTAACGAAAAAGCCCGGAGGCGCACCCCGACAAGCCGCCCACACGCTCTAATCATCTATCGCCCGAGAGATCATCTCGGCGAGATTGAATGGCCCACCACAGTTTGTTGCCGGCGAGGGCGGGGCTGCATACCCCTGATGCGCTTTCTCGTATGAGAAGGGCTTTCACCGTAATTTGCCTTGTACATCGCCGAGAACCGCCCGAAGTGAAGAAATCCCCATTTCAAGCAAATTTCTCTCGTTGTGTGCCCATTGGCCGGATCAAGTAAATCCACCCGCGCCGCCCGCAAGCGAAGCATCGCCAAATAAGCGGCCGGCGTGGTCTCCCGGAAGGCACGGAACCCGAGTTGCAATGCGCGTGTCGACACCCCAGCGGCTTTGGCGACCATCGGAATTCTGATCGGCTGGCTGATATTGGCTTCCATATATTCAATCGCGCGCCGGACATGCCTCGGGGCAATCATGTAGGGCTTCCTGTCGAGCAGGTGCGAAAGCTTGTGAGGGACAAGGCGTATTATCAAGTCGGCCAAAGCTTGCGTGATATGCGCCATTGCAATTGGGGATCGAACCGAGGGATCGCGCAAACCACGAATGACGGTCTCCGCGAGAGAGCCGATCATTTGACCCGCCGACGTCGACATTTCCAATTCAGGAAGAAGGCCCAATGATCCACTGAATGGCGTCTCGAAGGTCTGATCGAGCGTCTGCAGAATAACATTCCAGTCGAGCAAAAGTTCGTCAATGATGTTCGATCGGCCGTACATCATGACGCTCTCTGGCTCAAGATTGTTGTATAAGAGCAACTTACCATGTCGAGCGGTGGCTTCGCGCGAGCCGTAAGTCACTCCCATGCCGCCGCTACGCGGTAGCACAATCGACAAATGCTCCACTGCGTTGATGGTAGGCTCAATCTGAAACTCAAACTCGTGTTGATGAAAACCCTTGATCACAGTGGCACAGTCGCAGGTCGAAAAATCAAGACTCCATTGGAAGTCATCGACGGGGCTGACAAGCTCGGCTTTATACTCGCCAAAGGCAGTACCGAGTGTTTCGATCATGCCATCAAATGACGATCCATCACGCCTAAATGTCAAATGTGGGTTGCTGCTTTGCGACATCCGATACGCCTGTTCGTGATTACAATTGGGATACTGCATTCTTCGAGCGCTAATTTGCGGTTAGTCGCCACGGAAATGAATCCGGCTCATACGCCCGTGAGGCCTCAGGGGAGTCCGTCGGCAGTTCGTCGTCATAAAAGACCGATCCGCTCAACAATCTTATGGCGGCACCCACTCGAAGACGCTCAACTTCATTTCCCCTAAGTGTCACGTTCGCGACACATGGAAGGGCTTGCTATGCGGTGCGCCTCCTGGAGAATTATCTCACGCATCCAGGTGCTCGCCGCATCGTTTTCATGGGAGGTTGGCCACTGGATGCCCTCGGTGAACGCTGGAAGAGGTATTGGACTTTCCACAATCCGCAAGGGCATAGATGGTGCGAGATGCTTCACCAGTCGCAGAGGCATAATCGCGAGTCTTTCGGTGCCCAACAGCGCTGCCGGCACCATCCCAAAGCTCTGAACGGCGACTTCGATACGCCTTTTGACACCTCGTTCCGATAGATAAAAGTCCTCAAGCGATTGCTGTTGGCCAACCCCAGACTTAGCCGTGACGTGGCCCATCGACATATAGTCTCTGACTGTAAGATGACGAGATAGCTTCGTATTCGTCGTACAGCCAACAGACACTAACTTTTCGTCGAACAGCTTCGCTCTCGGATGTGCGCTTGACATGAACAATTCCGGAAGAATCAGAAAATCGGCTTTGCCCCGCCGCAGAAGCTGGTCCGGGTTGTCTGGGAGGGGAATCAACTCGAAACTGACTGCGGGAGCTTCCCGTGCCAGCCGCTTTATGATTTTCCGGAAGAACACGGTCGTCATGAAATCACAAAGCGCAATCGTGAAGTGTCGCTCCGGTTCGTCTAATGCGAAGCTGTCGCCAGAAATAATGTTGAGTTGAATGTGCTGTAGTGTCTCTCGAACCGCGGAGGCGAGGCTTTCCGCACGTGGCGTCAGAATAAGTTTTCGGTTCCGCATCGTAAACAGGTCATCGCCGAAATAGTCGCGCAGCCGGCGGACGGCGGCGCTCATTGCAGGCTGACTGAGATTGATGCTGCACGCCGCTGCCGAAACGTTACGCTCAGTCGTCAAAGCGTCCAATGCGACGAGAAGATTAAGGTCAAGACCCTTGAAACGCATACCGATTTAGCCTCAGAATTATCGTGAGGGTTGAAAAGAACAGTAGTGTTCCGATGTTTGCGGGGCAGATCTGACGTCGTGAAGTTGCAAAGCAAGATCAATCAGCATCGCAAAGACCATTGGGTGCGTAATCCGGATATATTAGGATTGAATCGACTAGTTTTGATTGTAGGTAACCTGACATTTTGGACATTATGACCTGCCGCCCGCCGTTGCGCGTTTCACAGTCTTCAGGCGTTGGTTTTGGTTCCATCCGGCGGTTGCCCTAAGGCACATTGCTGGTGTCGCGGATGGTTTCAACGTCCAACTGGACGCGTGTCAGATGCTCGACAGTGACGGGACCGAACTCACACATCGTTAAGCCCGAAAGGCGAACTTGCGTGGAACGCGGCTTTGAACGAGCTACTGGAACGGCACCGTGCTTCAAAAGGGATTCAGGCGTGCCGTGCCTCATGACATGCGACGTGTCTTGCTCGGTCGGGTTCAGCGTGCGTACCAGCAAAATCGCGCAGCAACGGGACGCGCCCGGCCGGCCGGTCGCTAAATTGTCAGTTGTTTAAAGAAAAGCTGAATTGGCTTGCTCTCCCTTCGGGCCGTCGCGATTTTGCAAAGTTCATTTGCACTCCGCGAACATGTGGGAAGAACCCGCGGCCTTCAGAACTCGCTTTCAGGAACTCGACATATCGCAGTGCCTGCACGAAAAGCCATATTCGGTTGCTTGAGTGGAGTCCCCAGCCGCAGAAACCCAATTGAGGGGCTGCGAGCAGCGAACTCCGGACAAGCCAAAACGCTGCACCTGATACGGGGGTAAGGCTTCGTGGCAAATCATGCAATCAGACGAATGTGAAATCCCACCCTGTCAGATGCATATTGGCAAGATCAGCCACAGCCTGCACACCAGGCAGATGAACCAATGTTTCCACGCTGTTTTCCGAGGTGACATAGGCCAGATTTGCAGTGTGCATCTTATTGTCGTGGTAGACAAGGATGTCGCCGGCAGCCTCGTCTGAAATCGCGCGTGCGACGGCAGTGCCATCGGCGAAACGCCGGTCAGTGATCACCACGCGTGCTCGCCGTTTGCACCCGAGGCCTTGCCGCTATAGAAGGTGTCCACCGGAAAGCCCGACTGAACGCTCGCGTGATTGACGAAATTTGCGCCGAAGCCGTCGTTGTAAAGGTCCATCGCGTCGAAGGCGAGAGTATCCTGCGCCGGATCGAAATCGAGGATGGTGGAGATGTCCGGGTCTAGTCCCTGTTTCGGGAACACCCCTGGCATCGGATTGTGGTCCCCGGGCTGAGGATTGTGGAACTGGAAGACGAACGTGTCGCGCCCCTCGCCCCCTTTCAGCCAATCCCTGCCGTCACCGACGAAGAGAACATCATCGCCTTTTCCGCCGGAGAGATAGTCGTTGTCCTCACCGAAAATCGGGGGTTTATCACGGCCGTTGTCGCCGGAGAGATAGTCGTTGCCGTCTTCGCCGTGGACCTGATCATTGCCCGCGCGCCCTAAGATCCGGTCATTACCCTCGCCGCCGAAGGCTCGGTCATTGCCTGATCGAGAGTCGATCCAGTCGTTGCCCCCGTGATCAATGATCACATCGTCTCCATTGCTGCCAAAGAGGCTATCGGCGTTCTCGCTACCTCGGAAAAATTTTTCCATCGCAAATACTCCTTGTGATGCGGCGCAATAAAACGCCAGGTGGCGCCTACCTATTTCTATTCGGACATTGGGCATAATTGATTGTTTCGATGGGTTGCATCCATGTCACCGATGGATTGCTGCGCACTTCGTTCTCGAACGTTAATTCCGCATTTGCCGCGCTTTGTGTTGAAAGAGCTCATTGCTCAAAAGCAGCCCTGCTTGCTGAGATCCGCCGCGGCAGGGCCTTTGCTGGATCGGCAATTCTGACGAGGGACGCGGTGTTTAAAACGCAAATTGATGGCGTGGATGCGTGTTATCCAAACAATCGATTTTACGAATTGACGGCCATGCTGCATCAGGCGGGCTATCGAGTGACGAAAATAAGGGGCGTCGACCGCACACGGGGATGCTGAAAGCAATCAAAAGCAGTCAAGAGAAGCCCTGCCGAGAACCTGCTCGTGCAACTAAAAACCGGAGATGAAGCATGCGTCTTACACTTGCTGCCGCGGCAGTACTTTCCACTTTATCTTTGCAGCAAGCCGTCGCTGGGACTGTAAACTGCGCGCCGATCACCGAGCAGCAGGTAGCTGAATTGTTCGACCGCTGGAATGCGTCCCTCAGAACGCTCGATTCCGAAAAAGTTGCTGCGAACTATGCGGAAAATGCGATCCTGCTACCGACGCTGTCGAACACACCGCGCCTGACGCACGAGCAGCGAGCCGCATACTTCGACCACTTTCTCAAAAAGCGGCCGCAAGGATCGATCGATCTGCGCGTGATTAGGGTCGGATGTAACATGGCAACAGACAGCGGCATTTACACCTTTTCATTCGCCGACGGCACCAAAATTCCCGCGCGTTACACCTACACATATGAATTCATGGACGGAAAATGGATGATTACAGCCCATCACTCCTCAGCAATGCCTGAGACCTAGGGTTGGCGACAGCTACGCGTGCTGGCGAAATGCCAGCACCCCGCTTGCGATGAACTCCAGCTCATCATTCCAAGCCAGAACTTTTATCAAGCATCACTTGCCTTGCTTCGGAAGCAAATCGCCAGATTGTCACAACGGGCTAGAACGTGAGCTTGAAACCGGCTGCCAGAGTGAGGGCATAAAGGTCCATGCCGGCGCCATCTTTGTAAGATCCGACTTCGGGGGGCCTGGTCGACATGTCGTATTCCGTCGTGTCGCCTTTCCTGCGAAAGTACTGATCAAAATTGCCGGCAAAGAAGAGGCTCACGCGGCCCGTCACCTGATAGACGGCCTTGGCGCCGATCGAAACGAAAGGATGCGCGCCGAACTTTTCCTCGAAATCCACATTGCGAAGCCAATGATTGTCGACGTCGTTGGCATCGACATCGGCGCCGCAACGCAAAAGAGCCGACAGGGTCCAATCCCCGTATTTCGTGGTCGCTTCGGTGCCAAGGAAAACGCCGGGGTAGCGTTGTTCGTAACTGATGACCCGCTCGCCGTCCTCAAAGTTGAAGCGCTCGTTGCGAAATCCCCCCGAGCTGTCAATAAACGTTCCGCCATACGCGGTCCATTTGACGTTGGTGTATTTGAAGCCGACATGCAGGTTGACGGTCGTGGCATCGTTGATCACGAAGTCGTGCCCAGATGCAATGTCAATGTTAACGTATCGTTCAAGATCAGTATTCGTATGAACCGATCGAGACGACCAGTCCTTGCCATCATAGCCCCAAGCTTTCTCCCAATCGTAGTCCTCCATGTGGCTGTCGCCAGAAAAGCTGATCGCGGCGTTGGCGGAGATAGTCCAGCTGTTGTCAAGCTCAGCCTTGAAACCCGACGTCATAACTGGCGCATGGCTTTCCCAGATCAAGCGACTGATCCGATTACCAACCTCGTTGTAGACAAGTTCGTTACCCTTAAGACGAGTATATCCGAAACCCATCACGAAGCTGGCATAAGGCGAGGTGTAGATTGTCTCTTCCGTCGCCATGGCGGCTGTTGGAGCTGCGCAGAACGCGGTGAAAATAAAAATTGTCGAAAGGAATCTATAGCGCCATATCCCAGCCGCACTGCGTATCGCAGATCGCGCTGGACTCTCCGATCTGCGAATCGGCCTCGCCGCAGAATGGTGTTGGTGTGCGTTCCGAGCGGCGATGACATAAAGGAGATGTCTACGAAGGCGAACTGTATCGCGCAGTGGTAAAACGACGACGTTCGACGTATGCCGCCGGTGTGCTCCTTGCCTATATAAACCGATGTAAAGTGCCATTCGACCCCTTTCCCTAACATCCATTCAAACTGGCTCGGAGTTAAGGCCGTTCGGTTGACCGGCGGCCGATGGCCAAACAGAGTCCCCTTACCCGGAGCCACCAAGCTGAGTACAAATGTGCAAAGCGTTCGACCAAAGCACTGTCTCAGCAACTATGCCCGCCTCCTGGAGCTGATTCCGACACGGCTCCGCTCCCTCGGCGCAGTGTGTCGCGGATGGTTAGGCATACATCATGCCAAACGAAAAATGCTGTCGAAACAAGGTGATATGCGCGGTACCATTGTCCAATGTCGGACATTGTCAAAAGTATAACGTTCGGTTGGTTCAAGGCGTCCGGGCATGGAGCGTCACAATTAGATGCTAGATGCGCAGTGGTTGAGCGCAAACGTCTTTCCCAATTCAAACCAAGGGCAGCTGCTTATAGCGACTTCGACCAGCTGCAAGTTCTCGATCTTCAACTCGAATGGCATGCCTTTTGCCCGGTGAAAGACGGCGGGAAGCCATGATGCCTGGCGGCGAAAGCCCCCCTCAAGCACTGAATCCCATTTGATCGAAAGGAAGACGGCGCGTGAAATCTCGACGTGACAAGCCGGACTGGAGACGAAAGTCATTGCGCGCATCGTCATCAACTTTCTTCTCGAAAAAACATAGTGGATCGCATTTACCTTGGTATACCATCTATCCGACGATACAGGAGTTTTCCTCAGCAATCGGCGCCCAGACCTATGAGGAATGGCTGAGGAGCCTGCCAACCGATGACGCTGTTTCGCTCTATCTTCACATTCCATTTTGCCGCTCTATGTGCTGGTATTGTGGTTTTCCGACGAGCATCACTCGTCTGGATAATTTGATCATCAATTATCTCGCAGTGCTGCGCGAGGAGATCCGCTTGGTTGCCGAGCTAGCGACGCAGGCACTCCCGGTGAGCGACGTGCACTTCGGAGGCGGATCCCCGACCATCATGCCGCCAGCAGACTTCCTGTCGCTAATGGAACTCCTGCGCGGCCGCTTCGCGTTCGAGAAAGCGGCTAACATCGCTATCGAGGTCGACCCGCGCACGTTCACCACCGATATGGCCGAAGCCTTGCAAAAAGCCGGTGTGAACCGCGCAAGCGTCGGTGTTCAGAGCTTCGATCCCATCGTACAAAAAGCGATCAACCGGGTTCAGAGCGAGGCGCAGGTGATGACTGCCGTCCAGAACCTGCGCCTGCATGGAATAGGGCGCATCAGTTTCGACCTGATGTTTGGTTTACCGTATCAAACAGTCCAGTCCTGTCGCCAGAGCGCGATGTTAGCTATTGAGATGCGTCCCGACCGCCTCGCGGTTTTTGGTTATGCGCACGTTCCCTCCTATAGAAAAAATCAGCGCTTGATTGACCGGGCAGCATTGCCCGATATAGCCGCGCGCGTCGAGCAGGCCTCAGTCATGGCCGACACGTTAGTTGCAGCCGGCTATCTGCAAATCGGGCTCGACCATTTCGCTTTGCCGGATGATGAGCTTGCGCTGGCGCAGAGGACTCGTCGTCTTCAGCGCAACTCGCTTGGTTACTCGGCCGAAACACGCCAAACTGTGATCGGCTTCGGCGCGTCGGCGATCGGTCGTTGCCGCGAAGGTTACGTTCAAAACGAACTCCCACAAGACTCTTATAACCGATCCATCGCGTCCGGCCACTTGGCGACATCAAAGGGCTATCGTCTCACCATCGAAGATCGCGTACGAGCCGCAATCATCGAGCAACTCATGTGCTACTTGGAAGCAGACGTACCAGCAATCTGTACGGCTCACGGATTTGATCCGATCCATTTACTGAGTTCAGCTAAGCAGTTGGACATTCTGGCTGAGGACGGGATAGCGGACATCGACAACGGTCTGGTCCGAGTGCCTCAGGAGTGTCGCTTTGCGCTTCGCGCTGTCGCCTCCGCATTCGATGCTTATCTTGGCCGCCCACCCCTCTAGCCCGTCAAGAAGCAAGTGCAAACAAGCTTAATCAGCGATCATGGGACTTTATCGAGTACGAGTTTCTCGAGATGTTTGGCAGGAGGCCATCCGTCCGCCCTCCCCATCGGTTAAATCTTAAAACGACCGCTGAATCCGAAGCGCGCCGGCCCAAGTGTCATTCTTGATCCTGTCGTAGTTCACGTAGGATATTTCCGGCTCGATTTTGAGGTCTCTGGTTGCGAACCATTCGACCGTTGTCGCCGCCTGGAACGTCTTGTTGTCGGCGTAGGCGAGCTGCGTATTCCAGTTTAACCTATCATTGATCTTGACGGTGCTGCCGCCCCATAACGCCCAATCGCCGCTGCTTCCAGTAACGTCACCGTTGGCATATTTGTTGATCTTGCTGCCGTCTGTATTCCAAGCTCCCATGAGGAATGCACTGATGAGGCCAAAATCGGCATCGATACGAGCCTTGACTGCGCCCTCCTCGACAATGGAATCATAACCAGCGACAACTCTTACCGACCAAGGACCAGTCTTGTAGCCAAGACCAGCCACTGCGTCCGGCGCATAATGATCTGCGCTGCTAGGATTCACACTCGTCGAGAGACTGTCTTCGATCGAGACCACACCGAACATGCCGTTGCCGCAGTCATAAAAATACGAAAGTTGGTTCAACTTGATAGGGCCATTGCCGATCACATCCGGATTGACGACATTGCCGGCATAGCCGATCCAATCATTGTATTGAGAGCCGGCGCGGCCGATAAGGAAACCGCCAAGCGAGATATTCGCCAAAGGCAGATCGGCGCCGAGCGTGTTACTATCGTCCGTATAATCGAACCGTAGAGTCGTCGTCGTCTTCAGGGGGCCATATTCAGTCTCCGTCGCCGTATTGACATAGATTTCGCTTCGCGTCAGCCAGGTGGTACCGCTGGGCTCTACTGGGGCATAAGGATTGTATGACGATGCCTGCGTGCGGACCATGCCGCCGAGTTGCATGCAGGTTTCAGATCCGGGGATATAAAAATAGCCCCTGCCGTAGGCATCGCAGATACGGACAAGTTCAGCCGGTTCCGGCTCTATGGCGACGACTTGATCGACAGCGCGTACGTTAGGCGCGACTGAAAGTGTTGCAATCGCGCCGAGAAGAATGGGTCTGATATTCACTGAAGCTCCAATGTTTAGGTCAACGAGAATTCATCACGCGCGCTAAACGCGTGCTCAGCAATCGTCGTTGAAAGCGAATTCCTATGCTTCTGATTTGGGATCAGGGATTCATTCCCACCCTTGAGCAAGCTAGGCCTATTGCTACGCTTTCAAAAGGAACAATTCGGCCTGGCTATTTCTTGGAAACAAGGCCAGATCCCTCCATTGCGTCTCGAAATCTGACGACAGGACGTAGGCCGCGGCAGAGGGCATTTTGCTGACATTTTCGACATTTCCGCTCTGTTAAATTTGATCGTGAAGCGTTCGCAAATGGCTCGCAGCAATATGCATGCCGCAGGAAAAACCCTTTGTTTTGCAACGTAACTTTTTTGAAACAGCTCGCTTGCAAGTCCGCCATTGTCGCATAGCCGACAGAGCTGAGCGACATCGATCCTTGATGTTTGGACCCATGATGTTTGCAGCTAGCGGCATCTGAAACATTGTAGATCATCGATCGAAATGTCTGCTCATCGCTTGCAAGTCCAAAGCATCAGTTCAGGCCATGGCTGGCGCTGTATCGGGATGAGCGGTTGATTTCCAGCGCACGTTCGGGGCATGATCGGGCACCCCGTGATGCGCAAAATTCGTTCCCTGCAGCAACGTCGATATTGCCGGGCAGGATATAACCATCCTCATCCAGCTTGAAGATCTCCGGCGCTTGGGACCAGCATCGCGCGTGCCCATGGCATTTGGCATTGTGGACGATGATGTGCATGCCTAACCTCCGATTTTGCACAGCGGCGCTCGAGTTATGACCAGTCCAGGACGAGATTCTCGATCCCGAACACATGGCCGCCATGGGTTATGGGGGCCGTACCTTCCTTGATACGGAAATGAGGGATGTGAGACAGCCATTCCTCCAAGCCGATGATGATCTCCCGCCGGGCAAGGTGCGAACCAAGACAACGATGGGGACCAGAGGCGAACGCGGTGTGGCGGTTGTCCTCGCGTGCAAGGTCGATCACGTTGGGATCCTCGAACTCCGCCGGATCACGATTGGCAATCATCGCGGCGCAGCAAACATAATCCCCTTTGCGAATCGGCGCGCCTTCGAAGTCGATATCTTTTGTTGCCACCCGGATCATCTGTACGGTCGAATAGGCCCGCAACAATTCTTCGGTTGCCAGCACAATCCGTTCCGGTTCACTGCGCAATAAACTCTGGTCCTTTGGGTTGCGCGCCAGATGGGCCAAATCAAAGCCTATCGCGGCTGCGACCGTATGGAGTCCCGCTACGAACAATAATACGCCGATGCCGCGGACTTCTTTGTCGGTCAGCGGACGGTTATCAATCTGTGCCTGCACGACGAAGGTCATGAAATCGTCGGCCGGTTCTTTGCGGCGCAAGGCCGCAAGCTCGTCGATAAACTCCAGAATAGCTTGAGCCGCTGCCGATCGCTGGACCTTGTCTCCGTGAAGCAAGTCTTTCGCCCAGCCGACAAATATGTCGAGCCGTTCAGCCGATAGTCCCAAAAACTGAAGAATGACGCCAACTGTGAACGGAATGGCAAAGTCTTTCATCACCTCGCAGCTCTTGCCCGACAGGGAGATCTTTTCGACAATGGTGATTGCCCGCGCACGGATAGAGGGTTCCAGCGCCATCACTCGTTTTGGCGAAAACAGGGGATTAAGCAGGGAGCGAAAGATGCCGTGGGCCGGTGGATCGAGCTCAAGTGGGATCAACGGCCAGTCGTCACCGAGCGCAGAGGCGAAAAGGCTGCGGTTGCTGGAAAAAGTATCGAGGTCCTGCAGCACTTTGCGTTGGTCTTTGGCCCGGGTGATGAGCCAAGTGCCACGACCATCACGCGTATTGTGGACTGAATAAAAGATTGGAGGCCCGGCGTGAACACGAGCGGCGGCTTCATGCGGATCGCCATTGGAGATGCGTTGCATGCCGGGTGACGTGAACAAGCTGAAGTCACTCACCATTTCGCGCGGAACATGATCTGGAATTGGGTCACTCACGGGTTGATTTCTCCTTTACGGCGGCCGGCTGCGTTGCGCCGTGTTGTTCTTTGGCAGCTGAAGTCTCACTGTCGCGGTTCACCTGCCCATCAAAAGCCAAGAGGGCGAGATTCCCGATATTCGGCAACCTCCGGCTCGTGACAGTCGCAATCTGGTCGTCCGGTCGATTGCGACCGACACTTACCCGATGAGGAGGCCACTCAAACGTGCCGGACGCGCCGATCGCCTCGTATCGAGACTTCAAAAATCATGCCAGGTCCGTTGGTCGGCCGAAAAGCAATCTTCCCGGCGCTCTTCGGCTGTTTGATCCGAGCAAGCTGAAAAAGCTTGTGTCGGGGAGCTAACAAAATCGACGGAGCGTGATCGCGCTCGCGGAAGAAACTGGCATAGCGGTCGACGAGCAAACGCAGCGACGTAGCGGTGTCGCACTTCCGACAACGCCGGACACCGTCAAAGGTCCATGAGTATCATTTCATTGTTTTAAAACGATGTTCTGGCTTGGCCTGAATAATGCCTAAACCGCGGCCAACTTGCTGGTTGAGGAAAATCCGACAATCGGCCCCACAAGGAGGCGGGTAGCCGCAAATACACCGCCATGCGCATGGCGCAGAAGACCGTCGCCACGAACCAGGCCCTCAATGCTTGCAAGGGGAATGGATTTCCCGTGCGAAGTTTCGCCTGTCGCCCTGTCCATCGCCACACAAAAGAGGAGAGCAGTTGTGAGCTTTCTTGAAACAAGTTCGAAGCTTTTTCAGCAAAAATATGCGGCAGACTTGGGTCCCGAACAATACGCTCACCACACTGGACGTGACCGGGACGGCAATTCGATGAGCGGCGCACTGTTGTGGGCAAGGGCTGAAACCGAAAGGATGAACAATGCGCGCGATACCGGGACAACCAATATGGTGGACGCCGAGATCAAGTTGGCGCAAGAACTTCAGCAGAAAGTAAAAGAGTATGTCCGATGGCCTCGGGGCGAGCGATCTCAAAAAGGGGTGTCAATTCTCGACTTCGGCCCCGGAACAGTGCGGGCATTTCAGCAGAAGACCCTTCCCCTTGCAACGGAGTTGCGCGGAAAGACCTCACGTTGCGTACTGGTTGATCGCTCGAACGAGTTCCTCGGGGACATAGAGCGATCGCCGCCACCGTTCGACCTGAAGATCGAATTCATACGAGATGACATATTTTCTGGGCGACGCTTTTTTTCCGATGAGGAAACGGCATTGGTCGTCATGTTTGGACGCACATTTGGGAACCTCGCAGCCGCCATAAGTGAGGCCCCTCCGGTTGAGGCGGTCGTCCAGGCGTTGAGGAGGATATCGAACAGCGCTGAGAGGTGCTGGCTTGCGATCTCGATTGGCTCGGATCTCAGGTGGGATGTCGCAAAAGCCTACTACGAAGCGCATCCAGAATTTCAGCTGAACGTGTTCTATCGAATGAAGGCAGAATTACCCGTCGACGATAACTTTGATCCAGGAGTGTTTGAGTATGAGGCGGATATAAGAGGCGACGACAACTTCATGCAGGTGATCCATACCGCGATCGTGAATAGAAATTTGTCGTTTCGGCTCAACGGAAAAAGCATCGAATTGAAGGATGGTGATCGGTTGCATTTAAAGAACTCGTTTTCTTTTTCCGAAGATTTCTTCAGGGAATGCGCGAACCTCGCAGGGCTTATGTCGGTTGATGTGCTTTCAGATGACGCCGGCTCAGACATTCACGTGCTGGAAAAGGCGACCTGAGAACAAGTCCTTTCGCCGCTGTCGGCGAAGAGCCAAGCCTTGCATGCAATGGCAATAACCGGCCATTCCGCCCATGTCTGGCAGCAAGTGAGGTCCCCTGTCACTCATAGCGGGATGGAGTGTCGGGCGTTTAGAACTGGCCAACTTTCACGGCCGAGACGCTCGGCCGCGCACTCAATGTCGCGGCGAGGAGATCGGCAGCAGGCTCTCGCGTTCGCCCGGCGGCTAACAGGTCAAGGTCGCTTGGTCTTGTCCGATGTGCGACAAACGCTGGTTATGCACGCCGGGCGGTTTGATCGATTGCACTGAACTAAAAAACATTTTTTCCTTTGGCATGCGTATTGCTGCGAAGCATTTGCAGACGCGTCGCGGTCCGACGGTACCGCATGGAGATGTCGAAATGTTAGCACCAGACTATCTACCGGGACCTATGCCCGGTCAGCCGGGAGCAGGACGCTCCAGACCCGGAAGAAGCAGGCCATGTTCGCCGAGGAATATCGAGCCGTGGCCACGCAGACGCATCAGGTGGTGCGTGGGTAGGCGCGACGAAGCACGAGCAAACCCTCATCACCATCATAACCTCTAATCTGACGGCGCCTCATAAGCGGCTTTTCGCACGCAGCGATCAACGCCGACCGGTCCGGCGCGTTTTGAATTAGATACTTGCCAAATTGCTGCAGAATCTCACCAAACGCCCGTCGTGGAACCCGCGAAGTTGGACAGCAATCGCATCCAGGCGCGACGCCTTGGCCGATTGGTCCAGATCCTTTCAACCGCAGGAACCTAAACCATGGCTCACTTAGAAGACATCGACCAGTTTTGCCAGCGCATCGCCGAAGCACTCCCTTCGGCCAATATCCCGACCCTGTTGCTCCTGCTTTATCAGTTCACAGGACGAGAATATTGGCTAAGTCCGCGGTTTATTCCCGCCAAAACCGGCTGGGACGACAACGACTCCGGTGGCCTGCCAAGCAAATTGCAGGCGGAGATTCGCGATGCAGCGCTGAGCGCCATCACGGCTTGGCGCCAAGGCGTTCCCATCGCCAGGGCAGACTTATCGGCGGAAGAGTTGATCCGCATGCTATCCATGTCAGAGGCTGAGCCTATTCCACCGGAATTTGCTGACATGATGATCCACAAGCTGCGCAGGTATTCAGGCGCGGTTCCTGATCCGGTGTGTTTGCCGGACAATTTCCGCATCCTTGTCATCGGAGCCGGCATGTCCGGCATCGCAGCCGCAGTTCGGCTAAGACAACTGGGCGTTTCCTACATCCAGATCGAAAAGCAAGCCCGCACCGGCGGGGTCTGGCATTCACATTGCTACCCTGGCTGCGGGGTCGACACGCCCGGACATCTATACTCCTTCACGTTTGCCAGTGGCGACTGGAGCAAATTCTTCCCGTTGCAGCAGGAAATCGATGAATACCTCAGCCGGGTCGCCCGCGAGTTCGGGATTGAAAGCTCAATCCGCTACGATACGGAATGCCTGTTCACTCGCTATGACGAGGAAAGCCGCACTTGGCATTCTCGATTGCGCTTGCCAGACGGGCGGGAAGAAACCCTTGTAACCGATGTGGTCATTTCGGCCGTGGGCGGATTTACCACGCCGAAATGGCCGAACATTCCCGGCCTGCGTGACTTCGACGGACCAGTGGTGCACACTTCCAATTGGGATCCCGGGATTAGCCTCGACGGCAAACGCGTGGCTGTGATCGGAAACGGAGCATCGGCAATGCAGATTGTCCCTGCCATCGCCGATCGCGTGAGTGCCCTGACAATCTTCCAACGATCGCGTCAATGGGCGGCGCCCTTTCCAAAATTTCTTATGCCGGTTCCCGAGCCGATGCAGTTCTTGCTCCGCGCGGTACCACACTACGAATGGCTCTACAGGCTGAGGCTCAGTTGGATTTTCGACAGTCAAGTGCACGAGTCCCTGCAGAAGGACCCGGCGTGGCCGCATCCCGATCGCTCTGTGAATGCGCTGAACGACGGCCACCGCGAGACGTGTACTCGATATATCGAAGAACAGCTGGCAGGGCGACCCGAATTGCTGGCCAAGGTCATTCCCGACTACCCGCCGTTCGGCAAGCGAATGCTCCTAGACAATGGCTGGTACAGAACCCTTCTTAAGCCGCAAGTCAATCTGGTGGACAGCGCTGCTGCACAGGTTGAAGGCAAGTCGATCCAAGCGATAAATGGCGACAGCCATGAGGCAGATGTTCTCATCGTCGCCTCTGGTTACGATATCACACGCTTCTTGCTTCCAGTTCAGGTATTCGGACGCAACGGCGTGACAGTACGCGAGGCTTGGAACGATGACGACTGTCAGGCGTATCTTGGTACCGTCGTGCCGGGCTTCCCGAACTTCTTCATGCTCTACGGCCCAAATACAGCCCTCGGGCATCGCGGGAACTTCATCTTCACCATCGAAAGCCAGCTGGATTACGTGCTGAGCGTTTTGCGCCAGATGGGAGAAAAGAAGCTCGCCGAGGTGGAATGCCGGCAAGACGTTTATCAACGCTACAATCGGACGATCCAAGAAATGCACCAGAAGATGATCTGGAGCCATCCTGGCATGTCCACCTATTTCCGCAACGACCGGGGGCGGATCGTAACGAACAGCCCTTGGCGTCTTATCGACTATTGGAAGCTGACAAAGGAGGCAGATCTCGGTGACTACCACACGATCGGAAACGTCGGCTCCCAGTCAATGGCGTCGGCTGAAGCGGTTTGAAAAGCAGCCACCACTCACAGGTCCGGTTGAGATCGAGGATTAAAATCGCTCAGTGGCGAAGACGGCCTCACGGGTGGAAGGCTGAAAGGAGCAAGATGGCCGCGACCGAAACGTTTTACGATGTTATCCGTCGCCAGGGCATAACCCGGCGCAGTTTCCTGAAATTCTGCAGCCTGACGGCTGCCTGCCTCGGCCTTGGCTCCGATACGGCGGCCGCAATGGCAGAGGCACTCGAATCCAAAGAGCGTGTGCCGGTGATCTGGATGCACGGGCTCGAATGCACCTGCTGCTCGGAAAGCTTCATCCGCTCGGCCCATCCGCTGGTCAAGGATGTGATCCTGTCGATGATTTCACTCGATTACGACGATACAATCATGGCGGCGGCCGGCCACCAGGCCGAGGCGATCCTCGAAGAGACCAGGGAAAAGTACAAGGGCAGGTACGTTCTCGCCGTCGAAGGTAATCCGCCGCTTAGCGAAGGCGGGATGTTCTGCATCGATGGCGGGCGACCCTTCGTCGAGAAGCTCAAATGGATGGCCGAAGGCGCTCTGGCTGTCATCGCCTGGGGAACCTGTGCCTCTTCGGGCTGCGTTCAGGCCGCCAAACCCAACCCCACCGAGGCAACGCCGATCGATAAAGTGATCCGCGACAAGCCGATCATCAAAGTGCCTGGCTGTCCGCCGATCGCAGAGGTGATGACCGGCGTCGTCACCTTCATCACCACGTTCGGCAAGCTGCCCGAACTCGACCATCAGGGCCGGCCGAAGATGTTTTATTCGCAGCGCATCCACGACAAGTGCTATCGGCGCGCTCATTTCGACGCCGGCCAGTTCGTCGAGGAGTGGGACGACGAAGGTGCGCGCAAGGGCTACTGCCTTTACAAGATGGGCTGCAAAGGCCCGACCACCTACAATGCCTGTTCGACCGTTCGCTGGAATGGGGGCGTCTCCTTCCCGATCCAGTCGGGTCATGGCTGCATTGGCTGCTCGGAACAAAATTTCTGGGACGCAGGGAGCTTCTACTCCCGACTGTCCGAGGTCAGCCAATTCGGCGTCGAAGCTACTGCGGACCAGGTGGGCATGACCGCAGCTGGCATTGTCGGTGGGGCGATTGCTGCGCACGCTGCAATCACTGCCGTCAAGCAGGTGACGGCCAAGCGCGGGAAAACCGATCCTAAAGACGGCCAGGGACAGGAAAGATCACGATGACCATCCAAACGCCAGATGGCTTCACGCTCGACAATTCCGGCAAGCGTCTTGTGGTCGATCCGGTAACCCGCATTGAAGGCCACATGCGCGTCGAGGTCAATGTCGATGGGGACAATATCATCCGCAATGCCGTTTCCACCGGCACAATGTGGCGCGGCATTGAAGTCATCCTCAAAAATCGCGATCCACGCGATGCATGGGCGTTCACCGAACGGATCTGCGGCGTCTGCACCGGAACCCATGCGCTGACATCGGTTCGGGCGGTTGAAAATGCGCTCGGCATAACCATTCCGGAAAACGCCAATTCGATCCGCAATCTGATGCAGCTGGCATTGCAGGTTCATGACCACGTCGTGCATTTCTATCACCTGCATGCGCTCGACTGGGTGGATGTCATGTCTGCCCTCACGGCCGATGCGAAGGCCACCTCGGCGCTTGCGCAATCGGTGTCCGATTGGCCATTGTCTTCGCCTGGTTACTTCAAAGACATCCAGACACGGCTCAGAAAGTTCATCGAATCCGGCCAGCTTGGTCCGTTCAAGAACGGCTATTGGGGCAATGCATCTTATAAGCTGCCGCCGGAAGCCAACCTGATGGCCCTAGCGCACTATCTCGAAGCCCTCGATTTCCAGAGGGAGATCGTCAAGATCCACACGATCTTCGGCGGTAAAAATCCGCATCCGAACTGGCTGGTCGGCGGCGTGCCCTGTCCGATCAACCTCGACGGCACGGGAGCCGTCGGCGCGATCACAATGGAACGGTTGAATCTAATTTCGTCGGTGATCGACCAGCTGATCGAGTTCAACGAGAAGGTATACCTGCCCGATATCATGGCGATCGGTTCCTTCTACAAGGATTGGCTCTTCGGCGGCGGGTTGTCGGGCAAGAACGTGCTTGCCTATGGCGACGTGCCGGAACACGCAAATGACTACAGCGAGGCGAGCCTGAAGCTCCCGCGCGGTGCGATCATTAACGGCAATTTCAACGAAGTCCTGCCGGTCGACCATTGCGATCCAGAGCAGATCCAGGAATTCGTCAGTCACTCCTGGTACGAATATCCGGACGAGGCCAAGGGCCTGCATCCCTGGGACGGTGTCACCGTGCCGCATTACGAGCTTGGGCCGAAAGCAAAGGGCACCAAGACCAACATTCAAGAGCTGGACGAAGGCGGAAAATATTCTTGGATCAAGGCGCCGCGCTGGCGCGGCCATGCCATGGAAGTCGGCCCGCTTGCCCGTTGGGTCTTAGGCTACGCCCAGGGAAAGGCAGAATTCAAGGATCCGATCGACAAGATCCTGAAGGACCTCGGCCTGCCGACTGAGGCGCTATTTTCGACACTGGGGCGCACCGCCGCTCGCGCGCTCGAATCCGTTTGGGCGGGCCGGCAGATGCGGCATTTCCACGACAAGCTGGTCGCCAACATCAAGGCCGGCGACAGCACCACCGCCTTCATCGACAAATGGAAGCCGCAGACCTGGCCTTGTGAGGTCAAGGGCGTCGGCTTCACTGAGGCCCCGCGCGGCGCGCTCGCCCATTGGATCAAGATCAAGGGCGGCAAGATCGACAATTATCAATGCGTGGTGCCGACCACCTGGAACGGAAGTCCGCGCGATTCCAACGGCAATATCGGCGCGTTCGAGGCCTCACTGATTGACACGCCGATGTCGGATCCGTCGCAGCCGCTCGAAATACTCCGAACTCTCCATTCCTTCGATCCGTGCCTTGCATGCTCGACGCATATCATGAGCCCGGACGGTCAGGAAATGGCCAAGGTCCAGGTCAGATGAGAAGGACGATCATGAGCATCTCTGCCACCTCAAAGGCCGATTGCGAGCACGAAAACGTGTATGCCTACGAGGCGCCCGTTCGCCTCTGGCACTGGATAAACGCTTTCTGCATCCTGGCGCTGGCGCTGACAGGCTATTTTATCGGTAGCCCATTGCCGGCGGTACCCGGCGAGGCGAACGCCAATTTCCTGATGGGCTATATCCGTTTTTCCCATTTCGCCGCTGGACAGATCCTGGCCGTGGCCCTGATCCTCAGAATCTACTGGGTCTTCGTCGGCAATGTGCATGCACGCCAAATCTTCTACGTTCCCTTCTGGAGCAAACGGTTCTGGAGGGAATGGCTGCACGAGGTGCGCTTTTACATGTTCCTCACTCAAAACCCGCTGAAATATGCCGGCCACAATCCGCTGTCGCAGTTGGTCATGCTCCTGATGTTCACGCTGCCGCTGACATTCATGGTGATCACCGGATTTGCGCTTTATGGCGAAGGCGTCGGCCGCGACAGTTGGGAATATACGCTGTTCGGTTGGGTATTCTGGCTCTCGCCGAACAGCCAGTCCGTCCATAGCTTTCATCATCTGGGAATGTGGGTGATCCTGATCTTCGTGATGATCCATATCTATGTCGCGGTGCGCGAGGACATCGTCAGCCGCGACAGCATCGTTTCGTCGATGATTTCGGGCGAGCGGCTGTCTAAGCACACCGAGGACTAGGATGGACGAAACGAATTCTCGCAAACCGAACGTCCTGGTGCTCGGTATTGGCAATATCCTCTGGGCGGACGAGGGTTTTGGAGTCCGCGCTGTCGAAGCCTTCCACCAGGCCTATGCGGTGCCGACCAACGTCACCGTGCTCGACGGCGGCACCCAGGGCCTCTATCTCGTGCAATATGTGACCGAAGCCGAGCATCTGATTGTCTTCGACGCTGTCGACTACGGGCTCGCGCCGGGCTCGCTGAAGATCGTCGAGAATGACGAAGTGCCGAAATTCACCGGCGCCAAAAAGATGAGCCTGCACCAGACAAGCTTCCAGGAAGTTCTAAGCGCTGCCGACCTTCTCGATCGCTATCCCACAAGACTCGCGCTGATCGGCTGCCAACCGGTGGACCTCGAGAACTGGGGCGGACCGGTGACTGAGCCAGTCAAAGCGGTAATTCCGGCGGCCGTAATGGTAGCCGCCGGCATCCTGGAGCGATGGGGCGTCGCCATTAGTTCGCGCCGCGCCGCCGCGCCCGCTCTTCTCGCCAACGACATCGATTTTGCACATTATGAGCGGCGCGCCAATCCGGGCGAATTGACCGGTTGAGGAGGAGTTTCCGACGCGACCGAGGCAGTCGTCGGTTGCGTTGCTGTTCGCCGGCTGCCCAAATCTTTCCAAAACCTAAGGACCCGCACGGGAACCCTTCCGGTTCCCGATATCATGAACCCAGGCGGATCGAGGAGCTGATTTGTGTGCATAGGAATTCCGATGCAGGTGACGGGCGGCGAATTTACAGCGCAGTGCCAGCGCCACGGATCCGTTTTTGCGATTTCGATGCTGCTGGTCGGCCCGCAACCGGTTGGGACCTACGTTCTTACCCATCTAGGATCTGCGATCCGGGTGCTCGATGCCGACGAAGCACACAAGATAGACGATGCGTTGGCCGGTCTTGGTGAAGCCGTCGAAGGACGGTCATTCGAAACGCTGTTTGCCGATCTTATCTCCCGCGAGCCGGAATTACCGTCTCATTTGCGCGAAAACTGACAGTTCGTATTTCGCTACCGAATACAATCTCCTCATCCTTTTCGCCCACATGTTCATGTGAACTGTCGTCAACGGCAGCCGGAGATGCACGGGATCGATCGTGCCTGCGTGCGGACTGCCTCCGCGCTGAACATTGCGAGGCAAAACGGGTTGCCTCGGCATCGGCGCGCGCGTGCGCACCGGCATGAGGCCGCGGCCGGAATTTTCCTTCAGATCAATGCGATCCAACCTTCTCCGCAGGTGGTACGGCACTTGCAAACCCCAAGTGGGAGAATGAATGACAAGCTGATTTGGAGCAGATAATGCCATCCTACCGAGTTGGCTCCCTAAACGGCAGAAGCCGCCAAGCCGCAATGCTCATATCCGACATTGCTGCAACGCTTGCGGTGCAGAAGGCCGGCCAGCCGGGGCGGCTATTCGACATTTTCGAATTCGATGACGATGATAAGAAATTGATCACGCAGACGCTCGGCAACGGCGAGGTGTGCGGGGTGGCGGCGCTGCCCTCCGGAGTCCTGGCGCAGTTCCAGGAAGCGGTTATGGCCGGCGTCTGGCATATCCGCTTTACCGACCCCGCCGGCGACCTCATTGCCGAATATATCGAGGTCGCCCCCATTCCCATGGCGGTGCGGCGGGCCTGCACGGCGCTACCGACTTTGATCTCACATGGACCTGAGCCGCCCGGCGCTATGAACGTTATGCCCCTCATGACCGAGATCGGTAATCGCATGGTCCAGTATCGGGATGGCGATCCGGCTCATGTTATCATTTTGTCGTTGTTTCCGATGAGCATCGAGGATGTGAATTTCCTGCAGGTCACGCTCGGAGCAGGTCCCGTACAATTGACATCGCGCGGCTACCGCCCCTGTCGCGTGGCGGCAGCAGGCGCCCGAAACGTCTGGTCCGTACAGTTTTACGACAACATGGGTAAGATCGTTGTCGACATGCTGCAAATTGTCGACATCCCCGCCGTCGCCATCGCCACCGAAGAGGATTTCCGCTCCTCCGCGGCACACCTGCGTGATGTCGAGGAGGCCTATTTCAAATGACCAGCTTGGCGATGACCGCTGGCCTTCAAAAAAGGGCGACAGTCGTTCCCGCGCTCGGCGCTGTGGAAACGAGCTTGCTGGCGTTCGTCGGGCGAACGACCGGCATCGTCGCGACGCCACGGTTCATGATCTTGGCTGCTGCAGGGACGGCTCGCAATCAGCAGGCAGGCGTGATCGAATTCATCGCCGGCAAACCCGAGAGGACTGGCGGTGTTGATTACTGCTTGCTGTTTTCCATGGTCTTTGAGTTTGGAACGATGGGGATGGCGTTGAAGGCTAAGCGCGCAATTTCCAACATCGTTGCGCTCGCACCGTCGCCCACTCCAACCGCCAGCCCTATGCGCCGTGATCTGCTTTGGAGGAATTTCCGAGCGCTGCGGGAGCTTGCTGCATGACCTATCTCCTTGGCCCCGGTTCGATCAGGATCGACGTAACAGTGTCGCAAGCGCTTGCCCGTTTCGTGGAAGTGAGGGTCAACCGCCCGCAAGAATTGGCACGCATGTTCATCGGCCGCCGACCCGAAGAGGCGCCCGTGCTTGCAGGACGGGTTTTTTCACTCTGTGGCTGTTCGCAATCGGTGGCCGCGCGCCTTGCCATACTGAATGCAGCCGGCCTGCCGATGCCCATCGAGGAGCAGTTCGCGGCGATGGCCGGATTGCTGGCCGAACGGATATTCGAAACATTGAGAGGACTGATTTTGCACTGGCCGTCATCAATGTCGGCAGGTCTGGTGGCTCAGGCGGGCCAATATTTGCGCGGCGCCCTGGCCGCGTCGCAGGCAATCATCGGCGAATCGAGAGAGAAAAAAGTAAACCATGGTGCCCTGGTTGCCAACGCGCGGCGGCTTGCCGATGCAGCAGAGGGACTCGGCATCGCCAAAGACGATGGCCTTCCGCCGGATGACACGGCTTGCGCGGCGATTTTTCGAGATATCAAGGATGACCGGACTTTTCCAGGCCGGCGTCCTGATCCGCTGACTGCCGCCGACGATGCCGAAATTATTGCCCATCTTTGCAACGATGCGCACTATTGCGCCTTGCCGCATCTTGACGGTCGGGTCGTTGAAACCGGCGCTTATGCCCGGCTTTGCGACACCAGCAGGTCAGACGATCCGCATCTTGCCCAACGCTTCATGGCGCGCATACGCGACGTTGGCCTTTGCTTGAAGCAAGTCGCGCATCTTGCCAAGGGCCAGAATGATCCTTCCGAACTGATGGCCGGTGGTCCGGTGCCCGGCGCCGGCGGCTTTGGCGTGGTGGAATGTGGGCGTGGCAGGCTATATCATCAGGCCGAGATCGACGCGAACGGGAAACTTTGCGCCTACCGCATCCTTGCCCCGACCGAGTGGAATTTTCATCCGGCCGGTCCGTTTGTCGAAACCCTTCTCTCATCGCGGATCGGTGCTCATGAATCGGCGGCCCGGTCGGTTTCTCGCCTCGCGGCTCTGTTCGATCCCTGTGTCGAGTTCAAGCTTAACATTCGCGACGCCGCCCATGCATGAAATGTCGTTGATGGAGAGCGTGATCGCCATCGTCTGCGAGATGGCGCAGCTGAATGGCGCAAGCGCAGTCAAATCGATCCGCCTCGATATCGGTGTTTTGAGCGACATCAATCCGGATTCGCTTCTGTTCTGCTACGAAGCTGTGCGGCGTGGCACGATTGCCGAACATGCCGCACTCGAAATCAATCGCATCGCCGGCAAGGGCTGGTGCCTTGATTGTGGGAAGACGGTGCCCCTCGATAGGCGGTTCGGCGCCTGCCCGGACTGCGGGCGGTATCGGGTGCAGACGACGGCGGGCGATGAATTGAGGATCAAGGAGATGGAGGTGATCTGATGTGCATGGTATGCGGCTGCGAAATGGCAACGTTGGAAGATGGCAAGAGCAAGACCGGCGCGCAGGGCGAGCGCCATGATCATCATCGTGGCCACCCTCACGATCATGGACATCATCATGATCGTCACTATGCGCAAGACGGAGGGCTCCAACACGGTCAGCGCATTGCCGGCGTGCATGTCCCGGGCGTGAACCCCGAGCGCATCGTCCAGATCGAAAAGGATATCCTCTCAAAAAACAACGCCTATGCTGCCGAAAACCGGGCTCGGTTCGGCCGCAACAGCATCTTTGCGCTGAATTTCGTTTCAAGCCCGGGGTCGGGAAAGACCAGCTTTCTGGTGCGCGCCATTTCCGACCTCAAGGACCGGATGTCAATCAGCGTGATTGAAGGCGACCAGCAGACCTCGAACGATGCCGCACGCATCCGAAGGACCGGCGTTCCTGCAATCCAGATCAACACCGGCAAGGGCTGTCACCTCGACGCCCACATGGTCGGCCACGCGGTGGAGGACCTGGCGCCCGGGGCCGGTTCGGTCTTGTTCATCGAAAATGTCGGCAATCTTGTCTGTCCCTCGGCTTTCGATCTTGGCGAGGCTCATAAGGTCGTGGTGCTTTCGGTTACTGAAGGCGAGGACAAGCCGCTCAAATATCCCGACATGTTCGCGGCCGCCGATCTGATGATTCTCAACAAGTCCGACCTCCTGCCGCATCTCGACTTCGATGTCGGGCTCTGCATCGCTAATGCGCTGCGCGTCAATCCGCGCCTTCGCACTCTCACGGTTTCTGCGCGCAGCGGCGAAGGCATGGAAGCGTTCTATTTCTGGCTGGAGGCTGCGGTGGCCCGGATCGCGATAGCTTCGCAGGTAGGCTGACGATGGTGCGCGCCTTGGCATCCATGGCGGAAGATCGTGTCCGGCGGTTGCGAGTGCGAGTGCGCGGTGCCGTGCAAGGGGTGGGATTCCGGCCGTTCGTCTATAGGCTTGCGAGGATGATGCAGCTTACCGGCTTCGTGCTCAACGACAGTGCCGGCGTGCTGATCGAGGTCGAGGGCGCCGCTGTCGACTGCTTCGCGGAACGCGTCCGGAACGAGGCGCCGCCGCTTGCCCGCGTCGATTGCGTCGACAAGCTGGAACTGGAGAGGGTCGGCGACGAAGTATTCGAAATCCTCCAAAGCGTCGGCGGCCGTGGCGCCACGCGCATTGGTGCCGACGCCGCGACCTGCGTCGAATGCCAGCACGAACTGAATGATCCGGACAGCCGCTTTTTCGGTTATCCTTTCGTCAACTGCACTCATTGTGGCCCGCGCTTCACCATCACCCGTGCGCTCCCCTATGATCGCGGCCAAACATCGATGGCTGCGTTCCCGATCTGCAGCGCCTGCCGCGCAGATTATGGCAACCCGGAGAGCCGGCGCTTCCATACAGAGCCCCTCGCCTGCCCGGCTTGCGGCCCACAGCTTAGCCATCCGATCGCTGAGATATCCGCGCGGCTCATGAATGGCCAGATCATTGCGATCAAGGGCATCGGCGGCTTCCAGCTCTTCTGCGACGCACGCAATGATACGGCGATTGATCGTCTCAGACGAGGTAAGATGCGCGACGAGAAGCCGTTCGCGATCATGGTGCCGGACATTGAGACAGCCCGGCTACTCGCCAGGCCCTCGCGGGCACAGGAGGATTTGCTCGCCTCGACCGCCGCCCCGATCGTCCTAATCGAGGCGCGTGATCACCTTTCCAAGCTCATTGCTCCGGGCCTTGGTCGGGTCGGTCTGCTGCTCGCCTATGCGCCGGTGCACCACCTGTTGTTTGCTGCGTTTGCCGCAGAGGCGGCAGGTGCTCCCGCCGCTTTGATTGCGACCAGCGCCAACCCGGGGGGCGAACCGCTCCTATCAGACAATGACGATGCCATGCATCGGCTTGCCGGGATTGCCGACCTGATCGTCACACATGACCGCGACATCGCCATTCGTGCTGACGATTCCGTCATGCAGGTAATTGACGGCGCGCCGAGCTTCCTGAGGCGTGCCCGGGGTTTTGTGCCAGAGCCAGTCGATCTCGGTGAGGACGGCCCATGCGTGATCGCCACCGGGGCGGACCTCAAAAACGCGATCTGCGTGACAAGAGGTCGGGAAGCATTTCTGTCGCAGCACATCGGCGGTCTCGACAATGTCGAAGCGATCCGCTTTCAGCGGGAAGCCCTCGAGCATCTCTGCTCTATCCTTGATGTCAGGCCGGAATTTGCCGCCTGCGATCTGCATCCGGATTTTCGTTCAGCGCGGATAGCCGAACATTTGGATCTGCCGCTTCTGCCGGTGCAACATCACCTCGCTCACATCGCGGCCGTTGAGGCGGAACATCATGCCGGCGGGCCGGTCCTCGGGCTTGCACTCGACGGCCATGGCTATGGCGTCGATGGCAGCAGTTGGGGAGGCGAAATGCTTGTCGTCGACGGCCCTCGCTGGCAGCGGCTCTCTTCGCTTCTGCCTTTGCCGGCGCCAGGCGCCGACCGGGTTGCACGGGAGCCCTGGCGCATGGGAATTGCCGCTCTTCAGGCCGCCGGCCGCCGCGACCTTGCGGCCACGCTTTGGCCTGGGCATCCTGGCGTCGCGCAACTTGACGCGATGTTTGCCCGCGGCTTGCAACCAACAGAGACGTCCAGCTTGGGGCGACTTTTCGATGCGGTGGCCGCGATCGCGGGCGTCCGCCTCGTCCAGAGCTACGAGGGGCAGGCAGCAATGGAGCTCGAAGCACTTGCCGATGATCCGCAATGTCTTGCCGGAGGCTACAGGCTTGCCGACGGCATGCTCGATTTCCGACCCCTCATCGTCCATCTGGCGGAGCGGCGGCCTGACCACCGCCAGGCCGCAGACCTATTCCACGGCACGCTGATCAGCGGCCTCGCCGATTGGGCCGCCCTTGGTGCATCAAAGGCTGGCACACGAACAATCATGCTCGGCGGCGGCTGCATCACGAACTGCGTTCTGGCCGAGGGTCTCTCCCGCGCCCTGCGCGACCACGGCCTTGAACCTTATCTGCCGCACCAGGTTCCGCCCAATGACGGGGGCATAGCGCTAGGTCAGGCCGCCTATGCACGGCACGTGATCAAACACGACTGCGCGCGGATCTCGGAGCACCGGACATGTGCTTAGCCCTACCGGTCCAGGTGATGGAACTGCTGCCAGACAATATGGCCAGAGTGACGCTCGACGGCGTCTTGAAGGTCATATCGATTGCACTCGTCGAGGATGTCACGCCCGGTGACTATCTCGTCCTCCACGTCGGCTACGCGCTTGCGAAGATCAACACGGAAGAAGCGGAGAGGACCCTTGCCTTGATCCGCGAAGCTACTCTCGGAGGTCCGGCGTGAAACATATCGACGAATACCGCGATGCCAAGCTTGCCAAAGATATTGCTCGCCAGATCGCAGCGGCGGTAGATCCGGCGCGCAGCTATCATTTCATGGAATTCTGCGGCGGCCATACCTATGCAATTTCGCGCTACGGCCTTGAAGACCTGCTGCCGTCCAATGTGCAGATGATTCATGGACCGGGCTGTCCAGTCTGCGTGCTGCCGATCGGCCGCATCGACGCAGCGATCGCGCTTGCCATGCGCCCAGAAATCACGCTTTGCACCTATGGCGACTTGATGCGTGTGCCATGCTCAAACGGCTTAAGTCTGCTCAAGGCCAGGTCGGCCGGCGCCGATATTCGAATGGTCTATTCGACACTCGATTCGCTAAGCATTGCCGAAGCCGAACCGAACAGGCAAGTCGTCTTCTTCGCCATCGGTTTCGAGACCACGACGCCGCCGACGGCGTTGGCGCTGCGGTTCGCGATCGCGAAGGACCTCGCAAACTTTTCGATCTTCTCAAACCACGTGCTAACTCCGGCTGCGATCAAGACTATTCTCGAAAACTCCGACGTTCACCCGCTCGGCACTATCAAGATCGACGGATTGCTTGGCCCTGCACATGTCAGCACGGTAATTGGTACGCAGCCATTTGAAGTCCTTACCGAAGAATTTAACAAGCCGATCGTGGTGGCAGGCTTCGAGCCGCTTGATGTCATCTATTCAATCCTGATGCTGGTCCGCCAGGTCAATGACGGCGCCCATAAGGTCGAGAACCAGTATATCCGCGCCGTGACCACCCTTGGCAACGAAAAGGCGAAGTGCGAGATCGCAAACGTCTTCGAATTGCGGGAAAGCTTCGAATGGCGCGGTCTGGGCGCGATACCCCATAGTGCGCTTGGCCTCAGGTCCAAATATGCCAAATATGATGCTGAGAAACGTTTCGACATGGTGACGCCGGCGGCGCAAGACAATCCGGCCTGCGAATGCGGCGCCATTCTGCGCGGTGTAAAGAAGCCCTCCGACTGCAAGCTGTTTGGTAAGGTCTGTACGCCCGATTCGCCGATGGGTTCCTGCATGGTGTCGTCGGAAGGCGCCTGCGCCGCGCATTGGATCTACGGCCGTTTTCGCAGGCGGGGAAAGGCGGACGAAAGCAGCAGCACGGTCGCATGACCATGAAAGCCAAAAGGTCCAAGCTCGACCTCAGCAACGGACGCATCGATCTCTCGCATGGGGCGGGCGGGTGCGCCACGGGCCAGTTGGTCGAGGACATTTTCCACAAGGCCTTCGACAATGACTGGCTCAGAGCTGGCAACGATCAGTCGGCATTTGCCGTTCCGGCAGCGCGCATGGTGATGACCACCGACAGCTATGTTGTCTCGCCACTGTTCTTTCCCGGCGGGAATATTGGCTCGCTTGCCGTACACGGGACGATTAACGACATTGCGATGGCCGGCGCGCGCCCGCTCTATCTTTCGGCAGGTTTCATCATTGAAGAGGGCTTTCCGCTCGCAGACCTTAATCGAATTGCCGAAGCCATGGGATCAGCCTCCCGCGAGGCAGGTGTGCCGATCATCACTGGCGATACGAAAGTGGTCGAGCGCGGCAAGGCCGACGGCGTGTTCATATCTACCTCCGGCATCGGCGTAATTCGAGCCGGTCTCGACCTGCGCTCCGATGCCGCGCGGCCAGGCGATGCGGTGATCATCTCGGGTTCGATAGGCGATCACGGCGTCGCGGTGATGTCGAAGCGCGAGAACCTGGATTTCGATACGGACATCATATCGGATTGCGCCGCGCTGCACGGGTTGGTAGCGGCAATGGTCGAGGTCGCCGGATCGTCAATCAGGCTGATGCGAGATCCAACGCGCGGTGGACTTGCGGCGATACTCAACGAAATCGCCAATGCCTCACATGTCGGCTTCCGCATCGACGAGGAGGCCATTCCGATCAAACCGGAAGTAGCCGCGGTTTGCGAATTGCTCGGCCTCGACCCGCTCAACGTCGCCAACGAGGGCAAGCTCGTCGTCGTGGTGGCGCCAGAGTTTGCGGATGCGCTGCTCGCCGTCATGCGCGCGCATCCGTTGGGTGCTGAGGCCGCATTGATCGGCCATGCCGAGGCTGACGACCATTGCTTCGTCCAGATGGCGACGTCGTTTGGCGGCAGTCGCATTGTCGATTGGCTATGGGGCGAACAGTTGCCGCGAATCTGCTGAGCACGGCTGTGCATACCGCTTCACGCAAGAATGCATGCCCGTAGCCAGCAACGAGCTTGATGAGCAGCTATCATGCGCACTTTGCCGGTAAATCGCATGCACTCCCTCCTGGTGGTCATGAAGGGATCTAAGCGCTGCCACGCAAACTGGATCGGTTCACAAGATCTCGCGGTTATCGCTGAATCGCGCGAGCATCTGTCGAATCTGCGTATTTTCTTGAAGAAGATGTTCGATTAGCAAAGCCTTAAGCCGTCGATTCTCTTCTTCAAGCGCAATTAGCTCGTCGCCTGAGATATCGATGTGGCTAGCGTTTGATTGGGCGCTGACCATGCTTGTCGTTTCGTCGGCATTATGATCGATATTTGCTTCCCGTCGACGCTTTGTGTTCTTTCGAGACCGCCTGGAAGAGCCGTCTTTCAACGGTGAAACAGAGGTGAAGATCGGACCATTGTCCTGCTGAGACGGGCACGTTTGTTCCGTTTCGAAAGAGGACGCCGAAATCCGTTGATCGTCGCCGGTTTCAACGTGGTCGTTGAGGTGAGTTTCTGGTTTTGGCTCCGACCACGGCTCGCTTTCATGCTTCGGAACATCTGAGACGATGTTGGGCTCGAAAAGATGCGGTGCGTCAGCTTCCGCCTCGCGTGCCAGCGCCTTGAGGTCGGTATCACCCCAGATGGAAGTTGGCTGGATCGTTGTCCTGCGGCGCGCCGATTTGAGCTCGACAACGAATTTTCGCTGCTGTGTTTTCATATATGTCCCATCTTTGAGATCGTAAGGAGGATTTACGATCGGTCGAATCGCTCAAGCATTTTTCTAAGCTGATCATTCTGTAAAACCAGCTTTTGAGCCAATTGAATCCTCAGTTGCGTGATTTCCTCGTCCAGGCCTGCCACCTCTTCGAAAAAGCCGTCCTCAGGCGATGGGGATTTTGCATTTTGAGCATTGATTGCGACAGCTGTGTTCTGCGCGGTCACGTCAATGTGAACGCTTTTCGCATGTGCCGGCTTTTTCGTCCGCGGTATGCTTGGAGCCTCATTGCGCGTATCGCTTTCAAGCGGCACCGCAGAGGCTTCGGCGCTCGGCCGCCCGACCTCCGGAGGCGACAGTTCTTGAACCTCGTCACCTTCAACCGGTGCCGCACCCTCAGTTTCGACCTCACCTTCGAATTCTTTTGAATCAGTCGCTATGAGCTCAATAGATCGGCTTTCATCGGGCTCGGAGCCACTGGAGGGCTCTGGTGGGTTTAGCGAAAGCTCCGGGACGTCTTGTGCTTCGCTTTGGCTTGCGTCGGTGTCGACACCATGCCCAATCGAACTTTCGGGTGCGGACTGTCGCCGCGAAGTTAATCGAGCAAGGAATTTCCACGGTAATTTCATAGTGCTTCAACCTCGACCAGTCCGTATTCATAATAGCGCCGCAGCTTGACACCGGGCTCGGAAGGCGAGCCCGGCGAACGCATCTTCTGCCGAGAAGGATAGCTCAGGTCGATTTCGCCACCATCCCGCTGTTGATCGGCGATCAATCTAGCCCGAGCCGCTTGCGCAGATCGGCATTTTCCGCACGCAATTTCTCTGCCAAGAGCTTGCGCAGCCGCTTATTCTCTTCTTCCAGCTGAATAAGATCCGCCATCTCGTCCCTTGCTGAAACAACGGGCGTCGTAACTTTTTGCTCGGACTGCTGTGCCGTGCTCTTGGCTGCAGTATCCTTTGTGCGCTCCTTGACGGAGATGTCGGCGACCTGCATTTCGACAGGCTCGGACTTTGTGTCCGCGGGTTGTTCGCTACGCTTCCTGCGACCTCGCGGCGCCTTCGCGGGTTTGGCAACTTGCGTATTACCCGCTGCCTCGGCAGCTACTTTCGGGCGTCGCGGAGCGCGCTGTTTTTTAGGCGCCGGCGTTTTTGCCGGTATATTCGTGTCTGCCATATCGGTAATTGAGCCAGTATTATTCTCGTCAGCCATGAGTATCTCCCTCTGTCGGCAGGAGTTCTTTTCGACCGAGTGAAAGACAGAGTCAACATTGCTGCGTTGGTGGCGCGCCTTTTGGACAGCACCTGTCAAAACGCGTGCCTGAAGGCGAGCGGCAGCCCGCGGACAATGGAATAAAAAAATGCCGAGTTTGCGAGGTCGAACCGTCTGTTTCACGACAAGTCCGCGTTCACACTCTGCCACAAAACGGAGCTCCCCTGCCAGCTTCTGCGATCGGTCACTTCATTGAAGTGTTCGGATTTTCCTAAATCATTGCAATAGATCGATGCCTCACCTGGCACCCGATTCTTGACAGATATGTGCAAAGCCGGTTTGCACCGTCATAAAAATCGCCCTTGGTTTGACAGACAAAGAGGATACGAAATGCGTGCACCATCAGGTTCTGTTCCGGGACTTTGCTCTGCCTCCGCCACCATGTTCGCTGTGGGAATGGCGTTCCTTGGCTATTGGGGAGTGTATGAGCCAGGAGGCTGGCACAGGTCCGATCTGATCGTCGTGATCTTGGCGCTCGTCGGTTTTGCAGCGCTTGGCTCGGTTCCTTGGATTGTAACGACCCCCGTCGCAGAGGAAGGCCAGGAAAAGATCGTAGCCGCCAGGCGAGCGCTGTTGCTGGGAGTCGTCTTGATCTGGTTGTCCGTTCTCGTCTCGTTTTTTTCTTAGCCTTAGCTTCCATCCGCACCAGGCTGAACTTGGCGGCTTCATTTTCAAATCCGGGTGAATACCTTTTGCAAGGAAATGACCAGATGCGTCTCTAAACGACTGTGGCCGTTCTCTGCTCAGATCATGAAATTCAACAATTCGCAGATAACGAGACCCGCCGCGCCGCGCAGGCCGGCGACATCCTCCTGATCGCCGAGGGCAAGGGCGATCTCGTTACCCGCAGGATTGACCATCAATTGCCTAACGCTCTCTCCAATAAGATCTAATATCAATTTTCCGCCGCGCACGATGTCACCATGCAAAGTGATGCAGTTGGGTGCCATCAGTTGTTGAAGGTTCGCCAACCCGACAGAAATATTGGACGCGTAGTCTTCAAGCAGTTCTTTTGCCCCTTTAACGCCAGTTTCAGCGAGCCACACCATGCGGCTCACATCCAACGAGCCAGGATTCGGCAGGCCCCTGGCCTTTGCTTCGCCTCTTAGCCATCGCAGTGTAGCGATCGTTTCCCAACATCCGCGTCGTCCGCATCTGCACATTTGGCCATTGAGTTGCACGATGGTATGGCCGATTTGGCAGTGCTTACCTCCTGCGGCCCTATAAGGATGTCCATCGACATAGAGCGCCGCGCCCAACGACTGACCGATGTAGACGACCGCGAAATTTCTCTGTCCACGTCCTTGCCCGAACCAACGATCGCCAACAAGCAAGGCTCTGGTATCTTGGTCGACGCAAGCCGGAACTCCGAAACGCTTTGCTAACTCTGCTTCTATCGCAAATCCATGAAGGTGCGGCGCAAGATCCATGGCCGCGATCGAGCCCGTTTGCGGGTTGAGCTCGTTGGCAACCGCCACACCGATGCCTAGGACCGGTTGGTGGGTAGAGGCGATTGACTTCTCGACGCAAGCACTGACGATCTGAAGAGCATCGGCAACATCTGTCAGATCTTTCGCCAAATCCACGTCGTGTTGAGCATAGATCTCACCCTCCAGAGTGACCAAGCATGTGTGGACACGGTCATGCATCAGCCGAACTGCGCAGATCGGCTTGGCCTCCTTGGAGAACCAGAGCTTGGTAGCGGGTTTTCCGCCGGTCCGATTGGCGGGAACTACGTCGCCTTCGGCAAGAATACCCTGATCGATTAATGGTTGGACGATGCCGCCGATGGTTGCTCGGCTGGCACCGGTGACGCGCGCAAGCTCGACCCGGCTGGAAGGGCCCATATCGTATAGGGCCTGTAGCAAGCGCCCTCGATTTGCAATCCCTAGCGTCCGCGCGGCGATTAGAGGATGAGCTGGCCTAAATCCTTTGCTGTCGCTCTGGTCCCCCTCGACTGGCCCGATGAGGTGATTGCCAGATCCATCTCGGGTGTTCGCATTTCGCGCAATTGATGGTTTTTCTGTTCTTTTTATCATGGACTCCATTTGATCCGACTTTCTCTTTTTATCTAAATTCGATTGCCTTCACGCCACTTCCGCATGAGCCCTGCAGTCGTTGCCGAACGTTTTCCGGACCCCGGAGCCGGTATGGCAATCATCACACCTGAGTTCTCCACCGCCGTCCGAATGTTCACTTCGGAAAGAAGAAGTATCCTTCAAGGTATATGTTCATTTTCCGGATAACTATTTTCGGAATCTCCAACATTACGACAGAAATATCCGTCAACGCAAAATATACTTTTAAATATATTTTAGAAATACTGTTGATTTGGCCAGTTAAAACACTAGAACTCTTCAGAAAATCGACAGACATCGACGTAACCCAATCGCCGGAGGAATAAATGAACGAATTTGCCAGCAATAATCTGGACTTCTGCGAGTCCGGAGGGCACTGGCGGGAAAATGATCTCGCTCTCCTTGGTGGGGAGCCCATCGTTCCTTCCGGGCGCATCACGCCTTGGCCAGCCACACAGACGGAGCATTTGGATGCCCTGCGCGAAGTTGTAGACAGTGGAAGGTATCATCGGGTCAATCACCCGGTCGTGGCCGATTTGGAGCAGGATCTCGCTACTTGGACGGGGAAGTGGAAGGTGCGCGCCGTCGGCAGCGGTACGGCGGCAATCCATATTGAACTTGATTATTTTAAAGGTAGAGGCGAGCGCGTGGTTACTGCGGCGCTAAATTGGCCGGGCGCAGTGGGGCCAATTGCGATCAGTGGCCTTCAGCCCGACTTCGTGGACGTCGACATGAACCTCGCCGGGATCGATCAAGACGCGGCAGCCGACCGATTCGCACCCGGCGTCGGAGCGGTTCTCATCACCCATCTCTTCGGGAATAACATTCGTGTTCCTCATGCAAGATCTGCCGCGCGAGCCCAAGGGATTGCCGTGATTGATGACGTCTGCCAATCGATCGGCGCCATTAAAGCGATCGCAAATGGGGCATACATTGATACAGACGCCCTCGCTTTGTCCGGCAACGGCGCCAAGCACCTTGGAGCGGGCGAGCTCGGATTCGTGATTACCGAGGACAAAGATTTAATTGAACACGTGGACTGCGTTTCGCTGACGAGTTCATCTCGAAACGGAGATCGGGCTTTTTCGCCGTCTTCAGCAGGATATAACTACCGTCCAAACGTTTTCTCCTCGTCTATTGCAAAAATGCGATTGAGACACCTCGAGACACAACTTCAGATTCGAAGAAACAATGGGAAAATTCTATGGGAGATGATCCAAGATCTCTCCGGTATATTTCCCCTCTTTGACCCATCTGACTGCAATCAGTCCATGCTCAGCTTCCCACTTCGCATCGAACCGGAAGCTCTCGGTTTTGCTCCGGGTCCGGCGGCAAGGGACACCGTCGTCAAACTGCTGCAGGCGGAGGGGGTGCCCGTTTTGGTCTGGCTCAGGAAGCCTGTGTTCGAATATCTGCCGAATATTGCCAAGGATTGGAAAGCCGCCGATTTTCCTAACACGGTAAAACTCTTGGATACGATGTTTTGCGTATCGGAGATCGCGCCACCCAATGAAGCCGGGGTGATGGAACTTTACGCAGAAGCGTTTCATCGGGTCTGGACGGCCCTTTCCAAGTTTGGCCCAAAGATTTCCAGTATCACGACAACCATCTAGGCAAGCGAGGCCTAAAGCAAAGTCACCTCCACGCTGGCTCTCTTGCAATGTCGTTTTTGAACGACAACGGAGTAATCCCATGACCTCGTCCAAAATGCCAAAACTTCTGATTTTCGATTGTGATGGCGTCCTAATCGACAGCGAAATCATTGCGACCGCGGTGCATGTCGAAGTGCTGGCAGCGCACGGATATAATATAGCTGCCGAGACTTACAATCGTCGCTTCACAGGCATGACTGATCGGCAAACCTATTCAATCATCGAAGCTGAGTCTGGCTTGTCCTTGCCGGAGGGTCATCATGAATATGTTATGGCAGAAATTGGCCGACGGTATGCCAGCGATCTCAAGGCCATCTCAGGCGTCAATCAAGTTCTGGACGCCATTGATGTGGCGCGATGCGTGGCATCGAGCAGCAATCTGAAGGAGCTGCATTTTGCGCTCAAGCTAACAGACCTCTATGATTATTTTTCGCCAAATGTATTCAGTGCTTCCCAAGTGTCACGTGGCAAGCCCGCCCCGGATCTTTTTCTATTTGCGTCAGAGAGAATGAACACGTCGGCGGACAAGTGCTTAGTCATCGAAGATAGCGTTGCCGGGGTCCAGGCGGCGGTGGCGGCCCAAATGCGGGTAGTTGGTTTCGTCGGCGGTTCTCATTGTCCTGCCGGCCACGCTGAGAAATTGCTGGAAGCAGGCGCCATGAGAACATTCAGCCAGATGGCGGCGCTGCCAGATATTCTTTCAGGTTGATGGTTGGGCGATGGTCCGCCCGCAGGCTTGAGCCGCAACGGGCGAACCAAAGGCGCACAATGCTTTTGCGTTGGAGGGTTTCGTAAGGTGAGGACCCCAAATGTCCCTTTTGTGTTGCGGATTCCAATCAGGTCAGGGCCATCCCGCTGCAAGGCTCTTTGGGAAAGGCTTCAATCTAAAGCACCCGACACTTGGCAAATAGGAAAAGACGATGGCTGAAAAGCAAGCACACATTCAAGTTCCGATAGTGATTGAGTATCTGGAGAATTGTCGCGATCTGGTTCCGGTTTGTGCAAGCTGGTCCTTTGGGCATTGGGGCTGTCAGGCCAATGGATCATTCGAGGAGACGCAGCGTGAATTCCAAGCGTCCTCCAGAAGTTCTCTACCGCTGACTTTGGTTGCTCTCGAAGATAGTAGACCCGCAGGGATGATCAGCCTGTCCAATTGTGATTTTAAAGGAAGGCCTGACCTTTCGCCGTGGCTGAAGTCGCTGTACGTCCATCCATTCCACCGCAACAAGGGTACAGCTTCATTGCTGGTCAAGAGGCTGGAAAACGAAGCTTTGCGCCTCGGCTACGAAAGGCTTTATCTCACCACCGAGAGCGCAAAGCTCCTCTATACGAAGAATGGCTGGTCGGAAATGGACCACGTGCAGACACCTTATGGCGATGCCACTTTAATGATGAAGATGTTGCTGGGCGCACGTACAGCCTAGCTCAGGCGAACCAGGGGGTGCCTGGTGTTGGTCTGCGGGTGCCCAAATCTCCTCCGGGACTCAACTGACCTGTCCGCGTGAACATATCGGAGACTGCCATGAATCGTGCTTCGGACGGATCAGATTGTGGCAGGCGTGACCTCAGCCAGACTGTCGTCTATAGTGGCCTTCAAAAATCACGCCCCCACGAATCCTTTAAGCAGCCCAAAGCGTTGTGGCGATTGAAATTGCCAAGCGTCATCCGGTCTTCAAATTGCATCGACAGAGGAAACCCAAAAATGTGGCTTTGCGAGAATGCTCTCCAATGTCGCGGAATAGCCGTTCCAACTTCCGCTGGTGAACAGGTTCCCGCAAAGGCTGACGCTGCCTACAATGCGGTTCTTCAATTGCTTTACAGCTATGCTCGCGTGCCGGTGCAACATCTTAGTGATCAGGAGCTTGCCTGCGAACTGGACCTTGGTCGGACGCCGATACGCGAAGCACTCATCCGACTTGCCGCGGAGGGCAAGATTCTTTCGATCCCTCAGAAAGGCTATTTTACCAGGCCGCTCGTGGAGGGAGCACTGTTGGACTTATATAGTATCGCACGTCAAACGCTCACCTACGCGCTCTGGCGTATGCGGCCGCATGTGCCGGATACCGACGGCGAACGTGACAAGCCGCCCCGCGACCGGCTCGCGACGCATGCGGAAACCGTCTTTGCCCAAATCGCCCAGCTGTCGGCAAATTGCGAAATTTGTAGAATTGTCGACAAATTCTGCTTTTGCTCACGCCCTGTCCGGATGGAAATAATTACCTCGGAGCTGGGCCCTTCCTATGAAGAAAGCCTTGCAAGGCTGATCGACGCGATGCCGTTATTGAGCAAGGCAACGGGCGCGGTGGAATCAGCATTGATGAGTCACCTTGATCTCGAACAGAACACGCTCCCACGCGTCGTACGAGAACTAAACAGGCAGCGGTCGACAAGTTTTCCTCGGCTGGTGAGAAGTTTGTAAATACGCAAGTGTGATCATTGTCGAGTAGTTCAGCCTATGACCAAACGTAATTGCTTAGCCGCTCAGGAGGGACAATCCACCTTCGTGAGCGCTTCCTGCAATGAAGTCGCGCCGAGAGAGACGAGCGCCCGGTTTAGGTATGATCGTATTTCAGCTTCGCTCTTACCCTCTAGCAGTGCAATCTCGGACACGCTCCAACCGAGCGATATCCAGCGAAGGCACGAACGTTCAATGGGCGAGAGCTTCCAGATCGTCATGAACACTCGGCGGATTGACTGGTCCGCGTCAACGAATCCTGTCTCAGCTCGAACGGCTCACCAAATGTCAAGCTGCGCTCCTTTTTAAAAAAAGGGGCTGCCGTCGGACGGATCCGCACGGCAGCCCCAGCGCCCTGGGAGGCAAGGATTGCAATTGTTTCTCATACGCATCAGTCGCGAATTGCGGCTCCTGTCAGCGGATCGAACCAGTGCAGCTTTTCGAAGTCGACTGTCAGCGGAACCCGCTGGCTGACTAAAGGCGTTGACGCCGGAGGGATGCGCGCCACCAGACGGCTCCTGCCTCCTTGCCTTAAGTCTTCCAAATCTGCTGCCTCGCTCACTTTGACGGGCGGCGAGGCAATATCGAAGAAGACAAAGGTATCGGCGCCGAGCGCCTCGACAACGGCAATTGGCTCATTGAATAGCGTCTCGGAGTCGGGACACACCTCAAATACCTCGGGCCGAATTCCGACAATGACCTGGCGTCCGACATAGTTAGAGAGCGCAGGCCGCGCGGAAACTGGAAAGGTGATATCGGTTCCTGAGATGATGCCGCGCAAGATTCCCCCCTCCTCCCAAAGGTTGGCCCGGACGAAATTCATCGCCGGCGAACCGATAAAACCGGCAACGAACAGATTGGCAGGCCGGTCGTAGAGCCGCTGCGGCGTGTCGATCTGCTGGAGGTTGCTTTCCCCAGCGTCGCCGACAGGCTTCAGCACAGCAACCCGATCCCCCATCGTCATCGCCTCGACCTGGTCGTGGGTGACGTAGAGCGTGGTGACGCCAAGGCGCTGGTTCAGCAGCTTGAGTTCGGCGCGCATCTGGACGCGCAGCTTGGCGTCGAGATTGGACAGCGGTTCGTCCATCAAGAATGCAATCGGATGACGGACGATCGCCCGACCCATCGCGACGCGCTGTCGCTGACCGCCCGATAAGGCGCCAGGCTTGCGGTGCAAATACTTCGTCAGGTCGAGCATCTCCGCCGCTTCGCGGACGAGCCTTTCGATCTTGTCTTTCGGCATTTTGCGCTGCTGCAGGCCGAAGGCCATGTTCTCGTAGACCGTCATATGCGGATAGAGTGCATAGTTCTGAAACACCATGGCGATGTCGCGGTCCTGAGGCTCGGTGTTGGTGACATCCTGATCGTCCATAAGCATCCGGCCGCTATTGAGCAATTCGAGCCCGGCCGCCATTCGCAGAAGCGTGGATTTGCCGCAGCCTGACGGTCCGACCAGCACGACGAACTCACCGTCGCCGACCGTGAAGCTCACATTGGCAACGGCGACGGTACCGTCCGGATAGGTTTTCCCAATCCCTTCAAAGGTCATGGACGCCATATAGTTCTACTCCCAGTATCAACAGGCGAGGCAGTCCATCCGGTCGGGTGGACGCCACACGGGATTGGTCACGGCATCAGCCGATGGTCACTGCCTTGCCGCTGGCGACGGACTCCTCGATCGCTGCGAGAACCTTGGTGTTGGCGAGGCCATCATTCGCGTCGGCAAGCAGGGGTGCGCCCTGCACGACGCTGTCGACGAAGCGGGCGATGGACTCCTGCACAAAGCCGCCGATGCGTGTTGCACCGGTCGGCGTCATGCCGATGTAATCATGGAATTTCATGCCGCCGTCGACAATGCGGCGAAGACCGCCACTATGGGTAGGATCAGCCTGGATCTGACCCTTTTCGCCGACGAACTCGACCTTGAAATCGACGAGGGAAGGGTTGTCGCGCGACAGGATCCAGCTGTTTTCCATGGTCACGACGGTGCCCTTGGAAAATTCCAGGATCGATGCATGGAAATCCTTGGTGTCGACGCCACCGGCGGACAGCGTCCCGCAACGGGCCACCGCGTAAACGCGGGTAACTTCGTCTTCGAGGATGAAACGCAGCACGTCGACGAGATGGCTGCCCAAGAACCAGAGTGCCGAGGATTTTGCCGCCCAGCTCAGCATCTCGAACGGAACGAAGGTCGTGTTTGAAAGCCGCGCCGTGCCGTGTTTGGCAACCCCGATCTGGCCGTCCTGGATCATGTCGCGGACCTGCGCCAGGATCGGATTCACCCTGTTGTGGAAGTCGATCATCAGCTTGCCCTTCGACTTTACGGCGGTCTCGGCGATCTCCTCTGCTTCCTCCACGGTCGTTGCCAGCGGTTTTTCGCTGAGCACATGCTTGTCGGCCTTGAGTGCGGCAAGGATGATCGGCGTGTGGGTGAAGTCGGGTGTTGCCACCGACACGGCATCGATGCGATCGCTGGCGATCAGCTTACGATAGTCGGTGAACGCTTCCGCCGCGCCGAAACTCTCCTTCATCTTAAGCGCCCTGCCCTCGTCAAGGTCGCATACGCCGACAAGTTCGGTCTCCGGCAGGACGTTGAAGGTGTGGGCGTGATTGCTGCCCCAAAGGCCGGCGCCGATAACGCCGATGCGAAGTTTGCTCATTCGTTATTGCTCCATTCAGAACTAAGAAAAGGGTCAGCCTTTGACCGAACCGAAGGTGAGACCACGGACGACGTAGCGGTCGAAAACCAGAAAAATGATCATCGGCGGGATCATCGCGAGCACTGCCGCCGCGGCGATATAGTTCCAGGTGACGCCGCTGGTGGCGAAGTATCCAAGGGTCCCGATCGGAAGAGTGGCGGTCGAGCGCGAACTCAGCACCAGCGGGAAGGCCGCGTTGTTCCATGCAAAGACGAAGGCGAACATCGAGGTGACGATGATGCCGGGGCGAACGATCGGAAGCGTGATCCGCCACATAATCGTGTACCAGCGGGCGCCGTCGACCCGGGCAGCCTCTTCGAGCTCCGCCGGCACCTCATCGATGAAGCTCTTCATCAGCCAGACCGAGAACGGGATCGTCAGCGTCTGCAGCACCAACACCATCGAGAAGTAGGAGCCCTGAAGTCCAACGCGTGTGATCAGCACGAAATACGGGATCAGGAAAGCGATCGGCGGCGCCATCAACAGCCCGAGATACCAGAGCATGATGTTCTTCTTGCCGCGCATCTTGAAGCGCGAGAGCGCGTAAGCCGCAGGAACCGAGAACGGCAGATTGAGCAGCACTGCCCCAATCGCGACGATGAGAGAGTTGACCAGTTGCGGCGCATTGGTGCCGGGATCGACGAGGATATGCCGGAAGGCATCGAGCGTCGGCTCGAAGGTCAGTTGCGGCGGCATCGCAAACGCCGTTTCGGCCGGGCGGATCGCGAGCGCCAGAAACCACAGGATCGGGCCGATGAAGACGGCAAGGCACAACAGGCCGGCGGCATAGGTGAGCGCAGTGTAGAAGGTCGTGCGGCTTTTCATGTCACCACTCCTCATTGCGGAAGGCGAAGAAGACGTAGAGGGCGACAATGATGTTGACGATCAGCACCGCGATCCACGTCTGAGCGCTGACAAGGCCGACATTGAAGTTGACGAGGCCTTGTTCGTAGAGCGAATAGCCAAGCGTGCGCGTCGACGTCCCCGGCCCGCCACGGGTCAACACCAGCACGGTGTCGAACGTGTTGAAGATCTGCATGAAACGCAGCATCACGATAATGATGGCGGTGCGCCGAATGAGCGGCAGCTTGATGCGCATCAGGATCGTCCAGGCCGATGCGCGATCGAGCCTGGCGGCCTCGATGATCTCGTCGGGAACGGCAAGCAGGCTCGCATAGAGGACGATGGCGAAGAAGGGTGTCCACTGCCAGATATCGACGAAGAGAATAGCGGCAAGCGCCGTCGATGGCGAGCCGAGAATGCCCTCCGCCGGCACCGGCAGCGAGAGCGACTGCAGAACCCAGGTTACAAGGCCGCCGCCCGGGTCATAGAGGTAGCGGAACAGGAAGCCGACGACGATCGGCGCAATCGTGGTCGGCAAGATCAGAAGCGCGCGCACGACATTCATGCCAGGCAGCGCTTTGAGCAGGGCGAGCGCAATCGCCAGACCGAGCGAGAACTCGATCGCGGTGCCCAGGATCGACAGGATCAGCGTGTTGGTGAGGGCCGCGCGGAAATCGAAGGCATTAAGCGCCTGGACGTAATTGTCGAAGCCGACAAAGGCCAAAGGCTGCGGGCCGACCTGCAGGTTCCAGAAATAGAAGCTCGATTTCAACGCAAAGAGCAGCGGGTAGGCGATCAGCGCCAGTAGCATGATCACTGAAGGTGCGATCAGGAAATAGGGCAGGTTTCGCCGTACAAAGCCTCGCCTGACAGGCGCAAGCGCCTGCGGCGAGCGAATGGTTGTAGCATCCATCGTAGAAGTCCAGTTCTTCACACGTGACTGCCGGCGCCAACTTGCACGCGCCGGCAACAGAAGAATTTATTACGCCTTGCCGAGCTTACCGATCAGGTCCTTGGCGCCATCGAGCGTGTCGGTATAGCTTTCCTTCTGATAAGGGATCATCAAATTGCCCTTGAGGATGCTTTCGAACAGGTTGTTCGTGCGCACCAGCGCCGTCTTCGGATCTTCACTGCCCGTCAGAAGCTGGTTGAGCGTGAGGCCGAGCACACTTTCGACCGCGGTGTAACCGGGGACCGGTGGGCGGGTGATCTTGCCGTTGCCCTGTTTCATCATGTCGTACTGGACATCGAGATAGGGGTAGATCGCCTTGACGTCTGCGTCCTCATAAAGCGACTTGCGGGCAAAATCCGAGAACTGGAAATTAAGGTCCGGCCACTGCGCCATCTTCTTCTGTGTCGCCTTCGAGGTCGCCCATTTGATGAAGGCGTAGCCGTTGTCCTGCCGGTCGGAACTGGAGGGAACACCGAGGCTCCAGCCGCCGAGGCTGACCGTCTGCGCCACACCCTCGGCCTTCGGAAGCGCCGCGGTCGCATATTTGTCCATGACGTCCGACTTCTTGCCGGTCATGTAGCCCAAATTCTTGACCAGATAGAAGTACGGCGTCCACCAGTAGAACATGCCGATATCGCCCTTGGCGAAACGGGTGCCGGCATCGAACCATACGTAGTTGATCGCCTCAGGCGGCGAGAGCTTGTAGAGCTGCCGGTAGACCTCGACCGACTTTGTCCAGGCCGGACTGGTGAGCTGCGGCGAGAAATCCCAAGGCGCGCCCGGGAAGGACTTGAACCAGCTCGCGCCGTGGCTCGCGGAAAGCTGTGTGAACATGTGCGTGATCGGGGACGGCTGCGACCCACAGACGACCGTCGGGAACAGCGCCTTGCCGTTGAACGACTTGCCTTGGAGCGCCTTCAGCGTCTCGACATACTTCGTCCAAGTCCAGTCTTCGGAGGCCTTGGTCGGCGGCTCGGCGATGCCGAAGCTGGCGAAGATATCCTTGCGGTACATCACGCCCTGCGCATAGGCTGCCACCGGAAGCGTGCCGATCTGCCCGCGCCACATGTTCGACGAATACAAAACCTCGGGAATGAAGTCAGCAAGATCGATGTCTTTGTCTTTGGCAATGTAGTCGTTGAGCGAAATGATCCAGCCGTTGTCGAGATATTGGCCGAGCCACATCTGATCAACCGCAATGACATCCGCATCCGACGTCTTGGCGACAAACGCCGAGACCAGACGGGTCTGTAGCGCGTCATAGGACAGGCTCTCCAGCTCTACCTTGATGCCGGTTTCCCTCTCGAAGTCCGGGATCATGGCCTTGATCGAGAAGAAGAATGGATCTTCGACCGACAGAACGCGCACGGTCTTGGCGCCTTGGGCGCTTGCGCGTTTTGGGGTTAGCAGGGAGCTTGCGCTTGATGCCAAGAGAGCCGCGACAGACGCCGACTTCAGCATGTTCCGGCGCGACATATTTCCGATATCGAATGTCATGTGTGCCTCCTCAGTTGTTCTAAAATTCCAACCGCATTCGATGACGGAAGCCTTCTCGGCGCCGAATTCGATTTCGATTGTTACCCCTCGATCTGCCTTTTCAGCAGTTTGTTTGTACTTCGCACAAACTTATTGTACTGTCAAGAAGTCGCGATCTGATGTTTCCGCGTGACCTCGCAGCTATCCGCATCTGGTCGCAGTAAGCAGGAAAGCGGCATCTGGTCGAGCAAGCGCCCACAGGCTAGAAAGACCGGACTGGCAAATCGGAGACGCAAGTTGAAGTTCGAGAATCAGCCATCCTATTCGCTCGGCCAGCGCGGTCCTTCCAACAAGGACGCGCTTGCTGGCGAAGGTGGCAATGTAACACTCGTTTCGCAGTCGACCCTCGGCGAGATCAATCGCGGCCGGGTGCTGCAGGCGTTGTACGACAACGGTCCTAAAAGCCGCGCCGAGCTTGCGCGCCTGGCAGGCGTCAATCGCACGACGATCACGGGGATCGTCCAACCGATGATTGAGGAGCGCCTGCTCGTCGAAGGCGACGCAGTGCCTTCCGACTTCAAGGGCGGCAAGCCGGCGCGTCCGATCTACTTTAATCCTGAAGCCCCAATGCTCGGCGCCGTGCTTCTCTTGCCGGGCAGGATCCAGACATGCCTCGTGACGCTCAGCGGCGAGATCAAAGCGCTCACCAAGGCGCAATTCGATCCGCATGGGAACAGGGATGCATTCCTGGCGATCATCAAAGACACCTTGTCCGCGACGCTTTCCCAAGCGCACCAGGCGCCCTTCGGGATCGGTATAGCCTCAGGAGGCATGATCGACAGCGACAACGGGGTGATCCTCGCCGTCAATCTTGCGCCCGTTCTGACGGGCCTCCCCTTGGTCGATATCCTGCAGGGGCATTTCTCACTGCCTGTTGTCATCGACCATCATCCGCGCGCGCTTCTCGTTGGCGACCGGTGGTTCGGGCCGGGTCGTGGCCAGCAGACGTTCGCGGCCATCTACACCGGGGAGGTGTTGGGCGGCGCTTTCTACATCGACGGACGGGTCTACCGGGGGCTTGCCGGTTCCGGAGGCGAACTCGGCCATACCGTGGTGCAGATCGATGGCGACCTCTGCAATTGCGGCAAGCACGGATGCTGGGAAACCGTCGCCGCCCTACCCTGGCTGCGGCGTGAAGCGGCTCGACTTGGCTTCGCAAACCCTGAAAGCGTCACCTGCGCTCGTCTCGTCAATGAGGCAGCAGAAGGCTCCGAAGCTGCGAACGGTCTGCTTGACCGCTATACCCGAAACGTCGCGTTCGGGATCCTCAACCTGCAGCAAACCCTGTCGCTCAACTCCTATGTCCTGCATGGGGACATTGCTGGCGGGGGTGCGGACGCCGCTGAGCGCGTCAAGCAGCATGTCGAACGACTGGTCAGGAAGCGGCCGAACCAGGAGATTTCGGTCACGGTGAATGGCATCGGAGAAGGTCATACCGCGTTGCGAGGGGCTGCTGGCTTGGTCTTGTCCAGCCATCTGAAGCTGGTCATCTAGGCAGGATACGGTCGCAACGGCCGCACGGCTCGTGGAACGCCGATCGACAATGAGTCCGAATTCGTGGCCCTCGTCGCAAGTCCCGCCTTAAGCGACGCGGGACCATCCAATCATTGCACGAGAGCCCGCCGAGCGGTTCGCCCCGCGTGGGCGTTCGGCTTGGCTTTCAAAGGGGCCGCCATGCCGGCTTCGAGGCAAGCGGCCATGAATGCCTCTCGTGCAACGACGGCGGCTACGGCGCCATTAAGGGCACCGCGACAGGTCTTAATGGCACGCTGATGGCGTTCGCCATAACGCAATGGCCATTCGTTTTCGAGAAAATCCAAGGCGTCGTAAACGCCCGCAAACGTCCGCTCAAGACCGCACTGTAGTCGGATAGTGACCAGACGAGTCCAGGAAACATCGGTTATCGGCATCCTATTCCTCCTTTCCTTTCCAACGTCACCTGTGGTCATCCAACAAATATTGGAATAGCTTCCGAGCGTTCAAGTGTCGCGACGACGCAAAGCCGCATTGATCGAGCCAGCAGAGGGCAACTCTCAAGCCAAGCGGGTCGCAAACGCCGCCTGTTAGGATGCGACGCGATACCGTGAAATCTTGGCGCGGCCGCCGGCAATAATCGCAAAGCCTTTTTCTGATTTGCGTGGTCCAGCCAACCAACCGCTCGTTTGCTAAGATCGCGCCTACCGACGATCGCAGAACGGGAGAGTCGCCATTAGCTGCGATGATGAGGATGGCGCAAGTTTCCGGCCAAGTAGACCTTGCCAGCCGCGCGTCTCCCGTACACCGCCTCAAAAAAGAAGCTATTGCCGAGGCTTCGACCTGGTCAGCTTCCTTGCTGGGGCAATGAGGCGCTATCACCTCCCCCTGCCCCTTCGTCGAAACAGTCTGAGCGCTCCTTAGGCTCTCCAAACGAAACTTGGATCATGATCCGTCGATTGATGAAATCGCGAACAAAATAGATCGTAGGGTGCCGCTCGTCTTCCTTCTAATTAAGGGCGGAGTGTACAACAGGTCCCATAGGCGTTGCAGTGGCCAGCTAATTTATGCCGGCCTGAGGTCCGCCAAAAATTTGTCAAAAGCATTGTTGATCGGCTTAGCGATCTCCGCCACCGCCTTGCTCGCCAGCGCCCGGAATTCCTTGGCATTCTCGATGCTCGTGTCTACGCGCTTGTGCAGGAACGCCGATTGCAGTTCGAAGACTTGTGACGGCGAATTCGCGCCCAGCAACGCTTGCAAATGCGAGAAACCGGCCACCGCATTAGCCTGCAACGCGGCGACAGACTTAAGCGACAATTCGTAGCCGACTAGCGTTGCGGTTTCGAAGATCGGAGTGAGCACTTTCTGTGCCTCTTCAGCGCTTGAGGCGAATTTAAAGAAAGCTTCGGTCAACTGCTTGTTCCCCTTTTCGACGGATGCCCCGATTTGATCGGCCACCTTGAGAGGCGTTGATGCTGAATTTTCGATTGTTTCAAAGGACCTTTCTGAAACCTTGGTGGTCATAGCGTTTTTCCTTCTCACGTTGTTGGTCTCGCTAGGCACGGCGATATTCTTGAAAAATCCGACGCTGAGAGTATCGCCTGCCCTTTGTACATGCACGAATGCAGAACTCGGTTTGACGGCGCTTTTCAGATCCGAGAAATCCGAAACTGGGTACCGCCTGGTTTAGGAAATCCGGCCCTATCCTTGGCTGCTTCTTGCCGCCTAACGACGAGTACATGCAAACTCGATGCCAACTATGCAGACGCTTTCAAAAGGTGCTTCCGGGTATTGTTCTGCGACTTGAGCGCATATCTCCAGACTGCAACGCGTCTGCTATGTCGTTCATTGTCGGACTCAAGACATTTTTGGACGCAAAGACAGAGCGACCATCAGACTGATCGCTTTGCCGTAAAACCATTTTTTTGTTTGGCACGAAACTTGTGTGTCTATAGCGGACCGCCGGGAGCGAGCCGGAGCAAAGGCTCTGGTGCTTATCTCGGCTGGTCGTCACGAAATTTGAAGTCAACGACAGAGGGCACAGATCCTGAACCGGACGATCGATCCTGCGGGTGTCAAAGGGTTCTGGCGAACACTGCATCGATAACCTGTCAAAAATCCCGGCCGGCGGCGAGAATGTCGAGGATGGCGACGACTATCCGTGGGGATGCAATCAACGGAGTTAAGGATGAATAAATACTTTTGCGAATTGCTAGGGACCTTTGCGCTCGTTTTCTTCGGCTGCGGCACACTCCTCTTTATGCGTTCGGAGGCGGGCCCCCTTGGTGTTGCTCTTGCCTTCGGGATGACAGTGGTAGCGATGGCCTGCGCGATTGGTCCAGTATCAGGCGCTCATCTCAATCCCGCCGTCAGCCTCGGTTTTCTCGTTTCCCGGCGGTTTGGACTGTGGGACTTCGTCGCGTATGTCTTGGCTCAAAGTGCGGGCGCTATCGCAGCAGCAGGCACACTCTACGTTATAGCAATGGACAAAGTCGGCGGTTACAACATTGCGGTGGAAGGTTTCGCTCAAAACGGCTGGGGAGCCTATGGGGCAAGATCTGCCTTCCTGTTTGAGTTCATCTCCACGTTTCTGTTCGTGACGGTATTTCTCAAAAGCACGGCCGAGGACGGGGCGGGTACTGTCGCAGGTTTTGCAATTGGTCTTACCCTCGTTGCGGTCCATCTGGCCGGCATTACGGTTTCGGGTTCTTCTGTAAACCCTGCACGGTCGCTCGGCCCGGCACTCTTCGCAGGGGAGACAGCGCGCGCTCAGCTCTGGCTTTACATAATTGCACCAATGCTCGGTGCTGTCGCCGCGGGCCTTCTGCAACTCAGTGAAGTTCTCGCGTTTCGACCAACAAGCAATCCACTGAAGCGCAATGGCACCACTCTTGCGGGGCGAAGTAGAGTTGATGCAGCTCGCCACTTTCGGTCCCGCCCCTGATCCAGATTTCAACGGACTTCACGTTCCCTTCAAAGCCAACCGCCCTGCCCTCGAGCCTGAGCATTTTGGGCTACATGTCGATTGGTTTCTCCCCGTCGCATAGTCACCTAAGCTGCTTCCGATTTCGCTTTTAAAGGCGCGTGATCAATCTTCTTTCACGAGAGGAAAATCAGACGGCGGCCATGATCGGAAAAACTTGGGTCCGTATTCAGATCTAGCCCGACGGCCGAAAACAGACGTCCGATCGATATTGCGGCTGATGCTCCTGCAAGAATTCCTCTGAGAGCGGTTCGAATACCCAGCACTTTTCTGCTTCGCCTTTGTGAATATTCCACTGAGCATTATGAACGCTGCTCATAGTTCCATGAAGAAATGCCATTTCAGTTTTGGTTTGCCTCATGATATTGGCCGCTGGGGTCAAGGAATATCGCCTTCGCCCGGCACGATAGGACAAGAGCGTCAGCCCTGGGCGGAAAAGCCATCGGGCAGCGGGCATCCGATATACACCCATAGAGTTATATGGCGATATTAGTATAACCTTAGGTCGTATATCGTCGGCCAACGACAAAAGAAGAGGTCTTTGAATGCGCGCAGACGTGCAGTGGAAATTGTGCTGGGAAAATGAGCTGCAACTTTCCGATCATGTCGAACTCGCCGAGTTCTTTCGAAAGACATACGGGCCGACTGGGGCCTTCAATGCAAAGCCGTTCCAAGGCAGTCAAAGCTGGGCCGGCGCAAGACCTGAGCTTCGTGCGATCGCGTACGACTCGATCGGTGTTGCGGCCCATCTGGGCTTACTGCGCCGCTTCATCAAAGTTGACGGGGTCGACCTTTTGGTGGCTGAGCTAGGTTTATATGGTGTGCGTCCGGATCTTGAGGGGCTCGGCATCGCCCATTCGATCCAGGTTATGCTTCCAACATTGCAGAAGTTCGACGTTCCATTCGCCTTCGGTACAGTTCGGCCGGAGTTGCGGAAACACATTGAAAGATTTGGCCGACACAGTCCGCTGACGGTTGTGTCGCAAGTGAGCGTGCGATCCACGCTGCCACACGCGCGTATCGACTTGCCGCCCACCCGTGTCGAGGATCCGCTTGTCATCATTCTGCCAATTGGACAGCCCATCTCCGCCTGGCCCGCTGGTACGATGATCGACCGGAACGGACCGGAGTTATGACCTATCTAGACTGCTTGCGGAAGTGCTCAGATTTCTTGTGGAACCCGCGGTCCCAAGCGCAATATGGTCCGGTAATCGGCAGGAACGTGCCGGCCGCCCTCGGATGAAGAGATATGCGGTTCAATGGCCTTGATCTCAATCTTCTGGTTGCGCTCGACGCCCTGATGAGCGAGCGTAATTTGACGGCGGCGGCGCGCAGCATCAACCTTAGCCAGCCAGCCATGAGCGCGGCCGTCGCCCGGCTGCGCGCCTTCTTCCAAGATGAGCTGTTTACGATAGCTGGGCGCGAATTTATCCCCACACCTAGGGCAGAAAGCCTGGCGCCCGCGGTGCGCGATGCTCTGCTCCATGTTCAGCTCTCCATTATTTCCAGAGAACCGTTTGACCCCGCCCAATCGGATCGTCGCTTCAAGGTTATCCTTTCCGATTACGTCGCGCTCGTATTTTTCGAAAAAGTCGTAGAGCGCGCGGCGCGGAAAGCTCCCGCCGTCAGCTTCGAATTTCGGCCCCCGGGCGACGATAATGAGGATTTACTCCGGCGCGGCGACGTCGATCTTCTCATTTTGCCGGAAATGTTCGCGTCGAACGCCCAGCCACGAGCAAGGCTGTTCGATGATGTCCACGTGTGCGTAGGCTGCGCCTCGAACAAGCAACTGGCAGAGCCACTTACATTCGAGAAATACATGTCGATGGGACACGTTGTCGTCAAGTTCGGGAATATCCGCAGGCCTGGCATCGAAGAATGGTATTTGCTCGAATATGGTCACAAGAGACGCATCGACGTCGTCGTACATGGCTACAGTATGATTCCGCCGATGGTTTCGGGCAACGAACGTATAGGAACCATGCCCCTACGGCTGGCGCAGCATTTCGCAAAAACAATACCTTTGCAAATCGCTGAGCTTCCGCTGCCACTACTCCTTCCGTTCACCGAAGCCGTACAATGGCCCGCTCTGCACAATAGTGATCCGGCAAGCCTCTGGATACGCGAACTCGTATTCAAGGAGGCGTCTTGTATGATTTCGCCGCTTGCCGCGGCCGAGCCCAATATCAACCGGACTAGCACCAGCCCTGTCCGGCTCACCTCCGATCGGCGAACTTGATATTGGCCAGAAAAGTCGGGTAGCTTGTCCCTCAGCTTAAGATTTACACAAGCCAATTGGGCTCGACCCCACGGCGATAACCTATCGCAAGGTTATATTGCGTCCGGCCGCAGCGGAATAGCATGGATGCACGGAAATTCCTATTGCAGCGCTCCGATAGACAAGAAGGACGAGCAGCCATAACTCGGGTCGCGATTGCGGTTGCAGGAAGAAGGCGCAGCGGCCGTTATCGAGGCCGATCGACGTTAGCCGTTACTTTGCCGAATGCCGGTAAAAGACATCCGCCAGAATGTGGTGATCATGACGGTAGACTTCAGCCATGATATTGTAGAGCTCTGGATCGTGAATCTCGAAGTCGTCTGATGTGGCTACGGTGAGTTTACCATGGCTGTAAGCCATATTCGTATTGAACCAGAACCGCGTACCTTCGGCCCAATACTCATCGACGGTGTTCTCCATATACGACCGCGCCCAGAGTCCTTTCTCGCGGGCGTGGAAATAGGCTTTTTCAACCCGTGCAACGAGATCAGGATCCACCGTCCGAAGGGCGTTAAAGATATTATGTGAGAATTCGTGAACAAGAATGTTTCCTCCGTAATACCGCGTGCCGGGCACGCCCATCAAATTTTCCACGGCCCCCGTCGTGTAGAGCCCGCCCATGCCGCGCGCCCTTTGGGCCCAGTATTCCTGGGCAGTCATCTTGGCAATCGTGCTGGCGTAATTTCGCCGTTCGTCTGGGGTAAGGCGCGGATCATCGAGCGCCGGCTTCTGCCAATCCCGCTGCTCGGGAATGTCAGTCGTCGTCTCGTCAATTGCCATGATGCCAACCCGTGCCCCAGCCCGGATTAATGCATCGCGGACATCACGACGTTCTGACAACATGTAGAGGACAATGTCACGTGCGATCAACAGTGCCGTGTCTGGAACCTTTTCGGACGAGATAATAGGTATGCCCGCTGCGTCAGCATATTTGGCATAAAACGGATCCAGGCCGAGTGATGGCGGTGGGCTGCGAACTATGAAAGTATCGAAATTGGATATATCAGCCATCGACAATGGCGACGCAGATAAACCATTCTCAGCGCCGCCGAGTCCCCCTGCGGATGCAGCAAGAAGATATCCACCGCACAGGACCATCCCCATCGAGAATACGTGAATCATCATGACCTTTCCTTAATGCACTGTCTTCCTAAGACGCGACGCAACAACTGTGCCAATCACTGAGAAAAGCACCGACGGATATATTTTCGACGATAGCCTGTTGTGATGAGCGTTTGCGGCATAGGCCTTAACCGAAAGGTGAATTGGGACCTGCGGCTGGGGGCAACATGCTTCTCGACGCTGGGACCTTGCTTGCAGCGGCGCTTACATCAACATGTGTCATTTGCGCCGGAGTTCAGGCTCGCTTTAGAAAAGCCCTTGCTTTGATCGTCTGGCAGCATCCTCGAACACCCGGTCCCGGCCGGTCGGTCTTCTCGCCAGCGCCACCGAGGTGCCGACGCCCCCGAGCGGAGCCGGCGAGCTGGCCAAATTCGACGACAACCTAATCCTCCAGTGAAAATAGCGAGATCGTGTCCACATCAGTCTCAGAGGTAGAGCCTGTACTTCGGATCAGTTGGAACAACGGCCTGAACATTGCCTAAAGCCTGGGTCGATGGATGTCGCCGCTTGAGGTGAAGCATGCGGGAAACCATCCGGCATTTGGATGCGTCCTATCAAATCAATCGATTATCCTAATGGGCCGATCAAGAGTAAACAGGCGGTGAAGTGCTTCACCGAAAGGGTGCCGGCAATGCTAATCAGTGGTGGTCCACATGAAGATAAGCCTCCGCAGCGATGTCGGCGATGTCCTCATTGATCCGATGGGCGATGGCCGGCTCGTCGGCGGCGAAGGTATTGGGCAGATCAGGATACCCGATCCGTCGATCGACGGTATCAATCTCGCACTCATGGCCGTCTTTGAGGTCTCGATCTAGTCCGTAGCTCTCGGTTTGTAATTCATGCTCCAGGAGGCGCGCATGAAGATTTCCGTGGTGACCAGCCAAGCGAGCTGCACGTCGCCGCCGGTCCTGATGCTGTCGATCCCGCTGCGGTCCCGTCAGCTGCCTTTGGAATTTTGCGGAAGACTGCCCCTTTACGCTGTGGGCCGGTTGAGCCGCAATCGAAAACGGCGGGGGAGAGCTGGCAGCATTGGCCCGTAAGATCGCACAGTGAGAGGCGATTGATCCAAAGGCGGCTCTAATTTCGAAGGATTGAGCAAATTGCGGTTTTAGACGGTTAGCGGTGCTTGGCGATCTGCGGACAGGATAATCGTTGCTGCCCTCGTCGCAGCGGAACGAAGGCACATGGGCTTCAGCTAGGGCCGCCGATCACATGCTAGCGGGTTCGACTAACTGAAACGGAGAAAAAATATGTCTGATGCAAAACTGCAAGGCGTGCTTTCGGCTCTTTCGCAGACGATGAAACAGCTAGACGCTATTCCGCCTAAACAGCCGGGTCCGGAGGCCAATTGCGTAAAGCTGGATACGAATGAGAATCCATTTCCGTTGCCAATGCTGGTGATGCGAAGCGCGATTGCCGCCCTCAAACGGCATTATCTTTATCCCGAAGATGATAATCGCTGCTTGCGGGAAGCGGCCGCCAATGCGTATGGCCTCTCTCGCGATCAGGTGATCGCCGGCAATGGATCATCTGAACTGCTGGGGCTCATCTACAGGGCTTTCCTTGCTCCGGGTGACAGCGTGGCGATGATGTCGCCAGGGTTTTCATTCAACCGCAAACTGGCCATGTTGCAGGGTGCTCGATTTCTCGAAATCGGATGGGGCAAATCTTATTCGTTGCCGATAGAGCAATTGCTTCTCGGTCCCGCAAAAGAGGCAAAGTTCATCCTGCTGGCCAATCCGAATAACCCGAGCGGAACCTTTGTTCCGATAGCCGAGATCGACAGGCTCGCCGCGCAATCCGACCGTTTGATAGTGTTGGATGAGGCGTATGTCGATTTTGCGCCCGACGATGCTCTACGACTTATCAATCGCCATTCGAACCTCATAGTCTTAAGAACATTTTCTAAAAGCTACGCCGCTGCCGGTATTCGCATTGGTTTCGGCTTCGGTCATCCTGAACTTGTCGGAAGGCTGCGTAACAGCCAAAATCTCTTCAATATGAACCTTATCGCCCACGCGATGGGTACTAGCATCCTCTCGCACCGCGCCGCCTACGCCGAAAACCACAAGCATATCAAAGATGAAAGACACCGGACCACTGCTACACTCTCTAAACTCGGATTTTCGGTGATCCCGTCTCATGCAAATTTCTTGCTTGCTCGCGTACCACCTGGGCAAAACGGCACGTGGTGGCAAGCATCGTTGAGAGCAAAAAAGATACTTGTGGCCGTCTTTCCAGATGACGGCTTGGAAAATCATATTCGCGTAAGCATCGGTTCTAAAAACCAAATGGATACATTCCTTTCAGCCGCCGCTGACATTTCTGAAAGCCTGAAGATGCAGCCGGTCACGCACGGCTAATTTTCGTTTTTTACTCAGACACAGAAACAGCCAAGTCGACCTGGCCGGGATACCGAGATCTCCGCACCAATGAGGTCGACACAACCCGTATCTGCGATTGCAGTGGCCCTGGTGCTTTTTCATGCCTTGTTTGGAGAACCGGAGCATAGACCGGCTTCTTGAATCGACATCTTTCGTCAAACATTGGAGACAATCGAATGGGAAATGCCATTCCTTCTAATCTGACCTTCGGCATCTTCGATCATCTGGACGACAACGGCTGCGACATTGCCCAGCAGTACTCAGATCGCCTGAGGTTAGCCGAGGCGTGCGACGGTCTTGGTTTTTATGCCTATCACCTTGCTGAGCACCACTGTACTCCGCATGGGAGAGGGCCATCGCCAAATTTGTTTTTATCGAGCGTCGCACAGCGTACGCGTTGGATGCGTATCGGGCCACTTGTCATGCTGCTGCCCCTTTATCATCCGCTGCGAGCTTTTGAAGAAATCTGTATGCTGGACCAATTGAGCGGCGGCAGAGTCGAGGTCGGGATTGGACGTGGTTCTCTCCCGATCGAATTGAGTTATTTCGGGATGTGTGCGGACGCGGCACCAGGCTGCTATGCGGAAGCCAGTGAAATTCTCATCAATGCAATGAGAGGCGGCACGCTGTCCCATAAAGGTGAGCATTTTGAGCTGAGCAGCATACCTCTGACACTAAGACCTCATCAAAGACCGCATCCACCGATGTGGATTGCCACAGGTAGACCCGAGTCAGCCCACTGGGCCGCAGCGAATGGCGCAAACATCGCGTGCCTTGGACCGTCCTCTTCTGTCCGCAGAATTACTGATGCCTTCCGCGCCCATCGAAAAGAGGACGCGGGCGAAGATTATCAATCATCATTTCGTGGCTTGCTTCGCATGATCGTGATCGGGCGTTCTGATCGCGATGCCTGTGTGCTCGCAGCGTCGGCTTACGAACACTGGCTCACCAGCTTTAAATTTCTTTACGAGCTAAATGACCTGCAGACTCCCCCAAACCTGCCGCTGACTTTCGACGAGGCAGTTGAGAATGAGTTATGCGTCGCAGGTTCGGCGGCATCGGTGAGACAAACGTTACTTAACCAGATAGAAGAGGCAGGCGCCAACTATCTTTTGTGTCAACTTGCATTTGGGACCCTGCCGCTGGAAGCTTCCCTTTACACCGCAGCCACCATTCAATCCGAATTTATGGCTCGTCTTGACTGATACGCCATAATTTGGAACCCGAACGCCGTCTTCCGGCGCCGTGCTGGCCGTCCAGTAGGATGCTCAATATCAAGCAACAATCCTCGCCTCGCATTCGATTCATATGCTCCTAATGATGGCAACGTCTCGGCAGTAGCTTCTCCATGGTCAACACATCGCCTCGCTATTGTCCTACGGCAAGTGTTGAAGGCCACATTGTCGCCGAGCCCTCGTCAACCGCAGCCGGCTATATCCCGCTGTTGGCTTTACCCCGGGAAAGAAGCCTTGTCCCCACACTATATGAGAGGAATTAAAATGATCGATCGTTACATCTCTGCCGTATCGTTGACCGCTGCAGTTATGGGCTTGATGTTTCTCAGCAATCCTGCGCCGGCGCAGCAAGCGGCGCAAGAAAAGCCACCCGCCCAGGGGCAACAAGATGGCAATGGTGCGGCTGCGGCCATCAGTGACCAAAAGATCGAAGCTTTTGCCGTCGCGTATCTCGAGGTAGACAAGATTAGGCAGGAGTACGCGACCAAGATCGAGGCGGCCTCGGATGCGACGGTGAAGCAAGACCTGCGGAGCGAGGCAAGGAAACAGATGATCCAGGCCGTTCAGACCTCTCCCAATATTTCGGTGGACGAATACAACGCAATTCTGGCGGCTGCACAGAAGAATCCTGTTCTCGTTAAGAAACTTGAGGATAAACTGCAGAAATCCGCGCCCGGATCATTGGATGAGAGATGATCGCGCGCGGCTGCCCGCTGAACTGATATCCCGACTGTTAACCTAATTCCATATCGTCAAAGCGGTCGCCGAGCCTGCGTGGGAACGGGACAAGCTACCGGCAGCATTAACGCAGCGCGCCGGAAACGGCGCTTTGTCAGCCATATAACGGTCATGGCCCATGAAGTTTTCGGATCACAGGTGCGCCGGACAACATTCGTCCTGGTTCAGGTTGCTAAGGGGCGCGGTCGTGGAAATCGACGAAACCAAGCGTGACGCCTCCTCAAACAGCATTTCGCGCATCCAGACGCTTCCCGGATCACAATTGTGAAGTTCATGCCATTGAACGGCTTCGGTGAACGGAAGGTGTCGCGGCAGCGGAAGCTCGACGATGCGCAGCGGCATTGTTTTTGCGAAATGCCGCGCCAGCCGTAAGGGCATTGTTCCTATGCGCTCGTTGCCCAAAACCATGGACGGAATCATGCTGAAGCCATGTAGGACGACGTCGATACGTCTCTCGCGACCGTGCTCGAGCAGGCACGATTCCTCGAGGCCCGGCCTCCGCGTATAGAACTTGGCCACAACGTGCCCCATCGACATGTATTTCTCGAACGTAAACGGCTCTTCCAGTTGCTTGTTCGAGGTGCAGCCTACGCACACATGGACATCATCGAACAGTCTCGCTTGGGGATGGGCGTTTGACATGAATAGTTCCGGTAGAATGAAAAGATCGACGTCGCCGCGCCGAAGAAGGTCCTCAGTGTCATCGCCGGGAGGAAGAAATTCGAAGCTGATGCCGGGAGCTTCTCGCGCGACACGCTCCGCAATCCTTTCGAAAAACACGAGTGTGACGTAATCGGAAAGCACAATTTTGAAGCGGCGATCCGACCGAGCCGGGTCAAACGGCTCCCTGGAAATAATGGAGAGCTGAATCTGCAGCAGAGCCTCGCGCACCGCGGGCGCGATACCTTCCGCCCGCCGGGTGGGGATAAATTCGCGGCCGGCCATCGTAAACAGCTCATCTTCGAAATAGGTGCGCAATCGGGCGACGGCAGCGCTCATGGCCGGTTGGCTCAGGTTGATGCTGCGCGCCGCCGCCGTCAGATTACGCTCGCTCATCAGGGCGTCGAGCGCGACCAGGAGATTTAGGTCAAGGCCATTGAACCGCATATCTTATCTATCCACAGCGTGTATGTACGCCATCCAAACCTATCAGTACTCCTCATTAGTAATACAAATTGACGTTTTCACAGCGCAAACACGCCCTATGGAAACTTTCTTCGCAAATTGCATATTGAGTGGGAAATTGAATATGGCGGAGCAATCGCGGACCCATATGGTGGGAAATGAGAGCGATCCACATTGCATCGCGCTGAATTTCTGCGCGTGAACGGCGGGGGCCTTGTCATTCCTATATCGGTAGCCGATCTGTCCGGAGGGCAATCCCTTCGGCGCCAGAAAGACCGGTCCATTCCTGCGCAACGGGTTCATGTCTTCTACGACATTTCTCTTGGCGCGATATTTGCCCGAAATTAATTCGTGTTCATCCCAGCAGTCGAGCGCCCTCTGATCCGGAGGCCGATCGACCGGGAGTTTGCGACGCGACAAATAGAGAGCTGGAGACTGCTTTGAAGGACGTTTCAAAACACGCGCGGACGGCACTTGCCGTGCTCAGGATCGCTGCCGCGCTGCTATTCATCGAACATGGCACTATGGGCTTCCCCTCAGGCGGCGCGGCGACAGCAGGGGATGCAGTTGGTTTATCGCCCCTAATGCTGACCGCGGGCGTTCTAGAGGTGACTGGCGGCCTGGCTGTTTTGGCTGGCTTCCTGACAAGGCCCAGTGGCCTTCCTTTTGTCGGGTCAAATGGCCGTCGACTAAGAGAAGATCAGCCAGGCTACGGCCCATCCTTCTGGTGATGATCCTGTACGGCAAGTTAAGCATGAAGGTCGGCTGAGATCCGTTTCATCTTGGCATCAAAGCTCCACGCTCCCGGCCCGGCCACGACCAGATACAGGAAGACGAAGCAAAACAGGATCGCGGCGTCATCGCCGTTGAGTACGGGAAAGATGCTCTTGCCGGGCATATGCATAATCCCTCAAGGCTTGCCGCCAACAGGTATTAGATCAGACCCAGCTCTTTGAACCTTAAGCTGCGGAACTGCTATCCGGACGAACAGGTCCATCTCTTTCCGCCGCGTTCAATGCGCCAGCCTCAACTCCCGGCCTACCAACCTTAGCTCTGATCCAACGTCGCTTATCAAACGGAAACATAAAATAGTCACGTACAGTGAGCGGTTCAGGCTGATCTCGGAGACCAACTTGCGGCCACTCCTCCTTTTTTGGCCAATATGCCGTGCGGAAAACCGTGTCCCATACGGTGGTAAAGAACCCATAATTTCGATGCCGGTGATGCGGTTCCATCGAGTGGTGAATGCGGTGGAATTTGTTGTCGCCGATAATGTATCGGAGCGGCCCAAGATTGACACGTGTGCTTGAGTGAGAAAGGTGGGCCTGAAAGGTAATCAGCGTCATGGCAACGACGGGCACGACACCTGATTCAAAGTTAATCAGCGTAAGCGGTAGGGTGACAAACAATGCGTATACAAATGGCTCGGTAAGATGATGGTTGCAGTTCCAGGCCGTCAGTTCACGAATTGAGTGATGGGTAGCATGCAGGCGCCACAGAAACGGAACGGCATGTTGAGCGCGATGCATCCAGTAATAAAAGAAGTCACCGGCTATTGCGACGAGCACACCTGAAAGGACGGCGAGGCCCGTGTTAACGATTGGATTGTTAGAGTGAAGCAAGGCACCAAAATCGACCGTCAGGAGCGGCTTAATCCCTAACAACTTCAAACCCACCGCGTACAAGTGCCAGATTACGGCGCCGCATCCAATGCGAATAACCCAATTCCGCACGCCGCGAACGTACGAGGCAAAACTATATCGATAGGCCGGAAAGATCACCTCGAGTACGACGCATGTGGTAGCGAATATCGCAACTAGCGTGAACGATTTCACGAAAAAATGGGCCATCTCCTCAAAATCGAGAACGTGCATTAGATTGCTCCGACGAATTGGCGTACGACGTAATTTGCCCTATGCGAAATAGGCGGCGATTGAAAATCGATTGTTTGGATAAGACCAATTCGTTTTGCAAATGGGTCTTGCCAATCCACGGTCCAACGCGAATTAAATCGGCAGAACTGGTACAAGACAGCAATCAGCAAGCCGCTGGAGTCATGCTTCTTGACTTTTGCCACTCTGGCCCGGTGCATCTGCGTAGATATCGGCGGCCCCCGGTACAAACAGTCGACTGGCAGAAACCCCGCGACAGTGGACCGCCTTGTCTTTTTGAAGCGGCGGCATTCCAGTCTTCGTAAGGCAAGAGCGAACGTCTTTTACGCACAGCTTTACCGATTCTGGTTCGCGGCTTCTCCCGCACGATCAATCAGCCGGGCCAGTCGGGCGCACGATCCCATTCAACGATAAGCCTGGCAGCGTCGACGGCCTCAGTTGGCGCAGAATTGCAGCACGATAACGGCGCTCGTGGCTGCTTTTTGACCGGTGCTCTTCAACTTGACAGGTTTCACTCACTTCAGATTTGTCGGTTTTGCGGACTGGCCATTTGATCGTCCGGTGCAGAACCCAGCCGAGCGTTCGTCGAAACAATGTCGGACACTGGACTCTAGCTTTGTGCCTATACGTTGCGTGCGCAAGATTTTTCACTTGGCATGAAGTCTGCACTTTGAGCCGCGTGGGAACGACTCGCAACCGAGTCACCACTATACCAACTAAGGAGAGTCTAAATGGCTGCGCCGATTCAGCAATTCATAAATCAGGTCGATGACAATCCCGGTCCAAGATATCAACCGCCGTGGGAGTTCCTATCGATCGACACCAATACGGGCGTGGGCGGAAAATACATCTACATTGGCTACACTTTAGGCGAAGAGAATCCGGTGACGTCGGTCGACTTTGTCGCCTACAGTCAAGCGCAAGCGAACCCTCCCTCTGGTGGAGTTGGACCGGACAAGACTTGAAACAAGGCGCAAGCGGGAAGTTCATCTACATGGTCTGGAAAAACGGCGAGCCGGGCAAAAAGCCCATCACAGCTCTGCAGTTGCTCGTGACCGGCCAGTCCTCACCCCCGCATATCGCCGGCTACCAAGCGATCAACCAGGACCTAAACGAGGGCGCCGGAGGACCGTATATTTGGCCATATTACAGCACGACCGTCCAGCTTCAGACCAAGGAAGAGACAGTGCTCATCAAAGCATAGCCATTCAAAAGCGCCGTGACGATCAAGGAAAACTTTGGTTTCCGACTTGTGCATTCAGCACAAAATTTGAACATGGGCGCGTCAGATTTGGGGTCTTCGCGGGTCTACGACCTGATTTTTGTCGTGCAATGACGAGAGTTCCAACGCTGTGGAACCGACGGCAAGAATGAAGAAGCTGGGGTGGAAATCCAGCACGATCGTTTCGCGTTTAGCAATCGGTCGTACCATTTGCGGTCAATCTTTTTTCGTCAGGAGGCTCTAAAAGAACGCACCCCACAAGCGCGCCTTCTTGTTTCAGACGGATTTTCTCCATAGTGTGCCCTATAAACTGCGGAAAACCTCCCGAACTGAAAGAACCCCCATTTAAGGCAGATATCTTTCAAAAGCATGCGGTTCTCTGGATCCAGCAGATCCTCCCGTGCTGCCCGCAACCGAAGCATTTGTAGATAGGCTGCGGGTGTCATGTCCTTAAAAGCGCGGAAACCAGCTTCGAGTGCTCGGGTGGAAACCCCCGCTGCTTCGGCCACCATCGGCATTGTAATCGGCTGGTCGATATTGGCACGCATGAACTCGATCCCGCGTCGAACATGCCTTGGAGCAATCATGCTGGGTTTCTTATCCAGCAGATGCAACAGCCGATGAGGCACCATCCTTATCACCACATCGGCGAGCGCCTGCGTAATATGTGCCAGGGCGATAGGAGACTGCAAAAGCGGACCATTATCGCGTATTCCGTCGATGATTGTTTCCGTGAGATTGCCGACCGTCCGGCCAACTGACGTGGACAGATCCAGCTCAGGCAAGAGGTCGAGGGAGCCATTGAACGGCACGTCGAAAGTCTCGCCAATTGTCCGTTGGAATAAGGACCAATCAAGCACCAACTCATCTATCAGATTGGATTGACCGTGCATCACGATGCCGTCAGGCTCGAAATTCCTATAAAGAAGAAGTTTCCCCTCTCCGGCCTCGGCGGTGCGCGAACCGTATGTAACCCCCATGCCGCCGCTGCGCGGCACTACGATCGATAGATGCTCCGTTGCACCAGAACACCATTCCGCGCGGAACTGAAATCCATCCTGATGGGAGCCGGTAATCAATACGGCGCCTTCACAGGCCGAAAGATCGATCCCCCAATGGAAGTCATGGGAGCGACTGACGAGCTCAGCGTCGAATGTGCCGAAAACTCCCGTAAGGGTTTCGATCATGCTGTCGAACGTTGAGCCGCGATATCGAAAAACGGCATCGGCGCTGTTTTCCATTATGTGTTCTCCAGGTGCCAGCGAGATCGTTCCTGCCGGTTCATACAAGATCATCTCTCGGATTTCATAGAGGTTGCGTTCAACCGTTCTTTTAATTGAAGATAACTTGCTCGGCTACCTGCCGGTTTGTTTCCCTTCCAATGCTTAATCGCAGCATAGGAAGGGCACGACATCCGCCTTCGCAATCTCTGTCAGTCGCGATCGCCTCTTGGGCGCGGACTGAACGGGCTGGCCGATTACGAACCAGCAGTAAACAGCGCCCGGAGAGCGGACGTGTTTTCCTGACATAGTTCCCTTATTTACCTAATGTCGTTATATGTTTATGTCGACACGCAATCGACTTTGTCAATCGCAGAATATCGATAGACGCGCCCTTTCGTCGATGAGTTTGATTGGTAGGTACTGTGAATAAGATGGATGGTTTCTTATATGTCAGTCGACACTTACTATCCAGCATGTTTGCTGACCAGGTGTTCTACGATGATTTCCCGACACCGACCCAAAGCTGGAAAGTCAACAATGGCTGTGACATATGACTCATCTCGCTGCAGTCACGAAGCCCCGCTCATATTCGTTTCATCTTAGCGTCAAAGCTCCACGCCCCGGGTCCTGTAAATGCCAGATAAAGGAAGATGAAGCAAAACAGGATCGTATCATCGCCGTCGACAAGCATGGGAAAAACGCTCTTGCCTGAGAAATGAGTAGTCCAGTAGCCGAGGGCCATTGCCCTGACAAAAGGAAGGCAACCGGTCTGGTCAGGAGGCCAGTCAGCACTGCCATGCCGCCGAACACCTCCCGAAGGCCAAAAATCAGCATCAGAGTGGATAAATTGCCTTCGCCCCCTGCTCCGCCCCCGCCAAACGCGGGGAAGCCGACTAGCTTCATGGCTCCATGTTCGATGAGCACCAGCGCGGTAACGATGCTGAGCACGGCAAGTGCCGTCTGCGCGTGTTTTGAAACATCCTCCAAGGCAATCTCCAGTTTTTCAGTTGTCTGGTCGTAAATTCCCGGTCGATCAGCATTCGCATCAGGGGCGCCGGGATCGTTAGAAATGAATCTGCGTTGATCGAATCGCGCAAATTCCGTGCGAAGAGGATTGTTCGGGAGACATAGGGCGTTGACTCATGCAGGACCGGAGAGGTCTTCCGAGCGCGGAAGAGGGATTTGCGCTTGATACAACCCAGTTTTGTCGTCGGCGTCCGCCACCAAAAAAACGCACGCCTCGACCGTGCGATCCTTTACTCGAAACAGATCCCAAATCCGTTCAATCGGGAGGGTCCATGCTCACTTATTGTCCATGAGTTTTTGAGACATGTAGGTGTATTCGAGTGCGTGGAGACGCGCGCGTTCCTGCAGATTGGCGGCGGCGGCGTGGCCGCCCTCGATGTTTTCATAATAGTAGAAAGGCAGACCCATATCCTCGAATAGGGCGGCCATTTTGCGCGCGTGCACCGGACCGACGCGGTCATCTTTGGTCGAGGTTTCGAAGAAAGGTTCCGGATAGGCCACACCTGCCCTGACGTTATGATAAGGCGAGATCGAGCGGAGGAAGGCGCCTTCGACCGGATCGTCCGGATTGCCATACTCTCCCTGCCAGGAGGCTCCTGCCGACATGTGGGTGAAGTTGATCATGTCGAGAAGCGGCACCTGGATCACGGCCGCGTTCCATAGATCGGGGCGCTCGGTCAGTTGCACGCCCATCAGCAGGCCGCCGTTCGAACCACCCATGATCCCGAGATGCGGTGTCGAGGTGACCTTCTTCGCGATCAGGTCCTGCGCCACGGCTTGGAAGTCGTCGTAGACGCGCTGACGATTGGTTTTTAAACCGGCCTCGTGCCATTTCGGTCCGAATTCGCCGCCCCCTCGTATATTGGCCAGCGCGAAAGCGCCGCCCCTTTCCAGCCACAGCTTCCCGAGCGATGCCAGATAGAAAGGGCGCATTGAAATTTCGAAACCACCATAGGCGTAAAGGATGGTCGGGTTCGTGCCATCGAGCTTAACGTCCTTGCGCGCCACAAGGAAGTACGGAACCTTCGTTCCATCCTTCGAGGTCGCCCAGAACTGCTGTACCTGCAGGTCTTCAGCATCGAAGCGTTCCGGGCTCGACTTGAGCTTCTCGATATTGCCGCTTGCAGCGTCGGCGTAAAAGAGAGTGGAGGGTTCGAGGAAACCTTCCGACAATATGAACAGGTGATCGCTCTCATTGTCGCTGGAGGTCACGGACAGGGTCGAATTTTCCGGCAGGGCCAACTTAAAGGATGACCAGCCATTCTTGCCGAAATCGAAGCTGCGTACCTCGCTGCTGACATCCGACTGGATCGACAGCACGAGGCGATTCTTGGTCCGGGTAATTCCTTGGACAGACTGGCGCTCATTCGGCATGAACAGCACAAATGGTTCGACGCGCGCCGGATCGGCGAGCGCCGCGCGGAGATCGAAAGTGATAATCGCGCCGTTGTGAAAGACGGCGCCATTGGCCGTGGCCCAGTCCGACTTCAACCGATAGATTGCCTGGCCCTTGTAATAGCCACCAAAAGCGGCTGTGGTCGGGAATGGCAGAACGACCTTGTGGTTATCGGTGTGACCGTTCGGGTAAAAGGCTAGTTCTGTGTTGAAGGAGTCGAGGCTGCGATATGAGAAGTCCATCACATACTTGCCATCGATGTCGCGTAACACATCGCGTCCAGACGAGACATCTTTTTTGTCGCCGCGAAAAACCTCGACCGCGCGATCGAGGCTTTGGCCCCGCTTCAGCACCTTAGTGACGTAGCCGTAGCCGGAAGTCGTCACTTCTCCCGGCGTCCATTCCCGGGTCACGTAGATGGTATTCTCGTCCATCCAAGTCGCCGACTGCTTGCCCTCGGGCAGGACGAAGCCTTCCTTAACGAACTCACCCTTGGCAGCGTCGAATTCGCGCATCACATCTGCATCCTTGCCGCCATCAGACAGGCTGAGCAGGCAGAGATTGTCGACGGGCGGCAAGCAGTTCTCACCTCTAAGCACCCAGGTCTTGTTCTCGAGTTTTGACAGCGCATCGACATCGAGAATGATGCGCCATTGCGGGCTTCCAGACCTGTAGGCTTCCCAACTCGTACGCCGCCACAGGCCCTGCACGTGCACGCCGTCCTGCCAAAAGTTATCGATCATGCCGCCATGCGCGAAGCCGGGTATAACAATGCGATCGGTGGCGTGCAGGATCGTCAGAATGTTAGCCTGATATTCGCCGTAGCGTGGATCTTTCGACAGTTTGTCGACGGTCGATTGGTTATGGGCCTTGACCCAGACCATCGCCTTATCACCTTCGATCTCATTCAGATAGGCTCGAGGGTCGGGGGCGTCCTTGGGAGCGTTGTTGGGGTTGGAATCGATCGGCTTGGCAACAGTGGTCATCGGGGTCTTGGCAGAAGCCGCCATGGTGAATGCCATCGCCAAAGCCGTAGCCATCATCAATCTATTCAGAAACGTACCGCGCATGATTTGCCTCGCCGAAATCCAACGTCTAAGCGGTTGAAACGAACCCCTTCGCCTCTCGTGTTGGCAAGAGCTGTGCCAACCAGACACACTTGATAGAACCTTGAAATCAACGGGTTGTTCTGGGGAGCAAGGTAGGCCGTGTAGGATAAGTGGCACTGCAATGTCGCAACCTCGCCAGGCTTGTTAGTTCCTGATGGCTCTGACACGGATCACTGGCGGACTGATTTCCCTACAAGGGCGAATGCGCGCATAGGCCAACAGGCCTGCTGTTGTCCCCGAACAGAGTGCAGGGGCGGGAAAGTGCGCCTCGACGAGGCTCTCGGGAATGGTCGGCCGCCGCCTGACGCATGGGATTGCGCTGCCTGGTGATGGTGGCGAGCGAACACATACTTGGTCGCGGAGCGGAGATCGACCAATTCCGTCTCCCTAGCCGCCCAAGAAACGTGCGGACGATCCACGTCCCGAAAGGAGGCGTGAAAGGTCAGGCGAATACGCAAATGCGGCGATGATGGCGGTGGCGTGCGGTTGAACGACAAGAAGGAGGGTGCGCTGTGGGCGATGCACGTGCGGCGGTCGCCCTCGACCCGCGGTATAGAGCGCGTCATCGAAACACAGATCACGTCTAATGCGCGCTTGGCGGGGAGCGAGGAGCACGACGATCAAGCGCCGCTTCCCTTGAGAAGCCCCTCACATTCCCCGCCAGATTTCGTGTCGGTCGCGACTGCGGACCCCACTCGAATTCGGCTGTCCTCGGTCGGTACAGCATCGTAGACCAGTCTATCATGTATATCCGTTACACCGGGGTGGTGGAGCGCGGCCTAAGGCCGACTGCTAAGAAGCGGTCGAGCATTGCATTGACCTGGTCAGCCACCTCGATGGTGTTGAAATGGCCAGCCAACAGCGTCTTGGCCAGAACGAGCTGGGAGCAGCGAACCTTTAGCCAGTCGAGATCACACGCAGCGCTCACCAGCGGCACATCGGCAGCGATGTAGGCCATCGGGACCTTGCAACGCGTTGCCGCAGGAGACGCATCATAGTTGAGCATGAAATTGCGCATTGCAGAATAGGCCACATGCTGCGGTGTCTTCTCGCACGAGGCGCGGATGTAGGTGTTGTGGATGCTCTCGCGCCTGGAAGGAGCGTCGTAGTTGAGGGCCATGGACGACGCATTCTTCCGCAAAACCTCCCGATAGTTTGAGCTGGAAATTTCATCCAGGAACTGGCCAATTTCAGTGCTGTCGCGTAGCGCCCACCGGGGCGTGACGATAGAATCGATCATCACAACGCCCGAGGCGAGCTCCGGATGGCGGCCGCACAGCTCGAGTGCGACCGACCCACCCATGCTGTGGCCGATGATCAGCGGTTTCTCCAGGTTCCGCTCGCCGCATTGCCACGCTACGTCGTCAGCAAAACCCTCGATCGTGTACTCCTGCTTCGGCGCATCGCTGTCTCCGTGACCGCGGAGGTTTACCGCCATGACGTGCCGACTTTTGGCGAAATATTCGATCTGCGGCGCGAATATCCTGTGATCGCCGGTCCAGCCGTGAATGAGGACGATCGGGGGACTTAGGGGCGAAGCCGATATTGCTTCGAAGTGCGCAAGGCACACCCCGGCGCGGTTCATCAGGATGGGGCTCGATTCGGCTACATTCATGAGGTTCGGCTCCTTTTTTCCGGGTTCGCCGGCCAAGGGTAGATGGTGTGTGTCATAAAGAGAGTGGAACAACCAACGGACGGCAGTCAGACCGCAAGGGCAATGGTTTGCCGATCGCAAACTGATGTGATCGATTAGAGAATGCCCGAGGCAAATGGGGCAACGCGGAAACACGATGAACTGTGAGCGGCACCAGGCGCGCGACGAAGATCGCCTTGCATGGTAGGGAGCATCGAAGGAATGACATCGATGCCTAAATCCCCGTAGGGAAGATATCTGAGGGCACCACGATGAATTCGAACAATCCGAATGTACGGTCATACCATCCGCATCAGGTCGCCGATCCGACAATGGGTCTGTTTGCCACCATAGCCTCCAATTCGTCAACGAGACCGGAGGCGGCGATTTCAGCTTTGATGCCATCGCCCAAGCGGTGCGCCGCATCGCGATAACGCGGCTCCTGTAGCAGCCGACTGACGGCATGGGCGATCTCAGCTTCGCCAGCACTCGGGGGTAATCGTAGACCAGCTCCCTTCGACACAACTCGTGCAGCATTATCCCCTTGGTCGCGCCCGTTGGGGAGCACCAATTGCGGTAGACCGTTTATCAGCCCCCGGCTGACGGTGCCGTGGCCGCCCTGCGTTATCAAAAGGCAGACTTCCTTCATCACTGTGTCATGCGGTGCGCCGCGCAATAGATGCACGTTCGCGGGGGCGACCAGCTTCCCCGCCTCAACATGAGGCCCGATGGTCGCAACCGCGTACACGTCAAGCGTACCTAATGCGCTAATGATCCGTTGGACCAAGTCGTCTTGACCCTGAGCGCCGGAGCTGCAGGCGACGAGCACTCGAGGTCGATCGGCGTCCGAAGGCCAAGGCGCCTTCCAGCTCTTTGACCAATTTGGTTGCTCCAGCAGCGGCCCAACATAGCGAACGTTGTCCGGTAGGAGGTCGGCCGCAAAATCGAAAGTCCGGCTGATCGCCAGCAAGTACCGATCGACACACTCAAATAAATCCACCGTCCTGGCCAAACCGGACAGACCGAGGCCGGCACGCGCCTCGTTTAGAAGCGAAAGGAATTGGTTTAGGAAGCAAGCCCAATTTTCATTCGCCGCCGCGATCGCGATCCGCTCTTCTGGCGTCTGCGGCTGCGCCAATCCGCTGGTGGCCGGCGGCATTCCTGGCAAAGGGCGAAGGCTCACATGGGGTGACAACATTGCGATGGGCACGCCAGCGGCTTCGGCGCCCAACACGGCACCGAACAACATATCGATGGCAATGACAGCATCCGTCGGTATGCGGCCGATCTCATCCTGGACGTCGGCAGCATAGGCTGGCGCAGGGCCGAACACCGCTTTTTGGAACCAGTCGCGCATGTCTGAAAAGCAAGTCGGATCCGCGTCGATCCCTATCGGGGCACGACGCCAGCACACGAAATCGAAACCCGCCGCAGCCACTTCATGCTGCATCTCTGGATCAGCCATGATGCGGACGCTATGGCCGTGCCGTTGCAGTTGTCGAGCTACAGTCAGCAACGGGCCCAGATTACCCGACGTCCCCCAGGACGCAAGCAGGAAGCTATACAACATGCCTCACCTCAATCGTGGTTGAAACCAAATTTGTCTCGGAGGCTGCCCAAAATAAGTGATCGATAACGGGGACGTCATGTCGAGGTCCGCCGCCGTCACAATCGGAGGGGGCGATACAAGGTACTCCCCGTAACTTCCCTCAGCGGGAAGTTTCCGGTTAGAAAGATGACGCTCCTTTGCGGCCATCGCACACGTTCTAGCGGGTGCCATAAACCCGAAAGAATTCCCCAATAGTACACGGCTCAACCTAGTCGGGAGCTGGCACAATCGGCCGCAAAGGTCTCGCTGCTTAGCCGACCTCGCAAAGGCGATATTGTGTTTCGAACTTACGTCCGTCGCACTCATCTGCGGATGACTTACCGAAGAACTCCCGATCGTCTTCAGCTCGCGGGCAGCGAACTCGATGACTTACCCGCTCAAGTTTCGTTCAACTCCATCTGTCCTGCGATTTTTAAGGCGTTCGAGGCGCTGCGTAAAATTGATTGTTTGAATGCGTACAATCCGCGGCCGGCATGTCTCGGCTGCGTTCCTTAAACTTGCTGCCCGGGCCCAATCGTCACCGGCGGGGATCCCGCCGATTGTACCAGCGCAGCTTCGGCCTTCTTCGTAAACTGCCGGCGCCAGGTGTAAGTCCGCTGTGCCATTAAGTCATGTCAACGAGTAATGTCGGCGACCGTCGCAACGCCCGCCGAAACATCCCTCAAATTTCCAGCTTCTGCTCGTCAGACCAAACGGCGTTCCGACGACGACATTCCCGCTATGCAGGAGACGCTCTGTAGGTCGACAGCGGTTTCATATTTCTCGTTTGATGCCTGCGCGCGCGTAGGACATTTCCGCTAGCGACGACCAATCCTTATTCTCATAGCCGTTTGCCATTGCCATAACGAGGCTGTCGCGGACGGCGCCGGCAAGCGGCAGCGGTACGCGCGAAGCTTCGCCAGCCTCAAGGGCAAGCCGAACATCCTTCAGGCCCAACGGCAGCTTGAAGCCGACCGGCTCATACTCGCGGCGCCGAATGAAATCGCCGTAGCCTCGGTAAACGCCGCAGGGGAATAGAGCATCGAGATAAAGGTCCAGCATAATGTTCCGATCAATGCCGTGCGAGGTACCGAGCGCGGTCGCCTCCGCCATCGCCTCGATTGCGCACGCGATCATCATGTTGCCGGCCAGCTTGACGAGATTTGCCTGAAACGGCTGTTCACCCACATGCCAGACTTTTTTGCTGATCGCCGTTAGAAGTGTGTCGAGCTTTCCAAGGAGTTCCGCGCGACCGCCCACAACTAGGTGCAAGGTCCCAGCCAAAGCAGCATCAGGTCGCCCGAATACCGGAGCGCCTACGTAATCAATGCCCGCCGCGTCGTGCAGTTCACCAAGCTTTTTGCCGTACTTGACCGATATCGTCGACAGATTGACATGGATCAGCGGCTTTTTCAGCTGAACGAGCCAGCCACTATCGATCAGAACCGCCTGAATCGCGTCATCATGCGCGAGCATCGAGAAGACGACGTCGAATTGCGCGGCTTCGATCGGCGAGGCGGCGGCGCTGGCACCAATTGCCACCGCCTCGGCGACGGGCTCCGGAAAGCGGTCCCATACCGCGACCTCATTTCCGGCGGCGAGAAGGTTGCGGACCACCCCTGCCCCCATGGCACCGATTCCAATAAACCCAACTTTCATGATTACTGTTCCCTTAGAAGAAAAATGCAGCAGGCCCCGAGTGCTCAGCTCAGCCGTATCGAGTGCCGCCCTTGAACCAGTCGTCGAACTTCGGGTTGGAAGAGACGATCAAATTGCGCTTGATCAAGTAGGATTTGATTGCGTCCCAGCCATTTTCGACGCCATAGCCGCTGTCGCCATAGCCGCCCCAAATGGACCGGGGATCGTTCTTGTGATGGTCGTTGATCCAGATCATCCCGGCCCGGATCTTCGCGCCGACCCGTGCGGCTCTTGCAATGTCACGCGTCCAGATGGATGCGCCGAGTGCGTAGGGAGAGTCGTTGGCAAGCGCCAATCCTTCTTCCTCCGTATCAAAAGGCGTAACGGCAACAACGGGGCCGAAGACCTCTTCCTGGAAGAGCTCCATATCCGGTTTCACGTCCGCAAAGATCGTCGGTTGCATGAAGTTGCCGGCAGAGAGGGGTCCGTCGAACTGTGGCGCTGCCCCCCCTGTGACAAGCCGGGCGCCGGCTGACTTCGCATGTTGGATCATGCGCTCGATGCGCTGGAGGGAGACGTAGGAAATGACAGGCCCAACATCCGTTGCGAGGTCGGCCGGATCACCCACCATGAGTGCGGCGGCTCGCTTGGCGAAGGCATCGAGAAAGCGCTCATAGATGGGGCGTTGGACCAGGAAACGGCCAGCGGACACGCAGGTTTGACCAGACGCGACGAACGCCGCGAAAACTGCCCCTGCAGCCGCCTCCTCGATATCGCTGTCTTCGAAGACAACAACTGGCGTTTTGCCACCCAGCTCAAGGGTACACGGAACCAAGCGTTCCGCAGCAGCAGCAGCAACGCGGCGACCGGTCGTGGTGCCACCCGTCAGATCGATCCTGCGAACGTCCGGGCTGGCGCAGAGGGATGCTCCGGTCGCACCTTCGCCGGTCACAACGTTCACCACGCCAGGCGGTATGCCGGCTTCCGTGCACCAGGCTGCGAAGACGAGAGGAGTGCATGGCGCAAGCTCCGAGGGCTTGATCACGACCGTGTTTCCAACAGAAAGTGCGGCCGCGAGCTTCTTTACCAGGATGAGTATCGGGTGGTTCCAGGGCGTCAACAACGCGCACACGCCATAGGGCTGCCAACTTGTTGTCGACGAGAAGCCGCCGCGCAAGCGGTTGGATTCCCCTTCGAGGCCGGGCGCAATTCCCGCGAAATACTCGATCCATTCAGGGATGCGCGCCATCTGCGCGCGCATTTCGCGCAACGGGCGGCCAGTAACGGCCGATTCCCATCCGGCAAGCTCGGTTATGCGCTCCCTGACCAGTTCAGCAAGCTTACGAAGATGGCGGGCACGATCGAGAGGATCCAGGGCCGACCAGCTTTCGAAGGCTTTGGCGGCCGCCTTGGTAGCTCGTGCGACATCGCTCGCATCGGCGACGGCCATGTATCCGATGCCCTCATTCGTCGCCGGACTACGGACGTCGATGCGGCCCGTGCCAACGATTTCTCGATATTCCCCGTTGTAGAATATGTGGCGCCCATCTCGAGCTTGAGAGGGCAAGGTATCTATCGTCATGGGCGTCGCTTCTCTTGTCATTGATCGGATGTTACGGCTTTGGGGAGACGAGCGATGAAATCGATCATATTGTCCCCCAAGAGACTGATGTGTTGGTATCCCGCTAACTCGGCCGCCTTGGGATCCTTCGCCTTGATTGCGGCAATGATGCACTGATGCTCCGGGACGGTTTCCGCCATTCGGCCCGGCAGATAGGTCACGTGCTTCCAGTACATGGCGACGCGCTTGCGCAACGACCGAGTTTGCTCAGCAAGGAAAGTCGTATGGGTCGCACAGTAGATGACCTCATGGAAATCCAGATTCGTCATGTAGAAGCCTTCCGGATCACCGGACTTGAAAGCTTGTTCCAAACGGTCCTGGATTTCTTCGAGCTGCGCGATCTGCTTGAACGTTGCTCTACGGGCCGCATACTTCGCGCACATGCCCTCCAGCATCGACATAGTGTCGAACATTTCGAGCAGCACCGGCGTCGATAAAGCCGCCACCGTGACCCCTTGACGCGGCCGGCTCTCAAGAAGGCCCGTTGCAATCAATGCTTTGATAGCTTCTCGCATGGGGGTGCGTGAAACCTTAAACTTCTGCGTAAGCTCCGCCTCGTCAATACGCGAGCCGGGCAGCATCTGCCCGCCAATGATCATTGCTTCGATGGCCTCTCTCACCCTGTCTGAGAGGCTCTGGGCAGGCATCACACCTGTATCGTGCCCAGGATCGGAGAGCGAAATCACCTCTGCGGAACTCATGGCGCCGGGGGCTCCCAGCTGGATATTTTTCGAAATTTGCATCGGCACCCCTGTGTTGATTCTGTTTAAGGCACTAATCGCGCTCAATCGGCTGCGAATGCGACTCTGCCCATGTCAGCACCCAGTCTTGGCATATTTTGGATCCCATAAATTCTATTCAGTATACATCTATCTCTACTTTGTATCAATAGCTCTTGCTTTTTCGCCACAGATTGGTCAAAACTTGGACTACGCATCGCTGTTTCAAATGCGCGCGCCTGCAAGGCCGCATCTGTTGGCGAGCTCGTAACGAAAGGAAATATCATGACGTTGCCGCAAGAGATTATCCGAAAGAAGCGGGATCGCCTCGCCCTTACCGGTGAGGAAATTGCTCTCTTCGTCGGCGGCATCGCGGACGGTAATGTCACTGAAGGTCAAATCGCAGCTTTCGCTATGGCGGTCTTCCTGAATGCCTTGAGCATTGAGGAGCGAGTGAGCCTCACTCTGGCCCAACGCGATTCCGGAGTGGTCCTAGAGTGGAACTCGCTGAATCTCGATGGTCCTGTCGTTGATAAGCACTCGACCGGAGGCGTGGGCGACGTCGTGTCATTGATGTTAGGACCGCTTATTGCCGCTTGCGGCGGATATGTTCCAATGATCTCGGGTCGTGGCTTGGGACACACAGGTGGCACCCTCGACAAGCTTGAATCGATACCCGGTTATAACCTCGTTCCTTCGACTGATACGTTCCGGCAGGTGGTGAAGGAGGTTGGCGTCGCAATCATTGGACAGACGGCAAAGCTTGCTCCCGCGGACGGACGAATCTATTCCATTCGGGATGTAACTGCGACGGTCGAATCCATCGATCTCATTACCGCCTCTATCCTTTCCAAGAAGCTTTCAGCTGGTCTTCAGGCCCTGGTCATGGACGTGAAGGTCGGTTCCGGCGCTGTAATGCCAACCATTGAAAAATCGATCGAGCTCGCACGAAGCATGGTCGATGTGGGAACTGGTGCGGGAATGAGCACGAGCGCCGTATTGACCGACATGAGCCAGCCACTGGCGCCGGCGGCCGGCAATGCTGTCGAAGTTCAAGCCGCCATTGATTATCTTACCGGAAAATCTCGCCCGAGAAGGCTACACGAGGTAACCTTCACTATATGCGAGCAGATGCTGATTGCAGGACAGCTCGCGCGGGCCGAGGCTGAGGCCCGCGACATGCTCAACCGAGTGCTTGCTTCCGGCGCGGCAGCCGAGCGCTTCGGCAAGATGGTAGCGATGCTGGGAGGCCCAATCGATCTGATCGAGGCTCCTGCAAAGTATCTCCCCACGGCGCCCATTGTCCTGCCAGTGGTGCCCTCCGTCGGCGGATTTGTCCAAGCGATCGACTGCAGGGCGGTAGGCATGGCTGTGGTGGAACTTGGCGGCGGGCGACGACGACCCGAAGATGCCGTAGATCCCGCGGTGGGCCTGACTGGCTTGGCAGAGATTGGCCAAGAGATCCTGATCGGTCAGCCGATTGCCCATGTCCACGCCCGAACCATCGAAGATGCAAACGCTGCCGCAGAGAAGGTCTGCCATGCTTACCTTATGGGCGGTACCTCGGTGAAACCTCCCCCGACCATCCACCAATTGGTTCGCTGATTGCGGCGCGCCAAAGCGGTCGAGGCGAAAACATTAGGCAATGCTACATTGCGGTGAAGCGCTCTCCTTAGCTTTTCATCTCCGTCGAAAGTACTGTGCGAAACAGCAGCGGGTACAAAAATGGGCAACCATCGAAACAGGATCAGCGCAGTTGACGTCGTGTCCAGCCAGGTGGAGATCACGCGCGAGGGCAAGGTCGAGTTGGAAACCGCGATTGCCGACCTGCTGGACGAGAATTCCTTCGAGCTGATCGGCCGCGACAACGGTCCTTATCGCTTGCTCCTGGATGGCGTCGGTCCCAGGCTGGCCTTTCACCTGTCCGACGCTGAAGGCAATCCAATCCTCGTGCTTATCTTGTCGTACACACCATTCAAGCGGGCCATATCCGATTACGTTTTCGCGTGCGAGGCGCTTTGCTCCGCCGTAGCTGCTTCTGACCCTTACAAAATCGAGACAATTGACATGAGCCGGCGCGCCTACCACAACGAAGGCTCCGAACTGCTTCGCGATCGTCTTTCCTCAAAGGTTCGGCTTGATCTTCGCACAGCACGACAGCTCTTCACGCTTATTATCCTATGTCGAACCCCTAGTTTTTGGCGCGTGCCGCTTGGAATAGCTTCGTAACATCAGATCACAGTTCATCCATTCGATCAGGGGGAAACCCCGTGAACAGCATCTTTAATTGCCCAGCGAAATAACCGCCTCATTCCAGCCGCTTAAATCCGGCAAAGTTGCTGTTTGTGACATGCTGATCCTCGCAACCGGCTCGTGGCTCACTTATTCAGATGCACCTATCTGGCGACAATGAACTTCGCTCATTCCTAATATCTACGCGCGCACGCTAACTCAGGACACCATTCGAACGACTGCGGGCTTGGTCGCATCTCAACTGTCAGAAAATCCGTAAGGAACATCCGCCCGGCGGAGATTATCCGGCAGGATCTGCCGGCCGAGGGGAGGTTCTGACCGTGCGGCGCATGCAGTTCGGTGACAGAGGCTACACGTAATGCCAATCGGAGTTGGGCTCTCAATCTGAGGGTGATCTTGGGCATATATCAACTTTTCGGCGTGGTGAGCTTCACAGACCAACGCGACCGACCTGTCGACGCTCGCCATCCCGTAGGCGCCGCCACCAGCGCTGACCGTCCTGGCTATTGAGAAGAAGCGTTGGCCTTCGGGCAATTCCAGCCATTGCGTCACGACCTTGCGGGGGGTCGTGAAGACTTGATGCACAGTCCAGAGCGGACAGCCGCCACCGTGACGGGCAAAGGGGAAATTGCCACTGTTCAGTCTCTTCGAGATATTTCCCGCCGCGTCCACGCGGATGAAGAAGAATGGTACCCGCTCCTGGCCGGGTTTCTGCAAGGTAGTAAGCCGATGTGCGGTTTGTTCGAAGCTTGTTCCAAACTGGCGAGCCAACAGTTCGATGTCGTACCGACGGCTGTCGACCGCTCGAGCGAATGCCGCGTACGGCATGATCGTCGCCGCGGCGCAGTATGCAGCAAGAGCTCGGTGAGCAAGTCTACGCGTGTTATCGTTTGGGAACCGCCCCTCGGCAACCGTCGACAGGATCGCCTCATCGAACTCCAGATAAGCGAGCTGCTGGGCCAGCTGGAACTGGTGACTTGGAAGGTCCAGAATCTCGTTGATGAGCAGTTCCTTGCGGTGCCGGTCGAGACGACGAACGGATCCGGTCATCACATTTGAAGGGAGGCGCCGGACCCGGATCTTGTGGTGCGTTTGGAGGTACTCGGTCAACCCTCCCGCTTCGGTGATGTTGGCGAAAAGCTTTTCGGAAGCCGCGTCCAACATCGGAAAGCAATTGCGGCGCGCAGACAGAAAACTTCGGACAGCAGCCACCGGATCTAGAGCGTCGCAACCTTCGCTTGTCAACTGCCGTCGCTTGTCAGCGAGGGCGAACTGACCTTCCTTGTACGCGGTGTGAAGGCGGAGCAGCGCTTCTGCGACGCCCGGAAAGCTGTGCGCGACGTCTGCCACTTCAAGCGATCCAAAATCAACGTCCATCAGTATGGAATCTTTGACCATGGCTTGGAGCCGCGACACGGTATCGGGCGCCGCGGCATTCGTGAATTCTGAGAAGTCTATCTTGTAGGCTTTCGCGAGCCGGAGCAGCGTTTCGGCTGTGAGCGGACGCTGGTTGCTTTCCATCAGGGCAATATAGGACGGCGAAATGTCGAGGTCTGCCGCCATTCCGGCCTGGGTCAATCCGAGATCCCGGCGCAAGCGGCGCAGACGTGGCCCAAGGTAGACTCCCTGCATATCCATACAGCCTTCACAACGTTACGGGCAATTCTTGTAAAGTTTGACAATCTGACACGATTACTCTCGCACAATTCAATATCCAAATATACATTTTTTGCATCCAAAATCGTCATTTTTGGAGAAAACAATGGTCATGCGGCGCATCGTTGCGGCGATGCGGCAATCTCTCGGATCTGCGTGGCGCATGTGAGACTTGCGGCCGCAGCCCATGTTCTTTTCAGAACCTCATACTCAAGAAAGCTGACGAAATGAACGCATCATCGATCTATTCCGGTCCCGTCTTTGCGATGGCGAGACGCCAATTCGAGACGGTAGCCGACCACCTTGACATTCCCACGGATGAGCGGTCACGCATTTTTATCCCCAAGCGTGCGCTTGCTGTCTCTTGCCCAATTACCCGTGATGATGGCTCGATCACGGTTTTTCAGGGCTATCGCGTACAGCATCATTTGACGTTGGGACCGACAAAAGGCGGAACCCGGTTTGCATCGAACGTCGATGTGGGCGAAGTGGCTGCGCTCGCTATCTGGATGAGCTGGAAATGCGCGCTGGCCGGATTGCCCTACGGTGGCGCAAAGGGTGGTATCGCCGTCGACCCACGCTCACTTTCCCGCCGGGAGCTTGAAGCTCTTTCGCGCCGCTACATGCAGGAGATGATACCATTTGTGGGTCCGCACACGGACGTGATGGCTCCCGATATGGGGACGAATGAACAGGTCATGGCCTGGTTCATGGACACATATTCAATGTATCAGGGCCAGACCGTTGCCGAAGTGGTCACCGGAAAGCCGGTCGAGAGCGGTGGCACGGTTGGGCGCCGCGAGGCCACCGGACGAGGGGTCGCTTACCTTGTCAAACGCGCGGCCGAGACCGTCAAGTTGGAGTTGAGTGGTGCGACGGCAATTGTGCAGGGATTCGGCAACGTTGGTTCCGTGGCGGCTCTTACGTTGCAATCGGCTGGCGTCAAAATCATTGGCGTCAGCGACCACAGCGCCGCTTATTTCGATCGCGGTGGACTGAACATTGAAGCGCTTGAGCAACACGTTCGGCGAACCGGTGCGCTGGAGGGCTATTCCACGGAAGGTCTTTTTGATCCGGAAGACCTACTTGTCCAGTCATGCGACATTCTTATTCCGGCCGCAGTCGAGCGAGTGATCACGGAGAAGAACGCTGGCAAGATCCAGTGCCGCATCCTCGCCGAGGGAGCCAATGGGCCGACCACACCCGAAGCGGATGCTATCTTAAAGGACCGCCCAGAGATTTTCGTTATCCCGGATATACTTTGCAACGCCGGCGGCGTCATCGTTAGCTATTTCGAGTGGGTCCAAGGACTACAGCAGCTTTTCTGGGACGAAGCAGAGGTGAATGATCGCCTCAATCGTACCTTGGAAAAATCCTTCCAGGCAGTTTCCCGCCGTGTGGAGATGCGCAAGCTGACGACACGCGACGCTGCTTTGTCGATCGGCGTTGACACAGTCCTCAGAGCCAAGCGGACCCGTGGCCTGTTTCCCTGAGGCCAAAGACAATAAGTGGCTTTCGCCGACCTCGCAAGGTCGGTGAAAGCGGCGGGCGACTGGCAACTTGATTGCTTCGAGAGGCGCCCCGTCGAAAACCAGATCGCTTTTAGATCTGCAGTAGCTCAATTGATATTCAGGAGGCGAAGTTGGTCCGAGTCCTACAGGAATGCCGCGGCCCCGGCGACACAGCAATCGACCACTCGTTGGGAAACAAGTTCCGTGAAATGCGGCGACGGTCGGGCTATTCCCTTGAGGAGATGTCCGTCGTCACGGGGCTTACAGAGGACGAGATCACCTCCGCTGAGAGAGGTATTTTCGCCAGCATATTGATACTCAGCCGCTTGACGGCGCTTGCCCAAAAGCTGGGCTACTAACTCTGGAGTCTCAAGGGGTTGCCCTGGGGCAGGTAGCGTCTGCTGACTGGAGTATCTGATCTTCGGCTACCATGTGGTCGATGCCAATTCTAGCGGCGGAACCATTCGGCCGTTGGGCCGCTCGCAGCTGAAATGTTCAGTATGCAACTGTGCCTAAGCCCATCCCTGAGCCGATCTGAAATGAAGCGCTGGCCTTGCCATTGGTTTAGCAGGGTTCATTGTGGGTCATGACACGCTACGGCAGTCTGCTATTGCGGAAAGTCAGCAGCGCCTTGAGAAGGGCAACCTCGCTGCCCTTCATTTCGTTCGTCACTTGCCTGACCTGCCTAGCCGATCATCGGCAAGAGCTCGCTGACCGACTTCTTCGCATCGCCGTAGAACATGCGGGTGTTCTCCTTGAAGAACAGCGGGTTCTCGATGCCGGAATAACCGGTGCCCTGACCACGCTTGGAGACGAAGACCTGCTTGGCCTTCCACACTTCGAGCACCGGCATGCCGGATATCGGCGAGTTCGGATCTTCCTGCGCCGCCGGGTTGACGATGTCGTTCGAGCCAATGACGATGACGACGTCGGTATTGGGGAAGTCGTCGTTGATCTCGTCCATTTCCAAGACGATGTCATAGGGAACCTTGGCTTCGGCAAGCAGCACGTTCATGTGCCCGGGCAGACGGCCGGCCACCGGATGGATGGCGAAGCGGACGGTCTTGCCGGCAGCCCGCAGCTTGCGGGTCAGTTCCGAGACCGACTGCTGCGCCTGGGCCACCGCCATGCCGTAGCCCGGCACGATCACGATGCTGTCGGCCTCGTCCAAGGCGGCCGCGACGCCCTCGGCACTAATGGCGATCTGCTCGCCGATGATCTCCATCTGCGCGCCGGTGCTCGCGCCGAAGCCGCCGAGGATGACCGAGACGAAGGAGCGGTTCATCGCCTTGCACATGATGTAGGAGAGGATCGCACCAGAGGAGCCGACCAGGGCGCCGGTGACGATCAGGAGGTCGTTGCCAAGCGTGAAGCCGATCGCGGCTGCCGCCCAGCCGGAATAGGAGTTCAGCATCGAGACGACGACCGGCATGTCGGCGCCGCCAATGCCCATGATCAGGTGATAGCCGATGAAGAAGGCAAGTGCCGTCATCAGGAGAAGCGTCCAGACACCGGCGCCGTTGAAGTACATCAGCAGCAGGATCAGCGAGGCGATCGCGGCGCTCGCGTTGAGAACGTGCCCGCCCGGCAGCTTCCTGGCCTTGCCGTCCAATTTGCCGGCAAGCTTGCCGAAGGCGACGACCGAGCCGGTGAAGGTGACCGCACCGATGAAGACGCCGAGGAAGACCTCGACCTTCATGATCGACAGTTCCACCATGTCCTTGTGGGCCAATATGCCGGCAAATCCGGTGAGGGCTGCGCGGGAAGCCTCGTCGAGAGAAGCGACATGGGCCGCTTCGAGATGGGCATTGAAGCCGATGAACACGGCGGCAAGGCCGACGAAGGAATGCAGCGCCGCAACGAGCTGCGGCATTTCCGTCATCTGCACCCGGCTCGCCACATAATGGCCGAGCACTGCGCCGCCGGCGATCATCAGCGCGATGATGAACCAATTGCCGACGGTCTTGTCGATCATGGGGCCGAAGATCGTGGCAACTACGGCAAGGGCCATGCCGACAATGCCGTACCAGACGGCGCGCTTGGCGCTTTCCTGGCCGGACAGGCCGCCGAGCGAGAGGATGAAGAGAACCGCTGCCGCAACATAAGCGGCCGATACAATACCGATGGTCATTGTGAAGATCCCTGCCGCTTAAGACTTCTGGAACATGGCGAGCATGCGCCGGGTGACGAGGAAGCCGCCGACGATGTTGATGGTGGCGATCAGCACTGACAGCGCCGCCAGCGTCACCACCAGCCCGTTGCCCGAGCCGATCTGCAACAATGCGCCGAGGATGACGATGCCGGAGACGGCGTTGGTCACCGCCATCAGCGGCGTGTGCAGCGAATGGCTGACATTCCAGATCACCTGGAAGCCGACGAAACAGGCGAGCACGAAGACGACAAAATGGCTCATGAAGCTCGACGGCGCATAGGCGCCGACCAGCAGCAGCAGTGCCGTGCCGATGACCAGCAGGATGCCCTGGTTCCTGGTCTGCGCCTTGAAGGCGGCCAGTTCCCGGGCCCGCTTTTCCTCCGGCGTCGGCTCCTTCACCTTTTCCTTCGGCTTGGCGGCGGCGATCGCCTGCACCTTCGGCGGTGGCGGTGGATAGGTGATTGCGCCATCCTTGGTGACGGTCGCACCGCGGATGACGTCATCGTCCATGTTGTGGACGATCACCCCATCCTTGCCCGGCGTCAGATCCGTCAGCATGTGGCGGATGTTCGTCGCATAAAGCGTCGAGGCCTGCGCCGCCATGCGGCTCGGGAAGTCGGTATAGCCGATGACGATCACGCCATTGTCGGAGACGATGCGCTCGTCGGGGACCGTCAGGTCGCAATTGCCGCCGCGTTCGGCGGCCAAATCGATCACGACCGAGCCCGGCTTCATCGCCGCCACCATATCGGCAAGCCACAGCTTCGGCGCATCGCGGCCGGGGATCAGGGCGGTGGTGATGACGATGTCGATCTGAGGCGCGAGTTCCCGGAACTTGGCAAGCTGCTTTTCCCGGAACTCCGGCGAGGACGGTGCGGCATAGCCGCCGGTCGCGGCGCCATCCTGCTGTTCTTCGCCGAAGTCGAGGAAGACGAATTCCGCCCCCATGGATTCGATCTGCTCGGCCACTTCCGGGCGCACGTCGAAGGCATAGGTGACGGCGCCGAGCGACGTTGCCGTGCCGATCGCCGCAAGCCCTGCAACACCGGCGCCGATCACCAAGACCTTGGCCGGCGGCACCTTGCCGGCCGCCGTCACCTGACCGGTGAAGAAGCGGCCAAAATTGTTGCCGGCCTCGATCACGGCCCGATAGCCGGCAATATTGGCCATCGACGACAGGGCATCCATCTTCTGGGCTCGGCTGATGCGCGGCACCATGTCCATGGCGATGACGGTCGCTCCGCTGGAGCTGGCCTGGTCGAGAAGCTCCTTGTTCTGTGCAGGATAGAAGAAGGAGATCAGCGTCTTGCCGGCGGCTAGCCGATCAACCTCTGCGGCTTCGGGCGGACGGACCTTGGCAATGACGTCGGATGTCTCGTAGAGCAAAGCCGCGCTGTCGACCACCGTGACACCCACGCCACGATAGGCCTCGTCCGAAAACCCGGCCTGCCTCCCAGCGCCGGCTTCGATCACGCACTCATAGCCCAGTTTCTGGAGCTGGAGTGCGGCCTCTGGCGTCATCGCGACACGCGACTCGCCCGGCCCGATCTCCTTGGGTGTTCCTATTTTCAAAGTCATTGGTTTCAACCCCTCCTGTTCTTTCCGGTTCAAGAACGTTGGCGCAATATTCGCGGTCGCCATTTGGCGGACCCACAGGTTGTTTTCACCTGGCTTCCGACGTCCCGGCTTCGCTGGCGAAATTGCTCATCGAGGTTGACCCGTTGCCCTGGTCGCAGGCAGGCGATAGTGCGCGATATTCCGCGATGCACTCAATCCGAAGCACCCCAGAACACCCGGGGCTAATGGGTCCCGCGCAACGAAGAATATTCGCTGCGCGAAACATCCCTCATCGCGCGGCAATAATCGCCACGCTTTTGCTTGCACCGATGCGGTTAGCACCTGCGGCAGCCATTGCTTCGGCGATTTCTCTGGTCGAAATCCCACCTGATGCCTTGACGCCCATATCGGGTCCGACTGTCTGACGCATCAGGGCAACGTGTTCAGCGACTGCACCTCGAGCGGCAAACCCAGTCGACGTCTTGACAAAGTCTGCGCCGGCAGCCTGCGAAGCAAGGCACGCAGCAATGATCTCGTCGTGCGTCAACAAGCAGGTTTCCAGGATCACTTTGAGGACGGCATTCCCACACGTGCGTTTCAGCGCGGCAATTTCCGTCTCCACCACTTTGACATTCCCGCTCTTTAGATCGCCGACCGAAATGACCATGTCGATCTCGGACGCGCCTTGAGAAAGGACCAGGTCCGTCTCTGCGTTCTTTATGACGGTTGGTATCGCCCCGAGCGGAAAGCCGACGACGGAGCAAGTCAAAACGTCTGAACCCGAAAGCCTTGCAGCGACGCGAGGTATGTGGAGCGGGTTGACGCAGACGGCCCTGAACTTATGTTCGATCGCCTCTTGGCAGTAGCGTTCGATGTCCGCTTCGGTCGCTTCCGGCCTAAGGTTCGTGTGATCGATCATTGAGGCAAGTTTCAAATTATCAAGCACTGGGAGCTCCCGTTAGATGTGCCGCTGCTAATGTCGCCGCCCTGCAGGCTGCGATCACGGATTCTTCGACATCACGGCGTTCGCCGGTGGCTCGATTTGACCCGACAGCGCAGATGCTGCCGGTGCGAAGATTGAATAGGGAGCCGAGAACGAACAGCGTCGCGGCTTCCATTTCGAGAGCTGCGACCTTGCGAGATCTCAAATACTCCGCCGGTCCTTCGAGGTTGGTAAGCTGATGACCGCCTGGAATTGCGTTCCCTTCGCCGCCGTAAAATGAGTCGACGCTTGCCGTCAGTCCTATGTGATATCGGTAACCCAGCTGCTCGCAAGCCGCGATCAGCGCGTTCGTAACGGCAATATCTGCGACCGAGGGGTATTCTCGATCAACATAGGCGTCTACCGTGCCGGTCATCCGTACGGCACCGTGGGCAATGACGAGGTCCCCAGGCGCGATATGTTCTTGCAGAGACCCGCAGGTTCCCACACGGATGAACGTGTCAGGCCCGGCCTCCGCGAGCTCGAGAACCGCGATCTCAGTCGACGGTCCACCGATACCCGACGAACAAGCGGCGATCGGAGAGCCATTCGCAACACCTCGAGCAAGGCGGAACTCTCGCACGAAGGAAATTTCTTCGTAACTATCCCAAGTCTTGCCCATGATGGGCACACGGCCGGGGTCGCCCGGAACGAGCACGCATCGAGGCAGTTCAACGCCGCGAATGTCCACGTGGCGCTTTCCTCGCGTGACCGGTTTTTCGCTTTCCATGGTACCTCCGTTATTCAGAAGCTAGTTGAACAAGAAGCTCTGCCAGAATCTGCGTTGCTGCCGACAAGTGTTCGGGCTCGGACCATTCTTCGGGGGAGTGGCTGATGCCTTTTCGGCATGGAATGAAGATCATTCCTGCTGGAGCAACGTAGCTAAGCTGGCGTGCGTCATGACCCGCAGCTGAGAATACGGGCATGTGCGGGATTCCAAGAGCATCAGCACATGCAGCAATCTTGCTTTGAACGATAGCGTCGAAATGGACAGAGGGAGCATGCGTAATCTCCTTTACGATAGCATCGCATCGCCCTTTTTCTCGTTCGACGATCCGGTAAATAGCCGCATCGATCTCGTCGACCGCGTTGTCATCGACGTGCCTGATGTCAAGCGAGAACAGCACTTCTTGGGGCACCACCGATGGTGCGTTGGGCTTTACATTGACCATCCCTGCGGTGAACTTGAACCCGGGAATACGTGCCGCTTCACCGTCGATGGCGGTAAGAATCCTTGCCGTCGCCAGCATAGCGTCACGACGAACTTCCCGTTCAGCCGTGCCTGCATGTGCGGGCTCTCCAAGAATTGTCACTCGGTAACGCCGCGTACCTTGGATTCCAGTCACGATGCCGATCGGAACGCCGGCCTCTTCCAACCGCGTCGCCTGCTCGATATGTGGCTCGACATAGCTCGCGATAGGCCAGCCCATGTCACGCAAAGCAACACGGTCGTCTGCCGCAAGGACGAGATCTCGCGCAGCCGCAAAGCTTATGCCTGCGGCATCCTTGATGCCTTCCGCCTGACTGATCGATAGTTTGTTCGTGAAGACGCATGAGCCTGTCATGCCCGGCGCGAAACGGCTCGCTTCTTCATTGGTCCATGCGACCACCTCGATGGAACGGCGCATTTTCTTCCCAGACGAAACGATGGCATTTACGGCCTCAAGCCCGCTTATGACGCCGAAGGCGCCGTCAAATTTGCCGCCCGTCGGCTGGCTATCAATATGGGAACCAACAACGACCGGTGGGAGATCCGGCAAGGTGCCCTCAAGGCGGAGAAATAGATTGGCAGCGACATCCGTGAAGGGTGTAAGGCCCAGTTCGCGGCCCCAGCGAACAATTTGGCCGCGCGCAGCGATTTCTTCGTTGGTCAGGGTCTGCCTGTCAACCCCTCCGTCTGGACGCTTGCCGTATTCGGCAAGGATCATCAACCGCGACCAAAGTCGATCGCCATCGACGTAAGTATAGGTTTTTGCGCTCATTCCGTCTTCATGATCTGGGCACCGTTGGCCCGAGGATCACGCCTCTCCCATTTGCCAGCCTCGACCTGGGCTAGATATTCGGACACGATGCGATTGAAGAGATCCGGCTCCTCGAGATTGAGCGTGTGACCTGCCTTCGGAAAGACTGCCAGTCCGGCTCGGCTGATCGCCTTTTTCAAAAAGATTCCTGTTTGAAGGCAATGATCATCCTCGTCGCCGGTCATCACCAGAACCGGGACATCGAGTTTTTTGAACTCTCCCTCCAGATCGTACAGCGACGGGCGACGCATCTGCACGCCGCGCATCGTGTTGGCGGCGCCGTGGTCCGAATGCAGGCCGAGCCGCTGAGCAAAAAGCGCCCAGCCGCGAGGGTCCTTATTCTGGAACTGCACGCGTGAAGGGCCCGATGCATATACGGGCGCGAATTCTTTCGCGCCGAGCTTCTCGAACTTTTCAGCTACGCCTTCCGAGACGTTGCGAAAATAGTCCGCCCACTCCTTTTCGGCTCCGTAGCCGGTACCCGCTGCAACCGCAGACAGCACGCGATCGGGGCTGCGAAGCGCGGCATGCAGGACTGCGAAGCCTCCCATCGAAAGCCCGATCAGATGTGCCTTCTCAATCTTCGCCGCATCCATGACGTCGAAGATGTCGTCGACGGCGCGAGCCTGGGAATAGCGGCTAACATTCTCCGGAATATCGGAGGGCGCGAAGCCACGCGCAGCGAACGTCACACATCGGTAACGCCTGGAGAAATAGCCGATCTGAGGCTCCCAACTCCAGTAGTTACCCCCGAATTCGTGGACGAAGACAATGGCCTCACCACTGCCGAATTCCTCGAAGTACAGCTCAATTCCATCTGACGTTCGTGCGCGTGCCATGTTCGACCTCAAATGATCGAGCGCCGAGACGCGATGCCACCGTCAACGGTGAGGATCGTGCCGCTGGTGTAACCGGAGCGCTTCGAAGCCAGAAACACAATGAGGTCGACGACTTCGCTCATGTGGGCCGGACGACCGAGCGGATAGCGAGCCTCAAGCTCCTTGTAGCGGTCTTCCGAACCGAACATGCTAGCCGAACGCTTCTTGAGCATGTTGTAAATGCGGTCCGTATCAACCGGGCCTGGATTGACGCCAACGACGCGAATATTATCGTCAAGGCTGTGCCCGCCCATGGCTCTCGTGAAAGCCATCAGACTCGCGTTGCCGGTCGTTCCTGCAACGTACTGCGGGTCGAAGACTTCGCCGCCGTTGCCAATATTGTTGATGATAACGCCGCCGCCGTGAGCCTTCATCTTCGCATAGACCGCACGTGTCATGTTGATGTAGCCAAATACCTTCAGCTCCCAACCTTCGCGCCAGCGCTTTTCGTCGACATCCCAAAGGCTACCGCTCGGGATGACCCCGGCATTGTTGACCAGGACGTCGATGTCCCCGGCCGCCTGAAGGACTTCTTCAATGGCGCCTTCCTTCGTGAGGTCAAGTGCCTGCACGGTGACGCTGACTTTGTGGTCCTTAAGAATTTCCGCTTTGATAGCCTCAAGCTTGTCTCCGGACCTGGCAACGAGGTGCAGGTCACAGCCCTCTTCTGCAAGAGTTTTTGCAAGAGCTTCACCGATACCCTGGGATGCGCCGGTGATGAGGACTTTCTTACCAGTGAGAAACAGATCCATAATCGTTCTTCTTCTGCTGTAGGTTGATCTTAGAAATTCGAGGCGTCGATCTTCAGAGTTCGAGCTTCCTCGATGACGCGCGGAAGCAGATGTGCGAACTCTTCAACCCAGCCTGCCGGGACGCTGATGCTGACCTTGATGAATCGATCGCCGAACTTAGGCGTATGATAGGCGCCCTGACGGATCATGATGTTGTGGTTCTGATACGCGGCGACCAGCGCTTCTGGCGCGATGCCGAGCTTTTGGGTTTCGACGACGAGGAAGTTGCCGTTCGACGGGAAGACCGGCACGACCAGCCCATCGATCTTGTCGCAAGCCTCCTTCACGATCTTCTGGTTTTCCCGGGTGATGCGCAAAACCTCCGGGAACCATTGCTTCTTGATCGACAGGGCGGCCATTGCAGCCTGCTGGGAAACGATGTTGGATCCGAGGTTGTTTGGTGGCGAAGCCGTCAGAGTCTCAAGAAGGTCCGGGTTCGCGATAACGGCGCCGACGCGCAGTCCGGCAAGGCCAGACCATTTCGAGAAGCTGTAAATCGTCAGCGTCTTTTCCGGATATAGGGTTGCTGCCAGCGTGTGATCGAAGGCAAAGTCGCGGTAGGTGCAATCATGAATGAGATAGGCGCCTGCCCTGCGCACGACTTCGACGATGGCGGAAATTTCCTCCTTCGTGCATGCCGTGCCGAGCGGATTGTTCGGATCGACGAGATAGACGATCTTGGTTTTCGGCGTCATCACAGCGGCCAGCCGCTCGGCCGACAGACGGTAACCATATTCTTGGCCATAGATCGGGATCTGCTTGACCTCAGCGCCTTTCGATCGAGCGAACGCCATCGGCCAATTCCAAGTCGGGTCTGTCGTCACGAACTCGTCACCGAGCTGCAGAAGCGTGTGGCAAACGTGATAGAGGGCTTCGACGGCCCCGTCCGTTACCATTGCCGCCATGCCCTCAAGGCCCAAGTCGTCGATGATGCCGTGACGGAGCTTTTCGTAACCCACCGGCGGGGCGTAGATGTGGAAGCCTTCGTCCCGGATGCACTTTTCCATCGCCTCGAAAACGGCCGGGTGTGCCGGAACGTGATTGGTGTTCTGCCCCATCCACCGCAGGTCCGGATTAGCGACCAGGCGGTCAAAATGTGCGTTCCGACTTTCAAATCTCTTCATTCTGGGATCCCCCGTTCAATTTCCGATGAGCTCAGTTTGCACTCATGTAGACAAATGTCAATATTTTGTATTCATTTTTTCGATTTTTGAATACGAATGCTTTGGTTGCGAGTTTGGCACCCCGTCGGATCTGACCTGGGAAAGGACGATTTGTTTTTGATCGACAGGCGGAATCGCGACGAGGCGCCTGACTAGGCCTTGACGTAGTTATGTCCATCTGCAGCCGGTGCCCGGGCACGGCCAACCAGGCCAGCTACCACGACGATCGTCGCAATATACGGTGCCATTGCGAGGAAATCGGACGGAACAGGCGTCTGAAGAATGATAAGCTTTTGTTGGAGCGTGTCGGCGAATCCGAAAACCATTGCAGCCGCCAGGACCCCCATCGGATGCCAGCGCCCAAAGATCATCGCCGCAAGGCCGATAAACCCCCGGCCCGCGGTCATATTCGCGTCGAATTGTCCCACTGCGCCGAGGGTGAACCAGGCGCCGCCAAATCCCGCGACCATCCCGCCGAGAACGACATGCACCGTTCGCGTTCGCAAGACGTCGATACCAAGCGTGTCGGCCGCGCGAGGATACTCGCCTACCGACCGGGCGCGAAGTCCGAAACGGGTATGGAAAAGGTAGTAGGTGGCGCTGGCCAGCATGACCAAGGCGGCGTAGACGAAGATATTTTGCGAAAAGATGATCGGTCCGATCAGTGGGATTTGGCTCAAGAAGGGAATATCGATCGCACGGAAAATCGATGCATGGTTGAGATCTGGATTGCGAACCAGAACCTGACTTGCGGCATAGCTGGTAAGCCCCAAGACAAGCATATTGATAATGACGCCGGCGATTATGTGGTCGAGCAAGAACTTTACAGTCAGTACTGCGAGCAGCAGCCCTATCAGACCACCAACGAATGTTGCCGCCAGAAGCCCGCCATAGCCTCCAACCAGAGATCCGACCACCGCACCCGTGAATGCCCCGGCGAGCATCATTCCCTCGATTCCGATGTTCACGATGCCAACCCGCTCGCAGAGCACACCGGCCAAGCCTCCGAAGGCAATAGGAACTGCACGAACCACGGTGGCCTGAAGGAGGCCGACAAGCGATAACGATTTGTCGGCAGTTGCCCATGTCAAGAACGCCGTCACTGCGAGAGCAAGAGCAATGCCAAGCAGGAGGTTCGCTCGGTGAGATCCTACTCTGACAAGCAGGTTGAAACCGAAAACTGCGATCACGGCGGAGACGACGAAGACATATGGAGCGGCCGGAACCTTCAGGCTTCCAATCTTCCATACGGCTCTGGGCGGATCGAGGTTGAACGTGGCTGTTCCGCTAAGGTGATACCCTAGTACTACAGTTGTAAATGGGAGCAAATCATGATTCTCTTCAAGGAGTTTTTTGAAGGGGCTGCGGCATGTCTGTTTCGGAATGGTCGGGTTCGGGGATTTCCTGGGAAGGGGAACTGTCGGTGCTGAAGGCGCGTCTTGGCGTGGTGTTCCGACGTTCTGAGGCGCGGGAGGGCTGCGGGGCATTTATCGACGGGCTTTTATCGGGGATTGAGCGCAAGACGGGCTGGCTTCTTTCCGAGCAGGCCGGCCTTGGGCGCCCGTGGCGAATCCAGGCCCTGCTGGGGCGCTCGCAATGGGATGCGGACCGGTTGCGTGACATCGTTTGCGATTACGCCATGGAGGCGCTCGGCGATCGATCGGGCGTGCTGGTGGTGGACGAAACCGGTTTTTGAAGAAAGGCACCCATTCGGTCGGGGTGGCGCGGCAATATTCGGGCACCGCCGGCCGGATCGAGAGCTGCCAGATCGGCGTGTTTGTCGCCTATGCCAGCCGCTTTGGCCAGACGCTGATCGACCGACGGCTCTATCTGCCGGAGGCGTGGGCGAAAGACCAGGCGCGGCGCAAGGCGGCCGGGATTCCACAGGAGACGGAATTCTTGACCAAGCCAGCAATGGCGCGCGCCATGCTGGCACAGGCGCTTGATCGCGGCGTGCCGTGCGCCTGGGTTCTGGCCGATGCGGCCTATGGCGGCGATTACCAGACGCGCCGCATGCTCGAGGAGCGCCGACAGCCTTATGTGCTTGCGGTGCGCTCCAACCATACCTTGCGAATGCTGACCGATCAGGGGCTGCTGCAGACGGACCCGAAAGAGATGGCCGAGGAACTGCCCGTTGCGGCCTGGACTGCTTGTCCTGCCGGCGAAGGCGCCAAAGGATTGCGTCTCTACGACTGGGCCCGGATTGCGCTGCCTTATGTCGTCGAGGAAGGCTATGCCCGCTATGTCCTCATCCGCAAAAGCCGAACGGATCCGCGCGCCCTCAGCTACTATCTGGTTTTTGCACCCGCCGAGGCTACGCTTGCGGAACTGGCCGGCGCGGCAGGATTGCGCTGGACGATCGAGGAATGCTTCCAGCGCGCCAAGGACGATCTCGGCCTTGACCATTGCGAGGCGCGCTCCTGGCATGGCTGGCATCGCCACATGACGCTCGTCATGGCGGCCGCGGCCTTCCTCGCCAAGCTCGGCGCCGATCTACGCCGTTCGGCCTGCGGCAAACCGAACGAAACGAGTCCAAATCCGAAAATCGCTGCCTGACGCGCAAGATCAGGCTCATCCCCACCGTCGCCGAAATCCGCACGCTCATCGCTCGGCTGATCATGCGAAAGCCCGCAAAGCGGGGATTCATTCTCGCCTGGTCTCTCTGGCGACGAAACCATCAGGCGCAGGCCATGCTCGCCCACTATAGAAAACGAGGTCATTTACAACTGTAGTACTAGAGTAAACGTGATGGCGACAGCCATGAATATCAGGAGCAATCCAATCAGTCGATTGCGCCGAACGAGTGCCGAATCCAGGGGGGCTTTCAGTTCGACCTTAGCATCTCGAGCTATTGACGACATTTCAGACCTCCTTGGCCGAAGAAAAAATGAATGGATAGAGGCGCTTGATGAGGACTGGAGCTGCAATGCAGAGCAGCACGACCGCTTGAATCACGGTCACCAAATCGATGCTAACTCCAGCGACAACACCCATGTAGCGGCCGCCGGCCGTTAGGGCGCCAAATAAAATTCCCGAAAATACGACGCCAACCGGGTGGAGACGAGCAAGCAGGGCAACTGCGATCGCCTCAAATCCCAAACCGGCGGTGAAGTCAGGCGTGGCGCGGCCGAGCACGCCAAGGGTGAGGCTGGCGCCAGCCAATCCAGCAATGCCACCGGAGAGCACCATGGAGAGGATAATCGTCCTTGCCGGGTTCATTCCCGCGACGCGGCCGGCCCGGGGACTCACTCCCATGACACGGATCTCGAAGCCAAGCTTGGTTCGCCATAGTAAAAATCCGACCGCAAGGGCAACCAACAGCGCGAGCAGAATGCCGAAATTGACGCGAAGCGACGGATCAAGCCATGCGAGGATCGGAGGTAGCGCGGCAGAGTCCAGGACGGACTTTGAAATGGGGTCGGCACGCTCCGGGTTTTGGACGGGAGGATGGCGAAGGAGAAACTCGACCAAGCGCAACGCAAGGAAGTTTAGCATGATCGTCGTAATGACTTCATGCGCACCACTCGCAACTTTCATCCATCCTGCAAATCCAGCCCATATCCCTCCTGCGACAAACGCGAAGGCAAGCGCCAGCGGAAGATGAATGACGAGTGGCAATCCTGGAAGGCTAAAGCCGGCGATGAGACCGGCCATGCCGCCGACAAGAAGTTGTCCCTCAAGCCCGATATTGAAAAGCCCTGCCTTTGCTCCGACGATAAATGCCGCTCCGGCGATTATAAGCGGCGTCGCTGCGACCAAGGTCTCCGACAGCGACTGCGGAGATCCAAAGGCACCCTCGAGGAGGGCAAGCAGAGCTCTGCCGGCATCGACGATTGACACGCCTGAAGCAAGCATAATTGCGGTAGCGACGATAAGCGCCGTAAAAAGTGCTGCGACGATTAAGAGAATGGATCCGAGCGCGCCACTTGTCCGTTGAGTTCGCGAAGACATCGTTGCTTCAGCACTCATGGGCGCATCTCCTTGTGCGCGGGCGCAATCCCCGCCATTGCCAGGCCAATCATCTCGCGATTGTCGGGACGACCTTCGAATTCGGCGACAATGCGCCCTTGGAAAAGCACGAGCACGCGGTCGGAGAGAGCCAGAACCTCGTCGAGCTCGGTGGAAACAAGCAGTACCCCGATACCCTGGTCACGGGCCTCGACAATCCGCTTGTGAATGTACTCGATTGAGCCCACATCGACGCCGCGCGTCGGCTGCGCCGCAATGAGTGCCTTGATAGGGCGGCTCATCTCCCGCGCGATTACGACTTTCTGTTGATTTCCGCCCGACAGCGACGACACAGGTAGTTCAACGTCCTTTGTGCGAACATCGAACTGCCGAACTAGGTCCTGGGCCGTATCTTTGATCGTTGGCCAATCAACTTGCCCCGCTTTGGAGAACCGCCGCTCGTAGTAGCTGTTCAGGGCAGAGTTTTCGACAATCGACATTGAAAGTGCGAGACCGCAATGCGTCCTGTCTTCCGGAATGTGCGCAAGACCTAGCTCATGACGCCCACGTGCGCTGAAGTTTTCTGCATAGCGGTCGTTTATCCACACACTGCCGCTTGCCGCCGGCAATAGACCCGCGGCGACGTCGATCAACTCGGTTTGACCATTCCCATGGACGCCCGCGATCCCGACAACTTCCCCCGCCCTCACCTTTAGATTGATGTCGGACAGGCAGGTCTTCGAGGTTTCATCGACAGTAAACACGTCGCGCAGCTCGAGAACAGGCTGCCCTGTCCTGGCAGCTTGACGTTCGACCTGCAGCGTGACCGGACGACCGACCATCATGTTGGCAAGCGATTGGGGAGAGCTTTGCGCGGGGTCAGCCTGCGCTATCACGCGTCCATGGCGGAGAACGGTGATCTTATCAGCGATTTCCATCACCTCGTTGAGCTTGTGAGTAATGAGAAGGATCGCTTTGCCGGCCGCGCGAAGACCGCGAACGATATTGAAAAAGCCTTCCACCTCCTGCGGAGTGAGCACAGCAGTCGGCTCGTCGAAAATCATCACGTCTGCCGCGCGGTAGAGGACCTTGGCGATTTCCACGCGCTGCTGCGCGCCAACTGGAAGATCCTCGATCTTGGCATCGGGATCCACACCGAGGCCGAACTGCGTGCTGATCTCCTGTACCCGTCGCCTGGCGGCTTTAAGATCCAGACGGTCGCCAGCCCTTGTCGGCTCCTGACCAAGAATTATGTTTTCAGCCACAGTAAAAGCGGGGATCAGCATGAAGTGCTGGTGAACCATACCAATCCCGGCATTGATCGCGTCCTTCGGACTTGCGAATGTTACCGGCTTTTCGTCAACGAAAATCTGTCCTCCGTCGGCGGGAGAGAGACCGTAGATGACGTTCATCAGAGTCGTTTTGCCGGCGCCGTTCTCCCCGAGGAGGCAATGTACCTCCCCGGGTTTGACGGAGAACGAGATATCTTCGTTGGCTACGAAGCTGCCGTAGCGCTTCGTGATTTTGTCGAGCGTGATAATCATGAGTTTCGCGATACGGTTGGAAAGGAAAATCCCTCCCACATGATCGTCCCTATTTGACGCTGAGCTTCCCGGACACGATTTGCGCTCTCACTTCTGCGAGTTCGGTCTTCAGATCGTCGGGAATTTGACTTTCCATGTCATGGAACGGGGCGATATCAACGCCGCCATTGGCGAGCGTACCGAGCTGCTCTCCGCCGGCAAACTTGCCGTCCTTTGCATCCTTGAGGACTTCGAAGGTGGTGTTGTCCATCCGCTTCATAATCGACGTCAGATAGACGCGGCCGAGCTTCTGGTTCGTAAGATACATGTCAGCATCCACTCCGAGAATTTTCAGCTTGTCGGGACCAAGTTCGTCGGCGAGTGCCGCACTGCCAAGGCCTACCGTTCCAGCAACCGGAAGGATGATATCCGCCCCTTCATCGTAGAGATTCTGCGCAAAGGTGCGACCGTCGTCGAGGGATCTGAAGTTATTGACGAACAACCCCTGCTTCTTGTCTGGATCCCATCCGAGAACGTTCACGGAGGCTTTTTTGACCGCGTTGTAGTAGCGAATGCCGCGAACGTAGCCGTCCATGAAAATTGTTACCGGCGGAATATTCATGCCGCCGAAAACGCCGATCGTACCGGTCTTGGTCATCCCTGCCGAGAGGTATCCGGCCAGGAACGCCGCCTCATCGGTCGCAAAGGTCTGACTGCGGACGTTCGACAGTTGCGGCGTGTAGGCGTAATCGACAATCGAGAATTTCTGGCCAGGGTTTGCTTTGGCGAATTTCTCCGTGGCCTTTCCCCACAAAAAGCCGACCGTCACAATGACATCGCACTTGCCACCAAGCACGGATGTCATGTTGGGTTCAAAGTCCACCTCGGACGGCGACTCGACGACCTTGGCGCCGATCCCAAGCTCCTTTTCGGCGCGCTGCATCCCGTGCCACGCCGTCTCATTGAAACTACGATCGTCGACGCCACCGGTATCGGTGAGTTCGCATGCGGATATTTTGTTCTCGGCGAAAGCCGGACCGGAAAGAAGGCCGGCAGCAAGAAGCGCGCCGACGAAAGGTTTATAGATGTACATTTTAACTCCCTGCTCGAGCCGTCCGACCGCTGTCAGCGGGCCTCCAATCAGCTCATTATCCAATATCTACTATAATGTATTCAAAAATGCAATTCATATATTCATTCTTTGGTAAAAACGCGAACGCATCAGCCGTCAAAAAGACCAGGCGCCCAATCCTTACTCGACAAAAGGGGCCGGGTATTTCAATCCCCCGGATAAGCCACAAAATGGATGCAAATTATTTATTTCAGTATACTGGACTCGCGCTTTCCGTTCCGATACTTGGATGTCCACCGATGTGAACATCAGAAGCCCGTGGCCTGGTGTTGATGTGCTTTGCGGCAAGAAGCACTCGGTCTAGCAGACCCGCATCATCTTAGACAAAGAGCGCCCGAGCACAGGCGGTCGAATGACGACGCGCGCATCGTAAAAGGACGCTCATGCCAAGATGAGAGCATGTCAGCATGTCCAGCCAGGGAGCCTCGGAGTGAATGTGTTCGCCGTCCGAGGGTCGAAGCAGACACGAACCAAAGTCGAGTGGTGAAGTCCTTCGGGAAAAACCAAATGAAAAAGTGCAATGGAGAGATTTCATGTCACGCGCGATACTTTGCATCCTGGACAGTGTCGGAATTGGTGGCGCCCCCGACGCCGCAGCTTACGGCAGCCTCGGTGCCGATACGGTGGGTCACATCGCGCGCAACGCAGCAAATGGCAAAGCCGATGCAGAGGGTGTGCGGTCCGGCCGCCTCAGACTGCCGCACCTTAATGCGCTTGGCCTCGGCGCGGCAGCCCTGCTTTCGACGGGAGAACTGCCAATCGGCTTTTCGCCTGAGCCTATTGTTGGATTCTATGCTGTCGGCCGTGAGCAATCGAAAGGAAAGGATACTCCTTCTGGACATTGGGAAATCGCTGGTGTTCCGGCAATGGAAGAATGGGGCTATTTTCCTCAAACAATCCCGGCCTTCTCACGCGAGTTTTTGGAAGACATATGTGCAAGGGCGAAGATCAAGGGCACTCTTGCCAACGTCCATGCATCAGGTACGGCGGTGATAGAACAGTATGGCGCGCAGAGCGTACAATCTGGGTTGCCGATATTTTATACCTCAGCCGATAGTGTGCTCCAGATTGCCGCGCATGAGGAAGCGTTTGGACTGCAACAGTTGTATGAGGTGTGCGCAGCTGCCTTCCAGGTCACAGCGCCGATGCGCATTGGCCGCGTGATTGCAAGGCCCTTCATCGGAAACGAAAGAGACGGGTTCAAGCGAACCGGCAATCGCCGTGACTTCGCAATCAAGCCCCCAGAGCCGACCATCCTCGACCGCGTAAAGAACAGTGGCTCGAAGGTTTTCGCGGTCGGTAAAATCTCCGACATATTCGCAGGGTGCGGCGTAACAAATGTTCTGAAGGCATCTGGCAACACACGCCTTATGGATCGAACTCTCGAGGCTCTGGCGGATGCGCAAAGCGGAGATCTTATTGTGACGAATTTTGTCGACTTCGACCAGGAGTTCGGCCACCGCCGCGACGTTATAGGCTATGCGAAAGCGCTGGAGGATTTCGACGCTGCTCTACCTACCTTGCTTGAGCGACTCAAGCCCGACGATCTCCTGATTATAACCGCCGATCATGGAAACGATCCGACCTGGGTCGGGAGCGATCACACGCGAGAGCAGGTTCCAATCTTGTGCTACTCGCAACGGATAAAGCCAGGCACCGGAGGCGTCCGAGACAGTTTCGCGGATATCGCCGAAAGCATTGCCAGTTGGCTGGAGCTTCCACCTGGCAATCACGGGAGAAGCTTCCTTCCGTGTTGATGGAACGCGGGCAAAGGGCAGCCCATCCTCAATCGGAAGCTTCATAATCGGATTAAATAGGTTCGCCAGCTCCGTTCCATGCCGGTCCGCTTCGCAGCGGAGCGCTAAGCAATCCTGTTTAGGAGGCTCATGGGCCAAACCGACCTCTTGGACATCCGACCCGAGTCCACGCGCATCATAAATATACCACTTTCGATATTTTCGGATACAGATTATTATAGCTAGGATACGCACTTAGAGTATCTGTACGATAAAAAGTACTTTCCGCCTACAAATCTGCCTTGACGTTTCGCGCTGATCTTGTCACGTTAAAATAAAAATACAAAATGCATAAAATCGTATCCAGAGGACGGAACAATGAAACAACTAAAGATGATATCCGCATTTGCCGTCGCCGCGATCACCCTCGCTGGCGCCGTTTCTCCCGCCGCTGCTGAAGAAGCGGTGTCGGTTCGCCTGCGCTGGGTCGCGCAGGCCCAGTTCGCCGGCATCTATGTCGCCTTGGACAAAGGTTTCTATAAGGACGCCGGGCTCGACGTGAAGATCAATCCCGGCGGTCCGAACGTCAACGCCGAAACCATGGTCGCCTCCGGTGCCGATACCTTTGCGATCACTGGCATGACTGATGCCATTCTCTTCGCCCGAGAGAAGGACCTTCCAATCGTCACGATCGGCATGACCCTGGCTACCTCACCCTATGCTTTCGTCGCCCAGGAAGACGCCGGCATCAACTCGGTCAAGGATTTTGCCGGCAAAACCATGTCGGCATGGTTCACGGGATCGCAGTATCAGCTATACACCGCGCTGACGAATGCAGGTATCGATCCATCGAAAGAGACAGTCGTATCGCAACCTTTCTCCATGCAGCCTTTTATTGATGGAAAGTACGACATCTCCACGGTTACAACCTACAACGAGCTTCTGTCTCTTCAGGAGCAAAATATTCCGGTGAAGGTATTTCGTGCCGACGAAAATGGAGTGCGTGGTCAAGACGGCGCCATCATCGCTTCCGAGGAGACGATCAAGGAAAAACCTGAAATCGTGCAGGCTTTCCTCAACGCCACACTCAAGGGCTGGAAAGACGCGATCGAGCATCAGGACGACGCCGTGAACATCATTTTGAAACATGGGACCGCGTTGAACAGAGAACACCAGGTCCGAATGATGGCGGAATACGCAAAGCTGGCAACAGCTGGAGATACGAAGACGAAAGGCATCGGTTACGTGGATCTTGATGCCGCAAAAGCAGTCAATGAGAGCCTGGTGCGATTTAAAGCTCTCAAAGCCCCGCAGGATGTGTCGGCAGCATTCACAAATCGGTTCTGGGACCAGGTTCCGGCGGAGGACAAGCGCCTATGAACGCTTTCGTAAAAGAGGTCCAGCCGACCCCACACCTTAAGCTTGTCAATCTTGGTAAGCGATTTGGCCCCGTCGTGGCGGTCAAAGGCGTTGAACTCTCCCTAGAGCGGGGAGAGTTCATAACATTGATCGGTCCGTCGGGAAGTGGCAAGTCCACCCTGTTCAACATGATTGCCGGCCTCCTCGCGCCGGATGCAGATGGATCGATCGTGATTGACGGCCGCACCCAGGGTCATGGCGAGTTGCTCGGGAAAGTCTCGTTCATGCCCCAGCGTGACCTGCTTCTCCCTTGGCGAACAGTGCTCGACAATGCGATTGTCGCGCTTGAAATCGAAGGCGTCAAAAGGAGAGAGGCGCGCGAACGGGCAAGGGCACTCTTTCCTGAATTCGGGCTTGCTGGCTTTGAGGACAAGTACCCCCACGAACTCTCTGGAGGTATGCGGCAGAGAGTGGCCCTGATGCGGACCTTTCTGTTCGAGCGCGACCTCATTCTGCTCGACGAGCCATTCGGCGCGCTCGACGCACTCACTCGATCCATGATGCAGCTGTGGCTGCTCGATATCTGGGCGCGGCACAAGCGAACCGTGCTGTTCATCACGCACGACATCGATGAGGCGGTCCTGCTGGGAGACAAAGTCGCCGTCATGTCGACTCGTCCCGGCTCGATCAAATACAGCGAGACGATCAATCTGCCCCGGCCGCGAGACGCCACATTGGCCACCACGAGCGAGTTTGGCGAAATCAAGAGACGCCTCTTGGAGGTCGTCGAGGAGGAAAGCCGGAAGACGTTTGATACGGAGCGGTCATGACAGCAGGATCTCTCACGAAATCGGCGATCTTTCCGATTGCCCTCATCCTTGTCTGGTGGTTCATCGTACCACTCGCCTCGGTACCGGATCGATACTTGCCGGGGCTCGGCGCCGTTGTGGGCAATGCCATGATGGCAATGCCCGAGCTCGTCGCAGCAATCGGGCGGACCGGTCTCGAAGCTCTTCTCGGTTTTGGGCTGGCGGCGGGTGCTGGTGTAATCTGGGGAACCTTATTTGCGAAAGTCGGATTGCTTGAGCGAGCCGTTCTACCGCTGTTTGTCGCACTTCAGACGATTCCGGTCGTCGCGTTTGGCGCAATCGTGGTCATCTGGTTCGGGAATACTCTGCTTGCGAAGGTGTTCATTTCTTTCTTCCTCGCTTTTTTTCCTATCTCGGTGAACACCCTTCAGGGATTGAAGGCCGTTAACGCGCAGCGCATTGACTTATTTCGCAGTTTCGGAGCGTCAAGCTGTAAGACCTACCGTTCAGTGGAACTGCCCGCGGCCCTTCCGAATATTGCCGTTGGCCTGAAAACAGGCGTCTCGCTTGCCCTCGTTGGCGCAATCGTCGGCGAGTGGTTTGGAGACACGACAGGGCTCGGCGTCATGCTTCTCCAAGCCCTCTATTTCGAAGACGTCCTTCGAACTTGGGTATTGATCATAACGACCGGTCTCGTCGGTGGTACCTTTTACGGTCTCATCGCCTTGTTTGAGAGAAACTTTATCTGGTGGAGGAGCGAGTGATGCGCAAAGCTGCTTCCCTTTTACCCGCAGCCGGGACACTGCTCGTCGCGCTCGCGGCTTGGCAGCTCACTGTCATTGCCTTCGACATTCAGCCATTCGTTCTTCCGTCTCCGCTAAGTATAGCTGGATTTGTGGGTTCGCAGGCTTCGGAATTGCTTGGCGACCTGACCATCACAATCGGAGAGACCCTGGCGGGCTTCGCTATCGGATCGGCGATCGGGATAGGATCCGCTATAGTGTTTGTCCTGGCCCCGCCGTTCCAGCGCGCCGTCATGCCACTTGCAGTCATGATCAATATGGTGCCAACGGTCGCCTTCGTACCGCTCGCCCTTATTTGGTTTGGAGTGGGGGTCAGCTCGAAAATAGCGATCGCGGCACTGAGCGTCAGCTTTCCGGTGCTCGTCAATACCTTGGCGGGTCTGAACAGTCCTTTGCCCGCACACATCGATCTCTACCGCAGTTTCGGGGCTAGGTCGCTTTCGGTTCTGGCACGCCTGCGGTTCCCCGCGTCACTCCCTTCAGTTGCGACGGGACTAAAAGTCGGCTTCGCGCGAAGCACGGTGGTCGTCATCGTAACGGAGATGTTGGGCGCCTATTCCGGAATCGGTCAGACGATCTACCGTGCAACCTCGCAGATTGATTCCATCACGGTCTGGTCGGCGGTTGTATTATCTTCGGTGGCAAGTCTTATTCTGTATGGCATTCTGGCGGGCTTGCTTAAGAGGTTCATTTGGTGGGATTAAGCTACTCGAGACTTTCATCGAGCAAGCGGAAATCAGACCGATGGTTTTAAAAGAAAGTATTCGATCGCCAAAAGGCGTTAGCGAAAGCGAGAACCGTCAAAAGGTGAGCCGATCAGACGAACTGCGCGAAGCTCTAGAGGAGATGATAATCACCGGTCGGCTTCCACCCGGTGCTCGCATCGATGAGGGCGCACTGGTCGAGCAGTTTCAGGTTTCGCGCACACCAATGCGCGAAGCCATCAAAGCACTTATTGCCACGGGGATGCTTGAGATGCGTCCTAGGCAGGGCGTATCAGTCGCGGCCATTTCAATTCCAAAATTGATGGAAATGTTCGAAACGATGGCTAACCTGGAGGGTATGTGTGCCAAATACGCTGCAAGGCGTGCAACTCCAGATGAAATCGCACGGCTGCTGGAGATTCAGAAGCGTCTTGAAGAGGAACTCGACTCCAACAATCCCGATCGCTTCTACGAGATCAATGCGGAGTTCCATGAACTTCTCTATGATGCCTCGCATACAGAGTTTATTGCCGACCAGACGAGAATGCTGCGCCGCCGCGTCTCGGTGTATCGCAGGCACGTGACCTACCTTCCGGGCCGCATGGCAGCCACGATCGGCGAGCACGGAAAAATCATCGATGCAATAACGGCTAAGGACCCTTTGGCTGCTTCGACAGCTGCGATTGACCATCTCAATCTTCTTGGGGACGATATGGTTGATTTCATAGCCCGGCTTACGAGAACAATGGACGTTTACTAGAAGGTGCTACGGACGCGCCATGCCGGCCGTATACTCGGCTGGACTTCGACGCGTGGGAAACCTGGTCAACGGGCTTCGCTACTGCCGAGCAGTGCTATTTTAGCCTGACAGCCGTGTCTCAGTGCACGAAGAGGCAATGACGGTTCAAATGATTTGGTCCGCTTCCTGGAATTCGTACCCGGATGATTTTGCCTGCCTTAGCAAGGGACAACAACTCCCACCGGTGCATGAATCCACGCGCGCAATGACCGCAGGCGCCTTCAATCGCCCTCTTCGGCCTGGCAGATAGCTCTAAAACCGAGAGCTGACTTGTCACGACATTATCCCCAGCAAGAAATCTCGCTAAGTCGCGCTATCTGAAGCGTTGGCACCGCAAAGCTCCGGTTCTCCGCGCGCAGCGGGTTAAACCAGCAGCTCTCGATACCAAATTGGTTTGCCCCAAGAATGTCCGCATCCAGTCGGTCACCGACCATTATTGCTTCTTTCTTATTGAAACTTCGGAAGTTGTTTGCCGCGTATTCAAAGAACCGAATGTCCGGTTTGGCAAAGCCGCACGTCTCCGATGTCGCGACGAAGCTGAGCCACTGGGAAAGACCGGAGCTTTCGATGCGCTTCACTTGGACCGCCTCAATCCCGTTGGTGATGATTCCGACCTCGCCTATTCCTGCTAACAACTCGCAGATTTCGGCCGCGCTCTCCACCAGCACAACAGTTTCCGGCAGGAACTGCAGATAGCGTGCGCTTGCGGTGTCCGGATCCGCGTCGATACCGTGCTGCACGAAAACCCGCCGAAAGCGCTCGACTTTCAAGGTTTCCTTTCGGACCATTCCCTTCTCGAACGCCAACCAGAGCAGCGTGTTTTCCCTCTGATAGTCGGCGAACAACGCTTCGTCTTCATCACCAATCCCCAAGCTTGACAAAGCGCGGCTAAAGGATAGCCGCTCGGAGGCTTTGAAATCGAGCAGCGTGTCATCGAGGTCGAAGAGAAAGCGGCGGTATTTCATTTTCAATCCAAAAAGGAGCGGTGCATTCGTCACTCTCGATGGAGGATAAGCATCCGACGATTGGGGGCGAATATAGCGGAATGTATCCAAATCTGCAAAATTAGAATGCATTGAGTTGGCAACCGCATAATCGCGAGCCGCTTAGCGGATCGATATTACCGAAAATCCATAATGAGAAGTCGAATGACGATCGCGCGGTAAAAAGGGCTCACTTGTTGCAGGATATTTGCATTAGGTGTCGCAAAGATCCCCAGTTGGCTAGCGAAGCTCGCCCGTGGCCTGTTTGAACGCCGCCCTTCACGGTCAGCAAGGCCTGAGAAATCGCCCGAAAGATCGAAGAGTTGCTGAGCGCTGAGGTGGGACCATCTCGCCTTCTCTCTGGATCCGTGCTTTATCGCATGATGCTTAACTCCAGCATGACGCACCGGCGCCGCTCGACCAGAATCGGCCAAACGAGCACATTGGCGGGCCCGGCCACGTCCTCGATCGTTAGGAACATGACGCGCCTCGCCAATCCGGCAATTCGCCGCCGCAAAACCAAGGCCGCCACCCGAGACGTCGTCAGACCGGTCAAAACATGTGGGAGATAGAAGTGAGTATCGGAACCAGCAGCAAAACCGCAGCCCAGTTGGGGAACAGACTGGCAAGACGCCTCCGGTTTTTCTGATTGAATCCTAAGATACGATCGGCGCATGGTCAGAGCCGACGACGGACGGAAAGCCGAGGAGCCTTTCCGATATTTCGCAAGCATTTGCCATCGCATTAGCCACAGCGCCATCTCAGATTTCGATCAGAACGCTTTTTTGCCGGCGGTTCGACTTATAGGCCTCTTTCCCGAGGTCTTTGCCGATACCGGACGCTTTAAAGCCCCCGGTCGGAAGGATGTGGTCGCGTGATCGCCCGTAGCGATTGACCCACACCGTGCCTGCTTCCACGCGTTTGACCGCCCGCATTGCCTGCGACAAATCCTTGGTGAAAACGCCAGCCGCAAGCCCGTAGGTCGGATGATCGCTGAGTTCGAATGCCTCCTCCTCGGCGCTGAAGGTCTGGGCGGTAATGACCGGACCGAAGATCTCTTCAACAAGCGCGGGAGAGTTTTTTTCCACTCTGCTCAGAATCGTCGGCTGATAAAAATAGCCTTGCCGGTCCATACGTTTCCCGCCAATGACCGCTTCTGCGCCTTGCGAAACCGCCGCGTCCACAATGGTTTCAACCCTTGCAATCTGACGCTCGGAGATCACTGGAGAATAGTCGCTAGTTGCGTCCCATGTCGGACCTGCCTGGTAGGAGGACATGGCTACCGAGAGAAGATCGAGAAATTCGTCCGAAACCTGCCGGTCGACAATCAGCCTTGTGCCGGCGACGCAAGTCTGGCCGGCGTTGAGCAAGATGCTTCGGGCAACGCAGCGGGCCGCGACCTTCAAGTCGGCGGAAGAAAAGACGATCTGGGGGCTCTTGCCTCCGAGCTCGAGCGTCATCGGTTTGATTTGCGTCGATGCGATTGTTTTCATGATCGCCCCGCCGGCGGCGGTCGATCCGGTAAAGCTCACTTTGGCGATGTCGGGATGCGCGATGAGGCTGGTCCCGGTAGTGTGTCCATCGCCCAGCACAACGTTAACCAAGCCTGCCGGAATTCCGGCTCTGACAGCGAGTTGGGCGATGTAGAGCGTGGAGAAGGGCGTCAGTTCCGAAGGTTTGAGGACGATGGCGTTTCCTGCAGCAAGCGCGGGGCCCATTTTCCACCCCGCCATCGACAATGGCACGTTCCAGGGCGTGATGGCTCCGATGACGCCGTAGGGTTCGCTCAGGCTCATTCCAAGATGGTTTCCATCGGTCGGGATGACGTCCCCGCCCTCCTTGTCGGCCATTTCAGCAAAGAAGCGTATCTGTTCGGCAGTCACCGCAACGTCGATCGAGATCGACTGGGAGATCGGGCGAGCAGATGAAACGGATTCCAGCTGACCAAGCTTCTCGCCTTCGGCAATGATGAGGTCGGCCCAGCAGTGGAGCGCTTCCGTTCGTTCCCGCGGCCGGCAGGTGCCCCAACCGCTGGATTTAAGAGCGGACTTGGCGGTCAGGATCGCCCGATCCACCATTTCGGCACTAGCGATTGGACACGATGCATATTTCACCGCATCCGAGGGACGTTGGAGTTCAATCTCGGGATCGTCCTGAACGAGCCTATCGCCGATCCAATGGCCAAGCGACAATTCGATGAGATCTGGATTGAAGGAGCTGACCATAGCGTATCCACCGTTGTGCAAGTTGTTCAACAGCACGATCACGAAGCGCGCCGTTGAGCTGGGGGACGCGGGGAGGAATGCCCTCCCCGCGAATGTGTCAAGCTTCTTTAACGCGCCGGCTGCCTGCGTTTTCCGGCTTGCGCGTTGCCGCCGTGACGACCACCAGGGTGATCACGTTGAGCGCCAAGGCAACGATACCGACGTTAAGGTCCAGCAGCGGCGTCGGCAGGAAGGGGAAGAGGGCGCCGACTGTGCTTTTGGTCAGCGATACCCAGGCAACCGTGGCCTCACCGACAACAATGCTGGCGAAGGCGGCAGGCCGCGTGACAGGGTTGTTGCGCCTCAGGCTCATCAGCAGGACCGGGAAGAGCTGCGTGACGAAGGCGTAGGCCATCAGAAGCAACGAGACGATCGTCTCACCTCCACCCAAGGTGAAGTACACCGCAACTAGCATGACGCAAGGTGCCATGACTTTTGCGACCAAGCCGACCTGCGCATCGCTGGCCCCACCCCTCAGTGGGCGATAGATGTTGTTCGCCACCAACGTAGACGTCGTCAGGAGGATCATCGAACCTGGCACGACGGCGGTCAGAACGCCCGCTGCGCCGATGACGCCAACGAACCACGGATCAAAGGTCTGAAGTGAGATCTTGAACAGCGCGAGATCGATTTCGCTCCCCGGCAGACCGGGGACCTGCACGACAGCGGCAAAGCCGATGAACAGGATGAATAGCAGCATGAGCTGATAGATTGGCAACACATATGCATTCTTGCGCAGGGCATCCTCACGCTTGGCGGCGAAGGTTGCCGTGAACATGTGCGGCCACATATAGAAGCCCAGCGTCGACAACAGCACCGTCGAGGCATACCACGTCGTGCTCTGGCCGATCGGCGCAAGCGCCAGAAAACCTGGCTTTGCCTGATTCAGAGCCTCGAACATCGCTCCGATCCCGCCATAATAGTGGTAGGGCAGGTACAGGCCGAGGAACACGGCTACGAACATCACCAGGATGTCCTTGACGACGGCGGTCCACGCAGATCCGTGGATGCCCGATACAAAGACGTAAAGCGCAACGATGACGGCGCCGATCCAGATCCCTTGAGTGGACGAGATCGATGAATAGGACGCCACGTTGATGATAATTCCCAGGCCCTTTAGCTGCAGGACGAGATACGGGATAAGCGCCACGACCCCAACCACAGCGACAAGCACGCCAAGGGCCGGGCTCTCGTATTTCTTGGCGAAGAAGTCCGGCTGTGAAAGGAGCCCCTTCTCTTTCGCATAGCGCCAGATCGGCGGGAGCAGCCAGTAGGAGAGAATGAAGCACAGGCTGCCGTAGCCGAGCAGATAGAACGCTGCAGCACCCTTGCCATAGGCAAATCCACTGCCGCCGAGGAAGACGAAAGTCGTGAAAATCTCGCCTGCCATAAGCAGGAAGATAATAAGAGCGCCGAAGCCGCGTCCGCCGACGGACCACTGTTCAAAGCTCATATCCTTGCCGTGACGGGCTCGCAGACCAAGGCCCAATGCGACGATGAGGATACCGAAGATGAAGAAGAGAGCGCTGTTCACTTTTGTGCCCCTTCCATGTCGTTCTGGCCATGAGCGCCCGTCCTCTTGTCGACGAAATAAATACACGCCATTACGATCGACGTGAGAACGAGCATCAGGGAAAGCCAAGCCAGAAGGAACGGCATACCCAGGATGAACGGATCTATTCGGTTCAGGAAGAACGGCGCAACAAGTACGCCGAGTACCGGTATCAAAGCTAACGTGTGTATTGGTCGCATTTGTTCCATCCTCTTGTTAGACGACACAGAGCATCACTCTCCGCTCTTGCGGCGGAGTTCTTGGCTCGCCTTTCCGAAACTTCGTGAACTCGGATGGCAATTATTTTTCGGGTTGAACCGCTAGCGCTTCCCGCCAGAAATCAATCTCGCCTCCGGGTCCTGGCGCAGTCGCCACATGGCGACGCATCCGATCAGTGGGCCGATTGCTAGCATCATAAACGCGCCTGGCCATCCCAGAGCGCTCTGCACGACCGGCAGGATCTGGATGCTGACCAGGGTCAACAGAAACCCTGCGCAGGTTTGCGCAGTCAGCAAGGTACCGACGGAACTCGGCTCTGCGAGTTCCGCGATGGTTGCCGAAAACTGGGCGGAGTCCGCGATTACGCTCACGCCCCACAATATGACCACGGGCACTAGGACAATGAGCGGTGCGCCATAGAGCCAACCGACCAGAGCGGCACAGGTTCCGCTAGCGGCCATAGCGGCGATCGTCACGAACGTCCGCCCGTAGCGGTCGGCAAGTACACCTCCCAGCCACGATCCGATTGCACCGGAAGCAACAGCCGCAAAGGTCAACCAAGCCGCTTTCGCATTGGAAGATACGAGCCCTCGGTCAGCGAAGGACTGATGAAGGAATACCGTTAACCACGCCCACATTGCGTAGAGTTCCCACATATGTCCGAGGTATCCGAGGTTCGCCTTGCGGAGCGACGCGCGGCGCCAGCTTTGAGCGATTTTCGAGAAGTCCACCACCGTGGCTCGGCGTATGTTCGGTCCCAACTGGACGAAGCAGATCAGAATGGCCGCAAGAAATGCTGAACCAGACGCGACGAGGTAGATGTTTTGCCACTGCACCTCGACAGTCGCAGCCAGGAGATGTGGACTTGCCGAACCGAGGGTAAGCGCCCCAACCAGCAGCCCGATCAGAAGGCCGAGATCCCGGTTTGCCCAGGTCGCCGCCATGCGCATGCCGACGGGATAGACGCCAGCCATACATAACCCCGTAACCAAGCGTAGCAGGATCACGCTCATCCCAGTCGGCGAAATGACCACGAGGATCAATGTGGCCAGCGCTGCCGTGACAGCACATCCGGCGAACAGTCGGCGCGGATCGTATCGATCGGCGAGAGAAAACAGAGCGGAAACGATCGTTCCTACGACGAAGCCTATTTGAACGGCACTCGTAAGCAACGCCTCCTCGGCCGAGGTGATCGGCTGTTGCTGCTTTATGCTAGCAATCGCGGCGCTGGAAGAAAACCAGACGCTCATCGCCGACACCTGGGCCGCGAGGATCAGCGCCAAGGATCGCCATTTGCCATCGCTCAAATGGGTTCCAGGTAGGGCGGCATGCGAATGCAAACGATCCGATTTAAGCTGCTTGCCCATTTCTTCAGGCCCGGAAATCGGCAGGACGCGCGGCACTGACGCCAACGCGGTGGAAGTCTCGCCCGAAATAGATGAGCCCATCGCAACCGGGCTGATTTCGAACGGCCATCACTCGGCAGTAGAAAACGGTGTGCGTACCTACTTCCGAAACGGCATCGACACCACAATCGATAGCACAAACAGCCCCTTCGAGCACCGGAGCGCCCGTTTCAAGAACGCTCCATTTGGCGCAGGCGAGGCGCTCGCCGACCGACAGGCCCTTCGTAGCGAACTGCATCGCCACGTCGCGTTGATCGGCCGATAGAACGTTGACACAAAGATTTCCATTCTTCCGAATGATTTCGTTGTTGGCGCTCGAGCGATTTATGCAGACGAGGAGCGTCGGCGGCTCGTCCGTCACCGAGCAGACTGCGGAAACTGTGCATCCCGCAAGGCCCGCGGCCCCGTTCGAGGTGATGATATTAACTGCCGCGGCAAGACCTGCCATAGCGTCTCGGTAGTTGGACTTATCAACCATGTGAAATCCTCCATCTCACGAGTGAAGTCACTTGGCAGCCGCACCGCCGCGATACTTCGCGGCCGAATGCGTTGCTGGCAAACGGGCATGACCGAACAACTTTTCCCTGTAAGTGCCCTCGGCATACGACGTCTTATAGACACCCTTTTCCTGCAGCAGCGGGACCAAATAGGTGATCACGTCGTCGATGCTTTCCGGCGTGACCGTGCGCGACAGGTTGAATCCGGCAATGCCAGTTTCTTCGCTCCAGCCGATCAGCAGATCCGAGATTTCCTCGGCGGATCCGACCCACGGCGCCTGCCGGCTGCCGAGCACCATCTGTTCCAAGAGCTTGCGGCGCGTCCATTTGGGGCCGGCAGCCTTGTTCATGATCTCAACGTTGGAAACGATTGCCTGGCTCTTTCCGGTCTCGATGGGCTCGTCGAGGTCGTATTTCGCGAAATCGATGCCGAGGGAGGCCGCTGCATGTACGAGCGCCGCCTCTGAGCTGACATATCGGCGGTATTCCTCGAATTTCTCCTGAGCCTCAGCGGCCGTTTTGCCAATGATGAGAGTTGCGCCAAGGAATACCTTTATGTCTTCTGCGGATCGCCCCTTTGCTTCGGCACGGGCCTTGATGTCGGCGGTGATGCCTTTGACATCTTCCTTCTTCTGGCCATTGACGAAGACACACTCCGCATGGGTGGCGGCGAACTCCCGACCGCGGGTCGACGAACCTGCTTGATACAAAACCGGTGTGCGCTGAGGCGAGGGCGAGCAAAGATGCATCGCATCAACCTTGTACTGCGGACCTTCGTGGTGAATGACACGCACTTTGCTCGGGTCGGCAAAGACGGCATTGTCTTTGTCGACAATGACGGCATCGTCATCCCAGGAGCCTTCCCAAAGCTTGTAGACAAGCGACATGTATTCGTCGGCAAGATCATACCGGTCGTCATGGGCGGTTTGCCCCTGAAGGCCAATCGCTCGCGCGGCACTGTCCAGATACCCGGTTACAATGTTCCAGCCGATACGCCCGCCGGTCATATGGTCGAGCGTGGACATGCGACGGGCAAATAGGAACGGCTGCTCATAGGTCAGGTTGCAGGTGACACCGAAACCAAGGTTCTTGGTGACAGCTGCCATCGCAGGAATGACAACCGTCGGATCGTTGGCCGGGATTTGAACTGCGCCACGGACAGCAGCGTCTGGGCTGCCGCCATAAACGTCATACACACCAACGACGTCAGCGAAGAAAATGCCATCGAACAGGCCTTGTTCTAGCCTACGGGCATAAGCTGTCCAATATTGTAGATCGTTAATGCGGTAAGACTGATCGCGGGGATGAGTCCACATCCCCTGCTGAATATGACCCGGGCAAGACATATCGAAAGCGTTTAGATGTATCTGACGAGGCATGGAAGTTCCCTTGTTTTCGGGCCATTGGTCTATCTTGGTATCATATTCATATTAATATGATGGACAGATAGGCTATGTCAATAGCGCCTCACGATCTGCGTCATCCAGAAGGAAAACAGCCGTGAGCGAGCCCGCCGCCCGCGGCCTTGTACCCACTGGTAGCCATCGAGAGCGTCACTATAGGATTACAATGTTATGAAGAACCGATGGGCCGGGGATTTCTCTTCCACCGGAAGAAACGGGATCGCACCGGTGATCCTTGCCTCTCATGTTCATTTCGATGCGCCCTTCAGAAGGGTCACTCGGCTAAATCTTTCTCATGCCTCCCGAAGAACAATCACCGCATATCGGCACTCTTCACCGGTTTCGTTCTTGAAAGTGCAGTCATTTGGAGGCCCGAGTTCCAGACAATCTCCCTCTTTCATCTCATGTCTGATCCTGCCTTCTACGAAGACGAGCTCACCCTGCAAAACCCATACGAGGTGTTTTCGATGCGCGTAGGAGGAAGCAGGAAAAGCCGATTGCTTTCCTGCAGGAAAGGTGACGTGGATGACATCGATCGGCGTGGAAGACCGAGGAGAAACATGGGTGCGAACGTAGCCCGTGACCGGATCTATCCAGGTGGGCTGATTGCATTTACGCAGCAACATTCCTTCCTGCATCTCCGCTCGAACCATCAGCGTGGACATGCTGATCTCAAAGGCGCCGGAAAGGCGAGCGAGTAACATGGCCGTTGGGCTTGCGTCGCCACGCTCCACTTTATGGATCATCGCACGTGATACGCCGGAACGCTTTGCCAGCTCTGTCAGCGACCAGCCCCGGAGTTCGCGCTCAATTTTTATACGGGCGCCAAGGCGCTCATCAACGTTATCTAACATAATAGACAATCTTTGCCCTGATTTTATAAAGGGTTCCGAAGTGATTACAGCGTCAACACGCCGAAATTTTGACTTGTAAGGTTAGTTTCAATCGATTATCGATCATCACAGCCATTCTGCCCTAATCTGCGGATCGGCACCAATCATCAAATATATTGGACAACCTCGCGCCATGGAAAATGTTATCGGAATCCGTCCGGCGGTTGAATCGGACCTACCAGCCATTCTCGACATCTACAATGACGCGGTACGAAACACCACTGCGATCTGGAACGAGACGCTTGTGGATCTGTCTAATCGAAGAGAATGGTTTGCCGACCGTATGTCCAAGAACCACCCGGTTCTGGTCGCCGAGAGGCAGGGCGAGATTGTTGGCTATGCCACCTACGGCGTCTGGCGCGTGATTGAAGGCTTCCGGCAGACAATGGAGCATTCCGTCTATGTCAGGAGCGATCGCAAGGGTGGAGGCATCGGGTCCGCGCTCATGCAGGCACTCATTTCCGAAGCGGGGCTCGCCATATTCACGTTCTCGTCGCATGCATCGAAGCCGAGAACCTGGGTTCGATTAAACTGCACGAAAAATTGGGCTTCAAAACCGTAGGGCGATTTGGTCAAGTCGGCCAGAAGTTTGGGCGATGGCTCGACCTCCTGTGCATGGAGCTCCAACTTCAAGAGGCCTCGAAACCTCCTGTCACAGCACAAGTTCTAGATTGAAAACGGAAACTTGTTCCTCTCACATGCTTCCTTCGCTACCGCACAGAAGGTGCTCGGGTCGATCTCGCCCTTGATGAGGCTTAGTGATGTCAGCGCGTTGGAACCTTGCTGAAGAGACCTTCGCTGCTGCGGGCAGGAGAACGTAGGCCCGACAGCATCACCGTGCATAGAGCCGGAGGCTGGGAGGATTTCGCCCGTTTCCCCCGAATCTCTGCCCGGATGCTTTTGCCTTCTTCCAACGCAACAGACAACAAGTCCCGCCGGCGCATGCAATCGAAGCGATGTTCGACGCGAGCATTGTTCGCGGGCGCAGCCACCTCAATCGTTGGCACGGCTGAGCTCCAATTCTCCGCGCGCAGCGGGTTGAACCGGCAGCTCTCGATGCCGAACTGGTTTGCCCAAAGAGTGTCCGCATCCAGTCGGTCACCGACTATCAATGCTTCTTCCTTGTTGAAAGTCCGGAACCTGCTTGCGGCGTACTCGAAGAACGCTGCATGGGACTTTGCTATTTGATGTCACTCTGACGCTCGGCAATCAAGCATTCCACCACCGAGGGATCAGCAAGCGTCGACGTATCGCCCAAGGCACCGAAATCGTTCTCGGCAATCTTGCGAAGTATGCGGCGCATGATTTTTCCCGACCGCGTCTTTGGGAGACCGGGTGCGAACTGGATCCTGTCAGGGGTCGCTATCGGCCCGATCTCCTTTCGGACATGCGCTTTCAGGGCGTTCACCAAAGCCTCCGACGGCTGCTCGTCGATCATCAGTGTCACGTAGCAATAGATGCCCTGCCCCTTGATGTCGTGCGGGAAGCCGACAACAGCCGCTTCCGATACGCTGGGATGGCTCGCCAGAGCGGACTCGATCTCCGCAGTCCCCATGCGGTGGCCAGATACATTAAGGACATCGTCGACACGTCCAGTAATCCAGTAGTAGCCGTCGTCGTCCCGCCTGCAACCGTCCCCGGTGAAGTACTTCCCCTTGTAGGTCGAGAAGTATGCCTGGATGAAGCGCTCATGATCTCCGAAAAGCGACCTCATCTGGCCAGGCCAACTATCGGCAATGCAGAGGCTTCCTTCGGCTGCGCCCGTCAGAACCTTGCCGTCGCCGTCAACGATTTCGGGCAGGACACCGAAAAATGGGAGCGTCGCCGAGCCCGGCTTTAGTCGGGTCGCCCCAGGTATTGGTGTGATCATGTGCCCGCCTGTCTCGGTCTGCCACCAAGTGTCGACAATCGCACAACGCGATCCGCCGACGACAGCGTAGTACCACTCCCAGGCTTCCGGATTGATCGGTTCGCCGACGGTTCCCAGAAGTCTGAGGCTCGCGCGGCTCGCACGCTTCACATATGCATCTCCTGCCCCCATGAGGGCACGGATAGCGGTGGGCGCGGTGTAGAAGATATTGACCTGGTGCTTGTCGACAACGTCCCACATCCGTCCCGCGTCCGGGTAATTCGGGACGCCCTCAAACATCAATGTGGTGGCAGCATTCGCCAAGGGCCCATAGACGATGTATGAATGTCCTGTCACCCATCCCACGTCCGCCGTACACCAGTAGACCTCGCCGGGTCGGTATTCGAAAACATGCTGATGGGTCATGGAAGCGTAGACAAGATATCCTCCAGTCGTGTGAAGGACGCCTTTTGGCTTACCCGTGGAACCAGACGTATAGAGGATGAAAAGCGGATCCTCCGCGCTCATTGGCTCGGGGGCGCAGCTTGGATCCGCGGCGTTCACCGCCTCGTGATACCAGAGATCGCGGTCAGGATTGAGGCTGATTTCCGATCCGGTTCGCTGTACCACCAAGACAGAGGTCACAAGGAGACCATCAGCCGCCGCGAGTGCGACGGCCTGGTCGGCATTTCTCTTGAGGGGAACCGTGCGTCCGCCACGGACGCCCTCATCAGCTGTGATGAGAACGGTTGAACCGCAATCTAGGATTCTTCCAGCAAGAGCGTCCGGAGAGAAGCCTGCGAATACGACCGAGTGGATGGCGCCGATCCGCGTGCATGCGAGCATGGCAACGGCAGCCTCCGGGATCATCGGCATGTAAATCGAGACAGTGTCGCCCTTTTTCACGCCCCTCGTCTTGAGCACATTGGCGAGCCGGGACACCTGGTCATGCAAAGCCTTGTAAGTGATGTGCTTCGATTGCGTGGGATCATCGCCCTCCCAGATGATTGCCGTGCGATCGCCGTGCTCTGCGAGATGGCGATCGAGGCAATTGTAGGAGACATTGGTAACCCCATCCTCAAACCAACGTATCCTGACATCGCCTTCAAAGCTTGTGTTCTTTACGATGCTATACGGTTTGAACCAATCGATGCGCTTCCCATGCTCACCCCAGAATGCCTCCGGGTCACGGATGCTTTGTTCGTAAGACCGCAGGTAGGTATCAAAATCCATTCCAATGACCTGCCAGTCATTCGCTTTCACAGTCTGCTGCAATTTTAATTCCTTCAAAATATCCATCCATCAAATTTCGTCGGCGCCGATTGCTGAAAGCGCCGCTCGAGCAACTTCGAAATCTTGCTCGCCAGAACCCGATCCTACGCCAATGGCGCCTGCCAGATTTCCGTCAAATCGTATCGGGAGCCCGCCGGGCAGATGTGTCACGCCTCCCTGGGAGGCGATGCCTGCGGCAACGCCGAATTCCACTGACATCGCCCCCGTCGCACCATTGATTGACGCAGCGGTGCGAGCCTTGGCGCGCGCTGTGTGCATGCTGAGGTACTTCGCACCGTCCATTCGGATGCTGGCGATCGTCTCTCCACTGGTGTCCACAATAAAGACGCACTGGGGCACCTTGATCGCCTTCGCGTGCGAGACCGCCGCAGACAGCGCTTCCAAGGCTGCTTCTGCGGTCACAGTGATGCTGCTTCGAAATTTCGACATATTATTCCTCCTGGAAAATCCGGCGATGGCCACTACAGATCTTGATTGAGTGCATGAAAGGCGGGCGAGCAATCCAGCAGACCACCGGCAGCCGGCAGGCGCCGTGGGTGTCGGCCTGATTGAAAAGGTTCACATAGTCAGCTTCGTCGGCTGTCTCGTCCGTCGCGCATTGAGCCGCGATCCACTGACCGCGGATCTCACGCGCTATCGGTTCGTGGTTCTGAAATCACGAACTCCGCAATAGAGACGATCCAGTCCCTCTGTGCTGCCAGCATCTAACTCCAGCGCGAAGACGACGTCTGAGGTGACCGCAGGCGACGCTTTAACCTTTTTTCTCCTGCCCTCCTCCGGTCGGGAACTGTCGGTCTTGATTGGAAAACATGCGCAACTCCCTTTGCCATGTCGATCGTATCGCGCATCATTCGAACGTCGGCCCCCTTTAGCGTTCATTCGGCATTTGCGGACGGCAACCTAGTGTATTTTATACAATACGGCAACAGTAATCGACTAGACAAAAGCATTTTGTCTCGGTAAAACACAATTCAGTAACTTAGAGGCGGACAATGCAGACACCACTTCAGACCCGGATTTTGGAGCAGCTTCGGCTTGAGCTGAGTGGAGATCTGAAATCGGGTGATCGCATCAACGAAGCGGAGATTGCCGAACAACTCGGAGTATCTCGCACGCCCATCCGCCGCGTTCTTCAAAAGCTTCAGGATGAGGGCGTTCTCGCCTTCGAACCACGCCGCGGTTTCATCCTGCGTGACCCCGCCTCCCTGCTGAAGAATGGCGAAGGAGAAACTGGGAAATCGCTTGACGAACGCGTAATGCGTGACATGGCGACTGGTGAGCTCAACGCGGTGATGAGCGAGCGCGCACTTATGCAACGCTACTCGGTAGCGAATGGCGTTCTCGCTTCAACTCTTCGCCGATTGACGAGGGATCATCTCGTCGAACCGTCACCGGGCCATGGATGGATTTTCGCGGACGTCAGTCCTCGGGCCATGGCCGAGAGCTATCGCTTCCGTCAGATTATCGAACCCGCCGGAATATTGGCGGATGGCTACGAAGTAGACCTGGCTGCGCTCAAGGAGCTCGACGACGATCACGCTGGTGCGATTGAGCACGTGCACCAAATGGATCGCCGGCGTCTTTTCGAATTGGACGCCCGCTTCCACAAGCTCGTTGCACAGGGCGCCCGCACAAGCGAATTGGTGAGTGCGATCGAGCGTCAGAACAACATCCGCCGAGTAACCGAGTACCTCGGTTTCATCCGCATCGAGCGCTTGCGGCAGTCGATGACTGAGCATCGCGGCATTATGGCCGCCCTCTTCGAAGGCAATCGCCAAGTCGCTGCGTCTCTAATGCATATTCACCTGCAAGTCTCGAGAGACGAGACATTCATTCACATGGACGACGATCTTGAGCTTCTTCGCGATGGCAAGGTGCGTCTGATGGAAGAGGACGACTCCGAGCTCACCGGAGACGACGATATGTAGAACTGATTTCCAAAGGTCACGCGGGAGAGATCGCGTGCGGCGCCGACGGAGCAATCCCCCAGGAAACTCTCAGGCAAAAGGACCGCGTGACTGGAAAATCTGGAGAGTGGCAGCAACGCCCACCGAAGGGGATACCGTTCAAACGGGAAGCTCTCAGGTACCAAGGACAGATGGGGATTACTAGGTCGCTTGACCTTTCGACAACTGTCTTTGGGAGAACACAAATGCCCCATATCGCGATCATTGGCGCGGGAATAACCGGGATCACCACTGCATACTCGCTGTTGCGCCGAGGCTACGACGTTACGATCTTCGATCGCCATGCCTACCCTGCTATGGAGACTTCATTCGCCAACGGCGGCCAACTGTCGGCGAGCAATGCAGAAGTCTGGAATCATTGGTCGACCCTCCTCAAGGGTATCAAATGGATGCTGACAAAGGACGCGCCCCTGCTCCTCAATCCCAGCCCATCATGGCCTAAATATTCATGGCTGGCTGAATTCGTATCCGCAATACCCAAATACAAGGAGAACACGATCGATACGGCGAGGCTCGCGATTCAAGCTCGCCAATACATGTTCGACATCGCTGAGCATGAAGGCATCAACTTCGATCTTGAGACGCGCGGCATCCTTCATTTTTATCGCGACGCAAAGAGTTTCCGTCATGCGGCGCAGGTGAACACTCTTCTGCAGGCCGCGGGCTTGGAGCGGAAAGCAGTTTCGCCTGATGAAATTCGATCCATCGAACCGACCTTGAGCGGAAATTTCTATGGGGGATTCTACACGCCTTCGGACTCTACGGGCGATATCCACAAATTCACACGCGGGCTTGCGCAAGCGTGCATCCATAGAGGTGCGCGGTTCGAACTTGAGGCCGACGTCGTTGGTTTCCAGCACCAAAGGGTCGGCATATCTGTCCAATGGGATCGGACTGTCGAGGCCGGAATGGCCGTCGCGGAGCGAGCGGAGCGGAGTTTCGACGGCCTGGTAATTTGCGCAGGGGTTGCCAGCCGGCGCTTTGCACGAATGCTGGGCGACCGCGTGAACATCTATCCGGTCAAAGGCTACTCGATCACGGTTCATCTTGACGATGAACGCAGTCAACAGGGAGCGCCCTGGGTCAGTCTTCTCGACGATGCCGCGAAGATTGTAACCAGCCGCCTTGGCAAGGATCGCTTCAGAGTCGCAGGAACCGCCGAAATCAATGGCGTGAACTACGACATCCGGGCTGACCGCATCGCTCCTCTGGTGCGTTGGACACGTCAGTACTTTCCGAACATCAACACCAGCCGAGTGATCCCGTGGAGCGGGCTGCGCCCGATGATGCCGAACATGCTTCCGCGGGTTGGAAAGGGTCGCCGGAACGGCGTTTTCTACAACACTGGTCACGGCCATCTCGGCTGGACACTTTCATGTGCTACGGCAGAGCTTGTTGGCGAGACCGTTGCGGGCGCCTACGCCGCCTGATGGGGCGGCCGGAGCTGAACGAAGACCCCGGAACCGAATTCAAAGGATGGAACCGAGATTCCACCCTTCCGGTTCTGGGGCATCACCCTTTGTCGCCGCCGAAAGCCTCCTGTGAACATTCTCGCGACCGCTCTCAACGACCGTCGTAACCACCGGTCAGCAGATGTCGCCAGAGTATTTGTTTGCGGTTGGAAGGCCCAGGAGAATTGCCGCAACGGCCGAAGGATCGAGCTGCGGGGAAATGCCAGCGATATCATCCCTTTGCCATTGCGGGTGGACGTTCTTCTCGATGTAGTTTGGAAACGCGGCTCGAAATCTTGCCAGTCGCACGGTTGTTTCGAAGAAGGATGCAAGGCACCGATAGCGCAGACAAAGCTGTCCATCACCGCCCCTTCTGAGCACCCGCCCCGCCGCCGAGATGACGGCGGGACGATTTTGCTCGATGGCGACAGTTAGAACCTCTCCGGGCTCATGAAGCGCCTCAGGACGTTTTCTGTAATTCGGGCAACGTTGTTATCGTATCCGCTCCAAGCCATCGCCGCTGCCCAGGCGATCGAGCCCGTCGAGAACACCGCGCCTCCCGATGAAGTTTCGAAGAAGGTCAGGTCGGATCTTATGAGATCGCTCTGCGTTCCGGACCATGTTGGTGTCGGATCCAGAAGATCCTCGGGCGTCATCAGATAGATGTCGGTGTGTAGACGCGAAGAGGCAACGACGAGCGCATTGGGTGGAGTGCCGAGTGTGAAATCGGTTCGGTCGATCTCATTGCCCGCTGCACCGCCCCCGTTGAGGCCGAAGTCCCCAATGATGTCTCCGTCAACCCCTTCGAAGATGAACGCAGCTCTGGGGTTCTTCGCGTCCTCGGTCTTGATGTAGGGCGACGATAAATCGAACCCTTGGGCCGTCATCCCTACACCGAATACTTCCTGTGGAGCTCGTCCGATGCGTCTCCATAATCCCCCAAGCTCTCCGGAGAACTGGTGATAGTAGTTCCCGGTGCCTGGCTCCCATCCGCGAATGCCGCTTTCTGAGCGCCTGCATTCAATCACGCCCGGAAGCTTTTCGTTGTAGGTGATACGCCAGTAGAAGCCGTTGCCACCAAGGTACATGATGCGGCCACCGCCGTCGGAATAATCCCGATAGGCGTCGAGCATTTTCGTGCTCGTGTATTCCGGATGACTTCCGGTAACGACGACCTTGTATTCGGCCAAGGCTTCGACGCCTTCCGCTTCAAGGTCCTCATCAGTCAGAACATCGTAGCCAATACCACGGCTCTCAAAGAAGCCCAGAATATGGGTGTCGGCATTGAACTGCCAGATATTGGATCCCAAGCCCCCGATAAACCCTTGAACCTTGGGCTGAATGTCTAGAACTGGTCGGAGACGGGATGAGTAGAATACGCCCGAGCCGTCCGAGTGGACCTCGTACAAGGAAAGCCCGTACTGTGGATTTTCCTGCAGGAAGACGTGGTGCCTGTCGATCTGCAGAAGCTGCCCTGCACCGATTTCGGTTTCCGAGACATCGATGCCGAGCCTATGGTTCGCGTAGGCCATATAGCTGGCCGTCGGCATTACGAACACGACAGAATTCTTCCGAGCGGTTTTTGCGGCTCTCACCGCAAACACTAGATAGTATTCGCTGTCGCCATCAGCCGAAGTCAGATGTGCTGCGTAGACGCCGCTGCGCAGGTCTTCGGGAAGCTGGAAGGTGAAATCATTTTCCCATCCGGCATTATAGAGGTCGTCATCGTGGAAATGGACGGCAGCATACTGTTCGGGACGCTCGACCCACTTATAGACAGACCCGTCCCAGGCATGGCCGGCCACAGCTCTGTGCGGAAGATTGAACAATGTTCCATCAAGGGAGTGCGGGCCGCGATCACTGAAGGTATCGTTTGCGATATCGGTGCTGAAATCCCATTCGGCGATGACTGTGCCGATCCGTCGCTTGCCCGTCAGGTGCTGGACCACGCTGTCTGCCGAGGGTTGGCCACTGCAAACAAATGGCGCCTCGATCTTCCCATTGTAGCAGAGCGTCGGCCTGCCGCCATCAAGCACGGCCGCGAACGCAATCTCGCTCCAGTCGACTTCGAGCGCAGCTGAAACTCGCCCTGTGCCGGCGCCACTGTCGCGGATCGATGGAAATGTCTTAAGAGGCTTTTGTTCGACGCGAAGTTCATTGGTGGCCGGATTGAACCATCCGACTACGGCATACCACGTTTTGCCGCGGCATGGCACATCTGTACTTGCTTCTGCGATGCGTCTGCCATCGCTGATCGCTTCAAGGGTAGCGCAGCCCCGGTCATCGAGGCTGAGCCGCAATCCGGACCCGGAGCCGACGGAGATGATGGTCTGCCGCGAAGAGCCCGGCGTCGTCGGCCAGATGAGTGCGGCGATGGAGACAGGGCCTTCTACGGAAAGAGGTGCCCGCGGCAAGACGCGCCCGTAGGAGCCTGTGACTATCTTCTGTTCACGTGCGTTGAACGGTCCGCCGATTTCGCAAGCGACCTCGTCTTCCTTGTAGCCTGGCCCATCTGGATTGATGTCGCCTTGAACGATCCGCTTGAGGGTCGCGTTGTAGGCGTCGATACCCTGCCCGCTGACTTTCACGTCGACCTCTTCTCCAGGCCGATAGCTGATCTTGCTGCTGTAGGCTGTTATCTTAAGCATTGACGGCGCCCTCCCCGATCAGTTCGTGGTCGATGTCCTCTCCTGTAAGGTCCTTCCAGCGCCGGACAAAAACGTCGCGCTCAGCTTGAAGCTGGCATTTGTATTCCACTCCCTCTACCAGGGAGATGGGCTCACCACGGCGGGCAGGAAGTCGACCGAGCGCCCATCTCCGATAAGGCTGCAAGATGACGAGAACGTATTTTCCATCGAGCTCTCCGCCGCGCATGACGTTCAAAACGCGCTGTAAGCCCGGGCTGTGGTGCCCTATAGGGTTGCGCATGAATTCGTCGATGAATTGTTTGTCTTCCGGTTGAAGCGAATACCTGTTCATAGCGCACCTCAGACGTTGAGCTTGAAATGATACGACTTAGGACGGGTCAGATAGTCAAATCCAACACGCGACAGGGTTGCCCCTCTTCCCGAGTCCTTCACGCCCGTCCACGCGAGTTCGGGATCGAGGAAGTCACATCGGTTCATAAAGACCGTTCCCGTGTCGAGCTGCTCACCGATCGCTTCGGCAGCGTCCGGATCTGCGGTCCAGATGGAAGCTGTGAGCCCATACCTGCTGTCATTCATGAGGCGCACAGCTTCGGCGTCGGATTTCACCGGCATGATGCCTGCGACTGGTCCGAACGTTTCCTCTGTCATGATCGACATCGTATGCGCACAATTCACGAGAACCGCAGGAGCAAGATACGCCGTTCTCCCGTTGTCTGCAGCAAACTTGCGGCGATCGACGAGTGCCCTGGCGCCCTGGTCCACGGCTTTGCCTATCTGCCGCCTGACAAAATCGGCCGCAGATGCCTTGACCATCGGCCCGAGGGTGGTCGCGGCGTCGCGCGGATCTCCAAGTTTCAGCTGCTCTGCGTAGGCGACAAGCCCATCCACCACTGTCTTGAAGTGGCGTTCGTGAACATAGACACGCTCGATCCCACAGCAACTCTGGCCTGAATTGAAAAAGATTCCATCGGCCACATTGGCAATGGCGTGGTCGATGTTGGCGTCTCCCCGGATATAGGCGGGATCCTTGCCTCCGAGTTCGAGCCCTGCTGATTTGAAAGTCTCAGCCAGGGCGCGTTGGACGGCGCGCCCGCCGGCAACCGAGCCCGTGAAGCAGACGTAAGCCACGCGCAGATCTGCAACCATTTTGGCGACCTGATCGTGATCGATGTGCAGGTACTGGAAGACACCATCGGGCAGGCCCGCTGCTCGGAACGCCTCATCCATTCTTTCAGCCGCTAAGGGCGTTTGATCAGAATGCTTGAGCAGAACGACATTGCCCGCGACCAGCGCCGGGATAACGGCATTGACCGCGGTTAGGAACGGATAGTTCCAAGGAGCCAGGACAGCGACCGTTCCTAACGGAGCGCGACGGATGGAACGGGCAAAGCCATCCATTGCGTTTGGAACAATCGGGGCTAGCGCGTCTGGTGCCAACGATAACATGGTATGCGCACGGGCCTCGAAACCGTTCACCTCGCCGCCGCTATATGCGATCGGTCGCCCGATCTGGTCAGTGATCTCGCGTGCGATTTCGTCCTTGCGTTCGACGAAGGCGCGGACGGCGCGCAACAGTATCTCGACACGGTCAGCGATAGACAGTCTGCGCCATTCCTCGAATCCCACGGCAGCCCTGCTGAGAGCAGCGTCGACGTCCGCGTCGGTGTGACGCTTCCGGGTAAGAAGGACGCTGTCGTCGATAGGGGTAATCGTTTCAAATGATGACATGCTGTTTCTCCTCCTCTTCCCGGCTCAGCAGCGCTCGAACAGCCGTAGCTTTTCCCAATCAGTGACCGCACCCTCGAAAGCGCCGAGCTCCCAGCGACCGCAGTGGAGGTAATGGCGCACAACATCCTCGCCGAGGGCTTCACGAAACGGACCGGAACGCTCAAGCGCATCAAGCGACCGATAAAGCGCTCCCGGAATGCGCGCTACGTTGTCCGCAGTGTAGGCGTCTCCGGCAAAGGCTTCCTCGAGAGGAAGCTTTTCCTCCACGCCGCGAAGGCCGCTCGCAATCAATGCAGCAAATGCGAGATACGGATTCGCATCGGCGCCTGGAACGCGGCATTCGAACCGAATCGACTTGCCCTTTCCGAGAACACGAAAAGCGGTTGTACGGTTGTCGACGGACCACGCCAGGCGAGTTGGCGCGAACGTCCCGGCCGTGAACCGCTTATACGAATTGATGTTGGGCGCGTAGAAATAGGTCGCCGCCGGAGCATGCTTTATCGCGCCCGCGAGGAAGTGCTTGAAGAGAGCCGACATTCCATCATCTGCCGTCGCATCATGGAAGCCAGGCGTTCCATCCTTGAGGCTGCGGAGCGACAAATGGATGTGGCATGAATTTCCCGAGAGGTCCGCGCCGAGCTTTGCCATGAAGCTGACTGACTTGCCCATCTGGTGGGCTATTTCCTTGCATCCGTTCTTGTAAAGGACAAGACGGTCGCAAGTCTCGAGGGCCTCGGCGTATTGAAGATTGATCTCCTGTTGACCTGGGCTGCATTCAGCCTTCGATCCTTCAACAGGGATATCGGCCCGCTCCATCAGATTGCGGATTGCACGGATGTAAGGTTCATCCTTTGACGTCTGGAAGATGTGACCGTCCTCAGGATACCAGCTCGAGAACTTCAAGTTCTCGTACTTCGACGATCTCGCGTCGTCGAACGTCTGGTTGAAAAGATAGAACTCCAACTCCGCAGCCATGTCTGCGGCAAAACCAAGCTCTGCGAGCTGATCTTGCTGTCTGCGAAGGACTTGCCGAGGGGAATGTTCCAGCGCGATACCGTTGGACGTCGTTACATCCGAAAGGACAAGCGCTGTCTTGGGAAGCCAGGGGATGGCGCGCAGAGTGGACATGTCAGGCACGAGCGCGAAGTCTCCATACCCCTTTTCCCAGGAGGCCGACTCGTAGCCGGGGACGAGCGTCATCTCCATATCGGTTGCGAGGAAGTAGTCGCAGAATAGCTGGGGCGAAACATTGGTTTCGAGGAAGAAGCGTGCAGTCAGGCGTTTTCCGATCAAACGCCCCTGCATGTCCGTCATCGCCACGATGACCGTGTCAATCTCGCCATTGGAAACCGCGGTCTGGAGCTGCTCCAGGGTTAAGCGGCCGGCGAGTGTCTCGTTCAACGCCTGGCCGCCCATGTCAGGCAGCCGCACCGCGTCGCGGTTCGAGAAAAATTCGTGGTTCAATCTCTTCTCCTCCAAAGAAGACCCTTCCTCATATTGGGCCCGGCGCTCAACGCCTATTGTATCTTGCATGCGTGAAACGCACACATCCGATTTCGCGCGCAGCGGATCGGTGAAGCAGCCTACGCGAGCGAGCGGCTATGGTGTCAAACTGGCAAGAACACCACAAAACCGCAGATTTGGCGGTTCTTCGGGGTGTTTTCGATGCTATCCGGACACTTTGCTTCACCGGAAGACATAAAAACTCGCTCAACTCACGAAAAGCACTTTGATCACGAATTGACATATTGCGCAAGATGGTGTTTCATTCATTTAGTGTTTTGTTCGATCAAAACGCAATTGAAGAAAAGCGAAGCCATCGTCTCAATTGGAGGAGACCTCATGAGTATTGCAGCCCAATCCTGGGAACGCCGCGAAGCGACGAGCTTCTTCCACACATTCACCGATCTTCCTTCTCTCAAGGCCGATGGCCCGGTGATCATCGATCATGGTGAAGGTCCCTATATCGTTGACACCAGTGGTCGGCGTTTCTTCGAAGGAAATTCGGGCCTTTGGAACATGACGCTCGGTTTCTCCGAGCAGCGCCTGACGGATGCAGCGATCAAGCAGTATCGGGAGTTCCCGGGCTACCACACGTTCTTCGGACGCAACTCCAAGCCGACGGTGCAGCTTGCCGAACGGATGCTGGCGCTCGCTCCTGTCCCGATGAGCCGCGTGTTCTTCACGAACTCGGGTTCGGAAGCGAACGAATCGATCGTGAAACTGCTTTGGATGATGTGGGCGGCCGAGGGCAAGCCTGATCGCCGGAAGTTGCTCACGCGCAAGAATGCCTATCACGGCGCCACCGTTATGGCTTCGGCCCTCACGGGCAAGGACTACGTCAAGGCCTTCGGCCTGCCGGGTCCGGAGATCGTCACATTGGAGTGCCCGCACGCATGGCGTTTCGCACTCCCGGGCGAGAGCGACGAGGAGTTTGCAGCGCGTCTCGCGAGTAACCTCGAAGCAACGATCCTGAAGGAAGGGCCGGAGACCATTGCTGGCATGTTTGCGGAGCCCGTGATGGGTGCAGGTGGCGTGATCGTTCCGCCAGCGACGTACTTCGCAAAGATCCAGCCGATCCTTAAGAAGTACGGCATTCCGCTGATCGCCGACGAAGTGATCTGCGGCTTCGGCCGTACGGGCAGCCTCTGGGGCACGCTCGCGGTCGGACAGCAGCCGGACATCATCGTCGCCTCGAAAAGCATGTCGGCCGGCTATTTCCCAATGGGCGCTGTGATGCTTTCCGCAGACATCGACAAGCGAGCTACCGCCGCGAGCGAGATCTGGGAGGAATTCCCTCACGGATTCACCACGGGCGGACATCCGGTAGGCTGTGCAATCTCACTCGAAGCCATCCGGATCATCACGGAAGAAGGCGTGTTCGAAAACGTGAAGTCTGTCAGCGAGACGTTCCAGTCGGGGCTTCGTGCGCTTGCTGATCATCCTATGATTGGCGAAGCGCGTGGCCTAGGCCTTATGGGCGCACTTGAAACCGTGGCTGACAAGAAGACGAAACAGTCCTTCTCCGGTGATCTGCGCATCGGCGAAAGGATCGCCAAGGAAGCCCGGGATCGCGGCTTCATCATTCGACCGCTCGGAGCCTCCGTCGTGCTTGCACCCCCGTTCATCTCGACGCGAAGCCAGATCGAGGACCTCCTCGGAGTACTCAAGGAAGTCCTGGACAGCGTCTACGGCGCCGTCAAAGAGAAGGTCGCGTAACAATGGACGCGCTACCCTTCCTCGACGGTCGCACGCCTGTCAGTGTCCGGAATGAGGATGGCAGCTCGCGGATCGTTTTGGTCTGCGAGCACGCGTCCAACTACGTGCCGCCGCATCTGGATGGACTGGGCCTGCCTCCCGAGAAGCTTGTCGAGCATATTGCCTGGGATCCCGGCGCCCTCGGGGTGGCCAAAAAACTCTCCGATATGCTGGATGCACCGCTTGTCTTCGCGACCGTCTCCCGTTTGGTCCTCGACATCAATCGCCAGCCAGATCATCCGGGATCAATCGTCAAGCTGAGCGAGGCAACGGAAATCCCGGGCAACAAATCGCTCTCGGATGCAGACCGTCTCCTGCGCTGCGATGCCATCTATCAGCCTTTTCACGCGGCTTTGGAAAAGGTCGTTGGAAAGCGAACTCACCGCTCACCGTGGGTCATTTCGATCCACAGCTTTACCCCCGTCTATAAGGGCGTGCCGCGTCCTTGGCACGTGGGGATTCTCCACAATCATGACACCCGTCTTTCTCACCATCTGATCGATCGCCTGTCGAACGATCCTGACTTGGTTGTCGGTGACAATGAGCCCTACGCGCCGACGGATGGCGTTTATCATACGATTGAGCGTCACACTCTCCCTTACGGGTTTGCGGGTGCGATGATTGAGATTCGAAACGACCTAATTTCGAATGATGAAGGTGAAGCGGACTGGGCAAGCCGCTTCAACCGTATTCTGAAAGGAATGCTCACCCTAAATAAGCGATAGGCAACCTCCGGCTGACGTCCGTTGGTTACCCAGCGGACGCTGGCCTCCAACGAACCACAGAGGAGAACAAAAAATGTCAAATGGGCAAGTAAAGCTCGATCGAAGGCTGGGAACGACATCCGCAGCGATGTTTGGGCTTTCTTACATGTCGCCGCTGGTCGTCATCGCGACATTCGGCGCAATCGCCGTCAAGACGGGCGGAGCCGTCGCCACTGCATATCTCGTCGCAACAATTGCTATGCTCGCCACCGCTGTCAGCTACGGCTTCATGGCCGCGCGTACACCGATTGCCGGATCGGCCTATACCTATACGTCGAAAGTCTTTGGCCCCGCCTCGGGCTTCATCGTCGGGTGGCTGCTCCTGCTAGACTATTTTTTCATTCCGATGGTCATTTGCCTTCTGACTGCCACCAGCCTTTCGACGCTTGATCCGAGCATTCCGTTCCCCGTCTGGGTCGTAGGCGTTACCGTTCTTTCGACCATCATCAACATCCTTGGCATTAAGCTGACGGACACCGTCAACCTGGTCATTATGGTGATCCAGCTCGTGATGGTGGCGATGCTTGGATATCTTTGCGTGATGGCGATTCTGCAAACTCCTGACGGCGCGATTCTGTCTGTAAAGCCCTTTACCAATGCGGAAACCAACTGGTCCATGATCATGGCCGGAGCCGCGGTTGCTTGCTATTCCTTTCTTGGATTCGATGCGATCTCCACTCTTTCGGAAGAGACGGTAAATCCGCGGCAATCGATCCCGCGTGCCATCATGATCGCAACTCTTCTGGGTGGAGCAATCTTCATGGTCTCCACCTACCTTCTGATGGTCACGCATCCTTCACTGACCTTCGATAGCATCGACACCGCCGCATACGAGATCGTTGGCCAGGTGGGTGGCCCCGCTTTCACGACGGTATTCACGATCGTGGTCGCAGTCGCGTTTTTTGCGGCTGGACTTTGCGCGCATGCCAGCGCTTCCAGACTGCTGTTGGTCATGGGAAGAGACAATGTCATTCCCTCCAGTCCGTTCGCTTATGTGAACCCGCGTCTTAAGACGCCGATCGTCAATATTGTCTTGGTTGGGCTGGTCATGCTCGCCGCAATGAAGTTCGATATATCCACGTCGACGGCGTTCATCAACTTCGGCGCCTTTACAGCGTTCTTTGCTGTAAATGCCTGCGTCGTTCGATATCTGATGAAGAACGCGGAAGAACGGAATGGTGGCCGAATGATCCTCATTCTTATCTCCTCAGCCGGCGCGCTATTTTGCGCAAGCCTCTTCTACAGCCTCGACAAGCTTGCCATCGAACTAGGCTTCTCCTGGCTGGCAATCGGAGTCGTGTACCTATTGGCTAAAACGCGCGTGTTTAAGCGCCCGCTGCCAACCATCTCGACCGAAGCATAACGCAATCGCAGGCGGGGCTATTCAAAGATAGCCCCGCTGGTGCAAGGCAGTAGTGTTCCTCATCGCGCTGCCTCGTGTCCCTTTCGTCGGGTGTTATAGCCACGAGGTTTATCCAGTCAGCACAACCTGCAGCGGGGGCCGATTTCCTGGCCTGCCGGCGTCCAGCAATGTTCCGCACAGGTCAATCTATCGATCTATTACGATCGTGTGCGAAGTTACTGTCTTCCAGCGTCCATGTCGCCCTCTGGAACGATAAGTTATTTCGCGACAGAGGCAATCGCCGCCAATGACGAGCTCCCGTCGAGTGAGTTCCTCGAGAATTGACCCATCGTGGCTGTTTCAAGTTTGAAGAGATTTGCAGCCCCGTTGAGGAGTTAAATCCGCCATTTCTTCGTAATCGATATGCAACTCCGTGCTCAACCACGAGAACACAAAGACTGCTGCTCTCCTGCAAGCACCTGCCGGACGTGGCGTGCAAGAAGCATGCAAAAGGCTTCGCCCGTCGGAACTTGTGGAAATGGCGGGATTCAGTGCCTTTCGAACGACGGAGGCAGGTGACAACAACCATCGCGAATGAAACCTATTACCCCGTTTTCAAAAAGGGGAACCGTCATGACCACTACCAACGAAATCGCAGACAAGATCGCCGTCGATCACAACCTCACCAAGGCTCAGAGCAAGGCGGTCGTGGAGGCTGTGTTCGCATCCATTACCGCTGCAGCGACCTCCGGCGCAGAGACGTCCATCCCAGGATTTGGAAAGTTTAAGGTCAAGGACACGCCGGAGCGTGAAGCGCGCAATCCGGGGACCGGCGCTATGATCAAAGTTGCAGCTGCAAAGAAGCTCACCTTCCAGCCGGCCAAGGCGCTGAAAGATGCGCTGAATAACTGACAACGGAACAGCCTTGCTCGGTCGAGCAAGGCTGTTCGCCTCTGTTTGGCAGCTGGACGTGGATCCACATCTGTGGCGTTGATTGGCCGCTGGATAGGTTCTGCCGTATCAATATCTTGAGCGCTTGCCCGATCAGTCGGCTGATGGGGCGAGATGAATGATGTCTCCCCTCGACCAGCCTTCGGCGAGGCGCATTAGAAACTCCATCTCCCTTCTTAGCGTGACCGTGCGACTGACATCGTCGGCATGCTCGTTTTCGGTACGGACGTGATAAAAATCACCTACCGCAATTCCGGCCGCTTTTCGCTTGTCCTCAAGCGAGAACTTCAAATCTGCGAGCTCCTCCTTAACAGCGAAGTAGCGCCGCATAACTGCGATCAAACGCAGATCGTTTTCTGCTCCATCCATATTAGCGCCTTCCAAAATGCTTTAAGTAGGAAGAAGCAGATTCGCTCTCTTTTGTCACGCCTCGACCGACAATCGTTAAGATGGTACTTTAGCACCATCTCAACTGGAGAGGATGTAAAGCTGGCTCTGTTGCAAATTTCCATTTTGGTCAAGACGGCGGGAGGTTAGGACGTTGAATACCTCGCAACCTGGCGGTTTTCGAGATTCTGAGCGAGCAATGCCGCAGCTTCCGTCAGGGCGCTCGGTCCGATGCCAAAAGCCCGTTCAACGATACGGGCTTCGCCACGAACGTCACCCGTCAGATTGAAAATCGCAGCCTGGCCCTTGCGCAAGGCTCGCATGACCTCGAAACCTTTGATCGTCGCATAGGCCGTTTTCAGCGTCTTGAACCCTCTCACCGGCCTGATCAGCTGTTTCAGCTTGCCGTGATCAGCCTCGACGACATTGTTCAGATATTTGACCTGCCGGTGCACAAGCTCGCCGGGGCATTTGCCTTCCGCTTTCAAGTGCGCGATGGCGATGCCATAAGTCGGAGCTTTGTCGGTGTTGATCACGGTTGGCTTTTCCCAATCCTTCAGACCGTTCAGGGCCTTGCCGAGAAAGCGCTGGGCGGCTTTGGCGTTGCGGGTCGGGGACAAATAGAAATCGATCGTGTTACCGTGCTTGTCGACGGCCCGGTAAAGGTATGTCCATTGGCCACGAACCTTCACATAGGTTTCGTCGACACGCCAACTCGTTGATTGCGGACGACGCCAGTGCCAACGCAGCCGTTTTTCGATCTCCGGCGCGTACTTCTGGACCCAACGATAGATCGTGGAATGATCGACGACGACGCCCCGTTCACCCATCATCTGTTCAAGGTCGCGGTAGCTGACGCCATAACGGCAATACCATCGCACTGCCCAAAGGATAATCTCGCCCTGAAAATGACGCCACTTGAAATCGCTCATCAAAAATCTCGCTCAAAATCTTCGCCGCTCTTTCGGGCATCAACCGAATTTTTTGCAACAGAGCCCTCGAAGGTGAGGCCGTCGTGCTCGATGAACAGGGCCGCTCCGATTTCGGCGCCTTGCAGCAGGCGCTCGGCGGCCGCGGCAGCAACCGAAGTGCCGGGGAAGCGATCTTCTTCGCCTTCGACGTCATGTACCTCGACGGGCACGATCTCCGGCGAATGGCGTTCTCCGAGCGCCGGCAGATGCTCGAGAGCATCATTCCGGCGGACAGTTTCGGCGCCATCCGGCTTTCCGAAGCGATCGAAGCCGATGGTGACGAGCTGTTCGCGTCAGCCTGCGAGCACGGGCTCGAGGGGCTTATTGTCAAGAAGCTCGATGCGCCCTATCGATCGGGCCGTCTCGGTGACTGGCTCAAGATCAAATGCGTCCGAAGCGACAGCTTTTCCATCATCGGCTATGAACCTTCCGCGGCGGCGCTGGGCGGTATTGGCCGATTACTGCTCGCCGCTTATCGCGGCGACGATCTCGTCTATGTCGGCGGCGTAGGCACCGGGTTCAAAGAGAGCGTGACAATCCGTCTCCGGCAGGATCTCGATAAGATCAAGACGGCGAAACCGCCCGTCGAGCTTAAGCGCAAAGGCGCGATCTGGGTTCAGCCGACCCTAATCGTTGAAATCGAGTATCGAGCTTGGACGCACGATGGAAAACTTCGGCACGCCTCATACAAGGGCCTGCGTGAAAGACAGGATAACGCGGCAGTCTATCGAATTGGCGGGGAATCGGCATGAAGGGCATTTTCGAAAACATTAGTGATCCGGATAGCGCCGCAGAAGCTGCGGTCGAGTTGTTTGGCGCAAAAGCCGCGACCGCTGTCGCCTATTGCGCTCTTCAAGCTCGAACTGACCAACGAAACGAAGACTACAAGTTTTGGTTTGAGACTTTCTGTCGTCTGACCGGGCTGCCATCAATGCACATCGCACATTAGCCGGTTGTTCGTTGCGAGCGCCTTGAAAGGAATCGAACTGCAAACACGTCGTCCAATTTAGCAAGCTATTGATATTTATGAAAATACTGTGTTGAAGCATTACATGGGCCATGTCGGCGTCGATCCGTCTGAAACTCTAATCTCCGATCGCCCAGCCCCACGTTTTTCGACGCGGACCTGCACGGCGATCCGCTCGATCATGGCGGCGACGTGCGTGATGACACCAATCTTTTGACCTCTACCCTGTAAGGTTTCCAGCGCATCTACTGCCAGGTCGAGCGTCTCCGCATCGAGCGATCCGAAGCCTTCATCGATAAATAGTGTGTCGACAAAAGAAGATCGTCCTTCGAGACCTGACAAAGCCAGCGCCAGCGCAAGGGAGACCAGAAAACGTTCACCGCCTGACAGGCTTCGGGTCCCGCGGACCTCGTCGCCCATGTCTCGATCAATGATATGCAGAGTGAGATCGGAAGCTGCCCCCCGCGCGAGTCTATAGCGGGGGGTCAATGCGTGGAGGTGATCGTTCGCCAATTGCACCATGTGGTCGAGTGTGATGCTCTGCACGAAGCGACGGAAGCGATCACCGCTGGCCGAGCCGACAGCATCGTCAACTGCCTGCCATATTGCGAGTTCCGCTTTCGCGGCGTCGATTTCCGCAGATAGATTTGCGGCGGCGCGGCGTGCCTCGTCGTCTCGCGCGAGCGTAGCAGCAAGCACACCTGTTCGTTGTTGCAAGTCTCCGATTTCTGTTGCCAATGCCGCAACGACTGCGCCCAACGCCTCTGCATCGGTGGTCTCGTCGAAACCTTCCAACGCCCGGTGTAAGTCATTCTGGCGCGTAAGCACTGCGGTACCGGCATCGTTCACGCCTCGGTCGATCTCCTGAATTCGGACCCGCAACGCTCTGGTCAAAGCTGGGTCGGTTGCGATCAGAGCGGCAACCTGGTCTGACGAGCGAGCAATATCTAGGCACGCAGCGTTGAAGGCCTCTTCGGCTAAAGCACTGCGGCCTTTGGCGGTCTCCAATCCAGCGGCGGCCTCGTCGCAACGAGCGCCGGCCGCCTGGAACGCTGCATCGGTGGCGGATTTCGTCTCGCGCGCGAGCGCGAGCGCCTCACGAGTGGTCCGGCAAGCCTCATTGATCCGAGTCCGGTGGCTTGCTGTCGCCTCGCCATCGAGAAGTTGAGCTCTGGCGCGCGCCTTCTCTCCCTCGGCCATGCGACGTTGATCAAGAAGAAGTGCCGTCGTCGACACCTGCCCCTGCGCGTGCTCAAGCGAGGCGCCCGCGGCTGCACGCTCGGGCGCCAAACGCTGGAGCGTCATTTCAAGTTGGCCAACCTGTTCGCGCAGGGCAGCATACTCCGTCCCGATTGTTGACAGCGTAACGCTAACACCGGCGGGATCGACATCGAGGTCGTCGACGGCCAGACCTGCTGCAGCGAGAAACGGCGTGATTTCACGGCGAATGGAAATGAGGCGCTCAGCAAGGCCCGCTGCCTGGACCGTGTACTCAGTTGTCTTCAATTGCGCGGCGTGGAAATCAGAACGTTTTTGGTCGATGGACCGCGCGGTTGTCTCGATCGCCTCGCCGAGCGCGTCATGCTCCCGTTGCAAACCGTCGATCTCAGTCCGAAGATGGCGCGCATTTGCGAGTGGAGATGCAATGGCTGATCGTTCTGCGATCGCGACTGAGATATGGGCCGCCAGTTTCGACGCAGCTTGGTCATCGAGAACGGGAGGTACACCCTCCTCGATCCCAGCCTTCGTGCAGAGATCGTTCAAGGACGACAACTGTTCGCCATAAGCGCTATTGGCAGCCAGAATTTGTCCGCGCGCCACATCGATTCCGCGGCTTGTCTCCGTCTGGCGAGCTTCTCCAGCGGAGAGCGCGCGCGTTGCAGCGTCCAATCGCTGGCCCGTCGTGGTCAACGCGGCATCGAGTTCTTCGCGTCGGCGGCGAAGCCTAGCAGCAATTTCATTCAGCGCGCTGGGATGCGCAAGATGCGGATGGTCGGTGCTGCCGCAAACCGGACAGGCCAAATTTGGTGCCAGCAGGCTGCGCAGATGAATGGCCTCAGATGAGACAGCCTCGTCGGCGAGCTCTGCAATTGGAACAATTTCCGCACGTGCGGTCCGATCGCGGAACTGGTCCGCTTCGGCTTCAACAATTTGGCTTTTCGCCGTGCTTACCTCTTGCGCCGCCAGCGTGTGTTCCGATTCTAGCAGTGTTAGATCTGCCGATGCTCGAGTATGCCGGTCGCAGACGGTACTTGCCTCGCGCAGAGCGTCGAGCGCGCGCTGCAGATCGATGTCTCGTTCGTGGAGCGTCGCCTCGTCGATGCCAGCGAGACCGGCTCTTCGATCAGCGATTTCACGACTTAGGCCATTCTTTCTCTCACGATGCTCGGTGAGCTTTTCCAACAGGGTGGTTATTTCACTTTGCAATTGCGTCGCTGTTTCTTCCGCTCCAACGGCCGCCACCGTGACTGTAGCGTGTTCCTGCTGGAGCGCTCCCCGCTTCGCCAACAAGTCCATCGCATCGCCAAGACGATCAGCAAGAAGAACGCGATCCGATTGATTGCTTAATTGCGCCGCGGTTGTGCGGTACGATTCTGATGTCTGACCGAGAGCCTGATCAATCATGGCCAGCGCATTGGCCTTATCGCGCAGTGTAGTTTCCGCTTGCTGCGATTTTTCCACCGCATCGTTAAACTCCGTCCGAGCTGTCGTCAGCTCGGCGTCGAGCCTTTCGGCTTCGCTCCAAAGGGGACCGAAGTTCTTGAGGACGTCTTCTGCCGCTACGTTGGCGGTTACCGCGTCCGCCAGTTGCGTTGTAGACGCTGTATCCAGCGTCCGCGCTTCCTCGCGCGCAATGAGCAAGCCGTCGAGACGGGTCTTGGCCTCCGCTGCCGTCCGTCGTGCATTTTGTACATCACCCGCTAGCGGACGAAGCGGCTCGACGAGATCGAACTCGGCAAGAGATTGATACTCATTGCCGGCTGCTTCGCGTGCGGCGCGCGCTGCGACCGCCTGGGCCTCAGCCCGTGCGAGATCGCCGCGAGCAGCAGCGACGCGCTTGAAATGATCCAATCGCTCGCTCTGTTGATCGCGGTCAGCACCTTTTTGAGCAATGGTCGAAGCAAGCTGGCTTTGCTCCTCCAGCAGCGCCTGCATGGCTTCGTCATCAAGAAGTCCAATGTCGTTCCGACGCTGCTCCAGTTGCTCGACAATTCTTCGTCGTGCGTCGGTGCCATCATGAACGCGGACCGAGATCGCTGCGTAGATTTCGGTGCCTGTGATCTTCTCGAGCAATTCCGCACGCTCGCTCTCGGCGGCGAGCAGGAAGGCATCAAATTCGCCTTGTGCGAGCAGCACCGTTCGACGAAACTGATCGAACGTGAGGTCGGTTCTCGCCTCTACGGCCTCGCGGACCTGAGTCTTGCCAGTTGCCACCGCACTGCCGTCGTCAAGTCGATACAACGCGCGCTGCTCATTCTGAAGCCGCCCATTTGCTCGCCCCCTCGCCCGATTGGCCTCCCAGCGGACGCGGTAGCGTTCACCATCCTGGCCGACAAAATCTACCTCGGCATATCCGCTCCCAGCGCCGCGACGCAGGATCGCCCGGCCATCATGAATTGAAATTGCCTCTCCGCTGGGATCGGGGGTATTTTCACGACGGTTAACCGAGACGCGTGGATACTCGCCATAGAGCGCGAGGCAGAGCGCGTCGAGGATAGTCGATTTCCCGGCGCCGGTCTCGCCTGTGATGGCAAAGAGACCCGAACCTGCAAGAGGCTCTGCGGCAAGATCGATCTCGAAGGGCGCGGCAAGACTTGCCAGATTCTCGCCGCGGATAGCCAATATCCGCATGGCTATGCCTCCGCCCGTGCCCGGTGGAAAACATCCAGATGAGCGGCATCCGGGGCCACCCCGAAGGTGCGTTCGAATGCAAGCTTGAACAGATCCTCGGGATCTCTTTCCGCTAGCCGGATCATAGGATCGGCGAGGGTCACGTCATTTGATACCCCGGGGATTGCCGCGACCCGAGTATCGACGATGCGCACCGGAAAGCTCTCGGCGATGCGGTCGACTTCCTCTCTGAACCCAGGCGATAGCCCTTCGCGGGCCAGTCTGACTTGGACGAATGGCCGTTCATGAATCGGTGGATCCGATGTGAGGTCCATTGCTGTCAGATGATCGCCGAGTTCATTCAAACGCATATCGCCCGCCTCAGGAAGGCGGACGAAGGGAACTGGCCGATCAATCGAGATATGTTCGGATAGAACCGTTGTACCGTCGAGGCTCACAAGAGTGACCCCATGCGTGTAGGGCAGCTCCGTCGCCGACAAAGGGATCAATGAACCTGAGTAGCGGACAGTATCACGACCGATAGCCTGAGCCTTATGCAAGTGGCCAAGCGCCACGTAGCTCGCTTCGGCCGGGAACACGTCATACGGCACGGCATGGTGACCACCGACCAGAATTCGGCGCTCCGCGCCTTCCGACTCGATTCCGCCCGCGACATGGAGGTGTCCCGTTAGGACGAACGGTAGACCATCCATCGGCCCCCGTAACGTATCGACCAATTCGGCATAGAGGCTTCGCACGCCGGCAATGACGGGCGAGCCTACTTCACCATCCAGCCGCGTCAAATTCGGAAGGCACGCTGCGGTTGGATAGGAAACTGCAAGCACATGAGCGGCCACCGCACCGCTTGCGTCAGCGATAGGAACGAGATGGCGTGTGGCCTCGACCCGCCCTTCACGCCGCCGAACATTGCCTACGACGCGGATGTTGAATGCCTCCAACAAGGGCCGCGGCGCTTCCAACCGACCAGCGGCATCATGGTTGCCGGCAGCGATCACCATAGCCATGCGCGGATGTGCGCGGCTCAGCCGCACGAGCGTATTGTAGAAGAGCTGTTGCGCTTCCCCGGAGGGATTTTGGCTGTCAAACACGTCGCCGGCGATAACGAGGGCGTCGACATCTCGCTCCACGACAATCTCTTCAAGCCGCTCAAACACTTTACGGTGCTCGTGCTCCCGCGAGAACCCGCGTAAAGTTTGACCGATATGCCAATCAGCCGTGTGCAGAATACGGATCATTCTTCCTCCGGCAGTTGCACCGGAGCAGAGCCCGACCATGCTTTCGAAATTGAGTCCCAATCGACGTTCCGCTCTTCGGCCAGCGTCCAAACGTTCCAGAAATCCGGATCTGCCGATTGCGGCCTCTGTGCATCAGGCAATTCGTCCACCTCCACCAGAACCGGGATCGGCGCTGCCCAACCGAGGAGAACGGCCTGCCTGGAAGGCAAACTCGGCAGCTCACGTAAGAGTCCACCGACATTGTCGGGGACGAGGCGTGCGACGAGATTCTGGTCCGCATCATTGACGATACGGTGCAGCAGAAACGTGTTGCATTGGGCGAGAACCGTTGGAGAAAGCTCTGATGGTCGCTGCGACGAAAGGACGAGCCCGAGCCCGAACTTGCGCCCCTCGCGGGCTATACGCTCGAACACTTCGCGGCAGAGCTGGGTCGGAGATGAGGCAGGGCCGTCATCTTCCTTGCCGCGCCGAACGAATGTATGCGCTTCCTCAAGAACGAGGACTGTCGGCAAGGTCTGGCCCTTCGGATGGCCGCGGCGGTATCTCTGAAGCGATTCGAAGATCAGCCGCGCCAAAACGGACACAACAATGTGGACGATTTCGGATGGGACGAGAGACAGATCGACGACCGCGATCTGGCCGTTACTCGCGCCATCGTCGCCGACATAATCTTTCAGCCAGGTTTCGAAGGAAGTTGGCGGGTCGCGACCAATTACGGCGCCGAGCCGCTGATCGGCGAGCATTCCGCGAATCCGAAGTCCGAGCGTGGAGATAAACCCTGCGAGGTTACCTCCCTGCTCGGTTGCCACCCGGTCAAGATGTTCGGCGAGAATGTTTACGTCAAAGAACTGTGGAGCGTCCTCACTGCTGAGGGCTGCGTGACCGATATCCGGCAGCGTCTGAGCCAATGTATCCAGTGCGCTGCGGATCGTTTCCAGGTCGGAAATCGCAAAATCGTTGAAGAAATTTCCAAATCGTCGGCTATCGATAATCCCTGTGATCGTGGTGGAAATCGCGGCAAGAGCGCCGCTAGCTGTATCGAGGGCCTCCCCGCCAAACTGCGAACAATCTGACGCGATCGTTTCAAGGAACCGCGCGCACTCGAATCTCGGTCTCGGAGCCCCCGCGAAGGCCTGCGTGCCGGTGTTCAACATCGCCGATATCCGGATCGAATAGGAACCGAGGTAGCGGCGGATCATCGCCTCTCTGGGCACTCCCTCCGTTTGACCGGCCTTTAGCTCCCGCAGCCCCTGCATAAGCAACGGGCGTTGCGCCCCTGGTTGGGCGTGAGCGACCGCGGTCCACTCGTGCCCACTCCAGAGCCACGCAGGGACATCGAGCGGCCGCTCTCCATCTGCAACGGGTGGAACGCGAAACAACCGCAGCTCGTCTCCGCGATCAGCGAAGGCCCTGGCGTATTCGCCATTTGGATCGAGGATGATAAACCGCGCGTTGGGCACACCCGTCTTGCCGGCATCCTTGATGGCCTTCTCTGCGGCCTCCATGGACCATCGAATCAGGCCCGCTACCGTGCATGATTTACCGCTGCCGGTGTTTCCCAATACCGCCAGGTGCCGGCCGAAAAGCTTGTCAGGGTCGACCATGATGGCCGCGTTCGATGCCATCGGAGAGGAGCCTATTCTGACTCTCTTATCGCCGTCCCTCGCGCCTACGATGGCTTCGACCTGGGAGGGCGCCGGAATGAGAACCTGGTCTCCTACCGACGGAAATGCGACAACGCCACGGGAGAGTTCGTATACGGTCGCTCCCGAAGTACGATCGCGCCGGGATGTCAGCGTCCCGACCGGAGATAGCGACATTTTCCGCAACGGAAATGGCAGATCGATCAGGCCGAAATCTTTGAGGCCAGCGCGCTTTGGATAAGGCGAGCGCTCGATCCCAATCCAGGTGATGTAGGCAACCGTCGCACCGGCTTCATTGGGTATGAGCACGTACCCATTGAGGCGCGGAAACCCGGCCGGCACTCCGGCGTTCAACGCCGTGGAGTGCGGAGCGTCCAGCTCAAGAAGCACCCTAATTTCGTCAGGCGCGATCGACTCGACGACACCGACGACAAGACCCGACAAACGTTCGATTGGAGTCGTCATGATCGCCTCATACCGCACCGGTTGAGGACGCTGGAGGTGCCGCCGCAGGTGGATCGCTGGCTTTAGGATCGCCCGGACGATGCTTCAACAGTTCCGTCATTCGGCCGGATATGTAATCGAGCGCCGGCTTTGGCAGGTAGTTCGCGACCAATGTTTCAAGATCTGCAAAATGCGAACCGATCAACAGCGAGACCTGTGCATCTCGCGTCTTTTCAATGAAGGCTTTGAGGCGATCATCAGCCTCATAGGCCATGATCACCAAATGGGTTGACGGGATGGTGAGCATATCGAGCAGCACTCGATTCACATGATCGTCACCGAAGCCATAGCCGTAGGTCACGACAACCGCGTTGGGTCGACAGACCGCGGCTGCGAAATCGCGAAAGAGCTCTGCATAAGGATATTGGGTTGTTTCGACGTCCTTCGCGGGATTGGGATAGATCATCACCGTATCGACGGGCTTTTTGGGAATGTCGGTATGATCCGCAGGCGCTCCGAATGGGATGCCCTTGCGATAGATCCGCCGTTCGTCCTTATCGAAAAACCAGTCCAGTGAGCCGTGGAGCTTGGTCAGGCGAATGACGCCCTCCATGAACCGGGGCTCTCCTCGGATGCCGGGTGGATTATAGTGGACGTCAACTTCAACGCGCGATGCCCGAAAGACCGGATTCAGCGCGCCGACGAATCTGTCGATGATCCGAAGACCCGCAAAGTCGCAACCATGTTCGATTAGGCGGTCGTAGTTGGTTGTGAAGACGTGCAAGCGCTCGCGAGACGCAGCGCGGCTCGCAAAACTCAACAGGAATGATTGCAGAGCTCCTTGGGCAGCATCCTTCGACGCCGGATTCTTTCCGACGACAATCCCGCTTTCCGTCTTCAATAATGAAGTGAGAAAGCCGGACATCTGAGCATCAATGCCGTCCTTGAGGGTTCGCTCTGCCGCCTTGTCGATGACTCCGAGGCCGTCAAGCAGAGCAAGAGCACTTCGAAACTGATCTTCGATGTTTGCCGCACCTCTTTTCATGGCCGTCGCTCCGGCCTGGGCGTGCGCATCGATGGCGACGTCATACGTAGTGCCAAATGTAACCTTGGCCATTCCGGTGGCCCCTACGCCCGCGATGTAACCGACCGCGGTGGTGAACCCGCTGCCAAGCAGCAGATTGAGGTGCTCGGCTTGGAAAACAGCGGAGAGCCATGGCTCGATGTGCTTTCGAGCACTATTGATCAAGGAGTCCAGTTCATCGGGGTCTGTCGGCAGATCGTCCCAGGCGCCTATATGGCTGCCCACGCGATAAAAGTGTTTCGTATCCATACTTCCCCCCGAGACCGCGATCGCGGCCCTTTTCTTCATCAATTGCGCCACTCGGCACGATGTAATTTGTCGTCCCGTTATGCCTCATCGATTGCTGCTCCCGGCGACCAGGGCCCGCTCGGCGGCCAGACTCGTTCTTCCTTCAATCCGACGACCAGCGGTATCAGGAAGACGCGAAGATCGGCGATGGTAACGGCGAAAGCATCAGGTGCGGCGACCATCCGATCGCGGCCGAGAAAGGCGCGCCATCGAGCGGCCCATGCCTCCGCGAATTCGTCGGTCAGGCCAACTGGAATATCGGATGGAAGAGCCGTTCCGCGTCGTTCGAAAGTACGCTGGACGGCCTCGACAAGAGCGGCCTGGCGAAGCCCGAATGTTCGGGAAATCACCCAGAGATCATAGAAGTCCTTGAGCCGGCTATTGGCCACGCCGAGCGTTACGAGCGCTTCGAATTTCTCAGCCACCACAGTTTCGACCGGATATGCGCGAAGGCGCGGCGTTGGGGCGTCCAGCAGGGTGGGATAGTCGATCTCGACGGCCGCGGGTGTAATGGCGTCGCCGAAACCAATGTCGACCTGGATCGGAATACGCGCCCCGGCGATAGTTGCGGTTGTGCGAACCCGCACGCCACCATATTCCACCTCCTCACGGATCGGAGCCGCGATCAGCGCGGCAACATCAAACCTAACACCGTCATCGGTGACCGGCTGCGCGCAAATGGCCCGGAAGGTTTCGGCAATCGCCCCGGCATCGCCGTCGCCGTGGCCAAGCAGGTCCAGATCGCGTGTAGGCCGAAACGGATCGGCGACCCAGGTCACGAAGAGCATCGCACCTTTGAGGATGAAGCGGTCGCGGTGCGGCGACGCGCTTAGCCGGTAGAGCAGACGCTCGAGCGCATATCGCGTCAGGAGAATCTGGAAATCCGATCGCTCGGCACGTGCTCGATCGAGGAGCCGCGCTCGCACTGATGCGCCGATGTTGCGAGGCTCACGCGGCATCAGACACCATTGCCTCGACGTAAGGACGCATGATCGACCAGACCCGCGCCTTACGCGCGTAACGCCAGATTTGATCCGGTTTGCATCGGCGACGGCGGAGACCCTCGCGCAGTCCCTCCATCGCGACGTCGAGGCCGATCTTCGTCCGGTAGCGAAAGCAATCGACAATTGTCCTCGCCGGATCCGTGATGGGAACGTCGACATTCTCGATGCGGTGACGCTCGACCCCTTCGGTCAGTGCCGACCCAGTGAAGCGCACGAACCGAATAGGGGGATAATCGATCTTGGGCCGCCAGGCGGCACGGTCGATCGCCATCCATACAGCCGACGGCATCTGCAGCGTCAGTTCGTGGTATTGGAGGGCTGAGGTTAGGCAGACCACACCCTTCGGAACCAGAACCGCCGCCTCAGCCAGCGTATGAGCAGCCTCGACGTGTGCGTCGGGGAGTTGATAGAGGCCACGTGCCGGGCGGATGACCGCCTCCTCCCGGACAAGGCGCGCAAGCGTCTCCGGGCCGATGCCTTCGGCAACGAACTCCTTCAGCCGGAGCATGCCCCGGGCTTCTAGGAGTTTCAGTGCACGGAGCCGCTGGTCGCTTTTGGATGACATGGCTCGTGACGTTTCCTATGCCCTTGCAGATTAAAGCAGAGGTTTTATCACGCGACGACGTGCGTGAAAAGTTTGAACATCGTCTTCAGGCTCGTAAATTTCGCTATCTAGAACTGGAGCATTGGTGGAGCGCCGGTTAGCTCCAAGAATTTCGATAAAAAGCGTTCACGGCTTGCTACGGGCGACAGGAACCTAACTTCGATATCTGCAGGCCTGATGTTCGACGGCCGTGCCCAATAATCTGTCCCTTCGGGCATTACCTGTGCTTGCTCCGCCGCCAGAACTCTGAGGTCTGCTCGCTTAATCTCAGCCCTGGCATTCAAGTCAAGATGAAAGCGGCTAAAAATAGCAGACTCGACATTCGACTCGATTTCTTTGTATTGGGGCAACAATTGCTTCAGAGGTCGGGTAATGTCCCCGAGGAACGCCTCAGCTGCGTCATGTAGGAGAGCTTCAAGCTTGTAGTTTTCAACTGCTTCGCTGACGTAGAGAGAATGCTCAGCGACAGAATAGAACTTCTTACATTGACCCGCGTAGCGACAAATATTCGAAAGACCCTGTGCGATATCAACAATTGTAAAAGTGCTGTTCCATGGATCTAACAAATCGAACCAGTTACCGCTGGCGAGCATGATACTAGGGCCCGATTTTACTTTGATAGCGATGTTCGGATTCATGACGTCCCCTTGCGAATCACATCAACGCTGCTACCTATGGTGATAATCATTCACTCTGAGTCGAGGAGCAAGAGTTGAAAGCGATAATAGTTCTTTCAGGCCCAATTGCCGTTGGAAAAACCTCTTTCTCCGATGCCTTCAAAAAACGCTACCCAGCAGATAAAGTTTCCACGCGTAATTATATCATGAAGGTTAAGGGCGTTGCTGACGATAGGGCAGCACTTCAGAAAGCTGGAGCAGAACTGGACGCCGACACAAACGGCAGGTGGATCGCCGATGCCGTCGAAGACGCGCTTCCTATGACGACGCAGGAATACCTGCTTGTGGACTCAGCCCGCATTGTAGGGCAGGTTGATAGCCTGAGAGAGCGCTTTGGCGCTGATCGCGTCCATCACTTTCATCTCACAGCTCCCTACGAGGTTCTCGAAACGCGTTATCTTTCGCGTTCAAGAGATATAAGGGAATTCGAGACTTATGCCGAAGCCTGCGAACACCCAACCGAGGCTTCTGTTGATGCGCTGCGGGCAATCGCGAATGTGGTCGTCGACACAGGGAGTTCGGATTCATCTTCCTGCGTGACTTATGCGACCGCTGGCCGTCTGAAAGCGAGCTCAGCCTATACCGGATATGTTGACGTCTTCGTCGGGGGACAATGGGGAAGCGAGGGCAAAGGCAATATCTGCGCCTTGCTGGCAACAGAATACGATGTTCTCGTGCGTGTAGGCGGGCCAAACGCTGGACATAAGGTTGCAGACCCAGCTTACACATATCGCCAACTCCCGTCGGGGACTGGCTCAAACCAAAATGCGCGAATATTTCTCGCAGCGGGCTCGACTATTTCGCTGCCAACTCTTCTCAAGGAAATAAATGATCATCCATGGTTAAAGACTGAGGGGAGGCTTTCCATCGACCCTCAGGCGATGATCATTGAACAGGGTGACATCGACATTGAAGAGAAGCTTCTTGAGAAGATCTCCTCTACTAAGCAGGGTGTCGGCTCCGCAACTGCGCGGAAGGTTCTTGGCCGTGGCGCTAACCTTGAATGGGGTCCGCAGGTCAGACTCGCACGCGATATTGAAGAGCTCAGACCCTACCGGAAAAGCGTTCGCGTCGAGATCGAACATGCCCTTGCAGGAGGGCAACGCATCATGTTGGAGGGCACGCAGGGCACCGAGTTAAGTATTCATCATGGAAGCTACCCGCACGTCACTTCGAGAGAAACCTCAGTCGCAGGTTGCCTCTCAGATGCTGGTGTACCGTACAATCGGGTACGCCGATCTGTCCTCGTAGCACGCACTTATCCTATTCGCGTAGGCGGTCCCTCCGGGCCGATGGGCGTGGAGATGACACTTAGCGAAATCGCCAAGATTTCGGGCGTGCCGCTTAACGAGATCGACAAAACGGAGAAAGGTAGCGTGTCCGGCAAGACCCGGAGAATCGCCGAAATCGACTGGGAAAAAATCAGGATGTCCGCCTACGTCAATGGCGCAACTGACATAGCTCTCACCTTCGTTGACTATCTTGGCGTCGAAAACCGATCGGCGAAAACTTTCAATAACCTATCTGAGAAAGCGCAACGTTTTATCAGAGATGTCGAGCGAGTTTGTGGTGTGCCCGTGTCCTTGATCTCGAAGGATTTTGGAGTGACGGGGCTTATAGACGTAAGAGAATGGAAATGACTGAAGAAGAACTCATCTCGTTGTACCCGCGGCTATATCATATGGCCCATGATGGGGCTTGGCCGGCGATTCAGCAGCATGGTCTTTTGAGCGCGACAGCTCTGTTGGATCTTTACAAGATTACTGGGGGCGAACGGTACGCACTCGAGTCTCAGCGCAGGCCAGAGTCCGTACCGCTGAAATCGAAAAATTTGCTTGGCGCCGTCATCCGCGATCAAAAACCAATGCAGGATCACTTGCTTCAACGTTGCCTCAAAGACGGCCTAACTCCAAAAGATTGGTACGAAATTCTGAACTCGCGGAGCTTTTTTTGGCTCTCTGCTGCACGTATTTGGCGGCTCTTAAAGGCTAAAGCCTATCGCGGTGCCCCACAGACAGTTCTGACTATTGATACTGCGCGAGTGGTCGCTGCACACCGAGATCGTATTTGGCTCAGCCCAATCAATAGTGGTTCAACTCTCTTTAAACCACAGCCCCGAGGCAACGGGACGTTTCAACGGGTCTCTGAGTTCCCGTACCATGATCGATCGAAGTCGCGATCAAAAGAAAATAACGTTGTCGAGCTTGTCGTCGACCATTCAGTGCCTGATCTGGTCGACCATGTCCTCGCAGTTCACAAGGTGGAGGGGGACAAAGTTCTTGGGGAGATTTGGCGCAGCGCCCGCGCGACTGACGCTGACCGGCCTTAGTCCTCTCGTTGTGTAACGGTTTTTCTCCTCGCGGGATACTTTGCCTTTCGCAGGAGATCCGCGATATGGCTTGTGAGGCCGACTTCGCCGGTAACAATAATACCCTGTCCTTCGACGAGCCGTCCAAGCAGGCCTCTCAATTGCTCGATTCCCGCCGCAACGTCGAATTCAATCCATATAGAAGCGTCGCCGGGGACGATCACGTCGGCCTCGGTAGAGGTCGCACCACAATGCAGTTGGACAATCCAGACGATATCACCATCATGCACCCATTCAAATCTCACGGGTCCTAACCGGTTAGATAATGCTGAATATGTAGCTTGAACGGCATCCAGCACAAACGATGGCAAAGTCTCAGGCAACTGCAGCCCAAGCATGAACTGGTCGCCTTCCCCTCTGCGGCCCTCAACGATGACTTTACCCCTCGGACCAGCTAACGCGGCGCCCGAAAACCTCGCTCTGACAGCCGCTTGGCACAAAACAGACCGAATGTTTGAACCTTCCGGGTCTTCCTTCGCGAGCAGCATAAAGGGATCCTGCCAGCCTTTAACGGTAGTATATAACCCCGGTTGGGGGTCTGTAGGCGAAGTACGGGTCCATACCTCATGAGAACCGGTTTCTTGGCCAAACGTAAATGGAGCCGTTCGTCGACCAATGACTGTAGTTTTTGGCACGGGCATCCCTAATGCGGAAGCAATCATCAGGCCGAAAGTCTTGTCACCTAGATGCCGGCTAAAATTGTTTGGCCAGCTGAAAGCGGCAGGGAGAAAGCCCGCGTCAGTAACCTCGTATTCCCATAAAATGGTGTGCTTCTGATTATAACCCCGTGGCTTCGGGTGAAGGCTGAACTCGGCTCTAGCGTTGTCAGGAAAATTGAGATCAGGCGCAAAACCATATACAGTTTTCAACACCTGCGAAGCGATCGAGATCGGCAGAGACGCAATCCCCGGCTTTTCCACGCAACGCGGCGTGTCGTCGGGAGCGAACTCGACAACCTGTCCCTGGACGACTCCCGACACGCCGCCATCGTGTATATCGATTGTTTCGTTCACGATGAGATGAAGCTCCAGAGCGGCTAATCGCTCAAGAACCGCCAGAACCTCTTGTACGTCTTTTAGGCCGTAAACGAACTCTCTGCTTCGGGGACTGCTCGGTTCATAACTCCTAACGTTGACCATCTTATCAGAGCTATGCTCCAAAAGCGCATCAACCGCCTCTCGTGCACTCAAAAATCGATGGTTAGCCTCGAAGCCGGAGACGCGACTATAACTTTGTGTAAGAGCGCCTTTTCCGTTCGGTCGAAACCCAACAAACTGGGCCACGTTCGCCGTTGCCGCAAGCGCGTTCAGAATCTCGTCTTTGTGCAGCACCATCGCAAAGCCCTCTTCTCTCTTCGGTCGGGCCGCTCTTAACCAAAAGTGGCGTCAAATAACAGTGTTCCGGCCTTCATTTCTCACAATTACCTCCACGTCTTGCGGGTCGACGCCGACGGCGACTGCCGCCATCGATCAGGACGCCGATCAGCTGATCGGTTGCGCGGCTAAACAATTCCCCACGCCCGAAACCTCCCCCTGCCCGTCATCTCTCTGAGGCCGAGCTCCAAAACGATCCGCCGCGCCGCCTGCGGCGTCACTTGGAGCGTTTTGGCCACCATCCCGGCCGACACCAACGGCTTTGCCATGACCAGCTCAACCAACTCGGGCAGCTTTGACGACGTCCGCCGTCCCTCCAGCTTTCGCTCGAACAAGGCACGCGCCAGCGCCAGGCGGTCATGTTCCTTCATGCCGATCTCGGCGGCCGCCAAAAGTCCGTGCGCGACGGCCAGCAGCCGGGTGTCGCGATCGCGATGCCGGCGCCGATCGACGGGAATGGTTTTCAGGCCAAGGTTGATGGCTACAAGATGCGCGCCAGTGGTGACGCCGGCCTGGCGCAGGATGGAAGCAACCAACAGCCGACCGAGCCAGTGCGCATGCTGCAGGACCAAAAGTTCGTTCCAGGCATCGAGGGCGACGATCGCCTGCAGCACCGCCGGCAGATTTTCGGCCTGGCGCAAGACGCCGCGCCACTCGTCTAGCCGGGCATCCTCGTCCCAATCCAGATCATAGACGAGAGGGTCTCGTTCGCGAGTATCAACACGCCCGGGCCGCTTCGCCTGCTCGATCGCCGCCTCCGAGCGGGCCAGTGCCGCATCGATGGCAGCATAATCGACGCCGGGAAGCCCTTCGGCTTCGTCGATGTCTTTCCCCTCCCCTTCCGGATCGATCGACGCCGCGGGCCGAATGACACCGACCGGCTCCGCCGCCTCAGCCCGGACCGGATTGATGTCCGACGTCTGTCGCAAGGTTCGAATACCTTCTGCGGACAAGGCCCAATCTGGCAACTGTGCGGCGATGCGCCGACGGGTACGCAACGCGTCGCGGGCCATGGTGAGTTCATGGGTGGGAGTGCGAATGTCGCGGGTGGCGTCATGGAGGACGAGGTCTTCGAGATGCACCAGTTCGCCGTCAATCCACAGTGAGGCACAGGCGTCGGCGAATTGCGTGCGTTCTAGGAAGCCCGCACCGACCGAGGAGCGGGCGATCCGCTCGTCGAGACGCGTGAGGCCGACACCGGCTGTGGGTTTTACCTTACGATTTCAAATGGCCAATTCTCCTCCACAGCTGAGGGTTAACTGGAAAAGCCATCACAATTTTCAGCTAAAGATTTCAATCGACATTACGCTTTCCCAAGCGATTGTATTACTAGCACGCAGCTGCCCTTGGGACTTTATGCGAACCGCCGCCAGGGGAGATCGCGATGAACGGGTGATTTGCCTGTCCGGCCGATCTAGCCAGCTTCCCGAACCTCGACGCCCGTAGCTGCGAGGTCCGTCCATTGTGGGGGCTTCGCTAGCCCATGTCGTGCAGAATGCTGACATTGCCTGTCATGAACATGTGCGAGAGACTGGCAAAAACTCCGCGGTCGTCGGCCGTGGTCGGGACAGCGTACTGAAGGCAGGCATATGGACGTCGAGAAGCAGGTTTACGCGTTTTCACCCGAACTGATCGAAGGGATCATCGTCAAACGGAAAAACCGCTTCATCTTTGTCGTCGAGATCGGCGACATCGCCTATGAGTGTCATTGTCCCGTGACAGGAAGTATCGGAAACATAATCTTCGATGCCATCCCTTGCCTGCTGTCCAAGAGCCAGGGCGCGGCCCGCAAGACTCCCTATACGGTCGAAGCGATTTCGCTCGATCCTCCCGGTACCGAAAACAAGACCTGGGTCGGCATCAATCAGAACCTCGTCAACCGCTATGCGGAGAACGCCTTTCGGGGCGGCATGCTGGCAAACGTCATCGACGGCGGCGATACGATCCTGCGCGAGCAGGTCCTCGGCAATTCCAAGCTCGATTTCCGGATTGGCGGCACCTACATTGAGGTAAAGACGCCGCTCAGCGAGATCCAGCTTCCAGCGGGTCCGCATATCGTGAAGAAGAAGGCTGCGGACGCGCTCGGCCCAAACCGCTTCCTCCGGCATATCGGCGAGCTGTCCGACAGTCTTGGTCCTCACAACAAAGCCATCCTGCTGGTATGCTTCATCTACGACAATCCGAGATTTACCCGGCCTGCCCAAACCAAGAACAGCGGCACGGTTCGCGGGGTCGTTGCTGCCTCCGTGGCGCGTGGCGTCGAGATCTGGCAGGTTAACTTTGAACTCACGCCATCCGGTGTCCGTCTGGCCCGACACTTCGAAATCACGGCCGATTTTGCCTGACGGCGGCGACTGCGGACTGGTTGACGGACCGGCTCACCGATCCGCCCACTTCAATCACCCGAACGTTGCAAGCGATGAATAGCGGTCATCGCGCAGGATTCCATGCAACTGCCGGCGGCGAACACCCATGTTGCCTCCATCGAACAGCGGGAAGGCGACCGCATCCTGGAGATAGCCATACAGCGGCAGCTCGTCGTCGTAGCTGTCAATCCCGACGACGCGCATGAGGTTGGTGATCATATGGACGGCCGCTTCCGAGCACCAGACTTTGGAATAGAGCGCGAGCTCCGCCGCACCCTCGATCTGTGCATCGGCGGCCCAGCAAGCTCGCCAGCTCAGAGCACGCGCCGCCTCCAGCACCGCCTTGGCATCCGCCAGTGCAAATCCCACAGCCTGATGCTCAACGATGGCAACGGCCCCGCCACGACGTTCGGCTTTGGCAAAGCGCAGGGCGCAGTCGAAGGCGGCACGCATGACCCCGGTGGACATGACTCCGACAAGCGCTGCCGTTGCGATGAAGCTCGCGCCGACAAGATCGCGGCCTCCACCCAGCGACCCGACGAGATTGCTCTTGGGAACCCGAACGTCCTCGAGCCGGAATCGAGGGGTCAGATGGCCGCGATGTCCCATGGAGTTGGCGTTGCGCTCGGTCACCAAGCCGGTCCCCGGTCGGTTGACGCAGATCACAGAGATCCCTTGCTCCGGAGGCGCATCATCGCCCGTGCGGCAGACGACGGCGAGCACGTCGGCCCCCTTACCGTCCCATCCCGTGGCACTCGAAACCCATTGCTTGCGGCCGTTGATCACCCAGTCCTCGCCGTCCAGCCGCGCCGAGGTCCTGGTTCCCTCACCCGGTTTCGCCGCATCGAAGTTGGCACTGCCACCCGGTTCGCTGTTGGCCAAAGCGGCGAGCGGAGCGCCCCTGGTTTCAAGAAACGGACCAATCCATTTCTGCTGCTGGTCCGGTGTTCCGGCCATGAAGATGGGGGTCAGCCCAAGGAGATTGGCGAACATCGTCAGAGAAACGTTGACATCAGCCGCATGGAATTCCTCGGCGACAACCGCCATGTCGACGACCCCGGTGCCCTCGCCTCCAAACGGCTGGGGGATAAGCCGCCGCAGGAATCCTTGCGCGACGAGCTCCTCGTAGATCGGTCTCGTCGCGTGGAAGCGCGCCTCGGGCGTCGGCAGATCTCGGATTAGATTGCCGACTTGCGACAGTGTCGTTGACGCGAACCTGCGCGCGTTTGCCTGCAATGCCTTCTGCTCCCTCGACAGCGCAAAATCCATGATCGTTCCCTCCTCAATCAAGGGACCGATCTTAGTGGTGACTGGAGTGCGTGGCTTGGACGGGAAGGAACCGAACTTGACCGGGAGAGAACTCAGTGGATCAGTATCCGTCGCCGGTACTCGGTCGGGCTTTCTGCGAAGCGCTGCCTGAAGGCGCGGCTGAAATACGAGATGTCCGAGAAGCCGCAGGCCAGCGCGATTGCTGTAATCGGCTCGTCGGGTCGCGCGCCCAGGAGCCTTGCCGAGGCGTCGAGGCGAATTTCCTTAAGATGCTCCGCAAAGGGCTGACCAGTTGGCGCAAGCAGGCGGTGGATGTAGCGCGGCGAGACGCCGAACACACGAGCCGCCTTCTCCGCCGACAAGTTTGGGTCGCCGTGATGCTGTCGGGCGTAGTCGAGGATGAGGTCCAGCCGCAGCGGGCCACGTCGCTGATCGTCGCTTGCCCGCTCGGTGCCGATACTCAGCAGCTCGAGAATATGTCCCGCGAGGAGCGGTCGGCCGGCGAGATCGCCGCCATCCGACAGAAGAAGCCGAGCGTATGCCTGGATCAAACCGCCGATTTCCCTGCTCGTTTCGTTCTTCGACAGCCGCAACACGCCCGAATTCAATAGCGCGTCAGGTAGGCTCCGACGAGCAACCGCGATGGAGTAGAGAGAAAAGCCGGTCCGGTGGACGATATCGAAGGGATAAAGCGTATCGGCTATGGCGATGTCGCCGGGCAGAGTAACGATTTCCCTATCATGCTGGCATGTGAGGCCACGTCCGGAGATCTGCAGGTTGACGAAGGCTATTTCCTGCGCAGTGCTGCCGATGTGTTCCCTTCGACGACTGACACCATGAGCAGATGCGTCGACGCGAGACAGGATAGTGGTGTTGCTTCGCGCCTGGACTATGCGTCCGACGAAAGGCGACTGATTGACACGCAAGGGATCCAGGCGCACGAACGCCGTGGCAAGACTGTCCCGCCAGGATACAAATGGATCCTTTGCAATGGTTCCGACCGTCGTCCAGCTCTGCATGCAGTGTCACCCCATCGATCGCAGGCGAAACGCTACCCAACCGCGGCAGGGTCGTCAAATTGGGTTCGTCGAACAGGTTGACCTCCAACCAGGCCGGATTGCAGGTGATATGGTCGCCGAATGTCCTGACATTGGCCGAGAGATGCCCGGCCGGGATAAACCGCATACCGTCTACCTCAGTGCTCGAAGGATCTCTCATCGCCGACGCTATCGAGAAAGATGGCATCGAAGTCCTGCAACATGGAAACAAGACCTTTCGCCGCCTCGTATCGCGAGGAGTCGTACCATTCCCGCGCAATGGCCATGGTCGGAAACTCGATGGCGACGACCTGCCGTTCAAGATTTTCAGTATCTGCGCGCTCGAGCTGTCCGCAAAGGAATGCGAACCTACCGCCGTAGAATTCCACGGAAGGAGCCGCCGCCTCCGCATAATCTCCCAACCCTTCCAAGTTCACGGCGTTACGATTCCATATCATGTAGTAGGCAACCATCGTTCCCGCCTTGTCATTATATTGATGATGTGCCCGCTTGCGGGGAGCGAGCGGAGACGATTGGCGATGCTATCGCCATGATTTGACAGGGAATGTCAGCATGAAGCAGTGAGGCACGCGCTTCGAAGCAACCGCTACGGCGCCGCGGCTCTGGCTCTCTCTTCCTCGACCTGCGCCCGCCATTGCCTGTAGAGTTCGCGGCGCTGCCCAGGATAGCGTTCCCCCAAAAGCTCCGCCTGCTGGATGCGGTCGGTGCGGAACGCCCTGAAATCCTGGCGCAGCTCGCACCAGGCGGCAATGACGCGCATCGTCTCCGCAAAGGCGATGCCGATCGGCCAGATGACGCGCTCGGTGTCCGCTCCCTTGCCGTCCCGGTAGACGATGTGCAGCTTCATCTGCTGCTGCATGGCCTTGCGCAGGATCTTGAGGTCGATCGCCTCGTCCTTCTGCGACGGATAGTGGACGTGGAAGTCGTTGTCGTTGAGCTTGTGGCGCAATTCGGAGGGAAGAACCGCCTCGATCTTGGCGAGCGCATCCTGAGCGGCAAACGAAAGCTCGTCGTCGGTCTGGCGGCTCACCCATTGCACGCCGAGCGCTATTGCCTTGATCTCGTCTTCCGAGAACATCAGCGGCGGCAGCATGAAACCGGGCCTGAGCACATAGCCGAAACCTGGCTCGCCTTCGATCTCCGCGCCCATCGATTGCAGCAGGATGATGTCCCGATAGATCGTACGCAGCGAGACACCCGTCTGTTGGGCGAGATAGGTCCCCGAGACCGCCTGCCGATGGCGGCGGAGAATCTGAAGGATGTCGAACAGTCGCTGGCTTTGGGACATGACACTATCCTGAAACAAATCATGCTCCAGCCTCTCATGGCTGGAGCATGACTGATCCTAGTCCATGCTGACAAGGACCTTTCCGTTGGCCTTGTGGCCGGCTTCCAGCGCCATGAGAGTGCGGATCGCCTCGGTCAACGGCACGATCTCACCGATCGGAAGCTTGAGCTTGCCCTTGGCGGCCGCGGTGGCAAGCCCGTCCAGAATGTCGGCTCTGGCCGAGCAGACGATCGGCTTGAGCTTGCGATCGAAGATCGAGCGGATGAACTTTGCGGGGGTCGGATCGATATCGAGAAAGATGCCGCGCGGCCGCAGAAGCCCGAAGGCAACGGAAAGGGTCATGGTTCCCGCCGTGTCGTAGACCACGTCGAAACGATCACCGATCTTCGTCAAATCTGTCGTTCGGTAGTCGAACAGCGACTTCACGCCCAGCTCGCTCGCGTGCTGCATGGCGGCAGCACTGCAGGTGCCGCCAACGGTAGCACCGAGGGACAAGGCCAGTTGGACCGACGCCTCGCCGACCGCGCCAGCGCAGCCGTTGATGAACACACGCTGGCCCGACGAGACCTTCGCCTTGTCCACGAGCCCGTTCCAGGCCGTGATGCCCGGGGTGCCGAGGCACGCTGCATCTTCGAACGAGATCGATGCAGGCTTCCGGGCGATGAAGGTTTCAGGAGTGATCGCAGCTTCGCCGAGGGCGCCACCATCTTGGATGCGCACCGAGCCGAACACCTCGTCACCCTGCTTGAAGCGGGTGACACCGGGTCCGACGGCGGTGACGACACCGGAAAAGTCGCTGCCCATCGCGCGGGGAAACTTCTTCCCCGTCACCATCTTCAGATAGCCGTTGCGCACCTTCCAGTCGATCGGGTTGATCGAGGCAAAGTGAACCTTCACTGCAACTTCGCCCTTGCCCGGCGTGCGAAGCTCGAAGTTCGCGAGCTTCATCAGTTCGGGGCCGCCGTAACGATCGTATTGGATCCGCTTCATAGCAGGCCATTTCTCTTGAGAGTTGAGTCGACGACTTTGATCAGCGGCGTGCTTGGACGGCCGAGAAGCCTTGGCAGATCGACGCTGTCAGTATACCAGTCACCACGCTGGGTAGCAAAGCTGGCGTCGGCGATGATGTCGGCGAAGAACGTCGGGATACCGACGGCGGCAAGCGCCCGGCTGTAGTGGTCGACCGGAAGGTCTTCATAGACCAGCGGCTTGCCGGTCAGCTTCGAGATCGCCTCCGCAAGATCGTCCATGGTGAATGCTGTCCCACCGAGCTCGTAGACCGCGTCGCCATCGATCGGCCCGGTCAGGACGGCTGCCGCTGCTTCCGCGAGATCGTCGCGGCTTGCACCCGAAAGCTGACCATGGGCGGCCGCACCGATCAATTTGCCCGTGGCAAGCGCATAGCCGATGTTGCCGAGATCGCCGGCATAGACCTCGATGTAGGCACCGTTGCGCAGGAAGACGTGCCGCAGACCCGAATTCCGGAGAAGGTCCTCGGTCTGCTTGTGCTCGTCGCCCAGGCGAAGAGTGCTGGTGTCGCTGTTGACGTAGCCCGCATAGGCGACCACCGGTACAGCGGCCGCGACGGCCGCCTTCACGGCGCGCTCCATCTGGGGATAACGCAGCCCGAAGTCGGCGGAAGGTATCAGCAGCAGTCTTTCCGCCCCGGCAAAGGCCGACGCGAGCGTTTCAGGCTTGTCGTAGTCGGCTTCACGGACCCCGATGCCCAAAGCTACAAGATCTGCCGCCTTGGCAGGGTCGCGGACGGCTGCGACGATGCTGTTCGCCGCGACACCGCGGCGCAAAAGTGCTTCGATGACGAGCCGCCCGTAGCGGCCCGTTGCTGCAGTGATGGTGATCATGTCGAATGCTCCCGGCGATCGGCTTAGTGCGGCTGGACGGTGGACATGTAGGCCGCATAGTGCGTGGCGTCGTAGATCACTTCCGTGGAGGCGATCTTGCCGTCCTTGACCTGGATCAGCTCGGCGACGAGCGAATGCGGAACCGGATGGGTTTCCACGGCATAGACGAGCACGGCCTGCGTCTCGTCACCGTAGGCGGCGCGAATGTCGAGCTTCTTGATCATGCGTGCAAAACCTTCCTGGAAGTCGCGGAAGGCGGCCACACCCGTAGTCTTGCCGATCGGCGAGGTGCAGACGATATCATCGGCGGAAATCTTTACGATCGCGTCGACGTCCTTGCTGGCCATTGCTTCGCCATAGGCGCGAGCGATCTTGGCAGCCGTTGCGTTCTGTTCAGCCATGGTTCTATTCCTTTCCTGGTGGTCTTTGGCTGAAAGGGTTATAGTTCGACCTAGTGACATGATATGTCAGTATGGTACGTTCGAAGATTGTAGCGATTGAAAACGACGCTCATAAGTAAACAGCTTTCCGTTTTCGGCGTAGAGATAAGACGTCCGATCCAATGCCGACGCCACAGGGGCGGAAACGCATGACGTCACTTGGCAGCAGAGGAGGCCGCCCGACGCGGCGACCTATTTCAAGTCGCCGCCAGGATTGCGCCTGAGACGCGGACAACCGAGGTGTTCGAGACCTCACGGCATTCACGGAGAAGCGATTTCCCGCCTCTTCGGCTCGCCCTGAGCTGCGTTCGAGACGCTTTCCCATGCTTCCCAGGTTGCAAGACGCGCGGCGTAGGCAGAGCGTACGACCGGAAGCCCTTCGGTGCCAAGGAACAGTCTGAGCGGTGGAGCCTCCATGTCGACGATCTTCAGAACGGCCTCCACCGTTGCCTCGGGATCGCCAAAAGCGATGTTGGCCGCATGGGCGAAAATGCTGGCCCTGAGGTCCGCGTAGGCATCAAGACCTGCCGAGATTTTCAGAGACGTTTGGCTGGAGAAGCCGGTCGCATAGGCGCCGGGCTCCAGCATCGTGACCTTGATGCCAAAGCCGGCGACTTCTTGCGCAAGACTTTCGTGCATCGCCTCGAACGCCCATTTGGAGGCGTGATAGAATCCGATGATTGGGCTCGCGACCAGGCCGGCAACACTGGAAACGCCGATGATATGGCCATTCCCCTGCTTGCGTAGCACCGGCAGTGCGGCCTGGATCACGCGTAGCGTGCCGAAGAAGTTGGTTTCAAATTCCGCCTTGATGTCGGCTTCTGTCGTTTCCTCGACTGCACCGACCAGCGCGTAGCCGGCATTGTTCAGGATGACATCCAGTCTGCCGAAATGGCCATGTGCGCGCTCCACGACGCCACGAACTTGATCGGCATCGGTGACATCAAGGGCGAGCGGCAGAACCGCATCGCCATACCGAACGGCGAGATCGGCGACACTTTCGAGCGAGCGTGCCGTCGCTGCGACCTTGTCACCGCGGTTGAGGGCAGCCTCCGCCCAGATACGACCGAACCCTCGTGAGGCGCCGGTGATGAACCAGACTTTGCCAGACATTCTAATCTCCTTAACTTGATTGCTTGCTTCGGATGCCCCGGCACCTTTTGGTACCGGCGAGGGCGTGCCGGCGCAGTCGCCGACGGCGCCAATCGGATTGCGACAGGCGCCAAAGGATTCTTGTCGTTCGATGCTGGAGGTTGGTTTCGCGGTTCGGCGCTGGGAATGGAGCGTGTCCACTCCGATCGGCATCAATGCAATGAAGGGATCACGGGCGCGTCCCGCCCGTTCAATTCGCGCCATTGCAGCGGCGTCAGCCCTTCCCAGTCGCGAAACGCACGATAGAAGGAGCTACGATCCTGATAGCCCAGCAGACATGCGACCTCGTCGATGTCGGTGGTTGGATTGGACAGGAGCTGGCGTCCGAGGTCCTGACGCGCTTCCGACAGCAACTCGCGGAACGTCTTCCCCTCATCGGTGATGCGGCGCTGAAGCGTTCGTTCGCTCATGTTGAGATCCTGGGCGACCTGCGACAGCTCGGGGCGCCCGCTTGCCAAGCTTCGCTTCAGCACGACCTTGACCTGGTCGCCGATGGAGCTGCGGGCCTGCAATTCACCCATGGCCGCGGCAAGGGCAGGCGTCAGGATCTCCAGGAGCTCGGGGTTGTGGCCGGGAAACGGCCGGTCGAGATCGGAGGATTTCAGGACGAGTTTGTTTTGCGGAGCACCATACCTGACAGGACATCCGAAAAAGAGCTGGTACAGATCGCTCTTTGGCCCGGCGCGCAAGAAGTCGACCCGCACTGGCGTCAGGGGTTGACCGGTTCCTCGGCGTCCAAGTTCAACTAGGAAAGCAAAGGCGACATCAGTGGCGATAGCCGGTTCCGGCTCGCAGGCGTAGATCCAGTCGCTCGTGATCGAAACTTCGCCCTTCTCCTCGCTGAAACTCAACTGCTCGGGGGTGCAGAGCCGCTTGAAACGCGCAACACGGTAGAGACCATCGCGATAATCCCTGGCATGAAAGGCCGCGAGGGTCGACGGTGGATGGACGGCGGTATCGGCTTCGCGGACCAGTCGAAGCCCAAGGGCAGGCTCCGGCATCAATTCCTCGAGCGCCCGGAATATGGCAAAATACTGCGCCGTCGTGACCATACCGCTGTCAATCAGGTGCAGCGTGCCAGGAAGCCGCGCCTGCCGCAGGACCGCAGACGGCGGCACACCGATCCTTTCGACCGCGCGCCAGAACGCCAGAGGAACTTTGCATTTATCCGCCGGTATAGCCGTCATGCGAGTTAGGCTCCTGGAAACGCTCATAAGGGATGCCGCGTTCTGTTACTGAAACTCTATCGCATCTGGCTCATGATGATACGATCGAACATGCGGTCGCCAAACCACTTGCGAATAGCGATCATCGGCTTGGCATATTTGCCAGCAACATAACGCGTGCGCGGCCTTCTTGCGCTGGCTGCTGTGGAGACGACATCCGCGATTACCTTTGGATCCGTACCGCGGCCATGACCGTACGTCGCCCTGGTGGTCTTGGCGACGGCCTGCGAGACCGTGGCATAGGCACCCGCACCCGAGCGCTTGAGGAGGCCATCGGCAACGACATCGCCGAATCCGGTCTCGGTCAGACCCGGTTCCACGATCACGACATTGATACCGAAGGGTGCCAGTTCCAGCCGTAGGCTGTCCGACCAGCCTTCGAGCGCGTGCTTGGTGGCGTGATACCATGCACCGAGCAACGTATAGATCTTTCCGCCCATCGACGTGATGTTGACGATGGTGCCGGAGCCTCTCTGCCGCATCGCCGGCAAGAGAAGCTGCGTCAGACGAGCCGGGCCGAAAACGTTGACTTCGAACTGGTATCTGGCCTCATCCAGCGGAATGTCTTCGACCGGCCCGTAAAGTCCGAAGCCGGCATTGTTGACCAGGACATCGACGCCGCCGCTTTCCATCAGGATTGCGCTAACGACGGCCTGGATTTCGTCGTCGTCGGAAATATCCATCTGCAGGGCACGCGCGCCAATTTTCTCAAGATCTATCATTTTGTCGACACTTCGTGCGGCCACGTAGACCCTGAAGCCGTCGGCGATGAGGCGCTTGGCAATATCCTTGCCCATGCCGGAGGATGCGCCGGTTACAAGTGCTGTTTTCTTGCGGTTGTCGATCATGTTTGCCTCTCTGTTCGTGAGATTACAGATAAGGCCTCGCCAGCATCACTTCATTGACGGAACGTGCCAACACTGTTGCATATTGTGCCAATGAGGACATCAATGGCGCCAAGGCAGTTGCCGTGCGCAGTCGAGAGACAAGCCAGCAGCGGTTCCGTCTCATTCCAGGAAGGCAGGTCGGTTATATTCAAGAAATCGGGCGGATGCCGCCTCATGCGGCATCCGCCCGACGCCGAACCGGCGAGTTCCCACCATATGCGGGGGTGCAACTTATGTTGGAAACCCGTCGGCTGAGCTCATGCCCGCAATCGCAGAGTTACGCGCCAACGCGGTGGAAGGCCCGCGTCTGCCCGAGCGCGGAGATACCGATATAACCGCGGAGATTCATTTTGCCGCTCTGCATGGTGATCTGGCAGTTATAGGTGCGGCCCGATGAACCATCGTAAAGTGAGCCGCCGGTGCAGCTCCCATCATTCCAATGAAGACCGGTGATGAAGACAACATTCTTCATGGATCGGGAGCGCAAGGCCGGATCAGGGTTTTTGGCATCCTTCTTGAACGTGACGTTGTCTGCCTCCATCAGTTGATTGCCATAGAGCAGGCGCGCGCGGAACTCTGTTCCCGCCTTGAACATGTCCAGCTTTACGCTCCCGTCGTCGGCCTGCCATGTTCCGACGATAGCGTCGGCCGGAGAAGCCTGCTGCGCATAAGCCGCCGGAACCGCGGCCAATCCGATTGTTGCCACTGCCAGGAATATGGCAGATCGCCTTGAGACCTTTGACACGTTCATAAGGTGAAACCTTTTCAATAAGTCGATGTTGATGCATCCGCACAGGAAAGACGAGAACCTTCGCTCCGGCTTGCCATCTCTCTCGCGACGACAGTACCGGCCGATTTTCACCGGCCCTGGGGTATGTCCGATGCTGTTTGTTGCCGCCGGACGCTAGGAAGACTAATGGCCTGCCGGATATTCAGCAGTGACCGAACACGTCAATCCGGTTGCAACGTCCGCCAACGAGCTGGTTCTACCGGCCGGCGGTGATACGATAGACCGCGGCCGGTGGGAGATTCCGAAACGTTCGGCCGACCAGCGTTGCGCTCAGATCGAGATGATCAAGAACTGACTTGGGGACAGGACACTTGTTCATATAGGCGAACTGGTAGAATGCGCCCCCGGGCCGCAAGTGCCGGAAAGCTCCTTCGAGGATATCAGTCACCTTGCGTGCCGGTATGGTCAGTAGCGGAAGGCCGCTAACGACCGCACCCACCGACGTCTCTGGTGGGAATTCAAGATCTTGCAGGCGCGCAGCGTCCATAGACAGTACGCGGGCGCCCGGAAAGCGGCTGTTCAGCCGCCCGGCGAACTCCTGGCTGTACGGGCCTCACACCGCGCTCGATCATCCTGGTCGTAAATACGCCGGTGCCTGGCCCGAGTTCGATGACGTGCCCTGTTTGTGGCATGATCTCCCGCGTGATGATCTCGGCAAGCGCCCGTCCTGACGGTACGATGGCGGCTATCTGAAACGGTCGGGCAACCCAAGCCCGAAAGAAAACCAAGCTGTCGCTCTGCATCTCGCCTCCTGCGAATGTGGCGGAAACGGAATGCGGTTCGAATGAGTATGCCACTCCTTACCAACCTACTGCCGCTTCCAAATTCGTTCGACAAAGCCTCGATGACAGTCAAACAATCCAAGACAGATCGATCATCACCGTGGGTGCGGAAAGGGTATTGATTGGCGGCAGGGTTTGCATTGACGGGGTATGCCAATCGAGTGGCAGAATCTGCCAACCAACGTCAACTCGCGCGCAGTCGATGTGGCAATCGTCAGTCTTCTTTTCAGCGCCGGCGCGACCGCTTCCACGGCACTCTCACAAGAACCTCGGGGGGTGAGAGGCCCCTCCCCTTTCCTGGTCTGAAATTGTTAGGTGAAAATTGCGCGTCGGGTTTTTAGCTAATCGCTTCAATTGAAATCGGCAGGTAAAAGCCACACCGAATCTGCCCCACGTACCCCGAAGGTGTACGTGGGGCACATTCGGTGGCAGCGTTTCGGTGAGCGAGCATAGAAGTGTGCATAACCTCGCACTTTGAGCGTTGATCGCGAGCGTGGGGATTCTCTTGCTGGGGCAAATCATGATTCGATTCTGTCATGACGAAACGGCTCCCCTCCCCCGAGCATGCCGACACGCTTTCGCTAAAGGCGTTGCGCAGTTTGGTGACGGGTCTGCTGGAGCGGTCGCAGCAGGCAGAAGCCAGACTTGAGAAGCTTGAGGCCGAGACCATCCAGCTTCGCGAGGAAAATGCGGCCCTTCGGCTCGATAACACCCGCCTGAAACTCGACAACCAGCTGCTGCGCGACGAGATCGCCCGGTTGAAGAACCTGCCGCCGCGCCCGCCGTTTCGCTCCTCCGGTATGGACAAGGCGACGGATGCCAAATCCGATGACAAAGCCCAGACAAAGAAGAAGCCACGCGGCGCAAAATTGGATGTGAAACGGGTGAGCCGGCAGGAAATCCTGCGCATCAATGCCCCGGCCGGCTCACGCTTCAAGGGGTACAAAAGCGTCTATGTTCGCGACCTGGTGCTCAAGGCCGAACTCGTGCATTACCGTCGCGAATGCTGGGTGACGCCGGATGGAAAGACGGTGCTGGCACCCTTGCCGGCGGGGATCATCGGCGGCTATGGCACCAACCTCAGGCGGCTGTGCCTGATGTTGCATGCACAAGGACAGGTAACGACCGCGCGTCTGACGACATTGCTCAATGACATTGGTCTCGACATCTCAAAACGCCAGATCGTCCGGCTTTTGACCCAGCAGCTGGATGGCTTTGTTGCCGAGGACGCGGCGGTGCTGCATGCCGGTTTAGTGTCGTCGTCTTATGTGACGGTTGACGACACCGGCGCCCGGCATTCCCATAATAACTGTTACGCCACACACATCGGCGGCCCGAATTTTACTGTCTTTCGCACCACAAAATCGAAGTCTCGCCTGAATTTCCTGTCGCTGCTGCGCGGCAATTACCAAGACTACGTGCTCAACGATGCCGCATTCGACTATCTGAAAGAGCGCCGTGGCGAGCCAGTCGTGTCCGCTGGACTTCGCACTTTTGAACCACAACGCTTCTGCAACCAGGTGCCGTTCATGGCGCATCTGGCCGACAAGGGTGTCGATATCTTCGATCGGCAGGAGATCGGCACGCTTGCTGAAGCCGCGCTTTGGGGTTCTATCCGCCATCATGGCCTGGTGGGAAACATGGTAATCGTGTCCGACGATGCCGGCCAGTTCCGCGTCGGCAATCACGCGCTGTGTTGGGTCCACGCCGAACGCCTTCTGCAAAAGCTTATGCCGGCCACTGCCAAGGAGGAGCGATCCGTCGCACTTATTCGCGATCTCGTCTGGCGCTTTTACAAGGCGCTGAAGGCCTGGAAGCAGAGGCCCTCACCGCATGCTGCTCCAGCCTTCCGACGACGGTTCGACCGGATCTTCGCCCTGCGCACCGGTTATGAGGCACTCGATAAGCTGCTTGAGCGGCTGCGTCGAAGGAAGAACGAGCTACTCAAGGTGCTCGAGCATCCCGAGATTCCGCTGCACACCAATGCATCCGAAAATGATCTGCGGAGTTTTGTCACGAAGCGAAAGATCTCCGGCGGCACGATGAGCCGCGATGGCCGTGTTGCGCGCGACGTCATGCTCGGCCTTATGAAGACCTGCCAGAAACTTGGGCTGTCCTTTTACCACTATCTCGGTGACCGGCTTGGTATCGGCAACGTCGGCCAACCGGTTCCGCCCCTGTCGGCGATCATTCTCGCTCGGGCTTGAACACCCGAGGCCGCTTCGGCTCGGCTGCGCCACCACCGTTGCCCAATGAACCGGCACCGCCACCAAATCTGCCCCACGTACCCCGAAGGTACCACGTACCCCCGGTTTTCCGAATTCATTAACCATATGAATTAATGCTGTTCTTTTCTGTAACGGAAATTATTTGAACAGTAGCTTCCGTCACTCCGGATGGTGCTGCGGGTGGTATTTGACTATCGATAGGTATCACGTATCGATAGTGAAGAGTACATGCGGCTTGTACGCGAGCGTTTGCGGTGCTACCATGGCGTCACAAGGCAGTATCGGAGTGCACAATGCCCCAGACTAGCTACAAGATCAGCGAAGCGCGCAAACATTTCGCCGAGGTGCTCGAACGCGCCAACCAGGGTGAGGAAATCGTTATCATGCGCGGCAATGAAGTCTACGCCCGCATCGGTCCGGCCGACGGCGGTAAGCGCCCCTTCGGCCTGTTGCGCCAGCGTGGCCTGCCCGACGATCTGTTCGATGATGTCGATGCCGAACAGGTGGCCATCGACGCCGGCGACTTTAACGACGATACCGGTGTCTGGCAGGGCAGCCGAGCCGACCGCGGGCCCAAGGCATGAAGGTGCTGCTCGATAGCCACGCCGTCTATTGGTGGACGATCGGCAGCGACCGCCTTTCCACAAAGGCGCGATCGCTGATCGAGGACAAGATGAACACGGTCCTCGTCAGCGCCGTGTCCTTCTACGAACTCGACAACAAGATGCGCCTGAAGAAACTCGATCTGAAGCCGCAGGAATTGCGCGCCGCCGTTGCCGCCAGCGGCCTGCAGACGCTCGCCATCTCCGATCTGCACGCCGAACTGGCGGCAAGCTTCGACTGGGACCATCGTGATCCTTGGGACCGCATCCTCGCCGCTCAGACGCGGTTGGAACATTGCGCACTCGTGTCGACCGATTTGGTGTTCGACGCTGTATTGCATGAGCGGGTTTGGTGAGGGCAATCGCGATGAAGATTTTTGGGGATATTCCGGAACCTGCCGAACGATTTGAAGAGTTGATGGATCTTGCCCTGCGTCATGACGAGGTCTTCATCTGCCGAGCCGGGCAGCCTATCGCCGTGCTTACGGCGATGGCGAAGCCGGGCGAGGGCACGATGGATGCGTTTTTGGCATTGGCAGCCGAAGGCCGCTCGACGATCGGTGATCAGACCTCGAACCACGATGAATTCTATGACGAAAACGGACGGCCGAAATGAGCGGCGCGTCGCCAACTTCGATCGAAAGGCGTGCTGAGGAACTCGACTCCCTCGATGCCATTCTTCCGTTCGATCGGCGCGACCACCTGGCAGCACAGCTCACCGAAGAAGACGTTGCCACATTAAAACATCTGGCCAAAGAGGGTATGGGCGACAACACGCTCAGGGCGCTCACCTCCGATCTTGGTTATCTCGAGGCCTGGGCCGCCCTCGCGACCGGCGCTCCCCTCCCCTGGCCGGCGCCGGAAGCGCTGCTGCTGAAATTCGTCGCCCATCACCTCTGGGATCCCGTCGAACGCGCCGACAATCCTGACCACGGCATCCCGGTGGAGGTCGAGGCGGGGTTGCGCGCCCAAGGGCTGTTGCGCGTCGGCGGTCCGCATGCGCCGGATACGGTGCGTCGGCGCCTGACCTCCTGGTCGATCCTGACGCGCTGGCGCGGGCAGACGGGGGCGTTCTCCGCACCTTCGCTGAAGTCTGCCTTGCGGCTGGCGGTTCGGGCCGCACCGCGGCAACGTCGCCGCAAGAGCAAAAAAGCCGTCACCGGCGATGTGTTGGCAAAGTTGCTTTCCACCTGTGCCGGCGATCGCCTGGTTGATCTCCGTGATCGGGCGCTATTGCTGACCGCCTTCGCCTCCGGCGGCCGCCGGCGCTCCGAAATCGCCAGCCTTCGGATCGAGGATCTCATCGATGAGGAACCGGTGCGCCAGAACCCGGCCGATAAGGACTCCTCTCTCCTGCCCTGCCTCACCATCAATCTCGGCCGCACCAAGACGACGACCGCCGATGACGACGCCCACGTCGTGCTGATCGGCCGGCCAGTTATGGTACTGAAACAGTGGCTGACAGCAGCCAGGATCGACAGCGGACCGCTGTTCCGGCGCATCGATCAGTGGGGCAATATCGACCGGCGCGCGCTGACGCCGCAATCGGTCAATCTGATCCTCAAAGGCCGCTGCAAGCAGGCCGGCCTAGATCCTGAGGCGTTTTCGGCGCACGGATTACGCTCCGGCTATCTGACCGAGGCCGCCAACCGTGGCATTCCCTTACCCGAAGCGATGCAGCAATCGCTGCACAAGTCGGTAACGCAGGCAGCGAGCTATTACAACAACGCCGAGCGGAAGAATGGCCGGGCGGCACGGCTTGTCATCTGAACGCTAGTCTTGGCGGGTCTTGACAGGCCGCAATTTTAATCACCGGTCTCAGGCTCAGCCAAGGCGTTTGATGGCCCGCAAAGCTCGCCTTTTTACCGCTTCCGTTCGGCCCAACGAGACTGGTGATGCTGCTTCTGACATAAAGAGGCCCGCGGCTTGACACGCGCCGGAGAACGAATGCAAACGCAGCGCTCCAGTCCGAACTCAAACGCTCGCCCAAACATGAACCGGCTAGCCGGATGAAATGTCCTGCCGTCATACACTTGAGCACGATCTGGATGATTACCTCCAGAGTTCAGATCCAGTTGAGGCGCACCGCACGTGTATGCATCCGTTTTGTCGATGTGCTCTATTCAAACAATCAATTACCTCAGTTGGCCGATAAGGCATATGAATGAGGCTAGTGGGGCTTGTTTCACAAGGAGGATTGGCGATGGAAAAAACAATTCTGGGTGGCCCCGGTAGCAACAGTCTCTTTGGCAGCAATGGTGACGATATAATAGTCGATCCCACGGGAGATGACTGGATCGACGGTGGTCCCGGCAGCGACTCCATCTCGGCCGGCGAGGGCAATGACCGAGTCTTCGGTGGTGTGGGCAATGACCACGTCTTTGGCGACGAGGGCAACGACTACCTCTACGGCGACACTGGCCTCGACAACCCGCGCATCCTCGGTGCGGTCATCCTCGGTGCGGACAATGACAAGCTCTACGGCGGCCCCGGCGACGACGCCCTCTTCGCTGGCGACGGCAGGGACTCTTTGACCGGAGGTGCCGGCCACGACACCTTTGTGTTCCAGTTCCACGACCCGTTCCCCGGGATTGATCAAAACTACGGGCCAACCGCGGAGGACCGCACCAGCATTGTGGATTTTGACCCAGCGCAGGATAGTTTCATCTTCGACGCGGTGGGCCTTGGCAGCGATGGTCTTGCGGCGAATTTCGTCAATCATGCGACGCGCGGCAATCAGGTGGACACGTTCTATAGCGGCCCCGCCAACGGCGCGCACAGCGAGCACGTCGTCGTGATCACCGATCACGGTTTCACCGATGGTTCAGCCGCAGCCAGGGATATCTCCGGCGAAGCTGCAGGCGATATCGTTGCCTATTTTAATTACAACACCATGACGGCGGAGCTGGGTTATGTTACCTCCGACAATCAGGTGGATGACTTCGCGCATTTGGCTAACGTGCAGAGTTTGCTCCACTTGGCCGGCCTGGGTCTGACCGCGTCCGATTTCATGTTCTGCTAATCCGGAAAATCATGGGGAACCGCGCCACGCCGGCTCAAGCGCGGTCCCGCAAAACCGAGGTCGCCAAAGAGCACAGCCTCGCCACGCCCTCTAGGAGGAACCGTTAGGGACCAATCCAGCCGATGCGAATTCCCCTGCCCTTCCCTGCCTGGCAATCCAACTCGGTCGGACCAAGACGATGGCGGTGAATGCAATGGAAAATTCCGTGTGGCTTCTCGGGAAGACCTCGATGCCCCCGTTACATCACTAATCGCGCCGCGCGACGTTATATCATCCGACTGAACGAACTGCTAGACACCAGCCCGGCTGTCGCACTCATCGGCCCGCGTCAGGTCGGTAAAACGACATTGGCACTCTTGATAGCCGAGCATCGTCCATCGATCTATCTCGACCTGGAGTCAGCTGTTGACCGAGACCTAAGCACATCCAGTGCGAGCAATCCATGCCCACGCATTCGCCTCTCGGGACAGGAGGATGTTCGCGCCGAGCATCATAGGGGCGTGTTCACCCAGGTTCGGTGGACCCATCTGTCTGATGAGTGGAATGAAGCTCGCCGAATCGGCCGCACCGCTGTCTCTCCCCGACCGTTACTCTGCGTCAGAACCTGCCAAAACGCCGGGGCCGGAGCAGACTCCTTCCAAAACAACCTATTTCACGCGATTTCCGCCATGGAAGCCCGCTGACGCGCTTTCAGGGGTCGCGATGGAGCGGCGCCTATCCCAAATCATAAAACATGCTGGATAGCCCTCCATTTTGATCTCAAAACACGCTTGCAAACCTACATTTTCTCAAGCATTCATTATCTGTACAGCGCCAAACCAAAACAAGGCGAGAATTAATGCCACAGACAGCAACCGTCAGCTCCCCGTCCGCGCCGCAACGGCTGATCGGATACGCGCGGGTTTCAACGGACGATCAGCTCAAAGACGCCCAGGTCGATGAGTTGCGCGCAGCCGGCTGCGACCGCATTCATCAGGAGCACGGATCCGGCTTATCTCGCGCAAGTCCGGTGCTCACCAAGTTGCTGAAGGATCTCACTTCTGGCGACGTGCTAGTTGTCGTTCGTCTCGATCGCTTGGCACGATCAGTCAATCATCTGCTTCACGTGATCGAAGATCTCGAAAAGCGCGGAGTTCATTTCCGCTCGTTGCGCGATCCGGTCGACACGTCCACGCCGCAGGGTATCTTTTCCCTGCAGGTGCTCGGCGCCGTCGCCCAGCTTGAGCGCTCCCTGATCGTCGAACGAACCAAAGCTGGCATTAAGGCTGCGAAAGCCAGAGGGAAGGTTCCCGGAAACCCCGGTCTGCGCGAGCGCCGACCGGAGGCGATCAAGGCGGTGTCGAAAGCACGCCAGAAACTTTATCTCGACGAACTGATTTCGTCGGCACAGACGTGGCTCCCGACCGTGCGGCAGCTCCGGCCGCAGCACAGCTGGGACAATGTCGTGCGCGTCCTTAACCGCCGCGGCCACGACTGGACCGTCGAGCGGCTCCGACGCGCTGTTCACCGGATGGTTCGTGAGAAGCTTGCAGAGCCAGAGGTGCTGGCCCGCTCACCGCGCCGCGCTCCCGAAGATCATTTGATGAAGTTGGTCGCCGCGATCACCATCGCCGATCCCAGTCTGTCGCTGCGCGACATTGCCGCGCAACTGGACCAAATGGGGGAACGACCGGCGCATGGCAGTAGGAAGTGGCAGCCCTCTTCCGTCAGGGCGCTGTTGGATGAGGCACATCGCTTCGGCTTAGTTCGTTCTTGAGCAGCTGATTCATAAGAGCGCCCGAGCTTTTTGTCCCGCCAGCTTCCTTTCCGGGCGGAGATCTCCTTCCAATCCGTGCTTGCCACGACCTGTTCGGCCAAGCCGGCCAAGGGGATTTGCTCCTCGAGCTGACGACCGCAACAGACACCGCCGGTTATAATGTCTTTGCAAAAACATTATAACCGGCGGTGTCTGCGGTGATTGGAGACGCCTTCATAGAAGAAGGCCGCTCACAAATAGGGTGACGGCCGAACAGTCGCCGCGCTGAAGAAAGATCGCGACCAGCCGGCAGACCAAGCCACCGAATTAGTTAAAAGAAGGCTGATTACAGTCGCTCATTAGGCTCGGCCGTCTGGAAGCTGCACTGTGTGATCCTCATGAGCTACCACTCATGCGCTGAGATTGGGCGCAACCCGGCTGGCAGCACTTCAGCTAAGATCGTGAACCCCTCGAACCGCTGGAGCGTCAGTTTCTCAAGTCCTCGGGAGAGGTCATCGGGGCCATGCTTCACTTCAATGAAGAGGATGGCAAGTCCCTGCGGATCGAGCTTTTGAGCGATGAGGTTGTGAAAACCTCAGAGATCGAGGGTGAGATGCTCGATCGGCTGAGCGTGCAGTCGTCGCTGCGTCGGGACTTCGGCCTTGATGCCGACAACAGAGCGATCAGGCCTCAGGAACGTGGCATCACCGAGATGATGATCCACCTCTTCGACACCTGGTCCAAACCGCTCGACCACGAAACCCTCTTTCATTGGCATTCGATACTGATGGCAGGCAACAGCCATCTCGCAACGATCGGTGGCTATCGGACTCACGAGGACGCGATGCAAATCGTCTCCGGCTGCTTCGACAAGCCGACCATTCACTTCGAGGCGCCGCCTTCCCGGCAGGTACAGTCCGAAATGGGTGGGTATGTCTCCTGGTTCAACAGATCCGGATCGGAGGGCGAAAGTCCCTCCCCGCTCTGACGCGTGCCGGCATAAGTCACCTTTACTTCGAAAGCATCCATCCATTCGAAGATGGAAACGGCAGGATCGGCCGCGCATTGGCGGGAAAGTCGCCGGCGCAAAACATCGGGCAGCCAAGCCTGATTTCGCTCTCACTCGCGTCGCTTTTTATATCCGCAAGGGAAAGTTCTACGACCGGTTCCGCGGCCAGTTCAACAGGCGCCAGGACAAGGTGATCTCCCGCAGTTTCTCGAAGGGATTGAGGGCTTCAAAGGCGGCCTGAGCGCGGAAAACTACATCGCGATCATTGGGGCGTCCGGGCGGTGGCTACTCGAGACCTTCACGATATGGTGGGGGAAGGGAGCGATGAACGGGACCGGCAAACGCCGGCATACGCGGTACACCTTGGAACTGCCGGAGCAGGAGCGATAGAAGCAACGGTTCGGGCGCGGGGCTTTTCGTCCGCTCTATCAAGAGAGTGCGGTATCAATCGCCGGAAGCGGACTGGCTTGATTCTTGCGTTGGCTGGTCATTGGTTCGCCGCCCAAACTGCGAAGACACGAGGATTGTTATGCCAACTGGCAAGGTAAAGTTCTTCAACGCCGATAAAGGCTTTGGTTTCATCACGCCGGAAAGCGGAGGAGGCGACGTTTTCGTGCATGTCACCGCTCTGCAATATGGCGATTTGCTCAGAGAGGGACAGTGCGTTTCCTACGATCTCGGTCAAGATCGAAAGACCGGCAAGCTAAAGGCGGAAAACGTGAGACCGCTCTGACGCCATTGGACAGGAGCGGCGGTAACGCGCTCAAACGCGCCTTCGGCCGCCTGCTCTTAAGTTGCGACTTGCTGAAATCATCAGTTCAAGTGGGCCTTAGCATATGTGGCACAGCCCCCAACTTGAAGCGCTTCTTGACCCGGTCGACGGGTCTCCCATCCAGGAGCGGAACCTTTATGAGCCTGTCATAATCCTCAAAACCCATCTTGGTGTAATAGGCAAGACCCCTTAAATTGTCGGCACGGATGGTCGCATTGATGAATTCAAACCCGAGTTCTTCGGCTGTTGCACGCGTTGCAGGAAATAGCGCGCTGCCGACGCCGGATATGTTTGGGTTCGCGCGTGCAAATGTAGCAATGTCGACAAATCCCTTCGGTGGATCGCCGTATAGGCTCAACGACTGAAAGCCGACGAGCAACCGATCGTGCTCAGCAACATGACAAGCAAGCGCAAACTCGCCATCGATAAACCACTCGGCGAACTCAGTGGCAGAAAGCGGTGTCTCGAGTGCGGTTGTTCCGCCAGTGCGGATGATTTCGTTCAGAAGGCTACACAGCTCCTCCGCATCTGCGATTACGGCCGTTCGAATATGCATGTTTTCAGCAACTCCATCTTGGATTGACAGCTAACGGTGAAACTCAGGAGACAACTAGCAAGCATTTCGCCCGCCGCGGTCTCATAAACAGTATGACCCTTTTGTTGATCACGATGCCCTCCGGCCAGGCGAAGCATTCGTTCGCATCAACGCCATCAACATCGGTCCAAGCGAAAACTCGCCGCGTTCTGCTTTGCGGGTGAGGTCACGCAAATAACCGCCCGCGTTGTTGATGTGCCCCGCCCTTTCGAGGATGCAGGCCATCACTGCCGCGGCGTTCTCGGCGCCCAATGCCTCGCAGGCATTCTGGTAGGCACTCGGACTGACGGCCAGCATCGATCGCACGACCACCGCAGCCGACATCAGATCGCGCCAACTACCGATCGCACCGCCCGGCCCGTAGTTGGAAATCTCAGGGCAGGCCTGCAACACCATTCCCAGTGGAAAAGCCTTTATCGGCTCTCGCATCCGCCCGATATCTGGGCTCGATTTCGCCCCCGGCTCTTTTTCAGAGCGTGGTTCAAGTTCATTGCTGGATTCGGATTTTGAATTTTGTATGTGACGTCCATTTTGGACATCATTGCTATCTGTTTTTTGGGAATCTTCCGGAAATTCCAAGTGGTTGATGATCTCTTCACGCAATATCCGCATTTCGTCGAGGACGGATTCAATATCTTTGAGGGTTGGGGAGCGGGGGACACGGGCGAGCAGCTGCACGTAGTAGCCTTCCAGCTTTTCCCAATCGCCAGAAGCGCCCTCTTCTATCGCAGCCGTCAGCAGCTTGCGTACGTCTCGACGGCAGATCGTCAGGGCTTCCTTGGTGCGACGGAAGTGCCGGCGCTCGGCCGCTACCTGCTGGGCGAGCTGCGCAAGCTCTTCGGCGCGAGCAAGCAGCGGCGCGAGGCTGAAGCCGAACGCATCTTCAATCTGGCCGCCATTGTCCTTTCGGGCGTATCGTTTGCCATTAGCACTGTCTTTGCGCTGGATCAGTCCAGCATCGACGAGTGCGGCAAGGTGCCGGCGCAATGTCGTGCCAGCAATACCATGCGCTCGAACCGAAAGCTGCTGATTTGACGGGAACACCACCAGGCCGCGCTCTTCCGAAAGCTCATTGTCCGGATAGAAGGTCAAGAGCGCATCAAGAATGGCAAGGGCGCGATCCTGAATGCCGAGCACTGTTCTCGCCTCCGAGGCATCGCGAAAAATCTTCCATTTGTCGGCCGTCTTACCCGGCCGCATCTCAGCCGTCTTCATTTGCCCTTTTACCTGGGCAAGCGACATCGACCGCCGCCCGAAGGGCGTCGTCACATTTCCAGTCTGCATTTTCTCTCACCTTCATTGAGGCAAAAGAGATCCGCCCGCCAAATCGACGGTTACGACTCTTGACAGCGATTCGTGGAAATGCGACTCTCGATCTTGCTTAGGGAATACGAGAAGGGCTTCCACGACTTGGTCGTTTGGGGGCCTTTTTCTTTTGCGGCTTCAGTCTCCTTTGCTTCCCTCCTTCAGGAATTGCTCATAGAGCACATCCAAATTGCGGGAAAGATATTCTCCGAAACGGCCAGCATTCTTCGCCTTCATCGAGAGCGAGAAAGCTTTGCCCGTATTCTTGATTTCAGCCTGCACCGCCTTGTCACGGGGCTGCCATTTCGCCTTTTGAGTCGAAACCTCCGCCTTCTTCACAGGCCGCGCTGTTCTGTTGAGCGCCTTGTACAGAGATGAAAAGCGCTCATCAGACGGCAATGCGTCGAAACCGTCTGTGCTCAAAACTTCTGATACTTTGCCGCCATTGGCGAATTTTCCGACTAAAAGTGAAAGCTCAACCCAACGCTCTCGGCCCACACCGGGAGCTGGTCCGATTTTTTCTATCACGTCAGCCGAGATGCGCTCTGCAACAGTCATCATCTTCGAGATCGAAGCCGCATTCGCCGACAATGCCAAGGAAATCACCTCTCGGCCATAACCAAGATCATCCAGGCGCTTGGCGAATAATGCCCTTTCGATAAAAGAGAGGTTTGCACGCGCGGAATTTTCTTGCCCTTGAGCAATGACATGGGCACGGTCGTCAATTGCCTTGACAACAGCCCGGACTTTTCTGCCGAGGTCTCTTGCTACTCTTACTCGTCTGTGGCCGAACACGACCTGATAAAGACCATCGACCTTCGTGTGGGGCCGCACGAGAATAGGCGTATCCTGCCCACGTACCCGGATCGCCTCTAGCAGATCTTGATACTCGCCGCCGTCGTCTGAAATCCGATCCTTCACGAAAGAGCCTTCAATTTGTGCCGGATCGAGTTCGACAATTGCCTCGCCTTCGAGAAATTTATCAGCCTGCTTTGCCAACTCGTCCAGCGAACGCACGAGAGATTTTCCTGCGCCCCGCATGGGGTATGCGGGTGCCGCGCTGCTATCATCATGCAGGTCAGCGAGTCCCTCGAGCAGATTTTTCCGTGCCATCTCATTTGCTCCGAACAACCGTTAGCCGTTTGTTTTTCCGCATAAAACTTCCGTTTTTGTCAGCCGACAAATCGGCGCCCCCATGATTCGTGAACGAGGCCGGCAATTTCAGCATTCACTGCATCCAACGATTCCATCGCACGGTCATAGGTGCCTCTATTCATGGATGCGCGATCAACCTCGTACAAAGTTTGCTTGGTAATCCCGGCATCCGAAACCGCCGTCGACTTCACCATCTGGTTCTTCAGTATGAACTCGTGGAACATCGTGGACATAAAGCCGACCATCTGGGCTTGCGGAACATCGGTTGGCTCGTAGCGCGTAATCAAGTATCTGTACCAGGAGAGGTTCACTTCCGCGCCGGCTGCACGGATCGGCTTTAGAATTCCACCAAGCATCAGAAGAAACTGACCCATCGACATCACGTCCAGCATCTGCGGATGGATTGTTATCAGAACACTTGTCGCTGCGGTCAGTGCGGTCAGCGTCAAATATCCGAGCTGCGGTGGACAGTCGACGACGACGACATCATACCGATCGTCGACCTCAGCCAAAGCCCGCGATATACGGGTGAAAAACGTTTTGCCTTCATTGGACGACTTATCAGACATCGCGAGCGGCGTGTCATATTCGTACTCCTGCAAATCCAGGTTTGCAGGGACAATATCCAACCCAGGGAAATTGGTGGTCTGGATGATTTCCGAGATTGGCTTTCTCGCACCATCATAGCGGATGGCGTCGTAAATCGACGCGATCTGATCGAGCTCCGGTTGGAAACCGTGCAGAGACGAGAGGGATGCTTGAGGGTCGAGGTCTACGGCAAGGACGCGATGCCCCGTCAATGCCAGGTACTGCGCCAAATGGGCGGCGGTCGTGGTCTTCCCCGAGCCGCCCTTGAAGTTGACTACGGCAAGCACTTGCAGCTTTTCACCGCCGCGCCGATGGGGAACATACATGCGGTTGTCGGATCGACCGTGCGTATCCAGATATTGGCGAAGTTCCAACATTTGTTCGGCGGTATAAGAGCGACGACCCGAGGACGAGGTTTGAGGGGAGGGGCCCTTACCCTCCAGATGCAGCTTTTTCAATGTGCTCTGCGATACACCGACATAGGTCGCGACCTCTGCCAGCGAGAAGCTTCGCAATGTCTTTTTCGCGTTCGGCGGGAATCGTTGTACGCTAAGGAGGTGCAGCTTTTTCGAAATCAAATCACCCTGTTCAAGGATTTGATCTTCAAAGTGCATCGGCATCTTAAGCGAAGCCATCGAATTAGCGTTCAT
>NZ_CP121653.1:0-2831118 GCF_029714265.1 Rhizobium sp. CB3171 | reverse complement strand
CTGTCCCTCTTGGCGGCCTACACTCGTTCTATCGGCCGCCACCCGCTAACAAAGGCCATGATTCTGTGTTTTCGTCCAGCAAAATAAGGTTAGAGCAATCCTAACGCCGTTTCCCGGCTAAACAACGAATCACGATTCTCCCTGTTTTCTCCATCGGTTAGCCGCATTGCCCGATGAAGCGCCCATCTTGATTAGCGCTTTGGCATAAAGAGAAATGGTTGCGTTCGAGCGACCGAATTCGCCTTCGAGCCTCCAAACATTATGATGAGTCGCGACTCATTTTCGTGTCGATCGACCGCTAACATTCCTCGTTTCCTGTTTAAACCGCGCTGGTCACGAGCCCCGATCTTCCAAGGTCTTCAGAAACTCCAGAAGCACCACTGCATGGTTGTGAACCGGATCCTTCGCGCCATACAGCAGTGTCACCGGTCCATCCTCAAAATGAAGCAATGCCTGCACCGCCGGATTCGACGCCAGTTCCTGCCGGTATCTTTCCCGAAAGTCCATGAACCGCTCCGGCCTGTGATCAAACCACTTCCGGAGCTCCGGCGATGGAGCCACTTCCTTGATCCAGTCGCTCAGTTCCGCATCTTTCTTGGATAGACCGCGTGGCCACAACCGATCGACAAGCACCCTGCGACCGTCTTCGTTCGAGGGTTCGTCATATACCCGTTTCAGTTTCAGAAGCGAATGAGCCATTCCGAAAGCCCTCGCTATTTCAGAGCCTATTGCCGATTACATAGCCCGCAACCATCACACCGGCAATCCGAGATGCTGCCATCTTCATACCCTCCACGTCCGTTGAGAATCGACCCCTATGCGAGTTTCGGATCGGCCTTCCTTGAAAAGAAAAGATGCGCGGTTAAATTGAATCCATACCATTCCATGGGGAGATTTAACGATGCTCAAAGTCTCACTCGCCACTGCAATGCTGGTCCTGTTGACGCTATCGTCTTGCGCAAACACGGTAAAGGGAATGGCGAAGGATGCAAAAGAAACCGGCCAGGCGATGGATTCGAGTACGCATCGGGTGCTGAAGGCATCGAACTAGCCTAGTTCTCTGACGCCGGCCGCAAATTGCTCTGCGGGAACGAGCGCACGGCCGTGTATCAATGCGAAGATTCCCATGATAGCGTCCCCCAACTCGTCGGTCTTGACCGGCGGACAGCACTGGAGGCGGGCGCAATGCGTATTATTTTCCGATGTGACCCGGCCTTGGCCGAATATCTGCCGCGTCCCGTCCTTGCTCGCAGTGCGCTGCCGGACTGGCTGCGCACTATGCCCAACACCGCCTATTCGGCAATTCACGGTCGCGACGTGCGCACTTTGAAGCAGTGCCCTCCCGTGGTCGATGCGATGGCGTATGGCTTCACGATACTTTTGCCGTGCGATGTGCTTGTGGATAAGGGTGCCTTTTCCTGGAATTGGGATATTCCGTCGCCAACCACCGAGCGACATCCTCGATCGCCGCTCAGTTTTCATACGCCTGGGCAATTGACCGGCAGCCCGTTTGAAATCGCCGGGCAGGCGGCGGTCAAATTCAACAGTTTCTGGACAATCCAGCTCGATGATGGCTGGTCGCTCTTTGCAACACATCCCATCAACCGTGCCGATCTTCCCTTTCGGCTTGTCACAGGCCTTGTGGATTCCGACCGGTTTACTGACGGCGGGATCAATTTCCCGGCAATTTGGACTGAACCTGAATTCTCGGGGATCCTGGCCCGCGGAACGCCGGTCGCACAGTGTTTTGCGGTTCCACGCAGCATGCCCGAACTTGTTTTTGAGGAGTTGGATGAGCAACGGCAGGAAGCGTATACGCAGACGGTTGCCACCGTGCTTTCAACACCGGGCGTCTACCGCAAGCGATTTCGGGCCAAGCGCGGTCGCTCCGCTAACCAATGATTGACGCAGAACCTCCTCGTCGAGCCACAGCCGACCGCACGGCGCCGAGGTAAGAGCCATGGCAATGACGCCAAACGTGGATGCGTCCAGCGCATAAGCCGTCGAGAAGGCCGCCATCGCCTCGTCCATTCTGCCCGCCTCTTGCAATACGACACCCAAGTTGACGGCCGCCTCCGGCGCATCTGCGTTCATTTCGAGCACACGTTGGTAAGCCTCGGCTGCGCCAACCAGGTTCTGCAGATCGTGCCGCACGAGTGCTAACTCAAACCAAATTTTTGGATGGTCTTCGAGGGCAACGGCGCGTTCGAGCAGTTGCTCTGCTTCAACGAGGGCGCCACGTTCTCTCGCTAGCGAACTGAGCCGATTCAAAGCTTCCAGGGATGTCGGCTTGGCATTGAGAACCATGCTCCAAGCATCGCGTGCAGCCGACTTGTTGCCCATCTGGTCGAAAATTCGGGCTTTCTCGACAAAAATCTCTAGCCGGACTTCCAGGCTTGCCGCTTTCTCAAGCTGCATCAATGCCGCTTCCAGTTTATGCTCTGCTCGATAAATTTTACCGGCGAGAATGAGGGCGGGGGCGTTCCTTGGTTGAGCTGCAAGACTCTTCTCTATTTTTTCCCGAGCACCGGAAAAATCTTCTTCTGCAAACAGAATGGCTGCCAAAAGATGAGAGAGCGACGGATCCGATGGAAACTGATTTAAACCGGCTTCGCAAAGCTGCTTTGCCAGCTCACGATTGCTCTCATTGAACGCCGCTATCGCGTTCGCAATGATCGCCAAACGCTCACTTTCTTTCATGCGCAAGCCATCCAGATGCTCCCGACCGCAATACCCCGTATCGCCATGACGGAGTTATCCGCCGCCGATATCGAGCCGTCAATTGTGGAATTTCATCCGCCCGATTGCGCTCAAACGGTCGGCCTTTGCCCTGTCAACGCCTTGTTGCGCTTCTACGATGAACCGCGACTCGCTGTTCGAAGCGATAAACGTGCGACCAAGATGGATGAGGGAAGTAAACATGACGGACGCCAAGAGCGGCATCTCTGGCCTAAGGCCAAACATTACTGTCATTGGCGTAGGCGGTGGCGGCGGAAACGCGATCAATAACATGATTGCTGAAAATCTGGCGGGTGTGGACTTCATCGCGGCAAACACGGACGCCCAGGTCCTCGCGACATCGAAGGCAGCTCGCCGCATCCAGCTCGGAGCAAATGTAACCGAAGGTCTCGGTGCAGGTTCGCTGCCGGAAGTTGGCCGCGCGGCTGCCGAGGAATCGATCGATGAGATCATGGATCATCTGAGCGGTTCGCACATGTGCTTCGTCACCGCCGGAATGGGCGGCGGAACGGGGACGGGTGCGGCGCCGGTGATCGCACAAGCTGCCCGTTCGGCTGGCATCCTAACCGTCGGCGTGGTCACCAAGCCGTTTTCGTTCGAGGGCAATCGCCGCATGAAGACAGCGGAGCTCGGCATCGAGGCGCTGCAGCAGGCAGCCGATACCGTCATCGTAATTCCCAATCAGAATTTGTTTCGCATAGCCGATGCAAAGACCACTTTCGCGGATGCCTTCATGACCGCCGATCGCGTGCTTTATTCCGGCGTTGGATGCATCACCGATCTCATCGTCAAGGAAGGCCTGATCAACCTTGATTTCGCTGACGTGAAATCGGTCATGCGAGGTATGGGCCGAGCTATGATGGGCACGGGCGAAGCGACCGGGGAAAACCGTGCGATGAGAGCGGCCGAGGCGGCAATCGCGAATCCGTTGCTGAACGACGTTTCAATGAGAGGTGCGAAGGGTGTTTTAGTCTCGATCTCCGGCGGCTCGGATATGACGCTCTTTGAGGTGGACGAGGCAGCGAGCCGCATTCGCGACGAAGTGGAAGGCGATGCGGAAATCGTCATCGGTGCGATCTTCGACCGCAATCTCGACGGTAGGTTCCGCCTCTCTGTTGTGGCGACCGGATTGGATGGCCGCAGAATGCTTGAACCGATGGACGCCTTTGTTCGGGATTTGGATCCGAAGCATACGCTACAGTAGCATGCGAGATTTTCGATGGGGCGGGAGAGAATTGAACGCCGAGGTGCCGGTCGGTCGCTTCGGCAGGCGACGGTCCTGCGAGGTGATGCTAGGATCAGGGCGGCAAAGATAAGGGAACTGAGATGCGCAAGTTTAACGTTATCGTCGCGAACGAAATCGAAGCTGATACCGCCGAAGAGGCCGCCCTGCTCATGTACCAGGAGCTGACGAAAGGGCAGCCACCGCTTCATTTTTCGGTCATGGATGACTCAAACTCCACTACCAGCATAACGCTGGATCGTGAAAAGGCAGATGAATTTGCCAGCATCGACCATACCGCAGACCCCGGCAACTGGTAACGAGATAGGTTCAAGAGGAGCGATCGAATTAAGATCAGTCGTCCATACGAAGCGACGAGCGCCCGTTTGTAAGATCATTTATGAGTTGTGCGACGGCTTGGACATCCTCTTGAGGCAATTGGATTGTCGCGTCGCAACCTTCGTCGGTGAAGTGCTGTTCGACAATGCGAACCTGATCGAGCGAGGCGAGGCGTGCCTTTACGAGAGCCAGATCGCTAAACTGAATTTTCGCTTGTCCGGCGATCATCGGCGTAAAAGCGATGAGCTTCGCTGCCCGCAGGCAGGCTGCGGCGCTCCCGCCATAGGCTCGCACGAGACCTCCCGTCCCAAGCAGAACGCCGCCGAACCATCTGGAAACGACCAGAATCACACGGTCAACTGACTGCCCGTCGATTGCAGCCAATATCGGCTTTCCGGCTGTCCCGCTCGGCTCGCCATCATCCGAAAAGCGGTAGGCTTGTCCGATGCGCCAGGCCCAGCAATTGTGATTGGCCCCTGTTGCTGTGGCGACGGTCTGAAGAGCCAGTTTCGCGGTCTCCTCGGTATCGACCGGGATTGCGACGGCGCGAAACGTGCTCTTCTTGATGATCTGTTCGAAACTGCACTGCTCTTCAAGGCGAAACATCTTAATCCCAGCGATATGGAGTGCGGTGCTTGGTTCCAAATCCATCGCAGGAACCATGTGCAGCAACCATAGTTTCTCCATAAATGATGGAGGCGCAAATGTATCGCGATTTAAATGGGTTCTATGGAGGAGGAGGGAGCCCTCGGAAGCCGGAAAGAAAGCCTCCGCACTTGACGCCGGGTCAGCAGAAATTGCTGATGTGGGCGCTCGGACTTGAACTCCTGCTCCTATTTTTAGCCCCGATCGGCGGCGTCTCTGTTGTCAGCGCGTTACTGTACATAGCGCGATGATCGGGCACGCCATTCCCAATCCCCTGGCATGCTTTAGCCCTGCCTTGCCGCGGCTCCGGCCGCGACTGTCAAGATAAAGTCGTCGAGCTCCCGTTCCAGGCTTTCGACCGGCAGGCCGACGAACCGCCCTTCGAGGCTGATGCTGACGACGCCGTGAACGGCGCCGAACAAGGTTCGCGCACGGATGGCGCGCGCCGTCTCCGACATGGTCGGCTGCAGTTCGGCAAGCGGCTCGGCAATGATGCCCATCAAAAACATGTGCTCTTCCAGATGCCATTCGGGGCTCGGACGATTATCCGGCGGCCGATGGTCGAAGAGCGCCTTCCATAGATTGCGATGAGCGACCGCGAACCGCAGATAACCGCGTGCGAGGTTGCGCAGGCGGTCCGTCGGCGTGTGATCCTTGACCTCCGCCAGCGTCAGCGAGGCTTCAAGCGCCTTCAGCGTCGACGAATTGACGTGAATGACGAGATCGTCGAGATCGGCAAAGACCGTATAGAGACCTCCAAGAGCGCAGCCGACATCCTGCGTGACGTCGCGTGCCCTGAGGTTGGAAAGGCCGTCGGCCGCGATGCGATTTCGCGCCGCCTCGATCAGCCGCAACCTCAGATCCTCGCGCTTTTCCAGGGTTTTTCTCGCCATTAACCATTCCAATCCGATTTTTGAACGTCGTTCAAAATTATTCTTGAACGTCGTTCACGATTCTGGCATACATCGTTTCATGAACATCGTTCATAAACGGGAGACGACAAATGTTCAATTCAATTCTGACGCTCATCCGCGGCCGGGCCTACGATGCGGAGCAGGCGTTCATCGATCGCAATGCCGTGCCGCTGCTTGCGCAGCAGATCCGCGACGCGGCGAGCGCCATCCAGTCGGCGCGGCGAGCAGTGGCGGTTGCCATTGCGCAGAATGAGCAGGAAAAGAGCCAGCACATGGCGATCACCGCGCGCATCGCGGATCTGGAAACCCGGGCCATTGCCGCCCTGCAGAAGGGCAGTGACGAGCTTGCCCGGGAAGCGGCAGAAGCGATTGCCCAGCTCGAGGCCGAGCGCGATGCCTCCGAGAAGGCGCAGGCGCAATTCATCCAGACGATCGGTAAGCTCAAGGCAACCGTCCGCGCATCGGAAGCGCGTCTGCAGCAATTGCAGCGTGGCGAGCGGCTGGCTCGTGCCACCGAACAGACACAGAAGCTTAATGCCGTTAGCGACGCCGCCGCTGGCCTGGTTACGCTCGACGAGGCCGAGGAAACGCTTGCCCGCCTCCAGGCCTATCAAAATCGCTGCGAGATCACCGCATCGGCCATGAAGGAAATGGACGCCGCGAGCCGGCCCGAAATCGTCATCGAAAAACTCGCCAGCGCCGGCTTCGGCGCACCGCTTGGCCCCTCGGCCGATGGCGTGCTCGCCCGCCTTCGCGAACGCATGAATTCAGCAGCCTGAAACCAAACACATCAAACACATAAGAGAGGATACGATCATGAACGACAGCTTCCAGAAACACTCCCAGGCTTGGGTCAGCTTTTCCTACATCTCCTTCGGCGCCGCCGCCTTCATGCTGTTCGTCGGTCTCTACATGATGCCGATCGATCTCTGGGGCAAAGGCTATCTCGCCATGGGCATCCTGATGCTGGTGCAGACGGCGGTCAACGTGACCAAGACGATCCGCGACAATGCCGAGGCTGACAGGCTGATCCGCAAGGTAGAGGATGCCCGCACGGAAAAGCTGCTGGTTAAGTTCAATCGTGACGGTCAGGACTAAACTTTATTAACGACGCCGCAGAGTTGTATCCGCGCTCAACCTTTGCGTAATAACTCTGTGGCGTCTTGTTGGCTGAATGAGGGGTACGCCATGCAAAAGCACTTAATGAGATCGAGGAAGTTCGCGCCGCTGTTTTGGACGCAGTTCCTCACCGCTTTCAACGATAATTTTCTCAAGCAGACTCTGGTTTTTGTCATTCTAGCGCAGATGGCGACGGAGGGTGCGGCGCTGGTGACGCTTGCCGGCGGCATCTTCATCGTGCCGTTCCTGCTCTTGTCGGCGATTGCCGGCGAACTCGCCGACAAATATGACAAGGCGAAGATGGCTGAGCTTCTGAAGCGATGTGAGCTTGGCGTGGCAGCGATATCCGTCGTCGGCATCGGCTTCTCGTCCATCTGGATCCTGATGCTCGCCCTTTTCGGCTTTGGCGTCATCTCCTCGCTCTTCGGGCCGATCAAATACGGCATCCTGCCGGATCATCTGGAAAGCCGGGATCTTCCCAAGGCCAATGCCTGGATCGAGGGCGGCACTTTCATCGCCATTCTCACGGGCACCATGGTTGCGGCAGTCGCCTTCCGCGAGGGCGAGAATGTCTGGATCTTCGGCCCGATGATGATGGGGCTTTCCATCCTCTGCTGGTTTGCTGCACGCATGATCCCCTCGACCGGTTCCAAGGCGCCGGATCTGGTCGTCGACACCAATGTCGTGCGTTCCAGCTACAGGCTCGTGAACGAACTTCGCGCCGATAGCCGCATCTGGCGCGCCTCGTTGATGAACTGCTGGTTCTGGTTCGTCGGCTCGTTCATCATGTCGATGCTGCCGGTCATGGTGACCGACATTCTCGGCGGCTCGGAAATTGTCGTCCCTGCTTATCTGGCGATCTTTGCCATCTCCGTTGCCATCGGCTCGGCCATCGCCGGCTGGATGGCTGCAGGCCGCATCGTGCTGCTGCCGGCGCCCGTGGGCATGCTGATTGTTGCGCTCTTCGGTCTCGATCTCGCCTGGAACCTGTGGGGCCTTCAGTCGACCGCCCATGCCGAAACCATTCTTGCCTTCTTCGCCGGGCCGAAGACCATTCGCGTTGCCATCGACCTCGCCGGCATGGCGATCGGTGGTGCCTTCCTGGCCGTTCCGACTTTCTCGGCCATGCAGAGCTGGGCACATGAGGATCGCCGCGCCCGTGTCATCGGCGCATCGAATGTCCTGTCCGCTCTCTTTATTGCCGTTGGCTTGGCGCTCGTCGCTGTCCTGCAGGCTATCGGCCTGTCTGTTCCGGTCATCATTCTCAGCATCTCCGTGCTTAACATCGCGATCGCCTGGGTCATGCTGAAAATGCTGCCGACCAACGCCTTCCGCGATCTCATCTCCATCATCTTCCGCGCCTTCATGCGGCTGGAAGTCGAAGGTCTTGAAAACATCCGCAAGGCCGGCCCGGCGCCGATCATCGCGCTCAACCATGTGAGCCTGCTCGACGGTGCTCTGGCGCTTGCCATCACCGAGGAAGAGCCTGTCTTTGCGATCGACTATGCCTTCGCCAAGAAATGGTGGGTGCGGCCGCTTTTGACGAAGTGCAAATTCCTGCCGCTCGACCCGACGAAGCCGATGGCGACGCGCTCGCTGATCAAGGTGATCCAGGATGGCAGCCCGGTCGGCATCTTCCCCGAGGGTCGCCTGACCGTCACCGGCACGCTGATGAAGGTCTATGACGGCGCGGCCATGGTCGCAGACAAGACCGGCGCGATGATCGTGCCCGTTCGCATCGATGGCCTGGAAAAGAGCTACGCCTCCTATCTGACCTCGAGTCACGTTCGTCGCCGTCTCTTCCCCAAGGTCAAGGTGACGATCCTTGAGCCGGTCAAGCTCGACGTTCCGGCAGAACTCAAGGGCAGGAAACGGCGCATCGCGGCCGGTGCCGCTCTCTATCAGATCATGTCGACGCTGATGTTCCGCACCGCCGACACCGACAACACCGTCCTCGGCCGCGTCATCGAAAGCGCCCATGAATATGGCGGCAAGAAGCTCGCCGTCGAAGATCCGATTGCCGGCAAGCTGTCCTATGCCAAGCTCCTGACCGGTGCTGCGGTGCTGGGCGCGAAGTTCCGGAAGATGTTCCCGAACGAGAAGACGCTCGGCGTCATGCTGCCGAACGCCAATGGCACGGCCGCGACCGTCCTCGGCGTCATGTCGGCGGGCAAGGTTCCGGCCATGCTGAATTTTACGGCCGGCGCTACGAACATCCTGTCGGCCTGCCGGACGGCAGAGGTCAAGCATGTGCTCTGCTCACGCGCTTTCATCACCCAGGCCAAGCTCGGCCCGGTGGTCGAGGAACTCGAAAAGCACGTGACGTTCGTGTGGCTGGACGAACTGCGCACGCAGGTCACCTCGCTCGACAAGATCGTCGGCCTCGTCCGCAAGTACCGGCCGCTGGTCAAGCGCAGTGCCGATGATCCGGCCGTTATCCTCTTTACCTCCGGTTCTGAAGGTGCGCCGAAGGGCGTGGTGCTCAGCCACCGCAATATCCTCTCGAACGCAGCCCAGGCGGCCTCGCGCATCGACTTCCACCCCGGCGACAAGGTGTTCAACATTCTGCCGATGTTCCATTCCTTCGGCCTGACGGCGGGCACGATCCTGCCGCTGGTTTCGGGCGTGCCGGTGTTCTTCTATCCGTCGCCGCTGCACTACCGCATCGTGCCGGAGCTGATTTACGTCTCGAACGCCACCATCGTCTTCGGCACGGATACGTTCCTGAACGGCTATGCGCGCACCGCTCATCCTTACGACCTCCGGTCGATCCGCTACATCTTCTCGGGCGCCGAGCCGGTGAAGGCGTCGACCCGCGAGGTCTATATGGAGAAATTCGGCCTGCGTATCCTGGAAGGCTATGGCGTGACCGAGGCAGCCCCAGTGATCTCGCTGAATACGCCGATGTACAACCGCACGGGAACGGTCGGCAAGATCATGCCGGGGATGGAATGGAAGCTCGATCCGGTTCCCGGCATCGACGAGGGCGGCCGTCTTCTTATTCGCGGCGCCAATGTGATGGCCGGCTACCTGCGCGCCGACAATCCCGGCGTCCTCGAGCCGCTGCGGGAGGGCTGGCACGATACCGGCGACATCGTCACCATCGATGAGGACGGTTTCGTCAAGATCCGCGGCCGGGCCAAGCGCTTTGCCAAGATTGGCGGCGAAATGATCTCGCTTGCCGCCGTGGAGACCCTTGCCGCGCAGCTCTGGCCTGGTGCTCTCAGCGTCGTATCGGCTATACCGGACGCGAAGAAAGGCGAGCGTCTTATCCTGCTGACCGATGCGCCGGATGCGAACCGAAGCGATTTCCTGGCATTCGCTAAATCGAAGGGCGCCACGGAAATGATGGTCCCTGCCGAAGTCACCGTCGGCAAGGTGCCGGTACTCGGCTCTGGCAAGATCGATTTCGTGACGGCGCGCGCCGTGGCGATGGAAGGACTGTCGCAGTCGCAAGCGGCGTGAGTTTCGTACCTGGGCAGCAAAGCGGTCGGTGGTTAACGCCTGCAATGCGCCCGGGCCGAAAACCGCGACCGCGGTGACGAGGGCAGGGCACATCAACAATGCGGGTGGTTATTTGCGTAACTTCACCCGCAAAGCGGAACGAGGCGAGTTTTCGCTTGGACCGATGTTGATGGTGTGTTTCAGGTTCCTGCTTAATCGAGCGGATAGGCCGACAAAAGCCTATCCGCACTAAATGAACGCAAACGTGGCTTTTCGCGCTTCGACAGCCGCGCGAAGGTTCGATTTGTGGCAGTTCTCGTAGAAGACGACGGTCTCCGCCGGCATCGCAGCCGGGACGTTGACAAAATCCTGTAGTCGTAGGCCGGGTCGCTCGTTTAGAGCCGGATCAGCCAAGTGTTCATCAGCTAGTTCGGCGACGCGGTCGCGCAATGCTGCGAAGTAGGAAAGGTTTTCGTCCACGATAGCAGGTGCAGAGGTTTGGCCGTGCGCGAGGACAACGTGATTTGCCTTCAAATCACGGATCCGCTTCAACGACGAGCAAAGCGCACGTAGGTCAGCCGGAGCTTTGCTCCAAACTTCCGGAATCGGCGTCTCGACTGCGTCGACGGCCAGGCAGACACCGATCTCGGGAATCCACACAGACACATGATCGGGAGCGTGGCCGGGCGTATGAATGAGCTCCAGCGTGAGATCCCCGCCATGAAGCGTCATCTCCTCGCCCGCAAAGGTGATATTGGGGGTGATGATCTCGATATCATGGAACCGCGCGCTTTCCTGCATCTTGTCGCTGAGAGTTTGTCGGGATGACGGATCACGCAACCGCTCGAGTGCTTTGGCATGCGCGACGATCGGCACTCCGCCGGGGAGTGCCGCATTGCCCCAGAAATGATCCCAGTCCATATGGGAGTTGACGACAACGAGCGGTCGATCTTGCAAATGTCCGCCAAGCAGTTTGAGTGCCCTCGCACAGAGGGCCGGGGTCGCCAGCGTGTCAATCAGAACATTGAATCTCTCGGTGCGGACGAAGACGCTGTCGACTTCGTCCGCTGCTCTGATAATGGCGATGCGATCGTCGAGATCGGGATAAGAACACAATTCAACGGTGATATCCATCAAGGGCAGCTTTCAGTGGTTTTCGGCATAAGGCCTGTCGAAAGATCGCAATGCCGCGCCAGAGCGCATATCACTGTTCTTCCACACTATCGGCTTTTCTTAAGTGACGGGACTCGCCCCTTGCGTGAATCTTAGCCTGATTGGGTCGCTGGCGACAAAGCTCTCTCAGAAACACCTAGAGAATGCCAATTTCCCACCGGCGTCAGTAAACCAATCGAGCTCGTATCGTCCCCGGAATCTGGCGAAGCGCGTCAAGTATGTCATCCGGCGTCTCGCCAACGTCCTCGACTTCAATGACCACGTAACCCGTTTCGCCGTAGGTCTGCAGGAACTCACCGACGATATTCAGTCCACGGGACGAAAAAATCGTATTCAGATTGTTCAGGATGCCAGGGCGATTTTCATGAACATGGATGAAACGCGTTCCATTTGGACGTGGCGGCAATTGAACCTGGGGAAAATTGACCGCGCCCAGCGTCGAGCCGACGTCGGAATACTCGACAAGCTTCCTGGAGACTTCCCTTCCAATGCGCTCCTGGGCTTCTTCGGTCGACCCGCCGATGTGCGGAGTGAGAATGACATTATCCAAGCCTTGCAGCGGCGTTTCGAAGCGCTCGCTATTTGATGCCGGCTCCTTCGGGAACACATCCACAGCCGCACCCGCGAGATGTCCTTCTTTCAAAACCTTGGCAAGCGCTTCGAGATCCACCACGGTCCCGCGCGAATTGTTGATGAAAATGGCTCCCTTTTTCATCCTGCGCAGTTCGGCTTCAGTGATCATGTTTTGCGTCGAACTGGTTTCCGGAACATGCATCGTCACATAATCCGAGATTTCGAGAAGCTCGCCGAGCGTTGCCATCGACTCTGAATTGCCGTGGCGAAGCTTATCTGAAGGATCGAAATAGCGCACGATCATGCCCATGCTTTCCGCAAGGACGCTAAGTTGCGACCCAATGTTGCCGTAGCCGACGATGCCCAGCGTTTTCCCGCGCACCTCACGACTGCCTACGGCCGATTTTTCCCACCCACCTTTGTGGGCGGATGCTGAACGCGGGAAAATCTGCCTCGTCAGCATGATGATTTCGCCGATCACAAGCTCTGCAACCGAGCGCGTATTCGAATAAGGCGCGTTGAATACGGGGATTCCGCGTCGACGCGCTGCATTCAGATCGACCTGATTTGTCCCCACGGAAAAACAACCGACGGCGATAAGCTTTTTGGCGGATCTGAAAATTTCGTCTGTCAGATGTGTGCGTGAACGAATTCCGATAATATGCGCATCGGCTATATGACTTTTGAGATCCTTGTCATCCAGAGCCTTCGGCAAATGCGTGAGATTGACGTAGCCGGACGACGAAAAGTAGTCCACGGCGCTCTGACTGATGCCCTCAAGCAGAAGTACGGAAATCCGATCGCGCGGAAGAGAAAGATGTCGGGTCATTTGAATTGCCTTCGATTGTCGCATTCGATTAAGCCGAGGTCGCTTGTCGGCCAGAGAAACGCACAGATATGGCAACATGCTTTAGCGACCATCCGGCGGACAGCGCAAGAACAAACTCAACCATATTTGGCGGCAAAGGACCACGCCCATGGTCGACGACTTTTGGGGAATCGGCTCATAACCGATCGAAGATGAGAAAGCACGTTCGGCGATGTTTTGCGAGCGAGCGCAAGTGTTGTCGCCGCCCGAGGCTGCGTTCCTTCAATCGGGAAGATTGGCCCGTCCGCCAGCGCCGAGTCTGGCGAGAACTGGCGGCGAGGCGATCGGACGCCTGGACCACTTCAAAATATAGTCGCGGAAATGCTGTCGTTCCTCTGCGGAAGCGAAAATGCGATCAGGCCAGACATGCGCCCATGTCTTGGACATCCAGAAATAAAAAGTGCCATCTTCTTCCTCGATCGCGCGGAGCGACGGCCACGGGCAGCTCAGCGTCTGACCGTTCGCTGTAAAGCGGATACCTTCCTGATCCACCCATGCCTCGACCGGTACGCCCGCGCCGCCATTTTTGACCAGCCTTCGACGATACATGGCGCGCAGCAGCCCGCGCGCCGGCTTGATCAGGACGACCGTTGCCAGAGCGCATAGAGCCACCGTCGCGGCGACTACCAAGACAAACCGCACCACGTTGCCGGAGCGCCAGCTATCGTAGCTTGTGATGAGAGCGACGAACAGCGCAATGAACGAGATGGCAAGCACGGAAGACCGCAGTGGCAGTAGCTGGCGCGTCGTGTGCTGAATCGCCAGATGATCATCCAGGGTTAGTTCAAACACCTTATGGAAACCCGGCTCACGGCTTGCCGGCCAGATTTTGGGAACCGAAGTGCGGGGAATCTCAGACATAAGATGACCTATTGCAGAGTGGAGACTTCTTTTCCTGACACACATGGCCGAGGTGGATCGTGCAATGCGGGGTAGCAGAGCGACCATCTCTTGCTCGGATTATTTCGACAAGCCCCTGGTTAAATACGCGGGCTATTTTTGTCACGGAAACCGAACCGCGAAAGTCTTAATTTTCATCAATACCTATTTAGAAACCTACAGCCGATAGACTCCCTGCCGTCTGAGTTAATATGGAAACGCGGAGTGACATGCTGATTGGCTACATGCGCGTCTCGACCGGCGAGCAGAATCTCGATCTCGCCGGCGCGATCCCTTTCCAATCCAGTCAATGAGGTTCAGGTACTCGTCACAGCCGTGGCAGCAAACAACTAATACTTGTCTGCTCCGGGCGCGGCCGTAGTTTACTCAGCCAGCCCTTCATCGAGGTCGCCGAGCAAGTATCGCGAAGCGAACGATCAGCGAAACGGCGGCAGCACCGAGACCGGCGACGAAACCAAACCATATCCCAATGCCGCCTAAGCCGAGCGGGAATGCGAGGACGTAGGCGCCGAGGAAGCCTATACCCCAATAGCTGGCGATTGCGAGTGTCATCGGCACGACCGAATCCTTCAGGCCGCGAGTGAGACCCGCCGCGACCGTTTGCAGGCCGTCGAACAGTTGAAAGGCGCCCGCAAGCGTGATGAAGGGTATTGCCAGCTCGACAACCTTCCCGGCGTCGGGCGCGGATGCATCGATGAAAAATCCCGCGAGAAGCCGTGCTTGCGAAAGCAGCAGGCTACCGCTTAGCAATGCGAATAGCGCTGCCATGGCGAGTGCGGTGATCCCGGTCCTGATGATGGCGCTGCGGTCGGCGCGGCCCGCTGCCAATCCAACTCTGACGGTTGCGGCCTGCGAGAGGCCGAGCGGGACCATGAACGCAATGGCGGCCAATTGCATGGCGACGCCATGTGCGGCGAGTTGAAGTGTGTCGATCCAGCCGATCATGATGGCTGCTACGGAAAACAGGCTCATTTCCGACAGGATCATCATGCTGATGGGTATGCCGTGGCGGAGCACTTCCGCGAGCGCTGGCCAATTCGGCGTGAGCATCTCCTTGTGAAGCGCAAATTTCCTGCACTCCGGAACAAGTGCGATGTAAATGGCGAGACAGAGTGCGAACAGCACTTCCACTGCAACGGCAACCCAGGCCACACCCTTCAGGCCGTATGCGGGAAAGCCAAAATGGCCAAGCGCAAATGTGTAGCCAAAGATCGCGTTGAAGACGACACATATGAGGTTGACGTAGAAGATGATGCGTGTCCTGCCCATGACACTCAAGAACGACTTCAGCACCATGAACGCCAATGCAGGTGCAACGCCGAAGCCCATGATCGTCAGATAGGACGCAGCCTTCGCGACCACGTCAGGCTTCTGTCCCATCCAGAGCAAGACGGGCTCGCAAAACAAAAATAACGGCAAAACCAAAACGGAATAGGCCAGCGAGGCCCATACTGCCATGCGGATAAAGCGGCGCGCGCCATCCCTGTCTCCGCGTCCAATGCCTTGGGCGACGAGCGGCAGGATTGCGATCGAAAACCCTGAGCCAAAGTACAGGATCACGAAGAAGTATTGGATCGACAGCACGATGCCGGCCAGGTCCATTGCACCCAGACGACCGACAATCATGACATCCGTCGTATTGATGGCAAGCTGCGCCAATTGTGCGCCGATGAGAGGCAGGCCGAGGCGGAGCGTTCCGGAAAAGTGTTCGCTCCAACTTTGCCGGTGCGCATTGTTCGATTGATCCATGTCTAACCGCCTCGCTCGCCGTGACGTCGGACGACGCGCGGCTGCCCCCTTGCTGCTCTTTTGATTTCGGCAGGCGCCGTCGGCATGTTCGGCTACGGAGCGAGCGCCGCCGGTTTCACAAGCGGTTCGGGATAGTTTGTCTGGCTGAGGATCATTCCGTACGCGCCGAAGGTGAAATGGGTGATCTCGTTCGTCGCAGGATCCCGCCCGAGTGCCGCGCAGTACGAACGCAGCCCGGAAAAGTCCAGTACCATGCCAGCGGCCATGACCATCACTTTCTCGGAAAATGTGAGGAGATAGATGTCTTCCCGCAGCCTGAACATCTGGCAAGGATCGATGTCGGCCTTCGGATATTCCTCACCTTTGAGGCAGTGCCACGCGTACCATTCGGCGTTGAGGTATATATGTTCGTAAACGTCGTCCTCGCTGTAGATCCACATCGCGCGACGACCAAACAGATCGCTCGTTTGCGCAATCTTTTCCCCCTGCAGCGCCTGGTCGGCGACCCTGCCGAGCGTGACGGTCTGAATGACGGCCGGTTCATTGCCGATTTTTTCACCCACGACGTTCTGAATGAAGACGACTTCGCCGGAACGGAGATCAGCGACAAAGCTCATCGATGTGCGAAGATCGTCCGCATGCTGGAAGGCAATGAGAAACAGATCATCGGCGACCCTCTGTGCTTCATAGGTTTCGTCGCGCTTGACGGCCGCTCCCCGCGAGCTCCAACGCATCTTCTCCGCATCGACGAACTCGAAAGAAAAATCCTGGCCGTTGCTCAGTTCGAGATCGATCTTTCGCCCGGCAAGCTCGGCGCTGCGCTCAGCTTTGTTGGCAGTAAAATTCGCACCAAGGCCGAGGGCATTGTCGGACTGCGGCATTACCTGTTCGTTCATCGCAATGTTCCTTTACGGGATGTGAATGTTTGGCAGGCCTATCCGGCAGTCAGCGCCGACTTTCCCCATCGTTCCTGCGAAATGGTGGAAATAGACAGCGTGTTCGCGAGTAGGGACCGGGTGTAAGGATGGCTTGGTCGTGTCAGCACATCCTCAGTCATGCCAATTTCCGCGGTCCTGCCCTTGTCCAGGACCAGAACCCGATCCGCAAGATTGCGAACGACCGCCAGATTATGGGTGACGAAAACCATCGCCAGCCCTTCCTCGTCCCGAAGCCTGGTCAAGAGATCGAGTATGGCTTCCTGTACAACGACGTCGAGAGCGGAGGTGATCTCATCGCAAACGAGGACTTTGGGCTTGCAGATCAGCGCGCGTGCTATGCAGACACGCTGACGTTCGCCACCGGAAAGACGATCCGGCCGTAGATTCGCTTGATCCGCGCGAAGCCCGACTTTCGACAGCACTTCAACAATGGCGTCCCGCCGCCTTCCCCGATCGCCTTCAACGAGGTCATAGGCTGCCCCGATGCTCTCGCCGACCGTCCTCCGCGGATTTAAGGCGGAAAACGGGGACTGAAAGACGTATTGCAGCTCCCGCCGCGCTTGCAGAGAACGTTGACGGGCGCGTGCTGGCAGGGCGATGCCTTCAAGCTCTACCAAACCGTTCTGTTGCACGTGCTGCCCGACGATGCTCTTCGAGAGGGTGCTTTTTCCCGAACCCGATTCGCCGACAACGGCCAGGCACTCGCCCGCATGGACATCGAAAGTGACTCCGGTCAGCACCGAGATCGTGCCGTAGTGCGCCGCAAGGTCAACGACCCTCAACACCGGTCTTGCGGACGCATCACCGCCCGGCCGAATGTTCCTGTGCGGTCCGGTGAGTGCGACATCCGGGGCGGCGGCCAAGAGCTCGAGGCTATAGATATGTGCCGGCGCCTTGAAAAACGGGCCTGCCGCTTTCTCCTCCACGATCTTTCCATCGCGCATAACGACGATGCGGTCGGCTATCGCTGCGACCACAGAGAGGTCGTGCGTCACATAGAGGGCGCCGATGCCATGATCCGTGCAAAGCCGGCGCACGAGCTTCAGCACGACTGCCTGGGTCGCAACGTCAAGGCCTGTCGTCGGCTCGTCGAGCACCAGTACCGCTGGTTCCAGCAGCATGGCGATGGCTATGCCGAGACGCTGAAGCTGGCCGCCGGAAACCTGATGCGGAAAGCGGGCAAGAAATTCCTCGTGGGTGGGAAGGCCAACTTCACCGAGGATCTCGGTTGCCCGGATTCGTGCCGTCCTGCGATCCCAGCCGTGACACAGGGCGACATCGATCATCTGATCGAGGATACGGATGGCCGGATTGAACGCAGAGGCCGGGTCCTGCGCAACATAGGCAATGATCTTTCCGCGAACCGATAGGAGGGATTGCGGTGTCTGAGAGAGAATATCGATCCCTTCGACGCATACGTGACCGGATGCGATCGTTGCGCCGGTGCGGGTGTGTGCCAGGAGGGCGGTGCTGACTGTCGTCTTGCCCGATCCCGATTCTCCAATCAGGCATAGGATTTCGCCGGGCGAGATCTCAAAATTGACGTTCGAGACAATTTGCCGACCGTCCTTCAGCGCGACGCAGAGATTGGTCACCTTTGCGCGGGAAGCCCTTGCTGGATCTTGGTCCGCCATCGTCAGCTCCTCTTCCACGATCATTGCAATGTGATCGCGCCGCGCGCGGTCGAAGCGCCCAGCCGTCCGGTGTGGAGCCTCAGCAGTTGGCCGACCATGTTGTCCGCATCGGCAGCCCGGAAGGCGGCGATCAAGAGACCGTCGCCGTCGAATGCGAGATGCATCGGGTGGCCAGGGACTGGATGGGATATCAGGCTGCTTCCGTCCGGGGCGACTTCATCGATCGAACTGGAACCGAAGGAAGCGATCCAAAGCGTCCCGTCCTCGCCGACGCGGATGCCGTGCGGCGTGTGGCCTTCAGGCAATTGAAAGACGTCTTCGATCCTTCCGTCCTTGCGCAGGCGACGAACCCTGTCCGAATAAGCTTCCGTCCAGACGACGGCCCCATCCGCCTCGACCACAAGTCCGCAAGGGAATGTGCATCCCGTATTGACGAGAAGTTCCGCGCTGCCGTCCGGATTGATCGCGAAAATCCGGCCTTCGCCTTTCCGGTTCTCCTTCTCCCACTCCCAAATGTGGGAGTCCGCGACATAAAGCCGGCCGTCCGGTCCGAAAGCGATATCATGAGGAGAAACAAGAGGCACTCCGGCAACCTCGGTCAGGATGGTTTCGGCTTGATCCTGACCAGGCGATATCTTCTGTATGCAGGGTGCGATCTGGTCATCCGCCGCCCAGAAATTGCCGAGGACACCGCCCGTATGGGCGAGATAGAATGCGTCGTCGCTACCGCGAAGGATGGCAATCGGGCCACTTGTGACCCTGGAAATAACCTCCCGCCCACTCCGCAGCGAATAAGCGACGATCTCGCCAGTCATTACGTCGACCGTGAGGAAGCGTCCATCTTTCAGGGTGTCGCCGCCCTGCGGCATCTCACCGAAGTTCCGCTCCAGGATATGAACCGTGTTTTGATCGCTCATTTTGGTGTTCCTCATAACCTCATGAAGCCGCGCGTCATCGGCATGCCCTTGGCATCGACGCGCATGCGAAGTAAGCGGCCCGGTCGCAGCGAGTCCTCATCGCCGGGATCGACCGGCGATCCGAAATCGGTAACGTAGAGCCAGTCATCGACAAACGTGCAATTGACGGGTACGCCGCCGACTTCGATTTCCCTGAGCGTCCTGCCGTCGCGCGAAAGGACCGCGACAAGCCCTGCTTCGAACGTCGTGATCCAGAGATTTCCCTCGCTATCGATGGCAACACCCTCGGGGGTCTGGCCGGCGGGCAGGCGAGCGACGACTTCGCGTCGGCCATCGGGACGCAATCGTCCGATCACCCTCGTGTAGGATTCGAGCCAGATGATCGACCCGTCCGCTTCGCAGCCGATGCCGTTTGCGAAAACAGGTCCGAGATCAATGATCTTCTCGGCCAAGCCATCCGCGCTTACGGCGTGGATGGCGCTCGATTGTGTCGGATTGTCCGGTTCCCAGAGGCCGGAATCGGTGAAATACAACCGTCCGTCCCGTCCCCAGACCAGATCGTTGGGTGCGAAATATGGCTCGCCATTTGATGCCGAGCAAACCGACTGCACGACAGCGCCATCCGGCGAAATTCGTTGTATCGAAGGCATCTGCGGCCGCGGAAGGGCATGGCCGCCGTAATTGGCTCCACTTTGGGTGACATAGATCCAACCGTCGGAGCCGAGCGTGGAGCCGTAGGGAGCGCCACCTGTGGCGGCAAGCGTTACAACGGCTCGATCCGGATACCATACGCAAACCCGGCCGCTATCGGCCTCGACGAACAGGATACCGCCATCCCGCAAGACATCGGGACCTTCCGGATGGCCAAGGCCCTCAGCCAGAATTTCGATTTCCACGACCGCTGTCACAGCACGTCTCCGATACCGAGTATGTCGCTGACGGCATCCGTCAGTGAATTCACTGCCAGCGCGAAGAAGGCGATCATTGCGATCGGTGCGATAGTTCCCCACGGGGCGATCATCAGGCCGCTTCGGTTCTCGTTGACCATCAGGCCCCAATCGGCATTCGGCGGCTGAATGCCGAAACCGAGGAAGCTCAATCCCGCGATGATGCCGATGGACCAGGTCAGGAGCGCTCCGAATTGGACGATCAGCGGCGTTGTGACGTTGGGCAGGACTTCCTTGAGCAGAATTTTGTAGCGAGGCATCCCCACGAGCTCCGCCCAGGCGACATATTCCTGATGGATGACAGACAGCGCCACGCCGCGGCTAAGCCGCGTCACCGTCGGAAGCCAGCCTATGGCGACGACCACGACGATCAACGACGGATCGTGGCCGAGCATGGACAGAAACAATATGACGAGGACGATCAAGGGAAACGCCAGCAGAATGTCGTTAAACCAGCCAACTGCCGTGTCGACGAGCCCGCCTGCATAGGCCGCGAACAAGCCGAGGGCGGCACCGAAGACGATCGCGATGAGGCTTGCCAGCGTGGACATCCAGACAACCGACCGGCCTCCGCACAGAATTCGCGAGAATATGTCTTGCCCGAGGTAGTCGGTCCCGAGCCAGACACCGACGCCTGCCACGTCGAAGGGTATTCCGACAATATCAGATGGCTCGTGGGGTGCGAACAAAGGTCCGAGATATGCGATCGCCAGCAACAGAAACGTCGCCACAGCCGCACGGCGTACCCGCCCCGAGGCAAGCAGTTTCCGACAGAATCCGGTTCCGGTCGCGTCGTAGGATGGATTACTCATTTGCTCCACTCGATGGTTCGCAGGCGGGGTGTGAGCAGGATCGTCAGCAGATCCGCGACGATGTTGAAGATGACGACGCCGGTGGCGAAGATCAGGGTCACGGCCTGCAGGACCGGCAGGTCACGAAAGCGGACCGCATCATTCAGCAACCCTCCGAGACCGGGATAGTTGTAGATGTATTCGATGACGACAACGCCACCGAGGAGATAGCTGAGCATCAGGGCGCTTCCCTGCACCATCGGCACCAGGGCATTCGGAAGCGCATGCCGCCACACCACTCGCCGTTCGTTGATGCCGCGCAGCCGCGCCTGGACCACATATTCCGATTCAAGCGCCTCGATCATCGCGGCCCGCATTTGGCGTATGAGATAGGGCGCGGTGATCAGCACGCCGGTCAGCACGGGCAAGACGAGCTTGTAGGGATGTCCGAAGCCGTTTTGCCCCGGTGGAATCAGAGAAACGGCGGGAAAGATCTGGAAGACGAGCGTGGCGAGCGAAATCAGCAATATGGTGCCGATCACGAAATCCGGCAGCGCCATGAGGCTGAGAAAAACCAGCATTAGCGATCTGTCCACAATGCGGTTGCGCCAGACCGCCATTGCGACGCCCACAGCGATGGAAAGCGGAATGAGAATTGCCGCTGAGAAGATGAGAAGAGCCAGAGAATTGAGAAGCCGGGCTCCGATCAAGGAGACGACAGGCTGCTTTGCCGCAATCGAAACGCCAAGATCGCCCGTCAGGAGGCCGCCAAGCCAAGAGACGTATTGAACTGGCAACGGACGGTTCAGCCCGAGCTGTTCCCTCAGATTGGCCAGGAGTTCGGGTGTCGCCTGCCGGCCCAGAATGGTCTGTGCCGGATCCGAGGGCAACGCCTGGGTGGCTACAAAAATCAGAATGGAAACGACAAAAAGAACGAGGACGCCGCTCAACATCCTCCGGAACAGCCATTTGAGCTGTGCCGCTGCGTCTGAACTCGCCGGCATGCTTACGGTTCTTGCTTCGGCGTCAGACATTGGCTTCATCGCAGCGCACCAATCACCTCGTCGCAGGTCGCTATTTCGGCAAGCATGGACAGGCCGCCGCTCAATGCGATCTCGTGCATTTCAGCGCTTTGCGATGCTGTGCCATCACTGGCGATGATTACGCGATACCCGAGATCGCTCCCGTAGCGCGCGGTCGATTCGACCGAAAGATTAGTCCATGCGCCAGTCAAGACGAGGGTGTCGATCCCCATCGCCCTCAGCGTCTGGTCGAGATCGGTGCCGGCGAAAGCGCCCGCCCGCTGCTTCTCGATGACGATATCGCTAGGGCCTACCGAAAGCTCCGGCAGCATCTCCAGTCCAGGGGCGCCCGGCTGAAGATCGGGATCATCGGCGATCTCCCGAAACAGCGCGCTCATCATGCCGCGTGCCCTCAGGCCCCGTGGCCTGCGATGATGAATGAAGACGACGGCGACGTCTTTCTTGTTTGCTGCGTCACGCAGAGCGACAATATTGGCGACCAAATTCTGCTCGGTCGCGTGAGGTTGTGCATTTCCCTCCGGGCCGACGATGCAGACGTGCATGTCCAGAATGATCAGTGCCGTGCTGGCTGCGTCAATGTCTTGCAAACGCATGACTTTCCTCACATGTCGATCGTTGAGCGAAAAGCCGGCCAGGGGCGGGCATCGCATTGCACCGCTTGAATACGGCCGAGAAATTGTGGAGCCGGCTGGCTTTCGTCGAATGGCCCCAAGTCGGCAACGTAAAGTCGTCCGCCATGAAGTGTTCCGTTCAGCGGCAAACCACCGGTTGGAATGAAGCCGATGATTTCGCCGTTTGGCGTGATGATATCGAAGCCCGCGGCTTCCAGGGCAGCGACCCAGAAATTGCCATTCTCGTCGATTTTGAGCGACTCCGGCGTATGGCCGGGAGGCAAGGTGCAAACCTCAGCCGGCGAGCCTCCCTTTTTCATGCGCATGATCCGCCGAGTATAACATTCCGCCCAATAAACGGTCCCGTCCCCGGCAAGTGCGATTCCGCTCGGGAACACATGGCCGGTGTCGAGGATCAATTCGGCATGCCCGCGTGGCGAAATGGCAATGATGGCACCGGGTTCCGTATCTCCGTCGGGAGCCCATGTCCCTGAATCTGTCATATACAAGGATCCGTCCGGACCCCACGCCAGATCGTGAGGGGCAAGTAGAGGCCGTCCCCCCACTTCGCGGCAGATTTCCGTCACCTTGCCAGTGGACATGTCAAGGCATTCTAGTGCCGGTGGGCGTTGATGGTCGGCGCGCCAATCACCCGCCTGTCCGCCATTCTGCGTGAAATAGACCTGCAGGTCGCTTCCGAGCAGCACCGCATTTGGTCCTCCGCCGCAGCGATAAAGCTCGGACAGTCGTCCCGAGGCGCTGCACAGCATAAGACGGGACCTGTATGTTTCCGCGAAAATCACGGTGCCGTCGTCCATGACGTCAGGTCCTTGAGGATGCCCGAGCGACTCCGCAATCGTAGCCGCAAGTTCAGGCATCGACAGGCACTCCTGTTTCCATCGAAATGATTTCGACCTTGTCGTACCATTCCTCGAGCAGCGGATGGTTTTCGTCCACGGCCTCAAGCGATGCCGCGTCAGTCCACAAAACGACGTCGAGAAACGTGCCATCGGCCATCTGATAGAAGGCGTTGGAAATGAAGCCGGGTGTCTTTTCCCTCAAATCGCTGCAGAAGCGCGGGCGCATGGCCAGGATCGCGTCGGCCATGCCCTCTTTCGGGCGAATATGCACGACTTCGACCAGGCCGGTTTTCTCTGATGCTGTCATTTCATCCATCGATTACGTGGTTCATGATAGTTTGACCGCCATCCACCGTGATGGTCGATCCGGTGAGGAAGTCCGGGGCGTCCACCACCAGGAACCGGACCACTTTCGCAACTTCGTCAGGGTTAGCCGCGCGTGCCTGAGGGTTCATGACCGAGAGTGCGCCGGGGGGCAGGGATTCCACGAACTCTCCGATCATGGGCGTGTGAATCCAGCCCGGGGCGACAGAGTTCGCAACGATGCCGTCGGAGGACAGGTCGACTGCAAGGGACCGCACGAGCGCGTCGACGCCCGCTTTCGCCGCGCAATAATGCGCAAGACCCGGATCGGCGACACGCGCGCTGATCGAGGAGATGAACACCATGCGCCCATGCGTACCGGCGGCGAGAAAGGCCTTTGTCGAAGCCATGGCGATCAAGGCCGCGCCGCGAAGCACGGTGGCGTTCATGTCGTCCCAATCCTGCAACTTCATATCTTTGAAATTGGCGACATGAAGGGCAGCCGCTGCACTGACAACAGCGTCCAGACGGCCGTAAGCGCTTGCCGCGCGAACGAAAACCGCATCGACATCGGACGAGTTGGCGACGCTGCCGCTGACCGTTTCTATTTCCGCGTCGGCGACCGTGCTGAGGATGGAGTGCGCCGCCTCATCGAGTGTGCGTTGACGCCGGCCGTTGATGACAAGCCGATATCCGGCCAAGGCGAGTGACCTAGCACAAGCAAGGCCGATGCCGCTTCCGCCACCTGTCACGATCGCTACGGGCTTCCCGGTCCTCGTCATTGCTCTTCAATCCAGAGATCTGCGGACCGGTAGGTGGAGAAACCGGACACATCAGGTGCGATTCCAGCCACACCACGAGTGAAGTCGACTGAATTTTGGAAGCCCCAGATAATCGTGCCACCTTTTTGGTATTGGATTTCCTGCATACGATGGGCCATCGATGTCCGCTTTGCATCGTCTGCTTCAGCAAGCGCCTTGTAGAACAGGCCGGAGAATTCCTCGTCATTGAAATGCGAGAGATTGAGGCTCGAAGTCGGACCGTCCGCCTGCATCAGTGTGACGAAATAATTGTAGGGCGGCTGAAGGTTCGGAGAAAAGCTCCACTTTCCATACTGATCGCCATAGAATGCGGCGGAATCCACCTTGTTCAGCTTCACGTCGACGCCTGCCGATCGCGCCTGCGCAGCGTATAGTTCGGTCGAGGTGAGCACGCCGGAGCCGAGATCGCTGGTCGTCAATTCGACTTGAAGATTTTCGAATCCAGCCTGCTTGAGCAGGAACTTCGCCTTATCGGGATCGTGCTGACGCTGCGGCAAATCCTTATTGAACAAGGGATCAAGAGGCGCATAGAGATCGTTAGCGATGCGGCCTTCGCCCAGATAGGCACCCTTAACCATGGCATCGCGATCAACGAGCAGTTTGAGTGCTTCGCGAACCCGCACATCGTCATAGGGCTTCTGGTCGACCCGCACGTTGAGTGGGATAAAGCTGACTGTCTCGCTGCGATTAATCTGGAGGCTGGTGTCCGCAGCGAGGACGCGGATCAACGGGAAGGATACGAAATCGGCCATGTTGATCTGGCCACCTTGCAAGGCATTGATCCTTGCGGTTTCGTCGTTGAAATTGACATGCGTAATGCCGTCCACATAGGGACGTCCATCGCGCCAGTAGTTCTCGTTCCGCACCATGACGGATTGCTGGCCCGGCACAAAGCTTTGCAGTTTGAATGGACCGGTCCCGACTGGCTTTGCGAGGTCGAAGTCCGTCGGGACGATCGGTAAGGCAAGTGATGCGGCCTCCGGAAAACAAATCATGCCGGATTTGAGCTTGAAGCGCACCGTGCGCTCGTCGAGCTTCTTCGTTTCCTTCAGATCGAGCGTTGCCAGCAGACCGCCATATATGGCTCCCGTCGCCGGATCGAGGCAGCGCTGGGCACTGTAGATGACATCGTCGGCGCTCAGCGTCTTGCCGTGATGGAACTGAATTCCTTTCTTGAGACGGATTGTCCATTCGTCCAGCGTTGCGTTCGGTTCGCCCGATTCAATCAGCCACGGATCGATCGTATAAGCCGCGGAAGCCGACCATAAGGTCTCGTAAAGTGCCGTGAACCGCGCGTAGTCCGCCGCCGAAAGCACCTTGAACGGATCGAGTGAATCGCCGGCGCTGCCGCCCTGAATACCGTGGATCAGCATGCCGCCGCGCTTTGGCGTTGCGGCCCGGGCCTCTGTGACAAGCGGATTTCCAAAATGATCGACGAAGGAGGTCCCGCCGGCGAGGGCAGCGCCCGCTAACGCCCCGGCTTTCAAGAAGTCGCGGCGCCCGTAATTCCCAGTCAAAAAATTCTTCATTTCCTCTCCCCCATATTATTCTCCCTCCCCGGAGAATGCCGGCTCTATGCCGGCCCTCGACTATATACGTCACATGGCGTTGACCGCCTTCCTCGTCCGGCGCGCAGGACCGATGCACCGTATTTTCAAACAGCAGGCAAGCTGCCGCACAACGGCACGAGCGCGTCGGCTATGGATTGACCCGGATTTGCCTTGAATGCGGCTCGTTTCTCACGACTTGCGAGCGCGTTATTTGTCTCGCTTGCGCGTGCCGAATGGGGTTTCATTACGGCTATTTAAGACCAATCGTTTCATGTAAGCTTGGTCAAAAGTGACGGAAAATGCGGACTGTAGCGACAGATCGTGTTTTCAGTGGGCATGTTGACCCAAATGCGGTCGCGGACCGACTGGTACGATAAACAGGATGTGCACATAATGTCGGACATCGGGGCTTTCGAAGCGGATTTGCGCAAGATGTGCGGCTACTTCGTCCTTTTGAGTGCCCGCAACAAAAAGGCTGAGGGCCAGGTATCGATCGAGATCGGCGCAGGCATCAGCTTCGTGGAGGTGTGCTCCAATCTCCAGCAGGCGTCGAGAAGTCGGCGGGAGATAAACCTCGATTTCAGAGATGATTTCTTCCTCGTCATTCAGCGGGAAGGCAATGCTTTGGTAAGCCAGCATGAATTGTCTCACTGGCTGCAACCCGGGGACATGGTTCTCGTCGATAGCCTCGAACCTTCGGAATTCACCTTCTTCGGGGAATTCAACAAGCTCTGCTTTGTCATGTTGCCTCGCGGCGATGTCTTGGGCAAGGCGTTAGGCGGATCGGTGGTCGGTGGAAATTTTCTTCCACGGCTGGATCCGATCAACGGCGCGATTTCTGCAATGCTTCAGAAAATGAGGCAGACGACATCATCGGAAAACGGGCTCGATAGCCTGCTGCGTGATGCCCTTCTTAGCGTTTTGACCATCATGCTTCGCGAGACGCCAGACCGCGAGCAGGAGTACAAGAGCCCTGCGGGCAATGGCATGGATCACGCTCTCAGAATAAGCCGGCAATATATCAATAGCCGCTATCGTGATCCCGACTTCAAGATAAGGGAAATGGCAGACACGCTACGCCTGTCGATGCGGCAGGTTCAACGTAGCTTCGCCTCGTTGGGAACGACGCCGACGAAGTATTTGCTGATAAAGCGGCTCGAGCATGCCAGAAAGGAAATAGACCAGATTATCGCGGGAAGGCGAGTCGAGCTCATATCCACAATTGCCTTCGAGGCCGGCTTCTCGGATCTATCCTACTTTCAGCGAACATTCCGAAGAGCGTTCGGAAATACGCCACGGGACTACCTCTCTGGTATAGCCGAAAGGGTTCATATCGATCTGGACGCCTCCCTCAACCATGATGGATCGGGTTCAGTTAAAGTCACATTGGTCGCGTGAGGGACCAGCGAGTTGCTGTTGGCGGCATACGAACCCAAACGAGCCTTCGCGCAGCGGCGAACTCCGCTCGGATTCTTCGGCTTGGGCTCGCCCGTCAGATCATAAATCGGATCGGGGAACGCGGTCGGAACTGACCCGCCGGAATCTTCTCCAGGCTTGCCGACCTGTCGAATTCCGCGAAAAACGATCATCGGGTGTTTTTGGGGCGAACAAATTCGCCAATACGATGAGTTGACCGTTTACTTGCATCAGAATTGCGAAGAATATTAGCAAATGGGAAAAAGCCTTCGGCCCCATTCCCGATAAATTGCGCTCGAACGGCTTTTCTCCCTCGGTTCAAGGGAGGACCAATCATGAGGCGGATTTTGCTGTACACGGTATCGGCCGCGGCACTATCACTTGTCATCTCGCATGCATTTGCGCAGTCCGGCAGCGTCGAGAAGGCGGTTGGCGGCTACAATTTCGCTGAAGCCGCCAAGGAAGATCCCGGCACGAAGAATTTCCATTCGGCTGATGGTCATTTGACCTTCGCAATTGTAACGCACACAGCGGGCAACGGCTTTTTTGACCCTGTCTATGTCGGCGCGACCGTTGCCGGCAACATGATCGGGGCTAAGATATTGCTGCTGGGTTCGGAATCGCCCGTGGACGATCCCGCCCGCGAGATCGAGATCCTCAACCAGATCGTTCAAGATCCGACCATTGACGGGATTATCATGACGACGCCGCAGGTCGGCGCCTATAATGATATCGTCAAGGCTGCCGAAGCGGCTGGTATCCCAGTTGCCACAACCAACTCGTTCGATGCGAATCTCCTGGACCGGAGCAGCATAAGCCATACCGGTCAGGATGCGTCGGCGGCGGCAATCGGCGGCGAGGCGCTCGCAAAATGCGTGCTCGCAAGCGGAGCGACCAGCGGCTCGATTGTCCTGCCGTCCTCCACTGCGATGGGCAACATCGAGGTGAACAATCGCGTGACCGCCGCTTTCAACGCCATCGTCAAGACGCTGAAGGACGCCGGCAAGCTCGACGCCTTCAAGGTTGACGCGGGTCCGGAGAATGTCGGCATCGACACCAACCCGAACGATCCGGTCAACGCACTTGTTTCGCTGTTCGAGTCCCGCGGCGACGTAGTCGGCGCCTTCACAGCCAACAACGTCTTTACGCCACCGCTCGTCAAGGCAGTGGCTCAGATGGGGCGAACCGGCAAGTTCTGTAGTTTTGGTTTCGATCTCGGCCCGGCGCAGCAGGAAGGTATTGCCGCTGGAAATCTGACCGGCTCGCTGGGACAGCAACCTTTCCTGCAGGGCTTCTGGCCTGTCATGCAGCTCTATCTGCAAATTGATCGTGGCATCGCGGCCGCCAATCTCGACACGCGAGCCCAACTCGTGACGAAGGACACGGTCGCAAAGGTTGGCAAGCGCTTCGAAAACTAAACCGCTCGAAGCATCTGGAGAATGCGGGAGGGCACAAGCCCTCCCGCAACGCGGGTGGCAAGGATTGGTCGGTAGAAATCATGGCGCTTACTGCGACGACATCGCTGGGCCGTGCGCCACCTCAGCTCGCTGGTGGCTGGGAGGTCGGGCTGCTGATCTTCCTTGCGTTGCTCTATCTTGGCGGCACTCTCGTCAATCCGGCGTTTTTCGGATCAACCGAAGCCCTGCATGCGCTTCTCCGTGACACTTCCCGTGTGGGAATCATCGCGGTAGGAATGACGTTTGTGATCGCCAACAGGGATCTCGATCTTTCGGTCGGATCGACATATGGCCTGGTCGCTGTCGTCTTTGCCAGACTCTTTGCCCCGAACTTTCTCGATTTCAGCGTTACGACGTCGGTGATCCTCTGTGTGCTGCTGGGCACGGCCATTGGCCTGATCAACGGCGCGCTTGTTACGATCCTGAAGGTACCTGCGTTCATAGCGACATTGACAATGCTTTTCATTGGTCGTGGCTTCGTGCTTGCGTTCACGCATGGACAGGCGATCTACTATTCCGACAAGGCGAAAGACCATCCGCTGCTCTTCCACCTGGGGGAGACGAATGCTTTGGGGTTCAACAACCAGATTGCGATCTTCTTCCTCATCGCTGCCATCGGGGCCTATGTGCTTGCCGGGACCCGCTGGGGTTACGAGACTTTCGCCACCGGGGGAAACGAACAAGCGGCAGTCTATGCCGGCATTCGCACGCGCTGGGTGCGCATTCGCGCATATCTGCTCTCGTCGCTTTGCGCCACACTTGCCGCTCTCCTGTCGGCCGCGCAGGACAAGGGCGTGACGCCTCTCTACGGCGTAAGCTGGGAGCTCACCGTCATAGCATCCGTCATTATTGGTGGTGCGTCGATCCTTGGCGGGCGCGGGCGGGTCATCGGATCGTGCCTTGGCACTGCGGTCGTCGTCCTGATCGACAAGGTCTTGCGTGAAGGCTGGCCGATCACGCGGACTGTCGTTATCGACGGTGAAAGCATTGCGGTCGGCGCCAAGTTCACGCTGTCCGCGGGTGCGGTGCTGGTTTTTCTAGGTCTGCTTCTTGTTATCGCCGTGCTTGTCGAGCCTATCCTCATTCGCCGGCAGATCGCGGGCCGGCTTTGGGCGTGGCTTCGCGGTAGGCCGCCGCCGCCCGCTTATGAAATGGGTGGCGTGGCACTTGAGGGAGTCCAGACCAAGGGAGCTATGGCGACCGATACGGCACTGTCTGCGACGGGGCTCGGCAAATTTCTCGCCCGACGCGACGCTCTCGCGATTATCCTCACAGTCGTGTTGTGGCTGACAGGCCTCGCGTTAAGGCCGGATTACTGGTGGTACCTGTCCAACACCTTTGCCATCCTGCTCAACTACACGGAGCTGGCAATCATTACAGTCGGGCTCACCTACGTCATCGCAGCCGGCGACATCGATCTCTCCGTCGGCGCGGTGCTTGCCCTGGCCGGCAGCACCGCAGCCTATTTCTTGAAGGTGCTGGGTGCCGATCCGCTCACCGCAGTTACGATGGCCTTGCTGGTGGGGATGGTCGCCGGACTCGTCAACGCCGTCGTGACAGTCGGCTTCAAACTCCCCGCCTTCATAGCCACGCTCGGCATGTTTTACATTGCGCGCGGCATGGCCGCCTGGTTTGTCGCCGGACAACAACTGACCGGCTGGCCGGAAGGTTACAATCTTCTTGGTCGAAAAATGAATGACGTTCTCCTCCATTTCGGCCTTACGTTGCCGCCGGGGATAATTCGCACGGTGGCTGAGGTTGTTAGCGTCCAGACGATCTGGATGTTTTTCGTTGCCATTATCGCCGGCATCGTGCTTGCCTACACACCGTTCGGGCTGAAGGTCTGTGCCACCGGCGGCAATGTCCGTGCCGCTGCCTACGCCGGCATCAACACGAACCGGGTACGCTTCATCTCCCTTTTTCTGGCCGCGCTCTGCGCAACGATGGCCGGCATTATCAACGTCGCATACTTCCGCAGCTTCAATCCGGTCGCCGGCCAGTTCCGTGAGCTTGACGCCATAGCTTCGGTCATCATTGGCGGCGGATCAATCTTCGGCGGTTATGGCACGGTGATCGGTTCGCTGGCGGGCGCGGCTGTTATCACGCTCGTTCGGGCGCTCCTTCAGCTCAACGTTCAGGGGTTCAGCATGCCGCAGCACTGGATCAATGTCTTCATCGGCGTCATCCTCATTGTCGCGGTGCTGATCGATATATGGGTGCGCCAAGCCAATATCTTCGGACGCTTGCGGGCGCGCCTCGCAAGGGGTCCGCGAACAGAGGAAGGCATCCATGGCTGACGAGATACCACTACAGCCGATTGTGGAAATGCGAGGCGTCGAAAAAGCCTTTGGAGCTGTGCAGGCGCTACGCAAAGTCGACCTGGTGCTCTATCCCGGGGAAATTCTTGGCCTGGTCGGTGACAACTCGGCCGGCAAATCCACTCTCATGAAAATCCTGACCGGTGCCTATCAACGGGATGCGGGTGAAATCCTTGTTGCCGGGCAAGCGGTGCACTTCAAGAGCCCGCACGAGAGCCGCGATGTCGGCATCGAAATGATCTATCAGGACTTCGCGCTTTGCGGGAATATGGACGTCGGTCAAAACATCTTTCTTGGCCGTTGGCCGCTCAAGGGCCCCTTCGTCAACCGCCGGAAGATGTATGCGGAAGCCGATGGCGTGCTGAAACGGCTCAAAGTCGACGTCAACTCCGTCTATCAAAAGGTTGAGAGCCTGTCGGGCGGCCGTCAGCAATCCGTGGCGATTGCCCGGGCGATCTCGTTCGACCCGCGCGTCGTAATTCTCGACGAGCCGACCGCCAACCTTTCCGTGATGGCGACCGAACGGCTGCTCGAAACCATGCTCGAGTTGAAGAAACAAGGCGTTGCTCAGATCATCATCTCGCACCGCCTGGTCGATATTTTCGCTGTGGGTGATCGCGTTATGGTCCTCAAGCGCGGTGAATATGTCGGCGACCGCTACATCAAAAACACTGACGAGCACGAAGTCTTGGAGATAATTGTTTCCGGCACGCGGGAGACTGCGCTGACAGCCGATGAGGCAAGAAATACCTGATCGGCCACCTTATAGACCTTCGGAGGTGTTTTCATCACATTCGGACCGGCTTGGTTGCTCCGCTAGCGACAACAATCTTGTGAAAAACCTAATACTAGGGCACAATTTGTGAATGCACCTGAAGTGCGGAGCTAACTCGAATCCGGCCATCTCGCGCCGAGTGAGAGCTCGCGTGGGAGGGTCGCGTCGATGGATCAGGGGTTCTTTCTTCTGTTCGCTACGGTGTCCGTGATCGCGGCCCTGATGGTCGTCGTGGCGCGCAATCCGGTTCACAGCGCATTGGCGCTGATGGCGTGTTTCCTGCAGGTTTCCGCAATTTTCGTCTTGCTCGGGGCGCCGTTGCTCGCGGCCATCCAGATCTTCGTCTATGTCGGCGCGATCATGGTCCTGTTCCTATTCGTGATCATGATGATTGATGTGCGCGAAGCGGTGTTGCAGCGGTTCTTGCCGGGTGGCAATCTGCCGGCTCTGGTGCTGCTCGTTCTGCTTGGCGTCGAGATGCTCGTGCTGGTTCTCCGGAGCCCGCGCTTTTCGGCCACGGAGCCCGTCGTTGCGCGTGGCGGCGATGAGATTAGGCAGCTCAGCACGACACTTTTTTCCGACTATCTCCTGCCGTTTGAAGTCGCCTCTGTCATTCTGCTGGCGGCACTGATTGGGGCTATCGTTCTGGCGCGGAAGGAGTCGAGCTGATGGTTCCGCTCTGGTGGTATATTTTGCTCGCAGTGATCCTCTTCGTGATCGGAGCAGCGGGCGTGCTGCTCAGGCGCAATATTCTGGTCGTGCTGATGTCGCTGGAACTGCTGCTCAACTCGGTCAACATCAACTTCATCGCTTTTGGACGTCAATACGACGATTTCCGCGGGCAGATCTTCGCGATCTTCGTCATCGCAATTACCGCGGCGGAGGTTGCCGTCGCCCTCGGCATCTTGGTCGCCCTTGTGAGGAACAAATCCACCCTCAAGGTCGACGACGTTACCATGATGAAAGGATAGCGGCTTGGACCCGGTGATATCGATCCGGCCACTGCTTGCCGTCGCCGTCCCAGGCCTGGCGGCCCTAACAATTCTGCTTCTGAACAACCGCGAGAAACTCCGCGATATCGTATCGCCAATAGCAGCAATTGTTCTGTTTGCGATTGTCGCTTCAATGGCGCCGACGGTGCTGGCGGGCGGGACCGTCGACTTGCGCCTGTTCGAGATCCTGCCGGGGGTCGAGTTCGCTTTCCGGGCCGACGCGCTCGGCATGGTGTTCGCCACTATCTCGTCGCTTTTATGGATCGTGGCCGCATTCTATTCCATCGGCTATATGCGGCACTTGAACGAACATGCGCAGACCCGCTTCTTCGCCTGCTTCGCCACCAGCCTCGCGGCGGCTGTCGGGGGTGCCTTCGCCGCCAATCTGTTCACCTTGGTCATCTTCTACGAGGTGCTCAGCCTCGTTACCTATCCGCTCGTCTATCACCACGAGGATGAAGAGGGGTGGAGGGGTGCCCACAAGTACCTCGTCTATTTGATGGGCGCCTCGAAAAGCGTGCTGCTCGCCGCGCTGGCACTGACCTACTCCATTGCGGGATCGCTCGATTTTAAGGAGGGCGGGCTGTTGGCGGGCGTCAACGCCTCGGCTGCGCTGCTGACGGTCGTCTATTTCTGCTATCTCTTCGGCTTCGCCAAGGCCGCGGTGATGCCGATGCACGCCTGGCTGCCTGCCGCGATGGTGGCGCCGACGCCGGTCAGCGCGCTCTTGCATGCCGTGGCCGTGGTCAAGATGGGCGTGTTTTGCCTGCTGCGGGTGGTGTTCCATGTCTTTGGCGTCAAGCTGGTCGGGGAGCTCGGCCTCGGCATCGCCACGGCCTATCTGGTCTCGTTCACGATCCTCATGGCGTCGATCTATGCCCTGACGCGGGACGACCTTAAGGCGAGGCTCGCCTATTCGACAGTTAGCCAGCTCTCCTACATCGTGTTGGGTGCGGTTCTGCTGTCGCCGGTCGCGATGGTTGGCGGCATTATCCACATGGCTGCCCACGCATTCTCAAAGATCACGCTGTTTTTCTGCGCGGGGTCGATCTATTGCGCGTCCGGTAAGCGCAACATCAGCGATATGGCGGGCATCGGCCGCAGGTTGCCGTGGACGATGGGTGCATTTTTCATCGCTTCGCTGAGCATGATCGGGATACCGCCGACCGCGGGCTTCATCAGCAAGTGGTATCTGACTTTGGGGTCCGTGGAGGCAGGGCAGATCGCGTTCCTGGCCGTGCTCCTGGTGAGCTCGATCCTGAATGCCGCCTACTTCCTGCCAGTCAGCTATGCCGCCTTTTTCGGGGCGGAGGCGGAGGAAAACCCGGCGACGATCCGTGAAATCCCTATGGTCACGATCCCGCTCGTCGCGACCGCCATCCTGTCGGTGCTGATGGGCATCTTTCCCGGCTATTTCCTCACACTGGCGGACGGAGTGGTCAAATGATCAAGCGTGTCATCGACTTCTTTGGTGACGAGGAATATGCGAGGCGCCGGCGCCGGCTATTCTATCTCGTGCTCATTCTGATCGTCGCGGCTGACTTTCTGGTCTCTCACGAACACGCCGAATATCTGTGGGACCACCTGCCTGGCTGGTCCGCCGTCTACGGCTTTGGCTCCTGCATACTGATCATCTTCGTTTCCAAGTTTCTCGGCCATCGGGCCGGGCTGATGCGGCGCGAGGATTATTATGACTGAATTTATCCATCCGGCTCTGCTCTTCATTCTCGGCGCTCTACCGATCCCGTTCCTCAGCGGGTCGATCCGCAAGGCCTATTTGCTCGTAATCCCGGCGCTTGCGATCCTCGCCGTGCTGGCGATGCAGCCGGGTAGCTATGGCGAGATGCGGTTCATCGGGCAGGAAATCCTGATCGCGAAGGTCGACAAGCTGAGCATCGTCTTCGCCACCGTCTTCACCATCATGGCGCTGATCGGCATGGTCTATGCGCTGCACCTGACGGATGCTGGTCAGCACGTGGCGGCCTTCATCTATGTTGGCGGGGCGCTCGGCGTGGTGTTCGCCGGTGATTACCTGACCCTCTACATGTTCTGGGAGGCCATGGCATTCGCTTCCGCCTACCTGGTCTTCGCGCAGCGCGGCGGGCCGGCGATCCGGGCAGGGTTCCGGTATCTCATGGTTCATATCACCGGCGGTGTCGTTCTGCTCGGCGGCATCATCCTCCATGGCCTCGCCACCGGCTCGCTGCTCTTTGGTCCGATGGAGCGGGGGGCGATCGACGGTGGAATGGGCGTGGGCGCCTATCTGATCCTCGTCGGTTTCATTCTCAACGCGGCGGTGCCGCCACTCAATGCCTGGCTGACCGATGCCTATCCGGAAGCGACCGTCACCGGGGCGGTGTTCATGAGCGCCTTCACCACCAAGACCGCCGTCTATGTCCTGGCGCGGGCGTTTCCAGGCACCGAGCTTCTTGTTTGGCTCGGCACGGCAATGGCGCTTTACGGTGTCATCTACGCAGTGCTGGAGAATGACTGCCGCCGGCTTCTGGCCTATCACATCGTCAGCCAGGTGGGCTACATGGTGGCGGGCATCGGCATCGGGACGGAGATGGCCGTGAATGGGGCCACCAGCCACGCCTTCGCGCATATCCTCTACAAGGCCCTGCTCTTCATGGGAGCCGGCGCAGTGATCTATGTTACCGGGCGGCGCAAGCTCACCGAGCTTGGCGGCCTCTACAAGAGCATGCCGCTTACCGTGGCACTCTACATGGTCGGCGCTTTCGCGATCTCGGCATTTCCGTTCTTCTCGGGTTTTGTGACCAAATCGATGGTGATAGCCGCCGCTGGAGCGGATCATCGGGCGCTGGTGGTGCTGGCGCTGACGATGGCGTCGTCTGGAACGTTCCTGCACACCGGGCTCAAACTGCCGTATTACATGTTTTTCGGCACGGATCGGAAAATCGAGGCGCGGGAACCGCCACGCAACATGCTGGTTGCAATGGCCATGGCGGCAGTGCTCTGCATTGGGATCGGAGTGTTCCCCCAGCCGCTTTATGCGCTGCTGCCTTATCCGGTCGACTTCGAACCCTACACCGGCCTCCACGTTACTGAGAGCCTTGGCCTGCTGATGTTCACCGCCCTGGGATTCGTGCTGTTCCTCAAGGCGCTCAATCCCGAGAACACGATCAGCATCGATACCGATTGGTTCTATCGCAAGGGCGCGCGGCTCTTCATGTGGCTCGCCGAAAAACCGGTGGCGCGCTACGAGAAGGCGGTGAGCGACGTGTCCGAGACCGCAGCGCTGCCCTTCCTGCATGGAGCGGCGCGATCGGGACTGCAGATCGATCTCACCGGGGTGGACGCCGCCGTGAACGGCGTTGCTCACTCGATTCTGCGTGGCGGCGGGGCGCTGCGGCGGCTCCAGACCGGGGTCGTCACCCATTACGCGCTGGCGATGATCGTCGGTGTGATCGCAGCTACCGTCGTCTTCGCCGTGGTGTGGCGGTAGGGGGTGCGATGGGTTTCCCGCTTCTTAGCCTGATCGTATTCACGCCCGCCGCGGGTGCTGCGGTTCTGATGTTTCTGCGCAGCGACGAAGCAGCGCGCTGGATGGCGCTTGCCGTCACCATTCTCGACCTTGCTCTCTGCATCGTCATGCTTGCGAACTTTGACACCACCAGCCACGCGATGCAGTTCACCGAGACGCGCCTGTGGGTGCCCGCACTCGGGATCACCTATGCACTTGGCATCGACGGAATCAGCGCGCTCTTCGTGTTCCTGACTGCGCTGTTGGGCTCAGTCTGCGTACTCGCCTCGTGGGTCGCGATCGACCGCAAGGTAAAGGGGTTCATGGCCAGTCTCCTGGTCATGCAGGCTCTTATGTTGGGGGTGTTCTGCGCGCTCGACCTCTTCTTGTTCTACGTCTTCTGGGAGGCCATGCTGATCCCGATGTATTTGATCATCGGCGTCTGGGGTGGTGACGGCCGGGTCTATGCAGCGTTCAAATTCTTCCTCTACACGCTGGCGGGCAGCCTTCTGTTCCTGATCGGTGTCATCGTGCTCTATCTCCAGGGCGGCAAGACCTTCGACATCCTTGCGCTCACAGCACAGGATTTGCCGTTCCGGCTCCAGTCGTGGGTATTCTTCGCCTTCCTGATCGCCTTCGCGGTCAAAGTGCCGATGGTCCCGGTTCATACTTGGCTGCCGGACGCTCATGTGCAGGCGCCGACGGCGGGCAGCATCATCCTTGCCGGCGTGCTCTTGAAGATGGGCGCCTATGGATTCCTGCGGTTCTCGCTGCCGATGCTGCCGCAGGCGTCGGTGTATTATGGGCCGCTGATGCTGGGGCTTTCGGCGCTTGCGATCGTCTATGGCGGGTTGCTGGCGCTGGCGCAGGACGATCTGAAGAAGCTGGTGGCCTATTCCAGCATCAGCCACATGGGCTTCGTGACGCTGGGAATTTTTTCGCTGAATCTCCGCGGGCTCGAGGGCGGCATTCTGCAAATGTTCAATCATGGCATAACGACGGGTGCGTTGTTCCTGTTCGTCGGCCTGATCTACGAGCGGACACATACCCGCAGCATCGCGGATTATGGCGGGCTGATGAAGGTGGCGCCCGTTTACACCGCATTCCTTGGGCTGTTCACCCTGTCATCGATGGCACTCCCGGGAACGAATTCATTCGTGGGAGAGTTGCTGGTGTTGTCGGGTGGGTTTGCGGTCAACCTGGCGGCCGGCGGGGCCGCCGTTTTGGGTGCATTGCTGGGTGCGGCCTATCTCCTTGGCATGTATGGGAAAGTCGCGCTCGGTCCGCCCAGCGTCGGCCTCCGGTTCAAGATACGCGATGTGAATGCCCGCGAAGTGGCTGCTATCTTGCCGCTTGCCGTCTTCGTTCTTTGGGTCGGGCTCTACCCGAAACCTTTTCTCAACATCATAGACGTGTCGGTAAAGCATCTGCTGGCGCACGTACACGGTGAGGGGAATGGCCAATGACCGACGCCGCGCTTTTTCAATCGATCCTGGCGAGCATACCCGAGATCTTGGTGGTCACCGGAGCCTGCGTCCTGCTGATCCTGGGACAGTTTGTGCGAAAGGAGCAGGAATATTTCCTTGTCTGGGCTTCCGTCACGGTCGTGCTGATCGCCGCCCTGGCAACACTCATGCTGGCGAGCGAGGTGCGGCCGGCCTATGCAGGCATGTTCATCGCCGACCGCTTCGCGGTCTTTTTCAAGTTCGTGTTCTACCTAGCCACTATCCTGACATTCCTCCTTTCACGAAAATATGCCGATATCGAAGGGATCGGCAGCAGCGAATACTATGTCCTGCTGCTCTTCGCGCTTTCGGGAATGATGATCATGGCCTCGGCGACCGATCTCCTGTCGATCTATGTGGGGCTCGAACTGATGGTGCTTTGCACCTATGTGCTGACCGGGTTCCTGCGCCAGCAGCGTCGGTCGAACGAAGCGGCGCTTAAATATGTGATCCTCGGCTCGGTCTCGACCGGGATTTTCCTTTTCGGCGTTTCCCTTGTCTATGGGCTCACCGGCACGACGCAGCTAGACGGGATGGCTGCGGCAGTGACCGGTAATCCGCTTGACCCCGGATTACTGCTGGCGGTGGTTTTCATCGTCGCGGGGCTGGTCTTCAAAGTCGGCGCGGTCCCGTTCCATATGTGGGTGCCGGACGTTTACGAAGGCGCGCCGACGACGATCACGGCTTTCATGTCGGTTGGCCCCAAGGCTGCGGGGTTCGCGGTGATCCTGCGCGTGTTCCTCAATCCGCTCGTTGCAGCCTCGAATGTTTGGATCATCGTTGCGGTCATTGCGGTGGCGACGATGGCGCTCGGCAGTTTCGTGGCGCTGGTGCAGGATAATTTCAAGCGCCTCCTGGCCTATTCCAGCATCGCCCATGCCGGGTTCGCGATTTTTGGCGTGGCGGCAGGCGGCCCGGACGGCATCGCCAGCGTGATGCTCTACCTATTGATTTATTCTTTCATGAATCTCGGCATCTTCGGCACCGTCATCATGATGCGGAATGGCGATTTTTCGGGCGAAGTCATCGAAGACTATGCGGGTTTGGCCAAGTCGCATCCGGGGCTGGCACTTCTGATGCTGCTCTATCTCTTCTCGCTGGCCGGCATTCCGCCCACGGCCGGGTTCTTCGCCAAGTTCTACGTGCTGGTCGCGCTCGTCGAGCGAGGTTTCGTCATGCTGGCGGTGATCGCAGTGCTGCTGAGCGCCGTTGCCGCCTACTTCTACATCCGCATCGTCATGGTGATCTATATGCGCGAGCCAGGGAGGGCCTTCGCCCCGGCGCTGACGCCATTGGTGCGCGCCACGCTCGCCTTCACCGCCGCCGGTACAATCGGTATCGGCCTATTTCCATCGTGGTTTCTGAGGCTTGCCCAGCATTCGGTGTTTGGCGGTTGATCAATTGGATTTGCAATGACCCGCCCGACGGAATAAACTGACAATTCAAGAAAGGATTGCCCAAGCCGCTTTCCGGAGCGACGCTTACCGGTCCAAACGAGGTCGGTTTGCCGAGGAAAGCCTCCAAGTGGGTAACCGGTGCAGTGTGCTATGACTGCAATGGAATTCTTGCCGGTTCTTTTCATGGTCGCCGGAGTCGTTCTGGTGGCGGGGCTGACGCTTTTCGTCTCCTCGCTACTGCGCCCATCCAATCCCTATCCCGCGAAGAACATGCCCTATGAATGTGGGATGGACGCGGCGGGGGAGGCGGCCGGTGGCCGTTTCAGGGTGCCGTTTTTTATTCTTGCCATCCTGCTGGTCGTCTTCGATGTCGAAGCAATGTTCCTCTTTCCCTGGGCTGTCGTCCTGAAAGAGATCGGGCTGGTCGGCTATGTCGAGATGTTCGTCTTCATGTTGCTGCTTCTTGTGGGCTTCGCCTACGCCTGGCTGAAGGGAGCGCTGGAATGGGAGGCGTAAACAATGCGATCCGCGACAGCGTGCTTTTCACAACGGCCGACAGCATTATTAGCTGGGGTCGAAGGTCGGCGCTGTGGCCTGAGACTTTCGGAATTGCCTGCTGCGCCATCGAGATGATTTCGGCGGGTTGCGCTCGCTATGATCTTGACCGCTTCGGCGTGGTGTTCCGCCCGTCGCCTCGACAGTCCGATGTGATGATCATCGCCGGTACGGTGACCCGGAAATTCGCGCCCGTCGTGCGGCGGCTTTATGACCAGATGCCGGAACCGCGCTGGGTGATCGCAATGGGTACCTGCGCTATTTCAGGCGGGGTCTACAACACCTACGCCGTGGTGCAGGGGTCGGAAACCTTCGTGCCCGTCGACGTGCATGTGCCCGGCTGTCCACCGCGGCCGGAGGCGCTGATGCATGGCTTCCTCCTGCTTCAGGAGAAGATCAAGAGGTCCCGCGCGCTGGCCGGAACGCCCCTGGACCGGGTTGCAACGTCATGAGCGTGAAGCAGCCTCTCAATCCCGCCCTGATCATGGAGCGTTTCGGAGAAGCAATCGAGGATCTCGGCGTCGCCCACGGCATTCATGCCTTTGCTGTCCCACCTGCCGCGATCGTCGAGTTCTGCCGATTCCTGAAAGAACATCCGGCGCTGCAGTTCAATTTTCTTTCGGACATCTGCGGAGTCGATCATTATCCCGAAACACCGCGGTTCGAAGCGGTTTACCACCTCTATTCGCTATCCAACAGGTGGCGAGTTCGCATCAAATGCCGGCTTGGCGACCCACCGCAGCTTCCCTCGGTCACAGGCGTCTGGCGCACGGCCAACTGGCATGAGCGCGAGGCCTGGGACATGTATGGCATCAGGTTCGAGGGGCATCCCGACCTGCGCCGGATCTACATGTGGGAGGGCTTCGCGGGCTTCCCCCAGCGCAAGGATTTTCCCCTGCGCGGATACAAGGACAAGCTGAATCCCTTTGGTGCCGAAGGCCCACCGCCAACGCAGCCGGACCTCGCCACCAGGGACATTCCACAGGGGGTCCGTTCTACGCCGGAAAGTTGAGATGACCGAAGTCACCGAGCTCAGCAGGCCAGAGGGCGAAGCGCTCAATACCAGGGAAGTGCTTCTCAATCTCGGCCCGCAGCACCCCAGCACTCATGGGGTTCTCAGACTTGTCCTTGAGCTGGATGGCGAGTGCGTCGAGCGCGTAGACCCGCATATCGGCTACCTCCATCGCGGGACCGAAAAGCTGGCGGAGAGCTTCACCTATACCCAGATTTTCCCGCTGACGGATCGGCTCGACTATCTCTGCCCGCCCTCGAACAATCTGGCCTTTGCACTGGCGGTGGAGAAACTCCTCGGCATAGAAGCACCGTTCAGGGCGCAGTATGTCCGCGTGATGATGGCCGAGCTGGCGCGGATATCCGGTCATCTCCTGATCACTGGCGCGTTGCCGATGGACCTCGGCGCCATGACCGCGCTCCTTTACGCCATGCGCGAACGCGAAATGATCATGGACCTGATGGAAATGATTACCGGTGCACGCATGCACACCTCCTTCTGCAGGGTCGGCGGGTTGCGCGAGGACCTGCCTGACGGCTTCCTGCCCAAGATCAGGGAGTTCTGCGACATCTTCCCGAACCGTATCCGCGACTATGAGCGGTTGCTCGAGAAAAATAGGGTGTTCCTCAAGCGCACCGAAGGAGTTGGCGTGATCTCCGCCGAGGACGCTATCGATCTCGGCTTGAGTGGCCCGAACCTGCGCGCTTCCGGAGTCGACTGGGACATCCGGCGCGACGAACCCTATGAAATTTATGACCGGCTCGATTTCAACGTCATCACCCGCAGCGAGGGCGATTGTTACGCACGCTGGAGGTGTCGGGTCGATGAGATGCGCGAAAGCATCCGGATTATCGAGCAATGCATCGAGCAGATGCCCGAGGGGCCGTTCCAGATCGACATGCCGACCATCGCCTTCCCGATGGATAAGGATCGGGTGCACTGTTCGATGGAGGCGCTCATCCAGCATTTCGACCTGTCTGCTTACGGCTTCAAGGTGCCGAAGGGCGAGGTCTATTCGGCGATCGAAGCGCCGAAGGGCGAACTCGGCTTCTACATCATCAGCGACGGGTCACCAAAGCCATTCCGCATGAAGGTGCGAGCACCCTCCTTCGTCAACCTTCAGGCACTTTTCGGGGTCACCAACGCTCGTTACCTGGCGGACATGATCGCCGTGCTGGGCAGCCTCGACCCCGTGATGGCGGAGGTGGACAAGTAGCAGGGATTTGGACGCAATGACCATGCGCGAAAAGATCGAAGAGGCGGCAGTGCGGTATCCCGACCGGCGCTCGGCGATCATGCCCGCGCTTCTGATTGCCCAGAGGGAACATGGCCATCTGCCAGGCTCTGTGTTGGAAGAGGTTGCAGACATTCTCGGGGTCGAGCGGATCTGGGTCTACGAACTGGCGACCTTCTACACCCACTTCCATACCGAGCCGGTGGGGATTTTCCACCTGCAGCTCTGCGACAATGTCTCCTGCATGCTGTGCGGATCCGAGAGCCTGCTGACGCATCTGGAAACGGTGCTGGGAATCAAAAAGGGCGACACCACCCCGGACGGGCTGTTCACGCTTTCGACCGTCGAATGCCTTGGCGCTTGTGAAATGGCTCCGACGATGCAGGTCGGCGACGACTATCACGGAAACCTCGACATCGCGCGGATCGATGCACTCTTGGACCGCCTTCGGGCGACAGCCGAGCGGGCAGCGAGCATTGAGCATGCCTCTGTGCGACCGCCGGGAGCGTAGCCATGTTCGAGCAGGTTCTACTCAAAAATGTCGGAATGCCCGAAGGCCATTTGCTCTCGACCTACGAGGCTGGCGGTGGCTACCAGGCGCTGGCAAAGGTGCTGCGCGAGTCCGCGCCCGACGAGATCGTCGAACTCGTCAAGAAGTCCAACCTGCGTGGTCGCGGCGGTGCAGGATTCCCTACGGGCATGAAATGGAGCTTCGTGCCGAAGCGGGCCGATAAGCCGAAATATCTGTGCTGCAACGCCGATGAAGGCGAACCGGGTACCTTCAAGGACCGGATCATCATGGAGCGTGACCCGCATCAGCTCATCGAGGGGCTGGCAATTAGCGCTTACGCAATTGGAGCCGAGATCGCCTATGTTTATGTTCGCGGAGAATATGTAACGGCGATACGGCGCCTGGAGCAGGCGATCGCCGAGGCTCATGAAAAGCATTATCTCGGAAGGGGCATTCTGGGGTCGGACTTCAGTTTCACCGTACACATTCACTGCGGCGCAGGCGCTTATATCTGCGGCGAGGAGACTGCGATGCTCGAGTCGCTCGAGGGCAAGCGGGCTCAGCCGCGATTGAAACCGCCATTTCCGGCTGTGGCCGGGCTCTATGCCAGCCCGACCGTTATCAACAATGTCGAGACGCTGGTTTGCGTGCCGCATATTGTTATGCGAGGGCCTGATTGGTTCCGCAGCATCGGCCCGGAGAAGAGCCCCGGCCCGAAGCTCTATTGCCTCAGCGGACAGGTGCGCAAACCCGGCCTCTTCGAGTTGCCGATGGGCATCCCGCTTCGCGAACTGGTCGAGGAGCACGCCGGTGGCGCGCTGCCCGGGCGCAAGATTAAGGCGGTGATCCCCGGCGGCGTTTCTGCGCCGCTGATCCCGGAAAGGGGTCTGGACGTTGGAATGGACTTTGACTCGCTGGCGGCTGTCGGCTCGATGCTAGGCTCGGCCGGGGTGATCGTGATCGACGACTCGACCTGCGTGGTCAAGGTCGCCACCAGGATCATCGAGTTCTTCCACCATGAGTCCTGCGGCAAGTGTACCCCTTGCCGCGAGGGGCTGAACTGGGTGGTGAAGGTGCTGCGCCGGCTTGAGGCCGGGGAGGGCGCACCGGGCGACCTGGAACAGTTAAAGGCACTCTGCAAGGGCATTTTCGGCAATACGTTCTGTGCGCTCGGCGACGGCGCGGCCATGGGGCTGAGGGCGGCGCTGCAGCATTTCGAGCCTGAATTCGTCGCCCATATAGAGGAGCGGAGGTGTCCGTTTCACTGAGCAGAGCGTTGGGTGAGACGCGTGAGGAAGCCATGGTTAGCATTACGATCGACACACAAACGCTGGAAGTTGAGGCTGGCTCGACCGTGCTGCAGGCCGCCCAGCGTTTGGGCATCGATATCCCGACCTTCTGCTATCTGAAGCGCCTGCCGGCGCTGGCCTCCTGCCGCATGTGTCTGGTGGAGATCGAGGGGCTGCGGCGGCTGCAGCCGTCCTGCGCCACCGCGGTCACCGACGGCATGGTGGTACGGACGACCACGCCGCTCATTGAGGAAACGCGCTCTTCGATGCTCGACATGCTGCTCGCCAACCACCCTCTCGATTGCCCGATCTGCGACAAGGGCGGCGAATGCGAGCTTCAGAACATGGTGATGGCCTACGGGCCCCGTGAAAGTGGATTCCGCGATGAAAAGCGTGTGTTCCACTCCAAGGACATCCGCCTCAGCCCCGTGATCATCATGAACGTCAACCGCTGCATCCAGTGCCAGCGCTGCGTCCGGATGTGTGAGGAGGTCGTCGGCGCGGTCGCGCTCGGAACCGTCGAAAAAGGCATGGATACCGCCGTCACCGGTTTCGAGGGTAGCCTCGCGAGTTGCGATCAGTGCGGCAATTGCATCGAGGTCTGCCCGGTCGGCGCGCTGATGAGCTTCCCCTATCGCTATAAGGCGCGGCCCTGGGATCTGGTTGAAACCGATACTGTCTGCCCGCATTGCGGCACCGGTTGCCAGCTAACGGTGGGCACGCGCAAGGGCGAGTTCATGCGGGTGCGCTCGAAGTGGGATCAGGGGCTCAACCGCGAAACGCTCTGCGTGCGAGGACGCTTCGGTCTGGATTTCGTCTCGAGCAGAGACCGGATCAAGCGGCCGATGATCCGTCGCGATGGCGCCCTGGTCCCGGTTTCCTGGGACGAGGCGGGGGACTATCTGCGCCGGCGGTTGTCGGACGTCGAGAGTAAGGCTGCCGGCGGGCTGGCCTCGCCGCGTTTGCCGAATGAAGTGCTTTATCAATTCCAGAAGCTGATGCGGACGGTGTTCCGGACCAACAACATTGATTGTTCAACGCGCTGGTCCACGCCCTTCGATATACTCGGCCCGTTGGCGGCAAGCTTCTACAGCCGCGCACCGTTCGAGGAAATGATCGGCAATGACTGCGTGCTGATCGTTGGCGGCAACGTCACCGAAGAGAACCCGGTTACCGAATACCTGCTGCGGGATGGCGCGCGGCGACGCCATACCGGATTGCTGATGCTTTCGGTGCGGCCATCCCGTTTGGACGCCGATGCCCGGGTGGTCGTTCGCGTTCCCCCAGGCGGAGAACCGGCGAGCCTCGCGGCGGTGGTCGCCGGGCTCTTGGCAGCGGCCGACCAGACTTTGCAGCGTGACGCTTTGGCCGACATCAGCGCAAAAATTGGTAGATCGGCGGCGAGTACCGGAAATGACCGGCCGGATCACCTCGTCGAAGCCCTCAATAACGGCGGCAGCGTCAGCGTGCTCGTCAGCGTTGAGCTGCTGAGATCACCCGAAGCGCGCGCTACGCTGCAACAGCTCAACAACCTGCTGCGAGTTCTCCGCATGCTCGGCAAGAGCCCTGCGATGCAGTTCCTCTTCGACCGCGCCAACCAGATGGGCGCCTGGGATATGGGGGTTTTGCCGGCGGCTCTGCCGGGGTTACAGGCGATCCATGATGACGCAGCGCGAGCCACACTCGCACGGAGCTGGGGGACCGAAATCCCGTCTGAATCCGGCGCGGGTCTCGACGCCATGTTGGAGCTCTGCGTCAGTGGGGAGATGGGCGCACTTTACATAGCCGGAGCCGATCCTCTGATCGCTTATCCCGACAGGGATTTCGTGACCCGGGCGCTTGGCGCCGCCGATCTGCTGATCGTGCAGGACACTTTCCTCACGGATACTGCGGGGTTGGCAGAGGTCGTCCTACCCGCGGCAGGTTACGGCGAAGAAACCGGCACCTTCACCAATAATGAAGGCCGGACTCAAACGGTCCGCAAATTTCGCGAACCCGCCTTCGAAGCGCGAGGCAATCTGGCGATCTTCGACTTCGTCGCGGCGCTTCGCAACCAAGCTTTGCGGCCATCGATACAAGGCGAAATTTTTGCCGAGATTACCCAATTGGTTCCCGCCTATCAGGGGCTGACACAGGCGGGGCTTGGCGCCGATGGCGCATTCACCAAGGCAGTCCCCGCAATACCGGCCGGCGAGTTCTTCGCGTCACCACCGGCGCCGAAAGCAGCCGACCGGCTCATGCTCATCACCGGAGACTGCCTATTCCACAACGGGTATCTCTCCGAGCGCTCGGAAATCCTGAATACGGTCGCAGATGACCCTTATGTCGAGATGAGCGCGCAGGATGCCGCTCAACTCGGCCTTTCGGATCTTGATCAGGTCACCGTGCGATCTGCTCGGGGCGAGTTGACGGCGAAGCTCAAGGTCAACAGGCGCTTTCCCGAAGGGCTCGTATTCATTCCCGAAAACTACAGAGCTCTGCGCCTCAACGCATTGATGCGGCGGGGCGAATATCCATGCCCCGTCGACGTTCGAAAGGCGTACGCGACCTTCGCGATTCCCACGGTCGTCGACGGAGACGCAAAATCCAATAGCTTGCGCTGAGGGCTCCTACTGCCAGCCTGGTCCCGCGTCTCTATATCAGGCCGGCATCATCAGTGATAACCGGTTCCGGCAATATAATCATGCAGTGCCTGCTCGTTGCGCAGCGATTCATCGAGCCGGTGCTTGACCACGTCGCCGATGCTCACCACCCCGACAGGGCTGCCGCCCTCCATGACCAACACATGGCGCGTGCGTCGTTTGGTCATAAGCGCCATCACAAAGGGCAGCAAATCCTGTGTCGAACAGGTCGCCACCCTGCGGTTCATGATGTCGGCAACCCGCATCATCGGAGCCTCGGTTCCGTATTCAGCCACCGCATTGCAGCAGTCCCGCTCCGACAGCGTACCCAGGCATTCCCCCGGTTTGCGGCCGACGACCACGAAGCCGATGTTGTTTTCCCTAAACAATCGCAGGACCTCCAACATGGGCCGATCTGGCCTGATCGAGATGAGCTCGGGCGATTTGGTTTTCAAGATTTGGCAAACAAGCATCTGAGCCTCCTGTCTGCGCGCTCCGGCTTGCCCGCGGGCGCGCTCATGTTCGCCGGATATTTCGCCACCAGTTGTAACCCTGCGGATCGTTCGTCTCGACCCGAACGTCCTGTCCGGCGTTCAGGCGCGCAGCGACCACGCCGCCGCCGGTTGTCGCCTTGCCCGGCTTGCCGAGCAGATCCTCGCGTCCGATCACCAGGTCACGGGAGGAAAAACTAGAGAATTCGTACTGCTGGCCAAGCGCGATCGCATCCGCGGGGCAGGCATCCTCGCAAAGCCCGCAAAACAGGCACCGGGCCGTGTCGATCTCGAATTTTGCCGGGTGCCGATTGCCCTTCGCATCCTCGTAGGGGACGACTTCGATGCAGTCGCAGGGACAAATCCGGGCGCAGAGTTCGCAGGCCACGCATTTGATCTCACCCTCGTCGTCGCGCGTCAGGAAGTGGTGCCCACGATAACGCGAGTAGGGCAGCCATTTTTCCTTGTCAGGATATTGCATGGTTACGGATCTGGAGAACATGTAGCCGAAGGTCAAAGCCAAGCCGCCCGCCAGATCGGCGAAGAATGCCCAGCCGATCCATGTTCCAAGTCTGTCCTGTGCGCGCGACATTGTCGCCTCGCTGCGGAGCCGCCGTGGCCCCTAAAAGAAAGCGATACCACTTATGATTATGTTCGCGATCGACAGAGGAAGCAAGACTTTCCATCCGATCGCCATCAGTTGATCATAGCGGTAACGGGGGAAAGTGAAGCGGAACCACATAAACAAATAGACGACGAACGCGACCTTGAGCAGAAACCAGAGGAGTGGCGGCAAGGGGAGTAATATGCCGTTCCAGCCGCCCAAGAATAGGATCACCACCAGGACGGACACCAGCAAGACGATGGCATATTCGCTGACCATGAAGAACGCAAAGCGGATGCCGCTGTATTCGGTATGGAACCCGGCCCCTAGATCGCCTTCCGCTTCCGCCAAATCGAAGGGAATGCGCTGCGCTTCGGCCAGGCCGGCGACGAAGAACACGAAGAAGCCGATCGGTTGATAGACGATGTTCCAAACATCGGCTTGCGCTCGCACGATCTCAAGCAGACTCATGGATTGCGCCAGCATCACCACGCCGATAACCGAGAACCCCATCGGGATCTCATAGCTGATCATCTGCGCGCATGTCCTGAGACTGCCGAGGACTGCATATTTGCTGTTGGCGGCCCAGCCGCCGAAGATGACGCCATAGACCTCGATCCCGATCACCGCGAAGACGAACAGGATCGCCACATTCATGTTGGAGACGTAGAGCGTGATCTTGGTGCCGAGGACCGAGACGGTTTCGCCGAACGGGATCGCGACGAACACCACAAAGGGTGGGACAAGTGCCAGTATTGGCGCCAGTTTGAACAGAAAGCGATCGGCCTCGGCCGGGATATGGTCCTCTTTGGTGAAGAGCTTGATCCCATCCGCCATCGGCTGGAGCAGCCCGTGCCACCCCACGCGCATCGGGCCCATCCGCTGCTGCATGTGCCCGGCAATCTTGCGTTCCAGCCAGGTCAGCGGCAAGGGCAGCAGTAAAAGGATCGCAATGAGAAACGCGACCTTGAAGATGATCAGGCCAAGGGCGACAATAAGTTCCATATCCGCGGCTACTTATTCACGGGTTGAAACGCGATCGGACTTCGGCTCGACTATCAATCGAGCACGCTACGCACTTGTCACCCTACAGAATACAACGGCGAAGCACCTCACACAATTGCCGTCCACCGATGGCGGCTGTGACGGCAAAAACCTGGCCCGCTGCCGCGCATCGTTCCGGCACTGATCGGGCCGGTAACCACATCGCGCAACAATACGCATATCGTCGTCACGGAATATGGATGGACGAACCTCAAGGGCAAGTCCGTAGCCGAGCGAGCAAGGGCACTGATTACGCTGGCCCGGGCAGCCCATGGTGCAGGGTTTTATGCTGATACCGTGTTGAATTCACGAAGCTTTGACAGCCAGCGTTGAGACGAGAAATCCGTCGGTTCGGGTACCCTTCAAGAGCCCGGTTTTTGTTATCCCGTTACCTGCCGAGCTCTTTCATGACGGGATCAGGCTACTCTGCCTCGCGGGTCAGAGCTCACTGTTTCAGCTTCAAGATCAACGCGGATGATCTCTGCCGTCTTCTCATAATGTTGCTGCAATAGCCGCTCAGCTTCAGCGGTATCTCGATCAAGCACGGCTTTCAGGATACGAGCATGCTCGTCGCTGACCTTGCGGACCCGAAAGGCCTTGCGAATTGAAAGGGCTCGATAGCGGTAAAGCCGGTCAGCAAGCTGTTCGCAAAAGCCGATCAGAGGCTTCGATCCGCAGCCGCCAATGAGAAGCGCATGAAAGGCGCGATGGAACCTTTCCCATTCCGGATTGTCTTCAAAATGTTCCGGATTGAGCGAGCGCGGAGTGCGCTCCAGCCGGTGATGCGCCACCAGAAGCGCCTCCTCCCACTCGGGCGTTGCGTTCGCCATGGATTCGCGCAGCGCCAGCCCCTCCACCCAGCAACGCGTTTTCGTCAGTTCGTGTAATTCATCCAGACTGATCGGTTTCACGAAGAAGCCGCGCTGTTCCTTTCCAATGACGAGATCCTCCGTCGTCAGGCGGTTCAGTGCCTCGCGCAATGGCGTCTGGCCGGCATCGTAATGCTCGATCAGAAAGCGCAATTGCAGCTTCCGGCCGGGCTCCAGTCGCGTTGAGAGAATATCGGCCTTTAGCCGCTCATAGATGCTGGTTGCCAATGTCGCGGGGCTTTCGGCCCCTTTCTTCAGCAGGTTGACGTTCATGGTGCTCTCTGGCTTGCAAATCGCTTTTTATATACACGATGAAGCGTCCGCGCGAAATTTATAAATTTTTGCTTTACGCAGAAAAGTTTGTACATTATGAGGGGTGCTGATGAGGGAGGATCCAATGAGCGGAGCGGAAAAGGAGCGCCGGGCGCCTTTTCGAGTGGCTGCACCTGCCGTGGCATCGATATCCATTGCCATGTGGTGCCTGCACGTTTTCCAGCTCTGGCCAACGGTGTGACAGTTCGCGGTTGGCCATCGATGGTGGCCGCGGACGCGTGTCATGCGACTGTCGTCATCGATGACAAGCCATACCGCACGGTCAGCGATGCCTGCTGGGTTGCTGAAAGACGGCTGGAGGAGATGGACAGGACCGGCATTCGGATTCAGGCACTTTCGCCCATGCCGGAACTCTTCGGCTACTGGATCGAAACAAGCGCTGCCTGCGACCTGGTCCGACACGTCAATGATTCGATCGCCGCGATTGTTACCGAAGGAGAGGGGCGCTTTGTCGGACTTGGGGGTGTTCCCCTTCAGGATATCGATCTTGCCATCCTCGAATTGCATCGCATCGTCGGCGAACTCGGCTTTCGCGGTGTTGAGATCGGCAGCAACGTCAATGGTGTCACGATCGGCGATCCGCGTTTTCATTCATTCTTTGCGGAAGCCGAGAAGCTTGGCGCCGCCGTGTTCGTACATGCGGTGCGTCCGACCGGTATGGACAGGCTGTTTGGGCCGGCTCCGCTTCAGCAGGTGCTCGGCTACCCGACGGATCTCGGATTGGCAGCCGCATCCGTGATTACCGGCGGGCTGCTTCAGAAATTCCCGAAACTGCGGATCGCCTTTAGTCACGGCGGCGGCACGTTCGCTTCGCTGCTGCCGCGGCTGGAGCAAGGTTATTCGGCTTTCCCGGCCCTCAATGAGACCATGCCGGATAGGCCTGCGGTGCAGGCACGGCGGCTCTACGTGGACTCGCTGGTCTTCGATGCGGACATGCTGCGCCGCTTGGTTTCTATTTTCGGCGAGGAGCGCGTGCTGCTCGGCACCGACTATCCCTTTAATTTCCGAGAGAACGAGCCTGTTACTCGCATCGAGGAAGCGTTCGCGGATGCAGGTTTGCGCGAGCGCCTGACATTTGGGAATGCGCAAGCCTTCCTGGCTCTGGAGATCCTATGACCGAATTTCCTGTTACCGCTCTGCGCAGCGTGGAACTGGGTACGCCCGATCTTGCGGCGTCGGTCGATTTCTACACCCGCGTGTGGGGGCTGGATGTCGTTGCCGGGGTGGGGAACAAGGTTTTCCTAGCGGCAACGGGCGATGATTTTCATGTGCTGGAATTGAAGCAAAGCGACCGCTCGGAATTGCGCAAGATCAGCTTTCGCGTGAGTACGCCCGAAGAATTGAGATCGCTCTTCGCAAAAACAGTTACTGCAGGCTGCGCAGTCCTGCGCGAAATCGGGCCCGCCGATGCGCCCTCTGGCGGCGAGCGTTTCGTCATCCGCGAGCCACAAGGTTCGGTTCTGGAATTTGTGTACGGCGACCACCGCAAGCAAGGGCATGTGGTCCCCAATCGGCCCGGGCGGCTTGCCCATGTGAATATCAACAGCGCTCAGATCGAGGCGCTTTCGGAATTCTACCGCGATGTTCTTGGTTTCCGCTTGACCGACCGATCGAAGCTTATGGCCTTCCTGCGTTGCAACGACGACCATCATGCGGTCGTGCTGGCTGAAGCACCGGCAAATGGGCTGAATCATGTCGCCTTCCTGATGCCCGATCTCGAATCCGTCATGCGAGGCTCGGGCCGCGTCGTCGATCACGGCTATCCGATCGGCTGGGGCGTCGGCCGGCATGGGCCGGGCGACAACGTCTTCGCCTATTTTGTCGATCCGCAGGGCGTGGTGATCGAATACACCGCGGAAGTCCTGCAGGTGGATGACAGCTACCGAGCCCGAGGTCCGGAGGAATGGGTCTGGCCGCCCGGTCGGACCGACCACTGGGGCATTGCGCCTCCAAAGAGCGACGCCTGCAAGAAGGCGCAGATTTCCATCGGATTTTCCGGCGCCTGATGCGCCCAGTAGACACCGAGTTCGAGCGCGCTTCTTCAGCACGTTTCGTTGCGCCTTCGACGGTCGCGGATATCTGGTCAAGCGCGGCGAGTTGGCGGGCCGCTTCGATGCCGACCTCGAAGGCGGTCGAATGGATCATGTGCGGCATCTTTGTGAAGCGATCTTGTCAGACATTGTTGATTGTCCGAAACCAGCAACTATAGCCGGATACCACCAACCTAGAGGCTTTTCATGTAAGCCATTGCAGCAATCGTGACAAAGTGTGCTCAGCTTGGTCGCGGAACCCCTTAGGGACGATGCTAAAGGTGCAGCGCAATGGCCAAGATGATCCACTCGATGGTCCGGGTGTTAGACGAAAAGCGATCGGTCGAATTCTACCGGCAGGCTTTTAGCCTTGCGGTCGTCGATCGGCTTGATTTTGAAACATTCACGCTCATCTATCTCAGCAACCTCGATACCCCGTTCGAATTGGAGCTAACGGTCAACAAAGGCCGCACAGAGCCATATTCGCTCGGCGACGGTTATGGGCACCTTGCGGTTTCCGTCGCGGATGCGGATGCCGAGCATCTGCGGCTAACCTCGCTCGGACTCCATCCCGGCAGGCTCGTTGACCTCGATCAAGACGGAAGGAAGATGGCACGCTTCTTTTTCATCAGCGATCCGGACGGCTACAAGATTGAAGTTCTGCAGCGGGCCGGGCGTTATCTCTAAGATGCGGCGGGACGACCGGCCAAGCCTTCGAACTCACCGCCGTTTGTCCCTACATGCTTGTAGACAGTCGTTCGGGACACGCCTAGCTCGCGGGCCGTCCGCGAAACGTTCTCACCGGTCCTCTGGTATACGGCGCGGATTTCCTGGCACTTGGTTCGGCTGAGCGGCCGGCCGCGACATTCCTCACAGCAATCCCAAAGGGAGTTTACGACCGGCTCGGCCTCGTCGAAACAACCTTCATCGATATAGTCAGCGCGCCGCCGCAGCAGTGCCCGCCGCAGCACGGTCTTCAGTTCGCGGATATTGCCCGGCCACTGCCGTCGCGACAATGCCACGATCGCTGCATCGGTCACTGGCGTGCCGGGCGCCATGCTGCCCATCAGGAAGCGAACAACGCTGCCGAAATCGGTCCGCGAACGCAGCGGCGGCAGGCGGATATGGAAGCTGTTGAGGCGATAATATAGATCAGCGCGAAACTGCCGCTGCGCCACCATGTTCTCCAGGTCGCGGTTGGTGGCGGAGACGATCTGCACGTCCACCTTCTGCGTCTTCTGCCCGCCAACGGCACGGATTTCCATGCTGTCGAGAAACCTTAGCAGCGAGGTCTGTGCGGCAATCGGAATGTCGGCGACCTCGTCCAGGAACAGCGTGCCGCGGTCGGCAGTTCGCGCCAACCCAGGCGAGCCCTCGGTGCGCGCGTTGGTAAAGGCGCCGCCCTCATGCCCGAATATTTCCGCGATGAATAGATCTTCCGGCACCGCGCCGCAGTTGACCGCAACGAATTCGCCCTTGCGGCCACTCAACCGATGGACATGCCGGGCCATCAGCTCCTTGCCCGTGCCGGTTTCGCCGGCAATATGCACAGGCATGCAGAGCGCCGCGGCTTCGGCAAGTTCAATGAGCGAGCGCTTGATCTGGGGATCGTCGACAACGAAATCTGGTGCATCCTCCTGCCTTAGCAAGACAGGCACCGTCGGAGAGGGGCGTTTTTCGATCGCCGTCCGGCGTTCGCCGATCTGGCGGCAAACCATGAAGACGACACTGCCTGCCCGATCGCGGAGACGGATGACACCTCCGTTCAGCAGGCCGTCTATCGCTGTGCCGAACCCTGCTTCGAACAAACCATCGAACCGATTTCCAGGGGTGGCAGGCAGCCCCGCAAGCAGAGATTTGCCCGGCCGATTGATCGATAGCACTTCGCCATCGAGTGAAACAGAAAGCAGCCCCGCCGACAGCGTGTCGAGATATTCCGCGCGTGGATGGAAGGCCAGGACGAAGCTCTTGGCACTATCCTGGTAGATCAGGCCGTTTTCGATCTGGGCGGCGGCCATCCGCACCAACGCGTGCGTGTGTTCCTGTCGCGCCTCGTGCGCGCAGGAAGCGTCGAGCAGCCCGAGGATTTCTCCAGCGGAATTGAAGATCGGCGCGGCCATGCAGCTTAGGTGCCCGTGGCAGGCAAAATAATGTTCGCGGCCGTAGATTGCTACCGGCTTGCCAGTCATGCCGGCCAGTCCGAGCGCATTGGTACCGCGCTCGCTCTCGTTCCACATGCTGCCGGGGATGATCGACCGTCCGGCCGAGCTATCGGCAAATTGCTGATCACTGATCGTATCGAGCACGATGCCATCGGCATCGCCGAGCGCGATCATGAAATTCGAGCCGGCGATCTGCGAATAGAGAAGCTGCATTTCGGCGAGTGCCAACAGCCGCATCGCCGCATTAGCCTCGCGCCGTCGCTTCACGTCGGCAAGGGCGACGACGCTTTGCCGCGGTCGACCACGAGGATCGAGATCGGCGTCGCGGCAGCGCTGCCAGCTATCGGCAACGATCGGCTGCAAAGTGCCGGCTGGAACTCTGTCGCCCCTCTCCAGCGCACTGCGCGCGCGGTCCATTCCGGAAAGGTGCTGCATGTCTCCTCCTCATGCATCATTTGGTACAAGGTATCAGTACCGAACCGGACCGCGCAATAGACAGAAACTGTACAGTTACACTGTCCATATCGTTCAGCCGGTGAACACCAGCGCCGGTCAATTGACCGCTTATGTCTATGACAACGCTATGAATTCTTATCTGGCACAGCACTTGCTGATCGTTCTTCTGCAGCGGGCATTGGTCCCGACGGTGGAGGAGACAACGATATGAAGGCGCAAGTTCTAACCAGGTATGACGACAACCTGACGGCCGATCAATGGGTTTCACTACAGGAGGTTGCCGATCCGGTCATCAGCAAGTCGACCGACGTTATTGTCCGTATTGGGGGAGCGGGTGTCTGCCGCACTGACCTCCACATCATCGAGGGTGTCTGGCGGCCGCATATGGATCCCGCTGGCGACAATCTCCTTCCGCTGATCATGGGTCATGAGAATGCCGGCTGGGTGGAGGCGATTGGCAAGGAAGTCGAGGGCATCAAAGTCGGCGATCCGGTCATCGTTCATCCCAAGATTTCCGGCGGCACTTGCCTCGCATGCCGCCGAGGTTTCGATATGCATGGGCCCGGAAAATTCCCAGGACTTGATTGCAATGGCGGTTATTCCGAATACCTCTGCACGTCGGAGCGCAACATCGTGCCTCTTCCCAAGACACTGTCGCCAAAGGAGGTCGCGCCCTATGCGGATGCCGGTCTCACCGCCTATCGCGCCGTAAAAAAGGCGACACGACATCTGTTGCCAGGCGAAAGCTGCGTCGTGATCGGCGCTGGCGGTCTTGGTCACATTGGCATCCAATGCCTCAAGGCCATGTGCGCTGCAGATGTAGTCGTGGTCGACAAATCGGAGGCTTCGCTGGCGCTGGCCGACAAGATTGGAGCAGACAAGATCGTCAAGGCAGACGGCAACGAGGTGGAGGCCGTGCTGCAACTGACCAATGGCCAGGGCGCCGAGGCGGTAATCGATTTCGTCGGTGAACGAGGAACAACGACCAAGGGCCTCGCAATGACCCGGCCGATGGGTAGCTACTATGTCGTCGGCTACGGCGAGGAGATCCGCGTGCCGACCGTCGACATGGTGATCACCGAGAAAAACATTGTCGGCAATCTGGTTGGTACGTGGGCAGAACTTGTCGAGTTGATGGCGCTCGCTGACCGAGGCCTGGTCGACTTGACGACGGTCGAATATCGCCTTGCCAATGCCAATCAGGCCCTTAAGGACCTGCATAATGGCAAAATCCATGGCCGGGCTGTGCTCATTCCCTAGCCTCTGACCCCGACTGACCGCCACAATGGTGGCAGATGCTGGTGTGCCCCCGCGCTTTTGCGGGGGAGCCTTTTCGTAAACAATGCAAAGGGAGGAGGGCGCCATGATGTGCAGGGTATTAAAAGCGCAGAGCCCGCAGCGATTCTTGAAAGTCAGCCGGTCGGTCCGGATCTCCGGGCACTCAACAAGCGTACGGCTTGAGGCCGCATTCTGGCAGGTTCTCGAGGACATCGCGAAAATGGAGGGGCTTTCAACGTCCAAACTTATATCCGTGCTCTACAACGAAGCGCTGGAGTTGCATGGGGACATGTCCAATCTCGCCTCGATGCTGCGCACAGTCTGTCTGATCTATCGGGAAGAACGCCGTACGGAGATCGCCGTGCCTCATATCACGTGATGAAAGCTATCAGCCGCAAGCGGCACGCTGCGACTGACATATATATTTCTTGGCCGAGTGGGAAAATATTCGTGCTCAGTTGACTTTCTTTTCAGTGTCGGCGCGGCCTTCGGCGATCCAGCGTGCACCCAGCACCAGCGCACCCATGCTGAATTCTTTGCCATGTGCGGCAACCATTTCCTCGGAGAGCTTCGCAATTCTCTCGAAAAAAGCGTCCTTGCTTTTTTCTTCAATGGTGAGCTTTCTTTGCATGATATCCTCCATTTTCTGTTTGAGTGGCAGCTATTTGAAGAACTGGTTAGGGAAGGTGATGATCGCGGCATTGCCGAGCGCGTCGCCCATGCCAAGCTGTTTGCCATCAGCACTCCATTGAAGTGCAGTGACCGATCCGCCCGTGTCCCGGATCACCAGTTCGTCGGGAGAGCCGATCTTGGCGATGACGATCTTGCCGTTCGCATAACCTGCTGCTACGAGCTTCTTGAATGGGTGAGAAGCAACGGCGTCCACCATCACGAAGCCCGGATGCCCGGTAGCCAGTGCTCCTGTCGAGCTGTTCGAAAGAGGCGGTGTGTCCATTGACCATCCGGCAATGCGATAGGCTCCGGATGCGAAAACTGCGTTTGCGGATTGGCTCCAGTCCAGTGTGCGGATCGGACCGGGGAAATCGCTGAGTATGGCATCACCGCCAGAGGCTATGTCGACCAGGCAAAATCCGCCGGTCTCCAGGCCGCATGCCAACCACCTGTTGTCTGCGCTCCATATCAGCGAAATTGGCCGGGCTGAGAGCGGAATTTCCCGAAATGGCCGCAGGTCGTCCTCCGCGTGGCGAACATTGAGGCTGGTGGCAGCCGCAAGCGCGATCATGCATCCATCGTTCGAAATGGATACCATTTCGCTTATAGGATCGCTGAGAGCGGCTTCTCTGATTGAATCTGTCCTCTTCCATTGTAGGCGCAGCCGATTGGGGAGGACCGCGGCCGTCAGCCCTGTCGACCGGCAATAATCAAAAGCAATGATTGGGCTTTTATCCGCGACTTTTGCCGAAATCTCGCCGGATCGATTGATGCGCAACAGGTCGCCCTTTGCCGTCAAGACCAGCGTTTCACCGCCATCAAAGGCTGTGAGCCTGCCGCCATCGCGAATTCGGGTATTGATCAGGGGCGAGGGCCGCGGCCACATACTGCAATCCCCGCTGACGCTTCTGCGCGAAATGTCGCCGGAGGCCCGCGAACAGCACCTCGCCGAGTACCGTGCCGGCTTCACCATCACGCCCTTTAACTAAGGCGTAGAGCCGCGGGGGCCGGTCCCGGCCTCCGCGACATTCCGGGAAAAGCACGTTTCCCTTCAAGGAAACACGCGGGAATTGGAGGTTGCGTCAATGGCTGAAGCTCAAAAGCTACATCAGCAGGCACACACGGTTCGTCTCGAGCCGGTCGGTGTCGAATTCGAGGTCGAGAACGGCGAAACAGTTCTGAACGCAGCGTTTCGCCAGGGTATCGCTTTGCCGCACGGCTGCAAGGAAGGGCAATGTTCGGCGTGCAAATGCGTCCTGCTCGACGGCGAGGTCGACATGCTCAAATACTCGACATTCGCGCTCAACGACATGGAAAGGGATTCCGGACACATTCTGCTGTGCCGGTCGATCGCCTATTCCGACATGGAAGTCGAGCTCCTGAACTATGACGAGGAGGTTCTCGCAAAGTCGATTGCCGTCAAGACATTCAAGGGCCAGATCACGCATATCGAGAAACTGACCCACGATATCAGAGGCATCGAAATCGAACTCGGTTCCCCAATCAAGTTTTGGGCGGGACAGTATGTCGACATCACAGTCACCACGGAAGAGGGGGAGACGATTACGCGCTCGTTCTCCATGGCAAATACGCCGAGCGAAACCAAAAAACTCTCCTTTATTATCAAAAAATACCCCGCAGGAAAATTCTCCGGCGAGCTCGATTCCGGAGGTATCCGGGTCGGAGCCGATGTCACCGTCGTCGGACCCTATGGAACCTGCTTTCGACGAGAAGACCGACAAGGACCACTAGTGCTGGTGGGGGCGGGATCGGGAATGTCGCCCGTCTGGTCGATCCTCAATGATCACCTTCTAAGCGGTGAGAAACGCCCGGTCTATTTCTTCTATGGTGCGAGGACGGAGGATGACCTTTTCCACCTCGACAGGATCGGTGAGTTGGTGCGTCGTTATCCCGAAGTCACTTTCATCCCGGTGCTTTCGCATGCCGGCGAGAACAGCGGCTGGGGTGGCGAGCGTGGCTTTGTTCACCAAAGCGTGGATGCCAAACTCAAGGAACTGGCAATTGACGGCCAAGGCGATGTCTATGCCTGCGGCCCGCCGCCGATGATCGACGCTCTGCAGCCGGTGCTTTTCATGAACGGCTTCGAGTCCGAGCGCATTTTCTTCGACAAATTTACGACTTCGTCCGGGGGAGGAACTCCGAGCCATTGAGGGCTGGACGAAGAAGAAACAGCAATAGTGCAACTGCAACAAGGGAGTGAGGACTATGCCAGCATTATCGAGTTCAGTGGGGTCGGGCGCAGCCGGAGCGGCAATCTTTGCTGATTCCGATAGCCGGAAATACCGCTATTTCGATCCAAAGGGACAGCGCGCCACACATTACGAGGATGTCACCGTCGACGTCCAACCGGATCCGGAGCGCTATCTGATCCAGAATTGGATCATCTCCTTCGCAAACGGCAAGGGTGCCTATGTCAAGGACAATACGGCAGCGCAGAGCTCCAATTGGCATGCGTTCCGGGCGCCCGATCAGGAGTGGGAACGCACACACTATCAGCGTCAATCGAAGATCGAAACGATGGTGCAGAGCGTGATTTCCAACGCCCGCCGAGCCGGTGCGCCGAAGACGTTTGACAAAGTGTGGATCAAAGTTCTCCAGGCCCATCTCGGAGCCTGGAAACATGCCGAATTCGGGCTCGGCACCTCGCTCATGCAGGCGCAGCGCTATGGCTACACCCAGATGATCAACAACGCCACGCTGACCAACTCGTCCTACAAGCTCCGGCTTGCCCAGGACATCACGCTCTATCTGGCCGAAATCGGCATGGATATTCCTGGTTGGGACGACGAACTCGGCAAGAAGCATTGGCTCGAGGACACTGTCTGGCAAGGCACGCGCGAAGCCATCGAGACAATCATGGGTACTACTGACTATCTCGAACAATATTTCGCGATCAACATCATCTTCGAACCCTTGGTCGGGGAACTGTTTCGCTCAGGTTTTCTAATGCAGGCAGCTGCGGCAAACCATGATTTTATCACCCCACCGGTGATTTCGGCTGCCGAGGCTGACTATGAGCGCAATCTCGCTAATACGATCGATCTGATCTACCTGCTGGCCAACGATGAAAAGCACGGCGTGGCAAACCGCAAGCTTTTCCAGGGCTGGGTCACCAAGCACGGCGCCCTGGCCGACAAGGCCGCACTTGGCCTTCAGCCGATCTGGTCCATGCCGCATTCCAAGCCGGTTTCGTTTCCCGACGTCAGTGCGCAGTCCCAAGAGCGGATTGGCCAGATCCTCGACGAACTCGGCCTCAAGCGCTAACACAGGAGATTTCAACATGTCATCAGTAGCCCGCGACGCGTCTCAATCGAACATCTTCAAATCGATGAAGGACATCACCTTCGAACAGACGATTTCCCACCAGTGTGGCGTCACCATGAATGACTCGGTCGAAGCCCGCGCCATTGCAGAATTCATGAGCAAGAAACCCGGCGTTACCGTTACTTACGCGCCGGCGATGATCCGCATCGACGGCAACGGCAAGCTAATTTTCAGAATGGACGAGATCAGCGAATATCTCGGCCGCGAAATGACTGCGGAAATCTTCGAGGTCAATACGTCTACCCACTACGGGCGGATGGTCCGCATCGATGACAATGAGGTCATCCTGTTCGGCGATATGGACGAGGTCTTCGAGTACATCTGACGAAGCCCAGCGTCGGCGCGCCGACGGAGTGGCGCGCCGGAATGTTCAATCATTTGCAGCGGAGGGAACAACAATGTTCAAGACACCGGAAGGCAAGGAAATATTCGTCGTCGATGGGCATACCCATTTCTGGGACGGCAGCCCTGAGAACCAGCGCAACATCCATGGCAAGCAGTTCGTCGAATGCTTCTACGGCTATCACACGGCGCTCAGTCCCAAAGAGCAACTATGGGAAAAAAGCAAGTTCGAGAAATACAGCGCCGACGATCTCTATAGGGATCTGTTCATCAACGGTCCGGATGATGTCGCCATCGTTCAATCGACGTATCTCAAAGATTTCTACAAGAACGGTTTCAATACCATCGAGCGCAACGCCGAGATGGCCAAGCGCTATCCCGAACGCTTCATCGTCAACGGCTCTTTCGACCCACGCGATGGAGAGAAGGCGCTGGAGTATATCCACTGGATGAAGGAAACCTACGACATCAAGGGCGTGAAAATGTACACGGCCGAGTGGAATGGCGCTTCAAAAGGCTGGAAGCTCAATGATCCCGAGGCCTATCGCTGTTTCGAACTTTGCGAAAAGCTTGGGATCAAGAATATCCATGTTCACAAGGGACCGACCATCATCCCGCTCAACAAGGATGCTTTCGACGTCCATGATGTCGACTATGCTGCGACCGACTTCCAGAATCTCAATTGGATCGTCGAACATTGCGGACTGCCCCGGCTGGACGATTTCTGTTGGATCGCGGTGCAGGAAACCAATGTCTATGGCGGTCTCGCGGTCGCGCTTCCCTTCATTCATTCACGACCGCGCTACTTCGCTGAAGTGATTTCCGAGCTGCTTTTCTGGGCCGGTCCGGAAAAAATCCTATTCGGATCCGATTACGCGATCTGGACGCCGCGTTGGTTGGTCGAAAAATTCTGGGCATTCGAACTGCCGGATGACATCAGGAAAGAAAGAGGTGTCGACCTTACACCAGAGATCAAGGAGAAGATCCTGGGTCTTAATGCTGCGCGCATTTATGACATCGACATCGAAGCCAAGAAGGTCGCACTCGCCAGTTCGCCGTTCAGCGTTGCGGCGGAGTAGAGGCCATGAGCGCGGCCAAATTGTTGGAAAGTCGCCAGAGGGAACTCTGGCGGCGCCTCGAAGGGGTCAACGATCCCGAATTGGATGAACCCGTGACGGATATGGGCTTCATCGAGCGCGCGGAGATTGCGGCCGATGGTCGTGTGGAGGTCGGGTTCCGGCTGCCCACATACTGGTGTTCGCCAAATTTTGCCTTCCTGATGCTAGACGATGTCAGGACCGCGCTGGACGCACTATCGTGGTCTCCGGAATATGGGTTGACCCTACATGACCATATGTTTGCAGAAGAGGTGAACAAGGGCATTCTGGAGGGTAAGAGCTTTGCGGAGATTTTCGGATCGCTCGCGGAGAAGACGGACCTCGAGGATCTGCGTGAGAAGTTCCGGCTCAAGGCCTTCAAGCGCCGTCAGGAAGCGATAATCCTCGATCTTCGCAGCAGCGGGATGGCGGATAGTGAAATCGCCGGCATGACGCTTTCCGTTTTCGATACCCTCGGCTTCGGCAGCGAAGACGTGCTGAAGCGGAGGCTGCGTTATCGGCACGCTCTTTTCTTGCGGTGGCCGGCCCTGCATCCGCGCGACCCGGTAATTCTGAGCTATGACGGCGGTCGGGTTACGACGGAGACATTGCCCGTTCATCTGGCCGACCTTCGAAGTGTCCGGATCAACATGGAGTTCAACGGTGCACTTTGCCGCGGGCTCAAGCATACTCGCTACAAGGAAGTGGAGATAGTCGATGGTGAACCGACGCTGGTCGACTTCATCTTGAACCGGGTTCCCGCTCCCGCAGTGCGCGCCGATACCCCGTAATTGAAAGCAACGGCCTTCCCGAAAGAGGCCCCAAATCAACAAACCGCCCGTCAGGCGGAAGGAGGAGTCATGCCGAAATTGATGTTGCACAATTCCGAAGCGCGCCGTGCGCTTGCCCGGGGCGTCGCTAAGTTGGCGGCCGCCGTGGAGCCCACTTTAGGGCCAAGAGGTATGAACGCAATGATAGACCGGCCACTGGGTACGCCGATGGTCACTCGCGATGGCGTCAGTATCGCGTCCGAAATCGAGCTACACGATCGTTTCGAGAACATGGGCGCACAGATCGTGCGTGAAGTCTCGATGCAGACCAACGAGATTGCGGGTGATGGCACCACGACGGCCATCGTGCTTGCCAATGCGCTCGTTCAGGGTGGCATTCACGCCAATGAGCGCGGCGCAAGATCGGTCGATCTTTGCAAGGGGATCGATCTTGCGGTTGAGACGGTGGTCGAGGCCCTGAAGGCCGGCGCCAAGCCTGCAAAGGGTAACGACACGCTTACCGCGGTCGCCAACATCGCCGCCACTGACCCGAAACTCGGCGCACTGGTTGCTGAAGCCTATGAGCGCGTCGGCACGGATGGCATTATCACCACCGATTTCAGCGTTACGACAGAAACCACACTGGATGTCGTCGAAGGCATGTCCTTCGAGCGTGGCTATCTTTCGCACCATATGGTTACCAACCAGGCAAAGATGGAGGCGGTGCTCGAACGTCCGCTAATCCTCCTCACCGACCTTAAGATTCGCGAACCATCTGCTCTAGATGCAGCGCGCCTTATTGCGGACAAGACGGGTCGGCCACTGCTCATCGTTGCGGAAGAAGTCTCGCCGGACGTCGTCGTGACATTGCTCGGCAAGCAGGGGCCAGGGAAATATCTCGTGGTCCATCCGCCGGAATATGGCCACTGGCGCAAGGCGATGCTGGAGGATGTCGCCATCCTCACCGGCGGGCGGGTGATAGCGCGCGATCTCGGCGGGCGGATCGAGGACGTGACTACAGAAGATCTCGGCTCGGCTGAACGCGTCATAACAAGCTCGACCTATACGACGATCGTTCGCGGAGGCGGTGATCCTTCTGCAATTGTCGCCCGCCGGGCGCAAGTACAGCGGCAGTTCGAGGTCGCACCGCCCAATATCGAACAGGACAAGCTGCGGGAACGTCTGGCCAAACTTTCGGGTGGCACGGCGGTACTTTATGCTGGCGGAGTTACCCCGGTAGAACAGAAGAGAACGATCCAGTTGATCGAGGACTCTCTGCATGCAGTGCGTGCCGCGGCTGAAGAGGGCGTGGTGGCCGGTGGCGGATCGGCTCTTGCCCAAATATCGTCCGTGCTCAATGCCCCGCTTGCGACCGTGGATCATGATGTCGCAGAGGGTATTCGGCTCGTGCAGTCGGTGTTGACACGGCCGCTATGGCGGATAGCGACAAACGCCGGTGGCGATCCCGATACCATTATTGCCGAAGTTACCCGGATCAACAGCGGTCACGGCTTCAATGCGTCGATCGGCAAATATGAGAACATGATTGACGCAGGCATCGTCGACCCGGTCCGCGTGACCTACACCGCACTTAGAAACGCAGCCTCTGTCGCGAAGCTGATCCTGACGACGGAGACGCTCATCGGCGATCTCGCCGAGAATGAAGATCCGACCGCCGGCCCGGCTCTCGGCGGTGGCGCGGAGAAGCTTGGCCGCGCGTAGAGCGGAGGGGGCGACCGGTTGCCGGGAACAACAAAAATGTCCGGCAACCGGCGTGATAGTGTTCAATCAGTTGAAGGAAAAGACGTTCGCACCCACATTGCGAATACCAGGGGGTTTATAGCTCCGCACTGGATAAATTTGGGCTGCCGTGTCACATGAAGCCGCGCTTGATCCCAAATTGCTCCAGCTTGCGGTAAAGCGTCGGGCGCGACACGCCGAGCCGCCGAGCCACCTTGCTGAGATTGCCGTGTTCCGCCGCCAGTGCGTTCCGAATTGCTTGCCGCTCTGCTTCCTCGAAGCTTAAGACGGGCACTTCCGCTCGCGGCAGCGCATCCGTTGCCGACAGGACGTCGATATGATCTCGTGTCCGCTCGACCATATCTGAGGGCAGGTCTTTGAGGTCGACGAAACCGTTGCTTGAAAGCAGATGCAGGCGCTCGACAAGATTTCGCAGCTCACGGACATTGCCCGGCCAGCGATAGGCGAGCAACGAATCAAGTGCATCGTTTGAAAAGCGCAGCGGCGCAGTTCCCTTACGGTGGGCGAGCTTTCGATTGAAATGCTCGATGAGCAACAGGCTGTCACTGCCCCGTTCCCTGAGGGGAGGAACATGAATCGACACCGTGCTGATCCGGTAAAAGAGATCTCTGCGAAACCGACCGGCTGCTACTTCTTCCTTAAGGTCCCGGTTGGTTGAGGCGACGACCCGTACATCGACCGGCCGCGAACGGCTGTCTCCAAGACGGTACACGACCCTTTCCTCAAGCACGCGCAACAGGAACGGCTGGATATCCAGCGGCATCTCGCCGATTTCATCGAGGCTGAGAATGCCGCCATTGGCGAGCTCGAAGACGCCTGGCTTGCCATCTCGAGAAGCGCCGGTGAAAGCGCCACTAACATGACCGAACAACTCGCTGCCGAACAATTCCTTGGTAACGGCACCGCAGTTGAGCGCGATAAACGGGTTGTTCGACGATTTGCGGCTTCCTGCGTGAATGAGCCGGGCAAAAAGCTCTTTACCAACGCCGGTTTCGCCTTCGATCAGGAGCGATGTTACTCCTTCGGCTTCGCTGACCCGACAGGCGATATCGATGGCTGCCAGCAACGCCTCGCTTTCACCAACGATAAGCGCGGATTCGTCCTTGAGCCGTTGAGTTCTGCTTTCCCTACCGATCTCGGCCGCTCTGCCGCCCTTGGCCTTGGCAAAGACCAGCGCCGCACCGCGCACTGCTCCGTCCAGCTCCAAGGGGCAAACATTACACGACTGCATGTCCTGTGGGATCGAACCTGCGACGCGATCCAGGAAACCGGAGTTTGTCAACTCCGGCAACCGACAGCTTAGGGCTTCCTGACGAATAGTGTCGCCAAACTGCTTGCTATCCGCAATCGGTATGTTGTTGCTGTAAATTGCGCGTCCATGGCGATCGATGATCATCACCGCATCAGTTGAATGGTAGCTGCCGACAGAGGCGATGAACGCTTCGAGAAGCCGCATCCGCTCTTCATTCTGGGAGTCCGCGAGTGCGCGCTCGATTTCTCGAGCCGCTGCTGCGACGAGAGCGATATTGTGTGGCCGGAAGATATCGGGGTGTCCCGAAAGGTCGACGACACCCATGACTTTTCCATCGAAAGGATCGCGGATCGGCGCGCCTGCACAGGTCCAGGCCTTGATCCCGGCGCAGAAATGTTCTGCGGCATGAACGAACACGGGCTCGCCGGTCCACAGAGCGGTGCCGATGCCATTGGTTCCAACGACGTCTTCGGTCCATTTGCCGCCCACCCCGAGATGAATGTCCATTCCGTCATAGATAGTCTTTTTGTCGCCGATCGCCTGGATCAGTACGCCCTTGCTGTCGGCAAGCATCAGCATAGCGCCGGTTCCGTCCAGCAGTCTTCCCATTGCCGAAAACGGTCGGGCGGCGGCCGCCAGAAGTTCGAAATTGCTTCGTGCGAGCGCCTCGACAGCATCTTTGTCTGTCTCCAAAGGCGCTTCGTTTTGTTGCGCATCAATGCCGCCGTTTGCGCAACGGTGCCAGGACTCGTGAATCGTCGATCTCACAGGTAATGAGGAGGAGGCAGGTTCGGAGCGGCCTTCGAGCAACGCTTCCCACGCCCGCATGGTTACCCGCTCGTCATAGTCTGCGTATAGCGTCAAGTCGGCAGCAATGAGTCGATCCCCGCTGGACGATTGAGCCATGGCGGAATTTCTCCGCGTGTATGAATCTTGTTTCATGTGGCTACCACATTCCTCGCTCTAGCGATTCGACACCACCTCGGCCCTTGCAAGCAGCATATGCCGTTCGTCGTTACGCCTCGGAAGGAATATTGAGCCGAAGACCGATATCGGCTGCCAGATCCGCGCTGTCATAAGCGGGACCAAGCGCGACACCATCGATATCAGCAAGTGCTTCGATCATTGTCTCGTCCAGCGGGGCAATGAAACCGTTGTCGGTAGTCGCTAGCGCAAACATCTTCAGACCGCGGCGCTCGCGCAGCTCTCCGATATAGTGCAGTTGCAGTCCGGAGCTGACGTCGACGGCGATCACACGACCGTTAGGCGTGATCCTGATTTTGGGTTCAGGTTCAGGAGCCGGTTTCGCAGAACCACCGATATGGATAATCAATCCCTCAGCCTGCGGCGCCAGTTTAGGCTTCTTCGATTCCGAATAATGGCCACCGCTGATCTGGTCCGCGAGTTTTGTGATCACATGTTGATTTTGCTGTATCAGGTGCTTGATGCGTGCGTCCTCCCGACGCGGACCGTCCTGCTTCGAAAAGATTTCGACCATGAACCCTCCCAGATCCTGTCTCAATGCGCTTTCGCTAGTCCTATGGCAGTGTGTAGCACTTTTCCGCAGATGCAATAGGGAAGATTACAGGAGCTTTGGGCAGGTGCGGTGGTAGCCCGCTGTGGCAACGCGTAGGGTTGCTGTCGCACAGCTCCCATCCAAGGTCTCCAAATAAATCGCGTCTTGTACGAATGAAGTATGATGGCGAGTTTTCGGGCAACGGCGACATGGGCCTTTTTCATTCCGCTGCGCTAGGCCAGTCGTAATCCCCACGCTTTCAGCGACACCATTTCTTTGTCCGATGCAGTAGTACTGCCGCGGCTTCGAACAGGTAGGTTCGTAAAAGTCTGTCACCCCATTTCGATGTCTTGCCGTTTAGGTCAGTCTCGCCTGATTGCTTTCGTCTTGGGGTCAGACCGAGATAGGCTCCAACGGTTGCGGCTGACCGGAAACGGGTCGCGTCATCGATGGTGTGCCTGAAGGACGGAGAAGCTACAAAAGGTCCAAGGTTATGAAATGGCTTTGACTTGTATTTTGCGCCGATGCTGCCGTGGGCCCTTCATCGAAAGGCAAATATTGAGTTGTTGTTCAAACCAATATCTGCCGTAAAGACCGATCGTGGCGACCCGGACTGCGGAAGAAATCCATCTTATGGCAATGCCGCCCTGCGCCGCCGCCGATCGCGCCGACATGTCATCACGTGACGCTGCCAGAACACGGCTGCGAAGATCATCGCTGAAAGCACGGGTCATATCGCCTCCGACCAAATCACCACTCAGGCAATCGAATTAGAAATCAATTACTAATGGAATCTCAATTCCGATTCCGCGTTCAAGACGCGCTCTAAAGCTGCCGATCGCGAGTGACGCGGCCCTCAATCGCGCATCCGCGCCCATCACAGCGGCGAAACACCCGCTATTCATGCTTGGGGCCGCGGCCTCGCGCCGCCGCTCGACGTCGGACATCGCACAGTTCGTCATCTGCACCGGCATCCCGTTCTTCACGATGCAGATGGGCAAGGGAACGGTTCCAGGCGGAACGGAGCTTTACACGGGCACCGCCGCCTTGTCGGAGCGGGATTATGTCCATGAGGCGATCGAACAGGCTGATCTCATCATCACCATCGGCCATGACACGATCGAGAAACCGCCCTTCATCATGGGTAAGGGCGGTCTGAACGTCGTGCATGTCGGATATCAGCCAGCGACCGTCGAACTGCCGAGCTCGGCGCAAAGATCGGCCACCTTCGTTTCGGGCTTGCCCATTGCCGCCTGAGCGAGCCCGCAATTTCGCGGGTGTCATTTTGAAGGGCGCTCCGCGTTTTCGACCGCGAGCACGGGCTATTGCGTCTTCTTATATCTCTCATAAGTAGCAAATCCTATATTGTCATTGAGCAAAATGCGCGTACAGATATTGATATTGCGTGCGTTGTGATCGAAGCGGAGTTCTCGCTTAGGTTTTAAACTGCGGCAATCGAAAATGGATTTACTTTTGGATATTTCAGCAAAATGCAGATGAACACTGCCGATCACGAATGTGCAGCGCGTGCAGAACCTTGTCTTTCCCGTGACCGCCCGGCTTGACGCCAGCACCATGAGCCTCGAAGGCGATATCGTGCCGCTCTCACCCGGCAGGGCAGCGACCGCCGAGATCAAGACCGGCAAGCGCCGTATAGTCGAATATCTGTTTTGCCCATCGTCGAGGTCACCTTGCAGGCGATGCAGGAGCGATAGAACGCTTTTGAGGAGGTATATCACCGAACATGCATAACCAAGACACAATCTCGCTTGAGAGCTTCTCTGCGGACCCACAAGTGCGGCGAAAAATGGAGTTTGCCTACGATAAGGGTAGGCTCCTATGGCTTGTTTTTTTGGCGCAGGTGATCGCCGTCGCTGTTGCCGGTGGTCCCCTTCTACCCGATAGGCCTGGGCATCCGCACCTCAGTGCTATTTTCTGTTGGCCACTTGCAGCGCTTATCAGCCTTCTAGGGCTCGTCCTGCTCGTCAAAGCTGCTCGGGGCAAACCAGGTCTCATCGCATCGCCGGACGGGATCTACATCGAAACCCATGCCGACGAAACGATCCCGTGGCGATCCGTTCGTGACATCCGCAGATATCAACGCAAACGTGCCGATCAACTCTATGTCGATCTGGATCCGATTGCGGCACGAACCTTGACGAGGCGCGGGCTTATGCGCTGGCTGCCCAGAGCTTTACAAGGGCGAGCTACCCCGGCTGTCGTCTCCTTGAAGCTGCTTCGAGCTGATCCGGATTGGGTATACGCTCAATGCCTTGAATTTCTTGCCAAAAATCGTGAACAGCAGGCGCTGACGGATGGAGGTGTAACTTCCCCGCCGGAAGACCATGCGGCGCCGGTCTTTGACCTGAAAGGACGCCCGTTCTTCACCTACGCCCTTATCGCCGTTCTGGTCGGCATCTACGTTGCTGAGCTAAAGTTCGGCGTTGTGCCGGAAAAACAATATGCGCCAAGCACCCAAACACTGTTGGTCCTCGGCGGGACGTTTCGTCAACGGATTCTACAATATGGTGAGTGGTGGCGGTTGGTGACGGCTTCCTTGCTGCACGGCAACATCCTCCATCTCGCATTCAATTGCTTTGCCTTGTGGCGCGCCGGAATCTTGCTCGAGCGATTGATCGGCTGGCGCTGGTTTGCCGCACTCTTTTGCCTGAGTGCAGTCGGAGGGTCTACGGCATCGCTCCTGATGAACCCTGCAAACATGGTCGGTGTCGGAGCATCCGGCGGCATCATCGGCTTGTTTGCTGCCGTGATCGTCGCAAGCTTCCATTTTCCGGCGGGTCCGCTACCAGAAATTTTGCGGATGGGCGCTGTACAGATCCTCGTACCCTCCATTCTTCCCCTTGTCGGCCAGACTGCTGATGGCATGCATATCGATTATGCGGCCCATCTTGGCGGAGCACTCGCCGGGGGCATTGTTTCGCTCGGCCTGCTCAAGGCTTGGCCAAACAACCGACCTCATCCACGCTTCGGTGTCGTGGCACTCATCAGCAGTGTTGCATTTGCAACGATTGCTCTTGGGTCGATCTGGCCTGTCAGTCAGCTGCGTGCTGGATACCTTGGGGACCCTTTCGTGCAATATTTTCAGGGGCAGTATCAACGGGCAGCAGACGATTTCGTAGCAAGGATTAAACTGAACCCGGACGCTACGCCATATTACCATCTCTGGCGCTTCCTTGCGCAAACACGGGGTAATGACAGCCAAGCAGCATCGGATCTCCGCATGGCGGCCGGCAAGCTGGATCAAAGCAAGTGGCCCTATCCGGTCTATAAGCTTTTCCTTGGAGAATTCACGCCGGAAGAAGTCACCGCAAAGGCCACAAACAACGACAGTCTTTGTGAAGCTACATTCTACGTTGGCGAATGGCACCTGCTGCGTGGGGAGAGTGCCGAGGCTATTCCAAAGTTCAACGCGGCCCTGCTCTCATGTCCGAAAACATTCATGGAGTATGAGGGTGCGCAAGGTGAACTGCTGCAACTTAGCCGACATTGAGAGCATGTGCGGATTTAATGATGCAATCGCCACTTTATATCGCATCAAGGCGCATAGGCGGATCGGCATCTTTTTCGCGATTGAGACAGCAGACCCATTCGGACAGAGGAAAAGCCCGCTTCGCTCAAAACTCGCAAAACTCCACAGCGGCATATCAAGCGACATTAGGAAGATAAGGAGCATCGCGGCGGCCATATACCCACATATGTGTTAATGTGGGTTTTCTCTGTTCGGGAGCGTTTTAGATGAGCCGATTGACAATCGACATAACTGACCAGCAACATCAAAGCCTAAAGGCGCTCGCCGCTTTGCAGGGCAAGACAATCAAGCAGTACGTGCTTGAGCGCCTCTTTCCCGGTGACACAGATGGAGAACGAGCCTGGGAGGAGTTGAAGACGTTGATGAACACGCGCATCAATGACGGGCTCGCCGGAAAATTGTCGACCAAGACCGTAGGTGAGATCCTCGACGAGGAGATTGCCGAGGGTCGTGCTTGAGGGCCTACATTCTTACCGCAGAGGCGGAATCGGATCTACGTTCGGTAATCCGCCATACACGTGCGCAATGGGGTGCCGCTCAGGTACGCCGTTACGTCTCAGATTTGGAGCGAGGTATCGCAAACCTGGCCGAGGGCAAAGGTCCTTTCAAGGATATGAGCGCGCTTCATCCGGCGTTACGAATGGCGCGGTGCGAACATCACTACGTCTTTTGTCTGCTTCGCGAGGATGCGCCCGCCTTGATCGTGGCGATTTTTCATGAACGAATGGATCTTATGCAGCGTTTGGCTCGTCGTCTGAACGAATGATATTTGGATGAAGGCGAGATTGCGTGAGCGCAAAGTCAATAGATCATTATTGTCGGGTAGTTAAGCGGGATCGCCAGTTCTGATCCCTTCAAGGCGCCCGAGACGATCTAAGATGCATCACCCGAGTAATGCTTAGGTTTTGTATGTGGCAGCCGCCATGTTGCATGCGACTTACTGACCAAAGTATAAACCAAGATATTGGCAAATGGCCCGATTTGTCGCTTCAGAAGCGCTACTCGTCTATCAGGCCATCAAACACTTCCAACATCGATGCGCAGAGGTCCTCGGCACATGTCGTCTAGACGCCATGTGCCTTTCATATGGATTGGGTATCCTTAGCGGTTGCCTGCAGTCGGTGGGATTTTCAGAGCTGGGTCGCCTCGACCGTCGCGACGATCTTGGCTCGGCGAGCGCTTCGAATGACATAACGGTTTCATCCGATTAGAATTGCCCGAATGTCGTTGACATTCGTAAGTGTTGGGCCCGTGATAACGAGGTCACCGATCGCATTGAACGCCGTATAGCTGTCATGTCGCGCAAGAGCCGAGCGAGGATTGATGCCGGCCTGGCGCATGCGGACTATGGTGTCGGGTGATATGATTGCTCCTGCTGCGTCCTCGACGCCATCTATCCCGTCAGTATCGCCGGCAATCGCCCAGACGTTCTCAGCCCCATTCAGGCCGATGGCGAGGCTGAGCAGGAATTCCGTGTTACGGCCTCCGCGGCCCGATGAATCGGCGGCAAGCGATACGGACGTTTCTCCTCCAGAAAGAAGCACGGCGGGTCCTGCGATCGGCAGTCCCTTCTTGCGCGCCGAAAGTGCAATGCCCGCGAAGACGGTGCCGGCCTCCTTGGCCTCTCCCTGCACGGCGTCCCCTAACACGAGTGGTCGAAGTCCGGCAGTGCGGGCCTCATTCGCCGCAGCTTCCAGCGCCACGGATGGGGACGCAATCAGCCGGACTTCCGAGTTCATTGGGCCTGGATACGCGTAACCTCCCCGGTCCAGCAGGTCCTGTGCAGCGGCGGGGAGTGCCAGGCGATAGCGCGAAACGATCTCCCTCGCATCCTCCACCGTCGTTTCGTTGGCGACCGTTGGACCGGAGGCGATTTCCGATGGATCATCCCCCGGCACATCGGAGATGAGCAATGTGACAACACGGGCCGGATAGGCGACCTGTGCGAGGCGTCCGCCCTTGATGCCGGAAAGCTGCTTGCGGACGGTATTCATCTCCGAAATGGTCGCGCCGCTGGCAAGCAGTGCCTGGTTGACGATTTTCTTGTCCGCCAGTGTCATGTCGCCTGCCGGCGAGACCATCAGTGACGATCCTCCCCCCGAGATGAGGGCGACGACCAGGTCGTCCGGCCCAAGGTCTCGCACGCATCCCAGGATGCGCATGGCGGCTTCGACGCTCATTTCATCCGGAACCGGATGGGATGCCTGGATGATGTCGATGCGGCCGGCCGGCACTGCATGGCCGTAGCGGGTGACAACAATGCCGGACAAATCGACGTCCGACCAAGCGATGTCCAATGCCGCGGCCATTGCAGCGGATGCCTTACCGGCGCCGACGACGATGCAGCGGCCGCTCGGGCGCTCGGGAAGATGCCGCGCAACAACCTTTACCGGATCGGCGCTCGCGACCGCTGCGTCGAACATTCGGCGCAGCGCGCTTCGGGCGGACGTATCGTCCCAGCTCATTCTGCAGCAGCCATCTTCAGGATGTTAGAGCCGGCAATGGCCGCGCAGACGGCATCCGTAACCTGCTGCGTCGTGGCGGTTCCGCCGACGTCGGGGGTGAGGATGCCGGCTTCGGTTACCCGTTCGACCGCGCCAAGCAGCCTTGTGGCGGCCTCCCGCTCGCCGAGATGTTCCAGCATCTGGGCCGCAGTCCAGAAGGTTGCGATCGGATTGGCGATGCCCTTGCCGGTGATATCGAAGGCCGATCCGTGGATAGGTTCAAACATCGACGGGAAACGGCGTTCCGGATCGATATTGCCGGTGGGGGCGACGCCGAGCGAACCTGCAAGCGCGCCTGCAAGGTCCGAAAGGATGTCGGCATGAAGGTTGGTCGCGACGATCGTATCGAGGCTCTGCGGCTTGAGCGTCATGCGCACCGTCATGGCATCGACCAGCATCTTGTCCCAGGTGACGTCCGGAAATTCCTTTGACACTTCCGCGGCGATCTCGTCCCACATGACCATACCGTGGCGCTGTGCGTTCGATTTGGTTACGACGGTCAGCAGCTTGCGGGAGCGGGACTGGGCGAGCTTGAACGCGTATCGCATGATGCGGGTGACGCCGACACGGGTGAATATTGCAACTTCGGTTCCCACTTCCTCAGGCAGGCCTCTGTGAGCACGCCCGCCATGGCCGGAATATTCGCCTTCGGAGTTTTCGCGCACGATGACCCAGTCCAGATCGCCCGGCCCGCAATTGCGCAGCGGCGGGGTGATGCCAGGCAGAATCTTGGTCGGGCGAACGTTGGCATATTGATCGAAGCCCTGGCAGATCGGCAGCCGCAAGCCCCAGAGCGTGATGTGGTCCGGCACATCCGGTGCACCAACGGCGCCGAAGTAGATCGCATCGAACTTCTTCAGCGTATCAAGTCCGTCAGCCGGCATCATGACGCCGTGCTTCTTGTAATAGTCCGAGCCCCAATCGAAGGTCTCGGCGTGGATCTTGAAGTCGCCGCTGCGCTTTTCCAGTGCTTCCAGAACCTGCAATCCTGCTGCGATTACTTCCGGGCCGATACCATCGGCGGGAATGGCTGCAATCTTGTATTCACGCATGGTATTTCTCCAGTTCTATATTTCAGTGTTGAACGGATGCCTTGCGTCCGGCCTCGCGGGCTGCGCCGCGCGCGAGAAGCAGGGTGACGACTGCCGAGACCACGAGCAGCGCGGCGACAAAAAAGAGGCCGCCGGCGAAGCTTCCGGTCGTGTCCTTGATCCAGCCGATCATCGACGGACCAACAAAGCCACCAAGGTTGCCGATCGAGTTGATCGTTGCAATACCCGCGGCTGCGGCCGGTCCGGACAGGAAGAGGGTCGGCATGCTCCAAAGAGGCGGCTTGGAGGCGCTGATGCCGATATTGACAAACGTCAGGGCGACAAGGACGGTAAATACGCTCGCAGCACCGGTTGCAAAGGCAAGCCCGGCAGCTGCGAGAAGGCAGGCCCCGACCACATGCCAGGTGCGCTCGCCGGTCCGGTCGGAATTGCGAGCCCAAAGGATCATGCCGATGACGGCGAAGATGGCCGGAATGGCGTTCATCAGGCCAACCTGGAAGGAGGAAAGTCCGAAACTCTTGATGATCTGCGGCCCCCAGATGCCCAGCGTGTAGAGCCCTGCGGACGTGCCGAAGTAAACCAGCGACAGTGCCAGCACGCGCAGGTCTGCCAAGCCTGCCCAGATGCTGTGGCTGGCCTTCGGCTTGCCGGCCTGTTCCTGCTCCATCGATTTGACCAACCAGGCGCGCTCGTCTTCCGAAAGCCATTTTGCCTTTTCCGGTCGGTCGGTGAGGTAGAAGAGGACAATGACGCCGAAGACGAGGGCCGGAATGGCTTCGATGATGAACATCCACTGCCAGCCGGCGAGGCCTAAGATGCCATGCATCTCAAGCAGCGCACCAGAAATCGGCGAGCCGATTGCGGTGGATAGCGGCGCGGCGGCCATGAACATCGCCGTCACCGCCGCACGGCGACGGGCCGGAAACCAGTAGCTAAGATAAAGAATGATACCGGGGAAGAAGCCTGCTTCAGCAACGCCGAGAAGAAAACGGAGAGCATAGAAGCTCGTCGTGCCCTGAACGAGCGCCATGGCACCGGATACGATGCCCCAGGTGATCATCACTCGGGCGATCCAGATCCGTGCCCCGACCTTGTTCAGGATCAGGTTCGAAGGAATCTCGAACAGGAAATAGCCAAGGAAGAAGATGCCGGCACCAACGCCGAATACGGTCGAAGAAAATCCGAGATCCTGGTTCATCGTCAGCGACGCAAAGCCGATGTTCACGCGATCGATGAAGGCTATGAGATAAAGGACCATGATGAATGGCACGATGCGCAGGTAATCTTGCGCAATACGCGCCCTTCCAGCTCGCTCGACATAGCAAGCTCCTCCCTTGTTCGAGTGATGCAGATGCGCGTCCTCTCGCGCATTGGGCCGACGCTATTTCCTTCTTTCCCAAGAGCCAATGCTCATATAATTATATAAATAAATGAAATAATGAGGGGACGATGGAACTGGAGCAGTTGAGGTGTTTCGTGGCAGCGGCGGAGGAGCTGCATTTCGGTCGTGCCGCACAGAAGGCTGGCATGTTGCCTGCGTCGCTCAGCCGGCACATCCGGTTGCTTGAAGAATCGCTCGGCGTACCGCTGTTCAGCAGAACGACCCGCAGCGTCGGATTGACCGAGGATGGCATCTTGCTGTTGCAGGAGGTGAGGCCCATCCTTGCCCGCCTCGAAAAGGTGGCCGAGAAATTCCGGAGCGCGCGTCATCAGCCGGCGTCCGTCCTGCGCATCGGTGCGATCGACAGCGCCGCGGCAGGTCTCGTCCCGCTGCTTCTCCAGGATTTTCGAGAGCGGTCACCGAACACCGTTACGCAGCTTGTGGAAGATAAGTCGATCCGGCTCATTCCGAAGCTGCTGGCCGGCCGGCTGGACCTCGTATTGATCAGGCCAAGGGAGGGGCTTAGCCGCAGCTTGGCCGTACAGCCACTGCTCTTCGAAACGGCGGTGGTGGCGTTACCTGCCGATAGCCCTCTTGCAGAGAGAAGCGAGATTTCTATCGAGGATCTGGCGGGTGAGCCGCTGATTGTTCCTGAGCGGCGCTCGAGACCACACAGTCATGACCTGACGATGGGGCTGTTCACCGAGCTTGGAATGCGTCCACGCATCGCACAGATTGCCGACGAAAAGCAGACAATCATCAATCTCGTCGCCGCGGGTATAGGCTCCGCCATCGTGCCACGTTGGACATCCAAGCTGGCCGTCACTGGTGTCAGCTATGTCCCTCTGGCCAGGAATGCCGATTTTCCGATGCATAAGCTTCCGTTGGCAGTCGCCTGGATGAAGGCGGTGAGGGACCCGGCACGCGATATCATGGTAGAACTCTTGCACCAGAACATGGCTCGTTACATCGAGTTCGCGTGAGTTGCGCGATCCGCGAAAAAGAAAGCACCCTAGAGTTTGGTTGCTGAACATCTCTGCCGCGCGTGCCATCCGGCATGCGCTCAGGGTAGACTGAGCTTTGCCATGCGGCCACCATCGATGGTCCAGACCTGACCTGTGACGAAGTCCGCTTCCGGCGAGGCAAGCCAAGACACGAGGGCGGCCACTTCTTCCGGCTTTCCTGTCCGTCCGACGGGATGGATTCGCCCGATTTCGCGGCGGAAAGCCTGCGGATCAGGCATGCTCTCGATGAAACCGACGTTGAGTTCCGTATCGATCCAGCCCGGCGCAACCGCATTGCAGCGAATGCCCTCGGCCCCGTGATCAATCGCGATTGCGCGCGTCAGGCCGTGGAGCCCCGCCTTGGAGGCGCAATAGGCCGCGTGCTTCGGGTTCGACCCCAGACCCTCGATCGAGCCGATATTGACGATGGCGCCCTTCGAAGTTCTAAGATGCGGCAGGGCGGCCTTGATCAGCATGAAGGGCGTGGTGAGATTGACGGCGATGTTCCGCTCCCAATCAGCCAGCGTCATGTCCTCCGCGAGGGCCTCTTGCATCATGCCCGCATTGTTGACGAGCACATCCAGCCGCCCAGCGTTTTTGACCACGCTTTCAACCGCCTTGCCCGCGCTGGCTGGATCGGCGAAATCGACCGGAAAGCTTTCGAATTCCTGGTCTTCGCCACGTTGCGCGGTAAAGACCCGCGCACCCTCATCCTGCAATCTCCGGGCAATCGCCTGACCGATGCCTGAACGGCCACCGGTGACCAGCGCAACCTTTCCTTCGAAACGCATCAGCCCACCGCCTTTCCGCCGTTCACCTCGACCACCGTGCCGCAGAGGTAACGGGCGGCGTCCGAAGCGAGGAAGAGCACGACATCGGCAATATCCTCCGGTTCGGCGATGCGGCCAAGCGGCACGGTCTTCCCAAGTTCGGCAACCGCCGTATCCGGATCGAAGCCGCGCTTAATGAAGCCGGTGCGCAGCATCGGCGTGTTGACCTCATTCGGGCAAACTGCATTGATACGGATGTTCTGGTGGGCGTGGTCCATGCCCATGCATTGGGTGAGCGAGGCGATGGCCGCCTTTGTCATGCAATAGACGGCGTGGTTCGGGCCGGGGCGAAGACCCCAGCACGAAGCGGTGTTGATGATCGCCCCGCCGCCGCGAGCGGCCAAAAGTGGGATTGCCGCACGACTTATCCGGAATGGCGCCTGCATATTGACACCAACGGAGAGGTCCCAATCGGCATCCGTGGTTTCGGTCACCTTGCCACGGGTGATGACACCGGCATTGTTGACGACGATATCGAGGCCGCCGAGCGCATCGAAGGCGGCCTGTGGCAAGCCGTCGGCATAGGATGCCTCCAGCAGGTTGCCCGGCAGGTAGGCATCCGCCTCGACTGCGGACACATCGCGATCAGCTACGGCCACCCGGGCGCCCTCGGCGCGAAGCTGCTTGACGATAGCGGCGCCAATACCGCCGGCAGCGCCGGTGACAAGAGCCAATTTGCCTGAAAATCTCATGTTACCCTCCAGGTCTTAGTTTAAAAGCTGGCGACTGGGTTGCCGAAGACGCCTTCTTCCGGCGTCACGCCAAGACCAGGACCCTTCGGCAGAGCGATATGGCCACCCTCAATCCGAACGCCATTTTTGGTATCGTAGTGGCCCTCTATGTATGGGGAAGCGATCCACACTCCTTCGCAATTCCTGGGGTTGATCGTTGCGCCTGCCTGCGCGCAGGCAGCATTCATGATATCCCCACCCCAGGCGTCATCGCAGGTATGCGGAAGGTTGCGGGCGGCGCAGATATCTCGGAAGGTCGCGAAATTGTGCAGTCCGCCGATGCGCGTCACCTTCATGCCGAAGCCGTCGACGAGTCCGGTGCCGACAGCCGTGATGACGGTTGCGAGATTCACGCTGTTTTCATCCATGTAGATGCCATGGTGCACCTGCGGCCGGATTTTCTGCAGGTCTTCAATCGTGTTGCACGGCTGCTCCATGATGAAGGGAATGTCCGGGCATTCACGGCTGATGCGCAACGCATCACGTGTGGTCCAGCCGCGATTGGCATCGACTGCAAGGCGCATACCCGATTTTCCGATGACTTCCCAAACCTTACGGACTACTTCGATATCGACTTCCACCGGCCGGCCACCCACCTTGACCTGAATACGGGGATAGCCCTCCTCCATCTTCTCGCGGGCGATGCGGGCAATGTCATCCGGCGTGCCTACTCCGGTCGCATAATACGACGGAACCTTGTCGGTGGCAGCGCCACCGAGCAGCTGGGCCACACTCAAACCCAGCTTCTTGCCGATCAGGTCGTGGGCCGCCATGTCGATGGCTGCCTTGGCGTAGTTATGGCCATTCAGCAGGCTGTCCATCTTGCGCTGAAGTGCAAGCGGCCAGACATCCGAGCCGACGAGTCCCGGAGCCATTTCCGTGAGTGCCGCGACGGCACCGGCGGCATGAGATTCCGCATATGTCGGGCCGACTGGGCAGGTCTCGCCCCAGCCCACAGTATCGTCCACACCGACGAGCCGGACAAGCGTCGTCTTCAACGCCCAGACCTGGGCATTCGCCATGGTATAGGGTCCGTTCTTCACGGGTAGATCATGGCTATAGATATGAATTTCTTTAATCTTCATGTTTGCCTCCCAATGGGGTTAGAATTCGTGGACAAGAGTTCAGGCGATACCTTCAGCCGCCAGTGCCGCTTTCGCCGCTCGCAGCGCCGCTGCCGTCGCTCGGTCTCGTCCGTGCAAGCGCGCGGTCTGTGTCATGCCTTCGTGAAGCAGGAAAAGCGTTTCGGCGAGCTGATCGATGTCTTTGTCAGGAGCGATGGTTTGAAGACGAATGCGAAATTCATCTGCAAGCCGTTCCTTATGGTCCAAGACCACGTCGCGAATTGGGGCGCTGTCGGGATGTTCCGCTAAAGCATTCAAAAACAGACAGCCTGTATTCGCTACTTCGCGCAACCAGTCACCAAGCCGAACGATTGGGTGTAGGACGTGGTCTACGCCGCTCTCGGGTCCGCCCGCGAGCCAGTCGAAGTACGCTTTATCGCGATACTCCAGCGCACCAACCACCATCGCTTCGCGGCTCGGAAAATACTTGTAGAGCGTGCGCAAAGACACATCGGCTCCCGCCCGCAACGCTTCAACGCCTTGCTCGGCAAAACCCATCTCTGCAAATTGGCGGTCGAGGTCGCTGGCGATTTTTTCTTTTCTCGATGTCATAAGAAAAATGGTAGAGCGATCGTTCTACCCATGCGGATTGGAAAGCGACCATGGACGGGACGGAAAGCGACGTGACCGTGTGTCGCTTTGCGATATCGGTGCCCGAAAAGGCAAAGCCGCACGCTGGACCGGCAACGGGCACGGGTTGATCTAAATTGCATCGCGTAAAGCGAACAGCGGCTCAAACTCTGTCGCAGCCTTCGGGTGACGAACCGTTCTCGAACATATTGACATAGAGTTATTTGCGTCGTGAGAAGTCGACGCAGTAATGTGCATCATGGAAGTCACGCGCCAACTGATCGCGTCCGAAAGCCATTAGTGCACAAAACTGTTTCCAATTGCTCGCACGGGGTCCAGTTGCAGCAATCCTCTGGGTTAACGTTGCGGTGGGACGAGCCGGAGGTATGACTCATTGGTGTGCGTCGGTTCGGCCATAGCACGGACAGTACGATGGAGAGCAGCTGACGGTGCCTCTGTCGTGTCATCAAGCGTGAACTCGTCAATGAGCTCGCGAAGTTTGGCAGCCTCGTTTGCCAGTGAGCTGGAGGCTGCATTGGACTCTTCCACCATCGCCGCATTTTGTTGCGTAGCCACCACCGATCCGGTGTTCAGAGCGAGTGGGAAAAAATTTTGAAACTGCAATGTCATGCGCGGCTGAAGAAAACAGAGGATTTTCTAGCGAAATCAGAATGTTGAGAAATGCGAAGCCCCGCAGGCGAGCTTTCCGAAGTTACTTAATCCGCCGCATTGCCGTGATGTACGAGCCGATAAAAAAAGCCGGCAATGAGCCTGTCATTGCCAGCGAAGCGCTTGCCGGGAACTAGGAATGATCCGACAAGTGGGAACGCCTTGGGAGCGCCTAGTAGCTTGATTAAAGTCAGCCGCCAATCGCATTCAAAAGATCATATCTCGAAATTTGGCCGACTGGTTGTTCTCCGTTTGTGACAGTGATCACGCCGTCGTGCTCTTTGGCGATCTGCAGAATTTTCGATAGCTTGTCGGTTGCGAGCACGGACGGACCCAAACCTGAGGATGACTGCGCATCCGTGAAGGGTCGCATTACTTTTCCAGCCGAAACCAGCTCCAAGCGGGAGATTCCCTTCACGAAGTCCGCGACGTAGTCATCAGCGGGCTCGGTGACAATCTCCTCTGCGGTGCCGACCTGCACGAACCGTCCATCCTTCATGATAGCAATGTGGGTCCCCAATCTGATTGCCTCATCGAGGTCGTGGGTGATGAACACGGTCGTCTTCTTGAGCACCTTCGACAGATCGAGGAACTGCTCCTGCAATTGCCGTCTGATGAGAGGATCGAGCGCCGAAAATGGCTCATCCATCAGCAATATTTCCGGATCGGCGGCCATGGCGCGAGCAAGACCGACGCGTTGCTTCATGCCACCCGACAATTCGTCTGGAAAGCGGTCGCCCCAACCATCAAGGCTCACGAGCTTGAGTTTTTCTAATGCGACCTGGTGCCGTTCGTCCCGGCTCATCCCACGCAGTTCAAGACTCAGCGCGACGTTGTCGATCACGGTCCGATGTGGGAGCAGCGCCATATTCTGGAAGACCATTCCCACGCTTTCGGACCGCAATTGCCTCAGTTGCGGTCCTTGGAGAGCGTTGACGTCTTGGTTGGCTACGCGAATGACGCCAGCCGTCGGCTCGACGAGACGATTGATGTGGCGAACAAGCGTTGACTTTCCGGATCCGGAAAGCCCCATGATGCAGAAAATCTCTCCTCTGCCCACAGTGAAGGAGACGTCTGCGACGCCGACAACGCAACCATATCGCTCCAGAATATCCTTCTTGCTCAGCCCATGGTCATTGACGGCCTTGTAGGCATCTTTCGATTTCTCGCCGAAAATCTTCCAGACATTGCTACATTCGATAACTGCATCGGTCATTAGCACCACCTCAGTTCTTGATGGCCGACGATTGCGGCAGGTCCTGACCCGTATGGGCGTGGGAGGTTTTCATGAAGGACCGGACGAGCCCGACCGGCCCCCGCGTGAGCCATTCACCTTTTTTTCGCGGTTTGGCGAGCGCTTGCGTCAAACGGTCCAACACAATCGCCAAAGCGACAATCCCGAGGCCGCCGACCGTCGCGATGCCAATATCGAGACGTCCGATGCCGCGCAGCACCATCTGGCCAAGGCCTTGGACGGCGATCATCGAAGCGATGACGACCATCGACAGCGACATCATCAGTGTCTGGTTGACACCTGCCATGATCGTCGGCAGGGCGAGCGGCAATTGCGCTTTCCAGAGCAGCTGAGATTCCGTCGCACCGAATGCGCGCATCGCTTCGACCACATCAGGCGGGACTTGCTTCATACCAAGATATGTCAATCTGATAACCGGTGCGACCGCGAAGATGACGGTGACGATGACTCCCGGCACATTGCCGATCCCGAAGAGCATCACGACGGGCACCAGGTAGACGAAAGCCGGGATCGTCTGCATCCCGTCGAGCAGGGGCCGGAGGATCGCATAGAGCGTATCGGAGCGCGACGCCCATATACCGAGCGGAAGACCAATGACGATGGAGAAGAGCAGCGAGGTCAGAACGATGGCCAAGGTGAGCATCGTCTCGGGCCATACGCCGATGAAGCCTACGAAGATCAAGGTGACCGTCAATGCGATAGCCAGCCGGAAGCCGGCAATTTGCCAGGCGACCAGCATGACCACGACAACAACAAAAGTGGGCGGCACGGTGCTCAACGTGGTTGCGAAGGACTGCAGCATCGAGTCGATGGGAGTCTTCACGGCCTGGAAGAAGGGGCGGTAATTGTCCACCAGCCATCTGAGGCCAACAGTCATCCAGTCAGCAAGTGGAAGCTTACTACAAGCAAACGGATCGAGAATTCCGCATTCAGCCATCTGTTCCCTCATTTAGTTCGTTATTTGATTATCAGTTTAATTATCACATCGTTGGCTGATTACCCGGCGCAAAAAAGTAGCGTCCCAGGTGACTTTATTTCGACAGCCAATTCTTGGGAGGTCGCATCTTCGGCACTCGGCGGTGAAGACTACGACGAAACTGACCCTAATCACCGCTAACGATGCGGATCTTCCCGTTACACGCAGAGGCGTCGGGGAATTTGGTATCGTTTCCTACAAAAGCGGCGGCCGATCGTGCCGCCTACGAATGCATCATGGGTTGCCACTGCACCGAAGCAACAACGCCAATCTAGTCACCGCGAAAGTGCCCAAAAAGCAGCCGCGCACTCGCGGACGCCAGCTCCAAAGTCTGTCCAAAGATTCACGTCAAGATCGCCGGCCGGCAGGTCAAAGGAGACATTGCGACGCCGCGCCGCGTAGATAAGGTCATCAAGTTCGGTCCTTCGCATCACTACGGCGCCGGACAAGGCGAAGTCCGGCTCACCAGTTATGTCTTTTGGCCGATTTTAAGTCGTCCATGACGATATTGCGCTCCTGCTCAGCCATTTCCAGAAGCCAGTCTCGAAGGACAATAGCTGCAGTCGATAGCTCGCGGTTGTTGTTGGTAGTCAGGTAATAGGCACCTGGCGCTGGGATAGATAATTCGGTGAGCCTCACCAACTTTCCCTCCTCGAGCAGATGACGGACAAGGCGCCCCCATCCAACTGCGACACCCTGGTCTGCCATGGCGGCCTGTATGGCAACAAAGAACTTCCCAAATCGCCGTCCGGCACTCAGCGAGTGCGGAATGCCCGCTCGCAGTAGTACCTCTTCCCATCCAGCCCAATCGGGATCAACCCAATCAACATGCAAATGTGGCAGCTCCGCGAGTTCGCGCGCGGTGGCGCCCTCGTGGGCGGCGGCGAAGGCGGGCCCACAGACAGGATAGATCGTGTCGTCGAACAGCAGTTCTGCGGTTTCGTCGAGCCACGCACCGAAGCCGTAGCGTATCCGAAGATCGACCTCGGCTCTGCGATAGTCCTTTGCGTCGTCCGAAATGAGATGATCTACCGCGATTTCGGGGTGCCGCCGCCAGAAATCAGCCATTCTGGGGATCAGCCACATGGTGGCGAACGCGTCGCTGCAGGCGATCGTCACATTTCGGGCCCGATCGCGTCGTTTGATCGAACGGACCATCTCCGAAGCCTTGGAAAATCCGTTGGCCAAGACGCCGTAGAGTTCCTCGCCGGCATGGGTGAGAGCAACACCTTTTCCGTTTCGAATAAACAGCGGAACTCCTATTTCCTCTTCGATCGTCTTGATCTGGCGACTGACAGCACCCGGCGTCACGTTCAATTCGCTAGCGGCCAGCTTGAAACTAAGATGACGCGCAGACGCCTCGAACACAGCCAGTGTGGTGAGTGATGGAAGGTCATAAAACCTGCGAACCATGTGCCCACCTCCTTCCAAAGGCAGAGAAGAGTCGCGACGCTAGCATAATAGTCAACTGACACGTGAGACTTTTGCATTTGGTCATTCCAAGAGCCTCGGTCATCATTCGATTTCGTGTGCGGCGTTGAGCTTCCCGTACATAATAGTCAAGAATTCCGAACACAAGAGTACATTATTGGGAGGGCAAGCGTTATGAACGTGCAATCCACTGGGGCAAGAAGAGGCGGCCGGGACGCTCGCCGGGCGCTGTGGACTACTCCGAAATTCCAAATGCTTCCCACATTGAGGCGCGGGCTTCCGAACATTGAGCCGATGGACGAGGAGCAGATCGAGCGCATTCATAACGCTTCAATGGACATCCTCGAAGAGGTGGGCGTTGTGTTTCGCGACCCAATTGCCCTTGAGGATTGGAAGCGCGCTGGCGCCGACGTGCGGGGCGAACGGGTTCATCTTGACCGCGCACTCGTCATGGAACTCATAAAGACGATTCCCTCCGAGATCAAATATTACGCCCGGAATCCGGAGAACAATGTCGACCTCGGCGGCAAGAAGTCGATCTTCGTGCCAATGACGGGTGCACCCTATATGCGGGACCTCGACGATGTCCGCCGTGGCCCGACGATCGCCGACCTTGGGACGTTCCACAAACTAGCACACATGATGCCCGCGCTGCACTCGTCCGCGCATCACATTGTTGAACCGATGGATATCGTGGTGGCGCATCGTCATCTCCACATCACCTATTCGTCGATGAAGTATTCGGACAAGATGTTCATGGGCATGACGACATCGCCCAAGAACGCCGAAGACGTGCTTGATATGTGTGCCATCCTATTCGGCGCGGATTTCATGGAAACGCATGCCGTCGCCACCGGCAACTGCAACGGCAACTCGCCGCTTGTCTGGGACCAGACCATGCTTGGCGCCATGCGAGCGTTCAATCGCCGCAACCAGCCGGTTCTCTGCTCTCCATTTGTTCTGGGAGGCGCGAACACCCCTGCTTCGACGGCTGCGGCCGTTGCCCAGCTCAACGCCGAAGCGCTTTCTGCGCTAGCCTACACTCAAGTTGTGCGCAAAGGATGCCCTGCGATCTACGGGCACTACCTCTCGACGGTTTCGATGCAGTCCGGTGCGCCGATGGCCGGAACGCCCGAGATTTCGCTGATGAATTTCATGATTGGCCAGATGGCGCGGCACTATAATGTCCCGTGGCGCACGTCAAACCTGTTGGGCGGCGCCAAGATGTTCGATGCCCAGTCGGGCTACGAGAGCGCGATGACGATGATGGCGGTGCTGATGTCGGGTGCGAACTATATCTGGCATTCGGCAGGCTGGAACGAGGCAGGGATGCATTGCTCGATAGCGAAGTTCATGGTCGATTCCGAGGTCTGCGCCATGGGTTATCGCATGGCTGAAGGCATCAAGTGGGATGACTTTGACGAAGCGTTGTCGGCCGTTCGAGATGTCGGGCCGGGCGGTCACTATCTCGGCCACCCACACACCCAGGCGAACTTCGAAAAGGCGTTCTTCATTCCGAAACTGTTCGACAACAATTCCATCGAACAATGGGTGGCGGACGGCTCAAAGGACATCAAGCAGCGCGCACTGGAGCAGGCCCGTTATCTGCTGTCGGAATACCAGGAACCGAAGCTTGAGGAATCCGTCGACGAAGCATTGCGCGCCTATATCGACCGCCGCAGCCGCGAAATCCCGGCGGTCGACGCACTTAACGAGGATCATTGACTACTTCGGACAGCGGCCGCTTTCGGAAGGGAACTCAAACATGAGATCAATATCGGAGTGGGCGGGCGATGGAGCCATAAACGTGGCGGGCCAGGCGACCATAGCACCCCTTCCGGCTGCTAGAAACTCACGCGACACGGCTACGATCGCGGTGCTTCTATTCCCCGGCTTCTCATTGCTCAGCCTATCCTCGTTTCTCGCGCCGTTCGAAAAGGCCAACGCGATTTTGGAACGGCAGAGGTTCCGCTGGGTCTTCGCCAGCAAATCGGGGATTTCCGAAACCTCCAGCCTCGGCGTCTCGATGCCGACCCAATTTCGGTTCGCCGACGTCATGCCCAAAATGACATCGTCCCCTCGCACGGAAATGGTTGTCATGATCGCGGACGGGATCAGCCAACTCATGCCGTGCGCAGAGCTATCCGGTGCGGTGCGCCTATGTATCCGCCAAAACATTCCGGTGGTCGCTCTCGGAACGGCCACGTGGCTGCTCGCCGAGATGGGGGCGCTGAACAACACTGAGTGCACTATTCATTGGGAGCAATTGGCCGCATTTTCGGAGACATTCAACGGACCCAAGGTGAGTGACGCCATCTATACCGGAGATGGCGGGATATGGAGCTGTGCGGGAGAAACCTCAGCTTTTGATCTCGCAATAGCGCTTCTTGAGCATACACTTGGCACATACCTTACGGTCGACGTCTGCAAACGCAATGTCTCGGATGGAGCGAGAGACCGGACGCAGCGGCAGACGGGTTGGTCTCCTTGGGCCGCCTATTGCGCAAGCGACAAACTGCCTCAAGCGGTCGCGCTGATGGAGGGGAGCTTGGACGAGCCGCTTTCGCTTCAACAGATCGCAGATACCCTGACGATTTCTAGGCGACAGCTGGAGCGCTTGTTCGAAACCTATCTTGGTACCTCTCCACATAAATATTACCTGACATTACGCCTAGATCGAGCGAGACAGCTCATAGAAGCCACCAGCAAACCGATCGTCGACATCGCGGTGGCATGCGGCTTTGTTTCAGCCACTCACTTTTCTAAATGCTTCCGCATTCAGCATGGGCGCAGCCCTCAGCAAACCAGGCTCGAACGCATGAAGAAGGTGCTGCCAGCGAAGGAGACTAGGCATCGCAGTGCGCGTCGAATCCCTGCCGCGCGAAACGCTCCATAGTATTAGTGGCCGCCGTCTTTTTCTAAAACAATGCAAGGAGATCAGTGCATTAAAGTCACCTGACGGTCTACTTTTTTGCGGCGTTGCATTCGAAAAACATGTGTTACCAATCAGACCATTCCTCGGGAGGAAGAACTGAGATGCAGGGCTAAAGACGCTCAGCGCTGCGCGGTTTTGGATGGTCGAGCGTTAATCAAAAGAGGGAACTGGCATCATGAAAATCAAGACGATCGCCGCCTTGGCGGCCGCATCATTCTTAACGATTACAAGCGCGGCATCCGCGGCCGATAAGGTCATGCCAGCATGGTCGGGCATCACCGAAGAACTCTTTCAGACCTATGTCGTGTCGGAGGGGCTGAAGCAACTAGGCTACGACGTGGCCGAACCGACACAAACTCAGGTGCAGCTCGCTCATGTGGCGGTCGCGAACGGTGATCTCACATTCTATGCAGCGCACTGGGAACCCTTGCATGAGGCCTATTGGAAAGAAGGCGGCGGCGATGACAAACTCGTGCGCCTCGGCAAGCTTACGAGCAATAGCCTTCAAGGCTATTTGATCGACAAGAAGACCGCCGACGCCACCGGCATCAAGTATCTCGAGGATCTGAAGGACCCCGAGAAGGCCAAGCTGTTCGATACCAACGGCAACGGAAAGGCCGATCTCTATGGCTGCGAGCCCGGCTGGGGCTGTGAGCGGGTCATCGAACACCAGCTCGACGCCTACGGGCTCCGTGACACCGTCGAGCATCAGCAGGGCGGCTATTTCACGATCATCCCTGACGCGATCGAGCGGATCAAGGAAGGTAAGCCTACGCTTTATTACACCTGGACGCCGCTATGGGTGTCGGCCGTGCTGCGGCCGGGCAAGGAGGTCGTCTGGCTCAACGTCAAAAAGACCGAGCTTCCCGATGGTAAGACGGATAACACCACGGTGCCTGGCCTTGGGAATCTCGGTTTCCCGGTGAACGACCAAATGGTCATCGCGAATACGGCATTCGTCAAAGCGAACCCTTCGGCGAAGAAATGGTTTGAACTCGTGAAGATTCCGATCGAAGACATCAATGCCGAAAACAAGCTTGTGAACGACGGGGAGAAGTCGAACGGGCAGATCATGAAACACACCACTGATTGGATCGCCGCCCATAAGTCCGATTGGGATAAGTGGATCGCCGAGGCCAAGGCGGCAAAATGATCCATCTAAGAGCTGCTGGGTTTGACTCAGCAGCTCTTTTCAGTGGAGTCTTCAGTGAAGAGTGGCAAGAACGATCTCTACGGCGATTTGAAGCGCCAGATCCTGACGATGGAGCTGGATCCTGACGCCGATCTTGATGAGGTGAGCCTCAGCGTGCGTTACGGCCTTTCCCGCACCCCGGTTCGCGACATCTTCCGGCGGCTGGCGGGGGAGGGCTATATCGATATTCGCGAGAACCGCGGGGCTCGGGTCATTCCGATGAACCATGCGACGCTCAGGAACTTCTTTCTGGTTGCGCCGATGATTTACGCGGCGATCGGCCGCCTCGCGGTACAGAACTTCAAGCCGGCCCAGCTTGCCGATCTGAAGGAGACGCAGGAGCGTTTTCGCCAGGCCAGCGTGGACATGGACGCGTTTACGATGGTTCTCGAGAACAATCGTTTCCACGAAATCTTCGGCGAGATGTCGGCCAACGTCTATCTGCAGCCGAGCCTCGGCCGGCTCCTGATCGACCATGCGCGCATCGGGCACACCTTCTTCCGTCCGAGAAATCAGGACATGCGGCGCCGCCTGCAGGTGGCGGTCGAGCACCATGACAGCTTCATCGAGGCCTTGAGCGCTCACGACGAAGACGCCGTCGTCGACCTGGTCTTCGAGCATTGGGAACTGTCCCGCGAGAACATGGAAATGTTCATCGCGCCACAAGGACTTAAGTCGGACGCCATGATCGGCGGTCCGAGCGTGCAATCATTGGAGAAACTGCCGTGAAGTTTGAAGGTATCTACACGCCTGCGATCACGCCGCTGAGCTCGGACGGGCAGATCGACCGGGCCGGGTTTGCTGCGGTCCTGGAATCCCTGATCGATGCCGGCGTGCATGGCATCATCGTCGGCGGATCGACGGGCGAATATTATGCCCAGAGCAGCCAGGAACGTTTCGAGCTCGGCGCATATGCCAAGGAGGTGATCGGCAACCGGTTGCCGCTGATCATCGGCACCGGCGCGACGCGCACCGAAGATTCGGTCGAATACGCCAAGGCGGCCAAGGACATCGGCGCCGATGCGATCCTGGTGTCGTCGCCTCCTTATGCCCTGCCGACCGAGCGCGAAAACGCCGTTCATGCGCTGACCGTCGACCGCGCCGCCAACCTGCCGATCATGCTCTACAACTATCCCGCCCGCATGGGTGTGATGATGGGCGAGGAGTATTTCTCCCGCGTCGGCAAATCCAAGAACGTGGTGGCGATCAAGGAAAGCTCCGGCGACATGGGCAACCTGCATCGGCTCGCCCGCAAGTTTCCGCACATCGCGCTGTCCTGCGGCTGGGATGACCAGGCGCTCGAATTCTTCGCCTGGGGCGCTAGGAGCTGGGTCTGCGCCGGCTCCAATTTCCTACCGCGCGAACATGTCGCGCTCTATGAGGCCTGTGTCATCGAGAAGAACTTCGACAAGGGCCGGGCGATCATGGCGGCGATGCTGCCGCTGATGGATTTCCTCGAGACCGGCAAGTTCGTCCAGTCGATCAAGCACGGCTGCGAGATCATCGGCCTGAAAGCCGGTCCGGTCCGCGCGCCGCTGCGCGGACTGAACTCCGAAGAGAAAAGAACCCTTGAGACCGTTGTGTCCACCTTGAAGCGCACGGTCGCCCAGATCACCTCGGGAGCCAATCATGCATGAACCCTTGACCGCAGCCGAATACAAGGCAATCGCCGCCGGCCTTCAGTTCCCGACCAATGCCTTCATCGATGGCAGCTTCCGTCCGGCCAATTCCGGCAAGACGTTCAAGACGACCAATCCGGCGACCGGCGAACTTCTGGCGGACGTTGCCGCCTGTGATGCAAGCGATGTCGATTACGCCGTCCTCAAGGCAAGAGAGGCGTTCGAGGATGGCCGCTGGCGGCAACTGTCGCCCGGCGAGCGCAAGGCGACGCTGATCAAGTTCGCCAAGCTGCTGGAAGACAACCGCCATGAACTGGCGGTGATGGAAAGCCTCGACAGCGGCAAGCCGGTTCGCGAATGCCAGACCGTCGACGTGCCCGATACCATCCACACCCTTCGCTGGCACGCCGAGGCAATCGACAAGCTCTATGACAACACCAATCCGGTCGGCCCGAATGCGCTGGCGATGGTGGTGCGCGAGCCGATCGGTGTCGTCGGCTGCGTCCTGCCCTGGAACTTCCCGCTTTTGATGCTCGCCTGGAAGATCGGCCCGGCATTGGCTGCCGGTTGCTCGGTCGTCGTCAAGCCGGCGCAGGAGACGACGCTGACGACGCTGCGGGTTGCCGAACTTGCGCATGAAGCCGGCATCCCGGCCGGTGTCTTCAATGTCGTCACCGGCAGCGGCCGGGAGGTCGGCGAGCCGCTCGGCCTGCACATGGATGTCGACATGGTGGCCTTCACCGGCTCGACGCCGACCGGCCGGCGCTTCCTGCATTATTCCGCCGATTCCAACCTGAAGAAGGTCGTGCTCGAATGCGGCGGCAAGAACCCGGCCGTGGTGCTGGAGGATGCAGAGGATCTCGATCTCGTCGCCGAGCAGGTGGTGAATGGCGCCTTCTGGAACATGGGCGAAAACTGCAGCGCCAGTTCCCGCCTCATCGTCCATGCCAAGATCAAGGACGAGCTTTTGAAGCGCATCGGTGCCTATATGCGCGAGTGGAAGACGGGCGATCCGCTCGATCCGGAAAACCGCGTCGGTGCTCTCGTCAGCAAGAACCACTATGAGAAGGTCACCTCCTTCCTCGACGACGTCAAAAGCGAGAAGCTGACGATCGCCCATGGCGGCGAAACGCATGGCGGCATCTTCGTCGAGCCGACGGTGGTCGACGGCGTTACCTCCTCCAGCCGGCTGTTCAAGGAAGAGATCTTCGGGCCGATCCTGTCGGTGACGACCTTCAACACGCTGGCCGAGGCGGTCGCCCTTGCCAACGACACCAATTATGGCCTGACGGCATCGGTCTATACCGGCAGCCTGAAGCATGCGATCCGCCTGTCGCGCGACATCCGGGCCGGCCTCGTCACGGTCAACTGCTTCGGCGAAGGCGACGCGACGACCCCGTTCGGCGGCTACAAGGAATCCGGCTTCGGCGGCCGCGACAAGTCGATCTTCGCACACGACAACTATTGCGAACTCAAGACCATCTGGATCGACATCTCCGATCGCTCCGTCGACGAGACCATCCGATGATTGAGAAGACGGTAAAGCGGCTTCCCGCGGAGAACGGCGTGTCGGGGTGGACTGCGATCAGCAAGCGCACCTTCCCCGTCCGCGTTCTCGAGGGCAATGTCACCGCCGATTGGGTGATCATCGGTGCAGGATTTGCCGGGCTGTCAGCGGCCCGGCGCCTTACACAAGTCAGGCCTGGCGACAAGGTCGTCGTACTCGATGCGCGGGAGGTCGCCGTGAATACCGCGGGACGAAACTCCGGCTTCATGATCGACGTCCCGCATAATCTTTCATCCGGAGAATATGCCAGTGGTGGTGCCGACGCCTCCAGAGTGGAAATGGCACAGAACCGGTTCGCCATCGGTTTTGCGGCTGACATAGCCGAAGAGTTTGGCATGTCGGCCGAGACGTTCAATAGATCGGGCAAGATCAATGCAGCCGCGACTGAGCGCGGGATGAAGCTCAATGAGAGCTTCGGGCACTCTCTGAAAGCCAATGGCGAGCCGCATACCTTCCTCGATGCGGTCGAAATGCGCGAACTTGCGGGAACCTCGTATTACCAAGGGGGCCTCTTCACGCCGGGTGCGGTAACGATCCAGCCTGCCGATTACATCCGGGGACTCGCAGCCGGTCTCGCGACCAAGGTCGATCTCTTCGAAAATTCACCCGTGACGTCGCTGAAACGGCAAAACGGGGTTTGGACGGCGACCTCGTCGCGGGGCACCGTCACGGCACCAAACGTCATCCTCGGCGTCAATGGCCATATCGAGGATTTTGGGCATTTCAGCCGGCGATTGATGCATATCTTCGCCTACGCATCGATGACCGCCCCCTTTCCGGCGGACCAGCAAGGTTGCGTTGTTTCGGGCCGAGACCGGTGGGCGCTGCTACCTGCAGATTCCATGGGGGCGACCCTCAGAAAATTCACCATGGACGGCCAATCGCGCATCGTCATCCGCACCAAATATACCTATGAGACCACCATCACGGCATCGCAGTCCCGCATGATGAAGATGGCCAAAGGCCATCGCCGCGCTTTCGACGCTAGATTCCCCGGTCTTACGGGATTGCCTTTCGAACACACCTGGTCCGGCCGTCTATGCCTGAGCCGGAACCATGCGCCCGCGTTCGGAGAGATAGAGGAAGGGCTGTATTCCGCCTGTTGCGAGAACGGTCTCGGTACGGTGAAAAGCACGCTGGCGGGTATCATGGTGGTCGATCTTGCCACCAGGAATATTTCGCCCGAACTTCGCCAGTTCATGGACAATCCAGCGCCCTCGAAGATTCCGCCGGAGCCATTCGCTTGGCTCGGCATCAATGGGGTGATCCGCTACCAGGAATTCCGTGCAGGCCGCGAAGGATGAGGCCGGACGTCTGAAGTCGGTATCGTGAGCAAGAATAGGACGCCTCTGAGCTTCGCGGCAGACGGTGGTTGACCCTGTGAGGACGGCACTACGGAAGCCCATAAACTCAACGCTCACATGACTTTTTTCTGCGCGCTACTACGGCTCTGGAGTTCTGCAAGTCGATGAAGAATAGTTGGTATATCCGCGCAAGGAGGAGGTAATGACGACCACAGACAAAAAAGACGGCGTGGTGACAGGGACGGCCGGAGGTGTTGATTTCCGCGCAGAACTGAGCCGGTTTTTCCACCGAAAAGTGAGCCACCTCTAAGTATGGTTTTCTGATCAGGGTTTGGTCAAGGGGTTGGCTTTTTCGCAGGGTAAAGGTCTTGCCGATCCGTCGTCTGAAGGCAGGAATTGTCTGCGAGGAGGGCTTTTATCTGAATTACGGGCAAGCCTTGTCCAGGCGTTGATGAAACAACGTGACATCGCCTTCGGGACTGTTGTGAACTGCCTTACCAGCCATAGCTGAAGGTAGCGCCACTGCCGTTATCCCCATCCTGCACCACGTCGGTTTCAGTATTTCGCCCATACTGGAAAATGCCATAGGCATTGTTGTTGCCATTCTGCCGTAAGGTTGCGGAATGACCATTGCCCCGTTGCTGGATGAAGCCGAGGTTGCCACGGCCAACCTGGGCAATGCCAGCGGCGTTACTCCGGCCCAGCTGCCGGATGTCGGCGTCTTTCAGGCCGCGGTAGAGCGAATAGACGCGCAGCCCGGTTGAGAAAAGACCCGCGTCCTCGGCATTGTCCGGCGCGAGGTTGAACGAGATCCGGCCGCCGGCATAGGCTGGTACAGACAAGGCTACTTGCCCCAGGCTTGCGGCAAGAAGAGTGACGGTAAGGATCGTAAGCACGTTGCGGGTCATCTTGATCTCCATTTGCCGGCTGCCTTAGCCGATGATCAACTTTCGCATCTTTAAGCTGAACTCAGTCGGAATTGCCCGTTCAGTTATCGTTCAGTCGTTGCGGCCTGATCGAAAGCAAAAAGGGCGCCAGAAACCGGCGCCCTTTTGAAGAGATCTGCAGGGTGTGGAGGCCGATCAGTTGCCGTGGATCTGCTTCGTGCAACTGAAACTCTTATCCCCGATCACGATATCCAGTGTCGCCTTGTATTCGGTTCCCTTGGAGCCGAGCGAGACGGAGCTGAGGGTTGCCGCATGTCCCCCCGTCGCATCAAAGTCGCCGCTCTGATTGATCGTAGAGCTTCCGTCATCTCCTGATTTCTCGACATGGAAGGTGTAAGTCCCGCCGACATGCTTGTCGGCGTGGACGAGCGCATCCAGTCTCACCATACCTGCTCCAGGTGTTGCTTTGATTTCGCAAAGCTGCTCCTCGTCAGATTGGTTGGCAGTCGTCACGGCCGCAACGGCGCCGACGGGAAGCAGGACCAGCGCGACAATCGCCATCAGGCGGCGTGGATGTGTGACGCTATTTGGCATGGGTCGTCTCCCCTAATGGTCTGCTGTTGCGATCTTGACCTCATTTTGCGTCATCGCGCGGCCGCTTACGGGCAGGCCTGGACGAAGGCCGCGACATTGCCGTTGCCACCCTGACTGACATTGGCGCTGCAGCCACGACCGACCTGGACACCAGCCGCGATGTTGCCATTGCCGTCCTGGGTAAGGATGGTCGTGTGGTTGGAACCAAACTGGCCGATACCGGCCACGTTGCGGTCGCCGTTCTGATAGGTGGCGCCATAGTTGTCATTGCCTTCCTGACCGACAGCCGAAAGGTTATGACGCCCATATTGATGGCCGATAATCCGGTTGTAGCCACCGTTCTGGTAGGTTCTGATCCGGTTTCCGTACCCTTCCTGCGCGCCACCGGCAGAGTTCGACCAGCCATATTGTTCGATACGCACATCGTTGGCCATGGCGGGAGCTGCGGCGGTGAGGCCAACGAGTGCGACGAGTGCGGTTGCAATGAAAGACGTGCGGATCATGACTGTGTTTCCTCAGGCGGATAGGACCGCGGTTGAACGTCTTTCTTCTAGACGCCCGCGTTGGAACGGAAGCTGAAGGCACCATTCAGTCGGGGTTCATTCGCAAAGATCGGAGCCCGCTGAAACCGCGGACGACCCGCAACTTGATTGATCGCGCCGCTGAGTTGCTCGGTAAGACGCGCACGGATTTCATTTTGGAGGCGTCCGAACGCCGTGCCGAAGAGATGCTGCCCGACCGCACTATCTTCACGGTAAGCCCCGAAATCTATGCCGAATACCTTGCCCGGCTCGATGCGCCTGCGCAGCTCAATGAGCGTCTAACACGCACCATGTCGACTAAAGCGCCATGGGATGAGGCGTGACCCTCAGCGCACCGGCACCCCTAGCCGATCATCATGAGCTGGCCGAATTCAATTCCGGCGTCCCTGAACTGGACGACTGGCTGCGTCGCCGCGCCCGTTCCAATCAAGCAGGCGGGGCGCGGACCTTCGTCGTGTGCGAGGGAAGCCGCGTTATCGCCTATTACGCGCTCGCCTCCGGCGCGGTAAGACAGCCGGAAGCACCTGGCCGTTTTCGGCGCAATATGCCTGATCCAATCCCGGTCGCTGTGCTTGGACGCCTCGCCATTGATCAATCCTACCAGGGGCGTGGTTTTGGCAGGGCATTGGTGCGCGACGCGGGCCTGCGCCTGCTCAATGCCGCTGAAATACTAGGCATCCGAGGCGTGCTGGTTCCTGCGATTTCAGATGACGCACGAGCCTTCTATGAGGCTGTCGGCTTCCTGTCTTTTCCGTCCGACCCCATGATGCGGATGGTCGGATTGCCCGACCTCAACAATGCACTGAACCCCTAAGCGGAACTCATCAATAATTTCGGTTGAGTGCATTCCATCTCGCATCTAAACCGCTGAAATTGCGGCAGAACGTCCCGACATGAAATGAGGCGCCGTGAGTTCTGATCTCTTCAAGGTGATATATCTGTTCTGCTGTCGCGGCTGCCACCGATCTCGGTCTTTCGGGTGAATGTACAGGCCACCTCAGTTCGAATATTCGCCCTAGATGAACACGATCCGTCGCCTTCCAATATTGTTCGGATTGCGCTGGCAGTGCTTGCTTTTCAGTTCGTCGCCTCGTTCAAAACGCACCAGAAGCTCGTTCTACGGATGCTGCCCCCGCGAGTTCGTAACACCCATTCCAAGTGCGGCGCGAGCCATCCTGCGTTGGATTGGCAACAAAATCGTTGTGCGTGGCGCGCCGTTACCTCTGATGTCGCTGGATATACGTCTGGCGTTGGAGATACAGCACACCTCAGGCACCGAAAAGAGAAGCTCTGCCGAGACTATGAAAAAACGGCACAATCCTCGTCGTTCATTTTTGACGCTCGCCCTTCGATCTCTGCGAATGCCTCTTGGAAGATGATGAGCTTGTGCGCCTGCGCCATCGCGTATTCCGTATAGAAACCTTCCGAAATCCAGATGCGCGAGCGCCCGCGACGGCCATTCCAGCCTAAGCCGCCGATCGATTCCGCTTCGGCGAACTTCCGGCTGGTATGCGCCCGTGAAAGCGCCAGGAAATCGGCGAGATGCGTGATCGATCTGACATCCGTGAGGTAACCGCCAGGCTGCGATGCGTGTCGGTCGATGCCTGCGACAAGCCGGTCCATCAAATGCCCACCTGCATCGCTCCAGGCGAAGATCCGGTAGAGCGGCCCGGGCATTCGTATCTCAGGGCTCGCCAAGAGGCGATCTCCTATAGCCGGCACGAGGAGAGGAAGCAGCCGTTCGGGCGCGCTGCGAAAGCGGATGCTCCTATCCCCCCCGTCGATACAGTCGAGAGCGGCAAGATGCACCTCATACCACCCGCCGAGCACCGGCAGTGCTTCGGGTGCAGGCACCACTTCCCCCGCGCGGCTCCCTTCGAGCGCCGGAAGGACCAGACGGTACTTCAGGATTTCGTCGAAAAAGGCATAGGCGGTGTTGCGGCTGGAAATGTTGTGCTGGACGGCGAGATGCCCAATAACCCGCCGCGACACGCCCGGTCCGCCTACTTCTGCGGCGCGAAAATGCCGTGTGAGCGCCGCCTGGGAGAGCAGCCATCGCTGCTGCGAGGCGAACTGCGCCGATGAACGCGGCGCGGCCACGTGGCTTGCGACGAAATTCTGAGCCAGCAACCCGATCGCATCGTCAAAGGCTTCCGCCGCCATCAAACGGTCGATCCCGCTCGCTTCCGGCAGAAGGCGGAAGCGCCGCTCAAGCATGGACGTCATCGCAAGCCACTCGAGCGATATAGAGCCATGACAGACAGATCTGCACTCTCTTCTTTTTATCAGGCACGGTCATTCCCCGGTCACAAGCCGCCACCCTGCGACCCGTTCGACAGATAGCCGGGATGGCGGCGCAACGTCCTGAAGGCAGGCCGGAGGAATTCTGAAATTTTCTGATTCTTTTCTGAAATTGCCCGCCGGCACTGGCCGCGCCAGGCCGTCCCCACACGCCCGACCCTACCGGTTGACGGATCCGCCGGGTGCTCATTATGGTGCGCCGTGTTGCGAAAGGCGTGGGGGGCACTTGTTCTTATTTTCGGGCTTCGTTCTGGATCCGGACCGTGCCGAATTGCGCGCGCCCGACGGGTCCGTGACCCGGCTGCGCCCAAAAGCCTTCGAACTGCTGAAACTGTTCGTTGCCAACAGCCATCGCGTGCTCGGCAAGCAGGACTTGATGGAAGCCGTCTGGCCCGGCATCCATGTCGGCGAGGACAGCCTCTTCCAGTGCATCCGCGAAATCCGCACCGCGCTCGGTGATAGCGAGCGGCAGATGATCAAGCTGGTCTCGGGCCGAGGCTATCTCTTCGCCCTCGAGGTCACCAACGGACAGGGGCACGAGAAGGCGGCGCCGCAGCTCCCGCAAGCGGGAAACCGGCCGAGCACAAGGCCACGCCGGAGACTTCGCGCCGCGATGCTCGCCAGCCTCGGCGTTCTAGTTGTAGCGCTCCTCATTCTCTTCAGCCGTTCCCTTCTTTTCCAACCATCCCGGCCTGTGCTGGAAGTACTGCCGATTACTGATGCCGCCGGTAGTCCCGAGGGTGTCGCGCTCTCCCGCAACATCACCGCCGAGCTGATCGGCGGCCTTTCCAAGATCGAAGGCATCGATCTCGTCGTAAACGAGGGATCGAACACGCGTGCCACCTACAGGGTGCAAGCTGATCTCAGCAAAACTGCACAATCCTGGACCATTCAGGCGCGCCTTATCAATGTCGTCAGCGGTGAGATCCAAACAGTCGCCGAGATATCGGTGAACGCGGGGGAAACAGATCCACAACGTCTCCAGTCCCGCCTTGCGGCGGGCGTCGGCTATGCGCTGGCCGTCCGGATGAACAATCTTGCTCAACCGGACAGTACGCATAGGACAGGCGCGGATATCGCGATCCAGCAGGCCGTCGCGTCGATCAACCAGACGACGCGCGAGCGTTTCGCAACGGCACGGGAGATTCTTGAGAAGTATCGCGCCGCCGATCCTGAAAACGTCGACCTGCGAGTGGCGCTTGTCGGCCTGCATCTGCGCGCTGTGCAAATGGGCTGGTATAGCGCCGCCGAAAGCGCCGCCGCCGAAACCGATGCCCGCGCCTTGCTGGAAGATGCTTTACGGTCGCGACCGCAATCCATACCCGTGCTGGGCGCATACTGCCGCTTCCTGACGGCGACCAACCAGTTCGCCGAAAGTCTTGTCGCCTGCGCGCGCGAGCTGACGCTCAATCCCTGGGACGGCGCGGCGCTCTATCAGATCGGTCTCGCAGAGGTCCAACTCGGCCGCTTCGACGATGGACTGCGGACATTCACCGAGGCCGACCGCTTCGATACGCCGGCGGTCTCCCGCTGGACCTGGCTGCTCGGGGCTGGCTGGGCGAACCTGCTGCTCGATCGCAACGCAGAAGCAATCGGATTGCTGGAACGCTCGATTGCCATCACTCCTGGCTCCGGCCGCTCCTACATGCTGCTAGCGACCGCCTACCGGCGCCTTGGCCGCAAGAAGGAGGCATGGGAAGCGTTGCTGAAAGGCATGGCGCTACGTCCCGACTTCACCGTCCGCACTCTCCCCTTGTCGAGTCACAACGCGAGCGACACCTACCTCAACGCCACCCAGGCCATTCTGCGAACGCTCGTCGAAATCGGCCTGCCGACCGGCGACCCTCGATAGACGCCAAATACCACTTGGCACTCAAGCCGCTACGGCGGCAACGCTCTGCAAGCGACCCCTGCGTGATCGCATAGGTTCCGACGTTGTTCGGCAGCAGTCGGTTCAAGCACCCCCTGACGCGTAGTGAATCGCGGATGCCTGTTCACGGGCAGTCAAAAATGGACGCAGACAATCGCGGAGAATTTTTCTAGCTCTTGCGCGGAAGAGGTTCCCTCGAACGGCCAGTTCTCGCGATTGCAGGCAAAGTAGCCGCTTCACGGGCGGATAAAGCATGCGGGGGAAACAGGTAGGTCGGGGCTAAATTTGATTTCGAGATATGACGATGCGCGGCGGGCCGCGCTGCTCGCCGGAGCGGCGATCATGCTGTTTTCGGTGGGACCGGTTCTGGCGCAGACCGCCTCGCAGGTGACGCCGCAGACGTTCGAACCACAATTGCAGAAGCAAGCGCGCGGTATCGTGATTCCCGAAGGCGCGGGGCAGACCGCACCCTCCGGTGCGGAAAAGCTCAATGTTCATATCGGGAGTGTCGTCATCGAGGGCGGTCTGCCGGCGCTGGCGGAAGACGCGGTGAAGCTAAAGGCGGAACTTGCCGGCAAGACGGTCACCGCTGCCGATCTCTTCGCCGCCACGACCCGTTTGCAGGCAGTCTATGCCGCAAAAGGTTATCCGTTGGTGCGCGTGCTCCTGCCGGCGCAACGCCTGGTGAACGGCGCGACCTTGCGCATCGCCGTCATCGACGGCTTCCTGGAAAGGATCGACACTTCGCATCTGCCGGACAACATCCGTGAACGCGTCGCGAAGCTGCTGGCGCCCCTGGTAGGTAAGAGAAGCATCACCAATGCCGAGATCGAACGACGCGTGCTGCTGGCCGGCGACCTGCCGGGCGCCGTGCTGCGCTCTACTCTTTCCAGGGGGACGACGGCTGGCGGCAGTGTGCTGACGATCGAGGCCCGTTACAAGCCGGTGCTCTTTTCCCTCAACACGGACAACCGGCAGTCGGACCAGCTCGGCAAATACAATACGGGCATGGGCATCGACTTCAATTCGGTGTTCGGTTTCGGGGAACTCATCTATCTGCGCGCCTCCGGCGCACCGCGCTTCGATGGCGACACCGGCTTCTTCTCGGGGTCGCCGCGCAACCGCATGCTGGCCGGCGGCGTCACCGTACCGCTCGGCAATGACGGACTGAGCCTCAATCTGGAGGCGACGGCCTCGCGCACCGCGCCGGAAGCCGAGGCCGGCAGCAATGCCTTCCAGTCGGACTTCACCCGCTATTCCGCCAGGCTCAACTACCCGCTGATACGGTCGCGCAACCTGACGCTCAACCTGACCGGCGCATTCGACGCGCAGGACGAGGAGCTGAGCGCCATCAATCTTGGCGGCGTCGCTCTGTCAAAGGACCGGTTGCGCATCCTGCGCACCGGGGCGGACATTTCTTGGTATGTATTCGGTGATTCGCTGTTCTCGGCCGGGCTGACCGGCTCCTTCGGCATCAATGGGCTGGGTGCGCGCAGTGCTGCGGACGCTGCCGCCAGCGATACGCCGCTGTCGCGGCAGGGTGCCGACGACGATTTCCAGAAGCTCGAACTCACGCTTGGCTATCGCCAGCCGGTCGCCGAACACCTGACCTTCGATCTGGGCGCCACGGCGCAGACCTCCTTTGGCCAACCGCTGCTCAATTCCGAGCAGATCGGGCTTGCCTCGACCACCGGCCTTTCGACGTTCCCGTCCGGCCTGATGCAGGGCGATGACGGCTTCGTCGTCCGCGCCGAGGCGCAGTTTCCGTTCACGATGCCGTTCAGCCTGCCGTTCGCGCTTCCCGCTTTCCCGGCACAGCAGGGGACAGGCTTGCCGGCGGACGGAGCGTCAAGCGGCGCCTTCCTCGTCTCACCCTATCTGTTCGGCGCCTATGGCGGTGTGCTCCTGCACGACCCCACCGCGCTGGAAACAGCCTGGACGCAAGGGGCGTCCTATGGGGCGGGCCTGCGTCTCGGCGCCGCCGAGCAGGCGAGCTTCAATTCCACGACCCTCAGCCTCGAATACGGCCGCACCGAGCGCTTCGGTGATGGTTCGAACGACAATCGCTTCACGCTCTCGGCAGCGTTCCAGTTCTAGGACCATCGCCATGCTGCACGTCAAAGACCGCCGCTCCATCGTCCGTCCCGTCCGCACGAGGACCAGGCTCATCGCCCTTCTTGCCTCCACGGCACTGGTCGGGGCCAATCCGGCCTTCACCCAGTCCTTGCCGACGGGCGGAAGCGTCGCGGCGGGCAGTGCGACGATCGGCACGCCATCAAACGGCACGCTGACGATCAACCAGACGAGCGCCAATGCCGTCGTCAACTGGCAGAACTTCAATATCGGCCAGGGCAACGGCGTCACCTTCGTCCAGCCGAATGCTTCCTCGGCCATCCTCAACCGCGTCACCGGCTCGACCACGACGACGATTGCCGGCAGCCTCACCGCCAACGGGCAGGTTTATCTGGTCAACCCCAACGGCATTGCCATCACGCCAACGGGGACCGTCAATACCGGCGCATTCGTCGCCTCAACGCTCGGCATCTCCGACGACGACTTCATGGCCGGCAAGCGGACGTTTACCGGCAATGGTGCATCCAGTTCCGTGGCCAATGCGGGCACGATCACCATCAATCGTGGCGGCTATCTCGCCTTGATCGGCGGCTCGGTCGAGAACTCCGGCGTGATCACTGTGCCGATGGGCAAGGCGGCGCTTGGCTCGGGCGAGCAGGCGACGCTTGATCTGGCCGGTGACGGCTTCCTGCAGGTGGCGATCCCGACAGCGGCCGCGGGGACGAAAGCGCTCGTCTCCAACACTGGCAAGATCTCCGCCAATGGCGGTACGGTGCAGCTTTCGGCCGCCGCCGCCAGGGATATGGCGCGCCAGGCGGTCAATATGTCCGGCACGATCGAAGCCAAGGGTGTTTCCGGCACGAGCGGCGACATCACGCTCACCGGCGGCGACGGCGAGGTGGCTGTCTCCGGTGCGCTCGATGCCGGCAATGCCGCCGGCACGGGCGGCAAGGTCACCGTCACGGGCCGGTCGATCAAGCTCGCTTCTGCAAAGGTGAATGCTTCCGGCAAGACCGGCGGCGGCATCGTCAATATCGGCGGCGGGCGGCAGGGCGGCGGCACCTTGAAGCACGCCGAGACGCTGTCAGTCGACGCCAACACCACCATCAATGCCGATGCGGTCACGACCGGCAATGGCGGCAATGTCGTCTTGTGGTCGGATAATCTCACCAGCTTCGCCGGCACCATCACCGCCCGCGGCGGTTCGCTCTCTGGCAATGGCGGCAATGCGGAAGTCTCCGGTAAGGCGCTACTCTCCTATACCGGCTTTACCGATCTTTCCGCCGCCAACGGTTCCTTCGGCGACCTCCTGCTCGATCCGTACAACGTGACGATCTCGACGGCGACGGACAGCAATTCCTCTGGCTTCATGGCTAGCGGCAATGACAGTGTCATCAATGTCAACACGCTGACCAATGCGCTTCAGACGGCGAATGTTACGGTATCGACCGGCGGAGCGGGCTCTGCCGGCTCGCAGGCCGGCAACATCACCATCGCAACACCGCTGGCCTGGAGCGCCAATCTCCTCCAGCTCAATGCCGCTCACTCGATCAACATCGATGCGACCGTCACGGTCGGCGGCACTGGCGCGCTTATGCTGAACACCAATGTCGGAGGAGGGGCGGGCGGCACGGTCGACTTTGGACTGTCGGCGACGGGCTTTGCCGGCCGCATCGACTTCACCGGCACGCCGGGCTCGCAAGCGCTGTTCCTCAATGGCGCACAGCAGACGCTCGTTTATTCAGCCGCGGATCTGCTGAACGTTAGCACAGCAAACTCGGGCAGTTTCGCCCTCGCTAGTAACCTTGATCTTGCGGCAATACCTTTTACCGATGCACCGATCCCAACTTTCAGCGGCAGCTTCGATGGCCTCGGCCATACGATCTCCAACCTGACGATCAACAGCACGACCAATAATGCGGCCGTCGGCCTGTTCGGCACGGTCACGGGCGGCACGATCCGCAATATCGGCCTTGTAGGCGGTTCCGTCAGCGGCGTAGGCATCTCGCCCCAATACCCTAATCCCGTGGCGACGGATGGCGCGCTGGTCGGTCTTCTGACGACGGTCAGCAATGGTACGCAAGCCTCGGTCGTCAATTCGTTTGCCTCGACCAATGTGAGCGGTGGAACGAGCGCCAACGTCGGCGGCCTTGTCGGCGCGACATTGAGCAACGGCGCTCCGGTTACGATCGCCAATTCCTACGCGACGGGCACGGTGGCGGCGGGATCGCAGGGCCTCGCCGGCGGTCTCGTCGGACAGAACTATGCCAAAGCGGGTTCCGCCACGATCACTGGCTCCTACGCGACAGGCACGGTGACGACGGGAAGCCTCGGTTCCGCCGGTGGCCTCGCGGGCTATAATTATGCCAACTCCGATACCGCTGCGATCACCGGTTCCTACGCGACCGGGACCGTCACCGGTGACGCGAACGCCACGCTCGGCGGCCTGGTGGGTCAGAACTTCGCCTACATAAACATGACAGCTTCCATTGCCTCGTCTTACGCGACCGGAACCGTCGGCTCGACGGCGGGACTAATAGCAGCCGGTGGCCTGGTCGGAGTGAACAGCGCTTCGACCAACGCCTCCGCACTGATCGACAACGCGTTCGCGACCGGTGCGGTCTACGGCGGCAGCGCGGCGGGCGGCCTGGTCGGACAAAATTACGCGTTCACGTCCGCTAACGCTTCAATCACCAATGCCTACGCGACCGGTGCAGTGTCCAGCGTGGCATACGGCCAGGCCGGCGGCCTTGTCGGAATGCTTCAGGCCTACGGCGGGACGGCAAGCATCAGCAATGTCTATGCGACGGGCTCGGTCACGGCACCGACCCAATATTTTCAGACCTATGCGGGCGGGTTGATCGGCTGGACCTATCCGCAGAACGGTGGCACGATCTCGGTCAGCAACGCCTATTGGGACACGTCGACGAGTGGCATCGCCGGCAATGGCATCGGCAATGATGGCGCCGGCCAGCAAGGGAATGTAAGCGGGCTTGCTACGTCGGGTCTCCAGACGGCGGGCATCAACCTCGGCTCCGCCTTCGCCGGCGGCACGAATGGCCTGTATCCCTATCTCACCAGTATCTTCCAGAACGGAGTTCAGGCGATCTCTGGCACCGCCTATATCGACAACCAGGTGACACCCGCCGCCTCCGGCCTGAACGGCGCGGTCACCGTGACCGGTCTTGCCAACGGCAGTCGCTTTGGGTCGGCCTCAACAGGCGCCAACGGGTACTATTACATCTTTGGTGCTGCGGGTACCTTTGCGCCCGGCAATGCGCTCATCACCTATACGACTGCCAACCCTGGAACCGGCGCGACCAACTCTGCGGCCTTCGCTACCGCATCCAACCAGCCTGCTCAAACCGGGTTCAATCTCCTCGGCAACACGCTGTCGGGCTCGACGGTTTCGACGCTTTATTCAACCGCTGGCATCACGAAAGACGCCGCCATAGCGGCGAGCGGTAATGATGCAGGCGCCACCGCCGCCATCAACGGTACGTCCAACCTTCTGATCAACGCGCTTGGCACCAGTTTCACGATGGATCAGGCAATGACGATAGGCTCGCTGACCGTGGCGACAGCGAGCGGATCGCCATTGACGGTCGCCAGCCCGCTCACGTTGACGGCAGGTAGCAGTCTCCGCCTGCTCTCAGGCGGCGCGCTCACGATCAATGCTCCGATCACGGTAAAGGGCGCGGGCTCCGTCGCGCTTGCCTACGACAGCTCGTCAGCCAGCAATCTCTCGTTCGGTCTGACCGGCTCCGGCTTCACCGGGAACCTCACCTATCTGAACGCCGATGGCACACTCGCCACATCGAACCAGGGCGGCTCGCTCACCGTCAATGGCGCGGTCTATTCGCTTCTCTACTCGATGGCGGATGTGGCCAACATCACGTCGGTCGGTCTGGCCGGGCAATATGCACTCGCCAACAGTCTCGATGCGTCGGGCGCCACATATACAGATGCGCTGATTGGTCCAAACAACCTCAACTATTTCACCGGCGCGTTCGAGGGCCTTGGCCATACGATCAACAATCTGACGATCTCCAAGAGTGCTGACGGCGCAGGGCTATTCGGTTACAGCAGCGGCCTCATTCAGGACATCGGATTGGTCAACGTCTCGGTCGCCAATACGAATCCCTTTGGACGTTACGTCGGCGGCCTTGTCGGATACCAGTCCGGCAACACCATCAACAACGCCTATGTCACCGGCTGGGTGAGTGGCGGCAGCAACGCCGGCGGTCTCGTCGGTTATCTGAACGGGGGCGCGATCAACAGCGCCTATTCCTCCGCCGCTGTCAGCGGGACCGCAAATGTGGGCGGCCTCGCCGGATTTGTGAACGGCGGTGCCGTCTATAAAGCTTACGCGACGGGCACTGTTGTCGACACGGGCAACAGCGCCGGCGGCCTTATCGGTGGGACCGACTCGTCCTCTCATGGAGTCACGATCACCAACGTCTACGCCACGGGCGCCGTCATTGGCGGCAATAGCGTCGGCGGACTCATCGGGTTCTTATATGGGACGCTGCGCAATGCCTATTCGACCGGCGCGGTCAGCGGCGGCACCGCCGGCGGCCTTGTCGGATATGCCTATGGCGGCTCGATAGCCAATACCTATTGGGACACACAAACGAGCGGGACGACCACGGGTATCGCAAACGATTCCGCTGGGGTATCGGGCAATGTGACCGGCCTCACGACGGCGCAATTGCAGGATGGTTCCTCGAGCACCGGGCTTGGCTCGTCATTCACCGTCTCGCCCGGCCTTTACGCATATCTCACCCCGTTCTATGCCAACGGCGTCCAGGCTATCTCCGGCATCGCCTACCAGAACAGCGGCACGACCGCGCTCGCCTCGGGGGCGGGCGGTGCGGGCCTCGTCAATGTGCGCGTCGGAAATGGCGCGGTGCAGACAGTTACGACGGGGGCGAACGGCTATTACTATGCAATCGTCGCCAATGGCACGATCGATACGACCAACGGCACCGACGTACTGGCCTATACGACCGCCAACGCGATAACGGGTGCGGCCGATGGGGCAACGTTCCGCACGGCGCTTGGTACCGTCAACAATGTCGATGTTTCGGGCGGCTGGCGACGTGACACGACCGCCCTCGGTACGCTGTCGGCGCTTGACGCAGCCTATGCCAACGCGACTGCCGGCACGACGGCATCTGGCCTCGCATTCGCCAATCGCTCCATCTTTGCGGTGAACGATTTCGCCGTCGATACGGCACTTTCGGTCAGCGGCACGGTCAACCTGTCGAGCCCCGGGAATGTCACTCAAACCGCCGCCATTTCCGCCAATACGTTGATGCTGCAGGGGGCAGGCAACACGTTCACGCTCACGAACAACGGCAATCAGTTCAGCCAATTCGCCGCATCCGGCGGAGCTATCGACATCTACGACGCCAGCTCTTTGACGGTTGCGGCGAACGTCAGTGATGCCTGCAACTGCCTCGTCACAGGTGTGACCGGCGATCAGATCAAGATCGCGACGGCGGGCGACCTGACGATCGCATCTGGCGCCGCGATTTCCGGCAGCTCCCCTACGCTCGTGGCCGGTGGTGCCTTCATCAACAATGCCGGATCAAGTGCGGTCGCAGCCACATCCGGCCGCTGGCTGATCTATTCCGCCAACCCGACTGGCGACACGTTCGATGGGCTTGACAGCGGCAACACGGCCGTTTGGAATACAGCGGCTGGTGACGCGGTGTCGGCGACAGGTAATCGCTACGTCTTTGACTATCACCCGACTTTGACCGTGGCAGCTGTCGATTCAAGCAAGACGTATGGCGACGTCGCGACGCTGCCGAATGCCACGATCACCGGCCTGGATGCGGGCGTAACCGGGGCCTATCTTGGCGATACACTTTCAGATGTCGTCTCGGGATCGGCCAGCGTTACCTCGGCCGGCGTGGCATCGTCAGCGAGCGTCGGAACCTTTGATATCATCGCCGCGCAGGGCTCGCTCGCGTCGAGCGGCTATGGCTTCAACTTTGTCAACGGTAGCCTCAGCGTTAACCAGCGCGCGATCACGGTCACGGCGGATGGCATTTCCAGGACCTATGGCGATGCCAATCCGGCGCTGACCTATACCGTCGGTGGGGCGGGCCTCGTCAATAACGACACGCTCGCCGGGTCGCTTTCGACCTCGGCAGGGCAGTATTCGAATGTGGGCAGCTACGGGATCACCATCGGTAGCCTCGGCAATGCCAATTACGCGATTACCTATAATGCCGCCAATCTGACGATCACCCCGCGTGCGCTGACGGTGACGGCCGATGCGCTGTCGAAAGCCTATGGTGACACTAGTCCGACGCTGACCTATTCGGCGACGGGCCTTGTCAACAACGACGCGCTCTCCGGATCGCTTTCGACCACTGCAGGGCAATATGCCAATGTCGGCGCCTATGCGATCACACAAGGATCGCTGGTCAATGCCAACTACGCCATCAGCTATACAGGTGCCAACCTTACCGTGAATGCGCGTGCGCTGACGGTGACGGCAGATGCGGTGTCGAAGACCTACGGCGATGCCAACCCGGCGCTGACCTATACGGCGACAGGCCTTGTCAACAACGACACGCTCTCGGGATCGCTGTCGACTTCAGCGGGGCAGTATTCGAACGTGGGTGCTTATGCGATCGCCCAGGGGACGCTCGTGGCTTCCAGCAACTACGCCCTGACCTATGCCGGCGCCAACTTGAGCGTGAACCAACGGGCGCTGACGGTGACGGCGGATGCGCAGTCGAAGACCTACGGCGATGCAAACCCGACGCTGAGCTACACGGCGACGGGCCTCGTCAACAACGACACGCTCTCCGGATCGCTTTCGACCATGGCGGGGCAATATGCCAATGTCGGCGCCTACGCGATCACGCAAGGGTCGCTGGCAAACGCCAACTACGCCATCAGCTACACGGGCGCAGACCTCACCGTCAACCAACGCGCCATCACGGTCGCCGCCGATTCTCTCAGCCGCCGCTATGGCCTCGCCAATCCGGCGCTCACCTACACGGTCGGGGGTGCGAGCCTGGTCAACGGCGACAGGCTTTCAGGAAGACTCGCTACCTTGGCGACGAGCCTCAGTGCGCCGGGCGCCTATGCGATCACCCAAGGGATGTTGGCCGCGTCCGCCAACTACAGTATGACCTTCCTTCCCGGTGTGTTGACAGTGGAGCAGGCAGCCAACCCTGAACCCGGCACGACGGCGAGTTCCGTCACGATGGCCTTCGATGTGGGCCGCTTCGCACCGCTCCCCCCGGCGCAATCCGACAATACCGAAACTGCCGATGGCAGCCACGTTCTGTTCGCTGACCCGCGCTTGGACGGAACGGTCATCTGCCTCGACAATAGTAGCTGTATCTCGGTTCCGGCGGGGACAAGACATTAACCCTGCCGACCTTCGCAGGCCGCCGATCCCGGACCATTGGCGGCCCCAAACCGTGCTCAAAGGCGATTTGCCTCTAAACCATAGGGCTTGTTAGAATGACTTCATTCCGTTTTCTTTTGCTGAAACGTTCGTGCCTGACGGCGGCGCTCGTTCTCGTCGCCGGTACCGCGATTGCAGCGCCCCTCCCGGGCGGGGCCAGCTCGCTCGTCGAGACCTACGATGATTGGGGCGTCGTGTGCCAGATGCAGGCCAATGCTCCGTCCTGCCTCGTCAGACAGGTCCAAACCAACAACCAGACCAAGCAGACCGTCCTGGCGGTCGAGATCGGCAAGGCCCCCGACGGCAAGTTCCGGGGCACACTGGTGCTGCCGCTCGGGCTGGCGCTGCCCCAGGGCGCTCAGTTGAAGATCGACGATGCCGCGCTCGGCAATATTCTGCCGTTCTCGACCTGCCTGCCGCAAGGCTGCCTCGTACCGCTGACCTTCGAGGCAGACACGATTGCAAAGCTCAGGGCCGGCAAGGCCCTCAACGTCACCGTCTCCGCCGCCAGCCCGGCCCAACCGCTGGCGCTGGCCGTCTCCCTGAAGGGCCTTGCCGGCGCACTCAATCGCATCGCGGACCTCACCAAGTAAAACCTCCCGCTCTCCGGCGGGAAACGACTTTCCAAGCATACGGAAACCCAGAGGCACAAGAGGTCCGTTACCCGTGCCGGCCATAGCCTCTGGGACATTGCCACGGACCTCGGCGTGGGGGCGCCGGGCCGGCAGGGATCGATTAAGCTTTCGTTGTGTTTCAGCTACTTGAGTGCTGATTGGAAGCAACGGAAAGTGTAGTCCTTGGTTCGATTCCTCTTCAAGAGCTTACATCGAGCTGTCCATACCGAAGAGATAGGTAACAGTTTGTCCCTAAGAGATGGGTGACAACCTCGTGCCGAACGGGTTGTCGATGGTTTGCAAGGTCCTCTGTTCCAGGTCGATATATCCCAGATCATAATGCATGAAGCTGACGAGCCAAATGCCGTCGTCGACTTCTTTGATGCCGAGTTTTTGTCCTGCCATAACGGTCGAGATATTGATCTTCTTGCGGTGCATGCAGATGCGGCCGCAGTTGGTGACGAGCGCATCCCTGTCGTGGAAGGGGTAATTGATCTCCGGCAGGCCCTCATAGGATCTCGATGATGAGACGAGGCGGCCCGGCGTTCTCATGTTCAGTGCCTCGTGCGGCCGTTCGGTATTGAATTCGCTGACGAATGCATCGAAGCGGGCCTGCTGCTGCAGGATGTTTCTGGCGGGCGGACGGGTAGCCTCTTTCTTCAGCGTCAGGTGCATACGCTCGTGCCGGCCGTTGTCTTGCGGATGGCCTGGCCTGATGCGTTCGAGCACGATGCCGAGTCTCAGCCACCAAACGGACAGCTTGGACAGATTGTAGAGGCCGTTGGGCGAGGCAAACGGCAAGCCGTTGTCGCTGCGGATGGCGAGCGGCAGGCCGCGCTCGGCAAACAGCCGGCAGAAGGCCTCGAACACGCCCTGCTCGCGCGTTGATTCAAAGGCTTCGCAGGCAAGAAGGAAACGCGAGGCCTGGTCGGTCACCGTCAGCGGGTAACAGTATCCGCCATTGCCAAGTTTGAACTCGCCCTTGAAGTCGGCGCACCACAGATCGTTCGGCATGAGCGCCTGGGATAAGGCCGTTCCCTCGGCTCGATGGCGTTGCCGCTTGCGGGCATGAGCGACCAGCCCGTGCCGGTCGAGAATGGCATGCACCGTGCTTTTGGCGGGCACACGTATATCGCCGGCAAGCTTCCTGACCAATAACTCGCGGATCTTACGCGCACCCCAATGCGGCTTGTCCTTCTTGAGCCGCACGATCATCGCCTCGACCGGCTCGGGCAACTGATTGGCATAGCGCACCGGCCGACGTGACCGATCCGTCAGTGCCTCCAACCCCTCGTCCTTGTAACGGTTGAAGATCTTGTAACCGGTCTTGCGCGAGATGCCGAACGCACGGCACACATCGCTCATGCCTTCGCCCTCAAGCAGACGGGCGACAAATCGAAGACGTTCCTCCATAACCGAAGTCTCTCTCCACGGCATCAACACCTCCCGCAAAGCGAAAAGTGTCACCCATGTCTCCGGTACAAAACGTCACCTATCTCTCAGGTCGGGCAAGCGACGACAAGGGATCCTCCACCGAGACAAAAGAAATTGCCGCCAGTCTTTACATGGACTTGTAAAGCCTACGGATCATGCAGGTGAACGGTGCTCAAAATACTTCGCGAAGTCTTGGAGCGGAACCGGCTTGCCGAACAGATAGCCTTGCCCGATTTCGCAGCCGAATTCGTTTAGACTATCAGCTTGCCCACTCGTCTCGATGCCTTCGGCCACGGTGGTCATTCCAAGCGCATCGGCGATCGACGTGAATGCTTTTATCAGCTCTCTGCTGCGATGATCTTTGGCCATTTGGGCGACGAAAGAACGATCAATCTTCAGAACGTCAATGGGAAAACGACTGAGATAAGCAAGCGCCGAATGGCCGGTTCCAAAATCGTCAATGGCAATACTTAGCCCCATCGTCCGCAGCTTTTCCAGAGTCGCTTGGACACTGGCCTCGTCATCAAGCAGCAAGCTTTCGGTGATTTCACATTCCAACCATTCCGCTCGGCAACCCGTCTGCGTCAAGGCGAGTTCAATCTGTTTTGCAAGGTCGTTCTGCTTAAATTGCCGAGGCGAAAAATTGATGGCGATTTTCAGTGGCTTACTGCGCTTGGAGTTCCAGTCGATAGCCGTTTGCGCGGCTGCTCGAATAACCCAGTCGCCAATCTCGATTATCGTCCCATTTTCCTCAGCGATGGTGATGAAGGAATTGGGCATCAAGAGTCCGAACTCAGGATGCCACCAGCGCAGTAATGCCTCGGCACCGATAATTTCGCCGGACGAGAGGTTCACCTTTGGCTGATAATAGAGTTCCAGCTCATTATTGGCACATGCGGTGTGCAAGGCATTACCGAGCTTCACTCGCAGTCTTGCCTGCACGGTAAATGCTTCATCGTAATACTGAAAATTGTTCCTGCCTCTTGCTTTTGCCTCATACAGGGCGGCGTCGGCGTGAGCAAAGAGATCGCGAGGGGAGGCGCCATCGTCCGGGTAGCATGCTATTCCTAGACTGCCCGACACTAGCATATCGCGGCCGTCAAAATGGAAAGGCCGGGCTATTGCCGTCAACAACCGGTTGGTGATTTCTGTTACATCTTGGCGACGTCTTACATCCTGCAGAAAAATCGCGAACTCGTCGCCGCCAAGGCGGGCAAAATTGTCGGAATGCCGCAGCTCGGCCGAGAGACGCCGGGCGACCTCGCAGAGGAGCTGATCACCTGCCGCATGGCCGAGCGTATCGTTCACGTCCTTGAAATTGTCGAGATCCAGTATGATGAGCGCGAATTGCTCCTTCTTGGCTTCAGCGTCGGCAAGTATGGTTTCAAACACGCGGTTGAACCGGGCGCGATTGGGAAGTCCCGTGAGGGCGTCGAAATAGGCGAGCTTCTGTATATCTTCTCGGTGCGAAACGGCTTCCGTAATGTCGCGCATCAATACCAGAACGGTCGAGACCTTGCCGTCGGTATTGATTTCCGGTGTAAAGCGAGCGTGCAGCCAGTTGTTAGATCCCGAGGTTGACTTGTAGCTCGTCTCCAGTTCGGCCTCTTGGCCGGTCCTCAGGACAGATCGCAGCGTCTCAAGATAATCAGCGGGAATGCCCGTGATATCGCCTTCGGCTGCAGGCAGGCCGATGACCTCTTTTGGATCAATTCCACCTAGAAAGCGGCGCATTGCGGGATTGGCGTGCAATCGGCGAAATTCGCAATCATAACGAATCATCCCATCAGGAGAGTGTTCTGCGAGGGAAGCGATTTCGCGCGATTGCTGCGCCAATGTTTCTTCCATGACCTTGCGGTCATGAATATCCAGCAATGTTCCCACCACACGCAACGGCCGACCATGCTCGTCGCGATCGACGACTTTGCCGAGATCCTCAACCCGCTTGTATGAACCATTTCGTTGGCGAATACGGATTTCCGCTTTTTGCTGAGGGGTATTGCCGTTCAAATGCTGCGTGCGGGTGTCAACGTACTTCTGAAGATCCTCTGGATGGATGCGTGCAAACCAGCTTTCCTCAGAGGAAAGCTCCTTCAGGTCAACGTCGAGGATTTCGCAAGTGCGGGGTGAATAGAAACCTGTATTGTCCTCGCCGTTCCATTCCCATATGCCGATTTCCGCGCTTTCGAGTGCGAGTTCAGAGCGAATCTGAGACGTGTATAGCTCGGCCTGCGTTTTCCGGAGCTCTGTGAGGTCCTGCACGAAGGCAAGAAAGCGCAAGGTTTCATCAGGTCTTGTTATATCTCCTGAGATTGTCGCCATTTCCACTCGGGTATCGATTAAATGCCCATCACGATGGAAATATTGTTTGGAGATTGTCGTCCGTCCGTTACCCGCCTGCAAAAGCGCCTGCATGGCCTCGCGGTTGATACTGATATCGCCGGCCGGTGTGACCTCACGGGCGTAACGCCCGGAAAGCTCCTCACGGGTGTAACCCAGCAATCCCGCGAATGCTTCATTCACTTTCAGATAGCGACCGTGTGAATCGATCAGCGCCGCGCCGAATGGTCCATATTCGAATGCTTCGCGAAACAACCGGTCACGCTGATCTATACTGTCAGGTTCGTGTTCGTATTCATATGCAATTCCTGTGAGGATCATTGAGCGGTGGTGGCGTGCTCCTGCATGGCATTGAAATTGGATGATTTTGCCGGGGCTGTTGGGTGCATCAACCTTTAGTTTTAGGTCTTGCCATTGATCGCCGTCCGACGAAGCGGAGCGCAAGGCAATGGCTTGTAGCCAGGGCGCCAGCGCTCCACCTACAGCCTCCCGCATTTGATGCCGATCAACCTTCTCTGGAAACTGATTGAGAAGCCGATCGAGTTCGCTGGACCACCAAAGGTCACCGGTTCCAACGTCGAATGACCAGGAAGCCAGATTAGCGATTGACAGGTACGACATCTGGCGCGTTTTGTTGCTATCGACGGCATTGGCCCGAACCAATATGTCGGCGTTCTGCGCCTCGGCACACGGTTCGTTCGACAGAACGTCAAACCGCTTCTGGACCGGATAAGCTGTATTGGCGTGCTTTCCACTCATACGATCGATCTACGATAAGCCGAAGCCTATCCCTTTCTAACATTTTTCTATTTGCCTCATGCACTCTCCGGATTTTCCGGATTGAGGCGGTTCTCGTTACTGCTATCAACGCGCTGCACCTATTTGGCCGCTAAGGGCTGAACGTGGTGGTCAACGCCGCCTCTCCACGAAAGAGCGAAAAGGTCTCGCGTGACCAGCAGCAACAAGGCAAAGGTTCTGGCGAGGAAGCCTATTGAGGAAAGGAATGCACGTTTCATCCGATACTCCCGCGGAATGAAGTACAGGAGCTCGTCATAACTCCTGTCTGTGGGGAATTCTGGGAAATGATCCGATCGAGTCATTCGAGCGGTGGGATGAAATGCCGCTTCTGGGGACGTCCAAAGTAAAGCAGGCCAGATAATCTATTTGCCTGAAATCATTTAACGAAATCCTGTTTTCGCTTTGCCTACTCCACCGTTCGCTCGACGAATGAGGGTTTCCATGCGCAAAATGGACTGTTGGCGCGCAAAATGGATGTTCTCGTGTCCAATTAAGCTTTACGCTGTTGGCGACGGTGGACAAGGCCGCCGCCTTGAGCGGAAGTGAGATTATCGTCGACCAAGGTATGTCAAGCAGGTTGGGAGCATTTTGAGCCGGATAAAGGGCGGAAGTATGGGAATATGGTTGCCAAAAAAGCGCCGCCCAAACGGGTTTGAGCGAGGGAAGCAAATGGAGTCAAGCCGGGCCCAAAAGACATTTTAGGATGTGCAATGCCGGCAGTAACAGAGCCGTCCGCAATCTCGCGAGGCAGGTCCATAGCTTTCAAATTCATTCTCAGACCGGTCGCCCTGCGCGACCAAACACTTCCGCGCTACTGAAGGCTGCAAATCGATAATTGTGCTTGGACGCCCGAGCTATGCAGATTAGTATGCCAGCTCTAAACGTCAGATTTCTTTCCATTTTCTCCCCCTGCCGACCACGTATAGGCGGGGCTTTTTTAGAGCATAGTCTAGGTAGATTATTGCCGGTTGGCCGCTTCGAGATCTCAGACATCGCGCCAAACCACACCAATAAGGACTCGTTCACCATAACCGCAGCTTCGTCCCAGTCGTGAATCGACGTTCACCCGAGGATAACTTCGCTGACGCAGAGTGATCTTTCACATCTATTCCGAGGAATTCCCTTGATTAAAGGCGCCATTGCTGACGGCAAACTGCCAGTCTCGATCCCCGAGGCGGAGCTGGCTCCGAACACAGCCATGTTGCGCAGAACGTCGGAGGACTTTCGCCACGAAGCTGACTTGGCTGGACGCCAGCGTTGGCTGGAGAACATGATCAACCAGATCCCTGATTATATATATGCGAAGGATTTGGAAGGACGTTTTCTGTTTGCGAACCAAGCGGTCGTCTTCAACAACGGGCTGTCCCATCTGAAGGATTTGGTCGGGCGGACCGATTTCGACTTTCTGCCGAGCCACATCGTTCAAATAGCCGCCGATGTTGAACGCCATGTGGCCGAGACAGGGCAGCCCCATTTCGGTAGCGAGGAGTTGGCGTTTCGCGGCGATCGGGAACGATGGCTGATGATCACGCGTGTCCCGTTGCGAGACGCATCCGGAAAAATCGTGGGCACTATCGGGGCTTCCCGTGACATCACCGAGCAGAAATCGGCAGAACGACGGATGCGCTCTCAGTCCTATCTGCTCGAAATGATAGCGCGCGGAATGCTCCTCTCCGATTTTCTCGAAGAACTTGCCCGGATGATTGAGGGATTCGCAGACGGTGTGCACGCCGCGCTCCTGACGATTGCGCCAGATACAGGGGAGCTGCGTCTGGCGGCTGCGCCTAGCTTGACTGAGGAATATCGCAGGCGTGTCAATGCGACATTCATTCGTACCATTCCCACAGACCTCACAGCCACCGCCGCGGCACTCAAGCTCGTCTTTGATCAGGCGGGTATCTCTGAACTTGACCATCAGTGCCACTGTTTGGCAATTTCCGACGTCGATGGCCAGGTCGAAGGTGTCCTCGCTCTCTATTCGTCTGAGGGTACACGGTATCAGCCTGGTTTTTCCGATTTTGTTTCGATTGCTTTGCACATGGCCGGGATTGCAATCAGCCGCCATCGCGCGGAGGCTCGGATTGGGTTTCTCGCTGATCATGATCCTCTGACGGGGATGGCCAATCGTGCCTTGCTAGATCGACAACTCACCCTTGCGATGCAAACAGCCGATTCCGTAGGGAGTGAAGTCGCACTGGCATTCCTTGATCTCGACAATTTCAAGCTCGTCAATGATAGCCTCGGTCACTCGGTCGGCGATCAACTGCTGAAGATTGTCGCTGACAGGATCTGCGAGCTGACAAGTGACCAGGGGTCTCTCGCTAGAATTGGGGGGGACGAGTTCGTGATCATTCTTGAGCAAATGGATTTTAACGGCTGCCTAGGTCGATTGTCTGCAATAAAAGAGGCGGTTGCGCGCCCGATCGCACTCAACGATATCGAACTCAGGGTGACCTGTAGCATCGGTGTCGCCAGTTATCCGAGCCACGGCAAGACTGCAGGAGACTTGCTCGCTTTCGCGGATATGGCCATGTATCGGGCGAAGGAGCTGGGTCGGGACGGAATCGCTTTATTCACGCCGGAAATGACCGCCACCGTCCGAAGGAAGCTCTCCCGGACCGACGAACTCCGGCAAGCGCTTCTCCGCGACGAGTTTGTGCTGCACTACCAGCCGCAGGTGGACCTCCAAACAGGCAGAATCGTTGGGGCCGAAGCGTTGGTCCGCTGGAACCATCCGAGCGAGGGTCTTGTCTATCCCGGAGATTTTATTGCGCTTGCCGAAGAGACGGGCCTAATCATGCCCATTGGCGAATGGGTACTCCAGACGGCGTGTAGGCAGGCCAAGGCATGGCAGGACAAGGGGCTCGAACCAATTAGGATCAGTGTCAATGTCTCCGCCAGACAGTTCCAGGAAAAGTGTTTGATGGAGACTGTGGCGAACGCGTTGAGCGAGAGCGGGCTCGATCCAACATGGCTTGAGCTTGAGATTACCGAGAGCCTGATCATGAAGGATCTCGCCAGCTCGATTGCTAGAATGCACGAATTGGAGAAGTTGGGAGTAAAGCTCGCGGTCGATGATTTCGGAACAGGCTATTCGAGCCTCAGTGCGCTTAAGAGATTTCCATTGTCGCGCCTCAAGATTGACCGGTCATTTATCGCTGATATTCCGCACGACGCCGACGATATGGCTATAACCTCGGCAATCATCTCGCTAGCCCAGAAACTGGATTTGGAGGTGATCGCCGAAGGTGTTGAGACGGAGGAGCAGGCTCGGTTCCTCGTTGATAGTGGTTGCAATGAGATTCAGGGGTACCTCTTTAGCCGGCCCGTTGAAGAGGAGCGCTTCTGTCGCTTGGCACTTAATCATGAGAATGCGACCGTTCTAACGACGTTTGACACCAAAATATGAGAATCGTAACGGCAGATTTCCAAGCCTCAATGCACTCTCGCAGGCGATAAGATCCTGTTTTCTTTGAAGTTGGGGGCTCACTTCCAAAGTGTTTGACTATGAAGCACGCCGCAGTCGAAGCTCAGCTTAAATGGAAAACGGCCCGGCGCCGTTCTCAATTTCGATGCCAGTTCTCAAGTTTACTTCAATGCTAACTAACTGATGTCGTTAAGACAGGATTTTGCGATTAGGTGCCAAGTGACAGATAACACCGCTGTCGAGTGATACTGGTCATCCTCAACTCGACGACGCGGTTTTGGCGGGAGGGTCGGATGTTTTACCTTCGGCCCCTGTTCCCTCAACGATCTCAAACTGGAAGAGTTGCTGATCCTTGGTTGCAGGATAGAGCTCGGCAAATGCGGGGATCCGAGAAAGAAGCGCCTCGCCCAATGCAATACCAATCTCACGGGTGTCAAATCGAAACCTTGTGAGCGGTGAGGGGAGGGTGCGTAGGCGGCCATCCTCGAGGCTGATGATGGCGATATCCCGACCAGGCTCCAGACCGCCTTCTCCGAGGCGCCTATAGACGCCCGAAGCCAAAGCCTCGTTGATCAGGATTATACCTGTCGGCGGATCGGCATTCTTGAGGAAAGTATCACAGGCCGCTGATGCACTGGCTTCATCGAGCATCACATGAGCAACAAGCGCCGGGTCGAATGGCATGCCACGCGCTGCCAAGGCGTGTTTGTAGCCCTCCAAAGTGATGCGCCCGAAATTCAACGGGCCGACGGGCACCATCACCGCAATTCTTTTGTGTCCGGACCGATAAAGCCGATCGACCGATTGTTCCGCAAAATTCTCGAAATCGAGGTCGATCCATGCGTGCTCGGGGCGAGACCCAGTTCGCCCCAGGGTTATAAAGGGCATGCCGGCCTGCGCCAAAACTCCAACGCGTTTGTCATTCGGCCGTGTGGCAGAGAGAATGAGCGCGTCGACAAAACGTCGCGCCACAACGTCTCTGACAAAGTCCACGGGATCCTCGTCGGCGCTGCATGGAAGGACGACCAGATTGAGGGCATGACGATGCATCACACTTTGAACACCGTCAGAGATCGACATGAGGAATTGGTCTATGAGTCCGGCAAGTTTCGGATGTGTCTCGATCATAAAGCCAACTGTCCTCGATAGGCCCTGCCGTAGGCTGCGTCCGGACTGAGTTGGCTGATATCCAAGCAGCCGGGCGCATTCGACCACGCGTGTTCGCAGATCCTCGTTAACGTATGGATGACCGTTAAGCGCGCGCGAGACGCTTGCAACGGAGACGTTCAAATGCGCTGCGATGTCCCTGATTCCGACCATAAATTACTCTTAACTTTCGTGGATGCGTGGCCAAGTAACAGTGTCTTGAAATAGACCGTTGACAGCAGAACATACAAGCGTTTATTTGTGTAAACGTTACATATGTAACGTTACTCAATAAGAGGAATGGCCCTGTAAGAGCTATGATGATTGCGAGTAGCCGGTTGGTCATACTCTCACTTGTTAGGCGAGACCCAAGGTGTCCCGCGGTATTGCCTTGGAGGAAGGCGCTCGGCTGATTTGGCTTTAATTGAAGAGTAAAATTGCACCGCGATCCGTTCACCTCTCGAATAAAAACCGGGAAGGGAGTTCTGTGCGGCGCTCCAGGCGTCCCATTGCTGCATCGCGCTAAGTTGATCCGCAATTCTTTATGCGGAGGTGGAAGCGCGAACGGTGTTGCGATTAAGGAGGAACGCAAGCGTGGGTGGTCAAGAAAGGGTTTCCCGTTTCAACGTCAGTGAAGCCGGCGTCGACGAACTCCGTAAGCACTATGCCGAAACCCTCAAACCGGCACTCGTAAACACAATCGCTGGTAGCAAAGCGATTTCTGTCGCAGACCAGCATTTTTCCATTGGTGAATTCGGCATTTGGGCCGGCAATTGTCCCCCCGACATGGAGATCTGTATCTCCGACCCCCCGGATATGTATGCTATGTATCTTCCGCTGACTGAAGCGTTAGAGTTCGAGATACGTGGACAACGACATTTGTTGGCTCCAGGGACGATTTTCGCATGCGACCTCGGGCATTCGAATTCTCTGCGGTTCCGCCCCAATCGAAGCCATATCGGCATTGGATTTAGCCGCAAAGCGCTTACGCAGCAACTCAGCGAGATGATTGACGCGCCCGTCATGCAAGATATCGAGTTGATGGTAACCGCCGACACCCGCAATGGTCCGGGCCGCAAGTTGGCGGCAATGTGCAAGCTACTGTGGACCGACCTTGTGACGAACGCGAATGATTTCATCGCAACGCATTCCAATGAAATGCTTGTTCGCACAATCATGGTGACGCTGCTGGAATCGTTCCCGCATCGATATTCCGCCTTGCTAAATCGTCGTCAGCCCTCGGCCGTTCCTAGACACGTTAAACGAGCGATTGACTTCATGATGGCGCAGATTGCGTCTCCGCTGACGATAGAGGACATTGCCCGTGAAGCTGGCGTCAGTGTCCGTGGGCTACAGGCGGCTTTCCGGCAATTCAAGGACATGACGCCAATGGCCTATCTGCGCCAGCTACGCCTTGATGGGGTAAGGTGTGAGCTCAAATCGGGGAGGTCGCGGGATGTGCTGATCTCCGACATCGCCAAGCGCTGGGGCTTTTCCCACATGGGTCGATTCTCCGCCCTGTATGTCAGAGCCTTCGGCGAGACGCCGCGCCAGACATTGGATCGTTAGAAGTAGCTGCCAATCGGAAACCGCGGGAGGGGCGGCTGAATTGGCGACACCTTTTCTCTTGATGACAGAAAGCATCACCATCTCGGCACACCGCGATGCCGGCAAGAGGAGCATCTAGTATCTCTTCGCCGCCGGCGGTGCCTGCCCGCCATTTGCGGCTTCCCAGCGCATCATCGGTAGCCGTCGGCAGCACGAAGAGTGGACCGACGCCAAAGGTGACACTGCTTCGGCAGAGTGAAGATATCCATCAGCGTCAGGTCGCCAAGCGCGACACATAGCCGTCCGGAGCATCCGGCGAAGCGGCAACAGTCTCCCGGCGCCGTGTTGTTAGTGATTACCGACAGCTTTATTGACTCGGCCTTGCACTCCGTCGAAAAGAGACTTGGCTATGGAGGAGAGGACCGATGGCTGGCGAGAATAATGTGGGCTCCACCACTGGGGTTGCGGAGACCGATGTTCCGGTAAAAGCGGAAGCAAAGAAGCAGCGTGCACCGCGGCGTCCAAAGGCAGCTGTCGAAGCGACTCCCGTCGCATCGGAGGCGGTGACCGCGCCGTCGCCGGCCGCGAGTTCGGTGAAAACCGACGGCGGTCCAGGGGAGGGAGACGCAAATCAACCGAGACGAAAGTCACGGGTGGCGCGCGCGCAGGCAAGGGCGCGCCAAGGAAGCAGACAGCGAAGCCTGTCGAGCAAACGGCAGTGACGTCTGCGCCCGCGATCGATGAGTTGGAAGATCTCATTCAACTCGAGGAAGAGAACAAGAGGCTTCGCAAAATCCTGGCAGAAAAGTTGCGCCAGGAAAACGCCGAGCTGCGCAAGCGGCTTGGGCTTGGTTGATCGACAAGCGGAAGGGCCGGTCACGGCCACGACCCTTAACTGCGCCATTTTCAATGGGGGAGATTCGGCGGGCACGTTTCATCGTGCCGCCGAACAACGAGGGTATAGCAACGGCGGCAGGATCGCGGTCCGGTCTGCGCGAGGTTGAAATGCTATGAAAACACCGTGGAGATTCCTTGCCGACTTGACGTCGCGGCGGCGACTGGCGAAAGCGCAAGAGAGTTTGGTCGGGCATGACACCGATTCCGAGGCTCCCAAGATCGAAGAGGACCAGATGTCCACGCTTCCGTCTCCATCACCGGAAGCGATCGTCACAGCGGACTACGACAAGGATGCTCCGGTCGATCAGGTGTCGGCGGCATCGAATGAGGCGCAAGGTAATCCCGACGTTGTCGTGGAGGCGTTGAAGCCACCGACTGATGCCGAAGAGGCTCGAACAGCTACGCCTGTCGACGTTCCTTACCCGGCGGTCGAAGTCGGCACCTCGGCGCCGCAAAGCGGAGCAAGCACAGAGCCGCAAAGTAAGCCTCCGGTCAAGCGTCGAGCACCCGCGAAGAAAGCCCGGGTCGACGCGGTCGCGCAAAGCACAGGCGTCGCACACAAGGTTCCGCTGGCGCAATCCTCATCGTCCCGAGATCCTTTCTTCGATGAGGTGGCAAGCCTTGACGAGGACATCAAAACGCTGCGCCGCCAACTAGCTCAAAAGCTTCAGCTACAGAATGCTCAGCTCAGGAAGATGCTTGAGCGGTTTGGCGCCTCGTGAGCTTGGTTCGCACTTAATGATTGGACACCTATGAAAACACCGCAACGAAACTTCGTTGTCGAAGTCAAGTCGAAGCGCCGACGGTCGACAACACGGCCCAATTCGATCTGGGGAAACACTGATCTTAAGGCACTCGCGCGTCAGGCCGAGACAGAAGCGCCACATCTGTTCGAAGTCAAAATGGGATTGGAGACGTCAGGTCAGAATGGCGAAATGCGGGTGGATCAAAGACCGCAAGCTCAGCGCGACCGCGGTGAAACCGGTAACCCAATTCAGGTTGCCGCTTCATTGAACGAAGCGGCGCAGATTGATGCATCGCAACACGATAACGATCCTCGCAATTCCATCTCTCGTTCGAAAAAGCGTCCCCCCAAACGGCGGTCTCCAAGAGACTTAACGCGCATACGCGAAATGGGTCTCAAGATCATCCTGATCATACGACGTACGAACACGACGAGCGACCAGCTGCCACTCAGTTTGAAGCCCCGATCGATGACCTGGCTGTGCTTGAAATGGAAAATTCGCGCCTCAAAGCATTGCTGGCTCAACAACTCCGTCAACAGAACCAGCGGCTTCGAAAGATGCTTGAGCGATTTGGTGTCTTCTAAGACGTCTGTTCTCGCTTTGCCATGACCACATTCCCTCCATATTGCATATTGCGAAAATGCAATTTCGACATCGTCGGTCGAGGCGTGACAGGAGACAGCGAATCTGCTTCTTCCTAATGAAAGCATTTTGGAAGGCGCTAATATGAATGGAGCAGAAAACGACCTGCGTTTGATCGCCGTTATGCGGCGCTACTTCGCTGTCAGGGAGGAGCTTGCAGGTTTGAAGTCCGCACTTGAAGACAAACGAAAAGCGGCCGGAATTGCGGTCGGTGAATTTTATCACGTGCGCGCCGAAACCGACCATGCAGGCGATGTCAGTCGGACCGTCACGCTGAGACGGGAGATGGAGTTTCTGATGGGCCTTGCAGAAGGCTGGTCGAGGGGAGACATCGTTCATCTCGGCCTATCAGCCGATTGATCCGGCACTCCCCGGGGTATTGAGGAGGCGGAAGCTGTCCAGTGCCAATCAAAGGCATCGCGGCAATCCATCGCTTCAGGTCAAGGACATGATGAGCGAGCCACATGTTGATTAAGCAGCGTTCGACTGTTTCGCTGACGCCTTCGATCCCTCGTATCCGGGTAAAAATAGGCGAGATACTCGCGCGTCGTCCAGTCTGATGGGCTCTCGCTCGTTTCATCACTGACGAGGCCGATCAGTTGGTGCAGAGCCGGCGGCTTCGAAGCGATGTCATGGCCCCATCGGCGTCGAATGGACATTGCCTTCATTTCTTAAGGTACATTTCAGCTTGATCTGCAAGCACAGGAAATTGGCGCCGACAATCAAACAGATTGGGGCAGCGATACCAGTAGAAACGGAGGTGCTGAAACGTGGCTGACATTTGCACGCAAGGCTTGGATACGGGCTTCGTTGCCCTTGGATATACGCGAACGGCGGCCTTGGGAGTCGTTCAGGGATTGACGGGGCTGCTGCCCATATCATCGACCGCGCATATGCGGCTCGTTCCGGCGCTTCTTGGCTGGCAGGACCCGGGGTCGGCGTTCTCGGCGGCGATGCAACTGGCTGCCCTAGCCGCCATCGTATCCTACTTTTGGAGCGACGTCCGATACGTGGCGTTTGAATCGATCGCCGCGGTAAGGAAGGGACATTGGTCCTCGCCGGCCCTACGGCTCGCCTTTGGCATCGTCCTTGCCACCGTGCCTATCGTGATCGGAGGCCTGTTGTTGTCCTCGTCCCTGAACGCGTGCGCCTCGCCCCTACGGAGCCTATGGGTCATCGGCGTTTCCTGCATCGTCATGGCTGGCCTGCTCGCATTGGCAGAACTCTACAGCAGACATCGACGGAATATGAACAAGATGAGCGTCCTCGACGCCCCGATCGTCGGCTTGGCGCAGGTCGGCGCACTTTTCCCCGGTGTTTCGAGGTCGGGATCGACGCTGACCGCTGCCTTGTTTCTCGGCTTCAAACGGGAAGAGGCGGCCCGATTCTCCTTCCTGCTCGGCATTCCGGCCATTACGCTTGCCGGCTTGAAGGAATTGTTCGAGCTCTACCGCGCGCATCTCTCGCTCGAAGGCTGGTCGATTCTAGCGATCGGGTTGATCGTCGGAAGCATCTCCGCCTTCGTGACGATCTGGGGTCTCATGCGCTTTCTGGAGCGTTTCTCCACTTGGCCATTCGTGATCTATCGCGGCGTCTTAGGCATCATCATCCTGGCAGGAGTGTTCTACGCCGGCTGGAGTTAAGGCGCCATGTGTCCGCATAGGACGTACAAGCGACACTCCAATTTCTTGAACCTGCCCATCGACCCAAAAACCGATCCCGGTTTTTGGGTCGATGGGCTCACCGCAGCGTAGAGTGTGATGGCGAGATCCGTAGCGAGAAGCGCATGATGTAGCGTGCGATCCAGATCGCTTTACGGAATTGTAAGTTTCCGAACAAGACCGCGCAAAGAACCAGGCAAATACTGCGCGCGGCTTCAATGCTCAATGCTTTGTGAGAGGCTGTCCGGTCACCGCCGCGTGGCGGGCAATGACAGGGCGGTCGCTGGCACGTGTGACACGATTATGACAGCGACAGGGCGGGTGGCCTATAGCAGACAATCTGGGCGAGAGGAAATTTATCTTGCTCGTAGCGCGGCAAAACTTGTCAGCAATGCCGACATTGGTGCCAGATAGATCTTTCGCAAGGACAACTAGGCGCGATGCTCAAGGAAGAGTTCAGATCACAGGCGTAAGATGATCAAGGCGACACTCAAAAGAGCCCGATAACGTGATCGTAAGCTCTGCTAATTATTCTAAAGTACACTTGACAAAACATTAGGGACGATCAGCAGCGATGCGCTTCTTACATTTCAGGCTCGTCGGCCCAGCGATTGTCGGCGTAGCATTATTCATCGCTGGAATGGCCACCTTTCCCTACTACGGTGTGAAGCGGATCGACGCGGAGGCACGGCGAAGTCAGGAGATGCTTGTCGAGCGGAATATCTCGTTGTGGATTTCCGACGTCGAATTTTCTCTAACAGCCTGGACCATCTGGGACGAGGCGATTGCAAAGCTGGACAATTCCTTCGACGCAGAGTGGGCCGATAGAAACATAGGCGCTTCTTTGATAGGCACATCGAGGACCCGTTTTGTGGTCGTCCTGGATTCACATGACGCGATCATCTACACCCGGACGGACGATACCGTGAAGGACATGCCCTTTTTCGTGCGTGGTCCGGCGGCGATGGTGAAGGATGCTTCCGAACTTCTGACAACTGTCCGCTCTCGCGAGCATCAACCGAAAAAACCTGGCATTCCGTCACCGCTCGCGGTCAGTCGGATTGTGGTCATTGGGGACGAAGCCGTCCTCCTTTCGGCCAGCCTGTTCCAGCCGGATTTTGGGACATCCAAGCCGAAGGGCGATCGCGCACCTATCCTCATCACAGCCATGCCGATTGGCGGCACCCTGCAGGATTTCTTCGGAAAGCGCTTTCTGCTCAACGACGCGCAAATCAGTCCCCTTCCCGCCGTTTCGCCAGACCGCGCCCGTGCCGAAATCGCAGTGGGAACAGAGGGTGAAGTCGAGGTTCTGTCCTGGCTTCCGCCAACGCCTGCTTCTGACATCCTTTGGCAGTCGCTGCCCCTGATCCTGACTGTGGGCGTGGTACTTATCGCAGGCACTGTCTTAATGATCCGCATCACCCAGACGACAGCGCAGATGCTGGTGAGCAGGGAACGGCAGATGCGGCATGCCGCGACACATGACTTCCTAACGGGTCTTGCCAACCGTTCGCTTCTGCAGCCGGAATTTACCGCTTTGATTGAGAAAGGACCGTTGATGGTCGTCTGCCTTGATCTGGATGGCTTTAAGGCGGTAAACGATACTCGCGGCCATGCCATGGGTGACGAACTCTTGAAGGTGGTGGCTGAGAGGCTGCGAGCAGGTATTCGCGCAGAAGATAGGCTCTTTCGGCTGGGTGGCGACGAGTTCGCTATCATGATGCCGGGCCTATCGGGAGTAGAAGCCGCGGAAGTCTGCCGACATTTGTCAGCCTCCCTTTCAAACAAGATGAATCTACCAGGATGCGAAGTTTCCATCGGCGCTTCGTTTGGGATTAGCGAGGTTGCGACGAACGGAACCAGCTGTGAGGCGGCCCTTAAAGGCGCAGACGCGGCACTTTATTGTGCGAAATCAACCGGGCGTGGAAGCGTTGTGATGGAATCAAGCGTGGAGAAGCACCAATCCGGCTCGCATGCTCTTAAGACGGCCTTGGGTCGTTGAAGTCGCAAGCTATCTATCGCGTTCGATGGACTAAACAATCGGTCCAAACTGCCGACGCCGGCAGTGCGACACGTTGCGAAGTGGCTGACTGCAGCTTAGCGTCTCAATTGTGAAATTTGCAGGTAAAAGCCACACCCGCCGAGGGTTTTTATCTGATTGGTGGCGTCATCGAGAGACGCGGCGATATCATCAGTAGTAAATGCCTGACGCTTATAAAAATACGAGCACAGTAATAGTTGAGAGCATATAGGAGAGCATCTGGGAAGCGTCATCGAGTGCAGCTTCCTACGTTCGAAATTTTCTGCTGGGCCGGCTTCGGCCCTCGTTCAATTGAATGACATAGATCCATCGACCAAATCGTAGTTCTTTTGTTTCAATTGTGTATTCGAAAGGAATTTTCATCGGTGCCATTCGTATTCCATCTCTAAGCTTGCAATCGAAAAGATGGTTATTGATTTATGAATCCAGCGGCAATGCGGAGCGTTGCCATATGACGAGGCGCATGCGCTTGGCTTTGACGGGCGGCGCCACTCCGCTACCCCGATTGGCTTGCAACAAGATACGAGCGAAACATTGTTGTGAGTTGCCTTTGGGCTTCAAGGCCATCGGCAGGCGCCAAAACCCGGTGGCAAAAGGCAGGAACCGTTCCGTACAGGGCGGCGGTTAACGTCTTAGCGAGCAAGCTCGGATCGGCGAAACTGCCATCGGCAACGTTGGAGAGCAGCGCCTCAATTGCCTGCGCACTCCGTTGAGCCGCAGCCTCGATCAGCGCGCGGGCGTCGAGTTCCATAGCGATGCGGTACAGGGAGGGAGAAACCTCGGCTTGCGCCATCTTCGCCTGAAGATAGGCCCCCACAATGGTTTCGGCGATAGCCTCTTTCTTCGGGCATGGGTTTTCTCCGCACGCTTTTTCGATGGCGACCACCAGCATCTCCAGGTGTCGCTCCAGCACCGCGAGAAGCAAGGCCTGCTTGTTCGGATAATACTGATACAGCGTCCCGACCGAAACGCCTGCGCGGTTCGCAACGCGTGTTGTGTTCAGGCGGATCAGGCCATCGCTCAACAAAACCTGAATGGTTGCCTCGAAAATCGCGTCGACGGTGGCGATCGCCCGCTCCTGACGCGGTGCTTTCCGGGGCGTTAGTGGCAGTTGAACGGCGTTTCCCATAAGCGAATCCAAAACCTGAACGATCCTTCGTATATAAAATAGGTTCCCGCTGCTCCAAGATCAAGGCGGTTCTTCCCGGTGTCATCAGGACGATGGCAGCGCAATAGGTCGACAAACCCCTGCCGGTCACCGCAGCGGCCGGCCACGCACTGCGATGGCCAACAGAAACCAGCACTTCAACCCACAAACATGGAGATCAGACCATGGCAAAACACGTCGTCGCGTCCGCCGAGCGCACAATTGACGCCCCCGCGGACGACGTCTACCGATACCTCGCAGACATGCACCTTCACGCTCGGTTCCTGCCGCCCCCCTTCTACGACTTCCAAGTCGAAGAAGGCGGCGTGGGGGCAGGCAACGTCGTCAGCTTCAAAATCAAATCCGCCGGCGGCGTCCGCGAGCTCCGGATGGAGGTCACTGAGCCGGAGCCCGGCCGAACCCTGGTCCAGACTGACATCGGCAACTCAGGCCTCGTCAGGACATTTACCGTGACGCCCCACGGCGAGCAGGCGCTGGTGAACATCACCTCCAGGTTTGATGGCGAGACGGGCATCGCCGGCTTCGTCGAGGGCCTCGTCGCGCCGCGCAGGCTGCATCGCATCTACCTCCAGGAACTCGCCCGCCTCAACGCCTATGCCCGCAAGCAGCGCGACGCATCCTGAAGTGCCAGAGCAAGCTCGCGGACGGTCGGTGTTGCCAAGATCCGAGCCCGCCTGACTCTTGGCGTGGCGTGAACGTCGACCGACCGCATCACCGTCACGCCGCCGATCTCAATCTCGATCACTCCGCGCCGTCGCGTCGTCGCCCGGCAAGACCTGAATGGTTGCCTCGAAAATGGTGTCAAGGGACGCGACCGGGCAATCCCAGTGCGCGGATTTACATGGGGTTAGCGGCGATAGAGGACTGATTCAAATAAGCGAATCCAAAAACTGAAAGATCCTTCATATATAAGATTGGTTCCCACCGCTCCACGATCAACGCGGTTCACATCGGGAGCAATCATTATGAATGGGAGACCAACATGTGTATCGCGTGCTTTATGCAGACTAGGCATCCGACTACCGCAGCAAATCTGGGCAGGCCGATTAGTTCATCGGCCATGGAGGCTTTGATCGATAAGCCCGGGCCGATCGAGGTCGAGACCATCCTGAGTGCGAACTGGGTGGCTCCGCTGTCGGGGCTACTCAATCTGAAGCACCCGGTGGCCGTCAAGGCAGGAATCAGGGATCGCGAGGAGCCGATCGAGATATACACGCATCTCCTGCGGCATCCGAGCCACGGAGCCTTTATGGTTGACACCGGCGTTTCAAAGCGCTTCGTGCAGGATCCTAAAGGGGTCGGGGTCGGCTTGGTGATCCGCAACTTTGCCAAACTCGACAGGATGAAAGTTCGCAACGAGCCCCTGTCGGCTGTGCAGTCCAAAGGTGTCGAGCTCAAAGGCGTCCTGATGACGCATCTCCATTTCGATCACATTTCCGGCATGCCGGATATCCCGACCGATATCCCGTTCTACACCGGCATGGGCGAAGCCAATACCAGGCAGCTTCAGAACCTTTTCTTCCAGGGTATGGAAAACAGGCTCTTTGAAGGCAGACCCGCCATCCGGGAATTTCAATTCACCAAGGATCCAAACGACAGGTTTGACGGTGTCGTCGATGTTTTCGGAGACGGAACGCTTTTTTCGATCCTTACTCCCGGACATACCGCAGGCCATGTTTCCTTTGTGGCGCGCACTCCCGAAGGTCCGGTTCTCTTGACCGGCGACGCCTGTCACACCCGTTGGGGGTGGGATCATGGCGTTGAACCGGGAACCTACACGTACGATCGGGCAAAGGAACGGAAGAGCTTGCTCGCGTTGAAAGCCTTGAGCGAGCGTCATCCCAATATGATCGTGAGATTGGGGCATCAGCCGTAACATCCGGGAGTATTCCGAAATTTCGGACCTGGCCATAGCCGACAGTTGATGAGGACGCAGAGTGCAATACCTGCCCCTCTTCGATGGCACCCAAAGCTTGCTCGGGTCCGACCGCTTCCTCGAAGACAGATCAGGATCAGGTCTGGCGCGGTGTGCTCCTCTAGCACCGTGAGGCAATACGCTGGCCCGGGCGCGCAGTGTTTGGTCGGGTAAGTCCACCTCAAACCTGAATAGCCGCCTCGAACATGAGGGTCGCAGCGGCTGCAAGTTGGCCATGGCCCGTTATGTTTCAATGAGTTGCCGGCGACTGCGAGCGCTCCCGATAAGCGAATCCAAAAACTGAAAGATACTTCATATATATCTCCTGTCCCCCGCGCCCTGCAATAGGGCGGTTTATGTCGGGCGCATTCAAAGACGAATTGGAGATGAATATGGGTAAATTGGATGGAAAGGTCGCTGTTGTCACCGGCGGCAGCGATGGAATGGGGCTGGCGACAGCCAAGCTGTTTGCCCGCGAAGGCGCGACGGTCGTTATCACTGGGCGCGATCAGGCGAGGCTTGATATCGCGGCCCAGACCATCGGAAACGGCGCCGGCGCGATCGCCTGCGATATTTCCAAGATGGCGGACATCGAAGCGCTGCGGGAGTTTGTCGAGAGAAAGCACGGCCGTGTCGACATCCTCTTCGCGAACGCCGGTGCGGCGCGCCCGAACATGTTTGAATACATGTCCGAGGAAGAATTCGATTTCACGATCGCCTGCACGTTCAAGGGAACCTACTTCACGGTGCAGAAGCTTCTGCCGCTCATGACCTCTGGTGGCTCGATCGTTCTCAATACCACGACTTTGACCACGAAGGGCATGCCCTATGTCAGCGTCTATTCGGCGGGCAAAGCCGCTATTCGCTCTTTGGCGCGATCGCTCACCGTGGAACTCATCGACAAAGGCATAAGGGTAAATGCCATGGCGCCTGGCTACATCGATACCGATCAGGCGCGCAAATCGGGCGTGAGCGAGGAAATGATCGAACAAACCAAGGCCCAGGTGCATACGCAAATTCCGATGCATCGCAGCGGCACTGTCGAGGAGATCGCAAAAGCCGTCTTGTTCCTCGCTTCCGACGACTCGTCCTACCTGACGGGCAGCGAACTTTGCGTCGATGGCGGCTGGAATCAAGTCTGAGAACCGCGCCACCTCCAAGCAGAGCAAGTTCATCCGGTCCATTCGAGGTGGATGAGCTTTCAGGTTGGATTGACTAACGCTAATTGGAATGGACGGGAAGTTTCATGGCTAAGGATTCTGTACTGACACCTAGATGGAAGACAACGCTTTGGGTTCTACGCGGGCTCATGGGCTTTGTTTTCATTGCTACGGGCATGATGAAACTGTTGGCAACGCCGATGATGATTGAAGATTTCAACCGTCTGGGTCTGGGCCTCTGGTTCATGTATCTAACCGGGGCTTTGGAAGTTGTCGGCGGGGCGGGTGTGCTGGTGCCGCGTATCTCTCCGTGGGCCGCCCTACTGCTGCTGGTGCCGATCGACATCGGTGCCTTCGCCACGCAGTTGACGGTCTTTCATCACGACTGGATTCATCCGATCGTGTTCGGCCTGATCCTTTTCGGGATCATGTATCTTCAAAGGGGCGCTCTCCGCTTTAAGGCGACTTGATCGGCCAAAGGCCGATCAAGTCTACGGTGTTCAACACTGGTCCAATGTTAAGAAGGCGGTTCACGACGGGATAAATCCTAAGACGTGAACCGGCCACGATGCGGCGCCGGCGTTGAGGGATATTGCGACGCCGAGAGCCTCGGCGATTTTTTCCCGCGTCGTCCCATGTTTGATTACTGTCTCGACGCGGTTCGCGATGCAGCCATCGTATCGAGTTATGACAGCCATGGCGAGGGCTATCGGTTCACGGGTTTTTCCGTCGAGGTGCTTGGCTGAATCTGCGGCCTTTGCCAGTACGCTATAGCCGGAGATGAAGGAATAGAATTTATCGAGGTCGAAACACATCTACAAAATACGATAGTAAGTCTCAAAGCGAAATCGATCGAAAAGCCTCTTCTAAAGATAGTGCCGCTGCAACGCTAATAGCGGCTCAATCATTTGCGCAGTAGTTCAGCCAATCCTCCAATGTTTCGAGTCAATCAGATGACGGCTGTCTGCGATGCAAGCGTAAACTAGGCGGCGTGGACTAATTAGCGGTACTTGGCGAAAAGGTCTCGTTGGGCTTGATTGACTGAATTGTCGTCCCAATCGACTTCGCGCTTTGACGGCGGGATATGGTCCCGCCGATGCTCATTGTCGAAGAACAAGGTGCCATGGATTCCGAGCGCATCGCGCTTCAGGATCGGGCGCCTCCAAAGAGTTGTCAGCACAGAACCTGCGGCCTGTTCGCCCAGCCGCTCGATTAAGTCTTCGATCAACTCGATGTCGCGTCCGTCCGGGAAGATGGTGACGAACTCGCCCTCTGTTGCTTGGAACACACTGAAGGTGGCGTTCGCAGCGCCATCGATGATCTGGATGTTTTTCATGAAGATCGTTTTGGCACTCGAAAGGGTCGGCGGCAATCGAAACTGATTGACGTGAGAAGCAAGCATTGATTCAAGGCTGTATTTTGGAGGCAGGCTTGAGCAGGGGCGATTTGACCGAAGCGGAGTGGCGCGTTTTGAAGGGCTTGCTGCCGATTGAGCCCAAGAGCCGCGGCCGAGGCAGACGCCCCGTGCAGAACCGCTCTATCATCAACGGCATACTTTGGCGGCTTCGGTGCGGGGCTCCGTGGCGCGACGTGCCGCCCAAATATGGCAACTGGAATACGATTTATCGTCGATTCCGACGCTGGAGCGAAGCCGGGGTATGGGAAATAGTGGCCGTGACGCTCGCGGAAGTCATGGCAGACAGCGGCCACTACAGCATCGACAGCACCACGGTTCGTGCCCACGTCTCGGCAGCGGGCGGAAAAGGGGGACTCATCGACGCGCTCTTGGCCGCTCGCGGGGCGGGTTCACTAGTAAGCTTCACTGCCTGGCTGACGCCCTCGGACGACCAATCGCCTTCCACCTAACGGGTGGCGAAGCCGCAGATTGCAAGGCGTATACTGCTCTGATTGAGCTGCCCGAACGGACGCCGGATGCGTTGCTTGCCGACAAGGGTTACGACGCAGATGTGATTCGGGCCGACCTCGCAAAGCGGAAAATCGAGGCCGTCATTCCGGGGCGATCAAACCGCCGCGTGAAGATCGAGCATGATCGGGCGCTCTACAAGCAGCGCAATCGGATCGAGCGCATGTTCGGCCACCTCAAGATCAACCGGGCCATCGCCACCCGCTATGACCAGCTAGCCAACAGCTTCCTAGGCATGGTCCATCTCGCCACAGCAAGATACTGGCTCAAATTTGTCCACGCCGCCTAGGCTTCCTCGGATACTGTGAAGGTGTGAAGCAGATAAGCAAAGCGTGCAAGTTCCATAAATTGCCTCCGCCACATTTCTATTGTTTTCAGTGACTTAGTTGTTGAATGATCAGAGGTACGCTGGTTTGAATCCGTTCAAGGCGTAGGGAGCTATTTGGGCGGTTTTACCGCTTGGAGGGGTGTGGCAGGTTGCAGCGGCCGCGGATTGCCTGGTTGTCATAGGCCGTCCGATAGACGCTACGCTCCCGAAGTATTGGGACGACTTTAGTCACGAATTCTTCAATATCGTCGGGTGCGCGCGGTGGCTGCAGCGTGTAGCCGTCCACAGGACCATCGATCCAAACATCGACAACGGCATCTGCGACCTCCTCCGATGTATTAAGCACCTACCGATGATGATCTTCAGAGTCAGAATTGTCATTTCTCAAGAAGCCGCCGGACCACCCGGAAATCCGAGCATTGATTATTCTGGCATGGATCGATCGCGGCGCAGTCTTCGCAGACGCTGGCGATTTCGCTTTCACGGCGCTCGTACAGATATCTAGGCATCAACTTAGGATAAAAAACTACCCGTGCGGCTAAGCTTAGAACGTAGCGCCTCGAATAGTCGATAAACTCCATAAAATATATGAGTTAGATCGGTTTCTTTGCCTGCGAGGGTGCACATGGAGTTTTCAAGACGTAAGTTTTCGGCCCTGTTGGCGGGGTCTTTGACACTGCCTCTTCTGAAGATCGCCCCGGCGACGGCGGCGGAGAAGGTGGTTCGGATCGGTTATCAGAAATACGGCACGCTCGTCCTGCTGAAGGGAAAGGGCCTGCTGGAGCAGAAGCTCGGCAAGATCGGCTATACGGTGAGCTGGAAGGAGTTTCCGGCCGGTCCGCAGCTTCTCGAGGCGTTGAATGTCGGCGCCATCGACTTCGGCACCACCGGGGAAACGCCTCCGATCTTTGCCCAGGCCGCCGGTGCGCCTCTCGTCTACGTGGCCCACGAGCCGCCGGCGCCGCTGGGCGAAGCCATTCTCGTGCCCAAGAATAGTCCGATCAAATCGGTTGCCGAGCTCAAGGGCAAGACGGTTGTCCTCAATAAGGGCTCGAACGTGCATTTCCTTCTCGTCAAGGCGCTCGAGGAGGCGGGTCTCAAATACAGCGACATCAAGACATCGTTTCTGCCGCCGGCCGATGCGCGTGCCGCCTTCGAGCGCGGTGCAGTGGACGCATGGGTGATATGGGACCCCTTCCAGGCGGCCGCCGAGGTGGCGATTGAAGCGCGCGAACTGCGCAATGGCGAAGGCATCGTGCCGAACCACCAGTTCTATCTCAGCACTAAGAGTTTCGTCGCCGATCATCCACAGGCCGTTGATATCGTCCTTGAGGCGGTCGGTGAAATCGACGAATGGGCAAAGACGAATACCTCGGCCGCAGCCGCGGAGCTTGCTCCGTCCGTCGGCATTCCAGAGGATGTGCTCGCCATCGCGCTGAAGCGCCAGTCCTATGGCGTCAAGGCGCTGGACGCGGCGGTGGTGACGCAGCAGCAGGCAATCGCCGATACCTTCTTCGAGCTGGGCCTAATCCCGAGCAAGATCTCAATCGCAGATGTCGTGCGCAAGGGCGGTGCCTGATGGTGGAGACGTCGGTGGCCGGCTATTCGGCCGGTGAACGCGGCAGGATCAATGTCAGGGAACTCGGGCGCGCATTTGCGCCCTGGGCGCTTCCAATCGTGCTGCTGATCGCCTGGGAGATTGCGGCGCGCACGGGCCTGGTCAACGCCCGCCTGATGCCGGCACCGACGAAGATTGCTGCCACCTTCTGGCGTTTACTGCTTGATGGCTCGCTCCTCTATCACACGCTTGCTTCGACACAGCGCGCCTTGATCGGGCTTGTGATCGGCGGAGGATTGGGTTTCGTCGCCGGCGTAATAAACGGCCTTTGGAAGCCGGCCGAGACCTTTCTCGACAGCACCTTACAGATGGTGCGCAACATTCCGCACCTCGCGCTCGTCCCGCTCGTCATCCTCTGGTTTGGGATTGACGAGGGAGCGAAGATATTTCTCGTCGCGATCGGCGTCTTCTTCCCGATCTATATCAACACCTTCCACGGTGTCCGCACCATTGATCCTCAACTGGTCGAGATGGCCTCCGTCTACGGCCTCGATCGCAAGGCGCTGATCCAGCGCATCATCCTTCCGGGTGCGCTGCCATCGATCCTCGTGGGGCTGCGTTATGCACTCGGTTTCATGTGGCTGACCTTGATCGTCGCCGAAACGATCTCGGCAACCAGCGGCATCGGCTTCATGACGATGAATGCACGGGAGTTCTTTCAGACGGACATCGTGTTGCTCGGCATCATCGTCTATGCCCTGCTTGGAAAGCTGGCCGATATCGCGACCCGAGTGATAGAGCGCCGTGTCCTTGTCTGGCATTCAGCCTATCAGACAGGCGATGGTGCGAAGCGATGAGCGCGGCCGAGATATCAGCAGCGATCGATGCGGATGACGCGGTGGGTGGTGGCCTACCGATCTCGCTGACGCATGTCAGAAAATCCTTCGGCAAGCTCGATGTGCTGAGCAACTTCGATCTCGAAGTTCCGGCCGGTCAGTTTCTGGCCGTCGTTGGGCGGTCTGGCGGCGGCAAGTCGACGCTGATGCGGTTGATAGCGGGGCTCGACGCATCGAGCGGCGGTCATGTAGCGATCGACGGAAGGACGGTCGATCGGCTTCATCCGGCAGTACGCTTGCTTTTCCAGGAAGCCCGTCTCATTCCCTGGCAGCGCGTTATCGAGAATGTCGGCATCGCGCGCGGACTGAACTGGCGGGAGACCGCGCGAGCCGTCCTGGCTGACGTTGGTCTGCAGGAGCGCGAGGAGGATTGGCCGACTGTACTGTCAGGCGGCCAGCGTCAGCGCGTGGCACTTGCTCGCGCTTTGGTCAGCCGCCCACAGATCCTCTTGCTCGACGAACCCTTCGGTGCGCTCGATGCCTTAACCCGCATCGACATGCATCGCCTGCTCGAGAGCATCTGGGCAGACCGCGGTTTCACCACCGTCCTGATCACGCATGATGTCGCCGAGGCGGTTGCGCTTGCGGATCGTGTCGTCGTCCTTCATCAAGGCACGATCGCCCTCGATATAGACATCGATCTGGATCGTCCGCGCCGCGAGCTTGCCGACCCCCGAGCCGTCGACCTGCAGCGGCGCATTCTGGAGGCGGTGTAAGAGGCACCCGATCTTATTCCGGCCGGCCCGGATGCGAGCCGGTCGTTGCCTTTTCAGGATAAAACAGGACTGCGCCCTATTCCTTGAACCAGAGCGCAACGCCATTTGCCGCTTTTGCATCGACAAACAGGCCGTCCTCGAAGGGCAAGGCCGGCTGGCCGCCGGCGGCCAGAACGTCCGCCGTCGTCTTCAACGATCTCACCTTCAGGCCGAGCGCCACCTTGCGTTCGCGACCCTCGAAATGCTGCGGAATGGCCTTGCCGAAACGGGCTGCTGCTCTTTCTTCGGAGATGATGTGGATCGTGACGATGCCGACTTGGATCGCAATGCCCTCGTCGTTGACGCGAGGGGCCGCGGTATTCGGAAATCCTCCAAGCAATTCGGTAATTGCTTGCGGCGCGCGGCTGACGATAAATACGTCGACAATATCGAGAACACCGTTGGGATGGTGCTGATCGGCCGGTTGACACACCAGGTCCGGCGTATTGTGCTGGCAAAAGAAGAAGCGACCGTTGGAAATCGCCTCCTTGCCGAGCTGGAAGGTGCGGAAGCTGGCCGACTTTTCCGTACCTCCTACGTCAACCGGACGCGAAAAATCACGCCATTCCGTCACGGATTTGCCGGCCTTGCCCAATTCGCCTTGCAGGGCGGCGGCATCGGTGGTGCGAAAGGCCAATCCATTCAAACCGACCGGATAGGACCAGAGATCGGCGCGCTTCCTGTCGTTCTCCTGAGGAAATCCCAGCAGTTCCAGATAGTTCTCGCCGAATACGGCAAGGTGATTGATAGAGCCCAGGGTATGATAGCCTCGCGGTGTCAGTGTGAAGCCGAGTTTGCGATAGACAGCGGCAGCCGCATCCAATTCGTCAAGGACGCCAATGACCGCATGATCGAGGATGAGTGGTTGGGCTGTGGCAGCCATAAGTGTCTCTCCCAATATGAAGCTGAACCAAGCGGCTGTGGTCCCGGCAATTTCGTATAAGCGGCAGGTCAGCGTTTCGAGAAATTAATCTATTAATTTGCTGGATTATACGTGCCGCAGATGCGGCCGACTATTCCGGCCGATGCTAAATCGCCGCTTCGCCGCGAAAAAGCATTCTAATACGAGAGGCGGGTTTCTCCAGAACCAGAGACATGCGGTACGCCGTGGGAGTTTTCAAACCATACAGAGGCTGCGTCGCTCACCCGTCGGCGAGCGATTCGACTATTGGTCGTCGCCTCGACGAGTGAGCCACCAGGACGGTGTCACCAAGGTCCGTTGCCATCGCGCTGGTTAGGGGATCGCAATGTGTTCGTTTCTTATGCTTCCTGCAAATTAGAATATAAATTCTATAGATAATAAGATGTCCGGCGTTGGTTGGAGTGCATTTTCCTACAGGGGCTTATACACAATGGGCATCAAAGCCAAACTCAACGCGGCAACTCTATTGACGGCATGGTTACTGGCTGTGCCGGTTGCATTCGCCGATGACCAGCCGGTCAAAGGCGGCACGCTGATTTATCTTGAGCAGCAGGCACACACGAACCTATATCCGCCTGCCGGTGGTTTCTATCCGAACGGTGGTATCCTCAACCAGATCACCGATAAGCTGACCTATCAAAACCCGCAGACGCTTCAGATCGAGCCATGGGTTGCAGAGTCCTGGACAGTCAACGACAACGCTACGGAATATACGTTCAAGATCCGCAAGGGCGTGACCTTTTCCGATGGATCGCCGCTCGATGCCAACGCCGTTGCAAAAAATTACGACACGTTCGGCCTCGGCAACAAGGAGCTGAAGCAGCCGGTTTCGGAGGTCATCAACAACTACGACCATAGCGAAGTTGTCGATCCCTATGCCGTCAAGTTCTATTTCAAGAAGCCATCTCCCGGCTTCCTGCAGGGGACGTCGGTGATCGGCTCTGGCCTGGTTTCGCTGAAAACACTCGCGCTCCCCTTTGATCAGCTGGGCGATGCTACGAAGATCATCGGTTCCGGCCCCTTCGTCGTCGAGAGCGAGACGCTCGGCAAGCAGCTCGCGCTGAAGGCGCGCACGGATTACAATTGGGGTCCGAGCAAGCTGGAGCATCAGGGCCGGGCCTATCTGGACGGCATCAGGTACATCGTCACCGGCGAGGACAGCGTGCGCATCGGTGCCTTGCTATCCGGCCAGGCTGATTTCATTCGTCAGCTCCAGGCGTATGACGAAAAGCAGGTCGCCGATCAGAGTTTCGCGATCTATGCGGCACCGACGCGCGGTGTGAACGACAGCGTTGCCTTCCGGCCCGATAATCCGCTCGTTGCCGACATCAAGGTCCGTCAGGCGCTTCTGCATGCGACGAACAACAAGGAAATCGTCGATACGCTGTTTTCAGCCAATTATCCGCAAGCAAAGTCGGTCATTTCATCGGCCGCGGCCGGATACGCGGATCTCTCATCGAAGCTGAGTTACGATCCGGTGGCCGCCGAAAAGCTTCTCGACGAAGCGGACTGGAAGAAGGGGGCGGACGGCATTCGCCAGAAGGACGGCAAGCCGCTTTCGCTTGCTGTCTATGAATCCCTGCCGCAGCCACAGAACAAGGCCGTTCTGCAGCTGGTCGCTCAGCAATGGGCGAAGATCGGCGTCAAGCTGCAGGTTCTTGCCGGCACATCGGGAAATGTCGTGACCGACAACGTCGATCCTGCGAAGACCCCGTTGGTTGTTGCCGAAGTCGGCCGTGCCGATCCCGACGTCGTCAAGAGCCAGTTTTATCCCAAGAACCGGGATGCTCTGCTGCAGAAGAGCGGTCTCAATCCCAAGGCGACCTTCTTCGACGACAAGCTGAACGGCATCCTCGAGACCGTCGCTTCCGAAACCGATCGCAGCAAGCGGTTGGCTGCGGCCAAGGCCGCGCAGGAATATCTGCTGGATCAGGCTTACGTCATCCCGTTCTTCGAGGAACCTCAGGTTTTTGCAGGTGCACCGTACGTCAAGGGAGTGGCGTTCGAGGCTGTGGGACGCCCGTCCTTCTACAGCACCTGGCTTGCCGAACATTGAGCAAAAAGGGACTGGCCCGGCGTGGTGCCGGGCCTCCTGGCGCGAAGACATGGTAGTGGCATGGCAAGATACATATTATCAAGGTTCGGGCAGGCCCTGTTCGTCTTGTGGGCGGCTTTCAGCGTTTCGTTCGTGTTGCTGCAGTCGCTGCCAGGCGACGCGGTGCTGATCAAATTCCAGAACCCGGATTACGGGCTGAGCCCCGAGCAGCTTGCCGATATCAGGGCGGCTTATGGCGCCGACGGATCGTTCCTGCACCAATATGCCCATGCGGTCTGGAATTTTCTGACGGGGGATTTCGGCTATTCCCTGCAGGCAGGCGTTCCGGTGAGCTCGCTGCTTGCCACCAACCTGCCACCGTCCCTTCTGCTTGCAGCATCGGGGTTTGTGGTGGCGACGCTTCTTGCCGTTCTGATTGCAATCGCCTGCAATCTTTCCGGTCTTGCCTGGCTGCGTGGCCTGATCCAATCCATTCCGTCGCTGTTCATATCGGTGCCGACCTTCTGGCTCGGCATCATGCTCATTCAGATATTCTCTTTCCGGCTTCGCCTCGTGCCGGTCATCAATCCGGGTCCATGGGAGGGTCTTTTCCTGCCCATCCTGACGGTCGCGGTGCCGATTTCGGCGCCGCTCGCGCAGATATTGCTGAAGAACATAGACGAGGTCCTGACGAAGCCCTTCGTGCCCGTGGCACGGGCCAAGGGACTTTCGCATGCCAAAGTCCTGTGGCGGCATGTCGCCAAGAACACGCTGCTGCCGGTTTTAACCGTTGCCGGCTTGCTGTTCGGAGAGCTGATCGCCAGCGCGGTCATCACCGAAACGGTCTTCGGCCTCAATGGTATCGGCGGGCTGACGAAACAGGCCGTGGACAGCCAGGATGTCGCCGTTCTTCAGGCGATCGTCGTTATTGCCGCGACCGCGTTCGTCGTCATCAACCTCGTGGTCGATCTTCTCTATCCCGTGCTCGATCCACGTCTGAAGACCAAGCTGGGAGCCGCATGATGGCGACGATCGAAACCGCCCGACATCATGCAGACCTCGATGCGTCCGACCGGAAAGTCAGTGTATCGCCCGTGACGCTTGAGACCGATTTTCAGGAGAACGCCGGAGCTGGCGGGCGTTTTCCGCGCATGCAGCCTGGTCTCCTCCTTGGGAGCCTCATCCTCGCACTGGCTGTCCTTTGGGCACTTTTCCCAAGCCTTTTTACGATTTATGACCCTGTCCAGGGCCTGCCCGGACAACATCTACGACCGCCCAGTGCCACCCATCTCCTGGGCACGGATTCGCTTGGGCGAGATCTCTATGCCCGCATCGTCCATGGTGCTATCCACTCGCTATCGGGCGCGCTCGCTGCCGTTGGCATCGCGCTTGTGGCCGGCACGACGCTCGGCGTGCTTGCCGGATCGTTCGGCGGCAGGATTGAGACGGTCATCATGAGGCTGGTCGATGTCATGCTGTCGATACCGGATCTTCTCTTGTCGCTCAGCATCATCGTTCTGCTCGGTTTCGGCACCGTCAACGCCGCGATCGCGGTCGGCTGCACGCTGATCGCCAAGTTTGCCCGATTGGTTCGCTCCGAAGTCGTGACGGTGCGCCGAAGCGAATATGTCGAGGCCGCCTTCGGAAGCGGCGGGACATTCCTCAAGGTGCTTTGGCGTCACATCCTGCCGAATTCACTGACCTCGGTGATCGCCTTTGCGGCACTCCAGGCCGGCTGGGCGATCCTGCAGCTCGCGACGCTCGGCTTTCTCGGCTATGGCGCCCCGCCACCGACACCGGAATGGGGCCTGCTGATCGCCGAAGGACGCAACTATATCGCAACCGCCTGGTGGTTGACCGCGGCGCCCGGTCTTGTCGTCGTCCTGGTGGTCATTTCCATCAATCGCATCAGCCGGGCAATCGGGAGCATCGGGAAATGACGGCTCCAATCATTGGAACGATTGGGGAAAACGGTGCACCGATCCTCGATGTTTCGGGCCTCAGAGTTGCCTATCGCGACAAGAGCGGCCAGCGCACGGTTGTCCACGATATTGACTTTGAGGTTCGCGCCGGCGAAGTGGTCGCCCTCGTCGGCGAATCCGGTTCCGGCAAGAGCTCCACGGCACAGGCGCTGATCGGCCTTCTGCCCGAAGGTGGCTTTCTCCAGCAAGGAACCATCCGCCTGAATGGTCAGGATATTGCTGGCTGGCCGCAAAAGCGACTGGACGGCATTCGTGGTTCCATCATCAGCCTCGTGCCGCAGGATCCGGGCAATTCGCTCAATCCGGTGAGGACGATCGGCGAACAGGTCGCCGAAATCCTGACGGTGCATGGCAGGACCTTTGGAGCGGCTGCTCGCGTTCAAGCGATCGAATTGCTGGAACGTGTCGGCCTCAGCCAGCCTCAATTGCGTGCCGGGCAATATCCGCATGAGCTCTCCGGCGGCATGCGTCAGCGCGTGTTGATCGCCATTGCCATTGCGTTGAAACCTTCGCTGATCATCGCCGACGAACCCACCAGTGCCTTGGATGTCACGGTGCAGAGGCACATTCTTGATCTGATCGACGATCTGAGACGGGAATATGGCACAGCGGTCCTTCTGGTGACCCACGACCTCGGGGTTGCTGCCGATCGATCCGACAGGCTGATCGTCTTGCAGCACGGCCGCATCCAAGAGCAGGGACGCACGGCCGATATCCTCGCAAACCCGCAAAGCAGCTATACGCGCCGTCTGCTTGCCGACGCGCCGTCGTTGAATGCGCGGCCAAAGGCCTCGCCTGCACACCCGGTTGCATCCGTCGCGCCGACCGACGACATCGTCGTGGTCGATAGGCTGGTGCAGGATTTCGGTACCGGTAGCAGCGGCAGTTTCCGGGCGGTCGACGATGTCTCTTTTCGTGTTCGCCGCGGCAGCACCCACGCAATCGTCGGCGAATCCGGCTCCGGCAAGACGACGACGATAAGGATCGTTTCCGCCTTTCAGAAGCCGACCTCAGGGCAGGTGCTGATCGACGGGCTCGACCTGTCTTCGTTGCGCGGCGAAACGTTGAGGCTGCTGCGCAAGAAGATCCAGCTCGTCTATCAAAATCCCTATGGTTCGCTCGATCCGCGCCAGACAATTGCAAGGATCGTGGAGGAGCCGTTGCTGAATTTCGAACGACTATCCCGGCGTGAGCGATTGGCGAAGGTGGCGGCCACGCTCGACAAGGTCAGGCTGCCAGTCGACATATCGCAACGTCGGCCACATGCCCTCTCGGGAGGGCAGCGCCAGCGCGTCGCGATTGCGCGTGCCCTGGTGCTCGACCCGCAGATCCTGGTGCTCGATGAGGCGGTGTCCGCGCTTGACGTAACGGTACAGGCGCAGATCCTCGATCTCTTGGACGAGCTGCAGCGCGAGCTTGGGCTGACTTATCTGTTCGTCTCCCACGATCTCGCCGTCGTGCGACAGATCGCGGACACTGTCTCGGTGCTGAACGCCGGGCAGTTGGTCGAGACGGGTCGCGTCGAAGACGTCTTTTCCGATCCCAGGAGCCCGTACACGCGCGAGCTGATCGATGCGGTGCCAGGCAAGAAGTTTCCGCGGGCCACCGAGTCCACCCTTATAAGTGCAGGATGATCCCATGAGTACGCCAACATTACCGAAGAGACTGGGCTTCTTCAGTCGGGTCCTAGACCAGGTGGATGCTGGAACCCGCTACAGGCTGGTTGCCGAGCAGATCATCCACGCCGAAAAGCATGGCTTCGACACGGCCTGGGTGGCGCAGCATCACTTCAACGGAGACGAAGGCGGCTTGCCTGCGCCATTGGTGTTTCTCGCCGCCCTGGCCCCGCAGACCTCGCATATTCGTTTGGGGACGGGTGTCATTACGCTGCCGATGGAGAACGCGGTGCGGGTCGCCGAAGATACAGCCGTGCTAGACAAGCTGCTCGACGGGCGGCTGGAGGTCGGCTTCGGCACGGGCGGTACCCCGCAGGCCTTCCTTCCCTTTGGTCTGGAAAGCAGCCAGCGCTCGGAGGTCTATGGCAATCATCTTGCTCTGGTGCGCGATGCCTGGGCGGGCGGAGAGCTTACGGGCGGCAACCGCCTCTATCCGGCAGCGCCGCATCTGCGCGACCATGTCTGGCAGGCGACATTTTCCGTTGGCGGCGGCTTGCGTACAGGCCGCGATGGCGACGGGTTGATGTTGTCGCGCACACAGCCGCGGCCGGCCGAGACGCCGGACGCCAAGCTCTGGGACCTGCAAGGCCCGATCATCGATGCCTATCTGTCGGCGTTGCCGGCAGGGCGTCAACCGCGAATATTGGGTTCGCGGAGCCTCTTTGTCGCCGACAGCAGGAAAGAGGCTCTTCATTTTGCCGATATCGGCCTGAGGCGGATCGTCGAACACTTCAAGGCAACGGGCTTTGTGATCCCAGGCGAAACCACGGCTGATTTGATTAGAACATTCGATGTTCACGTCGGCACCCCTGAGGACGTTATCGCATCGCTTCAGGCAGACACGGCATTGGCGAGGGTCACGGACCTGGTCTTTCAGGTGCATTCCGTCGATCCGCCGCATGGACATATCCTACGCTCGCTGGAACTGACGGCTGCTCATGTCGCCCCAGCGCTTGGTTGGGTGCAGCAGCGTCCCACCGGAAATGAACGCCGCTTCGCGGCGCAAGCCTAATGGCGGCATCCGAAGAAAAGGCATCGACCATGACTTTGCAGACCAGAGACGTCATCGATTTCCTTGCAGGAATAGATCCTGGGTCCGATCTTGACGGCCTTCGGGCACGACGGCCCGAGACGCGCCTCAATGCCCAGAAGAGCTATGAAGCTCTTTTCGAGCCCGAGCATTGGGGAAGCGTGACCCCGGCGGAGCGCTTTGCCGTCGCCGCCTTTGTTGCCGGCCTCCACAAGGCACCGGAGATTGCGAATTTCTATTCTTCCAAGTTGCGGGATGAGACGCATGGTCCCGAGCTCGTTGCCGTCATCGGCGCGGAGCTGGAGGCCGGCGATACGACCGGACCTTACGGCCATTATCCGGCTGGCCCGCTTTCCCGCGAGGACCGGCCGGGCCTCGTCTATGAGGTTTCGGGTGAAAGGCGGAAACTTCTGGACCTGAAGCTCAGCGCGGCGCTCGAACACAGCCATCTTCTGGTCTTCCGTCCGAGGGAGGCAAGTGCTGCGGCGCTGCAGAAGCTGCACGACGCCGGCTGGACGACCACAGGCATTGTCACCTTGTCACAGATCACGGCATTTCTGGCGTTTCAGATCAGGGTGGTCGCCGGGCTGAGGGCGCTTGCGAAAAACTCGGCCAATATCGGACAGGTCGCGCAAGCCTAGTCGCACGAACAAGGAATCCTTTCATGACCGAAACCGTCATTCATCCCGAAATCGCAGACCGGCCGAATGCCTTTACCCAAGCTGAAATCGGCTGGACGCCATGGCTGCAGCCAATTGACGAAGCCGATCTGACCGAGCGTCATTGGGCCGGTCTTGTAGATGCGTCGCGTGCGAAATCGCCCTATTTCATGCTGCTGGTGCGCGACCCCGATATTCTCCAGGCCCGCACCAAAACGGACAAGGATATCTTCTACAATGTTTCGGAGGGCCTTCCCCGAGCCGAGCGCGAACTGGCTGCTACGGCGGCATCGCGAACGAATGGCTGCATTTTCTGCGCCTCGGTGCACTCCCGTTTTGCCTCCCATCATTCCAAGCGAACGGATGACGTGCAGCGTCTGTTGGATGAGGGTCTTCAAGCCGATTTGGGCAGCCGATGGAATGCTGTAGTTGGGGCGTCAGCTGCACTGACAGCAACGCCATCTCAATTCGGAGCCGACGAGATCGGAAAGTTGCGCGACGAAGGACTTGATGACCTGGAAATCGCCGATGTGATCCATGGCGCCGCCTTCTTCAATTGGGCGAACCGATTGATGCTTTCTCTTGGTGAGCCAACGCCAGCGATCTGAACCCGCTTTCCGGACATGAGTGACACGATCACCCACTTGCCATTATGACCGGTCACAATTCCAAGATAGAACTCCTGTTCAGACCCGAGCAGCGCCGCCGCTTGTCGACTGCCGAGAAGTTTGCCAGCGTTAGGAGACGTATGAGGCGAACGCGACGATCAGCATCGTTGCACAGTGTCATGGTATCCAACCGAACCACGTCAATCGCGTTTGACTACTATCATCTCATCCTCATCATATTGTCCGCCGAACTGATCGGCCTCCATTAAATCGGGCAATTCGGAACCGGAATTTTCCGACATCGGCGCACAAAGAACTAGAATTCCTTTTATCTATTAAATCTATAGACAATTATAACCCCAGTTGTTGCTGCCTTGCCGATATCGGGCAGTCAAAGGTGTTTTGAGAAAACAGGATGGGATCATGAGTGGTAGAATCGTCGGTATTTCGAGGCGCGGCAGTGTTGGCGCCGCTGTGGTGGCTTTCTTTCTGACCATGGCCGCCAACGGTGCCTGGGCAGGTGCCGATGCTGCGAAGCCGGTCGATGGCGGCGTCTTGAAGGTCGGGCTGGGAACGGATACGGCGATCATCGACCCGTCGATTACCGGCAGTTCGATTACGGCTGTGATCACTCGAAACCTCGTCGATTCCCTGGTGGGTCAGGCTCCGGACAACAGCTTCTCCCCGTGGCTCGCCGAGCGCTGGGAAATCAATGGCGATAATACAGTCTATACATTTCATTTGCGCCAGGGCGTGACGTTCAGCGACGGCACGCCGCTCGATGCCGCGGCGGTCAAATATAATTTCGATCGTATTCTCGATCCCAAGACGACCTCCAGCTATGCGAAGTCGCTGCTCGGGCCTATCGATAAGATCGAGGCCCCGGATACGCAAACGCTTGTCATACGCTACCGCCAGTCCTTCGCGCCGTTATTGCAGGGCCTGAGCTTGCCCTATCTCGGAATTCAGTCGCCGGCCTATCTGCAGAAGGCGGCGAGCACTACCAATACGGTCGTCGGCTCCGGTCCCTATGTTCTCGACAGTTTCGTCCAAGGCAGCGGCAGCAAGCTCAGCCGGCGCGCCGACTACAACTGGGGTCCGGGCTATGCGATCCACACCGGGCCGGCGCATTTCAATGAAATTGATTTCAAATACTTGCCGGAAGCATCGGTTCGTCTAGGCGCATTGGCGAGCGGCCAAGTCCAGGCCATCGACGCCGTTCCTCCCGCCAATTTCCGATCCGTGCAAGGCAACGGCACTTTGCAGGTGGTAACGAAAGAGAATCCGGGCGTCAGTAGCTCCTTTCTCCTCAACACATCGAAGGGGCCTTTCACGGACATCAAGGTTCGCCAGGCTTTTCAGAGTGCGGTGAACGTGGCTTCCGTTGTGAAGGCTGCCTATTTCGGTACCCTGAAACCGGCTGACAACATCGTCGGGCCCTCGACGCTCTATTACGATCCCGGCGTCAAGACGAAGTGGGGCTTCGACGTCGCCAAGGCAAACCGGTTACTCGATGAAGCCGGTTGGACTGAGAAGGATGCCGATGGCATTCGCCAAAAGGGGGGCCAGCGCCTGACGGTTCACTATGTCTATGACAGCGCGCAAGTCGGTGACTCCGATATCACGCTCGCCCAGGCGGCGCAGTACCAGGTGCGTCAGGCTGGTTTCGATCTTCAGCTCGATCCGGTTGATGCCGGCGGCTTTACCAGCCGCACTAATGCCAACGATTACGATCTGGTCTCGCTCTACTACGTGCGCGCCGAGCCCGACATCCTGCGCACCGTATTCCATTCCGCCTATGCGCCGCCCAACGGCGCCAATTATGCCCGCATCAACAGTCTTGATGAGAAGCTGAGCAAGGCGATCGGTGCAACCGATGCTGAGCGCAAACGGTTGTATGCTGAGATCCAGGCCGAGATCATCGATCAGGCCTATGCGGTGCCGCGCTATATCCCGGCCTATCAGCTTGGCGCCTCCAAGAAACTGCTTGGCATTAGCTGGGCGACCAACGCCAAACCGAATTTCTACGATGCCTGGCTCAACCCGTAATCTGATCCGTGCCGGCACGAGGCGGCTGGGTGTGATCGTTGCCGTGCTGTGGGGCGCGGCGACGATTGCGTTCATCGCCATCAAGCTAATCCCCGGCGATCCCGTCTCGATCCTGGCCGGCGGCGAGAACGTTGTGGACGGGGCCGAGCGCGCCGCCTTGGTGCGTCAGTACGGATTGGATCAGCCGCTGGCGCTTCAATATCTGCGCTATCTCGGCGATGCGCTGCTCGGCAATTTCGGCCAAAGCTATCAATATCGGCAGCCCGTCATCGAGGTGATATGGGAAGCCGTCGGCCCGACACTGCAGCTAGCAGGCAGCGCCCTCGTTGTCGCGCTGTTTCTGGCGATCATCATCGCGCTGACGACCGCCGGACGCCAGCGAGGGCTTGCGGCGACGCTTTCCGGCATCGAGCTGGTGGTGTTGAGCACGCCGGTCTACTGGATCGGCATCGTGCTTCTGTCAGTTTTCAGCTTTCAACTGCAGTGGTTCCCGGTGACGGGCAATGACGGGCTTTCCGCCCTCGTGCTGCCGGCGATTGCCCTTAGCCTGCCTCTGGCTGCGCTGCTGAGCCAGGTGCTGCGCGACGGGCTGGAAGAGGGCCTATCCCAGCCATTCGCGCTCACGGTGCGTGCTCGCGGCGTCGGGGAGACCCTGCTGCGATTTCGCCATGGGCTGCGTCACGCCGCACTTGCCGCATCGACTTTGACCGGCACGCTTCTCGCCAGCGCGCTCGGCGGCTCCATCCTTACGGAAACGGTGTTCGGCCGGTCCGGCATCGGCCAGATCACATTACAGGCAATCAAGACTCGCGACATGCCGCTGGTATTGGGCTTGGTGATGCTTTCGGCAGCGGTCTTCGCCGTCATCAACCTCCTAGTCGACGCCCTTTATCTCCTGATCGATCCTCGTCTCAGGAGAACGGTACAATGAGCAGCGCGGAATTGTTCGATGCCGCGCTGCGTCGGCGCGGAAATGGTGGGGGTTATGCCAATCCCTGGTTGGCACCTGGCTTATTCGTTCCGCTTCTTATCGTGGTGGTTCTGGCCTTCGCGGTCGCCGCGCCGCAATGGTTTACTGCTTTCGATCCGGAAGCGGTGGATACGGATGCCATATTGCTGCCCCCTGATCTCAGACATTGGTTCGGCACCGACGAGCTCGGGCGCGACCTGTTTTCCCGCGTCGTCCACGGAACATCGCTGTCGCTGGCAATCGGCATCGGGGCCACCCTGATCGCCACCGCAGGTGGCATCCTGCTCGGCACGGCGGCCGCACTTGCTCCGAAGGCGATCGGCCGCCTTCTCGTCCGGGGGATCGATATTCTGCTCGCATTTCCGGAAATGCTGCTGGCGCTGCTTGTCATCGCCGTGCTCGGGCGTGGGCCGTTGAACACGCTGCTTGCCGTCGGGCTTTCCAGCATCGCTTCCTATGCGCGGCTGGTGCGTTCGCAGGTGCTGCAGGTAAAGCTCTCTGGGTATGTCGAGCATGCCGTCACGCTCGGCGAACGTCCCTGGACGATCATTATCCGCCACATCATTCCGAACACGGTTCGCCCCCTGCTGATCCTGGCGACGATAGGGGTAGGGAGTTCCGTTCTCTCCGCATCGGCACTGAGTTTCCTCGGCCTCGGCGTTGTGCCGCCGGCACCGGAATGGGGTGCGCTGCTCGCAAACGGCCGCAACTTCCTTGATGTCGCCCCCTGGACCAGCTTGCTGCCTGCCACGGTGGTCGCCATCTCCGTGATCTCGCTCACTCTTCTCGGCCGCCGGCTGCAGACCTTGTTGTCCAAGGGGGAGATGCCTTGAACCTGAACACCATTCTACCGAGCCGTTCCACGACCGTCCCTTCGGGCAATCCGATATTACTGCAGGTGAAGGGGCTAAGCGTCGCTTTTCCGACGCCGCGCGGCCGTGTTGAGGCTGTCAACGACCTTTCGTTTCAGATCGCGGCCGGGGAAATCCTGGCGCTCGTCGGAGAATCCGGCTCGGGAAAATCGGTGACGGCGCGTACGCTTGTCGGCCTTGCCGGATCACGGGCCGACGTCCGGGCGGAAGCGATGACGCTTGCGGGTCGTGACGGGCGAATGCTCGATCTCCTCAGCCTGTCGGAGCGATCCTGGCGCCGGCTGCGCGGGCGGGAAATCGGCTTCGTACTGCAGGATGCGCTGGTCTCGCTTGATCCCTTGCGCACGATCGGCCGCGAGGTCGCCGAACCGATCCTGGCGCATCGTCTGCTGCCCCGTTCGCAGGCGGCGCGACGTGTTGAAGAACTGCTTGGTGAGGTCGGCATTCCCGACCCCGATCATCGCGCCGCCCAATATCCCCATGAACTGTCGGGCGGATTACGTCAAAGAGCGCTGATCGCTTCGGCGCTTGCCGCGCAGCCACGCTTGTTGATCGCCGATGAACCGACCACCGCCCTCGATGTCACTGTTCAGCGACAGGTTCTCAGCGTCTTCAAGGAATTGGCGCGTGCCGGTCATGCCGTTCTCCTCATCACTCATGATCTCGCCGTGGCGATGCAACTCGCCGACCGGGTGGTCGTCATGCAGAATGGTCGCCTAGTGGAAGCCGGTCAGGCGCGCAGGGTGCTGTCCGTGCCGCAGCACGAGTATACGCGTCGGCTGCTTGCCGCTGTGCCGACCGCGGCAACCCGTGGCCGGTGGCTGAGCAGTGCCGAAGGCGCGCCAATACGCCGCCGAGTTGTGGAATCGGGAGGACCGTTGCTCGAGATCCGCGATGTCTCCGTGAGCTTCAAGCGCCCCGACGGCAGCCGCTTCGACGCGGTTAAAAAGGTTTCGCTTGAGGTCGGGCGCGGCGAGACACTTGGAATCGTCGGCGAGTCGGGTTCTGGCAAGACGACACTCGGCAAGGTCGCTTTAGCGCTGCGGCGCCCGGATAGCGGCGAGGTGCATTTCGAAGGCAGATCTTGGAGCGAACTTGCCGAATCAGAGCGACGGCCGCTGCGTCGCCTTATTCAGACCATCAGCCAGGATCCCCTCGGCTCTTTCGATCCCCGTTTCACGGTGGAGCGCCTTTTAGAGCAGCCGCTGCGGCTGCGCGATGATCTCGATCGGGCAGCGCGCAAGCGGACAATAGCCGAGCTGATTGAACGAGTTGGCCTGTCGTCGGAGCTTCTCGCGCGGCGGCCAAACACGCTTTCCGGCGGCCAGCGGCAGCGCGTCTCCATCGCCCAGGCGCTGGCGGCGGAACCGAAACTCCTGATCTGCGACGAACCGGTATCCGCGCTCGACGTAACGACGCAGGCCCAGGTTCTCGATTTGCTGGTCGATCTCCAGAGCCGATTGGGACTGTCGATGGTCTTCATCTCGCACGATCTCGGCGTGGTTCAGCACATGGGCCATCGTATCGCCGTCATGAAGGATGGCGCGATCGTTGAAACAGGGCCGGTCGAGCAGCTCTTCGAGCACCCTCGGCATACTTATACGCGCGATCTGATCGCGTCCGTGCCGAAGCTTTCTGCCGAAAGACATTCTTTGCTTCCAGCGAAGATTGGATAATCCGCCGTTTGGATCGGCCTAGTGTCGCAGATCCCATCGCCGATTTCTGAAACACGCCTTTGTGGCTATCGAAAGCCCGCGCGGCATGTGCGATCGGCTCGGGTAATAAATTCGATGCTAAAGGCAGGGTTCTCTAGGAAGCTCATCCGCGATGCCGGTACGTCTGGAACCGCCGATGAGTGTGAGCCGAAATCATATTCCCAGATCAAGCGCGTTTTGCCGAACTGAAGGTCCCGTTCGAGGCTGTGTAAGGCGGAAGCTCCAAATTCGAACGGAAATCGTCCCCGACATAGTCTGTGTCGATGAGCGCACGCCTCCGCAATTCCGGCAATAGCCCGTTCACAAGCAGGTCCTCCTGATCGGGATTGCCAAAGCCATGTAGAGACAGGACATCCAGAACACCTGCGCGGAAACGCTCCTCGATCGCGTCGGCCAATCGCTCAGGTGTGCCGGCAACGGACCAGTGTCCGGTTTCCTGGGCCTGGATGATAAGTTCTCGCAAGGTCAGCCCTTCACGGGCATAACGCCGGAAAATCTCCACGCGGCCCCGCCGGCGATTGATACTGGTGACTTCCGGCAGCAGGGTTTCTGGCAAGGGCTTGTCCAGCGGCAAGTCGGAAAGATCAAGGTTTCCACCAAGCATGTCGGCTAGCTTGAGGCGCCCCTGCTCGTAATCGATCCGCTCGTGCTTTTCCTTCAGGCGCCTTGCGACGTCCGCGTCAGAGTCGCCGATGACTGAATGGAAGGAATTCATGATGAAGGGCAGGGCGCCCGCACGTCCGAAACTCGTTGCCCGCTGCCGTAACTCCGTCGCAAAAGCGATGGCGTCCTCGAGTTTGGGCTGAGAGGTATAAACCACCTCGGCATATCGTGCACCAACGCTTACCCCTGCCTCGGACTGTCCGGCCTGAAATTGAACAGGGCGACCCTGTGGCAAAGGCGGCACGTTCAGAGGACCTTCGACTTTAAAGTGCTTGCCGTGGTAGTTGATCGAATGAAATTTCGTCGGATCGATACCAATCGCGCCCGACGTCTTACGCTCGGCCGCATGCCGTTCGTTGGCATCATAAAGTGCATTGACGATTTCGATAAACTCGGCAGCCCGCTCGTAACGCTCCTCCGGACTTGGCAGTGTCTCGCCGAAATTCTCTTCGCCGACCGAGGAGGTCACGGCATTCCAGCCGGCGCGTCCGCCGCTCGTATGGTCCAGCGTGCCGATCTGGCGGGCCAGATTGTAAGGATAATGGAAGGTGGTGGAGACCGTGGCGATCAGACCGATCTGAGAGGTCACCTGGCTCAAGGCCGCAAGTGCAACGATCGGTTCCTGTATCCCTGCGGTTCCCGCAAGCCCCGCCGGGTCGATGTGGAGAAGATCCGCGGTAAACAGTCCGGTGATCTTTTCTGCTTCGGCTTTGCGAGCGAGTTCGACGGCGCGCTTTATGCCGGTGACCGGATTTGTGTCGTTGCCGGCTGAAATGACGCTGCCTGCTCCGGTCAGGGTTTTCAGTCGTCGGGTACGAGTGCTGGTCATGGACGAATTTCCTTGATGGTTCAAAAGCATGCCTCGGATTGCGCCTCTCCGGTCAAAGCCGGAACCGCTTCCAGTAGAGAGCGCGTGTAACTGTGACGCGGGCTGGCGAAGACATCTTCCACCGCGCCTGCTTCGACGATCCGGCCATCCTTCATGACGAGAACTCGATCGGTCAGGTGATGGATGACGCCAAGATCGTGAGAGATGAATAGGAGTGAGGTTCCGGACGCGGCCTGAAGTTCGGCCAGCAGATCCAGCACCTGCGCCTGCACAGATACGTCGAGCGCACTGACCGGCTCGTCGGCGACAAGAAGCCGCGGACGCGGCGCAAAGGCGCGCGCGATGGCGACACGCTGGCGCTGGCCGCCGGAAAGCTCGCGCGGATGACGCTTCAGCAGCGCCTCGCCGAGACGGACCGCGTCCAGCACTTCAAGCACGCGCTGGCGGCGTGCGGCGCCAAAGACGCCGACGCTATCGAGGCTTTCGCCGACGATTCTTTCAACCGTATAGCGGGGATCGAAGGAACTGAGGGCATCCTGTGCGATCAGTTGCATGCTTGCGCGCCTGTGACGGCGTTCTTTCTCGGGGACACTACTCCAGCGCTCGCCGTCGAGGTAGACCGTTCCGCTATCTGGTTCCGCCAGGCCAAGAACGATTTTCGCAACGGTCGTCTTGCCGGAACCGGACTCACCAACGATGCCGAGGGCTTCGCCTGCAGCGAGATCGAAGGATACATCGTTGACGGCAGAAATACCGCCCGATCCGCCGTAGCGTTTAACGAGGTTGCGAGCCGACAGAATGTGGATCTGATGATCGATCGACTTTGTCGGCAGGGGAATCCTGGAGCGGTCACCAGTCTGGGAGTGCTGCTGTGCTGGTGTCGCCCGCAAATTCGCAGCTGTCGCTGGAGATAAACGGAATCCCCTTGAGCTGGCGGATGGCACGGCATCCAGCAATTGCTGCGTATAGGGATGCTTAGGTCGTCTTAGTATCTGTTCCGCCGGACCTGCCTCGACGATCCGTCCGCTGTTCATGACAAGCACACGATCGGCAAGATGGGAGACGACGGCGAGATCATGACTGATCAGGAGGAGCGTATGGCCGGCCTTTCGACGTTCGGCCAGCAAATCGAGGATCTGTTTCTGAACAGTCGCATCCAGCGCGGTCGTTGGTTCGTCGGCGATCAACAGTGACGGTCCACGGGCTATAGCCGTTGCGATGAGGGCACGCTGGCGCAAACCGCCGGAAAGCTGGTGCGGATATTGCGGCAGCCGGCGATCCGGATCGGGGATGCCGACCGACTGCAGTAGGAGGCGGCTGTCTTCGTGTCGCTTGGGTCGGCGAAAAAGGCGGCGTCCGCCAAAGGCGTCTGACAATTGCTGCGAAATTCGTCTCAGCGGATCGAGAGAGACCAGCGCATCCTGAAGAACGAAACCTATCTTTCCGCCGCGAAGCCGCTGCCAGTCTTTTTCGTCGAAATTGCGTACATCGCTTCCATCGATATCAAAACGATCGGCGCGAATGGCTGCGCCTGCCCCGGCCAGGCCGATGATCGAGCGCGCGGTCACGGACTTGCCGGAGCCGGATTCTCCAACAAGGGCGACCGCTTCGCCCCGATTGATCGTCAGGTCAATGCCATGGACGACCGTATTGGCGCAGCCGCCTTTGGGAAACCCGATGGTGAGGTTGCGGATGTCGAGCACGGGGGTCACGATATCCTCCTGCCTTCGAAGGCAAGCTGCCAGCGTCTTCCAAGCACGCTTATGGAAATGACCGTCAGCGTGATGGCGAGACCGGGCCACACGCCGATCCACCAGGCGACGCGCAGATAGTTGCGCGCTTCCGCCAGCATTGCTCCCCACTCCGGTGCCGGGGGCTGCGGGCCCATGCCGAGAAAGCTTAAGCCCGCGGCCTGAATGATGGTCGTGCCGAGACCGATCGTCGCCAGGATCGGCACCTGGGCCAGGGCATGGGGCAGGATGTGGCGAGCCACCAGCACGCTGGGCGTCAGTCCAAAGGTTTTTGCCTGTTCGACATAGCCGCTTTTAGCAATCACGAAGGTTTGCGCTCGCACCACCCGCGCAAATCGCGGCACAGAGGCGACGCCCAGCGCGAAGATGAGATCGACCGTGCCAGGCCCGGTGAACGAGATCAGCACAAGTGCGAGAAGCAGATCCGGAAACGACGAAATGATATCCAGAAAGCGCGTGATGGCTTCATCGACAAGGCCGCGGGCCAGACCGGAGAGAAGGCCAAGAAGAGCCCCGACAACTGCCGCAATGACGACAGCACTGACGCCGATTAGAATGGAGTAGCGTGCTCCATACACCACACGCGAGAAGACATCTCTTCCGAGGTGATCCGTGCCGAACCAATGTTCGACCGATGGCGGCAACTGTGCTTGCAGGGGGTCGGCAGCAATGGGATTGGCGGCAGTCAGAATTTGCGGCCAGATGGTTGCGATCGCCACCAGCAGCAGGAAAATCGCCGAAAGAGTCATCCCCGGATTCGCGAACTGAGGGTAAAGCCGCGGGCGGGGCCAATTGGTTTGCCGCCGTGGAGAGGAGGCGATGCTCAATGGCCTGCCTCCAAGTTCTCTTTGCGAAGACGTGGATCGAGCAAAAGATAAAGCACGTCGATCAGCGTACTGAGGACGACATAGATAAAAGCCGACAGGATTGCGACCGCGAGCACGACAGGTAGGTCGTGCGACAGAACGGCATCGACCGTAATACGGCCCAATCCGGGCCTACCGAATACCGCTTCGGTAATGACAGCGCCCGACAGCAGATTGCCGACCAGCCAACCCGCAAGCGTGACGGCGGGAAGTGCTGCGTGACGCAAACCATGGCGCAGCCTCAGGACGAAATCGCCGACACCCCAGCTTCGGACCGTCAGCATGAAGGGCGCCTCCAGGGCGCGCTCAAGGCCTTCCCGGAGCACCTGTCCGATAACGGCGCCGAGGGATAGGCCAAGCGACAAGGCCGGCAGTACCAATGCCGAGAATGTCCGGTCGCCGGCAACTGGAAAGAGTTTCAAGGTAAAAGAAAATATGAACAGGAGCACGATGCCGAGCCAGAAGGACGGCGTCGAGATAAGGATAAGTTCGAGGCCGCCTGCGATGCTGCGGGGCAGGCGTTTGCCGGCCGTCAGCAGGGCGCTGGCAACGGCAAACACCACCGCCACGACAAGTGCGGCCGCGGTCACCTTCAGCGTCGGCATCATCTGCGACAATACAAGACCAGAGACATCCGTCTGCAGGATGTAGGAACGACCGAAATCGCCATGGAGAACACGCAGCAGATAGGTCAAGTATTGGGTCAGCAACGGTTTGTCCAATCCCCATTCCAGGCGAATGGCGGTCTCCACTTCGGGCGTTCGCAATTGCTCACCGATCAGCAGGCTGACAATGTCGCCCGGTGCAAGGTGCACACTGATGAAACTCAGTGTAACTGCGGCCCATAGAACCGCGATTGCCGATCCGATGCGAACTAGGATCTGCGACGAGAGACCGTTGCGCTTCGATCGGCCTCGGCGTGATGGCCAAGCTGGCGGGGTCCGGTCGAACGCCGTTGCGTTGTCAGCACTCATGATCGGTCGCTCCTACATCGTCCCCACCGCTTGACGCGCGAGAACACGTTGACTGGACGGTTTATTCGTTGCGCCAGAGGTCGTATGCGCTCTCCGGCAGTTGCTTGAAGGGCCGGAAGCTGATCCCCTTTACATAGCTTGCAGCCGCTACCTGGTCCTCGGGCTCGTAAAGTGGCAGGGCGTAGGCCTGATCGAGAATGGCGAAGCGCTGCAGCTTCGAATACAGATCGAAGCGCTTCTTCTGGTCTAGCGTCGAAGCAGCTTCATTCAGCCACTGCGACAGTTCCGGCGCAAAGGCGCGGCTGTAGTTGATGGTGCCGCCCTTATCGACGGGCAGGTAGTGATATTCGATGTCGATCGCATCTGTGGGCGTGTTGGAGTTGGCGATCGAGCCGAATTGGCCGGTCTTGCGTCGATCGGTATAGGTGCCCGCATCCACGAAGACGATCTTGAGATCGATCCCGGCGTTCTGCCGTGCCTGCGCCTGCAGAGCCTGCAGCAGAACGTCACGTTGATCGCGCACGGTCGCTTGCGCCTGGATGACTTCGATGGTCAGCCGCTTACCGTCCTTGGTCCGAAAGCCGTCTGCATCGCGTGCTGTCCAGCCGGCTTCGTCAAGCAATGCGTTTGCGGCCTTCGGATCGGGACCATAGGTCGCTTCGATGCTCTTGTCGTAAAATCGCGGGTCGATCGGCGATGTTATGCCCCATGCCCGCGTGCGTTCGCCGCGATAGACCGCTTTCAGAACCGCATCGACGTCGATGGCGGCGATCAGAGCCTTGCGCACCTTTATATCTTGGGTCGGTCCCCAGGTGACATTGAGGAAAAGCGAATAGGGCGTGCCTGTATTGAGCGCCGTCTGATAACTGAAATCCGGATTGTCCTTGAAGAGGCTGGCATCGTTGCCGGCGATCCCCTCGATCACGTCGACCTGTCCGGACGAAAGCGCTCCCGTTCGCACCGAGGATTCGGACAGGAAGCGATAGATCACCTCATCCAGATGGGCCGGTCCCTGATGAGCGGCCGTCTTGGGTGCCCAGTGGTAGGCAGAATTCTTGACGAACTGGATGTCTTGTCCCTTGGCATAGCGCTTGAGGATGAAGGGACCGGTTCCCGCAATCTCGGGTCCGCCGGATTTCAGTTGCGTCGACGCAAAGGCTGACGGTGAGAGGATTTCCAGGCTCGCGGCGTAGTCGAGAAAGGGCGCATAGACCTGGTTCAACGTAAAGGAGACTGTGTAGTCGTCCAAGGCTTTCGCCTCGACGATGCGGGAGACCGGACCCGCGCTCACGCTGCCGCTATAAGCCGGATCCTTGAGCTTGGTGAAATTGGTGATGACGGCCTGGGCATCGAATGTCTGACCGTCGGTGAAGGTTACATCATCGCGAAGCTTGAATGTATACGTCTTGCCGTCGTCGGAGATGTTATATTCAGTTGCCAGCCAAGGAACGTAGCCGCCATCTGCGCTGCGCGCCAGCAGCGACTCATAGGCATTGCGCAACAGCAGCTTGGTCTTGTCCTGGCCGTTGAGCTGCGGATTGAGCGTGGCCGGTTCCGTCTCGACACCCCACGTCAGTTTGCCGCCACTGATCGGCGTACCCTCCGCCGCAATAGAAAGGCCAGGCAGCGCAGAGGTTGCGAGCATGGCGGCGGTCAGGCCCAGAAAATGTCTGCGAATAAGCATTGATGGATATCTCCTTGTGAAAAATCTGTGAGAGGCCGAGCCACTCAGGCCGCGACGGCCCCGCGTGCGCCCGCCAGGAGCTCGATGGTGTTTAGACGATGAGCACCCTCGGAAAGTGGGCAGTCGATGACGAATTCATCGATGCCGAATCTCCTGTGCAGGCGCTGCAGCTCCGTATGGACGTCGGTGGGCGTTCCGCGGATGACGCGCGGGCTTCTCTCCTCGATTCGATAGTCGGTTGCGCCCGCCTGGCGGACATATTCCAGAGCCTGTTCACGGCTGCCGACATTGACCCCTTGTCCATCCTTGATCTCAAGGCGGAAGCGGCGCGTGTCGCCCAAAAGGCTTTCAGCGAGCGAGGTTGTCTGAGCCGTCACGACACTGACCGCAAGCAGCACCGTACCGCCACCCGCCTGCCGATAGGCCGAAAGCGATTGTGAAATCGCGTCATCATCACCATGGATGTGGCCCGCGTAGACATAGTTCCAGCCTAGATGAGCGGCTAATTTCGCGCTTTCCGGACTTGCGCCGAGCAGGAAGCGACCTGGCGGCAGTTCGGGCGCGGGAAAGGCGGCTAGGTCTTCAGTGGTGCGTTCATTATCCTGTTCATGGCGCAAGAAGCCATCCAGCTCGGCCAACTGCGCTTCGAACGATGGTTTGCGCGTGGGATCATAGGCTTTCTGAAGAGCAGCGGTCGAAAGCGGCAAGCCGCCCGGCGCTTTTCCGACGCCAAGATCGACGCGTCCTGGTGCGAGAGTCGAAAGGAGATTGAAGTTTTCCGCAACCTTGTATGCGCTGTAGTGTTGGAGCATCACGCCGCCGGAGCCAATATGGATGCGGTGCGTATGCGCCAGCAGAAAACCGATCAATACTTCGGGGGAAGAGCTTGCGAGTTTGGCGGAGTTATGGTGCTCCGCTACCCAGAAGCGCCGGTAGCCGAGCTCTTCGGCGCGTTTGGCGAGCGCCAAACTGCGCTGCAATGCTTGCGATGCACGCTCGGGCCCATCAATCGGACTCTTGTCGAGAAAACTCAGGGTGTAAGACATCCGTCCTCTTGGCGGTTGGCGGCAATATCAATCTCGTTAATCTATATTTTTAATGGACTACTAAATCGAGCAATGATGTTTCAATCGTCGACTGCACAATAAAAGATCATGCCGTGCGAAGCCCTCCGGCAATCATGCATCCTAAGAGCGTGAAGCACTGAGCGGCATCGAGAGAGCGACGGGACGGATATCCCGATTATGCGCTATCTCCGGACAGCCTTCAGGTACCATTTGGAGGCGTTCCTATGACCGATATCATTGTCCGTTCTTCTCTTCTGGAGCCGGCAGTTCAGCCGCTGATTGAAGGGCTGGTGAGCGAATATGACGGCAGGTACGGCGCCGCGAGCCGACCGGGTGGCGCGCGCATGGAAATCCTGCGCTACCCCGTCGCGTTGTTTTCTCCGCCGCTCGGCGATTTTCTCCTGCTGCAACGCGACGGCGAAACGATCGCCGGCGGTGCCTTCATGAGCCACGATGACGAAACGGCTGAGTTCAAGCGCATATGGACACATCCGGCGCTACGCCGTCAGGGGCTCGGTCGGCGAATCGTAATTGCGCTTGAGGAAAGCGCCGCGGAACTCGGCTACACCCGCGCCTATCTGTCGACCGGTTTCCGCCAGCCGGAGGCTGTCGCGCTCTATGTTTCGCTCGGCTATCGCCCGCTTTTCGATGTGACTGCGGATCCCGTCTATTATCGCTCCCTGCCGTTTGAAAAGCTGATCGGCGCAAAGGCAGGCAAGATCGGTTCGACACCGATCTATCCGCCTGCAGCCTCTTTCCAGGAGGCGACGGCGCGCGTGTCGGCGCTGAAAGCCACGCAGGAACAGAAGATCACCGCGCGTCTGGCGGCGTACGAGACCTCCGCTGCCTGAGGCTTCCGAAAACCAGAGATGCGATCGCCTCATCCAAAGCGAAGCGCCGGGACGATAGTTTGGCTTTAGATCGTGACAAGACAGGAGCTTACATGACCACCAATGCAAATGGCCTGACTGTCGGCGTCGGTTTTGATGTCGCCGCACGTTCCGGCAACAGGCGCGAAGACCAGCGCGATCATTGGCAAGCCCTCATCGCGCAGATAGACGAGGCTGTCGATTTTGTGACGCTAGATGATGGTTTCGCACGCGCCGAGGGCGATGGTCTGGATGCCGTGCTGCTTGCCAATTGGCTTGCGCCGCGCAGCCGCAATATCGGCATCATCGCCGGAGCACCCGTCAGTTTCCTGGAACCATTTCACGTCTCGACCGCGATCGCGACCTTGGACTTCGTCAGCGGCGGCAGGGCAGGGTTGCTCGTGCAGCAATATCGTGGAGCCCAGGCAGCACAAGCCAAGCATGCGCTTGGCGAACTTGGTGGCTTCCCGCCGGCGCAAGCCACAGCTCTAGATCAGGACGTACGCGATGCGATCGAGGTCATCCGGCTTCTATGGGATAGCTGGGAAGATGGAACGATCATCCGCGACAAGGAGAGCCAGCGCTTTCTCGATGGCTCCAAGCTGCATTACGTCAATTTCAAAGGGACGGGATTCGATATTCTCGGCCCCTCCATTACCCCTCGGCCGCCGCAAGGTCAGCCTGTGATTGCTGTGACCTATCGCCAGGACGAAGATCTTCTCGCCGCGGCGGCGGCTGATATCGTCTTTCTGCGCTTGGAGGCAGCGAGCATCGGAGACGCGGCTGAAAAGATCCGCAGCTCAGCCAGCAGCAAGACAAAAGCCTTTATTGCCGACGTCACCCTTGAGGCCGTGAGGCAAACAACTACTGAACTGGTGGCGCAGATCGCCGGGCTGGCCCGATCGGGCGTCGACGGTATTCGCCTGTTGCTCGCCGATCCCGCAGAGCAAGTGGCTTATCTCGGCAGTGAGCTTTTGCCTGTATTGAGCGCGGCCTTTCCTGTCCGCGCCGCAGCCGGCGGCTTGCTTCGAGATCGGTTTGGCCTGCCACTAGCGGCCAATCGGTTTACGGCGGCGGCGTGAGTTTCAAGGGAGCAGTCCATGGCTAAAAAGCAGGTTATTCTCGGCGCGCAGTTTCCGGGCGTCAACAATTTCACCGTCTGGAGCGATCCGGCGGCAGGAAGCCAGATCGAATTTTCGTCGTTCCGACATTTCGCCGAAACCGTGGAGTGCGGCAAATTCGATTTCATCTTCCTGGCCGAGGGGTTGCGCATCCGCGAGCAGAAGGGCCGATTTCATGAGCTGGACGTTGCTGGCCGACCGAATACGCCGGCGATTCTGACAGCTCTTGCATCCATTACCGAGCATGTCGGCTTGATCGGTACCCTGACGACGACCTTCAACGAACCTTACGCGCTCGCCCGCCAATTGGCGACGCTCGATCTATTGTCCGGCGGCCGGGCTGGCTGGAACGTTGTCACTTCGCCGGGCGCCTTTACCGGCGCGAACTTCCGCCGCGGCGATCATCTGCCGCATGGTGAACGCTATGAACGCGCGCGCGAATTCATCGAGGCGGCGCGGGCAATATGGAGAGGTGGCGCGTTTTCGGTTCGCTCCAAACACTTCGACATCTCCGGATGGTCTGGGCTGGCGCCCTTGCCGCAAGGCTCACCGGTCATCGCCCAGGCCGGAGATTCGGACGAGGGTAGGGACTTGGCAGCCAGTCAGGCGGACCTCATCTATTCCCGGCACGGCTCGCTCGAGGCGGGTCAGTCCTTCTACGGGGATGTAAAAAAGCGTCTGGCGAAATACGGCCGCAGCCCGGACGCACTCAAAATCCTTCCCGGGGCTCACTTCGTGATCGGTGATACGAAGTACGATGCGGAGGAGAGGCTGAACGCGATCCGGCTGCAGCAGGTCAGTCCGAAGAACGCGATCGTGTTTCTGGAACAAGTCTGGAATCGCGACCTATCGAACTACGATCCGGACGGGCCGTTGCCGGAGATCGAACCCGATGTTTCCGATTCGCGGCTCGCCCAGGGGCGGGCGAGCAATCTGGATATCAAGAGCCGGTTGGAGACAGCGCGCCTTTGGCGTGAAATTGCCGATCGTGATCGTCTCAGCATTCGCCAATTGGCCATTCGTGTCACCGCGCGCCAGCATTTTGTCGGAACACCGGATGACATTGCTGACGAGATCAATCGTCATGTGCAGGCAGACGCGGCCGATGGATTCGTCTTTGCGCCTCACTTGACCCCCGGCGGCTTTGACGAATTCGTGGAAAAGGTTGTGCCGCTCTTACAGGAAAGGGGTGTCTATCGCACCGAGTACAGAGAAGAGACGCTCCGGGGCAACCTTGGTTTGCCTAAACAGTTGCCAGCGGCAACCTCATCGGGCTTGGCAGCAGTGGTATGAACGATGGCGCTCTCGCAGACGCTTGCCGGGCAGCCTTGAACCGTCCGCATCACGGAGGGTTTCAGCGGGCAAACTCGGTGGGGAGCCGAACATTGGCTAGCCATGGGCGGAGGTAGGCCGATGGTTCGACGAAGCGCCGAAGTCGTGGCAGGCCAATCCCAGATGGATCTGACGGATGAATTGGTAACTCTAAGCTTGCGAGACGAGATCGACCCGGGCCCAGACCCGCTGCGGATACCGATCACGGACGGGGAACTGGAAGCAATCGCCGAGCGGCTGGACCAGGAATCGCAAGGCGATGCGCTTTGGGTATTCGCCTACGGCTCGCTGATCTGGAAGCCTGATTTCGATGCCGTGGAAGCACGTGTCGGAACAGTCAAGGGTTGGCATCGCTCGTTCTGTCTTCGAATGACACGATGGCGAGGATCGCTGACGCAGCCGGGGCTCATGCTTGCATTGAAGCGAGGTGGGCACTGCAAGGCCGTCGCATTCAGATTGGATGACGGTGATCGCCTGGGCCAGATTCGGCGGATGCTTCGGCGTGAAATCGGCACCCTCGAAGACTCGTCCACCATAAAGTGGATCCGCGTACAGACCGAGCAAGGCCCTGTGCGCGCGCTGGTCTTTTGGGCTGATCCAAAGGGCAGGCATGTTACCTCCAAGCTGACCCTTGAGGCGGTGGCAAGCATTTTGGCAAGGGCATGCGGTGCCAGAGGATCGTGCGCCGAATATCTCTATTTGACGGTGAAACATCTCGAGGCCTGGGGAATTCGGGACCTCAACCTGTGGAGGCTTCAGAAGCTCGTTGCAAGTGAGCTTAGGGCTATTCACGAATTGGGAAGCGTGACAGGCCGGGGCCGTCTCGTGAGTGGAAGCACATAAGACGAAACTGGCATATGCTGGCGACGGAACCATCGCATATTGGATCGGAGATGCACCTGCCCTAGATCAGACGAACGGGGGACATCGGCAATTTTCCCGCACGTCGGAACGCGGAGAGGGCAAGCAATGATCTATGATGCCGTTGTTGTGGGCTCCGGCTTTTCCGCCATCGCCACAGTCTGCAACCTCGTCGAGCTGCTTCCTGAAACGGCATCCATCGCCATTGTCGGCGACGATCCCGGTTTTGGCCGCGGAACGGCTTATCGCACCGAGCTTTATCTACATCGCTTGAATGTGCCTGCTGGACGCATGAGCCTATTTCCAGACCGTCCGGATGCGTTTGTCGAATGGCTGCGTGAGCATAAGCGGCCATTGCACGGGGGAGACTTCGCGTCCAGACAGGATTATGGACTATATATCCGCGACAGCTTGGCCGCCCTTCTGCGCAACAAGAAGCGCTGCTGCCGGGTCGATTTCATCAAGGCAAAGGCTAGCGGATGTGTCGAGCGGTACGGCGCCGCGCTCGGTTTTCTATTAGACAACGGCGGTGAGATTGCCGGCCGAAGCATCGTTCTTTGTCTTGGCGTCGGAAATGCCAAGTTACCGTTCGATCAGTCGCTGTTGTCGGCTAACGCGCGATCGCATATCATCGAAAATCCATGGAGGCTATCTTGGCTCAGACGGGTGGAGAAGACCGACACTGTCTGTATTCTCGGCTCGGGACTGACGATGATCGATCAAGTCCTGGCACTGTTTGCCCACGGATTTATGGGCAAGATAATCGTGTTGTCCCGACGTGGCCTCGTTCCACTCAGTCATCTCAGCCATCCAAAGCCGGCCGTGGAGATCGATGTTGAGGCACTGCCCACACGGACGAGTGAAATCCTGCATACTCTGCGTCGTGAAAGCAGGAATGCCGGCGACTGGCGCAGGGTCATGGATGGTCTGCGCCCGAAAACACAGGCTCTATGGTTAAGATTGCCGGAGACTGAACGCCGCCGCTTCCTACGTCATGCATTGCCATGGTGGAACGTCCACCGTCACCGCGTTGCCCCCGACGTCTTTCGAAGGTTCGAAGACATGATGCAGAGCGGTCAAGTTTCGGTTCGGGCTGGTTATCTGCGGGATGTGGAGGAAGCCGGGGCTCTAAAATTGCACTACCGGCCTCGCGGAGGAGGCCTTGTGGCATCGATGCAAGCGGACTGGATCGTAAATTGCACCGGCATGGAACGGGCTGGCATCGCGCACTCGCCATTGTTGCAGGAGATGCACCGCAAGGGTCTTGTTGAGGCTGATCCGCTTCGCCTCGGCCTAGTCGTTAATGCACAGTCGCGCATCCCGGGGTCGATGGGCGATGAGGCCGTCATCTATGCCGTTGGCGCACTGACCGCGGGGCAGTTCTGGGAAATCACCGCCGTTCCGGATATCCGCATACAGGCAAGTAAGATCGCCCAAGCGATCGCTGACGGATTGCAATGAAGAAAGCTTAGTCGCGTATTAGCGGAAGCAGTTGATCGCCCTGGCGCGTAATCTCGGACAGGTACGGTGTGTCGGAGAGCACGAAGTGCTTGATGCCGAGATCGAAGCGAGCGGGCGACGTCGGCTGCCGGCTCGACCAGCCATGTGGTGCCGGCGCCACCGCCTCCGAACTTGCCTGGCGCGGGACCAGGACAAGGGCAGATGGGTGGGTGCCTTCAACGTTCCTCCGGCGGTTTGTGGTGCCGGAACTGCAATAGCAAGAGCAGGTCATAGGCGATCTTCAGTGTGGCGCAGATGAGGAGAGGCCAAGCGCGATACGATGCGGCGAACAGGGTACCGGCAAGCGCGGGGCTGGCCGCGGCGGCAAGGCTGCGCGGCACCGATGTGAAGCTCGCGGCCGCGGCCCGCTCCGCCTCCGTCACCACCGCCATCACATAGGAGGAGCGTGTCGGCACGTCCATCTGCGAGAGCGCGGCGCGGATCATCAGCAATATCAGAACCAAAGGCAAGCTGGGCGCGAAGGCCGCCAGCATCAGCGCGACGCTCGAGGGTATGTGGGTGAACACCATGGTGTTGATGAGCCCGATCCGCCGCGATAGCCATGCCGCGACAGGGAACGAGAAGGCCGACAACACACCCGTCCAGAAGAAGAATACCCCAGCTTCCGACAGCGACAGATCGAATCGCTCAAACAGCCAGAGCGCGAGCAGCGACTGAACCACAAAACCGCCCGCGAATGCGTCGAGGCTGAAGAGGGCTGCGAGTTTCAGGACGATGGCGCGCGAGGGACCGAGCGCGGCGGCTTCCGTGGATGGATGGTTTGGCCGGCGGGTGGGGATGCGGGAATAGAGAAGGCCGCCGGCCACGCCCACGAGCGCGTAGAGCACGAACATCAGCTTGATGGCGGTCAGTTGTCCAATCCCGACGAACGCCCTGGCATCGGGCAGGGCCGCCGCAAGGGCGCCGACCGCGCTTGCGAGCGCGCCGACGAGGCTGTAGCGCGCGAACATCGTCGTCCGATCGGCATCGCCGACGTCTCGAGCGAGCACTGCGTGCTCCAGCGGTACAAAGACGCTGACGCTGCCGGCGGACGGATTGACCGTGCCGGCGCAGGCGACCATCAGCAGAAGCACGTAGTCGCTGATGACGGACATGGCAGCGCCCGTGGCCACCATCAGGCAGGCCGCGGCCAGAAGCAGGCGGCGCAGATCAAGGCGCACGCCGAGCATCCCCACGGCAATGGTCAACAGCGCCGAGCCCAAAAGGGATGTGGCCGCAAGCACGCCGACTTGCAGCGGCGAGAAGCCCAAAGCCAGCAGATAGACCGGCAGCAGGATGGCCACGAAACCGTCGCCGAAGTCACGCAGGGCGCGTGCAGCAAAGAGATATGTAGCCGGATGGATGCGTTGCAAGGGTGTCCCTACCTCGGATCGTGGACGGTTTTGGTCATGGGAAGGTGCGGCTTCTCTTTCGTGTCGTGCTGACTGGCTCCGGTGTCAGACCCATCCCATGAGTAGTCCATAGCCAAGGCCGAGGACCGAGCAGGCGGCGAGCACCGCCAGCATTCCGACTTTGAAGCGGAACACCGCAACGACGGCGCCCAGTGTCAGGATCATTGACGGGACGTTGACGGAGCTCAGCACCGGGAGATCGACGGCAATGCCGAGGCCGCGCGCTTCCTGAAGTTCGCGGAACAGCACATGCAGCGCGAACCATATCGCGAGATTCAGGATCACCCCGACGACGGCCGCCGTGATTGCCGCCAGCGCCGCCGAGAGCGCCTTGTTGCTGCGCATGGTCTCCATGAACGGCGCGCCAAGGAAGATCCAGAGAAAGCATGGCACGAAGGTCACCCAGGTCGTCAGCAGACCGCCCAGGGTGCCGGCAAGCAACGGATTCAGGAGACCCGGCGCGCGATAGGCACCCATGAAGCCGACGAATTGCGTCACCATGATCAGGGGGCCGGGCGTGGTTTCGGCCATGCCGAGGCCGTCCAGCATCTCGCCGGGCTTCAGCCAGTGATAGTGGTCCACCGCCTGTTGGGCGACATACGACAAGACGGCGTACGCGCCGCCGAACGTGACCATGGCCATCTTGGAAAAGAAAATCGAGATGTCCGTGAAGACGTTGCCCTGTCCGAGAAATATCAGCAGCGCCAGGACCGGCCCGCCCCAAAGCAGCAGCCCGACTGCGGCCACCTTGAGTGACCAACTGACCGGCGGGCGGGCATGGGCGGGAATCTCTTCACCGAGGGCACTGTCGGCGTCGGCAACCTGTTTGCCTCCGACCTTGCCATGGCCGTTGCCTGCGCGGAACGCCGCCCAGCCGGCCCGGCCGCCGACGTAGCCGACGACACCGGCAGCCAGCACGACGAGCGGGAAGGGGGCATGGAACAGGAAGAGGGCAATGAACGCCGCGGCGGCGAGGCCCGCCATCACGTTGTTCCTGAGGGCCCGCCGGCCAATCCGGAGAACAGCCTCGAGCACGATCGCCAGGACCGCGGCCTTCAGTCCGAAGAAAAGCGCCTGGACGGCGCCGACATTGCCGAAGATGGCGTAGATCCAGCTCAGCGCCATAATGGCGACGACGCCGGGCAGCACGAACAAAATCCCTGCTACCAGCCCGCCCCTGGTCTTGTGTAGAAGCCAGCCGATATAGATCGCAAGCTGTTGCGCCTCCGGCCCAGGCAGCAGCGTGCAGTAGTTCAGCGCATGCAGGAAACGGGTTTCGCCGATCCAGCGTTTCTCCTCGACGATGATCCGATGCATCACGGCGATCTGGCCGGCTGGGCCGCCGAAGCTCAGAGCTGCGACGCGTGCCCAGACGCGCACCGCTTCACCGAACGAGATTCCGTGAGCCGGCGTATCGTTGCGCCGGATCGGCGCGGAGTCGAGATGTTCGATCTTGCTCATGCTTTCTTCCTGCGTATCAGCCGCGGTTGGCGCGGAAATATTGGTAGAGATTGTCGAAGATAGGGGCGCCCTGAGCAATCCTCTGCTCGTCCTCGGGATTGGCTGCCGTGATGCCGGAGAGCAGGCTCGCAATGCCGGTCGCCTCCTCGCGGCCGAACTTTCCATCCTTCAGGTCGATGTCATGGACGATCTCTGCGATTGCCTGCAGGGCCGGATCAGTTAGACCGGCGCGCGCCAGCAAAACCTCGAAGCTGCAGCGATCGCCTTCGTGGGTGATCTCGCCTTCGAACATATCGAATCGCAACTCGCCTGGGTTCGGGATATAGCCCTTGCCTGGCACGAAGCGGATGATGGCGTTGGGATCGATGAAGCGGCGAATGAGCCAGGCGCAGGCGATCCGGTCAACATAGACCCCCTGACGGGTCACCCAGGTCCGCCCCTTCAGGTCCGCAGCGGTCTGCGGTGTCGTCTTCATCGGATCTTCGGTCATCCCAGTTTCCTCCGCGAGCCGAGCCTCAAGTGCGGTGATGAGTCCTTCAGCCGAAAGGCGGGCTGTCGCATCGAAGAAGTCGATCGCGACGATCTCCGCCAACCTCTTGCGCAGCCGGGTGATCTGCGAGCGCGTCTCTGCCATCTCTTCCGAGCTTGAGGCGGCCTCGATCTTTTCTTCAAGAGCGCGAGCGTCCCTGATGATTGCCTCGTAGTCTTCGTCGCGCGCAGCATCGAACAACGCGCGCGCCTGCGCGTCGGAAAAGCCGTCGATCAACCGGGCCTCGCACACCATGGCTTCACCGCCGCCTTCGACGATTTCCTTCAGCAGCCACTCGAAATCTTCCTGCGTCTCGGCATTGGCCGGTAGAGCGTAGACCGTGCTTTTAACTGCGACCGCACCGATGCCCTGCAAGCGCCGCCAGATCTTAACCCGAAAATAGGCTGGCTTGCTCGGCAACTGGTGGATCAGCAGCAGCCAGCGCTGCTCGGTCGTTGATTCTACGGTCATCGCAAAACTGTATCATTCAGATATAGAATTGCAACAGTTGTATCATTTTGGTTTGGGTGTATCGTCCCGGTCATCGCGCCGTCGTGACGCGGACACTGATCGGCACGACGTCACGCCGCAATTGCCCGAGTTGCTTACGATCTCCGCAGGGCTTCGGGACGTGACGCCCGATGATCAGGAGGTGAAGAAGCATGGCTTCGTCATCTACGACGCCCTTTGTGCCTGGGCCTCTCGTCGCAAGACGGAGACGCTTAGCTGGCCGCCTACAATGAAGCCTACCGCGGCCTGGATTCGCCGCAGCCCTATTGGCCGTCTCTTTCCGGGAGCAACTGACGCGGCTGCTGAAAACGCGACCGCGACTCATGGCGGTGGTATCGAAATCGGTCGAGGCTACGGCGGGAGCGATCCTGCTCGCAGTGGCAGCCCGCGAAATCGCGTTCCCGTGAAATGCTCGAGATGTGGCCGCACCTCTTCCTGTCATGGGAGTCCGCTCCAGGAAGGACGTGTTCTCTCGTCATTTTTCTAGACCTCACCGCACGCGCTGAACCGTCGACGGCTTGGCGACAAGGTATGGCCCGCCCTCAGGTCCGCACTCTAAGGGCTCCTTCCAGTCGGTCGGCGATTTGGGTGACAATGTAGGCGATCACCATGTAGATCACGACAGCAACGAGGAAGGCTTCGAGGTAGTAGAAGTTCAGCGCGGCGGTCAGTTGCGACTGCGCGAAGATATCGACGACTTCGATGGCGAACCCGAGGGATAGCGCCTTCATGATGACCATGAACGAGTTGGCGAGATCCGGGATCGCCGCGACGATCACCTGCGGGAGCATAACTCTACGGAAGAGCTGGCTCTTCTTGTAGCCCAGCGAGTAGGCCGCATCGGCCTGACCGGTGTCGAAAGAGTTCAAGGCCCCTTTCACAACCTCCGCCTGAAAAGCGGCGACGCAGGCCGTCAGCGCAACGATAAGTGTCACCCAGTTGGGCGTCGAATGGCCGTTGTAGTCGATGCCGACGAGCGAGGTGAGGAACTGCAGCGTCGAAGGCAACCCATAGTAAGCGAGGAAGATCACCACGACCATCGGCACGCCCTTGAAGGCGACCTTGTAGGCGACGACGAACTGCCGGAGCACCGGGATCCGGCGGTATTCGACCATGGCGAACAGGCTGCCGATGATCGTCGAGAGGATAAAGATAGCAAACGCCATGGCGAGCGTCAGCGGCACGGCGCCAAGGATGTCCCAGAAATCAGGGAGAAGAACGTCGATATCGAACATGATGTGTTCCTTCCCTCGATTAGACGCTTGCCATCAGTGTGGTTCGGGCGGGCGCAGCACTTGGAGCGAACTTCGCGGAACGAAGCTCGAAGAAGCGGACAACCAGCCATGCCACCAGGCAGAGGATCGAGTAGAGCACCGCCAGCACGAGGTAGGTCTCGAACTGATACTGGTTGTAGTCGCGCTCCATGATGAGGTGGGCTGTCGCCATCACGTCAGCCGCGCCGATGTACATGATGAGCGCCACGTTATGGATGAGGTAAATGATGGAGTTTCCATAGCCCGGAAGTGCGATATGCACCGCTTGCGGCGCAAGGACACGGACCAGCTTCTGCGGGAACGTGTAGCCGAGGCTGTCGGCCGCGTCGTGCTGCCCGCGCTCGACTGCAAGGTATGCCGGGCGCATGACTTCCGACAGATAGCCGCCGTGGTAGAGGCTGAGGCCCAGCATCGCGGCGATCGTCGGCGATACGAAGTCCTCGACGCCAAACACGCCGACAAGCACCGGAAGCCCATAGAAGGCGACAAACAACTGAAGCACAACGGGCACGCTCCGGGCGTAGGACACATAGAGATCGGCCAGTTGGCTGATCACCGGGATCCTGCGCACCCGGAACGTCGTCGCAATCAAGGCCAGCACGAAGCCGGCAGCCATGGCCGTGAACGTGATCGCAAGCGTCAGCGGCAATGCCGAGAGCAGCTCGGGGATCATTATGGATAGGTCCACTTCGGAGCACCTCCTTGTTTCAGTCCTGGGCCTGGTCGCCTGCCTCGAAGGAGCTGTTACTTCATGTAGGTGGTGATGTCCTCGCCGAACCACTTCTGCGAAAGCTTGGCGAGTGTGCCGTCGGCCTTCAGTTCCTTCAACGCCTTGTCGATACCATCAGCCAGGGCCTTGTTTTCCTCGGAGCGGTGGATGAGCACGAAGGTGTTGTTGATTGCGACCGGCTCGCTCGCCTGCACGTTGAGCTTCTGCTGGTCGATCACGGTCTGCTCGCCAAGGTTCGACGGCAGGACCAGCGCGTCGTACTTGCCGTTCTCGACCTCCTTCAGGCGGTCGGGATATGGGATGCCGGCACTCGAAGCCGTAATCTCGATTTTATAGTTTGGATTCTGTTCCTGCCACGCCGTGGCGAACTTGTAGATGCCGCCGCCCGCCGTGACGGGCACGATCTTCTTGCCGACGAGGTCCTTCATTTCCTTGATGCCGCTGTCCTTGCGGCTGTAGATCTTAATCAGGCTGGCGCCGATCGGTGCCTCCGGAATGAGGAACTGCTTCTCACGGGCGGGCGCGCGGTAGTAGCCGCCGGTCGCGATGTCGTACTTTCCGGTCGCTAGGCCCGTCTCCTGCGCGATGTCGGCCGCGCCTTCCATCACGAACTTGTACTGCGGCAGCTTGCCGTTAATCGCCTTCAGGACGTCGGGCTCGTAGCCCTGCGGTTCGACGCCGATAGCGCCCCAGGAGAGAGGCTTCGACTCCGCCGCGGTGGCGATCTTGATCGTCCGGACGTCCTCGGCGAACGAGGCGGTCGCGAAGGCGATCGCGGCGCCTGCTACGGCGAGACCGAGACCACGGCGCGAGATTGAGTTCATGGAAGTCATTTCAGGCATCCTTTCTACTGGATCGCGCGTTCGGAATTGAGAAACTGAGCGAGGCGCGGGTTGGAGGGTGTGTCGAAGATTTCGGTAGGTGTGCCGTCGGCGGCGACGGCGCCCCGGTCCATGAAGACGATGCGGTTCGAGATGTTCTTCGCGAACTGCATCTCATGGGTCACGAGCAGCGAGGTGATCCCCGAGGACGTTACGTCCTTGATGACCTTCAGGACTTCGTTGACGAGCTCGGGATCGAGCGACGAGGTCGGCTCATCGAAGAGCATCACGTCCGGCTTGACCGCCAGCGCGCGGGCAATCCCGGTTCTCTGCAGCTGGCCGCCGGAGAGCTGCGAGGGATAATTGTCGAGCTTGTCCCAAAGGCCGACCCGCTCGAGTTCCTGGACGGCGATCTTGCGCGCCTCGTCCTTCGACTTGCGCTGCACGACAACGAGCGGGTCCATGACGTTCTGGATCACCGTCATGTTCTTGAAGACGTTGAACTGCTGAAAGACCATCGCCGTGCGCAGGCGGATCGCCTGCACTGCGGCCTTATCCGGACGCTGATAGTCCAAGCGGATCCCGTCGAACTCGATCGTTCCGGCCGACGGCTTGACCAGATGGTTGATGCACTTCAGCAGGGTCGTCTTCCCAGTCCCGCTCGGACCGATGATCGACACGACGTCCCCGCGCTTCACCGACAGGTCGACGCCTTTCAGGATCTGTGTAGTTCCGTAGGACAGCTTTAGGTTCTTGATCTCGAGCATCTGCGGTCTCAGGTCCTTTCGGAGGATAGTTCGGAAAGCTCTTCGTCCTCGGCCCACTCGTCTCCGAGGAGTTCCTGCGTGTCGAAGGCTTGGAGGCTTTCGAAGTGCTTCTCGCGGTCGGCGACGAAAAGCGCCCGGACGATGCCACGCGCCAGGCGGTCGGCACCTTCGCTGATCGCCGGAATGTCGCCTGTCAGTTTGCCGTGGCTGAGCGTTGCCGGGAAATTGAAGCAATGGATCTTCGTCAGAGCCGGGCACGATCCCGGTTCCCTTTCCAGGAACTCGAACGCCTCTCCGAGATCGGGAGAGCCTTCCAGTTCGGCGTTCGGCATCCCGGCGGGTGTTGGAAAGCGGTCGCGCCAGAGCCGGATATGAGGTTCGAAGGCGGCCAGTTCCGGCCGATTGCTCAGGTCGATTTTGAACCCCGTTCCGAAAGTGAGGAAGTCGACTGAATAGCTGCCCCTGGGTGTCGTCACGAGCACGTGGCCGCCTTCCTGTTTCAGGTCCGTGATCGGGCTCTCAAGATGGAGATGAGCCTGCTGGAACGCGCTGACGCGCAGGACGCTCGGCCGAGGCGGTGGAGTCTGCTGGCCCATAGCGTAGTTGAGGAAACGCCACTTCCATTCGTCCGGCAGCCCGGCAAACCCATGCACCACACCCTGGCTGCCGATGCCCGTGAACTTGTTGATGCGCGGCAGTTCCTTGCGTCGCACGAACATGTCGAGGCGAGTAGCTCCTGCTTCGAGCGCGGTCGCGGCATTGTCCATCGCAGAGGCTCCGGCTCCTACGACACCGACCCGTTTTCCGTTCAGGGCCGCAAAGTTGATGTCGTCTGCGGTATGAGCCCAAAACCTGCGGTCGATCTTGTCGGCGATATCAGGTACGAAAGGCCCACCGAGACCGTCGCGGCCTGTTGCCAGCACCACGTGACGGGCGATGATCTTCTCCCTTTTGCCGTCCTCGCTGCAAACGAGGTCGAGCATGCCGTCCTTGCGCGGGAGCACCGCGTCGACTGAAACGCCATTTCGCACGGGCAGTTCGAGCACTTTCCGATACCAGACCAGGTATTCCATCCAGGTCTCGCGCGGCGCGCGGTCGAGAGCGACCCACGCCTCGCGACCGAAGCGGGCTTCGTAATAGGCGCGGAACGTGAGGGCGGGCAGTCCCATCGCAGGGCCTGTAAGCTGCTTGGGAGAACGCAGGGTGCGCATGCGGGCGAAGGTGACCCACGGTCCCTCCTGACCTTCAGGAGCCTTATCGAGGACGACGTGACTGGCGACACCCATGCGCTTGAGCATGCCGGAGGCGACGAGGCCAGCCATGCCACCGCCGATGATGACAACGTCGATCACCCGCAGGCCGTCTGCCTCGCACGGCGGAACCCATGACTTGGCAGGCAGTTCCAGCCAGGAGAGATCCTGGCGAAGGCGCGCCTCAAGCGCGTCGAGGCCATCCGGGAAGGTGGAGAGGTCGCTCATGCGGGCGCTCCTTCGTCAACGATACCCTGTCCGTAAACAGTGTCTGCGAGCGCGTCCGAGCCATTCGCTTCGAGCAGACGTGCGCCTGGCATGGACAAAGCCTCCGCGCGGGCTGCGTCGATCACGGCAGAGACAGTTGGCGTGAGCGGCAGGGCCGCGGCCGAGATCGCGCCAAACAGGAAAGGGATGATCTCGTCGACGGCGCGCATGACGATGCCTTCCAACGGCACGCCGCAGACGGTCGCCGGTTCGACGATGGCGATCCCCAGTCCTGCGCGGACGAGCGAGAGCGCGGTCAGCGACGCGTTGACATCGATGATGCGTTCAGGATCGACGCCCGCCCGTTCCAGCGCCTCGTCTATGCGATGTCGGAGGCGGTATGGATTTGCCAGCGTGATAATCCGGCGATCCGCAAGATCGGCCAAGCGCACCACATCGTTCGCCGCCAGATGATCGCCGGCACCGATGGCGACGACGCATGGCGCTTTAGCGATCCAATGGATATCGAGGCCAGGGTGCTCGAGCGGAAGACTCGATATTCCGACGTCGGCCGAACGCGCGAGCACCGCCTGGACCACGTTTTCGGCCGCAAGCGCCTGAACATGTAGATGGCGCGGGATCAGGTCCGTGGGCACGGCGGCCAGCGCCTGTGGCAGGATCCCGGCGGCCAGCGACGGTGTGGCAGCGACCGTCAACGTCAGCGGCTCGTCGAGGCCGATCGCCTCGGCTCGTTCGCGGATGTGGGTTAGGCTGGCGAGGTGACGTTCGACTTCGGCATGGAAGCGCAGACCTCGCGCCGTCGGCTGGATCCTCGGACCACTACGATGGAGAAGCGCATAGCCAAGATCGGCTTCCAAGTCCTGGATCTGCCGCGTTACGGCAGGCTGCGAGCGTCCGAGCAGCCGGGCTGCCCCGGTTACGCTACCCGCGGACATCACCGCCGCGAAGGCTTCAAGCTGTCGAATGTCGATCGAGTTACTATGCATGTAAGACATCAATCATTCCCCTTCATGTATTGAAAGCATGAGTTTTCTATAATTTCACTAGAGAATAGATAAAAATTTCGCATTCAGATAGCTTATTCATGCCATTTTGACATAATAGAAATGAGACCGCCAGCGAGATGTAAAGGAGCCTGTTTTGACACTCATCGAAACCCTCGCCGCAGTGAGGCCAGGCTCGGCGCTTGCCGAGGCAATGGAGAAGCGCGCGGAGATCCTGCGCTTGAGCGAAGCGGCCCACGACGCCGTTCTTCTTCCCCGTGATCCCGGTGGTCTCTCGCATGGACTTCGGGCAGCTCTCGCCGCTCGCATGGCGCGTCACAATCGCAACGAAGCACTCGCGAGCCATTACGACGATCTGGTCTCGCGCGCCGGCGAAAGCGCGACCGCCTCGCTTGCCACGCCGGGTGCGAACGTGGAAGACGGGCGCATCGCCGAGATCGTCCGTCACGCCGACCGGCTGACCGTCGCGCCGCGCGAAGCGACGCGCGCGCACATCGACGCGTTGCGGAATGTCGGCGTGTCCGACGCCGACATAGTCCGGCTGTCCGAGCTTGCGGCCTTCGTGAACTACCAGGTGCGCGTTGTCGCAGGGTTGGCACTGATCGGAGCAAGACAATGAGCGAAGTCGTTCACACCTTCACCACGAAGGTTCCGCGTTGGCAGCCTTACGTCGTTCCCGTCGACCTGGCGACCGCGACCGACGAGCAGCGGGAGGCGATGCAGGTGACGCCCTCCAACAAGGGCATCTCGCCTTATGTGCTGACGCTCGCGCACGACCCGGAATCTCTCGCTGTCCGATCACCGCTATTCAACCTGATCATGTACGGGAAGGACGGGCTTTCGTCCGGAGAACGCGAACTCGGTGCTACCGCAGCCTCCATCGTCAACCGCTGCGTCTATTGCGCCGCCGTTCATGCCTCCCGCTTCATCAGCCATACCAAGCGGACGGACGTGATCGATGCGATCTTCGGTGACGGTCTCGACGCCGACCTGGAAGAACACCTCGGGGCCATCTTTGACTTCGCCGCACGTCTCTCGCCTACGCCGCCCGAGGCTACCGAAGCTGACGCACAGGCACTAGCCGACGTCGGCCTTTCCGAGCTCGAATCCCTGGACCTCGTCCTGTCGTCGGCCATCTTCGGTTGGGCGAACCGCCTAATGCATACGCTCGGAGAGCCAATGGCAGATTGAACGGGCCGCCGCGTCCTGTCGCTTTAGAGAGAAACATACACTCCTTATTGTCAGGCTGTCACTGCTTGTAACAGGACTGCGACGTTTACAGTCGGAGGTCGGTCGCGAGTGAGAAGTGACAGCCCCCGTTTTCGCATGAGAGCATCCGCAAGCCGCCGTATTGACACGTCGTGGCCATCCGCTGGCGGAGCCAAACGTCGCCGCTGATCAATTGCCACGTCATCATAATCATACATCAGCCATCAGCCAGTGATGGGGGTCACATGCAAGCCGTTCGTTACAGCGCGTGCGCGCCGATGCGGACAGGCTGTTCAAGATCGCTTGCGGATAAATTGCGACAAGACTGGGTATGTTTGGAAGTCGCCGAATGAGCGTTCCGCCGGTGGGCGAGTGGTTCAGCGATTCCAGTCCGCAAACGTTGTCTATGTAACGGTCGAGCTGTTTTGCGGCTGTCACAACACCGCGATGCGCGTATGGTCGGTCAGGGATTTTTGCAAACAACATGGACTATGCAGTGAAGAGGAAGCTCGACTTCTCCAGCTTTTTGGGCAGTTCGCGACGGCTAGTGAATTGCGATACGACGCAACGCACACGCCGAAATGGCGATGATTGCGGACGCTTGAATGGCGGCGTGGCCCTGGGTTTCTCTTGGCGAAACCAGTTAGATAGCAGCTATCGCTTGGTACGAAGTCATAAATGTCGCGTGAATCCGGACGACAGTAGCCGAGGTAAAAGCGGCCGGGGATTGCCCGGCGCGCTGCATGGCATCGTTGCTCGACACCGCCCGATGAGCCACATGTTTCGGCTGAAATCAGGTTCGAGAAGGTCATCAGAAGATATGGCTTGTCTCACTCATGGGGAGCAAAGCAATCTTTCAGACGGCTTCGTCGTGTGACGGCTTTTCCCAAAGATTAATGCCGCCCTCGACGGCATGGCGATCAATCTCAGTCAGTTCTTCCTTGGAGAAGGACAGGTTAGAGAGCGCTCCAAGATTCTCGACGATTTGTTCGGGCGAACTGGCGCCAATCAGGGCTGATGTGACACGCGGATCACGCAACACCCAGGCGATCGCGAACTGAGCTAGGCTCTGGCCTCGGCGCCTTGCGATTTCCGCAAGCGCGCGGGCACGAACAATGTTCTCTTCCTTCAGATGCTCAGGGCGCAGGAAATGGCCTCCCGGTTTATTGACGCGGGCGTTCGCGGGAACACCGTTGAGATACTTGTCTGTCAACAGTCCCTGCGCCAGCGGGGTGAAAGCGATCACGCCGGCACCGACCTCGTCACTCGCAGAAAGCAGGTCCTTTTCGACCCAGCGATTGAAGAGATTATAGGCCGGTTGATTGATGAGAAGCGGCACTTGGCGCTCTTTCAGCAGAGCCGCGATGTCGCGAGTCTTCGTGCCGGAATAGGAGGAGACGCCGACATAGAGCGCCTTGCCTTGCCGCACTGTGCTGGCCAGAGCATCGGCGGTTTCTTCCAGAGGCGTGTCGGCGTCGAAGCGATGCGAATAGAAGATATCGACATAATCGGTGCCGAGCCGCCGGAGGCTCTGGTCGAGGCTCGACAACAGCGCCTTGCGCGAGCCACCGCCGCGACCATACGGGCCTGGCCACATATCCCAGCCGGCCTTGGTCGAAATGATCAACTCGTCGCGGTGGGCGGCAAGGTCACGGCCGAGAATGCGCCCGAAATTTATCTCGGCGCTTCCGGCAGGCGGCCCGTAATTGTTGGCGAGATCAAAATGGGTGATGCCAAGGTCGAAGGCCTTGAACAGGGTCGCTCGCTGGAGGTCTAGCGCTGTCGTATCTCCAAAATTGTGCCAAAGGCCAAAGGAGATGGCAGGAAGAAGCAGGCCACTGCGGCCGGTCCGGCGGAACTGGGCATTTTCGTAGCGATCAGCGGAAGGTCTATAAGTCATTCAAACATCTACCTTAAAGCAAGAATTATGATGTGCGGGCGGCGGTCTTGTGGCAGCTATTGTTGAAGACATGCCAACGACCAGCAAGAGATCGCACCGCTCGAAGGGCGCCCGCCGGGAAAGAGATTTCCTTTCAATCTGGAATGATTAGTCTATTAATTCCATAGAATAAAAATTCATCGAATTAGCCTTATTGTTTTCTCGCCACAAAGGTGGCCAGCTCAATCCGCGCGCATATGCAGGATCATCGAATCCTGGAGGGGCACGCACGGCAATTCATCAGGTATTGGATGTCGAAGGCAAAACCACTGTTTCCGTCCCAAGACGCTGGGCTACACGGCGGCAGCTTCCGTTTCGGCCTGCCGAGCGGAGCGTTCGCAGTGCCGATCTACCAGAGGTCTTCGTTTCAACTGCCGGGAAGCGAGGGCGAACAAGCTCTTTGCACTGGAGGTCCCTGGCCATCGCTGTATGCGGGTTTCCAATCCGGCCCAGCATGCCTTTGAGCAGCCTATTGCGGAGGTGGAAGCGGTATTGCAGTCCCTGCCATGTCTTCCGGACAGGCGGCTTCGGCAATCGAGATCCTTAACCTTGCGCGCGCCGGCGATAACATCGTCAGTGCGACCTGCCTCTTGGTGGCAACTGGGCGCTGGTTGCCGCGAACTTGAAGAGCTTCGGTATCGAACCCGGGTTTCGTGAATGCTACCGATCCCAAGGCCTCTGCTCGTGTGACCGACGAGCGGACCATTATGCTGAATCGCGACCAACCCAGGTGACCTCTCGGCATGCTGCCAGCTTCTGAGAGCCCGGTTCAATGACCTTTGAAAGGCGAGACGGGAGAACAGTGCAATTCGAGCAAAAATATTCCATTTGGGTTCGTTGGCGGGTATTTCCGTCTTTGCCTATAAAATTTGTGATGTTTATCTTCCCATGTCATCGAACCGAGGGGATGACATGAGAATTCGTATTGCAGCTGTTTTTTCCGCAATTCTTATTGCTGCGACAGGGGTAGCGCAGGCGGAGACGATCAAGGTAGGCGTCGTGCCCGGCGTTTATGCCGACTCCATTGAAGCGGTGATCCCCGAGGCTAAGGCTAAGGGACTGGATATCCAGGTTGTCGAATTCAGCGACTGGACGACGCCAAACATCGCGCTGCAATCTGGCGATATCGATGTCAACTATTTCCAGCATCAGCCGTTCCTCAACAATGCGATCAAAGAACGAGGCTATGATTTTGTCAGTGCTGGCACTGGCGTTCTCGCTAATATCGGCATCTATTCGCTGAAGCACAAGAATTTTGCCGATGTGCCGCAAAACGGAACGGTCGCGATCGCCAATGATCCCGTCAATCAGGGGCGCGGGCTGCTCCTGCTGCAAAAGGCAGGCCTCATTAAGCTCAAGGACGGCGTTGGCTTCAAGGGCACGCTCGACGATATCATCGACAACCCGAAGAAGCTGACCTTCAAAGAGGTTGAGGGTCCGCAACTGGCGCGCGTGACTGGCGATGTGGATTTGGCACAGGGCTATCCGCACTTCATCGTCGCGTCTAAGGCCTTCGATCCAAGCTCTGGCCTTATCTATTCGGGCGTCGACGACAAGCAATTCTCCATCATCTTTGCGGTGCAGAAGCAAAAGGTAGATGATCCCGGCATCAAGGAGCTCGTCGGACTCTATCAAAATTCGCCGGCTGTACGCGTAGCGATCAGCAAAGCATTCGCCAATGATCAGAAACTTTATACCCTCCCATGGCTGAACTGATCGAACGGCTGAGGCAGGAGGAGGATCGCAGCACCGCGCCTCGTGGCGGCAGCCCATTGCAGCACGCCGCGGTTGTCGGTGGGCCGCTCTCAGGCTCTTCGGCTGGCTCGGTAGCGTTTGATGGTGTCGAGAAGGTCTATTCCTCGCTAGCTGGCCCGATCCATGCCCTCAAGGGCATCAGTCTCGATATGCCGGCGGGTGCGATCTACGGTATCATTGGGCGAAGCGGAGCCGGCAAATCGAGCTTGCTGCGGACCATCAATCGCCTGGAAAAGCCGACTGGCGGAAGGGTCCTGGTCGACGGACAGGACATTTCGCTGCTTGATGAGGATGCGCTGGTTGCATTGAGGCGGCGCATCGGCATGATTTTCCAGCACTTCAATCTTCTTTCCGCCAAAACTGTCTGGGGTAATGTCGCTCTGCCGCTGATCGTCGCCGGTGTGCCGCGTCCGCAGATCAAACAAAGAGTCGCCGAGGTCCTGTCTCTGGTGGGATTGGAAGACAAGGAACACGCATATCCTTCGCGCCTTTCGGGTGGTCAGAAGCAGCGTGTCGGTATCGCGCGCGCGCTCGCACATCGGCCGGAAATCCTCCTTTGCGACGAGGCGACCTCGGCGCTCGATCCGGAGACGACACTTTCTATCCTCGGGCTACTCAAGGACATCAACCGCCGGCTCAAGCTAACCATCATTCTCATCACTCATGAAATGAGTGTCATCCGCGAGGTCTGTGATCACGTGCTTGTTCTTGAGCAGGGAGAGATTGCTGAAGCCGGCCCGGTTTGGCGTATTTTCGGTAATCCGCAGCATTCCGCCACGCAGGCACTCCTGCGACCGCTCAACCGCGATATCCCGGAGGACATAGCCACGCATCTGCGATCTTCGCCGCGCGACGAGTATTCGGAGGCTATTCTGGAACTGGTCTATACGGGCGAGCACGGGTTGGAACCCGACCTTTCTCGGATAGCCAGCGGGACCGGCGCTTCTGTCCGATTGCTGCAGAGTTCGCTCGACCGTATTCAGGGTCGTGTCCACGGCCGGCTATTGATTGCGGTACGCCGGGTGGCGGGTAAAACGGTGATCCCTGCGCAATTTGCCGATCTTGCTCATCAAGTCAGGATATTGGGTTATGTCGATCATGATGTATGAACGCCTGTGGCAGGCGTTTCTCGATACGATTGCGATGGTCGGCGTTTCCGCTCTAATCGCATTTGCCGCCGGCATTCCTCTTGCCGTTTTCCTAGTGCTTTCGGCGCCCGGTAGTCTCGTCCATGCACCGCGGCTCCATGGCATTCTCGCCGCTATCATCAACGGCTTTCGTGCGACCCCGTTCATAGTGCTCTTAGTGGCGTTGTTGCCATTGACGCGGCTGCTCACTGGAACGACGATCGGTGTGTGGGCCGCCGTCGTACCGCTCTCCATCAGCGCCACACCGTTTTTTGCGCGCATTGCCGAAGTCAGCCTGCGCGAGGTCGACGGCGGACTGATCGAAGCTGCCCAGGCGATCGGCTGCCGCCGCTGGCACATCGTGCGCCATGTGCTTCTACCGGAAGCGCTCCCCGGCATAGTCGGCGGCTTCACTATTACCATCGTCAGCATGATTGGCGCCTCGGCCATGGCGGGTGCTGTCGGCGCCGGCGGCCTCGGCGACATGGCGATTCGCTATGGCTATCAGCGCTTCGATACCACCGTCATGGCTGTGGTCATCATCGTGCTCATCGCCATGGTCTGTTTGGTGCAGTTTGCGGGCGACTTTACCGTTCGACGCCTGCGAGCGCGATAATCTCAGCAATAATATCCGGAGTGACCCATGACTGAACGCGACGCTGTGCTGGCTGCGACCGGATCGGAAGAGGGAAGCACCACCAGGCGCCCATTGCCACCGCACACTCCACGTCTGATCCGCTCGGATGCCGAGGCGCTCGAGATCGCCCATGACCTTGCCGCTCGTTTTGTGGCGGGTGCTGCGGAGCGGGATCGTGTTCGCCGTCTTCCCTGGGATGAAGTGGAGGAATATACCGCGAGTGGCCTTGGTGGCATCACCGTGCCAAAGGAATTCGGAGGCGCCGACGTCTCCTGCGTAACGCTTGCCAAGGTCTTCGAAATCCTTTGCGCAGCTGATCCCGCGCTCGGTCAGATTCCGCAAAACCAGTTCGGTGTGCTGGCGCTGCTGCGCGATGTGGGCTCGCAAGAGCAGAAAGCCCGTATCTACCGCGATATTCTTGCCGGCTATCGCATCGGCAATGCCGGCCCAGAGCGGGGGCAAAAGGCAGTCAATCACAGCTCGACCCGCCTCACGCGCTTGGCAGATGGGTTGAGATTGACCGGGCGGCGCTTCTATTCCACTGGCGCCATCTTCGCCCATTGGATTCCCACGCGCTCCGTTGACGATGACGGACGTGCGGTCCAAGTCTGGGCCGCCTACGATGCGCCGGGCGTGCGTGTGATCGACGACTGGTCTTCTTTCGGCCAGCGCACGACGGCCAGCGGATCGGTAGAGTTTACCGACGTACCGGTCGATGAAACCATGGTTTTCCCGGTCTGGTCCCATGCGACTACGCCCGGTGTCTCTGGTCCAGTCTCGCAGCTTATTCAGGCGGCGATCGATTCCGGCATAGCGGCGGCGGCGGTTGCCGATGCTGTTGCCTTCGTGCGCGATCACGCAAGACCCTGGATGGATTCCGGCCTTCAATCGGCCTGCGAGGATCCGACGATTCTTCATGAAATCGGCGACCTCCACACGAATTTGCACGCAGCGCAGGCACTTCTTTACGAAGCGGCGGCCGTTATCGACGAGGTTGCACAGGCGCCCGTTACTGAGGCGGGGAGCGCCAGAGCTTCTGTAGCCGTTGCCGAAGCCAAGATATTGACCACGGAAGTCGCACTGCAGGCGGCCGAAAAACTTTTCGATGTCGCAGGATCGGCGGCGACGCGGGCGGCCCATAATCTGGATCGACATTGGCGAAATGCGCGGGTGCATACGCTTCACGACCCCGTCCGCTGGAAATATCATCTGCTCGGTAACTATCAGCTCAACGGCATATTCCCGGCCCGCCATCAATGGAACTAGCGAGGAAAACCGTGACTAATATCGATCTTCGGGTCTCTGTCGAACCTGCGCCGGCACCGCTATGGCGGCCCGATCTCATTACCGACGACAGGCAGGCTATCGAGGTTGCAACTGCCCTAGCCGCAGAATTTGCCGCAGACAGCGCCGAACGCGACAGGGATCGCATCCTGCCATGGCGTGAACTGGAGCGTTTCAGCGAAACTGGTCTGTGGGGCATTGCCGTGCCACGTGAATTCGGCGGTGCGGGCGTGTCGACGCACACACTGTCCAAGGTGATCGCCATTATCGGTGCCGCCGATGGATCGCTGTCGCAGATTCCTCAAAATCATTTCTACGCGCTTGAAGTCCTGCGCGTCGGAGCTTCGGCTAACCAGCGACGCTTCTTCTTTGAGCGCGTACTGGCGGGCGAACGTTTCGGCAACGCACTGGCGGAAATCGGTCAGCGCGATTTCAAGCGGCGAACGCGGCTTTTTCGCGAGGCGGGAAAATGGCTTGTTCACGGACGGAAATTTTACTGCACTGGGGCCATTTACGCACACTGGATTCCAACCTTCGTCGTTGCGAAGGAGGACGCAAAGGACGTCACTTATCTCGCCTTCATCCCGCGAAATGCACCCGGCGTGACGGTCATCGACGATTGGGACGGTTTTGGTCAGCGTGTTACTGGGAGTGGCTCGGTCGAATTCGATCGGGTTGAGATCGACCCGGAATGGATCGTCCCGTTTCAATCGTCTTTTGAGCGCCCGACGACGATCGGCCCGGTCGCGCAAATCATGCATGCGGCCATAGATCTCGGAATAGGGCAGGGTGCGTATCGAGAAATGTTGCAGTTTATTCGCGAACGGGCCCGACCCTGGCTGGATTCCAAGGTCGAGCGGGCCTCTGAAGATCCGCTGACGCTGCAAAGCGTCGGGAATGTCTGGTTGCGCCTGCGTGCTGCGGAAGGTTTGCTGAAGCGAGCCGCAGAGGCAACAGATGCGGCCCGCGCTGATATGACCGAGGATAGCGTTGCGCGCGCGTCGATTGCCGTCGCGGAAGCGAAGATACTAGCCACCAAGGCGAGCCTGCTTGCTGCCAACAAGTTGTTCGAGTTGTCGGGCACGTCGTCTACGCTTTCAAACGACAATTTCGATCGCTATTGGCGCAACGCCCGCACACATACGCTGCATGATCCGGTGCGCTGGAAATATCAGGCCATCGGCAATTATTATCTCAATGGCAAACGACCACCGCGCCACGGCGCGATCTGAACGGAATAGCGAACAAGATGGCGACCAGGAAAAAGCAGATATTGCTCAACGCGTTCAACATGAACTGTGTCGGGCACATCAATCACGGGCTATGGGCGCATCCTAGAGACCAATCCCATGGCTACAAGACGCTCGATTATTGGACATCGCTTGCAGCCACGCTCGAACGCGGGCTGTTCGATGGCATCTTTCTTGCCGACATCTTGGGCGTCTACGACGTCTACCAGGGCTCCGTCGATCTGACCCTGCGTGAATCCATTCAGTTGCCGGTCAACGATCCTTTATTGCTCGTCTCCGCGATGGCCGCCGTGACGCGGCACCTTGGATTTGGTGTCACCGTCAATGCCAGCGCCGACGCGCCGTATATTTTCGCCAGGCGAATGTCGACGCTGGATCATCTGACGGGTGGTCGCATCGGCTGGAACATTGTGACGGGCTATCTCGACAGTGCAGCGCGCGGATTGGGCCTTGAAAGCCAGATCGAGCATGACAGCCGATATGATCGCGCCGACGACTATCTTGACGTGCTCTACAAGCTCTGGGAGGGAAGCTGGGAAGACGATGCCGTATTGCTTGACAAGGAAAGGCGCATCTATGCGGATCCGTCAAAGGTGCATGCGATCGACCATCAAGGGCCGTTTTACCGCTCACAGGCCTATCACCTAGCCGAACCGTCGCCCCACCGCACGCCGGTTCTGTATCAGGCCGGAACGTCTGGCCGTGGCAGGCAGTTTGCAGCGCGCCATGCGGAATGCATCTTCATCGCCGCCCCCGACAAGAATGCGGCCCGTGCGGCCTCTCGTTCGTTGCGCGAAGCAGTTGTTGCGGCGGGCCGAAAGCCAGACGACATAAAAATCTTCCTCGGTATCACCGTCATAACCGATCGTTCCGCCACGGCGGCACGAGAAAAGCATACAGAGTATCTGCGCTATGCCAATCCGGAGGCAGGGCTTGCTCATTTTTCGGCCAGTACGGGTATCGACTTTTCGCGGTACGATCTCGATGAATCAATTGTCTATGGCAGGTCCAATGCGAGCCAGTCCGCGACCCAGATTGCTCAACAGCGCGGTTGGACAAAGCGGCAGTTGTTGCAGGAATTTGCCATGGGTGGCCGCTATCCGGTGGTCGTCGGTGATGCGGCATCAGTTGCCGACGAGCTTTCGTCTTGGATGGACGAAGGTGAAATTGATGGCTTCAATCTTACCCGTACGGTCGTGCCCGAAAGCTTCGTGGATTTTATCGATATTGTCGTGCCGGCGCTTCAGGAGCGCGGAATCTATAAAACTGGTTATGAACAGGGTTCGCTTCGGCGAAAGCTTTTCGGCAAAGGCGACAGATTGCCGGATCGTCACATAGGCGCATCCTTTCGCCACTGATGGTCGACCCGCTTCGCCAGCATCTCTCTTGCTGGACGTAGGTTTAACGGAAATGGAAATGCAACCAAATGGCACGAGCGGTCATCGACGGGACGATGATGCTTGTCGCTGAGAAATGCAGGATTGTGCCCTGTGGTATCCACCCGGCCATAGGCGGGGCTTCTAGTTCGACGCACGGATTAGATCCAATAGTCTACAAATTACATAGAATAAATATTTTCCCGACTTAAGGCATTTCGCAAGAGCATTTCCTTTTTGCCGTCGTCTCCGCAAACTCATATGGCGCGGCCTGTTGTGTGCCTTTCTTATATTGACCTCCACGTTTTCTTTCCAGGCATTCCCCACTATGGCCAATTCACACTCGTCCGAAGCTCTTCCCTCTCAGCCTGCGCTCTCCGCCATCGCTCGTATTGAATGGCAAACAATCGCTCTTGCAGTCGTGATCTATGGTGGTTTTCTAATGGTGACCTGGTGCTGGCAATCGCTGCCCGTCATCGCCGTGATTGTTTGTGGCGGCTGGCTCATTGCCTGGCAAGGTTCCCTCCAGCATGAGGTAATTCACGGTCATCCGAGCCGCCATCGCGGGATCAACGATGCCATGGGTTGGCCGCCATTGTCCCTTTGGCTACCCTATGCGATCTATAGGGAAGGGCACTTAACCCATCATCGCGACGAGTACCTCACGGATCCGATCGAAGACCCAGAATCCTCTTACTTCACGAGGGCGGCTTGGGAGCGCATGGGCCGCGTTGGAAAAACAATTGCTACCTGGAATTTGACACTACTCGGGCGTTTGACGCTCGGCCCTCTAGTCATGATCGTCAGCTTTCTCGGTCAGGAATTTTCGCTCGTGCTTAGGGGTGACCGACAACGCATGATGCTTTGGGTTCGCCACGCCGCCGGTGTGGCGGCGGTTCTGTTTTGGGTCTTATGGATCTGCGCAATGCCGCTATGGCTCTATCTTATCGGTTTTATCTATTTTGGCGCGGCGCTCACCAGACTGCGCTCATACACTGAGCATCGATATGCCGATCATCACTACGAGCGCACAGCCATCGTGGAGAACAGCCCGCTTTTCGGCTTGCTTTTCCTCTACAACAACCTGCATGTGCTGCACCACCAGTGGCCAGGCATACCTTGGTATCGCATCCCCTCCCTCTATCGCCGCTACAGGAACCAGTTGATTAGCCTCAACGGAGGTCTCGTCTATGATGGCTACCGGGACATCGCACGGCGATTTTTGTTGAAACAGCATGATAGTCCCTCTCATCCGCTACATCGGCTCGGATTCGAGCCGATTGCGGCGGTGACTGAGAGCCCTTCCGGGGGCCATAGGACAAACGCCGCAGTCATCGCAGATGGTGAGCAGATCTCTGCCTGACGGAGCAGTTTGCGCCCAAAACGATGCAATTGATTGCGTTGCCGCGTTTGTTATCGGAAGCCTGGCCGTCGGGAGGCGATTTTTAGCCTTACGGCCCTTGCGCGACACGCATCGCCTTCGTGCAATGCAATAATTCGACGCCAATCAAAATCCAAATGAGTACATCCGCTGCTGTAGGAAATGTGGCAATTTCACAACAAAAATACGCCATTCTATAATCTATAAAATTTATAGAATTACATGGCTAATAAAACGCTGTTCGATAAGCGATTTATATCTCCGGAAGCAGGCGTGGGGCCCTTCCAATAGGGAACAACGGGGTAGGGGTTCGCCACCGGCTGAACTAGCACTCTGACTTATTTGAACTGGAGTAATTATGAATATCAAGAGCCTCTTATTCGGCTCCGCTGCTGCCGTAGTGACAATTTCGGGTGCCCAAGCCGCTGACGCAATTGTAGCTGCCCAACCTGAACCGCTGGAATACGTTCGTATCTGCGATGCTTACGGAGCCGGGTATTTCTTCATTCCCGGGACGGAAACCTGCCTGAAAGTTGGCGGCTTGGTGCGCACTGAAGGCAAGTGGTACAACGCATACAATCCCGGCTCAGGCGGAAACTACGGCACCCTTTGGCATACACGCGCGCAGCTTTCGATCGATACCGCGACGGACACCGAGTATGGACCGCTCAAGACCAATACAGTCTATCGATGGGATTGGCAGGAAGGTGGTGCCACAACGACAAAGCTTCTTTGGGCCAACATTAGTCTCGATGGTTTCCTGATCGGTAAGCAGGATTCGCAATATAACCTCTTCACCGGTTATGCCGGCAACGTCATAAACGATGATGTGGTTTACGATGGGCCTTATGAGCTCAACCAGATCACCTATAATTATGATGCTGGAAATGGCTTTACAGCCGTCATCTCCCTAGAGGACAGCAATTCAGGCACGAATGCCGCATCTTATGGCGGCGCGTGGGTAACCGCGAAGGCCGACCATTATGCTCCAAATGTTGTCGCGGGCGCTGGCTACAAGGCGGGGGCTTGGCAGTTCCGGATCGTAGGCGGCTATGATTCTATCGTGGAAGAAGGCGCAATCAAAGCACGTGTCGACGCCGACTTCGGTGTATTCAAAGCATTCTTGTTGGGTGGTTGGAACACGGACGGTGACAAGCTCAACCAATATGCGGGTTCCAACTTGAACGTCTCTGCCTGCACGACCGCAGGTGTTGTTCACGGCGCAAAATGTGGTTGGGGCGATTGGGCCCTGTGGACCGGCATCACCGTTCCGATCAATGACAAACTTCAGGCCAATGCACAATTCGCCTATACGGATTCAAAAATCCTGGAAGTCACAGCCAATGTCCGCTGGAACCCTGTCAAGAACTTACTCATTCAGCCGGAAGTCACCTACACAAATTTCGACACGATCAACGACGATCAATGGGCCGGAATTTTGCGTTTCCAGCGCAGCTTCTAACGAAGTCGCTCTTGGCTGAAATTTACCAAACCTGGCCAAGGCCAGGTTTGGTTGGTTGTTTCCCAAGCCGCCTTCCTCGCACGATTATCGTGGAACAGGTCTTTCCCCGAATGTGGCCCTTTGATGAGGTGGAGTGTGTTGAAATCTGAGCTTATTTCGAGTGTTGCGATCAGCCACCCACATCTCGAATTCCATGAGGTGGAACGTATCGTGGTGACGGTTCTGGACGAAATCGTCGAGACATTGACGCATGGAGGAGGGGCGATCTTCGAGGGACCGGTGTCTTTTCTTCATTGCGGGACCGGGTCAATAAAACGCTCCCGGCATGTAGCGAAGATCGCTGACTGCTGAAGCGTCGTTGTCGAGGGCCGTTCCATTTCCAAATTCTGTCACAAATCGGAAGCTAACATGTCCAATTCATTTATCGATGCCATTAGACGGCGTCGGAGCCAATATGCTCTAGGCAAGACATTGCCGGTCTCAGCCGATACCGTCACAAATCTCGTCAAGGAAGCCGTTCGGCTATCTCCTTCCACGTTTAACTCGCAGAGTTCGCGCGTGGTCATCCTTTTCGGAGAGCAAAGCGATCAGCTCTGGGCGCTTACCAAAGAGGCGCTACGCAAAATCGTTCCAGCCGATTCGTTCGGCTCGACGGAAGCTAAAATCGATCGATTTTCGGCTGGAGCGGGGACCGTTCTATTCTTTGAAGATCAGGATACTGTCACACTGCTTCAGGAAAAATATCCGCTTTATGCTGATAATTTCCCGACCTTCTCCGAACATTCCTCAGGCATCACACAATTTGCCGTCTGGTCTGCACTGGCGGACGCCGGAATTGGCGCGAGCCTGCAACATTACAATCCGTTGATCGATGAGCAGGTGTCTGCGGCTTGGCAGTTGCCGATTTCCTGGCGGCTTCGCGCCCAGCTTCCTTTTGGCTCAAATGAAGCTCAGCCTGCAGACAAGCCCTTCATTGATGATGCCTTGCGTTTCAGAGTGTTTGGGTAAAATGTCGCCTTTGAGCACGCTCTCGGCTGTCCCTTATGCAGGAGACAGCCGGGAGAAGCTCCCGTAAACTCCCGCGACAGCGGGAGACGCACATCTCACTTCAGATAATGTATTCAGGTTCCGACAACGTCTGATCCATAGTGATGCCCGGGAGCGCGGAATGGCGTTTCCCAACCGGACGAGCTGGAACGCCGGCGACTGACGTGTAAGGTATCACCGAATTCACAACGACGCTGCCGGCCCCCACCTTGGCACCTACACCAATCTCGATGTTCCCCAGAATCTTGGCTCCCGCTCCAATGAGGGCTCCGCGGCGTACCTTCGGGTGACGATCGCCGCTTTCCTTGCCCGTGCCGCCCAAAGTTACATTCTGCAGGATAGACACGTCGTCTTCAACGACCGCAGTCTCACCAATCACCAGTCCGCTTCCGTGATCAAGCATAATACTTCTACCCATTCTCGCTCCCGGATGGATATCAACGCCAAATACCTCTGAAATTCGGCTCTGGATGTGGCGCGCCAAGTGTACCCTGTTATGGTGCCAGAGCCAGTGGGCGACGCGTTGGCCCTGAAGGGCGACGAAGCCTTTGAAATAGAGGAAGGGGATAAGAATTTCGCTGTTTGAGGGATCGCGATCCTTAACCGCAATAAGATCTGCGGCAGCGTCGGAGACAATATTGTCGTTGCTGACAAAGGCCTGTGCGATCACGGAAATAAGTTCATCGTGGTCTAGTACTACAGTTGTAAATGACCTCGTTTTCTATAGTGGGCGAGCATGGCCTGCGCCTGATGGTTTCGTCGCCAGAGAGACCAGGCGAGAATGAATCCCCGCTTTGCGGGCTTTCGCATGATCAGCCGAGCGATGAGCGTGCGGATTTCGGCGACGGTGGGGATGAGCCTGATCTTGCGCGTCAGGCAGCGATTTTCGGATTTGGACTCGTTTCGTTCGGTTTGCCGCAGGCCGAACGGCGTAGATCGGCGCCGAGCTTGGCGAGGAAGGCCGCGGCCGCCATGACGAGCGTCATGTGGCGATGCCAGCCATGCCAGGAGCGCGCCTCGCAATGGTCAAGGCCGAGATCGTCCTTGGCGCGCTGGAAGCATTCCTCGATCGTCCAGCGCAATCCTGCCGCGCCGGCCAGTTCCGCAAGCGTAGCCTCGGCGGGTGCAAAAACCAGATAGTAGCTGAGGGCGCGCGGATCCGTTCGGCTTTTGCGGATGAGGACATAGCGGGCATAGCCTTCCTCGACGACATAAGGCAGCGCAATCCGGGCCCAGTCGTAGAGACGCAATCCTTTGGCGCCTTCGCCGGCAGGACAAGCAGTCCAGGCCGCAACGGGCAGTTCCTCGGCCATCTCTTTCGGGTCCGTCTGCAGCAGCCCCTGATCGGTCAGCATTCGCAAGGTATGGTTGGAGCGCACCGCAAGCACATAAGGCTGTCGGCGCTCCTCGAGCATGCGGCGCGTCTGGTAATCGCCGCCATAGGCCGCATCGGCCAGAACCCAGGCGCACGGCACGCCGCGATCAAGCGCCTGTGCCAGCATGGCGCGCGCCATTGCTGGCTTGGTCAAGAATTCCGTCTCCTGTGGAATCCCGGCCGCCTTGCGCCGCGCCTGGTCTTTCGCCCACGCCTCCGGCAGATAGAGCCGTCGGTCGATCAGCGTCTGGCCAAAGCGGCTGGCATAGGCGACAAACACGCCGATCTGGCAGCTCTCGATCCGGCCGGCGGTGCCCGAATATTGCCGCGCCACCCCGACCGAATGGGTGCCTTTCTTCAAAAAACCGGTTTCGTCCACCACCAGCACGCCCGATCGATCGCCGAGCGCCTCCATGGCGTAATCGCAAACGATGTCACGCAACCGGTCCGCATCCCATTGCGAGCGCCCCAGCAGGGCCTGGATTCGCCACGGGCGCCCAAGGCCGGCCTGCTCGGAAAGAAGCCAGCCCGTCTTGCGCTCAATCCCCGATAAAAGCCCGTCGATAAATGCCCCGCAGCCCTCCCGCGCCTCAGAACGTCGGAACACCACGCCAAGACGCGCCTTCAGCACCGACAGTTCCCCTTCCCAGGAAATCCCCGAACCCGACCATTCCGAAACAGACATGCCGCAGCCCCTTCAAAAAACTCCTTGAAGAGAATCATGATTTGCTCCCATTTACAACTGTAGTACTAGGTCGTGATTGGCAAGTTTGAGCGCGATACGCTGCGCCAGCGCTTGGGCAAAGCTCGCATGATAAAGGACAGAGGAGTTCAGAGCGCGACTTAGCGTGGGGTCACTGTCAGAAGCTGCAACGGCTTCGCGGCACAGCGCTTTCCAAATGGTCGCTACTTGTAATGACTGGGACGGCTCGATTGAGAGTGTGCTCAAGCCGAAAAGGAGACCAGCCATTTAAATCTCGCTTCTGTAGAGCCGTGAGCTTTCAATAAAATGACCTATGTGCGTAGGACGGGCTCGATATTACCCACTGCGGCGCGAAAAAGATCTCATAGATCGTCTATTGTTGCAGAGTATTGAGAATTTATTTTCCCGATTTCTTGCTGCAGGCGGATTGCCAGATGCAGAGCCAAACACCGCTCACGAGAACTCCGCTCGTCCTTATCTTCGTCCACCTTCAGAAGCTCAACCGTATTCCTGAAACAGCGACTTGCAGATAGCGATTAATTTCTATAATTTTTGTAGATATTGCTCCAGGCAATTTGAAAAGGGAGCCTAGCCATGACGCTTCTGTCGCCACGTATCGTGAATTCGGGTAGCGAAGATGTCGATCGAATCGCGAAGATCGCGATCATTGGCAGAGGGTTTTCAGGGATCATGGCGGCGATTGCCCTGTTGAAGCGCGTCGAGGGGCCCTTTCACTTGGTGCTATTTGATCCCCGACCGAAGATCGATATTGGTGAAGCGCTAAATCAATCCTCGGCGAGTGTTTTGACAAGCCGCGTTCGCGATCTCTCTATCGATCATGACGACGCGGGTGATTTTCGCCAATGGCTGGAGGCGGAGGAGGGGTGGCTTGATCGAGTTACCTCCGATGCGGAAGATCTTGATGATTCATTCGTTCCGGGCGAAGCCTTTCGAACCTATGTCTATGATCGCTTTTCCAAAGCCTTGAAAATACGAACGGATGCCGTTGTCCAATTCCTGCCAGATAAGGTGATCTCTATTGAACAGGGTTCCGCTGGAGGATTGTCCGTGCTTACCGAGGCAGGTGAAAGTACTCGCTTCGACGCTGTTTTCCTATGCACCGGATATGGACTTCGTGAAGGGTTGGATAGCACGCTGCCCACAATTGAAGCTGATCGTGCCATCGTAATTGGTGAAGGCATACAAGCCGTTGATAAGGCCTTGGCACTTTTGGATGAAGGCAGGGCTTCACGGGTTGTCTTGATTTCGGAGTCGGGCTTTCTGCCTCAGTCGCATGCCGTTAAGGCTCAGGGATCGCTCCTGGCGGATCAAGCCATCCCACGGAGCCTTCGGGGGGCATTTCGTTTTCTACGGCGGGAGGCAATCAACGCCGGTAACCAAGGGCTCGGCTGGCAAGGTATCATGAATGGCTTTCGCCTGCAGGCTCGGGAGCTTTGGGAAGGACTAACGCCAGACGAGCGAAGACGCTTCAAACGGCACGTTCAAGCCGTTTACGAAAGTCACCGCAATCGGCTTCCACCGGAGCGCTATCAAAGATTGCACCGTGCGATTGATGAGGGGACGATCACCGTCCGCAGAGGAAAGATAGATCGGATCGCAAATAATGGTGTCCTCCTCGTGGCGCCCGTCGGCTTTGAGGTTCTTCCCGCAGACATCGTCGTAGACAGTCGCGCCCACTCGTCCGGTACCGATACTGCTCTGGTTCGCGCGATCGTTAAGACTGGCTTGGCCAAGAGTGATGAACTCGGTATCGGCGTCGTCGTCGATGAATGCGGGCAGACAACAGACGCTCCCAATACTTCTCGAGGTTTATTCGCGATGGGACCACTTGGGTTGGGCAGTGTTCCGGACGTCGACTTGGTACCTCAGATTGTCGAGCAGAGCCACCGGGCGGCAGCTTCGGTCGATGCCTGGCTCGGCGAGCGAACGCAAAAGGCCCCAGACGGGCGAGTGACGAGATGATTTAGCGATGTTCTTAGATGCCGACGGTTACGTCAGGAAACGTCACGCGGTAGGCAAAGAGCCCGTGCGATCGCCAATGCCAAGTCCTGAGGCTTTTCCCAGGCCATGGAATGTCCGGCATCAGGGATGATTTCAATATGTATCCCGTTTGAAGAGAGAACCTCAACATCCGGATCCGGCAGGGAACAGCCTCCGAAGATGATAGTTCTCACCGCGGGCAAGGCATAGAGTTGGTCACGCCAGCTCGGGTCGGTTCCAGACACGAGAGACGTTGCTTCGCGATGGACGGCATGAGGCGACGAGAGCGACAGCGAGGCGGCCCATAAGTCGTTTCCGTCCGATAGGGACTTGGAAATGAGGTCGGCGTGACCGTGGCGGACGTAATCAGCCTCGCTCATCTGCGCGATCATGCGACTGAAAGCGCCACCGCCCGGATCAAGATTGGGCTCGCCAAGAACCAGATATCGAACGGAATCGGCGAGCGTATATGCAACCGAGCTCGCAATCGCCCCGCCCATACTGTGGCCAAAGACGTCGAACGATCCGATGTCCAACGCCCGGATCAGATCTATGATCGTGCCAGTATGGTCTTCAATCGTATAGCCGAAGTCACGTGGATGGTCGCTGAAGCCTGATCCCAGCAAGTCGATCAGGATCAGCCGGCGCCCGGTCAGGGCGGGATCGGCGGCCACGCTCAGATAGTCACCCGATGAACTACAGCCAAGCCCGTGGAGGAAGATGAGCGGTGGGCCGCTTCCAGCTCTATCGTGATATCTTATGCTTCCTCGGTGAGGATCAAGCTTCAGAGACTTCATGACGATATCAATTTCGTCCCACTCCTGGCGCCGTGCGACACGCATTCTCGAAAATCCATGAGGAGAAAAGTTCCGGCAAATCCACGTCGCTGTATCCTCATTCGTCGCGGTCCCAGCCTTTACTTTCGGCGACTTTTGCGACGAGGGAGGCATAGTCGCCGCTTATCGATTCTAACTTTTTCACCAATTCAGATGTAGGCCCGCCAAGCAGGCTTATGTAGTCTTCGCCGACCTTCGCCTTCTCCCAATCATTGCCGACAAATCGCGCGACTGCCTTGCCGGACATAGAGACTTCCGGTGCCGGAGCGCCAAACGATGCAGCAGTTTGCTTTAGCCCGTCAACGAAGGTGGCATCGTCCAGGCCGCTATAGGGTTTTCCTTCGGAATTGGTGACGTTGAGAAAGATTTGCTCGTCACCGAACACCGTATAGCCCCCACCTAAGCCCTTTTTTGTCGCATCGGCCGCCTCAAAGAACTTTTGTGCGACGGAAGCGCTGAGTGTGTCCTTGGGAAACCGAACAACAGCAAAGCCAGTTTTGCCTGTTGTGTCGTCGAGGCGGGAGACGAGGACGCTATATTGGCGGAAAATGTAGCCAAGGGAGCCGGCCAAGCGATCGGCCGTGGCGTCATCAAGCTCTCCCTCGGTCTGAAGCGACGCGTTAGTTTTCAGGAGATATCCGCCGGGCGTCACTTCCGTTTCCAGCGTTGCAGGGTCGATGCCGTTGGCTGATATGATTTTGGGGACGATATCCTTCAGCACCTCGGCTGAAAACGCCACTCGATCATCATAGCTGGCATGGGCAAGCCGCGGGAGATGGAACCCCACAGACGGTGTCGCCTCATAGGACAGGAGCACCTTTTGGCCAGCTAGAGCGGTGTTCTGGAATGCGAGCGGGATGATGGCTGCTAAAACAACTGCCCTCAATGCGGTCCGCAATGAGGGGGCTCTTTTGGCGAAAAAAATGTTCTGCATACATTATCTTCCTGGTTGGCCCTACAGATGCCGGGAGCGGCGCGAAGAGATTTCATTAGAAAGCTCGGCGCATTTCGCGCGAAGTTCACTATCGGTTCCGTCGTCGTCGAAATGGTCGTCCAAGAGCAGGAGGCGGTATTCCCGAACAAGCAGCCTCGTTTCAAGATCGTCGCGTAGCGCAGAGAGGCGGAAGAAGTGGCGTAACCTTCCCATGACATCCCCTCAGATTAAGCGGCGCGACGAACGTTGCCGCCGGACGCCGACATCAATTTATGGATTGCTCGCAGCACGTCCGATGGGGAGGTAAAGTACTGACCATCAAGGTCATGCACATGAAATTTGACGGCAATGAACTTCAGCGAGCTGTTGTCTGGAATGACGATGCCGACGGGGATACCGGCATATTCGATCACCTGTCTGGTCATTGGAGTATCCGATGCAATCTAATCTGCTCTTATCGCCAGACGGCGAAGCCGTTAGGTGGCAGGCTCTATAGTCTATTAATTTAATAGACTATAGAGCGCAGAGATTTGGATGACCATTGCCATCAATGCCAAATAATCTGCAGATATCAGAAAAGAATTCTAAGATGTGCGCTGAACGGCCGGGGCCAAGAAACCTCGTATACGCGACTTGCTTAAGCCTCAACTGCCGTTGTCGGTCGCCTGTGTCGACTGGTCATTTAGAAGGAATTGAGCGCATGTAAGATAGTAATTTCGGGCCGTGGCGTTCATCTGACGCTCTCCCAGCTCCGTCAGAGCCTTGGCCTTGAGACGTTTGGCCCCGGCATTGTCGATTTCGACCGCCAGCACATGGTCGATCAGTTCAGCAGCCCATTGAAACTCGCAGGCTTCGATCGCTTCATTCACCCGGACCAGCATTTCCTCCGCGCCGCCGACGAGATCAAGCATTCTCCTCGCACGATCCACTGGCGGCAGCGGGAAGATGTTGGTGGCATTGCCGTCGAACCAACCTACATAATCTGCGTAGATACCGCGCACCGTCCAGGCGACGCCGCCATAATATTCCTGCAGGTAGGGGCTTTGAGCCAACTCCGACGATAGTCTCACCTCTTGTACCAGTTCGTCCGGCCTCTTTCCTTGTTTGATGCCCGCTAACGTCTGGTCGAGAACGGTCTTGATGCCCTCCCGATATACCGCGAGGGCCTGACGGACGTTATCCTCGCCGAGGATTGGACGCATGTGCCCTTGCACGAGGTACTTGGCATTCAGAGGGATCATTTTTTCGATGCTGGCAATCCACTTCTCAGGCGGACGCAACCGCAGCCCCCTAAGGGGCGAGAGGTTCGGATAGGACTTATAAAAATCGTCACCGGGTAAAAGGACGCCTTTGCTGGGAATCCAGACCGAGATATTCTCGGGGGACTCTCCAGGCGTGTGAATGAGTTGCATTCGGACGCCCGAGACTTCGATCGTCGCTTCTTCTCCACTGAACGTTCGGTTCGGAGAAAGGAACCCCTCGCGCGTGTGCGGCGTCGTCCGACCATATTCGAGTTGAGTGCCGGCATTGATGTACAGCTCATCAGGCAGCGTCGTACCAAAGGTATCGCCGCCGTCGCGTAGGCCCCTTCCGAATTCCGGAGTGGAATCGGCCAATATCTGATGCCCATAAATTTCAGGGGCGTCGTTCCCGGCAAAAACCCTGGCACCGCCAGAGTGGTCAGGATGATTGTGTGTGTAGACAATCGCGCAAACCGGCCGCGCCATCCGATCGCCGAATGCCTTAACGATCGCCTCCGCATCGACCAGATTGGCTGATGTGTCGACAATAATCGATCCGTTCTCGCCCTGGATCAATGTCACATTGCTAGCTGAGTAGCCTACCGGCACAAACACCCCATCGGTGACTTCGATCACATCCTTGCGGAACTCCGACGAGTTGGCGCGAAGTTGCTCACGGCCCGCAAATTCGTCGTACGCGGCTCCGGGCGCCGAAACTCCTGAAGACGAAATGAATGCCATGCCCTGACCCCCGCATCACGCCTCGATGATCGCTGCATGTTATGTCCGACTGCGGAGAGCCGCACACTTTGCCGATAGCGTCCGGCTCTGAAGTTCAGCAACATACGCTGTTCGGTTTTGCTGCAAGTCATTTTCTGGCCCGAAGTCTTCTTTCCAGCCAGATGCTGTAACGCGAGGCACCGAAGCTGATCGCGAAATAAATACAGCCGGCAAAGACGAAGCTCTCTGTATAGAAGCCCAGCCAGTTCGGATCCGTTGCGGCCATCTTTGCGGCGTTCAACAGATCGGAGATGCCGATGACGGCAAGCAGCGACGTGTTCAACAGAATGCCTATGGACAGATTGACGATTGCCGGGATGACGGTCCGCAATGCCTGGGGCAGAAGGACAAGTTGCAGCGTTTGCCAGTAGGCAAGTCCGAGCGAATAGGCGGCCTCTGTCTGGCCGGCCGGGATCGATTGGAGGCCTGCTCGAATAACCTCGGCCAGATAGGCGGAGACAAACAGCGTAATCCCGACCTGCGCTCGCAGCAGCTTGTCCGTGAGCGCATCCGCCGGCAGCGCCATCGGAACGACGAGCATCGCGACGTATAGGACGGCAATTAGCGGAACCCCGCGCAGGCACTCGATGAAGACCACCGCGAGTACACGGAAGATCCTCATCTCGGATCGACGGGCGAGCGCCAGCAGAAGGGCGATGGGAAAGGCTGTCGCCAGTCCGATCAGCGAGACCAGCAGGGTGATTGGAAGTCCGCCCCACTGGTTGGTTGGAACCTTCGGCGGCAACAGCGTGCCAGCCATCAAAAGCCAGCAGAGGGGTATCGCCAAAAACCAGAGCAGCAGAAGCCATCTGCTCCAGGACTGCGGTCTGGAGGATACGAATAGCAGAATCGCAATCCCCAGGATGACGAGCGAGGGCCGCCATTGCAGGGCGGGCGGATAAAAACCAAAAATGATGAAACGAAATTTCGCGCGGATGAAGGCCCAGCAGGCACCGGCGCCATCGACGCCGCAGTCTGGCCCCAAGCCCGTCCACACCGCGTCATTGACAGCCCAGCGCCACAGCGGCATGAACATCCATACTGCGATCGCAAGGCATGCAAGTGTCAGGAAACCATTCAGTTTGCTATCGAAAAGTCCGGTGGTGAAGCTTCGTCGACGAAGACTCGGAAGGACGATCTGCAGTTCGCTCATCGCCGCCGTTCCTCCCTTAGCATGATACGGCGGTTGTAGACGTTCATCAGCGCAGAGACCGCAAGATTGAGAGTGAGATAGGCGACGGCGATGATGGTGATCGCCTCCAGCGTCTGACCCGTAGTGTTGGCGGTGGTATTAGCGACGCTCACGAGATCGGGAAAGCCGATGGCGACGGCAAGGCTCGAATTCTTGGTGAGATCGAGATAACTCGATGTCATGAGCGGCGTGATCACCCGAAGAGCCTGCGGCAGCACGATAAGCCGCATGATGTGGCCAGGACGAAGGCCTAAAGCACGGGCGGCCTCCCACTGACCGTTGCCGACCGACTGGATGCCGCTTCTCACAATTTCGGCAATGGTGGCCGCCGAATTGAAGACGAGGCCTGTCAACAACCCTGCAAACTCCGGCGTCAGCGAGAGGCCACCGCTGACATTAAAGCCGCCCCGTGCTGGCAGCTCGGCGGATATGGAAACGCCTGTCGCCCAGCACGCAGCGCCGAAAGCCGCTACGGAAAACGCGAGGATGCGGGTCGCATAAAAACGCCGGCCGAAGAACAGTCGGCGCGTGGCGATGACCGTAACCCCGGCCGCCATAACGGCCAACGGCAACCAGATGAACGCGGAAGGTCCGTCCAAAACCAGCCGCGGAATAAAAACGCCGCGATTGGTGAGGAAAAAACTGCCGGAAAATTCGATTGCCCGACGCGGCGCCGGCAGATTGTGGAAGATCGCACTCCACAGAAAGAGCTGAAGAAGCAATGGCGTGTTACGGAATATTTCGACGTAGCCGCGCACGACGGAGGCCAGCACGAGATTGCCAGATAGACGCGCAATGCCAAGCATCACGCCGCAAACGGTCGCGATCACGCACCCGAAGAAGGCGACATTGATGGTGTTGAGCAGACCCGCCAACAGCGCGCGACCATAGGCATCTGAGGAAGAATAAGCGATAAGGCTTTCGCCGATCTCGAAATTCGCCCGTTGAGACAAGAACGCGAAGCCGAGTTTCAGGCCGAGCCTCTGCGCGGTCTCGACAACGTTATTACTGAGATGCAAGACAACGGCGAGGACGACGAAGAGGAACGCCGCTTGAGTAAGTGGCGAGGGACCAAGCCATTGACGGGCGAAGGCCCAAAAACCGGGCTTCGCAAAGCCCGGTTCGTATCTCTTCCGTGATGCGATACGCGACAGCACGAGAGGCTCAACGGAACGGCGGCGAGTAGATCAGACCGCCCTTGGTCCAGAGCTGGTTCAAGCCGCGGTCGAAATTGAGCGGCGTGCCTTTGCCGACGTTTCGCTCAAAGATCTCACCGTAATTGCCGACCGCCTTGATGATGTTGTAGGCGAATTTTGGATCCAGGCCGATTGCCTGCCCAAGCGATGGATCGACACCGAGGAAACGCTTGATGGCCGGATCTTCGCTCGTCAGGAACGTATCGACATTCTCCTTGGTGATGCCGAATTCCTCCGCTTGGATCGTGGCGTAGACGGTCCAGTTGACGATTTCGAGCCACTGATCGTCGCCTGCGCGAACGGCTGGCGCCAGCGGTTCCTTGGACAGTCGTTCTGGCAGGAGAATATAGTCGTCCGGCTTCTTGAGCTGTGTGCGCCTTGCGGCGAGATCGGTCGAGTCCTGCGTTAATGCATCGACGCGGCCGGTATCGAGGGCCTTGGTAAACTCGCTCGTCTCCTCGATCGTGATCGGCGTAAACTTCTTACCCGTCTTGCGGAAGAAATCGGCGATGTTGAGCTCGCCGGTCGTCCCGCTCTGGACGCCGATCGTCGCCCCATCGAGGTCCTCACCCTTGTTGACGCCGAGATCCTTGCGAACGAGCAGACCCTGTCCATCATAGAAGACGACCGGACCGAAGTGGAAGCCGAGCTTGAAGGCGCGGGTGATAGTTTCGGTCACGCCGGAAAGCAGGATATCGAATTCGCCCGCCTGCAGCGCCGGCAAGCGCTGCTGCGGCGAGGAATTGGTGAACTCGACCTTCTCGGGGTCATCGAAAACGGTGACGGCCAGCGCCCTGCCAAAATCAACGAAAAAGCCCTGCCAGCGGCCATTACTGTCTGGTGTAAAGAAACCCGGCGTCGTTCCGACGCCGACCTTGATCACCCCACGTTCCTTGATCTTGTCCAGTGTCTGCCCGGCTTGCGCCGCAACCGGCAGCAAGGCAGCGGCGGCAATCATCGCGGCGCCGACGGCGCCTTTCAGATGCCGCTGAATGGCGGAAATTGCTTGCATGAAATTCTCCTGAAAAATGGTGTCCCCCGCAGGCGAGCCGAGCTTGGGAGGATCAGAACTCGCCTGCGTCATCGAACGTAAACACATATAATCTATAAAATAGATAGATTATTATAAAGAAGCGCCTGTTTGGAAAACACTTTTCTCACCCGGTGTTGGCAATCGACGTTACGCCAGTAGCAGCGTTACGCAGTTCGGCTAAAAAGAGGGCATCTCGCAATGGAGACGGCGGGATGGATCCCGCCTTGGGAACTCACGCCGATTCCAGCGCTTGCGCGATGTCGGCGATGATATCGTCGGCATGTTCAATACCGATCGACAGCCTGACGTAACCAGGCGTCACGCCGGTTGCCAATTGATCTTCCGCCGAGAGCTGCGAATGCGTCGTTGTCGACGGATGGATCGCCAGCGAGCGCGCGTCGCCGATATTGGCGACATGATAGAGCAGTTGCAGGGAATCGATGAAACGACGCCCGGCCTCGCGGCCGCCCTTCACCTCGAAGCCGACCAGCGCGCCGAAGTAGCCATCGCGCAGATATTTCCGCGCTCGTTCGGCGGCGATGCCCTCTTGGAATTTCGGGAAGATGACCTTCGATACCTTGGGATGAGCCTTCAGGAATTCCGCCACCTTGATGGCGTTTTCATTGTGCTGGCGCAAGCGAAGCGGCAAGGTCTCAAGCCCCTGGATGAACTGAAACGCGTTTTGGGGGCTGATGGGAGCGCCGACGTCGCGCAGCAGCACTGCGCGGATGCGCAGGATGTATGGATGGAAATCGATCAGTGCCGCCTTGTCGATCCAACTCTTACCCTGATAACTCGGATCGGGCTCGTGCAGGGCTGGTTGCCGATCGCTCAACTCTTTCCATGGAAAATTGCCGCCATCGACGATCGCTCCGCCGATCGCGGTGCCGTGTCCGCCGATATATTTGGTGGTGGAGTAGACCACGACGGCGGCGCCATGTTCAAGCGGTCGGATGATGAGAGGTGCTGCGGTATTATCGACGATCAACGGTATGCCGAAGCGACGGCCGACCTCTGCCACCTCGGCGATGGGGAAAACTTCAAGTTTCGGGTTGGGCAAGGATTCGGCGTAGTAGGCACGTGTCTTCTCGTCGGTTGCGCGTGCAAAAGCTTCGGGATCATTGGCGTCCACGAAACGGACCTCGACCCCGAAACCTTTCAGCGTGGCCGCAAATAAAGCCCAGGTCCCGCCGTAAAGGCCGACCGCGCTGACGATATTGTCGCCGGCGCGGGCAAGATTGAGGACGGCAAAGGCAGATGCTGCCTGACCGGAGGCGAGCGCCAGGGCGGCCGCGCCTCCCTCGAGTTCGGCCAGCCGCTGCTCGAAGGCATCCTGTGTCGGGTTTGAAACGCGCGTATAGAGATGGCCGGCTGCTTCCAGCGCAAACAATTTGTCGGCACCCTCGGTGCCCGGCAACTGGAATGAAGTTGTCTGGTAGATCGGAACCGCGATCGCCCCAGTCGTTGGATCGAAGCGGAAGCTGCCACCATGAAGCGCGATGGTTTCAGGATGACGGCGCAGGCTGCGCGGACCGGAGGCGCCAGCAGCAATCGGAGCAGCTTCGGCAGTGGGAGTCGGCGGATTGTGAATCGTCATGCAGTTCGCCTTTCTGTGCTTGGTCAGATTGTTGTTCGTCTGTCCGCCTGAAGGGTCAGGCGGACTCCGCCTGCGGCTGCTGTTCCTGCAGCAGATCGGCATGATGGGCTTGTGCAACGTCGGGGTGGGATCGCAAGCGTGACTTCAGTACGTTGCGTCCGACCTCGCGGAACAGAGGATTGAGTGGGTCCTGCGTAACACCGCGCACTTCTGCGGCAAGCGCCGGCGGCAGATCGAGAACCGGGATGGTCGCGGCGAGATTGGCGCCGAGGAAGAAGGGGATGGACAGACGATCGCCACCGGCCGGCGGCGTGACGACCCGATGGATGTTGGCCTTCAGATAGCCGTTCGATGCCAGCTCCAACAGCTCGCCGATATTGACGACGAAGGTGCCGCGGATTGGCGGCGCTTCGATCCAGCCGCCACTGCCATCATCGACCTGCAGGCCGCCTACAACGTCCTGCAATAGGATGGTTACGAAACCGCCGTCCTTATGCGCCCCGACGCCCTGATCGCTTTCGGTCTGGTCTCGACCGGGATAGCGGACAATCTTGAGCAACTGGTTTGGCCCATTGCTGTAGATCGGCGAAAAGACGTCCGGTTTCTGGCCAAGGGCTTCGGAGAACGCCTGCAAGACCTTGAGTCCGACGCCCGTGACGTCATCGATCCATTTCAGCACGGCAGGACGCAATTCGGGCAGAGCGGAGGGGAACTGGTTTGGTCCGATCAGCCGTTTCCAGGGCTGATCGCCAGCCTTAAGAGCCGGCTTCTCGCGCTCGGGACCGAAATCGACTTGTTCGCGCCAATCCTGGCTTCCCCGCGTATATTCGAAGCCGGCGCGGTTGTAGCCGCGGAAATGCGGCGACCTGCGCATTTCGATTTCCAGCTTCTTGTCTTCCGGTAAAGAGAAGAAGCGACGAGCCAGTGCCGTAAGGGAGTCGATTTCCTCCTGCGGGATGCCGTGACCGGTAAGATAGAAAAAACCGATGGTGCGGGAGATTTGACGCAACTCGTCCAGCGCCTCGAGCCGTTCGGAGTGATCCGGAGCGAAGCGACGGAGGTCGATGACGGGCAAGGTCCTTATGGTTTCAGGCATAACAGGTTTCTTTGCTTGTGTTTCTGGGGGCGTCGCGCTCCGGCGCCACCTCTGGGACGAGAAGATCAGATCGAGGGATGGAATTTGACGCTAACGCTCTGGCGGCATCGCTGGCGGTTAGCTCGCCAGCGATGCGTCATGCGATGCGGGCTAGTAGTCGAAGCCGCCGCCTGGAGCTGCCGGGACCGGCGGCTTTTCCTTGGGCAGTTCGGCAATCAGAGCTTCGGTCGTCACCAGGAGACCGGCGACGGAGGCCGCATCCTGGAGAGCGGTGCGCACCACCTTGGCGGGATCGACGATGCCTTCCTCGAGGAGATCGACGTATTTTTCCGATTGTGCGTTGAAGCCAAAGGTCTGCGAAGTGCTTTCAAGCACCTTGCCGACGACGATCGAGCCTTCGACGCCGGCATTCTCGGCAATTTGGCGGATCGGTGCTTCAAGCGCCTTCAGAAGAATATGGATTCCGGCCTGAATGTCGGGATTTTCGTTCTTCAAAGCTTCGACAGCAGTCTTTGCCCTGAGAAGCGCAACGCCGCCGCCGGGTACAATACCTTCTTCGATCGCGGCGCGCGTCGCGTTCAGCGCATCATCGACGCGATCCTTCTTTTCCTTGACCTCAATCTCGGTGGAACCGCCGACGCGAATGACCGCGACACCGCCAGCGAGCTTGGCAACACGTTCCTGCAGCTTTTCGCGGTCATAATCGGAGGATGTTTCCTCGATCTGCGTCTTGATCTGCTGAACACGGGCGTCAATTTCAGCCTTTGCACCGGCGCCGTCGACGACCGTCGTGTTCTCCTTGTCAATACGGACCTTTTTCGCTCGGCCGAGCTGCTCGAGTGTCACGTTCTCGAGCTTGATGCCGATATCTTCGGAGATCACTTCGCCGCCGGTGACGATCGCGATGTCCTCCAACAGAGCCTTGCGGCGGTCGCCGAAGCCAGGCGCCTTGACGGCGGCGATCTTCAGGCCGCCGCGCAGCTTATTGACAACGAGCGTTGCCAGCGCCTCGCCTTCGACATCCTCGGCGATGATCAGGAGTGGTCTGCCGGTCTGAACCACTGCCTCCAGCAGCGGCAGCAACGGCTGAAGCGATCCGAGCTTCTTCTCGTGGATCAGGATATAGGCATCCTCGTATTCGACGATCAGTTTTTCCGCATTCGTGACGAAGTAAGGTGACAGATAACCCCGATCGAATTGCAGCCCTTCGACCACATTCAGTTCTGTTTCGAAACTTTTTGCCTCTTCGACAGTAATGACGCCTTCATTGCCGACTTTCTGGACAGCTTCGGCGATAAGCCTGCCGATTTCGCCTTCACCATTGGCTGAGATCGTTCCGACCTGTGCAACCTCATCGGAAGAGGCGACCTTGCGCGAACGTTCCTTGATGCTGCGAATGGCTTCGGCGGTGGCAAGGTCAATGCCACGCTTCAGATCTTGAGGATTCAAGCCAGCGGCGACGGCCTTTGCGCCCTCGCGAACAATGGCCTGTGCCAGCACGGTTGCCGTCGTGGTGCCGTCACCGGCAAGATCATTGGTCTTGGAGGCGACTTCGCGCAACAGCTGCGCCCCGAGATTTTCGAACTTGTCCTCAAGCTCGATTTCTTTGGCGACGGACACGCCGTCCTTGGTGATGCGGGGAGCACCGAATGATTTTTCGATAACGACATTGCGCCCCTTCGGACCCAGCGTCACCTTCACCGCGTCGGCGAGAATATCGACGCCGCGCAATAGCCGCTGGCGGGCATCGGTGGAAAATTTGACTTCTTTGGCAGCCATAAATGAGTTCCTTCCTAGAATGCTGAGTTAGGCCACAACGCCGAGGATGTCGGCTTCCTTGACGATCAGCAGATCTTCGCCGTCGATCTTGATCTCGGTGCCGGACCATTTGCCGAACAGCACACGGTCACCGGCCTTGACGTCGAGAGGCGCCAGCTTGCCGCTCTCGTCTCGCACGCCCGGACCGACGGCGACGACGGCACCCTCTTGCGGCTTTTCCTTGGCCGTGTCCGGGATGATGATCCCGCCTCTTGTCTTCTCCTCGCTCTCGACGCGTCGAATTACGACGCGATCATGCAGTGGGCGAAATGCCATTTGCGTTTCCTTCCTGAATTCCAATTCAAACTCGGTCTGGCAGCACTCTGACGACGGTGCCACTGATGATATTGTCTTGAGGAGGGGAGCGATTGGCAAAGCGTATCGCTGCGATTCGGCTACGGAGCGGAGAAGGGAATTTCAATTTTCTACTAAATTTGTAGATTAATATGTCGCGCCCCGCCCTGATGTTTTTGTTCTTCAATCAAGCAGTTGAAGTCAGGGGAGTGCTTCTGAAATCCTGTATGATCAGGAAACAAGAGTTTCATCAGGCCCCCTGTCTGACAGGAACTGCGTCGGATCGAACGCTGAGATAAGCCCTTCCAAAAAGGTAGCGTTGCCCAATTCGGGCCCGTCTATGAGGGGCTAATGGTTCGAATCTTTACAAGAGCCCGATGTTAATGATTATCGGCGCGTCACGCCTCTTCCACCTGAAGCGGTGAAGAGACGGCGCCATTGAGATCAACTCGATTCGTCTTGTCAGGAAGGCTGCAGCGATCGATTGAGCGACAAAAACAATTGCCGTTTGGCGACTTCGAAGGAGGCGGATGCCCGGTCTCGCCCCCTTGGCAGGTCGATCCTGATTTCGTCAAGGATGCGGCCCGGCCAAGGCCGCATGACGACGATCCGGTCCGCCAGCACGAGCGCGTCCTCGATGTAGTGGTGAAAAAGCTGGAAACGATAAGCGCGGACTAGCAGCTCTTGTCGCCAAGACCGCTGAAAGCAACGGCCGGAACCGCGACGAACGACGATGCTGACTTTATCCCCCGCTGGAAGATAGGGCGCGGGCCTCGATCTCATAATAGACGATGCCTACTCCGCAGCGATCGCGGTGGCGCCCAAGCGAGGCTTCACAAGAACCGAAGCCTCAGCCAGAGCTTGATTCACGCGGGCCTGGATGGCCACTGACGGCTTGCCATCGGTAAAATCGCGGCCCGACGTGTAGATTGCCGTCGGCAGGATAAAGGCCTCGAAAAATGCGAATAGGGGCCGGAGCTGGTGTTCGACGACCAGAGAGTGCCGGTCGCCGCCGCCAGTCGCGGTCAAAAGGACAGGCTTCCCGCGCAAGTCTGAGGGATCGAGGAGGTCGAAGACGTGCTTGAACAGGCCCGTATAGCTTCCCTTGTAGGTCGGCGACCCGACAACGAGGGCCTCGGCCTCGACAATCGTTCGGATCACCTTGCGTGCGGCGGGATCGAGATCGGCTACCGATCTTGCCGCCGCCAGAGATGAGCCGAGGTCCTCGACGTCGAAAACCACATGCTGCAGGCCGGCTTGCCTTCCCAGCGCTTCCGTCACGCTTTCCACGAAACGCCTGGTGCTCGAGGGCCGCGAGATATTGCCCGAGAAGCCGACGATCAGATTGTTGCTCATTCAAGTTCCTTTCAAAGATGTATTCGCGGGCGTCAGGGAGGCGGAAACGTCCGATCGCTCCCTTCAGGCCGTCTTCAGAACGGGCGCGCTCGTCGAGGTTTCCGATTGGGCGGCTTCGGCACGGTGCCATCGGTCGAAGGCAGAGCGGCCCAGGATGGAGATGGACGTATCTTCCTGCGGAGCATGCACGAGCACGGACTGGATATCCCGAAAATGACGCTCAAGGCCCACATCGGCGTTGAGCCCTGGATTGCCGATGCCGCGGACCGCGATCTGCACGGCGTCGCGGATTTGCCGACCGGCGAGCAGCCTCGCCCTGATCAGCCTTTCCGCATCGCCGGGGCTATTTTCGAGCGCGCCAAAGATGATCTGGCGGGCGCCGGAGACGAGCAAGTCGATTTCACCCGAGAGCGCCACGAAGCGCTCCGTACGAGCGATGGGATGACCGAGATTGGCCGGCACGCGTTCATGGGCAAAACGGATAAAAGCCGCCTGTGCGGCCTCGGCGGCGCCGAGATAGATTGCAGTCAAGGCCAAGGTCATCGCCGCATGCGCTCGGTTGTCCTGCTGGGCCACCGACGGATCAACGAGTTCCAGCGCGCTCTCCACCGGGATCTCGACGTCGGTAAATTCGACATCATGCGACCCTGACGCGCGCATGCCGAGACTTTTCCAGTTCTCGATCACCTTGATGCCGGGCAATCCGTTCGGCACCACGAAGGTTCCGACTCGCGCCGGCACTTCGTCCGTATGCGCCCAGACGAGGAAATGCGTAAGGCCGTAGGCGCCTGTTACAAAGCGTTTGCGGCCGGTGATCGACCAGCCGTTCGCCGTGCGGCGGGCGAGCGTCGCGGGCAGGCCGCCACGCGCCGGCGAACCCAGCTCCGGCTCGACGCGGGCGGCATTCAGCAACAGCGGCCCTTGCTTCGCTTCGCCCAGCAGCCGCCGGTAGAGATCGTCCGGCCAATGATTTTTTGCCGCCTGGCCGAGATGAGTAAAGATCGTCATGGCGCTGATCAGCGCCACCGAAGGATCCCCCCGTCCCAAGGCGGCCAGGATGTGGGCGGCATCGCTCAACCCGGTGCCCTGGCCGCCATAACGGGTGGCAACGGTGCTTTCAAGCAGCCCGCTCTCGTGCACGGCTCGAATGCCGGCCCAGGGAAACTGACCGGTCTGATCCGCATCCGGGGCGGCCTCTGCGAGAACGCGCACGGTAGCGTCTGGCACCATTGGATCATCGAACATGTCGCTCGGACTTTCTGTCTATCGGGGGCGTCACCCTCAGGAGATAGCGAATGGCTCTGGCTAAGCTTGGGAGCGGCGGTTGCGCAGTCTAGCGATGGAACCAGACTGCGCATGTCACGCAGCTGTTTTCTTCTTCGCATCTTCCCGTTCGCGAATGCCTTCCCGCACGAGCGGAAGGATGTAGCGCCCGTAATCGACCGCATCGTTATAGTTGTCATAACCGCGGATCGAGATCAGATCGGCGCCAAGATCGATGTAGTCGAGGATGGAATCTGCGATCGTGTGCGGTGAACCCACGAGTGCGGTGGTTGCGCCGCTCGCGTTGGTGGCAGTGACCGTCGGGTACCATAATGCGCGGTCGTGAACGTCGCCGCGTGCGGCAATGTCCAGAAGCCTTTGCGAACCGACATTGGCCGGCCGTGCAGCATTGACGGGTGCACGTGCCAAGCCCTGCTGCCGGTTCTCGTTCAATCGAACCAGCACCCTATGGGCTTTTGCCCATGCCAACTCATCGGTTTCGGCGACGATCGGCCGGAAGGTGACCCAGATGCGCGGGCGATCCGCGCGGCCGGCCTTTGCCGCTTCCGCGTAAATCCGTTCGATCTGCTGTTTTGTTTCAGCAAGCGGTTCGCCCCAGAGCCCAAAGATGTCGCAGAGCGAACCGCCAATGCGATAGGCGGCATCCGATGAGCCGCCGAGCGAAATCGGAATAAGCCCATTGGTCGGCCGCACCGCGCTGCGAAATTGTTTGAACTGGTAATGTTTGCCGTTGAAGTCGAAAGGTTCTGTCGAGGTCCAGACAAGACGCAGGATGCGGATGTACTCTTCCTGCCGTTCGTAGCGTTCCTCCTTGTTGAGGAAGTCGCCCTCACGCGCCTGCTCTTCGTCGCTGCCGCCGGCTATGAAGTGAACAACGACGCGGCCGCCGCTCAGCTGATCGAGGGTGGCGAGCGCTTTGGCCGCAACCGTCGGATAAACGGTGTTCGGCCTGAGCGCGACGATGATCTTGATATTCTTTGTATGCGCCAGCACCGTGGCGCCGAGCGTGAAGGGATCAAAGGAAGACGAGGAGTAGGGGATCAGCGTATAGTTGAAACCGTAGTCGTCGAGGGCGCGTGCGTATCGCTCCAGATAACGGGGATCCACCGGGGCGTCGGGAATGGGGTTCAGGTCATTCGACTCGTTGGGAAAACTGACGCTGATGAATTCCGCGGTCATGTGAGCTCCTTGAGGTTTCCAGACAGTAGGAGAAGGTTAGGTCGCCATGATCGACAGAGGAAGACAGGTCTTTCTTTTTCTACTGAATATATAGAAAATATTCCCTGCTGTCGCCGGTGGGCAGGGCCGCGCGACCCCAAGCCTGCTGCAACCTCATGGCGCCGCGGCAGGCGACCATCCGAGGATCGGAGCAACCGTCTGGGCCAGATCGGTCAATAGCCGCGCGTTTTCGGCAAGCCCGAAGGCCGGCGGCAGAAAGAGCACGAGCTCGTCTGCGGCGGCGAGCCCTGGATCATTGAATACCGCCTCGATCACCTGGTCGGGCGTGCCCTGGAAGACAGGCGAAATCAGGATGCCGGCCGGCTGGTTGGCCGGCTCGAGCGCACCTTTGGGCCGCGATGCTGCAATCCCTTTCGTGCGACGCTCGAGGTCATAGGCGGCGTATTTTTCCCGAAGCTCGGCAGTGGTGCCGACAAGGATGGAGGCTGCGACGGCCACAGGCGGCGGCTCCGTCGCCCATGTCTTGCGCCAGGTGGCACGAAAGATCTCGATGATCCGGGCCTGATACTGCCCGAACGTCTCGCCTTCGGTCTGGTCGTGCAGCACGGTTCCCGAGATGAGCCCGATACCGAGTTCGGCTGCCTGCACGGCCGAGCTCAGGCTGGCCGAACCTTGGCGAATGCGGGCACGGAGCGTCGGACTATGCGGCGTCACGCGCAGCTTGGCGCACTGCGGCGCGCCCTGGCCCGGCTCGACGACGGTGTGCAGGACGTCGCCTGCGATCGCGGAGAGGAAGCGCGTCTGGCGGCGTTTGGCCTCCGTGCGCGCGTCGGTGTCGACGGCGCCGAACACGGCATCGAATGCTCCGTTGGCGCCGGTCGAGATGGCGAGCTCCAGCCGGCCGTCGATCAGAAGGTCTGTCGTGCCTGCTGCCTCGGCGAGCAGGATGGGATCCTGGTAGCGCATCGGGATGACCGCCGATCCGAGTGTGATACGCCTCGTGTGCTGGCCGGCAGCGGCGAAAAACGGAAGCGGTGAAGACAGGTAATGGTCGAAGTGACGTTGATAGGCCCAGCCGGACTGGTAGCCCAGCTGTTCGGCGTGCTTGAACAGCGCGATCCCGTCACGTAAGCCCTGAGCCGGGCCGGCCTCGTCGTTGAACGACACTCTGGTGTTGAAACCCAGCCGCTGCTTCGGGCGGAACGATGCGGGGAGGGCGCCGGCGGGCACAGCGATGGTCATGCGATACGCTCCCCACGGAGAATGTGTCGGGGTTTTAGCTGTGGTACGTGGGGGGGACCGGCGATGCCGGACGGGATCGATTCCAGCAGCGATGCCGTATAGGGATGTTGCGGATTGTCGAAGATATCGATGACGGTTCCATGCTCAACGATGCTGCCCCGCTGCATCACCGAGACCGTGTGCGCCAGCTGACGGACAAGCGCCAGGTCATGAGATACGAACACATAGGTCAGACCCAGCCTGGCCTGGAGAGAGAGCAGCACTTCGACGATGTCGGCCTGCACGCTGACATCGAGAGCGGAGGTGGGTTCGTCCAGCACGATCACGTCGGGCTTGAGGACCAGCGACCGGGCGATTGCCACGCGCTGCCGCTGGCCGCCGGACAAGGCCCCTGGCTTGCGGTTAAGCAGGTGTTCGCCGAGTCCGACATTGGCGAGCGCCTCGCGGACTAGTGCGGCCCGCTCCTTGGGTGTTCCGATCTTGAACCGGTCGAGAGGCTCGCGCACCAGCTGCTCGACTTTCCAGGTCGGGTCGAGCGAGGTGAACGGGTTCTGGTAAACGAGCTGAAGATGCCGCCACACCGCACGCAGCGACTGGTGCGAGCGACCGGTGAGCTCTTCGCCGGCGACCGAGATGGTTCCCGTGTCGGGTTCGTCGAGCCCGAGCAGCAGCCGGATCGTCGTCGTCTTGCCCGAACCCGATTCACCGACCAGCGCATGCGTCGTGCCGGCCTGCACGGAGAAGGACACGGCGTTGACGGCAGTCAGTATCTTGCCGTCGACCGCGAAGCTCTTCGTGACGGCGCTGACCTCGATCTTCGGCGTCTTACCGGCCTCGCTCCTCAGCAAACGGAAGCCCGGATTGCGCAATCCGGCATAACGGTCGGGGTTAAGGGCTGGAACGTCGGCATGCAGCTTCTTCGCGTAGGCCGAGCTCGGCGAGGAGAAAACGGTCGCGGTGCGACCGGCCTCCTGCACGGTACCATCCTTGAGCACCACCAGCGTGTCTGCTCGCTCGGCTGCAATCGCCAAATCGTGGGTGATGAGGAGCAGGCTGATAGCCAGCTCGTGCTGCAATCGTGAGAGCAGGTCGAGAATTCGCTTCTGGATCGTGACGTCGAGCGCGGAAGTGGGCTCGTCCGCCACAAGCAGCAACGGCCGTGGGAGGACCGCAAGGCCGATCAGCACGCGCTGCAGCATGCCGCCGGACGATTGATGCGGATAGGAGTCGTAGACGCGTTGGGGATTGTCGAGCCCCACCTGGGCGAAGGTTTCCAGGATGAGCGCTTTGCGGATCGCCTTGTTGGGCTCGTCGATGAGCGCGGCCGCCTCCATCGCCTGGACACCGATCGTCCGCACGGGGTTGAGCGAGTTGCCGGGGTCCTGCGGGACGAAGCCGATTGCTCGTCCCCTGAGCGGCCGGAAACGAGACCCGGAGAGCCCCAGCACCTCCTGACCATCGAACTCGACGCGGCCTGTGGCGCCGCCGCCGTCGGGGAGCAACCGCAGTACCGCGCGGGCGATGGTCGATTTACCCGAGCCTGACTCTCCGATGAGAGCAAGGCTCTTGCCGCGGCCGAGCTTGAATCCGACGCCGGCAACGACCTGGTGCGGCCCGTAGGATACAGAGAGGTCGTCGACCCGCAGGAGGGGGACTGACCCGTGCGGTGGCGCGCTGGTCTCGGCGTGGGTGAAAGTGGCGGTCAGTCTGTCTTGCGGAGCCATCGGCTGATCCTGTTCACAGAGAGGACGGTCGCGATCGTGACGAAGGCGGGTGCGTAGACCAGCCATGGCCATTTGAGATAGTCCTTGCCGATCGAGATTAGCAGGCCCCAGTCGGAGGCCGGCGGCGGGTCGCCGTACCCGAGAAAGGCAAGGCTGGCGATCACCAGGATCGAGTCGCCGAACTGCAGCACGGCAAGCGGCAATACCGAGCGCGATGCGTTCGGCAGGACGTGGCGCCATAGGATGTGCCAGCGTGACCCGCCCAACAGAAAGGAAGATTCGACGAAGGTCGCCTGCCGCGTTTTGATGACCTCGGCGCGCATCACTCGGGCGAAAAGGGCCACAGCCGATACGCCCGTCGCGATGGCGGCGTTCGTGGTGTCGAAACCGATCGCGGTGACGACGATCACGGCAAGCAAGAATTTGGGGATTGCAAGCAACACGTCGACCAGACGGGCGAGAGTGGTGTCTACCCAGCCGCCGAAGAAGCCGGCCAGAAGACCGATGAGGCCACCTGCGACAATGCCTATGATCACAGCAATCAGTGCGCTCGCCACCGAGGAGGCCGTGCCATAGACAACGCGTGCGTAAAGATCGCGACCCAAGTGATCGGTGCCGAACCAGTGCGCCGCACTGGGGCCGAGCAGCTTCTGGGCAGGAACGCCGTTGACCGGGCTATAGCTCGTAAACAGGCTGGGGGCGAGTGACCAGGCAATCGCGAGCGTGACGACGGCGAAAGAGAGGACGACGACCGGTGGTACGCGTAGCGCAGTCAGCCGGCCGATCGCGGTGACGCGCGAGGGAGAGGAGAGGGAGGCGAGGGTCATGACGTCACCGCCTTGGAGATGTCGACGGAACCTTCGTCGGCTGTGGTTGGACGACGCCCGGGCGCGCCAAGGAGTTTTACGCGAGGGTCCAGCAGTGGGTAGGCAAGATCGGCGAGCAGGTTGACGACGACGAAGACCACGGCCGCCAGCGAGACGACCGCCTGAAGGACGGGCAGGTCCTGAGTACTCACCGACCGCTGCACCAAACTGCCGAGACCGGTGCGCCCAAAGACTGTCTCGGTGATCAGCGAGCCCCCGAGCAGCTCGCCGATCGTCAACGCGACGACGGTAACGACCGGGAGCGAAGACGGCTTCAGCAGATGCTTGACGAACAGGGGCAGCTGCCCGAGGCCGCGACCCCGCGCGACGGCGGCATATTCCTGCCTCGACTCATGATCGAGGTTGGCGATTAGCACTTCGGCGATTTGCGCGGAGATCGGGATGCCGAGAGCGATGGCTGCAAAAAGGGTCGCCCAGAAACTGTCGGGCTCGATCACGCGAAAGACCCCGAGCTGGAAGCCGAAAAGGTGAATAAGCACCAGGCCGATCACGAAGTTCGGCACCGACAGGAACAGCGACGGGAAGCCTCGCAGCAGGCCCTGGCCATACCGTTTCGGCAGAAACTGTGTGCCATAGGCGATCACCGCCGCCAGCAGTAGTGCGACGATGAGGCCTGCAGAAGCAAGAACCAGCGTCGATGGGAGCACTTCGGCGATCAGGGTTGTCACGGGGCGGTTGGTCCGCATCGACAGGCCGAGATCGCCGGTCACGAAGCCGGAAAAGGATGTCCAAAGCTGGACCGGGATCGGCTTATCCAGGCCCTGGGCGGCGATGATCTCCTTGATCTCCTCCTGCGTGAACCCGTTCTGGGGGTTGTTCAGCACGTTGGTGATCGGATCGCCGGGCAGGATGCTGACGACGACGAAGGTGAAGACATAAGCCAGCAGGATCACGACGATCGCCTGCACGAGGCGTTTTGCGGCGTAGTTCAGGTAGGCTTTGCTCATGCCTGTCACCTTCTCGCGTTGTTCGGTCGAATTGCGGATTATTTGCTCTTCGTCGCCGTGTAGTAGCTGGCATAGGCGACACCGTTGTAGACCACGCCCGTCAGCTTGGGAGACTGCGCATAGATCCGCTGAACGATCTGCGTACGCGGAATGAAGTAGCCCTGGTCGAGGACGTATTTCTGCAGTTCGTCAAGGAGCGGTTTGCGGCTTTCGATGGAGCCGGCGCTGGCGATCTTGTCGCGGAGATCGTTGAGGGTCTTGTCGCTTTCGTCGAGGGCGAACCAGTTCTCGCCATTGTTGGCGTTCGTCAGGATGCTGGCAACGGTGCCGGCGTCGATGAAGCTGCGTGTCACCTCGTAGGCCGGCACCGCCGCACCGCCGTACTTCACCTTCTGGCCGTATGTCACGACGTCATAGGCTCGGATATCGACTTTCCAGCCGATCTTGGCGAGTTGCTGGGCGATCAGTTCGTCGATCGATTTCGAGGTTGCGAGGTAGGGGTTGGAATTAAGCGTCAGCGACAGTTGCTTGCCGTCCTTCGCGCGAATTCCGTCTGCGCCCTTGATCCAGCCCGCCTCGTCGAGAAGCTTCTCGGCCTTGTCGGGACTGTAGGCCAATAGGGCGCTTTGGTCTGTGGCTCCCGGCACGTTGCTCTGGATGAAGGATGTCGCGAGCTTCCAGTCCGGTGTGTAGACGGTGTCGATGATTTCCTGGCGATTGATGCCGGCCTGAAGGGCCTGGCGCACCTTCACGTCATCGTATGGTGCGAGTTTGGTATTAATCGCCCAGCCGTTGACGAAACCGAGATAGCGGGGCGTCGCGATGGTGAAGCCGTCTGCCTTGAGAGACTCCAGCTCCTGCGGCGAGGCGTTGTAGGCGACGTCGGCCTGTCCGGATTGGACGGCGGCAACGCGCAGCGACGGCTCTGACACCAGCTTGTAAGTGATGGTATCCAGATAGGCCGGACCGGTATGACCAACCGCCGCAGGCCCCCAGTTGTAATCCTTGCGCTTGGTGAGTTTGACGAAATCGCCCTCCTTCCAGGAATCGACCACGTAAGGGCCGCTGCCGGAAGTCTTGCTCAGGTCGGCCTGCTGTGAAGCAGGCTGCGCAATGGTTTTCGGGGAAATCAGGATCGAGCCGTGATAGCCGAGCGTCGGGATAAAGCCAAGCGTCGGTTTCTTGAAGAAGACTTTGACCGTGGTCGGGTCGACCGCCTCGGCGTGGTCGTAGGTTTTGGGGAAGAGACCGATCGGGTTGATGCCTTCGCTCTTGCGCCCCGCGTACCAGATATCGAGATTGGCGACGACCGCCACCGCATCGAGCGGCGAACCATCGGAGAACGTCACACCGCTTTTCAGATGAAGCGTGAACTCGGTGGCTTCATTATTCTGCTCCCAGCGCTCGGCCAGCCAGGGGCTGACTTTGCCCTCGGCATCGACGTAGAGGAGCTTGTCGGTCACATGGCCCCAGATGTGGCCCTGGAAGCTGGAGATCGCGCTGTTGTTCGGAATCCATGTGTCGCCGAGCGAGTCGATCAGGAAGGTGATGTCCCCGCCCTCGCGCGGGCTATCGGCAGCCTGGGCCGGAGTGAGACCCTTCGTTGCGAGCAGAACGGCGGCCGCCGCCGCGGATGTCGTGATCAGCAGACTGCGCCTGGAAAGGGAGAGCAAGGTAGAGCGTTCGGCCATGAAAGGTCCCTGGGTTTAAGAGAAGATCATGGCGATAGCCTAACAGGGCGGCTTCAGGGAGAAAGACCAGTTGTTCTTTTTCTACTAAAATTATGGATTATTTTCCCGTGGTTCTCGACGGTGTTAGGATCAGCTTTTCGAGGGAATTTCGATGGCCGGATTTGTCGGGGATTTTCCGAACTTCATCGCCTCGAAAATCTGCACCGGCGGCAGTTCTCTTTCGAGGCGTTCAACCTCCACCCTGGTGATCTGTCCGGTGGAGCCCTGGGCCAATCGGGATGTCCCGACATCGCGCGTGAGAACATTCGGGTTCCCGTGCACGCACATGGCTTTCTCTGCCGTCGGGTCGTCCGGTTCGAACCATGCGCCCGTTGCGAGCTGCATCACGCCCTTTCGCACGTCCTCGCTCAACCGAGCCGCGGCAAGGCAGCTGCCTCGCGCGTTGAAAAGTCGCACGATATCGCCGTCCGTAATGCCGCGCGCGGCCGCGTCAACCGGGTTGATGCGAACCGGCTCCCGGCCCTTGATTTTGGTCGAGCGGCTGAAATCGCCGTAGTCCAGCTGGCTGTGCAGGCGCTGATGCGGCTGGTTGCAAACCAGGTGCAGCGGATAGTCGTTTTCGCCTGTTTCCATTTCTCGCCCGGGTGGATACCACAGCGGATGGCCGCCGCAGTCGTCGTAGCCAAAGTCTTCGATCGTCTGCGAGAAGATTTCGATCTTTCCCGATGGCGTATGCAGCGGAGACGCCATCGGGTCCCTGCGGAAGGCGCGCGCCGGTCCGCCATCGTCGGGCTTGAGCGGGAGGCGAAGTTCGCCTCGTTCCCAAAACGTTTCGAAAGCGGGTGCATCATGGCCGCCGGCCGCGAGCGCCTTCCGTGTGGTCTCGAACAGGAAGGCAAGCCATTCCCGGCCGGATCGGTTCTCGGTAAATTCCGCGTGTTTCCCAAGACGGCGGGCTATCGCGGCAAAAATCTCGTAATCGTCCCGGGCCTCACCGACCGGCTCGATCAGCTTCTTCATTGCGATCATGAGCTCGTCGCGGTCTGCCGCGCCGATATCGTCACGTTCGAGTGTCGTCGTTGCAGGCAGAACGATGTCCGCATGACGGGCGGTCGAGGTCCAGGCTGTCTCGTGAACGATGATCGTTTCGGGCCGTCTGAAGGCCGCCCGCAGCCTATTGATATCCTGATGATGGTGAAAGGGATTGCCACCTGCCCAATAGACGAGCCGGATGTCGGGATAACGCAACGCTTGGCCGTTGTAATGGAACTCCTCGCCCGGATTGAGGAGCATGTCGGCGATACGGGCGACGGGGATGAAGTCTGTCACGGGGTTCTTGAATTGCCCGAGCGTCGGCAGCGGCGCCGCCAATTGCTGCTTGCCGATATTGCCGAGCGCGCCGAGGGAATAGGAGAAGCCGCCGCCATCCAATCCGATCTGCCCGAGCATTGCGGCGAGCACGATCCCCATCCAGACCGGCTGCTCGCCATGATCGGCGCGCTGGAGCGAATGACTAACGGTGATCAATGTCCTCGTGGCGGCCATGGCGCGTGCCAGAGCTTTAATGACATCTGGGCCGATGCCGCAGATACCTGCAGCCCATTCGGCGCTCTTCGGCAATCCGTCGGCACGGCCGAGCAGATAATCCTCGAACCGCGCGTAGCCCACCGTATAGCGATCGAGGAATGGGCGGTCATGCAGCCCTTCACCGGCAAGCACATGCGCGAGCCCAAGCATCAGCGCCACGTCGGTTCCGGGCACGATCGGCAGCCATTCAGCGTTCAACTCAACGGGAAAATCGTCTTTTAGCGGGCTGACGAGCACGAAGCGGGCGCCGCGCGCGCTGGCGCCAGTGAGCTTCTGCCGGACGATATGCGTACTGATGCCTCCGCCGTGCACGTCCGCATTCTTGATCGCCATCCCGCCGAAGGCGACGACCAATCCACTGTTTCGCTCGATGGCATCCCAAGTGACGCTCTTGCGGTCGAACTGGTCATATGGTCCAAGGACATGTGGGATGATGACCATGGCGGCGCCGGAACTGTATGTGTTGACGGATCGCACATATCCGCCCAGCACATTCAAGAAGCGGTGAATTTGACTTTGCGCATGATGGAATCGTCCGGCACTCGACCAGCCGTAGGAACCACCGAACACGGCACGAGGCCCGAAATCGCCGTAAACGCGCTGAAGCTCTTTCGCGACGAACTCCTCCGCCTCGGGCCAGCCGACCTCCAGATAGTCGTCCGCTCCGCGTCTCTGCGCGTGACCAGGCTCGCCCTCCAGCCAGCCGCGCCGGATCGCCGGGCGCCTGATACGAGCCGGGCTATCGGCAGTCGCCGGAAGGTTGCCCAGCAATGGCGAGGGATGCGGATCGCCCGGATGCGGCCGGATTTCGAGCTTGCCTTTTTCGTATCGGCCGGAAAACGCGCCCCAATGGGAGCTGTGGGTCTTGAACGGGTTCATCTCGGGGCGTCCTCGGCGATCGATGCGTTTTCATAGGAGGCTGACCAGACCTAACTCGGCAGGGTCTTTCCCGGGTTCATGATGCCGGCGGGGTCGATCGCATTCTTGATGAGGATCATGAGATCCACGGCATCGCCGTGCTCCTGGCGCAGATAGCCGATCTTGCCCGTGCCGACGCCATGTTCGCCAGTCGATGTGCCCCCGACCGAAATTGCATACCCGACCATCGTCTTGTTGATCGCCGCAACCTCGTCCAGTTCCGCCTGGTTCGCCGGATCGACGGCGAAGACGACATGGTAGTTGCCGTCGCCGACATGGCCGAGAATGGCGGCGGGCACGCTGCAGCCGCGCAGCAGTTCCCGTGTCCTGAGAATGCAGTTGCTCAACTGGGAGACCGGAACGCACACGTCGGACGACCAGCCCTTGGCGTTCGGCCGCTGTGACACGACGGCGTAGAACGCATTGTGGCGCGCCTTCCATAGCCGGTTGCGCTCCTCGGCTGCATTTGCCCACTCGAAGTCCTTGCCGCCCTTATGCTCCACGATGGCGGCGACCATCTCGACCTGTTCCTGAACGCTTGCCGGCGAGCCATGAAACTCGAAGGCAAGCGTATCCTCGATCTTCAGGGAAAGGTTGGAATAGGCATTGACGGCCGAGATCAGGCCACGGTCCATCAACTCCATGCGGGCGACGGGAATGCCGAGCTGCACGACGGCGATCGCCGCGGCAACTGCCTGTTCGACGCTTTCGAACGAGCAGAGCGCAGCTGAAATCGTTTCGGGGATTCCGTAGAGCCTGAGCGTCACTTCGGTGATGATCCCGAGCGTGCCTTCCGAGCCGACGAAGAGCCGCGTCAGGTCATATCCGGCCGACGATTTTCGTGCTCTGCCTCCCGTCTGGATGATCTGGCCGCTCGGAAGGACGACGGTGAGCCCAAGCACGTTCTCCCGCATCGTGCCGTAGCGAACGGCATTGGTGCCCGATGCCCGGGTGGAGGCCATCCCGCCGATCGAGGCATTGGCGCCCGGATCGATCGGAAAGAACAGGCCTGTGTCGCGCAGATGGGTATTCAACTCCTCGCGCGTGACGCCCGCCTGGACTGTGCAATCGAGATCCTCGGTGCCGACGCGGATGATTTTCGACATGCGTGAGAGGTCGATCGACACACCGCCGCGCACCGCCGTCAGATGGCCTTCCAGCGAAGTCCCGGCGCCAAACGCGATGACCGGAACGCCTTCGGCTGCGCAAAGGCGGACAATTTCGGCCACCTCTTCGGTGGTCTCCGCAAAGACGACGGCATCTGGAACTGCCGGCGCATGATGGGATTCGCCGCGGCCATGCTGTTCACGCAGGATTTGCGATGTCGAAAACCGATCCCCGAAACGGCTGCTCAGCATCGCCAGCCATTCGGTCGAGACGAAGTAACGGGGCAGGGAAAGCGACATAGCAAACTCCGGAAGAATCGTCTGGAAGCCTTTGAAGGCCACCTGCCGCGCAGGTGTCGGGACGGAATCAGGCGACCAGCTTCGCACCCTTAAGATGCCGTTCGAGGAAAGGCAGGCTGTCCTGTCCCCAATAAAGCTCGTTTTCATAGCGGAAGGTCGGAAGCCCGAAGACGCCCGATGTTTTGGCCGTCTCGTAATTGGCCTTCCAGATTGCCTGCACTGCGTCGCTCTGGCCCTGCTCGTCGAGTGCCGCGCCGTCAAAGCCGGCGGCATCTGCGAGCGCCCGGCGAACCTCGGCGTTGCCGATGTCTTCGCCGCGTCCCCAGAAAGCCTGCTGAAGGGCCTGTGTCAGTCGCAGCCAGTGAGCGCCGTTTTCGATAGCAGCAATGATCATGAAGCCGGCCGGCGTCGGGTCCGAAAGGGCGGCGCGGTTTTCGAAGCTGAGCACCTTGCCGCGCACGGCGGCCCATCGCTTCAGGTCCTTCATCCAGTAAGCGCGGCGGGCCTCCGGTCGATTGCGGGAATAGATCGCACCGTTATCCTCGATGAGCGGAATGAGATAGGGGCGGATATTTGCGCCGTGTTCACGAGCCAGTTCGGCAAACGGCTCAAGACCGATGAAGGCCCATGGCGAGCCGATGCCGAAGAAGTAATCGATGGTCTTTGTCATGTTCTGCTCTTTTTTGAAGGCTTGGTTGAGTGGATCGCCGCGTCGAACACGGAAAGTGCGCAGTCGCGGGCAACGAGTACCGACTGCGGATCGCGGCCGACCGCCACGGTAGCAAGTGCCCCTTCATAGAGAAGGGAGAGATGAGCTGCTGCGTGATCCGGACGACCGCCTGTTCTCGACATGATGGCGGCGAATATGTCTTTCACCATGGCCTTGTGCGTTCGCGCCACGGACACGACGCGTTCGGAATCGCCGTGTTCGGCGACCGCAAGAGCAAAGGCGCAGCCGCGGAACTCTGGGCTGTCGGCTTTTTCGTGCAGCCGTTCGAAAATCACCTTGATCTGATCGCGTGGATCGCTCGTCGCTTCAAGGACGTCCTGCAGCGAGCGAATGACACGATCGTGGCGATCCTGGAGATAAGCGGCGACGAGGTGATCTTTGGATGGGAAGTGCCGATATAATGTCGCCTTGGCGACCTTCGTTTCTTCGATGATACGATCGATCCCGACGGCTCGGATGCCCTCTTTATAAAAAAGCGCGCCGGCCGCGACAAGGATATGATCTGATATGGCTTCTCTCATGGGGTGCTTCAGGTTGAGGGGTTTCATTGTTGCGGGATTAGCAGGCAGTTGATCACGCGGTCTCGACGAGGCCGGCGTCAATGTCTTGGCGAGATCTGTCGACAAGCGAGCGGATTGCGTCAAGCGGCATTGGGTTTGAAAAGCCGCCTTGATGCGCCAATCGGCCGGCAAGTGTTTGAACCGCCTCATTATAAGGTGTCGGAATATTATGGAGGCGACCAAGCAGAACGATTTCGCCGTTCAGAAAATCGACCTCGCTCGAGGTGCCGCGCGTAAAGCTTTGCCACGTCGATTGCTGGCCGGCCGCTATGCCGCTGTTCTGTGCTACCCGCCAACCTGAAATATCGATGGTTCGCTCAGACGGGGAAGCCAGATGGTACCCGGCAGCTTCGAGAGCCTGGCGAGCCTCATTCACCAATGCCTCGCCGATCAAACCCCGCAAATCCGCAGGTCCGTTGAACAGTTCCAGCACGTTTCGGACGTTGTGAAGGAGTTTGGCCGATTTCCAACGGCGGATATCGGCACTGGTTTCCGCAAGATATCCTGCGCGGTTCAGGTCTGCGGCAATGCGTTCGCTCGTTTCGTCATGCCCTTGCGGGAAACGCCCGACTGTGATCACACCGACCTCAGGATCGCCGCCCGCAACGACCTTGCCAATCTCCGTAAACCGTGCCGGCGTCAGGATGCTCGCCCCATAAACCCGCGCAAAGGTTCTGAGCGCAAACGCTTCCGTGGCCAAACCATTCTGGAAGGTGACGAGGGGGAGACGTGCCGCCGTTGCGTTCGCCACTTCCGATACAGGCCGCCATGACCAGAAGGCTAAGGCGCTGGACGCGTCCTGCGACTTCACCGTCAGCAAAAGGACATCGTTTGCTGTCAACTCGGGTGGATCGGCCACATCGAAGGCGTTCAGCCTGACCTGCCGCGTACCGGATGGGCGCCGGTAGCTCAAGCCGTGCTTCTTCACATGGTCGATCTGCGCGCCCCGTCCAACCAATGCATAGCCGATATCGGCAAGCTCGAACTGCGCAGCCAAGCTTGCACCGACCGCTCCCGCTCCAATGATGATATACCGGCTCATGTCCGCTTTGCCTCAGGACCTAGATTGCTTCGACCGCAACAGTCCGCATGCGCTGTCCTGCTGGATGGTGCAGGAAATCTAGATTACGGCCATGTTCCGAGAAAGACAGGTCATTCTTTTTCTACGAAATTAGTAGAAAATAGTTCGCCTATCGGGCCATTTGTGACGGAGCCGTGCTCAGCGGAGGCTCCGTCACCATAATAATCCAAAGCTCTTCATATGGTAGGAAATTGGAGCGTAATAGTCATCTCGAGTCAGCAGACTATCGTCAGACACATGCGGCAATCATATACCCCTTCCCAACACGAGCGGCGTTAGGCGGGGCAGGGTGTCGGTGCTTCCGTGTTCATAAAGCAGTTCGAGGCAATGGCGCTTCAGCCGCGAGAATTCGTGCGACGCGACGATATCGGTCGAACGCGGCCGTGGGAATGCGCTCACCTCACCCCTTTTATTACGAACGAGCCAGGCCTGATTACCGAGAAGCTTGATGCCGCTCTCCCGATCCTGCGCATAGAAGACGCGGATAACCGATCGCCTGTTGGTGAGATGGATCGAACGCATCATTTCGCCGACGCCTGTACCTCCCCCTGGATCGACCACAAGCTCGTCGATCGCAACGAGCAGAACGACTCTCTTGTGGTTGAAGACCGGGCAACCTCCAGACTCTCTGGCAGGACGGGTGCTTGACATGCATCAAGTGTGATAGCGAGTAAAGCTTGTAAACAGGCTGCGTTTCAACCTCCTAGTCGCTTCTATGGTCACCCTATCGTTTGTTCTGACGTCCAACATCATTTTGCTCTCGCCGGGTCCCACCAACACGGTTCTCGCTGCGTGCGGCGCCTCCTTCGGATTGCGACGAGCGGCCATCATGCCCCTCGCAGAAGCGATGGGGTATATCGTCGCGGTGTCAGTGTTTGTGACACTCGCGGATTCGGTTCGTGGTAATGCTGTGGCTTTTGCCACGATAAAGCTGACGGCAGCGGGCTGGCTGCTTTATTCGGCTGTCAAACTCTGGAGGATGTCGTTCTGCACGGATGCTCGGTCGGTGCGGGAAGTGTTTATTCGAGTCTTCCTGACCACGCTGGTCAATCCAAAGGCGATGCTGGTCGGTACCGTTCTCATTCCTGTAGGTGCGGTTCATCTGGAGATTTGGGTATTGACCTATGTGCTTCTTTCGACGCTTGCCGGTTTGGGATGGGTCGCATTCGGGGCAAACCTGCCGTTCGGTGTACGTCGCCACACGTACAAACTCGCATCGCTGGTATTGGGCGGATTTTCGCTGGCGGCGGTTGCGAGTGCGTTGTCGATCTGAACTTCGCGCGGCCTGAAGGCGGGGCTATTGGGGTCGAATTGCCCGAGCGAGCGAGAAAGCAGCCTCTCCATCGACGACCGGCGTTGGTGGCGCGTATGATATGAGACCGTGCAATATGTCATGCCAGCCACGTGCGCACCACGTTCTGCGCCTGTGGTCGCCGACGGTCGAAAGCTGAAATACTCAGGTTCGTCCGATCTTCGGATTCATGGAATTGTTGCGGGGTAACCGTTTTTTGGAGCCGGTAGTAGATCCGGCCGAGGAGAATGTGATGCTTGCGCTTCTCTCATTGGATGCCTATTCCAGGGGAGACCTACCGCAACTTACCTACGAAATCCAGATCAGGTCGGGACTGCTATGGTCCTGGCTAACTCCAAAGGCATGGCAGGCTTTCATTTCATGCCGCAAACGCGCACGCCACCGATTTTTCGGGCTTCTGGTTTCAAATGGACGCCATATAAATTTCAAATCGCCGTATGTTGACTTTCAATCAGTCGATGCCATAGTTTCAAATGGTCACAAGGAGCAAAACTATGGCGATATATCCAAGGCTCGCCGAGCAGCGGATTAATGACGCCATGTCGGATACGCGCGTCGTATTGATCGTCGGCCCCCGACAATCCGGCAAAACGACACTGGCCAGGAAGATGGCCAGTCCAGAGATGGAATATTATACACTCGACAATGCGACGACTCTGGAAGCAGCTCAGCAGGACCCGGTTGGTTTCGTCAGAGGAATGAACCGGGCCATTATCGACGAGATTCAGCGCGCTCCCGAGCTGCTGCTGGCAATCAAAGAAAGCGTGGATACCGACCAACGTCCGGGACGTTTCCTCCTGACGGGCTCAGCCAATCTGATGACACTACCACGCGTGGCGGACTCACTCGCAGGACGCATGGAGGTCGTTCGATTATTGCCGCTCGCTCAAAGCGAAATCAGGTCGGCGGGCGGCAGATTTTTGCTCGACGCCTTTCGCAACGATGCCAAAGCCGGTGATTCCGTCATCGGCGACGACTTGATGGCTGCAGTTCTGGCAGGTGGATATCCCGAGGCATTGGGCCGCAAAACCTCGGCCCGCAGACAAGACTGGTATGCGGATTATATCCAGGCGATCGTTCAACGCGATGTTCGCGACGTGGCACAAATCGAGCAGATCACTCAAATGCCGCGGTTGCTACGCATTCTTGCGGAGCATTCAGGTCAACTCGTGAACCATTCCGGCATTGGTGCCGCTATCGGGATGAATCACATCACAACACAAAAATACGTCGGCATATTCGAGAGTTTATTCCTCGCTCGAACCTTGCAACCTTGGTTTTCCAATAAGCTGAAACGCCTCATCAAGACACCCAAAATACATTTTCTTGATTCTGGTCTTCTCGCCTCCCTCCGGGACCTCTCTCTTGACCGGCTGCGGGCAGAGAGGGGGCAGTTTGGACCGTTGCTGGAGACTTTCGTCTTCGCCGAAATTCTTAAACTCGCGAGTGGCGGGGAAGAACGCTTTGAGTTCTCACACTTTCGCGACAAGCAGCAGAACGAAGTCGATATCGTTATCGAAGACAGAAGAGGACGTATTGTCGGCATTGAGGTAAAGGCGGCAGCTACCGTCTCGAGCGCCGATTTTTCTGGATTGCGAATTCTGGCCGAGGCCTCCGGAGAAAGATTTGTTTCCGGCTTTGTCTTGTACGACCATCAAAAGGTAGTCCCTTTCGGAGAACGTCTATACGCCGTGCCTATTTCCGCATTGTGGCGTTAGCGCTGGGACCTTGGTCCAATTACCAGACCCGTACATTCTTGAAAATTTGGCGGTTTCCAATAACGGGACTCTAGTTCGAATCCGTTCAAGGCGCTAGGTCTCTGTGCCATCGCTTAGGCGGCGAACAATGCCGATCGGATCATAGAAATCGCTATATTTTCCCAGCAGCCATTTCCTTTGCCAGTTCACCTATCACCGAACGCAACCACCTGTGGGCGGGGTCGTGGCGGTAGCGAACGTGCCAAGCCATCTCGACCGGAAAAGTTCCGAGATCGACGGGCGTCGGAAGTACCTTCAGGCGCGAATCCCCGTCGAGGCTCCGGCAGATCAGCCTCGGCAGCGTCGCGCAATAGTCCGTGACGGCGAGCATTGCAGGCACGGCAAGGAAGTGGGTGACCGAAACGGCGACCTCGCGCTTGAGGTTTTGTTGCCCCAACGCCTGGAAAAGGCCGACGCGCAGCCGGCCCGGCGGGAGCACGTTCACATGTTTGAGGCTCTCATACTGCTCTCGGGAAATGCTGTCATCAATGTCGGGATGATCCCTGCGCACCACGCAGGCGAGCCCATCGTCCATGAGATGTTGCACGACGAGATTATTGGGCGGATCGACGATCCGGCCAAGTACCATGGCGGTGGAACCGGAAACGACGCCGGTCTCGGCGAGGTCGTTGCCGAATGCCGTCATGCGCAGCTTGATACCCGGCGCGAGCTCCCGCATTTTCGCCACGAGCGCGGGCATCAGCACAAGCTCCACATAGCTATTGGGCGCAAGCGTGAACAGTCGTTCGGCCTCTGCGGGCCGAAACTCCTGCTGGTTCAAAATTAGATCGTCGAGTTGCGCCAGCGCCGCTTCAATTGTCGGAGCGATCTCCTCGGCCAGTTGCGTCGGCTTGATACCATACCGTTCTCGAATGAACAGCGGGTCGCGCAAGGTCTCGCGCAGGCGATTGAGGGAATTGGACAGCGCCGGCTGCGTAATGCCCAGTCGCGCGGCGGCACGGGTCACGCTTCGCTCCTCCATCAGAGCCAGGAAAACCGGGAGCAGGTTCAGATCGTATCTCATTAAGCTATAATTCCATCTGAATATCTAAAATCAAAGAAGTAAATTTCTAAAATATCTGGAGAGATGTCATTGTCAGATCATCGAAAGGCCGATGCGGCTGATCGAATTCCAGATCAACCGGCGACGCAGCCATCTGATGAAAGGATCCGACAATGAAAGTCCTCATGGTGCTCACCTCCCACGATACCCTTGGCAACACCGGCAGGAAGACCGGCTTTTGGCTCGAAGAGCTGGCGGCACCCTATTACGTCTTCAAGGACGCTGGCGCCGAGATCACCCTTGCCTCGCCGAAGGGCGGCCAGCCGCCGCTCGACCCGAAGAGCGACGAGCCGATGTTCCAAACCGATCTCACGCGACGCTTCAACGCCGACGACTCTGCCCGGGCGCAGCTCGCAGACACCGTGCGCCTCGACAGTGTCGACCAGAAGGATTTCGATACGGTCTTCTATCCCGGCGGCCACGGCCCCTTGTGGGATCTGGCTGAAGATCCACATTCGATCAGGCTCATCGAATCCTTTGTCGGGGCCGGCAAGCCGATCGCCCTCGTCTGTCATGCGCCGGGTGTCCTGCGCCACGTGACCAATGCCGATGGCACAGCGTTCGTTCAAGGGCGCTACGTCACGGGCTTCACCAATACCGAGGAAGCGGCTGTGGGTCTGACCGATGTGGTGCCGTTTCTGGTCGAGAACGAACTCGTCGGTCTCGGTGCGGTCTTCTCCAAGGTGAAGGACTGGGGCGTGTACACAGTGGTCGATGGTCAGCTCATCACCGGTCAGAATCCGGCTTCGTCAAGCGAGGCGGCCGAGGCACTTGTGGTTGCCCTGAGCCAGACGAAGACCGAGGCCGCCTGAGTCGGCTTGAAGATCGTGATCTGCCACGACTTGCGTCGGCGGCAGATCACCTTCGGAAAGCGGAGTTTGCCATGTCCTTCCCTGTCACGACGATATTGCTGACGGACGCTCAACAGATGATCACGAGCGCCATCGCCGCCGCCCGCGCATTAAATGTTCCCTGCTCAATTGCCATCGTCGACGCGTCGGGGCAGCTGTTGTCCTTTGCACGCCAGGACGGCGCCATGGCAGGGTCCGTGCAGCTTGCCATCGACAAGGCGTTTACTGCTCGCATCTTCAACAGCCGGACGGATGTACTCAATGCGCTGGCGCAGCCCGGTGCTGAACTTTACGGCATCCAGCATTCCCATGGTGGAAGGGTCGTAGTTTTTGGCGGAGGCATTCCCATTCGTGAGGATGGGCGGACGGTCGGTGCAATTGGCGTCAGTGGCGGGACCGTCGCTGAAGACATCGCCATTGCCGAGGCGGGTTTGACGGCCTTCCAATAATTCTCGGGAACTACGGTTGCCCTGCCGGGGAGTGACGCGCTCCCTCCCATCAACCAGATGTTCGCCTTGCTTCGGGGATTGGACACCCAGGCAACGGCGTCGTGCGTCCTGCAGATAGCCATCAAAACAGGAGAAAGCAAATGAATGCGCTGTGCGCCCTGCCCCTCGATAGCGTCAGGCCTCATCCAGGCGCCGATGCGCAAGCCGCGTCAGAGAACGAAATGGTAATATCGGCTTCACTGAAGGAGGATGACCGCAGGTCTGCTGGTTTGACCGCAGCCGTCGCCCTCACATGCGTGGTTCTGGTGGCTATCGACCTGCGGCCGGCCATCGTGTCGATCGGTCCTCTTCTTCCTTCAATTCGCGACGAGTTTGCGATTTCGAATGCGCAGGCATCGCTGCTGACAGCGATCCCCGCCGTGTTGATGGGGCTGCTCGCTTTTCCGACACCATGGCTTGCCCGCCGCTTCGGGCGCGACAAAGTAATGCTGGTGGCATTGGCAATCCTTACTATCGCCACGTTCGCGCGCGCGTTTGCCGGCAGCGTTATCTCCCTTTTCGCCACCACAGCCGCGGTGGGAGCGGGTATTGCCGTTGCGGGCGCCTTGGTCGCCGGTTTTATTAAAGGCAACTATTCACGCCACGTGGCGCTCTTCATGGGCATTTATGCCTCGGCTATCGGACTGGGCAGTACCATATCCGCGGCTGTGACCGGCCCTTTGGCAGAGATTGCCGGCGGGTGGAGGATTTGTGCGGGGGTCTTTGCCATACCTGGCTTGATCGCGATCAGCGCGTGGATGGTCATCGCGCGAGCAGAACGGCAGAAGAAGAAGGTTTTGTCTGATGCGGCTGCTCTTCGGAAAGGGAGTGCTCTCCCATTCACCAGTCCCACGGCTTGGATGGCTGCGCTCTATTTCTCGCTCAATAACTTCCTGTTCTTTGGTTTGATCGCCTGGACTGCGCCTATGTATATCGAGCACGGCATGAGTAGGGCGGATGCTTCGTTGCTCCTCGCCAGCTTCGCTGCTGCATTTATGACGGCAAACCCGCTGGCTGGTTTCATCAGCCGGAAGAACGATCGGCGCCGCGTGATTGCTCTATTCGCGTCCACGTCTCTGCTGGGCATCCTGGCGATCGCTCTCTTGCCGGCGATGCCGTATTTCTTCATTCCCATGATTGCTTTTGGCGTTGGGGGTTCCTTCACGCTGGGCATGGTCCTGCCGCTCGACCACGCGTGTGATGCAAACGAGGCGAATGCCTGGACAGCCTTCGTTCTAGGCATTGGTTATTTCGCCGGCGCCTTGGGTCCCTTCGTGCTTGGCTTGGCGCGAGATGTCACTGGCGGGTTCGTCATTCCGGTCTGGATGCTGGTCGTCGTCGCTTTCCTTAAGCTGTCACTGGCCACACTCCTTCGTCCTCGCCGCGGGTAGGCGGGAAACGACGGTGACCCAGTGTACGCTTCGGGGTTGGACCTTACTCGAGCGCATCTCAACAGCGACGGTCGACGGAGGCATCTTTGCGGCGCGTGATGACCGCACGCGGCGCAAACCTGCCGTCAATAAATCGAAGAAATAAAGGGCGACGATTCTGCTTCCATCAACTGCGCCAGATGTCGAATGCGGGGGGCTCAAGACTTTAAAGTTCAACGACGGCTTTGCACCTCCATGTCGGCGGTAGAGAGCGGCTTCGCAGCTTCCTGAAAGCAGACCTTGCTGGCGATCACTCTGGAGGTCGTGGTTGCGCAGGCAGTCGCGATTGCTCATCCTCTGTGCAAATGGCGGCAACAGGTTCAAGATCGGACATTAATCACCCGTCAGTGTACGATGCCGGCCTTGCGTAGCCCCTCCATGACGAGCTCGAAATCGGCGGGGTTCTTGAAGGGCAAGACTTTGCGACGGTATTCCAAGGAGTAGCTGGGGTTGACGTGTAGCACCTCTTGCCACATCGCGCGAGCTTCTTCGAAACGGCCGAGATGCCCGTAACAGGCGGCCAGAAGGGCGCGCGAGACATCGGTGACGGGGTTGCGGCTCACCCGCTGCAGCAACAGTTCGACGGCCTCTTTGTACCTTCCCAGTTGAAAAAAGGCCCAGGCCTGAAAGTGGAGAACGACATCCGGAAAGTACGGGTTCAGGACCCTCGCCCGATCGAAATAGGCGAGTGCCTCCTCGGATCTGCCTGAATAGAGAAGTGCCTCGCCGAGGCTGACCTGCCCTTCGGCAAAGTTCGGATTGAGGACTAACGCACGCTTGGCCTCGCTGATGGCTCCATCGTGCTGTCTCGAGTAAAGCTTGACCAGACTCAGCGCCCAGTGCGCCACGGGATCGCTGTCATCCCGCGCTACCGCCAGCGTCGCAGCCTCTTCGGCTTGCTCGATCGAGCGCTGCGGCGACGCGCTCCACCGGTTCAGGTAGTCGAGCCCGTGGGTAAGGGCGAGGAAGGCGTGTGCCGATGCGAAATTCGGGTCCAGTTCGACGGCACGTTGCAAAAGGTCGCGGGCGTCGCTGTTCGTTTGCTTCGTCAGCCGGTGCCACAGCTCCCGGCCACGCAAGAAGCAGTCATACGCCTCGGGGTGCCGGGTCTTCCCCGGCGCCAGTCTTTGCCGATCGCCATCTGTGAGGTTGACCGCCAGCGCGTCGACAATCTGCTGCGTGACATCGTCCTGAACCGCGAATATGTCGGTCAGGTCGCGATCGAACCGCTCCGCCCATAGATGCCCGCCGGTGGTCGCGTCGATGAGCTGCGCGGTGATGCGTACCCTGTTCCCCGATTTGCGTACGCTGCCCTCAAGTACATGCCGCACGCCGAGCTTCGTGCCCACCTCCTGCACATGGACGTTCTTGCCCTTGAAAGTGAACGACGAATTGCGGGCGATGACGAAGAGCTGCGACAGCTTCGATAGCGCCGTGATGATGTCTTCCGAGATGCCGTCGGCGAAGTAGTCCTGTTCGGCGTCACCGCTCATGTTGGTGAAGGGCAGGACGGCGATCGACAGCTTCGGCGACACTGCCGTCGCCGGTTGGCTCGTCGCGGTTTCCGAGGTCGCGGCTGCCTTGGTCCCGGCGCTGCCGACTTGCAGCGAATAGACCCGGATCGGCTCGGCGATGTTCTTGAGCTGCGTGCTCCCGAGATCGCTAACCGAGAGGTCGAGCCTCGCCTTGACTTGGCGATAGGCATCCTCGGACAGGCAGATCGCGCCCGCCGCAGCGACGCCCTCCAATCGCGAGGCGATGTTGACGCCGTCGCCCATCAGATCGCCATCGCTTTCCTCGACGACGTCGCCCAGATGGATACCGATCCGGAACTCGATGCGACGGTCCTGCGGCACGCCGTCATTGCGCTCCACCATGCCGTTCTGCACCTCAATGGCGCAGCGTACGGCGTCCACCACGCTGCGGAACTCGACCAGCGCACCATCGCCGGTGCGCTTCACCACCCGGCCATGGTGCACGGCGATCGTCGGATCGATGAGATCGCTACGCAGTGCCCGCAACCTCGCTAGGGTGCGGTCCTCGTCGGCGCCGGCAAGCCGGCTGTACCCAACCACATCAGCGGCCAGGATTGCAGCCAGCTTTCGGTTCTCGCTCATGGCGCCGTCTCCTCACTTCCACGATAGCAGGGAGACAGAGGGCAAGAAAGAACTTTTGGCCGCTGCTCAGAGCGATCTTGGTTGAGATCGAGTTGGCCATGGCTCATGTGGACGCGCCGACGTTGTAGCCCTGCGCAATGACTGCTCTGTCAGCCTCCCGGCCGTTCGGACGCGGTCTTTCGAAAGCCCACTCAGGGTCAGGTCACGACGATGCCCGCACCCACTCGAATGTCCGCTCATTGAAGATCCGCAGCCGGAACTTGCCAGTCCGCTTACAGCCCAAGTCTGTCATTCCATGCAGGCGAAGCCGGTGTCAGCTGCTGAGGAATTTCAGGCGGATGGCTTTTGTAACAACAGGGTGGGGCGGTTCGAGTTAGTTCAAGAGCAACCTCTGCTCCAAAGCAAGCATCATCAAAAGTTCAGCCGGGCCATCATTGGGCAATGATCCGAAATCGCCAGGAGCTAGTCTTTTCCATTCGGGTTTCTCGATGCTCCGGACCTCTGGCTGGTGGCCTCGATCGAGATTGCGATTTTGAAAGTGAATACTGCCAGACCCGGTAAGATCTTCACCGAGCGAGAGATCTCGTCGCCGCCGTCACCCGACATCACCAGCGAGGCCGATGCACTGCCAGTCGTTCTAAACGAACGATATACGAAGTCATCGCGATTTCAGGCGTGAAAGCAAACCAACCAGCCGGTGAAAACGGCGGCCGCCTGCATGATGAAATAGGTATCTTTCCCTGGGACCAGCCGCCTGCCAAGCAGGCAGGCAGGCGCTCTCGAACGGCAGCCTATTCGTCAAGATAGCGTTCGGTCAACCGCGCCCACATGGCGGCACCCGCCGTCAGACTTTCGTCGGCGAAGTCATATCTCGCGCTGTGCAGGATCGCCGAGTTGACACCGTTGCCGAGACGCAGGAAGGCGCCGGGCTTGTGCTCGAGGAAATGTGAGAAGTCTTCACTGCCCGGGATGAGGGCGCAGGTTGTCACCTTGTCGGTGCCGACCAGTTCCTCGGCAACCGTCCGGGCAAACTCGGTCTCGGCCTCAGAATTCACGACGACGGGATGGCCGTGGACGTAATCGATCTCCGCCTTGGCGCCGAAACCTTCGGCAATGGCTTCGGTCAGCTTGCGGATGCGTGCTTCCAGATGCTCGCGCACTTTGGGATCGAAGGAGCGGACGGTCATCAAGAGCTTGGCATTCTCGGGAATGACATTCGACGCCTCGCCGCTATGGATCGCGCCGACGGTCACTACGGCAGTCTGTGTCGGGTCGACGCTGCGCGACACCACGGTCTGCAAGGTGACCACAAGTTGGCAAGCAACGACGATGGGATCGATCGTCAGATGCGGGCGTGAGGCATGGCCGCCCTTGCCCGTTATCGTGATCTCGGCCGTATCGGCGGCCGCCATCAGCGGGCCGGTGCGCATCAGGAAGGTTCCCTCAGGGGCGCCGGGATGATTGTGCAGGCCGTAGATCACGTCGAAAGGGAAGCGCTCGAAGAGGCCGTCGGCGATCATGGCCGGGGCGCCGCTGACCGCGCCTGCCTCTTCGGCCGGCTGGAAGATCAGCGTCACAGTGCCGTTGAAGCGGCGGGTTCGGGCTAGATATTCGGCGGCACCGAGAAGAATGGTGGTGTGGCCGTCATGGCCGCAGGCATGCATCTTGCCCGGCACCTTGCTGGCATGGTCGAGACCGGTCTGCTCCGTTATCGGCAGGGCGTCCATGTCGGCGCGGATTGCGATACTCTTCTTGCCGCTGCCTATAGTCATGCGGGCAACGACGCCATGGCCGCCGACATTACGTGTCACCTCGTAACCCCAGGCCTCCAGCTTTTCGGCGACGAAACGCGCCGTTTCGGCCTCTTCGAAGGAAAGCTCGGGATTGGCGTGCAAATGGCGGCGGATTGCCGTCAGCTCGGCCTTGGCAGGCTCGAAATCCGAAAGGCTGGCATAGTCGTTCGTCAGGGGCATGGCGGTTCCGATCTTGCATGGGCCCGCCGCAGCGGCTGCGGCAGGCGGCTGAAGGGGAGGAGGAAGATGCCGCACTAGATGAAGCGCGACAGAAAGCTTCGGGTGCGCGGGTGTTGTGGATTGCCGAGCACATCCTTGGGCTTACCCTGCTCGACGACCTTGCCGCCGTCCATGAACACGACGCGGTCGGCCGCTTCGCGGGCAAAGCCGATCTCGTGGGTGACGACGATCATCGTCAGGCCTTGATTGGCAAGATCGCGCATGGTGGCCAGCACTTCGCCGACGAGTTCCGGGTCGAGCGCCGAGGTGGGCTCATCGAAGAGCATCAGCTTCGGCTTGATCGCCAGCGCACGGGCGATTGCCACACGCTGCTGCTGGCCGCCGGAAAGCTGGCGGGGATAGTTGTCCGCCTTGGCCGAGAGACCGACGCGTTCGAGCAGACGTTTGGCATTTTCCGTCGCTTCCTTGCGGCTTTCGCCGTGGATACCCACCGGTGCCTCGATGATGTTCTGCAGCGCCGTCATATGCGGATAGAGATTGAACTGCTGGAATACCATGCCGATCTTCCGGCGCTGAAGCGCGACGGCGTGATTGGAGAGCTGCACCAGCTTGCCCTTGCGAAAGTTGTAGCCAATCTGCTCGCCATCCACTTCGATCGATCCCTGCTTGATCGTTTCGAGGCGGTTGATACAGCGCAGGAAGGTCGACTTGCCCGAACCCGACGGCCCCAAGATGACGACAACTTCGCCTGGGGCGACGTCGAGGTCGATGCCTTTCAGAACCTCAAGCTGGTCGAAGGATTTGTGTACGTTGCGGGCGCGCACGAGCGGTTCGATGGTCGTGATCGCGTTCATTAGCTCGCCTCCTGTGCGGCAGCAAGTGCTGGTGCTGGCATGCCGGCCTCCTTTTCGGCATTGGCGGTGCCGGTGTACCGGTCACCGCGGCTGTAATAGCGCTCGACATAGCTCTGGCCTATATTCAGCACCGAGGTGATCAGCAGGTACCAGGTGACTGCGACGAGCAGCATTGGGATGACTTCGAAGGTGCGGTTGTAGATCGACTGGACCGAGTAGAGCAGGTCGGCCATGGCAATGACGCTGACGAGCGAGGTCGCCTTGATCATGCTGATCAGCTGGTTGCCGGTCGGTGGAACGATCGAGCGCATCGCCTGCGGGATGATGATGCGGCGAAGCGCCCTTGCGCGCGTCATGCCGAAGGCTTCGGCGGTCTCGAACTGGCCCTTGTCGACCGATAGCAGGCCGCCGCGGATGATCTCTGCCATATAGGCAGACTCGTTGAGTGCAAGGCCGGCAATGGCGGCGGTCATCGGGCTGATGACGGAATTGGTGTCCCAGCTGACGAAGGTCGGTCCGAAGAAGGGGATTCCGATCGACAGTGTCGGGAAGAGGGTGGAAAGATTGTACCAGAAGATCAGCTGCACCAGCAGCGGCGTGCCGCGGAAGAACCAAATGAATAGCGAGGCAAGCGAGCTTGCCAGATGGTCCTTCGACATGCGGGCGACGGCGAGCAGCAGACCGAGGACGACGCCGATGATCATTGCCACAACGGTCAGGCCAAGCGAGACGTAGAGGCCGCCGATGACGACAGGATCGAAGAAATACCGGGCGACGACGGGCCAGCCGAAATTCTCGTTTCCGGCAACCGACCAGGCGAAGTAGGCCGCGATTATCAGGACTACAACCCAGGCCCCGACACGACCGGCGGGGAAGGGCTTGTGGGCATGTGCCACATCCCGTGCCGCATCGCCGGGTGGCGATGCTGTGTTCTTGATATCAGTGCTCATTTCGGCAATGTCCCGCCGAGGTTGATGCCCGGCTCCTTGATGATATTGTTCTCGAGGCCCCACTTCTTCATGATGGCGGCATAGGTGCCATTATCCATCAGAAGCTTGACCGCGTCACGCAGCACCGGGCCGAGCGGGGAGCCCTTCGGAACGACGGCGCCCTGGTAGAGCGCTTCGAAGCCGTTCTTCTGACCGACGCCGGTGAGCTCCAACTGACCATTGGCCTGCGACACGAAATAGGTGAGCGGCGCCTGGGAGGAGAAGAAGGCATCCGAACGCTTCGAGCGGACAGCGAGAATCGAGCTCGGCTGATCGGTGAAGGACTGGACTTCAATCGGACCCTTGCCATCGGTCTTGCACTTCTCGGCCTGGACCTGGATGACCTTTTCCGCCGAGCCGCCAGCCATCACGGCGATGCGGTTGCCGCAGGCGGTGTCGAGCGAGGTGATCGTCTTCGGATTGCCCTTCTGGACCGCGAAAACCACGAACTCCTGGACCCAATCGACGAAGTCATTGGCCTCTTCGCGGCTCTTGAAATCGCCGACGGGGCCGAAGGCGAACTGGTAGCGCCCGGAATTGATGCCGGCGAGGAGGGCGGGCAGGCCACCGACCGTCTGATGCTCGATCTTGACGCCGAGCACCCGTCCGAGCGCGTCGGTCAGGTCGGCGCTGGCGCCGGTCATCTCGGTGCCGGTGACGATCTCATAGGGAGGGAAGGAACCGTTGTTGACGGAAATCATCTTGCCGGCGGTGCGGATCGCCTCCGGCAACTTGGCCTTCAGCTCCTCGTTGACCGAGAGTTTCGGCAGGCTTGCGTCTTCGGCGAAGGCGGCTCCGGAGAGCATGACGCCGGCGAGCGCAAGAGTGGCCATTTTCCTCAATTGCATGGTCATTCCCCTTTTTGATTTACGTTTTCGCGTGTTAGGCGGCGGCAGGTATCGGCTTGCCGTCGATATCGAGCGGAAACAGTTCTTCCGGCGTCATCAGCCGCGGCAGGATGCCCTGCGCGTGCAGTTCACCGGCGAAGTCGGCGATCATCTTTCGGTTGGGCGCAAAACCGCTCGCGTCCCAGCCCTGCGGCAGTTCGGCGGCGCATTTCAGCAGTTCGTCGAGCATGAAAGGCGTCGTCTCGGCGTACTTCCGCCGCTTGGAAAGCCACATGCGCTGCGATTCATCGATCAGCCGGCTGAGCTCCTCGATCACCCAAGGATGTTCGGCGGCGATGCTCGACTTGATGCCGATCAGGTGCATGCCGGGCACATACCCCACGTCGTCGAAATAGCGACGTTCGGCACCGCGGAAGTCGGATAGCAGCTGTCGGAAAGGCGATCCGCTGGCGAAATAGCCTTCAGGCATGAAGGGTGTGAAGATCGCGTCGAGCACCCCTTCCTTTAGAAGTTCGACCATCGGCCGTTCGCCGGGGACCGCTTCTATGCGGCCGGGGCGGCCGAAACCGTCGAGGCGGTCGACGATCGGATGAGCCTCGGTCAGGCGGCCGGCGTACCACATCGCATCCTCGACCTCGACGCCCTCGCGGCGGATCGCGGCGCGCGTCCAGGTGTTGCCGGAGTCGCGCCAGCCGGTGACGCCGATGCGCTTCCCGGCGAGATCGCCGAGTTCGCGAAGCTTGCTGTGCGTGGTCGTGACGATGCAGCGATGGCGGAAGCCGCGCATGATGAAGTTCGGAATGCCGGTGACGCTTTCGTCGCCGTCGATGCGAAGCTGCGTGTAGCGGCTGAAGGACATTTCCGCGGCATCATATTCCTCGCTCCTGCCGACATGCGAGATCAGCGTGCCGACACGATCGACCTTGATGTCGAGCCTCGGCGACGAGACGTCACCGAGAACCAGCGGCGTCATGTAGTCCCAGTCACGAAGGGCGAGGCGGAGCGTCAAGGGCATCGGAATTTCCCTTCAAAAAGCTTGTTTTCGAAATGGGTAAATGTTCAAATCAGATTGATCAAATGTTATTACGTTATTGAACATTAAAAAATGGCGCGAAAATGAGTGAAACTGGGGACGCAAACTGGTTTGCAGAAAAATTGAAAGATCGTACGATTCGCGGAATCGCGATCGAAACCAGTGCATTGATCCGGGCCGGAGCACTGCCTGTGGGCACGAAATTGCCGGCGATCCGTAACCTCGCCTTTGCGCTCGGAATCAGCCCGGCAACCATCTCGGAAGCTTGGAGCGAGCTGCGGCGGCAGAAAATCATCAGCGGCCGCGGCCGAAACGGCACCTGGGTGAGCGGCGACCGCTTCATCGCCAAGCCGGAGCGTCTGGCGAGCGTCGGTGACTACGGCGAGGGCGTTCTGGACCTGACGGCAGCAGTGCCGGATGTCCGGCTGCTGCCGAAACTTGCCGAGGCGATGGCCTATGGCGCGAATGCGGAGAATGTAAACAGCTACCAGCGCAGCCGCATTCTCCCCGAGCTGGAAGAAGCCGTCAGACGCTCATGGCCCTATCAGCCGGAAGCATTGCTCGCGACAAATGGCGGCTACAATGCCGTCTATACGCTGATCCATGCCCTGGTAACGCCGGGCGCTTCAGTCGCAATTGAAATGCCGACAGGCATGCGGCTTCTCGATATTCTCGAAGATCGCGGAGTCCGTATACTGCCGGTCCAGTGCGATGACGAGGGACCTGTGCCGGCGTCGCTGGAGAATGCGATGAAGTACCGGCCGGCCGCTTTCATCTTCCAGCCGCGCGTTCACTCCGTTACCGGCCAAAGCGTCAGTGCCGCGCGCATGGAAAAACTGGGCGCGATCCTCAAGGATAGCGATACGCTGGTCGTCGAGGATGACGGGGTGGCCGACATCTCGTCGGCGCCGCGCCACTCGCTCGGCACACTCTATCCCGACCGTGTCATTCATGTCCTGTCCTTCTCGAAGACGCACGGACCGGACCTCCGGCTCGCCGTATTGTCCGGTTCGCGGGCAATGATCGAACAGATCCAGTCCTACCGTGCCTTCAGCGCCGGATGGACGAGCCGCATCCTGCAATCGGCGGCGGCCTGGCTATTGCGCGATCCGGCGACGGACGAGACGCTCTTCCGGGCCCGCGACCTCTACGCCAAACGCCGGGCGGCACTGATCGATGCGCTCGCCGAGCGCGGCGTCGAGGCTGCCCATGGAGGTGGTCTTTGCGCTTGGATCCCTGTGTCCTCGGAACCGTTTGCGCTGGTCACGCTGGCGGCGAGGGGCATTGCCGTTCATCCCGGAGCGAAATTCTCGGTACTGCCGAGCAGCCATCTGCGTGTCGCGACCGCCACTCTGACCGATCGCTGCCAGGAAGTCGCCGACGGCATTGCGCTCGCCGCCGTGCAGTGATGGGGCGTTACTCGCCGGTGGAGCGGTTGCTGGCGCGTTCCATTTTGCGAGAAAGCATCGTGAGCCAGATACGATGATCTCGATCGTCGCTCCAAATGCGACGATGACGTACATCGGAAATGTCATTTGCGATGCCGCGAATAACATCCATGTCTTTTCTCAAGAGGGGAAAAAGCCAGGCCCGAGGCGACTACATAAGCAGCGCCTTTCGGGTTTAGGTCAATTTCGTTTGAGACACAGCCGTATACGGCGCCGCTGACTACAATCTGGTAACGGTCTGGCCCCGGCAAGTGACAGCTAATTGCAACTAGCGGTGCCCCAATTTCATTGTGTAGGGCAAGCCACCTCAGCCACGAAGCCGGACGTACGCTTACAGTTGCGGGCTGGCCATCCACAGTTATCGGCGCCTCCACCGTCACCAAATAGCTCGCATTGTTACAATTTGGAACGTGGCTCAAGGACCCATCCCATGCGTCTTAAAACCGTCGATGGCGGACCGGCCGACGGCGTTCTCGTCGAACCCTTTCCAGAGCGAGAGGAAGATAAGGAAGGCGAGAAGGAAAATCAGCGTCACCGGCCATTGGAACGACAGAATTCCCAAGGACAAGCCTACGGCCCAAAAATTCAAGCCGGTCATCAGCGCGTCGCGGGCAGCGAGAAGCCAAAAGAACGACGCGACAACCCACCAGAAACTCAACCAGCAGCGAGCGAAATGACGGCAACATTGCTGTCCCGTAGATCAGAACACCCAGCATCCGACCATACATACCAAAGACGAGTCCGACAGCCCCACATGTATCGGCCGCGCAGTGGGTCATGCGTACAAGGGTCATAAGTAGAAATGGAAAGTTGGCGATGAATACGATCATCACCACTGTGAATATGCTGCTGGATATCGCAAACTGCCTGCGCGTCATGAGCGGTCTCCTCGACTTGCCTGCAGCCTATGGTGAGCCGATTCAATCATCGAGAAGACAACATCTCCATATTTAGAAGGCTGGTTGCAATATCGTTCACTGAGCCGCACTGAAACGCTGCACTTCCCGCCACCCTATGTCTGCGACAGACTATGAGAGCATTGACGCGCGGGTTTGAGATAATGCATCGCATCGTTGCTCCTGCGGCCTCATCGGAATCCCGCACTTTCGGTGAGGAAGCTAGGCAGGAAAGCCGCAGACAGACCAGTCACTACTGTATATCGACAATCAAACAGCTCTCCCCAAGCGGGGCCAGACGGGGTAGGATGCCGGTGCACCTATCTTCGTGGTGTAGTTCAAAAAACCACCCGTTAAGGATCGTTTACACACCATTGCATTCAGCCGGGAAAACGCAATAAATTCAGTTGCTGCTGATGGTGATTTCAGGCAGTGATGCGCAATCAAAATATATGATTTGCAATTGCGCAACGGTGTTGAATGGCCGAAAAGCGAAATTGGATTGGGTTGGTACGCGACCTTCCGAAAAACCAATCGAAAAGTGCGGTTAGCTTAGTCTGCCCCAAGGCGGCAGATGCCGGTAGTGCCGCCGGCCAAGTTAACGTTGGCGATATGTATGTTTGTGGCAAAGGAACACCCCTTGACTACAGCCAGGCAATGCTGTGGTACCGCAAGGCGGCGGATAAAGGAAACGCGGTTGCGCAGGATCATATTGGGAATATGTATGCGCGCGGGTGGGGTGTGGCTCAGGACAAGGCCGAAGCCCTAGCCTGGTTTCGCAAAGCAGCCGATCAAGGTCTCGTAGAAGCAACGATGGTGATTGTGCGTTGTCGGGACCAGACAATAAGTTACCGAGAATTGGCGAGTGTCTTCCCTAGTGTGGCAGGCGATAGCGCTGTCCCGTTCCGAGGGAGCAGGTGACGGATGCAGTGATAGTGGCGCGGCTACGTTCCGTGCTTACGCTCTTGTGTTCGCCGGTCGGTCATCTGATCCTTAATGCAGCGTCGCAGGGCTGCCCAATTCAGGCAGCCGCGGATAGGAACGATCCGTTGCGGGGTCGCTCCTCCCTAAGAACTGTACGTGCGAGTTTCCCCGCATAGGGCTCAAGCCTCCGCTAAACCCTGTTTGACCAGAGCCGCCGGTTCCTGTGTGTCGGGAGAGTATGCGGACTCACCGCGTGGATCTGTAATTTTCGATGGCAGACCCTCCTCGCAGTGAAGTAGCTGTCCCACTTCGGATCAAACGGATTTGCGTCTGCCCGGATTTTGCAGTGGCGACGAATAGGAACGTCGGATGCAACAGAAGGGCGGCCGCGAAAGGCCGCTCTCGGTTGTTAGAACCCTTCGAGGACGACCTTGCCGATGGTCGAGCCGCTCTCGAGCTGAGCATGCGCCTTCTTCAGGTTGTCGGCATTGATCGTGCCGAGGCGCACCGTCGCCGTGGAGCGGATGCGACCGGCATCGGCGGCGGCGCCGACCTCGTCGAGAATCCGTCCCTGTTCGATCATGTCGGGCGTCTGATAGATCGAGCGGGTGAACATCAGCTCGTGATGAATCGACACTGCCTTGCGCTTGAACAGCATGATGTCGAAGCTCTTCGGGTCGTCGATTAGGCCGAAGCGGCCCTGCGGCGATATCAACTCTGCGATCTCCACCACATGCTTCTCCGTCTGGGTGGTGGAGAACACAAAGGCAGGCGCGCCGATGCCCAGATCCGCGATCTGCTGTGCCAGGGGCTTCGAATGGTCGACGACGTGATGGGCGCCCATCTTCGTCACGAACTCACGCGTCTGCGGACGCGACGCGGTGGCGATGACGGTCAGGTCGGTGAACTGCCGGGCAATCTGGATGGCGATCGAGCCGACGCCGCCGGCACCGCCAATGATCAGAATGGCGTTCGCAGCACCCGACACCGGCTTTTTCACATTCATCCGGTCGAAGAGAGCTTCCCAGGCTGTCAGCGTGGTCAGCGGCAGAGCGGCGGCGTCGGACCAGTCCAGCTTGGACGGCTTGTGGCCGACGATGCGCTCGTCGACGAGATGGAACTCCGCGTTGGTGCCCGGCCGAAGGATCGAACCCGCATACCAGACCTCGTCGCCTGGAGCGAACCTGGTGACCTCGGGGCCGACGGCGGCGACGATGCCTGCAGCGTCCCATCCGATAACCTTCCAGTCCATGCCCTCCGCCGGGGGCGTGCTGCGACGGATCTTGTAATCGACGGGGTTCACCGAAACCGCCTTCATCTCGACCAGGATATCGTGGCCTTCCGGGACCGGCTTGGCGATCTCGATGTCTACGAGGGAATCTGCCCCGTCGATGGCCGAGGGGGTCTTGTATCCGACTGCTTTCATTTTCTGTGCTCCTTGAACTGCTTTCACTTGGCGAAGTTGCGAAGCGCTTCTTCGCCAGCTTCCTGGTCCTGCGCCCAACTTCCGCCGGAGATGCCGAGGCCGCCGACGATCATGCCGTCGTCCATGATCGGGAAACCGCCGGCCGCCGCCATCACACGCGGGACGTAGCGAAGGTTCGACGCACCTCGGTCTTCAAGGAGGTCGACCCACTGCGCGGTCGAGAGGCCGAAGGAGGCTGCCGTGTAGGCCTTGTCGATGGCGATGTTGACGGCGAGGTACGAGCTGCGGTCGCTGCGCTCGAAAGCCTTGAGGTTTCCTGCAGCGTCGACGATGGCGACGACTGGTTCGAAGCCGACGCGCTCCGATGCGGCGATGGTTTCTGCGACGAGCCTTGCGGCGGCTTCCCGTGTGATCGAACGGGAGGTGAAGCTATTTTCTGACATTGGAAATTCCTTGAGGTTGCTTTCCTGGGTGGCTTCAGCGGTCCTCCAGTTGGTGGGATCGTCGAACCAGTCACCTCCATATAGCCGTACGGGCGTTCTGTTTGGATACGCACAACGCTTGCCAATAGTATCCTTCTGGATACCGTGAAGCTGATTGCAGGAAGCGGCAACTTCTCGTCTTTACGACGTAAATTCAATAGATTGCTTGCGCTAGGTGATCGTCTTTCCGATGTCGCCGCAGGCCGCGGAATACGAATCTCGCATCTTGCAGCGACGAGAAACCTGCAATAACTACAACAGTACGAACTACATGCGAAGACGCATCTAAGGATCAAAAGGATATCGTCATGGCCAAGGCTCGTCATTCCCGCTTCGACTGCAATCCCGGCTGCTCGGTCGAGGCGGCGATCAGCCTGATCGATGGCAAGTGGAAATGCGTCGTCCTCTTCCATCTTCTAGGAGGAACCATGCGGTTCAACGAGATCCGCAGGCAGGTGGCGGGTGTCACGCAGCGCACGTTGACAAACCAGTTGCGCGAGCTCGAGGACGACGGTCTGATCGAGCGCAAGGTCTACGCGCAGGTTCCGCCGAAGGTCGAATACACGATCTCGCCGCTGGGACGCAGTCTCGAGCCGATCCTTGTCGCATTGAAGGCATGGGGCGACGGGAACATCGGCAGGTTCGGGAAGCCTGTCGCGGCGAACGCTGCCTAGCTCTTCGCCAGTCCTTCAAGGCAAGGAAACCGCGTCGCGCACCAGTCTCCTTCCAGCCCGGTCATGTGCTCGCACCCCAGCGCGGCCCGACGACGAAGCCGCTTGAACGAGAGAGCTGCGAAACTAATGGGTGTTCGCGAGAGTGTCATCGGCATCGGCGCCTAGGTGCTGCGCAGCTGTCTGCGACACCGGAAACCGATGAGCCTGCCTTAGGATCGCTCGTCACGAAACTCCTCTAAGTCCTACCGAAACCGGCGGAAAATATTCTTATTATGTTTGTTTTATTTATTTTGTCTCTGTTCGTCAGCCCTTGGATAAGTTTCATCTTGCATGAGATGGGCCATGTGCTGGCCGGCCTCAGCGTGAAAATGGAGATACAGGAAATTCGTCTCGGCCGAGGGCCGATCATCTTTCGCGGCCGCTGGTCTGGGACGGAAATTATTGTCGGGCTCATCCCGCTTGGGGGCAGGGTAACCGGCGTTCCGAAGTTGCGTTACGCTAAAGCGGCGCGGCTGCTTTTCATTGCTGGCGGGCCAGTGATGGATCTGGCCTGGTTCGCCATCCTGATCGTTGCCTTACGGTTTTCGAGTGATGCAGTTGCCCTGAGGGTGGTGCTCTTTCCCGCCCTCGCATTTCAGGTCCCTATGATCTACTCCAATCTCATGCCACATTACTCCACGTTATATGGCAAGCGCATGGCGAATGACATGCTGGCCTTGTGGCAAACCGTGTGGCCGAAGGTCGATTACCTTGCAATGCACCGGCAGCTTTACCTGAATGCATTGCGACCCTATGCAGGTATTGAAGAGCCTGCGCTCAGTCGCCAGTCGGATCGGATTGCCTATCTTCTTCTCGAACTCAACAGCTTGATCCATCGTCAGCCTGAGCAGCAAATCGTTGCTCTAGAGCACGAGCTGTCCATTGCACCCTCGCGTAGTGAGCAACTCCTAATCATGGAGAGCATCTCCATGCATGTCCTCGCAAATGAAGGCCTGCGCGATAACGCGTATCTCGACCGGTTGACACAGAAAGCGCTCCTGCTTGCGCCCGAGCTTGCCACGTTGAAGGGTACTCGCGGCGCTGCGCTGGCCCGTTTCGGACGTCATGAGGAGGCCCTGGCCCTACTCGCTGAAGCCGACGACAGCAATGACACGAACCGTTGTTTGAACGCTGCTTTCCGAGGGCTTGCGCATTTCCATGCCGGTCGGAAAGATCAGGCGACTGTCGAGCTCGAGATTTCTACCGCAATCGTGCAATCGCAGAATTGGACAAACGTATTCGCCGCCCGAATTGTAGATAGCGTCATCGCCGAAATCAGCCATGTGTTGCTTGAGCCAAGGAAAAATTCGGATCGGCCAACAACGGTCCCAAACGCCTCAAACGTCACCTAAACGCCAATATTTGTTACAGCTTTGCTGCAATGGACGTCGAGAGGCGACAAAGCGAAGACCATATTGAGCCAACCGATAGCGCCAAAGACTGTTCCCTTTTCAGACGGGTCACCGCAGATGTTGAACGGCATCCCTTCAAGAGCACGGCTGCGGCCGCCCCGTAGTTGTTGGCGGCCCGGAAATTTCGCTAGCGTGTCGGCCGGAGTTGTTGCTTCGGCCGACAAGACTAAGGTCGAGGACCGCGTTCGCTATCCGGTGGCTCGATGTATCGATCCCCGAAGTCTCTCATGGACGAATGCGGATGATCGTCTTCCCGGTGCGTCGCTCGGTCGAGCTGAGAGCGGCGACGGCGCTATCGAGCGTAGAGACATTGCCGATGTTCGTCCGTAGGCGTCCGTCCCGTATCCGCTGGACGATTTCGCCCAGCTGGGCACGATCGGATTCGACGACGAAGTCGATCGCCAGACCGTCGGCGGGCCGCGTCTCGACTGGCCCAACAATGGACACCAGCGTTCCTCCTGCGCGTATCAGGCCTGCGGAACGCTTTCCAATATCGCCGCCAATGACATCGTACACCAGATCGACGCCACCCACGTCTTCGAGGACATCGTTTTCAAGATCCACAAACTCCTGCGCGCCGAACTCGAGAGCCTTGTGACGGTCGGCGGAGCGCCCGGTGCCAATGACGTAGGCACCAAAGTCGCGCGCTAACTGTGCCACAAGCGAGCCAACTGCGCCGGCGGCACCATGAACAAGGATACTCTGGCCGGGCTGGAGACGGCCGTGCTGAAACAATCCCTGCCACGCGGTCAGGCCTGAGATTGGCAAGCTCGCGCCCACCGTGAAATCGACTTCACCCGGCAGCGGCGCAAGGTTGCGCGCCTCGACAGCCACGTATTGCGCCAGGGTCCCGTCGCGATACCAGTCCGTGAGGCCGAACACCCGTTGACCTACCGACAGTCCCGTCGTGCCATAACCTAGAGCGGTGACCACCCCGGCCAGCTCATGCCCGGGGATCGACGGTGTTCGCTCGTTGCCAACGCGGTCGACCCAGGTCGAGGGCCAGGTCAGTTCGGTCGGGACGAACCCCGACGCATGAACCTCAACGATGACGTCGTTTATGGCCGCCTGCGGCTCGGGCCGCTCCACCAGCTTCATGCCGGCCGTTCCCGCGGCTTGATTAGTTGCTATGATCGCTTTCATGGGAATTATCTCCTCAGACATTTGTTGGTTCAGACTAGATTGCTTGCGGAAAGCCTTTCGATCTTGGCTGTCTCTCGCTCCGGCGATGACCTTGATTTTGAATTGGTGTGCGATGTCGATGAGACCGCCGCTCGAGTTCCGCGGAGCCGCCGCACTACAAATCGGTGATTTCTGTGACGTTCAACCGCGCGATGGTGGCGGGCGCTTCATCGTTAAAAGCGCAGTTACATCGTGCAGATCGTCTGTCGATGCGATGCCAAGGGTCAGCCATTTACCGTCGATGTATGTTTTGGCTTCATCGTAGAGCTTGACCAGTTGCGGACGCCAGACATAACGCCGCTCCTCAAACTTCTCTCGTTCTGCTCCGCCCATGACCACGACAGCCGAAAACCGCCGATATTCCGGAACCAAGGTGGTGAATGCCTTGGTTTTCTTGTAGCGCAAGGACCAACCGCGGTTCTTGCCACCGTAGAGCCAGTCCGGCTCGAAAACGGCAGGATAGAACTCGTCGATCCAATTCCGCAGTTCCGCCCAATGTCCGAATGCCTGCGGTCCGATCCATTCTCGAACTGCGCTGTCATCGGGCGGTGCTGAATTGTCGATGATCCTGTCGCCGATCTGGGGGCGCGGGTTGGTTGGTAAAGTCATCTGAAGGCCTCGTTTTCGTAGTCCGGTGGGCCGGAGGGGTTAGGATACGGCTGTGCCAAGCTTGCGGCGCAGAATGTGTCTGGCGACACCCTCCAAAGCAGGCAGCATCGCGTTAGGGTCAGCCGGCGCTCGACAGGACGGCAGGACCGCTGTGCATGACTTCAAGCTCCCTCACCACAGTAAGGTCGAGAGCGGCGAGGGCTTTCTCTCTCGCCAAGGGTGCTTGGTCCCAGTCGAGAAACGCGGTGCCCTGCAGGAGGAGAAACTGCTGGGTTTTCAGCCCGATGGAGCTGAGTGCCAGCGACAGATAGGGCGTGAGAAAGTCCGGCTGGTTGGCTCGGCCACCGCTAAAAATGCCGCCGGAGGCGACGCCGATAAACACCGGACGGTCCAGAAGCATTCCTACCTTCCCCGCCGGCGTCGACTTCATCGTGCGACCGACGCGCAGGATTTGATCGATCCAAGCTTTGAGGGCCGAGGGGATCGTGAAGTTGTGCATCGGCGTTCCGATGACAACCACATCGGCCGCTTCCACCTCCTGGACAAGCGCTTCGGAAAGATCCAGAGAACCCTTCGGTGGGGCGGCCAATGTGGCCGGCGTCGATAGCGCGACCGCATAATCAGCCACGGCGTGAGGCAAGGGTTCGGTCCCCAAATCACGCCGGCTGATGCTTGCGCCGGGCGCAACCTCGAGAAGCTTTTCGACGATTGCCGCCGACAGCTGACGGCTATGCGATTGTCGACGCGAACTGCTATCAAGATGGAGGATGTTCATGTGATCGATCCCAATGGTTTCAAGAGGTTGCGACGGGATAGGGTCAGATCGACCCGGCCGGCGGTACCGCGGGAAAATCCTTCTCGGGATCGAATACGTTGTTGAAGAAGTTCGTCAGGGAGTACATCGCCACCAGTGTGACGATCTCGATGATGTTCGCGTCGGTGTAGCCGGCATCGCGGACGGCGCTCAGATCGGCGTCGCTGACCTGCCCTCGAGTCTCTATGACTTTTTGCGCAAACTGGACGGCGGCATCTCGTTTCGGATCGTTGGCATGACCCTTCCGGGCGAGAATGATGTCATCGGCCGGCAGCTTGGCCATGTGTTCGGCGGTGAAGCTGTGAACCGTCAGGCAATAATTGCAACCGTTCACTTCGGAGACGGCGAGGCCGATGCTGTCTCGTGTCTTCACGTCAAGCGCCTTGCTCAGGGAGCCGAGCAGAATGACCCACGCGTTGAACGCGATCGGGCTCTGCGCGAAGGCCGCCATCATGTTGGGGGTGAACCCGATGCTCTTGGTGAAAGCATCGAGAGTCTGTTTCGATTCGGCCGGGACCTGTTCAGGCTTCAGGGCAATAGTTCTAGGCATCATAATCTCCGTAAGTTTCTGATTGGGTTGCGAATTATGCAAAGTCCAGGACATCGGCCACCGGCAGGCGCGGCTTCTGCGGCCAGTTGCCGGCCCGCTCCGGCCCTACGCTCAGGAGCATGACTGGGATTTCGTCTTCGGCCAGGCCGAACTCGCTGTGCACGGCTTCTGCGTCGAACCCAATCATCGGCGTCGAACCCAGACCAAGGGAGCGCGCTGCATAGATGATCGCCGCGGCGCCAAAAGTAGCAGTGCGTACCGCCTCGTCGCGCTGTCGCTGGGGTTGATCGTCATAGAGCCCGCGAGCGGGCGCTTCCCATTCCGGCACCAGATGCGCCGGCATGATGCCGGCTTCCACCACCGGCGCCAGACGGGCGGGCACGGTGCTGGCATCGGCCAACCGGCCGACGATAATGAAGGTAACGGCGGCGTCGCTGATCGCCGGCTGATTCCAGGCGATCGGACGTAACCGAGCCTTTGCCGCTGGCGTACGGACAGCGATAAACCGCCAGTTCTGCAGGTGGAACGATGTCGGCGCGGAAGTGCCGATCCGCACCAGATCGCGGATCTGATCGTCGCTCAGCGCGGCGGTGGTGTCGTAGTATTTGGCAGCGCTACGACTCAGAATGGTTTCGATGACGGCATTCGTCGGCGTCGGTTCGTTGGCTGCGTTGCTGATGTAGTTCATTGAGTGGCTCCCTCATCAAATGATTACGGAGCCCAATTTACTGACCTATTTGAGAATAACGAGACTTTATTACCTCAATATGATGCGCGAAAGGATCAAATCCCGCGTGTCTAACCTAACCCGCGCCCGTCTCGCCGCCATACGCCTGTCTGCGCCATTCCCCGGGCGTCATCCCCATTCTCTCGGCAAAGACACGTCGGAATGCCGAAACAGATTGATAGCCAACCGTTTCGGCCACAGCCTCCGTGCTGATCGCAGGCTTTTTCAACTCGTTGGCTGCCAGGCTCATGCGCAGATCAGTCAAGAGATCGAGGGCTGAACAACCCAGCCTGTCTTGAAAGTGCCGCATGAACGTAGCACGTGACATGCCGCACAAGGCCGCGAGATCAGGCAGTTTCCAAGGCTGGGCTGGGTCGGCAAGCATGGCCGCGATGGCTGGAGCCAGCCGCGGATGGGCGGCCAGCGCCAATAGACCTTCGGGGGCTCTCTCGGACTCGCTCGCGGCGCGAAGCACGAGTGTGAAAAGGGCCGAAGAAAGTGCATTGAGAACCGCGCGCCCTCCGGCTCGGTCGCCGGTCGATTCCATTCGCATCAGCCCCACCAGACTGGCTAGCTGGTTGGAAGCGGAACCGATACCGTCTTCTCCCTGGCCATCCATGGCCCGCGCCACGAGGTTTGTGGGCAGGTAGTTGCGGATCAGTCGATCATGCGGCGGTGCAATAAAAAATCGACCACACAACAGATCGAGCTGCTCACCCTGGCTGGCGTTTTCGCTCAGCATCCAACCGGCAGACCCTCGACGCTGCTGAGTGGGGATGGGTGTTTGCCCGCTACCGTCGTGCAGCACATGCGCCGCACCGTGAGGTAACAGCACGATATCTCCGCTCACCAGTTCCCTCGCTGTTCTCGTCTCCGGATTCTCGAAAACGGCTCGACCCTTGACGATGACGTGGTAGGGGATTTCGTTCGCCGCCGCGCGGCCCCAGGCCACCCGCCATGGCGCACCGTAGGCACAGCGGACCTCGAGCTGACCAGTGACCGTGATGATTTCCAGGAGATGGCTCAGCCAGTCGACTTCAGACATAGGACCTCGGGACTTAGAACGCTCAAGCGTCCTATCCTATTCGCACGATGGCTGTATCAATAGTGAATTAATGGATCGTCGCGGTAGCATATGACAGACAATCGGCATCGCCCTGCAGTATTTATGACGTAACAGAAAAATCAATATCTTGGCCCAATTTTCAGGGGCGTGACGGTTCTGATTCCTTCAAGGCGCCGCCGTTCGGCAGGGAATCGCAGAGCTGCGCCCGTTTGGCGTTCGATCCTTGACAAGCAGAGAATGTTTGTGAAGGTTGGATGGCATGAGTGAGGTGGCTGATTGGTTATCTTATACAAGTCCGATCAGTCGGAAAAATGCTGCTGAGGCAGTATTTGAGGATATTCGTTCGGCAATCACATCGGGACGGTTGGTGGTCGGGACGCGACTGCCCGCTGAGGCGCAGCTTGCCTCGCGTTATGGTGTCAGTCGCCCGATTATCCGCGAAGCGCTCCGCTCCCTTCAGACACTCGGCTTAACCCAGACTCGCACCGGCAGCGGCACCTATGTCATAACGTCGACACCCGGACCGGAGCTGCGTTACGGCGGTTATTCTGCACGTGATTTGATTGAGGCCCGCCCATTTATTGAGGTTCCCGCCGCAGGCTGGGCGGCTCTGCGGCGGACAGAGCAGCAGCTCGCACGCCTGCTTGAGCTTTGCGATGTGATGGACCACGAAGAGGATCCCTTGAAGTGGGTGAATTTGGACTCTGAATTTCACTCGATGATCGCGGAATCCTCGGGAAATGCCGTCTTCGCCAAGATCGTGACGGATGCCCGCGATGCGTTAATGCAGCAATCTGAGCTGGTCAACATGATGGCGCAGCGCCGCGTGGCCTCGAATGTCGAGCACCGCCACATCGTTGAAGCGATTGCGGCGGGATCGGAAGAAGGGGCCATCGCGGCGATGGAAGCGCATCTCGGTCAGGTGAAGCGTGCTGTGACCACGATCATTGGCGAGGATCAACCGCAGCATTGAGAGCGGCGGGCAGGTTGGCCAGCCGCTCCGGCCGTAGTGCCTCGACCAGTTGTTCGGCGGTCAGATATTCATGCTGGAGCACGATTTCTGGTATGGTGCGTCCCGTTGCCAGCGCCTCGCGGGCAACCTTGGTGGCAGCCTGATAGCCGATCAACGGATTGAGCGCCGTGGCAAGGCCGATCGATTCTTGAAGGCGCTGCGCCATGAGAGCCGGATTGGCCGTGATGCCGTCGACGCAGCGCTCGGCAAGGATATGGCAGGCTGCGGTCAGATGCATGATGCTTTCCGATAGCGAGCGCACGATGATCGGTTCGAAGGCATTGAGCTGCAACTGGCCTGCTTCCGCAGCCATGGTGACAGTGATGTCGTTGCCGATGACGGAAAAGGCCACCTGGTTGACCATTTCCGGAATGACCGGATTAACCTTGCCGGGCATGATGCTCGAACCTGCTTGCATGGCTGGCAGTGTGATCTCGCCGATGCCGGCCCGTGGTCCGGAAGACAGGAGGCGCAGGTCGTTGCAGGTCTTCGACAGCTTGACCGCGACGCGCTTCAGCACGCCGGAGAGATGGACGAAGGCGCCGGGATCCTGCGTTGCTTCGATGAGGTCGCTTGCGGTAACCAGAGGCCGGCCGGTGAGCCGGGCCAGATGGGCGCAGGCAAGCGCCGCATAGCCGAGAGGCGCATTGAGGCCTGTGCCGATGGCGGTGGCACCGAGATTGACCTCGTGCAGGAGGGCCGCCGATTCGATCAGCCGCGATCTGTCTTCGCCGAGCATGATGGCGAAGGTTCTAAATTCCTGGCCGAGCGTCATCGGTACCGCGTCCTGCAGTTGCGTGCGGCCGACTTTCAGGATGCTGTCGAATTCCTTGGCTTTCCGCTCGAAGGCTGTCTGCAATGTCTCCATTGCTGCAGCCAGGCTGTCGATGGCTTCGATCACAGCGACGTTGACGGCTGTCGGATAGGCATCATTGGTCGACTGGCTGAGATTGACGTGATCGTTCGGATGAAGGTGGGCATAATCGCCCTTGGGATGGCCGAGCAGCTCAAGCGCGCGATTAGCGATGACCTCATTGGCATTCATGTTGGTCGAGGTGCCGGCACCTCCCTGAATGACATCAACGACGAATTGTTCATGGAGCTCGCCGGCACGAATTTCGCGGCAGGCGCGCACGATGGGATCGAGCCTTTCTTTGCTGAGCAGACCCAGTTCGTGATTAGCAAGGGCAGCCGCTTCTTTGACGAAGGCCAGGCCGCGGATGAGATGCGTGTAACGCCCGATCGGCGTGCCCGTTACCTGGAAGTTTTCAACCGCTCGTGCGGTGTGCACCCCCCAATAGACATCGGCCGGAATATCCTTTTCGCCCAGTAGATCATATTCGCTTCGTGTCTTGATCACATTACCCTCCTGCAGTCGAAATCAAGCCATATCTGTCAAGCTGTAAGACAGATTGCAAAACTGTTATCGATTGCGCCCAACCGCGTCAATAAGTTTAGAGCCGGGTTGACCTGCACCAAATTCAGCGTGTAAGAGGAAAAATCTGTCATACAGCATTACAGCATGACCGGAGATCGTAAGCCGCGATCGACGGCTTGATCAAAGCGAACGGCATCCTATCGGGTGCAAAGAGCACCCCGGACCCGTCCACGGACAAACGGCTCAAGGGAGGAGCAATGTCAGTCAAAACCATCCAGAATGTGCCGGCAGATCGCCGGCCGCCGGCCAATGAGGAGCTTGGCTATCACAAGGCGCTGAAGCCGAGGCAGATCCAGATGATCGCCATTGGAGGCGCGATCGGCACCGGCCTTTTCCTCGGGGCAGGCGGGCGGCTTGCCGCAGCCGGTCCCGCTTTGATCTTCGTCTATGCGCTGTGCGGCTTCTTTGCCTTCTTGGTGCTGCGCGCGCTCGGCGAATTGATCATGCATCGCCCGAGCTCCGGCTCCTTCGTCTCCTATGCCCGCGAATTCTACGGCGAGAAGATGGCCTTTGCGGTTGGCTGGATGTATTGGCTGAACTGGGCCATGACCTCCGTTGCCGACGTGACCGCCGTCGCGCTCTACATGAACTTTTTTAAGCAATACGTTCCATGGCTCGCAGGCGTCGATCAGTGGGTCTTTGCGCTGATCGCGCTGATGGTCGTGCTTTCCATGAACCTACTGTCGGTCAAGGTTTTCGGCGAACTCGAATTCTGGTTCAGCCTCGTGAAGGTTCTCGCGCTTGCCAGCTTCCTCGTCATCGGCATCTATTTCGTCGTCTCCGGAACGCCGATTGCCGGTCATTCGGCAGGGTTCAGCATCATCGGGGATAGCGGCGGCTTCTTCCCGAACGGCATCTTGCCGGCCTTCGTCATCATACAGGGCGTGGTCTTTGCCTATGCGTCGATCGAGCTGATCGGTACGACGGCAGGCGAGACCGAGGATCCCCGTAAGGTCATGCCAGGTGCGATCCGCACTGTCGTTGCACGCCTGCTGATCTTCTATGTCGGCTCGGTTCTGCTTCTGTCGCTGCTTCTGCCCTATACGGCCTATAAGGCCGGCGAGAGCCCCTTCGTTACCTTTTTCGGGACGATCGGCATCGAAGGCGCCGACATCGTCATGAACCTCGTCGTGCTGACGGCCGTTCTGTCCTCGCTCAACGCAGGTCTCTATTCCACCGGCCGTATCCTGCATTCAATGGCGGTTTCCGGCTCGGCGCCGGCAGCGCTTGCGAAGATGAACAAGGCCGGCGTGCCTTATGGCGGCATTGCGGTAACGGCTGCCGTGACCGTCATCGGCGTGGCGCTGAACGCCGTTGTCCCGTCAGCGGCATTCGAGATTGCGCTCAATCTCTCGGCGCTCGGCATCATCTCGGCCTGGGCCGTTATCGTGTTGTGCCAATTGAAGCTTTGGAAGCTATCCAAGCGCGGTGAGATGGCACGCCCGGATTTCCGCATGTTCGGCGCACCCTATACCGGCATTTTGACCCTTGTCTTCCTCTTCGCGGTGCTAGTGCTGATGGCGCTCGACTATCCCGTCGGCACCTGGACGATCGCGTCGCTCGTCCTGATCGCGCCGGCCCTTGTCATAGGCTGGTACCTGTTGCGCGACCGCATCCAGCAACTGGCGATCGAGCGGGGCTACTCGTGACGGCAACAGGCATAAATCCGCTGGTGGCAGTCATTGCCACCGGCGGCACCATCGCAAGCGAGCGGGCCGAGAATGGCGCAAGCGCGCCGTCATTGTCGGGGGGGAGCCTACTCGCGCTTCTGCCCGATATGCCTGTCGATCTCAGGCCCATCGAGTTGATGGCGAAGGACTCGGCAAGTCTCACGCTCGCCGACATGCAGGAGATCAGCAAGAAGGTGGGTGAATTGCTAGCGGATGCAGCCGTGAGCGGCATCGTCATCCTGCATGGTACGGACGCGATGGAAGAGACGGCTTTGCTCGTCCATCTGCAGCACGGATTGAACAAGCCCGTCGTCTTCACGGGTGCGCAATTCACCGCAGATCATCCCAAAGCTGATGGGCCTGCCAATCTTGGCGCGGCCGTGGCCGCCGCGATCGATCCGGTCAATGCGGGTCGCGGCGTACTCATCTCTTTCGGCGGTCGCCTGCTGCCTGCCTGGGGGCTCTACAAACATTCCTCGGATGTTGCCGACGCTTTTCGGCAATCAAGGCCGCTCGAAAATCCGCCAAGTCCGCGTCTTGAAGCAACATTGGACAACGTGCGTGTCGACGTCGTGGCGATCTATCCGGGTTGTGACTCTGTGCATATGGATGCGAGCCTGAGGGCCGATGCTAATGGCATCATTCTTGCCGCTCTCGGTTCGGGCAATGCCAATCCGCGGCTGGTGGAAGCCGTTAGGCGCTGCGCGGGTATCGGCGTCCCCGTCGTGGTCTCCAGCCGGGTTTCGGATGGGCTGCTGCTTTCAAGCTATGGCGGCGGCGGTGGCGGTCACGATCTTGCCGGCGCCGGCGCCAGTCATTCCTCGACCCTACGGCCGGGGCAGGCGAGGATCCTGTTGGCAACTCTCGTCGCCTCCGGCGCGACGGCCGAGTTGATCGAACAAGCGTTTGCAGATTTCGCCGGCGACGCGAAGCCCTGAACGCCAGCCATGCGAGCTGGCCGGTCATTGAATAATGGGTGACCGCGCCGGTCCGTCGGATGATCTCGCTGTAGGACAGATCCGCGTCGCACCCCGCCAGACGGCGCCACAAGGAGCAGCAATCGCCGGCCGCCGCCCGAAAACCCTAGATATCCGCAAAGACGTCTGAGATGACGGCAAATTTCACGGCCTGCCACCGTCTATAGCCGAGCACTAGGTTCGCCGAAACCCAGCAGTCGCCGCTCTTCTTGGCCGTCTCCCATCCTAATAGCCCCTTGGACTGGGCGGTTGCGAGTATCCTGCCGGTATGAGTGCGGGAAATGAGATAGTCAGCGGCGGCAAGTCGTGCCGAAACAGCACCTATCCATGAGCGCTCAGCCACCTCCACGGTTGCTGGCACACGCGACATAAGGTCGTGCAATATGTTGCTGCCGGATTCCGACTTGACGAAAAGCGTGATGCTTTCGGGAGGGCTGTACCAGCCTGGGTGATGGAAGAGCCGACGCGCGATCTGCGGCTGGGCGCGAAATAATATCGTCGGATCGGCTTGGGACCGTTGATATCGATCGCCTGCATCTATGCTATCGAGCGAGCGCAGGTGTCCGTCGAGCCATTGCCGGATCAGCTGTTCCGTATGGGCGGCAGCCTGCATGGCGTTGGTGCGCCGGTCCGCATTTTCTACCGGCTCGAATAGCTTATAGTGCGCCATCTCCTTCAGATGCGCGATCGCCGTGTTGTGGCTGGCAACATGGTTCTCGGCCAAGAATTTTCTCAGGTTGGAGACCGTGACTGGCGGGCAGCTCGGATTGAGCTTGCGCTCGAAATGCATTGCCAAAGTCGCCTGACTGAGCAGCCACTTCTGCAAGTCGGCGACATAGCGCACCACTCTCGGCGCCGTGCGATGGATTGCCAGCAACTCCAATGCGGCATCGCGGAGAGCGGCTGCAAAGGAGGAATCTGCCAGCAGATCGTCGATGCTGAAAGCGCGGCACCTGTCTCGCAATTTGGCTGAATCAGCATGCATTGGCATTTTAGTGAGCGCGTATCTTTATAAAAATGCGAGGGGTATAAGAGAGGAAATTTAGAAACTATCCGGATGGATAGGCGCTGTCGGCATGTTTGGCAACTCTCTCATCCAATGGCTGAAGAAAGATACCGCCAAGCGAACTGTGGAGGCGAGCTATGCATCGTCATGATGAATGTTGGTCCGCTGGGATCCGTTAAGGCGTCGGCGGGAACCGACCGATGTCTTGCGGGTTACCTCGTCAACGAAAGGAGCCGACCATGCCGTTTCCATCACCACGATCCCAGGATTTGCAGCAGCGCTTCGAGGAATTGAAGGCGGCGGCCAGAGAAACCCTAGAAGAAGTTATCGCCTCAGCGAACGAAGTGGGGTGGGGCACTCGAGAGGTACTTGGCGCGCTGGTCGCGGCGGCTCACTCTATCGAGGACGCCAACAGTGCGGACCCGGATCCGGTGGATGATCCGTCAATTGGCGATGCGGTTCGTGAACAGATCGGGCATGGTGAACAATTCGACTGAGGAGCGACGCCGACGCCCTCGTTCTTTTAAGTAGACGCTGCCGAGCTCTTTCATGACGGGATCAGGCTACTCTGCCTCGCGGGTCAGGGCTGACCGTTTCGGCTTCAAGATCAACGCGGATGATCTCTGCCGTCTTCTCATAATGTTGCTGCAATAGCCGCTCAGCTTCAGCGGTATCTCGATCAAGCACGGCTTTCAGGATACGAGCATGCTCGTCGCTGACCTTGCGGACCCGAAAGGCCTTGCGAATTGAAAGGGCTCGATAGCGGTAAAGCCGGTCAGCAAGCTGTTCGCAAAAGCCGATCAGAGGCTTCGATCCGCAGCCGCCAATGAGAAGCGCATGAAAGGCGCGATGGAACCTTTCCCATTCCGGATTGTCTTCAAAATGTTCCGGATTGAGCGAGCGCGGAGTGCGCTCCAGCCGGTGATGCGCCACCAGAAGCGCCTCCTCCCACTCGGGCGTTGCGTTCGCCATGGATTCGCGCAGCGCCAGCCCCTCCACCCAGCAACGCGTTTTCGTCAGTTCGTGTAATTCATCCAGACTGATCGGTTTCACGAAGAAGCCGCGCTGTTCCTTTCCAATGACGAGATCCTCCGTCGTCAGGCGGTTCAGTGCCTCGCGCAATGGCGTCTGGCCGGCATCGTAATGCTCGATCAGAAAGCGCAATTGCAGCTTCCGGCCGGGCTCCAGTCGCGTTGAGAGAATATCGGCCTTTAGCCGCTCATAGATGCTGGTTGCCAATGTCGCGGGGCTTTCGGCCCCTTTCTTCAGCAGGTTGACGTTCATGGTGCTCTCTGGCTTGCAAATCGCTTTTTATATACACGATGAAGCGTCCGCGCGAAATTTATAAATTTTTGCTTTACGCAGAAAAGTTTGTACATTATGAGGGGTGCTGATGAGGGAGGATCCAATGAGCGGAGCGGAAAAGGGAGCGCCGGGCGCCTTTTCGAGTGGCTGCACCTGCCGTGGCATCGATATCCATTGCCATGTGGTGCCTGCACGTTTTCCAGCTCTGGCCAACGGTGTGACAGTTCGCGGTTGGCCATCGATGGTGGCCGCGGACGCGTGTCATGCGACTGTCGTCATCGATGACAAGCCATACCGCACGGTCAGCGATGCCTGCTGGGTTGCTGAAAGACGGCTGGAGGAGATGGACAGGACCGGCATTCGGATTCAGGCACTTTCGCCCATGCCGGAACTCTTCGGCTACTGGATCGAAACAAGCGCTGCCTGCGACCTGGTCCGACACGTCAATGATTCGATCGCCGCGATTGTTACCGAAGGAGAGGGGCGCTTTGTCGGACTTGGGGGTGTTCCCCTTCAGGATATCGATCTTGCCATCCTCGAATTGCATCGCATCGTCGGCGAACTCGGCTTTCGCGGTGTTGAGATCGGCAGCAACGTCAATGGTGTCACGATCGGCGATCCGCGTTTTCATTCATTCTTTGCGGAAGCCGAGAAGCTTGGCGCCGCCGTGTTCGTACATGCGGTGCGTCCGACCGGTATGGACAGGCTGTTTGGGCCGGCTCCGCTTCAGCAGGTGCTCGGCTACCCGACGGATCTCGGATTGGCAGCCGCATCCGTGATTACCGGCGGGCTGCTTCAGAAATTCCCGAAACTGCGGATCGCCTTTAGTCACGGCGGCGGCACGTTCGCTTTGCTGCTGCCGCGGCTGGAGCAAGGTTATTCGGCTTTCCCGGCCCTCAATGAGACCATGCCGGATAGGCCTGCGGTGCAGGCACGGCGGCTCTACGTGGACTCGCTGGTCTTCGATGCGGACATGCTGCGCCGCTTGGTTTCTATTTTCGGCGAGGAGCGCGTGCTGCTCGGCACCGACTATCCCTTTAATTTCCGAGAGAACGAGCCTGTTACTCGCATCGAGGAAGCGTTCGCGGATGCAGGTTTGCGCGAGCGCCTGACATTTGGGAATGCGCAAGCCTTCCTGGCTCTGGAGATCCTATGACCGAATTTCCTGTTACCGCTCTGCGCAGCGTGGAACTGGGTACGCCCGATCTTGCGGCGTCGGTCGATTTCTACACCCGCGTGTGGGGGCTGGATGTCGTTGCCGGGGTGGGGAACAAGGTTTTCCTAGCGGCAACGGGCGATGATTTTCATGTGCTGGAATTGAAGCAAAGCGACCGCTCGGAATTGCGCAAGATCAGCTTTCGCGTGAGTACGCCCGAAGAATTGAGATCGCTCTTCGCAAAAACAGTTACTGCAGGCTGCGCAGTCCTGCGCGAAATCGGGCCCGCCGATGCGCCCTCTGGCGGCGAGCGTTTCGTCATCCGCGAGCCACAAGGTTCGGTTCTGGAATTTGTGTACGGCGACCACCGCAAGCAAGGGCATGTGGTCCCCAATCGGCCCGGGCGGCTTGCCCATGTGAATATCAACAGCGCTCAGATCGAGGCGCTTTCGGAATTCTACCGCGATGTTCTTGGTTTCCGCTTGACCGACCGATCGAAGCTTATGGCCTTCCTGCGTTGCAACGACGACCATCATGCGGTCGTGCTGGCTGAAGCACCGGCAAATGGGCTGAATCATGTCGCCTTCCTGATGCCCGATCTCGAATCCGTCATGCGAGGCTCGGGCCGCGTCGTCGATCACGGCTATCCGATCGGCTGGGGCGTCGGCCGGCATGGGCCGGGCGACAACGTCTTCGCCTATTTTGTCGATCCGCAGGGCGTGGTGATCGAATACACCGCGGAAGTCCTGCAGGTGGATGACAGCTACCGAGCCCGAGGTCCGGAGGAATGGGTCTGGCCGCCCGGTCGGACCGACCACTGGGGCATTGCGCCTCCAAAGAGCGACGCCTGCAAGAAGGCGCAGATTTCCATCGGATTTTCCGGCGCCTAGTGCGCCCAGTAGACACTTGCAGAGGCATGCCTGTGAAGAACGACAACGATATTTCAAATCATTATGACGTGCTGGTGGTCGGGTTCGGCCCGGCTGGAGCTGTGGCTGCCGGCATGCTTGGCGCACGGGGCCATTCCACGCTCGTCGTCGATCGGCTGACCGGTATTTACGACAAGCCGCGCGCCATCGCGCTCGATCATGAAATTTTGCGCCATTTCGACAATATGGGCATTGCCGACGAAGTGCTTCCCCATATCGCACCATTCACGGCATCCCAGCACTTTGGCGCTGAAGGGCAGCTCATTCGCCGTATCGATATGGTGCCCGAGCCCTATCCGCTCGGCTATACCCCCAGCATGGTGTTTACCCAGCCTCCGGTCGAGGCCGTCTTGAGACGTCATGCAGAGAGCTTCAACTGCGTGACGATCGAGCTTGGTACGGAAATGGTCGCTCTTGAGCCGCGGTCTGATGAGGTCGTCGCAACGCTTAAGAATGCCTCCGGCGAATATCAGACGATCGCCGCAAAATACGTGATCGGCTGCGATGGTGCCTGGAGCCGCGTGCGAGAATTGTCCGGAATGAGGCTCGAAGATCTCGTTTTCGACGAGCCGTGGCTCGTCGTCGATGTGCAGGTGCATGAGGCTGCACTTGGTAACCTGCCGCAGACTTCGGCCCAGTTCTGCAATCCGGCGCGTCCGACCAGCTACATCATGGGGCCGAAGAACCACCGCCGGTGGGAAATCATGCTTCTGCCAGGCGAAGACCCACGCGAGATGGAAAAGCCGGAGAATGTCTGGCGGCTGTTGTCGCCCTGGTTGACGCCGGACGAGGGTGAGCTTTGGCGGGCCGCCGCCTATCGCTTTCATGCGCTGGTCGCCGACGAATGGCGACGGGGCAGGGTAATGATTGCCGGTGATGCCGCGCACCAGCAGCCGCCCTTCATCGGCCAAGGCATGTGCCAGGGCCTGCGCGACGTCTCCAATCTCGTCTGGCGGCTTGATCGCATCCTGAAGGGGCAATCTTCCGAAAAGCTGCTGGACACTTACACGGTCGAGCGCAAGCGGCATGTGCGGGCGCTAACCGGCAAGATCAAGGCGATCGGCCAGACGATCTGTGAACGCGACCCGGCGGCTGCCGCGGCGCGGGACGCACGCATTCTCGCAGAGGGCGGCGGTCGGCCACTGACCATTACCCGCCAGGAAATCGTACCGCCGATCGAGGATGGCCTGATCGCCATGGAAGGCACGCCGGCACGGGGATTGCTATTCCCGCAGCCGGTAATCGTCGAAGGCGCTTCTGCGCGCCTGTTGGATACCTTTACCGGACCGGAATGGCGGCTTGTTCTCGACGGCCGTCGGATCAGGGCGGGAGAGGGAGAAGCCCTGGCCGAAGCGATCGACGGGATCGTTGTGAAAGCCGTTGCGCGTCAAAACGATGATGCAGCCGATCCGTCGGCGCTTCGTGAAAAGGACGGTGTGCTTTCGGCCTGGTTCGACCGCCATGGCGCGGTCGCCGCGCTGGTGCGCCCTGATCATTATGTTTTTGGCGCCGCCAGCAACGTCGAGACGCTTCGCCAGCAGATCGCCGATCTGCGTACTCGTCTCGCCTGACAGATGCGCCCGTCAGGAATTGCAGTTTTTTGTGGGGTTCTGGGAGGAACATATGACCAAGTCAACCGCTGATACCGCCAGCAATTGGCGACCTTTTGCCGTCCTTATCCTTCTCTTTCTGTTCCAAACGCTGAACTTCTTCGACAAGCTCGTCTTCGGCCTTTCCGCCGTGTCGATCATGAAAGACCTCGGTATTTCGCCGCAGCAGTTCGGCCTGATCGGCAGCAGCTTCTTTCTCTTGTTCTCGATATCCGGCGTCCTCGTCGGCCTCTTCGTGATCGGCCGCGTCCCCGTCAAATGGATCCTCGTCATTCTTGCGGCAATCTGGTCGATCGCGCAGATCCCGATCTACTTCACCAGTTCGGTGACGGTTCTGGTCGCCTGCCGCATCCTGCTCGGCCTTGGAGAAGGACCTGGGCTGCCGACGGCATTGCATGCCTGCCACAACTGGTTCAGCCCGCAAAAGCGCAGCGTGCCGAGTGCCGTCGTGCTGCAGGGCATCAGCGTCGGCCTGCTCGCCGGCGGTCCGATCCTGACCTATGTAATCGTCAATTACGGCTGGCGTTCGGGCTTCCTCTTTTGCGGCCTGATCGGCGTCGCCTGGATCATTGCCTGGCTGCTCATCGGCGGTGAGGGACCACATGCGGTCGCCGAGAATGAAAAAGCTCGCGTTGTTGGCGAAGAGTCCCCGATTCCGGCTCGCAAGCTCTGGCTCGACCCGACCGTGATCGGCGTCATCATCATGTCGACCATGTCTTACTGGATCGTCGGCATGTCGGCCACATGGCTGCCGCCCTTCCTGCAGCAGGGTCTCGGCTATTCGCAGACTGAGACCGGTTCGATCATCTCGGCTGTCTATATCTTTCAGTCGCCGCTGTTGCTCATCGGATCATGGATCGCGCAGCGGATGCTTCAGAAGGGTGTCAGCAAGCGTACCGCCCTCGGCAGCGCCTCGGGCTATGCATTGCTCGTCAGCGGCCTGGCGCTGATCGCCTCGGTTCATGTCAGCGGCCCGCTGCAACTGGCGCTGATCGCGATTGCTTTTGCCGCTCCGAGTCTGACGACCATCTATGGCCCAATCACACTCGGTAGCGTCGCTCCCGCCGTTCAGCGCGGCCGGCTGATCGTTGTGATCTATTCGGCAAACGCTGTCTCCGCGCTCGCATCCAACGCCGTCACCGGCATGATCGTGCAGGCCGCCGGACCCGATCATGTCGCCGCCGGCTATGCAAATGCCATGCTGTTCACCGCCGCAATCCTCATCATCGGCGCAATTTCCGCCTTCGCGCTGATCTTTCCGGATCGCACCATTGAGCGCTTCGGCAAGATGACGCGCTTCACCGATCAAATGCAGCGGGTGTGAAAGCGCCCGCCGCCAAGTCTGATCCCACTACAGGAGCAAGAACCATGAGACTGTCCACCGTCAAGATCGCCGGCCGCACGACCTGGGGCGTCGTGGAGGGCGATCGCTTCCTCGATACCGGCGTGGCTCTCGCATCGCGCTATGCCGATCTCAAATCGGCTGTGGCCGCCGGTCTTGCCGGCGTTGCCGAGGCAGCCGCTTCCGCCCCTGCCACGCCGCTTAGCCAAATCGAATGGCTGCCGGTCATTCCCAATCCCGATAAGATCCTCTGCGTCGGCTTGAACTATGAAATGCATCGTCAGGAGACCGGTCGTGCGGAGGTAGAAAACCCCACTATCTTCGCTCGTTATGCCAATAGCCAGATAGGCCATCTCGCTCCGATCGTGCGCCCAAAGGTCTCGACGGAACTCGATTTCGAAGGCGAGCTGGCAGTCATTATCGGCAAGTCCGGCCGTTACATTACGCGGGATGAGGCCATGGGCTATGTCGCCGGCTATGCCTGCTACAACGATGGCAGCGTGCGCGACTTCCAGCGTCATACGCACCAGTTCACCCCGGGCAAGAACTTTCCCGACACCGGCGCCTTCGGGCCGTGGATGATGACGCCGGACGAGCTTGGCCCGCTGCCTGATCTCCGCATTCAGACCCGTCTGAACAGCGAGGTGGTTCAGGACGCGACATTTGGTCAGATGATTTTCGATATCGCCCGGCAGATTGAATATTGCTCCAGTTTCACTCGGTTGGAGCCAGGCGACGTCATTGTCAGCGGCACGCCGGGCGGCGTTGGCGCCAAGCGCCAGCCGCCGTTGTGGATGAAGCCCGGAGATGTCGTCGAGGTGGAAGTCGACAGACTTGGCATTCTGCGCAATCCGATTGTCGATGAGTTACGTTAGTTTTCGCTTACGGGTATGTGATTGCGCAATGAGGCGGCGCAGTCTGCGCCCCTTCAACTTAGTGGGATCGATTAGGATGCTTTTGGGAAGGATGCCATGAAATATTTCATTGCCATGTGCGCGCTCGGATCACTGTTCGCTTCGACGGCTTTGTCGCAGGAGCAGCCGGCGCTCTCCGCCCGCATCGCCAAAACGCTGAACGTGGACGGGCTGTCGTTCAAGGATCTCGATAGCAACGGCAAACTCGACCCTTACGAGGATTGGCGGCTGCCGGCCGCTGAGCGCGCTGCCGATCTCGTCAGGCGTATGACTCTCGAGGAGAAGGCGGGCTTGATGATGCACGGCACGGCGCCTTCCGTCGGTCCCGGAGCCGGCATGGGTGTCGGTTCCCAATATGATCTCGACCGCGCTAGCGAGATGATCGACAAGCGCAAGGTCGTCACCTTCATCACCCGATTGTCTGGCGATCCTGCTGTTCTCGCCGGAGAGAACAACAAGCTGCAGGAGATCGCCGAAGCCGGCCGTCTCGGCATTCCGGCGACGATCAGTACCGATCCTCGCAATCATTTTCAGTTCGTGCTCGGTGCGAGCGTTTCTGCCGGCGCCTTCTCGAAATGGCCCGAGACTCTTGGTTTCGCGGCCATCGGCGATGCGGCGCTTGTGCGGCGGTTCGGCGATATCGCCCGCCAGGAATATCGCGCCGTTGGTATCCAGGAGGCGCTCTCTCCCCAGATCGACCTCGCAAGCGAACCCCGCTGGCCGCGCGTCAACGGCACCTTCGGCGAGGATGCGCAGCTCGCCAAAACCATGGCGGAAGCCTATGTCGCCGGTTTTCAGAACGGCGAGACCGGCATCAACCGCGATAGCGTCGTCGCCGTTGCTAAGCACTGGGTCGGTTATGGTGCTGCAAAGGACGGTTACGACAGTCACAACGCCTATGGCCGCCGTTCCGTTTTTCCCGGCAATAATTTCGCCGAGCATCTGATCCCCTTCGAAGGAGCGTTCAAAGCCAAGGTTGCAGGCGTGATGCCCACCTATTCGATCCTCGAGGGCGTCAACCTTGACGGCAAGCCGCTGGAACCGGTCGGAGCCGGATACAGCAAGCAGCTTCTGACCGACCTGCTGCGCGGGAAATACGGTTTCGACGGCGTCATCCTCAGCGATTGGCTTATCACCAACGATTGCAAGGGCACCTGCCTGGAAGGTGAGAAGCCGGGGGTAAAGCCAACTCTGAACGAGGAAACCTTCGGCATGCCCTGGGGTGTGGAGGACTTGAGCCGTGTCGACCGGTTCGCAAAAGCCGTCAATGCCGGCGTCGATCAGTTCGGCGGCGTGACTTCCTCGGACCTTCTCGTGGAAGCGGTGAAGGATAAGAAGATCAACGAAGAGCGCATCGATCAATCCGCGACCCGGATCCTGATCCAGAAATTCGAGCAGGGCCTGTTCGAGAATCCCTATGTCGATCCGGAGACGGCACGCTCGATTGTCGGCAATCCGACATTCGCAGCGGAAGCGACTGCCGCGCAGGCCAAGGCCATGGTGTTGCTCGACAACAAGGCCAAGCTTCTGCCGGTCCTGAGCGGCAAGAAGGTGTTCCTTTATGGGGTCGATCCGAAAGTGGCAGCGGCCCGCGGCTTTACGGTCGTTGCTACGGCCCGCGAAGCTGATTTTGCGCTGGTGCGGCTGAATGCACCCTATCAACAGCCGCATATGAACTATTTCTTCGGCTCCCGTCACCAAGAGGGCGATCTTGATTTCAAGGACGGCAATGCCGATTTCGAGGCCTTCAAAAGCGCCGCCAAGGAGGTTCCGACCATTGTCACGATCTATCTGGCGCGGCCGGCGATCCTCACCGGCCTCCGTGATCGGGCCGGTGCTATCCTTGCCAATTTCGGTGCCAGCGACGAAGCCCTGTTCGATGTGATCGAGGGTAAGCAGAAGGCGCAAGGCAAGCTGCCGTTCGAACTTCCCTCATCCATGGCCGAGGTGTTGGCGCAGAAATCCGACGTTCCGCACGACACGGCCAATCCGCTGTATCCGATCGGTTTCAGCATGCAGTACTGACATAGGGCCGTCCACTTGTCTGAATGAAATCGGTCGCAAGGGTCGCCTGCATCCGTTTCCACCGTCACTACGAGAGAGGTATCTGTGCCGCGGTCGCTTCGAGGAATCGAGGCAGAGGTCTTGATTTCAGCGGGCAGCCAGCCAGGCCCTAACACCTGCAAGACTGTGGAAGTCATCCACTGCGCGCACCATGACTGAAGGCAGGGCAACCGCTGCCATTTCCGCCAGAGCACGGCCAGGCCCCAGTTCGAGGATCGCGGTCACGCCACGTTCGGCCACGGCTTCAACCATGCCTGCCCAATCGATCCTCTCGGCCAGTTGCCGTGCCAGACCTTTTCGAGCACGATGCGGATCGGTAACAAGGGTGGCACCACTGGCGGTCATGAGGCGGAGGATCGGGCGGTTCATGACCGCCGAGGCAAGAGCGCTGTCAAACTGTGCGACCGCACCGGCGAGCCGTGGTGTATGAGAGGCGACATGTACCATCATCGGGGCGGCACGCGCGGCACCTTCCTGCAGCGCCGCTGCGCAGAGCGCATCGATTGATCGTCTGTCACCGCCAACGATGAACAGGAGATCCGGGTTTACAATGGCGATTGCGCAGCCGAACCGGTTGGCTAGATGTTCCACGGCCGCCTCTGGCAAACCGCGCACATAGCCGAGCCCGTCATTTGGCCCGCCCGCTGCATCCATTGCCCGTGCCCGCTGATCGACAAGCCTGAGAGTATCCATGGGCGACCAGATGCCGGCCACTCCCCATGCCGCCATTTCGCCGACGCTGTAGCCGGCCACCACCGTTTCGCTGGGCGCGCCGGTCGGGAAAAGGGCGCGAACAATCGCAAGCGCACGCGTCACGCACAGGATCTGGCCCTCGCGGTTTGCATGTAAGGCGGCTTCGGGGGCAGTTCGGCAGAAGTCCATTGGGTCGGTCCCGAGCACGGCGGTTGCGGCCTCGAGTATGGGCTGCGCATCGGGTTCCGCTGCAAGCAGTCGGAACATCTCCCGGTTCTGATGGCCTTGGCCCGAACAGAACAGCGCGAGGGTCACAATTCCAACACCTCGGTAAACAGCGCCATGGCAAGCAGATCGGCACACCCACCCGGGCTGAGATTGCGCGCGACGAATGCCTCATGAATGGCTTTGGCATGCCATCGCCAGTTCGCTCGTCCGACCCCGCCATCCGCCAGGAAGGCGCGGGCCTTGTCGCGGGCGAAATTCAGCCCTTCAGGGCCGGCACGATAAAGCAAATTGCTGTCGTCGACCACCGCGATCAGGGCCATGCACGCATGGACCCTTGCCGCTTCCTCGTCACCCATGGCCAGACGCCGTCCTTCGGCAAGCGCCGGGCGGGCAATATCGTAGACGGACGGCATGCCGGCGGCAGCCTCGGCCCGGGCGCCGCCGACATGGTAGCGTCGTGCCACGACGCTACCATGACTGTCATGCTCCGGCGCCTTGCCGATGATATCCTGTCCCCAACGCAGCTTGATCAGGGCACCGAGCGGTGCCTGCCAATCGCACGTTGCCGCCAAGCCGGCTGCAGCCGCCAGCAGGCCAAGACCGAAGATGGCGCCGCGATGGGTATTGACCCCTCCGGTCGCACTCCGCATTGCGCTTTCCGCCTCTATACCGATTTGGCGCAGACGATCCATGCTCGCATCCATGGCGCCCGCCTCAGCAAGCGCGATGAAGAATGGTTCCAGCGTCCGAGCGCTCAGGCGCAGGAGATCAGCGTCCATGTCGGCGTGAGCGCCGTTGTCGATGTGGCTGACCAAGCCGGGCTTGGGCCAAGTTTCCACCTCCAGAACCAGCGCTCGTGCGGCATACTGTCCGATCAGCTCGGGATCGCAATGCTCGATGGCGACAGAGCGTCGTTCAGCCAACAATGGAAACGTCATGCAAAGAGCGCCTCCCGCGCAATCAGGGCCGATCCGGTATGGGATTTAACCAGTAGCTCCGGGTTTCCCGACAGCCATTCCCGCCATTGAACGGCCGTGCCGCAAGGCGTGATCAATTCCGCGTCGATACGCATCGGCGCGCGTTCGGCAACATAGTTCAGCAAAGCCGTCGCTCGCATTGCATCTGTGCTCGAGCGACACTCGACCAAAAGATCGAGATCGGAAGTATCGATCAGATAGGAAAGGCCGGTCAGGTATTGCCAAGCCAAACTCCCGAAACAGCGACACGAGGCATTTGCCTCCAACAGCGCGCCAATGGTCGGGCGCCATCGTGCCGGTGCCGCGGGCAGCACATCCCTCAGCAGAGGAGGAGGCGCTGTCCGTATCACGGCAGTCGGTGGGCAGGCGAGCGCAAGCCGTTTGCGCCCCATGCCCGGTGGAAGTGGCAGCCCCAAGGGTATGATATCTGTTGGATCGCTGCAGATTCGACGACGGAAAATTGTCGGTCGCCCCAATGTTGCCCATGCCAGCAGATCGGGCTCCATTTCCGCCTCGACTCGGCCTTGCAGCAGGCCGGGCCATGCCTCGGAGCGCACATAGGCGAGATCGTGACGGCGGAGGGCAGCGACATCAATCATGGAGCAAAGCCAGCCGTTCCACTTCGGCCGCAATCATGGCGGCCTTCGGCCGGCCGCCTCGATCGGCGCCCAATCTTGCGCGCAGATCACTTGAAGCAGGCTTGGCAAGAAGTGCTACGAGTTGAGCGTTCAAAGAAGCCGCTGGATCCCAAACCTCTGCTATGGCGCCGGTTGCAAGAAGATTATCGAGGCCGGGCGCGAAGACGGGGGTTGTCTCGGCCTTTTCCTTCAACGTAGCGAGCGGCAGCTTTGTCACTCGGGCCATGGATGGCAGGTCCATGACTTCGGGCCAGGCGGTGGGCAGGGCTACCAGCGATCCGCAGGCCAGCGCGGTGGCAATGAAGGCGCCGGCAGCGCTGCCACCGTAGAGCAGGCCGACCGTGCGATGTCCGGCACGCTCTGCCTGCCATAATGCCTTCGCCAAGTGCGCCAACGCCTCGCTGAGACCAAGGAGTTCATCACGCCGGCTCATCCGTTGGCTGCCGGAGTCAACCAGGAAGAGCAGGGGCGACCTGTCCGGCCGCCGGGCGACGGAAAGGACATGCGCGGCCACGGCTAGCGCCTCATCGACGCCGGGATAGGTCTTGTCGGCAACGCCGATCAGATCGATCCAGTTTTGTTGATCCAATCGGCCCCAGCCGGTAACAAGCCCATCCGCCTGCGTTATCTCGTAGCCGGCCGGAAAGAGTGAAGAAAGAATATCAGCGAGCTGCATCGGCACTCTCCCGATGGATATTGGCTGTGGTGAGGAAAGTCTCGATATCCCGGTCCGGTATTTCGGCGGAATGCTCAATATGCAGCCGGGCCCATATCTCGGTGGCATCACGGGCATCACCAAAACGGCGCAATCGATATTCGAGCCGCGTCTGTTCCGCTTCGAGCACCGCTTGGTCCAAGATGGCTGGCCGTTGTAGCGCGGCAATTGCACCAACCCGGAAAGCGGGGATATCGTCTTCGACGAAGACATCAACCCCGCCAATCAGGTAGCGATGCTTGCCGCCCATGGTTCGCCAGACCAAGGCTCGATCGCGGGAGTCGAATTCTTCCACGCCTTTGTTCGTCTCGATAACCTCCGGCCCGGAAACGGATAAACGCCCCTGCTCGGAGATGACGAGCGCCGAGCAGCAGCCGGCAATTAGGCTGCCGCCGCCATAGCAGCCCGCCCTGCCGCCAAGAAGACCGATGACACGCACGCCCCCGGATCGCGCCTCCAGCACGGCGCGCATGATCTCGGAGATCGCCAGCTCGCCGGCATTGGCCTCCTGGAGGCGCACGCCACCGGTGTCGAAGAGAATGACGATATCCCGCCGCATCTTGGCCGCGGCTTGCAGCAGGCCTGTCAGCTTGGCGCCGTGAACTTCGCCAATGGCGCCGCCCATGAAGCGCCCTTCCTGGGCGGCCACCAGCACGGGGTGACTGTCGATGCGGCCGGCACCGACGATGATGCCGTCGTCGAACTGCCGAGGCAAATCGAAGAGCGCAAGGTGCGGGCTTGTCTCCCGCCGCTCCGGACCCAGAAATTCGGTGAAACTGTCGGCATCGAGCAGATGCCTCAACCGGCCACGGGCAGATTCTTCGTACCAGCTTCGGCGTAGCGTGCGAGGATCCTTCATTCTGGCTTCTCCATCAGCCGCACGCCCTGGGCCAGTCGCAGCGCCACCATGTCAGGCCGTGCGCCGCCATCATTGATCGTGATGCGCAGACCGCCGGCGGCCGAGCGCGCCGCGAAATCTTCGGTGACCGCCGCCCACAACTCGGCGAAACCATGAGCCGGCGTCGCGATCTCGATGACGCATCGGTCGGGCGCTTCCCGCCGTTCAAGCAATACTTCGAGGTTACCCGAAGCGACGACGCCCACCAGAGCGACGGCGCGGGTTCCGCCGGTCTGTGTCGATTTCAATTCATAGAGCAGATTTTCCATGGTATCGGCCTCACCAATTGCGGAACCGGGTGGGCGGCCTGTAGAGGCCGCCGGAGGCAAGCATCAGATCTTTGATGGAATGGGCAGCCAGCAGACTGCGATCGGCATCCAATGGATCTATTCCAAGGTCTTCGGGACGCTGGATGACTTTGCGCTGACGCAGGTGCTCCACCATCTTGCGGTCCCGGGCGCGACCGACTTCGGTGTAGCCGGCCACGCCGCGGATCGCCTGCTCCCGTTCGTCCTTGTCACGGCACAACAGCAGATTGGCGATCCCCTCTTCCGTTACAATGTGAGTGACGTCGTCGCCGTAAACCATTACAGGAGCCAGATCGAGTTGCAGCTTGTCGGCCAAATCCAACGCGGCCAAACGCTCGACGAACATCGGCACCATGCCGTCGCCAAAGGTCTCGCCAATCTGAACAACCAGTTTACGTCCTCGACGCAGGGCAGGGGTGGCTGCGGCGGGGTCGGCTTCCCTGCCGGCACGCAACCAGGCTTCGCTCGGATGACGCCGACCTCGGGCGTCCGATCCCATATTGGGGGCGCCGCCGAAACCTGCGACCCTGCTGCCAGTCACGGTCGAACTGTTGCCGGAAAGGTCGATCTGCAAGGTCGAGCCGATGAACATGTCGCAGGCATAAAGTCCGGCGGTCTGGCAGAAGGCACGGTTGGAGCGCAAGGAGCCGTCGGGTCCCGTGAAAAAAATGTCAGGGCGAGCCTGCATATAGTTTTCCATGCCCACTTCGGACCCGAAGCAATGAATCTGCTCCACCCATCCTGCTTCGATGGCAGGGATCAGAGTTGGGTGAGGGTTCAGCGCCCAGTGCGTGCAGACCTTGCCCTTCAATCCCAGCCGTTCGCCGTATGTCGGCAGCAGCAGTTCGATGGCCGCGGTATTAAAGCCGATGCCATGATTGAGGCGACGCACGCCATAGGGCGCATATAGTCCCTTGATGGCGAGCATTGCCGTCAGGATTTGTGTTTCGGTAATGGCCGCGGGATCGCGTGTGAACAGTGGCTCCACATAGAACGGGCGCTTGGCGTCCACCACGAAATGGACCTGGTCGGCAGGAATGTCGACGCGCGGCACACGATCGACGATCTCGCCCACCTGGGCGACGACCAGTCCCTTGCCGAAGCTCGTCGCCTCGACGACCGTTGGCGTGTCTTCCGTATTCGGCCCGGTGTAGAGATTTCCGGCCTTGTCCGCGCTGACCGCGGCGATGAGGGCCACCTGTGGCGTCAGATCAATGAAGTAGCGGGCGAAGAGTTCCAGATAGGTGTGAACGGCACCCAGTTCGATCTGGCCGCCGAACATCATGCGCGCGATGCGGGCCGACTGCGGGCCGGAATAGGAAAAATCAAGCCGCCGGGCGACGCCACTTTCGAAAATGTCGAGATGCTCCGGTAAGACCACGCCCGACTGCACCATATGCAGGTCGTGTACGTTGTCGACATCGACCTTAGACAGCGCCTTGGCCAACAGGTCGGCCTGCTTCTGATTGTCGCCCTCAAGGCAAACTCGATCCCCGGGTCTCAGGATCGCTTCCAGGAAAGCTACGAGGTGCTGCGGGTCGACAAGCTTGCCGGCAGAGAAGCGCTGGCCGGCTTCTAGACGTGCCAGCCTTTCACGGCCCTTTGTGTTCCAATCTCGCATTTTCGATTGCCCTTTGTATGCGCAAGAGAGCGTTTTCGTGCGTTCACTATATATACAATTGCCAGGAACGCAATAATGTGTATTTTAATTTCGATATACGGCATCTTTGTATTCATGGGAGGAGAACAAATGTCGATCTTGTATTTCTTCGGGCACGCATATGGGGAGGATCATCCATGGTGATCTCCGGTGTCGCAATGCTTGCCCTTTGTACCCTCTTGGGGAGTATCCTCGGTGACCTCCTGGGGATGGTGCTTGGCGTAAAGGCGAATGTCGGCGGCGTCGGCATAGCCATGATCCTGCTCATCGCCACGCGGTTATGGCTGAGCAGGCGGGGTCTGTTGACGCTGCCGCTCAAACTCGGCGTCGAGTTCTGGGGCGCTCTCTATATTCCGATCGTCGTTGCCATGGCGGCTCAACAGAACGTGTTGGTGGCTGCGCGTAGCGGTCCGCTGGTGCTGATTGCCGGGATCGTGACGGTTTTCGTTTGCTTCGCGACCGTCGCGCTGATGAGCCGTCTCGGCGAGAGAGGCGAAACGATGGATGAAATCGAAGCGAGGGCCAGGGGTGAGCTTGCCACCTCCGGCAACGCGGCCTGAGGGAGGCTTTCATGGAGATCTTGAAACACGGCTTGACCGCCAACAGTCTGCTCACCGCGTTTGCGATCGTTGGATTGGTCATGTGGCTGTCGAACGCCATTTCTAAACATATCCTGTTTGGCCGCGTCCACGGCTCAGCCATTGCAATCGTTCTGGGGCTCGCGGCAGCCTTTGCCGCTGGTCTGTGGACCGGAGGCGAAAAAGGGGTTGTGGATATTCCCATCCTCAGCGGCATCGGCCTGATGGGCGGAGCCATGCTGCGCGATTTCGCCATCGTCGCCACAGCCTTTGAAGTGGACGTTGCGCAGGCGCGTAAGGCTGGTGCCGTCGGTGCACTGGCCCTTGGCCTCGGCACGCTGCTCCCGTTCATCATCGGGTCGTTGCTCGCCGTCGCTTTCGGTTACACGGATGCCGTATCCATAACGACGATCGGTGCCGGTGCCGTTACTTACATTGTGGGACCTGTGACGGGTGCCGCTCTGGGCGCAAGCTCAGCGGTGATCGCGCTGTCCATCGCGACCGGTGTTTTCAAGGCGGTCCTTGTCATGGTCGGAACCCCGATTGTCGCCAGGGCGATCGGTCTCGACAATCCCCGTAGCGCCATGGTGTTCGGTGGCCTGATGGGAACCGTCAGCGGCGTGTCGGGCGGTTTGGCGGCGACCGATCGTCGTCTCGTTCCCTATGGCGCATTGACTGCGACGTTCCATACGGGGCTGGGCTGCCTCGTCGCACCTTCGATCCTTTATCTTGCCGTACGGGCGATTGTGGGAGGCTGAAGTGGCGTGAACATGCCGGCCGGCATGCGGCTCAATGAAAGGGATTTGAGGGAGATCGAGGCGACATGGGTGCGTTTGGTGACCTAAACCATGACTTTGGGACGCAATCGCTCGATGAAGCCGCACCATGAACCTCATCCACGACTTGGGCGACAAAGATGCTGAGAGGGTGCCTATGTCGAATATTTTAGAGGCTTGATAAGGCCGCTGCGGGATCCCCCAGCGAGCCCACGGGAGGAGGAAATGATGTCGGAAAAGATTCATCCGGTGACGAAGCCGGTTCAAGCGCGCGCTTTGATCGACGCGGCGAAATATCAGAAATGGTACAAGCAAAGCGTCGAGGATCCCGACAGGTTCTGGGGCAAGCACGGCGAACGCATCGACTGGTTCAAGCCCTACACCAAGGTCAAGAACACGTCTTTCACGGGCAAGGTCTCAATCAAATGGTTCGAAGACGGACTGACCAACGTCTCCTACAATTGCATCGACCGCCACCTGAAGAAGCACGGCGATGACGTGGCCTTCATCTGGGAGGGCGACAATCCCTATATCGACAAGAAGATCACCTATAACGAGCTCTACGAGCATGTCTGCCGACTGGCGAATGTCCTGAAGAAGCAGGGCGTCAAGAAGGGCGATCGCGTCACCATCTACATGCCGATGATCCCCGAGGCCGCCTATGCGATGCTTGCCTGCGCCCGCATCGGCGCCGTGCACTCCGTCGTCTTCGGTGGTTTCTCCCCGGAGGCGCTGGCCGGCCGCATCATCGATTGCCAGTCGACCTTCGTCATTACCTGCGACGAGGGCCTGCGCGGTGGCAAGCCGGTGCCGCTCAAGGACAATACCGATACGGCGATCCACATTGCCGGCCGGCATTATGTCACCGTGGAAAAGGTGCTGGTCGTGCGCCGCACCGGCGGCAAGACCGGCTGGGCGCCGGGTCGCGACCTCTGGTATCACGAAGAGGTCGCCAAGGTGAAACCGGACTGCCCGCCGGCGAAGATGAAGGCGGAAGATCCGCTGTTCATCCTCTATACGTCGGGCTCGACCGGCAAGCCGAAGGGCGTGCTGCACACGACGGGCGGCTATCTCGTCTATGCGGCGATGACGCATGAATATGTCTTCGATTATCATCCCGGCGACATCTACTGGTGCACGGCCGATGTCGGCTGGGTGACCGGCCATTCCTATATCGTCTACGGACCGCTGGCGAATGGCGCGACCTCGCTGATGTTCGAAGGCGTGCCGAACTTCCCGGATCAGGGCCGCTTCTGGGAGGTCATCGACAAGCACAAGGTCAATATCTTCTATACCGCTCCGACGGCGATCCGCTCGCTGATGGGTGCCGGCGATCACTTCGTCAAGCGCTCGTCGCGCTCCAGCCTGCGCCTGCTCGGCACGGTCGGCGAGCCGATCAATCCGGAAGTCTGGGAATGGTACTATAACGTCGTCGGCGATGGCCGCTGCCCGATCGTCGATACCTGGTGGCAGACGGAGACCGGCGGCCACATGATCACGCCATTGCCGGGTGCGACCGACCTGAAGCCGGGTTCGGCGACGACCCCGTTCTTCGGCGTCCAGCCGCAATTGGTGGACAATGAGGGCAATCTGCTGGAAGGGGCGGCCGACGGCAATCTCGTCATCGCCGATAGCTGGCCCGGCCAGATGCGCACGGTCTACGGCGACCACGAACGCTTCATCCAGACCTATTTCTCCACCTACAAGGGCAAATATTTTACCGGCGACGGCTGCCGGCGTGACGAGGACGGCTATTATTGGATCACAGGCCGCGTCGACGACGTGCTGAACGTCTCCGGCCACCGGCTCGGCACGGCCGAAGTCGAATCGGCCCTCGTCTCGCACCAGCATGTCTCGGAAGCCGCCGTTGTCGGCTATCCACATGCGATCAAGGGGCAGGGCATCTATTGCTACGTGACGCTGATGGCGGGTCAGGAGGGTTCGGATACGTTGCGCCAGGAGCTCGTCAAACATGTTCGCGCCCAAATCGGCCCGATCGCCTCGCCCGACAAGATCCAGTTCGCCCCGGGCCTGCCGAAAACCCGCTCCGGCAAGATCATGCGCCGCATCCTGCGCAAGATCGCCGAGGACGATTTCGGCGCGCTTGGCGATGCCTCAACGCTGGCCGATCCCGCTGTTGTCGACGATCTGATTGCCAACCGGCAGAACAGGGCGGATGCGGCTTGATGCTTTATATTGATTGCTATCTGTCGGATTGGATGGTGTAAAACCGACGGGTTGACCGCCAATTCGGAAGCAAGGTTTGAAATGACAGAATTTGACGAAGCCGGGTCGATCAGCCAGCGCATCAAACTAGTGCTGATGGATGAGATATCCTCCGGTGCCATAAGACCAGGCACGGGTTTGGACGAGGCAACACTGAGTAGCCGCTTTGGCGCCTCGCGCACGCCGGTGAGGGAGGCTCTGCGTCAGTTAGAGGCGATCGGCTTGGTTGAGATTCGCCCACGACGCGGTGCAACGGTCCTGCCGCTGACTTTGCCGCGGCTCATGGAGATGTTCGAAGTGACTGCAGAGATGGAATGCATGTGCGTCCGTCTGGCAACTCATCGGATAACAGGCATGGAACGCGCGGCGCTTCGTGAAATTCACGAGGCTTCCGAGCTTGCAGCGAAGGCCGACGACTTTGAACAATATGACAAACTCAATTTATCTTTCCACGAAACGTTGTATCGCGGCGCGCATAATGAGTTTCTGTTTGATGAGTTGATACGGCTTCGTGCAAGGCTCCTGCCATTCCGCAGAACCCAGTTGCGTCAACCGAAGCGATTGGAAGCGTCATTCCTTGAACATGAAGCGATCCTGCGTGCAATGATGCGCGGTGATGCGACCGAAGCGGCGTTGATCATGCGCGAGCACATGCTGAATGCCGCCCTGGCATTGGCACGCTATATGGAAATCGGCGAGGAAGCCGAATAAAGACAATAACTAGTAAGATCGTAGGGGCCAGCTTGTCGCGAATATCGGCGAGCAGCCGCTTCCTCGCCTCCAGCAAATCTTCCAATATCACAGCATCGACTGTCATCCCTTCAAATTCCTGCCGAAAGGTGGCTTCTATGTCCGTGATGCTTGGCGCCAGCGGTTCGTGCGACGGCCGGTGTAAAGAGGTTCTCGAAGGAAAGAACTTGCATTTCGGCGAAGCCAACTCGTCTTCGACCTTTTTTCGCCGATGGTCCGGATCTCGACTGGATACACGGTTTCTCTTGCCACCGGAGAGGGGCTCGACTTTGATGACGGTTGCACCTAGCTGACTTCAAGTCTAGTTTCGTTGCCGCCGCCGGGCGCCTTCTAAAGTACCGCCCAGTTTCGATCTTGGTAATCTCGCAATATGTCTTGAACCTCCCGCGCGGAACGTCGGAGCGGCGGCAGAATTCTTTCTTCCAACTCCCCAGGTGCCATCCGGTCTCGGTGAGACGCAACGCTCATCGCAGCTACGACGCGACCGCCCCTCTCGCGAAGTGGAACGGCTATCGAGATGGTGCCGTTCTCCATCTCATCGACTGCAGTTGCGAAATCGGCCTGCCGAGCCTCGCCCAGTTTCAATTTCAGGATATCGACATCCGTAATGGAGGCAGGCCCCTGTTTACGCAGAGTGACACCGTCGAGCCTTTGGTCCAATTCGTTGAAAGGTAATGAAGCAAGCAGCATCTTGCCACTGGCCGAACAGTGGGCGGGAAGGCGATCGCCGACACCCAGCCGAGACGTATAGATCCGGCGCGTGGCGTCGCGGTTGACGAACAGGATGTCGAGCCCTTCCAGCACCGAAATAGAACAAGGTTCGTTCAACTCATCGGCAAGACGCATGATGATCGAGGACGCCGCCGTCCAGACATTCGTCCGATGAAGCACGCCCCGTCCAAGCGATAGGACCTTTGGTGTGGAAGCGTATAGACCGCGCTCCTCCTTCACGTATCCCAGGCTCTCCAATGTAAGCAATATCCTTCGGGCCGCGGCGCGGCTGACATCCATCGCGCGAGCGACCTCGGTGCATGTTGCCGGAGCATCCGTTTCGGCCAGCTTTTCCAAGCAGTTCAGGCCTCTCGCGAGGGTCTGCGCGAAGTCGCGCTTTTGAATGTCATTGTCCATGAGCATCTAATCTCACGTCCTTGATATCATGTCAATGTGCGATAATCGCACAATTGCGCGATATGTTGACAGCGTGTTTTGGATGTGAAATATGTATCGCCATCGCTTCCGAAGACGTTCGTCGATGGACGCGAAGACAGATGAGGAGGTGATCAGTCGCAGCAGTGAATAGCGGCCAGCGGTCGCTAACGTCACGCGATCTGATTAGAGGCGCCTGAAGGAGGAAATTCATGAGTACCGTTCGGTTGACGCTCGCGCAGGCGATTGTTCGTTTTCTAATCGCGCAGAGGATCGAAGATGAGGGCGATGTCCTCCCGCTCTTCGCCGGCGTCCATGCGATCTTCGGGCATGGGAATGTGACCTGCCTCGGTTCCGCTCTCGAGGAGGTGCAGAACGAACTTCCGACCTATCGCGGCCAGAACGAGCAGTCGATGGCGCTCGCGGCAGTGGCCTATGCCCGCGCCCGTCGCCGCAAGCAGATCCATGTATGCTCGGCGTCGGTTGGTCCTGGCTCCTCGAACATGGTGACGGCCGCTGGCGTCGCGATGTCCGATCGCCTTCCGGTCCTCTTTCTGTGCGGTGACAACTTCGCCTCGCGCCTTCCGGATCCGGTTCTCCAGCAGGTCGAGCATTTCCACGATATGTCGCTGACGACCAACGACGCCTTCAAGGCGGTCTCGTCATTCTTCGATCGCATCACTCGCCCGGAGCAGATCCTCAATTCCCTGCCGCAGGCAGTTGCTCTGATGCTCGATCCGGCCGCTTGTGGTCCCGCCACCATCTCGCTTGCCCAGGATGTGCAAGGAGAGGCCTTCGACTATCCGGAATCCTTTTTCGCCGAGCGTGTGCACAAGATCCCACGTTATCCGGCCGCTGATCATCAAATCGACGCTGCTGTCCGCCTGATCAAGGAAGCAAAACGGCCGTTGATCATTGCTGGAGGTGGCGTTCATTATTCTGGCGCCACTGACGAGCTCGCAGATTTCAGCGATCGCTTCGGCATCCCGGTCGCAGAGACGATCATGGGCAGATCCGCACTTCTTCATAACCATCGGCTCAACATCGCGTCGATTGGTGTCATGGGCGGAAACGCTGGAAACAATATCGGCCAGAAGGCTGATCTGGTAATCGCGATCGGCACGAGGCTGGCGGACATGATCACCGGTTCCTGGAGCGTGTTCCGAGATCCGGATGTCAAGTTCCTGTCGCTGAATGCAAACCGCTTCGATGCCAACAAGCACATGGCGCAACCCGTCGTCGGAGATGCGAAGTTGTCGCTGGAAGCCATCACAGCGAAACTCGGTGACTGGCTTGCTCCGGCCGCTTGGGCCGACGAGGCCGTCCGGGAAAAGGAAGCCTGGGACGCCATTGTTGAACAGCGCACGGGCCGGACGAACCAGGATGTCCCGAATTATCCGCAGGTCATCGGCGCGGTTCAGCGGAATGCGAAGCCGGATGATGTGATCGTATCCGCGGCCGGCGGTCTTCCAGGCGAGCTTTATTGCACTTGGAAGTCCATCGGGGTTGGGACGTTCGAATCCGAATACGGGTTTTCCTGCATGGGTTACGAGATCGCCGGAGCCTATGGCCAGAAGATCGCAAACCCTGAGCGGGAGATCATCGCCATGCTGGGTGACGGCTCCTACATGATGTTGAACTCCGACATCTATTCATCGGTTCTCACGGGCAACAAGATTATTTGCATCGTCTGCGATAACGGCGGATTCGCCGTCATCAATCGCCTGCAGACTGGAAAAGGCGGGGCGGAATTCAACAATCTTCTCGCTTCGTCGAAACATGCCGGCGAGGTCCCGCGTATCGACTTCGCCATGCACGCCCGTTCGATGGGCGCGGAATCCGAAAACGTCACGACGATCGAAGAGCTCGAGGCGGCGATCGGTCGCGCGCGCCAGAGCGATCGTACTTACGTCATCGCGCTTCGCACGCATCCGTACGAGTGGATGGACGGCGGCTCCTGGTGGGATGTCGGGATGCCGGAGGTGACAAACCGTCACTCGATCGCCACGGCGCGTGACGCACAGGAAGCTCAACGCAAGCACCAGCGCAAGGGAGTCTGACGGATGTCAGCGCCGACCACGACCCGCGTTCTCATGACGGGATCGACGGGAAACCTCGGGCACAAGGCGACGATGGCGCTCCAATCGGTGGAGGGTGTGTCGTTGACGCGCATCGGCCGAAACGGTGGTGCTGATCCCGAGGTCATCACAGCAAACCTCGAGGTCTACGACGAAGCCTGGGTTGAACACTTCAAGGGCGTCGACACAGTTCTGCATCTAGCCGCCGACCCGCGCGCCGCCGGGGATTGGGACACCGTGTCGCCTCTCAACATCGATCTTGCGCTCAATGTCTTGCGCGCAGCGCGACATGCGGCTGTCAAGCGGTTTGTCTTTGCCAGTTCCAACTGGGTACTCGGTGGATATCGCTTCGGGAAGGATCGGCTGAATTCGGCGCTGCCGCCGCGGCCCGTCAATCCATACGGCGCTTCGAAGCTCTTCGTTGAACGCTATGGCCGCATGGTCAGTGACGAGACGGGCATGGCGTTTCTGTCGCTTCGGATCGGCTATTGCCAGCCGGGCGAGAACAAGCCCGGCCCACAGATGGCATTCGGCACATGGGGCCAGCAGATGTGGCTCGGAAATCAGGACTGGGCGCAGGCTGTCGAGAAGTCGGTTACCTCCCGGTACGAAGGTTTCCACGCGATCAACATCGTCTCTCGCAACGACGGAATGCGCTGGGACCTGGAGGAGGCTGGTCGTGTCATCGGATACGCGCCGCTTGAGCGGCATCGGCCGGAATTGAGTTTCTCAGGTTGGCTGAAGGATCGGACTGCGTGTCTTCGCGAGAAGCTCGCTCCGTCCGGTTCCTCGGTGCCGCCCTTGGGAAGGCGTTGGTGAGGGAGGACTGAATTGAAGAAGATACTTGTTGTGCAGCCGCTTCGGCCAGAAGCTCTGCGCCTGTTCGACCAGCGAACCGACGTCTCGTATGAAGTCGTTGCCGATTTTTCCAGGGACAATCTCCTGAAGCACGTCGGCGATGCCGACGCCATCACTGTCCGCGATGCCCCGCTACCGGCGGATGTCCTTGCTGCGGCACCGAACCTGAAAATCGTATCGAGGCATGGCGTCGGCTACGACAACATCCCGATCGACTACTGCACCTCGCGCGGAATTCCGGTCACCGTCGTCGGCGACGTAAACGCCATCTCCGTAGCCGAACAGACTATGTTTCTCATGCTGGCCGCGGCCAAGTCCGGCGTCCAGCTCGATGCAGCCGTCCGCCGGGGGGATTTTGCCGCACGGTCGAGACTGATCGGGATAGAGTTGCGTGGACGTACGCTCCTCGTTGTGGGCTTTGGACGCATCGGACGCGAAGTGGCGAAACGTTCCGCGAGCTTCGGCATGGATATCGTCGTCTACGATCCTTATGCCAAGCGTTCCGAAGTCGAGGGTGCCACCTTCGTGGATAGCCTCGAAGATGGCTTGGCCGCAGCAGACGTCGTCACTCTTCATATTCCTCTGTCGGATACGACGCGCAATCTCATCGACGCCGACGCCCTCAGACAGTTGAAGCGCGGCGCCATCATCATCAATACCGCTCGCGGCGGGATCATCGATGAAGACGCGCTCGGCGATGCGCTGGCGGACGGACAAGTGCGGGCGGCGGGCCTGGACACCTTCGCGACGGAGCCGCTCCCCACGACCGATCGCCTGGTCTCGGAAGAGCGGGTCGTCCTCAGCCCGCACTCGGCCGCGCTCACCGAGGAATCGCTGATCGCAATGGGCGTGATGACTGCGCGCAATGCGCTTGCAGGCATCGACGGAAACCTCGATCCGCAACTGGTGGTCAATCGATCCGTTCTGAAGGTTTCCGTCGATGCGAAATAACAACATCCGCGATGTCTGGGAACGTGGCGAAGCGGTCGTGTCCGCTTGGCTCTCGATCGGAAATGCCTACACCGCAGAAATCGCAGGATGGTCGGGATACGATTGTGTCCTCGTCGACCTTCAGCACGGCATGACAGACGTTCGGACCATGATCTCGATGCTGCAGGCGATTTCGGCAACCCCGGCAACGCCGATGGTGCGTGTTCCGTCGTGCGATCCACCAGTCATCATGAAGGCATTGGACGCGGGCGTGTTTGGGATCATCTGCCCGATGATCAACAGCGCTAGGGAAGCGGAGGCCTTTGTTGCGGCGACGCGATATCCGCCTCTTGGGAACCGCAGTTTCGGTCCAGCTCGCGGGCTTCTCTACGGCGGCGCCGACTATTTCCAGCATGCTGACAGATCGATCGTTCGCTTGGGCATGATCGAAACGCTGGAGGGCTTGAATGCACTCGACGAGATCTGTGCGGTTGATGGGCTCGATGGGATTTTCGTCGGCCCGAACGACCTGGGGCTCGCCTTGGGAAAAGGCACGCTCGGCGATCCGACGGACGAAACCGTGCGGGAAGCAATCCTGCGCTGCCTTTCGGTTGCAAGAAAACACGGCAAGCATGCTGGGATCTTTTGCCCGTCGAGCGCCGTCGCAGCGCGCCGCAGCAGCGAGGGCTTCGACTTCGTCGTTCCAAACAGCGACGCAAACCTTCTGAAATCGGCTCTCAACGCGGAGGCGAGCGGAGCGAGAGTGAATGTCCGCAAATAGTGCGGGTAACTGATGGTGCACGGGATGCACCATCTCCATCGTGGGAGGAGAATGGCATGAAAAACTTTATGAAGATCGCGGTTCTTGCTGGCGCGGCACTGATTGGAGCTGCGACCAGCAGCTTCGCCGAGGAACGCATCATCATGATCAGCCACGGCCTTGCGAACGATCCGTACTGGAACATCGTCAAGAACGGTGGCGACATGGCCGCCAAGCAGATGGGCGTGAAGTTTGACTACGTGGCTCCGGAGACGTTCGACATGGTCCGCATGTCCGAGCTGATAACCTCGGCGGTCAACCAGAAGCCCGATGGGATCATCGTGACCATCCCGGATGCCGATGCACTGAAGGACGCCATCAAAACCGCCGTTGCGTCGGGCATTCCGGTGGTCTCGGTCAACTCGGGTGCAACTGTCGCAAAAAGCTTCGGCACTTTGATCCACATTGGTCAGGACGAATATCCGGCCGGCAAGCGTGTCGGCGAGAAGCTCAAGGAGCTTGGCCAGAAGAAGGCGATCTGCATCAACCACGAAGTCGGCAACACGGCCCTCGACGACCGTTGCCGCGGTGTGGCCGACGGTTTCGGAGGACCGGTCACTGTGTTGCCGACAACCAATGACTTCCAGGAAGTAAAGTCGAAGGTCACGGCAGCGCTGGCCAGCGATCCGCAGATTGATACCATCGTCGCGCTTAGCGCCGGCCAGGCCGGCGAACCCGCAGTTGATGCGGTTCAGACAACGGGCAACACCAAGGTAAAGGTCGTTTCTTTTGACCTTTCACCGGGCTTCCTGCAGGCCATCATCGATGGCAAGGCGTCGTTCGCGGTCGAACACCAGCCGTTCTTCCACGGCTACCTCAGCACGGTCCTTCTGACGAACTACATCCGCTACGGGCTGATGCCGACGAACGATCTGATCGAAAGCGGACCGAAGTTCATCACTGCCAAGGAAGCGCCACAGGTGCTCGAACTCGCCAAGAAATCAATCCGATAGCATGAGAGAAGGCATGGATGGTGTTGGAGCCGTCCATGCCTGATCGGGAGACGAAAAATGGTTGACATAACCAAGGCACCTCATGGTGCGAAAGACGAACGATTGATCCGCATTTCATTGATGGCATCGCTTATCCGGCGGCCTGAACTTGGGGCGCTCGCGGGCCTGATCTTTGTCTTCGTGTTTTTCCTCACGACCGCAAGCCCTCAGATGTTCACCCTGGCGGGCGTGATGAATTTCATGGCGCCTGCCTCACAGCTCGGTATTCTGGCCGTTGCTGCCGCTCTTCTCATGATCGGCGGCGAGTTCGACCTGTCGATCGGCTCGATGATCGCATTCAGCGGTATGATTTTCGGGACCGCGGTTGTCGCATGGGGGCTGCCGCTCAGCCTTGCAATCCTCATGACTCTTGCCGTGGCCGCCCTTCTGGGGATCACCAACGCCCAGATCGTCATGCGAACCGGACTGCCATCCTTCATCGTGACACTCGCCTTTCTGTTTGTACTGCGCGGCCTTTCCCTGGTGGGTCTGAAGTGGGCGACGGGCGGCGCAACTCAAATGCGCGGGATCAAGGACGCCGTCGCCGGCAGTCCCTTGGCGCCGATCTTCTCCGGAGACGCCTTTAAGGGGTTCTTCCAGTACCTCGCGGACAAGGACGTCATTTCCAAGTTTCCCAATGGCTCTCCGACGGTCCCCGGTGTTCCAGTTGAGCTCATCTGGTTCCTGGTCATCGCGCTGGCGGCCACCTATCTGCTCATCCGCACGGGATTCGGCAACTGGATCTTCGCTGCCGGCGGCGACGCCAATGCGGCTCGCAATTCCGGCGTTCCGGTGGCTCGCGTCAAGACCATCCTGTTCATCATGACCGCCTGCGCGGCGGCTTTGGTTGCCATTTTGACGGTTCTCGATGCTGGATCAACAGACGCGCGTCGCGGTTTCCAGAAGGAATTCGAAGCGATCATCGCCGCTGTCATCGGTGGCTGCCTTCTGACGGGCGGTTATGGCTCAGCGATCGGGGCGTTCTTCGGCTCCATCATCTTCGGTATGGTCCTCATCGGCCTCACCTACACGCAGATTGACCAGGACTGGTATCAGGTCTTCCTCGGCGGCATGCTTCTGCTTGCCGTTCTCTTCAACAACATCATCCGCAAGCGCGTAACTGGCGAGCGTTGAGGAGAAAATCTATGTTACATCGTCAAAACTCAGACACAACGACGCCCTTCATCGAGATCAGAGATTTGGTCAAACACTTTGGAGCGGTGATCGCGCTGAATGGCGTTTCATTAAGCGTACGGGCTGGAGAGGTGCTCTGCCTTTTGGGCGACAACGGCGCAGGCAAATCTACGCTGATCAAGACGTTGTCGGGTGTTCACAAACCCACCTCCGGCGAGTTCTTGGTGGACGGCGAGCCGGTTGAATTCGGCAGTCCGCGCGATGCGCTCGATGCCGGAATCGCCACGGTCTACCAGGACCTCGCAATGATCCCGCTGATGTCGGTGAGCCGGAACTTCTTCATGGGACGCGAGCCACTGAAGCGACTGGGGCCGATTTCTTGGTTCGACCGCAAGTTCGCGGATACGGTCACCCACGACGAGATGATGAAGATCGGGATCGATGTCCGCGACCCGAACCAGGCGGTCGGTACCCTGTCGGGTGGCGAACGTCAGTGCGTCGCCATCGCCCGCGCCGTGTACTTCGGTGCGAAGGTTCTCATCCTCGATGAACCCACGTCCGCACTCGGCGTTGCGCAGACGTCGATGGTCTTGAAATACATCGATGCCGTCCGGTCGAAGGGGCTGGGAGTGATCTTCATCACCCACAACGTCCGTCATGCCTACGCGGTCGGGAACCGCTTCACTGTTCTCAACCGCGGCAAGACCGTCGGCGTTTTCAAGAAGGACGAGATCGCCATCGACGAGCTGCAGAATCTGATGGCGGGCGGCAAGGAATTACAGAGCCTCTCGGACGAGCTCGGCGGAACAATCTAGTACTACTACGGAGAAGCAAAGTGACCGTTATCAAAATAGGTCTCATCGGCGCAGGCTGGATGGGACGTGCCCATGCGGCTGCCTTTGAGAATGCGACCCGGATATTCGGGACGGAGCCTGCCACCCTGAAGATCGTGGCTGTGGCGGATGTCAACGAACCTGCCGCGAAGGGATTTGCCGAGCGGTTTGGCGTCGAGCGATATACAAGCGACTGGACAAGCATCGTCAACGATCCCGAGATCGATGTCATCGACATCACGACGCCGAACGATGCTCATCCTGAGATCGCTCTCGCGGCAATCGCGGCTGGCAAGCACATGTACTGCGAAAAGCCGATGGCGAATACGGCGGCCGAGGCGCGTGCCATGCACAAAGCCGCCAAGAAGGCTGGCGTCGTCACGCTTGTCGGGTTCAACTATCTTTGCAGCCCGATCCAGGCCTACGCCCGGCAGCTTATCGAAAACGGGGATCTGGGCGAGATCTTCCATTTCCGAGGCACATTCGACAACGACTACATGGTCGATGAGAGTTTCCCGTTTACCTGGCGGACGGACGCGACTGCCGCAGGCAAGGCGGGCGCTCTCGGCGATATGGCAAGCCATGTCCTGAGCCTCGCGCATTATCTTGTCGGTGAGGTGACGGAAGTAAGTGGCGCGCGCCAGATCCTTCATGCCAAGCGCCGCGACGCAAAAGGCGCAGAGCGCACCGTCGAAAACGACGATCTTGCGCACTTCATCTGCCGCTTCAAGAATGGCGCTTCCGGCTATCTGGAAGCGAGCCGCATCGGGACGGGTCGCAAGCTTTACCTCTCATACGAAATCCAGGGCACCAAAGGCGCGCTGTTCTTCGACCAGGAGCGCATGAATGAGCTGAACTTCTACCGTCAGACCGACGATCCGGCAGAGCGAGGCTACAAGCGCGTTCTCGTGGCTCCGCAGCACCCGGACTATGCGGCCTTCTTCGGACTTCAGGGAAATCCACTCGGTTACAATGATCTGAAGATCATCGAAGCGCGTCGGCTGATCGAGTCCGTCATCTCCGGCCAGAGCTGGATCGCGGATTTCGAGTTTGGATACACCGTCGACCGCGTGGTCGAAGCGGTTCTTGTTTCGGCCGACGAAGGCCGATGGGTGAAGACTGAGGAGATTGCCTGATGACCGCCGCATACCAGCTCGCCAATGCCCCATGCTCATGGGGCATCGATTTCGCTGACCGTCCGGAGAATCCGGCATGGACGAAAGTGCTCGACGAAGCGGCGTCGGCAGGTTTCTCCGCCATCGATCTCGGGCCAGTCGGATTTTTCCCGACAGATCCCTCCCAGCTTAAGAACGAGCTTTCGAAGAGAAATCTTCGGCTCTCGGCGGGCGGTCTCTTCGATCCGCTCACGGATGCCCGCGCGTTCGATGGCATTGTCGACAAGACGAGACGCACATGCTCGATCCTCAAGGATCTCGACGCCCCCCGGCTCGTCATCATCGACTGCGTGTCCGACGAGCGCGGCAAATACGCTGGCCGCCCCAGCGACGCTCCGCGTCTTTCGTCAGAGGATTGGAAGGCCATGATCGGCCGTATCGTCGAGCTCGCGAAGATCGCGAAGAACGAGTACGGAGTTAAATCCTACCTCCATGCCCACGCGGGCTGCTACATCGAATATGAAGATGAACTCGACCGCGCCATGTCGGACCTTCCGGAGGACTTGGTTGGCCTTTGCGTCGACACCGGGCATTCCGCCTATGCCGGGATCGACCCGATCGCCCTGATCCGGCGGTATGGCAGCCGTATCGGCCACATGCACCTCAAGAACATCGACAGGGACGTTCACGCGGCGTGCGTCGCCGACAAGACCGGATTCTTCGATGCGATCGCCCGCGGCATCTTCTGCCCATTGGGCAAGGGCGTCGTCGACTTCGTCGAAGTTCGCGATGCGCTCGATGCTATCGGCTACCGTGGGATGGCCGTTGTCGAGCAAGACGTCGATCCCACCGGCGATGCGTCGCCGCTCAGCAATGCCAGGGAAAGCCACGACTACCTCGCTTCGATCGGGATGTCGTCGTCGGACAGGGGCTGAAGATGGAAGCGTCCTGCGTCGTCGATTGCAAGAACACGCTTGGCGAGGGTTGCGTTTGGGACCCTCGCGACCGAAGTGTCTACTGGACGGATATCGCCGAGAGTAGAATCTACAAGCTCGGCGCTGATGGCGCAGTGACGGTTTTTCCGCTTCCGGAGCGGGCAGGATTCATTCTGCCTCGGAAGCATTCGGGCTTTGTTCTCGGGCTCGCAACCCGTGTAGTGATCGGCGATGCGGGATTCAGGAACTTCGAGACAGTCTCCGTCATCGAGGAGGGGCTTCCGCAGACCCGCGTCAATGACGCGGCTGTCGATCCTTTCGGCGGCGTCGTGTTCGGAACGTTCGACGAGCGGGACCGCAAGCCAGCCGCTGCTCTTTATCGCTGCGCTCCGACAGGCGAGATCACGAAACTGCTCGAAGGGATCACGATCAGCAACGGGATCGCGTTCTCGCCCTCGGGGGACGTCATGTATTTCGCCGACACGGCCGAGGGAACCATTCGCCGCTTCGAGATCAGAAGTTCGGGTTGGACGAACTTGAGGGAGCTTGCTCCCCTGGCCAATCTCGACGTCGCGGATGGCCGGCCGGATGGAGCTGTGGTCGATTCCGAAGGGTCGTATTGGAGTGCCCGGGTGTGGGGCGGCTGCCTTGCGCGGATCGGTCAGGACGGTCAGGTCCAGGAGACGGTGAAACTGCCGACCAAGGGGCCGACCTGCGTGACGCTTGGTGGCAAGGACGGACGAACCCTCTACGCGACAACATTACGCGTTATGCACACCGACGATGAACTGGAGGCAGCACCCCTCGCCGGCGGGCTTTTCGCGGTCCAGGTCAAGGTCCCAGGCGTTCCCCAACGCCTTGCCGCTCTATGAATTGGTCTTTTTAAACGAAGGAATGAGACGATGAAGTTCTGTGTTTTCGGTGCCGGCCGCATGGGCGCGCAGCACATCGCGAATGTCGCGGCCAACGAGAATGCCGTGCTCGAGTATGTGGTTGATGTCGACTTGAGTCGCGCCCAAGCGCTTGCGGCTCGTTACGGTGCGAAGGCCACCGATAATCCCCGCGTGGCTTTGAACGATCCGGCCGTCGACGCGGTCATCATCGCATCCGCGACCAACACTCACGTAGACCTGATAGTCGACGCTGCAAAAGCCGGCAAAGCTGTCCTCTGCGAAAAGCCGATTGATCTCGATATCGCCCGGGTCGATTACTGCGCGCAGCAGATCAGCGGCCTCAACGTCCCGATCATGATCGGATTCCAACGGCGCTTCGACGCTACGCACATGGCCGTGAGGAAGGCCGTTGCCGGAGGAGAGGTCGGCCAGGTCGAGGTCATCACGATCGTCAGCCGCGATCCATCTCCGCCACCCGCATCCTACATCAAGGTTTCCGGCGGCCAGTTCCACGATCAGATGATCCATGACTTCGACATGGCCCTGTGGCTCGCTGAGCCGAAGGGTTCACTCGAGATATGCGCCATGGGGAGCAATCTGGTCGATCCGGCAATCGGGGAGGCGGGTGATACCGACACTGCGCAGGTTCTGATCCGGTTTGCCAACGGCGCTTTTTGCCGCATCGATTGCAGTCGTCGGGCAACCTATGGCTACGACCAGCGCGTCGAGGTCTTCGGATCAAAGGGCATGGTGACCTCTGCCAATCTGCTCAAGACGGGGATCGAGCGGTTCGGCGCCGCCGCCACGAATGCACGCGATACGCTGTTACCGGGATTCATGGAACGCTATCTGCCGACCTACGCGACGGAACTCGATTACTTCATCGACGCGGTGTCAAACGAGCGGAAGATCGAGTCCGACTTCCAGAGCGGCCGCAAGGCGGTGCTGCTCGCCGACGCTGCGCGGAAATCGCTGAAGGAAGGAACTGTCGTCCGCCTCGACTTGGACGCCTGACATTTCGATCCGGACCAGATCCGGATCTCACATGGAATTCCGTAGCAAGGAGCTTGGATTCCCATCTGCAACAGTTCGAGCGCGGTCGCGCCAGCCAACCAATTTTCTAGGAGGTTCACCCATGACCATTCGCCACCTGAAGACAGGCAAGCCTGCCGCCGATCGCGCCGAGGACGATGCGAAGGTTCGGGCAGTTGTCGAAGCTACCCTGAAGGATATCGAGGCGCGGGGCGATGCCGCTGTGCGCGAGCTTTCCGAAAAGTTCGACAAGTATTCGCCGCCTTCCTTCCTTCTTTCGACGTCTGAAATAGAGGCGGCCATCAACAAGGTCTCCACACGGGACATGGCCGATATCGAGTTCGCCCAGGCTCAGATCCGCAAGTTCGCGCAGGTTCAGCGGGATTCGATGAAGGACGTTGAGGTGGAAACGTACCCCGGCGTCATCCTCGGCCACCGCAACATCCCCGTCCAATCGGTCGGCTGCTATGTCCCGGGCGGCAAGTTCCCGATGGTCGCTTCGGCTCATATGTCCGTGCTAACTGCCTCGGTTGCCGGTGTGCCTCGTATCGTTGCTGCTGCGCCAGCCCAGAAAGGTGAACCTCATCCAGCCATCATCGCAGCGATGCATAAGGGCGGTGCGCACGAGATCTATGTTCTCGGCGGCATGCAGGCAATCGGGGCGATGGCGCTCGGAACACAGACGATCAAGCCCGTCGACATGCTGGTTGGGCCTGGGAATGCGTTCGTCGCCGAGGCGAAACGGCAGTTGTACGGTCGGGTCGGCATCGACCTTTTCGCCGGGCCGACGGAGACAATGGTGATTGCCGACGAGACTGTCGATGCCGAGATCTGCGCCACCGATCTTCTCGGGCAGGCAGAGCACGGCTACAATTCGCCTGCGGTTCTGGTCACCAACTCGGAGAAGCTCGCGCGGGGAACTCTGTCGGAGATCGATCGTATCCTGAAAATCCTGCCGACCACCGAGACCGCCTCGGCATCCTGGCGCGATTATGGCGAAATCATCGTTTGCGATACATACGAGGAGATGCTGGATGTCGCCAACGACATAGCCTCCGAGCACGTGCAAGTCATGACGGATCGCGACGACTGGTTCCTTCAGAACATGCACTCCTACGGCGCGTTGTTCCTTGGTCCGAGGACAAATGTCGCGAACGGGGACAAGGTCATTGGCACGAACCATACTCTGCCGACCAAGAAAGCTGGGCGCTATACCGGCGGTCTTTGGGTTGGGAAGTTCCTCAAGACGCACTCGTATCAGAAGGTGGTTACTGACCAGGCCGCCGCTGACATTGGCGCCTATTGCTCGCGGCTGTGCATGCTCGAGGGTTTCGTCGGCCATGCGGAGCAGGCGAATGTTCGTGTTCGACGCTATGGTGGCCGCAACGTCCCTTACGGAGCTGCAGCGGAGTAAACACTTGAACTCGAGATGGTGACCTTATGAGCATGATGCTTCCCCGAACCCCCTCGTTCCGCCTTGATGGCAAACGGGCTCTGGTTGTCGGAGCCTCGTCCGGTATCGGATTTGCGGCAGCGGTTGCGCTTGCCGAAGCTGGCGCGGCCGTTTCCCTGGCGGCCCGCCAGTCGCCGAAGCTCCAGGAAGCCGCAGATTCGATCAGCGCGGCGGGATTTGCTGCGGACGCAGTTCCGCTCGACATTACGGATGTTGGAACCCTATTGGAGACTGTCTCCGCCAGGGGGCCGTTCGATGTTCTCGTCAATAGCGCGGGTTTGGCTATTCATGGGCCTGCATTGGAAACAACGGCGCGAGATTTCGATACCGTGTTCTCGATCAACGTCAGAGGGGCTTACTTCCTCGCGCAGGCCGTCGCCAAAGGTCTCATCACGTGCGGCAAGCCCGGATCCTTGATCACGATTTCTTCCCAGATGGCGCATGTGGGCGGTGTTGACCGGGCGGTCTATAGCGCAACGAAGCACGCGGTTGAGGGTTTTACCAAATCGATGGCGATCGAATGGGCTCAGCACGGCATACGCGTCAATACAGTGTGCCCAACGTTCATTCGAACGCCGCTCACCGAGGAGACGTTCGCAAACCCGGAGCGGATCAAGTGGATCAACGAGAAGATCAAGCTCGGGAGAATTGGCAAGGTCGAGGACGTTATGGCCGCTGTTCTTTATCTGGCGTCCGATGCGTCTTCAATGGTAACCGGGACTGCGCTAATGGTCGACGGAGGCTGGACCGCAGAGTGAGAGTCGCGGTCGGAATGACGTCGTCCTCACTTCGATTCCCATCAAGAGGATAGGACCTCCTCTTTCGGCCGGCCCTAAGCGAACTTGAGTGCTGAAGTTTTGCGCCGTCCGGCGAATGACCAGCTCTCCCGCCAGGGCAACATTAGAACTCTCATCTCGCCGGTGATAATCGCCAATAGGACCCCTACCATCTACTCGTAGGGCTGCGTTTGCCGCACGCCAGCAATCGGCCCGGAAGGCAATGCAACGGCCTTGATATTCCAGGAAACGACGCACGAGATTGACTCGGCATATTGGTGTGATCGGATTTCGCGATCTACACAGCCCTCCCGCGGAATAACCGGGCTGGAGAGGGTTTGATATAGATGGAGACATCGACAGGGAGAATGTCTGATGCTCACGAAATCGCCATTCCGGTATGATGTTTTCACCGCCAATAAGCAGCCTCGATACCAGGGCGGTCCGGCGAACCTGATATGCAAAGCAGTGATCACCGAAACCCATGATGCAAAAACCTTCGTCTTCGAAGACGCTTTGAACCGCGCCTTCGACTTCAAACCCGGCCAGTATGCTTTGTGCAGGTTCGAGATCGAGGGGAAAGCCCATTACCGAGCTTACTCCGTCTCCTCTGCCCCGACGCGGCCACACAATGTCTCGATCACGGTGAAGAGAGTGCCGGGCGGCCTGGTCTCGAATTGGCTGAACGATCACGCCCGTCCCGGAATGAGGTTGGATATCATGGATATCGCGGGTGATTTCAACATCATTGACCGCCCGTTTGAAAGGCCACTCTTTCTGTCGGGCGGCTCCGGGATCACTCCAGTCATGTCCATGCTTCAGTTCCTCAACGACACGGCCGATCCGGTGGACATCGCGTTTGTCCACTTTGCGCGAACTCCGCACGACGTCATCTTCCGGGACCATCTCGATTTCGTCGCCCGACGGTTCAAGAACGTCAGCATGCACCTCGTCGTCGGCGACGATCTGAACGATGACTCCTTTTCCGGCTCAACAGGAGAAATTAGCGCCGCGCTCCTCCGCTCACTCGTTCCCGACCTCCGCGGGCGGGAAGTCTTCATGTGCGGTCCTGAAGGCTTCATGCGGGCGGCGCGCTCCATCTTTTCCGAGCTTGATGTCGTAGCCATCAACCAGGAAAGCTTCGGTGAAAGGATCGCGATTCCCGAAAACGACAAGCAGGGCGGGCAGGTCAATTTTACCCTAACAGGTGCCACCCTCGACTGCGCGGCGGGTGAAACACTGCTGGAGACGGCGATGAACGCGGGGGTCTGGATTAATAGCTCTTGTCGGCAGGGCGTCTGCGGTAGCTGCCGCGTCCGCGTGACGGAAGGTAAAGTGAGGATGGACGACCTCGGGGGCATTACGGAACAGGAGAAGGCCGAGGGGTACGCCCTGGCCTGTTGCAGTCGGCCAATCGGCGCGGTTTCGATCGAAGCGTGATCGCGGGAACCCTCCGCATTTAGAGCGTTTACTTCGTTGCAGCGAGTTGGCCGTCGCCGGCCGGGGAGCCTGCCGCGAGGATCTTCAATGCCTTCAGCAACTTGAGGTGAGTGTGCGAATGACAATTCCGCACGTGGACAGCAGAATAGATGGGATGGGAGATTATGGGCGCGTCCGATACGAGTTCAACGACGCCCTCTTTCTGCAGTTTCGAGGCCACTGAAGCGGTCACGAACGCAGTGCCGCCGCGACTTCTCAGCAGCGTTGTGAGGGCGCTGCCGTGGCCTATGGAAACGCGACTTGAGTCGAGTTCAGGCAGCATCTGCCGATGTGCTTGGTCGAACACCGGAGAATAGTTCGCTCTAATGTAGTCGGAAGTTTTGACGTCGGCGAGAGAGACTCGGCGCGTACTCACCATGAGGAAGCGTTCCTCCGCCACTTGCTCATAATGCATGTCTGGAAAATGCTGAGGAGAGTAAAGCACCGCCAGGTCCAGGCTTCCCGTCGTAAGGTCCAGGATCATTTGGTTGGAATAATCGATCTCGATATATATGGCTAACTTCGGCATCGCAGTCTGCGCCCAGTCCAGCCATTTGGTTAGGAGATCCTCGAAAATCTCGGCGTGAATACCGATGCGGATCAGGCGATCGAACTTACCCACCGCCTGGATTTCCCGTCGAGCGTCAAGCCAACGCAGCTTGACGGCCTTGGCGTGCGCTTCGAAGCGGATACCAGCCGCGGTCGGTTCGGTGCCGCTTTTGTTTCGGATGAACAGCTGCTTCTCGAGCAGTCCCTCGAGGGCTCGTATCCGGCTCGACACCGTCGACTGGGTAATGCCGAGCCTATCGGCAGTCTTGTTGAAGCTGCGCGTTTCAATCAAATCCAGAAACGTGTCGAGCAGTTCGATCTGCATGTCATCCTCAAGTGTTCGTCAGCCTTGCCACTTTGTGCCGGACATCGGCGGATAGGCAATCCGTCATCGACTTTTTCGATTAAAGTCGCCCCCCAAGGCGCGTAGCCGCGGCTGAGGGAACCATGCATCCTCAATGGGTTGCTGAAGCGATCCTCTGGAGGTGCACTGGATGTTCATAGTAGACACAGACGTTCACAATTATTGGTCCACGGCCGAAGTGCTTTTGCCGTATCTCGAACCGTATTGGCAAGATTTCCTGGTCCGCGGTGAGAAGCCGGGGCCGACGGGAAGCTTCCCGCACGGACATCGGCCATGGCTGCACCCCGAGGGCTTCTCGCGGCATGACATCAAGCCGGAGTCCGAAGAAGACAACTACTTGGTCATGAAGGAAAAACACCTCGACCATTACGGGATTGATGTCGCCATCCTGACATCCGACGAGCCGCTAGAGGCGTCGACCCTCGCCAACGCCCACTACGCGAACGCCCTTGTGAAAGCCTACAACGATTACATGATCGACTGGTGGCTTCCTAAGGACTCCAGGTTCAAGGGGTCGATCGTCATCTCGCCGACCGATCCGCACGGTGCAGCCACGGAAATCCGCCGTGTGGGCCATCACCCCGATATCGTGCAGGTGCTTGCGAGCCATGGGTCGCAACGTCCGTACGGCGATCCGTTCTACCACCCAATCTTCGAGGCCTGCGTCGAGATGGGCCTGCCCTTCGCCATTCACCTCGGAGGACAGGGCGGCGTCAACCACAACGCCATCGCGAGCGGCCCGACCTCCTTTTACTGGGAGACCCACGCACTGCTCAGCCAGCCGGCGATGACTCACGTCGCGAGCATGATCTCCAATGGCGTCTTCGAGAAATATCCCGATCTATACTTCATCGTCATCGAATGCGGCGTCTGTTGGGTGCCCTCGCTGATGTGGAGGCTCGATGCCAATTTCAAGGCGCTCAGGAAGGAGACGCCATGGCTTAAGATGCTCCCGTCGGAATACTGCCGCCGGAACATCCGATTCAGCACGCAGCCGCTCGAGCAGCCCGCCAATGTGAAGCAGCTATGGGACACGCTGGAGCAGATGGACGGCCAGAACACGCTACTCTTCGCATCCGATTACCCGCATTGGGATTTCGACGCGCCGACCAACCTGCACATTCCTCCCGCCTGGCGCGAGAAGATACTCGGCCTGAACGCGCTCGAAGTCTACAAGCGCATCAAAGCTCCGGACTCCCTCGGGAGGGCCGCATGATGTCCGGCGCGACCAACAGAGCATTCGCCTGCAGGATCGAGGATGTCGGCCCGTCAAGTCCCAAGATCGTCAAGGTTGGACAATTGAGCATCGGAATCTTCGAAATCGAAGACGGCTACGCCGCGATGCTGAACGTCTGTCCGCACCGCGCGGGTCAGCTGTGCGAGGGTCCGGTTTGCGGGACGGCCAAGTCGACCGACCGGATGGAGTTCGTCTACGACCGAGCCGGCCAGATCATCCGCTGCGCGTGGCACGGATGGGAGTTCGACATCAAGTCAGGCACGTGTCTAGTCGACGAGAAACTGCGTGCCCGGGCGTTCCCCGTCCACGTCGAGGAAGATGAGATTTACATAGAGCTGGCCCGCTGACGCGGTATCCAGCCAAGGAGATTGCAAATGGAAACAGTCAAGTTCACCCAAATGAAGGACGGCGACGCCGAAGATTACGCCTTTCTCACCGAACACGAAGTCGAGTACGCAGCCGGGACCGCCGATCGGCTGCTCTCCGCAATGACCGATCTCGACAAGTCTTTGTCGGGGTACAAGATCACCCGCTTGGGCCATTCGCTGCAGGCGGCAACCCGAGCGTGGAAGGATGGGGCCGACATCGATTGGGTCGTGTCCGCATTGCTACATGATATCGGCGACATTTTCGCGCCGTACAATCATGACGAATATGCCGCGGCGATCCTCAGGCCCTTCGTGAGGGAGCAGTGCGCTTGGGTCGTCGAGAAGCACGGGGACTTCCAGCTCCTGTACTATGGGGAGCATGTAGGGGCCAACCCGAACAAGCGAGACTCTTACCGTGACAATCAATATTTCGGCGATTGCGCGGACTTTTGCGAAAAATGGGACCAGTCGAGTTTCGATCCTGATTTCGAGACGCTGCCTCTGGAGTTCTTTGCGTCGTTGGTCCACGAGGTTTTCGCGAGAAGGAGCTACGATCCCGCCGTCCTGCGTGTCGGCGTCCGTGAACCTCTTTGCGACCCTCGCACCGCGCAGGCGAGGAAACACGCTAGCCAGGCCGCTTGACCGCGTTCCGTCCGCCCCCAGTGGCGGACGGAACGATCTCCTGTTGTTCGGATTAGCCGTCTTCTGCCCGGCAAGGTCTGCCCGTGTTCATGACCAGTGCCGGTTGAGACCGCCATGGTGCCATTCATCACGGCCACCTGCTCTTCATTGCCCTCTACGTCTACGCATAGACAACCGTGACACGGCGTTCTGGCTTCAAAATCCGAACCTGAGCCCGCAGCCTTGCCGACGCGGGCGCAAGGAGGTTGGGTCGTCTTTGAGTTTTTTGTTACTAGGATGATCCCGTTCTGCTCAACACTTTATCGACCGCCTCGGCAACGATCAGGCGTTGGTGTTCCGGCGTCCAGTATTTCTCATCCAGCAGTGCATAAACGAGAATGCCGTCGCACTGTACCAGCAAAGCGTCGGCGATCCTGCGGGCGTCTTTGAGCGAGTGGCCAAGTAGCCGTATCCACTTCACATGCTTGTCTCTCATGAAGGTATGGATGTTGCGGTGAATGGTCTGAAGTTCCGGCGAAGTTTGTGTGAGCGCCCAGAAAGCCAACCAGACAGACAACTGCCGACGCCGCGAGGGGTCGAGGGGAAGGAAGGCTTCGAGCGAAGCCGTGATCTCGTTGCGATCCAATGTCGTCGGCCAGCGAATTTCCTTCTTGGCCATATCCCAGGCATGCTCGACGGCCGCCTGTACCATCGCTGCGCGATTGGGGAAGTGATGGGTGATCAAACCGATCGTCGCGCCGGCTTTGTCCGCGACCTTGCGCATGCTCACATTCGCGACGCCTTCGTCGGCGATGACTTCACATACGGCATCGACGATCCGCTTTATCGGATCGCCGTCCTGCGGCTTTGCGTTCGTCTTTTTCTGAAGCATGGCTTGCTCGAATGTTTCTGTTGCTGATCCTTGCATAACTTCCCGGCCGTCCGCAGGCAAAGCGATAATCATTCAGTTTGCCAGTTGACCATATGCATAACGACTGTTATGCATATAAATAACAATTGTTATCTTTCAACATAACGATTGTTATCATGGCTGACAACGAAATGGTTTCGCGGAGTGATGACATGTCGAACGCTTCGAAACATCCGCTGCGGCAGTCCTACGACTATATCGTTGTGGGCGCCGGTTCCGCAGGTTGCGTGATCGCCAATCGCCTGTCGGACGATGCAAACGTTAAAGTCTTGGTGCTTGAAGCGGGCGTTCGAGACCGTAACCTTTTCATCCACATGCCTGCCGGAGTCTACAAGGTCTGGAACGACCCCAAGCTCAACTGGAACTACGCGAGCGCGCCAGAAGCCGAGATGGACGGCCGGGAAATCCCGGTTCCGCGCGGCAAGGTCCTCGGTGGCAGTTCGTCAATCAACTCAATGGTCTATCTGAGGGGGCATCCGTCCGACTATGATCGCTGGGCGAGCGAGTTCGGTTTGCCAGAATGGGATTATGCCCACTGTCTCCCCTATTTCAAGAAGGCCGAACGCAACGAACGCGGAGAGAATCCATGGCACGGGGGCTCCGGTCCACTCGGCGTCAGCAAGGGCTCCTCGGCCAGCATATTGTACGATGCATTCGTTGCTGCTGGGGACGAGGCCGGTATCGGGACCTCCGATGACCTCAATGGCTACAAGCCGGAAGGGCTGGGCCACTACGACAGCACGAAATGGAACGGCCGCCGCTGCTCCGCTGCGGTCGCCTACCTCCATCCCGCAGCCACGCGGCCGAACCTGACGATCGTCACCGAAGCGCTGGTCGAGAAAGTCGTCATCGAAGCCGGGCGCGCGAGATCGATCGTCGTCCGCCACGGCGGTGGGCAGTACGTTGTCCGCGCGGACCGTGAGATCGTCCTGAGCGGGGGAGCGATCAACTCTCCGCAATTGCTCATGCTGTCTGGCGTTGGTCCAGCTGATTCCCTTCGACGCACAGGCATCGAAGTTCATGCCGACGTCCCCGGCGTCGGCCAGAATCTCCAGGACCACATCGATTTGGTGATGCAATGGAGCTGCCCCAAGGCTGTCACTCTGAAGCACCTCGCCAATCCGCTCATCAAGGCGTTCGTCGGTGCGCGTTGGCTTCTCAACAGAAGCGGCCCGGTTGCTTCAAACATCTGGGAGGCTGGTGGGCTCGTGCGTACGGAGGGCGGCCTGCCTGCTCCGAACATACAATACCATTTCGCGCCCGTGGCCATGCGATATGTCGACAATGCAATCCGGCTCGAGCAGGGTTTCCAGATGCATGTGAGCCAGCTCAGGCAGGACGCGCGCGGTCATATCGAACTTGCAGGCACCGATCCGTCAAGGCCCCCACACATCGTCTTCAATTTCCTGCAGACTGAAAAGGATAAGCGAGAGCTCGTCGACGGCGTATTGATGGCACGCCATATCGTCAACCAATCCGTGTTCCGTGAATTTCTTGGCAAAGAGCTGCGTCCCGGCCCATCCGCGAATACCCGGCAGGACATTTTGCGTTTCGTCCAAAGCGTGAGTGAGACGGAATTCCATCCTAGCTGCTCGTGCCGGATGGGAACCGACGATCTCGCTGTGGTCGACACCGATCTCAAGGTCAGGGGTGTGGACGGACTTCGGGTCGTGGACGCGTCGGCGATGCCGAACGTGATCAGCTCGAATCTTAACGCCACAGTGATCATGATGGCCGAAAAGGCCGCCGACAGCATCCGCGGGAATCCGGCCCTCAAGCCCGAACGTCCGCTCTTCTTCTTCGACGAGAAGCACGTCGCCTGAAGCCACGAGGTCTCGGACGCGGCTACCCGTCGCTGGGCATGCCTAAGCTCAACAAAGAGGGAACTGAAATGCTGAAATATCTAATAGCCGCGGGCGTCAGCCTGCTTTCCATCGTGCCTTCCATATCCCAGGCCGCCGAGCCGGAGAGCTGCAAACAGGTGCGCTTTTCCGACGTCGGCTGGACGGACATTACCTCGACGACATCGATCTCGTCGATCATCCTGGAGGCCCTCGGCTATCAGCCGAAAAGCCTCATGCTTTCAATTCCGGTGACCTACGCCAGCCTGAAGAACAAGGAGATCGACGTTTATCTCGGTGACTGGGAGCCCGCGATGGTGCAGGATCGCAAGCCCTACATCGAGGACAAGTCCATCTTCGTTGTTGGCCCTAACCTCGAGGGCGCGAAATATACGCTCGCGGTTCCGAAGGCTGCATTTAACGCCGGAGTGAAGGACTTTGCCGACCTCCAAAACTTCTCAGACAAGTTCGATCGCAAGATTTATGGCATTGAGGCGGGAAGCACCGGCAATAACATGATCCAGTCTATGATCGAAAAGAACGAGTTCGGCCTCAAGGGGTGGGAACTGATCGAATCCTCGGAGCAAGGCATGCTCGCCCAAGTCGATCGCCAGACTAAACAGGGCGGATGGATCGTCTTCCTCGGATGGGAGCCGCATCCGATGAACACGAAATACGACATGGCCTACCTTACAGGTGGTGATGCGACCTTCGGCCCGAACTATGGTGGCGCGACAGTTTACACCAACATTCGTTCGGGTTTCATGGCGGAATGCCCCAATGCAAGCCGCTTTCTGCAGAATCTAAAGTTCTCTCTTACGATGGAGAACGAGATCATGGGCGCCATCCTCAACCAAGGTGCGGACCCCAAGGAAGCCGCCGGCGCCTGGCTAAAGGCGCACCCGGAAGTCGTGAAGCCGTGGCTCGAGGGCGTGACGACATTCGAAGGCAAGCCCGCGCTGGATGCCGTTGAGAGAGCTGTGAAGAGCTGAAGGCGATTTATGCTCGCCGGGCTCGGCACGTCATGTGCCCCGGCGAGCTGCGGCGCTCATGCGCTCTCGCCGCTAGAGCTGGCCGGGCAGGTGGCCGGTGCATTCCACTTCGTCTCGTTGGAGTGCGGATAGGGCTGCGTCGAAAGCGAGGGCGCTCGTTGATAAAAGTTTGCGCTAGGTTGAGGGTGCGGCTGACAAATCCACTGTCCGGGCTGCAGGCGGACGCTACCGCTGGAACTCGGCACACTACAAATAAGCGAGATGAACGTCAGAAAGGCTCTGCAGTTGAAGACTATTCTCGCAGTGAAAGCCTTTACGACCCGGCTGTATGAGACATGAGGACTATTGATGATCGACTATCACAAATTTTACATCGATGGCGCCTGGATTGACCCAGAAATTCCAAGTCCATCAGACGTGATCAACCCAGCGACGGAAACCGCATGGTCGCAAATATCCCTTGGCAGCAAGGCCGATGTATATCGCGCCGTGGCGGCCGCAAAAGCCGCATTTCCATCATTTTCGCTGACCACACGAGACGATCGTATTGATCTTCTTAAGAGGGTTCTAGCCGCCTACGATGAACGGTACGAAGATATCGCGCAAGCTGTTACCAACGAGTTGGGAGCGCCGATCACGTGGTCGCGAAGCGCTCAGACATGGGCGGGGCAACAACACCTGATCGCAACAATCAAAGCGCTTGAGCAGTTTCATTTTGAGGAGAGGCGCGGCTCGAGCATGGTTCTAAGGGAGCCGATCGGCGTATGTGCGTTGATCACGCCTTGGAACTGGCCGCTTAACCAGATCGTCTGTAAAGTCGCTCCGGCGCTGGCTGCGGGGTGTACTGTCGTGCTCAAGCCCAGCGAGATCGCTCCAATCAGCGGATTGATTTTCGCCGAGGTCATGCATGCCGCCGGCGTCCCGAAAGGCGTGTTCAACCTCGTGAATGGCAATGGCCCTGATGTTGGCCAAGTTATGTCAGGCCATCCTGATGTTGATATGGTGTCCTTCACCGGTTCCACCCGCGCAGGCATTATTGTGGCAAAAACGGCCGCCGAGACTGTAAAGAGGGTGGCGCAGGAATTGGGTGGCAAGTCCGCCAACATTGTCTTGCCCGACGCCGACTTGGCTGTAGCGGTGGCTGAGGGCACTAGATCCTGCTTTAGCAATACTGGTCAGTCGTGTGATGCGCCCACTCGCATGCTGGTGCCGGCAGACCGCCATGATGAAGCATTGGCGATTGCTGCGCATATTGCGAATTCGATAATCGTCGGAGATCCTAAAGATCCAGGTGTAGAAATGGGGCCGCTTGTCAGTAAATTGCAGTTCGAAAAGGTCAAGGGGCTGATCCGGATTGGCATAGATGAGGGCGCAACTCTGGCTGCCGGAGGAACGGAGAGTCCGAAGGGACTTAGTCGCGGATATTTTGTCAAGCCGACTGTCTTCGGCAACGTCCGTCCCGGGATGGCGATTGAACGAGAGGAGATCTTCGGGCCGGTCTTGTGCATAATTCCGTATCGCGATGTGGATGACGCGGTCCGAATCGCAAACGACACCGTCTATGGTCTCGCAGCATACGTGCAGGGCAGTCCGGGGTGCGCAAGGTCTGTCGCGCGCAGGCTTCGGGTAGGGCAGGTGCAGATCAACTACCCGTCGTGGGACTTGCAGGTGCCATTCGGCGGCTACAAGCAGTCGGGGAACGGCAGAGAGTATGCAGACTGGGCTATCCACGACTTTTGCGAACTAAAGGGAATTGTGGGCTACGGTGCCTAGCTAGTTTCCGTCCACAAACGACAACTTATTGATATTATTACGTGAATCTGAATTTTGCGCGGGTAAGGCCCGGCGGTTTCAGGTATACTTTGGGCTCATGCCACTGATTCCGAAGCACAATCTGCAACCGCCGGAGCCGACAATGCGCCAAGAACGCACCGTCCAAGCCAGTATATTCGATGTTTTCGCTACGCACGAGATCGGCCACGAACTGAAGGCGATGTCGCAGTGGCTGGACGAGCATCACGATCTGTTTGGCTTGGTGGGTCGGGATCTGGGTCGGCACGGTGTCAAGCCCACCGGACGGCAAGGGCTGCCGGCCGAGGCAGTGCTGCGTTGCGCATTGCTCAAGCAATACCGGCAGCTGAGCTACCAGGAACTGGCGTTCCATCTCGAGGACTCCGCATCGTTTCGGGCCTTTGCGCGTCTGCCGTGGTCATGGAGCCCGCAAAGTCAGTGCTGCAAAAGACGATCAGCGCGATCCGACCCGAGACCTGGGAAGCGATCAATCGGGCGCTGCTGTCGAGCGCTCGGCAGGCGAAGCTGGAGGACGGCACGGTCGTGCGGCTGGACAGTACAGTGACCTCAGCACTCATACACGAACCGAGCGACAGCAGCCTGCTGTGGGATGCCGTGCGGGTCATGGTGCGCCTGCTGAAGAAGGCAGATACCTTGGTCGGCGCCGGCCTGGCATGGCGCGATCATTGCCGCGCGGCCAAGAAGCGTGCCCGCAAAATCCAGTTCACACGCGGTCAGCCCAATCGGGCCCGGCTCTACCGTGAGCTGATCGCGATCGCCCGCGCGACCTTGGCATATCTGAAGCAGGCAACCGAGCGACTGGGCGTGGCGAGCAATCCGCTCGTCCAACTCTGGCAGGCCCAGGTTTGCCGCTATCGACCGCTGATCGAACGCATCATCAAACAGAGCGAGCGGCGAGTACTGGCGGGAGAGAAGCTGCCGGCGGGCGAGAAGCTGGTAAGCCTGTTCGAACCCCATGCCGATATCATCGTCAAAGGTAGCCGCGAGACCGAATACGGCCACAAGCTCAACCTGACCACCGGCAGAAGCGGCATGATCCTCGATCTCGTGATCGAGGCGGGTAATCCGCCCGACAGCGAGCGGCTGCTGCCAATGCTGGAGCGCCACATCGCCGTCTATGGACACGCGCCGCGGCAGGCGGCGGCCGACGGCGGCTTTGCCAGTCGCGGCAACCTGGCCACAGCCAAGACCTGGGGCGTTCGCGACATGGCATTCCACAAAAAAGCTGGCCTCAAGGTCGAGGACATGGTCAGAAGCAATTGGGTCTATCGCAAGCTGCGCAACTTCCGCGCCGGTATCGAAGCCGGAATATCATGCCTCAAGCGTGCCTACGGCTTGGCACGCTGCACCTGGCGGGGCCTTGACCACTTCAAGACCTACGTCTGGTCCTCCGTTGTGGCTTACAACCTCGTCCTCTTCACCCGCCTCAAACCGACCTGAACTCCGACTAGCTTTTGGAATTACGCCGTCGCTACCAATGCCGGCCTTCATGGCGTACGCCTCAGCGCCGCCAACTGTATACTGTCCAACAACAAGCGCCCATGATCCTGTCGGTCGCCCTAAACTACTCTCTCCTCCAAGCACAAGCCCTTGTAAACGCGCCGAAATACGTATGTTTGTGGACGGAAACTAGCTAGGAGCCCGTCCGGCGGGCGTTCGTCAGAAACATTTCCTCGCGCATCTGCACGAACATCGTGACCGCAGTAGATGCCGCGCCGAGACGGACGCGGTCTCCTGTGGCATCCGCCCTGCGAATACGACGATCTGCGAGGACGGCCTGCTGGCCATCATCGTCGTCGAGCCGACCGGATCCATCGGGAGCGCCTGCGCGCCCGGCGGAGTGCCAAAGGCATCAGATCGATGAGGCGTCGCGGCCCGTCAAGCGCCGAGATTATCGACGAGGTACTGGCGAAGGCGGGCGATGGCAGGCTCGTTCCAGCGGCTCTTGGAGGCATAGAAATAATAGGAATCCAGGTAGGTTTCCGTTGCTACCGCTTCCACCAGCCGGCCTTGCGCGATTTCGGGCGCGACCAGGATTTCGTTGGCAAGCGCCACGCCCTGGCCGATCGCCGCGGCTTCGATGACGATATGCGCGTAGCCCAGTTTCTGGCCGCTGAGTGTGGCAGGAGCCTTGACGCCGTTGGCGTGGAGCCATCTCACCCATGCGTCAGTGGTCTGCTCGTGAAGCAGAGGAGCCGAGAGCAGATCACGCGGTTCATTCACTGGATAGCGTTCCAAGAAGTCACGGCTTGCGACGGCGATATGCCTTGGCCGGCATAATTCGAGGGAGTTGCTGTAGGCAATGTACTCCCGCCCGTAATGGACGGCGACGTCCGCTTCGAAGCGCCGGAAATCCGGAAGATGATCGGTTGCCCGCAAGAGCACGACATTGACCCGGGCGGCTCTGTTGATCTCCTCAATTCGCGGCATTAGCCACGACTTGTTGAGGCCCGGCCCGCACCACAGCTTCAGTTGCTGGTGACCCAACGGGCGAAGCATGAACGTCGCGTTGTCGATGTGATCGAAAGCCACTGCGATACGCTCGTGATACTCTTTTCCGGCGTCGGTCAAACGCGTCTCCGCAAAGTTGCTGTCGAGCAGTTTGACTCCAAGCCAATTCTCGAGTTTGCGGACATGCCGTCCGACCACAGTGTGGTGGATCGACAGATCTTCTGCGGCCGAGCGGAGACTGCCGAGTCGGGCGACGGCGTCGAAGGCCCTCAAGGCGGTGAGCGGCGGCAAATTACGAGGCATCGAACCCACGGTTTTGTAAGGAGGCGGTGACGAAAAATATCATATGCATTTTTCGCAGTGTGGTGCATTTCATGCATTTTGGTTAGCATTTTTTGCACCTCCTCGGGACTCACGTTCGGCGCGATGGTCTTTCACATGGAAACAGCTGCAGCGTTTTCGCTTTCCACCAAGACATCAAACCAGAGGATCAACTCCCGTGAGAATCGGTTTTTACACGAACTATTCCAAGGAAACTGCCGAGTTCGCCCATGAGGTCGGCTTCACCAGTCTGCAGCTCTCCGCCTGGCCGGGTTCGGCCCTTGACGCCAACACAACAACCGACGCCCAGCTCGCGGAAATCCGCAAGGATCTCGACAGCAAGAACATCCAGATCTCGGCTCTCGGATATTATCCCAACTACCAGCATCCCGACGATCATGAACGCGAGGCGGCGCAAGCCTATCTGCCCAAGGTCATGGACCTCGCCTCTCGTCTCGACGTCGAGGTGGTGGCGACCTTTGCCGGCCAGGACCCGCGGCTCAATGTCGAGGAGAACATCCCCGCTTTTAAGGAGCTTTTCTCCCGCTATTGCGATCTCGCCGAAAAATCGAACGTGAAGATCGCCCTCGAAAATTGCCCGATGATCAACGTCGTGACGATGAGGGGCAACAACATCGCCTACAGCCCGGAAATCTGGGACGTGATCTTCGACGTCGTTCCCTCCGATCGCCTCGGCCTCGAATTCGACCCGTCGCATCTCGTCTGGCAGGGCATCGATTACTGCCAGGCGATCAAGGACTATGCGAGCAAGGTATTCCATGTTCACGCCAAGGACATGGAGATCGACCGGAAGATTCTTGCCCGGAGCGGGATCCTCGGGCGCTCGTTCGCACCGAAAAAGGGCCTCGATCGCCGGTGGTGGCGGGCGCGCGCGCCGGGCTGGGGCGAAGTCGACTGGCCGAAATTCATCAGCGCCGTCATCATCTCGGGCTACCAGGGCAATCTCGATATCGAGCACGAGGATGACGTCTTCGCGAGCATGCAGACGATCCACTCGATCAGATCGGAGGCCGACGTGGTCAGCAATTACAGCCAGGAGCGTGCTGGCCTGCGGCTCGGCTACAACACCCTCTCCAAGCTGATCGTGACGTGAGGCGGGAGGATCAGATGAGCAATTCAGCCGATCATGCTTTTCAATGGCGAGGATCTTTATGCGGCAAACTTGCAAGTCCAAGGCTGCCGGCGCTGACGCTGAAGACCGGCCCAGCGAAACGACGCACCGGACCGCTAACGTGATGGCTAGCAGCGACATCAGCGCCAGCGCGGTCAGATGCATTATAGGCACTAAGTACTTTATTCAATCCAACAGCTGAAATTTCAAATGTGACGATGGAAGTATTGGCCGTGCTATCCCGAATTAATTCCCGTTGAAATTACTTGTATATCAGGTGTAAAATTGCGGGAGAAGAAGTCGTGGCGCGGCTTCGTGGTAGTAGAAGGAGGAGATTGTCATGGCAATCGCTCTGATGAAAGGAAAACGGACGCAGGATTGGGCAAATTTAGTCCTGGCGGTATGTCTGTTCGTTTCTCCGTGGGTCTTTGGCTTCACAAGTGAGGCAATGCCAAGCTGGAACGCTTGGATTGTTGCCGTCATGCTTGGCGTGCTGGCGACCGCAGCACTTTCGGTATTCGCCGAATGGGAGGAATGGGCAAATATGGCGCTGGGTCTGTGGTCTATCGCATCGCCCTGGTTGCTGGGTTTTGCCACGAACGTGAGTGCAATGTGGACAGATGTCGTTCTTGGCGTGCTTATCTTCGCTGTATCGCTGTGGGCGGTCTGGGACGTTCATCATCCACACGCCCATGCTTAGATTACGACCGCCTTGCGTCAAATGACCGCCGCAGCGGCGTGTTGTGCAGGATCAAGGCAACCAAGATTTCGAACTGCTCCTCGGCAGCCCAACGACCGAGAGTGAACTGCTCGAATCGGCGGGCCGCAAGGTCCGATTCTCGGGCTTGTCGTGCATTTTTTTGGCTCCGGCTGCCAGACCTACCCCGATCACAATTGGCCGTCGATCAGTTTGGAGACCTCGGATGCCGGCAGAGGCCGAGAAAAGATATAGCCCTGAACCTCATGGAATCCTTCCGCATTGACGATGGCCAGTTGATCTTCTGTCTCAATGCCCTCGATGGTTGTCGTTATGCCCAAACTCTCACCGAGGCCTGCGACGGCTCTGACGATCGCAAGCGATTCCTTTCCATGCGGTAGGTCGCGAACGAAGGCTTGATCCACCTTGATCTTGTCGAAGGGAAAGCTTCTAAGATAGCCGAGCGACGAATAGCCTGTTCCGAAATCGTCCATAGCGATTTTCACTCCAAGGCTACGCAGCTCCTGGAGCAGATGGAGATTGTGTTCGCTCTCGTCCAACAGGACCGATTCCGTTATCTCCACTTGCAAACGAGCGGGAGCGAGGCCGGAAGCGGATAGGGCACCGGCCACTGCCTTGACGAGGTTCCGATGCTTGAATTGGACCGGCGATAGGTTGACGGCTATGCTGACATGCTCGGGCCATTGAGCGGCCTGCCGGCAGGCTTGAGCGAGAATCCACTCGCCCATCGGCACGATCAGCCCGGTTTCTTCGGCAATGGGAATGAACTCCGACGGCGCAATCATGCCTCTTTCCGGACTGCGCCACCGCAAAAGCGCTTCGCAGCCTGTTACGCGGCGCGATCGTAAGCTAACAAGCGGCTGGTAATGCAGTTCGAATTCGTTCCTCTCCAGCGCACCTCGGAGCGCAATCTTAATCTGCTGGTGCGCTTGCAGTTGAGCATGCATCGCCACATTGAAGCGTCTGTAAGTGCCACGACCGCTCGACTTCGCGCTATAGAGGGCGATATCCGCCGCTTTCATTAATTCATTCGCGGTCGCCCCGTCGTCGGGTGCAAAAGCAATTCCGACGCTCGCTCCAACAGTCGCGCTGACCCCTTCTACAGTAAAGGGCTCGTATAGCAATTCGATTATTCGTTGAGCGAGATGGCAAGCCCCATCTTCATCCGTTGCAGCAGGGAGTATGATGGCGAATTCGTCACCCCCCAGTCGCGCAACGATGTCTGTGGCCCTCACGCTCTGAACCAACCGGGCGGATACCTGCCGCAGTAATGAATCGCCGGCCGGATGTCCAAGCGTGTCATTGATTGCCTTGAAGCCATCGAGATCCACGCACAGTACTGCCACACATTGATTTGCGCGTCTTTCATTCAAGACGCGATCGAAGCTTTCGCGGAAGAACACCCGGTTCGCAAGCCCGGTCAGCATGTCGTGCTTTGCCATGTGAGCCATCTGTTTCTGGGCGAGGAGCTTGTCCTCCTCCGCCCGACGGCGCTCGGTTGTGTCTCGGCAGAAAATGGAAATACCGTCTTGAGTAGGAGAAGCACTTGCCTCGATCCACCGATCGAGTGACGTTAAGTAGTCCTCGAAGAAGGAGCGCGAGCGTCGGCTCATCACCTCCTGACAATGCTTAGCAAAAGTTCCTTTCCTTTCTTTCGGGAACAGTGTCCAAAAGACTTTTCCAAGCGACTCGTCCCCAATTCGCAAAAGTCTTTTGGCATTTTCATTCAAATACCGGATACGCCATTCGGGATCGAGGAGCATGACGCTGTCCATAGTGCTCTCGAGAACCGAGGAAAGCTGTTGGGCCGCAGCTTCTGCCCGTTTTTGCGCGCGGCTGATTTCCTCGCTGGCGCGCTTCGCTTCGGTGACGTCGCGCCAGATCGAAAGCATTCGCACCGGTTTTCCTTCGCGCCCCATAACCGGTGCTGCGATCACATCCATGCATCTTTCCCTGTCATCGGCATCTCGAATGGCGATCTCGAAACGGGCCGTTTCCCCCGATCTGACTTTGTCCCAACCGGTCTTCACCTTTTCTGTGTCTGAGGCTTTGCCGATGACATCCCATGTAGTTTTCGACAGCGGTGCCTCTTCAGTAAGACCGAATATCTTCCGACCAGCCATGTTCATAAGCAGCGGTCGCCCCTCGAGGTCGAGCACGCGCACGCAATCGGCGCTGCTGTCAAATATGCTCCGGATGAAGGCTTCCGATTCTTCTTGGGCGATCTCCGCGGCTCGGCGCTCCGTAATGTCGAGAACTGATCCGACATACCCCAAAAAAGTTCCATCGGCAGAAAAGCGGGGATGGCCGACATCAATCACCCATGCCCAGCTCCCATCAGCTCGCCGCAAACGGTATTCGCAGCGTACCGATGCTCTGCCCGCCTTTGCGCTGAAAAAAGCCTTCTGCACTTTCTCCAGATCTTCGGGATGGATAACATCCACCCAACCAAAGCCAAGCGCCTCGGACTCAGTTTGGCCGGTGGTCTCTAGCCAGAGGCAATTGAAGAAACTTGTGTCGCCCGATGGATCCGCCATCCAAATCATCACCGGCGCATTATCAGCGATTGTCCGAAACTGCACCTCGCTTTCGCGCAAAGCCTCAATGGCGCGCCGTCTGTCGTCGACATCCTCGAGGACACCATACCAGCGCACGATCTTGCCAAGGCCACTGCGCTTGGCGGCGGCTCGAACTCGAAACCACCGATAAGAGCCTGTCCGAGACAATAGCCTGTATTCATAATCCAGCGGGTCGCCGCTCGAAAGAGAATGGTGCCAATGCTCTACAAGCGGGCCAGCGTCCTGCGGATGCACGGCTTTTCCCCAACCACTGCCGACCGTCTCTTCTACGCTCAATCCCGTAAATTCGGTCCAGCGAGGACCCACCTCTAAAACGTTTCCCGCCGGGTCTGCAATCCAGGGAACTTGCGGATGAAGGTCGACAAGGGAGCGATAGTGATCTTCCCTGGATCGAAGGGTGTCCTCCGCCTGACGCAATTCCGTGACGTCCACTATGATGGCGACCAGAAATTTCTCCTCGGTTCCCCCCGCTGGTGGTACACGCACGCAACGTATTTTGGTCAGCAGCGTTCGTCTGGCGCCATCTGGCGTCGTCACCAACTCCTCCAGATGATGTTCCTCGCCGGTCGAAAGTACGACCTGCTCCAGGGATACAATTCTGTCGGCTTCCTCCTTGGGCAAAAAGTCATAATCGGTATGCCCCAGAAGCTCGTCGCAGTCTCTACCCAGAAGTGCGCATCCTGAGCTGTTGGCAAAAACAAACCGCGAGCGATCATCCTTTACGATCACCGGTTCGGCAATGCCGTCCATCAGATATTGGAAAAAGTCATAAGATTTCTTGGATGAGTTTTGCGGAAGCGGAGCGTTCATAACTCGATTTTTCCACCGAGCGGCAGTCAACCGACCCTGCCCGGTAGAATTCCTCCCTGGTTGTGCAACCTCGGCAAACTCTTTTCAGTCGCAATTGGTTCCAGTCACTGTCTACGATTTTTGCGACTTCAGGTCGTGAGGACTTAGGTTGGAACGCGGCCGCGCAGATGGTCTGCGGTCTCTAAACAATCGAGCCCTTTATCGGCAACAATCGGGAAAGTGTCAGAGGCAGTCGTGAGCCGTAAAGCAAATGAACACCGTCCGACGCGAAAGGCAGGCACGGATTACGGAGCGAAAGCACAAGCGCTGGACTTGATAATGCCAGTGGGAGACGCCGGGCGCGTGCAACGCGATAGAGCGCGGATCGATCGAGCGCAGCCTACCACCACACGTTGGACTGTCCAGAGCTCGACATCGTGAAACTGTATTGCCGCTCTGGCAATAAAAGCAGGCCGGCGGATCGAGGCTCAGCGAATAAGCCTCCCGATCTCTGCCATGAGGAAGGCGGTCAGCTCGGGATCTTCGGTCGGGGCGAGATCGACGGGGTGGCGACGGTTCTTGCGCCTCATGCGTGGCAGCGTCAGATCGAAATCAGGTTCGGGAACACTTGTGCGGGGTATCGGCTATCGTTTCTCGGTACGAAGGGTCGCGAACGCTTGGGGCGATTAAACTGCTTTGCGGGATAGCTCAAGTTTTTTGCGGATCTACCTTGAATTTCAAGGCATCATCTGGCGTTGTCCAGTGAATTTGGCCGAAAGCCTTTGCTCAGCAATTCATAAAGAGAGTGATCTGCCTGTGTCCTACGCTGTATCAAACCTCCTTCTCGATCTCGATGGAACGTTGGTCGATTCCCAACCGGGCATTCTCTCAAGCTGCCGGGCAGCCCTGCGGGCACTAGACCATGAAACGGACCCGGAGATGGATATTCGCTCGATCATCGGGCCGCCGATCGAGGACGTAATGCGCTACCTTCTCAGCTCATTCGGCGATGATCGCACCGCGGAAGCTGTCGAGGCCTACCGGTCTGACTACGGAACTCGTGGCCTCTTGCTATGCGAGCTCTACCCAGGGATCAGGGAAACGCTGGTCGAGCTGCATTCTCGAGGCGTCCGTCTCTTCCTGGCGACCTCAAAACGGGAAACGTTCGCTCGGCGCATTCTCGACAATCACGGACTGTCGGATCTCTTCCAAGGCATATACGGCTCGATGCCCGGAACAGGTCTGGAGCATAAGCCTGAACTGTTGGCGCATATTCTGCGGGATACGGGGCTGGACGCCCAGGACTGCCTGATGGTCGGCGATAGAAAATTCGACATCGTCGGAGCGCACGCGAACCGAATGCGCGCTGTAGGGGTTCTTTGGGGCTATGGTAGTCGGGAGGAACTTGAACTTGCCGGTACGGACGTCATCGTGGGCGCACCGGCGGAGTTGATGTCACTAGCCAGAAAGGCGGTCTCCATCTTGTGATGCATCGCGGAACAATGGGTGTCAGAATGTCTTTTGTGTTATTGGCCATGACAAGGGCTCTGCAACATGTGGGCTATCTTACTCGGAGCGATACTAGTGATCGTGGGGCTTCTTTACCTGTTTCGGGAGGCCCTTGGCGGGCGATTGAGCGAACCGTACAGGTCACTGCAAGGGAATGAAACGTTAGAGCCACAAGGCCAGGGAATCCGATTTCTCGGAGTATCGAGAAACTGGCCGGGATTATTGATCATCGCCGTCGGCGTACTTCTGCTAGTGTTCGGTGGATATCTCTAACTAAGCCACGACGCTTCGCTTGAATGCTCCACTTTCCGCGAGAGACGGCTCAGCCCGGTCGCTACTTCGGAGCCACCTTAACAACCATTTCCGTCCTCGCGCGTTGGCATCGAAAAGGACGGGCTAAGCTATGAAGTCAGAACAGTTTCTCGAACGTTGGAAATCCGAACATATCGACAGCGGCACGCAGCAGGCTGACGCGTTGAAGCTAGTCGAGGAACTTGTCGCCGATGCTGAGAATGAGGCCATTCGCCAGGAAATGCTCGCACAGGCGGCGGGCTCGTCAACTATGTCGTCGGCGCAATCCGGGAAGCGGTCGAGGAGGGGCTTCGGTAGCTGCACCGCGCTCGATGTCTCAACGCCCCGAGATGGGGCCGACGGTCGCTATTTCCGTAGACACGCTTGCCGCGAAAGGCTTCCATCTTGCTCTTGATGTCAAGATCGTTCGGAGAACACACTGGAGGGATGACGAAGTGGTTGACTATCTGCCATATATTGCGGGCGCCGCCCTGGGACTGCTGATTTCATTTATACTGTCGAACCTTCTTGCGCTTTCGGGGACTCCGCAATTGATCCTCTTTGGATTGTTGCCCGCGTTTTGCGGTGCATTGCATGAAAACATCGTTCTGCGGCATTCACGGAAGCGCTAAATAGGCTCAGCACGCGTCTCAGCCCTGCTGGTGCGGTTTGTCCTTCAGCTATGCAGTGTCGGTTCGATCGCAGGTCATTCGACGCTCATTGGGTTCGAAATCCCAGCGTCTGTCGCGTGGTCATAACGAGCAACATCGACGCAAGTGCGTCGGCAGGTACCCTATCTATGTTTCGATGCCACGGTTAGTCTTCGCGCGATTGCTTGATTTCGACGGGCGTCCGCATGATGATTTCCCGATGCGGGAACGGGATGGATACGCCAGCTTCCTTGAACGCGTCCCACAGCGCCATCAGCACCTGGCCCCTGACATTTGTCAGACCGTTTGCGGGGTCGGAGATCCAGAAGCGCAGCCGGAAATCCAGCGACGAAGCCCCAAAGCATGTAAGCCAGCATACCTGCGCCTTGTACTCGTTTGCAACGCGATCTACCGAAGAGGCAGTCGCGATCGCAATTCTAGCAACTTCATGGGGATCGCTGTCATAAGCCGTACCAAAGTCGACATCGATCCTGACGTAGTCACTGGAGAACGACCAGTTGACGACCTGTTGGGAGATAAAGTCCTCGTTGGGGATGAGGTATTCCTTACCATCACGCGTGATGACCGAGACGAACCGCGAGCGCAAATCGCGGATTGAACCGAAGGTGTCGCCGAGCGTGATCGTGTCACCTGGCTTGATAGATTTGTCGAGGAGAATGATGATGCCGGAGATGAAGTTCGATACGACCTTCTGAAGGCCGAAGCCTATTCCTACGCCAACTGCACCGGAAAAAACGGTCAACGCCGTGAGGTCGATGCCGGTCGCTGATAAGGCAATTGCGCCGGCGATCATGATCAAACCGATTTTTATGAACTTGCTGATCAGCACCTTGATCGATGGGGAAAGGTCGCCCGACCTCTGTACCCAATGGGAAAGAACGTTACCGATGAGGACCGCGATCCAAACAAGCGCGACGGCCAAGACGGCGGCTTTTAGCACAAGAAGAAGTGAAAGGCGGACAGCGCCCAGATTGACAGCCAGTCCATCGAGCGCGGAGAACACGGGATCGTCAAGCCGCAGCGCGTATAACGCGACGTAGCCCCAACTAAAGATTGCGACGATACGCGACAAAGCGGGATTACGGATAATCTTGGTCAGAACTGAGATGATGAACCACGCCGCCGTCAGCGTCAGGGCAGTCGAAACTAGCCACCGTTGCGATGGCCAGGTGTTTTGAGTCAGAATGACGTTTACAAGCCATAACCAGACCGCAAGAAAAAGCCACTTCAAGCGTCGCATAAAAGCGATGATGACGCGCAACAGGTCTGGATTACCCTTGATGCGCCTGGCTTTCGATTCCAATGCAGGTTCAGTGCGTGATGCTAAGAATGACGCTGCAACGTAACCGACGGCAATGAAGCCGAATTGGTAGAACGTCCATTCGCTCATTACGAACGTTCTGAACCACTGTTCGAATGCGTCGATTGTCTGCCTGACGTACATGGCTCCGGCCTTTAAACAGCTTCAGGCAGATAAAGGCGTCGACACGAGTTTTTGTTCAATCCACCCAACGATTTCCGGCGATCGGGCGACGGCCACCGATGACATCGAGCTTCGTTCTCGCGCTCCGTCATGCCAGATGCCATCGCCGACATCATGTAGACGCTGGAAGACGCCTTCAGACAGTCACCGATTTGTAACACCCCACGACTTTGCGCCATGCTTTTTTTGGCGTTGCCTGAGCGGCAAAGAGGAGAACGGTACTGAGCTTTCCTTGCGATGCCGCTTCCCAGAGCCAATTCATTAAGGCCGGCAAGGCCGTTCCCAAAAAGGCCCTGCGGCAAGATATATCTGACGCCAATATCGCGCGACGCGCGACCGACTATTGGCGGCGACGTGGTCCAATTGCCGGGCTGCCCGGAAAGTCCTGGGCTCAACTTGGCCGCAGCGTTTTGCCCGATATCGCTGCAATCTCGCTGTAGGTAAGCCCCTGCTGGCGCAAAGCCTGAAGTATCTCGAATATTTCCCGACGGGATTGTCTGTGGGCCAAGTGGGCACGGCGATGTTGTGCCGTAGCGCTGGCGATAGCATCTTCGGAGAGAATGGGTCTAACATGGGCGTGACCATAAACGCTCGTCTGTTCCTTGATCGCCGCCCTGAGATTTTCGACAAGATGAAAACGGTCAACCACCTGGCGGCCTGCGGAGCACCCTCTCTGGCGGCCTGTGCATGCACGCCGCAGCGATCTCGGCTAACGACCTGAATGGTGTGGTGTTCTTGCAATCATGCTTTTGCGCTCTCAACGCTGCGGTCATCCAGGACATCGCTCGGCCGGACCATTGCCGGTCTTGTCAAGGAGAGCGGAGGCGACATTCGCTTTCAGGGCCGGTCACGCGACGAAGACTGGCGCGATTACCGCCTGAATTGTCAGATGGTCTTCCAGGACCCTTATTCTTCGCTCGATCCGCGCATGACGATCCAGGCGCTTGTCGAGGAGGCGCTCAGGCTCGTGCCGGACCTCGAGGGCGATGCCAAGCGCAAGCGGGCCTTGGAAACGCTGGAGGAGGTTGGTCTTAGCAGTGACTACGCCAACCGCTACCCGCATGAACTGTCGGGCGGCCAGCGGCAACGCGTGGCGATCGCGCGGGCCATTGAGCGACGCCCTCGCTTTCTCATTGCCGACGAGCCGGTTTCAGCGCTCGACGTTACGGTCAGGGCCCAGGTGCTGGAGTTCTTCTCCAATCTGCAGAAGCGCTACGGCTTCTCCTGCCTTTTCATCAGCCACGATCTCGGTGTCGTCGAACAGGTCGCCGACCGCGTCGTCGTCATGCAAGACGGGCGCATCATCGAGGAAGGCGACCGCGACAGGATTTTCGATCACCCGAAGGAGGCCTATACGCGCCGGCTCCTCTCGGCCATTCCCGCCCTGGACCAAAACGAAAAGGGTGGTGTGATACTCAAATGGCGCCTGGAGAATTGATGTGGTCAGTCTTTCCAATTCTGCTTCGGTTGCCGAGCGGCTCGCAGAGATCTGCGACACGCAACCCTCCGTAACCCGCTTCCTGATGCGCAACCTTTTGACCGGCGAGATGATCGAACGCGGCGCCGACGAAGAAAGCCCTTCGGCAAGCACCCGAAAGACCTCGATCATGATGGCCGCGCTGAAGACGGCACAGGAGGGTCGGCTGGATCTTGACGAGCCGGTTACTTATGAAGCGCGCTTTGCCGAGGAAGTGGCAAGCGGCATGTTCCGCTATATGACCCCCGGCATCGTCATGTCCCTGCGTGACGCCCTCACCGGCATGATGGTTCTGAGCGACAATGTCTGCACCAAGATGGTGTTCGAGCGCCTGACGCTGGAGGAGGTCGACACTTATTGCAAGTCGATCGGCCTTGTCGGCACGCACCACCGGTTTCTGATCCCGCCGCTCGCCCTGTCGCCGGATCATGCGCTGAAGTCGGTGACGACCACCACGGCGCGCGACCAGGCCGTACTTCTTCAGATGATCCTCGATGCGCAGACTTCGGCGGCAGCTCAGGAAAAGCTCGGCGTCTCGGCCGCACTCTGTGCCTATGCGCTGCAGACGCTGAAGAACCAGATCCTGCGTTATGCGATCCCGTCCCGAATGCCTTTCGGCACGGTCGTCGCCCACTGGGATGGATTGCGTCATAACAATCAACGACAGATAAGAGGGTAGAACAGTGAAAAAGCTTCTTCTTGCGGGCGCGGCCCTGCTCGCATTGGCAAATGTCGCGGCAGCGCGCGATATCACCGTTGCGCAGAGTTCGGACCTACGTCCGAACTCCTTGCAAAAGCGCTCGAAGATAACGGCTTTTCGCTCCGGCGTGGCGTGGCAGGCATGGAGACGGCCTTTATCGGCGACTTCGGTGCCGGCAAGCCGGTGATTGCTTTTCTGGGTGAGTTCGATGCCCTGGCCGGCATGAGCCAGGTTGCCAATGTGGCTGAGCGCCAAGCCGTGGTCGATGGCGCGACGGGACATGGCTGCGGGCATAACCTGCTCGGCGTCGGCTCGCTGATGGCGGCGGTTGCGCTTTCCCGGCACATGAAGGCAAATAATCTCCCCGGCACCTTCCGCTATTACGGGTGCCCGGGCGAGGAGGGCGGCTCAGGCAAGACCTTCATGGTGCGGGCCGGGCTGTTCGATGATGTCGATACTGCTCTGACCTGGCATCCGGCGCCGTTCAATGGGGTGCGCTCGACCAACAATCTCGCGGTCATCGAATATTATTATCGATTCAAGGGTGTCGCTGCGCATGCGTCGAACGCGGCCCATCTCGGCCGATCGGCGCTCGATGCGGTAGAGCTGATGAATGTCGGTGTCAATTTTCTGCGCGAGCACATGCCGCAGGATTGCCGCGTGCATTATGCGATCACCGATACGGGCGGCAGGGCCGCGAATGTCGTTCTGGCAGAGGCCGAGGTACTCTATCTGATCCCTTCTCCGGAAATGCCGCAGGCTCTGGATCTTGCCAAGCGCGTCGAGAAAGTAGCGCGCGGCGCCGCCATGATGACGGAAATGGAGGTGCAGATCGTCTTCGACACGGCTTCGACCAATCTCTTGCCGAACATCACGCTCGAAACCGCCATGCACGAGAATATGATGGCGCTCGGCCCGATCGCCTTCGACGAGGCGGATCTTGCTTTTGCCAAATCCATTCAGCAAACCTTTACCGACGAGGCGATCAGGAGCGGTATCCGGCTCTATCAGATCAATGGAGGTGTCTTTTCCAATGCGAAGATCGACGCCGCTGCATCTCGGCTTGCGCGAGTTCGAGGGCCAGTCGCATTTTCGAGCTGGATCGACCGATGTCGGTGATGTCAGCTGGGTGACGCCGACGGCGCAATGCTGGACGCCGGCCTGGGCGATCGGCACCAATCCTCATACCTGGCAGGTGGTCGCCCAGGGAAAGAGCGCAGCCGCCCACAAGGCCATGGCGCATGCTGCAAAGGCGCTTGCGACGACTGGGCTCTCGCTGATGACGACGCCCGAACTTCTGACCGCGGCCAGGGCCGAATGGGCTGACAAGACCGAAGGGCAGGCGTATATCTGCCCGATACCCGACCATGTGACGCCCGGATCGGTTCACAGCGGTAACTCACGTCATTCTGTTAGCGGTGACTAACCCATACCTGTTTGCAACCCGCTTGCGACATCACATGGAAACGCACTAAGGGTAGGGAAATCGAATGCGCGGGATTGAGAAATTCCCTGCTATCGAACTCCAACGGCGTCCGAAGAGGCGAAGATGACAAGCTCCGAATGGCGGGTGGGAGTGCTGTTTTCCAGAAGCGGAATCAGCGAAATCACGGAAACCGAGCACTTTCTTGGCACCGCGCTTGCGATCGAAGAGGTCAACGCGGCCGGAGGCGTGCTTGGCAAGCCCATCGTTCCGATCGCCTATGATCCGGGCGGCGATCAAACTGCCTATCGCAATCTGGCGCGGCGCCTCCTGGCCGACGACGACGTCAATATCATCTTCGGCGCGTCGATGTCGGCCAGCCGTAAAGCCGTGCTGCCGATTGTCGAGCGGCATAACGGGCTGTTGTTTTATCCCTCGATGTACGAAGGATTCGAGTATTCGGAGAATGTGATCTACACCGGCGCCACGCTCAATCAGAACACCTTCGCGCTCGCGGAATACCTGCTCCGCAACCATGGACGCCGGATCCTCTTCGTCGGAGCGGACTATATTTATCCGCGCGAATCCAATCGGGTCATGCGGGATGTGGTGGAGGCAAAGGGCGGTGAAGTCGTCAGCGAGCGATATCTTCCTCTCCATGCCGACGAGCAAATGCTGCGTTCCGTTATTTCCGATATCGTTCGTCTCGAGCCCGATGCCATCTTCTCGACGCTCATCGGGCGGCCGGCGCAGCGTTTTTACCGCATGTATGCCGAGGCGGGAATCGATCGAAGGCGGGTTCCGATTGCCAGTCTGACCATGGCCGAGAGCGAGATTCGCGAGATTGGAGCCGACGCTTGCACCGGCCATATTCTTTCGGCGACTTATTTCCAGACGGTCGAAAACGAGGCGAACGAGCGTTTCGTAGCGGCGTTCAAAGCCCGTTTCGGCCAGGACTTCACCACGAGCGTGTGGTCGCAACCGGCCTATGCGCAGGTTCACCTGTTCGCCCGAGCGCTTGCCCGGGCCGGCTCGCTCGATACCCATCGCATTTCCGAGGAAATTCTCCTGGAAGATTTTCTTGCTCCGGAAGGTCGCATCAATTTCGACGCCGATACCCGTCATCTATGGCTGCACCCCCGCATCGGCGTGGCGCGGGCCGACGGGCTTTTCGACATTGCCTGGCAAGCGCCTGGACCGATCCGGCCGGACCCGTATCTGACGGCTTCCCGGTTCGAAGACGTTTGGCTGGAGGCCTGAGATGGCGGGACCGAGCCGGATTATTCAGGATTTGCGGCGCGCACGCGTTCTGGTTGTCCATCCGCGCGACGAGGACGGCAACTTGCTGATCGCCCATCTCAAGCGCCTTGGCTGCGAGGTTCGGGCGACCTGGCCGCTTCCGCCCGCCTTGCCTCCCGACATAGACACCGTCTTCCTGCATGTCGAGGATGTCCATGTCGAGCACGCGCTTGAGATCATCGACCTCCAGCAGACGGCGGTCATCGCCATCCTGACATATGAGAGCCCGACAGCACTCCAGGCGATCATCGACCTCAACGCCCACGGCGTTATCAGCAAACCGCTGCGGCCGCTCGGCATTCTGACGCAATTTGCGCTTGCACGCTATCGGCAAAGTTACGAAAAGCGACTCGCCGGTAAGGTGCAGAAACTCGAGGAAACGTTGAAAAGTCGCCGGCTGGTCGAAAAAGCCGTTTCGGCGCTGCGGGTCATGAATGGTCTCGACGAGGACGCGGCCTATAAGCTCTTGCGCGATCAGGCGACGTCAAAGCGTGTTCCGATGGCGACGATCGCCGAATCCATCATCGCCGCGCAGGACACCATGAAAAGCCTTGGACTGTCCATCGGCGGAAAACCTCAAATTTAAACCCTTAGCTGTATCTACGCACCTTTTGAAAAAGCCCGATAAAGCGGCTTGACGGTCCCATTCTTTCGTGCAAGCCTAAAGATAACGAGCAGGTTTGCTCAGCGGCAGGGTTGCCGCATTCACATCATGGCTATGTAGCCTCTGGTTCACGGATTGAATTCCGTGCCAGAGGTTTTTTGCGTTTGGAGACGAGATTGAGCATCAAGACCTCGACCGCGCGGACGGTAACCGTCGCAACCGTCCAGTTCGAACCGATCGTCGGTGATCGCGCCCATAACCTCGCAGCCATCGAGCGGCTGGCAAGGGCAGCGAAGGCCAAGGGCGCAGAAATCATCGTTCTGCCGGAACTGGCCGACAGCGGCTATAACTTCCGTGACGGCGACGAGGTTGCCGCATTGGCCGGCCCGGTACCCGGCGGCCCGAGCGCCGAGACGCTCTGCCGCCTTGCCGCGGAGCTTGCCCTTTATATCGTCAGCGGCGTTGCCGAGCAGGATGGCGGCCGGTTTTACAACAGCGCTCTTCTCTGCGGTCCCGAGGGATATATCGGCAAATACCGCAAGCTCCATCTGTGGAACAACGAAAACCGTCTTTTCGGAAAAGGTGATATCGGGCTGCCGGTATTTGACCTGCCCTTCGGCCGCATCGGCATCGCCATCTGCTATGACGGGTGGTTTCCGGAAACGTTTCGCGAATTGGCGCTGGCCGGCGCGGAACTGGTCTGCGTGCCCACCAACTGGGTACCGATGGCCGGGGCGGAAAGCGCTGCGGAGCCGATGGCCAATATCCTGCACAAGGCGGCCGCCCACACCAATGGCCTTTATATCGCTTGCGCCGACCGGATCGGAGTTGAGCGCGGCCAGACCTTCATCGGCCGCAGCCTTATCGTCGGCCCGCTAGGCTGGCCCGTGTCCGGTCCGGCCAGTGCCGATCGCGAGGAAATCCTCCTTGCACAAATCGATCTGTCGAGCGTCACGGAAACCCGCACGCTTAACAGCTTCAATCATCTGCTCGGCGACCGCCGAGCAGATGTCTACGGATAATATCAACCCAACTCAAGAAAGGGGAACAAAATGCAAATGAAAACCATCATCCTGACACTGGCATCCGCGGCATTCGCCACCGCAGCTTTCGCCGAGGATCCAATCAAGATCGGCGTGCCGGTGGGGCTGTCAGGCGCCAACAGCGTCGTCGCACCGTCCGTCGTCCAAGCCGCCGAACTCGCCGTCGAAGAAATCAATGCCAAAGGCGGCGTGCTCGGGCGGCCGTTGGCGCTCGAGATCGCCGACGACGCATCAGGGGCGGCCGGCGCACAAAAGGCCTTCGATTCCCTGGTCTTCCAGAAAGAGGTGAACGTCGTCATCTCCATGGAAACGAGCGCTGCACGCAATGCCGGACTGCCGATCATTTCCAAGGGTGACGTGCCGTATATCTACACGTCTTTCTACGAAGGCAAATCCTGCAACGCCAAGCTTTTCGTCGATGCCTGGGTTCCAGAACAGCAGGTGCCGCCTGTCGTCGATAATTTCATCAGCAAACAGGGCGCAAAGAAGTTCTTCCTGATCGGTTCGGATTATGCTTTCGGACGCGGCATGCTGACCTTCGCCAAAGGCTATATCGAAAAAGCCGGCGCTCAGGTCGTCGGCGAGGAATATCTGCCGATGGACGGCAGCGACTGGACTGCCATCATCTCCAAGGTCCGCTCCTCCGGTGCCGACGCCATCATTACCTCGACGGCCGGCGGCGCACCGAACGTGACCTTGACCAAGCAGTTGCGCTCCTCCGGCGTCACCCTGCCTTACGGCAATCTCGCGGTCGACGAAGGCACCGCCAAGAGCATGGGCGCGGATGCCAAGGACATCTTCCTCTCCGCCTCCTACGTCACCGGCATCGACAGCCCTGAAAACAAGGCGTTCCTCTCGGCCATGGAAAAGAAATTCGGCAAGGAACTGCGAACGCCGAACGATCTTTCCGTGCCGCAATATGAGGCGATCTACCTTTACAAAGCAGCCGTCGAGAAGGCCGGCAGCACGGATACGGCGGATGTGCTCAAGGCTCTTCCCGACGTATCCTTCACCGGTCCGCGCGGCAAGATCTCCATGAACAAGCAGCACCATGCGCCGCTGACGATGTATCTTGGCCAGGTAAAGAACGACGGCAGCGTTGCAGTCGTCGATAGCTTCAAAGACGTCGATCCTGGCGATCAGTGCCCGAACCTCTGAAATCAGCGGGGCGGGGCAGGGGCCCCGCCTCCAGCATCGGAGTTCCAGAAATGACCCTCTTTCTCGATATCGTCAGTACCGCGGCCATTCTCTTCATCGTTGCCGCCGGGCTGCTTGCGATCTTCGGCGTGCTGAAGATCATCAATTTCGCGCATGGCGCATGGCTGACCATCGGGGCTTACTGCGCCGTCGTCGTCAGCGGATTCGGCCTCAATCCATGGCTTGCCATTCCTTTCGCATTTCTGGTCGGAGCGATCCTCGGCGGCGTTGCCGAACGGTTCATCGTGCGGCCTCTTTATCGACGACCGCTCGACGCCATTCTTGCAACCTGGGGGCTAGGCATCGTCATCGGCCAACTGATCACGCTTTGGTTTGGTCGCGATGTGCAGTTCACACCGGCTCTGCTGCCCGGCACCTTCGATCTCTTCGGCATCGGCTACTCGGCCTACCGCCTTTTCGCCATTGCGGCGGCTATCGGTCTGGGTCTCGGTTTCACCTTGCTGCTCGATGGGACAAGGCTTGGTCTTTCCGCGCGGGCAGTCATCATGAACGAAACGCTGGCGCGCGGGCTCGGTATCGACACCGAAAAGGTGCGGCTCGCAACCTTCATGATCGGCACCGGCCTTGCCGCCCTTGCAGGCGTGCTGCTCGCGCCGCTGACCAGCGTCGATCCCAATATGGGCGTCGCCTGGCTGACCGGCGCCTTCATGCTGGTGATGGTCGCGGGCTCTTCTTTCGGCGCGCTTGCCGCCGCCTGTCTCATCTTCGGCGCCGCTCAGGTGCTCGTCAGCACCTATTTCAGTCCGATCCTCGGCGGCATCACCGTCGCCGTCCTCTGCGCAGTCACATTGCGCATACGTCCGAAAGGATTTGCCCGTGCCTGACAAACAGAAACTCCGGCTTGTTCTTTTGCTGGCGCTGGCGTCTGCAGCACTTCTGCTGATCGCTTTCGGACCGATGTTCCTCGGCCGCTTCAGCCTCAACGTCCTCACGCGTTCGATGATTTACGCCATGCTGGCGATCACCGTCGATTTGCTGTGGGGCTATACGGGCGTTCTCACCTTCGGGCAGGCGGCATTCTTTGGCGTCGGCGCCTATGCCACCGCCATGGTTCTCACCCATATTGGCGCAAGCCCGGCGCTTTTCGTCGTCGCCCTTGTCGCCGCCGTGCTCGTTCCGCTCCTGCTTGGTCTCGCGGTCGGCTGGCTGTCGTTCTATCACGGATCGACACCGCTCTATGCCACCGTGATCTCGCTCGTTGTGCCGATCGTCGTTACACAGCTCGTCTTTTCGGGCGGTACCTGGACCGGCTCCTCGAGCGGCCTCGTCGGTTACGAAACTCTCCCGCTCGGGCTTTCCGGCTATTTTCGCCTGTCGGGCACCTGCTTGCTGGCTTTGGCTGTTCTTGGGATCGTCTTTGTCCGGTCGGACGCCGGCCGTCTGCTCGCTGCAATCCGCGACAATGAAGCCCGCGTCGCCTATCTGGGCATGAACCCCGCCCGGACGAAAATCGTCCTGGTCGGCGTTCTTGCCGGCGTATGTGGCCTTGCGGGTTTCCTCTATGCCAATGCGTCCGGTGTCGTCGCGCCCGAGAACACCGGGTTCGTATTCGGAACCGAACTCGTCGTCTGGACGGCGCTTGGTGGTCGGGGAACAATCATCGGGCCCTTGTTCGGCGCAATCGGCATCGATTATCTGAGCGCCAGCCTGTCGGGCGATCTACCCTTCCTGTGGCAACTGATCGTCGGTGCGCTCTTCGTCGTCATGATCATCCTTTTGCCGGGCGGCCTCGCCTCCTTGGTGACGCGTTTCCTGCAGTCCGCAAACTCCAACAGCACTTTGAAGCCCTTGCCGACGCGCATCGTCGCCAAGAATGGTGGGTTGGCAGGCGGAAGCCTTCTGTCGATCCGCGGTCTCGGCAAGTCCTATGGCAGCTTATCCGTGCTGAAGGGCATCGACCTTGAAATCGGCGCCGGAGAACTCGTCAGCCTGGTCGGCCCGAACGGCGCCGGCAAGACCACTCTGATGCGTTGTCTGTCGGACGGTACCCAAGAGATCGAAGGTCAAGTGGATATCATCGGTACGAATATCGCTGGTCGTTCACCCGAACGGATCGTCGCCCTCGGTGTCGGCCGGAAATTTCAGGTCGCCAGCATCTTCGACAGCATGACCATCGGCGAATGCCTGAAGATGGCGCGTCTCAGCCGTGAGACGCCCAACCCGATGCGCTCGTCCGCCGAGATCGTGCTGCCGGCTGCTGCGGCCGAGATCCTGATGCTCACCGGCATGGCTGACATGCTGGACAAACCGGTCTCGCTACTGTCGCACGGTCAAAGGCAGGCTCTCGAGCTGGCGATGGTCGTAGCTCTGGAGCCACGCATCATTCTGCTCGACGAGCCGACTGCGGGCCTAACCAAGACCGAGCGCATGACCATCGGCGCCATCCTCAAGAAACTCACGGACGAGATGGGTTTCGCCGCCATCCTGGTGGAACACGATCTCGATTTCGTGCGTGACATATCGAGCCGCATCGTGGTTCTCCACCAAGGCAAGCTTGTTCTCGACGGCACGGTGAATGACGTGGTCAATTCCGAAACGGTTCGCACCATCTACGCAGGAGGCGCCCATGGCTGACGCGTTCAAACTCAAGCTCAGCGGCGTATCGAGCGGATATGGCGCGGTCGATGTCGTCAATGGCGTGTCGCTCGCCATCCGGCCCGGCGAGATCTTTGCCCTCATGGGCAAGAACGGCATGGGCAAAACGACGCTGCTGAAGACGATCCTCGGCTTCCTGCGTGCCGGCAAAGGTACAATCGAGGTCGATGGTGCCGTTATCATCGACAGGAAGCCTGCGGAACTAATCGCTTCCGGAATCGGCTATGCACCTCAAGAATTGCCGTTGTTTCAGGATCTCTCCATCCGTGACAATCTGCGCCTCGCGCTCAAAGGCGATCGGGATCTGGCATCCGCGCTGGAGAGGGTCTACGGCTATTTCCCGTTTCTGAAGGACCGGCTGCCCCAGAAGGCCGGCACGCTTTCGGGGGGTGAGCAGAAAATGCTGATCCTGGCGCGGGCGCTGATGCTGCGGCCAAAGCTGCTGCTGATCGACGAAATCTCCGAAGGCCTGCAGCCCTCTGTCGTACAGAACATTGCCAAAGCGCTGAGGCACGACCGTGAGCAGCGCGGCACGACCATCCTGCTGGTCGAACAGAACCTGGACTTCGCCCTTTCCGTGGCGGACCGCTGGGCCATTCTCAAACTTGGAGCGATCGAAGACGAAAGCCCCAATGGTCCAGACAGCCGCAACCGTGTCTTGCAGCATCTGAAGATCTAGGGAGCGGTTAAGTGCAGGACCGGTGGAATGCATTCATGCCCTATCCGCAGGTAGATGTTGGCCACGCATCTGCCGGCCCGCTTTCCGGCCTTCGCCTCGCAGTGAAGGACCTTTTTGACGTCGCCGGCTATCCTACGGCGGCCGGCAATGCCGCGGTGCTCGCTGCCTCCGGCATCAAGACATCGACAGCACCCCTAGTGCAAACGGTTTTGGATGCGGGAGCCCGGTTTATAGGCAAGACCAATACCGATGAACTTGCCTATTCCCTCATCGGCGGTAACATCCATTTCGGCATGCCGACCAATCCTTCCGATCCCGATATCATTCCTGGCGGCTCGTCATCGGGTTCAGCCGTCGCGGTCGCTGCAGGCCTTGCGGATATCGGCCTCGGGACGGATACCTCCGGCTCCATCCGACTGCCTGCCGCCGTCAACGGGCTCGTTGGCTGGCGGCCAACACATGGAAGCCTCGACACCGGAGCGCTGCGCCCCCTGGCACCGAGCTTCGATGTGCCCGGTTTCATGACGAGAAGCCTGGAGCCAATGGCCGCAATCATGAGTGCAGTCGGGATACCCGCAGTAGACGACAGGCCGTCGTCTGTTCTGATAGCCGCGAATATCTTTGACAGCGTCGACCAAGACGTGGCGGACCAATTGATCGCCTTTCTTCGATCGGCTGCCATCCCCGTTCGTGAAGTAGGCTCGATCAGCTCGCTCAGCTTGGACGAGCTTGCTTTGGCATTCGTCACCATTCTCCAAAAGGAAGCCTGGGAAAGCAACAAATTATTTTTCGAGCGAAGTCCGCAGTCTATCGCACCCGACATCGCCGCGCGTCTTCTGGCAGGATCTTGCCTGAGCGAGGAAGAGGTGCGGGAGGCACGCCGGGTTCGAGAGAACCTTTCGAGGGAGATCGACCGATTGCTCGGCGACGGCGTCGTTATCGCTCTTCCGACATTGGCCACGAGCCCACCAAGGCGTGATGCTACGGTGGAAAGCTTTGCTGCGTTTCGCTCCACCTGCATCAAGTTTCTCTGTCTCTCAGGCCTCAGCGGTTGCCCGCAACTGACGGTTCCAATCGTCGGTTCGGCCCAGAGCGCTTCGGTTTCTTTGGTTGGCGCAAGAACCGCCGACAGGATGCTCGTCAATGTGGCGATGCGAGTGGGTGATTGAAGAGCGGCGCTATCGAAAAGCAGTTCCCGTAGTGTTGACGGGGTTGCAAAGATTGCTCTTCATTTGCATCAGGCGCGTTCGCGGCCTTGTTAACAAAACTGGCAAAGCGATCGTGCCGAACGGAATTTCCGAGCGGCCGCACCCACAGTTCCTCAGGTGGCATCGCGAGAACTGCTTCAAGCACTGAAGGCGACGACTGCGGCAAGTTGATTGGATCATCCGGATCAGTCCGGCGAGGCTATCTTCTGGTGGAGCATCCTTGCAAATTTCGTCAGCCCATTTTGCTGAAGCGCGTCGATGAAACCTTCAACCGTTGGCGTTGTCTTGCGCAGATTAAGCCGCGCACATTTGACGCTGGAGATCAGCGCGTCGGGAAACGCAGCATGGAGTTTCGGTCAGGAAATCATCAGGCGTCTTGCTCGTCACGCCCGTGAGGGCGGAGGTCTTGTGCTGGGAAATCCTTCAGGTATCTGACCGAAGCTGCTCAGAATTTCACCTCCAAATCAAATATCCAAGCCATTGGACGCGGTACCAGCCTTATAGTCGCCCGTATAGGCAATAGATGGCGCCTCATCAGCAGAGACAACGCTCGTCGCCGCAGAAGTGGCCAAAGTGGCGGAACCCGCTGCGATTTTTAGAAAGTCCCGACGCGTGTTGCTGTTCATTGTCCCGATCTTTCGCTGTTCGATAGTGAGTTTTTGGTCGCCGCTTCGGCGATTGCCAGTTTGATACCGCTTCGCTGGGCAATCGGTAGCCTTAAGATTTGCAGAACTGTGCCGTGGAACCTGGAACGGCTCATACGACCGTTGTGGAACAGCGAGTTCTGATTCCCTATTGATTGAAGCGCTGAAGAGCGGTTCGTCTTCAATCTGGGACCTTCCAAGATCATTTCTGGGATCCGAAAAGCAATGGGAAGGGGCATTTTCTATTAGTCAATCGAAACATGCATAGTCTGACGCAAAGCCCACGGTCACGCTCAAGAACGGATCTGACTGACCGTTCTCTTGTCATCGGCTTACCAATTATCCGAGTTGGACGAACTCCTTGGCGGCAACGCCGCCACCGAATTGCTGGGCACGGCCGCCTTCAGCGATGCCGCCCAGATCGACAGCGGCGAAGCCGAGGCGCTCGATGAGCTCGGCAACAGCAGTCCGGGCCGACACGTCATCGCCCGAAACAAACAAAACGCGACGGCCGCCGGATATCGCTGGATCAGCCCCGAGCCGGGCCGCCAAGAGCGTGTTGAAGGCCTTCACGACTCTGGCACCTGAAACAGCATCGGCAACGATCTGCGTGGATAGTCGGCCCTTAAGGTCGCGCGGCGTGAAGGCGGGGAAGTCGATCGCGTTCGTCGCGTCCACCACGATGCGGCCGTCCCATTCGACACCTTTTACCGCATTGGGTACGGCGTCGAATGGGATCGCTAAAATGACAACATTAGCCTGAAGGGCTTCCGCAGCCGTCACCGGCTTCACCCGATCACCGAACTCCGTGACCAAGCCGGCCAGGCTCTCCGGACCCTTGGTGTTGGCGAGCGATACATTGATTTCTTTGGCGGCAAACCGCCGGGCGAGCGCGCTGCCGATAGCTCCCGATCCGAGAATGGCATACTTCATTAAAAGAGTCCTTTCGCAGTTCTCTATTTCCGCCTGTGGAGCTTGGCTCCGTACCGCCGGATCTTCTTTCAGAACATATCATTTGGATTGGCGCGGGGGATATTCGGGGCGACCCATGGAGCCGAATTATCCGAGCTGCCGACGAATTGCAGAACATCCCAATGTTCCACCGCTTTTCCATCGGCATCCATTCGGTAGATATCGACACCGGCGACACCGGGGTCATCAGTATCGTCATTGAAAAGATTCACGAAATTCACGTGGGTCCAGACATAGTCACCAGTCGCGATGAGACGGTGGATAACGACACGCGCGTTCGCGCGCTCATGCGTAACCTGGCCAAAATATTTCCCCAAAGCATCCGAGCCGTCGGCGATCAGCGGGTTGTGCTGGACGTAATCAGGACTGACGAACTTGGCTGTCGCTTCCGCCGATTTCTTCTGATTGATCATCAAATCATAGAGGGCCAGCACATTATCTTTGTTACGAACGGCGCGGGCATCATTGGGGTCTACGAGTACGAGCATGGATTCCTCTTTCGTTGGAAGCGAATGGCTATCGGACAAATTCAACTTAGACCGACGATTTGAAGGCGCAGGGCATCCAGCTCCGCATCGGATTTCTCACGAGCCGCGCGAAGCATCTGGTCGGCGTCGGGGCCGACCGGGGCGCGGCTCGGTGCGGGGACCTGCTCCGCCAGTTCGATCACGCGCTTGGCGGCCGAAACTGAGTCAAGGCCGCTACTCTGCATGGTGTTGAGTGTGGTGGCGAATGTGTCGAACGCCTGGCCGTACAATGCGCGCTCTTCAAGCGTCATACCGTCGGCGACGCGAGCGAGGGCGGAAGCTGTCTTCGCCGGGCCGCCGGTTCTCATATTGCCAGCAGGCGCTACTACGACATCGATGCCAAAAGACTTCAGTTCAGCGCGGTAGACTGCTGCGAACACCTCCATGGCCGCCTTCGATGCGCCAGACGGCCCGTTGAAGGGGAGCGGCACGGTAGCCGTCCAGGTGCTGACTTGAACAATGCGCCCAGGCGCCTTGCGCAACGCCGGCAGGAAGGCGTTGATGACCGACAAAGCCCCAAACACATTGACGTCGAACTCGTGCCGGATGGCGTCGAGTGACAAAAGCTCGATCGGGCCTGGAGTCAGGATCCCCGCATTGTTGATCAGGATGTCGAGCCCGGCGGCGCCGAGCGCGTCGGACACGCCGCCTGCCCAGGCTTTTACGGCCTGCTCCTTGGTCATATCACAAACTGTCAGGCTGACACGCCCATCGGAGGCGTCTTTCAGGTCATGAACCTCCGCCGGGGACATCGCCGTGCCGAAAACGATGTAGCCCTTGGCGGCAAGCCCAAGGGCAATATCGCGGCCGAGACCCCCTCCTGCTCCGGTTATCGCAACGGAACGACCGGAATGTTGCGAGGTCGATGACATCATGCGTCTCCTTTCAGAAGTCGAGGGTTCCTGACGGCTTTGCCTGCGCTGTCCGGACGATGGGTGCCACGTCGTTTCCAAGCAGCTCGATCGAGCGCTTCATCGCGGTCGTATCGAGAGATGCCGTGCTCATTTGGAAGGTGATGCGAGACACGCCGCCGAGTGCGGCGCTCGCTTTGAGCATTTTGCCGGCAACAGTTGCTGAGTCGCCGATCAAGAATGCACCTTCCGGTCCGCACATTGCCTCGAACTGCTGGCGCGTAGGGGAAGACCAGCCACGTTCACGACCGATCTTTGCCGTTAGGTGCGCCCAGCCGGGAAAGAAGGCGTCCTTGGCCTTCCCAGTGGTTTCTCCGACAAAGCCCATCGCATGGACGCCGACGGTGAGCTGTTCAGGGGGGTGGCCGGCACGCTGCCCAGCCTCGCGATAGAGATCGACCAGCGGACGGAACCTCTCAAAGCTGCCGCCAATAATCGCGACCATCAACGGAAGCCCCAGCGCGCCAGCGCGAGCAAAGGACTGCGGCGTGCCGCCGACGCCTACCCATACCGGCAACCGCTGTTGATGGGGACGCGGGAAGACACCTTGCCCATCGAGCTTGGGGCGAAAGTGCCCTTCCCACTTCAGATTGATCGTTTCGCGAAGCTTCAGCAAAAGATCGAGCTTCTCAGCGAAGAGTGCGTCATAGTTCCGAGTGTCCAGACCGAACAGGGGATAGGCCTCGCCGAACGACCCTCGGCCGACCGTGATTTCGACGCGACCTTTCGAGATCAAGTCAAGAGTCGCAAATTCTTGAAACACACGCACGGGATCAGCGGCGCTCAGCACCGTGACCGCGCTTGTGAGACGGATCTGGCCCGTGCGGGCAGCCGCAGCCGCCAAAATGATCGGCGGTGCAGAATCCAAGAATTCGGCACGGTGGTGCTCGCCGATGCCGAACACGTCGAGCCCGACGCGGTCGGCAACCTCGACCTCCTCGAGGAGATCGGCCATGCGGTCAGTTGCCGAAGGCAGCCTTCCTGTTGCCGGATCGGGCAGGATTGCCGCGAAACTGTCTATGCCAATTTCCATAAAATGTCCTTGCAAAGTCATCGGTCGGCGCGAGCGACACGCACCGGATCGGGTGGCAACGGAATGAATTCGGTCTCGCCGGCGATCTCGGGGAAGCGCCCATGGCGCCAGTCGTCCTTGGCCTGCTCGATGCGTTCCTTCGAGCTTGAGACGAAGTTCCAGTAGATGTGGCGTGGTTCGGGAAAAGGCTCGCCGCCGAGCAACATCAGATGGGCGCTGCCGCGGGCTCGCAGCACAATCTCAGCCCCCGGCTTGAAGACCACCAACTGTGCTTCGCCGAAGGCGTCCGTCTGGCCAGCAACCTCTATCTCACCAGGGAGCAAATCCGCCGCGCGACTTGATAACGATGACGCCAGGATATGCTTACAAAAGACTTTGGAGATGGACACCTCGCCAAGAACGCTACCATTGAGGGCGGGAATACTTGCCATAACCGCTCTCCTTGGTGTGAACAGCGCTCAAAATGGCCTTCAGGCGAGCAAGGCGGTAGCCTTACAAAGCAACCAACTGTGTCGCGAAAACTGGAACGGTCAGGGCGGATGGAAATCTGAAATTGGATTGAAGCAGCGCGTCTTCATCGCAGCAGCGTATCGAAGATTGAACGCTTTATACCCGAGCCCCACCCACGGGGGCACCGGTCCAAGGTCTTTCATACACGAGAGCAAGAGGACGGCCGCCGCATCCTTCGTAGGACAGGAACATCACCGACACTTTGGGATCTTGGTGAATTTCCAGGTCAGCGGGAATCAGCGCTGCCGCGTCTAGATGCTTGTGCCGCGATAAATGTCCGGAGGATCAGAGGCCCGCTACTCCCCAAACCTTACCTATCGTTCCTAAAGATGGCGTGCTAGTCTCACTACGCGCATACCATGTCTCGAAAACTGGAACGCCTGTGTTGGATTTTGAAGATCTGCAGACATTTGTCGAAGTGGCCAACGCTGGCGGCGTTTCGCCGGCTGCTCGGCGGCTAGGTGTTTCAAAGTCCATCGTCAGTAGGCGGTTGTTTCGATTGGAAGCAGAGCTGGGCGTCCAGCTTCTAGCGCGAACGACACGGGGCGCGTCCCTGACCGAAGCCGGAGTCACATTCCGAGACCATGCGGCCCGAGTTTGCGCCGAGATGGATGTTGCTCGGGAAACCATCTTGCCTGATGGCGAGTTGCGCGGGCTCCTACGGATTACAGCCCCTTTGTCATTCGGGACGACGCATTTGGCACCGGTGCTCGCCGAATTCGCTAGGCGTCACCCACTACTCTGCGTGCACACGGCTTACACTGATCGCTTCGTTGATATCATTGCCGAAGGCTTTGATTGTGCAGTGCGCGTCGGGTACCTTCCCGACTCGAACCTTGTCGCTCGGCGGATTGGCCCGATCCATGGCATGCTGGTCGCGAGCCCAGCCTACATCAAAGAACATGGAGCCCCCGAGACATCCGAAGAACTCCTGACCCACCAATTTCTTATGCAGGGAACGGAAGCTCGGCAGCTGATCGATGGAGATAAGACGATCACTATTCACCCGCAAGGCCGGTTCAAGGCAGACAATGGAATCGCGCTGGCGGCCGCGGCAGTGGCGGGACTTGGAATTGCTGCGCTTCCGGATTTCCTTGTGGAAACCTATTTGGCGTCCGGTGCCCTAACGCAAGTGATGACCCGTTATCGTTGCCCGGAGGCTGGCATATATGTGGTCCGGCCGCCTGGACAACACCCTGCGCGCAAAATCCGGGCGCTTACAGAACTGATGATCCAACATTTTGGATAATATCCAAGCTGTTGCTTGGCAGTTCGCTGTTAAGTTCGCAGCATGGCTGGGCGCCGAGCGCTTGCTTGAGAACACGCCGTTTGCGCTGCGCCGCACTTTTGTCTCAAGCAGATGAATTGGTAATAGCGTGGTGTGACTTCCTTTTACCTTCGCCACTGCAGCTCTTCATGCTCGAAGGGCGTTCCACCCTGGAAGTCATCGCTGTTTTCAAAATGGTGTCGGGCAAACGCTTTGATCGCGTCGGCAACCATGCCAGAGATCATCAGGTCGAAATGGGCCTGCACGCCGGAGCAGGCGACGATGCCATGCCGCTTAACACCACATGCGATTACCAATCGGCAACGCGGTCACCACCGATAAACTGGGCACTTCTATCCGTGTATTCGAACAGCTCAATTCGGACGTCGTTGGGATCGCGCAACCAAGCTTGATACGTGTCATCGCACGCAAGCCTCTTGTTGGTAATCTCGACCCCTTTGGATCGGATATGTTCGATGGCATCGTCCATGTCTTCCACCTCAAGGCAGAAGTGGTTGATCTGGTTATGTTCGCTGTAGCTGGTCTCGCTCTTTTCGAAAACTTCGATTGCGGTCCGTCCATTGCAGTTGACGTAGAAACCGAAGATTTTGCCGTCGCGGAGAAAACTGAACTGAGTGTCCGCGCCAAGTACGTCCCGATAAAACGCCCGGGTCTTATCGAGATCCCGGGTGAAAATGCAAACATGGGCGAGTTGTCTGAGCTTAATCATGGTGCCTCCTCGCGTCGTTACCGAAGGTGTAATTCGCCATGACTTCCCTTCGGCATTCGATATTTCATTAAATAAAAGAAGTCGATCTTTCAAGTGCTTTCGCGCCACCGTTCCAGAATGTAGGCGAATGTGTCGCCGGCAACGGCATAGACCGAAATGCGATTTAGCCTATTCCGACAGCAACTTGGCTTCGAAGCCAGCCGCACTTTCAAAATCGAAGAACTTCTGGATAGCAAGCGCGGATGCACCACGCGACCACACGTTATTCTCCCAATCCACCTCGACTGGGGGAGGTGTTTCGAAACAATATTCGTTAACCGCAGCTATCAGCGGCTCGACCAAACCGCATCCAAAGCGAATTGCTTCCCCACCGACAATGACGACGTCAGGGTCAACAAGATCGATCATCGTCACCAACCTCACGCCGATCTCATGACCCGTTTGGCCAAGATAGGCAATCGCGCGAAGATCGCCGCTGGAGGCCGCCTGCTGCAGCTCAAGCGGCGGGTGGTGGGGCTGCGTGGCTTGAATTTCCGACCACGCCTTGGTCATGGCCGGCTCGGAGAAGCGGCTTCCCCAGCTCAGCCTGTGTTCACGCGGAGCTCCCAGTGCCGTCGAATCTACAGCAAAGCCGACTTCACCGGCAGCATATCGAGCACCTCGATGGATCTGCCCATTAAAGATCAGGGCAGCGCCGACACCGGTGCCAATGATTAGCACAAGTGCCGAATTGCGACGGCGAGCATGGCCGAATAACTGCTGGGCGATTGCAAACGCGTTTACATCGTTATCCACCCAGACCGGGACGTTCAGCCGTTCTGCAAGGAGGGCAGCTATCGGAACATCCTTCCAACCGAAGCGATGCGAAATCAGGCATACCCCTCGTTCGATATCGATGAGGCCTGGCATCGCCAATCCTACGCCGATCAGTTTCTCGCGAGGTTGTCGTGCCTTGGTCAGCAAATGTTCCACCGCCTGTTGAGCGGCCTCGGTCACTCGATCGGGAACCAGGCGGGGCAGCGCGACGACATGGTTTGCGATCTGCTCAGTTGCTAGATCGGTGAGAACAGCCTCAAGCCGGTCCTCCATCAATTTCAATCCAATTGAAAGGCGCGCAGAGTAATCGATATCGAGCGGCGTAGGTTTTCTGCCACCACTGCTTTGTCCGCTTTCGCCTTCCTTGACAAAGCCCTCGTTCATCAACTCTGTCACAACGCCGGTAATAGCGGCATTGCTGAGCCCCGTGCGGCTGGCAATCTCTCCACGGCTCAGCCCGCCTTCTCGTCGCAGCAGATTGAGGACAAGGCGCCTGTTTAATGCTCGTGTCGTGCTTTGGTCGCCTTTGAGCGCCATGCGTTGCTCCATCGATACTTCTTTAACACAATGAAAAAAGTCTTGCGCTGATCCGCATCCTGCATTAGAAAGACGCTCAGGATCAATTGCCGCTTTGCTTATCACAGCGGATTGCCGTCCGGGAGGAGCTCCGGACATCGTTGTTCTGCGCGGCCTGTGCCGCAAACTTTGAAACATATTCAACCATTTGCGCCAGCAGCAAGGTGCGCGGACTCGCGCGCCGTGAAGAGCTGCGCATGGAAAGGACCATGAATGACCATCGAATGGATCTCCTCCTCACCGGAACAAGCGTGGAAATCCAATGATGTTAGCTCGGATGCAACCGGCTCATCATTGTCATTGTGGTACGACGATGTTGTCCTGGACGAGTTTCGGGGATTTGGCGGTTGCTTCAACGAACTCGGCTGGAAAGCGCTGCAACTGCTCGGGCAATCAGAGCGCCGCGAGGTGCTTGAAGCGCTTTTTTCCGAGAATGGCTGCGCCTTCAACTATTGCCGCCTCCCAATAGGAGCGAGCGACTATGCTGAAAGTTGGTACAGCCACAATGAGAGTGACGGCGATTTTGCGATGGAGACATTCTCCATTGCGCGCGATCACAAGAACCTGATCCCCTATATCGAAGCGGCACGCGCGGTACGGGGAAAGGACTTTAGCCTTTTTGCCTCGCCGTGGAGCCCGCCGACCTGGATGAAGTTTCCGAAGGCTTATAACTACGGGACGCTCATCTGGGAACCGCGATATCGCAAGGCTTATGCCGAGTATCTGGCCCGCTTCATCCAAGCTTATGAGCAGGCAGGTATCGCGATACAGGCCATTCACGTGCAGAACGAGCCCAACTCGGATCAAAAGTTCCCATCGTGCGTCTGGACGGGTGCAAAGATGCGCGACTTCATTCGCGATGATCTTGGCCCCACCTTCAAAGCCGCTGGCCTGAAGACGGATATCTGGGCGGGCACAATCGAACGCGGTGATTTCAACGGCTGGGCAGGCACGATCTTTTCCGATCCGGCAGCTGCCGCCTTTATAAGCGGCATTGGTTTTCAGTGGGCCGGCAAATGGGCGGTGCAGCGTACACGCCAGGCATTTCCAGATCTGCCGATCATCCAGACGGAAAATGAATGCGGTGACGGCTCGAACAGCTGGGAATATGCCCATTATGTGTTCGATCTCATCCAACATTACCTTTCGAACGGAGCCGAAGCCTACGTCTACTGGAACATGGTGCTGGAACCCCGCGGTACCAGCACGTGGGGCTGGCAGCAGAACTCGATGATCACGGTTGATCCCGAAACAGGCTCGGCGATCTACAATCCTGAATTTTACGTGATGAAGCATTTTAGCCGTTTTGTGAAACCGGGCGCAGCCGTTTTGAAAACTGCCGGACCACTCGCTGGCAATGCGCTGGCCTTCCAAAATATCGACGGTCGCGAGGTCTACGTCATTCAGAATGCGTCCGAAGCACCAAGGTCGATCACGGTGAGGGGCGGCCGTGAAACCGTATCTTTGAACCTTGCTCCGCTTTCCATCAACACACTGGCACTTTGAATCACAACGCGGGCACTGCTCGCTGGTCTTGAGGAGGAACCGAAATGAAACCAATTCCCACCCTGCGTATGATGGCGGCTGCGTCCGCTTTTGCCGCTCTCTTTGCGTCCACAGCCCTTGCTGACGTAACCGTCCATATCCTGCGGTCGGAAGTCCCCAACGCGGAAAAAGCATACCATCAGCAGATGGCAACAAATTTCGAAAAGTCGCACCCTGGCGTTCAAATATCTTTCGAATATATCGCCAACGAAGCCTACAAGCAGAAGCTGACAACACTTCTCCAGTCGGAGCAGAAGCCGGACCTCATTTTCAGCTTCGCGGGGGGCGTCTTGAAGCAGCAGGCGGAATCAGGCGTGCTGCAGGATATCTCCGGCTCGATCTCCGACGATGTGAAAGCCAGGATTCCAAGTGCTGGCTTTGATGCATTTACCGTCGATGGCAAGCTGTACGGCTTGCCGGTCAATGTCGCCGAGGTCGTATTCTGGTGCAATCGCGATCTTGCGCAAAAGGCAGGCGTCGATCTCAATGCCATCAAAACCTGGGATGATTTTCTCGGAGCCCTGAAGAAGGCTAAGGCGGCCGGCATCACCCCGATCGTAGTCGGAGGAAAAGACAAGTGGCCGCTGATGTTTTACTACGGCTACTTGTGGGTGCGCGAGGCCGGAAAGGCTGGTATGGCCGCGGCGATGGCCGGCAAAGGTGATGGCTTTGCCGCAGCCCCGTTCGTCAAGGCCGGCGAAGATTTCAAGAAGCTCATTGACCTGCAACCCTTCGAGCCGGGTTTTATGGACACCACGTTTGAGCAGGCGACCGGTCAATTCGGTGACGGCAAGGCTCTGTTTCATCTGATGGGTGATTGGGATTATGGGACCCAGAAGCAGAATTCGGTAAGCGGCAAGGGGATTCTGGATGAAAAGCTTGCCGCCATTCGCTTTCCAGCCGTTGTTGGCGGTGCGGGGGATCCGAGCGACACGTTCGGGGGCATCAACGGTTACGCCGTTGTCGCCGGCGCTCAACCAGAGGCCATTGAATTCGTGAAATACATGACCGAGGTCGAAAATCAGAAGGTTGCCGGTGCTCAAGGTCATTATATCCCCGTCGCCAAGGGATCCGAGGAAGGCATAACCAATCCCTACTTCCGCATGATGTCGGAAGACGTTTCGAAGTCGAAGTTCCACCAGCTCTTTCTAGACCAGGCATTTGGCTCCGATGTCGGAGCCACGGCACTCGATATCTCTGCCGATCTCGCGCAAGGCGTGACCACACCCCAGGATGCAGCAAAAGCCATGCAGGACGCCTGGTCGATGCGCTAACGCCGTTATTGCCGGGCGCCAATGGGCGCCCGGTTCGGCGACGAAAAAGGGAGGATAAAATGACTGGGCTAGCACTCAACGGAATGGGAGTGGATAGAAAAGTCGGAAGGCATATCAGCAGTCAGACGCGTGCGGTCCTTCTGATGTTGCCACCGGCGTTGATTCTGTTCACACTCTTCGTGGCATTGCCGCTTGCCGATGCTGCTTATTACAGCCTGTTCAAATGGAATGGGTTTGGCAACCCGACGGAATTCGTAGGATTTGAGAATTTCCGGCAGGCGCTCGGCCATGACGTGTTCTGGCAAGCTGTGCGCAATTCGCTGTCGGTATTGGGCGTATCCGTCGTCATCCAGCTCCCGATCGCGCTCGGACTGGCATTGCTGATCTATGAGAAAACGACATCCAATACCCTCTTCCGCCTCATTTTCTTCTTGCCATTCATTCTGGCAGAGATTGCATCCGGGTTAATTTGGAGCTTTGTTTTCGACGGCAATACCGGCGTCGCTGCATTCATTTTTAACGCATTGGGATGGCCGCCGTTTTTCATCCTCGCCGATCGTCATTGGGCTTTTGCCGCCACTCTCCTAGTGATCGTTTGGAAGTACTTCGGCTTCCATATGATGATCTATATCGCAGCTCTCCAGGCCGTACCTAAGGAGCTGCTTGAAGCGGCGCGTCTCGAAGGCGCGGGACGCTGGGCTGTCGTTCGGCACGTGCAGATTCCCATGATTGCGTCAGCAATCGGCGTATCGGTCTTCTTTTCGATTGTTGGTTCGCTACAGCTGTTCGACGTCGTCATCCCACTCACCAACGGCGGTCCATCCAACACGACCCACACCATCGTCACCTATCTCTATACCTTCGGCCTCACCCGCACCCGGATCGGTTTCGGCAGCGCCGTTGGTGTGATGCTCTTCGTCGCCGCAGTTGCAGTCTCGGCAATCTATCAACGTCTCATCAGCAAAGGCGGCCGGATATGAATCTCTTCCGCTTACTTCCTGCCTTGGGCAAAATCGTCGTCCTGCTGTTGTTCACCGGCTTTGTTCTCAGCCCTCTTACGGTCGCCGTATTTGGCGGGTTCAAGACGAACGGAGAGCTCCGCTCAAATCCCTTCGGCCTGCCGCAGCGATGGAACCTCGAGTATTATTCTGCCATGGTTGGCGATCCCTCATTCTGGCGGTATCTCGGGAATTCGCTGTTCATTTCATTGGCCACGGTTTTCCTGACGATCATCGTGGCGGCGGCAGCAGCCTATGTCTTTGCTCAAATCCGCTTTCTCGGCGCGCGAATGATGCAGTCCTATCTCCTGGCCGGGCTCGTCTTTCCGTTTGCGACCGCCATCCTGCCGCTGTTCATCAAGGTTCGGGATCTCGGACTTCTGGACAGCTATTGGGCGGTGATCCTGCCTCAAACCGCATTCGGCCTTTCGCTTTCAATCATGCTGTTCAAAACGTTCTTCGAGCAACTGCCGAAAGAACTGTTCGAGGCGGCCTATGTCGAAGGATGTGGCTACGTTCGCTTCTTCTGGCAATTCACGCTTCCGCTCTCGACGCCCATTCTGGCAACGGTCGGCGTTTTCGTTTTCGTGAGTAGCTGGAACAACTTTCTGTTGCCGCTCGTCGTCGTAAACTCTCGTGATCTCTTCACATGGCCGCTCGGCATGATGCAATTCCGGGGCGAATATCTTGCGGAATGGAACCGTACGCTCGCCTTTATCTCACTCACCATTCTGCCGGCGATCGTGTTTTTCGTCGCTGCTCAGAAATTGGAGTTGCCCCCAAAAGACCGGACATGCTCAGGTTTGAGATTGCGAGCTGATGAACTCGCGCGGCGATTGATATCCTAAAGCACTGTGCGGGTGAAGATTGTTGTAATGCTCGAACCAGAACGGCAGTTGAGCGATGACGGTTTCAGCGTCGGGGGTTGGATTCACCGAGACGTAGTCGCGCTTGAAGGTTTTGACGAACGCCTCGGCCATGCCGTTCGATTGCGGGCTTCGCACCGGTGTCGTGCAAGGTTCCATGCCGATGTCGCGGAGCAAGGATGCCGTGTCCCTGGCGATGAAGCAGGAGCCGTTGTCGGTGAGCCATTCGATGGGCTCGGATAGCATGTTGATGCGGCCGAAGCGGTTCTCGACAGCGGTGATCACGAGGTCCTGCACGTCTTCGCTCTTGATGCCCTCGGTGGTGGCGACATGGGCGATTGCCTCGCGGTCGCAGCAGTCGAGGGCGAAGGCGACGCGCACCTTCTCCTTGTTGTCGCAGCCGATCTCGAAGCCGTCGGAGCACCATCTGATGTTTGAACGCTCGACGGCGACCCGGCCGTCGTGAAGGCGATCATTGACCGCTCCGGTATGACGCACCAGCAGCAGATTGTGCAGCTTCATCACCCGGTAGACACGCTTGGCATTGGGCCACGAACGCCCCAGTTTCCGGGCATTCCGACGCAGGATGGCATGGACACGCCGATAGCCGTAGGTAGGCGTATCGGCGATGACGGCCTTGATGTCCTCCAGCAGCTCACGATCAGGTAGTGGCGGGCGTCCTCTGGCTTTGGAAGGGGAGCCTGCGGCGCGCGCGGCGATATTCGAGCGGGCGACACCCAAAGTTTCGCAGACGGTCTTCATTCCAAAATCCCCCTCGGAAGAGAGAGCGAGCGCAACAGATGTTTTTTTGGGCCACCGGCGATTTCGAGGGCTTCCTTCAGGATTTCGCTCTCCATCGTCTTCTTGCCCAACAGGCGTTGCAACTCCTTCACCTGGGCCTGAAGCGCCCGGTATTCGGAAGCCGGAACGACCTCCTCCTCGGCGGCCGTCGCCGTCAGTGCCCCTTGGGACGCCAGCTTGCGCCACGCAAACAACTGGTTCGGCTGGATACCGTGTCGACGCGCGACGATGCTCACCGTCGCGTCCGCCTCATAGGTTTCGTGGATGATCGCGAGCTTCTCTGCCGTGCTCCAACGCCGCCGACGTTCCGGCCCGGAGAGGACTTCCATCTTAAAATTGCTGCTAGTCATATTACCAACATTACTCCTACCCACTTAGCTAAGTGGTGGAGCATGTCCGGGCCTTTCGGGGGCTAATTCAGTCGCTGCTCAGAAATACATTGTCGCTGGCCTCACAGGTGGTGCGGTCAAAGGTTGAGCGGGTGCTCAAAATCTCAGGGAGGATTCAATGGCCAATGTAGAACTTGCGCACATCAACAAAACCTTTGGAGCTGTCGAGACCATTCCGGACCTCACACTCGCGATTCCCGATGGGTCGTTCACTGTCCTTGTCGGCCCGTCCGGTTGCGGCAAATCCACGTTGTTGCGAATGATCGCCGGTCTGGAGGAGCCGACAAAGGGCTCAATCACCATTGGCGGAAGGGACGTAACGCGTGAGGAGCCATCCAAACGCGGAATCTCGATGGTCTTTCAATCCTATGCGCTTTTTCCGCATATGACAGTCGAACAGAACATCGATTTTGGCCTGCGGCTCGCGAAGATGCCGGCAAAGGAGCGTGAGTCGAGGGTGGCCGCTGCTGCGGACGTGTTGCATCTCAAGCCGCTATTGAAACGCAGACCTGCGGCTCTCTCCGGCGGCCAGCGGCAACGAGTGGCGATCGGGCGATCGATCGTGCGCAATCCTGAGGTGTTCTTATTCGACGAACCTCTCTCGAATCTGGACGCTGCTTTGCGCACGCAAATGCGTGTTGAACTGGCGGACCTCCATCAGCGGCTGAAGGCAACCATGGTTTATGTGACGCATGATCAAGTCGAGGCTATGACATTGGCTGATCAAATCGTTGTCATGAATGCGGGCCGCATTGAGCAGATCGGCTCTCCGCTCGAGCTTTATAACAAGCCCCAAACCTTGTTCGTTGCCACATTTATCGGGTCCCCCAAGATGAATCTGGTCTCCGGTGATGCAGCTCGCAAAGAAGGCGCCACCACGCTCGGCATACGGCCCGAGCATCTCGCGTTAGACAATGACGGTCGGTGGACAGGAACCGTGCGTATCGCCGAACATCTCGGCAACGAGACGATCGCTTACATCCAGTCAGAGGTTGGCGAACTTATAGCCCGCTTCGCCGGTCATCGCGACTTTAAGGCAGGTGAAATCCTGCGGATGAGCCCTGACCTGCAACATCTCCATCGCTTCGATGAAGATGGCCGCCGTATGTCAGAGCAATGAGCTTCAACGACGAAAGGGTGTTCACCGCTGCGGTTCAACAGCCTTCGTGTTTCGAAGATCGATCTTTGCAATTCCGCGCCATTGGCGGGGAGGAAGGAAACCATGCCTGAAGTGTCTGTGATGCGCGTTGGAACCGTGGGTGTCGGGGATATCTCAGGACGTGCCCCGTTCATCCTCGCAAATTGGGCTGCCGGCAGCGAGACATTGCCGGACCGCGCCCGAACGGCATCACAGAAAAAAGACTTGGTTCAATACCGTCACCAGCCAAAATGAAAGTGCCGAAATCACCGCCGCCGCCGGCAGCGTGATGACCCATGCGACCACGATGTTGCCTGCGAGGCCCCACCGGACCGCTGAGACACGCTTTGCGGCGCCCACGCCGATGATCGCGCCGGTTATGGTGTGGGTGGTCGAAACCGGTATGCCGAGCCACGTGGCGCCGAAGAGGGTCAAAGCGCCGCCCGTTTCGGCACAGAAACCCTGCATCGGGTTCAGCTTGGTGATCTTCGAGCCCATCGTGTGAACGATGCGCCAGCCGCCAAACAGCGTGCCGAGAGCCATTGCCGCTTGGCATGAAAGCACGACCCAGAGCGGCACATGAAAGCTGCCGCCGAGGTATCCCTGCGAATAGAGAAGCACGGCGATGATACCCATGGTCTTCTGCGCGTCGTTGCCGCCGTGGCCGAGCGAATACAAGGACGCCGACGCGAATTGCAGGAAGCGAAACGATCGATCGACCGCGAACGGCGTCTGGCGGATGAATATCCATGTCACCGTCAGGATGAGAAGTAGCGCCAAAAGGAAGCCGATCATCGGTGACATGACGATCGCCGACGCGGTCTTTAGCAGGCCGTTCCAGACAATCGAACTTAGTCCGGTTTTGGCGAGACCCGCTCCGACCAAGCCGCCGACCAGAGCATGCGAGGAACTGGAGGGGATGCCAAATATCCAAGTGACGACGTTCCAAACGATGGCGCCAATCAAAGCTGCGAAAATCACCTGCGGTGTAACGATCGTCGGGTCGATGATGCCGGTGCCGAGCGTTTCGGCCACGTGGAGGCCAAAAAACAGGAAGGCAATGAAATTGAAGAAGGCTGCCCAGAAGACTGCGTATTGCGGCCTCAGAACCCGCGTCGATACTATTGTCGCAATCGAATTGGCCGCATCATGCAGGCCGTTGAGAAAATCGAACAGCAAGGCGACTGCGATCAGGCCGACTAGAAGCGGAAAGGCGAGGGTGGCGTCCATCAGACATTCTCGATCAAGATGCCGCTGATCTCGTTGGCGACATCCTCGAAACGGTCGACCACCTTTTCCAGCTCGCCGTAGATCTGACTGCCGATCATATACGCCATCGGATTATTAGCGCCGTGCCGTCGAAACAGATCTTTGAGCCCCCGATCGTGAAGCTCGTCGGATCGGCCCTCAACACGGGTCACCTGCTCGACGATCGCCGAAAGTCGCGGTGCGTTGGCGTTCATGCGATCAAGCAATGGGATTGCCTCACCAATAAGATTGGCGGCTTCGACGACCGTCTTGCCCATCTCCTGCATGCCGGGATCAAAGCTACTCTGCTCAAAGAGACGGATAGTCTTCACCGTCTTGTGCATCATGTCGATCGCATCATCCATGGATTGGATGAGGTCCTTGATGTCTCCGCGATCGAAAGGGGTGATGAAGCTTCGCCGCACGGCCTGCATGACCTCGCGCGTGATATTGTCCGCTTCAACCTCCAATCGAATGATCGTTTCGCATTGATGCTCGATCTCTTTTCCTGAGAGCAACCTGTCCAGGGCTTGGGCGGCTCCGACGATCGTCTTGGAATGTTGTTCGAAGAGGTCGAAAAACCGGTCTTCGCGTGGCATCAACCTTCGAAACCAACCCAGCATAAGCACCTCGCGATTTTTGGTCTGCGTAAAAGACGATGTCAGACGGCCGTCATCCGTGACAGTCGTGTGTCGTAAACATTATCTGCTTGAGGAGATAGGGCCAAATTCCGGTTTATGACAGATTTATGACGGGCGCCGGAGGGCCTCGGGTTCATTCGATCGGCACCGGTGCAGGATCGGTTTCCATTCTCTCGCACGCCATTCTGGTTGGATCAAAATACAACGGTGGGTCATGGGGACCGTCCTCGCCGGACTAGCGGTCCGTCGGGCCGCTTCGCGCCGTATACTGGCCGCGAGCAAATCTCTTTTGATAACCGGGTTCAGAGCTCGGTTCCATTTCGGGCACGACTGTTAAAGGGGGGTCGCTATTCTGTAATCGAAAAGCGTGGTGTCCGGAACCAGAAGCGTACAATTCGAACAAGGTGGAATCCGTCTGCGCCCCTGCTTTGACCCGCATTCCGTGAGACAGATCTAGCGGCGGTCGCGTGCGTGTCGCCATGGTGAATGTCGGGAATTATGCCGGACGCACAAACTGGTTGAGGTGCATCATCGCCGATATTACTTTGCCGGTGCTTGTGTGCCTTCGCACGGGCTTGTTGCCGATTGGCAAAATTCTCTGTGAAATGATGCTGGAATGGTCTTGTGTTGCCTGATTGCCGCCAACGACGACAAGGTGCTGCTCGTCTTCGAAACGTCTGAAGAAAGCTACATGGCCTAGTCCGATATCTTTCCCTGTAAATGAGCTAACGCAGGTGAAGACTGCCAGGTCGCCTTCCTGAGGTGACTCGACAGCGTCGAACGCCGGTGGCAGGAACGACTGCGACCATGCGCTTGAACTGCCTACCCCGCCATTACGGCGGATGCAGAAATTGATGAAGGCAGCGCACCATGGAACCGGATCGTTCAGCGGATGCCGCGCTGTAACCGCGAGAAATTCGGCAATGAGAGGGTTCAGTGCTGCCGGCGGCGGTCGTTGCGAGATGACTGAAGGTTTGCGCTCGTAGTAGCGGTCGATAAAACTCTGCGCGATGTCGATCGGACGCGGTCCGGTCGGCGTTAAGGCAAGGGCGTCACGAGTTTGTTCAATCTCCATGGGTGTCGGAGCGGAGCGTCGCATCCGCCGCTCTGGGATGGTGACCAGGGGCGGTGGGTATTGCAGTTGGACGATGGTCTCGCGACCAGTTTTGCCTCCAAAGGCAAGCTCGGATTTTAGGACCGGAACGGTCGCAACCATCGCCAAAAGCACTCGCCGCGTAATCATACGAGACCTCCATGGTAACGTTGGAAACGCCTTAGCTGCCAGTTGCTGTAACACGCAAAGAGGAGAACGGTTTCAATGAACCAAGCGGTGGCAACGCTCAGAGCTCATCGATCGTTCCACGCCGACGAGAGAACGATGCTAACCTTTGCGGGAAAGGTACGTCGCCAATCGCGCCTACGCGCTTGTTGTCAGAGTAGAGATCTGATCGGTATCGTAGCGGCTCCACAAGTCGGCAAGCCCGTTTGAATCGGGAAAGCCATGTACAGCGAGCTTCGCAGGCTCCTCAAAAGAATGCTCGTGTTCGGGTGGAGAGACGGTCATCAGCACGCGCCCCACTTCTTCGCGCAGTGGCTGATTGAACCAAGTGATAATCTGAAAACTCAGCTTCTCTTCAACCCCTTTAATTTTACTGTTTTCCGTTCAATTCGAACTTCTTAAAAAAGAGAAAAATAAAGAATTGAGTCGCACAGTCCTCCATCGGATTTTCCGTATAATTTGAGGGGAGGGACAATGCTTCGACTTCCTGTTGGCTCGCGCCACCGGAAGACAATCGTGGACTTCATTCACGATTCGTCCGGTGCTTACCTGATCGTCTTTGCTGTGTCGCTCCCGGTTCTGATCGGTTTGATAGGGCTCGGCACGGACTATGGGCTGTGGACCTACAAGCAACAGAAGATGCAGTCGGCAACCGACGCCGCCGCTGTAAGCGGTGCGGCTGCCTATACCACCAGCGGCGAGGGGCCGGTTGAGTCCCAGGTCAATGCGATAGCGGCGAGCTATGGGCTGGTTAATGGCCAGAATAACGTGGTGATATCGATCCATCGCCCTCCGACGCAGGGATCTTATGTTGGAAATAATTCGGCGATCGAAGTCGTCGCGCAGCAACCAATGGACGTGCTGTTCTCCGCGCTTTGGCAGCAGGCGTTTGTCGTTACAACTAGATCCGTGGCCATTGCGAATGCGGCCAGCGCCTGCGTGCTGGCGCTCGATCAGACCGCAAGTGCTGCCGCATCGGCTCAGGGTTCAACCACGGTGACACTGAATAATTGCAGCTTGGTTTCGAATTCGACAAGTCCCACGTCGGTTAGTGTCGGCGGTTCCGCGCTGATACAAGCGTTATCGGTCGGAGCTGCCGGTGGCATTAACGGCCTTAGCGGCATTAAAGCGAGCGAGGGAACGGCGACCGGAATTTGGCCTCTCACGGATCCCTATGCCGACGTTCAAATGCCGACCTACTCGGGTTGCACGACCAATGCCAAGGAAAATATCAAGGGGAAGACCACACTCGATCCCGGTGTCTATTGTGGCGATATTACCGTAAACGCTGGCGCCGTTCTCACCCTTGACCCGGGGATCTACATCCTCGATCGGGCCAATCTGAAGGTCAATGGCGGCGCGACTTTGATCGGCCACGGTGTCACGATCGTCTTCACCTCCAGCACGGGAAGCAACTACGGCACTGCGTCGATCAATGGTGGGGCGATCCTTGATCTCACGCCACCGCTGACGGGAGACACGGCCGGTATTGTCATTTTCGGCGACCGTAATATGCCCGTGGGCACGGTCTTCAGCTTTAACGGCGGTGCTACCCAGAGTTTGGCCGGATCGATCTATCTGCCAAGGGCGGCCGTTAGCTACTCAGGGGGTAACTCCGCAACAAATGCCTGCATCAAGATTATCGCAGATACGGTCACCTTCACCGGTAATTCCAACCTATCCATCGATTGCAGTGCTTATCCGACCCGCGCCATCGGCGGCGCTGCGGGCAAATTGGTCGAGTGATGCGTCATGGCTGCAAAAACAGCAATACCAACTGAAGTATCGCGCTCCGGTATGCTCATCGCCGAACGGGGGCTGGGTTCGCTCACCCGGGCAATACCGGCGTGGGTTCTAAAAAGGCTCTGTCGGGATCTGCTCAATGAGCAGCACGGCACGGTCGCCGTCGACTTGGCGATCATACTACCGGTTTTGATCGTGATGACATTCGGACTTGTCGACTATTCGTGCGCACTGCTTCAGCAGACGCAGGTGGAGATGCTGCTCAGCGAGGCCTGCAGTATGCTTTGGCTCGCGGCTTCGATAGTTCCGCCATGTCGAATGTCATTACAAGAAATACCGGCTCGGCCGTTATCTCGGCGGCGCCCGTACCCTCGAAATTTTGCGGTTGCCCCAGCAGTCAAGGCATCTCCATCACGGTGTGCTCCGATGTCTGTTCGGACGGATCGCGAGCGGGCACCTATGTGTCCGCCTCGGCCGCTGCCACCTACGTGCCGTATGTTGCGCTTCCCTTCATCCCCGCATCATTTGCACTGCAGTCAACGGCAACAGCGAGGCTTCAATGATTCGCCGTCTTGCGAGAGAGGCCGAGGGAACGAGCGCAGTCGAGTTTGCCCTGACTGCTCCCGTCTTTATCATTCTTGTATTTTCTATAGGACAATTCGGGCTTTTTCTGTGGACCCAATTGGGATTGCAACATGCCGTCGATCTCAGCGCCCGGTGCGCGAGTCTGATGCACACCACCTGTCCGGATGAAGGCTCAACCCAGGCTTACGCCGCCGGCCAGGCATATGGTCTTAATATAGATCCCAGCGTGTTTTCAGTGACTCAAGATACATGTGGGCAGAATGTTACGGCATCCTACATCTATACGATCGCGATTCCTTTGCTGCCGTCGATGCAAGTGCCGATTGCCGCAGCGTCGTGCTTCCCGACTTATTGATGAAGAATCCCATTTGGACGGCAATACCGCCGACATCTTCGCCCATCATTTCACATTCGCCTGTATGAAGCCCGGCGCGGATTTCGATTCCGAGCGGTGAAATTTCCTCGGCAATGGCGCTGTTTAACGAGACCGATACCGACACTCGTCCCTCGAGGCCTGATCAGCCTCGGCGGATCCAGAAGGCCAACCGAAATCCCGGCTGGCTCTGACGCCGCATCAAAGACAGGTCTCGCCGTTTGGGCCCATGCCGCCGCCGCCGCGGCGGTGGGGTCGCCAGCGTCATGCTGCCGGCAGCACGCTGATCGGGATGTCGTCGCTCTCGTCGCCGCGCTCGAAGGCCATTTGGTCGGCGAGCTGGCGGAGTTGGTTGAAGTCGGCTGGGCCGTCGAAGGAGATGCCGCCGAGGCGGATGGCGACGGAAAGCGGCGCGTCGTCGGCGCTGAAGGTGGCCGCGGAGACGCGCGTGCGGATGCGGGTGCCGATGTCGCGGGCGTCCTCGATCGTGGCGCCAGGCAGGAAGATGCCGAGTTCGTTGGTCGCAAGCCGCGCCACGAGATCGCCACGACGAACCGAGGACTGGATGATCGAGGCAAGCGATTGCATCACGGTGTCGGCCCATTGCGGCCCCCAGCGGCGGCCGATGTCGTCGAGCGTATCGATGATGACGGCGATGACGATGCCGCCTGCATCGGTGCCGGCATGCTTGCGCCGGTCGACAAAGTGCTCGACGGCCGCGGCAAAAGCGGTGCCGTTCAGCGTCTTCGTCACGCTATCGTAGCGCGCCGCCTGGGTGACGTTTTCCCGCATCTTGCGGATGACGCCGTTGTTGAGCTGCAAGGCAAAAAGCAGCGGAAAGGCCACAAATGCGGAAATCAATGCTGCACCGACAAATCCGACCAAAAATGGTCGATCCGGCATCAATAGGTTTAATAAAAGTAAAAGACCAACGGAACCGATGACGGCGCATAGTGCGCCGAGCGTGGCCCTCCACAGGGCTTTGGAAATGGTGGCGGAGGGATGTCGCTGTTGTCGAATCATATCGGAATTATACCCGTTCTCTAATGCTGCATCAGCTAAACAGGAGCCCGAAAAAACCGGCTTAAGAAATCCTGTAAAATTTGTTGCTTTGCACAGTTGTTTTCACAAATTAACAGTCTTCGAACGAAGATCCGGAACCGTTGTTTGCGCTTGGTGCCCGGTTTGCGACAGAACCCCAGTGCTTCATCTCGATCCATGGCCCTGGGCGTGTTTCATCTTCAACGTGTGAATCGGCATGGGGTCACGATGCCGGTAGGCACAACAAGCAACTGTTTTCGCTGCAGCGTCTGGGGTCATTACTTGATGCTTATTTACACTCGCAGGCGGTGCAGAAGGTTCTAATCCCATCAACTGCGCCAGATGGCGAATGCGGGGAGCTCAAGACTTTAAAGTTCAACGACAGCTTTGCACCTCGATGTCGGGCGTAGCGATCAGCTTCGCCGCATCCCGAAAGCAGACTATCTTTGCTGCCCACGCGGGGCGGTCTCGGCTGTGCCTGTTGCGGAAATTGGAAGGGCCCCCGGGCGACGGTCCGTTGCGTATGGCTTTATACACCTTGACGTTGGTCGCCCAGCCGTTCGTGCTTACGGCAATTGGCTGTATACTGTAACGTACTTCCGCACGATCCTTAGAATGACCGCGCCTTGGTCGGTTGTAGGCGGTTTTTGGGAATGTCCGAGTTGAAGGCGATGCGTCGGAGCGTTGGCGCAACGCAAACGGAGATGGCGAACGAGATGCGGGTCTAGTTGCGCGAGTACCGAGACATCGGGCAAAGCGTCGGCCTGCTAAGCGACAGTTATTTGCGTTTGGCCTCGTAAGCGGCCTAACCGCTTGCTCAACCGCTCGCCGGCGGCGCTTACGCGCCGTCCGCTCAACACCGACTAGCTTGGTTCGTTACGCGGCACCTTAGGACAGGCCACAAAGTTCACAGGAAGGCGGCCATGAGCAGAAGAGCCCTCGCATTACTCGTCTTGATTTGCGGAGCGGTCTCAGCCGCCGCGCAGGGTCTCTCACCGGAGGCGCTCGCCCGCCGCACCATCGAGCGACGCACGGTAGAGGCGGTGATCTGGGGGATGCCCGCCGTGAGCATGGCGGCGATCCGCGCGTCGTTGAAGCGCGATCTGGACGCGGATTTTGGGGACGTCATCTATTTCTCCAACGTCATGGAACCACGGCATGAGTTCCTGACGGCCAACAATCAGACACCCTACGTCTTGACGTTCTTCGATCTGCGGCGGGGACCCATGGTGCTGGACGTTCCGCCGGCGACTGGCAAGGTCGCGTTCTTCGGCAGCGGCATCGATTCGTGGGAGGTGCCGCTCGTGGATATCGGCCCGACCGGCGACGATGCGGGGAAAGGCGGCAAGTACCTCTTCTTGCCGCCCGGCTTCAAAGGGAAGCAACCGAGCGGCTACTTCGTCGTACGCTCGCCAACGGTATTCGTCCATTTTGCGTGACGACCCATCGCGACAAACAACGGGACTCTCCAGGACGCGGTGGCCTACAGCCAGCGGCTGAAGACCTACCCGCTGGCCGAGGCTGCGAAGCCGCACGCGAACCGCTACATCGACGCTTACCCGAAGGCGTGGAAAACGCTGCCGGCCTACGACCTGACCTATCTCCGGCTGCTCGCGGAAACGATTGATGCGGATCCGCCGCAGGACAAGGATGCCGTCATGCTGGCAATGCTCGCGACTATCGGCATCGAAAAGGGCAAGCCGTTCAACCCGCAGGGGGAACAGGCGCAGCTTCTCAAGCAAGCCGTGCGCGAGGGCGCCGCGCAGATGAACGACTATTTCCTGAACCGTGCACTCGTTCCGTTCTCGCCGGGTTGGCTCGGCCTCAGACTCGAAGGCACCTTCGGCTACACGTACTACGGGAACGGCAAGCTCGATTACGATGCGCGGGCCGGCAACTTCTACTGGGCGACATGGGCGCCGAAGCGGACCGGCGATCCGGAAAAGCTGCCCGCCTCCGCCTATCTGTTCAGCTTTCGCGACAAGTCCGAGCAGCTCTACCGCGGCGATCGGCTGTATCGCGTCCGCATGCCGGCGGATACGCCCGCGCGCGACTTCTGGTCGATCATCGCGTACGAGGTCGGCACCAACGCCTTCATTCATAACCCGCAAAACCGCGTCGGCGTGTCGTCCTACGACAAGGCAAAGCTGGCGGTGAACAAGGATGGCTCTGTCGACGTGTACATCGGGGCGAAGCCGCCTGCGGGCTTCGAGAACAACTGGGTTCCGACCGCCGGCAAGGACTTCTGGCTCGCCGCCCGATTCTACGGCCCGCTGAAACCGCTCTTCGACAAGACGTGGGTGATGGCCGACGTCGAGGAGGTCAAATGAAATCGATTCTTGTACTAATTCTGACAGCAAGTACCGCAACGGCGCAGACCGGCGGCTCGCCCAGGATGGCCACCGAGATTCCTCCGGCCATTACCATCCCCGACAGCCACGAGACGCGTCTGGGAACGCTCAAGTTCACCGACGGCTTCCCCGACGACACGACCGTCCAGAAGGTATACGACAATCTCGATTTCCAGCGCGGCGTGCAGGCCGTCCTCAACACGATGCCCGCCGCCTCGCTGGCAGCCCAGCACAGAGCGCTGCTCACATTTGGGCCTGCCAATCAGACCGTTTTGTTGTGGGAGTCGTTGGCGGACTCCAGGTTGCTCATCCTGACGGGGAACACCGAGACCGTGTACGGAGTAGCCTGGCTCGATCTAAAAAACGGTCCGGTCGTCGTCGAAAGTCCCCCCAACACCCTCGGCCTCGTGGACGACTTCTGGTTTCACTATGTCGCCGACCTGGGCAACGCCGGGCCGGACAAAGGCAAGGGCGGCAAGTTCCTGTTCCTGCCGCCGGACTACAAGGGTACGCCGCCCAAGGGCTATTACGTCTTCAAGTCGCACACCTTTGGCAATTTGCTGGCGACTCGCGCCTTTCTGGTGAACGGTGATCCGAAGCCGGCAGCCGAGAACCTTCGGAAGGTGCGCATCTATCCGCTGTCGCAGGCAACACGCCCACCGGAAACCAAACTCATCAACGTTTCGGGCAAGGCGTTCAATATGATCCACTCGATGGACTTTTCCTTCTTCGAGGAAGTCAACGACGTCGTGCAGAAAGAACCGAACGAGGCGATGGATCCGGAGACGCTAGGCCTGCTGGCCTCCATCGGCATCGAGAAGGGAAAGCCGTTCGCGCCCGATGCGCGCATGAAGAAGATCCTTACGGAAGCGGCCGCTGTCGGCCATGCCACCGCTCGCGCACTTGCCTACCGGACGCGTTTGAAAGAGTCCTATCTCTATCCAAACAGCGCTTGGTGCACACCCTTCGTGGGCGGCAGTTATCTCTTCGAACGCGATGGCGTACGACTGCTCGATGCCCGCACGTTCTTCTTCTTCTTCTTCTTCTACGCTACCGGGATCACGCCGGCGATGGCGGCCAAGATCGTCGGCGTCGGCTCCCAGTATCTCGTCGCCTTCATTGATTCGAAGGGGCAGCCATTCGACGGCGGGAAGAGTTACCGGCTGCACCTGCCGCCGAACATCCCGGTGAAGGACTTCTGGTCGCTCGTGCTGTATGACAATCAGACCCGTTCGATGCTTCAAACCGACCAGCAGTTCCCGAGCATCAGCAGCCAGAAAGGCGTCGCGGCCAACCCGGACGGCCGGTAGACGTGTACTTCGCCCCCAAGCCGCCGGCCGGCAAAGAGAGCAATTGGGTGCAGACGTGGCAGGGCAAAGGGTGGAACATCATCCTGCGGCTCTACGGGCCGTTGGAGCCCTACTTCGACAAGACGTGGCGGCCAGGCGAGATCGAGGAAATCAAATGAACAGCGTCGTCAAGCAGGTGCCGCGAGCCCGAGCGGTACTCGGTGTCCCGGCATGCTTTGCGAACGTGGCAGCCGGTTTTAGGGCTTGAGCGTCCATGATGATGCTCCGACTATTGGATAACTCGGATAACGTCGCTTCGAGGACCGTTTCACGCGGGAACTCCTAATTCGGGTCCGGAGCAGGATCGGAGTTCCGCTTTTGGCGCACAGAGCAGTCCACGCTTTTCTAGACTCGAAGGTCGGCTTGCAGCCCGACAACCCGAAAGCGGACCTTCCGCTTCCAGCCCAAGTCGGTCATTCCATGCAGGCGAAGCCGGTGTCCGTTACTGAGGGATTTCAGGCGGATGGCTTTTGTAACAACAGGGTCGGGCAGTTCGAATCCCATCGAGAGCGGCGTATCCCTTCTTGCCTTCCTGCTCGAAGTCGGAGCGGGATTTGTCGCGACCAGCGTATTTGACGATGCGAACTGTCTTTCCCGCAGCTCGCCCGTCAGATCATAAATCGAGCTGGCTTCAAGCGGCGCGGAATTGTCGTCTGCAGCGACATTCGATGACGCGACTGCGGTTTCGAAACGCCGGCGCCCCGTCGCGATTCAGAGTGCTGTTCGCAGAGCAGGCGCGGAGCTCCTCCGAGCATGCATGTTGCCTCAACAATACTCATCACCACACAAATTGAGGAACCCCCCTTAAATGCCAAGCGACATGAGCTGAAGCGATCATTTTTCGCATAGTCGACGCCCACCGGCATAGGGCTGGTAGGTACAGTCGGACGGTCGGAAGGAGCGGTAGCTGCGTGAGCAGGCGGTGACGTTGCAGGACTGCGGTGCGCCTTGGCCATCGATCACTGCTTCTGGCGACCGAGCTCCATTCGGCGCGGGTTCGGCCATCGCCTCCCGCATAAAGTCCCGCCAAATATGCGCTGGCAAGGCACCGCCTGTGACGCCATTCATTGGCGTATCGTCATCATTGCCAACCCATACGCCGGCGACGAGCGGTTCCGTGAAGCCGACGAACCAGGCATCGCGATTGTTCTGGCTGGTGCCGGTCTTGCCGGCTGCAAACGTGCCGGGATCCGCTCCACGTCCGGTGCCGCGCTCGACCACCAACTGCAGAAGCCCGAGGAGATCGGACTGGTAGGTCGAAAGATCGACGTTCGGCCTTGTTTGCGAGCCAACTCGAAACGCATTCGCCTGCCCCGCCGCCTGAAAATTGATGATGCCCCAGGGCTCAACCGGTGCCTTGCCGAGTTGGACGGCCGCGTAAGCGCTGGTGAGCTCAAGCAAGTTGACTTCGGATGTACCAAGCGCCAGAGACGGCGTATTGGCAAGCGGCGCTTTGATGCCGAGCTCTCGGGCGGCGGCAATCACTTTGTCGATCCCGACCTCTTGAGCAAGCGCCGCGCTGGCCGCATTCAGCGATCGGGCGAAGGCTTCGGCAAGTGTGACCCAGCCGCGATAGTTGCCGCCGTAATTTTCCGGCGACCAGCCGTTGATGTCGATTGGCGCATCGAGAATGCGGTCGGATAAGGTAAGCCCCGCCTTCAGGGCTGCGTAATAGACGAACAGCTTGAAGGTGGAGCCCGGCTGCCGCATCGCAGTGACGGCACGGTTGAACTGGCTTGCCTTGTAGTCACGCCCGCCGACCATGGCGATGACCGCGCCGTCCGGCGTCATCGCTACCAATGCGGCCTGCGATGCTCCGACCGCCTTTCCTTCACCATCGAGTGCTCTTTTGACCACCCTTTCGGCGATCTGCTGGAGCTGTGGTACCAAGGTGGTGCGCACCGTCGTCGAGCCCGGCGAGGAGCCGGCGATTTCGCTTGCCTGCGGCGAAATCCAGTCTGCAAACCAGCTTCCGGAGCGCGGTGTCGGCGTTGTCGGGTGCAGCTTGGCGAAGCTTGCTTTGGCTTCTTCAGCCTCCGGCGCGGTGATCTTGCCATTGGCCACCATCGCGTCGAGAACAACGGAAGTGCGTTGGCGGGCGCCGTCGAAATTGTCGATCGGATTCCATTGGCTCGGCGCCCGCAGTAAGCCCGCCAGCATCGCCGATTCCGGCAGATTGAGTGCACCGATATCCTTGTCGAAGTAGATCCGCGCAGCGGCAGGCATGCCGGTGGCGCCAGCACCGAGATAGACGCTGTTGAGATAGCGTGTCAGGATTTCCTGCTTGCCGAGTTTCCACTCCAGCCACAGGGCGATGACGACCTCCTGTATCTTTCGTTTTATTGTTCGATCGCTCTCGAGATACTGCAGCTTGATGAGCTGCTGGGTGATCGTGCTGCCGCCCTCTACCACCGACCCGGCTTGGACGTTCCGCAGGAGCGCCCTTCCGATCCCTTTGAGGTCGATGCCGAAATGATCCATGAACCGCCGATCCTCAATCGAAAGGACGGCATCGATCAGCCTCGGCGGAAATTGGTCGTATCGAGCATATGGTCCTTGATAAGGTCCCTGTCTTACCAACGGCGCGCCGTCAGCGGTTTCCAGCACGACGACGGGCTTCAACGTCCCGTCCCGGATCTCGCCCCAGGGCACATCTTTGAGTGCCCACACCAATACGCTTCCTGCAAGGATGAGGCAGGCAAGCAAGGCTAGTCCTATGGTGATTTTCCAACGGCCGGGGCGAGGCGAAGCGTTTCGGCGATAGTGCAGCGTCTTTGCAAGCAGACTGCGAATAACGCCTCCTGCTCTGACGAAAGCTGTTGCGGACCATTTGCCAAAGCTGTGTGTAGTTGATGTGGTTTCGGGTCGGATTGATGCCTTGAGTTTCGTCTTCAAATAGCGGGCGGCCGTCTTGGCCTTGGCCCCCGCCGAAATGGAGCTCGTCCGCAAATCGTGACCGAGTGCACGCAACAGATTTCGGGTTGCCTCTCTGCTTCGGCCAAAAGATCCGGCAGGCGGTCGCGCGCGCTCAGCTTCGATGGACGAGCTGGAACCTTCTGATGGCTCCGAGGGGGATGTCTCTGCCTCAGCCTTATTGGCGGCGACCTCCGAGTTTGCGGGGTGGTTAGCACCTGCGCTTGAGTCGCCGGCGTTTTCGGCTGAGGAACTGGGAGGACTCTGCATTGGTTACCGCTAGTAGGCTCTTCTTCCCGAACGTACCAAGTTTATAACGTGGATTGCTCGATGATCCATCGTAAAGCGGTTCGCGTGCATTCATTTTTTTCGCATGCCGAAATCACCCCGGTCGCGATGCGGGTGCTTGGATGGCAGCCGATAACGGGGACGTGGCCCATCTGCAGGACGCGCGGAAGACGAACTGGACGCGCTGGCGAGGCGGCTGTATCAGGAATCGCAAGGCGATGCACTTTGGATATTCGCCTACGGCTTGCTAATCTGGAAGCCTGATTTCGACGCCGCGCAGTAGCGGAAGCAGTTGATTGCCCTGGCGCTTGATCTCGGACAGGTACGGCGTGTCGGAGAGCACGAAATGCGTGATGCCGAGATCCTGATACTTGCGTAGCGAACGGGCAACGTCCGCGGCCGATCCGACCAGCCAGGTGGTGCCGGCGCCGCCGCCACCGAACTTGCCCGGCGCGGTATAGAGGTTGTCGTCAAGGACATTGCCGCGCGCGTGCAGATCGAGCAGCCGCTTCTGGCCAACCGCCACGGCCTGCCGGTGATCGTTCCAGCCGGCGCCCTTGTTCTTTACCATCTCGGAGACCTTCGCCTCGGCATCGGCCCAGGCCTGTTCCGTGGTGTCGCGAACCAGCGTGGTGATCCGCAACCCGAACTCCAGCGGCGGCAGGTCGCGACCCAGTTCATTGCTCAGCGCCCTCAGCCGCTCGATCCGCTCCCGGACGCCGTCGAGGGGTTCGCCCCAGAAAAGCTGGACATCGGCCTCGGTGGCGGACACTCGCTCGGCCGCCTCGGAGGCGCCGCCGAAATAGAGCTTGGGATGCCGCCGGTCGCCGCGGACCTCGATGCGCGGCATCGCCGTCGATCCGGTGACCTGGAAGTGCTGGCCGGCATAGGTAACATTCTCTTCCGTCCACAGTCTGCGAACCAGCCGCATGAACTCCTTGGTGCGGCCATAACGATGCGCCTGGTCGCCTTCGCTGTCGCCATAGGCGGCAAGGTCGTCCTGGCCCGACACGATGTTGACGCGCACGCGCCCGCCGGACAGATGGTCGAGTGTGGCGGCAGCGGTCGCGAAGTTTGCCGGCCGCCAATAGCCGGGGCGGATCGCGATGAGTGGCTCGAAGGTGGTGGTGCGCGCGGCAAGCGAGGCTGCGACCGTGAAGGTGTCGGGTCTGCCCCAGCCGGTGCCGATGAGCGCGCCCTTCCAGCCGTGCTCCTCCAGCGCCTTTGCGTGGGCGGTCAGTGTCTCCAGGCTGTTATGGTTCTCGACGCTGGAATCGCCGCGATGGCCGGCTTTGACGTCGTTCGGGATATACCAAAGAAATTCGGACGGTTTGCTCATGCTGTCTGCCTGCTGATCTCTATGAGATTTGGACGCCAGTTCTCAGCCGGTAGTGCTGGATTTTTGGCTCGTGAAGCTTAGGGCCAAGACGGCGAAGATCACTGTGCCTGTTCCCACCTGCTGCCAGTAGAAGTTAAGATCAGTCAGCAGCAGCCCGTTGGCGATGATGCTAAGCAGCAATACGCCGAGAACAGTTCCAGCTACGTTCGGCCGCCCCAGCGGGCTGAGCGTCGTGCCGATGAAGGTGGCACCGATCGCATTCAGGAGAAACGCATTGCCCGAGGAAGGGATGTAGACAGTGACCGTCGCCGTCAAGATCAATCCGGCAACGGCGGCTATCAGTCCGACCAGAATGAAGGTCACTGCGACATGGGTACGCGAGGCGACGCCGGAATATCGGACCACACTCGGCTGAACGCCGATCGACAGGACCACGCGGCCGAAGCGCGTACGGGCAAAAACGATCGCCGCTGTGGCAATGATTACGATGGAAACCGCCAGCGGCACTGGGAAGCCGCCAATGGTGCCATGGCCAAGGTAGCGGAACGATTCCGGCACACCCGTTGGCGGCAGATAGACCGGATTGCCGCCATTGGTCAGAAGCTGCTGGATGCTGCGGCCAATGAACAGCGTGCCGAGCGTCGCGAGGAAAGGCGATACGCCGATGCCCGAGATCAGAAGCGCGTTGAAGGCGCCGACCAGCGCGCCCGCACCCAATCCGGCGGCCGCAGCGAATACTACCGATTGGCCCGCAAGCACGAGGGACACGAAGGCGAAGCTCGCGAAATCGGCCGCCGTTCCGACCGAGAGATCAATCCCGCCCAATGAGACGGCAAAGGTCATGGCGATGGAAACGATGGCGAGAAGCGTGAAGTTATTGACCAACACACTCTGCAGGTTCGCAAGCGTCAGGAAAGTGGGCGTTGCGATGGAGAATGCTGTGAAGACGGCGACCAGCGCCAGGATCAGCCCGTAGCGTACCAGGCTGCCGGCGATAGCGCGGGGCAAGCTGGCGGCAGCGGGAGTGGAGGTCTGGAACGACATGGTCAGCTCTCCTGTTTGCGCAGTAGCGTGGTGGCGGAGACGACGATGAGAATGAGGACGCCCTGGACGCCGCTCACCAGCGTGCTCGAAATATTCAGAAGCTGGAAGCCGTTGACCAGAAATCCGACCAGCAGAGCGGAGAGCAACGTGCCCGTGACAGTCGGCACCAGCCGGCGCGAAAAGACCGAGCCAAGCAGAGCCGTTACGACCACCGGCAGCAGCATCTCGCCGGAGCCGGTCGTGCTGCCGCTGAGATAGGAAACGGAGAGGATGCCCGCTATGCCGCCGGAAATGCCGCTTGCGATGAACGCTCCCGCCAGCAATCTGCGAAGCGGCAGGCCCGCGGCGCGCGCCGCGTCCGGAAATTCACCGACGGCATAAAGACGCAAGCCAAGCGGCGTGTACTGCACGACGGCAGCCGTAATCACCGTAAAACCGAGCAGGTAATAGGCGAGAACGGGGATGCCGAGGGGATCCGACGCGGCAAGCATCGCGAGGAACGGTGTCGAGGCAGGAAGAACGGTATTCTGCGTCAGCACCAATTCGAGGCCGGCGACCACGTTCATCACGGCGAGTGTGGCGAGCAAGGGCACAATGCCGGCGACGACGACCGCAAGCGCGTTGATTGTGCCAATCAGCGCGCCAGTGAGAAGCGACGCCGCCACCGCCACCGCATCACCGTAGCCAAGTTGGGTCAGGCTGGCATAGACGGCGGCGCTCAAACCCATATTGGCCGCAAGGGAAAGGTCTATCCCGCCTTTGACGACATTGGAGCCGCCTGCAATCAGCACGATGGTCAGCCCGATAGCAAGCACGCCTGAGATCGTCGATTGCCCAAGCACGTTGCCGATATTGCCGATGCTGAGGAAATAAGGGGCCGTCAGCGAGAAGACCACCAGGATGGCCGCAAAGGCGATCAGGGATCCGTATCGCAATGCCGCGGCAGCCACGCTGCCGGCCTGACGTCGATGCGGTCCCGCAGGTTCGAAACTCATGGGCGGCGCAAGCTCTACATCAGCCGACATGGCGCAATCCCTCCGAGGATCCGGTGGATTCGGCCAGGACTTCATCCGCCGTGGTGTCAGATGATTTAAATTCTCGCACTATGCGGCCGCGGAAGAGAACCAGTATTCGATCGGTGATGCCGACGAGCTCAGGCAAATCGGAAGAAAGCACGATAATGCCGGCGCCTCGGGCGGCGAGTTCGCCGATTATGCTGTAGATTTCGACCTTCGAGCCGATATCGACGCCCACAGTTGGTTCATCGAGAAGATAGACCTCCGATTGCCGGCTCAGCCACTTGGCGATCGCGACCTTTTGCTGATTGCCGCCCGACAGCGTCCGCAACAAGGCATCCCGACTACTAGTCTTGACCTCAAGCCGTTTGATCAAGCTATCGGCTTCATCCTGTTCGCTTTTTCGATCGAGGAAACCGAAGCGGGTGAAACGCTCCAGGCTGGAAAGGCTGATGTTTTCCTTCACGCTGAGGTCGAGCGCTATCCCATGGCGGCGTCGATCTTCCGGCACAAGCGCAAAATTGTGGTCTGCGGCATGGGTCGGATTGGAGAAACGCGCCGCCCTGCCATTGACCTCGATGCTGCCGGACGCCGGGTTCTCCAGGCCGAAGAGCGTTCGGACGAGTTCTTTTGCGCCGGAACCCAGCAGGCCGGTGATACCGAGCACTTCGCCGCGCCGAAGTGTAAAGGTGATATCGCTGTATTTGCCCGGCGCGCTGAGCTGCTCGACCCTGACGATTTCATCGCCGAACGCGACCTGCCTTTTGGGAAACATCTCCTTGATGTCCCGTTCCACCATCAGCCGGGCAATCGCTGCGGCGGACGTGCTTTTGATCGGCAGGGAAGCCACATCGAGCCCGTTGCGCAGCACGGTGACATGATCGCAGAGATCCTCGATCTCGTTCAGGTAATGGGAAATGTAGAGGATGGTGACGCCTTCATCCCGAAGACGGCGGATTAACCGGAACAGGATGTCCGCCTCACGGCGAACAAGCGCCGCTGTCGGCTCATCGAAAACAAGCACTTTCGGCCGGTTCAGAAGCGCGCGAGTGATTTGCACGATCTGCTTTTCGGCAGTCGAAAGCTCACTGATCAAGGCGCCATTCGGAAGCCGAATCCCGAAATAATCGTCGAGGATTTCGGATGCACGGCGCTGCATCAGCCTGCGATCGAGGAACGGGGTTCCAGCAATCCGTGGCTCGCGACCAAGGAACAGGGTCTCCCCGACCGTGAATGTCGGCACCAGCAGGCGGTCCTGATGGATGAAGTGGATGCCGAGTTCTTCGGCAAGATGGGGTGTCAACCTGTCGACATATTCGCCCTCGATCTCGATCGTGCCCCCGTCGGGATGATGGAGACCGGCGAGCAATTTGATCAGCGTCGACTTGCCCGCGCCATTCTGGCCGACGAGACCGTGGATCGTTCCGCGCTTGACGATCAGTGACGCCCCCGCGAGTGCCTGCGCCCCGCCGAAGTGCTTGAAGATCCCCTCGAAGCGGATGATGTCATCTCGCGCCTTGACCGGCTGCGTGACCGAAATGGCCGTCATATCAATTTCTCCCGACACCGCGCCAATGGTGAGCGATCCGGGAATTGCCCGGATCGCGATTGCGTGGCGTCAGCCGATGCCGAGTTTCTTGACGACGTCTGAAACATTGTCCTTGTTGGCCAGTAAGGCCGGGACATAGGTCTCGCGCGGCAAGCTTTCTCCAGCCAGCAGTCTTGCGACGTTGCGGATCGCCGTGCGGCCGATTTCCGCCGGCTGCTGCGCTACGTCGGCGCCGGCCGGAGAGCTTTTGTCGGCGATAAGCTGCAGAACTTCCGGGCTGCCGTCGACGCCGTATGTGCGGATCTCGGTTCTGCCGGCAGCCGTCAATGCCTGGGTCGCCCCTAGCTGCGGAATGTCCCAGGCCGACCAGATTGCCTTTATCGATCCTTTTTCCGGATACTTGTTCAGGATTGCGGTGATCTGCGCAAAGGCGTCCTGAACGGTGTTGGGAATGACGTCGCGCAATTCCGGCTGAAGGATCTTTACCTTCGGGAAATATTTGACCACGTTCACCAATTGGTCATAGCGGATCGCGCAAGGCGTCACGCCATAAAAGCCATTGAAGACGACAACATTGCCTTCGCCGCCGATGTCCGAGACAAGCTGCAGGGCAAGATCCTTGCCGATGCCCCAATTGTCGGACGTGGTGTTGTTAAGCGAATTGGTAGAGCCGACATCGACTGTCAGCACGGGAATGCCGGCATCGCGCGCCTTTTTCAGCCAGGGATCGATGACGCTCAATGTGCCGAGAATCTGGACGATTGCATCCGGTTTCTGGGCGATCAGCGTCTGTAGCTGCGAGACGAGCTTGCCGTCGTTACGCCCGGCATCCACCGCGATCGGCTCGCCGCCGAGGCGCTTTACCTCGGCAATCTGTGCATTATAGGCCTGAAGATCGAAGAAGTGATCGGTGCCCGTTGCGCTGATGGCGATGCGCTTTCCCTTGAGAGAAAGTTCGCCCTCCGCAGAGGCCGGCTTTTGCCCCACAAGGGCAGCGCCGGCAATGGCGGCCCCCATCGCAGCAGACAGTTTCAACAAGTCCCGTCTTCCGAGGCCGCTTTCAGATTTTTCGATGCCCATAGGTAACCCCTAAAATAATAATGTCTATAGATTATGTGCATTAAAAGGGATGGGGAGATACGAATTTCCAAAATAAGCGGATACCGAGGAAAAGAACCTGCATCAGCACGGCGAACATGCTGCTTGAGACGCGTGAGATCAGAAATCCGAATCTCTTCGGCACCCGAACTTCACGCGGTCGAGTGGGCTCGGAGCCGCCTCGCCTGAGAACATAGTGCGGATCGGTTTTCGCTGACGATGCCTTGAAGGTCCATCGATCTTGTGAGCCGAGCAACCGAGCAGCGAGCCACATCAAAGCCTTGACGCTTGAAGCCAACCAACGAACCAATCAACGCCAATTACGCGCTGAAGGAAAAGACGTCCTCCTACGATCTGGCAGCCTTGGCAGACGTAGTCGCGATCCTGGGATCAAACGTCATGGTCGGACGCCCAGTTTCGGGGAGCACGAGGGAAATTCGCAGCAGATTGTCCCTTTCGCGGGCAATTTATCTCCGCAAAATGGGCGGTTTTCCCAAACCGAATCCAGCACCTTCGACGGTCCCTGGAACACGGCCATCACCCAAACTAGGGGCTCATCCCAATCGGCAATGAGATATTGACCAAGGCTCGTTTTCAGTTCATACCATTGAATGGTAAGGGGATTCTAATATAATGTTCGGCGACTAACTGCGACGGGGGTTCGTGTGGCAGTTATCTCAGTTCAGTGCCTGATTTGCGTTCCTCTGGTTCTATCCGTGGTGTTATTGGCAGTGGCAGAGGATAAGTTTGCGGATCACGCAAAGAAGGTGTCCAATCCGATAGCATTGCTGATCAGCATGCCTTCCAAAATGACAATTTTGGGGGGACATCGTCTATGGCTGGATCGCCTTTTGGCGTCGCGATGTGGGTCGAACGAATGCATGAGGGGTGGAAGCACGATTTGAATCGCCGGCAAAGAGCCGGCTGATCTGGGGGGACAAGACTATGAAATACCATGTCGGCTATGTTGCCGTTCTTTTGGGCGCAATGACAGCTTGCGGCCCGCTGGAGGCGGCGGATCTGACGCCACTTCTGAACCCGCAGGCACCATCGATCGAGACCCAGAGTGGATGGACTTTTACGTTTGCCCCTTATTTTTGGGGGGCGAGCATGTCCGGAGACGTGGCGCAGTTCGGCCTTCCTGAGGTTCACGTCGACGCAAGCTTCGGCGATCTCTTCGAGAACCTTGATTTTGCCATGATGGCCATTGGCGAAGCGCGCTACGACCGCTTCAGCATCTTCGGCGACATCATGTACACCAAGCTCTCCAATGACGCCCACACGCCGAGGGGCATCATCGTGAACAATGTCGAGGTTACCTCCAAGACTTTTGCGGGGCTGCTCGGCGTAGGCTACTCGGTCCTTGACGGCCCTGACGGTCATCTCGACGTCGTAGGAGGCGCCAGGCTCTGGTCCGTTGACACCAACATATCTTTCAACGGTGGGTTTCTCGACGGGATCTCCCAAGACGACAGCGCCACCTGGGTGGACGCCCTGGCCGGCGTCAAGGGCAGCTATTTCTTTACACCGAAAGTCTACCTGACGGGCTGGGGCCTTGTCGGCGGCGGCGGCGCAGATATCGATTGGGATGTCATGGCAGGGCTCGGCTACAAGTTCAACGACACCATCTCCGCCGTCGCCGGTTATCGCGCTCTCGGCGTCAATTATCGCAATGACGGCTTTATATTCGACGTGGTTCAGCAAGGACCTATTTTGGGGCTTGCGATCCGATTCTGAAATATCAATCCTCGCGGTCCGCTCCAGTCCCAGATCCATGCTTGCAGTTGATCGTCTGGTCTCGAGACGAGCATACAGTTGCGATATCGACACAAGCTTCGAATGACGGAGTTGCGCAGAACTCCGTCAGCCTTCAAGGTTCGTAACGGTGGAACCTTGCCGTTCCCCTTAAGGCTCCAAAACGGCTTCGGTGTGTTAGAAATGAACGCCGGTAACAAAAAATCCAAGCCGGTACTCACACGCCAGGAACGCTGCATATCCGCCAAGGAGGTACGAATGCGGCCCCCTTGGCGTTACAGCATGCGCACTGCGATACGTTTCACTTTCTCACTACCGGTTATTGCGCAGCAAGTGGAGATGCTGCGATTGCTTCACTGACCGGCGGCGGGTTCCACTTGCCCGTCAGCGCGTCGGGCTTGGGTGCGTAGAGCCGCATTGTCAGGTTGTACGCCCCTTTGGGTGCTGGCAACCAGTTCCATTCCTTGTCCTTGCCCGGGCTCTCGTTCTGGAAATAGAGATCGAGCGAACCGTCGGCGTTATACTTGAACGGCATCCAGCTACTGACTGCGAAGCGGTTAAGGGGATTGGCGACCTGAAATCCGTTGTCGTCATACAATGTCACAGACCAGAAGGCTTGGACTGGCGGAATTTGATCCTTGTCAAAGTGGATCGTATAGTTGTTTCTGCCGTCAAGCGGGTGGCCATTTTCGTCGGCAAGATTGAGCGGATAGATGGCGTCTTCGGGCAGGTTGGCGCCGAGGCCTTGTTGCGCAACGATAGCGCGCTTCAGGTAGTAATTGCCATAAACACCCATCGTGTCGGTATTCATCGACCAGCCATTGGCGATGCGTGCCAGCGTCTTCACCTTCCAGGTCATCAGCGCCTGAGCGTCCTGTGGCACCGTCTCGAGCGCCTTTTGGACGACCGCGTCTGCTTTGGAAAGATCGAAGCTCTTACCCGGCTCAATGCCGATCTTCTTCATTCGGGCAATTATGGGCTGATCGGTGACATGCGGCGGATGGAGCTTCAGGAGCTCGGCAGCGTAGGCGAAATAAGCTCCTGCCGAGGCGGTATCGACCTGGGTCTTGGGTGGTGTCTTCATATCCACCGACGGGTCGATTTTCACCTCCACCGGTTTTGCATCCTTTCCCCACTGCGAAAGCAATGTGACAGTGTAACCATCTTGGATCTTATGAACGGCGTCATAGTCTGGCGGTCCGTCGGTCTTTGTCCGTCCGATGACCCAGACATAGGGTGTCGGCGCATCGATCCGCTGGGTTCCTGCCGGCAGCTTGAACTCATTGAACCCTTCACGGAGATCGGGCCGCCAGCCGGGACGGGCAATCAGGAAATGGCCGACCGCAGTTCCGGTGGTCCGCCAGCCCGGTGCCGCAAACACGTCCGTCCACATGTCGAGCATGGGCAGCAAGTAGAAGCGTCCGCCGGTGTCGGGGACCGAAACCACGACCGGTTCTTTCGTCAGATCAAGCCAGGCGCTCGAATATAGAGTGTCAAAATTCGGCCGGACCACCACCTTCATGTCCGCGGGAGGGAACTCGAGGATGTTGTTGAACTGATTGGACGGGCCGCCGATCGCACCTTTTTTGGCATCGGCGTTGGTCAGTTGCTTCCGGGTGATGTCCATTGATAGCAGTGGATAGAAATACACGTACGCGTCCACGCCTATCGCATGGGCTTCCTCTTCGGTGATGGTGTTCGCATCTGCCGCGCCGATCGAAAAGGCCGTAAGGCCAATAGCGAGAAAAGCGACCGGTCTCAGTTTGCAGAACAGGTTTCTGTCGTCATTCGCCAATGCACGCATTGCGTCCTCCTGTTGTTAAGATCAGGTGAAATGCGAACGGACCTGTTGATGTATCCCCTGTGCACATAGCTCCCCAGCTACGTGACGAGTCGAATTATAAAGAGAAAACTAAACTTAGGATAGTTACTCTAATACCGGAGGCAGATAACTCATATGGGTGCAACCGACGACGGAAATCGCTGAAGGCAACCCCGGACGAAGGTCGTCAGCAGGGGCGCCAGCACCGGAATTTGCATCCAGCAAAAGACATCCAACGAAGGGTGTTAAGAAGTGCTTGATCCAACACGGGCGAAATCTCGGGCACGTCCAGGGATATCGCTGCTCGTGGGCGTCATCCTAAAAGACGACTTGAATCGGTGCGTCGGTTCGCTCGCGTTCTTCGCCGCCATTCGCAATGCAATCGACCTCCCGTGGAGCAATGGCCAAGCACAAACTCATATCAACCGTTTGAAAACGATCAAACGTGCAATGCACGGTAGAGCTGGCCCAGAGCTTCTCAGGGCACGGATGATGCCGATCAAAAATGCCGAACACCACACAAATTGAGAAAGATCACTAACGGCTAGAGATAGCGTTGACGACGACCGATGGTTTGCGCTAACGTTAGCAAAAGTGGAGATCGAAATGAGAATTTTGCGATACGAGGCGGCCGATGGGATTCACTATGGTGTCGACAGCGGCGGCGGCAGTATCGTGCGGATCGCTGGAGAGCCATTCAGCGAGATAAAAGGAACTGGAAAGGTGGACGATCTGTCCATGGTTCGCTTGCTATGCCCAGTCAACCGTCCCCGCATTTTTGGAGTGGCATACAATTATCGAGAGCATACCAACGAGTCAGGGAAAGAGCAGCCTTCACTTCCGGTTTTGTTCATGAAGCCTAGCACCGCAGCGAGCGGCAACGGAGATGGGATCGAATTCCCGCGAGACGGTGAAATCGTACATTACGAGGCTGAGCTAGTCGCGATCATTGGCAAGGGTGGTCGGCACATCAGCAAGGGCGAGGCACTAAGCCACGTCCTTGGATATACATGCGGCAACGATATCAGCGATCGCATCATACAGCGTCAGGAAAGCAAGTTCGGCTGCCTTTTGGCCGGGAAAGGATACGACACCTTTGCGCCAATGGGGCCGGCGATCGTAACCGACCTTGATCCGACAAATCTCGATGTCATTCTTCGTCAAAATGGTGCGGTGAAGCAGTCCGGAAACACCAGGGATCTAGTTTACTCAGTGGCTGACATCGTTGCTTATTTGAGCCGGTTCATGACGCTTTTGCCAGGCGATGCTATCATGACGGGCACTCCTGCCGGGGTAGGCCCCATCAGTCCGGGTGATGATCTCGAAGTAGAGATCCCCGGCATCGGCATTTTGAAGAATCCAGTTGTACTTGCCGCGCATTGAGCCATGCTTGAGAGCTTCCAAGGTGTGCATGGCAACCCGCGCACATTTCACGCGCGGCCAGCTCGCTTCAGCCGCGGTGAGGACTTCCAGAAAGCAAATTAGAACGAGACCTTTCGGGATTTGTTTAGGAAAAGAAGCGATTGATCCCGGGTGACTCGATGTTAGTAATGCAAACGTTAGCGTATAGTGGGTCAATTTTCGCGGTGGCCTTCGTTGTGGCACTTGACCAATAGTGATCTTCGATGACAACCCAAGGGTGGAGTAATGGCACGAGTTAGATATGTTCCGAATTCAGAACTGGCAGACACGCACGCGGCGCTCAATGAGCGCCTGCGGAAGGAAAGGAAGGTGCCGACAGGGAACATTTTCCTTGCACTCGCAAACGCACCAGCAATTTTGAATGACTTCCTGACCTACGCCAATGCTGTTCGTGCTTCTGACCTCAGTCCGAAGCTGAGAGAGATGGCGATCCTTACGGTAGGTTACTGCACCAACTCGGAATATGAGATCGTTCATCACCATTCGCACGGTCTGAAGGCAGGGCTCACCGAAGAGCAGTACCAAGCTATCCCTGAATTCGAGACCTCGGACTTATTCACGGAAGAGGAAAGGGCGGTGATGGCTTTCGCGAAGGACTCGACCCTGCATGTCGACGTTTCCGAGGAGGTTTGGAACGGTATCGCGAAATTCCTTTCCGAGAAGCAATTGGTCGAATTGGCAATTAATGTCGCGTGGTACAATTCCGGCGTACGGTTGATGGGCGCGTTGAAAGTAGATCTTGAGGACTCCTACAAGAAGTAGGGACCTGAGATCACCATCGAGGCCTTTACTTTGCTCTGGTCCTTAAAGCGGCCTCTCCTCAAGATCGCAGTGGCGGATGAGGGGCCGTCCGGAGAAAGAGGTGTGGTCGTATGGCGGACGGCCCCTTTTTCCCCATGGCCTTGAAACGTGGGGAAATGACGCCGTCATTGCTTCGATGGGGTCGCCGTACTGCCACGAACAATCAATTGAGGCGGAGAGATGAAGCTGTACGGCTTGCTAAGGTCAGACTTATTCTGAAGGTGATGCAAAAACCAAAGTCCGCAAGCCGTTGCCAACTCCGAAACAGGTAGCTGTACGGTGGTCAATCCTGGACCCCACCACCGGTACCCGAGCTCATCTCCGAATCCGATGACGGAAATGTCTTGGGGGATGCTTAAAGCTTGGTCCTGGAGTTCATCAATAACTCCTGAGGTGTTTTGTACCGCACCGATCACGAGCGCCGTGGGTCGATCCTTTAAGGAAAGTAGGCGACGCACGGCCTCCCGTCCGAATTCGGGCGAGGAGGGCGCGCCAAGCTCCTCACGAACGGTGATCGCTTGACCGGAGCTTTTTACGGCCTCCCGGAAACCCTGCACGCGAGCCGCGCCAGTGGGCAGTTCTTCCGTGCCGCCGATGTAAGCGATCCGTTTGTGACCTTCATTGATGATATGTTCAGTACTCTCGTAAAGTGCCCGTCGGTCATCAATCCCAAACCATTGGTCACCGAGCAGTGGTGCCTTTCGCAGCAATTGGATGTGAGGCGTCATCTTCAGGATTCGCGCAGAATCGGGATGAGGTTTTGCGCTCGGGACCAGAATGATCCCCGCAACGTTGGCGCTAGTAAGTTCCTTGATGTGACGAAGCTCATGCATTCTGTCGTCATCGGTTTCACACAAAGTCAGTTGGTAATTCGCCGAAAGAAGGCACCGCGAGAGAGCGTGTGCAATAGTCGAATAAAAGCTGTTCCTGATATCTGGAACGATCAGCCCAACGAGATTACTCTGAACCCCGCGCATCATCCGTGCAGCACGATTGGCAACGTACCCCGCTTGAGCTGCAGCTTCATTCACCTTTCGCTTCATCTCGGCGCTGATACGTCGATCGTCGGCAAGAGCGCGACCGACGGTTGAGGGTGAAACTTGCAGTATGGCGGCGATGTCTTTAATTGTTACCATTGTGTTTGGCTCGAATGATCACTTTCGCCAACGATAGCATTGGCGTCGCAGTTGTCAAACTCCGAGATCGCAGACGTTTCCGCTCAATTGAACTAATCTAATTTTCGCCCCGGATACTTAAACTCGGTATCGAGTTGCGATTCTAAACTAGTAGATTTCTCATAGATTTGATCTCACTTTATGGGATTTTTTTCGTCCCGCTTCGATGCGCCCGCAGCGAAGAGGCAGCGAATTAGCCTCTTGAACGCCGTTGACACGGAGGCTTCGCTGTGGGATGAATATCCATGCTAACGTTAGCGCAATCGGGAGGAGGCATAACGTATGGATGTTCTGGTGTTCCCGGAGTCGACCATCGTGTCCACAGAAGGACGTGGATCCCGATGACTCTTGCTCTTTTCTTGCAATCCGCTGTCGGTGGCGTCTTGCTGGGTGGGATCTATGGCCTGCTGGCGATGGGCCTCAGCCTGAGCTGGGGGCTGTTGAAGCTTGTGAACCTCAGCCATTTCGCGCTGGCGTTCCTTGGCGCTTACCTGACCTACCAGCTCGGGACCGTCTATGGCATCCCGGCATATTTGAGCGCTCTTCTGATCGCGCCGCTTTTCTTCGCGCTCGGAGTTGCGTTGCACAGCTTGTTCGTGCGTTTCAAGGTGAAGGAATTCGCCTCTCTCTTGGTGACGTTCGGCGTCACGATCCTGATCGAGTCGCTGATCCAATGGATCTGGTCGGCTGACTTCCTTCGCTATGAAACACCCTATGCCCAGAGCACCATCCGGCTCGGACCGATCTTCGTGCCCGTATTGGATCTTTCAGCGTTTGTCTGTGCAGGGGTGCTTGCCACAATGGCCTGGTACGCGTTGAACAAGACCATGCTCGGCAAGGCCCTGCGTGCCGCTGCCCATGACGCCCCCGTAGCGTCGGCTTTTGGAATCAATTCCACCCGCGTGTCATACATTCTAGCCGGCTTTTGCTCAGCTACGGCCGGCATCGCGGGTGTCTTCATTGCCCTGATTGGAACTTTGGCTCCATCTCAAATCGAGGCCTGGATTGGGGTCGTATTTGCCGTCGCCATCATTGGAGGATTGGGCAGCCCCATCGGCGCGCTGGGTGCCGGTATGCTGATTGGCGTGGCCGAGAGCCTTACCATGTCCGTCGTCAATCCCGCTTGGGCGCCGCTCGTCGCATTCAGCGTGCTCATCGTCATCCTCTTGCGCAAACCGGTGATTTGACCATGAAAAAGCTTCTAATCACAGCGCTGGGCGCGGCGATTTTGGCCTCGCTGCCTTACTTGGGAATGGCGGATTACTACCTGTCCTACCTGTACATTATCTTCTTCTGGGTCGTGCTGGCAACGAGCTGGGGCATCCTGAGCGGTTACACGGGCTACTGGAGTTTTGGCCACGCCGCATTTTTCGGGATTGGCGTCTACACAACGGCCACGCTGGCGACGCAGTTGTCATGGTCCTTCGTCGCGACGATACCTGCTGCGGCACTGCTTGCGGCCGCAATTGCCGTGCTGATTGGCTTGGTTGTCTTTCGCTCCGGAGCTTTGCGCGGCGAGTTCTTCGCGCTGCTGACGCTGTCGGTAACGTTTGTCATCGCGGCCATTGTGTCGAACACCGCGCTGGACTCGGGCACGGGCGTATTCCTCTCAGGGATCGAAATCCCGATGATCGGCGTGACGGCGTCTGGCTCCCTCTACATGTTCGGGCTTATCGCGGCTCTTGCTGCGCTGGCGACGTCCTACTTCATCTTTCACAGCAAATTCGGTCAGGGCTTGCTTGCAATCCACGACGATGAAGACGTCGCAGAGGTGAAAGGCGTTCCGACGTTTCGCTATAAGCTGATGTCGTTTGCCGTCTCGTCGGCACTTGCCGGCGGAATGGGTGCGATCCACGCCGTATATGTAGGCTACGTCACGGTTGGCGAGACGTTTGCGGTGACCGTTCCTCTCTATGTCGTGCTCATGAGCATTCTCGGCGGCGCTCGCCATTGGGCTGGACCTGCGATCGGCGCGGTCATCATCACCGTGCTGCAGAGCGCTATCGTCAGCGGCGCCCATGCGGAATTCGGCCGTGCGGGCGTGGCTCTTGCGCTGATAGCTGTAATCCTGGTGCTGCCGTCTGGCATCGTCCCCAGCCTTATTCGCAGGTTCGCCGCCAATCGCAGCGAAACTGGAGCATCGGAGGCAGCCGCTCAGGCTGCTATTGAGCTCCCGCCTTCAACCGCGTCAGATTCCGGTTCGGTGCTTCTGAAGTGCGAAGATGTCACGAAATCCTTTGGCGGTATCCGTGCCTTGACCGGCGTCACCCTGGACGTCCAGCGGGGTGAAATCCTGGCCCTGGTTGGGCCAAATGGTTCCGGCAAGTCCACACTGATCAACATGATCAGCGGCCACTACACCATGACCTCCGGTAAGATCACACTGGAAGGCGAGGAGATTTCCGGTCGATCACCGCATCTGATCGCGCAACAGGGCGTGGCGCGAACTTACCAGATCCCGCGCCTGTTCGATAATCTGACCGTCCTCGAAAACATTCGGCTCTGCGCGAAATTTGGCAGCGCGGATCGCATGGGCGTGGCTGCGGTCGACGCAGTCACCAGGGAAGCGCTCGCCTTCACTGGCCTGGCTGACAAGGCCAACGTGCTTCCCGAGGCCTTGAACCTGCATGATAGAAAGTTTGTCGAATTCGCCAGAGCGCTGGCCGCAAAACCACGCCTGCTCCTGCTTGATGAGGTGCTTTGTGGCTTGAACCCAGCCGAGGTCGACCACGCCGTCGAAATGATCAAGCGCATCAAGGCTGGCGGTACGACGATCATCTTCGTTGAACACCTCATGCGTGCGGTTGTCGCGCTGGCGGACCGTGTCGCGGTGCTGGATCAAGGCAAAGTTCTGGCGCTTGGGCATCCAAGCGAAACGATGAGAGATCCAGCAGTGGTCAGCGCATATCTGGGAGGCAGTTATGCTGCTTGAGGTCGATAAGATCGAGGTTGGCTACGGAGATGCGATCGCTCTGTGGGACCTGTCTATCAGTGTAAGGCCAGGCGAGATCGTTTCCGTCGTCGGCCCGAACGGAGCAGGGAAGAGCACGCTGGTAAATGCCATCGCCGGAATTCTTCGGCCGCACAAGGGAAAGATCGTTATCGAGGGTAACGACGTTTCCAAAGTGCCCAGCCATCGGGTCTGCGACTACGGCATAGCAGTCGTCCCGGAAGGGCGCCGTCTCTTCACCGCGATGACGGTCCTCGACAACCTGTTGCTCGGTGCGTACCGCTCGATCGCTCGGGCTGTTCGCGATGCTACGCTCGCTGAGGTGTTTCAGCTTTTCCCTGTTCTGAAAGAGCGCCAGGATTCATTGGCGGGCTCCTTGTCGGGTGGGCAGCAGCAAATGGTTGCGATCGGCCGTGGCCTGATGGCCAAGCCGCGCGTGCTGCTCATGGACGAGCCGTCGCTCGGGCTGTCGCCTTTGATCGTCGGGGAAATGTTCAAAATCATCCAGATGATCAATGAGCGAGGCGTAGCCGTGCTGCTTGTCGAGCAGAACGTGAACAAGGCGCTTGAAATTGCCCATCAGGCCTACGTGATCGAGCAAGGTCGCGTGACGGCATCCGGAGCGCCTGAGGTTCTCATCAATGATTCAAGCATCAGGGAGGCGTATCTTGGTATCTGAAAATTCGAGCGGGGGAGTTCCCGTGCATGTTCGACGCGTCGTGACGGAGCATTGCAGTCAGGGTGTTGCCAGGTTCGCCCAAGACGACGCCGTTCCGCGTACGGACATATTCAGAACGATCCCTGGATTGGTGTCGCGGATGATCTGGTCGACATCGACTTCCACGGCCGTCCCATTTAACGGACACGATCCAACTCCGCTGGTGGCAAGCTTCGTTCCTGAGCCCGGCGAAACGCGTTTTTTAGTGCTAACGTTCCCGCCAGATGCCGTTTTTATGTCTCGGATTTCGATGGCCCGGCGGCCAGGGCGGGAATCTGGCGGTCAGCCCAGGTTTGGCCGAACGATTCCAGCCGGATGGCAAACATCAAACTCCCACCGTCGATTATGGCATCGTTCTCGACGGAGAAATCTGGATGGAACTCGACGATGGCAATGAGACCCGCTTGGGTCAGTTCGACACCTTCGTGCAGAACGGAACGCGTCACGCCTGGCGAAATAAAAGCGACAAACCGGCAAGCATCGCCGTGGTGCTGGTTGGCGCAAGAACCCCCGAAACAACGGATTACGATGACGGCCTGTGAGCCTCAATGATCCAAAATCTCAATCTGACTTTGTGGACAACTGAACATGACCAACACCGAAATCAGAAAAGTGCAGGGCCGTCGCGTCTGGGATTCCCGTGGCAGGCCCACCGTTGAGGTAGAGATCGAGCTGGCGTCCGGCGCGATCGGCAGGGCCATCGCACCTGCCGGCGCATCGACCGGCACCGGCGAAGCTCTAGACCTTCGTGACGGCGGCAGCGCCCTTGCTGGCTTGGGCATCAATAAGGCCTTGGCAGCCGTCAACGGTGAAATCGCCAGGTTGCTGGTTGGCCGAGATGCCAAAGATCAAGCCGAACTGGACCGTGCAATCATCGAGCTGGATGGCACCCCAAACCGGAGCAGATTGGGTGGAAATGCGTCGGTAGCAACGTCGATGGCGCTGCTTCACGCGGCAGCGGCAGCGGCCGATCAACCGATCTGGCGGTATCTCGCGGGCTCCGACACGGGAATTACCATGCCACTCCCGGAAATCCAGATTTTCGGAGGCGGAGCGCATGCAGCGCGCCGGGTAGACGTCCAGGATTTCATGATCATGTGCCCTGCTGCCTCGACTTTCTCGGAGGCTTTGGAGTGGACTGCTGAAGTCTACCGCGCGGCAGGCGACATCATGAAACGTACCGGCAAGCTCCAGGGCGTGGCGGACGAGGGAGGCTACTGGCCTGCCTTTACCAGCAATGAAGAGGCTCTTGATGCCTTGGTGCGTTCGATCGAGGCTGCCGGTCTGAAGCCAGGCGGCCAAGTTGCGATATCACTGGACATAGCGGCCTCCGAATTCGGTCGCGGCGGCAAGTATTCGCTGGCACTGGAAGATCGGCAGCTCGATACGGCCGAGATGATCGATATGCTTGGTGGCTGGTTGAAGGCCTATCCAATCGTCTCCATCGAGGATCCGCTCGCCGAGGACGATCCGGATGGGTTCAAGGAATTTACCGCGCGCTACGGCTCCAGATGCCAGATCATCGGCGACGACCTCTTCGTGACGAACGCTGCGCGGGTAACCGAAGCGATCAAGGATAAAAGCGCCAATGCGGTTCTGATCAAGCCGAACCAGGCGGGCACGATCACAGAGACGTTCGATGCGCTCTCCGTTGCCAAGAAGGCGGGTTTTCGGACGATCGTTTCGGCCAGATCCGGTGAGACGGAAGATGTGACGATCGCCCATCTGTCGGTCGGCTGGGATGCCAAGCAGCTCAAGGTCGGATCGTTCTCCCGTTCCGAACGGATGGCCAAGTGGAACGAGGTTCTCCGGATCGAGGAGGCCCTCGGAAAAGAGGCTTCGTTCGCCGGATGGTCGGCGCTGGACTTGGCTGAAAAGCCAGCCGCGGCTGCCGCTGTAGGTTAGAATTTCGATGGGCCGGCTGCGGGTCTCGCTCAAAAACAGGCGTTGACAAAAGATCCGGCCCTTTTATGCTAACGTTAGCAAAATGAATGAGGATGAGATGCTTCCGGCTGTTAATTTGAAACCTCCCTTCAACATCACGCGCTTCAGCCATGTCGTGCTTGAGGTCAATGATGTGGAGCGCAGCCGAGATTTCTATGTCAATGTCGGCGGCCTGGTCGAAACAGAATTCGCGGACGGTGTTTCCTACCTTCGCGGATTGTCCGAGGCCTGCCATCACAGTCTTGTCCTGGCACCTACCGGCGGGAAGCCGGCGTGCAGGCGGATCGGTTACCGGGTGTTCCTGGAGGAGGATCTCGACAAGGCCAAGGTCTTTTTTGAAGAGAAGGGGCTTCCGACGGAATGGGTCGAAGTTCGAAATCAAGGACGGACCCTGCTTGTCAGCGATCCGTCGGGCGCCCGCATCGAGCTTTGCTCCAGCATGAGCGTCCATCCCCGCAAATTTCTCGAGGTGCATGAGCATCGTGGCGCGCGAGCCCAGGGCCTCGACCATTGCCAGGTCATGGTTGCCGATCCGCTGGGTCTAAGTGCATTCTACGGCGAACTCGGCTTCCGGACTTCGGAATATATTGCGGCAGGCGACACTCTCATTGCGAACTTCCTGTATCGCAAAGGTGTCTGCCTCGACCTGGCGTTGGTGCCTGGCATCGGCCCGCAACTGCATCATTTTGCTTATACGGTTCCGGAAAGCAGCGACATCTTCGCCGTGTGCGACTTTGCCAGCCGTTATGGATATGGAGACAGCGTTGAGCGCGGGCCCGGGCGCCATGGTCCTTCGGGAGTCCTGTTCGTCTATCTGCGCGATCCCGATGGACATCGGGTGGAGTTCTTCAACAATCACTACACCACGATAGACGCGGAATTGGAGCCCATTCGTTGGGACGCGGCGTCCCTTAGCACCAATGTGCATTGGGGGATGCCGGCCGTCTCGAAGTGGTTCTTCGAGGCCAGCGAATTTACGGGAGTACCGTTAGAGCACCCCGAGAAAATGCCGAACCCCATGACGCTGGAACGCTACGCAGGAGAGCTGGCGAAGAGGTGAACCTGCCACCAGCGGCAGGAAACTGACGCGCTGACGAAAGTCATGAGCGCGATGACATGCTGGAGGCACTTGGGAGGAAAAGATGAGTGCGAATTCCACTATACTGAACAGACGAGCATTTCTCGGGTCTGCCGCCGCCGTGGCTGCCTTCAGCGCGATGCCGAGGGCTTTTGCCCAAGAGGGGCCGATCCGCGTTGGCGGAACGCTGCCGTTGACGGGTCCGCTTGCGGGCGTAGGCGCAATCCATAAACTCGCGGCAGAGGTTTTCGTTGAACAGACCAACGCCAAAGGCGGTATTCTGGGACGAAAGGTGGAGTTTGTCCTTCTCGACGACCAATCGGTTCCCGCCAATGCTCGAACGCTCTATGAGCGCCTTGTGACGGCCGACAAGGTCGACCTCCTGATGGGCCCCTATGGCACGTCCTCGATTATCGCAGCAATGGGCGTTGCCGCTCGATTCAAGAAGATGCTTGTTCAGAGCAGCCTTGGCGACCCGAGTCTCGCACCGTATCCGCTGCAGTTCCCGTCTCTTCCGATCGGGGCCGAACCGCAACTGACGGACACCGAGGTCGTTCTCGATGCCTATGCGAGCCTGCCGACCCCTCCCAAGACGATCGCGTTTGTCACCAGCAAATTTCCGTCGGCTCTGACGATTGCCAAGGGCGGCCAGCAAGTCGCTGAGAAGCGTGGCATCAAGAACGTGCTGGATCTTGAATACGAGTTCGGCACGAAGGACTTCGGCGCAATCGCCAACCGCATCAAGGCGGCTGATCCGGACCTGCTGTGGTCCGGTGCGATCGGAATGGAGGCCGTGCAGCTTCTCGATGCAATGAGCCGGATCGATTACCAGCCAAAGAACCAGTTCTACCTGTTCCCGGCACCCGGCCCGACAGCAGCTCACCCTAAAGCGAATGGCTTGACCTCGCTGACCTGGTTTGAAGAGCACGAGCCGTTCCTCAAGTATGACGGCGCTCAGGATTTCGTAAGCGCATATGACAGCAAGGCGAAGGCGGCGGGTTTCCCGTATCCGCGCACCGAGTATCAGGCCGCCGTGGAATATGCTGCGTGGCAAATCCTTGCAGCGGCAGCAGAAGGTGCAGGGAAGTTGGACGACGCCGCGATGGCTGCGTGGTTGCGCTCGAATACCGTCAAGACGGTCGTCGGGCCAAGGACTTTCGACGGCAAGTTCAATGCCGGAAAGCCATCGACGAAGCTCAAGCAAATTCAAGGAAAGGATTGGGTGACTGTCTGGCCTGCGGACTTCCGACCGGCTGGGAAGGAGTTCCTGACCCCCTGACGAATGCCGCCCGGCACTCCCGCCCACCTGTCTGAAACTGAAAAAATGCATTCGGTCGGGCATGGTCCGACCGATGTCCCTATGGAGGAGTTAATGGTTAAAACTATGATCGCCGCTCGGCTGCATGCTCTGCATCAGCCGATGTCGCTGGATGAGATTCCGGTTCCCACGCCCCGGCCCAACGACGTCCTGGTGCAGGTCAGGGCTTGCGGTATCGTGCCCAACATGGCCAACGTCATCAATAATTGGCCAACCTGGTTTCCCCACCAGCCACTACCGAAGTTTCCGGCAGTGTTTGGCCTGGATCCAGCCGGGGTCGTCGCCGAAGTCGGCGAGGCGGTCACCAATGTCAAAATTGGCGATCGTGTCTATGTCAGCCCCCTCAGATCCTGCGGTTCTTGCAAGGCGTGCCGGTCAGGCAATCGCAGCCAATGCCGCTACTACACCTTGAATGGGTACTTCAGCACCAGCCGCGATGGCCAAAGAATTTTTGATCTTTATCCGTACGGCGGCTTCAGCCAGTACATGACTGCCCCGGAATATTCCCTCGTATGCCTGCCGGATAATCTCAGCTTCGAACAGGCCGGTCGCTTCGGCTACCTCGGTACATCATATGGCGCCCTGAAGAACGCACAGGCCGGACCCGGCCAGGTTTGCCTCATCGATGGGATTACCGGTACACTCGGCGTCGCGGCCACCAAGCTCGGTCTTGCAATGGGCCTCTCCAAAATTCTGGGCACCGGCAGAAACAAAGAATTGATGGACCGCATAAAGGCCATCGCTCCCGACCGCATCGACACAATCATGCTCGGCGAAGGCTCGACTGGAGAATGGGCAAAGGCTCAAACTGGCGGCGAGGGAGTGGACTTCGTTATCAGTGCGCTGGGTGCGAGAGCCCCCGCCGCGACCGTGGTCGACTCCATGCGCGGGGTTCGCCGAGGCGGCCGTGTGGTTGTCGTTGGCGGCGTCGCGGAAGATGTTCCCGTCGACGTGAAGTGGCTGATGGACGAGCAGGTTCAGCTCATCGGCTCCAACTGGTTCAGCGCTGCCCAGGGGCAGGAAATGGCCGACATGGTCCGCACCGGTGCGCTCGACCTCTCGTATCTCGAGCACAAGATCTATCCGCTCGAGCGGGTGAACGAAGCCATCTCCGGCATCGGCGAACGCGATGGCGGCTTCAGCAACTACGTGGTCGTTCCTCCGGTCCCCGCCGCTTATCAATAACAATCACCGGCGCCGGCTATCACCGACGCCTCCCTCACGCGAAAAGAGAGAACATGTCCAAGAAAGATATCGCGGTCTTGGTTGGAAGCCTTCGTCAGGCTTCGATCAACCTGAAGTTCGCCCGTGCAATGCAGAAAGTGGCGCCCGGCGGGCTGAACCTGGAGATCGTACCGATCGGCGATCTTCCGCTCTACAATCAAGACTTGGAGACGGAGACGCCGCCGGTGGAGTGGACGTCCTTCCGCGAACGCATCAAGGCTTGCGATGGCGCAATCTTCGTAACGCCCGAGTACAATCGATCCGTACCAGCGGCATTGAAGAATGCGATCGAAGTCGGTTCTCGGCCGTTCGGGAAGAGTGTGTGGGATCACAAGCCCGGTGCCGTGACCGGGGCTTCCCCAGGTCTCATAGGAGGTGCGGCAGCGGCGCTTCAACTCCGCGTAATTCTCACCAACATCAACGTTCCTACGCTGCCGCAGCCGGAAGTTTATCTTAGCACCGCAGACAAGCTGGTGGGGGATAGCGGCGAATTCTTAAACGAAGGAACTCAGAAGTTCATCGAAAGTTTTCTCGATGCGTTCGAGGTATGGGTCGCTCGGTTCATGTAAGCAGAGGCGCCCGCACATCAAGCAAATATTCGTTCCCCGCCTGCCATCGCTCCCAAAAAGGGGCGATGGCTTTTCTTTAACAGCCAGTTACAGAACTGACCGCTTCCGCCGCGATGCAGGTCCGAAATCCAACAAATCTTGGAAGAAAATTTCGCTGTCACGATGGCAGGCGTTCGTCGCGTTGACGCAAGCTGCGCCAGCCAGATAGTGCATTATCTGGCGTTAGGAAAACCAAGCTTGCGCGATTTCAGCCAGTTTCCTGCGCGGCGAAGCGATCAACGGGACGGCGACTTTGCGCACGAGCATTCGTTGGCTTTCCTCTGTCACGTATTCGACCGGCGATTTACCATCGACACGAGCGAGAAAGAGGGCAGGTAAAAGGCTCGATGTCCGGGCTTCGACAGCTTCCCGATCTTCCCAATCTACCTCATTGAGGTACGCAGAAGTCAGCGCCTCGAAGGACGCCGCAAGCTCAGGTGCTGCATTCTCTACAATGAGCTTCTTCAACAGTAAGTGATTCAGGCAGAAAGCCAAATCGAAGGCCGGATCGCCGAACCACGCGCATTCTGCATCCAGGAAGACGGGGCCGATCTTGCCCAAGAGAATGTTTTTGGGGCTTACATCCCCATGAACGAGTGCGTGCCTTGTATTAGCGGTACGGTCGACCAATTCTGATAGACGATCGGAGATGAATGGGTGTTTGGCCGCGGTAGCGACCAGATAAGGCTCAAGCCGCAGGGCGTAAAAGTTGCGAGTTGAATCGAACTGTTCGGGTAGCCCGGGCATACGCGCACTCACCGAATGAATCTGCCCGATCCGTCGACCGATAATTTCCGCGGCCTTCAGATCAACGCGCCCCTGAAGAAGCTCTGCTTTCCATAGTGGATATTCGTCGCCAGGGAGAAATTCCATCGCAAACACGCCCGACGATGGGTCATGGGCGAGCGGCTTGGGAACAGCGGATGGGAAATGTTTGGCTACGAAGGAGATCCAGTTCCATTCGTACTCATTTCTCGATACCGGGGCTTGCCAGTCGGTAGCGACTTTTAGCTTGGGAAGGGCCCGTTTTACGCAGAGGGCCCGCCCGGGCAGCTCAACTCGATAGATATCAGAAGAGACGCCGCCCGTCAGAGGCTTGTATATTGCTTCCTCTGAAGGTTCTTTTAGCCCGCTCTTCTGTAAAAACACATCGAAAATGGTCATCTCAGATACAGACATGAATTGAGTGTCCTGTGCGATCTAGCGGCGGGGCGTGTTGCGGGGCTGTTCAGGCATTTCTCCAGAGAGAACCCTGTCGACTTCCTCCGCGGCGCGGCGGCGTAACTCGATGAGCGATGCGTCGGAAGAAAAAGCGACGTGCGGGGTGATCATCGCCCCAGGGTGATTGATCAATTCTTGCGGAACGCGCGGTTCATCTTCCAAAACGTCAAGGCCGACGCCGCTCAGGATGCCGGATTCCAGTCCATGGATCACGGCCGCAGTGTCGACAACCCCGCCTCGGCTGACGTTGATCAACAAGCTGCCTCGACGCATTTTCGAAACTGCGTCCCGATCGATCAGGTGGTGGGTCGATGCGGAAAGCGGCGCATGAACCACGACGATGTCGCTGTTGCCAAGAAGGGCTTCAAAATCGACCAGCTCGACATTATCAGGGAGGTTGGATGCAAAGGGATCGTGCGCCAATACTTTGCAGCCTAGCGCTTGCATCTTCGCTGCGGTTGCTCGGCCAATCCGGCCAAATCCCACGATGCCGCAGGTTAGTTCTGACAGTCGACGAAGGTTGGCGGAGGCGGGGTCCCAATGACCGCTACGAACCTCACGATCGAAATGGATCAGGCCACGGGCCCAAGCGATGGCAAAGCCGACCGCGTGATCCGAAACCTCCGCGACACAATAGTCCGGAACGTTCGTCACCCAAATGCCGCGCTCCGAGGCCGCGTCGACAGCGATGTTATCCAGTCCAACGCCCAGACGAGCAACAATCTTGAGATTTGGAGATGCCGCGATCGCGGTCTCGCTGACCTGGGCCCAGCAGGTCAAAATGGCATCCGGCAGATGCTGGACCGCCAACGCATCAATTTCGGCGGCCGAGGATGGTTTTGCGGGTCCGCTCACGAGGGTAAATCCGGCTCGCTCAATGACCTCCCGTTCCACATTGTCATCCGGCCATGCGTAGTCGGTCAGCAACACGGTGCGCGTCATGAAAGATCCTCCTGTTTGTGCGAACGTTAGCGCAAACCTTTTATCTGAGTCAAGGAAAATTGGTGATCAATCGGGGCCTGAAACCCACTGTTTCGGGGCGCGGCAGTATTTGCGGTGATGCGGCGCTTCTGCCTGCACTCCGACGCGATGGCCTGATGCGCCCAGCGTCGCCGCATCGGTAGCTCGACGCTGCGATTATTAGTTTTATGCTAACGTTAGCATAAATTGCGGAACGCACGATCCTTTATGTGTTATGCAAACTTTAAGGGTCAATTGACAGGATCGACCTGATCTGTCCGAACAATCTATTTACCACGATAGTCATAAAATCCCCGACCTGCCTTACGTCCAAGCCAGCCGGCTTCAACATATCTCACGAGGAGAGGACAAGGCCGGTACTTCGGGTCTGCCAAACCTTCGTGCAGCACTCGCATGATCGCAAGGCACGTATCGAGACCTATGAAATCGGCCAATTGCAACGGTCCCATGGGGTGGTTAGCGCCAAGTCTTACCCCTGTATCAATGGCTTCAATGCTTCCGACACCCTCGTAAAGCGCAAAAATGGCCTCGTTGATCATCGGCAAGATTATTCGATTCACAATAAACGCGGGGGAATCTTCTGAGGTCGTCACCTGTTTGCCGAGCTGAGCGGCGAAGCTTTTGGCCGCCTCGTATGTTTGTTGCGACGTGGCCATTCCTCTTACCAGCTCAACGAGCTTCATCACCGGAACCGGGTTCATAAAGTGAATGCCCATGAAACGGTCTGGCCGGTCCGTCGATTTTGCAAGACGAGTGATCGAAAGAGATGAGGTATTGGTGGTGAGGATCGCCTCGGGCTTCAGGATCGGACATAGCCCTTCAAAAATATTTTTCTTAATATTCTCGTTTTCTGTCGCTGCCTCTACCACGAGATCACAGTTGCCCAAGTCACCGATGGAGTCCGAACCGCTGAACGTTCCCTCCAGACGCCGATCTTCACCAACCTTTCGACTCAGCGAATGGCGAACTTTCTCTATACCCTCGCAGACGCGCTCGTTCGAGACATCGTAAAGCCGTACGCTAAGCCCAGCTTGGAGGGAGACTTGGGCAATGCCGAGCCCCATCTGTCCGGCGCCGATGATGCCGACCGACCGGATTGGAATTGGACCTTGATCGTTCATGATATTGCTTGCTCAAACTGTGGTAGGATTTCGAAGAGATCGGCGACGAGGCCGTAGTCGGCGATCTGGAAGATCGGGGCCTCTTCGTCCTTGTTGATGGCGACGATGACCTTCGAGTCCTTCATGCCGGCGAGATGCTGGATGGCCCCGGAAATGCCGCAGGCGATATAAAGCTGCGGTGCCACCACCTTGCCGGTCTGGCCGACCTGCCAGTCGTTCGGGGCATAGCCGGCATCGACGGCAGCGCGGGATGCGCCGACGGCCGCACCGAGCTTGTCGGCAACCGGAAGAATGACTTCCTTAAACTTTTCCGCCGAACCGAGGGCGCGGCCACCGGAGATGATGATCTTCGCGGAGGTGAGTTCCGGACGATCCGAGGTCGACAGCGCATCGGCAACGAAGCTGGAAAGATTGGGATCGGCCGTAACCGAGTCGCTTTTCACAATAACGGCCGATCCCTCTTCGCCTGAGGCGGCGAAAGAAGAGGTACGAATGGTGATCACCCTCTTGGCATCAGTCGACTGCACCGTCTGGATGGCATTGCCGGCATAGATCGGTCGCTTGAACATATAGGGCGAAAGAACCTCGATGATCTCAGAGACCTGGGCGACATCGAGCAGGGCGGCAACCCGCGGCATGACGTTCTTGCCGACGGAAGTGGCCGCCGCAACGATGGTGTGATAACTCGCCGCCAGCGACACGATCAGATCGGCAAGCGGTTCGGCGAGATTGTTGGCAAGCGCGTCACTTTCGGCCAGCAGCACCTTGGAGACGCCGGCAAGCTTGGCTGCCTGCTCGGCAGCCGGCCTCGCGTCCTTGCCGGCGACAAGCACATGGACTTCGCCGCCGATCTGTGTCGCCGCCGTGAGCGCCTTGGCGGTCTGGTCGGAAAGGTGGTTGCTGTCATGATCAGCCAGAAGAAGAATGGCCATGGGTCTTATCCTTTACATTTGCTGAGTCCATGCTCTTGACCGAAAACCGGTACCCACTTTTCGGGAGCATGAACGGCCTCAGAGCACGCCGGCTTCGGTCTTGAGTTTTTCGACCAGCTCGGCCACCGACTTGACCTTGACGCCCGCCTTGCGGCCCGACGGTTCCTCGGTCTTCAGCACCTTCAGACGCGGCTCGGTGGAGACGCCGAAGTCGGCAGGTGCCTTCTTGTCGAGTGGCTTCTTCTTTGCCTTCATGATGTTCGGCAGCGAGGCATAACGCGGCTCGTTGAGGCGCAGGTCCGTGGTGACCACCGCCGGCAGCTTGACCTCGATCGTCTGCAGGCCGCCATCGACTTCGCGGGTGACAGTCGCCTTGCCGTCCCCGATCTCGATCTTCGAGGCAAACGTCGCCTGCGCCGAGCCCAAGAGGGCCGCCAGCATCTGGCCGGTCTGGTTCGAGTCATCATCGATCGCCTGCTTGCCGACGATGATCAGGCCTGGCTGTTCGGCATCGGCGACCCCTTTCAGGATCTTCGCCACTGCCAGCGGCTCGACTTGATCGTCGGTCTCGACCAGGATGGCACGATCCGCCCCCATGGCGAGCGCCGTCCGCAGCGTCTCCTCGGCCTTGGCCGGGCCGATCGATACCACCACCACCTCTTCGGCCTTGCCGGCTTCCTTCAGGCGCAGCGCTTCCTCGACCGAGATCTCGTCGAACGGGTTCATCGACATCTTCACATTCGCAAGCTCGACACCCGTGCCATCCGCCTTCACACGGATCTTCACGTTGTAATCAACCACCCGCTTCACCGGGACGAGAATCTTCATGGAAACCTTCCTTCAACATGATCGCCAAGACCGATTTCGGCCAGGATCTCTGCAGTGTGCTCACCCAACCGGGGCGAGCGGCGGGACGGGTTGAACGAGGCCCCCGAAAATCTGATCGGCGTCCGCAAGCCCGGCACACCATCGAGTTCGACGAGCATTTGGCGATGATGGAACTGCTCGTCGGCAAACAAGTCGCCAACCGTATTGATCGGCCCCGCCGGCACGGTGGCTTTTTCGAGTGCTTCTAAAAGACTGTCTCGGGTCCACAAAGCCGTCTTCGCGGCCAACGTTTGTTCAAGAACAAGCCGGTTCTGGACACGTTGAGCGTTTGTCGCGAACGCCTCGCTGACAGGCAGCTCAGGCATGGCCAACACCTGACACAAACGGGAAAATTGGCCGTCGTTTCCGCAGGCGACGATGATATAGCCATCAGCAACGGGAAAGGTCTGATACGGCGCAATATTCGGATGGGCATTGCCCATGCGCTTCGGCGTAACTCCCGAAGCCAGGAAATTCATGCTTTGGTTGGCCAACACCGCAGCCATGCAGTCGAAAAGCGCCATGTCGATGTGCTGGCCGCAACCGCTGTTTTCGCGTGCTCTCAGAGCGGCTTGAATAGCAATGACGCCGTAAAGGCCTGTGAAGATATCGGCGAACGCGACACCCACTTTTTGCGGCGACCCATCGGGCTCTCCCGTCAAATCCATGATGCCGCTCATGCCTTGGATCATGAAGTCATAGCCTGGCCGGTGCGCATATGGGCCAGTTTGGCCGAAGCCGGTCACGGAGCAATAGATCAAGCGCGGATGTGTCGGTTGGAGGCTCTGGTAGTCGAGGGCGAACTTCTTCACCCCCCCGACCTTGAAGTTCTCAATGACTATATCAGCGGAGGCGATCAGCGCCCGGACGGCTCTCATGTCATCGCTTGAGTTGAAATCTGCGATCATCGATCTTTTGCCGCGATTGCACGCGTGAAAATAGGCGGCCGAGCGCTTGCCTTCGCCTTCGTCGATGTACGGCGGACCCCAATGACGGGTGTCGTCACCGTCCGGACTTTCGATTTTGATGACATCGGCCCCCAGTTCTGCCAGCGTTTGGCCGATCCACGGACCTGCCAGGATGCGAGCAAGTTCCACAACCTTCAGTCCGGCGAGGGGTGCTTGCGACATTATATGTCCTCGATGATGGGGATCAGAAGAAGGCTTGAATGCCGGTCTGAGCGCGGCCGAGGATGAGAGCATGGACATCATGTGTCCCCTCGTACGTATTGACGGTCTCAAGGTTCTGCGCATGACGCATGACATGATACTCGATCTGAATGCCGTTGCCGCCGTGCATGTCGCGGGCTTGCCGAGCGATATCGAGGGCCTTGCCGCAATTGTTACGCTTGACGATGGAAATCATTTCCGGCGCCATCTTATGATCGTCGAGGAGCCGTCCGACACGCAGCGATGCCTGAAGCCCGAGTGCGATCTCCGTTTGCATATCGGCGAGCTTCTTCTGATAGAGCTGCATACCTGCAAGCGGCTTGCCAAACTGCTTGCGATCAAGGCCGTATTGCACGGTGCGAATCCAGCAGTCCTCCGCCGCACCCATGACGCCCCATGAGATGCCATATCGCGCTCGATTAAGGCACCCGAAGGGGCCTTTGAGGCCTGAGACATTCGGAAGCAGTGCGTCCTCGGTGACCTCGACGCCGTCCATGACGATCTCGCCGGTGATCGAGGCACGCAGGCTCAGTTTGCCGCCGATCTTCGGAGCCGAAAGGCCCTTCATGCCTTTTTCGAGCACGAAGCCGCGGATCTCATTGTTATGGGCTTCGGATTTCGCCCACACGACGAAAACATCGGCGATTGGCGAATTGGAAATCCACATTTTCGCACCGCGAAGACGATAGCCGCCTTCGATCTTTTCCGCACGAGTCTTCATGCTGCCCGGGTCCGATCCCGCATCCGGCTCCGTCAGGCCGAAGCAGCCAATCAAGTCGCCGGAAACAAGGCCCGGAAGGTATTTCTTTTTCTGATCGCTCGAGCCGTAGGCAAAGATTGGATATATGACCAGTGAGGACTGCACGCTCATCATAGAGCGGTATCCGGAATCGATGCGTTCGACCTCACGGGCAACGAGGCCGTATGCCACATAACTCGCATTCGCGGCGCCGTATTCCTCTGGCAATGTTATTCCAAGAAGCCCGGCTCGACCCATGAGGCGAAACAGCTCTGGATCCGTAACTTCATCAAGATAGGCCTCCTGAATGCGAGGCAGCAATTCTATTTTGGCGAAAGCCGCTGCTGTGTCGCGGATCATCCGCTCGTCTTCCGCAAGCTGTTCATCAAGAAGAAAAGGGTCGTTCCAGGCGAACGTCATCGTCGTATCTCACATTTGGACTTCCTCTAGAATGTCAGCAAATTTGCGCAGTGAGAAACGATGTTTACTCATCGAGGTATGAGGTATAGTTATAGCTGATGGATCCGCTACAACGTCGTCTGCTGCCCTCGACAACCGCTCTGGCGGCATTCGATTCCGTCGTCCGCCTCGGAAGCTTTTCCGCCGCCGCCGTTGAGCTGACGTTGACTCAGGCGGCGATAAGCCGCCAGATTCTGACACTCGAGGAGCGGCTTAACACGACGCTCTTCATACGCGGCGGGCGCGGCGTGGCGTTGACGCCTCAAGGCGTCGTCTACCACAAATCGATTCAAGAGGCTCTTGCGTTGATCCGAACCGCCTCGTTGCACGCTATAACGGGCTCGCCATCGGCAACGCTGAACCTTGCCATTCTACCGACGTTCGGAACGCGGTGGCTTCTACCTCGCATTCCAAATTTCGTTTCTGAGCATCCCGAAGTGACACTCAATTTTGCAACGCGTATCGGAGTCTTTGATTTCGCAAGCGAAGGCATTGACGCGGCGATCCACATCGGCGGCGATGACTGGCCGAACGGCGAGTGTACGTTTCTTATGGAAGAGATCGTCGCACCGGTTTGCAGCCCTGCGTTTTTGAAAGACAGTGCAATTGCCTCGGAGCAGGATCTTCTACGCTTACCGCTTCTCCAAATGCGCTCGAGACCCCTTGCTTGGGAAGACTGGTTTTCGAGCCTGGGAATTGAAGGCAAGCCGCTAGCAAATATGGGTTTCGAGCAATTTCTCGGTGTTGCTCAAGCTTGCATCGCGGGTCTCGGCGTAGCCTTGATGCCTCTTTTTCTCATCAAACCTGAATTGGACAGCGGGCAACTCATTGTTGCCTCACATCATCGGGTGCGAAGCAGAAGCAATTACTATCTTGTGTCACCGGAAGGGCTGGAGCCTCCCAAGCCTGTCAAAGCATTTCGAGAATGGCTTCTGCGAGAGACAGCGGAATTCCGTGAATTGGAATCGGCTTCATTGCCTAGCCAATAGTGACATTGCCCGAACCAAATGGACTCCGTCGACCGGAGGGGGAGCACTCGGCCTACACAAGTGGATGGACCGCACGGCGGTAGCTTGCCGTCGTTCTGTCCTTGCCGCGCCAGGGGAGCGTCCGAAGCAAACGACCAAGGTTATAGATTTGCACTTTTTAAGCCTGTCTATCCATGTAGGAAATTCCGGCGAGTCTCGAAGACTTTTGCGATGGCATCGACGACGACGCCCTTCAGAGCGCTGCGAGGCGAACGTCATGGCTTATGCAAACACCGAGTCCTGTAACCCTCGGCGCAAATATCGTCACCGCTCGAACGGCTCGCCGAGTGAGGCGACGCCGTTGAGCTTCAGTAGGCGGCGATCTGCCGAGATGATGCCGAGGACGATGATCGTCACGAGATAGGGCAGGCATGCCAGCAGTTGTGAGGGAACGGCAAGCCCGCTTGCCTGGGCGGCAAGACCCATCAGCGATACCGCGCCAAACAGGCAGGCGCCTAAGAAAATCCTTGATGTCAGCCAGGTGCCAAAGACAACAAGAGCAATGGCAATCCAGCCACGACCGGCGATCATGCCGTCCGCCCAGAGCGGTGTGTAGATCGTCGCGGCGTAGGCACCGGCAAAGCCTGCCATCATGCCGCCGAACGCAACTGCGGCGAAACGGATCGCGACGATGGGATAGCCGATAGCATGGGCGGCTTTCGGATTTTCACCGACAGCGCGCAGGACCAGGCCAATCTTGCCGTAGGCAAACAGCGCCCAGATGCCTAAGGTCAAGACAAGGGAGATCCACACGACGATATCCTGATTGAAGAGCCCGCCGACGACGGGGATCTCCGAAAGCCCGGGGATCGCGATCTTCGGCAGCGTGGTGACGGTCAGGCTTTCATAGCTTTTGCCAAACAGTGCCGAGAGGCCCTGACCGAGAATCCCGAGCGCAAGACCGGCCGCGACCTGGTTTGCGTTAAACCCCAGAATGATACCGGCAAAAATCATCGAGAGGAGAGCGCTTCCGAGACCGGCCGCGAGGAAAGCCAGAAAATGACCGCCCCCGTGATAAACGACAATGAACGCGATGACGGCACCGAGCGCCATCAAACCCTCGACGCCGAGATTGAGGACGCCGGCGCGCTCGACGACAAGCTCACCTAAAGCCGCCAGCAGAAACGGGGTTGCGGCCGCCAGCATGCCCGCGAGAATGAACTCGACAGCGCTCATGATGCGCTCCGGGCGGACACGGGGCGCCATACGATGCGATAGCGCACGAAAGCCACGGCGACGAGATAGATGAGGAGCAGGCTGCCCTGGAAGACGCGGACGGCTGCGATGGGTAGATTGGCGGAAACCATGGCATTGTCGCCGCCAATGTAGAGCGCGGCCATGACGATCGAGGAAATAACGATGCCGATCGGATTGAGGCCGCCAAGATAGGCAACGATGATGGCCGCGTAGCCATACCCCGTCGAGATGGAGCGCTGCAACTGACCAAGGGGGCCGGCAACTTCGGCAGCGCCCGCAAGACCGGCCGCCGCACCGCCGATGATCAGCGAGAGCCAAATTGCCCAACTTTCCTTGAAGCCGGCATAACTCGCCGCCCGGGGAGCCAGTCCGCCAACCTGCAATTTGTATCCGGCGAAGCTTTTCTGCATGAAGATCCATGCCGCGATCGATAGGCCGACCGCGAGGAGAAGCGAGACATTGACGCGCGTCCCCTCGAACAGGATCGGAACCATGGCATCGTACTGGAACATGACCGACTGAGGAAAATTGAAACCGTTCGGATCTTTCCATGGCCCGAGAAGCAGGTAATTGAGCAATTGTGCGGCGACGAAGCTTAGCATCAGAGAGACGAGAATTTCGTTGGCATTGAGCCTGACGCGCCAGAAGGCGGTGAGGGAGGCCCATACCGCACCCCCGATGGTGCCGAGCAGCAGCATTGCCGGCCAGATCCATTGGCCCGTTGCCTGCGGCATCCAGATGGGTACGGCGGAGGCGAAGATTGCGCCGAGAATGAATTGACCCTCGGCACCAATGTTGAAGACCTTCGCCCGAAAGCCGATCGCCAGACCCTGTGCGATGAGAAGCAGTGGGCCGGTTTTCAGCAACACTTCGGAGAATGATGCCCAGGAGAAAAATGGCTCGATCAACATGGCATAGATCACCGCTGCCGGCTCGCGACCCATGGCGACATAGAGGCCCAAATTAAGAGCGATAGTGACGATGAGGGCGATCGGCGGCGCAAGCAACTTCGCGGTGAACGAGGCCCGTTCCCGGCGAACGAAGGAGGGCAGGGCGGCAGAGAAGGAACTGCTCATGCGGATAGCTTTTCCCGTTGGGGCTGTGGGCCGATCATGTATCGACCGATCTCTTCCGGTTTTGTATCGCGTGTGACGAGCGGCGGGCTCAGCGTGCCATGATACAGGACCTGGATGAAGTCGCTGAGCTCGAACAATTCCTCGAGCTCTTCGGATATGACGAGAATAGCCATGCCTTGATTGCGCAGCTCGATCAGCCGCTTACGAATGGCAGAGGCCGCGCCGACGTCGACGCCCCAGGTTGGCTGTGCAAGAAAGAGCAGTTTCGGCGCCAGCATGATTTCGCGTCCGACGATGAACTTCTGCAGGTTTCCGCCGGAAAGTGAGCCGGCTTCCGCATCCGGGCCTGGCGTGCGCACGTCATAACCCCGGATGCACTCGTTTGTGAAGGCGGTGGCCCTGGCGCTGTTGAGGAGACCATGTCTCACGAGCCTCAAGGGATGAGCTGTCAGCAGGCTGTTGAGCATTAGCGACATCTCGGGAACTGCGCCGTGACCGAGCCGGTCTTCCGGGACGAAGGCAAAGCCCAGTTTTCGACGGCTGGCGGCGTCGAGGCTACCCACATCCCGTCCCATCATGAAGATCTGGTCGCGCTTGTCCCGCGGCAGGGTCGTTTCCCCCGAAATCAGCGCGGCAAGTTCCTTTTGTCCATTGCCGGAAATACCGGCAATGCCGAGAATCTCGCCGCTGCGCACGCTCAGGCTGACAGCGGAGAGCGGCACTGCGAAAGGATCGCCTGGCCGGTAGTCGAGGCCAATGATTTCCAGGCGCTTTTCGCCCTCGGCCATCGGCAATGCGGCCATCGGCTCCGGCATATCGCGGCCGATCATCATGCGGGCGAGATCATGGGCGTCGTGCTCGCGCGGATCCACATGTCCGGTCACGCGCCCGCCGCGCAGGATAGTGGCACGGTCGCACAGGGACTGGATCTCCTCCAGCTTGTGCGAGATGAAGAGGACCGACACGCCGCCGTCGCGAAGTCGGCGCAGCGTGTCGAACAGCTTCTCGACGGCTTGCGGCGGTAGGACAGACGTCGGCTCGTCGAGGATCAGCAGTTTCGGATCGGTCAACAAGCATCGGATGATTTCCACCCGTTGCCGCTCGCCGACCGACAACTCATGCACGTGGGCCAGCGGATCGACTTCAAGTCCGAATTCATCCCCCAATGTGCGGATGCGCTTCGCAAGTTCGACCGTTCGGCCTGACACGATCAGGCGGATGTTTTCGACAACCGTGAGATTCTCGAAGAGCGAGAAATGCTGAAAGACCATCCCGATGCCGGTGCGCCTCGCCTCCGCGGGGGAGGCAAGGCTGAGGGGCTGTCCATGCCAGGCAACAGTCCCGTCGTCCGGTTGTTCGACGCCGTAGATCAACTTCATCAGGGTCGATTTGCCGGCGCCGTTCTCTCCAAGGATGGCATGGATCGAGCCGGGGACTACGTCCAGATCGATATGCTGGTTGGCATGGGTCTGGCCGTAGCTTTTGGAGATGCCGCGCAGCGACAGCAGCGGGATGGTCATGGTTGACTTACTTCGGCAAAGGCGTCTTCACACCTTTGACATGCCAGTCCATCGCGACGATCTGGGCATCCGTCAAGGTTGTGCCCGAGGCCGCTCCTTCGCTGCCGTCTGCCTTGGCGATCGGACCGGCGAACGGCGAAAAGCCGCCGCTGGCGATCTTCGCTTCAATCTCCCTGATCTTCGCCATGGTGTCGGCCGGGATCGCCGGGCTCCAGTCGACGACTTCGACGACCTTGTCGGCGACGCCGAGGAACGCGTTGGCACCTTTGAAGGTACCGGCGAGATGGGCATCGACCGATGCCTTGAAGAAGGGTGACCAGTCCGTGGAGATGCAGCCGAGATAGGTTTTCGGCGCATATTTCTTCATCGAGGAGTTCAGATTGAAGGCGTAGACACCCGCTTGCTCGCAGGCGGAAATGACCGAGGGCGTATCCTGGGCATTCGAGAATATCACGTCGCAGCCCTGCGAGATCAATGCCTTGGCTGCTTCCTGCTCCTTGGCCGGATCGAACCAGGAATTGACCCAAACGACCGATACCTCGATGTCCGGCTTCACGGCCTGCGCTCCGAGCGTGAAAGCGTTGATGGAGGTGATCAATTCGGGAATGGCAAAGGCGGAAACAGAACCAAGCTTGCCCGTCTTGGAGACAGCGGCCGCCGCCATTCCAAGCAAATAGGTCCCCTGAAAATACTTAGCGGCGAAGGGCGAGAAATTCGGTGCGACCTGGAAGCCGGAGGCATGCAGGACGGTAACCTTGGGGTTGCGGCGGGCAATCTGAAGCGCGCCGTTCTGATAGCCGAACGAGCCGGCGATCAGGAAGTGATTTCCGTCGGCGACCGTCTTGTTCATGATGCGGTCGGCATCCGGGCCTTCCGCGATGTTCTCAATCACGGTCACCTTGACCTTGTCGCCATAGGCGGCCTTGATCGGATCAAGGCCGGCAGCCAGCGCATGCCCCCAGCCGACATCGCCGATCGGCGAGGGCACGACGAGCGTGATGCCGAGCGGTTCGTCGGCGGCAAAGGCGGAGCGACCGGTGAAGGCCGTTGCGAGGCCTGCGATAGCCGCGCTCTTCATCAATGTTCTGCGGGTCAGATTCTTCTGCATCCCAGTTCCCCTTTTTGGTTTTTCAGAATTCTACTGTTGCAAGTGTTGCCTCGGCGGCCGCAAACAGGGCGGCCTCATCCAGTCCGGTGAATTCACCGCCCTGCCAGACAATGCGTCCGTTGATCATGGTCATATCCGTCGGCATGCCGATCCCGACCTTGGCAATGAGGCTCAGCGGGTCATGCCGCGTCCCGACATAGTCCATCCGTCGCGTATCGATTGCGAAAAGGTCGGCCGCCATGCCCGGGGCAAGACGCCCGATATCCGTGCGCCCCAGCAGGCTCGCGCCTCCGCCTGTCGCATACTGGAGAAAATCAAGCGGGGCGGGGACGGCATGCTGACGCGTCGAGGCCGTCAAGCACTGCAGCATGTAGGCGGAATGAACGCAATGCATCAGGTTCGAGTTGTCGTTCGATGCCGCTCCGTCGCAACCAAGACCGATACGTAGTCCGAAGGCCTGCATCGCCGGGATGTCGGTCACTTCGGCGCCGACCAGGTAGACCGGCTCGGGGCAATGGGAGACGCCCGTGCCGCTCGCTGCCATTTTGCGTAATTCGTCGTGCGTCAGTTCCCAGCAATGAGCATAGAATGTGTCGGGGCCGGCAAAACCCAATTCGGCGCAGTAGTCGACCGTGCGCATTCCATGCCGCGCTTTGATGACGGGGCTTTCGCCCTCGCCGACATGCGTGTGCAACTGCACGCCGCGATCTCGCGCCAGCGCGACCGACTCGACGAAGGTTTCGCGATAGCAATTGACTGGCTGGCAGGGGGCGACCACCACCTGGCGCATGCTGAAGGGGCTGGCATCGTGATAGCTATCGATCAGCCGCGCGCAATCGGAGATGAATTCATCGGTGGTTTCGAGCATGGCATCCGGGATCGTCGACCCCTCGGATTTCGGCAGGGTATTGCCGCCGCGGCCTGCGTGAAAGCGCATGCCCAGAAGTTCGGCCGCCTCGAACTGACGATCGATCAGGCGCTTTCCCGCATGGCGGGGAAAGCAATATTGATGGTCGAATGCGGTGGTGCACCCATGCTTGATCATCTCGGCCATTGCAGTGACCGAAGCGTGATAGAAGCAGTCCTCCGTCAGTCGAGAGAAGATCGGATAGATCCGGTCGAGCCATTCGATGACGGAAAGCTTCGTCCAGTCGAGGTCGGCCCGATTGCGCACGAAGCACTGAAAGAAGTGGTGATGGGTGTTGACGAGCCCCGGATAGACGAACCAGCCGGACGCGTCCTGGACGATGGTGCCCTCGGGCAAGGCGTTCAGCGACAGGTTCTCCCCGATCGCCTGGATCGCTGGACCCCTGGTGAGCAGGTCGACATTCCGGCGCACGCTCGGCCCGTTGCCCTCGTCAATGATAACAGCCGCACAATTCTTCAGAAGATAGCCGGTCATTCCATCACTTCTCCCCAGCCGGATGCGGATCGAGTTTCAGCTCGTGCAGGCGGTGAATGCCGGGCATTTCGATGAAACCGGGCAGGCTGCGGATGGCGCGCAACCAGAGCCGGATCAAGGGATAGGGATCGAGCGAGACGCCGCCGTCGGGTGCAAGCGCCACATAGGGAAAGCAGGCGATGTCTGCGATCGTCGGCTGGCTTGCCGCAAGGAACCGCATGCCGCGCTCGCCCTGTTCGAAGAGGCCAGCCTCCAGCTCGCGCAGGGCCGCAATCCCCTGAGCCTGCAATGCCTTGATATCTCCCGGTCGCAGAAGGATTTCGTGGAGCCGCGCGCCTCCAAGGTTTGCGGTCAGGCGATGCGAAAAGGAGAGCCATTGCTGCACGTGCGCCGTCTCCTGCGGCGAACTATGGCCCAGCCATTCCGGCGCACCACTGGCAGCGAGATAGGCGAGCATTGCTGTGGACTCGGTGAGCACAAGATCGCCATCCTCGAGGATTGGGATGGACCCCGCCGGATTGAGCGCCAGAAGCTCCGGTCCGCGATGCTCCGCACCGGGATGGAAATCGACTGGCCGGATTTCGAGCTTGGTGCCCAAGAGTGCGGCCATCAGCCGTACCTTGTAACAGCTTGGCGATAAAATATAGTCGTAGAGCTTCATTGTGCGACCAACTGTGCGCCGTAGGTATAGTTATGGCGCTTGAGCCATCGCCTATAGGCGACCGAGGTGAGGTCGGCCCTTGTCGGAATTTCCATGCCCGGATCAAGCGGAAGAAGCGTGGGTATCTGGTTTTCGAGGATCGAGCGATCCTGCAGGAAGATCGTCTGCTGAAAGTGGATGAGATCGGTCATCGGTGTATCGTCGTCGAAGAGAGCCATCCATGGCCATACGTCGCAAAGGTCTTCCGCAAGAGGCTGCACGAACAAGGTAATGACGTCCCATTCGCTCGGTCGCGGAGGACACGTCTTGTAGAGCACCGAACAGGTCGGTGCCGGTACGCGATACATATATTCGGTCGTAATGCCGCCGGACGCCGATTTTGCCGCCTGCGGCTGGTAGAACTTCACCTGCGTTGCCCAGACTTCATCCTCACTCTCGCGGATCTCGACCTTGTAATTTTCGACCTCCGTATGCGGTTCCGCACCGAGAATGTCGGTGTGGACGAAGGGAAAATGCGCGATGTCGAGAAAGTTCTCGACGGCACGAAGCGGTGAACAGCGCACGCGGACCACACCGACATCGACGAAGCGGCGGCCTGGCTGATCGGCTTCCGGAATGGCGAATAGCTCCTTGTCCGGCTTTCCGAGGGAGGACCAGACATGGCCATACCGGACGCGGACGGGAAGGGAGCGTCCATTGTCGGTCACCACCCGCGCATTCCCGTCGCGATCGCGCGCGACTTCGATCGCCTCGCCCATCAGACAGGTCTTGCTTCCCTTTTCGCTGAGCTGGCTGAAAAGGCCGACCGGATACCATTCGTCGATCATCGCGCCGCCTGTCATTCCGCACCCTCCCTTTGGCGTTCTTCCGCCCGGCGGCGGAGAGATTCGGCAATACGGGAAGCCGTCAGACGGTTTGTCGGGCTGCGGTCCTGTTCGATCATGAGATGAAGGAGCGTATGCTTACCCTGGGGCGCGAGCAGCAGCACGATCCAGGGGAAATCAGGCAGGTGGATCAGCCCGTTTGCGTCGGTCTTTGCTCCTGCTACGATCTCGATTGCCGCAACATCCGCTTCCATTGTTAGCGAGCGCAACGGTATGAGCTTGTCGAAGCGTGGGGGCTGTGTCGCCGGTTGTCCGGCGGCTATCCATAAAATACCGCCCGATTCTTCGACCCGCTGGACAGCGACACGGATGGTTTCCGGAGGGACCAGATCGGGATGAGCCGGAATGCGAATGCATCCGCCAGACGGGGAATAGCTCCATCCATGATAAATGCAGGACAGCGCCTCACCACGGACAAAACCATGCGACAATCGCATTCCGCGATGTGGACAGCGATCCGCGGATGCGGTTACGCGGCCCGACTGGCTGCGCCATAGGGCAATTGGGCCGGCCGCTGTCCAGGCCGGTATGACCGTTCCTGGTGGCAGATCAGAGGAAAGGGCAACTGGCGCCCAAGATCCGGCCCCATCAAATGGCATAGCCTTAACTCTCTCAATTTTACCAATGACTTAGCGCCACCGGTCATAGGCAGGCGCCGATCCCTGCATCCCCTCAGCCCTCGGAAGCTTGCATAAATAATTCGCATTGGCAACATTGATTAAATAAAAGGCAGAAAATCAGGGATTGCTAAGACGCGATATTTCGGGGCGCTCAATGACTCTGCGCTGGATCTCCTCGACCCAGACGTCGAAAGGACCGAGTGAACAGCCCATTTCCAGCATATCGATCAATTCCACGGGGCCGGCAACCTCAAGCTCGATCCTATCTGCGCCAAAATGGAAGAATGTCTGCGAAAGTCCAAGCTTATTGGCGTGGCGTTGGATCCACGGGACGAATGAGGTCAAGTTGACGTCGCCAAGGATGGTCATGTGTTCTCGAAACTCACCCTGTCGTGGCATCTGCAAATGGCCCTTGCTTGATATCAGGCTGGTAGAATAGCTGCTTGAAGAGTTTGCGAAAAGAGGAACGTCTGGCGCGTTCGAGGCATGACCTCGTCAACCGTCGGGCTGCGCGCCAGCTCGTATCCTTTCAAGGTGGACTGCAGCAAATATGGCGACAGACGGTCAAGGATCTCCCGTGTGAGCCTCTCGCAAGCGAGCACCATGTCTGGCTGCGCAGCGGCCGCCAATCGCCCAGGTCCTGGCGATCAGGCCTCTGAGAACGAGCTGCGCTGCCATTGACAGAAGTTTTCGAATTCCGCCCCTCCTTGCTCACACTGTCGGGCCGGAGGCGCGGATATAATTGCGCCAGCCGCCGAACTCGGTAATCTCACGACCGCCGGTGACGGCATGAGCCTCGCAGAGAAAACCGGTGACGGAACTGCCGTCATTGAGCGTGACTTTGCCGACGCCAAGTGGCGCCGGAATGTTCTGGACGAAACGGGCGAATGCCGCAGGTGGCAAGGCCCAGACTTCGACCTCCACGCCGTTACCCGTAAAGCCGGGATCGCGCAGCAGCCCCGGCTTGGGCGGGATCGTGCCGGGGAGGGCAAAGAGCCGGTAGCTGCCGTCCGTCCGTCCGCTCCTCAATTTATATCCGCCCGGTCGCGTCAGCTCGTGGTTCAGAGGCATATCCGTCAGATGCGCGCCGACCACCACGATCGGCACGAAGTCGTCGGCCGAAGGCGCTACGCGGCTTGCCTCCGGCAGCGCGGCTTTGCGGTCCTTGCCCATTCCGGTATCCAGCGCTCGATGCATGGCATCGGCGAAGGGGGCCAGCGCATCGTCGGTGAAGGCGGGTCCCACCAGCATCACACCTGCGGGCAGATGGCCGTCGGCGTCAAATCCGGCGGGAACGGCAATCGCCGCGCAATCGAGCAGGTTGGCGAAGTTGGTATAGCGGCCAAAGTGGCTGTTCCTGACGATCGGGTCCGCTTGCATCTCTTCGACCGTGTAAGTGGTGGGGGACGTCGGCAGCATCAGGAAATCCACCTTCTCCCATTCGGCCTTGGTTTTCTGCCGCAATGCTTCCAGCTTGTACCGGCCTTCGAAGGCGTCGACTGCGTCGTAGGCTTTTGCCCCTTCGATGATGGCGCGCACCGTCGGATCGAAGTCGTCGCCATTCGTCGCCAGGAACTCCTTGACCGCCGCCAGCCGCTCGGCGACCCAGGGGCCGTTATAGAGCAGTTCGGCCGCTTGCCGGAAAGGAGCGTAGTCGAAGGGCACGATCACAGCGCCCAGCGATCGCGCCCGTTCGATGGCGGCGTCATAAAGCGCCTCCACATCCTTGTTGCCGTAGAACTCCCGTTCCGCAGCGTCGAGAACGCCGATACGCGGGCGTGTCGACGGCAAGCTTGCTGGGGCGGCTTGCCGCGAGAACGGATCGCGGGCGTCGTAGCCTTCCATGATCTTGCGGATGGCAATGCCGTCGCCCACAGTCGCGGCAAAGATAGTGACGACGTCGACGCTGCGGCAGGCGGGCACCACGCCGACATTGGGCACTAGCCCCGGCGTTGGTTTGATGCCGACAAGATTGTTGAACGCCGCCGGCACGCGCCCCGAACCGGCGGTGTCGGTGCCGAGCGAAAAGCTTGCGAGACCTGCCGCGACGGCAACGGCCGAGCCTGAGCTGGAGCCGCCGGAGACGTAGTTGCGATCAAACACCGAGCGCGGTGCGCCATGCGGCGAGCGCGTGCCGTTCAGTCCGGTCGCGAACTGATCGAGATTGGTCTTGCCGATCACGATGGCGCCGGCAGCCCTCAATCGCGCGACTGTCGTCGCATCCGCCTGCGGGTGATAGGCGAAGGCCGGGCAGGCGGCCGTTGTCGGCAAGCCCGCTACGTCGATATTGTCCTTGACCGCGAAGGGAATGCCCCAGAGCGGCAGGCTGTTGGATTCTGGCGCACGCGCCACCAGTTCACGGGCCGCAGCTCGCAAGTCGTCCTCGGGCGTCATCGTGATGAAGATGGCCGGATCGTCCGATGCCCTGCATCTTGCGATGATCTCTTCCATTAGCTGGAGCGGCGACAGGCCGGCCGCATAAGCGTGCCTCAGCGAAGCAAGATCGAGAATGGTGGGAAGCATCAGATTTCCTCCAGAATGACCAGCACATCGCCGGCTTTGACATTGCGCCCAGGGCCGGCGCGCAGATCGCGGACGCGTCCGGCGGCATGTGCGGTTACGTTGATTTCCATCTTCATCGATTCGATGATTGCCAATGTGTCGCCGGCAGCCACTGGCTGGCCTTCTTCGACCAGTATCTTCCAGACGTTGCCGGGCACGGCGCTTTCTATCCCGAAGCAACCCTCCGGTATGTCGCCGTCGAGGCCGGCGCCTGCGCCTTCCTCGACGGTGAAGCTGTCGAGACCGAGTTCCTTCCACCGTTGCCGTTCCGCTTCGAAAGCCGCCTGCTGCCCTGATTTGAAGGCGCCTATCGCGGCGACTTCGCGGGCAAGCCCGGCTTCATAGGCGGCATAGGAGAATTCGGTCTCCTCTATCCTGACCGGATAACCCCCGTGTGGGAAGGCGGCGCGGGCTTCTGTCAGCTCTTTGTGACTGACGGGGAAGAAGCGGATCTGATCGAAGAAGTCGAGCAGCCATGGCTTGTCCTTGGCGAAGACCGCAGTCTGCCGCCAACTGTTCCAGACCTGGATGGTGCGGCCGAAAAGCTGGTAGCCACCAGGCCCCTCCATGCCGTAGATGCACATATAGGCGCCGCCGATGCCGACGGCGTTTTCCGGTGTCCAGGTACGAGCTGGATTGTATTTCGTCGTCACCAGCCGATGGCGCGGGTCGACCGGGGTTGCGACCGGCGCGCCGAGATAGACATCGCCGAGGCCGAGCACCAGATAGCTGGCATTGAAGACGACGTCGCGCACCGCCTGTTCATCCGGCAGGCCGTTGATACGACGGATGAACTCGATATTGGAAGGGCACCAGGGCGCGTTCGGGCGCACCAGTTCCTGATATTTGCGCATGGCAAGCTCGGCATCCGGATCGTTCCAGGACAGCGGCAGGTGCACGATGCGGCTGGGGACCTTGATATCCTGCGCGGCCGGCAAGCCCGCCTCGATCTCGGTGAGCAGGCCGAGCAGGCGTTTGCGGGTCAAGGTCGTGCCATCGTAATGGATCTGCAGCGAGCGGATGCCGGGCGTCAGATCGATGATGCCCGGCAGGCGAGCCTGGACGATCGCCTGCATCAAAAGCTGCACACGCAGACGCAGCGCGATATCAAGCGTCATCGCCCCATATTCGACCAGCAGATTGTCGTCGCCCTGGCGGCGATAGACGACGGGCACGGGTCTTTCTTGGCTCTGGCCGACGATCCCCGACCCTGCTGCATTGCCGAGGCGCTGCAGCCTCGGACCGGCGATGGGGTCTTCGGCACGTTCAGCAGGACGAAATCGGATTTTATCACCGGGCTTGAACTGGCCCATCTTCCATTGCTCGTCGCGAGCGATGACGGCGGGGCAGACGAACCCACCGAGGCTCGGACCATCGGGGCCGAGAATGATCGGCATGTCGCCGGTAAAGTCGATCGCGCCGATCGCATAGGCATTGTCATGCAGGTTGGAGGGATGAAGGCCGGCTTCACCACCGTCGCTGCGTGCCCATTTTGGCGCAGGACCGATCAGGCGCACGCCGGTGCGGGCGCTGTTGAAGTGCACCTCGTATTCGGTCGAGAACAACGTCTCGATATCGCTTTCGAGAAAGAAGTCGGGCGCACCGTGCGGGCCGTAGAGGACACCGACCTCCCAGGCTCGGGTCAAAGGGGCGGGCCGGCCTGCCGCCGTCGTTTGCTGCTGTGGCGTGCGTGCCAGCCTCAGAACATGGCCGGTCTGGAGCGTGCCGGTGGCATGGCCCCCGAACCGTCCGAGACCGAAGGTCGCCCTGGAACCGAGCATGACCGGCGCGGAAAAGCCGCCGGCAACGGCGAGGTAAGACCGCTGGCCCGGCCCCTCTATCGCACCAACGGCCAGTGTCTGCCCCGCCCTCGCACTGACGGCTTCGCCATGTGGCAGCAGTACGCCGTCGAGGGTCATCGGCATGTAGGCGCCTGCGAGCGCGATCGTAATGTCGGAAAAGATTTTAAGCACCGGCCCGGAAACAGTAAGTTCCAGCGCCGCGGTTTCGTCAGCATTGCCGACGAGCCTGTTTGCATGACGAAACGAGCGCTCGTCCATCGGGCCGCTCGGCGGCACGCCGACATGCCAGAGGCCGAGCCGGCCGGGCAGTTCCTGAATGCTCGACTGCGCACCCGGCGCCAGCACCTCGATCACATCGGGCACGAAAGGAAAGTCCCTGAGCGCCGTCGTCGCCACGTCGCCGCTCGCCAGCAGCTTGGATCCTGCTATGGCCTGGAGATATTGCAGATTGGTCTCGATGCCGGAGATGGAGCTTTCCGCCAGCGCGCGCTTCAGCTTCTCGATCGCGGCCGGCCGGTCCTCGGCTGCCACGATCACCTTGGCAAGCATCGGATCGTAGAAAGGGGTGACTTCGGTGCCCGTCTCAATCCAGCCGTCGACGCGCGTGCCCGCCGGAAAGACGACCTCCGTCAGCAGGCCGGCGCTCGGCCGGAAGCCGGCATGCGGCATCTCGGCGTAGAGGCGCGCTTCGATCGCCACGCCTTTAGGGACGAGGATTTCGCTGCCGGAAATGACATCCTCGCCGGCGGCTTGACGGATCATCCATTCGACAAGATCGATGCCGTAGACGGCTTCCGTAACCGGGTGCTCGACCTGCAGGCGGGTATTGACCTCGAGGAAATAGAATTCCTCGCGGGCAGGATCATAGATGAACTCCACGGTTCCGGCGGACTGGTAGCGCGCGGAAGAGCCCAGCGCCATGGCCGCGGCATGCAGGCGCTCGCGTATCTCAGGCGAAAGACCGGGAGCGGGCGTCTCCTCAATCACCTTCTGATTCCGGCGCTGCAACGAGCAATCGCGTTCGCCGAGCGCGATCACGCGGCCCTTGCCGTCGCCGAAGATCTGGACTTCGACGTGCCGTGCCTTCGATACGAAGCGTTCGAGATAGACGCGCGCATCGCCGAAACTGGCCTTGGCCGTGCGCTGCACGCTTTCGAAGGCGGCCTTAAGACTATCGGCATCCTCACAAAGCTGCATGCCGATGCCGCCGCCGCCGGCCGTCGATTTCAGCATGACCGGATATCCGATCTCAACCGCCGCAGCGAGCGCTGCGTCGCCCGTCTCGACGAGACCGCTGCCCGGTAGCAGCGGTACGCCGCTTGCGCGCGCCAATTCGCGGGCCGTGTGCTTGAGCCCGAAGGCGGCGATATTATCCGGCGTCGGGCCGATGAAGGCGATGCCCTCCTGCGCCAGCCGCTTGGCAAAGCCGATGTTTTCCGAAAGGAAACCGTAGCCGGGATGCACGGCTTCTGCGCCGGTAGCCTTGCAAGCCGCAATGACGGCGTCGACATCGAGATAGCTTTCGGCGGCCGGCGCCGGACCGAGCCTGACGGCCTCGTCGGCCATCAGCGATGCCTTGGCGAAGCGATCGGCGTCCGAATAGACGACGACGGAGGCGATGCCCATGCGCCTCAGCGTCCGGATGATCCGGACAGCGATTTCGCCGCGATTGGCGATCAATATCTTCCTGAACATCTCAAGCCTCACCGTCCCAGACGAGGACGCGGATCGGCGTCGGATCGAAGCCGTTGCAGGGATTGTTGATTTGCGGGCAATTGGAAATGACGATCAGCACGTCCATCTCGGCCTTGAGCTCAACATAATCGCCCGGTGCGGAGATGCCGTCGACGATGGTCATCTCGCCGGTCGGCTCGATCGGCACATTCATGAAGAAGTTGATGTTGGGCACGACGTCGCGCTTGCCCATGCCATGTTTTGCGACCTCCAGAACGAAATTGTCCCGGCAGGCATGGAGATATCTGGTGCCGTGGCCGAAGCGCACCGTGTTGCTCTCGCAGGAGCATGCGCCGGCTGAAGTGTCGTGACGTCCGCAACTGTCGGCCGTCATCCTCAACATGACGCGACCCTCGTTGGACATAATCTCGGTGCCCGTTGTGATATAGGCCGCACCCTGCTCGCGCATGGTGTCCTGGCTGGAATAGCGTTCGGAATGATCTTCTGCGTTGTAGAACATCGTGTCGATCGCCTGCTGGCCATAGCTATCCTCGATGCGCAATGTCTGGCCTTTCCGAACCACCGTCGAGAACGGCGCTTCTGCGGCAATGAAGTGATCCTGCACGGCGTTCTTGAGCGTGCGGAACGGAGCGGTCTGGATAAAGTCGGTCATGATAGTCTCTCCACTGCTCACAGGTCGGCGGATGCGTTGTTCTCGAAGCCGCGTACTGCCTCTGCGGTGGCTGTGAGGCACAGGTCGTCGGAGCTGGTGGGCCGGACAGCCAGCCGCGTCACGGTCACCGGCTTCGGTGCGTATGTCGGGCTTGGATCGAGCGGATGCGGGCAATTGGAAAAGCCGACAATCATGTCCATCTCGGCGCGCAGCTCAACATAGTCACCGTCATGCGGCAGCTCCGACTGCCATGCGAACTTGCCGTCCACATCAACGCGAACGGGAGCAAAGAGCGCGAGCACGGCGGGAATGTCGCGCTTGTCCAATCCGGCCTTGGTCGCAAGCTTGATGAAATTGTCGCGGCTGTTGCGGGTGCCTTCGCCGTATTTCGCCAGGTTTGAGGCGGCAGTCGAGCTGCCCATCAGGCAATCATGTGCGCCGGAAGAATCCTCGGTGACGGAGAACATCACGCGTCCCATGTCGGAGAAGATCACCCGGCCTTTCGAAAGGGCGGTGGTCCATTGCATCTTCACCGTATCGGGCAGATTCAGCCGCTCGCTCGTATCGGCCGCATTCCAGGCGGCGAGCGAGATGGTCGAGAAGCCCTGTTCCTGGGCAATGTGTAGCGTCTCGCCGTGCTTGACGCGTGTCGACCAGTACCAGCCGCTGGGTATGACTTCCTGATGGACGATCAAAGCCGCATCGATCGGCGGGGCGGGTAGGGGGCTCGGTGTCGGCAAGGCCTTGGGTGCGAATTCCAGACCCTTTCTCTGATGTTCTTCATAACGGGCGCGGTTGGCGGCGATTTCTTCCGGCGAACGTCTGACGTGCTGCATGGCTAGATGTCTCCCGACGGTGCCAGGTCGTCCCGGCGGTGCCCCTTTGAAGCGATCGGGCCGTCCCGGTCGGAGCTGAAGATCGAGGCTGCGCCGGCAGTACGCGGCGGCCAGATGGAAATGTCCTTGGTAATCGTCGCGCCGTAGCGCTCCTTCTCTTCCGGCCGGTCGCGGCGGCGCTCGAAGGCGACTACCCTTGTGGCAAGCGTGAAGGCTTCGCGCATGTCATGCGTGACCATAACGACGGTCATCTGTGTTTCGTGCCAAAGCCGTTTCATCAGCGTGTGGATCTCGGCGCGGATACCAGGGTCGAGCGCGCCGAAAGGCTCGTCGAGCAATAGCACTTTGGGGCGCATGATGAGCGCCTGCGCCAGCGCCAGGCGCTGCTGCATGCCGCCGGAAAGCTGGGCCGGATACTTGTTTTCGGCGCCGGCAAGGCCGACCTCCGCGAGGAGTTGCCGCGCCTCGTCGATTGCGTTGCGCCGCGCCGCGCCGAAAAGCCTGGCCTTGTAGCGCGAGCCGGCAAGCTCCTTGCCGAGCAGCACGTTGTTGAGTGCGGTCAAATGCGGAAAGACCGAGTAGCGCTGGAAGACCACGCCACGGTCGGCGTCGGGCTCGCTAGGCAGCGGCGCGCCATCGAGAGAGATCGTGCCTCTGGTGGGCTGTTCCTGTCCCAAAAGCATGCGCAGGAAAGTCGACTTACCGCAGCCGGAGGGACCGACGAGTGCGACGAAGGCGCGGGAGGCGACCATTAGTGACACATCCTCGAGCACGATCTGGTCCCCGTATTCCTTCCAGACCTTTTCTATCCTGAGTTCGCTCATGCCTGCTTCTCCAGTTCGGACCAGGGGAAGACGGTGATGCGGAGGCAATCGAGAAGATAATTCATGAGCACGGCGAGTAGTGTGATCCAGACGACGTAGGGAAAGATCACATCCATCGACAGATATCGGCGAACGAGGAAAATGCGGTAGCCAAGGCCGGAATCGGAGGAGATCGCCTCGGCGGCAATCAGGAACAGCCAGGCCGGCCCAAGCTGGAGCCTCAGGCAAGTGATCAGCCGCGGCAGGATCTGCGGCAGCACGACGCGAAGCGCGATCTGCCAGGAGGAGCCGCCGAGCGTCTCAGCCTTGACGATCTGCTCCCGTGGCAATTCCAGCGCCTTCAGCGCCAGGTCGCGGATCATCGTCGGTGCAACGCCGATCACGATAAGGGCGATCTTGGAGGTCTCGCCAAGGCCCATGACGATGAACAGTATCGGCAGCAACGCGAGCGGCGGCACCATCGAAATGACTGCGACGAAGGGCGACAGCAAAGCCCTGAGATAGGGCAGCATGCCGATGAGCATGCCGATGCAAAGCGCGATTGCCGTGGATATGCCGAGGCCCGACAGGAGCCGTATCAGGCTCGCCCAGGTGTCCGACCACAGCAGGTATTCTCCCGTGCGCGGATCGGCGATGAAGGCCATACGGTTGATGGCGTCGGCAAAGCCGGCAAGATTGGGCAGCAACTTGTCATTGGCGTTTTCGGCAAGCCGTGCGGCTGAACCGACGGCATAAGCGACGATCAGCAGTAAAAAGGGCAACAGCGTCAAGGCAAGCTGCGCACCCCGGCTAGGCCTGGTATTGATCCAACGCATGAAAGGCTCCGCGGATGAAGGGATCTGGCGGCGCGCCGGCGCCGCCAGTGAAGGTATCGCTCAGAGCGAACCGTCGGCGGCCGCCTTCATATAGGTCTCCGTGAAGCGCAACTTGACGTTCGTACTGTCGCCGAGAAACTTGCCATCGGGCATTTCGATGCCGATGACGTCAGCCGAAGGCGCTCCATTGCCGAGCAGACCCTTCTGGAACAGGAAGCCGCGCACCAGATCCATCGTCTTCGGCAGGTTCGGCGAGGTGGTGAAGGCAACCGCGTCGGCAGGCTTATCGAAGAGCTTGGTTGCGGCGAGCTGCGCCTCGAAACCCTTCAGGTCTGTGCCCGATGCGGCCCCCATCGCCTCGCGGGCAGCCTTGCCTTCCGGTGTGTCTGCCCTCAGCAGCGCCGCCGTTTCATACCATATGCCGGCCAACGCCTTACCGAAATTCGGATTGTCCTTCAGGATGTTGCTGTTGGCGGCCATCAGGTCGATGATCTCGCCCGGCACCTGCGAGCTGTCGAAGACCTTCTTGGCGGAAGGCTCCTCGAGAATGGTCGAGACCAGCGGGTTCCAGGTGACGACGGCGGAGACATCCGGCGTCTTGTAGGCCGCAACCATATCGGCGTCGGAGGTGTTAACCACCTTCACGTCGCGTTCGGTAAGCTTGATGCTGTCGAGCGCGCGGGCGAGCAGATAATGCGAAACCGAATACTGAACCAGATTGACGTTCTGGCCCTTGAGGTCTGCGAGGCTTGCCTTGTCCTTGAGAATGACGGCGTCATTGCCATTCGAAAAGTCACCAACGATAACGGCTGTCGTGTCGACGCCGCCGGCTGCCGGGATCGAGAGGCCGTCCATGTTGGTCAGCGTCACGGCATCGAAGGCGCCGGCCGTATACTGGTTCATCGACTCGACGTAATCGTTGAACTGGGTGACTTCGATGTTGATGCCGTATTTGTCGGCCCATTTCTTGACGATACCGTGATCGGCGGCATAACCCCAGGGCATCCAGCCGACATAGATGGACCAGGCGACCTTGAAACTGGTTTTCGGCGCGGCGCTTGCGGCAGAGCCAAGCCCGAAAGCCAGCGATACCGAAAGAGCCGTTACGGAAAGGATCTTCGAAAAAGTCTGCATAGAAATTCCCCTTTTGCTTTTTTTCAAAAAGGGATCGGCAAAGACCATCGCGCCGCCAATCCCTTGGCTTACGAGGTCTCCCGGGCTTTTATCCCGCCGTGCATCCGGTGGGATTTCTCCCCCAGCCGGTGGTGGCTCTCGGACCAGCACGCTCCGAAGAGGAGCGCCGGAACCCTAGCCACCAACTCTGCGGATAAAGAAGCAAGGTCCATGCCACTCCCAAATATGCATGATAGACGCGGTCCGAAGCATGATCGCGAATGGCAGCTACGTCATTCAATGCCGCTATTTTGATCATGCTGCCCAGAATTTCTGCCGGCGTTCCCACTGAAGATACTTCTTCATCGCCAGGGTAGGCGGCTGTGCCGGCATGCCCGCGCTTTCGAGCGGGGAGTCCTTCTTCGCCAATAGATAGGCCTGGATCGTTCACCTCGGCGCTGCCGCCGTTGCGATAGAAATCGTGCAGGGCGGCCTCGAAAGCTGGCCGTGCTTTCATGCCGTTTCCTCTCCGAGTATTTTCACTGGCCGGTCCCACTGAATAAGCACGACACAGCCGGTATCGCTCCAGACCGAATGTTCTGTGCCGGGGGCATTGACGATGTAACTGCCGCGGCCGTAGTCGCCGGCCTCGTCGGACTGCACCCCATCGAGAACGAAAATGGTTTCCAGCCCCTCATGGCGATGGCGGGGAACGGACGCGCCGGCTTCGTATTTCAGGAGCGCCACGCCCGGTTGGTCGCCTTCGAAGGGGCGAATCCAATGGATTGTCACCTCTTCACGGAACGGCCCGAATTCCAGATCCTTCCAGCCGCCTGATGTGAGCAGTTCGCGGGTCGTTTCAGGCATGGGCGATGCTTTCCAGGATATCGTCGACACGAGCCGTCCAGCCGACGATGGCGCCCTGGGCGCGGATCATGGCAATGGCGGCGGCCTTGAATTCGGGGAAGTAGCTTTCCGTCGCCTCCTCGGCGAGCAGGCATTCATAGCCGCGGTCGTTTGCCTCGCGCATCGTCGTCTGCACGCAGACTTCTGTCGTTACACCCGCAAAGACGAGCTGCTTGATACCCTTCTCATGCAGGACATCGCCAAGTTTCGTGGCGTAAAAGGCGCCCTTGCCGGGTTTTTCAATGACGACCTCGCCCTTGATCGGCGCAAGCTCCGGTAGGATCGCCGTGCCAGGCTCACCGGAGATGAGGATGCGACCCATGGGACCCTTGTCGCCGATCCTAAGCATCGGATTGCCGCGGTCGCGTTTTGCCGGCGGCAGGTCGGAGAGATCGCGCTTGTGGCATTCCATAGTGTGGATGACCGGCAGGCCGGCGTTGCGGAAGCCCTGGATGAGGCGTTTGACATCGGGGACGATTCTGACGATGCGACTGACATCATTGCCAAGGCTAGCACCAAAGCCACCGGGTTCGGCGAAGTCGCGCTGCATGTCGATGACGATAAGGGCAAGCTGGTCGTGTTTCACCGGAAAGGCGAAGGGTTCTGCCTTGATCTCCGCCATCAGTGATGCCCCGCCATATGCGCGCCGATCACACCGATATCCGCCGAACGCGCCGGTGTCTCGTAAACCAGCTTGCCTTCGGAAATCACCACGATGCGGTCCGACATTTCGAGCAGCTCGTCGAGATCTTCGGACAGCAGCAAAACGGCCGTACCGGAATTGCGCGCCTTCATGATGCGGGCACGGATCTCGGCGACAGCGGAGAAATCGAGGCCGAAACAGGGGTTCGAGACGATGAGCAGGTCCACCTTGCCCGTCAGCTCGCGGGCGAGTACCGCGCGCTGCACATTGCCGCCTGAAAGCGCTGCAATCGGTGAGGAGGCGGATGCCGTTTTCACCTTGAAGTCGGAGATCAGCGCGCTGGCGCGCTTCTTCATCTTGCCCTTGTTCAGCCAGATCGCATCCTTGCCGTCCGCTTTCAGATCGAATGTGCGGAAAGCGAGGTTTTCGCTAACGGTCATACGAGGGGCGCACGCGTTCTGCAGCGGTTCTTCGGGGATGAAACGAACATTGTTCTTGCGTGTCTCGGGGCGGGTTGCGCCATAAGCCTCGCTGTTGACGCTCACATGGCCGCTATCCGTCGGCCGCTGTCCGGCGAGGATTTCCGTCAGCTCTTTCTGGCCGTTTCCGGATATGCCGGCGATGCCGACGATCTCGCCCGAGCGCACCAGGAGCTTATCGATCTCGATGCTCTTGAGACCGGAGCGGTCCGGTGCCTTGACCTGCTCGATCGTCAGCACTGGCTTGGCGTTTTCTGAAACGGGAACGCGTGTATCGAGTTCGGCAAGCTTGACGTCGCCAATCATCATCGCCGCCATGTCAGCGGTGGAGAGTTCACCGACCTTGCCGGCGCCGACCAGCTTACCACGCCGCAGGATCGAGACAGCATCGGCGAACTTCGTGACCTCATGAAACTTGTGCGAAATCATCAGCACGGTCAGTTCACCGCGCTCGGTCATACCGCGCACGAGGCCAAGCATCTCGTCGGCTTCGGCCGGCGTCAGCACCGACGTTGGCTCATCCAGCACCAGGAAGGAGCGGCCGAGATAGAGCTGTTTGACGATCTCCAGCTTCTGCTTTTCGCCGGCGGCAAGCTCGCTCACCGGTCGATCAAGCTGGATCTTGAACGGCATGCGCTCCATGAAGGTGGCCAGATCCTTCCGCTCTTTCGCCCAGTTGATGATACCAGGCACTTGCGCGCGGCTGATGACGAGGTTTTCAGCCCCCGTCAGCGAGGGGACCAGCGTAAAGTGCTGGTAGACCATGCCGAGACCGTAGGTAGCGGCGTCTTTGGGCGAGGTGATTGCCACTTCGCGGCCGTCGACGGAAAGCGACCCCGACGTGGCGTGATAGAAGCCCATGATGCATTTGACGAGCGTCGACTTGCCGGCACCGTTTTCGCCGAGCAGCGCATGGAAGCTGCCGGCAGGCACCTTGATCGAGACACGGTCAAGGGCGGTGAAACTGCCGAAGCACATCGTCATGTCGATCGTGTCGATGCCGACGGCCTTGCCAGCTCTCGGAAGGGGCGTATCGCGGACCGTGCTCATGGCAAAGCCTCGATCAGCGTCTTAGAATTGGAGACAGAACCGAAGACGCCGCCCTGCATCTTCACCATCTTGATGGCGGCGAGGTGATTGCCGTAGTCGGTCGCGCCGCAGCAGTCTTCCAATAGCAGGCATTCGAACCCGCGATCGTTGGCCTCGCGCATCGTGGTGGACACGCAGACGTCAGTGGTGATGCCAGTCAGGATGATATTGTCGATGCGCTTCTGGTTGAGGATCAGTTCCAGATCGGTGGCGCAGAAGGAGCCCTTGCCGGGCTTGTCAATGATGGTCTCGCCCGCAAGGGGATAAAGTTCGGGAATGATGTCCCAGCCGGGTTCGCCGCGCACGAGGATGCGCCCACAAGGTCCGGGATCGCCGATGCCGGCATTGATGCGACGCGAGCGCCAGCGCTTGTTGGCCGGAAGGTCCGCAAGGTCGGGCCGATGACCTTCACGGGTGTGGATGATGTGGTAGCCCTTGGCGCGCATGTCCGCCAGCACCGTCTTGATTGGCTCGATAGGCGCCTGGACCAGTGACAGATCATAACCCATGTGATCGACATAGCCGCCCTTGCCGCAGAAATCAGTCTGCATGTCGATGATGATGAGGGCGGTGTTGTCCGGCCGGAGCGCGCCATTATAGGGCCAGGGATAGGGGTCGGCGTCGACATAGGTCGGCTTCCCGGGGATGACGGCTGTTGCCAGACTGTTCATGGATGATCTCTCCTATTTGGTGAGCGAGAGTGCACCCGGCGCACCGGCGAGCGAGCGCGTGGGCGACGAGGTAATGATCATGATGACGAGCGTGAGCACGTAAGGGGCGGCATAGAAAAGATAATAGCCTTCGGTCACTCCGACCGACTGCAACGCCGGGCCGAGCGCCCCAGCGCCGCCGAAGAGCAATGCTGCGAGGAAGCAGCCGATCGGATTCCACCGCGCAAAGATGACGAGCGCCACGGCCATCAAGCCTTGGCCGGAGGAGATGCGTTCGTTCCACGAGCCTGGATAGTAGAGCGAGAGATAGGCGCCGCCGATCGCCGCCAGCGAGCCGCCGACGGCGGTGGCCATCAGGCGCACGCGATCCGGATTGACGCCCATGGCGCGTGCAGCATCCGTGCTATCGCCGACGACACGCAAAATGAGGCCGACACGTGTATTCTTGAACGCCCACCGGAGGGCGAAGGCGAGCATCGCGCCGAGGATGAACAGCACGTTGATACTCAGCGCCGCTTGGATCTGCGGCAGGCTGGACCAGAATCCGAACGGAATTGCCGGCAGGTGTGGCGCCGCCGGCTGGATGAACGGTTTTCCGAGGAAGAAGGCGAGGCCCAGGCCAAACTGCATCATGGCGATGCCGATCGCGATATCGTTGACCTTCGGCCATTTGCAGATCCAGCCATGCACGGCGCCGAAGATTGCGCCGGTCGCCATTGCAGCGAGTACGCCGAGCCAGGGGGAGCCGCTCATGACGGCGACAGCGTAAGCGGTCATGGCACCGAAGACGAGCGTGCCTTCAAGGCCGAGATTGATGCGGCCCGAACGCTCGGTGATCGTCTCGCCGAGGCTGACGAAGATGAAGGGCGTCGAGACGCGGATCGCGCCGGCGAAGATGGCGAGGGGCACTCCCCAGAGGCCGATTGCGGTGTCGTCCATCATTCGCTCCTTTTCCAGAGGTCGGGATTGAAGATCTTGAAGCGGCCGTAAAAGGTCTCGCAGAAGAGGATGACGATGAAGAGCGTGCCCTGCAGCACCAGCACCGTGGCATCCGGCAGGCCCATGCGGCGCTGGATGAGGCCGCCCGCGGCATTGATGCCGCCAAGCAGGATCGCGACCGGGATAATGGCCAGCGGATTGTGCCGAGCGAGGAAGGCAACCAGAATGCCGGTGTAGCCGTAGCCAGCGGCAAGCGACGCGTTGGCGCTGCCCTGCACGGCTGTGACCTCGATCATGCCGGCAAGCCCGGCGAAACTGCCGGCGATCGCCGTGAAGCCGGCAATCAGCCGGCCGACCGGCAGGCCCTGGATCTGCGCGGCGCGGACATTGCCACCGGCGATGCGGGCCGCAAAGCCGTAGCTCGTCACCTCGATCAATACCCATGAAACGATGCAGGCGACGACGCCAATGACGAGACCCCAATGCACGTCCATGCCCGGGATATGGCCAAGCATGTAGTCTTGCGGCAACGGCTTGGTCGAGGGCTTGTTGAGGCTTGCAGGATCACGCAGCGGCCCTTCGACGAATTGGTTCATCAGGGCGATGGCGATATAGGAAAGCAGCAGCGACGAGATGGTCTCATTGACGCCGCGGTAATGGCGCAGGAAGCCGGCGAGGCCGATCCAGACGCCGCCAACCAGCATCGCAGCGATCGCCATGAGAATGAAGGTCAGGAAGACCGGTGCCGAGCCGACGAGTGGCAGAGCCATCGCCGCGGCGGCTACGCCGCCCAGAACGACCGCCCCCTCTCCGCCGATGATAACGAGGCCGAGACGGGCAGGTAGGGCGACGCAGAGTGCCGTCAGGAGAAGGGGTGCGGCACGGCTGAGGCTGTTCTGCACGGAAAACCAACTGCCGAAGCCGCCGGTGTACATGAGTTGGAAGAGCATTGCGGGCGATTTGCCGATCGCCAGGATGAAGAGGGAGAAGAGCGCAAGACCGATCACGATAGCCGCAAGGCCGATGACAATCGGCTCGGCCCGCCGCGCGATCCATTCAAGGGTTGGGCGCAGCGAAGCCGGTTTTTCGGAAGCGACTGATATTGCGGGATCGTTGGCCTGGACAGTCATGGCGCTTCTCCCTTTGCGGTTTACGCCGTGGACCCGACGACGCCTTCGACCAGGTAATTCATGCTTTCAAGCTCGATCGCGTCTTCGGCGTAGCTCTTGTCGGCGGTCACGACTATGTTGCCCTTGTTGTCCTTCAGCGGCCCCTTGAAGACCGAGAACCCACCCTTCATCATCTCAGCATGCGTGGCCTCGAAGGCCTTGCGGCCCGCCTCGGAAACGCCTGGGCCGAGTGCGCTCATCTTTACGAAGCCGTCCTTCAGGCCGCCGCGTACGAAGTTGCCGAGCTTTTCGCCTGCCTGCGCCTTCTTGACGAAATTGCTGTAGACGTTGCCCCAGGCCCATTCGGCACCGGTGAGATATTTTTCAGGAGCAAGCGGGCTCTGGTTGGCGTGGTAGCCGCAAATGAAGGCGCCGCGGCCACTGGCCGTCTCGACCACCACTTTGGGGCTGTCGACGTGGCAAGTGATGACGTCGGCGCCCTGATCGATCAGTGCGTTGGTCGCTTCGGCCTCCTTGACCGCGAGCGACCATTCTCCGGTGAAGATCACCTGGCAGGTGATGGTGGGATCCACGGACCGAGCCCCAAGCAGGAAGGCATTGATGTTTTGCAGGACCTGCGGGATCGGCTTGGCGGCAACGAAGCCGATTTTCTTGCTCTTCGTTGCATGGCCAGCTGCGATGCCGTTCAGATACTGACCTTGGAAGATATAGCCGAAATAGGAACCCGTATTGGCCGGATGCTTGCCCTCCTGCCAGAGGCCGCCGCAGTGGCGGAACTGGACATCGGGGTATTTGGCGGCCATGGCCAGCATGTGGGGGTCGAAATAGCCGAAGGAGGTTGGGAAAAGCAGGGTCGCGCCATCGAGATTGATCATCGATTCCATCGTCTTCTGGACGTCGACCGTCTCGGGCACGTTCTCTTCTTCGACAACTGTGATGCCCGGCAGCGCTTTGACGGCGGCTGCGCCCTCGGCATGCGACTGGTTATAGCCATAGTCATCCTTCGGGCCGACATAGATGAAGCCGACGGTGAGGGCTGTCTGCGCAAGGGCCTGGGAGGAGAAAAAGCCGGGTGCTGTGCCGACGAAGAGGGTGGTGGTGGAAGCCTGAAGGAAACGGCGGCGGTTCATGGAAAGGAGTCTGGTCATCGGAATGCTCCCCGTGCGGCGGTTTTGCCGGTTCAACTGATTGCAGAAAAGTGTATGCAATGCCCGTGCCCAGATTTTATTGCGTTGATTTTACATAAAAATTTCCGGGTTGTTTAGGGAAGATGTTAAAGTGTATGCAATTTTAATCTCAATCAGGCCAAAGATTGTGCATAGCCTATAAAATAGCCGTATAATCATATGAGCAATAGCGATTGAGTGCACGCTGGCTTGGATTCGCGCGATATATTATTCAATATAAACAATATAATATTGCCCAGTGTTTGACTTTGATCAGCCGGCGCTACATGTGTATGCAACACGCAACAAAACAGAATCGATCCTTGAAACAGGTCAGACGCAGAGAGATCATCCGGGCAGGAACGACCGTCGAACAGATGGTGCGGGCAATAGCCGACATGATCGTGACCGGGCAGATGCTACCGGGCGAGAAGCTTGACGAAATTTCGCTGGCCGCCCGTTTCGAAGTATCGCGCACGCCGGTGCGCGAGGCGCTGCGCGAACTCGGGGCAATGGGGCTTGTCGAACGCGAGCCGAACCGCAGCGCCCTCGTTACCAATGTGACCGAGACCTATCTGCATTCTATGTTCGAGGCGATGGCGGAGCTTGAGGCAATCTGCGCGCGGCTTGCGGCCGAGCGAATGACAGTCGACGAACGGCGCATGCTGGAAATCGAGCATCACGCTTCCGCACGCCTTGTGCATCTGGGTGCGGAGGAAGACTATGCCGCCCATAATACCGAGTTTCATACTCGGCTCTATCGCGGCGCGCACAACGAACACATCTACGAACTGGTCACGCAAAGCCGAGCGCGGCTTGCACCGTTCCGTCGCGCGCAGTTTCGGTTACCCGGCCGGTTGGCGAAATCCTATGACGAGCACGACGTAATCGTGACGGCGATCATGCGAGCGGATGGCGCCGGCGCTGCGCAGGCCGCATATTCCCATGTGGAAATTGTCAGCGACGTTAGCGCGGTCTTTGCCAAAGCAAGTGAAAACTAGCTATGCGCTAGTGGCATCCTGATTTGTCCTTTTCACATCCAATCCGGTTCATCGTCACGAATACGGGCGGATAGCTGTAGTCATGCTTTTTCTTGTCTGTCGCGGCATCGACTAAGGCGACTGCCACCATTGTTACAAGACCGTTGTTGCTTGCTGCCGCCATGCGGTCATGGGATGTTTCGTCGAAAGGCTGAGCGCTTGCATAGCCGGTCCTGTAGCCCGGGGCTTGGCAGTGGACGGAAACCGGGCGTGAGGCGTAGCCGTAGTCAGGCACTCTAATTTCTGCGGGAGTCTTCACAGAGGCACGATACCCCTCGCTATCCAACGCGCAGTCGATGCCTTCCAATTCGGTTCTGGTGGAAAATTGTGCGTCCTTCTTCCGGACATCCTCGTAGGTTCGTACCGTAACAATCTTCTGGCCTTTGAGCGCCGGGATGTCTTGACCGGCAGCGCGCTGTGGTGACAGCACATCGCCGTACTGTACGCCTTTCGCGGTCGGTGTGGCCACAACGCTCATCGCGATAGGCTTTGCAGTTTGGCACCCTGCCAATGCCGCAACGGTGACTACGGAAATGGCGCAAGAACGGATTTTTGCTTTCATCATACAGCCTAAAAATTGGAGGAGGCGGTGGTTCAAGTGACGCGCCTCGCTGGCAAATGGATAAGACTCATATCGTGGCTGACGGCTTCGCTTGTGCCATGCATGGCGGCTATCAACCTCTGATTATCCCGATAAATCAAAAGCACTACCAACCAATAAACAGAATGTGGTGCATTTTGCGCAAAGCAGCGCATTGCGCTCGAGCCGACCTCCGGGCTCGATGTTTGCGGGTTCCGAGAAGGCGGAATGAGGCTATTGATTGGTGCGTAAGCACCTCAAAAGCCTGGAAAATTCCAGTTCGCTGTAGTCGCCCGGAGGCCCAGGAGCAACAGGATCAGAGTTCCCCAGCACAGGACCGCCCAAGACGAGGGCGCCACGTCGTTTTGTGAGTCTCAATCCAGTCATCAGCGTATCGAAAAGACCGCCACGCATGATCCGTAGCCACAGCTCTTCCTAATACGATGACATGGCCGTTACTTCGGGACCTCGGTGGCCTGCTGCTTGAGCTGGACCGACCGCAGCGCCGCCACCGCTGCGCTGCCCTCGGCTTTTTCTTCGCCGCCGACCTGCACGGTCGGCTGGGCGAACTCGATCCCGTTCGATCGGAACGCATCGCGGATCATCGTATAGGCCCGACGGCGCACGGCGGACTGATGGCCGGGCACGGTACTGAATGCGAAGCTGAGCTCGATCCCGAATTCGCCGATCTGCTCGACGCCTTTCATCTTCACCGGCTCTATGATGAATGGGGCAAGCTCAGGATCTTCTTTCATCTCTGCGCCAATGGCTTTTACCAGCTTTTTCACCATGGCGATGTCGGTGTCGAATGCAACACGCAGCATGAACTTGTCGATCACCCAGTCCCGGCTCATGTTCTGCACCGCACCTAGCGCCCCGAAGGGCACGGTAAAGATCGGCCCGCGGTGATGGCGCAGGCGTACCGAACGAAGGCTGAAGGATTCGACAGTGCCCTTGTAACTACCGCTCTGGATGTATTCGCCGACGCGGAATGCGTCGTCGAGCATGTAGAAGATGCCGCTGATGACATCCTTCACAAGCGTCTGCGAGCCGAAGCCGAGGGCGACGCCGAAGATGCCCGCGCCTGCAATGAGGGGGCCGATCTGAACTCCCAGTTCGGCGAGCACGGTCAGTGCCGTCGCGGCGAGCACGAAGACGGCCAGCGCATTGCGGAAGATCGGAAGCAGCGTGGCGATGCGGTGCTCGCTCGCGGCTTCGCCGCCATGCGCGGAAGGATCGGCGGAGAAAGTTTGCAGCTTGCTGTCGATGAAAGCCTTGGCGATATGCCAAACGAGATCGGCAACGAGAAGAACGACGGCGCTCTTCAGTAGGCCGTAGGTAATGGCGCTCAAGGTGGGATCCTGATGCGCCAGCGAATCCGGATTGAGGTGCCACACCATTGCAAGCCATGCGACGGCGATCGCGATGACGACGGCCCGGCTACCCCTGGCAGCGATAACGGCCTTGAGATCTTTCCGGTTGTCTCCCATTGCACGCTCGACGGCGCGCCCGACGAGGCGAAGCAGGGGCGGCAGGATCATGGCAAAGATCCCGAGCCAGGCAAGACCCTTGAAGTTCAGCAGCCAAAGCAGCCAGACGGCAAACAGGCAGAGCGATAGCGCAAGTTTTCGCGAACGCGACGATGAATTGCGGGTCCAGACGGCTTCCAGGGCGAGCGCGAACAGGAAGATCGAGAAGCAAAAGGAAATCGCCTGGTTGACAGGTGGCGGGACGCCGAGTGGAGGCCCAAGGGTTGCGGTCGCTATTGCAAAGAAAAGCAGGCCTGCGAACACCTTGATTCGCCGACGCAGGCCTATGTCCGGGGTTGCAAGCGCCACTGCCGCCGAGAGGCAACGATAGGCCACGAAAGCGATGAGATAGGTCAACAGCACGATGCGCACGAGAGGCGGCCAGTCGACCACGAAGAAAACGATCGCCATGGCTGCGGTAAAAACGGCAATCGGCAGGAATTCCGCGGCGACCGGAGACGACGAGGCGCGATGCGACCATTGTCGCCGGAATACGGCTTCGACCGCCGCGCCGAGCAGTACGAGCCCTCCCAGCAGCACGACGATCGGAGCATATCCGTGGTCGATTGCATCGGCCCGCCCTCGGCGCATGGCCGCGGCGATTTCACCGGGAATCGTCGGTATGGCGGCGACAATGCCACCGTACCGCGAGCGCGCTCGCTTGTCCCAGTCGGCAAGCGCAGAAGCATCCTGCTCCGCAGCCGGCCCGGCTGCGGAGCCGGCCTTGCGGCTGTCAAGCCAGGCTTTGACGTCGGGATCTTGCAGCAAGCGGACGAGTTCATCGACCTTGGCATCCGAGGTTTGCTGCTGGGCATGCGCCATGGGTGCGAGGAGAAGCAGGCCGAGAATGAAGACCGTGGCGACGGCAAGATATGCAGGCTTCATGGAATGCTCCTCTGTCGGTCCTCAAATGGAGCATACAAGTTCCCTACAGGGGAGTACGTTACGGTAAACTCGGCGTAACAACTATCGTGCAGGGTATTTACGGTCCTTGTTACGGTAACGTACTTCCTGAAAGTGGGCGCCGGATCATACTCCTGAAAAAGGTGCCGGCGGGAGTCTGAATGGTCTGATGGACAAGGGGAGCGGCAACGAAAGAGCCCCGGTAGGTACGCGGGAACGCGGCATGTGGCGGTTGATGTTGAAGCTGCCGTCAATTCGCGGCCGCCTTCAGATTCTTGCCACGAAGCCCTCTTCGCTTGGAAATCTGTTCGAAGCCTATGACGACGCGTGCTCCACGCTGGACCGGCTTCGTAGCGAATCCACCGGCGACCGCTCGCCCATGATCGAAGAGTACACGGACATCTGCGCGGAAATTGAATCCGAAGTCATACAATATTGCCTCGAACGCGGTTCGAGCGTGCCGAAATAACCCGCGAACTCGCGTTAAAATCAATCACGTTTTGGTTTTGTTAGAGACTCATATTGCAACCGTTTGTTTTCTGAGCGATAAATTCGTCTGTTCTACTTTAGCTGGACCAATGTGTGCGGGGGCCGCCATGGACGCTGAAGAACACGACACGAGGGCTTGCGAAGTTTCCGAAGCAGACGCCAGAGCCGAGCTCGACAGGCTGCTCTCCGACCCAAGGTTTCATGCGACGGATCGGGCGAAGGCAATTCTCGGATATATTGCCGAGCAGGGATTAAGCGGGCGTGCGGAAGGGGTCAAAGCCTATTCCATAGCAATCGATGTGCTTGGACGCACCAGCAGTTTCGATGCCTCCCTCGATCCTATCGTCCGTATCGAGGTTAGCCGGCTTCGTACTGCGCTCAGCCAGTATTACGAAGCATACGGCTCGCCGCGCGGAATCATGATCGACCTGCCAAAGGGGCGCTATGTCACGATTTTTTCCGCATCATCCTTGCCGGAATATGAGATCGGCGGTGAAGCGGCAGAGGCCGAAACAGCGAGGAGGGAGCTGGAGGAATACATCGGGCCCCTCCAAACTTCGCGTTCGAAACGTTCTCCGGTTGCAGGGTGGCAGGCATGGGCAGCGATTGCGGCAGTCCTTGGCATGGGGACGGCGCTCATGTGGGGAATGTCTGAGATTGCTCCGGCAATCACTGTCCGCCCGGCGGTCTCGGTCGAGATGGTAGCTGCCGACGCCGCATGGAGCGGAGAGGCAAACGCGACGCGTGAGATGCTGCTGACCGCCCTGACCCAGTTTCGGACGCTGACTGTCACAGAGGCTTTGCCCCCGGACAGACTGCAGTTTGCGGCCCACCGTTCTTCCGACGCAAACGCCTATCGGATCGAGATGAAGTATTATGGCGACGGGAACGATAGAAGCATCTGGTGGCAGATAGCGAACCTCGCTACCGGCGAAGTGCTTCGGTCCGGGGTCGAAAGGGAGGATACGGCAGGCAAGAGCCCCGCGGCCGTTAGCATGAATCTCGCGGCGTCTCTAGCCCGAAGGTTTGCCTCGAGCGATAGCGTGATCAATAACGCGGAGACCTATGGAAGCGCTGCGAGTTCGCTTGGAAACGCCTGCGTGCTCCGCGCAGAGCGCGCGCTCGAGGACCGAGACTCCGCGGTGATTGCGAGATCGATGAACTGTCTGGAGCGGACAATAGCGAAAAGTCCGGACGATGCAGATGCCGGCGCAACGCTCGCAAGGGCGCTGCTGACAGGAGAAGAAGGTGTGATCGACCAGGCGACGCTCGCCAGATCCTATAAGCTCGCAAGCCGCTCCGTATCGCTTGCGCCGCGTTCCGACCGGGCGCAAGTCGCCCTGATGATGACGCAGTTTGCCGCGGGCTGGAACACGACAGCAATAGACACAGGCAACAGGGCGATGTCCCTCAATCCGAACAATCCGGATGTTGGCGCAACGCTCGCCACGGTTCTTTTTGCCTCCGGCTATTTCGACGCAGGCGTCTCGCTGGCACGGGATGCCGGGCGCAATGTCGACACCGTGCCAGGCGATGCGGTTATCGTTCTCGCTCTCGACGCCTATCGCAGGTCCGACTGGTCCGAGGCCTCGTTGCTGGCCGAGCAGGTGCATCGCGGCGACTATGTGCTGAAGGTGCTGAGGATCGCCGCACTGGCTCAGCTCGGATCGAGCCAGGCTGCCCCGCGGCTCGCAGCCATGCAGAATCAGGATCCGGATTTCATTCGCCTGTTTCATCAAAGAATGGAGCAGAGACATTATCACCCGTCCATTACTGCAAAGCTCAAGGACGGCCTGACGAAGGCCGGTGCGGACTTCAAAGCCGCCGACCGGCTTGCCAGCGCATCCTAGAGGCGGGGGATGTCGGAGAAAGGCCGCCTGTCGGCAGTGGCTCTTACTATTCCGGCGGCTTCTCACGCCGCCGACCTGTTGCCTGCCATGGCTCCGCGATTGCCGGTTACAGAGCGCTTGGCGTCAACTACAGCAATGGCAGCCTCACCGAGGATATCGTGGAGCACGGCCCGATGGTGGGTGCGGTATTCCACTTCTGACCGGGGGAGGGCAGGCAGGCCCGGCCCCCGGCTTGCCGCCATCAGCCCTGACTATTCGAAAGCGAAGATCTTCTTCCAGTCATTCTTCATGTCAACGACCAGCCAGTTGCGGCGTCCGGCTTCGTCGAGCGCCTTGTCCAGCTTCCCAAACGCGGACTGGCGGTCGTAGGCATATTCGCGATCGCCGTCCGTATGGTGGATCAGCATCGCAAAGCCCGGGCTCTTCGCCGCGGTCGTCCACCGCATCATCTCGTAATCGCCGTCGGAATTGCCTGCAACGAAGATCGGCTTGCGCCCGATGAACTTGTTGATACCGGCAGGCTTGCCAGGGCCGTCGTCGATGAAGTCGATCTCCGGCAGACGCTTCAGGACAGGTACGTCGTCGACGATATCGAATTCGGTGGTGATCGTGCTTCCCACCACCTGTTCCGGCGGGATGCCATAGGCCTTTTCCGTAATCGGCCGCATGAACTCCACGCCGCCGCCGGAGACGATGTAGGTCTTGAAGCCGTTGGCGCGCAGATAGTCGAGCAGTTCGCGCATCGGCAGATACGTCATCTCGGTATACGGCTTGCCTGTTTTCGGATGTTTCGCCGTTGCGAACCAGTCCGTGACGATCGAGGCGAACTGGTCGGTCGTCATTCCGGCATGCGTTGCCATGCCGAGTTCGACGATGCCCTTCTCGCCGCTCTTTGCGATCCCTTTCAGGTCGCCGGCAAGGATGGATTTGAACGGTTCTTTCTCCTTCCATTCCGGGTGTTGCGGCGCCAATGTCTTCACCCGGTCCAGCATGAAGCCGAGTTGGACGTAATAGGGCTGTTCGGCCCAGAGCGTACCGTCATTGTCGAAGACGGCGATGCGATCTTCAGGCGCGACGTAGCCTTCGCCGCCATCCGTCACCGTTGCCTTGACGAAGGCCATGATGCGGCTCTTCGCGGCCGTGTCGTTCCATGACGGCAGCGACTCCTGCGAGAAGGCGGGACTGACGAAGCCCGCCGCCAGCGTAAACACGGCAACAATCAGCGAGGCGAGGATCGTTTCGGTGTTCCGGATCGGTCTCATCGGATATCTCCTGTCACGCGGTCGTTCTTTTCACGCAGCGGAAGCCGACATGGCTTGTGGACGTATCCTCCGGCTCGGCATGGCGGGCGGCGGGGCGATAACGACGGCAATAGTTGGGCGCACAAAGATGCGAGCCGCCCTTCAGCACCCTCCGAGGGATGCGGATCTGCGGTTGCATGGGGTCGTAGCTCGCGTCTGCCGGTCCGCCGCGGGGATTGCTCGGGATGCAGCAGGATTTGGCGGCAGGTTCGGTGTGCCGCGCTGACCAATAATCGGAGGTCCACTCCCATACATTGCCGATCATGTCGTAAAGGCCGTAGCCGTTCGGGGGGAAAGAGCGCACGGGCGAGGTCCGTTCTTTTCCCGCGGGCTTGGTGCTGAGCGTCGGAAATGTTCCCTGCCACGTATTGGCCATCGGGCGACCGTCGGGCATGAGTTCATCCCCCCAGGCGAATTCGGCGTCGTCCAGGCCACCGCGGGCGGCAAGTTCCCACTCCGCCTCGGTCGGCAAATCGAGGCCTGCCCAGTCCGCATAGGCCTTGGCATCACACCAGGCGATATGGACAACAGGATGGTCCAGCTTCCCACGCAGGTCACTCAGTCCGCCGAGCGGACGGCGCCAGTTCGCGCCGAACTTGAATTTCCACCACTGCGTTATGTCCGGGCCAGCAACATTCTTCGGCTGGAAGAAGACGAGCGATCCTGCCTTCAGCATTTCGGGGCGTGCGCCCGGATAGTCTTTGGGATCGGGAGCCTTCTCGGCGAAAGTCACGTAGCCGGTGGCGTCGACGAATGCCACGAACTTCCGGTTCGTCACCGGCGTTTCCTCGATCCAGAAGCCGTCGACCCTTACCGGATGGGTAGGGGCCTCCTCCGGATAGTGGTTGTCCGATCCCATCGTGAAGGTCCTGCCGGGGATCCAGACCATGCCCTCGGGGCCGCCGTCCGCTGTCCGCTCGTTTTCGAATGCCAAAGCCATCCTTGCCTCCGAAATTGAAAGAACAGCTTTGCCTTCGATGCGGCTGTTCGGAAGTACGTTACGGTAAATGCCCGGCGGCAAATGTTACCACCGGCGTAAATTTACGGAAGTGGGCGAAGCCGCGCCTGGATTGAGCGGTGGCAGGGCACCGCCCCGCAAGCTGCCTGGAGCAGGTTTTGCGATGTGCGACCTGCGAACAGCATCCGCCAACGCCTGCCGGTCGAATGGAGCGCCATCGGTTCCGGAACCGAAGAGGGCTTTTTCTATGGCCTCTATCTGCGATCCCAAGTCGGGATCGGACGAGGCGGTCATCCATGTCGAAATCGAGGAATAGCCGACCACTCGTGTCCAGCGCATCAAAGCCTGATAGACGGCACTCTCTTCATCACCGGCGATTGAGTTCATCAGCCGCTTGAATTCCACGTGTTCCGAGTTTGGGCGCGGGCGACGCCAGGCTCGCATTCCGTTTGAAAACCGTGGCAGGAAGCGCCGACCCGCCCATAGGACGGCAACGCAAAGAGCGCAGCCCGAGGCCAGTGCCGCGGCCGTCAAGGTTCGGGAACGGCTCGGCGCCGTCTCCTGCCGAAGCTCGGGCGCGATGATGTCGGACGATGCCGGTGCATCGATGACGGTGACGGCCACAGTCGGCAACGTGGTGGTCCTGGCCTGATGCGCGTCGACATCGAACCATGGATAGGAAACCGCGGGGATGCGGAAGGTGCCGGCCTTGTCCGCCGTGTAGACGATGGTCTCTATGCGCCTGCTTCCCGTCGTATTTCCGCTCACGATGTTATCCGCGATCTGCGGTGGCTTTTGATATTGCCTGAGACCGGCAGCCTCGCCGATGACGACCTGCGGTATCATCATGGCCTGTGTATCCTCGCCGAAGACGGTCACAGTCCGCACGATCGCATCACCGACCTTAAGCTGTGAGGGATTCCGGTCGAAGGACTGGGTGAGCGCAATCTGCCTGGCGGCAAAGGCCGGTGTCTGTTGTCCGGATGCCGAACCGATGACATTGAAGCCGATGGAGGGGAGTTGCACCGTTCCCTTGACCCGTCTCCCGTCTTCCGAATAGCCGAGCTCGATCGGCACCGACGGCAGGGTGAACGTTCCCAATACCTCCGGAACGACGGCATAGGTCCTGCGAATTCCGGAATATTGAACGCCATCGATGGTCTGCAGCAGATTTTGCGGGCGCTCGTTCGCGAGCGTGACGACGGCGTTGGGAAGGTCGAACAGCGGGAACTGCGGAGGCGAGGTAAAGAAATCCGGAACGAAGACGTCGACGATGACGTGCACCTGCTGGCCAGGCACAATCTGGCCGTCGTCATCGACGCTTGCACGAGCGAAAGGTTCCGCCGCCAAGCAGGAAGTGGCGGCCAACAGAGAGAGGGCAAGGCCCATGGCTGCCGATCTCATGGCGTCTTTTCCCGCGTTTCGAGGGAGAACTTCCGTGCCATGAGATCCGCCGGGCTCACCTGGATATTCTTCATCCACATCTCCGACGTCTGTTCGGCGATGTCGATCCTTCCTTGCTTGCCCTGTTTGCCCTTGTCGTCGAATTGCACCTGATCGGGTTTCTCGTTCGGCTCCCCTTGCTCGTCCTGTTCCTCCTCCTGTTTCGCCTTTAGCAGCGCTTCGGCAATTGCGAGATTCGCCTGCGCGTCCGGCCAGCCCTTTCGCCCATCCAGCGCCCTCTTGTAAGCAGCGACCGCCTCGTCGAACCGTTCCAGGTGAAGCAGCGCGTTTCCTTGATCATACCAGCTCTCCGCAGTGTCGACGGCGGCGAAGGCGTCGACGGCTTCCGCGTATTTGCCGGCGCGATAGAGCGCGGTGCCCTTCCACATCGGATCGAGAAAATGCGCCGATGCCGCTGCATAATCGCTGCGCTCGTAGGCAAGCCGGCCCTGCTGGTCTGATGTCAACCACATGTCCGCGAGGCTGCCGGCATCGACCTCGGTGGGCATCACCATTCTCCCAGCAAGAACGATGCCGGCAAAGCGTACGACCCAGCCGCGCCGGAACGATGCCGCGTAGAGAATGACGAGGGGGATGACCGCCCACCATCCCATATCGCGCCAGCGATCGCCTTCCTTAGCCTGCTTCTGTTCGAAATTCGTCCGGATGCGCTGCATTATCCAGCGCACGTCCGTGTCGTCGTCGGTGATTGTCGCGACCTCCGTGCCCGTCTGCGTATGCAGGCGCTTCAGACCCTCGACATCGAGTTTGGCGAAGATGCGTCCGCCGCCCGCATCCGTCTCGAAGCCGCCGTCCGGTGTCTTGACGGGACCGCCTGCCGCCGTGCCGACGCCGAGTACGACAATGCTGCGGCCCGCTCCGCGTTTGAAAGCTTCAAATGCTCTCTGCTCGATACCGTCTGTCATGAACAGGATCGTGCCGGTCGTCTCCTCCTTCGAGAGGAGCTCTTCGGCAAGCTGGAGCGGCCTAGTCGAATCCTTGCCGGGGACGGGCATGATGCGCGTCGCCAGGGCATCCGTGTAGGTTTCGGTGAGAGAGGCGTCCTCTGTGAAAGGAAGGACGAGATGCGCCGTTCCCGCATAAGCGACGACAGCCGTCCTCGCACCTTGCCGCTCCGCGATGACATCCCTGATTTTCAGCTTGGTGCGCTCAAGCCGCGAAGGCGTAACGTCGATCGCATTCATCGTCACCGACAGGTCGACGGCGATGACGAGCGGCGCCGTATTTTCGACGAACGGTGGAACCTCCCGCTCCCAGGTTGGTCCTGATGTCGCGATCGCTGCTGCCGCCATCGCGGCGGCAAGGAGCCAGGAAGGCCGAAACCGGGAGCCGCCCCTTCCCTTGATGACGAGGCTGTCGAGCAGGTGCGGCGCGATGATCCCTTTCCATCGGTTGCGGGCATCGCCGGAGCGGGAGGACAGCCAGAGCAACGCGACCGGAAGCGCAAGCGCCAGCAGCCACCATGGACGCAGGAAATGGAAGTCCTCGATCATGCCGCCACCTCTCTATGCAGGAGGCTGCGGATGCCGCACAGTCCATAATAGACCACGATGAGCGCGATTGATGCACCAAGAGGCCAATAGAAGAGTTCTATGCGCGGTTGCCAGGAAAGCGTCTTCTGGTTCACCGGCGTAATCCGGTCGAGCACGTCGTAGATGGCAGCGAGCGCGGTTTGATCTTCGCCAAAGAAGTAGCGCCCACCGGTGCCTGTGGCGATCTTTCGGAGCATTTCTGTATCGAGCTTGTCCTCGCCGGTCGCGGCCGGATCACCGATTCCGACGGTATGAACAACGATCCCCTTGGTCTTGGCGATTCCGGCAGCCTTGGCAGGCGGCATCTTGCTGGCGGTGTCGTTGCCGTCGGTCAGCAGTATCAATTCCTTCTCCGGAACGGTCGTCTTTTCGAACATCTTGATCGCCAGCCCGATGGCGTCGCCGAGCGACGTGCGGGGACCTGCGATGCCCGGCACGATCTCGGCGATCATCGTCTGCAAGGTGGCATGGTCCATGGTAAAGGGGACCAACGGATATGGCGCATCGCCGAAGGCGACGAGGCCGATCCTGTCGCCGGGTCGCTTCGATACGAAATCGGAGACGACCTTCTTAACGGCATCGACGCGTGCCTCAGTGCTTCCGTCCGCGGCGCGGAAATCCTTCGTATCCATCGACTGCGATAGGTCGAGTGCGAGCATGATGTCTCGCTGCGGCTCGACCTTCTCGATCGGCGGCTCGACGAATTGCGGACGCGCGAGGGCGAGCAGCATCAGGCACCAAGCGAGCGTCTCGACGATCAACTGTAGCCAAGTCCGGCGCGGGATGACCGAACCTTCCGTCGGACGGATGCCGGCGGCGTCTGCAACCTGCTCGAAGAAGGGGATGCGAACGGCCTCCGACGTTTGCCGATGCGCTGGAAGAAGCCACCAGACGAACAGCGGCACGGGAAGAAGAAACAGCAGCCATGGATGGTCAAGCTGATACATGATGGTGTCCGATCCAGCTTCGTGCGGCCGGGACCGCTTGGTCGACGACATCCGGCGGCGGCTCTGCATTGCCGTGGTATTCAAGATCGTCGAGCAGTCTTTCCAGGGCGGTACTCGCTTTCTCGTCGCCATGTTCGCTCAGGAAGCGAACCCAGGCCGCGCCGGCGATCTCTGCCACGGCCGGCCGGCCCCAGCCGGCCAGCATGACGCGCTTCAGAAGGGCGGCGAGTTCGCGCAGCCCGTCTCCTCGCGCGACCGGATCGCGGATTTTCTCTTCAATCTCGGCGAGTTGGGCGAGCGCCTCGCGTCGATAGGCGTTTGCGCGATAGGCCTTCAGCCAGCGCAGAAAGACGACCAAGAGAACGACAAGGAGAATTGCCGCCAATACGGCCCATCCCCAGGTCTGCGGCATCCACGAGACCGGCGGTGGCACGGCGATGTCCCTGAGGGATCGCAGGGCGATCTCGGTCATCGGATCGGTCGTCGGAGTGGCTGGTCCCATGGTCATCGCCTCCGTTGCCGCCAGGCGGATTGCTCCAGCAGGCGGCGGAGCTGCGGCGCGGTTTCTTCCGCGGTTGAAATCGGCAGCATTGGAAGGCCAAGCTCTCGTTGCCAGGACCGCAGTTCCCGGCCGCGCTCACGTGCGAAGCGATCGATCGCTTGCCGGACGTCGCCTTGTCTGAGTATCAGTTCTGCCTGAAGACTGCCGCCGCTGATCACGATGTTGCCCGATTGCGGCAACTGCAGAAGGAAGGGATCGTAAACGAGGAGGCAGATCACGTCGTTATGTGCCGAGAGGCGCAGCAGCGTGTTGCGTGTCGCCCCCGTATGACCATCGAAGTCGCTGATGAAGACGACGAGATGATCATGATGAGCGATGTTCGCGACGCGGGCAGCAACGGCGTCGAGCGCGGCGAGACCGGGCGTTCCGGCATAGGCAGCGCTCAACCCTGTATTCTGGCGGGCAATCCTGTCGGCAAGGCCCATGACGGCTTCCCGGCTGCGGTGCGGCCTGAGCTCGACAATCTCGCTGTCGTTGAACACGAAGCCGCCGACCCGGTCGCCGGAGCCGAGAATCCGCCAGGCGCAGAGCATGGCCGCCTCCGCTGCGGTCACCGATTTCATCGACCGTCGGCTGCCGAAGAACATGTTGATGCGCTGGTCGACGACGATCAGCGCTGGCCGTTCCTTCTCTTCCGTGTAGACGCGGACTGCCGGCCTGCTGGTGCGTGCCGTGACCCGCCAGTCGATTGTGCGGATGTCGTCCCCCGGCAGATAGTCGCGCAGTTCCTCAAAACTCAGGCCCCGGCCACGCATCGACGAGCGCATCCGGCCGGAAAGTTGACGATGGCTCCGCGCCTTTTGGACGAAGGTCAGGTCGCGAGCCTGGCGCTCGAGAGCGACGAGCTGCTCGGTGCTGACATGGACGCCTGTGCTGCCTTCGTTGCGAGCCATGGCCGTTCCTCATGAAACCGCCACGAGTTCGACGATGCGGTCGATGACCTGATCTGGCGCGGTGTTGGAGGCATGAGCCTCGTAGGAGAGGATCAGGCGATGGCGGAAAACGTCGCTGACAACAGCCTTGACGTCGTCGGGGATGACATAGTCGCGACCCCTCAGCCAGGCATAGGAGCGGGAAACTTTGTCGAGACCGATGACGCCGCGCGGGCTGACACCGACCTGCAGCAATTTGGCGAGGTCCTTGTCATATCTGTCGGGGTATCGCGTGGCGAAGACCAAAGCGACGATGTATTTCTCGATGGGATCGGAGACGGCAACCGCTCCTATCTCCTTGCGTGCCTCGAATATTGCTTGCGGATCAAGCCTTTGCTGCGGCGTGGGCTTGCCCTCTCCATGCGCTTCGTTTTCCTCATCGCGATTGAGCCGCATGATTGCTCCTTCGGATGTTTCGTTGGGATAGCCGACCTCCACATGCATCAGGAAGCGGTCGAGCTGCGCTTCGGGCAGGGGATAGGTACCCTCCTGCTCGATCGGATTCTGCGTCGCCATCACCATGAAAAGCGCGGGCAGAGGATAGCTCTTGCCCCCGACGGTTACCTGCCGCTCCTCCATCGCTTCCAGCAAGGCCGACTGCACCTTTGCGGGCGCGCGATTAATCTCGTCGGCGAGGATCAGGCTGGCGAAAATCGGTCCCTGCTGAAACTTGAACTCGCCCCTGCCGCCCTCGCTGAAATAGATCTCCGAGCCGGTGATATCGGCCGGCAGCAGGTCCGGTGTGAACTGGATGCGCGAGAGCTCGGCGTCGAGATTCCTCGCCAGGCTCTTGATGGCGCGCGTCTTCGCCAACCCCGGCAGGCCCTCGACCAGAAGATGGCCATTGGCGAGCAGCCCAAGGAGAAGCCGCTCGACCATCGCCTCCTGGCCGATGATCGACCGGCCAATCCGTGCGCTCAGCGCGATAATGTCGTCACGTGCGGTCATGCTCGTCCCGTCCATATTGGAAGCGGGCGAGGCCTTCAGGCCACGCCCGTCGATGGGGTTCGCCGAACTACTTGGCTGTCGCCGGACTTTGTTCCAGCGATTTCATCAGTGCGTCGATCATCTGGTCCACGCTGAAGCTGGCCGGCCGCTGGCTGGGCGGATACTCGCGGAAAGTTTGCAGGAATGGAGCCACCCGCCAGACGCCATACTGCACGAGATAGGCATTCTTGGCGTACCAGTCATAATACTGGTCGGAAACGATATCCGCCCGCTCATAAGGGTCCATTCGAAGATTGAAGGTTTTCGGAGCGCGAAGGCATGTGAACGGATTGGCCCAAACCTGAAAACCGCCCGGCTGACGCTGTTCGCAGAAGACGAGCTTCCAGTCGCCGAAGCGATAGGCGACAAGCTGGCCGTCGTCATCGAAGTAGAAGAATTCGGTACGGGCCGATTTCGGCTGTTGCCCTGTCAGATATGGAAGCTGATTATAGCCGTCGAGATGGACCTTGAACTGGTTGCCGCTAATCGCCGTTCCCTTGAGAAGGCGGTCCTTGATGTCGGGGTCGCCGGCAGCCGCGAGCAACGTCGGGAACCAGTCAAGTCCGGATACCATCTCATTGGATGTTTCACCCGCCTTTACATGGCCGGGCCAACGGATGATCGCGGGTACCCGGAAAGCGCCTTCCCAGTTTGTATCCTTTTCACTTCGGAACGGCGTCGTTGCGGCATCCGGCCATGACCATTGGTTCGGGCCGTTGTCGGTCGTGTATAGCACGATCGTATTGTCGGCGATGTTGAGATCGTCCAGTGCTTTCAGCAGTTTGCCGACGTCGCCGTCGTGCTCGATCATACCGTCGGCATAGTCGTTGCCGGGCATGCCGCTTTGGCCCTGCATGGATTGCCGGACGTGGGTGAAAGCATGCATTCGGGTCGTGTTCATCCAGGTGAAGAAGGGCTTACCCTCCTTTGCCTTCCTTTGCATGAAATCGATGGCGGCGGCCGTCGTTTCGTCATCGACCGTCTCCATGCGTTTCCGGTTCAAAGCGCCAGTGTCTTCGATCTTGCCGTCCGATGACGCCTTGAGAACGCCGCGCGGAGAGTTCGTGCGGACGAATTCCTGGTCATCTTTCGGATAGTAGGGCCGTTCCGGCTCCTCCTCGGCATTGAGATGGTAAAGATTGCCATAGAACTCGTCGAACCCGTGGTTGGTCGGCAGGAATTCGTCCCGATCGCCGAGATGGTTCTTGCCGAACTGGCCCGTTGCATAGCCGAGCGGCTTCAGGGCTTGCGCGATCGTGATGTCGCGGGGCTGGAGGCCGACCGTTGCGCCCGGGATACCAACCTTGCAAAGGCCGGTGCGCAGGCAGACCTGACCGGTGATGAAGGTCGAGCGCCCTGCCGTGCAACTGTTTTCGGCGTAGTAGTCCGTAAACATCGTCCCTTCCTTGGCAAGGCGGTCGATGTTCGGCGTCCGGTAGCCCATGACGCCAAAGGAATAGGCGCTGATGTTCGTCTGGCCGATATCGTCGCCGAAGATGACGAGAATGTTCGGCTTCGAGCCGGCATTGTCTGTTGCCGGCGTTGTTGCAGACGGTGCAGCCTGCTGTGCATGGACCGGGAATGACGCAAGCGAAATTGCGCCGAGCGTCATAGCGAGAGCCGCGGTGGCACCGAGGAGGCGTCGAGAGAAGGCCGTGTTCATCACGTCCTCCTCGCCATGTCGTGGTCGTTCAACATTACGGTCTCCTTTGGTCGGGCAGTGTCTGGCGCTGCCGAAACTGGATGTCGTATTCGACCACGCCACACTTCTCCCGATAAGGTTCCCGTGGAAGTACGTTACGGTAAACGCGGACGTTGCGGACGTAACAGAAGACGTAAATCGGGATGGGCTACTGGGTCAGCGGCTGCGATTTTGGATTGGTCTTGAGCGCATCGTCGACGTCGGCCGCCTGTTGCTCGGCCGCCGTCAGCGACGACGATGAATCGATCCGCGCCATCGAGCGGGAGGTGGATCTTGGCATTCGCTTCTTATAGGCGCTATCTTGCCACTATCTCGTGGCCGTGCGAGCGGCAGCGATCAAACCATCCAGCCAGTCTTGGTGGCCGTTGATCATGGGGTTGGGCTTGGTCTTTGCCAGATCTTCGGCAGGCTTGCCCTTTTGTGTCTCCTGGGTGAGAACGCGAACCCGCCCGCCCGCCAGTTCCTCGATCAGCCACGCGTGATGGACGTCGAGACGGGTCTCGCCTTCACCAGCCCAGCCATGCCAGGCGACACGACCCGGCTTTCCTTTCGTTGGAGGCACGTATTCGACGACCTCAGCTTCGACGGGAAATCCAAAGGTCTCAAAATAAAAGCGCACGCCTTCTTCCAGTTCCGGCCCTTTGCCGTCGTAGAAGCGGACATTCGCGGAATTGGGATAGTAGCTTGGCCAGAGCGTGGCTTGACTGAGCTGTGGCCAGACATCAGCAACCTGAAGATCGGCGGCGATGACCTCGTTGGAGGAGAAGTTTTCAGTGAAGCCTGGAAGGTAGCCTTCCGGCCATTGAATTGCATTCATCATTCGGAAATTCCTCATACTGCAGCCTGCTGGAGGTCGTGCTCGTTTCGTATTGCTCCGTAATGCCAAATATGCAGACATAAGGGAAATTGGCATTCATGATGATGGATATAAGAATGCGAGATAACAGATCCCTGGACCTCAATCTCCTCAAGGCGCTTGACGCCCTATTGGACGAACGCAGTGTTACTCGCGCCGCCGAACGGCTCGGCCTTACTCAGCCTGCGGTCAGCGGTATGCTCACGAGAATGCGAGTGAGCTTCGATGATCCGCTCTTTGTCCGAACCCAGCGCGGGGTTGTGCCGACGCTGAGAGCGATGGAACTCGCTGGGCCGGTTAAACAAGTCCTGGGCGACGTAGAAGCATTGCTTCAGCCGCCGACATTCGATCCTGCTACGGCGGAGTTCACAATGTCTATCGCGGCGACAGACTACGCGCTGCATGCTGTTGTCCTCCCTTTCCTGCCGAAGCTAAGGGCAGTCTCCTCAGGTGTACGCGTGGCCGTGCGGCCCTTGGAGCACGATAGGGCACAGATGCAGTTCGAGCGTGGCGATCTCGATCTGGCGCTCGTGACGCCGGAAACTGCGCCGCCGGACCTGCATGCGCGCCATCTCTTCGACGAGACCTACGTGTGCGCCATGCGCGAGGGACATCCAGACGCTTGTGGGCCGATCGATCTCGACCGGTTTTGCGCACTGGACCACGCGCTCGTATCTTATTCCGGCGAGCGCTTCTGGGGCGTCACCGACGACGCTTTGGCTTCCCTTGGCCGCCGACGGCGGGTCGCGCTTTCCGTAACTAGCTTCCTTATCCTTGCCGAAATCTTACGCAGTACAGACCTGATCGCCGTTGTTCCTCGACGTCTTGTTGAAGGCGTCGAGGGAATTTTGGTGAAGGAGTCGCCAGTCAGCATTCCTGGATTTTCGAAGATCGCGGTTTGGCACGAACGAACGCATAGCGATCTGCGCCATCGGTGGATCCGCTCGATGATATTCGAGACGCTTGCGGTCACCTGACCGATCTGACGTGCGGGGCTCACGTATGATTTGCTGAGTGTCGGCTGACAAGATTCCGGCAGGCGCGGACCGTCAACGCCATGACGGTAAGTGTCGTGCCCGCGATGCCACTGCCGGGAAAGGCACTGGCGTCGGTGACGATGACATTGGGAACATCCCAAAGCTGGTTGTAAGGGTTCAGCACCGAACTCCCCCGGTCGCTCCCCATCCGCGCTCCGCCGGTTTCATGGATTGCTGCTCCCATGCACATAGTCTTGCGGAACCATTTTCGGAACATGAAGCGGCTGAACGGATCGGCGTCGGGGAAGGCGCCGCGTCCCATTTCCATGAGGCCGGTGGGGGAGCCGATGAACTCGAGATCGCCGCCGACGCTTCGCACCATGTCGATGAGCACCTCTTCCTGCTGGCGGAGAAGCGCGTGCTCTTCTTGGCCCATGAGGCAGCGGATATGGGGAACGGGGATCCCCCAGGCATCTTTGCGTCGCGCGTTGAGGGTAATGCGATTGTCCGCGTAGGGCAGCATGCGACCAAAGCCAAAGAATGCCAGCCGCGACGGCTTGTCATCGGGCGTCGGCGTCCGGCCGATGCTGCCCTGGTAGTCGAAATCGCCGCGACCGGCATCGCCGGTTCCAAAGCGCGGCACGAAGATGCCGCCCGAGGGATTGTAGAAAGGATCGGTCGGGGCGGAATCGTCGGTCGCCCATCCTTTTGCCTTGCCGAAGGAGCCGAAGGCAAGGCATGGCAACTGATCCATGAAATAACGCCCGAGCGCGCCAGAGCTGTTGCCCAGTCCCTCTGGGTGCCTGGCGGATGCCGAATTCAAAAGCAGCCGCACGCTTTCGATCGGCGAAGCCGACAGCACCACGAGGGCAGCATGCACGGTCTCGACCTTGCCGGTGACGCGATCGATGAACTCGGCACCGGTTGCCCGGGTGCCTCGCTCGTCCGTCGCGATGCGGCGGACGATCGCATCGTGGCGGATGGTCAGCCGCCCGGTCGCGAGCGCCTCCCTCAAGGGTTTCGGCGTACGCTCTGCGTCCGGCGCGATATAGCGCCAGGACACGACATGCCGCTGCGGCCAGCGACCTTCCACTTCGCTCTTGAAGATTTGTTCGGCCGGTGTGAGTTTTGCCGGGCGCGCATAGATGCCGTCCGGCAGCGTCTCTACACCATCGGGATTGCCGTAGAGCCCAAGGCCGGCTTCAATCTCCTCGTAGTAAGGCACGAGATCGTCATAGCTGACCGGCCAGTCCACGCCTTTACCTGTTCGCGACTGGATCTTGAAGTCGTCATCCGTCCAGCGCAGCAGCACGCGACCGAAACTGTGCAGGCGACCGCCGCCCTGCCTGCCGCGGATCCAGAGGAACGGCGCATCCTTTGGCGTGGTGTAAGGGTTCTTTCGGTCATTGACGAAGAAATGGCTGAAACGCTCGGTGAAGAAGGCGGCGCGCCTGGATGGGCTGACCCTTTATCGTCGCGCGTGCGCGCTCCCATATGTTGATGCTGCTGGCCGGCAGTTTCTTGCGAGTCGGATCAAAATCCTTCTGGCTTACTGCGGGACCAGCTTCGAGCAAAAGCACTGAAAGCCCCTGAGCGGTCAATTCTTTGGCGGCGAAGGAGCCGGCGGCGCCGGAACCGATCACCAGCGCGTCGTAGACAGTCTGAGACATGGGTAGCTTCCGTATGAGGTGAAAGTGGCTTTAGAGGCGGGCGCCATCGGCGTCGAAGAGGGAGGCTTTGGCGATATCGAGCCCTGGGTTGATCGTCGTGCCCGGCTGAAGTGCGGCATCCCCCATGATGCGGTAGGAGAGACTTTGTCCCGCCCAGTCGAACCACAGCACGGTGTCTGCTCCCATTGGCTCGACGACCGAGACGATGCCGGAAATAGCGGGCCAACCGCTTGCAGCGCCGTCCGGCGCGATGTGTTCCGGCCGGATGCCGAGCGTAGCAGGACCTGACTTGACGGGTGCCAAAAATGGATAGCCGCTCAGGCCGATGGTGAGGCCGTTGCTTTCAAAGACCGGGGTCTGGGTCTTGATGGCGATCTCGCCCTTGATGAAGTTCATCGCCGGTGCGCCGATGAAACCGGCAACGAAAAGGTTTGCGGGGCGATGGTAGATCTCGGATGGGCTGGCAAGCTGCTGGATTACACCGTCCTTCATGATGGCGATGCGGTCGGCCAGGGTCAGCGCTTCGACCTGGTCATGCGTCACATAGATCATCGTGTTGCCCAGGCTCTGATGCAGCTTTTTGATCTCGACGCGCAATTCGTTGCGTAGCTTGGCATCGAGATTGGAAAGCGGCTCATCGAATAGGAAGACGTTGACCTCGCGCACCAGGGCGCGGCCGATTGCGACGCGCTGGCGCTGGCCGCCAGACAGTTCCGAAGGGCGGCGATCGAGCAGTGTGTCGAGATGGAGAAGCGAAGCGGTTCGGGCAATGCGCGCCTCGATCTCGGCGTTGGGAAGGCCCGCCACGCGCAAGCCGAAGGACAGGTTCTTGCGCACCGACATGCGCGGGTAGAGGGCATAGGATTGGAACACCATGCCGATGCCGCGGTCCTTCGGTTCGGCCCAGGTGACGTTCTTGTCCGATATCCAGATTTCGCCATCGCTGATGTCCTGAAGACCCGCGATGGAGTTGAGCAGCGTCGACTTTCCGCAGCCGGACGGACCCAGAAGCACAAGAAACTCGCGCGGAGCAATGTCGATGGAGAGCTTCTCGATGACAGTATGGTCGCCATAGGCAATCTTGAGGTCTTTTACGGATACGGCAGGCTGCATGGCGTTATCCCTTGACGGCGCCGGCGGCGACACCACGCAGGAACCAGCGGCCGGAGAAGAAATAGATGGCGAGTGGAACGACGGCGGTCAGGATGGTGGCCGCCATATTCACGTTGTAGGCGCGCTCGCCCATTGTGGTGTTGACGATGTTGTTGAGCTGCACGGTCATCGGCAGATTGTCCCGCCCGGCAAAGACCAGGCCGATCAGGAAGTCGTTCCAGATGCCGGTGAACTGGAAGATGGAGGCGACGACGACCATCGGTACCGACATGGGCAGCATGATCTCGACGAAGATCCGCCAGAAACCGGCGCCGTCGACGCGGGCGGCCTTGCAGAGCTCTTCGGGGATGGCGACGAAATAATTGCGAAATAGCAACGTCACCAAGGGCAGACCGAAAATGACATGAACCAGGACGACGCCTGCCACCGAGTTATAAAGGCTCAGATTGGCAAGCAGGCGCACCAGCGGATAAAGAAAGATCTGATAGGGGATGAGGCCGCCGGCCATCAGAAGTCCGAAGAGCAGGCCCGATCCCCTCGGTCGCCAGAAGGACAGGGCATAACCGTTGATCGCACCGATGAAGACGGAAATCGCCACGGCCGGTACGGTGATCTTCACCGAATTCCAGAATCCGATGCGCACGCCAAGGCATTGCGTGCCCATGCAGGCTCCAGACCACGCTGTCTTCCATGCATCGAAAGTGACCGCGCTGGGCCAGGCGAAGATACGGCCCTGACGGATTTCCTCCATCGTTTTCAAGGAGGTGACGAGCATCGTGTAGAGCGGCAACAGGAAAAACAGCGCCGAAAGGATCAGGAAGGCATAGAGCCCGATCTGGCCGGCTGTCAGTCGCGAAGGTTTCGGGCCGCGGGCGTGAAGGGCTGCCATCAACGCGCTCCCCTTCTTCTGGCGCGCATGGCAAGCGCATAGCGAAACGGTGCAACGGCGATGATGACGGAGAGCACCAGGACCGTGGCTCCCGCGCTCGCCAGTCCGAGGTTCTGGCGTTCGAACAGATTGTCCATAATGAATTTTGCAGGCACTTCCGTCGAATAGCCGGGTCCGCCGCCGGTCTGCGCCACGATCAGATCATAGGTCTTGATCACGCCCATGGAGAGCAGCATGCCCGATGCCGCAAGCGCCGGCCCAAGCTGCGGCAGGATGATGGAGAGATAGATGCGCCAGATCGGTATTCCGTCGATCTGGGCCGCTTTCCATTGCTCTTCGCCGATGCCGCGCATGCCGGAGAGCGCGATGACCATGACAAGGCCAGCCCCCTGCCAGACACCGGCGAAGACGACGGTATAGATCGCCATGTCACGATTGACGATCCAGTCGAAGACGAAGCCTTGCCAGCCAAACGCCCGGACGGTGGCCTGAATGCCGAGGGTCGGGTTCAGCATCCACTGCCAGATGAGGCCCGTGACCACGAAGGACATGGCATAGGGATAGAGGAATATGGTGCGGAACATGCTTTCGAAGCGGACCTTGCGGTCAAGGGCGGCTGCCAGCACGAAGCCGAGGGCGAGGCAGCCTGCGACATAGAGCGCGCCGAAGATCAGCACATTTTCCAATGAGGCGAGCCAGCGCGAATTCTTAAACAGCCTGGTATATTGGGCAAAGCCGACATAGTTGGACGACGGGAAGATCGTCGAATCCGTGAAGGACAGCCGCACCGACCAGACCATGGTGCCGATATAGACGAAAATCGCGGCGATCCATGTCGGCAGGAGCGCACAGGTCGCAGCAAGGGAACGTCTGCGCTTGGCTTGCATCGGCAAACTCTCTCAACAAATTCTCTCAAAAGGAATAGGCAGAGCCGACCGGCGTCCCTGCCGGTCGGCGCCTGACGAGGCCCTATTCGAAGATCGCGAAGAATTTCTCGGCGCCGGAGGCGCTATCTTCCGAAGGGTTGGTCCAGAACTCGTCCACAAAGTCGTTGAGTGCGCCGGCTTGCTGCGGGGAGAGGATCAGAGCCTGGTCCGGCACGATCTTGCCCGCGCTCATCAATTCCAGTCCTTTCTGCGCGCATATATCGAGCTTCGACTTATCGACGTCGGTGCGCATCGGCACGGAACCCTTCTTGAGCGAGAATTCGACCTGGATGGCAGGATCCATGGCGACCTCCGCGAGCAGTGTCTGGCCCTTCTGTGAAGCCGCATCGGCGATCTTCGGGAATGAGAAGGAATCGGCGACATAGACCATCCCCGGCGATTGCGGGGCGAGCATGCAGCCATAGTCCTTGCCGAGCGCCTTGCCGGCGGCAACAAATTCGCCCTTGGCCCAATCGCCCATGAACTGCACGCCGGCCTTTCCGGTGATGACCATGGCGGTAGCGTCGTTCCAGTTGCGCCCTGCGGCACCTTCATCGACATAGGCACGCAGCTTGCCGAGAATATCGAGCGTCTTTTTCACGCCTTCTGTCGATGCCTCGCCCTTGTCCTTGTCGACATAGATCTTCAGGAAGCCGTCGATGCCGACCTGTGTCAGCAGGATCATGTTGAAGACCTTGGATTCCTGCCAGGATTGGCCGCCCCAGGCGACCGGCTGTACGCCGGCGGCCTTGAGCTTGTCGAGAGCCGCGAAGAATTCGTCCCAGCTCTTGGGCTCTTCGCTCACGCCGGCCTTGGCGAAGGTCTCCTTGGAATAAAATACCCAGCTTTCGCCATGGGCGCCGGTGGGCGCAAGATAGACCTGGCCGTTGTATGAAATGAGGTCGGCGATCGATTTCGGCAGGACATCCGCCCATTTTCCGGCTTTCGCGATGCCATCGATGGGGCTCAGAAGGCCCTGACTGACGAAGTCCGCATTGGCGAGACCGAGCACGGTCTGCTTGGCGGCCGGCGGATCGCCAGCGACCAAGCGGTTCTGAAACGCTGCATCGGCCGCGCCGAAACCGGCAATGGACGAATCCTTCCAGATCCCGCCGCGTTTTTCAAACTCCTGTTTAATGACGTCCAGAGCTGCCGCTTCTCCGCCGGAGGTCCAGGAGGTCATCACCTCGGCTTTCGGCTTGTCTTCGGCACGGGCCGAGGAAATGGCTGCCGAGAGCACGGCGGCTCCCACCAGTAGGAGCTTCATTGTATTTTTCATCGTTCCACCTCTTCAAGAAAGCCCTCTTGGCGGGGCTTTTGGTTTTCGGGTCATGAAAATCAGCGATAGGTCGGCAAAAGCGCCTGCCGCACGAGCTTGAGCCCATTTGCGATGTCGGCGACCGGATCCGGTGCGGCATCGAGCTCGAGAATGGCCCAGCCCTCATAGCCGCGGTCTCGCAACAGCCTGATCCAGCCCGGCCAATCGACGCGGCCGAGTCCGAAGCCGCAGAAATAGGGGTGATGGCGATCATGGATGTGCTCGTCGATCGGGGTATCGGCCGGCATAGGTCCGAGTGCATCCTTCCAGTGGGCGATGATCATGCGCTCGTGATGACGCTCGACGACCTGCAGCGGGTCCGAGCCGGCGACGATGATATGGGCTGTGTCCGGGCACATATGCACGTAAGCCGGGTCTGTCAGCAGCATCAGCAGATCGACATCGCGGGAAGCAGCGAAGATCGAGTGCGCCTCGGTGTGAAGGGCCAGCCGCACGCCCTTCGCATAAAGAACTGCGCCAAGGCGATTGAGGAAATCGGCAATCTTGCGCGCCTGCTCGAAATCGAAGAACCGCACCGGCTGGGCGCCGAGCGTCTGACGCAGCGGCGCGCCGATGACCATGATATCGCTGCCGCAGGCTTTGAGGAATTCAGCGTATTTCTCCGCCTTTTCGATGATGGCAGCCTGTGCGTTCGCCTCCGTAAAATCGCCCGCCGCTTCCAGCTCTGCGAAAAAGCCGCTCGCCAGTGTCAGTCCGCGCCTGGAAAGCTCGGCGGCGAAAGCCTCCACCGAGCCGTAGGTCTTCGTCGCGTCCTGCCAGTTGAACGGCGAAAAGGTCAACTCCACGCCGCTAACGCCGGAAGCCTGCACGGCATCAAGGATCTTGTCCCAAAAAACGCGGGGTTCGCTTCGGGAGAGTGCAATGATGCTGTCATAGTCCTTCACGCCCCAGAAACCGGGGTGGAAAAAGGTGACGAGATCGACGCCAAAGCGAAGCCGTTCGGTTGAGGTCATGACGCTATCCGTTCTCCGGGCATGGGGGATCGGTTGTGGAGTTGAGGTCCACAACGAATAATCCATAATGATTTCAATGCGCTGTCATTGGCAATCGTTTGCCATGCCCAGATAGTAGACAAGTCGTTTTTTTATGCAAGCGGTTTTTGGCAATCGTTTGCTATATGGCTGCGATTACCGTAGCATCCGGCGCAGCAGGCATCGGGAAGGAAGAAAAAATTGAAAAAAAACAAAGATATGCCGGTGGAGGAGCAATCAGGGCCTTTAATGGCGGATGTCGCGCGGCTGGCTGGAGTGGCAATTTCCACGGTCAGCCGCGCACTTGCCAATCCCGGGCGCGTCAACGAGAAGACTCGCGTCAAGATCGATGCGGCCGCCAAGCAACTGGGCTACACGCCGAATGCTATGGCCCGCGGCCTCAGGGTCGGCAAATCCAGCACCATCATGATCATCCTTCCCGGATCACTCTATTACGGTGTTTCCCAAGTCATTCCCCAAGTTCTGCAAAGCATCAACAAGGCCTTGCTGCAGAATGGCTACAATCTGATGATCGCCAATCTGGGCCGCGATGCGGAATCGGAAAGGCATATTCTCAACCTGGCCTTCGGCGGCACCATTCGCGGCGCCATCATCCTGTCGTCGAAACTGCCTGAGGTCGATGGACGCTCCTTAGCCAATGCGGGCTTGCCGATCGTCTCCATGTTGCTCGACATGAGCGACGCCGGGGTGCCGAGTGTCGTGACGAATGATCGTGAGGCGGTACGGGACGTGACAACCGAGCTGATCAGACTGGGCCATAAACGGTTTCTCTATATCGCCGGTCCGGAGGGCAATTATCACGACGTTGAACGTTATGGCGGCGTGATCGAAGCCTTGCGCGATGCCGAGCTTTCTGAGGAGGCGGTGTCGCGATCCGGCGGTAACCTCGACTACCAGGAAGGCTTCAAGATCGGCATTCAGGCGGCGGCCGACTTCGCGCGGCTGACGGACAAGCCGACAGCGGTGATTGCGACAAGCGATGACATGGCGATTTCTTTCATCAGTCGCATACAGCACACGGGGTTGCGAATTCCCGAGGATCTGTCGGTGGTTTCTTTCGATGGCGCACCGGTATGCGAGTTTTGCTTTCCGCCGCTCTCGACGATCGAACAGCCATTCGAGGAGATGGGACAGGTTGCCGTGGCGCGCCTGCTTGATGCCATCGGACAGGAAAAGAAGGAGCGGGACAGGCGTGTTGTCATCCGCAGCAGGCTGATCCCGCGCGAGAGTATGGCTCCGCCAAAGAGCTGCATCGGAAAATAACGCATTGCGCTTTGTTGGTGAGAAACTGCCGCTCTACTTTACTGATTGAGCGAGCAGGGCATGATCTTCGTGCCGGCCTTCAGACAGCTAGTTTCCTTGGCGCGAAATCGCTCATCGCGCCGCTAAAGGGCTTCGGCAGCGGCGAGGCATAGGAGCCGCGTTTGCTGGTGGAGAGGCCGAGCGACACCAGTGCTTCCGCCTGTTTCACCGCCGCCGCGACGCCGTCGATCACCGGGACGCCGTAGATCGCCTGCAACTCGTGCGCAAGATCAGTCATGCCGGCGCAGCCGAGCACGATCGCCTCCGCCCCGTCTTCTTCCAGCGCTCGTTCGATTTCCGCTCGCAACTTGCCGATCGCCCCGGATGCGGCATGTTCGAGTTCCAGCACGGCGATATCGGAAGCACGCACCTTCGCCCGACCGCCCATGCCGTAGCGTTGAACGAGATTGTCGATCAGGACACGTGAACGCTCCAGCGTTGTCACGACCGTGAAGCGCTGGGCGAGAAAGCCAGCGGTCGCGACGGCGGACTCGCAAAGCCCCAGAACGGGGACATCGCAAAACGACCGGGCGGCCTCGAGGCCGGTATCATCGAAACAGGCGATGATTGCCGCATCATAGCCTATCGTCAGTCGTTCCTTGAGTTCGCTCAACAGGCCGGGAACGGCGAGCGCGCCGTCATAATATCCCTCGATAGAAGCTGGTCCCATCCGTGACGTGGCGGCAATGATGTCCGTTCCAGACGCAGCGACGGCGCGGGCGGCAATCGCAGCCTTTTCGGTCATCGACGCGCTGGTATTCGGATTGATGAGCAATAAACGCATGATCTCAGCTTTTCTTGGCCTGCCGGCGGCCGAGCATGGCCATGATGCCGAGCGCCACGAGAATGATGGTGAAGGAAAAGAGGGTGGTCACAGTTCCCAACGCATAAAGCACGGGCGTGGTGACGTTGGTGGTCATGCCGTAGATTTCGAGCGGCAGCGTGTTGTAGGTGCCGGATGTCATCAGGCTGCGCGCGAACTCGTCATAGGACAGCGTAAAGCCGAATAGGCCGACGCCGATCAGGCTCGGGGTGATCATCGGCAGCACGACATGGCGGAAGGTCTGCCATGAGGTCGCCCCGAGATCGCGCGCAGCCTCCTCGTAAGCCGGTGAAAAGCGGTTGAAGACGGCGAACATGATCAGCACGCCGAAGGGCAGCGTCCAGGTCAGATGCGCGCCGAAGCCCGAGGAATACCAGGCCGGAGCAAGACCGCCCTGCTGGAAAACGACGCCGATGCCGAGCGAGATGATGATCGACGGAACCACCAGGCTGGCGACCGTCGCGTAGAACAGCAATGATGATCCACGAAAGCGGCGGCGGAAGGCCAGGCCTGCCAGCAGCGACACGACGACGGTGACGATCATCACCATCAGCCCGAGCATGAGGGATCGGCGGAACGAGGCGCCGAAATCGCCGACCGCCTGCTTCTCGAACAGATTCGCAAACCAATGCAGAGAGACACCGTTCAGCGGAAAGGTCAGGCCGCCATCCGGTCCCTGGAAGGAAAGGATAAGGATCGCCGAGAGGGGGCCATAGAGAAACAGCACGAAGACAAGGAAAAAGATCGCCAGGACATAGAATTCCAGGCTGCGCTTTTCGCGGTTCATCTCAAAGCTCCTTGCGGATATCGACGACGCGCAGGATGGCGGAGACCATCAGCAGGACGAGGACCAGCAGTACGACGGCATTCGCTGCCGCGGCTGGGTATTGCAGAAGCGACATCTGGTTTTTCATCATCAGCGCGATAGAGGCGCTCTGGCCGCCGGACATGACCTGCACGGTCGAAAAATCGGCCATGACCAACGTTACGACGAAGATCGTGCCGATCGCCATGCCGGGCTTGGCAAGGGGGATCACCACGTTCCAGAGGATTTGCCAGCCGCTGGCGCCGGCATCGCGCGCCGCTTCGAACAGCGAGCGGTCGATGCGCATCAGCGTGTTGAAGATCGGCGTCACCATGAACAGCGTATAGAGATGCACCATGGCGAGCACGACGGCGAAATCGGAATAGAGCAGCCATTCGATCGGCTTCGGTATGAGGCCCATCTGGATCAGGGTCGAATTAACGAGGCCATTGCGTCCGAGCACCGGGATCCAGGAGATCATGCGAATGATGTTCGATGTCATGAAAGGCACTGTGCAGACGAGGAAAAGCACCATCTGCGTCGATGTGCGGCGGATGTGGAAGGCGAGGAAATAGGCAACCCAGAAGCCGATCACCAGCGTCAATACCCAGACGATGGCGGTGAATTTCAGCGTATTGAGATAGGTCTTCCAGGTGACCCAAGAACCGAGCGTATCGGTGTAATTCGTGGTCAGGAAGGCGGGATAGAGACCGGCGAAATCATAGTCCCAGAAGCTGACGACACCGATCATCGCGATCGGCAGCAGGAAGAAGAAACCCAGGATCAGAAAGAGCGGCGCTGCCTGCAGATAGGAGACGAGCCATAGCGGCACGCCGAAATGGCCACCTGCTTTCCGTGGTGCCTGATCTGTTTCTGAGGAGGCGATCGTCGCCATGTCCCGGTCTCTCCGTTAGCGGCTTCCTCCCCCCGCTTGCGGGGAGAGGATTTGATTTGGGGGTGGTGCTTAGGCGGCGATAAACTCGTTCCAGCGGCGGACCATGTAGCGGTCTTCGTCCATCACCGAGTTCCAGCAGGCGACCGCGCCCATGCGGGCTTCGAACGAGCCGCCGTCGCGAACGGCGCCGGCCTTCTCCATGACCTTGCCTTCCGGAGACAGGATATCGCCCTGCGCCGGCTTGCCTTCGATCCAGTAGCCCCATTCGTCGGCCGACATGAATTGCTTGGCCGTTTCCATGCAGGCCGAGTAGTAGCCCTGGCGATTGAGGTAGCCGCCGACCCAGCCGGAGGTGTACCAGTTGATGTATTCGTAAGCGGCGTCGAGCTGCGCGCCTTTCAGATGCGAGGCGAGGCCAAGGCCGCCGCCCCAGGCGCGATAGCCTTCCTTGAGCGGCTGGAAGGTGCAGGCGATCCCCTTGGAGCGCACAGCAGCAACGGCCGGCGACCACATCGACTGGATGACGACTTCGCCCGACGCCATCAGGTTGACGCTTTCGTCGAATGACTTCCAGAAGGCGCGGAACTGGCCGTCACCCTTGGTCTTGATCAGGAAGTCGATCGTCTTGTCGATCTCCGCCTTCGTCATGTTGCCCTTGTCGGCATATTTGATCTTGCCGGCGGCTTCCATGATCATCGCGGCATCCATGATACCGATCGACGGGATATTGAGGATCGCGGTCTTGCCCTTGAAAGTGGGATCGAGAATGTCGGCCCAGCTTGTGATCGGACGACCGGTCAGGTCCGGACGGATGCCGAGCGTGTCGGCGTTGTAGATGGTCGGAACCATCGTCATCCACTGCGTCGGCTCCTTGGCGAATTTCTTGGAGCCTTGCGCTTCGACGAAGCCGACCGTGTGTGGCGCCGTGCCCTGGGCGATGACGCTGTCCGACTTCAGCTTGCCGTTGATGAACAGCGGCACGATCTTGTCGTAATATTTGAGCTTCTTGACGTCCATCGGCTGCAGAACGCCGGTTGGGAAGACCTTCTTGGCGATCCAGTATTCGATGTCGGCAATGTCATAGCTGTCAGGTTGGGTGACGGCGCGCTGGGCGGCGGCGTCGGAGTCGGTTGCCGTCATTTCCAGTGTGATGCCGAGATCGGCCTTGCACTTTTCGGCAATGGCATTGATGTTCGAAACGCCGGTGCCGAACTGGCGAAGCGTGATGTTCGATTGCGCCCAGATGGTCGGAAAGCCGGTGATGAGGCCGGAGCCGGCGATCGCGCCGGCGGCGGCAGCGCCGGTCTTCAAAAGCGAGCGGCGGGAAATTCCTTTGGCCGCCTTAGTGGTCTTCGTTTCAGTCGTCATGTCAGTTCCCCTGTTGTGATGCTTGGAATTCATGCGGAAACCCGGCCAAGGAGGACGACGTCCTCCGGAGCCCAGCTCAGAGACACCGCATCGCCGACCGATACGGGTTTGGCGAAGTAATCGCCGTCGCTCGCGATGACCGTGAAGTCGTCGCTGCCCGCGCCGTTGACGGTGATTTTCACCGACGCGCCGCGATATTCGATGTTGGAGACGATGCCGTTGAAGCCGAGGGTTTTTTCGGAAGCCACTTGCAGGCGCACGCGGTCTGTGCGGATGCCGATATCGATGGCCTCGCCCACGTCCCTACCGGTTCCTGACACAGAAAAACTCTGCCCCTCGGGCACTGTCATCGTCAGCACGCCGTTTTCGCTGGATGCCACCCGGCCGGAAAGCACGTTATGGTCTCCCATGAAGCGGGCGACGAAGGCTGTCGCAGGACGCTCGAAGACTTGACGGGGCGTGGCCGCCTGCTCGATCCGGCCATCGTTCATGATGACGATGATATCGGCGAGCGCCATGGCCTCCTCCTGGCTGTGCGTCACATGCACGAAGGTAATCCCGAGCGTCTTCTGCAGCTTCTTTAACTCGGCGCGCATGCGGATCTTCAGGAACGGATCGAGCGCCGAGAGCGGCTCATCGAGCAGCAGGGCTTCCGGATCGGTAATCAGCGCGCGGGCGAGGGCCACGCGTTGCTGCTGCCCGCCGGAAAGCTGCGCCGGACGCCGTGTGGCATAGGCCTCCATCTGCATCAGCTTCAGCATCTCAAGCGCCTTGGCCCGACGCTCGTCCTTGTCCACGCCCTTCATCTTCAGGCTGAAGGCGACATTGTCGATGAGATCGAGATGCGGAAAGAGCGCATAGGACTGGAACATCATGGCCGTGCCGCGCTTGGCTGGCGGGAAGTCGGTGACGACGGTGTTTCCGAGGCGGATATCGCCCGACGAAATGCTTTCGTGCCCGGCGATCATGCGAAGGGTCGACGTCTTGCCGCAGCCCGATGGACCGAGAAAACAGCAATAAGAACCGGCAGGAATCTTCAGACTGATGGCATGCACGGCTGTCGTGCTGCCATAGATCTTCGAAACGGATACTATATCGATCTCTGCCGCTTTCGACATCATGCCTTCCTCTGTTTAAAAGAGACAATGCACGAGCCATGCCAATTTCGGTGCATTGCAGCAAACTATTGATAACAATCGAAGTTTTTGGAATTCTTAGATTGAATGGATATCATCGGTAATTCGACGAGTGCACATCAAATAGGCTTTCGTACACAAAATAATCACATGATTGTATACAATTTGGCGTCGTAACTGCACTCAAATCTATTGGATTTTTGCGACGAACCTGGGTATGTTCAGGGAAAATCAGGTCGTATTTCATGAAGCCAACTGCGGGCGCCCTCCAAGCCGCCGACGATTCAGCCGAAACAAGCACGCAGCAGATCCGCGACGCCATTCGCGACGCGATCGTTGAAAGACGCCTTGCTCCTGGCGCGAAGCTTTCCGAGGCAGATGTCGGCAATCTCTTCAATGTCAGCCGCACGCTGGCGCGTGCCGCCTTGCAGGCGCTTTCCTATGAAGGGCTTGTCAGTGTCGAGAAAAATCGCGGCGCTTTTGTCGCCTATCCGTCCCCGGAGGAGGCACGGCAGATCTTCGCCGCACGCCGGCTCGTCGAGCCAGGCATCCTGCTTGAGGCGGCAGCCAGGATATCGCCGGCGGACATCCAGCATCTGCGGCAGCTTCTATTGCTGGAAGGCAGGCTGGTCGAAGAGCACGGATCGGCCGCCCGCCGCGCGGAGATCAAGGCCTCAGGCGATTTTCATCTGGCAATCGCGGTGATATCAGGCAACGCCATCATGCAGCGCTTCATGGAGGAACTCGTCGCTCGCTCCTCGCTGGTGATCGCGCTCTACGGCCAGTCGACAGCCTCGAGCTGCGGCCATCATGAACACGGCGAAATCGTCGATGCCCTTGAGCAGAAGGATTCGGACAGGGCCTGCCGCCTTATGCTGCAGCACATCGCCCATATCGAGACCGATCTCGACATGCGTGAACGCAAGGGCTTCAATCTGAAAGAAGCATTCGACATCTGAGGGCCGTGGCGTTCAGATCGCGAGCAGGCGCTTGAGAGGTTGCCGGACCTCTTAAGACGATTGCGCTTCCAATTCCATATGTCATTCAGTTCCCTGGTCGCGCTCTGGCCTCAATTCTTCAGCACATCCGCTATCCCTGATGCTTTGGGTTTGAGAAAATTCTTCCGATAAGCCGCCACTGAAAATAGGAATTCAATCCACTTTGCTTCGAAGATTAGAACATCTTCGCCTATCAAAAATCTACTAAATATATAGGGTAAATTATCTAATTAACCGGACAGATCATCATCATGAACATCCTCGCGCTGAGTGGCAATGTCAAAAGACCATCCAGGACGGCGTCCTTGGTGAACGTCGCCGCCAATCGGCTGCGGCAGCGCGTTGGTGGCGATGTGCAGTCCATCGAGCTTGTCGACGCGGCCCCCGTGCTCTTTCGGGCGCTTAGAGCGGATCAACTCGATACCGAAGGCAAGGCGATCATCGCCGCGGTGGAAGGCGCCGATATCATAATTGTTGGATCGCCCGTCTATCGCGCGTCCTACAGCGGCGCGCTGAAGCATCTCTTTGATCTCGTCGATTATCGAGCACTCGCGGGCAAACGGGTCATTCTCGCCGCAACCGGCGGGACACTGTTGCATGGCCTGATGCTTGAGCACCAATTGCGGCCGCTCTTCGGTTTCTTCAATGCGCTGACCGTCCCGACCGCAATCTATGCGCTTGAGGCCGACTTCGCCGATCACGAACTCACGAATCCCGCCGTCCTCGAGCGCATCGATCGAGCCGTCGAAGAGGTCGCGACAATCACGCCAGCGCTCGACATCGGAGCGATCGCCGCCCCGGGAAAACACAGCGGATTGGCAGCCTAGCCCATAGAACGAAATTCAAGAGGGAGCTTTACATGACTTTTTCCAATGCCGCGAACGATCCGGTCAAATTTGCCTATTGGGTGCCGAATGTTTCGGGAGGCCTGGTGATTTCGAATATCGAACAGCGTACGAGTTGGACGATCGAATACAACAGGAAGCTTGCGCAGATCGCCGAAGCGAGCGGTTTCGAATATGCCTTGAGCCAGATCCGTTTCACGGCAGGTTATGGAGCGGAGTTTCAGCATGAGTCCGTCTCGTTTAGTCACGCCCTGCTTGAATCGACCACGACATTGAAGGTGATCGCGGCGATCCTGCCCGGTCCTTGGAATCCGGCCCTTGCCGCCAAGCAGATTGCGACCATCAATCACCTGACCAACGGGCGCGTCGCGGTCAATATCGTGAGCGGCTGGTTCCGCGGCGAATTCGCCGCCATTGGCGAGCATTGGCTCGATCATGACGAGCGCTATCGTCGCTCGGAGGAGTTCATCCGTGCACTTCGCGGCATCTGGACCGAGGACAATTTCACCTTCCGCGGCGATTTCTATCGCTTCAACAATTATTCGCTGAAGCCGAAGCCGATCGACCCGCAGCCGGAGATTTTCCAGGGCGGCTCCTCCCGTGCCGCTCGCGACATGGCGGCCCGGGTGTCTGACTGGTATTTCACCAACGGCAATACGCCGGCCGAGATCCGCAAGCAGGTTGACGACATCCAATCGAAGGCCAAGGAGAATGGCCATTCCGTGCGGATCGGGGTGAACGCCTTCGCAATCGTGCGCGAAACGGAGGAAGAAGCCAAGGCAGTGCTTGCCGAGATCATCGAGAAGGCCAATCCCGAGGCGGTCAATGCTTTCGGGCATGAAGTTAAGAACGCCGGCAAGGCGTCGCCGGAAGGCGAAGGAAACTGGGCGAAATCCTCTTTCGAAGACCTCGTTCAATATAATGATGGCTTCCGCTCGAACCTCATCGGCACGCCACGGCAGGTTGCCGAGCGGGTTGTGGCGCTGAAGCAGGCGGGTGCGGATCTGATCCTGCTGGGCTTCCTGCATTTCCAGGAGGAGGTCGAGTATTTCGGCAAGCATGTGATCCCGCTGGTTCGTGAGCTCGAAGAGGCTGCTAGTACCCAGCCAGTGGCGGCCGAATAGGCTCGCTGCAGCAAAATACCTCGTAAGTGAAACATGATGGGTGCGTGGGCCGATTGGTCCACGCCAACGGGATTGGCGTGCCATGTTCAAGCCGCGCCCGAGCCGAATGGAGGACACTGAATGCCTGCCGCGACCTATTCCCTTGACGTGCTGGATCCTGGTACGCTGCGGGGCTCCGGCGACCAGATTGCTCGCGCGTTGCCACCGGGCAAGACCGGCGGCATCCCGCAGCATGACGAAGAGACCCATGCTCTCTCTTTGCATGGCATCAGCCTGTCATTTGGTGGGGTCGCTGCCTTGGTCGATGTAGGCCTTTCTGTTGAGCCGGGGGAGATCCGGGCGATTATCGGTCCAAATGGCGCAGGCAAGAGTTCGCTGATCAACATCATCAGCGGTGTCTATCGCTCGAACGAGGGCCATGTTCGTATCGGCTCCAACACCTATCGCCATGTGCCGACGGAACTGCTGGCATCGCTTGGCATTGCCCGCACGTTCCAGAACCTCGCCTTGTTCAAGGGCTTGAGTGTCACTGATAACGTCATCGCCGGTCGAGCCTATACCGTGCGCTCGACCTTTGCCGAACAGATCCTCGGGCTTGGCCGCGCGCGCCGCGAAGAGGCGGATGCACGCGAGCGGGCGGCCCGTATTCTCGAGTTCCTGCATCTGGGCCAGGTCAGTCATCGTCTCGTAGGCACGCTGCCCTACGGACTGCAAAAACGCGTCGAGCTCGCCCGCGCCCTGGTGGCGGAACCGAAGATCCTGCTTCTAGACGAGCCTATGGCGGGGATGACGGCGAGCGAAAAGAACGACATGGCCGACTTCATCCGGTCTGCCCGAGATCGGTATGACACGACGGTGATCCTCATCGAACACGATATCGGCGTGGTCATGCAGCTTTCCGACCGGATCGCGGTCCTCGATTACGGCCGCAAGATCGCCGACGGCAGTCCGGGCGAAATTCGTGCCGACAAGCGCGTCATCGACGCCTATCTCGGCGTCGTTGCGGAAAACGAGGATGGGGAGGGCATCTGATGGCAGATTTCGACTGGCCGTTTCTGATCGAAGTGCTGGTTGGCGGCTTGCTCTCGGGCGTTATGTATTCGCTCGTCGCCATCGGTTTCGTGCTGATCTACAAGACGTCGGGCGTGCTCAATTTCGCTCAAGGGGCAATGTTGCTGTTTGCCGCGCTGACCTTTGTCAGCCTTCTTGAGCGTGGCGTTCCCTTTGCCTTGGCGCTCGTCATTACATTCGCTGTCATGGTGCTGATCGGCATTGCCATCGAGCGTACCGTGCTGCGACCATTGACCAACAAGCCGCCGATTACGCTTTTCATGGCGACGCTCGGGCTCTCCTATATCATCGAGGGGGCGGCTCAACTCATCTGGGGCACGCAGGTCCACGGTCTGGAGCTCGGGATCGAGGATGTTCCCTTCGACATCGGCGGCGTGTTCATCAGCCAGTTCGATCTTTTTGCGGCGGCGGTCGCTGCCGCGATGGTGGCGGCGCTGTCCGCCTTCTTCCGCTACACCCGAATTGGGCTGGCATTCCGGGCTGTAGCGGACGATCAGTTCGCCGCGCTTGCTGTCGGGCTGAAACTGCCCTGGATTTGGGCAACGGTCTGGGCGGCTGCCGGTGTCGTAGCACTGGTGGCTGGCCTGCTATGGGGCGCGCGGCTCGGCGTGCAGTTCTCTCTGTCGCTGGTGGTGCTGAAAGCGCTGCCCGTCCTCGTTCTCGGCGGCTTTGATTCCATTTTGGGTGCGATCGTCGGCGGTCTGCTGATCGGCGCGACCGAGAAGCTCGCGGAAGTTTATATCGGCGAATATTTCGGCGGCGGCATCGAAGGCTGGATTGCCTATGTCGCAGCACTCGCCTTCCTGCTCATCCGCCCCTCCGGCCTGTTTGGGCAAAAGCTCGTGGAAAGGGTTTGATATGGCTGTCGTCACCGTCGATCTTCATCCCACATGGCTCTTCAGCCGCTGGCTGACACCGATTGCCATCCTTGCCAGCGCGTACCTCGTGGTTCCCTTTGTCGGTTCGACCTATTTGTTCGAGGCGATCCTTTTGCCGTTCCTGGCGCTCAGCCTTGCCGGCCTCGGGCTGAATCTGCTTACCGGCTATGCAGGCCAGGTCTCGCTCGGAAGCGCCGCCTTCATGGCCGTCGGTGCCTTTGCTGCTTACAATTTCAATCTGCGCGTCGATGGCCTGCCTTTGATCATCAGCATCCTGCTGGCCGGCCTTCTGGCGGCGGTGATCGGTATCGTCTTCGGCTTGCCTAGCCTCAGATTGAAGGGCTTTTATCTTGCTGTGTCGACGCTGGCTGCGCAGTTCTTCGTGCAGTGGGCTCTCACCAAATTTAGCTGGTTTTCCAACGACTCTGCCTCCGGGGTCATCGATGCGCCGCCTCTGACGCTTGCGGGCGTGGAATTTACAGGCCCGGTAGGTCGCTATCTCTTTTCACTTACGATCGTGGTGGTGCTGACCTTCCTGGCGCATCGGCTGACGACCTCTCAAACCGGCCGCAACTTCATCGCCGTTCGGGATAATGAGACAGCGGCGCGCATCATCGGTGTGCCCGTGCTGGGAACCAAGTTGCTGGCCTTTGCTATCTCCTCTTTCATCATCGCCGTTGCGGGAGCGCTTTGGGCCTTTGCCTATCTGAGGACCGTCGAGCCGGCCGGCTTTAACCTCGACCGATCGTTCCAGATCCTTTTCATCATCATCATCGGCGGCCTTGCCTCGACGCGGGGCGCCTTTCTCGGCGCCGCTCTGATCGTCGCCTTCCCGCTCGTGCTATCCCGACTGGGCTCGTTCCTGCTCGGCGATGTCTTCGATTCCGGCGTGCTCGACATGAGCCAGCGCATCGTGCTCGGCGCCTTGATCATTCTGTTTCTGATCCTCGAACCGGACGGGCTTTCCTCGCTCTGGGGCAAGATCCGAAGGCGGTTGGGCTCTGCCATCGACAGGCCGGCCTGACCAAGCTGGGCACAAGCTCCGCAAACATCAAACCCATCGCTCATTCAACCCAGTTCCGGCCATCACACCGGACAATACCCGGAGTGTATCCAAACATGACCATGCTTGCGAAATTGAAGGCCGCTGTCATTGCGGCTGGACTGGCCGTCTCGGCCGCGGTACCGGCCGCCCATGCCGATGAACAATATTTCCCGCTGCAAAGCTATCGCGTCGGGCCCTATGCGGCCGGCGGCACGGGTTTCTTCGGCGGTTTCATCGATTACCTGAACCTCATCAACACGCGGGATGGCGGCGTCAACGGCGTCAAGCTCACCTGGTCGGAAGCGGAAACGCAATACGAGGTTGAACGCGGCGTCGAGGCCTACGAGCGTCTCAAGAGCAATCCGAATATTGCCGCCTGGAACCCGCTTTCCGTCGGTATCGCCTATGCCATGATCGACCGCATCACGCAGGACAAGGTGCCGTTGATCACCATCAACCATGGTCGCACGGATTCCACTGATGGCCGCGTTTTCCCCTATGTCTTTCCGCTGTTGCTCAATCCCTATAGCGAGACCTCGGGCATCGTGAACTACATCGCCTCGAAGCTCGGCGGTCTCGACAAGCTGAAGGGCAAGAAGATCGTCGTGCTCTATCACGGCTCGCCCTACGGCAAGGAAACGATCCCGATCTATGAACTCTTGTCGCAGAAATATGGCTTCGAACTGCAGCAGATCGAAGTGCCGCATCCGGGCAACGAGCAACAGGCACAATGGCTGACGATCCGCCGCGCCAAGCCGGATTACGTCGTGCTGCGCGGCTGGGGTGTCATGAACCCGGTCGCCCTGAAAACCGCGGCCAAGACCGGCTTTCCTGCCGACCATATCATCGGCAACGTCTGGTCTAACTCGGAAGAGGACGTGATCCCGGCAGGCGACGCCGCGAAGGGATATACCGCCATCACGACCCAAGCCTCCGGCACGGAATATCCGATCGTCCAGGAGATCGTGAAGACGCTCTATGACAATGGCAAGGGCAATCTGGAAGACAAGAAGCGCATCGGCTCCGTCTACCACAATCTCGGTATCGTCAACGGTATCCTGAACGTCGAGGCGATCCGTATTGCCCAGGAAAAGTTCGGACATCGGACTCTGACGGGCGACGAGGTCCGCTGGGGCTTCGAGCACCTGCAGCTTGATCCGGCTCGAGTCGAGGCGCTCGGCGCCAAGGGCCTGTTCCATTCCATCAACGTCACCTGGGACAATCACGAAGGCAACGGCTACGTGACCTTTCAGCAGTGGGACGGCAAGAAGTGGAACGTCGTCTCCGATTGGATTGCGCCGGACTGGGCCCTGTTGAGGCCGATTATCGAGAAATCCTCGGAAGCCTACGCCAAGGAAAGAGGCATCAAGTTGCGCACGTCTGAAGACGCACAGGCCGTGACGAACTGAGCCCGGTGGCTGGGCATCGGCAGCACGGTAATGCCGCTTTCTGCCGATGCCCCGCTCGCACACGAAACCACACTGAGATTGGGTGGACCATGGCTGGAAAAGACGTTCTGCTGAGCGTGGACGGGATCAAAGCGACCTACAATGGAGCAATCACGGCGCTTCACGGTGTCAGCTTCACATTGCGCCGCGGCGAGATTCTGGCGCTGCTGGGTGCCAATGGCGCCGGCAAGACGACGACGCTCAAGGCGATTTCGAATCTGCTTCCGGCCGAGCGCGGCGAGATTACCGCTGGAGGCGTCTTATACGATGGCCGTGACGTTACAACGGCAACGCCGGCCGAATTGGTGCGCGCCGGTCTCGCGCAGGTCCTCGAGGGCCGGCATTGCTTCCGCAATTTGACCATCGAGGAAAATCTCATTTCCGGCGGTCTCGGACGGAGCAGCTCGCGCGCTGAGATCGCCGCCGATCTGGAGAGAATCTACGCAATTTTTCCCCGGCTGAAGGAGAAGCGCCGCGCATTGGCCGGCCTTGCTTCAGGCGGTGAACAGCAAATGACGGCGATCGGCCGTGCATTGATGTCACGTCCAAAGCTTTTGGTGCTCGACGAGCCGTCCATGGGGCTGGCGCCGATCGTCGTGCAGGACATTTTCCGGATGCTGCGGCGGCTGAATGTTGAAAGCGGCCTTTCCATGCTCGTTGCCGAACAGAATTCGGCGATCGCTCTGCGTTATGCCGACCGCGCGACAGTTCTCGAAAACGGCACCGCCGTTCTTTCGGGAGATGCAGCCGAGTTGCGCGGGCGCGACGACGTCAAAGCATTTTATCTCGGTCAGAAATCGACACCCGCACCCACACCCGCCGCAACAAACCTCCCACCGGCCTGATCGGCCGCCATCCTCAACAAGGAGAAACCATCATGACGCTCTCACAGGTCAACACCGAAAATGCCGTCAAGGCCGTACCGGCGGTTCCTCGCCCGGCCGAGCCTGCCCATGTCATCAAGGACGATGCCGAGGCAATCGCCGTTGCCCGCCGGCTTGCGACCGAATTCGTGAAGGACTCGGCCAAGCGCGACCGCGAACGCATTTGGCCCGTCGCCGAGCTGGATGCCTTTTCGCAAAGCGGCCTATGGTCCATCAATGTGCCAAAAGCCTTCGGCGGGCCGGAGGTTTCGTACGCAACGCTCGCAAAGGTCATCGAGATCATATCGGCAGCGGATTCCTCGATCGGCCAGATCGCCCAGAACCATCTGGGCGTCGTTGCTGCCATCCGGACCGTATCGGATCCCGCCCAACAGAAACTTCTGTTTGCCGAGGTGCTGAAGGGCACCCGCTTCGGCAACGCTTTTTCGGAATTCGGTTCCAAACGAGCGGTCGATTTCGAGACGCGCTTCACCGATGCCGGCGACCACGTCGTCGTCAACGGGCGCAAGTTCTACTCCTCTGGCGCGCTGCTCGCGCATCTGGTGCCGATTGTCGCGCTCGATGACGAGGGGCGGGCCTGGTATGCGATTGCCGAGCGCGATGCGCCAGGGCTGACTGTCATCGATGACTGGTCCTCGTTCGGGCAGCGAACGACGCTCTCCGGTACGGTGCTTCTCGACAACGTCAAGGTGCCGAAGACCCATCTCGTGCCCGGATACAAGGGCTATGAAGTGCCGACCGCCGATGGCGCCATATTCCAGATCATCCAGGTTGCCGTCGACACGGGTATCGCACAGGCCGCCATTGACGAGACGGTCGCCTTCGTGCGCACCAAGAGCCGGGCATGGGTGGATAGCGGCCAGGATCATGCCTGGGAGGATCCCTATACAATCCAGGCCGTCGGCGACCTGACGCTGCGCCTGCATGCCGCGCAAGCGCTTCTGGAAAAAGCCGGCTATGCAATCGACCGCGCCGTGCTGAACCCCAATGCGGAGACGGTCGCCGAAGCGCAGATCGTAACGGCTGAGGCCAAGATCCTGTCGACCGAAATCGCAATTGCGGCGACCAATAAGCTGTTTGAACTGGCAGGCACCCGCTCAACGCTTGCCGAGCACAATCTCGATCGCCATTGGCGAAATGCGCGCACCCATACGCTCCATGACCCTGTGCGCTGGAAATACGCCATTCTCGGAAGGTATTTCCTGAATGGCGAAAAGCCCCCGCTGCATGCGTGGAGTTGACGATCCCAAGAGGTCTCCCGCGTCGTAGCGGTGTGGGAGACCTCAAGGCTCGTGGTAAAGCAAGCCTGAAACAAATACGGCGGCCTCTGCCAAACACATGGCGGAGGCGCTGACGAATATGCCAATATGACCTGCACCATCAACTAGGAGCATCAACTACGGAGACTTCAAGAACAACGGAGACGTCCAAATTCGAGATTGATCCCGCTGACGCGCCGTCAGGAACAGCGGGTGTTCTCGTCCCGGATCGAGTTCAAGTTTGTGCAACGAAATCTCGCCCGCGAGATCTCTTGGTAGCGGTTGGTCTGTAACCCTTTCCACGATCAGACGCAGCTCGACGCCCAGCAGATCGAGTGTGATCGAGCCCTTTGCAATCAGATTTTTCCCACTGACTTCCAGCCTTGCTTCGGGGGCATGCACATGTGGTGGTGGCTGAAGCGGGTCGCCGATCTTGCTGTAGCCGTGGAGTTTGGCGTCGATGGTAATGTGAGCGTCGCTTAGGTCCGAAAGCGTGAACTCAATTCCGTCGATATCGCCGTGCGTTGCCGTTCTAAAGCCGAGCTTGCCGAGGCCGGTGCGCCACACGCTCTGTTCAGGATGGTCAAAGCCGACCCCATACAGATCAAGGAGCGCCGCGCCAGTCACGGCGACATCGCCGCTCCAATAAGCTGCCCGATAGCGATCCTTGATGCGGGCGCCACCGAAGCGGATACGGACGTTGCGTTCGCTGAGGCCGGCCTCTGCATGCAGATCGCGGCTCCACACGAGGCGATCGCCATCATAGAGTTGAACCTCTTCCCAGCCGGCATGGCCGAGCAGACGGTAGGAGAGCGGCTCGTCAGGTTCAGCGTTGAACGCCTCGCCCATGAAATGCTTTCCCTGGGACAGAACAGCGAAACTCCGCTCGCCTGTCGTGGCGAAGGTGCGCCGTGCCCTGAGTGCGCTGCCGACGCCGGCCCTGTCGAAACGGTCTGCGATGACGCCCGTCAACCCGCCGCGCGAACCGAAAGTTCCGGTTGCCGGCGCGCCGCCGCCGCATCGGCCTTGGTGCTCGTCGCTCGCGGCCGAGGCGCCGACCCTGTATCCGCGTGCGAGCGCCTCGGTGTAGAGCCAGTGAAATTGCCCCCAGGCGGAACCGATCTCGATGAGCCTTTCCAGCTCCGGATGGTTCCAATCCAGAATACAGCGCCGGCCGCCCACATGCGGGATCAGCAAATGGCCCTCCGGATCGTCCTCATAGGCGGCATGGAGCCGGTCTACTGGCCACACGCCGGGTCGGATCGTTCCGGCCGTCGTCTCATTCCATTCGAAAGAGCGGAGGGACTGCCCTTTTTCATCAAAGGGGAAGCGCGGCTTGCCATCACGAAGGAAGACGACGTTGCGGTCGCCGCCGGCTGCAGAGTTGCCGCACCATTCTGTTCCCGGATAGCAGACGAAGCGGCCGGGCTCGTTGAGGCCATGGATAATTTCCACGGCCTTGTTCCAATTCGCTTCGGTGATGTTGAAGTCGTTGACGGTGTAGCCCACTACGTCAAGCCCGGCGATGTCTCGTCCGTAGGTGAGATTGTAAGTCGCGTCGTTGGTTCCGACAGTGTCGTCGGAGTGAACGTGCAGATCCGCGTAGAGAGGACGCAATGCGCCTTCTTCACTCTGGACATAGGCGATGGCCGCTGCGACAAAGGGTTCGCCGTCGAGCCATGCTTCCAGTTTCCACTCGCCGGCTTCGGTGAAGGAAAGCCCGGAAATCCGCGCGAATGTCCAGTCCTCCGCGGCTAGCGCGATCGGCTCTGTGCGTTGGGTCGCGTCTGGAGCGGTGATCACGAGCGTGCCCCGCAAATTGCGATCGCGGCAGGTGTTTCCCCATATGTCGTCGACGCGCACAATCGCATCGAAGGATTGGCCGAGGCCAACAAGGCGCGGCGCAATGACCTGAAGGGCGTGGGGCTGGCCGGCCAGGATTTCAAGCTTGCAGTCGCCCGGCACTTCGGCGAATTTCGAGCTGCCCAGCGGATCTATGAACAGCCGGAATCGGAAGGCCTTTTCCACGAACGTCTGCACTCGCGTACCGGCGCCGCCCTGTCGTCGATCTCCAAGGCGGATGACGATCCTGTCGCCGGGATTGATGTAGCCATCGACGACATCGACGATAACGGCCTTCTGGAAAGGACGCTCGTGTCCCTTCTGATCGAAACGCACCTTCAGCGCCTGCACAGTTGCCGGACTCTGGCCAGGAGCCAGTGGCCCGGCGTGATATTCGGCGGAAACGTAGTTGGCGCCAGTCGGGTCCGTTGTCTGAAACAGTGCCCAATCGGAATAGAACTTGAAGGCGAGCTTCAGCCATGCCCCATCGGCAAGACCGACAGCGCCGACTTCATAGACGAGTTCCAGTTCGGTCCACTCGCCCGCGGTCAGCGTCTGTCTTTGACAGGTGAGACGGCCGAGGAAGGGGAGGGTGTCGAAATAGGCGGCAAGGCCCGTCGGGGAATGGGCCGCGGCCCCGGACGCCTTGTGCTGCAAAGTCTCTATCATGGGAGAAGTCCGTTATTGTCCGCGCCAGCCTTCGTAGCTGCGCTCTATCCGTCGAAATACGAGGCTCTCCATGAGCCACGCTATGAGTCCGATCAGCGCGATGCCGAGAAGCACCTGCGCCGAATTGCCGACCTGCCCGCCCATCGCGACCATCCAGCCGATCCCTTGGGAGGCGCCGATCATCTCGGCGGCGACGAGCGCGCGCCATGCCTGCGCAAAGCCGATGCGCAATGCGGCGATCAGGAAGGGGAGGGAGGCAGGCAAATACACGTGGGCCAGCAGTTGAAACCGTTTGGCACCCAGAATGCGGGCTGCGCGTATCTCCCCACCGCCGATGGAAAGCACGCCCTCCTGGATCGTCAAAGCCATCGGAAAAGCCGACGCTATGAAAATGACAACGGCGATCGAGAGATAGCCGAGGCCGAAGAAGATCAGGGAGAGCGGCGCCCAGGCAATCGGAGGGATCGCCATGAACAGACCGAGCAAAGGCTGGGCGAACTCCCGGAACGGCCGCCAAAGTCCGGCGGACACCCCTATGAGCAGGGCCGCCAGGATAGCCGCGCCGAAGCCGCCGAACTCACGCAACAAACTGGCCAGAAACTGGCGGCTGAGCTCGCCGGACTGGATCCAGCGCAATCCCTCGGCTGCCACCTCCCAGGGCTGTGGCAGCACGTAAGACGGAACCCTGCTGGCGGCGAGGCACCACACGGCAAGCAGGAAGGGAAGCGCTGCCCAGCGCCAGGACGGCTGCGGAAAACGCCGCCGCGCTGTCAATTTCTTCATCGATCGGATCTCACCGCTGAGCGGCCGCTTTCGCGGCAAAACTGTCGTCAATGATGTCATCGACGTTCAACGGCTTATTGAGAATGCCGAGGTTAACGGAGTAATCGATGAGGCGCTGGATGAAGGCGCGGTCGGACAGCTCGATTTCAGCGGACCAGCCAAGGCGTTTCCTGGCTTCCGCAACGATCGCTTCCGGCGGAACCACGCTTCCGTCCGCGGCCTTCACGGATTCCAGCTTGAAACTCCGGGCGATGATCCGGTTGGCCTCCTCGGGGTTCTCCCGGAGAAATGCGATGGCCTTGGCATTGGCCCGCAGCAATTTGACGAGGTCGTCCGGCCGCTCCTTCAACGTTTTTGCAGGTGCTGCCACGACATACCATGGATAGCCCGGCAGGGCGCCATTCACGTCGAATACGACCCGACCAGCGCCGCGAAGCACAGACTGACTGATGAATGGCTCCCATGAAAAGGCTGCATCCACCACGCCTGTATCAAGCGCGGAGTTCATGTTGCCCACGGGCATCTGCGATAATTGGAGGTCGGTGTCCGGATTGAGGCCGGCAGTCTCCTTCAGGACGAAGCCGCGCAGCAGCACGTCCATGCCGCTTCCTCTGTTGACGCCAGCGAGTTTCTTGCCTTTGAGGTCTGAGAGCGATTGAATGGAGCCATCCGCCTTCGCGATCAAGGCTGCCTGACCATAGTTCACTTTGGCGATGATCTTCGCTTCGAGCCCGCGCGCGGCCCATTGATAGACCGGCGGGGCGCCGATATAGGCCACGTCGATTTCCCCTCCCGCCACGGCCTGCTGAATGACGGGGCCGTCGCCAAAACCCTTGAGCTCGACGTTCAATCCCTCTTCCCGAAAGTAGCCTTTCTCCTCGGCGATGAGGGCCGGCGCATTCGCCATGGCTTGGACCCAGCCGATGCGAAGCGGCGAAGGTTCCTGCGCACCAGCGGGCCAGGCAGCAGCAAGCGCGAGAAGAGCTGCAGGTAGAATGCGTTTCATCGGATGGTTCCCTTCAGGTAACGCGTTGATTGCTGATCATGACGGCGGCGATTTGCTCGGCGAGCCGTTCGCGCAGTTGCGCAAACAAAGGATTGGCTCGCGTGCCTCGCTGATCGCGGGGACGCGGCAAATCGATTGTCACTTCTGCCGTGATGCCGGTCGGAGGCAGACCGAGGACCAGGACGCGATCCGCCAGATAGATCGCTTCGTCGATGTCATGCGTGATGAACAGCACGGTCTGGCCCAAGCTCGACCAGATGCGGAGCAGTTCGTCATTGAGGGAAGAGCGCGTCATGGCGTCGAGTGCTGCGAACGGTTCATCCATGAGCAGAAGGCGCGGCTCAAGTGCCAGCGAGCGCGCAAGCGCGACGCGCTGACGCTGGCCGCCCGACAATCGGTGAGGCGGTTCGTCCGCATGTTCTCCCAGGCCGACAAGCCGCAGAAAATGCAGGGCGACGGCCTTTTGCTCCTGTGGCGATCCCTTACGATTCATACGAAGGCCAAAGCGGACATTTTCCAGGGCGCTCAGCCAGGGGAAAAGATTGGGTGACTGGAACACATATCCGAGTGCGGGATGCTCCGGCACAACCGGCGCCCTGTCTATGGTGATATGACCCGCTTGTGGGCGCAGGAAGCCGGACAATAGATTGAGCAATGTCGACTTGCCGCAGCCCGAAGGACCGAGGATCGCGACAAATTCTCCCGGACGGGCTTCCAGGGAAAACCGTTCGAATATACTGCGTCGGCTTTCGGGATAGGCGAAACCCATGCCATTCACCGAAAAGGTCGCGCCGCGTGAAAGCTGCCGTGCTGGGGAAACAAATGCCATATCGCGTTCGAATAATCCGACGTTGGAATTGCCCCAGTTTTTAATACATTATAATACAAGTTATCAACGCGGAGCCTTCCCTTGTCCGGCGGCAAAGGAGAACGGTATTCCAAAGCTGCAAGAGTCCGTGGTCTTTTTAACCTCGATGGAAAATAGATGAGCCTGATACGCAACAATCCGGTGGCAATGTATCTCCAGATCGCCGATCGCCTTCGTCGCGAGATCGCCGAAGGGGCATATGAGCCCTCGGGGCGACTGCCATCGGAATCGCAGATCATGGTGCGCTTCGACGTCAGCCGCGTCACCGTCCGCCTCGCGCTTGAGCAGCTCGATAAGGACGGGCTGATCGAGCGTAGGAAAGGCAAGGGCACGTTCGTCGCCGGCAAGCAGGTCCGCCATCAGATCGATACCCTGCGCAGCTTTCACGAGTCACTGAAAGTGCAGGGCTTCGATGCCACGATGCGGATCGTCGAACTGACCGCGATTGAAACGCCGTCGGCGTTTGTCTCGTTGTTAGGAGCAAAATGCGCGCTGTTGGAGCGCCTTCACATGGTAGATGACGAGCCCATAGCCTTAGGCCGAAGCCTCATGCCCGCCGTCATGGCCGAGCTGGATCTGGAAACGGCCGAACAACGACCGACCTATGCCCTCCTCAAAGACAAAGCGGGCGCCGATATTGGCTCCGCCGAGATAGCGATCGGCGCGCGCGCTGTCCCATCTCGAATATCGTCCTTGATCGGCGTTGCCGCAAATGCGGTCTTGCTTGTCCTCGAACGAACCTCTTATTTCGATCATGGTGCCTGCGCTGAGTGGTCGGAATTTTTCATCCGGCCAGAGCGATACAAATTTGTCCTCGGCAATCGAATGTCCGCTTAAATCGAGCACTTCAAGCTGTTTCAGCATCGCTGATCTTGGGATCACGGTTCGTGTTCCTCAAGAGCGCTCATCTATGGCTTTCGCTTGTTAGTGCAGCGGAATGATCGAAGCGGAAGCCAAATCCCTGCAAGGCTTGCATCTAAGTGGATGCTTGAACTGAATGCTGTCAGGAGGCGCCCGGTTGGCGATGGGCAAAGTCGTCGCAACGCTGCCAAGCGTGCGTTCTGTGAGCGCAGACTGCACTGCGCTCACGAAAGGCATAGATTAATAGCGGCACGCTGATGCCAGCGCGCATCATGTGTTGCTATTTCGACAGATCGGCCGTCGCCGCCAGAATCACTTTTGCTACTTCCGCAGGCTGCGATAGTTGCGGCGTGTGTCCTGCCGGCAAGCTCACGACATGGGCCGAGATTTTCTTTGCCATCGCTTTCTGGAGATCCGGCTGAATCATGCGGTCCTGCTCGCTGACGATGTACCATGAAGGCTTCGTCTTCCAGGCAGCATCGCTTACTTTCTCCTCGAAATTCTTGCCGCGTACAGGACCTTGCGTGGCCGCCATCAGCCGTGTTTCATCCGCCGGAAGATCCTGGGCTAGGTGCTGTGCGACCCCTTCGAGGCTGAGTGTCAGGAAACCCTCTTTATCCGCAATGATGTGGGCGAAACCCGAGGGAACCGGATAGTCCTTGGACAAATCCGCAACCGATTGACCTTCTGAGGGAGCGAACGCGGCGACATAAACCAGCGATTTGACATGCTCGTGCTGGCCAGCCTCCGTGATGACGACGCCGCCCCAGGAATGACCCACCAGAACGACCGGACCGGTCTGCGTGTCCAGCGCGCGCCGTGTGGCTGCTACATCATCTGCCAGCGACGTAAGCGGGTTCTGCACCGAAACAACCTTGAGCCCTTCTTTTTGGAGGAGTGGAATGACTTTGTTCCATGCCGATCCGTCGGCAAAAGCGCCGTGCACAAGCATAACGACAGGCTTTTCGATCTCGGACGCACTGGTGGGTGCTGCGTTTGAGGCCAGCGCAGTGCTGCCCATGACGGCGGCTACAACTGCTTTTTTCGCGAATGATGACATCAAGTGCTCCTTTGAATTGGGCCTACCGCAGGCTTTGCGGAAGGCAACCGCGATCAGATGGAAGGCACTTGTACATATGAAAATACTGGGAATAAATGTTCGAACAGGATCATGATAACAAACGATGAGTTTCAAATGGACAGACTGGCTTGCATGCAGGTTTTTGTGAAAGCCGTCGAAGCAGGTTCAATTTCGGCTGCCGCCGCGGAACTCGGTATGTCATCCCAATTGGCAGGCAAGCAACTAAGGGCGCTGGAGCAGGATTTCGGCATCAAGCTGTTGAACCGCACCACGCGTAGACAAAGCCTCACCGACAGTGGCCGCATATTCTACGATCATGCCAAGAACATCATGGCGGAGATGGAGGCAGCCGAGGCGCTGATTGCTGAAACCCGCTCAATCCCGCGAGGACGACTTCGCGTCAGTGCACCGATCACTTTCGGCAGTCACGCGCTCGCGCCTGAAATACCGGAATATTTGAAGCGGCACCTGGAAGTGTCATTGGACCTTAGCCTGACCAACCGCACCGTAGACCTTGTGGAGGAGGGTTTCGATGTTGTCTTCCGGACTGGAGAGCTCCCGGACAGCCGACTGCTGACGAGAGGGCTGGCGCCTCTTCGTTTGGTTTTGTGTGCCGCACCCTCCTATCTGAAGTCGGCCGAAAAACTGACCAAGCCCGAAGAGCTGCAACAGCACGAATGCCTGGTGTTTTCGCACACATCACTTAGAACGCAATGGGCGTTCGAGGGACCGGGTGGCGTCATATCCGTCCCGATCGCTGGCAGGTTTTCGACCGACAGCGGCGAAGCGCTACGCGCCGCTGCCGTTGCCGGTATGGGGGTACTACTGCAGCCGCACGAGCTGGTGGTCGAAGAAATCCGGGACGGGCGCCTGGTGAGGCTCTTGCCAGAGTACGAACCGCCTGCCCGCCCGTTGCATGTGCTTTATGCACCTGACAGGCGGATGACGCCGAAGCTGCGAAGCTTTCTGGATTTTGCCGTTCGGAAGTTCGGTCTGCAGTAGCCGAGCGGGCAAGAGCGCTGATTGCGCTCATCCGGAATTTCGCTAACGGGTGCTGTCGTCGCGTTTCTCACCGATGCTACGAAAATCGGTCGACACGCACCATCAAGAATAGGGCCCCTATGTCGAACAGGCCCTATCCGCAGGCCAAAGGGTGTATATCACAAACGACATTATCATGTTCTAATTCAATGGTCGGACGTGCCTCCGACGATTGAAATCAAGCACTTCATGGCAACTGGCCCCTATCCCTAACCGGATAGGGGCTTTTTGTGTGGGACAAGGGCCAGGTTCCACAGGAGTTACCGAACAGGAAGCACTCCAGAGGCTGATGCAATCACCCGACCGAGTTCGAACAACGCTAGCCGATTTGATTTTATGGCGCTTGCAAGATAGAGGGCTCACACAAGTTTGGCCGCCCATGCTACGAGCGTGACGGCAACTGACACAGTTAACAAGGCAACCCGGCGGGCAGACATGAGCGACCAGAACGATGAATACATCTACGACGAAGTGAGCGGCGAATGGCGGCCGGCTTCGGAGATCGCCGCGGAGGCCGCGAAAGCTGCGGAGGTCCGCGACGCATCCGGCAATGTGCTGGCCGATGGGGACTCCGTGGTTCTGATCAAGGATCTCAAGGTAAAGGGAGCCGGCCAGACGCTCAAGCAAGGGACGGTCATCAGGTCGATCCGGCTCACCGACAACCCGGAAGAGATCGACTGCCGGCATGACGCGATCAAGGGGTTAGTCCTGCGCACCGAGTTCGTGCGCAAGCGGTGATCGGAGAAATTAGCGTTCAGGCATCTGCTGGTGATGCGCCGATTGCAGCTTAACCTTGGTACGTGGCTTCAAACGGCATCAACACTAGGCGCTCCCAGCAGATCGATGACTTCCTAATAGCGGCCGCGAAACTCCAGGCTCGATGACGGGAGTCCCGCATTCCCGACCAAGGTTGTTTCGGGACTCCCGGCCGTCGCATGGGAGCCCCGCTTCAGCACGTACAGTAGATCGCCGGCTGCGTGCTTAAACCAGAGCAAACCTCCTAGCTTCAGAAATGAGAGATTAATATCCACTGAGGCGTGTGCCGTTTCGGATCGCGGCTGTGCAGGCCGCCCATGGGCATGTGGCACTTGGGCTTCAATGATGCGACCGAAGCAGCACCATCGCCGGGCCTGCCAGAGCAGCGGCCGCGATCATAAGTGAAATTCCCACCTTGAGTACCTTTATCCGGCGTGTTCTGACGCCGCTCCAATCATACGCCAATTCATCCCCCAAGTGCTGGTCTGTGTAATGTGACCTAGCGGCCTCCCAACGTATGGCAAGGGGACGGAAATAGCCGTCCCCTTGAAAGGGACGCAAACGAACGAAGAGGTCCTGCCTCGTGGCAGTGAGGCAGGACCAGAGCACCGTTATGGCTCATGCTGCGCGTACAATTTACCGGGTGGGCGTTTGGTTCGCGCGAGGTTTGGTACCACCGCTAGATGAAACCAAACTGAAGACAGATCGCGGCATGGCTGGCTCTTCACGCGGCCGTATCCCTCTTAAGAAAGAAAACCTCATGGATCGAGCGAAATTCTTCGCCTTCATGCGCTCAACCGTATCCTCGCTGGATGTTGTGCAGGAATTGCTATGAGGGCATGATCGCTGCTTTGATAAAGCATGTTTTGCGGCAGACGAAAACGCCCGCAACCGTCGTAAATGCCGGTGAGGATGTGAACATGGAAATCGATGCTGATTTATTCTGAAAAATAGCAGCGGGAGGAGGGCCCAATGACGACTATCCATCAGATGCAGTATCGCGAACGGCTGAGATCCGCAAAGGAGGCCGTCGCTCTGATCCCGTCCGGCGCGAAGGTGGCGATGCCGATAGCTGCCGGTCAGCCGCCTGCCATTCTTGCGGCATTGGCCGAGCGAGCTCGGGCCGGAGCCGTCGACAATGTGCGGCTCCACTATCTTCTTTGTACTGGCGTTGCGGGAACCAGTGTCTTCGATTTCGACCTCTGCCATCGGATCATTCCGATCAGTTACTTTCACGGAGGCGTGGAGCGTGCGCTCGACAAGAGGCGATCGGCGGAAGCATTGCCGGCTGTCGACCTGGTGCCCTGCCATTTCAGCCAGGTGCCGCGCTCTCTGGTGGAGCACGTCGGAGTAGATACCCTGATTGCAATAGTCGCGCCGATGGATGCGGATGGCAATTTCAGCCTCGGCGCAAGTACCGACTATGCGCTCACAGTATCGCGAAAGCCAGGAATTCGGCTGATCCTCGAAGTCAATGCCAAGATGCCCTATGTGCGAGGCGATTGCATGATCCCCGTATCGGCCGTCACGGCGGTGGTCGAAAATGACGTCGGTCTGCCGATCCTGCCGGCCGCTCCGAGCAATGAAGTGGACGATGCCATCGGTGCGATCGTTGCAGGCCTGGTGGAAGACGGCGATTGCCTGCAAATGGGTATCGGCGCCTTGCCGGATGCGGTGTGTTCGCGGCTTTCGCAACATCGCCACCTTGGCATCCATACGGAAATGATGACGGTGGGGCTTGCCAATCTGGTCAAGGGGGGCGTGGTCGACAATAGCCGCAAGCAGACACATGTCGGGCGGTCGATCTTCACCTTTGCGCTGGGAGATCAGTCGCTTTACGACTTCCTGCACAACAATCCGGACATTGAAGCCCATCCTGTCGACTATGTGAACAATCCTTTCGTCATTTCTCGGAACGACCGGGCTGTGTCAGTCAACGCGACGCTGCAGATCGATCTGAATGGGGCATGCAATTCGGAATTCATGAACGGCAGGCAGTTCAGTGCATCCGGCGGTCAGGTCGATTTCGTGCGTGGCGCCTATGCTTCGCGGGGAGGGCGGTCAATCATCGCCTGTCATTCCACCGCGGCGAAGGGCACGCTCTCGCGCATTGTTCCGGCACTGACCGGGCCGGTGACGACATCGCGCAACGACACGCATATCGTCGTCACGGAATATGGATGGACGAACCTCAAGGGCAAGTCCGTGGCCGAGCGAGCAAGGGCACTGATTGCGCTGGCCCACCCGGATTTCCGCGAGGAGCTGGATCGGGCAGCCCATGGGGCGGGGTTTTATGCTGATACCGTGTTGAATTCACGAACTTCAGACACCCACCGTTGAGACGAGAAGGCCGTTCTCTGCAGCACGTATGATGACGCCCGTACCGCACCTCAAAACTCTAAAGCGAGCACAACCCGAGCTATGTCGGGTCGTGTTTCGTCTGTGACTACCTACTTCTGTATCCCGCTGCGATGCCGAAACTAGGGGGCAGCCAGTCCCGCATCAAAACTCCTCCCAATCGGCCTTGCGAGCAACCGCCGTGTTGCCGGAGAAGGTATTGGCTAGCTTACGGCCGAGTGCCCGTGCCGGCGACGCAACTGGTTTCGCTGTCCCAACAACCAGACGCGGCGCCATCGCTGCTCCGAGCTTGAACTGTGCAATGAGATCGCGAAGCGTTCTGACTTGGTCTGCCAGGCCGTTGGTGGCAGCAGTCGATTCCTCCACCATTGCCGCATTCTGTTGCGTGGCCTGATCCATCTGGTTCACAGCGATGCTGACTTCGGAAAGACCCGTCGACTGCTCCCGCGCGGCAGTCGAGATGGAATACACATGCTCGTTCACCTTGACGACCTGACTTTCAATCGCTGCGAGCGCCGAGCCCGTCGCTGTGACAAGCTTTACGCCAGAGCTGACCTCCTCGCCGGAGCGATTGATGAGCGTCTTGATGTCCTTGGCGGCATTTGCCGATCGCTGTGCCAGTTCGCGGACTTCCTGAGCAACGACAGCGAAGCCCTTGCCAGCGTCCCCGGCACGGGCGGCCTCAACGCCGGCATTTAGTGCAAGCAGGTTTGTCTGGAAGGCGATCTCATCAATGACATTGGTGATTTGACCAATCTCGCCTGAGGCTTGCTCGATCCTGCCCATCGCCGCAACGGCTTCCTTGACGACGGAACTTGATTGCTCCGTGCTCTTGCGTGCTTCGTCGACCATATGGCTGGCTTCCGACGCCCGGGCGGTGGAATTCTTCACGGCAACGGTGATTTCCTCGAGTGCAGAGGATGTTTCTTCGAGCGAGGCCGCCTGTTGCTCGGTGCGCTTGGACAGGCTGTCAGATGCGGTCCGCATCTCTCCGGCGTTGCTGTTGATCGTTTCGATTGCGCGGGATACCTCGCCAAGTATGGAGCGCAAATTGATCATCGTTGCGTTGACGTTGTCCTTCAGTTCGCCAAATGCTCCCTGGAAATCTCCGCTCATCGTTTCGGTCAGATCTCCTTCTGCAAGGGCTGCAATAACCCGGCGGGTCTCGGCAATGCCACTGTCGACGGAGGCCACCAGTTCGTTGACGCCCGCCGCAAAATGGTCGAGGTCTGGATTGTCATAAGTCTTCGTGATCCGCTGCGTGAAATCGCCCGCAACAGCGGCGGACACAACTGCAGCGATACTCGTCTGCAGATCGGCGCTCTTGGCCTGCAACGCGGCTTCCTGGGCGTTCAAATCTCGAACCTTGATCCCATTCTGCTTGAACACCTGGATCGCGTGCGCCATCGCGCCGATTTCGTCGTGACGGTTGGCGTAGGGAACTCCTGCGTCGAGATTTCCCGCGGCGAGCTCGCTCATGCTGTTGGTCAAAACGTTGATTGGGCGTGCAATCGCCTTTGAACCGTACAGGGCGGAGACGATCAGTGTGACAATCGCCAGCAATCCGATTCCAAGATTGAGCAGCAGGATCAGTGTTGCACCCGCTTTCGCGTCGTCGTCAGCCTGGCTCGCCGCTTTTTTTGCCGCCTCAACACCTTCGTCGAATAGTTTCGCTGCCTGATCGGAGATGGGCAGAAGTTTTGCCTGGATCTCCGCTGTTTTGGCTTGGATGGCGGGGGAGGCATCTTGGCTCTGTAATTTCGTCTTCATGACATCGACGAGTTCGGCTGTCATGGCAAAGAAATTTTCACTCAGGGATTTGAGCGTCTGCACTCGGTCCCGATCAGTGGGTAGCTTTACCTCGGCTGACGCTTGATCGAGATAGTTGATCACCGAATGATGGCGCGCTGCCAAATAGTCCACGGCCTTAGCTAGTTTCCGTCCACAAACATACGTATTTCGGCGCGTTTACAAGGGCTTGTGCTTGGAGGAGAGAGTAGTTTAGGGCGACCGACAGGATCATGGGCGCTTGTTGTTGGACAGTATACAGTTGGCGGCGCTGAGGCGTACGCCATGAAGGCCGGCATTGGTAGCGACGGCGTAATTCCAAAAGCTAGTCGGAGTTCAGGTCGGTTTGAGGCGGGTGAAGAGGACGAGGTTGTAAGCCACAACGGAGGACCAGACGTAGGTCTTGAAGTGGTCAAGGCCCCGCCAGGTGCAGCGTGCCAAGCCGTAGGCACGCTTGAGGCATGATATTCCGGCTTCGATACCGGCGCGGAAGTTGCGCAGCTTGCGATAGACCCAATTGCTTCTGACCATGTCCTCGACCTTGAGGCCAGCTTTTTTGTGGAATGCCATGTCGCGAACGCCCCAGGTCTTGGCTGTGGCCAGGTTGCCGCGACTGGCAAAGCCGCCGTCGGCCGCCGCCTGCCGCGGCGCGTGTCCATAGACGGCGATGTGGCGCTCCAGCATTGGCAGCAGCCGCTCGCTGTCGGGCGGATTACCCGCCTCGATCACGAGATCGAGGATCATGCCGCTTCTGCCGGTGGTCAGGTTGAGCTTGTGGCCGTATTCGGTCTCGCGGCTACCTTTGACGATGATATCGGCATGGGGTTCGAACAGGCTTACCAGCTTCTCGCCCGCCGGCAGCTTCTCTCCCGCCAGTACTCGCCGCTCGCTCTGTTTGATGATGCGTTCGATCAGCGGTCGATAGCGGCAAACCTGGGCCTGCCAGAGTTGGACGAGCGGATTGCTCGCCACGCCCAGTCGCTCGGTTGCCTGCTTCAGATATGCCAAGGTCGCGCGGGCGATCGCGATCAGCTCACGGTAGAGCCGGGCCCGATTGGGCTGACCGCGTGTGAACTGGATTTTGCGGGCACGCTTCTTGGCCGCGCGGCAATGATCGCGCCATGCCAGGCCGGCGCCGACCAAGGTATCTGCCTTCTTCAGCAGGCGCACCATGACCCGCACGGCATCCCACAGCAGGCTGCTGTCGCTCGGTTCGTGTATGAGTGCTGAGGTCACTGTACTGTCCAGCCGCACGACCGTGCCGTCCTCCAGCTTCGCCTGCCGAGCGCTCGACAGCAGCGCCCGATTGATCGCTTCCCAGGTCTCGGGTCGGATCGCGCTGATCGTCTTTTGCAGCACTGACTTTTGCGGGCTCCATGACCACGGCAGACGCGCAAAGGCCCGAAACGATGCGGAGTCCTCGAGATGGAACGCCAGTTCCTGGTAGCTCAGCTGCCGGTATTGCTTGAGCAATGCGCAACGCAGCACTGCCTCGGCCGGCAGCCCTTGCCGTCCGGTGGGCTTGACACCGTGCCGACCCAGATCCCGACCCACCAAGCCAAACAGATCGTGATGCTCGTCCAGCCACTGCGACATCGCCTTCAGTTCGTGGCCGATCTCGTGCGTAGCGAAAACATCGAATATACTGGCTTGGACGGTGCGTTCTTGGCGCATTGTCGGCTCCGGCGGTTGCAGATTGTGCTTCGGAATCAGTGGCATGAGCCCAAAGTATACCTGAAACCGCCGGGCCTTACCCGCGCAAAATTCAGATTCACGTAATAATATCAATAAGTTGTCGTTTGTGGACGGAAACTAGCTAGGTCTTCCGGTGACGAGGCCAATCGGAGATCGCGAACGCCGATCTGCATTCCACGCAGCGACGCTTTCGCATCAACCAAATTGCGGGAAACAATAAGTTGATCCTTCAGAAGCGCCGAGCGTTCGCCGATCATCTGGCCACCATACAAGACGACGAGAAGCATGGTCGCGACCATGAGAATGCCGATTGCGGAAAGCACCGCTAATTTTGTGCCAATACGGGATGAAATAGCCGACAGCATTTGTAATCACTCAAATGATCTGCAAGTTACCATCATAGGACCGGCAGAAGCGAAAATTGCGCGCAGCGTCATGCAATGCGTCAACGAATATTGCGCGAATATCAGAGATTTAGGTCGCGCTCAGGCTGTCATGAAGCTGTCATAAAGGTAAAAAAGTGCCTTCAATCGGAGGCAATTCGGGCGCTTTTTCGTAAAATGGATAGTCATTGCGCGGATCAGACTGGTGATAGTCAAGTCGGGAGAAAACAGCGACTGACAAAGGCTGATGTCTCGCTTAAGGGAAGCGGGCCTTACCAGTGCATGAAGCTCGTCCAATGCCTCTTCAATATACAACGTCTGAGCCACGATCTTCACCGAAGAGGTACAGACAAACGTCGCACGAAAGCCACGGGCCGTCATTTCACTGAGCGATGGGACCAAAACTGCAGCTACATCTCACTTGTTCTTGAGCATGAGTGCGCTGGTCAAATCGCCGAGTGGCTTCTGCTTATGGGCGGCGATAGCAGCGTCGCGCACGGTGATGCCGTGCAGCGTCGGGAGCTCGAAGCGGCGCGTGACGAAACGCAGGATCGAGGTCGTGTCCATGGGCGTGTGATCAACATAGCCGTGCCGCGCGTAGGGCGAGACGATAATTGCTGGAATGCGCGAACCCGGTCCCCAACGGTCGCCCTTAGGCGGTGCCACGTGATCCCACAGGCCGCCATTTTCGTCATAGGTGACAACGACCAGCATATGCGGCCATTGCGGGCTCTTTTCAAGATGCCCAATCAGATCGGCGATATGGGCGTCGCCAGCCTCAATATCGGCATAGCCAGAATGCTCATTAAGGTTGCCTTGCGGCTTATAGAAAGAGACTTGCGGCAGCGTGCCGGCATCGATCGCTTTGATGAACTCAGCGCCGGCCAAGCCGCCATCCCTCAGATGCTCGGTCCTGGCTGCGGTGCCGGGAGCGAAATTGGCATAATAGTTGAAAGGTTGGTGGTGATATTGAAGATTCGGCACTGGCTCCTTGTTGCCGTGGTCGAGCACATCCTGCCAAGCCCCGCCATACCAAGCCCAGGTCACGTGCTTGAGACTGAGCATATCGCCGATGGTTGGCTCAGTCTGTGGCGGCAATGTCGTTGGCTTGTTCGGGTCTGCCAATGCTTTGTCGCCATCCGGCGCGGGACCGTTACCGCTCGGCTGATAGGGCGGCTGCATGGTGTTGACGGCGTAGAAATCGGGCGTGAGATTGCCGTCGCCGACGAATTTCGGAATGCCGTCGATCGCCGATTTTGGCGAATTGGCGGCGGCCTTAAGCGTCACCCCGTCCGGCTCGACCACTGCGATCGAAGGCTTGGCGGTACTGGTGTCGGCGTTGGCATAATAGGGTGCACAAGCGCAAATCAGCCATTGATGGTTGAAGAAGGAGCCGCCGAAAGCGCCCATGAAGAAATTATCGGCCAGCACATATTTCTGGGCCACCTTCCACATCGCCGTCTTCGAGCCGTCCCACGAGCTCATCGCCAGCGCGCCTGAATCGGCATAGGCGACGAATTTGTCGTTGCGTCCGCCGTCGATCTGCATCTGGTTCTGATAGTAACGGTGCCAGAGGTCGCGCGTGATCGTATTCGAGGTGAGGTTGAAGCCCTTGGGATCGTCCGCGCGGAATGGCCGATTGGGGAGATGCTCGGTCTCCGCTTGGGTCACTGGTGGTGTCACGCCTTTGGCGGTGAGACCCTCCCAGATCGGCGGCAGCTCACGGAAAGGCTTGCCGTTGCGATCGCGCTGGATGCGTGCGCTTGCCGGCGCCTTCGAAACCCCGTTAGCCCCTGGGAAGCTGCCATAGAGATTGTCGAAGCTGCGATTTTCCGCGTAGATCACGACCACGGTGTCGATCAGCTTCAGATCACTGGCGGAATTCCGCGCAGGTCCCGCCTTTGCGCCAGAGGCGCCGGCGACGGCAGGGGCAAAAGCCGTCACAGAAAGACTTAACGCGCAGACGGCCGCGGCAGTGATCGATTTCATTTGAACTGATCTCCCCTGGTTCGGGTGGGCGTGCCTCACCTGACGCGGCAGCTTATCCGGGGCAGAAGCTAACGCAAGTCCTAATTGAAATGATTCTAAAACCCAGCTATCGATTTTGAGGTGGAGACCTGAGATTGCAGTGAAGGGACGCGAGCACAGCGATGCAATCCAAACCGCGTACAAGACAGTGGGTGGGGATCTGTGCTGCCGCTTCATTGTTGCTCATGATGACCTCGGTCCACACAGGCCAAGCTTTGTCGCGGGCCGATGTGCGGCTGAAAACACAGGCCTTGTATGCACTCGGCAAAACCCTCTTCTTCGATCCCTCCCTGTCAGCGTCAAGCAAAATGGCCTGCTCCTCCTGCCACGACCCAAGCCACGCCTTTGGGCCGAATAATGACCTGGCGGTGCAGCTTGGCGGTGGCGACTTGCATCAGGCCGGGCTGCGGGCGGTGCCCTCGCTCAAATATCTGCAGGTGGTGCCGCCCTTCACCGAGCATTTTTTTGAATCCGAGGACGAAGCCGACGAAAGCATCGACAACGGGCCGACGGGTGGTCTGACCTGGGACGGCCGGGTCGATCGCGGCTGGGAGCAAGCCAGGATTCCCCTGCTTTCTGATTTCGAGATGGGCAATAAAGGCGAAGCGGAGGTCGCCGGCCGCGTGCTCGCGGCGGGCTACGCCAAGGCAATCACCGATATTGCCGGCTCAAAGGCCGTCGATGATCCGGCGATCGTCTTTCGCACCTCGGTTAAGGCACTGGAAGTCTTTCAGCAGGACTATCGGACCTTCTATCCCTATTCGAGCAAATATGACGCAGTACTGGCCGGCAAGGCTCAGCTCACGCCACAGGAGGCAAGGGGGCTGGACCTGTTCAATGCAGCCGAGAAGGGCAATTGTGCTTCCTGTCATGTCAGTCAGCGCGGAAATGATGGCACGCCGCCGCAGTTCACCGATTATGGGTTGATCGCCATCGGCGTGCCCCGTAATCGCGATATTCCTGCGAACAAGGATCCGGCGTTCTACGATCTTGGCCTATGCGGTCCCTTGCGCACCGATTTCATTGGACGCGAGGATTATTGCGGGCTCTTTCGCACACCAACGCTGCGCAACGTCGCTCTTCGCAAGACCTTCTTCCACAATGGCGACGTTCATTCTTTGCGGGACGCCGTACGCTTCTACGTGGAACGTGAGACCCATCCGGAGCGCTGGTATCCCCGCAAACCCGACGGGAGCGTCGATAAATACGATGATCTGCCGGAGGCGGCAAAAGCCAACATAAACACCGACCCACCTTTCGACCGCAAGGCAGGCGACGAGCCCGCGCTTTCGCCCGCCGAAATCGACGATGTCGTATCTTTCCTCGGAACACTCACCGACGGCTACGAACCGTTGGAGTGAGGACGTGAGCGGTCGTGTTTTGCTCGATGCCGCTTGCTGGGCAGATCGAGCAGACGGGCGACGGTCTCGGCGCCTTTGCCAGAAACCGCCATCTTGCCGGTATCGCTTATTTGGAGTTCAGTTCCGTTTGAGAAGCTGAGGGACCAGCCGTCATCGGTGGCTATGCGGCGCCTGTCCGTTAGTTCGATACCGGCCGCAGAGATCAGCGCGATCGCCTTTTCGACGTCCATGATCATCACTCACGCAAGAACATCCTGAACATTTGTACTAAGGGTCCTGACGGCTCGCAAGTGTCGAGCGCCGAACCCCACGACGATCGCAGGTAAGACCTGGAAGAACGACGGAATCTGAGGCGGGATCGCTAGTGAAAGGTTCCAGGAAGAGGGCGATCGTCTGCCAGCGTTTGCATTGCGCGGATCAGGCCAAAGGCACGGTCGATAATCTCGGCGCTTGACGGATTGTCGAACATCGCGAGTTCCTCGCGCATCACCGTGAGCATCCAGTTGATCTCAAGGAGCGTCAACACGGTGTTTGAATCGGTATCGGCCGCGACGGTGTAGATAAGATCCGTAATTGTCGTCGTCAGGAAGTCGATGCAATTCAGCCGCTCGGTCACATTCAACAGTGAAAATGGGATCGATGATGTCTTGTCGTCCGTCAGCATCAGCGGTTCCTCCAGAAGAAACACAAGGCGCATCACGCCTCATGGTCCTTCATGAGACGCAGTTCGGCTTCGCGCCAACCGAGCAATGACGTTAATAGATCAAACTGCGCTCCGTCGCGAGTGAAGCTTTTGTAAGATTACGATCAGCCTATTTGCCGGCAGCAAGCTGCTCCGTCGTCAGCAAATCGGCATGGTGGGCGAGGGCGACGTCGGGATGTGAACGCAAGCGGCTCTTCAACTGATTGATACCGACCTCCCGAAAAATGGGGTTGAGCGGATCGACCGAGACGCCTCGCTCGGCAAGCTTCAAATCATCTGGAAGATCGATGACCGGAATTGTCGCGTCGGGTCGCGAGCCGAGGAAGAATGCCACCGAGAAGCGTTCGACGCCCGCCGGCGGCGCAACGACGTCATGCACATCCGCGCGCACGAAACCGTTCGTCGCCAGTTCGAGCAGTTCCCCGGTGTTGATCACGAAGGTGCCGGGAACCGGTGGAGCATCGATCCAAAGATCGTCCTCCGTGCGCACGCGCAAGCCCGGAACCGTGTCCTGAAGCAATACGGTCACGAAGCCGCCGTCCTTGTGGGCGCCGACGCCCTGGTCCGTCTCGGCAGCGTCGCGACCGGGATAGCGGATGATTTTCAAAAGTTGTGAAGGCTGCGGTTGATAGATCTCCGCAAAGACGTTTTCAGATTGGCCGAGAGCCACCGCAATCGCCTTGAGAATATCGATACCGATCCGCGTGACCTCCGCCTGGTAGGCAAGCAACAACGGTTTGAGTTCCGGCAGCGCTTCCGGCCACTGGTTTGGCCCCTGCAAACGCCGCCAGGCTGGCGTGTCCGGACCGATCTCGAAGGGGCTGCTTTCAGTGTTGATGTCGAGCTGCTCTCGCCAATCCTGTTGGCCACGAGTGCGTTCCTGCCCAGCACGGTTATAGCCGCGGAAGTGCGGCGACTTCACCATTTCGATCTTGAGCTTTTCTTCCAGCGGCAGCGCGAAAAAACGTTTCGCGGTCGCCACCACATCGCGGATCAAGTCCGGATCGACGCCGTGGTTCTGCAGGTAGAAGAAGCCATGGTCGTGGAGGACGCCGCGCAGCTCCGCAACGAAAGCCTGGCGATCCTCCGAGGTGCCGTAGAAGCGGGAGAGATCGAGTGTCGGCAGTGCGGTCTCGTTTGGTAACTGTGCGACGGTCATGGTTTATCTTCACTATCCTCAAAGGCAGGGCAGGGCGGGCAAGCCAAAACGCGGCAAACTCAGCGGCCAGCACTAACGGGGACGCTAGAGGACGCAATCAGCCGCGGCAAACAAGATCATCTTAAAGATGGAACACTGCTTGGAACGATTTTGCTGTCCGCGTGCCAAGCCTCGGCAAACGCAAACTTCATCAATGGAGAGCCGTCCTGCCCGGAACGTGCGGCTTCTCAGTTGGACACAGCTTCGCAAAGGGGAATGGGGCGCGGTGGCGGCGCTGGATGATCTTGCTTGTATTGGGCGATGATTGGCTCGAGCTTCTCCTTCGGCCAGAACTGTGGCGCGCCGATCTCGCTGAGGCATGAGGCGTTCCAGTAAGAACCGTTTTTGGCCGGCGATTGGCCAGATGCTATGGCACGCGCAACGGCACTGATGTCACGGGCCTCCGGATAGATATAAAGGGTCGTCGGGTTATCCTTGACCATCGACAGCACTTGCGCGGCATCTTCCGGCGACCAACTGGTACAGCCATCGCTGCGGCCGCCCGCATAGGTGACCAGTTTGCCGAATGGGACGTACCCCTGACGATTTGCGTAGGGGCTTTCCGGCTTTTTCTGCATGCATATCCCCGAGACGAGCGCCGCGGCGTGTCCACCGATGGCACGCTGCCTGGCGTTTGCAGTGTCGCCGATGCCATCGAACTGCACGAACGAGCGCGTCAGAACTGCATCCTGATTGGGAGAGGCACGATAATAGCCTTTGAAGGTCGTCTTGATCTCATTTGTCAGATATGCGCCACCGGCCGTCAGATTGGAATCCATTGCGTTGCCGAAGTTTTTTGCACACTCCCGCCCATTGGAAAAGTTGGCGACCCCTTGCAGATTGCGGCCACCACCATGCCCTGACGATATCACGCGGAATGACCGGGATGCTTCGCAGATCATGTAGAACCGGCCGCCTGTCGTTCCGCCGGTACGATCGTTAGGACGCGTGGCGTCCATCGCGAAATAGCATGTGTTTCTCACACGTCCCTCTGCAACCTTTTCCAGATAAAGTGCCCGAGCCCGTTCCAGCACGACTGGTGCAATCTGCCCGCTCCCTTCGCCAACATATCCCGCCAGCCAGCCTGGAATGGCCGATGCATTGCTCGAGGCAAATGCCGGGCCCGCACCGCAGAGCGATGCCACCACGGCAGCGAAGCCGAGGCGCTTGAAAATGCTAAATCTTGGGAGCATGCGGGTGTCTCCCCGAGACGTCGAGACGATCATCTGTGTGATGTCGCTCGCGGTTTCGGAATCAAAGTGGCGAAAGGTTCTAATAGCTTACCATTGTGCTTGAGCAATCGTTAACACTGCATTTCCAATTTCGTCGCTGCTGCGGTGAGCGAAACCACTTGCCGGATAGCCGCGCAACTCGGGCGAATACTGTGGACGATGGACCTGGTATTCTGGCCGGCCCACCCGGCGGTGAGCACATGGGAGCACGAGCGTTCCATCAGCTCAAAAGTTGACATTTCAATTTTCGTGAAACGCGGATGCCGCCATCACCGCTGCTGAAGAGCGATTTTCCACGCCGAGCTTAATATAGATTTGTTCCAGATGCTTGTTCACGGTTCTGGCGGAAAGACCCAGTATCTCTCCGATATCCTTGTTGGCTTTTCCTTTGGCAATCCAAAGCAACACTTCAGATTCTCGTTGCGTGAGCTTGAAACGTTGCCGCAGGATCTCGTTGTCAGGCACTTGTTTCGTAGCGGTCAATCGAAATAGGTACTCGTCGGTTCCGATCGTGCCCAAAAACGAAAGTTGCAGCGCCGCTTCTCCTTTGATTTTCACGGCGAATGTCGTGTCGTAAACAGCTCCGGCATTTTCACGTGCCACGATGAAATCGGCAATCGGTGCGGCTAGGCTGTTCAAGCCTTCATCGGTGCCGGACGCGGCATTGACAAGACGAGTTGCCTGCGGGGTCGACCAAAGAACGGAGCCATCGCGGCGAACCGCCATCAAATGTCTTCCAGCGACGTCCAGTGCCACCCGAGAACTCTGGGCGGAGCGTGCATTGCGCAGGTGTACGCGGATGCGGGCGCGCAGTTCATCGACATTGATCGGCTTGGTGAGATAGTCGACACCGCCGGATTCCAGCGCATGCACAACATGCTCGGTTTCGGTCAATCCGGTCATGAAGACGACGGGAATCTGGGCGATGCCCGCATTGGCCTTCAGCCGGCGGCAGGTCTCGAAACCATCCATCGACGGCATGACGGCATCCAGAAGGATGAGATCGGGTGTGATGCGCTCGACGATATTGAGCGCCGCCGATCCGGAGGTGGCGATCAGCACGGAGAAGCCGGATTGCTCGAGCGCATCTGTCAGGAAACCGAGAGCTTCCGGCGAATCGTCCACCAGCAAGACTATGTCGCGGGGAAGTGCGGGCTCAGTCAATCTGTTCTACCTTTTCAGTGTCGAAGGTGCGCAGCACATTCAGGAAGCCGTCAAGATCGAAAGCCTGGACATGAATGCGCATGGCGTCGGTAAAGGGTTTGTTTTCATCAAGCTTGGCGAGATCGGCAAGCTTTGCCTCGATGCCCCTGATATAGCCTATTTCGCCGAGCCGCATCAGTTCGCGTACATGCTCCAGCCCCGGGCTTATCAAGGGCGCTGGCGGCCTCAGTGCGACCGGGGCGGAGGCGTCGGCATAAATCCATTTCAAGCCGAGATGGAGCGCCAGCTTGTCGCGAAGCTGGCGGATATCGACCGGCTTGCCGATGGCATCATTATGGCTGTCGTCGCTGTCCTTGGCAGCGGCGCGGTCGCCGATATTGGCCGACAGCATCAGGATCGGCGCCATCTGGCCGTTCTCCCTCAGCCGCGAGACCAGTTGCCAGCCGTTCATGCCGGGCATGGAGATGTCGACCAGGAAAAGATCCGGTTTGATGCCCTCGATCAAGGTCAGGCAGTCCGGCCCGCCGGTGGCCGTCAGCACGATGAAATCGAGCGGCGACAACACTTCGCGCATCAGCTCGCGATGATCCTCATTGTCGTCGACGACGACGATGGTACGGCGCGGCCCTTCGTAACTGACGATCCGCTGTTCCTGCGCCGGCGGCTTCATCGGCCGGATCACCGCCGACAGCATCAGGCGCACCTTGAAAGCCGAACCCTTGTCCTTTTCGCTGGAAACGGAGATTTCGCCGCCGAGCGTATTGGTGAGCAGCCGGGTAATGGTCAGTCCAAGGCCGAGGCCCGGCATGGGGCGGACGCTGTCGGCCTCGCCACGCTGGAAGGGCTCGTAAATGCGGGTGAGATCCTTCTCGGCGATGCCGCGCCCGGTGTCGGCGATCGTGAAACTCGCGACCTGGCTGCGATAGCCGACCTCGAAGCGCACACTGCCCGCATCGGTGAACTTGATGGCGTTGGAGAGCAGGTTGACGAGAATCTGCCGCAGCCGCTTTTCGTCGGTGCGGACATAATCGGGCAGGGCGGCGGAACGTTCATGGATGAAGACAAGACCCTTGGCCTGCGCCTGCGGGCGGAACATGTCGACGATCTGGTCGAGAAAGTCCTGGATGTTGATCTCGTTGGAATAAACCTGCAGCCGGCCGGCCTCGATCTTGGAAATGTCGAGTAGCCCGTCGATCAGACCGGAGAGATGCTCCGCGCTGCGGCGGATGACCTTCAACGAGGATTGCCGGGGCGCGGGAATGGTCTCGTCATGCTCGAGGATCTGGGCATAGCCCAGTACCGCGTTGAGCGGCGTGCGCAATTCGTGGCTCAAGCCGACGACGTAGCGGCTCTTGGCGCGGTTGGCGGCTTCGGCCGCCTCCTTGGCGCTCTGCAAAGCCGCATCCGTCTTCTTGTGCGCGGCGATTTCCTTGAGCAGCAACGTATTTTGGCGCGAGGATTCCTCCTCGGCGACGACGCGGCTGTCGTGGGCGAGCACATAGAACCAGCAGACGACGCCAGCAATGACGGCAAAGACGAAGAAGACGATCAGGATGGTGCGGTCGACCACTTGCGCCGTCTCGGGCGAGGCGGAGCCGACCTGATGCGCGATCATTGCCAGGATGGCGCCCACGGCCGTCAACGCCACCGCGACTGCAATGCCGTAGCGGCCGAGACGGGTGGCGAGCTTGGCGACGACGGTCTCCGGCAACAGGGTCTTGGCGACCGTGCCGATCTGCGTGTTAAGCCGCGCCTTCGGTTTGCACATGTCGTGGCAGCGGCTGTCCAGCGAGCAACAGAGCGAGCAGATCGGCGCGGCATAGGCCGGGCACCAGGCCATGTCCTCCGGCTCGAAAGGATGTTCGCAGACCGAGCAGGTGATGGTGGCGAGGTTCTTCCAGCTTTGGCGCGGCTTGCGGGCGAGATAGAATTTTCCCTTGGTCGCCCAGGCGAGTGTGGGCGAGGCGATGAGGGCAATGACCAAGGTGATATAGGGGGCGAGCGAGGCGGCGATAGTGCCAAGCGCGCCAAAATGGGCGATGAGGGCAATCGCCGCCGAGAGCGCCATGGCCCCCAGGCCGACGGGATTGATGTCGTAGAGATGGGCGCGCTTGAACTCGATGCCGGGAGGGGCAAGACCGAGCGGCTTGTTGATGAAGAGATCGGCGGAGATCGTGCAGAGCCACGCCATGGCGATGATGGAGAAGATGCCGAGGGTTTCCTCCAGCAGCCTGTAGATCCCAAGTTCCATCAGCAGCAGGGCAATGGCAACGTTGAAGACCAACCAGATGACGCGGCCGGGATGGCTATGGGTCAGCCGCGAAAAGAAATTCGACCAGGCAAGCGAGCCGGCATAGGCATTCATCACATTGATCTTGAGCTGCGAGACCACGACAAAAGCGGCCATCAACAGCAGTGCGGCGTTGTGCCAGGGAATCATGTAGCCGAAGGCGGTGAGATACATCTGCGCCGGATCGGCGGCGCGATCGGCCGGCACGCCGGAACTTAGCGTCAGCACGACGAGGAAGGAGCCGGCCAGCAGCTTCAGCGCGCCGATGAGTACCCAGCCGGGACCGGCGAGAAAGATCACCAGATGATGCCGCCATTTGCGGCGGCCTTCCGGCGGCAGGAAGCGCAGAAAGTCGGCCTGTTCGCCGATCTGTGACATCAGCGCCAGGATGACGGCGGAAGCAGCGCCGAATTCCACCAGATCGAAGGGAGCGGCCGTTCCCGATGCCTCGGACGCGTGATGTATACCGGCGAACGCCCGCCAGAGGTCGAATTTCCCCCAATCGGAAAAGGCGATGAAGACGAAGGGCAGGATGTTGAGGACGATCCAGAACGGCTGGGTCAGGAGCTGGAACCGGCTGATCAGACGGACGCCGTGCGTCACCAGCGGGATCACCATGACGGCGCTGACGATATAGCCGACCCACAGGGGTATGCCGAGTGTCAGCTCCAGCGCCCCCGACATGATGGATGCCTCGATGGCGAACAGCATGAAGGTGAAGCCGGCATAGATCAGCGAGGTGATCGTCGAGCCGATATAGCCGAAGCTCGCGCCGCGGGTCAGGAGATCGATATCGACCCCGTGTCGGATGGCATAGCGGCTGATCGGCAGGCCGATCGCCAGCATGACGATACTAGCGACGATGATGGCATAGAAGGCGTTGGTCGTGCCGTAGGAGAGTGTTGTGGCGCCGCCGATTGCCTCCAGCGCCAGGAAGGAGATGGCGCCGATTGCCGTCTGCGAAATGCGCTGCGAGGAAAATTGCCTGGCGCTTTTGGCGGTGAAGCGCAGCGCATAGTCTTCCAACGTCTGGTTTGCCACCCAGCGGTTATATTCGCGTCTCACCGGAATGATGCGTTGCCGCGCCGCCATGCCCACCCTTCAGCAGTCTTCAAATCTAACCGACGTCGTAACACGGAATGCAGCGGCCCTTAAGTGCGTGGACTGCGGATATACTGCACATTTCGCCCCGTCTCCTACGTCATATTACGTATGTGGAATCCCCTGGCGCTGCCGGATAGTCGCGGCAGGCAACGGTTAATCTTTGTTTACGAACTGTTGCGGGCAGACAAAAAGAGGGGAACTACGCATGAAACTGAAGACTCTTGTCTCCGGCGCGCTTCTGGGCGCCATCATGTCGACGACCGCATTCCACGGAGCTTTTGCCGCCGACGACACCATTAAGGTCGGCGTTCTCCATTCGCTTTCGGGCACCATGGCGATTTCGGAAACGACGCTGAAGGATGCCATGCTGATGCTCATCGACGAGCAGAACAAGAAGGGCGGCGTTCTCGGCAAGAAGCTGGAGCCGGTCGTCGTCGATCCGGCATCCGACTGGCCGCTGTTTGCCGAAAAGGCACGCGAGTTGATCCAGAAGGACAAGGTCTCGGCCGTGTTCGGCTGCTGGACCTCGGTGTCGCGCAAGTCGGTCCTGCCGGTCTTCAAGGAACTGGATTCGATCCTGTTCTACCCCGTGCAGTTCGAGGGTGAAGAGTCCGAGCGCAACGTGTTCTACACCGGCGCAGCGCCGAACCAGCAGGCGATCCCCGCTGTCGATTATCTGATGCAGAATGAAGGCGTGCAGCGCTGGGTTCTGGAAGGCACCGACTACGTCTATCCGCGCACGACCAACAAAATCCTTGAAGCCTATCTGAAGTCCAAGGGCGTCAAGGCCGAAGACATCATCATCAACTACACGCCGTTCGGCTTCTCCGACTGGCAGACGGAAGTCTCCAAGATCAAGGCCTTCGGTTCGGCCGGCAAGAAGACCGCCGTCGTCTCCACCATCAATGGCGACGCCAATGTTCCCTTCTACAAGGAGCTCGGCAACCAGGGCGTCAAGGCGGAAGACATTCCGGTCGTCGCTTTCTCCGTCGGCGAAGAGGAACTTGCCGGCGTCGACACCAAGCCGCTGGTTGGCCATCTCGCCGCCTGGAACTATTTCCAGTCCGTCGACACGCCCGCCAATGCCGAATTCATCAAGGAATGGCATGCCTATACCAAGAACGACAAGCGCGTCACCAACGACCCGATGGAAGCCGCCTATATCGGCTTCAACATGTGGGTGAAGGCCGTCGAAAAGGCCGGTACGACCGATCCGGACAAGGTGATCGACGCACTCGTCGGCGTTTCCGTTCCAAACCTTACCGGCGGCTACGCCACCATGATGCCGAACCATTACATCACCAAGCCCGTGCTGATCGGCGAAGTGCAGGAAAACGGCCAGTTCGACGTCGTTTCGCAAACCCCCGCAGTGGTCGGCAAGGAATGGTCGGATTACCTGCCTGACAGCAAGGACCTGATCTCGGATTGGCGCATGCCGATGAACTGCGGCAACTTCAACGTTTCCACCGGCAAGTGCGGCGGCAAGGGTTCCTGAGTTCCGCCCGATATCGAGGCGGCGATAAGCCGCCTCGAATAATTCCTTGACGTCGCATGATCCCGAAAACCGCTTCGCACTTTTCGGGATCATGCGCGCAGATCGTCGCGGGCAGGCTCCTCTGCCCGCGACAGCATGAGGGGACGTGCGATGTTCGACAAATTCATTTACCGCAAGGCTTTGGCGTTTGCCGCCGGCTTTTGCCTGATGCTGGTGCTGGCGGCGACCGCGCTGCGCGCCGAGGAGGATGCGCATAGCCTCATCAATGCGCTAGGTCCGGCAAACTTCCAGCAGGCCGACGAGATCGTGAAGAACCTGGCCAAGACCGGCGATCCCAAGGTAGTCCCGGCGCTGCAAGCCTTTTCGGACGGCGATCTCTATGTCCGCAAATCCGACAATCAAGTCTTCATCGCCAAATCTTTCGGTGATGGCATGGCCTTGGTCGATCCGTTGACCGGGCAGGCGGCCGGCCAGGAAGCCAAGGGCAATCTCAGCAAGATCAAGATCAACAACAATCTTCGTCGCTCGGTCCGTGCGGCGCTCGGCGGCCTGACGCTGATGAGCCCGGATCGCGGCGTCAGATTGGAGGCGGCTCAATCTGTGCTGAAATCGCCGAGCGCGGATTCGCTGGACGCGTTGGAAGCAGCGTTGCAGGGCGAAAAGGATGGCGAAATCCGCGGCGTGCTCGAGAGGGCGCGCGCGGTTGCCGTGCTAAGCTCCGATCGTTCGCCGGAGCAGAAGAAGGCAGCGATCGAGACGATCAGGAACGAAGGCGGCCGCGATGCGATCGGGGTTCTCTCCTCGGTTTCCGTGGACGACAGCCTGAGGCCCGATATCGCGGCTGCTATAGCCAGCATCCAAAGCCAATTGGCGATCTGGGATGCGGTGCAGAACGTCTGGTACGGCCTGTCGCTCGGCTCGGTGCTTCTGCTTGCCGCCATCGGGCTTGCCATCACCTTCGGCGTCATGGGCATCATCAACATGGCACATGGCGAGATGGTGATGCTGGGCGCCTATTCCACCTTCATGGTGCAGAGCGTTATCCGCAGCTCTTATCCGGAACTCTTCGACTGGTCGCTGGCGATCGCCTTGCCGGTCGCGTTCCTGGTCACCGGCGCCGTCGGCCTCGTCATCGAGCGCGGCGTCATTCGTTTCCTCTATGGCCGGCCGCTGGAAACGCTGCTCGCCACCTGGGGCATCTCGCTGATCCTGCAACAGGCGGTGCGTTCGATCTTCGGGCCGACCAATCAGGAAGTCGGCAATCCCTCCTGGATGTCTGGTTCCTTCGATCTCGGTTATCTCTCGATCACCTGGAACCGCCTCTGGATCATCGTTTTCGCGCTTGGCGCCTTCGTCGCCCTGCTGTTGCTGCTGAAGCGCTCGGCCTTCGGCTTGCAGATGCGGGCGGTGACGCAGAATCGGCGCATGGCGTCCTCCATGGGCATTCGGACGCCCTGGGTCGATGCATTCACCTTTGCCCTGGGGTCGGGCATTGCGGGGATGGCAGGCGTTGCGCTCTCGCAGATCGACAACGTCTCGCCAAACCTTGGCCAGAGCTACATCATCGACAGTTTCATGGTTGTCGTTTTCGGCGGCGTCGGCAATCTCTGGGGAACGCTGGTCGGTGCCTTCTCGCTCGGCATCCTCAACAAATTCCTCGAACCCTATGCGGGGGCGGTGCTCGGCAAGATCCTGGTTCTTGTCCTCATCATTCTTTTTATCCAGAAACGTCCGCGCGGGCTCTTCGCCCTCAAGGGAAGGGCGGTGGAAGCATGATCACGGCCTTTATCCTTCGTTCGCTCGATCGGCGTATCAGCATCGCCATCGCGATCCTGCTGGCCGTCGCGGTGCTCGTGCCGCTGTCGAACCTGGCTCTGCCGGAAAGCAGTCCGCTGCATGTGCCGACCTACCTGATGTCGCTGTTCGGCAAATATCTGACCTACGCGCTGCTCGCCTTGGCGCTCGACCTCGTCTGGGGCTATTGCGGCATTCTCTCGCTCGGTCACGGCGCCTTCTTTGCGCTCGGCGGCTACGCGATGGGCATGTATCTGATGCGGCAGATCGGCTCGCGCGGCACCTATGGCAATCCCATCCTGCCGGATTTCATGGTTTTCCTGAATTGGAAGGAATTGCCCTGGTTCTGGTACGGCTTCGATCATTTCTGGTTTGCGATGATCATGGTGCTGGCGGCCCCTGGTCTGCTCGCCTTCGTCTTCGGCTGGTTCGCCTTCCGCTCCCGCGTCAACGGGGTCTATCTGTCGATCATCACGCAGGCGATGACCTATGCGCTGCTGCTCGCCTTCTTCCGAAACGACATGGGTTTCGGTGGCAATAACGGCCTGACCGATTTCAAGGATATTCTCGGTTTCAACATCCAGGCCGACGGCACCCGCGCCGTGCTCTTTGCCGCCACCGCGTTGTTTCTGGCGCTGGCGCTGATGCTGTCATCGGCCATCGTGCGCTCGAAGTTCGGCAAGGTACTGGTCGGCGTGCGCGATGCGGAAAGCCGGACGCGCTTCTTGGGTTACCGCGTTGAGCACATGAAGCTTTTCGTCTTTGTGGTATCGGCGATGATGGCCGGCGTTGCCGGCGCACTCTATGTGCCGCAGATCGGCATCATCAACCCCGGCGAATTCGCGCCTGCCAATTCGATCGAAGTGGTCATCTGGACGGCGGTCGGCGGCCGGGCGACGCTGATCGGCCCGATTATCGGCGCCATCCTCGTCAATGGCGGCAAGACGGTTTTCACCGGTCTGTTTCCCGATTTCTGGCTCTTTGCTCTCGGTGGCCTCTTCGTCGCGGTGACGCTGTTCCTGCCCAAGGGCATCGTCGGCACGATAGCGCAGCATATCGGTAGTGGTCGCAAACCGGTGAGCCCGAAGCCTGAAGCAGACGAAGATGAAGCCGAAGCCGGCAAGACGACGATCCAGGCGGCGGAGTGAGACCATGATCCCGGACATCAAGCCCAACAGCATGCTTTATCTCAACAACGTCTCGGTCGCCTTCGACGGCTTCAAGGCGCTTAATTCCCTGTCGATCGTCATCGAGCCAGGAGAGCTTCGCGCCATCATCGGCCCGAACGGCGCCGGCAAGACGACGATGATGGACATCATCACCGGCAAGACGCGGCCCGACCAGGGCGAGGTGTTCTTCAACGGCCAGATCGATCTGACCAAGAAGGACGAGGCCGATATCGCCCAGCTCGGCATCGGCCGCAAATTCCAGAAGCCGACCGTCTTCGAAAGCCATACCGTTTGGGACAATCTCGAACTGGCGCTCAACCGCAAGCGTGGCGTTTTCTCGACGCTCTTCTACCGCTTGACGCCTGAAGACCGCGCCCGCATCCACGAAATCCTCGACACGGTGCGCCTCTCCCACCGGCGCGACGAGTTGGCCGCCAATCTTTCGCATGGGCAGAAGCAGTGGCTGGAGATCGGCATGCTGCTCGCCCAGGACCCGAAGCTGCTTTTGGTCGACGAACCTGTGGCCGGCATGACCGACGCTGAGACGGCCGAGACGGCCGTGCTGCTAAAGGAGATCGCCAAGACACGTTCGGTCGTGGTGGTCGAGCATGACATGGGCTTCATCCGCGATCTTGGCGTCAAGGTGACGTGCCTGGCGGAAGGTTCGGTGCTGGCCGAAGGCTCGATCGATTTCGTCAGCAACGATCCGAAGGTGATCGAAAATTATTTGGGGCGATGAGATGCTGACAGTCGAAAACGCAAATCTGCATTATGGCGCCGCTCAGGCGCTGCGCGGCATCTCGATCAAGGCGGAGATGGGCAAGATCACCTGTGTGCTCGGGCGCAACGGCGTCGGCAAGAGTTCGCTGCTGCGCGCCGTCACAGGGCAACACTCCTTGAGCGGGGGCACGATTAATTTCAATGACATTACGCTGAACGGTATGGCCCCTTTCGCTCGCGCCAAGCTCGGTATCGGCTATGTGCCGCAGGGGCGGGAAATCTTTCCGCTACTGACGGTCAAGGAAAATCTGGAAACAGGTTATGCGCCGATCGCCCGCAAGGACCGCTTCGTTCCTGAAGAGATTTTTACGCTCTTTCCGGTGTTAAAATCGATGCTTTCCAGGCGCGGCGGCGATCTCTCCGGCGGCCAGCAACAGCAGCTAGCGATCGGCCGAGCGTTGGTGACGCGGCCTAAGATCCTCGTCCTTGACGAGCCGACGGAAGGAATCCAGCCCTCAATCATCAAGGATATTGGCCGAGCGATCAAATATCTGCGCGACTCGACCGGGATGGCAATTCTGCTAGTCGAGCAATATCTTGATTTCTGTCGGGAGCTTGCGGATTACGTTTATATCATGAACCGTGGCGAAATTGTCCACGAGGGGCAGGCGGAAACGCTTGAGACGCCGGAAGCCCGACGCCATCTGACCGTTTGACGAGCTGGAAGGAGCAACACGCTCCCAATTGGCATCATCGTCATGGCTCTCAAAGCCGAGCAATTCGTCTCAGTTCGTCTGCCGTCGTTGTAGGAAAGCCGAAGAATTCAAGATAGGCCGGTATCTGCTCAAACAACATGTCCGTCCCGACCTGATACCGGCATCCTTTCTCGCGTGCCGCGGCCAGAAACGGCGTGATCTCCTCCTTCATCACCACTTCGCCGACGAATGTGGAGGGGGCTAGCCGCGTCACATCCAGCGGCAGAGGGTCGTCCTTGCGCATCCCCAGCGGTGTGGCGTTGATGACGATATCGAAGCCATCAGGTTTGTTTGAGCCTGTCGTGACTTGGGTTGCCGGGTAGTAGGTGTTGAGGCGGGTTTTCAGGCCATCAAGGGACTCCTTGTTGTCGTCGTGGAGGGCGAGGTGGGCGAGGTCGGCGCTGGCGAGCGACGCCGCGATGGCAGAACCGACGCCGCCGGCGCCGATAATGAGGGCTTTGGCGCCTGATATCGTCTGGCCCTTGCGTTTTAGCCCGCGCACGAAGCCCTCGCCATCGAACATGTCGCCGATCAGTTTGCCGTTGGAGCCGAGTTTCACGGCGTTGCAGGAGCCGGCCACGCGGGCGTTGGTGGAGATTTCGTCCAGGAGCGCCATGGTAGCAATCTTATGGGGCATGGTGATGAGGGCGCCTTGGACGTTTGACAGGCGGAAGATCAGCTTCAGGAAATCGGGGTAATCCGCCGGCTTGCAGCCCATGGGCACGACGACGGCGTCGATGCCCTGTTCCTCGAAAAAGGGATTATAGATCAGCGGCGCCTTGAAGCTTTCCGTCGGGTAGCCGAGATGAGCGATCAGCCGCGTGGTTCCGCTAATCATGGGCATGACTTCTCGTTTGACCAGGGAACACAGTCTTTCCGGAGCGGGCGGATTGCTTGATAGCCTCGACGACGCGCAGTGTCGCAAGCCCCTCATGGCCGCTGACGAGCGGCGTGGCGCTGTCTTCAATGATATCGCAGAAATGCTGGAGCTGCAGGGTCAGGGGGTCGGCCGGCATCACGGCAAGACGCTCTTCGCCAAGCGGCTCGCGCCAGTCGGGACGCAGCGCGTTGCGCCAGAGTGCAAGCTGCGGGATCGAAAGCGAGGCCTCCGTGCCGCCGATTTGGTAGCAGAACTGGTCCTGCTGCGGAAAGCCGGAGTTTTCGCCCGCCGTCATCTCCCAGCTCCAGGGTGAGACGACGGCATCGGAGGCGGTAAGTGTTGCGAGAACGCCGCTCTCAAAACGCAGGAGCACGACGACGGTGTCTTCCACCGAATGACCCCTTGCGGCATTGGATTCCACCGCATGCACGCTTTCCACTTCGCCGAAGAGATAGCGGAAGAGATCGACGTCATGGATGAGGTTGATGAAGGTCGGCCCGGCGCCTAGCTCTCGGCGCCATTTCACATTGAAGTAATCGTCGGGTTTGGCGACCCAGAAGCTGCCGTGAACAGCGCGGATCTGCCCGAGTCGGCCACTGTCGATGATGCGTTTGGCTTGCCTAATCAAAGGGTTATGACGGCGGTGATGGCCGACGAGAATGGGTACGCCGGCCCGCTCGGCGAGGCTGACGAGGCCGGCGGCCGCCTCGCTATCGTCAGCGATTGGCTTTTCGATGAGAACAGGAATGCCCGAGGTAATCACCTCAGTGGCGTTTGCGACGTGAAGTTGGTTCGGCGTTGCGACGATGACGCCATCGGGGCGACGCCCTTTTTCCAGCGCTTCGGCAAGGCTTGCAAACCAGGTGATGCCGTTGGTCCGCGCCTCGTCACGGGCGGCGGGCGAGGGGTCGATGACGGCGGCGAGTGCCGTGCGCGGCTCTGACAACACGCCCTCGATATGGCGCCGGCCAATCAGCCCGGCGCCAACTACGGCAATTTCGAGCGGGCGTGTGCACGACGAATCTAGCATGAAAGCTTCCTTTCGACCCTAGTTGCGCAGGATTTCGCCGAGGAATTTGCGGGTGCGCTCATGGTGGGGATTGGTGAAGAATTCGGCGGGGGAGGCCTCCTCGACGATCGCGCCGCTCGCCATGAAGATCACCCGGTTGGCAACCTGGCGGGCAAAGCCCATTTCATGCGTCACGCAAATCATCGTCATGCCTTCTTCGGCGAGGCTGATCATCGTATCGAGCACTTCCTTGACCATCTCGGGATCGAGTGCCGAGGTCGGCTCGTCGAAGAGCATCACCTTGGGCCGCATGCAGAGCGCGCGCGCAATTGCCACGCGCTGCTGCTGTCCGCCTGACAGCTGCATGGGATATTTGGCTGCCTGTTCGGAGATTTTGACGCGGGCCAGCAGGCTGCGCGCCCGCTCTTCCGCCTCAGACTTCGAAACGCCAAGCGCGCGCATCGGCGCCAGCATGCAGTTTTGCAGAACCGTCAGATGCGGGAAGAGGTTGAACTGCTGGAAGACCATGCCGACCTCGCGCCTGATCGCATCGATCGCCTTCGCCTGATTGCCGAGCAGGATGCCGCCGACATGGATCTCGCCCTTCTCATAGGTCTCGAGATGGTTGATGCAGCGGATCAGGGTCGATTTTCCACTGCCGGAGGGGCCGCAGAGCACGATGCGCTCGCTCCTGCGCACCTCGATGTTGATATCGTGGAGAGCCTGGAAGGCGCCGTACCATTTTTCCACATGGCGCATGGTGATCATGGTTTCGCCGGTGATTGTGTTCGGGACGGGGGCTGTTGCTGTCGTCATGGTCTGGTTTCCATCGATCTCTGTGGCCGTGTCATCGCGCGTGGGCGGCGTTGAAGCGCCGCTCCAGGCGCGCGCCGAGGATCGTCAGCGGACAGCACATCAGGAAATAAAGGGCGCCGACGATGCCGAAGACGGTCAGCGGCTGGAAGATCTGGTTGGAGATGATGTTGCCGGCGCGCGTCAGTTCCGTGAAGCCGACGATGGAGGCGAGCGACGTGCCCTTGATGAGCTGCACCAGGAAGCCGATCGTCGCCGGCAGCGAGATGCGGATTGCCTGCGGCAGAATCACATCCTTCATGCGCGAGACATATTTCAGGCTGAGCGCCTTTGCCGCTTCCGTCTGGCCGCGCGGCACGGCCGCGATCGAGCCGCGCCAGATCTCACCGAGATAGGCACTGGCATGCAGCGTCAGGCCGATTGCCACCGCTTCCCAGGCATCGAGCTTGAGGCCGATGAGCGCCAGCCCGTAATAGGTGACGAAGAGTTGCATCAGGAGCGGAGTGCCCTGAAAGACAGCAATGTAGGTCGCCGTCGCCCGCTCCAAAAGCGGTATGCCCGAGGTGCGCGCCAGTGCCACGCCGAGGCCCGCGATGCAGCCGCAGACGAAGCCGACGGCCGAGAGAAGCACGGTCCATTTCAGGCCGATCAGAAGGAAGATGAATTCTTCGCTGCCCATGGTGCCCTCAATTGACCGGATAGGTGAAATAGCGGGCTGAGAAAAGCGCAAAGAGGCGCATCATCAGCCAGGAAATGACGAGGTAGAAGACCGTGATGGTGAAATAGACCTCGAAGCTGCGGAAGCTGTCGGATTCGATGCGCTGTGCCACCGAGGTGAGCTCATAAGCCGAGATCGCCGAGACGATGCTGGTCGATAGCGTCAGGAGCACGAACTGACTGGTCAGCGAGGGGTAGATCGCCCTCAGCGCCGGCTTCAGGATGACCAGTCGGAAGACCTGGACCTTGTGCAGGCCGAGCGCCAGGCCCGCTTCCATCTGCCCCTTGGGAATGGATTGCACGCCGCCTCTGATGATCTCGATTGCATAGGCGCCGCCATTGATGCCGAGCGCGATGATCGCCGTCGGCGTCGGGTCGAGGCGGATGCCGATCAGCGGCAGGGCGAAAAACAGGAAGAAGATCTGCACCAGGAAGGGCGTGTTGCGGATAAGCTCCACGAAGCCGATCACCAGCCAGCGCACCGGTTTGATCGGCGAATCCCTCAGCGCCACGCCGCCGATACCGATGATGACGGCGAGAATCATGCCAGATGGCAAGCAGGAATGTGCCGAGACAGCCGAGCAGCAGGCTCGGCAGGCCATCGATGACGGGCGTGAAATCCAGGTGATAGTTCATGTTTTCGCTGCCCCCACCATGCCGGCCATCGCCTCTATGGCAAGCTCGTAACCGCGGGCGCCAAAGCCGATCATGATGGCGGTGGCGATGCGCGAGACGAGGGATTTGTGGTAGATTTCCTCGCGGGCATGGACATTGGAAATATGCAGCTCGATCTTCGGCGGCTCGAAGGTTTTCAGCGCATCGAGCAGCGCGATCGAGGTGAACGTATAGGCGGCGGGATTGATGATGATGCCGCAGGCCTCTTTCCGGGCCTGATGCACGCTTTCTACCAGCTCGCCTTCGAAATTCGTTTGGCGGAAATCGATCGTAAAGCCGAGGCTGTCGGCTTTGGCGAGACACATCCGCCTGATGTCTGCGAGTGTCGTCGAGCCATAAATATGCGGCTCGCGCTCGCCCAGCAGGTTGAGGTTCGGTCCGTTGAGGACGAAGATGGTTCTGGTCATATGCACCTCACCCAGGGTAGGCTAGTTTCGTGGTCTTGGGCAAAAAGGTGGTGTGGACGGGCATTGCAATGCCCGCCTTATTGCTTGGATTGCCAGGAGCGTGTTGCTCAGTTCGCCGCGAACGGAATACCGTCGAGGCTTTTCGGGAATTCCGGAACTGGCACCTTCATCCACTTGTCGTAGATCTTCTTCAAGTCGCCATCGGCCTTGATCTTGTCGATGAATGTATTGAGCGCGGCGTTGATTTCTTTTTCGCCCAGACGCGTGCAGGCGCCGTTATAGAGCTTCTGGAACTCCAGCTTGTTTTCGAATTCGCCGGGGCGGGCCTTTTCCACCCGGTCCATGTAGAAGATGTTGCCGCCGAGGGCATCGACCTGGCCGGAAACAAGTGCCTGGACGCTGGCCGCATCGCCGTCAAAGCGGCGGATGGTGGCGGAAGTCGGCGCATTCTTGGTGACCTGCGTGTCCTGCGCCGCACCCTTGGCAACGGATATCGTCAGGTTCGCCATGTCTTCGTTGGTCTTGATCGACTTGTTCTTCGGGCCGATCAGAACGATGGCATTGGCATTGTAAGGCTGGCTGAACTGGACGGCCTTGGCGCGGTCCGGCAGCATGGCCATGGTCGCAAACAGCACGTCGACGCGGCCGCTTGTCAGCGCCGGGATGCGGTTATTGACTTCGAGCGGAACGAATTCGACTTCGACGCCGAGTTCCTTGGCGAAGAGCGCACCCATATCGGCATCAAACCCATCCTGCTTTCCGGCGCTGGTGACGAAGCCCCATGGCGGGTTATCGCCCTGGATGCCGACGATCAGCTTGCCACGGGCCTTGATTTCTTCGGGCGTGACGGCGGCAGCGGGGTTTGCAAGCCCGATGGCGGCCACGAGAGCGGCGGCGCCCAGCATGGCGCCACGCCGCGTCAGCAAAGACTTCAGCATAAAATCCTCCCTCTTAGGCGGTCGTCGAAAGCGACCTCACAGTCATCCTCTCCCGACTGTTCCCAATAATGTTTGCCAGAGAAGAACCCACAAATCAACATAGTTTTTAGAAATCATATGAGACTTTTGATTTGGTCAATTGAATTGAAATCCTCACGACATTCGCCATAATGCCCATCATAAGGGCCGATGATTTTGTCCGTGCGGCCCAACGAGGAGGATTTGCGAGCCATGAAGACCTCGATTGCGACTGTCACGATCTCAGGCGAGTTGCCGGAAAAACTGGAAGCGATTGCGCGCGCCGGCTTCGACGGCGTGGAGATTTTCGAAAATGATTTCCTGGCCTTTGACGGCAGCCCCGCCGATGTCGGCAGAATGGCGCGGGATCTCGGCCTGACGATTACGCTCTTTCAGCCCTTCCGCGATTTCGAGGGCATGCCGGATACCTTGCGCGGGCGCACGTTCGACCGCGCCGAGCGCAAGTTCGACATCATGCAGGAGCTCGGCACCGACATGGTGCTCGTCTGTTCCAATGTCTCGCAGGCAGCCCTTGGCGGCATCGACCGGGCCGCCGCCGACTTTCATGAGCTGGGAGAGCGGGCGGCAAAACGTGGGCTGAAAGTGGGCTACGAGGCGCTCGCCTGGGGGCGCTTTGTCAACGACCACCGCGATGCCTGGGAGATCGTGCGCCGCGCCAACCACCAGAATGTCGGGCTGATTCTCGACAGTTTCCACTCGCTGTCGCGCAGGATCGACATCAACTCCATCCGCTCGATCCCCAAGGAAAAGATCTTCATCGTGCAGCTTGCCGATGCACCGCTGATCGATATGGAACTGCTCTACTGGAGCAGGCATTTCCGCAACATGCCGGGCGAGGGTGATCTTCCCGTTACCGAATTCACCGAGGCGGTGGCCTCCACCGGCTATGACGGCTTCTTCTCGCTGGAGATCTTCAACGACCAGTTCCGCGGCGGCTCGACGCGGGCGATCGCCGCCGATGGCCATCGCTCACTGATCTACCTGGCCGACCAAATCCGCCGGAAGGTGGAGACGCCTGTCGGCATCGAGATGCCTGCGCGTGCGGCTGTCAAAGGCATCGGCTTCATCGAGTTTGCGACCGATGACGAGGAGGCCGTGGAGCTCGTCGGCATCCTCAAAGCGCTCGGCTTCCGCAAGGTGGCGGTGCATCGTTCCAAGAAGGTGACGCTCTTCCAGCAGGGCGAGATCCGTATCCTCGTCAATGTCGATCCCGCCGGATTTGCCAATGCCGCCTATGCCGTTCATGGCACGTTTGCCTACGCGATGGCGCTTATCGTCGATGATGCCGGGCAGGCCTATGCCCGCGCCTTGGCGCTCGATGCCGAACCCTTCGCCCAGGCCGTCGCAGAGGGCGAGCTGCAACTGCCGGCGATCCGCGGTGTCGGCGGTGGACTTATCTATCTCATCGATGAGAAGAGCCCGCTCGGGCGATTCTCGGAGATCGATTTTGAATCTGTGAATGAAGAAGGGACCACCACGGACGCCGGCCTGCGGCAGATCGATCATATCGCCCAGACCGTCGCCTATGACGAGATGCTGACCTGGCTGCTCTTCTACACCTCGATCTTCGAGACCCGCAAAACCCCCATGGTCGATATCATCGATCCCTCCGGCGTGGTGCGCAGCCAGGCAATCGAAAACCAGTCGGGCAGCTTGCGCATAACCATGAACGGCGCTGAAAACCGCCGCACACTCGCCGGCCACTTCATTGCCGAAAAATTCGGCTCCGGGATCCAGCATCTGGCTTTCTCGACGGATGATATCTTTTCAACCGCCGAACGCTTGCGCGCCAATGGCTTCAAGCCCCTGCCGATCTCACCCAATTACTACGACGACGTCGAAGCCCGCTTCGGGTTGGAGCCGGAGCTCACCGAACGGCTGAAGGAAGAAAACATTCTCTATGACCGCGATGATGAGGGGGAGTATTTCCAGCTCTATAGCGGCACCTATGGCGAGGGATTCTTCTTCGAGGTGGTGCAACGTCGTGCTTACCGCGGTTATGGGGCACCAAATGCGATTTTCAGGATTGCGGCGCTGAAGAAGCAGATGCGGCCCGAGGGGGTTCCGAAGGATGCGATGTGACCTCAGCCGATCCGGCCGCTGGTCAACACGTGCTCCACACCACTCTGGATATGCCTACGAATGATCGCTCTTGCGCCCTCTACATCACGCTTCAGTGCAAGCTCGAATAGCAGTTTGTGATCGTCGACCACCGCCTTGCCGCGAAAGCTCTGCGCCAGCATGTGATACCGCTGGAAGCGGTCGAAGACGGACGAAAGTGTCGCCATCAGCGTCGCCGAATTGCAGGCCGAGACGATCGCCTGATGGAATTCCCAGTCGTAGCGCACCCAGTCGATGGTGCGCGAAGCATCACCCGCCAGCAGCTTGCGTTCGGCCGCCGCGAGCTTGTGATGGGCGGCGACGATCCGGCCTTCCCATTCCAATGTGCCGGACGCGAAGGATAGCCCGATCGCATGTGTCTCGAGCAAGGTGCGGAGATCGGCAAGCTCCTCCAGCTCTTTGCGCGACGCCTGGCTCACCTCGAAGCCACGCTGCCCCTCGGCAAGTACGAGATTCTCCATGGCAAGGCGGCTGAGAATCTCGCGCAGGGAGGAGACGCTGATCGAATAATGCTCCTTGGCTTGTTCCAGCTTGATCTTGGTCCCAGGCGCCAACGCCCCGGAAATGATGTCCTGCCGGATCTGCCGGAAGACAACATCGCTGATGGTCTCCCAGGCTTCGGCCGTGGCCTTGAGCATCGGTTTGTCTATGTTGCGCGGCGCAGCCATTGTTATTTCGTCAGTCTGGCAGATGAGGAGAGCAGGCCCTTGCCGAGCGCATGCTCGACGCCCGCTTGGATATGGCGCTGAAGGATCGTCTTGGCCGTCTTGCTGTCGCGCCTGAGCGCTGCGTCCAATAGCTGTTTGTGCTCCTCTTCGGCAACGCCGCCGCGATAGGAGAGCGCAACCATCTGATAGCGCAGATATTTGTCGAAGACGGAGGAATGCGTTTCCATCAACAGCCGCGAGCCGCAAGCGGCTATCAGCGCCTGGTGGAATTCCCAGTCATAACGTTTCCAGTCTTCGGCCCGGGCTGTATCGCCAGAGGCCATCATCGCTTCCATGCGCGCCAGCTTGTAATGGGCCGACACGAGCTGCGCCTCCCATTCCACATCGCCCTGTTCGAAGGATTGCTCCAGCGCATGTTCCTCGAGCAAAAGCCGAAGTGCGGCAATCTCCCTGAGATCGGCAACGGAGACCCCCGCCACCTCGAAGCCCCGCTGACCCTCCGCGACGACGAGACCCTCCGAGGTCAACCGGTTGAGGATTTCCCGGAGCGTGCTGACGCTAGTCCCATAAGCACCTCTGAGATTTTCCAGTTTCAGCTTTTGCCCCGGCGAAAGCCGTCCGAAGATGATATCGGCACGAATCTGCCTGTAACTGCTCTCGGCGACGGTTTCCTCGATATCTTCTTGCCGCATGGGTCTCTCCGAGATTTTAGAATTCGTCCTATATAAGGAGAAGACTATGGCGAATTCAATTGCAAAATGACTGCGGCGAGGGGTCGGCCGGCCGCTCTCGATCCATAGTGCGGGCCGGGCAGATCGGCGGGAAATGGCCCTCAACACGAAAAAACCCGGCATGGAAGCAGTTGCGGAATGGTTCCAACAGGTTTACTTTAGATTTCACTAATGGCGCAACGTGGGGTATGGTTGGCCTAGACTGGAATGCTCGCCTAAGATGTGATGACGATCAAGGTTTTGAAACCGCTGCCTGACATCGGCGTCAGACAGGCGGCCAAGCTCAAGTTCGATCATCACGAAGGCGGCGTTCCTGTCATTAACGCTGAAGGGCAGGGCTCATCAGTGAGGGCGATCTGATCCGAAGGTGGAATTTTTTCAATCGGGCGTTGGGTTAATGGCCAGCATGGCACTTGGCTCCGATGATACAGGCGCCGCCTTCGGCTCATCCTCTGTCGCGCCCCGCTTACGCTTGGTAAGTTGCAGAAATATCTCTGAAATCAAACGGGATGGGGGCAATTCGAAATGGTATGGGTGATGGAGGCGATGTCGTTCGGCAGTTCCCTGCCCATTCGCCAGGGAAGATCCAATTCCTTAAGCCGGCTAAGAGTCGTGGGAAATGAGGTGACGGGTATGCTCTAACGGCATGTACGCGGCGAACAATGATTGGCCGCTAAAGCCGGCAGCGCCCACTATTCCATGGAGAGCCTGGAGAGAATCGACGACATTTTCCACATATGGAAAGCAGCAAGAGCGATGATCGTAGAGTAGTGAGACTGCATTCGCTTGCGTGACAGTAACTGGAGAGATTCTGCATTGCCATTTTGATGGGAGGCTCAGATGACTTCACTTGAAACCGCAGTGAGAAACGAGAAATTTTCAGGCAAGTCCCAGGTAGAAAGTGCGCTATCAGCCGAGGAACTCCGCTTGATGGACGCCTACTGGCGGGCGTCGAACTATCTGTCTGTCGGGCAGATCTATTTGCTCGACAATCCGTTGCTCAAAGAGCCGCTGAAGCGGGAGCATATCAAGCCGCGTCTGCTCGGCCATTGGGGGACGTCGCCCGGCCTGAACATGCTCTACGTGCATCTGAACCGTGTGATCAAGCGCGACGACCTCAATATGATCTATGTGATCGGGCCTGGCCATGGCGGACCGTCGCTCGTCGCACATGCCTATCTGGAAGGGACTTACAGCGAAGTCTATCCGAATATCGGGCAGGACGCGGAGGGCATGCAGCGGCTGTTCAAGCAGTTCAGTTTTCCTGGCGGCATTCCGAGCCACGTCGCTCCGGAAACGCCTGGAAGCATCCATGAAGGGGGTGAGCTGGGCTATGCCCTGAGCCACGCCTACGGCGCAGCCTTCGACAACCCGGATCTTATCGTCACTTGCGTCGTCGGGGATGGAGAGGCGGAGACAGGGCCGCTCGCCACGGGATGGCATGGCAACAAGTTCCTCAATCCCGCGCGTGACGGATGCGTGCTGCCGATCCTGCATCTCAACGGCTACAAAATCGCCAATCCGTGCTTCCTCGCCCGCATTCCAGAGCAGGAACTGCGGAAATTCTTCGAGGGGATGGGTTATGCCCCCCTCTTCGTTGAAGGGCATGAGCCCGACCAGGTCCAGCAGCAACTGGCCGCAGCCATGGACACGGCAGTCGCGGAGATCAAGAGGATCTGGGCGGACGCTAGAGGGAAAGGGAATGTCAGCCGTCCGGCTTGGCCCATGATCGTCTTCCGCACCCCCAAGGGGTGGACTTGCCCAAGCGAAATCGACGGCAAGAAATGCGAAGACTATTGGCGGTCGCACCAGGTTCCGATGGGCGACATGAACAAGCCGGAGCACATCCAGATCCTTCAACACTGGATGAAAACCTACAAGCCTGAAGAACTCTTCGATGAGAATGGCAAGTTGCGCACCGAATTTGCCTCCTTGGCACCATCGGGTCATCGCCGGATGAGCGACAACCCGCATGCAAACGGCGGTCTGCTGCTGCGCGATTTGAAGATGCCGGACTTCCGCAGCTACGCCGTCTCGGTGCCCAGCCCCGGATCGGTAACGACTGAATCCGCTCGCGTCATGGGTAAGTTTCTGCGGGATATCATGAAGCTGAATATGGACAGCAAGAACTTCCGGCTGTTCAGCCCTGACGAGAACAACTCCAACCGCTGGCAGGACGTGCTGGAGGTCACCGACCGCTGCTACATGGCGGAGATTTATCCGGAGGACGATCACCTGTCGCCCGATGGCCGTGTGATGGAGGTGTTGAGCGAACATCAGTGCCAAGGCTGGCTGGAAGGTTATCTGCTGACGGGACGCCACGGCTTCTTCTCTTGCTACGAGGCCTTCATCCACATCATCGACTCGATGTTCAATCAGCATGCCAAGTGGCTGAAGGTGTGCAACCACATTCCCTGGCGACGGCCAATCGGCTCGCTGAACTACTTCCTGAGTTCGCACGTCTGGCGGCAGGACCACAACGGCTTCAGCCACCAGGATCCCGGTTTCATCGATCACGTTGTCAACAAGAAGGCCGAGGTCATCCGCGTCTATCTGCCGCCGGATGCAAACACGCTGCTTTCCGTCACCGATCATTGCCTGCGCAGCCGCAACTACGTGAACGTCGTCGTGGCTGGCAAGCAACCGGCTCCGCAATGGCTGACAATGGATCAGGCGATCAAGCACTGCGCCGAAGGTGTCGGTATTTGGGAGTGGGCCAGCAACGATCGGGGATCGGAGCCCGACGTCGTGATGGCATGCTGCGGCGACGTGCCGACGCTGGAAACGCTTGCGGCAGTCCAACTGATCCGTGAGCATATCCCCGAGTTGAAAGTGCGCGTCGTCAACGTCGTCAATCTCATGAAGTTGCAGCCTTCGAACGAGCACCCGCATGGGCTTCCCGATCGCGATTTCGATGCGCTTTTCACCAAGAATAAGCCGATCATTTTCGCGTTCCATGGATATCCCTGGCTGATTCATCGCCTGACCTACCGGCGCACCAACCACGACAATCTGCATGTTCGAGGATACAAAGAGGAGGGAACGACGACGACACCGTTCGACATGGTCGTTCTTAACCAGCTCGACCGCTTCCATCTGGTCGAGGACGTCATCGATCGGCTGCCGCAACTCGGCGCTCGCGCGGCCTACTTCAAGCAGGCGATCCGCGAGAAGCTGATTGAGCACCGGCAGTACATCGAGGAGCATGGCGATGACATGCCTCAGATCAGCGGCTGGAAATGGGGCGTCAAGAGTATGGAGCAGGTGAAGGGAACGACGTCCACGGAAGGCGACAATACTTAAATGGCGATAAGCCGATGACCGTTAAACAAGGAGGCGGACATATGTTGCGGTTGACCGCAAATGACATAGCTGCAGGCCGACCAGTCGTCCGCCTTCCGAGTTTGTTTTGGTGATGGGTCGGTCATGTCGGAATTGTTGTCAACCGATGCCGATCTGAACCGAATGCCGACCAATGAGGATCTCGGTCGCCTTCAGTTCACGACGTTGCTTTATTATCTCCAATGCACCAACCCAGACAACGGGCTGGTGCGCGACAAGACACAAGCGGGCGCGCCGGCAAGCATCGCCGCTGTCGGCATGGGGCTTGCCACTATTCCGGTCGTGGTCGAGCGCGGCGTCGTTATTCGCGAGTTCGCCGCCAAGATCGCTCGGCGGCGACTGGAATTTCTGATGCATTGCCACCAGGGGCCGGAACCTGATGCCTCGGGCTACAAGGGCTTCTTCTATCATTTCCTCGACATCGAAACTGGGCGGCGGGTCTGGCAATGCGAATTGTCGACGATCGACTCGACCTTTCTGTTTGCCGGCGCTTTGACCGTCGCCACCTATTTTGATGGGGACTCGGAAGATGAGGTGAAGGTCAGGCAACTCGCCACGGCGCTTTACGAGCGGGCGGATTGGAACTGGGCGTGCGACCACGGCGCGACGCTGACCCATGGCTGGCGACCGGAAAACGGTTTCATTCCCTATCGCTGGCGCGGCTATGACGAAGGCTTGCTTCTCTACATCCTCGGACTTGGCTCGCCGACCCATCCGCTACCGCAGGAAAGCTATGCGGCTTACACGGAAAGCTACGAGTGGCGAAACATCTTCGGGCGCGAATTGCTTTATTCCGGTCCTCTCTTCACGCATCAGCTTTCGCATATGTGGATCGATTTCCGAGACATTCGCGATGAATTCATGCGGGAGCATGACAGCGATTATTTCCAAAACAGTCGGCAAGCCACCTTCGTACAGCAGGAATATGCGATCCGGAATCCCTTGGGGTTCGAGGGATATGGCGAGCACTGCTGGGGATTCACCGCAAGCGACGGCCCCGGCTGGCTGACCAGGGATATTGGTGGCCAGCGCCGCGAATTCTTCGACTATGTCGCGCGTGGCGCACCCTTCGGACCGGACGATGGTACCGTCTCGCCCTGGGTCGTCGTTGCGTCCCTGCCGTTTGCGCCTGAGATCGTCATTCCAACCGTCCGCAATTTCGCTGCCCTGAAGCTGGGGATGACGCGGCTCTATGGTTTCAAGCCATCTTTCAATCAGACGTTCAAGGATGAGAACAGCCCAACGGGGTGGTGGACCAGCCCTTACCATTTTGGGATCGATCAGGGTCCGGTGGCGCTGATGATCGAGAACTATAGAACCGGTTTCCTCTGGAAACTGACGCGCAATTGCGAGCCAGTCGTCCGCGGACTGAGGAGGGCGGGATTTGCCGGCGCGTGGCTGTGATGGAGAGCCTGCGAAGAGAGCACTGACGGTTACCGTTGCGGCGCCAAACCTGTTGCGGGGATGTACGGCCAGGCGACTATCTTAGACCCAATCATTGATAGTCGGAGCCCCATTTTTCGCTTCCGCGGGCCTTGCTCAGTACTGTCCCTGAGTTGTCTCAGCCTTTGTGCGGAGCTATATTAGAAACGGCGAATTTGTGGCTTGGATTTCTACGTCGGAGGCGGAGTGATGCTGGTCAGAGACGTGATGAAGGTAAGAATTATCAAGGTCTCGCCGGACAATAGCGTCAAGCAGGCCGCAGAGCTGATGCTCGCCAATCGTGTCAGCGGCATCCCGGTTATCGACGATGAGGGCCAATTGGTTGGCCTAATCACAGAGGGCGATCTGCTGCGGAGATCCGAGCTAGGTCATCGAACCATGGCCGACGAGTCGTTGTCCCCGGAGGAAAAGGCCAGGACATACATCAAGAGCAATGCCTGGAAGGTTGCCGATGTGATGAGCCGCAATCCGGTGTCCATCGGGGAGGACACGCCGCTTGCACGCGTCGCTAACCTGATGGAGGAGCACGGCATCAAGCGCCTTCCAGTGACGAGAGCGGGCGCCGTCGTCGGCATTGTGAGCCGCGCCGATCTTCTCCAGGCGATTATCTTCGCCAAGCCCGATGAAACGGCGCCTGGTGATGAAGCGATCCGTCGCAGCATCCTCATCCGCCTCAATGAGAATACCGGTCTCGAAGGACAGGATCTGACGGTGACCGTGGCAAACGGCGTGGTACATTTGTGGGGAAATGTCTCGACGGAGGAATGCCGGAAGGCGGCGCGCGTCGCTGCCGAGAGTGTCCGGGGCGTTGCTGGCGTTGTGGATCATTTTCCGAAGCACGAAAGCTAGAGAATCAGAAGAGGGCCTCGGACCTTTGGAGACCCTGGCAACCAGAGTGCCAGAGCCGCTCACACAGGCGGGCCCTCGTGAATGCGGGAACCAATTACAACTGTTGGAGTGTCTGCCAGGGCACGGCAAGGGGGGTAGCATGAGCAGCGAGAAGGCGGCTGTTCAGCCGCAGGATTTCAAGTCACTTTCCTCTCTGCATCTTCCAGAACAATATGGTTGCGGGCCGATCCAATTCAGGGGAAGCCATGACGGGCTCTATGAGCGTCATTTGTTGTTCGACAATGTTATCGCTCCCGAGAATGCGGGAAACCGTGAGCGATATGAGGCGATTGCCCGATCCGTCAGGGATGTGCTGTCGCAGCGCTGGCAACGGACGGAACAGACCTACAGCATGGAGAACCCGAAGCGGGTCTATTATCTGTCGATGGAGTTCCTGATCGGGCGATCTCTCAGCAACAATATCCTCAATCTCCGCCTTGATCCGCTCGCCAGCCGTTTTTTCGATCACGAGCACATAGACGAACTGGCCATTCTTGCCGAGGAGCCCGATGCGGGGCTGGGCAACGGCGGGCTGGGGCGGCTCGCCGCCTGCTTCCTGGATTCGATGGCAACGATGCAACTGCCGGCGATGGGATATGGGCTGCGCTACGAGTACGGGATTTTCAAACAGATGATCGTCGATGGCTGGCAACGCGAGCAGCCGGACAACTGGCTGCGCCGGCCGGATCCCTGGGAGGTCGCTCGCCCGCAGGAAGCCGTGGAAATCAAACTCGGCTGCTCCTTCGAGGTCCGCGGCGGGAATTTACGGGTCGCAGTCGGGAGACCGTCCCACCTGATCGGCATACCCTACGACCGCCCGATCATCGGCTACGGCGGCAGGACCATAAATACGCTGCGGCTTTGGGCGGCTGCAACACCGGAGAGCTTCGATTTCCAGACCTTCGGCGCCGGTGAGTTCGTCAGCGCGCTGGCACAGCGACTAACGGCCGAGACAGTCACCCGGGTTCTTTACCCCGACGATTCGACGAGCATGGGACAGGGCCTGCGGTTCGTTCAGGAATATTTCCTGGTCGCATGTTCCCTTGCCGACCTCGTCCGGCGATTTCGCTCAAATAATACCGATTGGCATTTTCTGCCCGACAAGGTGGCGATCCAGCTCAACGACACGCATCCGAGCATGGCAGTTGCGGAACTGATGCGCATCCTGCTCGATGACGCGGATCTCAGTTGGGATGACGCATGGGATCTGACCAGGGCTTGCCTTGCCTACACCAATCACACGCTTCTGCCCGAGGCGCTGGAGAAATGGCCGCTGCGGTGGTTCGAATTGATGTTGCCGCGTCACCTTGAGATCATTCTGGAGATTGATCGTCGCTTCCGGGAGGAGATCCTCACCCTCTTTCCCGATGACCAGGACCGGATCGAGCGGGCGAGCCTGATCGAGCATGGTGGCGAACGTCTGGTGCGCATGGCCCATCTTGCCATCGTCGGCTCGCACAGCACCAATGGGGTAGCCGAGATCCATTCAAGATTGCTGCGCGAAACCACCGTCAAGGACCTCGCGGAGATATTCCCGCGCCGGTTCAACAATAAGACGAATGGCGTGACACCCCGACGCTGGCTGCTCATGTCCAACCCGGAGCTTGCCGGTTGCATAAGCGGTGCCATCGGCGAGGGATGGATCACCAACCTCAGCGAGCTGGAAAGGTTAAAACCGCTTGTCGCTGACGACAGCTTTGTCGATCAGGTCCGGGAAGCCAAGCGTATGGCAAAACACCGCTTTGCCGGATGGCTGAAGTCAAGCGCCGGCATCGTCGTCGATCCCAGCGCGATCTTTGACAGCCAGGTCAAACGCATTCACGAATACAAGCGGCAATTATTGAACGCATTGAGGATCGTCGCGCTCTACAACCGGATCCGCGAAGATCCCGGCCTGGATATGACGCCGCGTACCTTCTTCTTTTCCGGCAAAGCCGCGCCCGCCTACAACGTGGCGAAGCTGATAATCAAATTTCTCAATAACCTCGCCGGCACGATAGATGCCGATCCTCAAGTGCGCGGGCGCCTTAAGGTCGTCTTCCTGCCCGACTACTGCGTCTCGGTGGCAGAGCGCCTCATCCCCGCCAGTGACGTCTCCAACCAGATCTCGACGGCCGGATATGAAGCGAGCGGTACCAGCAACATGAAGTTCATGATGAATGGCGCGCTGACGATCGGCACTCGTGATGGCGCCACGATCGAAATGGCCGAGGCAGCCGGCGAGAAAAATTTTTTCCTGTTCGGCCTGACGGCTGACGAAGTCGCGGGGAGCCGCGGCTGGTACAGCCCACATTGGCATTACGACAACGAACCCGAAACCCGTGCGGTGCTGGACCTGATCCTATCAGGTCATTTCTGCCGTCATGAACCTGGGGTCGTGGATGCGCTACGCAATATCCTCCTGACGAGCGGCGATGTCTTCAGACATCTGGCGGACCTCACCTCATATCTGGAAGCGGACCAGAGTTTGCAGTCTCTCTACGGCGATCCTCGTGCATGGACTCGTAAAGCGCTGCTCAACATCGCAAGCTCCGGAAAGTTCTCAAGCGACCGCACGATCGCCGAGTATGCGGCCGAAATCTGGGACGCGAGACCCTGTCCCGTTCCTTGACTTGTGGTGGGTGGCGACTTCGAACAGCCTATGCGGAGCGGTTGATGCCATGGACACTATCCTCGTCGTGAATGCCGGTTCCTCCAGCCTGAAGTTCGAGGTCTTCGCCGCGGCGGATACGCTTGCACGGCGGATCAAGGGGAGGATGGAAGGGATCGGCACCGCGCCGCGCCTGACCATCAAGGGCGCCGGCGGCGATCGGCTGGCGGACGAAGATTACCCACGCGATACCGTTCCCGACTTGCCGGCGGCGATGCGTCTGGTGGGGGAATGGCTGCGGGAGCATCATGAGGGGCGGCTGATCACCGTCGGTCACCGTGTCGTCCATGGCGGTCCAGACCACATGCGTCCAGCGCGCATCGACGAAAACCTGTTGCGGGAACTGGAGCGGTACACGTCGCTTGCGCCGCTGCATCAGCCAAACAATCTTGCGCCCATCCGCATCCTGCTGGAGCACCAACCGCAGCTAGCTCAAGTCGCTTGTTTCGATACCGCCTTCCATCGCGGCCATGATCCGATGGCCGACCACTATGCCATTCCGGCGCATTATTTCGACGAGGGTGTCCGGCGCTACGGTTTTCACGGGCTGTCCTACGAATATGTGGCCGGAAAGCTGGCCGAGGTCGCGCCGGACGTTAGCGGCAGACGGGTCATCGTTGCCCATCTCGGAAGCGGCGCCTCCATGTGCGCGCTCAACCGCGGGCGAAGCGTCGAGTGCACATTCGGGTTCACCGCCCTCGATGGATTGCCGATGGGTACGCGATGCGGGCAGATCGATCCCGGCGTACTCCTTTATCTGCTCCAGCAATACGGCATGACGGCAGTGCAATTGCAGGACCTTCTCTATAAGGAATCTGGCCTCAAGGGACTTTCCGGCATCAGCAACGACGTGCGCGATCTGCTTGCCAGCAGCGACGCCGGTGCGACGCTGGCCCTCGACCATTTCGTGCATCGCATCGGCCTTAACGCCGGCTTGCTGGCGGCGGCGTTGGGTGGGCTGGACGCCTTCGTCTTCACGGCTGGCGTCGGGGAAAATTCGCCAGTGATGCGCGCGCGGATTGCCGAAAAGCTAGGCTGGCTTGGAGCGTTGCTCGACCCTGAGCGAAACGATGCCGGCGAGTTGCTGGTATCAAGTGAGGACAGCAAGGTCGCAGTCTATGTCGTGCCGACCGACGAGGAATTGATGATTGCACGGCACACGTTGGCGCTGATCAAGGCTTGATAGGCGGGCTGTTCGCCGAGACCTGTAATGCTTCCGGAAGTCTCAGCCACTGCGGACTTCGCGCGTACTCCCCGGATCGCGAGCGCCGTTCTCCGTCAAGACGCTTTCGCAGGCCATAAATTCTCTCCAGCGCAAAACGGGGGCGAACATGAATAACCAGCATATTCCGCTCAAGGTGACGGCAACAAGGTTCGTCCGTGCGGTCAAAATCTTCATGACATCGGATGTGGGCGGAAGAGCCAAGTTTCTTCTTTTCGCTCTCGTCGCTCTCTTCGGCGGCATCAGTGCTTTGAACGTCGTCAATAGCTTCGTCGGTCGGCATTTCATGACCGCCATCGCCGAAAGGCAGACGGCCGAATTCATTCGCCAGGCCATCCTGTATACCATGGCTTTCGCGGCATCGACCATCGTCTCGGTGATCGCCAGGTTCTCGGAAGAGCGGCTGGCCTTGCTCTGGCGGGAATTCCTGACGCGCCGCGCTGTTGGTATTTATATGAGCGGAGGGACGTTTTACCGCGTCGGGATTCGGGGCAAGCTCGCCCATCCTGACCAGCGGATTGCCGATGACATCAACGCCTTCACGATCACGACCCTTTCTTTCGTATTGATGCTACTGAACAGCCTTTTGACCGTCCTGACCTTTTCAGGCGTACTTTGGCTCATCAGTCCGCTGCTATTCATCGCGGCTGTCGTATACGCAGCCACAGGATCTTACCTGACGATTCTACTAGGCCGCCCGCTGATCAGTCTGAGCTACGATCAGCTCGATCGCGAGGCTGCGTTCCGGTCCAGCTTAATCCGCGTGCGCGAAAACGCGGAATCGATCATGCTTGGCGGAGGAGAGCAAAGGCACGCCAATCTCTTGCTGAGGCGTTTCGATGAACTTGCCATGAACTTCAGGCGCATAATCGTCATCAACCGCAATGTCGGTTTCTTCACGACGGGCTACAACTGGATGACTCAGATCATTCCGATCCTCATCATAGCCCCGGTATTTATCCGCGGAGACATGGAGTTCGGCGTCATTACCCAGTCTGCCGCCGCCTTTGCGATGCTTGTCGGTGCGTTTTCATTTATCGTCAGCCAATTCAAATCGATTTCCAATTTCGCGGTAGTCGTGGCGCGCATCAGCTCCCTCATTGAGGCGATCGAAGATGCTAGTCAGCCAACGAAAACCAACCTGGAAATCGTTGAGCACGATGGTCATCTTGCCTATGACCACGTTACGCTCACCTCGGCGACGGGCCATGCGCTACTCAAGGATCTTTCGGCGACCTTCCCTGCGGACGCCCGTGTGGTCGTAGTGGGAGACGACAATGCGGCGGCCACCGCGCTGTTTCGCGCAACTGCCGGGATTGGCATATCCGGAGAGGGGCGCATCATTCGTCCCGCACGCGATCAGTTGCGTTTTCTCGCCCAACGCACTCATCTTGCTCCCGGAACTCTGCGGCAGATACTTGTGCCATCGGGGCGGTCGAGCGACGTGACGGATGAGCAGATCCTTTCTCTCCTCAAACGGTTGGGATTTGCACCCGTTCTGGAAACCGACGATCTCGATAAGGAGGACGACTGGTCGACCCGGTTGTCGCCACGCGACCAACAGATTGTGGCAATTGCAGGGGTCCTTATCGCAGCTCCCTCCCATGTCTTTTTTGAAAATGCAGACGTGATCTTCGGTCACGACCTGCTGCGCGACATCCTTACACTCCTTGCCGAGCGAAAGATTGCCTGCGTAAACCTGGCGGAAGCGGATATCCAGCGGGAGGCATATGATGCTGTGTTAGAGTGTCATGCAGACGGATCCTGGAATTGGATCGACCAACGAGGACGCTCGTGACCGCAAAGCGGCTGTCGCTTGGCACTTAAACGGGTCTTCCTTAAACATTCCCATTAATATCGACATTGGCCCGGAGCCGACAGGATAACGCGCGCCTTATGCCGCGCTCATGAAGATCCTCGTTTGCCATATCCGGCCTCAATACCCAAAATGCAACATTGTCGGACCGTCGCTCATCAGGAATTTTACCACTCGGAGGAGTGCCAATGATCAGGCATCACATTGCGACGGGCCTTGCCATCAACATCATACCCATGGCCGTAATCCGCAATTCCATTCTCATTGCCGAGATCTGAACGACATCGTCGTGTCCGGAGATTGACCGCATACCGTGCCGATCGGCGACGTTTCCTTGCCTGGACGAAGGGGCGGCACCGATGTCCAGCAGGCATTACGGGCATATTCCTCGATTGTCGGGATATTGCCGCGGCAGCCATCGACCCTATGCGCACCGATGGCTTCGACGTAGCCGCTGTCCACGAAGTTACCGCGGCCTTTGAGAAATCAGTGCATTTGGGAAGAGCCCCTCTGGCGATCACTGGATCGGCCGGTGCGGCAGCCCCATCCCTGAGACAAGCCGCAGCATGGGAAATGTGTATCGTAAGCTAAAGGAGGAGACAATGTTACTAGAGAGGGAAGCAGCCGTTGCAGGCGTGACCATCGGGGAGGAGACATCCACCGCGTTCAAAAGACGCTTCATGATGAGGATGATAGCCGTTCTCACGGGCGGAATGCTCCTCGACGGTTACATCCTCGGGGTCATCGGCCCTGTAACCACTGTGATGAAGCAAGATATGGGTATGTCGACGGCCGACATGGGGCTGATCGCATCCGCTGCGCTGTTCGGGATATTGATCGGCTCGCCGCTCGGCGGATGGGCTGGCGACAAGTTCGGCCGAAAGCCGCTCTTCATGATCGACATGGCGCTGTTCGTACTCGCATCGGCGATGCAGTTCTTCATCAATTCGGTTGAGATGTTGTTTGTGGTGCGGCTGCTGATGGGCGTTGCCATAGGTGCTGAGTACTCGGTCGGCTGGCCGCTGATGTCGGAGTTTGCGCCCGCCCGACTGCGGGGGCGGCTGATGGGCGTCACGATCCTCGCCTGGTATGGCGGATTCATGATCGGGTACACGGCGGGCTACATTCTGAACCTGCCGACACCGCTGCCGTGGCGTTTCATCATCGGAACGAGCACGCTTATCGCGGTCGTCTTGTTCGTCGCCCGGCTCGGCCTGCCGGAGTCGCCGCGCTGGTTGTGGAGCAAGGGCCGCAAGAATGAGGCCCGCGCCATCGCGCGCAAATATCTGGAGAGCGCCGGGGATATGGCGGACATGGAGAACGAAGAGGTTCGTCATGGCCAGTTCTCGGAACTCTTCTCCGCGAAGTACTGGCGAATGACTGCTTTCGTTTCGTGGTTCTGGTTCTGCAACGTCCTGCCATATTTCGCGATCGCGACCTTCGCAGACAATGTGTTGGAGCACTACGGCCTCAACGGCGGGCTCGCCGGTGGTGTGGGACTGTCGATGGTTGCTGTGATCGGGGTCGCCGTCACGGTGGCGCTGATCGACAAGGCCGGTCGCCGCTTGTTCACAGTCCCGCCGCAGTGGATCACGATGGTCGTCTTCCTCGTCATTGGCCTGTGGTCGAGCGCGCCTCCAGCCGTGGTATTGGGCCTCTTCCTCGTCTTCTCGTTCCTGAATGCGATGAATGGCACGCTGACAAGTATCTATCCCGGCGAGGTGTTCCCCACCGAGGTTCGTGGCGTCGGCACCGGTTTTGCCGCCGCTGTCAGCCGGATCGGCGCGGGTATGGGTACGTTCCTGTTGCCGATAGGCGTGGAGAAATTCGGGGTTTCGGCGGCCATGCTGGTCGCGGCGGGTGTCGTCTTCAGCGGCGCGCTGGTGTCTCAATTGTGGGCGCCTGAGACAAGAGGGAAAAGCCTTAGTGAAACGGCCGCGGGGTATTCGCACTAGCTGGCAGATTGTTTTGGCAAGTGTTCAAAGCCGTTAGTGGCTATTGCGTGATAGGCTTCTGTGTGAGGTGGAGTGTCGCATCCCACTCTCACACAGAAAGTCTCAATAGCCCAAGATCGGTGCTGAATCGCAATTCGGATGCCTCGCGACATAGTTCTTCTGTCGCGACTATGAAATGTCGCAGCGGCCTTTGCGTGTCGGAAAAGACATGCGACTTTGTTATCGACGATCCCTCTGACGACGATGTTATTGGATGCTAATCAAACGCCGTTACCTTCCCTCCCTCGGTTCGTTCGCCACTTTCGAAGTTGCGGCGAAGCATCTCAGCTTTACCCTCGCCGGGAACGAGCTCAACGTGACCCAGGCCGCTATTAGCCAGCAGATCCGTGGCCTCGAAAAATCGCTGGGCGTTACCTTGTTCATCCGCAAGCACAACAGCCTCGAACTGACATTCGATGGCCAACGACTCTTGACTGCCGTCAGCGGCGGGCTGGACAAGATTTGCGATGCGATCAACGATATCAACGCTCCGTCTGATCTTCCCATGATCACCTGTTCGGGTACCAATGCGGCGATCGCGTTCTGGCTGAAATCCCTTGTGGACAGGTTCCGTTCCGAGCGGCCTGACGTGAGATTCGTGCTTCTGGCCTCGGACGAGGACGACACATTGAGGAACTTCGACGAGGTCGATCTTTCCCTGATTTGTGGAAATGAACGCTGCGAGGTCGGGGAAAATCTCCGCTACCTCTTTCCGGATATTGTTCAACCGGTATGCAGTCCGGATTATCTCGAACGCCACGGGCCCTTTCCCGACCCCCTAAGCCTGGGGCACGCCGATTTGCTGGACCTGCATCGCAAGCACTGGACTTCTGATGCCATCGGCTGGCATCCAGTCACTTGGGACGATTGGTTTCGGGCGAACGGTCTCGATGTGCCGCACTTATCGCCCATCATGATCAGCAACAATTATCCGCTTCTCGTGAACGCAGCGATCAAGGGCGAGGGAATCGTTCTGGGGTGGCATCATCTCGTACGATCGCTGCTGGACGAAGGCGCGCTCCGCACATTGTTCGATGCCCCTCTTCGCGTCGATCGGGGATATTATTTGAAGGTGAACCGAGCATCCCTGGACAAGCCGCATGTGCAGGAATTCATCGATTTCGTTCTGACGGATCTTGCTGCTTCAGAACAAGGACACCAGCCTCGCGGAGTGGCGATGGGAGATATCCTCTGAGCTGGTTTGTCAACGCGATCCACCTCATCAAGACGGGCGTCGCGTCCGTCGAGGATTTCGATAAGGCGATGTGGCTGGACCTGGATTGCGGTGGGTAGCGAAGGGGCCGACGATGTTGTTCCACCTTGGAGCCGGTGAAGGGGGCTATCTTTTGCGAAAGGTACACCGAACGCTTTAATCGCAGGTGGGACGATCTCGGCGTCCTTCATCTTGGCCCGCCGCAGCGGACATTTAGGAATGGAAGCGACGATTTAGGCGGCCGCAGATATGGCCATCGAACGCTCTCTGAATGAATGGCCTGTTCCGCCGTCCCGCTGGTTTGTCTCTGACGAGGTGGTGTTCCCGGTATGCTCGCCCACTTATTTGTCGAACCATGCTCCCGTTACCGCTGTGGCGGATTTGTCCGATCACCACCTCCTTCACTCCTTCGATCCGCATCGCAAGCGGCTCAGTTGGGGAGAATGGTTCAACCTCGTGGGGGCGGGATCGGTAGATGCAGCACCAAACATGGTGCTGAATGACTATCAATTGGTCATGCAGGGAGCCCTATCGGGGGAGGGGATTGCCCTTGGATGGAATTTCTCCGCCCAGCTCTTGCTTCAAAACAAGCTTCTGGTGAGGCCGTTAGACGTTTCGGTGAAGACGGGAGGCGCCTTCTTTCTGGTGGCCAACGAGCGTCGAACCGAACAGGATAAGCTCAACATCCTAGTGGAATGGTTTCTCTCGCAGACGGCGGACCTGCGCTAAGGCGATCGGTTTTTCAACCGGTCTCATTGCACATACCCGGGTACCACGGCAGAGGTTTCGTCGCGGTAGGGCAGGCGGATTTGGAAGCGGTGTTCGCCGCTCTGGATGGGCCAGAAGACAGGCCGGTCGGGGTCGGTGACGGCGAAGGGCTGGCCGTCGACATACCAGACGATTTGCGGCACATGCGGCTGGACATCGGCCTTCAGAGGCAGACGGTCGAAGGCGGCGGGCTGTTCCGGATTGCGCCAAATCTGACTGTTGCGCGCAGGTGTTGATATGGCGAGATGGATCTGCGGGTTGGAGGCATCGGCACCGGCGAGTGAATAGCTCTGGCTCCTCCCGGCTGCTGCACTGATCGGCAAAGACTTGAGGTTGGCGTCCGGACGAAACGATAGCGCAGCCACCTTTGGCATCTCATCAGGCTTAAGCCATTCCACCAGCGTCTGGCTGCAGGTGTTGTCATTTGACTGTCCATTGACGACGCAAACCTCCATCGGTTTGCGGTCCGGCGGCGTCGGAAAGCGCGCATCGGCGATGTCTCCGGGCTTGTTGCCATGAACCCGGTCGATGATCGCGTGCACGAGGCGGGCGGCACTTCCGGCGCCGGTCATCCGGCTCATGGTGCCGGCATCACCGCGGCCGATCCAGACGCCGACGATGACTTTTTCGGAATAGGCCATGGCCCAGGCATCGCGGTAGCCTTGGGAGGTGCCGGTCTTGATCGCGACGGGGAAAGGATATTCCAGCGTGCCATAGCGGTGGAAGCTCGGCAGCCGGGCCTGCGGATCGGAGAGGAAGGACGTGATCAACCGGGCCGTATCGAGCGAAATGATCCGTATGGATTGAGCTTGCGGCTGCTCGCGCGCCCAGCGCAGATCCTGCAATTGGCCGTCATTGGCCAGCGCGCCATAGGCCCGCATCAGCCTGTCCAGGCGTGTCGGCAGGGAGCCGATCGCCATCGACAGGCCGAAATGATCGGCTGGGGTTTCCAGGTCGTGCAGGCCGAGATCACGCAAAAAGCGGAATGTCGTCTCAAGACCGATGCTGCGCAGCAGATTGGTGGCGGGCACATTGCGCGAATTGGCCAGTGCCTGGCGCGGCAGCATTGGCCCAAGGAATTCGCGGTCGGCATCGCCGATGCCCGACGCGCCTTCCGGCAAATCGAGCAACATGTTGGTCGGCTTCAGCACGCCGCGTTCGAAGGCCAGCGCATAAATGAACGGCTTGAGTGTCGAGCCGGGCGATCGCTGTGTCCGCGTGTAGTCGAACGCGCCGGCATGCCTGCCGTAATAACTACCAGAACCCACCTGGGCAAGGACCTCGCCCGTTTGACGCGACACCACCATGACGCCGACTTGCTGCGCGCCTGCGGAGCGCCATCCATCGAGATATTGGCGTGCGAGAGCGGTAACGTCTGTCTGCAGCGCAAGGTCGATGGTCGTGTGGATCAGCGGCGTATTTGCGGAGGCTGCTGCTACCTGGCCGTTCTCGATGAGGTCGTGATAGCGCAATATGAGATGCAGAGCATCCGGGCGGCGCGGCAGGTCGGGCATGCGCATGTCAGCGAGCTGGCGATGGGCGATTTCTGCCTCGTCGGCATTGATGATCTTCTGCTGCGCCAGCGTGTTCAGCATTTGGTGGCCGCGCTGAATCGCCCGGCGCAAGCCTTCCGGCCGCAGCGGGTTCATCCGGGTCGGTGATTGCGGGATGGCTGATAGCAGTGCGATCTCAGCCCAGGAAAGATCGGCCACCGGCTTGTCGAAATAGAGCCGTGCCGCATGGGCGATGCCGTGGCTGCCATTGCCGTAGGGTGCCAGCCGTAAGTATTGCGCCAGCATCGCCTCGCGGCCGTAGCGCAGGGTCAGCAACACACCGGTGCCGGCCTCGAGGATCTTGTGCATGAAGGTGCGCGATTCCGGCCGCTGCATCCGCGCCACTTGCATGGCAATGGTCGAGGCGCCCGAGCGGCGTCCCATGCCCTCAAGATTTTGCCAGGCGGCGCGGCCGATGGCATAGGGATCGGCACCAGCATGCTCGTAGAACCGCCTGTCCTCGAGTGCAAGCGTTGCCTTCACGACGCGGTCAGGCAGTTGCTCCAACGGCCAATAGCCATAATCGATGCGCCCGCTCTCCTTGTCGGCATGGCCGATCTGGGCGAGGAACGCGCCGCCGCGATCATAAAGTATCGGTGTCGGGGCGGGTGCATCCAGGTGAGCGCGCTGATTGATGAGACAGGCAAAGACCGAGGCACCAGCTGCGAGGATCAGCAGGGGGAAAAGAACGAGCTTCGATCGGCGGCTTCCCAAAAATGTCATTGCCTGGTTGCCTGGCTCCTCGCTTGATATCCGTCCTACTTGGGGCGGCTTACTTCGCCACCACGATCTGCACGGCTGCGCTCATCCCCTGCACACCCTTCTGGTACATGGTTTCGGCGAAGGCCTGCGGCTGCGTATACGAGCCGGCGATCAAGGCGCGCGTCCGGTAGGCAAAGGTATAGTTACCCTTCGGAAGTCTGTCGGAAGCGCAGAATACTTGGTCGTCGCCATAGGAAACCCAATCGGTCGGCAAGGTCGACGCTATTGCCGGCGTGGCTTCTGCCGGGGCGGTGGCGATATTGGGGTTCAGAGGATCGAGCCCCGCCGCTAGCGGCAGAGTGAGAGCCACATGGGTCCGATCTTCGGATACGATCAGTTCGACCCTCTCTTCCAGGACATCGCCGACCTTGAGCTGGATGGCACCGTTGGCATCGGGGGCCAGCTTTTCCAGCGGTGCGTTGCCTGCGGGGACGCGGTAGAGCGTGCGCGTAAGGGCAAAGCCCTGGCTCTGGGCCTGCGCCTTATAGCCGGCTTCGGCCGACAGATAACTGGTTTCCACCAGCGCGAGGGCAGATGTAGACCCGGTGTTGCTGATGGTGATTGCGCCCGGATCCAGCGTGACCTGACGCAGCACGGGTGTATTGGCGTCCAGCGTCAGCGTTTGGACGCTGCCGTTCTGACTAAGCGTCAACGGCAACGGCGTCGTCGGCCGTTGCCAAGCGGTTGAAAGTGCTCGGATTGCCGCCGAAGTGGCGTTGGTCGAGCCCCAGCCGTCACCTTCGCCCAATCGCAACAGGGCGGTTTTCAAGGCGGGATAGCGCGGATCCGTTTCCGAGGTCAAAGCCGCCGCGCGCACCATTTCGGCCAGGCTGCGGGTTTCCGAAGGCAGGATAATGGGATTGCCCCCATCCTGTGCCTGCCCATTGTAAACCAACTGGCCATCGCGAGAGAGGATGCGTACGCGCGACCACATGGCGTCGGCCAAACCGCCGACAAGGCGTGGGTCGGCATCCGGCACGGCGGCGGCCGCCGTCGTCATTCGGGCAACGCTGACATTCGGCATCAGGGCAGCCGAACGGGCCAGTTCCGCCGTATAGGCAGGGTCGAGCTTGCCGCCTTCGGCGAGCGCCGTCAGAGCCTCGACCTGTTCGCGAATCTCGTCGCCGGTGAGCAGATGCGGATAATCCGAGCGCAGCGATAGTTTCAGCACGCTCGCGAGGCGGTCGGTCAGCGCCTTGTCGGTGGGCTCGCCTGCCTTCTCGGCTGCGACCAGGAACGAATAGGCCCAGGCTGTCAGCGAGACATTGCCCTTGCTGTGCGGCCAGAAGCCTACAAGGCCATCGGCATCGACCGCCTGGCTGATGGCCAACACCGTGTTGTGCACGTCGCCGTCGATGCGCTTGTCAAGCTTCGCCGCCGCCAGAATGGGTTCGAAACTTTTGAAGGTCACGCCGGAGGAGGCCAAGGAGATCCGTTGTTCGGTGGAGCCGTAAGGGGATTCCACCAGAGTGTTGAGCCCGGCGACCAGCTTGACCAATGCCGGATCGGAAGCGAGCGTGATCGCGCGCTGAAACGATCCGGGGCGGACGTTTTCCTGCGGCGTCGACAGCGTCTTCGAACCGCCGGCCGGGATTTCGACGATCTCGTAATGCTTGATCGGCACGCGGTCGAATTTCAACGGCAGCGCAATTTCGACGGCATCCCGGGCATGATCGGCCACGCGCTCGACTCCGAAACGCAGCCGTACGTCGTCCTTGCCGGGCCTTGGCTCCGGCACCGATGCGAGAACGCCGATATGAGCCGGCTTGTTCTGTTCCCAGTTAAATGAGAAATCCTTATTGCCCTCCAATGTCAGTCCATCGGAAACGATGGATGCCGCGCCAGCGCCGCCACCGCCCTCGACGACACGGGCAATGACGCCTGCTTCGAATTGGTCTCCATACCGGAGGAAGCGGGGCAGTGCGGGTTGGGCCACTATTTCCTGCCGGATCAGCATCTCGCCCGTACCGTAGCCGAAGCGGTCGGGACCGCTGACGGCCTTGGCGCGCAGCTTGAAGACGGTCAGTGAGTCCGGCAGCTTCACCTTGATCTTGGCGGTGCCATCCGGACCGACCTTTACGTCGGGAAGATAGATCGGCACCGGCGTAAAATTCTTGCGGACGGAAATATTGTTGTCCGTGCCCCAGTCTTCGCGCTCGTCGCCGCCCGGCACTTCGTCCAGAGGAATGATGCCAAAGGCCATATTGCGGGTATCGCGCAGCGCCATGGTGGATTGGCGCTTGACGATGAAATTCGGCAGCGGGTCCAGCGGTTGTTCGGTTGCAAGCGACAGCACGGCTTGGTCGACCATCCAGAAGGTGGCATCGCCAGCGATCGGCTGGCCCGTGTCGTCGGCCAGATGCAGCGTGACCTCCACTTCATCGCCGGGGCGGGCCTTCTTTGGATAATCCATGGTAACGGTGACGGTGTTCTTCACCGGCTTCACCGTCACCGTCTTCGTCGCGGCGATCGTCACAGGCTTGCCCTGGTCGAAGGGTGCGTTCGGCGAGGGGATGCTGGTCTCCAGCCGGCCGCGCATGATGAGAAAGTGCACGGGAATTTCCGGCATATATTCCTTGCGGACGGGCAGCGCATAATGGCCGTATCCATCGGCGATATCGACCCAGTCATAGCGGAACTTTCCCTCGGGCTCTTCGACGACGGCTAGGGCGCGCGCTGTCTGGAAGGGGGATTGGATCAGCAGGTTGGCGGTTTCGCCGGGAATGTAGCTGTCCTTGTCCGTGGTGACGACCGCGGTGCGAGCGGGCGCCTGAGCCCAGGTGACCGGCGTGGTGCCGCCGACGAAGAAGTCGACGCTGACCTGCTGGCGGCGACCGATACGGTCGCTGGCTTCGAGCTGAATGATATAGACGCCCGCATCCTTCGCCTCGAGCGCCAGGGTCTGGATGTCCTTCGTGCTGGTGATCTTGCGCTCCAGGACGGTCTCATCCATTTCCTGCGTGACGTATTTCGCCGAGCCCTGGCTGAAGTCGCTCGCCTGCAGCGTCGACGTCCAGTTGCGATGGATCAGGCGCGCCGTCATCTCCAGCCCGGCGACGGGATCGCCATTGCCATCGACAGCAAGAATCTCAGGCTCGATGGCACCGGGCTTTGGCACATAGCGTGGCACCTTGAGACCAAGCACGAAGGGCGGGACGGCATAGACGTTGGTGATGCTGCGGACCTGCAGATCGTCGTCGCCGGTAACGGTCGCCTCAATCATGTAGCGGCGCGGTTGGGCCGTAGGCTCGATCGTCGTGTCGAAGCTGATGCGCGAGGCACCGCCGGCATCCGTGCTGCCATCTCGCTCAAGCGCCGGCGAGGATTTGAATTCATCGCCGCCGGAATAGCGGGAATCCGTCGAAAACAGGAAGCCTTCATGGCCCGGCGGCGTCCAATTGTAAGGATACTGCACGGCTCGCCAGCGAATGGGGCGATCTGCCAGCAGACCGCCGGCAAAATAACGCGCGATCAGGTCAACGTTGAAGGAGGAATCGAGCGGCACCGTTTGCGGATTGTTGAGCACGACTTCAAACGTCGGCAGGCGATAGGCTTCCTTCTTGAAGGAGATACTGCCGCATTGGGTCATGTTGTCAGCCGCGTCATCGGCACTATCGGCGGTCTGCGCAGAATCGGCTTGAGCGTCGTCTGCCTGACCATCATCTGCGTTGCTGTCGCTTGGTTGATCGTCTGCATTTTCGTCGTCATTACCGGATTTTTGCTCCGGTTGCGCCTGGTCCGTGGCCTGCGCCGTGTCACTCGGTTCGAAGTGCACTTTGTAGTCACCGGTCGCCGGCGTCTCGGCGTCGAATTTGTGGTAGAAGTCACCGAAGGCGTCCAGCTTTACGGGTACGCGCCATTCCTGCTTGTCGGGGCCGGTGATCACGATCTGCCCGCCTTGTGTCGGCAGCGTCAGGTGGCCGCCGAGATAGCTGCGGACATATCCCTTGATATGAACCGGTTCCTCTGGTCGGTAGATCGGCCGCTCTGTGAAGACGTGGCATAGGGTGCGGGCCTGCTCGGCGCGATTTTCCTCTGGATTGGTGGTCCAATCCAGCCAGGAGGTCGACGGCTTGGTCCAATTATCCTGGGCATATTGGGCTGGCGCGTTATCGGGGTCGATGACGAGAGTATCGAGCCCCTTCGTCACGATGACACGCCGGATCTTAGCCTCGGCGCGCTGCTGCAGCTCCCAGGAGAAGAAGCCTTGCGCGTCCGTCGTGCCGGTTGCGAGTGTGACGAACTTGCCGTCTCTCAAGCCGTCGAGCCGAATTTGTGCGCCGTCGATCGGATTGCCCTTGGCAAGAGAGGTGACGGCAAAGCGAACCCGGTCCTGCTCCTCGACCGCACTCAAGGTCAGGTCGGTGACCTGCACGCGAAGCCAATGGCGGGTCTGACTGTCTACCGCGCGCAGGCCGACGAGATAAGTCCCGGGTTGGTCCGCTCCGGCAATCCTGGCAAAAGAGGATTTCAGATCCAGGCCGAATTTGGTGTCGACGCCGCCTCTGTGAATCGGCAAGTCCATGAATTGGGAAATAGCGGGCGAACCCAGGGCCTTGACGCGTGCCTGGATCGCGTCGGCTGAGATCTCATCGCTTTCAGCCCATTTCTGCGGCTCCTTGCCAGGCAAGGGTGGTGCTTCGTCGTCGTTCGTATCGAGGCCGGCTTGCGGGAAAGGCCAAAAATCGCGGGATAGCGGATCAATCGCATGGATGCGCACATCGGCCCTGTCATAGCCGCGCCCGCGCAACGGCACGAGTTGCGGGCCAAAGCGCTCGACCACGCCCTGCGACGCGTCCCAGACAAGCGAGGCCTGTTCCGGCGCGAAGGCGAATTTCCGGCTGAAGCCGGTAGCCAGCGGTCTGCCACGGTCGTCGGTCAGGGCACCGGCGGCTACATCGAGGGTATAGATCTTGTCTGTAAGAAAGCGGCCATGGATATAAAGACGCCCGTTGCTTGCATCTGCCGTCAGATCGTCCACGGGCGGAGAAATGCGCAGCGAGTCCCGCACAGACAATTGTTCGCCAGCCACTGGATTGCTGGAAAATCGGAAGATCAACCCACGAGCTTCGCCCGATCGCGTGGCCGGTGCCGCATCGGCATCGTCGACGGGGTTGCCATTATCATCGACTGCACCGCCGGAATCGCTGACGGTGGCGTTGGACGTGCAGCGCATGATGCCATCGCTTGTGGTGGCGTCGAAGCCTCGCCCGCAATCGGAGCTGATCATGGTGAAGGGCACGGCGGTGCGCACACGCAGCTCAAAGGTCTGATCGCTGAAATCTGGCGTATCGGCAAGCTTCAGCCGCAGAATGGCGACGCGGCCATCGGGCACGCTCGCATGCAGCTTCACCATGTAGGATTGCTGGTCGCTGCGGCTGTTGCGTTCAAGCGGCTGGATATCGAAATCCTGCGCTCCCAGCATCAAACCGCCTTCGTCGCCAATGCCTGGCGCCGGCCGCAGTTCTATCGACAGAAGGCGGCTCAGCGCCGCCACATCGACGGGTTCGGCAAAGGTCAACGTGATCTGGTCAAGCTCGTTGACGGGATCACCGGCCGCGGCCGGGACAGTGGATACCGGTACCGGCAGCAGCGGTATCAATTCCGTCTCGGTACCAGCGTCCTTCTCGTGACCCAGCATTTTGATCTTGACGCGTGCGAGAGGCTGCCATTTGTCGGCGGGCCTGAATTGCAGGGCGCGCGGGCCGAGCCATTGCCAGGCACCGGCGGCCGCCGGTTCCATCGTCACAAAACGTTCGGGCGAGTCTTCCGGGCCACCGGTTGCGGGGCCGGTGTCCGTGGGAAAGAAGATCGTTACCGGATCATAGGCGCGAAGGAACTTCTCCGGCACAATCTTGACGCCGTCGGCGCGTTGCAGAACATCCAGCGTCGGCGAATTAGCGCTTTGCTGCGCGTGGCTGCTTGAGATCAGCGTTGAAGACGCAAGGGCAAGGGCAATGAGAAATACAATCTTTTTCATTGGTTTTTCACTTCAATCCCGTGGGCTTCAAACCGGCGCGCTGCAGATAATCATTGATAATTTCAGGCGGCGGACCTGCTGGCGGTGGTGACAATCCAACCACCGAGGGCCTGACGACGAGAGTCGGTGCGTCGGCCGGTGCACGCGCTTCCAGGAGGTAATAGCCTGCCGCTAGCTGCTTGAGCTGATTGACGCCTTCGCCGAGCACCTGGCCTTTGGCATCCAGCAGGTGGCCGATGGCAAGGTCCGGATCGGAACGCAGGCCGACGCCGATATTGCCGCTATTCTTGACCTCGAAGCCAAACAAGGCCGTCGCACCCGGCGCTAGCACCACCGGGGCTCCGACGCCGTCATTCACCGGGACGACCGGTGTTGCCGTCATATCCAGACTGCCCGACAAGGGGCCTTCGTGCGTGGAATAGAGCGTCAGGACCGCCTCGCCCGCCGCGAGATAGCGGTGGAATTCGGCTCCCGTCGGAAAAAGCTGCAAGTCTCGGTGACCATTTTGCTCCAATCCGACAATGACAGGGGCGTCGGTGCTGACATCAAGCACGATCGGCTGATCCGGATCGAGGCGGAAGGCCATGGCCTCGCCCTCGAGCGTTACGCTCTGCGGCGGGGTCGTCGTTTTTGGCTCGGGCTTCGGCCAGGGCGACTTGCCGCCACGCTCCAGCCACAGGGCCACAAGTCCGGCATTGTGATCGACGATCAACTGGCCGGGACCGGACACCGGGATGTGGTCGCCACGTAAGACCCGACCGTCGGCCCCGACGAAGGTGGCCGCGCCGCCGGAGACGTTCAGGACATCTCCCTTCATGGCATCAACCGCGATTTCTTCCGATCCGACCGTTCCGAAGAAGCGGCGCTTGATCTGATCGTTGCCGAGGGTAACGGCCTGCCCTGGCGACAGGCTGACGCGTGCGGAGGCTGCATCATTCGTCAGGTTGATCAGCCAGATCTCTTCGGCCGACGTCGCGATGCTGCGCGACAGGGGCGCTGCACCGGACCAGACGTTCAACAACTGAGTGGTCGAAGGGGCAGAAACAACGGCGATCCCAGGCGCCAGGTCGAGCGTGAGCCGTTTCACCCCATTCGTCAGCTTCACCGGCCGCGCGCTAAGGGCTGGAATGGTCGCCGTATAGGTGCCATTTAGCTGCACCACCTCGAGTTCCGCCGCATCGATTGGCCTAAGCCGCATCTGCAGGCTTTCGTCGCTTGCCGCGTTCCAGACACGCAGATCCCGGTTATCGGCGAGGGCGACAGCGCTGTTGAGGCTGACACCCATACCGCGTCCGGCCGTCAGTCCCGGCTGTCCAAAGGCCGAATCCGCGCGCCACAATCTTACTTTGCCTGGCATCGGAGATGTGGCGGGAACAACCGCCTGATCTCCCGGCGCAAGTGTCAGCGCGATCTCGGCATTGGTCTGTGCAGGGCTGACCTGCACATGTCCTGCTGCGCGCGAGACTAGCCATAGACGATCCGACTGCGGAGCAAACAATCCTGACGTGGCTGCCGTAAGCGGGCGATCGGCGCTTGCGCCCACAAGCAAATCCGCAGTGGCGCCGAGGTCTAGAAGGCCTGCCGATGGTGCATGCGCGAGTCCGACGTTCAGCGAAAGCCCAAGGCCGTCGATGGTGGTGGGCTCCAGAGAGACATCGCCGGGCTCATGCATATCGCGGGCGATACTGCGCGCGGCGATCTTGATGGGTGCGGTTCCGCCATCAAGGGTCCAGACCGATGCGCGCCATTGTGCTTCTTTCTCGGATGCAGGCCAGGCGATAACGGGCGAGCGGCCACGGGCAAAGGCTTGTGGCTTCCAATTGCCGTCGCCGTCCCGCTTTTCGACGGAGAGAACAAGGTCGCTGGTGGATTGAGCCGCCACCAGCGCCAGTTGGTCCTTTCCATTGGCCGGCAGGGGAAATATAAAGACGGAAGCGCCTGTGACTTCGGCTGTGCCATTCTCGGCAAGCGCTGGCTGTAGCTGCTCCTGCGGCAGGGCGAATTGAACCTCGATGTCCAAGGCATTGGCCTGATCGTCGCCTGCTGCCTCTTGGCCATCGCCGTTGGAGTCTGCTTCCGAATTGTCGGAATTGTCATCCGATTGGTTGCCCGTGCCCGCGGCTGCTGCTTGATCGAGGGCGAGTGTATAGGATCCGGCCGGTAGACGGGTCGACAGCGCGATGTTCCAGTCATCACTGCGCCCAGTCAGCCGCTCCAGGACGGTGCCATGTTCATCCTTCAGCACGCCCTTGATTTCGCTGCGGCCGAACGTACCGAGGCTGACGACACGGTCCGTCCCGACATTGAAGGAAAGCTCGGCGGGAAGGTTGGTGAAGCGCGCCTCGCCGGGCTGGAGGTCCTTGGTGTTCAGGGAAATCTGGTAATCCAATCGGTCATCGTGAGCGAGGCTCATGAGATCGATCCGATAATGTCCGGCCTTCAACTTGCCGGTGAACCGCGGAGCGGCGACAAAGCGAGCGATCTGCTCCTTATCGTCGCGAAACAGGGTGCCGATCATGCCTTCGGTCAGATCGATGCTGATATCCGCATCGGCAAGGAGATCGAAAGTCCAGCTATCGGGAACCCGCGCGTCGCTCTTGCCCTGGGGCTCGCGCCATTGAAATGCCTGGGGCTGATTGAAGGCTAGCGGGTGTGGTCCGTGGCCCTGTAGCTGCGGCGGGTCGATCACGGGCCTCAACCGCGCGACAAACCGCGTGTCGACGTCGCGCGGCAAGATCACGAGGCGGTAGTGCCCGGGCGTAAAATCCTGACTAAGGCTGGAGAGCGGGCCTGGCGGGGTGAGTGGCCAGCCCTCCTCATCCTCCAGACGAGCGGTGAGATCGCCGCCAAGGGAATAGAGATCAAGCTGATACGATCCTGCGCTCGCGATCTCGATCGGCACGATGGCGCCGCGCCCGCCGGAGAGGATTCCGCGGCTGGTGCCGTCGGCGACCAGGGTTGCGGCCGTCAAAAGCGAAGCCGGGGTAACGGCAATGCCAAGATGCCCGGAAGAATTCTGTGCGGAAACATCGACCTGATAGGTTCCTGCGCGCAGATAGGTTTGCAGTAGCGCGTTGTGGCCATCGCCATTATCGGACGCTTCCCCCAGCCCCGGCAGGAATGAGGTGCCGAGACGCAGTGACGTCTGCAAACGGCCGAGGGTTTCGACGCGATAAAGTCCCCCTTCCGTAACATCCAGCCGGTAGGTTTTCTGCGCGTTTTCGGCGAGATCGAGAAACAGGCGTTGACCGGCAATCAGCGGAGATGCGGGTGCTGGCGGCACGCTCTTCCGCGCCGCAGAGGCATCAGCCTGCCAGGTGACGACTATGGACCGGGCAGCGGCCGGAGCAGGGAAGCGCAGCGTCAACGTCCGGCCTTTTGCATCTACCCGTTGGTTGCTGGTAGCAAAAGCGACCGGCGTATTGTGCATGTCGACGGCGGCAATGGTTCCGCCGGCGGGCACATGGACGTCGATACGCAAATCCGCTGGTGATGCCGGTCGCGACAGGGCATTCGCATCATCGGAGGCGCTGCCTTTCACCTGCGGCACGGGCGCTGGGATATTCGAATTGGGCTGGTTCTGCAGGGGCTGCGGCTGAGCAGAAGCATCTGTGGGCTGCCAAAGCGCCAGTGGCCGCGCCCGCAGGTCCGCGGGCAGGGCAACGGCACGAGGCCCGGTCAGTAGGCCGGGCGCGGCATTGGTGATGATCTCATAGCGCGTGGCCTTTTCGGCTTCCCGGATGCCAAACGAAATAGTCGTGCGAGCCGGGGCGGCGGGTTGTGGCGGCGGCGCAAGGCCCGGCGTGCCGAAAGTAAGGTCGACGATGCCGGTTGCATCATTGTCGGGCAGCAGCCGCAGCAGATAGTAGCCGGCGTTTAGATCGAAACGATCGGGATTGCGGCCATCGGCGCGCGGGGCATTGCCAACCAGAATCGGGCTGATGTCGGCATGCACGGCAACGCCCGAGGTGCGGATCCCGATCTGGCCTGCTTGTGTCATCTCGAACAGCAGCGAGGTCGGCCCGCGTAAATTGAAGCGCCGCCGCCAAGCCTGACCGGGACCCAGATGAGGCGTGTCAGACGCCACGATGGTGGCTTTGCCGCTGGCATCCTGGCGCAAGAGCAGAGCCGTGGCCGGAATTTCATCGCCGCCTTCGCCAGCAACGTCGAGACTGATGAGATTGGGTACCGAGCCGTCAAATTGGGTCTGGCTGCTGAACCGAAGTCCCCGGACCTGGAAATGCTGGCCTTCATAACCGGAGACTTCGACAATGCTCGGCTGGCCGTCCGTCGATAGCGAAAGCGTGGCGGTCGGTTCACGATTCGATTTGCCGATTGCAGCACTTTGAAAGCTAGTCGCCGTGCTGGAAATCCGACCGGCCCGGAGCACCGCCGGCGCCGATTGCGGCAGCTCGAGACGGAAGGTATCGAGATCCGCCGGAGCGTCAAAGCGAACCGATCCAAAAGCCCCGATGACGCCTTCGGCAATCCCTCCGGCCAGCGACAACTGCATGCCGGTGCGGATATGGAATGGCTCAGCCATGTCCGAGTTGGTCCAGACAAGCTTCTGGCCGCCATAGGCCGTCACGAGGTAATGCCCGGGCTCGACCGTTCCCGTCAGCGTTGCCCGGGTCATGGGGAGACCCGGCTTCAGTTCAAAGATCGACATTTTCGGCGAGAGATCGACAATGTCGGTGCCGTTTCGCCACAAGCGCAGATCCTGAAGCGAGCGTCCGACCGCTTCTATATCGACGCGCCCGGATTCGGGAATGTCGATCCAGTAGGATCTTTGTTGCAGGTCGCTTAGATCGGCATGGATGGGGGTGACGGAGGTCAAAGCGGCGTCAGGCTGTTCAAGCTCCTGGTAGGCTTGTGCGGTAAGCTTGGCTTCGCCAGCGGCTCCCTTGGCTCCGAACACACGAATCTTATAGATGCCTTTGTCGAGCAGCGCATCGATCCGGCCGTCGCTGACGCCAGGTGCGCCCATGCGGTCCCCTGGTCCTGCGATCATATCGACAAGCTGGAGTGCCACACCGGACGTGCTCTGTGTGCGGATGGTGATATGGCCGGGCGTGTCGACGGTCAGCAAGGTGCTGCCATCGTGATCGGCAGGCAATTGATCCAACGCCAAATGCGGCTGCGATACGGGCCGGGGCAGGGCTTTTGTCGGCGCTGGTTGAGATGCCGCGGCAGCCGATGGCGCGGGTGTATCTTGTGTCGCCGCCGACTGTGTCGCTAGCGCTGTTGATGCAGCAGGTTCGACGCCCTGGGTAGATTCGGGAGGCTGCTGGCTTGGAGGAGCGCTCGTAGCCTTCAGCGCCGCAAGACGTGTCTGATAGCTTGTTGCCAGGCATGTCGACAGCCGGACCGGGTCGGTGTCCACACAGGATTTATTACGGTCCGCCAACCAGCGGCGCTGTTGCTGGCGCAGGTCGTTCAGTTTTGTCGGGTCTCCGCTCAGATCCATCAGCGCCTGACGATAGGCGGCCGCCAAGGCGGTATCCTGAGCAACTAGGGCTGGAGAAGCACAAATCGCCTTTTCGATAACGGTCTGTGCCTTGCTGCAATCAAAAGATTGCGCGTGGCAGACCGTCGAAAAAAGACCACAACCGAGACCAACAAGCACATGAAGGCGGGAGACGAAAGTCATGAACAACTCGTTTCTTAGGTGGCCAGCACGTTAGTCAATATGAACTATCGTTGATCAAGACAAGAGCGCCACAGCGGATGCATCAAGCTGAGAACCGCCAACGAACTAAATGTTTGATGGCGGGACTGCGATACCCTTTCCGGCTGCCCCGAAGGCGGATAATGCAAGTGGATCCGTGCGCGCTGCGGACCGGCATTCATGGCCAAAGTTGATCAATTCAACCTCTTGGCCCCTGACCGGTTTCCGGTCCCCCTGGCATCTCCGGAGTTACTGAGAAAGCGAGGGGCGCAAAGGCTTCCGGTCTCCATTCATCCAAGCTTTTGGATTAGGTACATTGCAAGGAGGGCGATGAACGGCATAAAGGGCCTGAAGTTAAATTCTCCCTTTGGCGGTGCGGCTTTCCTGATCGCCGCCGCCTGTTCAGCGCGCCGTGCCAGTTGTTCAGCCCGTCGTGCCAGACCTCGTTTACCGAGTTCATGCTGAGGACGCTGTTCCGCCCATATTTGCGAAAGACGCCATTTGAACCCATCCGCCCACTCGCGCCCAATAACCGCATAGACCTTGCGATCGTTGGCACTCCAACCGAATTCTTCATCATATGCGAGGATCAATTCTCGATCCCGCCGATGGACGGGTACATGGGGGAACCATGAGGTGCGTTCGCAATACTGTGTAATGTTGCAAAAGCTCTCGATGATCGCTGGCTCCAATAGCTCGCGCATCTGCGTCGGAAGCTCGCCGATCCGCAAAAGGAAATTGTTCCAGCCATCGAGATCGACATAGACGCTGGACATATTGTGCAGTTTTCCCAATTGGGTCTTGAGCGCCGCAAGATCGACCGTAGATGACGGCCCGCCGGGGAGGGCTTGTTCCGCCTCGATGTCATCCGTACGCTCGTCGAGCGGGGGCGGCAAAATTTTGGCGGTAACCGGGGGTCTGTCAGGCGTCGAAGCCGCAAGTATTGCTGTCGGATATGGGAGCGGTTCGACAGGTGCGAACTCGTCATGCTTCGTTCGATGCTGAGCTGTTTCGGCAAGGACAAGCGCACGGTCTCGGGCTTCGACGAGAGTCTGGAACCCGGTGGGATCCTCATCTGGTCTGATTGTCTTCAGCTTCTTGGCGTAGGCTCGACGGATAGCGGACATGTCCGCCCCCGGTTCGAGCTCAAGAACTGACCAGGGATAGCCTGTCATGGTCATTGGAATCCGCGCCCTTCAAAAGCGTCCAAGCGTTGGGAAAAGCTTTTGCGCTCCGCGTCGCCTCGCGTCCGGCTCTGGTCGAGGTCGTGTACGAACTGCAGAAGAAGCTGACGGATGAGTTCACGCGTCTCTCCGAGATGCTCGGCATACAAGCGCTCCGCTCGTGAAATCAGTGCTTGATTTGGAAGTTGGTCGCGCGGGTGAAGCTTGATCTCGGCAAGAGCGGCAAAACGCCGATCGAGCTCTGCTTCCGAAAGGCCCACATCATTGTGGAAGACCGCTCTGGCGGTCGCGCAGGTGCTGATAACCTTTGCCTCTACCTCCAAAGCACCGTTAACGTCGTAGGTGAAACGAGTTTCAATTCCCTCTGCGCCGGCCTTGTTTGGGGGCACGGTGACCTCGACCTCGCCCAAGTAGACGTTTTCGTTTGGCCGGAGGTTTTCGCCCTGATAAACTTTCAGACTGACTTGGGTCTGGTTATCGTTGACGGTCGAAAAGAAGCCAGCGCGCGACACCGGAACGACCGAGTTTCGCTGAATCAAGGGCTGCATCATCCCACGGGATCTGTCGGACAGGTCGACAACCGCAACGCCCAGAGTGTGAGGCGACACATCGGTCATAACGACGTCTTCGAGCGCAGTCGCCCGGCTTACCAAGCCTGCCTGAATCGCGCTTCCCAGCGCGACTGTCTTGTCTGGATCGATATTGACGAGGGGAAGCGCCCAAACAGGCGAGCCACAAGCGAACGCACCATCGGCATGCGTGTCGCCCCACCAACGAGAATGATGGCATCGAGCTCTGAAACCGAAACACGTGCGTCCGCGATTGCACGCTCCAATGGAGTGCGCAATCGCCGCAAAAGTGGGGCGGCCGACAGCTCGAATTCATCGCGGCCTATGCTGCCTTCGACTAGTTCGCCGTGGATCTTGAGAGAATAAGTGCCGGCAAGAGCGGATCCGAGGTCGATTTTTAGCTGCTCGCAGCTTCGTTTCAACGAGCTTCTTTCACTGGCGCTTAGCCGATCCATGTCCAAGGAATGAATACGAAGAATTTCTCTTTGGAGGACTTCCGTAAAGTCGTCACCGCCAAGTGCGGTATCGCCGGTTGTCGCCCGAACCTCCATCACCCCATCATATTTGTCGAGGACGGAGACGTCGAAGGTTCCGCCACCGAGATCGAAGACTAGAAACTTCCCTTCCGAAACCTCTGAGAAACCATAGGCAAGGGCTGCAGCCGTCGGTTCGTTGATGATCCGGCGCACCTTAAGACCGGCCAATCTGCCGGCAGCGATCGTCGCTTTGCGCTGATGTTCGTTGAAATAAGCTGGAACGGAAATGACCACCTCGGAAACTTCTTCTTTGAAGAAGGCTTCCGCATCCGCCTTCAATGACCTGAGCACGAAGGCGGACACTTCCTCTGGCCGCAAGGACAGATCGCCGAGCATGATGGCGTGGTTTGTGCCCATGAATCGCTTGAAGGAGGATATTGTCCGTTCTGGGTGGGTGATCAGGCGATCTTTCGCGGCCTTTCCGACCAACACAGCGCCATCTTCGCCCAAACCAACGACCGAAGGTGTCAGCATTTCCCCATGGATATTTGGAGCTAGTTTCGGTTCATCGCTGTCGAAGGCTGCGATAAGGGAGTTGGTCGTGCCGAGATCAATACCGTAGATCATGTGTGGTTCATTTCAAGGAAGGCGTGGTTTCGGGCCGCCGATTTTCCGACCACTTCGACCGTGGCAGCCGCATGGCACCTCTACTAAAGATCAGAAGAATATGCCAGAAATAGTTGCATTCGTGTTGAATGGTTTGTTAGTTGCTACAACTTTCGCTAAGCGGCGCGACTGCTCTCATCGCTGCCGGTTTCCATCCTGATCGCCATGACTGCAACAGCGCTAATGGATGTCCGAGTTCGGCTGGCAGGGGTGAAAGTCATTTCTTAATCTCCTGTCGGCCGCCACTCCTTTGTAGCGCCAAAACTTTTCTGCGAGCGCTTTCAGCTCTGCGGTCGCCAGGTCGCCGATTCATCGGCGGGAAATTGGAGCCTGGGTCATCTTCATCGCGAAGCATCGTGTCGTCTCGGAATAGAAGAAGCGGGGGGCCAAGTTATGCCGTAAACGACCGTGCTCCGGTGCCAGCGCGCCTAAGACCGTGGTAAGATGCTTAGCTCTCTGTATCGAAGGGGTGGGCAGAGAAATGGAGAGGCGTCTCGCCGCGATACTTTCCGCTGACGTCGTTGGCTACAGTCGCCTCATGGGAGTGGATGAGGGCGGTACGCTTGAGCGGTTGAAGGCATGCCGTCGGGACCTCATCGATTCCGCCATCAAAGAGCACCATGGCCGGATCATCAAGCTGATGGGCGACGGCGCGCTGGTCGAATTTGCTAGTGTTGTGGACGCGGTTCAATGCGCGGCCGTAATCCAGCGGAGTATGTCCAGCAGAGACCAGGGAGTTTCCGAGGAACAGCGCATTCGGTTTCGCATCGGGGTCAATCTCGGCGACATCATTGTCGAAGGCGATGACATCTATGGCGACGGCGTCAACATAGCCGCCCGCCTGCAAGGCATTGCCGAACCTGGCGGAATTTTCATATCCGGCGCCGCATTCGACCAAGTCGCACACAAGGTCGATGTCGGCTTTTCGGCGCTCGGCGAGCATCGGCTGAAGAACATAGCGGATCGGGTTCGCGTCTACCGCGTTCTGCTTGACCCAGTCCACACTGGCAAGGTCGTCTTTGCCCCTCGGGCAAAGTCGCGAGGTATGGCGCTGTTGGCTCTCGCAGCGCTATTGATCGCAACCACCGCGGCTGTCGTCGCATGGCAATGGCTTTACAAGCAACGCCCATCGATCGCAGTGCTGCCCTTTGCCAACTTGAGTGACCAAACCCAGGATTATTTCGCCGATGGTATTACCGACAACCTGATTACCGATCTCACCAGGCTGTCGAAACTTGACGTCATCTCCCAGAATTCCGTCTTTGCCTACAAGGGTAAGCCCCACGTTCTGGCAGACATACGCCGTGATCTCGGCGTGCGCTTTGTCGTGGAGGGCAGCGTGCAGCGAATTGGCGACCTGATGCGCGTCAACGCACAGCTGATCGATACTAACAGCGGCGACCATCTGTGGGCCAATCGGTTTGACCGCAGCGGGGCGGACGTGTTTGCCGTGCAGGACTCGATGAGCCGCCAGATCGCCAATGCACTCGGTCTGAAGCTGACGTCGTCCGAGGCAGAGCGAATTGCGCGTCCGCCGACCGCCAATCTCGAGGCATATGATTATTATCTGCGTGCCGAGCAGGCGGCCCGTACCGGACGTCGTTCCCTGATGCTGGAGGCATTGGCGCTGTTTGACAAGGCTGAGGCACTGGACAGCGGCTTTGCCGAAGCCTTCGCGTCCGATGCGCACGCGACGGCCTATGTCTGGCGAAGCGCGTATGATGACGTCCTCCAGAGCGCCCTGGCGCGAAAAAGGGCCTATGACAAGGCAAGTCGCGCTCTTGCCCTCGATCCTGAACTACCGTCGCCTTATGCGGTCCTCGCCATCATGCAGGTCGTGGACCGACGTTACGAGCAGGCGATCGCCTCGGCGCAGAAGGCCGTGTCGCTCGGCCCAGCCGATGCCGAAGCCCATATGGCGGTCGCATATGTTCAAATGATCTCGGGCAATCACGCCGACGCCGCTGCGGCCGTCGAGAAGGCGCTCAGGTTCGATCCGAACCTCTCCGCCATCGATCGATACACGGCTGGCATGATTTTTTATCTGCAGCGCGATTACGAGAGGGCGATAGACAATTTCAAACGCGCGGGCTACGGCTCTCAAGGCAACGGCGAGTTCGTTACACCACTCGCCATGGCCTATGTCCGTGTCGGTCGCATTGATGAGGCTCGAGCGACTGTCGCCGAAGCCGAACGTCTTCTCGGGGGGCGCGACAGCATCGCGGCCTGGCGGCTCGGCAATGCCCATTTCAGGGAAGAGGATTTGGCATTTATCCTGGACGCGCTGCGCGAGGCCGGGCTGCCGGAATGGCCGTTCGGCTTCCAGGGCGACGAGCAATATCGGTTGAAGGGTCCCGAGATCGCGGCCGCCGTCATGGGCAAACTTCTGCGGGGAAAGACCGAGCCGTCCGAGAGCCCTGCGCTCATGCAAGTCCAATTGGACGGCAAGGCCGCATTCCGCTCCGCATCCCAGATGATGACCGAGAAGGTTTCTGTCAAAGGGGACCTGCTTTGCGAGCAAAGTGAAAACGCGTTTGGCCGACCCGATTGCGGCCCGGTCTATAGACACGCAAACCCGGCCGACGAAACCAGCTATGCTTACGTGAATTCGACCAAGGTCTTCTATTTTTCGCCTGCCCAATAGAGCCTTTTTAGTGGTCAGTGATACTGATCCAGTTCGAGATCGGCCGCGACCTTCGGCCATTTGGCATCGGCCTTGGTCACAGTGTCCGCCGGATGCGCGGCAAACTCCTCCGCATACGCCTGGTCATACATCAGGTAAAGCTTGCCTTCGACAATCTTGAAGGCTTCTGGATCGATGTTGACCGTGACGGACCCGCTGCTTACCTCGCCCGCGCAATAGCCGCCGTATTGAGGCGCGTATTTAAGCGGTTCGCTCATAAACATCTCGCGATGTTTGGCACTGGCGAAATGCCACGGCGTCCCCATCCATTCGTAGGAGATTTTTTCCGAGCCTTTCGTCGCTTTGCCTTCGGTAAAGTAGGCGACCGTGTCGTATCCCATGATGGCGACACCGCCGAAGTACCCCGTGTTTACCGAGTCGTCGGCCATGGCTGGCGATCCACCGACAATGTCTGCGACAGCCAGACCGATCATTGCCAAAGAGCGACCAATGCATTGTGCCCCGTTTCCAAAGTGCATCTGCGCCTCCTGTTTATTCATGGATTTCCATGCACTTAGCGTAATTCTCCTCGCCGAGAACGCTGGCCGGAGGACATGCCACGCCATGCCGCTTGAACAGACGGACGATATCGACATTGCCTTTCCACATGGCCCTCGTGATCGGCGCGTAGCCGTGAACCTCGGCGTGGGTGACGTCAGCCCCCTTCGCAAGCAAAAACTCCGCGAGGAGGACGTGGTTCTCTTCGCCCGCAACCATGAGCGGCGTAACACCCGCTTTGTTGGACGCATCCTCGAGAATTGCTCCGTGCTCCAGGAGCAGCTTGCTGATGGGTACGCTACCCGAAAATGCCGCGGCATGAAGGGGTGTAAAGCCGCCTGCATTCCTTGCCATGACATCGGCATTTCTGCCTATCAACAGCTCGGCTACGGCAAGCTGATTTTCGAGCGCGGCGTTGATGAGTGGTGTCGCCTGGTCGTGAGTGCGGCTGTTGACATCGGCGCCCGAAGCCAAAAACTGTTCCACGGCAACGGTGTTTCCCGCTGAAACGGCATCGAACAAGGGATCGCCCGCGGCCCCCATTGTCGCTGCAAAAAACAACGCTACCGATGTAAGAAACCGGCGCATAGCTTTCACCCTAAAGTTTGTGACAGAATAGCACGCCGTCGGGGCTTAGGCTACCTTGCAGCGCTGTCGGCTGTAGCAGCGAGCGCACAGACGACGTTTCTTCAGGGAGCAATAGAAGAAGGAATTTCCGCCAAGCGCGCGCTTGTGCATGGTTGCGGTTGCCTGCGCAAGGCTGTCCATTTTACGATCTACAGTCCAAATTGCGCAACAAGTTGTGTTTGCCGCAATCGGCGATGTACTTTGTTAAGGACTCTGTACTCAAACTGCATTGCGCCTATTCATCTTCTTTCCTGATCGATGAATTCGCTGAGCCTTCAACTCCGCTCGAATGAATTGTGCGGTTCTTCCCGATGAAAGTTCGACCGGATGTATGACACCTCCTGTCCCTTTGCCGGCAGGAGGATCCATGTGATGCTGCTATCTCTCTCCCATAACTGGCAGGCGGATGGTTCGTTTGCGGATAGCGATGCAGTTGCTCAGCCCGGCGCGATTGCCCGCGTGGACGAGTCTAGCCGGCACGAGAAGCAGAGGCTTGAAGATGCGCTTGAATTCGCGGAAACGATCATCGCCGCCATCCCTGATATTCTGTTTGAGATGGACCGAAACGGACGGTATCTCCAGATATGGACAAAGCATCCGGAACTTCTGGCTGCGACCAAACAACAACTGCTGGGCAAAACGGTAAACGACGTCCTCCCGCCTGAAGACGCGGCGGCTGCGTTGCGCGCCATCCGCGAGGCCGACGAGAAAGGCGCCAGCGATTGTCACGTCATTCGCATCGTCCAACAGAACGGCGAGTCCCGATGGTTCGAGCATCATGTTGCAAAGAAAGCGGGCAGTGAAACATCCTCCCAAACGTTTCTTGTTCTGTCACGGGATGTTACCGAACGGAAACTGGGAGAGCATATTCTAGATGAAGCGCGAACACGCCTCCTCACGGTACTTCAGACTATACCCGACATGGTATGGTTGAAGGATATCGAGGGCGCCTATCTCCTTTGCAATCACGCCTATGAGCGTCTGATCGGCAAGTCGGAGTCCGAAATTGTTGGCAAAACGGATCTAGACCTGTTTGACGCCGACGTCGCACGCCTTTTCCGCGAAAGGGAGCTGGAAGCGATCCGTGCCGGAGGCGTCGTGATCAATGAGAAATGGGTCACACACCACGACAGTGGACAACGCATACTTCTGGAAACACGAAAGGTCCCAATCGTTGGCGCCGAGGGAAAGACAACGGGTGTTCTCGGCGTGGCCCGCGACATTACCGAGTTGAACGCCTCCCGCGAAAAAATTCATCGGATGGCCTTCTACGATTCGCTTACGGACTTGCCCAACCGGGAACTGTTCTTTGGGCGGTTGCGGCAAGCGATGGCAGATGCTGAGTCCCATCGCCAAGTTGTAGGCGTCATGATGATGGACATCGACCATTTCAAAGCCGTAAACGACACGATGGGACATCCCGTCGGCGACGAACTGCTTTGTCAGGCGGCCAGACGCTTCCAGGCAAGCGTGCGCAGCGCCGACACCGTGGCCCGTCTCAGCGGCGATGAATTCGCCATCCTCTTGCCAGACATCCGGCACGCGGACGATTTGCGCGATATCGCCACCAAGATGCTCAAAACATTCGACGAACCCTTCCTGCTCGACGGCAGGGAAGTCTTCGTCTCATGCAGCATCGGGATCGCGCTCCATCCCGAGCACAGCACTGATGCAAACGATCTCGTCAAATATGCCGATTCCGCAATGTATTTGGCAAAGCGTCTTGGGCGGGGAGGCTTCCAATTTTATTCGAGGCAACTGACAGCAGACGCGCAACACCGCCTGATGCTGGAATCGGAATTGCGCCGGGCCATCGAGCGCTGCGAACTGGAAGTGTACTACCAACCCAAGGTACTCGTCGAAAACGGCAGGATAGTTGGCTCGGAGGCTCTCCTGCGATGGCATCACGGAAAGATGGGCATGGTTCCTCCGGCTGAGTTCATTCCGATTGCCGAGGACACTGGATTAATCGCGGATTTGGGCCGATGGGTATTTCGCGAAGCCTGTCGAACCGCGGCAGAATTGAACGCCGACACCCCAGCGTCTCACAAAATGGCGATCAATGTCTCATCCAGGCAGTTCCAGCGATCTGATCTGCTGGAGATGGTAACCCAGATTCTCGATGAAACCGCCTGCCGCCCTGAGTGGATCGAGATTGAGATCACGGAAAGCCTTCTGCTGGATCAACAATACGAGACACTGGCCACTCTTTGTGCCCTTCGGACGATGGGAATCTCAATTGCCATCGATGATTTCGGTACCGGCTATTCGGCGTTGAATTATTTGGCTCGCTTTCCCATCGACACCCTGAAAATCGATCGATCATTCATCAGCAGTGGAGACAAGCGCAGCGCAGAGCTGGTCAAGGCCATTCTCTCGATCGCCCGTTGCCTTGGGCAAAACGTCGTGGCGGAAGGTGTCGAGACGGTCGAACAGGCGGCGTTCCTAAGGGCTAACGGATGCGACGCGGCACAAGGGTTCTTGTACAGCAAGCCCGTGCCAAAAGCCGAATTCGTGAAGCTGCCGCAGTTCTTGAAGGTCTGATCGGGATTGATGCCAAATGGACGTCGTTCGGTCTGAAGGGCGCGTTTCATGCGCGCTATTGTTTAGTGCCGGCTTCGAAATTTCGTCATCGCGGCCATGGTAGGACGAGATGATGGAGCATCGCTGAGACGTCCCCATTTCAACGGCTTGAAGCTGATTGCCGTCGCCGTGGCCGCGTAGGATCAGGAGACGCGGCATCGATTCCCGCGCCTGACAGTCATTCCCAAATCGAACCGCCGCTTTCCCATTTGCCCCCAACGTGGTGAAAGCGGCGGCTCGACTGCCCCATTGGAACTATGCCTCTGGGGCGTCTCTACCAAATCAGATTTGATCAAGGGCACATTGATGAGGATCAAGGTATTCGCTATCGCCTGATCTACATTTTGGAAAATTGTGCATAAGCGGACGTGCCAAGGAATACGGCTGACATGACGTGCTCTGTGCTTGTCTGCCGCTCGAGATGTTTGGCGGATCTCTGGGACACAGCGATCCATTGGGCCGGAAACTGGTCTTGGCGGCAGCATGTCCAGGATTGCCACGTCGCCCTTTTTTAGCAAGAATTGATCTGACGTTCGGTGGGAGGAGCCCAATGTACGAGCATTCTGCGCATGCGGATCAGGTTTATGCATCCGCGCAGTCTGTTGCTGCAAGTTCTACGATCGTCGCCTCCTGGCGGCGCTGCATGACCATGCATCGATTGGCACCGGAGGAAAAGCGGTTGCCTGTTCGTCTGAGCGACCAGGAATTTCGAACGGCATGTCAACAGTCGGAAAGGCTGCTGGTGGAAGCGGCTGATGAACTCGGTCGGCTCTTCTCGACAGTCGGAAAGGCTGGCTGCTGCCTGCTTCTGACCGATCGTGACGGCATTGCGCTGGAGCGGCGCGGCACGGCAGGCGACGATAAGGAGTTCCAGAATCTCGGCCTCTGGACCGGCTCGGTGTGGACCGAGGCGAGCATCGGCACGAACGGCATCGGCACGGCGCTTGCCGACGATCGGGCTGTGGCGATCGTCCGGGATCAGCACTTTTTCTGCTCCAATATCAATCTGAGCTGTACCACGGCGCCTATCCGCGACCATCGCGGCCAGATGGCCGGCGCGCTGGACGTTTCAACATGCCGCGAGGATGTCAACGAGGTGACGCTGGCTATCATCTCCCAGACGGTTCGCGAGGCGGCCATGCGTATCGAACTCGGTCTTTTCCGCAGCGCCTTTGCTGGAGCTCGTTTCGTTTTGGTTCCGACCGATAGCGGTTCGACCTCGGCGCTTCTCGCCGTCGATCGGAACGATATGGTGCTTGGTGCGACGAGAGCCGCACGCGTGGCGTTGAAGCTCGACGACCAACGCATTTCCGCTGGCGTTCCAGCCACCGATGCATTGCGGGAAAAGCATCCGGACGATGGAAAAGCTCTTCGGGAGGCTGAACGTGCCGCTCTTCTCAGGGCACTGTCACGCGCCAATGGCAACGTGACGCAAGCCGCGCTCGCCCTTGGCATGAACCGTGCCACTCTTCATCGCAAGATGAGGAAGCTGGGTCTGCATTGACCGATCGAAAGTGTCGCAGAGTTGCGACACTGTGCACTGCAGTATGGACCACGCACCCTGTCGTCCGACGATAAAGACGCGCAGATTTCTCCCATCGGGTTTGCAGCCCGGAATTGTCGACCAAGGGAGGATGACATGCTGCATCAGAAAATCGTCGAATCTCCATTCAAGCTCAAATATGGGAATTACATTGGCGGCGAATGGCGCGAGCCGATCGGCGGCAGATATTTCGACAACATCACGCCGGTGACCGGCGGCAAGATCTGCGAGATTCCACGTTCGGACGAGAACGACATCAACGTGGCTCTGGACGCCGCCCACGCGGCCAAGGACAATTGGGCCAAGACATCAGCCGCTGAGCGCTCGAACATTCTGATGAAGATCGCCCAGCGGATGGAAGATAAACTCGAAACGCTCGCCCAGGCGGAGACGTGGGACAACGGCAAACCCATTCGCGAAACAATGGCCGCCGATATTCCACTCGCGATCGACCATTTCCGCTATTTCGGCTCTTGCATTCGCGCTCAGGAAGGCTCGATCGGCGAGATCGACCAAGATACCGTCGCCTATCATTTCCATGAGCCGCTCGGCGTCGTCGGCCAGATTATCCCGTGGAACTTCCCGATCCTCATGGCCGCCTGGAAGCTGGCGCCTGCCCTTGCGGCCGGCAATTGCGTCGTTATCAAGCCCGCCGAACAGACGCCCGCTTCGCTGCTCGTCTGGGCGGAAATCGTCGGGGATTTGCTGCCGCCCGGCGTGCTTAATATCGTCAACGGCTTCGGCCTGGAGGCCGGCAAGCCGCTCGCGACCAGCCCGCGTATCGCCAAGATTGCTTTCACCGGCGAAACGTCGACCGGTCGGCTGATCATGCAATATGCCAGCCAGAACCTGATACCCGTCACGCTCGAACTCGGCGGCAAGTCGCCGAACATCTTCTTTGCCGACGTGATGGCGGAAGATGACGATTTCCTGGACAAGGCGCTCGAAGGGTTCGCCATGTTCGCGCTGAACCAGGGTGAAGTTTGCACCTGCCCCAGCAGGGCGTTGGTCCAGGAATCCATTTACGATCGTTTCATGGAAAAGGCCGTGAAGCGGGTCGAGCAGATCAGGCAGGGCAACCCGCTCGATTCCGCTACGATGATCGGTGCCCAGGCTTCCAGCGAGCAGATGGAGAAGATCCTTTCCTATCTCGATATCGGGAGGCAGGAAGGAGCCGAAGTGCTAACGGGCGGCGGCCGCAATGATCTCGGTGGTGAGCTTTCAAGCGGCTACTACATCAAGCCGACGATCTTCAAGGGTCATAACAAGATGCGCATCTTCCAGGAGGAGATCTTCGGTCCGGTCGTATCTGTGACCACCTTCAAGGACGAGAAGGAGGCGCTGGAAATCGCCAATGACACGCTCTACGGCCTCGGTGCCGGCGTTTGGACCCGCGACGGCAACCGCGCTTATCGCTTCGGGCGTGAAATCCGCGCCGGCCGCGTCTGGACGAATTGCTATCATGCCTATCCGGCCCATGCGGCCTTCGGCGGGTACAAGCAGTCCGGCATCGGTCGTGAGACGCATAAGATGATGCTCGATCACTACCAGCAGACTAAGAACATGCTGGTGAGCTACAGCCCGAAGGCGCTTGGCTTCTTCTGATCTCCTCTCAAGTGCTATCTATATGCAAGGGCTTCCGGCTGTTGGCTGGAAGCCCTTAGCCAGCTTGCAATGAGGGAAAGTCTTGGGTGACGAGAAGGGTCAAGCCACGGCCGCGCGTTTCCTACCGGCTAAAGTGGATAGGGAAGTTGGGTCAGGTCAAATTCGTCGCTGCCGTCGATATAGGAATCAAAGCCGCATTCGGCCGCAAGCCTGGCAGAATCAAGGATGGCGATCGTCTGACCATCGACCCTGATCCCCGCCTTTTCGAGACCGGACAGAGCACGGGAAAAGGATTCGCGGGTAACGCCGAGTTCGGAGGCGATCAGGGTCTTCTCATAAGGAAGGACGGCCTTGTCGGGCGTTCCCTGCCGTGCCGATAAGGCGAGTAGGTAGCAGCCAATGCGTTGGGTGGAAGACCTCAGCTTTAGATTCTTGATCTGCCGCACCATTCGGCGGAACTGATGAGCAAGGCTTCCGATCACGGCATGCGCAAGCAACGGTTCACGCGCCACGGCTATGCGGAATGTTCCTGCATGGATTAGCAGAAAACGCGAGAGTTCCGGCACACGCGCCTGCATGAGGTAGGGCGCGCCTGTCACGACGGCAGCGGGAATGAGGAGCCCCGGCTCGCGCACCGCTTCGATCAATACCTCGCGTCCCTCCCGCGACTGGCCAAACAACTGGACCGACCCCGAAAGAAGCGCGATCTGGAAGTTTGGTATGTCACCCTGCTCAAAAAGCACGGTGCCTGGCGCCACGCTATGCTGTACCGAATTGCCAAGCAGCTCCTTTCGTGTTGCGTCGGGCAGCGACTGAAACAATGGCAGTTCTTCCAGCATGCCCCGGAACGATGCGCCGTACTCTCCTTTTCTCATCGATCTCCGTCCCACCGGCAACGGTCCGCGATTCTTAGAACAGAACGGGACCCGTGCGCTCACCTTCCGCGGCCGCCCAACGCGGCTCACATCAAAACAGTATGTGATAAAAATCACGCCGATGATTGATGTGGATCAAGGAGTGCAACTGACTGTGTTGCCATCCTGCTGTCGATAGCTCCCAACCGCGCCAGGCGCGAACTTTCATCGAGGGCAGCCCATGACACAGGAAACGGCACGACCCAAGGCCGGTCAAATTTTGGGAATGAGCACAGCCGCGTTCACGGCCTGCTTTGCGGTGTGGACGATCTTCTCGATCATCGGCATCCGCATCCGACAGGAACTCGGACTAAGCGAAACTCAATTCGGGCTTCTGGTCGGCACGCCCATCCTCACCGGCGCGCTGATCCGCGTCCTGCTTGGCATTTGGACCGATCTTTACGGCGGCAGGCTCGTCTTCACCGCAACTATGCTCGCCGGTGCGGCCGCGACTTTCCTGCTATCTTACGCGCACACTTACCCGCAGATGCTGGTGGCCGCGCTTGGGATTGGCATCGCAGGCGGCTCCTTCGCCGTCGGTGTTGCCTATGTGTCGCGCTGGTATCCGCCCGAAAAACAGGGAACCGCACTCGGCATTTTCGGCGCCGGCAATGTCGGCGCGGCCGTCACCAAGTTCCTTGCTCCCTTCGTCCTCGTCGCCTTCGGTTGGCAGGCGGTCGCGCAGATTTGGGCTGCCGGACTTGCCGTCATGGCTATTCTGTTCTGGCTGACCACCAAGGATGATCCGGTAACCGTCGAGCGACGTCGCTCCGGCATCCGGCCGACGAGCGCCTGGCTCGAACTCGAACCGCTCAAGAATGTGCAGATCTGGCGCTTCGGACTTTACTATTTCTTTGTGTTCGGTGCGTTCGTCGCACTGGCACTCTGGCTGCCGCAATACCTGATCAAGGTCTATGGCCTTAATATCGAGACGGCAGGCATGATCGCTGCCTTCTTCTCGGTGCCGGCGAGCCTGTTGCGCGCCTATGGCGGTCATCTGTCGGATACCTATGGCGCGCGCCGCGTCCTCTATTGGACTTTCCTTGTCTGTACAGCGGCGACTTTCATACTCTCCTATCCGCCGACCGACTATGTGGTCCACGGCGCAAACGGTACGACCTCATTCCATCTTGAAATGGGCCTTGGCGGCTTCGTCGTCACGATCTTCGTGCTCGGCTTCTTCATGGCGCTCGGCAAGGCAGCCGTCTACAAGCACATTCCAGCCTACTATCCGAACCATGTCGGCTCGGTCGGGGGCCTCGTAGGTATGATCGGGGGCCTCGGCGGCTTTTTCCTGCCGATCCTCTTCGGCGTGCTGCTCGATTTGACGGGTCTGTGGACGAGCTGCTTCATGGCGCTCTTCATGCTTGTCGGCGGTGCGCTCGTCTGGATGCATCTTGCGATCCGTCAAATGGAGCGCGGTGCTGCCGGCGTGCCCCTCTCTCGGTTGCCGCCGTTCCCGGAAATGCAGGGACTGCCTGAACCAGTGGTTCAGACCCGTCCGAGCAAGGCGGTGCTGACCGACTGGCGCCCCGAAGATCCGGTGTTCTGGCAGAAGATCGGCCGGGCAGTCGCTCGCCGAAATCTCTTGCTGTCAATCCCGGCGCTGCTTCTCTCCTTTGCCGTCTGGCAAGTTTGGTCGGTCGTGGTCGCCAAGCTACCGCTCGCGGGTTTCACCTTCAGCGCCGACCAACTCTTCTGGCTCGCCGCATTGCCGGGCCTGTCGGGTGCTACGCTGCGGATCTTCTACTCGTTCATGGTGCCGATCTTCGGCGGCAGGCTCTGGACGACGCTCACTACCTGGTCACTCATCATCCCGGCGGTGGGCATCGGTTACGCCGTGCAGCATCCCGAAACGCCTTATGTCGTATTCCTGATCCTGGCCTTGCTTTGCGGGTTCGGCGGCGGCAATTTCGCCTCTTCCATGGCCAATATCTCCTTCTTCTTCCCGAAATCGGAGAAGGGCAACGCGCTTGCGCTCAATGCCGGACTTGGCAATCTTGGTGTCAGCGTCGTGCAGTTCGCCGTGCCGCTTGTCATTGCAGTAGGTCTCTTCGGGCCGCTCGGCGGTACACCTCAAATGGCAGCCAGCACAGCCGGAGTTGCGCCGCTCTGGCTGCAGAATGCCGGTTTCTTCTTTGTGCCCTTCATCGTGCTGTCGGCTTGCGCCTCCTGGTTCGGCATGAATGACATCGCCTCGGCCAAGGCCTCGTTCGCAGAGCAGGCAATCATCTTCCAGCGGAAACACAACTGGATCATGTGCTGGCTCTACACCGGTACGTTCGGCTCCTTCATCGGCTATTCCGCGGGCTTCCCGTTGTTGTCGAAGATGTTGTTTCCGGAGATCAATGCGTTGCAGTTCGCCTTTCTCGGACCGCTGGTCGGCGCGCTGTCGCGCTCAGCTACCGGCTGGCTTGCCGATCGCTATGGCGGCGCGCGCGTCACCTTCTGGGTCTTCGCGTTGATGATGGCCGGTGTTGCGGGCGTGCTGTGGTTCACGGGCATGAGAGATCAGCCCGGCGCCTTCTGGGGCTTCTTTGCCAGCTTCCTCGTCCTTTTCTTCGCCACTGGCGTCGGCAATGCCTCCACCTTCCAGATGATACCGGCGATCAGCGCCAGGGAGATGGAGCGGCTGATGCCCGGTGCCGACGCCGAGATGCGTCGTCGTCAAGGGGAGAAGGAGGCGGCCGCCATCACCGGCTTCACCTCGGCGATTGCCGCTTTCGGAGCCTTCTTCATTCCGAAGAGCTTTGGCACCTCGATCGCGTTGACCGGCAGCGCCGAGACAGCGCTCTGGGCCTTTCTCGTCTTCTACGTGAGCTGCCTTGTCCTTACCTGGGTCGTCTACACCCGCAAGGGCGGCCTTCTTCATGACATCGAGCGGCGCAAGCGCCGCACCGCCGGCCAAGCCGCCGCGGCCGAATAACAGGGAGAAATATATGTCGCACTTCCTCGACCGTCTGACCTTCTTTCGCAAGAATGTTGGTCAGTTCTCCAACGGGCATGGGATCGTCACCAGCGAGGACCGCTCCTGGGAGGATGGCTACCGCAAGCGTTGGCAGCACGACAAGATCGTCCGTTCTACCCATGGGGTGAATTGCACGGGTTCCTGTTCATGGAAGATCTATGTCAAGGGCGGGATCGTCACCTGGGAGACCCAGCAGACGGACTATCCGCGCACGCGACCCGACCTGCCGAACCACGAGCCGCGGGGCTGTGCCCGCGGTGCCTCCTATAGCTGGTATCTCTACTCCGGTGCGCGGGTGAAATATCCGATGATCCGCGGCCGGCTACTGAAGCTTTGGCGCAGGGCACGGAAAACCATGTCGCCGGTCGCTGCATGGGCTTCGATCGTGGAAGACGCAGAAAAGCGAAAGTCCTACATCTCGATCCGCGGCCATGGCGGCTTTGTGCGAGCCACCTGGGATGAGGTCAACGAGATCATCGCCGCCGCCAATGCCTACACGATCAAGGCGCACGGCCCCGACCGCATCATCGGTTTCTCGCCGATTCCCGCCATGTCGATGGTTTCCTATGCAGCCGGGTCACGTTATCTGTCGCTGCTCGGCGGCGTCTGCATGTCCTTCTATGACTGGTATTGCGATCTGCCGCCAGCAAGCCCGCAGACCTGGGGCGAGCAAACGGATGTGCCGGAATCGGCCGACTGGTACAATGCCGGCTTCATCATCGTCTGGGGCTCGAACGTACCACAGACCCGCACGCCGGACGCCCATTTCTACACCGAGGTCCGCTACAAGGGCACCAAGAGCGCTGTCGTGAGCCCCGACTATGCCGAGGCGACCAAGTTTGGCGATATTTGGCTCAATCCGAAGCAGGGAACGGATGCCGCGCTGGCGCTTGCCATGGGCCATGTCATTCTGCGCGAATACCATCTCGATCGTTCGGTTCCCTATTTCGACGATTACACGCGGCGCTACACCGACATGCCGTTCCTGGTGCGTCTTGCCGAGCAGAACGGCAAGCTAGTGCCTGAGCGCCTGCTTCGCGCCTCGGAGCTGAAAGGCGCGCTCGGAGAGACCAACAATCCGGAATGGAAGACGGTTGCCATCGACGAGAATACGGGTGATCTGGTCGCTCCGCTCGGTTCCGTCGGCTACCGCTGGGGCGAACAGGCGAAATGGAACCTTGAGGAGAAGGATGGCCACGGTCGCGATATCCGCCTCAAGCTCACGCTTGCAGGGGACGGAGCGGAAATCAGGGCGGTCGATTTCCCCTATTTCGGGGGACGTGCCACCGAACATTTCGTTGCGACTGCACATGACGAAATCCTGACCCGCAACGTTCCGGTCCGTACCATCGCCGGTGTGGATGGCGAGCCGGTGACGGTCGCGACCGCGTATGACCTCATGATGGCAAATTACGGTCTCGACCGCGGCTTCGGCGGCGCCAACGTTGCTCGCAGCTATGACGAGGACATGCCGTTTACGCCGGCCTGGGCGGAACGTGTCACCGGGGTGAAGCGTGATGCGATCATTACCGTTGCGCGCGAGTTTGCCACCAATGCCGAAAAGACCAACGGTCGCTCGATGGTGATCCTCGGCGCTGGCGTCAATCATTGGTACCATATGGACATGACCTACCGGGGGATCATCAATCTCCTGGTGTTCTGCGGCGCCATAGGCCAGTCGGGCGGCGGTTGGTCGCATTATGTGGGGCAGGAGAAGCTGCGCCCACAGACCGGCTGGACGCCACTGGCCTTCGCGCTCGACTGGAACCGGCCGCCCCGCCATATGAACTCTACCTCCTTCTTCTACGCGCACACGGATCAATGGCGTTACGAGACACTGACGGCGGAGGAGATCCTGTCGCCGACGGCACCGGAAGGCGACTGGAGCAGAAGCTTCATCGACTATAACGTCAAGGCTGAGCGTATGGGCTGGCTGCCGTCGGCGCCTCAGCTCAAGCAAAATCCGCTCGACATCGCCGCAAAGGCGAAAGCCGCGGGGCTGGCGCCAAGGGATTATGTCGCCGGCGCACTCAAGTCCGGCGAGCTGGAACTATCCTGCCACGACCCCGACGACCCCGCGAACTGGCCGCGAAACATGTTCGTCTGGCGCTCGAACCTGCTTGGCTCCTCCGGTAAGGGGCACGAATATTTCCTGAAGCACCTGCTTGGAACCGAAAACGGCGTCATGGGCAAGGACCTCGGGACGGAAGGCGCGGTGCGCAACAAGGAGGTCGTCTGGCACGACGAGGCGCCGCGCGGCAAGCTCGACCTGCTGGTGACGCTCGATTTTCGCATGTCAACCACCTGCGTCTATTCGGATATCGTCTTGCCGACCGCCACCTGGTACGAAAAGAACGATCTCAATACATCCGACATGCATCCCTTTATCCATCCGCTGTCGGCGGCGGTTGATCCGGCGTGGGAAGCTCGTTCCGACTGGGAAATTTACAGGGGCCTCGCCAAAACCTTCTCACGGGTTGCATCGGAGGTGCTCGGCATCGAACAGGACGTCGTCCTCACACCGATCCAGCATGACAGTGCCGGCGAGATGGCCCAGGCCTTCGATGTGAAGGACTGGAAGCATGGCGAGATCGAAGCCATTCCAGGCCGCACGATGCCGTCCGTCGCCGTCGTCGAGCGCGACTATCCCAATATCTATGCACGATACACGGCGCTCGGGCCGCTGATGACATCCGTCGGCAATGGCGGCAAGGGCATCAACTGGCAGACGCAACACGAGGTCGAAGCGCTTGGGGCACTCAACGGCGTGCATTCGGAGGGTGCGGCAAAGGGCCTGCCGAAAATCGAGAGCGACATTGATGCGGCTGAGGTCATCCTGATGCTCGCACCGGAGACCAACGGGGAGGTGGCGGTGAAGGCCTGGGATGCCCTGTCTGCGGCAACCGGCCGCGACCATGCCCATCTCGCCGTTCCCAAGGAAGACGAAAAGATCCGCTTCCGCGATATCCAGGCGCAGCCGCGCAAGATCATTTCATCGCCCACATGGTCGGGCATCGAGAGCGAGAAGGTCTGCTACAATGCCGGCTACACCAATGTTCATGAGCTGATCCCCTGGCGCACGCTTACCGGCCGTCAGCAGCTCTATCAGGATCACCTCTGGATGCGGGCCTTCGGCGAAGGTTTCGTCACCTGGAAGCCGCCGATCGACCTGAAGACGATCGCGGCCGTCAAGGACCGCCGACCGAACGGAAACAAGGAAATTGTCCTCAATTTCCTGACGCCGCATCAGAAATGGGGCATTCACTCCACCTATACCGACAACCTGCTGATGCTGACCCTCAATCGCGGCGGGCCGGTCGTGTGGATTTCCGAACTGGACGCGAAGTCTGCGGGTATCATCGACAACGACTGGGTGGAAGTGTTCAACACAAACGGGGCGCTGACTGCGCGCGCCGTTGTCTCCCAGCGCATCAAGCAGGGCATGATGCTGATGTATCATGCGCAGGAAAAGATCATAAACACGCCCGGCTCGCAGATGACCGGCAATCGCGGCGGCATCCATAATTCGGTGACGCGCGCGGTGCTGAAGCCCACCCACATGATCGGCGGCTATGCCCAACTCGCCTACGGCTTCAACTACTATGGAACCGTGGGCGCCAACCGCGACGAATTCATCGTTGTGCGCAAAATGTCCAATATCGACTGGCTTGAGGGGCCGCTGCATTCAACCAAGGCGCCGAAGGAGGCCGCAGAATGAAGATCCGTGCACAAATCGCGATGGTGCTGAACCTCGACAAATGCATTGGTTGCCACACCTGTTCCGTCACCTGCAAGAACGTCTGGACCAGCCGCGAAGGCGTCGAATACGCCTGGTTCAACAATGTCGAGACCAAGCCCGGCGTCGGCTATCCCCGTGAATGGGAAAACCAGGAGAAGTGGAACGGCGGCTGGCGGCGCAAGCGGAACGGCAAGATCGAGCCGAAGATCGGCGCGAAATGGCGCATCTTGGCCAATATATTCGCCAATCCGGATCTGCCCGAAATCGACGACTACTACGAGCCCTTCACCTTCGACTACGAACACCTGCACACGGCGAAGGAATCGAAGGCCTTTCCTACAGCCCGGCCACGGTCGCTCGTGTCCGGAGAGCGCATCGAGAAGATCGAATGGGGTCCGAACTGGGAAGAAATTCTTGGTGGCGAGTTCGAAAAGCGTTCTAAGGACGTGAACTTCGAAGGGGTCCAGAAGGATATCTACGGGCAGTTCGAAAATACCTTCATGATGTATCTGCCGCGGCTTTGCGAGCACTGCCTCAACCCGGCTTGCGCGGCCGTTTGTCCGTCGGGTGCCATCTACAAGCGCGAAGAGGATGGCATCGTTCTGATCGATCAGGATAAGTGCCGCGGCTGGCGCATGTGCGTTTCCGGCTGCCCTTATAAGAAGATCTATTACAACTGGTCGTCCGGCAAATCGGAGAAGTGCATCTTTTGCTATCCACGTATCGAGGCAGGCCAGCCGACCGTTTGTTCAGAGACTTGCGTGGGCCGCATCCGCTATCTCGGCGTCCTTCTTTATGATGCCGACCGCATTGAGCAGGCGGCCAGCGTTCCCGACGAAAAGGACCTCTATCAGGCACAGCTCGACCTGTTCCTGGATCCGAAGGACCCGAAGGTGATCGCGCAAGCGCGCGCCGACGGCGTGCCGGAGACCTGGATCGAGGCGGCCCGCACGTCGCCGATCTGGAAGATGGCGATGGACTGGAAAGTCGCGTTCCCGCTGCACCCGGAATACCGCACGCTGCCAATGGTATGGTACGTGCCGCCGCTTTCTCCGATCCAGTCGGCTGCTGCCTCCGGCAAGATGGGCCTCGACGGTGACATGCCGGATGTGCGGAGCCTCCGCATCCCGCTGCAATATCTCGCCAACCTCTTGACCGCGGGCAACGAGGAACCCGTGGCGCTGGCTCTCGAGCGCATGCTTGCCATGAGGTCCTATATGCGAGCCAAGTCCATCGACGGCCGTATCGATGAACGCATTGCCGAGAAGGTTGCGCTTACCGGAGCCGACATTGAGGACATGTACCGGATCATGGCGATCGCCAACTATGAGGATCGCTTTGTCATCCCGACCGCGCGCCGCGAATGGAGCGAAGACGCCTATGACCTGCGCGGTTCCTGCGGCTTCTCCTTCGGCAACGGCTGCTCCGGCGGCACGAGCGAAACCAATCTCTTCGGCACCAAGCAGACGAAGAAGGCATCGAACCCGATGGAGATCGCATGATGGCCGAAGAACATGGAATTCTCACTTTGCGGGCGCTTTCCGCTCTTCTAACCTATCCGACAGAGGAGCTTTGCGCGGCGGTGTCAGAGATCGAAGGCGTGATCGTCTCCGAAGGGCTCCTGCCGGCCCCCGCTGCAAAATCGCTTCGGCCGCTTCTCGACGACCTTGTCTCGCTCGATCTTTTTGAGTTGCAGGAGCGCTATGTCGAACTCTTCGACAGAACGCGCCGCCTCTCGCTGCATCTTTTCGAGCATGTGCATGGCGAGAGCAGGGATCGGGGTCAGGCTATGGTCGATCTCGCCTCGCTTTATGAGAAAGGCGGGCTGGAACTCGCCGCCAACGAACTGCCGGACTATCTCCCGCTGTTCTTGGAATATCTGTCGACGAGACCACGCAAAGAGGCGCTGAATCTTCTTGCCGAGACCGCCAACATTCTGGGAGCGCTCGAAGAACGCCTTTTGTCCCGGAATTCTCCATATGCTGCCGTTCTGACCGCGATCCGTGTGATGGCGGGTGCATCTGCCGAAATCTCCAACGCCGATGCCGGCGAAGCATTGGTTGGTGATCTCGCCGCGCTCGACTCGGAATGGGAGGAGACGGCTGTCACCTTTGGCCCTGGAAGCGGTGGAATGGATAGCTGTTCCAGCGAACGGCTTCAGACCCGTCTCCGTGCAGCACGTCGCGACGTGCGCGCCAATGCCCGTTGAAGGAGGAACGATGATGTCCGAGACCATCAATTCCGTGTTTTTCGGTTGGTATCCGTACCTTTGCCTCACCGTGTTCCTGCTCGGTAGCCTGATCCGTTTCGACCGCGAACAATATAGCTGGAAGACAGGCTCCTCTCAGTTGCTTCGTCGCAGCCAGTTGCGGTGGGGCTCGAACCTGTTTCACGTCGGCATACTGGTGATCTTCTTCGGTCACGCCGGCGGATTGCTCACGCCGATTGCCGTCTTCGATGCGCTCGGTATCGCTCACAGCTTCAAGCAGGGGCTCGCGATCGTCGTCGGTGGCATCGCCGGCATCGCCTGCTTTGTCGGGATATCCCTTCTAGCCCATCGCCGGTTCTTCGATCCGCGCATCCGCGCCACTTCGAGCTTCGGCGACATGGCGATCCTGCTCATTCTGTGGCTGCAACTGACGCTCGGCCTCTCCACGATTTTTGTGTCCCTCGGCCATATGGACGGTCATGAAATGGTGAAGTTCATGAATTGGGTGCAAGGCATCCTGACGTTACAGCCGTCTTCGGCCGCTTACGTTGCGGACGCGCATCCGATCTTCAAGATGCATCTGTTGCTGGGCATGACGATCTTTCTGCTGTTTCCCTTTACCCGGCTGGTCCATGTCTGGAGCGCACCGGTCTGGTATCTCGGCCGCCCAGGGTATCAGGTCGTGCGCAGCCGTTTCACGCGTGAGCGGCATCCGGCCCGTTCCTACAGACATCCGGCGGAGTGACAAACATGGTTTCTATCGTCATCGATCGCACGGCAGCGCGCGCCCATGAGGGCCATAACCATCGGCATGAGCATGTGTCTGCATCGGCCCGCAATGGATCGTCCGAACCTCTCACCATGCCGCCGGTGAGCGTCAACGGCGTTTCGATTTCCCGTAAGGACATCGCCGCGGAGACGCAGAATTTTCCTGCTGTCAATCCGGGCGCTGCCTGGTATGCGGCAACGCGGGCGCTCGTCATCCGTCAGTTGCTGATGCAGGGAGCAAGTCGCCTCGGCATGACCGCCGAACCGCAAAGAGACGCGGACGGACGGGTGGAGACCGAAGAGGATGCATTGCTGCGCGCGCTCGTCGAACGCGAAGTGGAAACTCCGAAGGCGGACGATGAAATGCTGGCTCGCTTCTATGAGAACAACCGCAAACGCTTTGTCACGCCGCCGCTCTACGAGGCGGATCATATCCTGATTGCCGCAAGAAGAGAGGATGGCGCGACTTTTGGTGAAGCCCGTGAGAGGGCTGCCTCGCTTGCTGCCGTTCTGGCGGAGCAGCCGGAGCGCTTTGCTGCCCTCGCCAGGGATTGTTCCGACTGCCCATCAAGGGAAGTCGGCGGCAGCCTCGGCCAGATCAGCCCCGGGGAAACGACACCGGAATTCGAGGCAGCGCTAGCCGGGCTTACCCCAGGGGAGATATCGGCCCCGGTTGAGACGCGCTACGGTGTCCATCTCATCCGACTGGTGAGGAGGATCGAGGGCAGGCGTCTGCCATTCGAGGCGGTCAGGGATCGGATTGCCCGCTATCTGGAGGAGCATGTACAATTCTGTTTCATAACGCCCATCTTTCTATGTTGTTGAAGGGAATAAGCTTTCCTGATCTGGATGCGATCCTGTGGGGTGTCGGGGGTTCTGCCGGGCGCGATCGAGGATCTGACGTGCTTGTGAGGTCGCGAGTTTTGAACGGCTGAAGATCCATGGGCCATCGGGTAGCGGATGAGCCCCCTCAATATCGCCAGCCTCGGCCGCCAGACGCAGCGTCTTTGGCGTTATCCCGAGTAACTTCGCCGCACCGCCCAGATTAAGCCATGGCTCGACCCCGTCGATCTGCGGACGGAAGACCGGAATCTTGCGATATGACCTCAGCGCGGTGACCCGCTCCCGTGTCCAGCGATTGCCATTGCCAGTTGTCAGTCCGTTGCGATTGAGGACACCGGCAATCACATCATCATTGGCGAGCAAGACGAGCTGTCTCACAGCGTCGACAATGTCGTCAGGGGTCGCGTTTCTTTGGCCACGGCGTCGCTTCGGCAGGCGCAGCTCGGTGTGGACGCCTCCAACCCAATGAATGACGAGGACGATCTCAGAAGTTCCATCATCGAGATCGGCGACCACTTCATTGATGAGCGTGCGCACGATGCGCTTCTTCAGCCTTGCATCGGTTGTCGGCGCCGTCCAGACGGTGCGAAGGTTTCCCGCAAGCGCGGTTACCTGTGATGCGGACATGGGGAACGGCTGAGGCGTAACTGTCCGATGTTTGGCAATCCTGGTCTCGATCTCGCCGACGCGTGCGAGTGTCCTATTCCAGCGCGCTTCGAGCTCTGACGTTACAAGTCTGTTCTCCGGATCGGCCGCGTCATATTGCCGGAATGCCCGGTCGGCTACATAGCGTGCTGCCTCGAGGTCGCGTAGCAGGGCATCCTGAACCTGATCGCGTTGGCTGGCCATATTGCGTTCCGCCTCAACGGCGGCCGCAATGGCTCCTGGTTCGACTACGCCGAGCAGCGCCTCCTCGATCGCATCATCGACCCGCAGACCGCCGAAGGCGATGCAACGTGGTTCGCCATTATCGAGTAGACCACGCCAACAGGAATAGCGCGGAATGTTATGCTTGTTTCCGGTGTACCGGACGGTCAGCTTTCGACCGCATCTCTTGCAACGGAAAAGGCCGGCAAGCAGAGCGTCGCCGTGCTTCGGCGCCCCGTGATGGCGGCTGGCTGGCACATTGTCGCTTACCATCTTGCGGATCTCCTCCGCCCGTTCCCAACTGACGTAACCTTCATGTGCATCCGGGATCAGCGCCAGCCATTCATCACGCGCCTTGCGACGAATTCCCGACCGGCCATCGTATCGGGGCACGGAGCGACTCTTACCATAAGCGTAAGCGCCTCCGTAGATCGGGTTCGCAATCATCCGGTGGATGGTGGCATAATTTGGCCTGCGCCAGATGACGTCACCATTGGTATACCTGACCGGCAGGTCCAGCCCCTGCTCGAGGAACCATAGCAGAGCCTGCCGCGCACTGCCGAGTTCGGCAACCTTGTCGAAGACGAGTGCGATGGCTTCCTGGATGCGTCGGTCGGGATCCTTCTCGATCCTGTCACCGGTCTTCACGAAGCCGGCCGGAACAGTGACCACGAGCTCACCGCGGCGAGCCTTCTCATAGCGGGCGGAAAGGGAACGCTGACGCAAGAGATCGAGCTCATACTCGTTGAGGCTGCCCTTCAAACCCAAGAGCAGGCGGTCGTTGCCCTGGCGGGGCGCATAAACTGCTTCCTGGTCGACCAGGACGGTATCGACAACGCGGCACATCTCGATGAGTTGCTGCCAATCGCGGCTGTTCCGGGCGAAACGCGATACCTCACGCGCGGCCACGGCGCCAACCTTGCCAAGGCAGACTTCCGCCACCATCCGATCAAATCCAGCGCGGGTCACGCCGCCGGCGGCCGAACGACCAAGGTCGTCATCCACCGTCTCTATTTGTGACCATCCAAGCGCTGCCAGACGGTCGCGCATGGCGTACTGGAGGGCGCTGCTCTCTCGATTATGCAGAACCTGGTGAGCCGAGGACTGCCGAACATAGAGGATGGCCTTCCGCTCCAGATGATGCGGCCCGATCTTCTCATGCATCATGATCGGCCTCCTTCTGTTGGGAGGCATGTCCGCACTTTGCGTGATCGACGAACAGCCGCACGATGAGCACCGTCAACGCTTGGCGGGTCTCCTCCGGCAACTCCGGCCATTGCGGCGTCCCTGCCGTTTTCCCCCGCTGCGGGGCCGAGAACAGATCGAACTGGCATGTCATGGGCTGGCGAGGCATGAACATCTCTCCGACTCGTTTCGTGAGAGACCAATGCTGCGCCCATTACCGAAGATTGCGATGAGACATCAGCGTCCTTCAGCAATCTTGCCAAAATATGCAGGCTTGCGAGATCGACGTGCGGAACCGGCAGGCTGCGCCAACAACCACTCACTGATCGGTCGAACATCCACGACGGGACCTCAAGAAGTCGACCAGAAGAAGAACCAGAAAGGCTGCAGCGGAAAACATGCGTCCCTTTGGACACCGCCTCATGCACGTGAACGAGCCGCCCGGACCAGGGATGCCACGGATACAAAAGCTCGCGAACCTCGGTCCCGTGGGTGTTCTGTCGTCGTGTTGTACTCCGACAGGCGACCGCACAGTATATTTCGCTGCTCATCGGGCGCGCCGATATCCGCGGGATTGCTCTTGAAGGTGCCACAACACCCTTGGTGCAGTGAGGAAAAAGCATGTTCGGAACACTTATTGCCTCGCTCGACAACCCCCAAACCGCGGCGACGGTCATTGAGACGCTCGGGATGGAGGGCCTCGCAGATCGGCTCAAAGAGGCGGCCAGTTTGGAAGCAGTGGAACCGGCGGCCTATCTCGCCATGGTCGTCCGTTCTTTCATGGAGACGGCGTCCGACGATCATTTTGTTCAATTGATCGGCATCATGAACCGCGCCGAGGATCCGGGTCTTTCAGCCCTTCGCACCATTCTCGAAAAGGCTTTGCCCGGGGCGGCGCCATGACCGCGTGTTTTGCGACCAACACCTTATCCTGCCCACTGACCGATCTTTTCGGTCGCCGGATCACCTATCTCCGGCTGTCTGCGACCGACCGCTGCGACCTGCGCTGCGTCTATTGCATGGCCGAGAACATGACCTTCCTGCCGCGCAGGGATCTGCTGACGCTAGAGGAAATGGATCGTTTGGCTTCGGCCTTTGTCGCCCGCGGTGTTTCGAAGATCCGCATCACAGGCGGCGAACCCTTGGTGCGTAAGGATATCATGACATTGTTCGAAGCGCTGTCGCGCCATCTGACGACAGGAGCGCTCAAGGAACTGACACTTACGACGAACGGAACGCTGCTTGCCAAGCATGCCGAAGCTTTGTCGCGCGCGGGCGTTCGGCGTGTGAATGTCTCCCTGGACACACTTGACGCGACGCGCTTTCGAGAGATCACGCGGCGAGGAAGCTTTGGTGTGGTGATGGACGGATTGCAGGCGGCACAGGACGCGGGCCTTGCCGTCAAGCTGAATGCCGTTGCGCTCAAAGGCATCACGGAAGGCGAGATCCATGACTTGATAGCCTTCGCTCACGGTCGCGGCATGGACCTGACGCTGATCGAGACCATGCCGCTTGGGGATGTTGGCGCGGACCGGATCGATCAATATTTGCCGCTGACCGATCTTAGGCGGCTGATCGAGACGCGCTGGACGCTCACCGACATACGCGAACGTACCGGCGGGCCGGCGCGTTACGTCCGTGTGGCCGAGACTGGCGGACGGATCGGCTTCATTACGCCGATGAGTCATTCCTTCTGCGAGACCTGCAATCGCGTACGCGTCAGCGCGACCGGCGTGCTCTATACCTGCCTCGGCCAGGAGGACAAGATTGATCTGCGTCCAGCGTTGCGCGGGTTCGAATCTGACCAGGCGCTGCACACGGCAATCGACGCAGCCATCAGGGCGAAGCCGCGAGGCCACGATTTCAGAATTGATCGCCGCGGAACGCCGACGCTTGCCCGTCATATGTCCGCGCTTGGAGGCTGATCCATGGTGCGCATTGGCATCCTCACCGTATCCGACCGAGCAAGCCGCGGCGAATATGACGATCTCGGGGGCCCGGCGATCCGGCATTGGCTGAATCGGGCGATCACATCGCCGTGGATAGCCATTTCGAAGATAATCCCCGACGGTTTCGAAAGCGTCCGCGAGGCGCTGATCGAATTCTGCGATCAAGAGCGGACCGATCTTATCCTGACGACCGGCGGAACCGGTCCGTCTGCACGGGATGAGACGCCGGAAGCCTTTCGCGCCGTGATCACAAAGGAGTTGCCGGGCTTCGGCGAGGTCATGCGACGGGCGAGTTTCCAGAGCGTGCCTACGGCAATTCTCTCTCGACAGTCGGCCGGCATACGCGGCAGCACCCTGATCATCAATCTGCCGGGAAAACCGTCATCGATCGGCCTTTGCCTGGACACAGTGTTTCCGGCGGTGCCCTATTGTCTTGATTTGATCGGCGCCGGCCGCATCGAAACTGACCCGGCAATCGTTGCGACCTTTCGTCCTTCGTAAGCGCCCAGTTTACGAAGGCCAGCGCCTTACATGAAAATCGACAGCGGGTCGGCGCCAAAAAGGAAGCGATGGCCCCAGAGAAGCAGCCAAATGGTGAGGGCGGCCGCCGCTATCGCGCCAATCAGCATCGGCGCGTCGACACTCAACCTATTCCCGCGGGCAAGACCGCCGAAGGGCACGATAGAAGTCTGAGCCGCAAAATTGTTCCATGTCGTTCCCAAGCGACGCCTGGCACGCATCTCCGCCATCGGAATGCTGCCGAGCGAAAAGAACGCGAATCCTCCAAAAAGCAGGAGGGAGCGCAAGTCGCCATTCGCGGCCAGATGACCGACTGCCCAAAGCGCGAATCCCCAAAGGACCGGGTGGCGTGTTATGCGAACGATCGCTCCGGGTTGTCCCGCTGTGCGCATGGATACCGACAATGGGTTGCGGCTCAGAAGCCCGCCGAGGACCAGGAACAACCCGACTGGAGCCAGAACAAATGTCACTCCGGCATGCCAGGGTTGAAAGTCCCAGAGCGGGATATAGTCCAAAGCCAGTGCGGCGCGGAATACCCATATCAATGCCGCGATCGATGCCGCGGAATAGACAAGCAAATAGGCCGGCCGGCCTATTTGCTGGACAATGCTCCCGCGGATGGCCGGAATGGCGGGGATCGAGTGAAAGGTGACGAAAGCCACGAAGGCGGTTATGAATTCATGCATTTTTCGGTCCAGAAACTGGCGTTCAATCGCGGTTCAACTGCGCGCCCGATCGGCAAGATTGAGCAACTTTTGGGGATCGCAGATCGTCAACTTCTGCCGGCCGCCTTCCACGATGCCTCTCGCCTCCCATGCGCTCAAGATTCTGGAGACCGTGTGCAATGTGGTGCCAGTCATTTCCGCAATATCCTGCCGCGAGATTGGAAAATCGATACGGATACCTGTGTCCACCTGCTTGCCTGCCTGTCTTGACAGTCTCAGGACCGCATGCGCAACGCGCCTCTCGACTTCTTCCGTCGACATTTCCCGGATACGGGTGTGAGCTTCCTCCAACCGCTGCCCGATGGTCTGCATCGCAGTAACGGCGAGACGGGGATTCTGCTCCACGAACCGTGACCACATCTCCGTGGGCCACGCCAGAGTGAGGCTTTCGGCCGCCGCTATGGCGGTGCCGGGATAGTCGGCGCGCTGGAGCGCCATCGCAAAACCGAACAAATCGCCCGGATGGACCATCCGAACGATAATCTGCTGGCCGTCGGGAGTGACCTGGGTCACTTTGAGCCGCCCATGGAGAAGGAGAAAGAAAGACTTGGCCGGGGCGCCTTGTTCAAATACAGCGTCGCCCGGCATGACGCGACGCGAAACGGCATGCTCCAGCATTGCGTTCAGGTCGCTGTCCAACATACGATCGAACAAGGGTAGAGACTTCAGTACTGTCGGGTCGATTTTCACCAGGAATGGGCCTCTGTTATTGGCGGCTCCGAATGCGTGATGAAGCAGGCCGCAAAGCGTGAACATCCAGCCCCGCTTCCGCATGCCGTCATCGGGGTCCGGTTGACGGACAAGTCGGAAAGGCGGCTGGCCGGATTATTCGTCATGCTTGATCCCTTGACGTCGACAGTGCCCCTCGACCGCCGACGATACAATAAAAGATCCGTGCCGATCCTCTTTGACATGGCGCAAATTCAGCATTGGGACAGCCAAAGTCCTGGGACACGATCCTTGCGTATTCGCAACGACGGTCGCTGTGAGCTCCCTTATGGCTGAATGGCCAATTCGGAGATATCGCTTATGCAACAGCATCCTCACGCCACATCCGGGGAACATATTGTTCGCGGATTGTCGCGCTCGCGGCCCGTTCTCTTTTCCTATGGTTTCCGCCCGTTCTTTCTTGCGGCGGCCGTCTGGGCGATCATCAGCATCGATTTGTGGGTCCTGTTTCTTTCGAGGGGCCTGCCTATCGCCGAAGAATACGGAGCAATCTACTGGCATGCGCACGAAATGCTCTTCGGCTTCGCGTCTGCAATTCTCGCAGGCTTCCTCCTAACTGCGATCCCGAACTGGACCGGCCGCTTGCCCATTTCGGGCCGGCCGCTCATGGCTTTGTTCGCAATATGGCTCGCGGGCCGTGCGGCGTTGCTGCTTATCGATTGGATCGGCGCAATTCCCGCCGTGTCTGCCGACAGCATATTCTTGCCGGTCCTGCTCGTGCTTTGCGCGCGGGAGGTCATAGCCGGCAGGAAATGGAAAGATCTGAAGGTTATCGCAGGCCTGGCGGCTCTTTCCGTCGCCAACATCTGCTTTCACCTTCAAGTCTTGAAGGGCGTCACACCTGACATTGCCATTCGGTTTGGCCTAGCTGCCTATGTTTTGCTAGTGACGATCATTGGCGGGCGCATTCTTCCGAGCTTCACGCGCAACTGGCTGAACCGGTCCGGCCGCACGGATTTTCCCGCGCCCTACGATAGCTTCGATGCGGTCTCGATCGCCGCAGGCATGCTGGCCTTGGTGTCTTGGACACTCGCACCGACGACGGTGGCGACGGGCCTGCTCGCTGCCAGTACGGCAATCCTGAATGCGGTACGCCTCGCGCGCTGGCGGGCATGGACGACTTGGCGAGATCCAATGCTTGTGGTCCTGCATATTGCTTATCTGTTCGTTCCGATTGGGTTTGCCGCAATTGCCGCTGGTGCCGTAGGCCTGGAGCAGATCGCGATCCTCCACATTTTGGCGATCGGCGTCGTCAGCCTCATGATGCTGGCGGTCATGACCCGTGCCAGTCGTGGCCACACCGGAAGGAAGCTGAAGGCCAGTTTGACCACCACCGTGTCCTACACAATCCTTGTGACGGTTGCGGTCGTGCGGCCGCTCGCCGAATTGATGCCGCCTTATGCCGACGTAATATTGATGCTTGCTGCGGCGGGGTGGACTGCTGCATTCGGGTTGTTCGCGGTCGAACATGCCCCGTTTCTTTGCAAGGAAAGAAAACCCCTCCGGTGAAAAAGGCGAGCCGGGCCACGCGCCCGGCTCCAGTCTGGCGAAGGCGATCAAGTTCACGAACCCGGTCACCGGCACTGTTCCTCGCGACAAAAATGCCCGTTCAGATTTCCGCGCAGCTTGATGCCGGTAAGCGGTCGATGACTGCTTTGCCGATCATGTCAGGCGACCATGGCGGTTCGTGGACAAGGTCTATCTCCACTTTGCCGATGCTTTCGATCGCCTGCAGTCGCTCCCTCACGGCGTCGATGATGAAGGCGGAGGCGGGGCAGGCCCTTGTCGTCGTCGTCATGACGATCCGCACGGTGCCAATCGGCAGGATCTCGATGAGGTATATCAATCCCAACTCGACGATGTCGATGCCGATCTCCGGATCTTCTATGCCGCGAAGGCACTGCACAACAGCCGGAATGGTGATCGTTCCCGCCTGGCTCATGCGGCCGCCTCCGAAGGATTGAAGCGGATCATGATGCGAAAAACGCTTCCGGTCGAATCGAAATTCCCAACCCATTCATGGCCGCGCAATTTCAATTCGTTGAAGAGAAAAACCGGCTCACGGCTAAGAAGTGCAAATAGCACCTCGCCCGCTTTCATCGTCTCCAGCCGAGCGAGTATCCGCTCCATCGGCTCCGGCGGCGTGAGATCGGTAAGATCCATGTTCCAGACCGGGTCCGGCCAGATATCGGCCGAGGCCGGCGATGCATCCGCTTGCGTTTCGCTGGACGATGCCGTTTCCGGAGTGAAAACGATTTCCCAATCGTCGTCATCAATCTGTCTGCTCGTGTGGATGTAGCCTCGCTGCTTGAGCTGTCTGATGAGGGGCAGCGGCTCGAAAATTGCGAGCAGACGAAGGCCTTCGTCCGGCTCAAGCGATGCGATGGTGTCCATTATGAGCTGGAACGGCAACCCTCCTTCCCTCAGGATTTGGCGGACATCGAGTTCACGAAGCGGCATCATTCGCGTTACCTCTCTGGATTTGTTTTGCGACCAAAAGCGCTGGTTGACGAAAGGGTGCAGTCTTTGCGGAGCCATCGATATTTAAGAGGGCACGCGCATGGAACAGCTCGAACGCCAAGGCTGCCGTGCAGAAAGCCTGCAAGGCAGCCGCGGCACGGAAGCCGCTATCGGAACTTCCTGCGATCGCGACCCCGGCCAGGATCACTCCGAGATAGAAGAGGGCGAGCCAGACAGCCGCGTGGCGTTCTCTGACCAGCTCGCTCAAGCGCGGTGTCGGCCGACGGCCGAGCAGCGGCCCGAAGGCTTCGATCCAAGTCAGGAAGGGGACGACGATCTTGAGCAATTGCGCCAGACCGAGCCCTGTCAGCCAACCGAACGCAAAAACGTAGATCAGCGCGATACGCACGTTTGGGCCGAGGCCAAGCGGGATCGAGACGACGAAGGCCAGAGCCGATGCGGCCAATAGCGCAAATGCCGGAATCGACCCCAGTGTGTTCAGTTCCGGAATTTTGCGTCGCCGGCGCCGGTACATTGCAGTCACGTCGACGAGATATGCCGTAAGGGTTATGGCGAAGGTGATCGCGGCTGCGAGCATAAGCGGCTGAACCAACCCGGAGCCTGCGGTCGAAAGGACCAGGGCAAGGCAGAGGATGGCGAGGGCCGATGCGCCGCTGTTTCGCACGAGGCCGGATTTTCCAGTATCGGGCGACAGCAGGAACATCGGAAGAAGCTTGTAGCTCACTCCGATAGCGGCGAAAGTCATCCAACCTGCCAGGCCGAAGCTCATATGCAGCGGAACCGCATCCAGAACCAATTCGACCAAGTAGCGGGTCTGCGTCGCGCCGGAGATCACCAGCGCGAAGATCGCGCCCAGCGTAACGGTCGCGGCGAGACAGACAATCGCCATCATGACAAACGGGGATGCCGTATGAACGCTTCGGCCCCGCCAGAGTCCTATGAACAGTACCATGGCGATGGCGAGGAACGCGCTCGCCAGCATGGACACGGCGGCCACCATCAATGTCCCCGCGAACGGCCATTCGCGTTCTATCGCTTCAAAGCCGAAAGAAAGGGTTGCTAAGCCGATAATCAGCGCCAAGAGGCATACGAGGTTCAATCTTTCGGTCGGCAGGCCCAATCCTGTGAGAACCGGTGAAAACTGCAGCAAAGCTCCGATCATCAAAAGACCGAACCAACCGATGGTCACGAAATGGACGATGATGAGCACCCGGGGCTCGCCAATATCGACGGACGGCTGCCACCAGCCCGCTGCAAGCATCATTTGCGCCAGCAGTAAACACAGGAGCGCAGCGGCGAAATACGACATCGTCCATCGAGACAGAGTTGCACCGGGGACCAGCATCGCAGACGCCCGCCTTCAATGCTCACCGCAGCAGCAATCGCATCCGGTATCCAGGCGTGATATCTCAATACGCCAATTTTTCGGGCCCTGTTCGAGATACTCCCAAGCGAACTTTCCAGGGTAGCCCGCCTCAAGCTGATAGTGGAGCGGGCGAGGATCGTGATCGCTCTTAATACGCAGCAAGCCGCCGGGGGGAAGGCTTCGAAGGACACGGAAAATGCGTGCATGTCCTTCACCGGATGTGAGGATGCGCACGTCACCGGCAGGCGTTTCTGCGAACTCAATTGCTCCTTCATTCATGGAATCAATCCTTCGGCTGCGTGACTTCGAGGTCCTGGGATGACTGCAGCCTTGGCCACCAGATGCTCGGAACTTAAGGCCGGCGCGTTCAGAACACTTTGACCAGGAGCAAATAACCCCCCCGTTTCTCTGGATGGTCGCGCGCTCCGTCATTGACATAGGACAAGGACAAGACCGTTTGCCGCCGCCAGAACCTCTCAAGGATTCAATGAGGGCATTATTCATGTTCAATCGTCTGGTCGCGAAATATGGTGAGGCGCGATTGCCCCGCTACACAAGCTATCCGACAGCGCCTGCCTTCTCCTCAATGGTCGGGCCTGATGCATATGCGGAAGCATTGGCAAAGCTTGCCGAGGACGATCCTGTTTCGCTCTATTTGCATGTGCCATTCTGCCGCGCGATGTGCTGGTATTGCGGCTGTCATACGACCATCACGAGGCAGGATCGTCCCATCGTCGACTATCTGGATGTGATGGACCAGGAGATAGAGCTTGTTGGCTTTGCCGCGCGTCATCCGACACAGGTCAAGAACGTGCATTTTGGTGGTGGGACGCCGACAATTATGAAGCCGGACGAGTTCCGGGCCCTCATGAAGAAACTCAGAAGCGTGTTTGATTTCCGGGATGATAGCAGCGTTGCGGTCGAGATCGATCCTCGGACGCTTTCGGCGGCGATGGTGGAGGCGTTGGGCGAGAGCGGTGTCGACCGTGCCAGCCTCGGTGTCCAAAGCTTCGACCCCGTCGTGCAGGCGGCCATCAATCGCAGGCAAACCCCGGAACAAACAGAGGAGGCGATCCTTTTGTTGCGGGGCGCGGGGGTCGGCAGTATCAATTTCGACCTGATCTATGGACTACCGCATCAGACAGTAAAATCCTGCGTCGAAACCGTCCGGACGGCGATCCGGATGCGGCCAGAACGTTTCGCGGTGTTCGGCTATGCTCATGTTCCAGCCTTTAAGAAGCATCAGCGGCTGATCGATGACGCAGCGCTTCCCCGCGCCGAAGAAAGAAATGCCCAGGCGGAAGCAATCGCATCGGAACTCGTGGCGGCAGGCTATGTCCGCATCGGGCTTGATCACTTTGCGCTGCCGGATGACGATCTTTCGATTGCCGCATCGCAAGGCAGCATGCGGAGAAATTTCCAAGGCTACACCACCGATACCTGCGATACGTTGATAGGCCTCGGGGCGTCCGCCATCGGAAAATTGCCGATGGGATATGTCCAGAACCAGGTTCCCATTGGCAGCTATGCCGATCGCATCAGTGCGGGTATTCTGGCAACCGTCAAAGGCTATCGGCTCACCGACGAGGACAGGTTGCGCGCGCGTAATCGAACGGCTCATGTGCGATTTTGCCGTCGATTTGGTCCGCGTTGCGGAAGGGTCGGGCTTCGATGCCGCTCTTCTGTTGGATGGCAATGAGAGACTGCTGGAACTTGCGGCGGACGGCGTTGTCACCATTGATGGCGGCAAAGTTACGGTTTGCCAGGAGTCGCGATTCATGGTCAGGGCTGTTGCCGCGGCCTTCGACGCTTATCTCGGCGCATCTGGACGCACGCATTGCAAGGCTGCTTGAGGAACAAGGGAGAGCCTGCGTCTGACCATGGCTATCAAGTAACGCCAAACAAACGAAAAGCGGCCGAATTCGGCCGCTTTCGTTTGCGAGTTTGCACCAGCCGAGCGCTATTGGGTGATTTGCCCCAGGTCGGCATCGAGGCGCTTGCGCACCAGGTTCGGAACCTTCGCGGTCTTGATGACCTCAAGATTGGTCGGGTTATCGCCAACCTGAACGAGCGCCACCATGCCCATGCCGGCATGAGGCGTGCATTTCACCACATAGAAGCCCGGAATGTCGAATTTTGCCTGATATTCCTCGCTCGCCTTGGATTTGAATTCGGCGGCACCGTCTGGGATCAGGCCCTTGAATGTTTCGACATTGTGACTCTTGTCGGTGGGAACGAAGGTGATGGTGTCGCCGGGCGCGATTTTCACAAAGCCCGGCTCGAACACCATGGCACCATCAGCACCTTTGTTGAGCATTTGAATTTGGTGGTCCGCCGCCAAGAGTGGCGCAACCGAAGTGGCTAGCGCCACCGCTGCGACGACCAGACCGATTTTGAAACGCATTCCATATCTCCTTTACCGACAGCCTCATTAGCCGTCAGTTCGGTTTTATGGGCCGGCGGGCGGACCTTCTTTGAGGTTGATCAAATTGCCGCGAGCATTCTCTGTATGGCAGGGAGTGGTCTTGCCGAGCGGTGTTTTTGCAACAACGCGCCCGGCAATGAGGAATCCGCGGTGTTTGTTGACCTAGATCAAGGATCGGTCGCCGCGCACGTGGGACCTGTCGCTCAAAGTGCGAGAAAGATGACCTTCCTAAGTGCGGTCATCTGCGCTCTGGGGACGACGACATGAATTACACCGCTGAAACCATGCTGGTCGCGGTCGGCGCTTTTCTGGCATTGGTGGGTGCCGGCGCCGCTCATGATCAGCTTTTTGCCGCCCATATGTGGGTGTTATTCTTCTGTCTTCTGGCAGGTACGATCCTGCTGGTTCGCCGCGTCGACTTTTCGCCGGAGGCGTCTCGTATCAGAAGCGAGCCAACGCCCTATTTCGACGAAGTCATTCGATATGGGCTTATCGCCACCGTCTTCTGGGGTGTTGTCGGTTTTCTGGTGGGCGTGGTCATCGCTCTCCAGCTTGCCTATCCGGATCTGAACTTTGCGCCATACCTGAACTTCGGTCGTCTGCGCCCAGTGCACACCTCTGCCGTCATCTTCGCCTTCGGCGGCAATGGGTTGATAATGACCTCCTTCTACGTCGTCCAGCGCACCTGCCGAGCCCGGCTCTTCGGCGGCAATCTCGGTTGGTTCGTGTTCTGGGGATATCAACTCTTTATCGTCATGGCCGCGACCGGCTATGTTCTCGGGATCACACAGGCCCGCGAATATGCCGAGCCCGAATGGTATGTCGACATCTGGCTCACCATTGTCTGGGTCGCCTATCTTGTCACCTTTCTAGGAACGATCCTGAAGCGCAAGGAGCCGCACATCTATGTGGCGAACTGGTTCTATCTGGGCTTCATCGTCACCATCGCCATGCTGCACGTCGTCAACAATCTGGCGATGCCGGTCTCTTTCCTTGGCTCGAAGAGCTATTCGCTGTTTTCGGGCGTGCAGGATGCTCTGACACAATGGTGGTACGGCCACAACGCCGTCGGCTTTTTCCTGACCGCCGGCTTCCTTGGCATGATGTACTATTTCGTGCCGAAGCAAGCGAACCGCCCAGTCTATTCCTACCGCCTGTCGATCATCCATTTCTGGGCCCTGATCTTCATGTACATTTGGGCTGGCCCACATCACCTGCATTACACGGCATTGCCCGACTGGGCGCAGACGCTGGGCATGGTCTTCTCGGTGATGCTGTGGATGCCTTCCTGGGGCGGCATGATCAACGGCCTGATGACGCTTTCGGGCGCTTGGGACAAGATCCGCACCGACCCGATCATCCGCATGATGATCGTCGCGATCGCCTTCTATGGCATGTCGACCTTCGAAGGCCCGATGATGTCGGTCAAGACGGTCAACTCGCTTAGTCACTATACCGAATGGACCATCGGTCACGTTCATTCCGGCGCGCTCGGCTGGGTCGGCATGATCACGTTCGGCGCCATCTACTACCTGACGCCAAAGCTCTGGGGACGTGAGCGGCTTTACAGCCTCCGCATGGTCAACTGGCATTTCTGGCTCGCCACGCTGGGCATCGTTATCTACGCGGCGGTGCTGTGGGTCGCCGGCATTCAACAAGGCCTGATGTGGCGTGAATACAATAGTCAGGGCTTCCTCGTCTATTCCTTCGCAGAGACCGTGGCTGCGATGTTCCCCTACTACCTTCTGCGCGCCGTCGGCGGTGCTCTCTATCTGGCAGGGGGAGTGATCATGGCCTGGAACGTCGCAATGACCATCCGGGGGCGCCAGCGCGACGAAGCCGCGATCCCGAGCGCATTCATTGCCCAGGCTGCCGAGTGAGGTAAAGCAAGATGTCTATCCTAGAGAAACACCAGATCCTCGAGAAAAATGCCACCCTGCTGCTCGTCGGGTCGCTGTTGGTGGTCAGCATTGGCGGCATCGTCGAAATCGCGCCGCTGTTCTATCTCCAGAACACGATCGAGAAGGTGGAAGGCATGCGCCCATATACGCCTCTCGAGCTGGCAGGGCGCAATATCTACATCCGCGAAGGCTGCTACCTCTGCCATAGCCAGATGATCCGCCCGTTCCGGGACGAAGTGGAGCGTTACGGCCATTATTCGCTCGCCGCAGAGTCCATGTATGACCATCCGTTCCAGTGGGGCTCGAAGCGCACGGGACCGGACCTGGCGCGTGTCGGCGGTCGCTATTCCAACGAATGGCACGTCCAGCATCTGTCCAACCCGCGCGAGGTCGTGCCGGAGTCGATCATGCCCACTTATGCCTTCCTCAAAGAGAGGGACGTCACTGTTAAGGATATCGGCATGGATCTCAAGGCTAACGAGGATGTCGGCGTGCCCTATAGCAAAGACATGCTGGCGAATGCGGAAGCCGACATGCGGGCGCAAGCCGATCCGAACGCAAATACGACCGATCTGCTGGCGCGATATCCGAAAGCGAAGGTTGGCGATTTCGACGGCGACCCCACCAGGCTGACCGAGATGGACGCGCTCGTCGCGTATCTGCAGATGCTCGGAACACTGGTCGATTTCTCGACCTATGACGATGCCACCGGTTATCGCTGAGGTGCCTCCATGGAAACATATACTGCAATGCGTCACTTCGCCGACAGTTGGGGGCTCCTCGCAATGGCCTTGTTTTTCGTAGGGGCTATCGCCTTCACGCTCCGGCCAGGTAGCAAAAAGATCGCCAACGAAGCCGCTGACATACCTCTGAAGGATGATTGAGATGTCGGACAAACATATAGACGAACTCAGCGGCGTCGAAACAACGGGCCATGAATGGGACGGCATCCGTGAACTCAATAATCCCATGCCGCGATGGTGGGTGTGGACATTCTACGTCACGATCCTCTGGGCCATCGGCTATGCCATCGCCTATCCCTCCATACCCCTGATCAGGGATACCACCAAAGGACTGCTCGGCTTTTCGAGCCGGGCCGAACTGCAGCAGCAGGTGGAAGAGGCCAAGGTCGCACAAACTCGGTTTCACGATCTCATCGCCGCGAAAACCGTCAGAGAAATCGATGCCGATCCGACGCTGCGCGAGTTTGCCATCGCTGGCGGCGCCTCTGCCTTCAAGGTCAACTGCGCGCCGTGTCATGGCTCCGGTGCCACCGGCGCTCCGGGATTTCCCAATCTGAACGATGACGACTGGCTCTGGGGTGGCGACCTCGAAGCGATCCAACAGACCGTCTCGCATGGCATCCGCTTCGATGCCGACCCCGAGACGCATTCGTCGGAAATGCCTGCCTTCGGCGATATGCTCGATCATACGCAAATTCGGCAGGTTGCCGCCTACGTCTGGGGACTGACGAACACGCCTTCCGATCTGGCGCTGGCGAAGGCTGGAAGGCAGGTATTCCTCGACAATTGCGCTGCTTGCCACGGCGAGGACGCCAAGGGCAAGCAGGAGATGGGAGCGCCGGATCTCGCCGATGCGATCTGGTTAAAGGGGCGGGGAGAGGATGCGATCATCCGCCAGGTGACCGCGCCGAAACATGGCGTGATGCCGGCTTGGTCGGCCCGGCTGGGCGAAACCACCGTGAAGGAGCTGTCCGTGTTTGTTCATTCGCTGGGCGGTGGAAAATAGGAGGAATGAAATGACTGCCCACGACCAAAATCCCCTTCTCCGCTTGTACGGCAACCCCCGAGCCATCGTTCATACGCGGGTTGCCGCGCGGGCACATCCGCTCCCTTCCTCGCGGGAGGAAGACAGCCTGGAGAAGCTCGGCAATTCCATGGCCAGTTTGATTTCGCTCAAAGATCACAATACCGCGAGCCGTTAGCATTCAAAGGTAGAGGACGTTCCCTACGGGCTCCCCCGTAGTTCCTCTGAGCCACGTCCCTCCGGGGCGTGGCTCTCATTTTTTGACCGAGCCCGAAGACCGGGCGGCCGTTCCTTGACCTACGTCAAGGACGTTTGGTCGGCCGAATGCGAGATGAGGATCATCAAAAGGACACCGAGCGATGAACCTCTACACAGCTCCAGACCCGCGGGACGCTCATGTCGAACGGCTCGATGCCGAGGCGGTCAATGCACGGCGCAATCGTCAGCCACTCTATGCTGCACGAAAGAAAGTGTTTCCAAAGCGGGCGCAGGGTCGGTTCCGGCGATTCAAATGGATCGTGATGCTGATCACGCTCGGCATCTACTATCTTTCTCCCTGGATTCGCTGGGACCGAGGCCCATATGCGCCCGACCAGGCGATTCTCATCGACTTGGCCTCTCGTCGCTTCTTCTTCTTTTTCATCGAGATATGGCCCCAGGAGTTCTTCTATGTGGCCGGTCTGCTTGTCATGGCCGGCTTTGGCCTGTTTCTGGTAACCTCGGCGGTGGGACGGGCATGGTGTGGTTATGCCTGTCCGCAGACGGTCTGGGTCGATCTCTTCCTTGTCGTGGAACGCGCGATCGAAGGTGATCGCAACGCGCGCATGAAACTCGATGCTGGTCCCTGGACGCCGGACAAGGTTGCGAAGCGGGTCGCCAAACACAGCATATGGGTCCTTATCGGCGTCCTCACCGGCGGCGTATGGATCTTCTATTTCGCGGATGCGCCATCCCTGGCCGTTGCCCTAATCAAGGGCCAAGCGCCGGCGGTCGCCTATGCCACGGTCGCCATTCTCACCTCGACCACTTACGTTCTTGGTGGGCTGATGAGGGAACAGGTCTGCACCTACACGTGTCCGTGGCCCCGCATCCAGGGCGCTATGCTGGACGAAAATTCCCTGGTCGTCACCTACAACGACTGGCGCGGTGAGCCTCGCTCCCGTCACGCCAAAAAAGCTCAGGCAGCAGGCCAGCCGGTCGGCGATTGCGTCGATTGCAATGCCTGTGTGGCGGTCTGTCCGATGGGCATAGACATCCGCGATGGTCAGCAGATGGAGTGCATCACCTGCGCCCTATGTATCGACGCCTGCGACGGCGTGATGGACAAACTCGATAAGCCGCGCGGCCTGATCTCCTATGCGACGCTGAGCGAGTACGCCGCCAACATGAGCCTGGCGACCAACGGCGGCACGGTCGCCGTGCAGCCGAACCTCGTGCGAAACCCTGACGGCAGCTTCATCGAGGGCATTCGGCACTTCAATTGGCGGGTGATCTTCAGGCCGCGCGTCCTTTTTATGCCGCTGTATGGGCAGCGGTCGGGGTGGCGATGCTCGTGCATCTGGCGCTCAGGGAGCGGCTGGAGCTGAACGTGCTCCACGATCGCAATCCGCAATATGTGCTGGAATCGGATGGATCAATCCGCAACGGTTATACGCTTCGCGTCCTCAACATGGTCCCGGCGCCGAGGAAAATCGATATCCGACTGGAGGGCGCAGTAGGAGCGACGATGAAGATCCCCGAACTCTCGAAGGAGGAAGGCCGGCACTTCACTGTCGATGCGGATCCGGACGCGGCCACCTCGCTTAAAGTGTTCGTAACGCAACAGGCCAAGGCGGAGACAATCAAGGAATTCCTGTTCGTCATAGAGGACGAAAATCACGCGGATCGGGCGACGTACCGGGCCGCCTTCAACGCACCGGGAGCGCCGAAATGAGAAGCCAAGTTACCACCGGACGTCCCTTCACCGGCCGCCATATGCTGGTCGTCATTGTTGCGTTCTTCACCGTCGTGATCGGAGTGAATGTGACGATGGCGGTTCTCGCGTCCACGAGTTGGAGCGGCCTTGTGGTGGAGAATACCTATGTCGCAAGCCAGGAATTCAACAGCAAGGCCGCCGCAATGCGCGCTATGGCTGGCAGCGGCATTTCCGGCGATCTGTCCCTGCGCGGCAATGTCATTCACTACGATATTCACAATCGGGACGGGTTGCCGGCGGTGGTCGACGACGTGACGCTGACGTTCAGAAGACCCGTGGGCGACCGAGAGGACTTTGCGCTTGCACTGACCAAGACGAGCGAAGGCCATTTCGAAGCCAAACATCGCATTGAGGGAGGCGACTGGATCGTGGAAACCATCTCGCGCAGAGACGGTGTCACGGTAATGCATGAGGCCAGGCGCATCGACACGGCGGAGTTTGGACAATGACCTGCTGCACCATGGACGCGGAAAGCGTCATGACAATGAGCAAGTGCTGCGCCAGTACCGAGGAGATCGTCCTGGCCAGCCATCCGCTGGGGGAGGGCCTTCGCCAACTGGACCTCAGCGTTCCCGATATGCACTGTGGCGCTTGCATCTCGACCATCGAACGGTCTTTGCGCAGGTTACCCTATGTGAAGGGCGCGCGAGTCAACCTGACCGCTCGGCGGGTCAGTTGCACCTATGTCGAGCGCATTGATAATGCTGTCATCGATCCGTCGGGTATTCTTTCCGCGATCACCGAAGCCGGCTATCGGGCGCATATTTTCACTCCCGCCGCGTCCCAGACGGATAGCCTGCGCAATCAATTGCTCCTGGCCGTTGGTGTCTGCGGCTTTGCCGCAGCGAATATCATGCTGCTCTCGGTATCAGTCTGGTCCGGCGCAGATGCGGCGACGCGAGACCTGTTTCACTGGATTTCCGCGATGATTGCTGCGCCGGCCCTTATCTACGGCGGCCGTTTCTTTTTTCGCTCGGCGTGGAATGCCTTGAAGCACGGGCGGACCAACATGGATGTTCCCATTTCTCTCGCCGTCACGCTCTCCTATGCCGTATCATTATGGGAGACGATCCATCACGGAGAGCACGCCTGGTTCGATGCCTCCGTTTCGCTGCTATTCTTCCTGCTGATCGGTCGCGCGCTCGACCATATCATGCGCGAGAAAGCGCGAGCCGCGGTCAATGGCCTTGCGAGGCTCGCACCCCGCGGTGCCTTGTTGATAACGGCCGACGGCAGCAGGCGATATATTTCGGTAGAGGACATAGGCATTGGCGACCATATCTTTATCGCCGCCGGCGAGCGCGTCCCCGCCGATGGCGTCGTGATCGCCGGCACGAGCGAACTCGATCTCTCCATTGTCACAGGCGAGAGCGTGCCGGTCGCAGTCGCGAATGGCACGGAGGTTCGGTCTGGTTCGATGAACCTCATGGCCTCGTTGACCATTCGCGTCACGAAGACCGCGGAGAACTCTCTGCTCGCCGAGATTATCGGCCTCATGGAAGCTGCCGAAGGGGGCAGGGCGCGCTATCGCAGGATCGCGGACCGAGCTGCAAGCCTTTACTCACCGGCCGTCCACCTGCTTGCGCTGGTTTCGTTTCTTGCCTGGGGTTTCGTCGGTGGGGATTGGAAGCATGCGATGCTGGTCGCGGTTGCCGTGCTCATCATCACCTGCCCGTGCGCGCTTGGTCTTGCCGTACCGGTCGTCCAGGTCGCCGCCGCCGGCAAACTGTTTCGCAGCGGCATCATGATCAAGGATGGTTCTGCTCTGGAACGTCTAGCCGAGGTCGATGCCGTCGTGTTCGATAAGACCGGCACTTTGACGATGGGCCAGCCATGTCTCATCGAGATGGTGGGCGCGGGGCCGGAGGAAAGGGCGATTGCGGCCGGTCTTGCCGCGCATTCCCGGCATCCACTCTCCCAGGCGTTGTTGCGTAGTGCTGGCAACAATGTCCGCCGGTTCGACAGCGTCGCGGAGATTCCGGGAGCGGGCCTCGAGGCCGAGGCCGCCGACGGGCTTTATCGGCTCGGCAACATGCAGTTCGCTTGCGCCGCCCCGCTTCGTGAAAAAGGACCAAATGAGTCCCTTTCCGAGGTTATACTGTCGAGGAACAGGGTAGAGCTGGCGCGCTTCTACTTTGAAGACACTCTTCGTCCCGGAGCCGCCGCGGCCATTCGCCAGCTCAGTCTTGCGGGGCTGCATACAATGATCCTGTCTGGCGACCGGCGAGCAGTCGTCGAATCGACAGCGCGGCTATTGCATATGGATCGCTGGATTGCGGAATTGGATCCGAAGCAGAAAGTCGAAGAGTGCGCACGCTTAAACGAGGCGGGCAACAAGGTCATGATGGTTGGCGACGGTATCAATGATGCGCCGGCACTTACGGCGGCGCATGTGTCGATGGCTCCCGCAACCGCCTCCGACATTGGCCGACAAGCGGCAGACCTCGTTTTCCTGAAGGACCGCCTCGACGCGGTTCCGGAGGCGATCTGCGTCGCGCGGCGTACGGCTGCTCTGATCCGCCAGAACTTCGCCCTTGCCATCGGTTACAATGTGCTGGCTGTTCCGATCGCCATCGCGGGCTATGCGACGCCGCTTATCGCCGCTGTCGCCATGTCCACGTCTTCGCTGATCGTCGTGACGAATGCATTGCGCCTGAATGGCTGGAATTGGCAGACAGAGCGTACCGGCAAATTCACCACCCCTGCGGGAGCTTCCATATCATGAATATGCTGATCTACCTGATCCCGCTGGCATTGTTCATGGGGACGCTCGGCCTGGGAGGCTTTCTGTGGTCGCTGAAGACCGGGCAGTATGATGATCTGGAGGGGGCATCGTGGCGCATTCTGTTTGATGACGACGATGCACGTCCAAGCGGTGGCAAGGAAAACGTAGATCAAGGTTGATCACGGCCGAAGTCGGCGGGCCGAGAAGCTGCCTTATGGTCCAAGATCTTTATCCCTTCATCGAATTGTCGTTTCAGCGGATGATTTTCTGCGCATTGATCCATCACAGAAGCGGTTTCGGCTCGATCCGCCCAAATCTTGACACCGATCAAAGCACGTCTCCCGCGTCGGCTTAAGCTTGCTCAATTCGACAACGAAATGAGGTGGGGGACATGACCTTCAACATCATACAGCGCATCGCTGGCGCGTCTTCAACGGCGTCAGGCGCTCGATGCGAGGAGGAACGCAAAGCTGGCCTTTTGCTGCGCATTGACGGCAGGAGCCGCCAGCAATCGCGAATGAGCTGTGAAACCAGCGGTTCCACCGTGAAGTCGAAACAGGCGTCCCGTCTGAAGGAAGTCTTGGAGATGAACACGCGCTATGAGATTGGTCCTCTTCAGGCAAACCAAATCGAACGCGCTTATCTCGTCGTGCAGGCGGTTATGCCGGGTCTTGCATGGGACCGCTGGCGCGCGGCGGTCGGAACCGTCTTTGAGCGTCAGCGCTTCACAGTGGCGACTGGTCCGAACGATTGTGTCCGCGCCGTTTGCCTTGCCCGCGTATTCGAGCATCCGATTGCCGGCCGACTGTTCGATATTCCAATCTTTGTCGTCATCAGTCCACTGGACGAGGAAAGGATCGCGCGGGAGCTTTTCTCCCTGATGAAAGGGCGGGCGATTGGCGCCGGCTGCAGTCACATGCGGTTTTGGACGCTCAACGATGAGGTCTGGGAGCGGCTTGCCGACGAGGGCTTCCGCAACCGCTGGGATCACGGGCTCGTCTATCGGCTTGAATCAGAGTCCATCAATCCGGCCTGGCGGTGAGGAAGGCAGCCTTGGGCCACGTATGGCCGAGAAACAGTCCAGCAAATGCTTCTGCTATTGCTTGTTACAGACTGTTACTTAAGTGCACCGTATTTCACACCCATGGCATCCTGGCGTCACCTGCGGCGATCAATTGTTCTCCCCGACAACACGGAGGGACGATCATGTTGCGGGCAGACAATATTCATTACGCTAAGGAATTCACCAACCCGGCTCTGCGGGACGCCGAACCGAACTGTCTGCAGGCTCTGTTTAGCAAGCAGCCAACCGAACATCTCGCCGCCGGTCAGTCGCTGTTCTTCGAGGGCGATGTCGCCAAGCACTTGTTCGAAGTCGTCGAGGGTAGCCTGCGCATCTTCAAGATCATCTCTGACGGTCGTCGGGTCATCACCGGTTTCCTGCATGCGGGCGACATCGTCGGCGTGTCGTTGCGGAACCACTATCTCTACAGCGCCGAAGCCATTGGCGATACCAAGGTGCGTCGCTTCTCTCGCAAGGCCTTCGAAGCCGAGGTCAGCAATTCGCAGGATCTGAGGCCCGAAGTCTTTGCCCGCCTTTGCGACGAGATGGCGGCTGCCCAGGATCAGATGGTCCTGCTGTCGTGCAAGAATGCCGAGGAGCGGGTGTGCACATTCGTGCTGAAGCAGCTCCGCCGCAAACCGGATCACAATCGATCCAATGCGATCGTCGAATTACCAATGACGCGGCTCGACATCGCAGACTATCTCGGCCTGACGATCGAGACCGTTTCACGGACGATGACCAAGCTGGCGAACAAGGGAATACTGGTCTCCGCGGGTCGGCATTGCGTGCGTATCATGAAATATGGGATGCTCGTTCAACTCTCCGGGGATGACGACGAGTGTGATGGCGACGAACGCGGTCTGATCGCTTACGCCGGAGGCCAACGCCACTGAATTTCGAATGATGAAAGCGCAATGAACGACAAATCGAAGACCCGAGTGACAACTGAACTGGAGCTCGACGAGATTGCTCGTCTGCTCGACGGAGCCAACCTCATCATTCACGGTTTTGACGGCGTTGTCAGCCGCTGGACCGGCGGTTGCGAAACGCTCTATGGGTGGTCAAGGGACGAGGCACTTGGTCAGGTCGTTCACACGCTTTTGGCAACACAGTTTCCAAAGCCTTTGGATGAGATCCGCGAGGAAGTCCGAAGGCAGGGGGCATGGCAGGGCGAGGTGGTGCATCGTCACCGGGATGGACGAATCATTTTCGTCGCCACGCGCTGGACGCTCATCACCCCTGCTTTCGATACCAGGCCGGTCATCATCCAGACCAACAACGATGTTACCGAGATGAAACAAATTCAGGACGATCTTGCAGAAAGGGAAGCGCATCTGCGCTCGATCCTCGATACCGTGCCTGAATCGATGATCGTCATCGATGACGTCGGCACGATCTCCTCGTTTAGCGCCGCCTCTGAAAGATTGTTCGGCTACACGGCTGACGAAGTTTGCGGCCGGAATGTCAAAATCTTGATGCCGCAGCCCGATCGTGACGCACATGACAGTTACCTTTCCCGCTACATGACGACTGGAGAGCGGCGCATCATTGGCTATGGCCGCGTCGTGACGGGGCAGCGCAAGGACGGCTCCCTTTTCCCAATGGAGCTCTCCGTCGGCGAGGCCACCGCAAAGGGCAAGCGCATTTTCACCGGCTTCATCCGCGACCTGACGAGCCGCCATAAGATCGAGGACGAGCTGCGCCAGTCGCAGAAGATGGAGGCGATCGGCCAGTTGACCGGCGGACTGGCGCATGACTTCAACAATCTGCTGACCGTCATCAGTGGCAATCTCGAAATGATCGAGGGCAAGCTTAAGGACGAGAAGCTGCGGCCGCTGCTGCGTGAAGCGCAGGACGCGGCCGATGATGGCGCCAAGCTCACAGGCCAATTGCTCGCCTTTGGCCGGCGCCAGCCGCTAAACCCGAAGCTCGTCGATGTCGGCCAACTTGTGTCGAGCTTTTCCGATCTGCCGCGCAGGACGCTTGGCGAGGCTATCGAATTCCGCACCATCGTCAGCGGTGCGGCGAACGAAGCGCTGGTCGATGGATCGCAGTTGCAGAATGCATTGCTCAATCTGGTCCTGAACGCCAGGGACGCCATGTCGCGTGGCGGCAAGCTCTCGATCGAAATCTCGCGCATCAAACTGGATGCCGATTACGCACAGATGTATCCGCAGGTGCGCACCGGTGAGTATGTCCTGATTTCCGTGACCGATACGGGCCTTGGCATGACATCCGAGGTCAAGCAACGGGCCTTTGAGCCCTTCTTTACCACGAAGAGCGTCGGCTCCGGCACCGGTCTGGGCCTGAGCATGGTCTATGGTTTTGCCAAGCAGTCCGGTGGCCATGTCCAGCTTTATAGCGAGATCGGACAAGGCACGAGTGTGCGCGTCTTTCTTCCCGCGGCACACAAGACGGCCGATAACGCCAGCGAGAAGGGCGTGGAGGAGCGGCTCCAATCTGACATTCCCGGTGGCTTCGAGAAGATTTTGGTGGTGGAGGATGATCCGCGGGTGAGGCGCGTTGCCGTCTCTAGGCTCAACGATGCTGGCTACCAGGTGGTTGAAGCATCCAACGGGAACGAGGCATTGACCAGGCTCGAGGAAAATCCCGATGTCGCGCTGCTTTTCACCGATATCGTCATGCCAGGCGGCATGACCGGCGATGAGCTGGCTAACCATGTGCGGACATTGAAACCAGGCATAAGGATCCTCTTCACATCCGGTTATGCCGAGCCGACGATCGCTGGCCGCGAGCTCGCGCAATCGGGAAGCTGGCTGAAAAAGCCCTATACTGCACGCGAGCTGGCAACGCGTCTGCGAGAGCTTCTGGATTAAGTCTGGCCATCGACGGCAAGCGTCACTTTATGCGGGGAGTACCGGCGAGTGTTTCATGCACATTCCGGCCGTATTGACGTGCCGTCGATCACAGCCGCGCGGTGAAGATGTAACCAACGCCCCGGATCGATTTGATCAATTTTGGATGTTTGGGGTCGTCTTCGATCTTTTTCCGTAATCTGACAATCTGTGCATCGATCGTGCGGTCGAAGGCTTCGAGATTTCTGCCGCGAGTGAGATCCATGAGAAGCTCCCGGCGAAGAACGCGGCCGGCATGGCGCACGAGAACGGCCAGCATGTCGAACTCGCCTGTCGTCAACTCGACTTCGCCACCGTCGGCGGCAAAAAGCTGGCGACGATCGAAATTGAGCTGCCAACCGTCGAAGCGAATGATCTCCTCCTGCCTCGCCTCTGCCAGCGTAGCCGCTGGCTGGCGTCTGCGAAGGATGGACTTCATGCGAGCATGCACTTCGCGCAAATGAAACGGCTTGGCGATATAGTCATCCGCACCCATTTCCAGACCAACGATCCGATCGACGACATCGTCGCGGCCCGTCAGCATGATGATCGGCACATCGGACTGCATGCGGATTTCTCTGGCAAGCAACAGACCATCTTCGCCTCCCGGCAGTATCAGGTCCAGCAGTATGATATCGAAGCTCGCCTGCTTCATCTGGAGACGCATTTCACCGCCGTCCGAGACGGCGGTGACCTGGTATCCCTCATCTTCGAAATAACGCGTCAACATCTGGCGGATTCTTGTGTCGTCGTCGACGATCAGAACATGTTCGCGCCGCGGTTGATCGGAAGCCATTCAAAATGCCCTGGGAAATGCGGGTGGTGCCTGTGACAATTCGCGAAGAAAATCATCCATGTTTAGCACGCGCTGCATCCGTGTGTCACTCGCTGACTGCGTCTCTTCCTCAATGAAGAACAATTACAATGGGCAAGATATTGCCGGCTGGAGTGTCGCCAACCGGCTTGCGCGCCGTTGCTACACTGTCTCGATTGCCCGTTCGACGCAGTACGCTCGACTGATCTTTGCGACCTCGTGGCGCGAGCCAAAAATCACCGGAACCCGCTGATGCAGCGAGGTTGGTTCAATGTCGAGGATGGCGGTCTTTCCGGCAATGGCAGAGCCGCCTGCCGCTTCGACCAGAAAGCCAATTGGATTTGCCTCATAAAGTAGACGCAGACGGCCGCCGGAGGCTGGCTTGTTTCGATCGGCGGGATAGAGGAAGATTCCGCCGCGGTTGAAGATGCGATGGGTATCGGCGACCATCGAACCGATCCAGCGCATATTATAGCCGGGGGTTTCGATCGACCCGTCGACATATTCGGTAATGACGTCATCCCAAGACGGACGACGTGCAGCGTTGATCGCAAACTCCTTGGTTTCCGGGGCGATCTTGGCATCCGCGGTTGTCATCACATACACGCCGCGTTCGTCGAGCGTGAAGATCTGTACGCCATTTCCAATCGCAAGGACCAGATTGGTTTGCGGTCCGTACGCGGCATATCCTGCAGCGAGCTGACAGCGGCCGTTTTTCAAAATCTCAGCCGGAGAGCTTGCCTCGATGATGGAAAAGATCGTTCCGACCGTTACGTTGACATCGAGGTTGGACGATCCATCGAGCGGGTCGAAGATCATCGCATATTCGCCATTGGGATGAATGAGCACTTCGGCGTCGAGTTCTTCCGATACCGCGAAAGCAACTGCCGGCGATTTACGGCATGCATCGAGCATGATCTCGTTGGAAAGTATATCGAGCGGCTTCTGCGTCTCGCCTTGGACGTTGATTGCGTCGGTTGCGCCCGTTAGACCTGATAATGACGAGCTTCTAAGCTTGTCTGAAATCTGCCGGGTAGCCTCGGCAATGTTGCGCAGGACGACGACCATGTCCTCGTTCAACAATGTTCCCCTATGACCATCGAGATAGCCTTCGAATGTCGTCATCAATGTCTTTCTCCTGCGGGATTGGTATCGGAATTCACACGATTCTTAGCGGGCACTCTCAGGCTTACGGACGTTCCAAAAGGCCTGCACGGATGTGCTAAGCCTTCGAGGACGTTCGAACGCTGACTTGAGATGCTCAACTCGTGACGGAAATGGTTTCAACTGAATAGCAGCGCGCCTACCAGGCAGTGCGAGCGGTGCTAAGCGCATACGAAAGGCACGACGAAACGTGTGCGGCGAGGGGATTGATCGTGATGACGCAATTTCCAGGAGAGAACAGTTTATGCGCGTTAAGGTGCTTCAGCAGCTCATCGACAGTGCGTTTGTCAGTAAGCGGAAATGAAATCGTCATTGCGCGTTTCCTACGACGGATAGAATGGCGTGAGGCAGTTAGGAGTGATTTTCTTTGCGCTGCAACAAAAAATTTTGAATGCACAAATTAAAATCGATTAGTTTTGCATGTTGATTTTTTAAAATCGATTTAAAGGCGTGCGATCGAATTTCAGTCTCGAGGCGCGCCATGGCCCATGCAGCAAACCTATGTCGTTCCCTGTGTCCTTCATAGCTTCGCCACCTTGTACGCAAGGCACGCTAAAGCTTGATGATGGATCAATATCCCCACTGCCTGGAGCATAATCCGGCCGGAGTGAAACACGCTCTAGAACGATGGAGGTATGATGACCACTGCATCACCGATTATCTGTAACGGCACGCCGAAATCGGGCACGCATGCGCTTTTGCAGGCGGTCGAGGCCATCGGGTTTGAAAAATATGCGTTCGTGCGCGCCCTGCGTAAGGACCAGCCCTGTTATGCCCGTCGGATAAATTACAACGAAGAATCGATCTTCCTGTCGCCACAGGCGAAGAGAAACTTCGACGATTACGTCAAGAATGCCCCCAAGATTCACGGATATAACGACGTCTCCAGGCTCCTGCATGGCGCTCCATCCCGTATCGTTGTCCATGGCCATGTGTGCTGGAACAAACGTGTGCTGCTCCGCGGTATGACGACGGTGACGATCATCCGCAATCCGCGCGACAATTTCCTGAGTTGGGTGCGCTGGTTTGGCCCCAATGCCTCCCGCGAATTCTTCTCGACCTATGCATCGTTCATTTCCTGGCGAAAAGATAACCTGTTCATCTACGAACGCCTGTGGGAGCCGGATCATATCATCGCGCTAGGAAAGACTCTCGGCCGCGCCGTCACGTCGCATCAGGTAGAAGAGATCGTTCTCAAATCGCACGGCAAGTCGCTGACATGGACTAACAAACCCAGCGATCACCAGTCTGCCTGGAGCAGCGATCTGGCCAGTTTCTGGCGCGCGAATCGCGGCGAGCGGCTCGATGCCGCCTACGAACAGATCGCATCCGAATGGAACGCCAACCGCTTCCATTGAGGAAGTGTCTTTCGGCACTTAGTCCCGTTCTTCCTCAGCTTGTGTGGTGATCGAGGATCGCGGACCGACAGCCGCTCGCGTTCTGAGCAGTTCAGCTCAGCAACGTGGGCACCGCGAATATCAGCGTTGCGCGGGCGATCAGGGCCGATATTCTTCCCTGCCGCCCGGCATTCTTAGGTCATGAGCTGACGCGCAATGCTGCGGCATTCCTGCCCGAGGACTTGATGTCGATTGTGCTGGACCAAAGCCCGAAACTGCAGGTTCGTTTGGCCGTGAACCTCATCCTGCGGCATTTCGAGCTGCACCATACGAGTAGCCTTCATCTCCGCTGGATACGGACGTTCCCATCCATTTCGATGGGCCGGAGAACATCTCAAGTTCTCTTCCATTCTGATCGATCCATCGAGGCTGATTGCGCCGGACGATGAGAGACCGGATCGCTTTTCCAGTGCGGGTCCGAATGACACCCGATGGAAAGCAGCGCGTCAAATCCCTTCTACGCGGGCTAACTTTCTGCACATTCATTGATTTGCCGCCTCACTTGCCGACACGATCAGCGGCCAAAGGTCAAGCAACGGTTCCCCGCCTAATTCAAACCGAAACTCATCCGAGCGCGTGATGAGGCTGGTTTATTGACATGCGATCTGGCCTCAGCTATCAATTCTTACATAAAGTAAGAATTGCATTGCCGGGGAGGATGGAATTGTGAGGCTTGCGAGGAGTCGGCAGGAGACGCGCGCCGCGGTCTTGAATTATATCTGGAGGAAAAAAGGTAGCTTCCGCACCGATATTGCCGACAAGACCGGGCTGACAGAGGCTAGCGTATCCCGCATTGTGTCCGAACTGCGCGCGGAGGGCGTGCTCATCGAAAAGCGGCAGCCCGCAGAATATCCAGGCGGGCCGAGCGCTATCCTTACATTAAGCAAGAATCGTTATCTCGGCGCGCTCGAGGTGTCGAGCAACCGGGTCCATGCTGGTATCGCCACCCTTGATGGAGATCTTGTTTTCTCGGAACGCTTCGACCTGAAGGACGGCGCCTCGGCGGGGGCGGTGTCTCAGGCTATCGCGGCGGCAGTCGGCGCCTTGGCCGACTCTGCCGAACGTTCCCGGCTGCAACTGGACTTCGTCGGTGTTTCCGTTCCCGGTTACGACGCGCGCCGGGCCATAAATCCCATCGTAATGCTCGATCCTTCCGAGACGCTTGCGCGGCTCAACGCAAGTTTTCTCAGCGTGCCTGTCGAGATTGCCAATTCGATTGTCGCGCGAGCGATAAACCAACGGCTGACGCTCGGAACCAACGGTTCGAGCGACGACTACCTCTATGTGTTCGTCGGCCATGGCGTGGCGGCCGCCATTGTCAGCGAGTTCTGGGGCAATGGCGACGTCACGACCTGCGAGATCGGGCACATGGTCATGGACCCCAAGGGGCCTCAATGTCGCTGCGGTCACTTCGGATGTCTCGAGGCCTATTTGTCGACGAGCGCGATCGCGCCGCGGCTGAAGATCGACGAGGTGGAACTCCTCGCGCTGGGTGACGCCTGGCCACAGAGGGTTCCCATCAGTGAGAAGACCAGCACGGATGTCCATTCCCGGCTTTTCAGGCTCGGCATGGCCATCGGCAACGCTCTCAACATGGTCGGAACACAACGTGTCTTCCTGGGAGGATGGCCCGCAAATCTCGGCGACGCCGGACGGGCGTCGATCTTGGCTGGCATTGATTGCTGCCTTCTTGGCGGCGCCGGTTCCATCGCGCTCAATTTCGTCCAATCCGAACTCGGACGAGAGCCTGCGGCGGCGCTGTCGCTCGCCACATTCGGTTACCTGAAGCGCGGAGCCCAACCTACTCAGGAAGAAAATGTCCTGATGCACGCGCCCAAGGCGCAAGCCTGAAAGTTTAGTCTTACCTGTGGGAGGAACCACCATGAAATGCCTGAAACTGACCGGAGCGCTTCTGGCTCTGGCGATGACCCTTGCCTGCGGAACGGCGCTCGCCGCCGATGTCCTGCGCATCAAGCCGTCCGGCGACGTCAAAGCGCTCGATCCGCATCTCGGTTCGGACTCCATGGCGCGAAACTATGGCTACATGGTCTACGACACGCTGTTTGCCATGGATGCATCGCTCGCCATCAAGCCGCAGATGGTCGATACCTGGTCGAAATCCGACGACGGAAAGACCTATAAATTCACGCTTCGGGACGGTCTCAAGTTCAGCGACGGAACGCCGGTGACCTCCAAAGATGTCATTGCCTCCCTCAAGCGCTGGAGCGTGAACGACAGCCTCGGCCAGCAGCTCAACGCCAAGGGCGCCAGTTGGGCCGCTCAGGACGATCGCACCTTCACGCTCACCCTATCGGAAAGCTGGGGTCTCGTGCTCGATGCGTTGGGCAAGGCCGGGGCGCCCGTGCCCTTCATCATGCCCGCGCGCATTGCCGATGCCACGCCTCCGAACGAAGCGGTCAAGGATCATACTGGTTCTGGACCGTTCGTTTTCCTCGGCGATGAATGGGTTCCGGGTGCAAAGCTGGCATTCGCGAAGAACCCCTTCTACAAGCCGCGCAGCGAAGAGGCGAGCGGTCTCGCCGGCGGCAAAGTCGCCAAGGTCGACCGTATCGAATGGACGATTATCCCTGATCAGCAGACCGCACTCGATGCCCTGCGCAAGGGCGAGATAGATATCGACGAGGATCTGTCCGCCGATCTCATCCCGCTTGCCAAGGAAGCCGAAGGTGTAGCCGTGGCAAACCAGGACGATATCGGCGTCGCCCAGCAAATCCGCCTGAACACGATCCAGCCGCCGTTCAACAATCCTCTCCTGCGCAAGGCCTTGCTGACGGCGGTCAACGGCGACGATTTCCTTGCAGCGGTCATCACGGATCCCTCGCTCGGCAAATCGTGCCAATCCTTCTACTCTTGCTCCTCACCCTATGCCACCAAAGCCGGCTTCCCGACGCCGGACATCGAAAAGGCCCGCGCGCTGGTGGCGCAAAGCGGTTACGACGGCACGCCCGCCGTGCTTCTGGACGCGACCGAAAACGCCAACATCCATGCCTTCGTCACCGTCACCGATCAGCTCCTGAAGGACATCGGCATCAAAACGCGCGTCGACGCCATGGATTGGGCGACCGTAACCAGCCGCCGGCAGAGCAAGGAACCGGTCGACAAGGGCGGTTGGTCGATCTTCATTTCCGGCCCGGGTGGTCTCGACTTCTTGGAGCCTGTGGGGCACCTGGGTCTGCGCTCGAACTGCGAGAAGGCCTGGTTCGGCTGGCCCTGCGATGAGCAGATCGAAACCATGCGCACCCAGTTTGCGGGCCTGACCGACCTGGCGCAACGCAAGGCGCTGGCCGAGAAGATCCAGCTCCGCGCTGTCGAGACCGTGCCCTACGTTCCGATCGGCACGCAATACCAGATCCGCGCCTATCGCAGCAACCTGACCGGCATCCTGACGCCGCCGGCTCCGGTCTATTGGAATATCGCACGCAAGTAGTCCGAAGCGGCGGGTGCCCAAACGGGCGCCCGCCGATCGCGGGGACGATTATCGCGTCTGGCTGCGGCCGATTGCGATGTGCGGTGAACAGGACCGATGCAAAACCGGTTCCCCGTCATGGCTGTGAGGAAAGTCAATGTTCAGTTTTGCCATCAAGCGCGTGCTGTCGACCATACCGGTCATGCTGTTCGTCGCCTTCTTCGTCTTCAGCCTGCTTTACCTGGCGCCGGGCGATCCTGCCGCGTTGATTGCCGGCGACCAGGCATCGCCAGCAGAGATCGCGCGTATCCGCGACAGTCTCGGGCTGGACGAACCGATGCTGTGGCGGTTTTTGGAATGGATCGGGCATGTTCTTAGGGGAAACCTGGGAGTCTCGATCTTCTCGCAACTGCCCGTCTCGACGCTCATTGCTCAGCGGTTGGAACCGACCTTGTCGCTGATGGGGCTCACGCTCATCATCTCGGTCACGATCGCGGTGCCGCTCGGCGTGCTTGCGGCGGCATGGCAGGGGACTTGGGTCGATCGCCTGGTCATGGCCATTGCTGTGTTCGGCTTTTCCGTGCCGGTTTTTGTCATCGGCTATCTGCTGAGCTATGTCTTTGCGATCCGCCTCGATCTGCTGCCAGTGCAGGGCTATTCGCCCCTTGCCGACGGCGTCCTGTCTTTCCTTCGAAATCTTATCCTGCCGGCGATGGCGCTGTCCTGCGTCTATATCGCCCTGATCGCGCGCATCACGCGGACGTCGATGATCGATGTGCTCTCGCAGGACTATATCCGCACGGCGCGCGCCAAGGGTCTTGGCGCCGCCCCGGTCCTCTTCCTGCACGCCCTCAAGAATGCGTCTGTGCCCGTCGTAACCGTAATCGGTCTCGGCATTGCCATGCTGATCGGCGGGGCCGTGGTGACCGAGACAGTCTTCGCCATCCCTGGGGTCGGTCGCTTGGTGGTCGATGCGATCCTGCGGCGCGACTATCCGGTCATCCAAGGCGTCGTGCTGCTGTTCAGCATGGGCTACGTGCTGATCAATCTCGGGATCGATCTTCTCTACACGCTGCTTGATCCGAGGGTGCGCTACTGATGAGCACGAATATCCAACACACCGAGCATCTGCCGGATCTATTTCCGACGCCGAAGCAATATGGGCGCTGGCGCACGCTGCTGCACAAGCATCCGACGATCGTCATCGGCGGCGGGCTCCTTCTGCTTCTTGTCGCCATCGCTGTCCTGGCGCCGCTGCTCGGAACCATCGATCCCGGATTTGTCTCACCGATCAAGCGCAACCGCGAGCCGTCGCTGATCTACTGGTTCGGTACCGACACGCTGGGCCGCGATCTCTATTCCCGCGTTCTCTACGGAGCGAGAGTCTCGTTGCTGGTCGGATTCTGCGTTGCCATTTGCGCATCATTCCTTGGGCTTGCGACCGGTCTTGTTGCCGGCGCTTATCGGCAGCTCGATTCCGTTCTGATGCGGATCATGGACGGACTGATGTCGATCCCGCCCATCCTGCTCGCCATCGCACTGATGGCGGCGCTCGGCGGTTCGGTCGTCAACGTCGTCATCGCGATCACGATTGCGGAATTTCCGCGTATGAGTCGGCTGGCGCGCGGCCTGGTGCTTTCCATACGCGAACAGCCTTTTGTCGATGGCGCAATTGCGTCGGGCTGTTCGATGCCGCGGATCGTCCTCTGGCACATTCTTCCCAACACGCTCGGACCGGTCATGGTTCAGGCCACCTATATCTGCTCTGCCGCCATGATCACGGAGGCGGCCCTGTCCTTCATCGGCGCCGGCACGCCGCCTTCGGTTCCGAGCTGGGGCGGCATCATGAACGAAGGCCGGATGCTCTGGCAGCTCAAGCCCTACATCATTTTGTTTCCGGCGGCATTTCTGTCGATCACGGTGCTCGCGGTGAACCTGCTCGGTGACGGCCTTCGCGATGCTCTCGATCCGCGTGCGGCCAATAGGACGTGACCATGGATAGTCAAACGCCAATTCTCGAAGTTCGAAATCTCAGAACGCATTTTCGCGGCGATGATGGCGGCGCTGTTCGAGCCGTCGAAGACGTCTCCTTTTCGCTTAATTCCGGCGAGACCCTGGCGATCGTCGGGGAATCCGGATCGGGCAAGTCGGTGACGTCGCTCTCCATCATGCGGCTGCTTCCCGCCCGAAACGCCAGAAATGCCGGCCATATCGATTTCATGGGCCGCGACCTGCTGTCGCTCGATGAAAAGGAGATGCGCCGCATACGCGGCAACGATATCGGCATGATCTTTCAGGAGCCGATGACTTCGCTCAATCCGGTGCTGACGATCGGCCGGCAGATCATGGAAACGCTCATCCTGCACCAGGGCCTGTCAAAACGGGCGGCGCGGGAACGCGCCGTCGAAATGTTGAAACTGGTGGATATTCCGGCGCCTGAACGTCGGATCGACGAATATCCGCACCAGCTTTCCGGCGGCATGCGCCAGCGCGTGATGATCGCCATGGCCCTCGCATGCCAGCCTGGCCTCCTGATCGCCGACGAACCGACAACGGCGCTGGACGTGACGATCCAGGCTCAGGTTCTCGATCTGATGCGCGGGCTGCAGAAGAAGACCGGAACGGCCATCATTCTGATCACCCACGATCTCGGCGTGGTGGCGGAAATGGCCGACCGGATCATCGTGATGTATGCGGGACGAACGGTCGAAGAGGCGGCTACTTCCGAGTTGTTCCAGAACCCGCTGCATCCCTATACGCAAGGGCTTCTCGCCACCATACCGCAATTGGGTTCCTCGCTTCGTGACGACGCCCCGCAGCGCCTGCAGGAGATACCCGGCCAGGTGCCGAGCCTGCGCAAACGTCTCGCCGGCTGCGCCTTTGCCGAGCGCTGTCCGCTGGCTGCGGAGCAATGTCGAATGGAGGTGCCGGTGTTCGAGGCCAAACGGCCGGCCCATAAGGTGGCTTGTCACAAGGTACAAGGAGGAAACCAGGCATGATCGGCGGACCGCCGCTTCTGGAATTGCGCTCGCTGCGCAAGCATTATCCGATCGCGCCCAATTTTTGGGGCCGGCCTACCTCGACCATCCATGCTATGGACGATGTCAGCCTGATGCTGAGGGCCGGGGAAACACTCTCTGTCGTCGGTGAGAGCGGATGCGGCAAATCCACGCTCGGCAAGACCGTAGTGCGGCTGCATGAGCCGACGAGCGGTGAGATCCTGCTGAATGGAGAAAGGGTCGATGCGATTTCCGGCCAAGCCCTGAAAACATTCCGCTCGAAGGTGCAGATCATCTTTCAGGACCCGTTTTCAAGCCTGAACCCGCGCCATACCGTCGGGGCGACGCTTGCCGAACCGATCATGAATTTCGCGGTCGCGACAACCAAGGCGGAGATCGACGAACGGATTGCCACGTTGCTGGATATGGTCGGCTTGCCCAAGGACGCCGCGCAGCGCTATCCGCACCAGTTCTCGGGCGGGCAACGTCAGCGTATCGCCATCGCCCGGGCTCTCGCCGCAAACCCTCAACTGATCGTCTGCGATGAAGCGGTCTCCGCGCTCGACGTGTCGGTGAAGGCGCAGATCGTCAACCTGCTCCAGGATATCCAGCGCAAGACCGGACTGTCGCTGCTTTTCATCAGTCACGATCTCGCCATCGTGGAGCATCTGACGCATCGGGTTGCCGTGATGTACCTGGGCAAGGTGGTGGAAGAGGGAGAGCGCAAGGCGATCTTCGGTTCCCCACAGCATCCCTACACCCAGGCCCTCCTGTCGGCCGTTCCAGTCGTTGCCGCTGCGGACAAACGACAGCGCATCTTGTTGCGCGGCGACATTCCAAGCCCGGTCAAGCCACCCTCGGGATGCCGTTTCCACACCCGCTGCCCCTTTGCGACGGAGCGTTGCCGCAGCGAGGTCCCCGAACTCCGGTCGGTTGGAAGGGATCACCGGGTCGCCTGTCATTTCGATTTTCCAGCGAGCCCGGCAAGCCAGCATGCCACAGTCTGATCTTCATACTTCCACTGCGAGCGACGCAGCAGATATCGCGTTGCCCCAAGGCAAGCTGCGGGGGCGCACCGATGGGCGCGTCAATCGATTTTTGGCAATACCCTATGCGTCGCCTCCGATTGGAGCCCGTCGCTGGCGTCCGCCGGAGGCACCGGAGCACTGGGACGGTATACGTGATGCCGCCGCATTCGCGCCAGTGGCGCCGCAATCCCGGGATAAGGGTTTCTTTCCAGGTGATCCGGCCGCCATGCCGGCGCGACCCATGGACGAGGATTGCCTATACCTCAACGTTTTCGCGCCAAGCGGACCCGGCCCGTTCCCGGTTCTCGTCTGGCTGCACGGCGGGTCGCAGCTCATCGGCGGAACCTCCCGGCCGATCTACGACGGCACGAGCTTCGCACGCAACGGCATCGTCTGCGTCACTGTCGGTCACCGATTGGGGCTGCTGGGCCTGCTGGACACGGAATCCCTGTTCGGCGGAGATTATGCCGATACCGTCAATCCCATGCTGCGGGATCAGTTGGCCGCTCTGCGCTGGGTGCAGTCCAATATCGCATTCTTCGGCGGGGATCCTCAGCGCGTGACGCTCGGCGGAGAATCTGCCGGTGCGAAAAACGTCTGCGTGCTGACCGCTACGCCAGCCGCGAAGGGGCTGTTTCATGCGGCGATCTCGATGTCGGGGGGCGCAGATACCGTGTTTACCCGTGAAGAGGCGGCCAGTTTCGTCGAGGAAACGGCGCAGACGGACAGTCCATGGATCGATGCTCCCTGGGAGAGAATTCTGACGATGCAGGAGGCGGTGCTGGCGCAAGCTCGGAGACGTTTTCCGCTCAGGCCGGTTTATGGCAATTCGCTTCTTCCCTCGGCTCCTATCGCGGCGGTCGAGGGCGGGCAGGCGATATCCGTCCCAATGCTGTTGGGAACCTGCCGGGACGAGTGCTATCCGATGGTTGCGGATCAGGAGCCCAACCAGCCATGGGCGGGTAGCATGCTCGCCCATCTTTCCAGGGAGCGGATGGCAAAGATAGATGCGGATCTCGCGCGGCTCATGCCAAGTCTCGATTGGCGTCGAAGACGATTGGTTCTGCTGACGGCTGAAGAGTATGAATTGCCTTCGTTGCGCCTGGCCCGGCGTCGCGCCGCGGACGGCGCACCAACCTGGGTCTACCGATATGAGCGCCCTGATCGTCAAGGCCCCTTCGCCGGTTATGCCCCGCATCTCTCCGACTTGGCAGCCGCCTGGGGCATTTCGACAGAAGCGGACGGCGATTTCCACCGCATCGTCTGTGACTTCATTAAGAAGCATGAAGTTCCCTGGGAGGCCTTCAACGAGCGTAATCGTCTCGCGTTCATCGGCGATGGAATAGAATGCGATAGCCACCCGGATCGCGACATCCACGCCTTGTTCGAAGATTGGAACTGAAGCCGGCCCATCGCGGAGCCGATTGATCGCAAAGCATGGTCAAACAGGAGAAACAGATGAATTCGACATCTCTGCTCGGTGATTTGTTTGCGGCAATTGCCGATCGCGGCCGACGTTTGCTGTCCCTCGGCAGCTATGACGAGCAAGCCGATCCGATGGCAGCTCTCGGCGATCTCTGCGATATCCTGCTTTCAGGCCGGGGCGAAGCCTCCGGTATGGCGCTGGCGAGAGACATACTCGATCGCTGGCGCGCGCTCGATGAGCCATCCAGGCTTGCCTTCTCCCTGCTGCTTTTGTCGCGCTTCGGCCCCGATGCCAATCGGCTTGATCGCGCCATCGAGGCCTACCGGTCGAACCCCAGCGCCCAATCCGCCGTCGAACTGAACGCGGCTTCCGAACCGCGAAGGCAGGAGCTGATACGGCGGCTCAATCTCTCGCCGGATGGCACCGCGACGCTGGTCGACATGCGCCGGCAGCTCCTGGCCCAGAAGGTGCAATATCCTGAGCTGGAGGCGCTGGACGCAGATTTCGCGCATTTGCTTGGCTCGTGGTTCAATCGCGGCTTTCTGGAGCTTCGCGCCATCAACTGGTCGACGCCGGCCGATATTCTCGAGAAGATCATCCGCTACGAAGCCGTTCATGAGATCCGGGGGTGGGATGATCTGCGCCGGCGGCTTGCGCCCACGGACCGGCGTTGCTTCGCCTTCTTCCACCCGCGCCTGCCTGATGAACCGCTGATCTTTGTCGAGGTTGCGCTGACACGCGCCATTCCGAGCGCAATTGACGATCTCCTGCGCGAGGATCGCCTCCATATCCCGGCCGCCGAGGCGACGACGGCGGTGTTTTATTCGATCTCGAATTGCCAGGAAGGCTTGCGTGGCATCTCCTTCGGCAATTTCCTGATCAAACAGGTGGTGGAGGATCTCCGCCACGAGTTTCCGAAGCTCGATACCTTCGTCACCCTCTCTCCCGTTCCAGGCTTTGCCGCATGGCTGGACGCCGAACGGCGGTCCGACCGGCTCGCGGTCCTCGACGCTGGCGATCGCGCTGCCCTTGCCGCGCTCGATACGCTCGGTGAGGGGGATCCCTTAGAGCTTCTGAAGACGCTGCAGCCAATCTTTGGCCGAGCCGCCGCATTCTATTTCCTCAAGGCCCGCGATCGGAGCGGGCGGGTCATCGATCCCGTTGCACGCTTTCATCTCGGCAACGGCGCCCGGTTGGAACGGATCAATTTTCTGGCGGACCGCTCTCCCCAGGCCCTCAAGCGCGGGCTGGGACTGATGGTGAATTACCTTTACAAACAGGACGATATCGAAGCGAACCACGAGAATTTCGTCAATCTGGGCGAGGTTGCCGCGAGTTCGGCCGTCAAGCGCCTGCTGACGGCGGAGCATGCACGTCGTCCGATCTTTCCGGCAGGCGAAAGCAGCGAGCCCGTCCGTTTGCCCGCCTCCAGCCAATCCCGCCTAAAGGAGACTTCCACGTGAGCAACCATCTTTTTGACGCCATCGCCAGGAATGCGAAGCCGGATGCGGCCTTCATCGAGACATCAGATGGAAAGGTCTGGCGCTACTGCGATGTGATCGAGCAGTCGGGGCGCCTCGCTGCAACCCTGGTGGCGATGGGCGTCAAGCCGGATGACCGGGTTGCCGTGCAGGTCGAAAAGAGCCCGGAGGCCTTGCTTCTTTATCTCGCCTGCCTCAGGGCCGGTGCCGTCTATCTTCCTCTCAACACCGCCTATACGTTTGCCGAGCTCGATTATTTCATCGGCGATGCCGAACCCCGGCTGGTCGTCGTGTCTCCGAAAACCCGCGAGGGGCTGGGACCCGTTGTCGCCCGATACGGCGCACGTCTCGAAACGCTCGACGAGTCGGGAGGCGGATCGCTGATGGCGGCGCTGGCGGACGGTCCGGCCGAATTCATCGACGTTGCACGCGGTCCCGACGACCTCGCGGCGATCCTCTACACATCGGGCACGACTGGCCGCTCGAAGGGTGCCATGCTGACCCACGACAATCTCTTGTCGAATGCGGTGACGCTGCGCGATCATTGGCGTTTCGAAAGCGGCGACAGGCTGATCCATGCGCTGCCGATCTTCCATACCCATGGCCTCTTCGTGGCATCGAATGTCACCCTGCTCGCCGGTGCCTCGATGTATTTGCTGCCCAAATTCGACGCGGACGAGGTATTGCGGCTGATGCCCCGAGCGACGGTTCTGATGGGTGTCCCGACCTTCTATGTCCGGCTGATGCAGCATCCCGGCCTGAACGCCGAGGTGACCTCGGGGATGCGGCTGTTTATCTCGGGCTCAGCGCCGTTGCTTGCCGAGACGCACAGGTTGTTTTCCGAAAGGACGGGCCATGCGATCCTCGAGCGCTACGGCATGACCGAGACCAACATGAACACCTCGAACCCCTATGACGGGGAGCGCGTGGCTGGCACCGTGGGCTTTCTTCTCCCCGGCGTTTCCCTGCGCGTCACGCAGCCGGAAACGGGGGCGCCGCTTGCGGATGGCGACACGGGCATGATCGAAGTGAAGGGGCCGAACGTCTTCAAGGGCTACTGGCGCATGCCCGAAAAAACCAAAGCCGAGTTTCGCGACGACGGCTTTTTCATCACCGGCGATCTCGGCAAGATCGACGAGCGCGGCTATGTGCACATCGTCGGCCGGGGCAAGGATCTCGTCATCTCCGGTGGATACAACATCTATCCGAAGGAGATCGAGAGCGAGATCGATCAGTTGCCCGGCATAGTCGAGAGCGCCGTCATCGGCGTGCCGCATCCCGATCTCGGAGAAGGCCTGACCGCAGTCGTCGTGCGAGAGCCGGGCGCGGCGATCGACGAGACGGCGGTGCTGGAAGGGCTGCGGGATCGTCTTGCACGATACAAGCAGCCCAAACGCATCATCATCGTCGATGAGCTGCCGCGCAACACCATGGGCAAGGTACAAAAGAACGTGCTGCGCGATGCTTACTCGGGACTTTTTCAAGCCTAAAGCCGGAGTTTTTGCCAGTGGCAGGGGGCACATTGACAGAGATTATCCAGATCACGCTAGAGCCGACATCACTCACAACTGGTGAAGTTGCTCAATGGATTACTGACAAAAAGCCGAATAATTTCTATCGACCCCTCAGTACCGATCGTCGTGGCCTGTTTTCATTCGGTGTCCATGGAACGGCCGATTTGGTCGGCTGGACCGTATCAAGTTCGGCGGATCGCGCCTTTTCCGTTACAGTCGAAAACGACGACTTCATGTTTTTTGTCGAACGTGAAACCTGTTACGAACTGGCAACGGGCGGGATACGTCACGCGATCACGCCCACGACCGGGTTACTGACGATGGCTGATCGATATTCTGGGGTCAGCATCCAAGCGGGCAGCATTGCAGAAGGATTTTGCATTACCCGAGCGTCGGTGCTGTCTGCATTTATCCGAACTTTCGACCGTCCGCTGCCCAGCGACTTCGAATTCGCACCCATGCAGGATCTGACCACCGGACCAGCACAACATCTTTTCAAACTAATGCGCATCTTCAGAGACGAGGTTTGCGCCAATCGAAATATCGGCGTTTCCCCAATCGCTCTTGCAAGCTTTCAGGAGATGTTTGGCCTGCTGATGGTGCAGAATTTGCGCCACACATCTTCTCATGTCAGGTCGCCAGTGCAGACAATTGCTCCACGGCAGGTTCGGCGAGCCCTGGAGTTTGCCAAAGCGCATATCGCTATGCCCATCACGATATCGGATATGGCAGAAGCGGCAGGTGTCAGCGTTCGCACGCTGCAGTTTAATTTTCACCGCTTCTTGAACAAGTCACCGATGACCTATTTGAGGCAGTTGCGTCTCGATGGTGCGCGTCATGACCTGTTGACTGCCGTCCCATCCTCGACCGTCAACGAAATTGCACTCCGTTGGGGCTTTACGCACCGCGGTCGTTTCTCTCAGGAATATCGTGCCGCTTTCGGCGTTCCGCCAAGTGCAGATCTGGGACGTAAGTTCAGAGCCTGATCAAAAGTGTTGCAATGGCGGAAGCGCAACGGTTGCCCTGTCACCGCCGCGTGGCGGGCAATGACAGGGCGATCGCGGCCACGGGTGGCATGGTTGCGACGGCGACAGGGCGAAGCAGTCAAGTGCAGCGGTGAGCAGCCACCTCCCACCGAAGGCCTTCTGTGAAAGTCGGCGCCACTTTCATGTCACTGACTGCGAGTGAACACCCCGAGATTGACGAGTTGAACGCGTCTGTTGTTGGAAGCCTCGGTGTTGGATCCTTCGATCGGGAAAGCCTCGCCGACGCCGACGGCGTAAAGTCGTTGAGGGTCGACGGCGAATGTGGTTGCCAATGCTTCCTTTATCGCGACGGCGCGTTGCTGACTAAGATCGAGATTGTGCTTTTCGTCCCCGGTCGAGCTCGCATGACCAATCACGAGGAACTTGTAGGCCCAAAGATTTGGATGGTGTAGCGCATCCGCGATCATACCGAGTGTCCGGTAGGATTTCGGCTGGATAGCGACCGAGTCATTCTCGAAATTGATCTCCACGACCATCTGCGGAAGCCTGGCAATCTTGCTCCAGTTGGGCAGTGCCGACATCTCCTTGCCCGCGCCGGTGATGGCCTCCTGGCGCAACAGTTCGATGTCGATGGCCGGGGCGTTCGCCTTGAGTTTACCCAGGCCCGAAATGATCCGTTGTTGGGACACCTGCTGGGCGAAGGCGAAGCTTGCCGGCAGGACGCCGATGGCAACGAGAACTGCGAATGTCTTAAAGGAACGCGGTAACATCGTCTTACCTCCACCCTGCATCGGTAATCGCCTGGTTGCACTTATCGCTCACCCGCTTTTGCCCTTTGTTGAGGCAGGCGAGTATATATCCGTCGCCCTTGACGCCTTTGCAGCGCATGGCGATGTCGCCTCTACAGACTTGGCTATAGGCGCTCTGCGCCTGCTCGCGTTGAGTGATCGATTGAACGACGCTGGCGACGGAGGTCTTGCAGCTTGGCGATATCTTTGCCTCGTTCTGCGCGAGGCAGTCCGCGATCCGCCCGCCGCCAAGGTTCAGGCCCTTGCAGAATTTGCCGATATCGGCTCCGCAATCGTCCGCAAGCTTCGTAACCGCATCCGCATAGCTGATGGTTTCCGCCTGCAGTAGCCCGCCATAAGAAACACAAGCAAGCATGACAGCCGCGAAAAGATTGCCTCTCCTCGACATTCTTCGCCCCCTCTGAGTTTGGCACGCCGGGGTCGGCGTACAGACGCCGCCAACCTGCCTGAAACCTCAGACGCCAGGAAGTATGTTACGGTATCGCTGATCGGGACACGTCTGCATTGAGGCGAGCGGCAGATTTGCACGCAGCACAGTCTCGTGATGTTCGGCTTGCCAAATCGCTCGGCTGACCCGGGTGCTCGCCTTCGCGTGGCGAGAAAATGTGTAAAATACCGTAAAATACGGTTTTGATGATTTCTCTTCGTTTTTGGTCGGTAGAAGTGTCCCGTGTCGGATGAGGGCGCTAGCAGAGTTGCTACTAAGATCCGCAGCAGTGCGGGCCTGCCGCACTTGGTTGCCAATGCGGCTCATCGCGGCGAGTTGTCTGGCGGGCGCCTGCTTCGAAGTGCGCGCCAGATCGACGGAGCAGCTATCAGGAACGTTATGAAAGCAGCCAGCATAACGAGTGCAATACCCGTCTGCAGGAGCTCGAAGCGCAGCGTGTCGCGGGATACGAAATGCCCCGCTATCATTCCGGCTACGGCCAGCGGAAGGCGAACGAAAATTGGCATCTCCATCGTCTGTTCCCCCCATAAGAACCGCCAATGCGGGCGTACCGAAGAAGTATAACACGTAATCCGGGTCTTCCTTCCCGGGGATTTTTCAGGGATGGGAGGCCTTGTGCTTGAGAGATTGGCTGGGCGATGTGCGCCGTCCGGCATCGTCGCAATGCAGAGCTGCACGTGGACCACGCAATCCACGATCCTCGACGGACGTCTCTTTTCTTGGGTCATGCAATTGGGGCGCCCTTTCGCAAGGGCGCGCTGCACCGGAGATTTAATCCCGTTGGTTTCAGCGGGTGGAGAGCGGCGGCGGTGGTGGTGGGGTGGTTGAGCCGGCGGCGAGTGAGCGCTGGACCATCACGGTGTCGGCCCAGCGGCCATAGCGATAGGCAACTGCCGGCAAAAGGCCGACGCGAGCGAAGCCGAACCGTTCATGCAGCGCGAGCGAGGCGGCGTTATCGGCGTCGATATAGCCGATCATCTGCCGGAAGCCGGCCGCAGCGCAGGCGTCGATCAACCCGCGCATGAGCAGGCTCCCGACGCCCTGGCCGACATGGTCGTGATGCACATAGATCGAATGCTTGACGGTGTAACGATAGGCCGGGCGTTTGCGGAAAAGTACCACGTAGGCATAGCCGACGACCTTCTCGCCCTCGAGCGCAACGACGTGCGGGAAGCGGCGGTCTTTCAAATTCTTGCGCCGTTCCCGCAGATCGTCCGGTTGCGGTGTGTCGCTATCGTCCACCCCAACCTCGATGCCGCGGCGAATATGGCGGCGATAGATCGCCAACATGGCATCGACGTCGGTCTCCCGGGATGGGCGAATGACGATTATTTTCTCCTGCTTCATGACTGAACCTAAGCCTATTCCGCGACGACGTAGGTGTAGAGCCGGATGCGGCCGGATGCATCAATCTCGCGATAGACCCCCTGAATCTCCACCTCGAAGCCGGGGAAGGTGTTGAAGCAGGTTTCAAACATCTTGAGATAGTCGATCATGGGCTTTGCCTGTTCCGTCAGGCGCTCGCCCGGTACGATGGTCGCGATACCCGGAGGGTAGACGACGAAGGGTGTCGTCGCGATACGGCCGGCTATGGCGTCGATTGGCAGATATTCCACATCGTTGCGAACCAGGCAGCGTGCCGCATCATGGGGCGACATGGCCATCGGGGGTAGGTGGTCAGCAGAAAACTGCTTTGTCTGAAGCGCGCTGACATCGGCCTGGCGGAAGAAGTTGTGCATTTCTGCGCAGAGATCGCGCAGGCGCACGCCGGCATAGCGGCCCGGCCGGCGTCGATAGAATTCCGGAATTACCTCCTCCAGCAGAGCATTGTCGTCATGGAGTTTCTTGAAGGCGACGAGACCGCTGATCAAGGTGCCGGCCTTGCTGGCCTCCACGCCAGGGGTGAGCAGGAAGAGCAGCGAATTGAGGTCGTTCTTTTCGGCGACGATGCGGTTTTCGCGCAGATATTGCGCGACCACCGGTGCCGGTATGCCGTGCTCGGTGTATTTTCCGCTCACCCGGTCGAAGCCGGGGGTCAGCAGGGTGAGCTTGTTCGGATCGGTCATGGCAAAGCCCGGCTCCATTGCGGAAAAACCGTGCCATGCCGCGTCGGGCGTCAGATGCCAGAAGGCGGGATTGGTGGCGAGCTGGTCGGTAGAGACGCTTTCCCACGGCACTTCATGCACCGCTCCATGGCTCGATACATCCGGGATCGCCACCCGGTCCGGCACGAAGGGCTCGAAGAACCAGCGGCGCTCGGGGCGATGCTCCTTCTCCTCGAACTCGCGTCGTACTGCGCGGATCTTCTTACGCAGCTCGATGCCGAGGCGGATCGTATCGTCCCACAGCACTTCGCCCGAGCGGCCCTTCATCATCTGCGCGCCCACGTCGAGCGAGGCAAACAGCGGATAGAAGGGCGAGGTCGAGGCGTGCTGCATGAAGCTTTCGTTGAAGCGACGGTGCTCCACGCGGCGCTTCTGGCCGGTAATATGCCGGTCCTTCATGTGGATCTGAGAGGCCTGCGAGAAGCTTGCGAGCTGCTTGTGGGTGGATTGCGTGGCGATGATGCCGGGCGCGTCCGGGCCAAGATCGGAAAGGCCCATGGCAAAGCGTCCGGCATAGAGCGGATGAAACTTCATGAAGCCCGCCCACGCCTCGTCGAAGAGGATGTAGTCGCACAAATGGCCGATGCGCTTGAGGATCATCTCGGCATTGTGAATGGTACCGTCATAGGTGCACTGTTCCACGACAGCAACGCGGAATGGGCGCGGCTTCTTATAAGCCTCCGGGTCTTTCACCAGCGGGTGCGTGCGGATGCGCTCGCGCAGGGCGTCCTCGTCCATGACCGCGAAATCGATGGGACCGATCAAGCCATAGAGGTTGCGTATGGTCGGCATGTAAACCGGAATGCCGCCCGAGATCATCAAGGCGCCGTGATGGGCGGCCTTGTGGTTGTTGCGATCGAACAGCACGAGATCGCCATCGGTGACGAGTGCGGAGAGCGCGACCTTGTTGGACGTGGAGGTGCCGTTCAGGACGAAATAGGTCTTCTCGGCGCCGAAGATTTTGGCTGCTTCCTTTTGTGCAGCGAGCGCCGGTCCTTCGTGAGTCAGCAGGTCGCCGAGGTCGAGCACGGAATTGTCGAGATCGTCGCGAAACACCGCTTCGCCGAGATGCTCCATGAAGACCCGCCCGATCGGGCTGCGGCTGTAGAAGATGCCGCCATTGTGCCCGGGGCAGGTCCAAAGGTGATTGCCTTCCTCGGCATAATCGACCAGTGCACCGAAGAACGGCGTCTTCAGCGTCTCGGCATATTGCTTGAGCCGGCTGATGAGGCTCTTGGCGATGAAGGCGGGCGTTTCTTCCGATAGGAAGACATAGCCATCGATGAAATCGAGGACCTCTACCGGCACATCCTCGAAGCGCTTACGGCGGATCAGCAGGATGATGGGGAATTCCAGGCCGCGCCGGCGCATTAGGTTGATGAGGGAGGCCGTTTTGCCCTCGAGCCCCTTTTTGCCCCAGTCGACTAGCATGCAGCCGATGGCGGCGTCCGTCTGTACGGCGATCTCCGCATCTTCGAGGTTTCGTGCGCGCACCACCTCAAAGCCGGAGCCTTGGATCTCCTCGATGATCTGGTTGTAGCGGGCGCCCTCCAGGTCATCGCTGTCGAAAGCCGGCGTTGCGAACAGAAAGTTGAAACGTCTGAAATAATCCATTTGGGTACCCGCTCCTGATCTGGGACGAGATGTCGACGCATTTCATGACAAGGATGTGACAGGCTGTCGGATGTTCGAAACACTTGCACAGAATGGCATTTTTGCCATGCGTCTCTTCTCTTCTCTTCCTGAATTTCTCCGTGCAAATCGATCGTCGGCGACTGTCCGATGCGATAAGCTCCTTTCGAGTGAACGGCCGCTTCTGAAACATAGTTCTGGCAACAAACCACCTGGCTAATGGTTCCGATTCCTTTCAAGGCGAGCAGATATCCTGTTGCATTTTCGGTCAGCCGCCGAGACTTTCATCGGCATATGCGTTTGCTGCTGGCTTTGTGATTGTCAGGAGCTTGGCTGGAAACCACATGCTGCCGGCAGGTGTAGCTTTGCCCGTGGCAGAGGGATTTTGGCTACAGACCCCGATATTTGAACAACCACCAGCCGTCCACGTGCTTCCTTCGTTGGCAGCAAAATCTTAAGCGTTGCGACAGCATGTCCGGACTCCAGCTTGACGACATTCCCCTGCGCAATTTACGGCTGGATAGCAATCTGCTTTGAAAGGTGTCGGGTCGATGTCGGCTGTACGTGCGTTTGGAAGATTATCCGATGAGGCAGCGCGGCGCGAACTCGACCGCCTGGCCGCTCTCGATCGGCTGGACATATTAGACACGCCTAGAGACGAGGGGTTCGAACGGCTGGCTCGCCTCATCAAGCAGGTGTTCACAGTCGATATTGGCATCGTCTCGTTCATCGACGCCCACCGTCAGTGGTACAAGGCCTGTTTAGGATTGCCGGCAGACGAGGTGCCCAGGGAAGACACCTTCTGCCGCTACGTCGTGGACTGCGAACAGCCGATCGTCGTGCCCGATGCGAGCCGCGATCCCCGGTTTGCGTCCAATCCTGCCGTGACGGGAGAAGCGCATATCCGGTTTTACGCCGGCGTTCCTCTTAAGACCCGTGATGGTCATACCGTGGGAACCGTCTGCGCCATCGACCGTCAGCCGCGGTCATTTGGAAACAAGGATCTGGCGATCCTGGAAGAGATTGCGGGCGTCGCAATTGATCGCGCCGAGTTGCTGCAGTCGGCGGCCATCGACGTCCTAACGGGGGCGCTGACTCGTCGCGCTTTCAACGAGGAGGCCAGCCGTCTGCTTTCCCTTGCGGCTCGCCATCATCATGACGTGGCGTGTATCGTGCTCGATGTCGACCACTTCAAAAGGATCAACGACACCTATGGCCACGCGGCGGGCGACGAGGTGCTCAAGTCGGTGATCAAGACGTGCCGAGAGCAGCTCCGAGCTGACGATCTGCTTGGGCGTTTGGGTGGTGAAGAATTTGCAATTCTCCTTCCGCATATTGACCAGGCTGCTGCGCTTAAGGTGGCTGAAAAGCTTCGCAGCGCGCTCAATGCAGTTCCGGCCCAACTTGCAGAAAACACGGTGCAGGTTACCGCGAGTTTTGGCGTGACCGCGATGTCGATCATCGCGAAGGACATCGATACGCTTCTCGCCCAAGCTGACGCTGCTATGTATCACGCCAAGCAGGCCGGTCGTAATCGCTGCGAATCATTCGCCGCTCGCTCCGGGTCGCACCAAAGTGCGCGGCGTCGGGTGCTTAAAGCCGGCGTAATCATTTTCAACGAAAGGCACTCGAGCTTCGATTGCACGATCCGTTCTCTCGGACCTGATGGTGCGAACCTCGTCGTGTCGACTGCTTTGGGCATCCCATCGGAGTTCGTGTTGAGCATCCCGGGAGAGGGATTCGAAACCACGTGCCGGATAGTCGCGCAAGACCGTCAGCATCTGGATGTGATGTTCCGGTAGGCTCACATCCAAACAACAAATACCTCGCTTTCCGACCGCGGCCTGCCGCTGATGACGGGATGTAATTCTGGCGCGGCGCGCTTTCAGAGGCCCTTTAGAAACCCAGTTCCGACGATGTTTGCCGTCAGCAGGCGAGGCCCTGGCGCTGGCAACAAACCTTCTCCTGGCTGTTTGAGAGCCACGATGGCGATCGAAGGGTACAGTGCCCACCGATGATCGGCGCGAAGGTTTCTTAGCAAGGATTAAGTTTTATCTTGATCGATGGGTGGTGCAAAGCTTCATCCTCTTATAGTTTCACTTAAGGCAATGGAGGTTGCTGGAGGAGGATCCTATGAGTGAAAGAGCCCTGGGCTTTTTGTTGGCTGCAGAAATGTCTGCTCTTTTCTGGGCTGCAGTATTTGTCGTGGTGTTTTCAAACTCATAACTGTGGCATGCGATGCGTGCCAAATATCATCGGTAATAGCTCTGCGAGCGGCTGCATTCGGTAACTGCGCTCGGGATCGGAAAGCCGATGATCGCGCTTTGCGACAAGCTCTTGGATTTGCATGCAGACACAACAGTGTGGGTATGTGGAAGTAGCAAGCGTGTGCACCCAAACCGCCCCCGACATGGGCCCCCAAGACACACTCCCGCGCACATGTGAGATTTCCGCTCTCGGGTTCAGTCCGCCACAAAATCGCCCCCCAATGGACAGCAGATCACCCCGATATCATCACGGGATACCCTTCTCGAGGCCACATTGTGACTTGATCGTTGCTCGATCCCGCCCACAGCGAAAGCAAGGCAATGCAACATAATGCCGCTTTCGCCGCATGATCTGAGAGGAGCGAACATGCACACTCGTTATACCAAGACCCTATCGTTGACTGCCGCGGTTTTCAGCCTGACGTTGCTCGGCCAACCAGCGTTCTCGCAGGTAATGGCCCAGCAGCAGCCAGCGACTCAGCAACAGCCGGCGGCTCAAGGACAGACTGGTGACAATGGCGCAGCCGCAGCCGTCAGCGATCAAAAAATCGAAGCATTTGCGGTCGCCTATCTCCAGGTCGATAAAGTGAGGCAGGAATATTCGGCCAAGATAGGAGCAACGCCCGATGTAACGGCAAAGCAGAAGCTGCAAACCGAAGCCAGCGAGCACATGGTTAAGGCTGTGGAAGGTTCCCCGGGCATTTCGCTAGAGGAATATAAGGCGATTTTGACAGCCGCTCAGAACGATCCGACACTCGCTAAGAGAGTTCAGGACAAGTTTCCGAAATCCGCTCCGGCGCAGCAGTAAGCTGAGTGGAGAACTGCACTGCGCACCTTAAGACAATGCGGTAGCGGCGAATAACCGTAGGCGATCCCCACTTTTGGTCAGGTGGAATGGACGATCACATCGTTAGTTCTGCCGCGCCAGCTACCGCGACCGCGCGTGAAGCAAGTATCCCCTAAACGTTGGTATAGCTACGGTTAGACCTCAGTCGCGTAGCCTTCGTAGTTGGGCACGAGTAAACCTCTGTCGAACAATGAAAAGCGTTACGGTCGGTGGCATCGATGCCGACCATAATGCAACGGAGGTTCGAAGGTGGAGCGAGCCGTTCGCATTCACAAGTATGGTCCGGCCGAGGTGCTCAGCTTCGAACCCATCGAGGTTCCGCTGCCGGGACCTGGCGAGGCGCTGATCCGCCACACGGCGATCGGGCTCAATTTCGTCGAGGTCTATTTTCGGCGCGGCACGTTCAAGGTGCCGGCGCTTCCGGCTACGCTCGGCAATGAAGGCGCAGGGATCGTCGAAGCCATCGGCCCCGGCGTTACTGGTGTACAAATCGGCGACCGTGTCGTCTATGCCGACGGCCCGCTCGGCGCCTATGCAACGGTCCGCCTCTACCCCGCCGATCAGCTTGTGCGCATTCCCGACGCGATCAGTGACAGACAGGCCGCGGCCTCTTTTTTGCGCGGCACAACGGCGCGCATGCTCTTGAAGGAGGTAGCGCCACTCAAAGCTGGCGATACGGTGCTTTTCCATGCCGCGGCCGGCGGAGTCGGCCTGTTATTCACGCAATGGGCGCGTTCGCTCGGCATTCGCGTTATCGGCACCGTGTCCCATGAGAGGAAGGCGGAAGCCGCACGACGCGCCGGCTGCATCGAGGTGATCAACTATGCCACGGAGGATTTCGTCGAGCGTGTCCGAGACATCACGTCCGGCGAGGGCGTCGCGGCCGTGTTTGACGCCGTTGGCTGCGACACCGCGCTCAAATCGCTGGCAACGCTGAAGCCGCGTGGCGTGCTGGCGCTTTTCGGCGAGGCATCCGGCAGCCCGCCTGACATCAATCCGTCCCTGCTGGCGCCGAAATCGCTATACGTCACCTGGCCGATTCGGCCTGTCTATATGGCGACGCCTGCGCAGCGACAGGCCAGCGCAACCGACCTGTTCGATGCGATCGGCGGCGGTATCCTTGATGTCGGACCAAACCAGATCTTCGCTCTCGACGACATCGTTGCGGCCCATCGGGAACTCGAAAGCCGCAAGATCGTCGGCGCCGCCGTCATAACACCGTAAGCCGTTCGCGTCGCTGCGGTCCGCTACAGCCATCCAGGCGGACGCGGAGCCCGCGTTTGTAGGCGCGCTCAATGCCAAGGACAAACTAATCGCCGTCACGGACCAATTGCAGGCGGGAGCTGCAAAAGCGCCACCTGGCAAGGCGGCGGTGCCGGATGATCTTTTCCTGGATCACAGGCGCCATCAAAAGTTCTTCTGACCCCATCGTTCGGCCCATCGTGTACGGAAGAGATCAGCCGAACGCGGTCCTCATAAGTATGGATCCGCGAAGAGGCACTCCGAAATACCGAGTACTCTGATGGACCTGTCGAAAATAAAGACGCTGATCGATTTTGTCGGACGATCGAACATTTCCGAGCTGACGGTAACGGAAAAGGACGTCACGGTACGGATCTTTCGGTCACCGGATCAGACGGCCTCCGCCGCTCCGGAGCAGGTCCTCGATAAATCAGTGGCTGGTTCGGCCGTATCGAGCGGCGATGTTTCGGCAAATGCATCGGCCTCAACCATTACCGTGAAGGCGCCTCTCTTTGGCGTGCTGCATCGCGCACCGGCGCCGGGGGAGGAGCGTTTCGTCAGGGTTGGCGACACGGTGCAGGAGGGACAGATCCTTTTCATCATCGAAGCAATGAAGGTCTTCAACAAGATCGTCGCGCCGCATGCCGGTCGCATTTTGCGCCTGACCGACGTCGATGGCGGTGAAGTCGAAACGGGCGATGTGCTGGCGGAGATTGCGTGATGGCGGAGCCGCTTGATAAAGCTTTGGCGGAACGGCGTTTCGATACGGTTCTCATCGCCAATCGAGGTGAGATTGCCGCGCGGATTCAGCACGCTTGCCGCGAACTCGGTCTGAAGACGGTCGCGATCTGCTCCGAAGCGGACAGGCAGGCATCCTATGGCAAGACGGCCGACAGCTTTCTGTGCATCGGTCCCTCGAACGCGGCCCGGAGTTATCTCAATCAGGATGCAATCCTCCTTGCCGCGCATCTGACCGGGGCCGGCGCGATCCATCCCGGTTACGGATTTCTGTCGGAAAACGCTGCTTTCTCTGACGCTGTTGAAAAGGCCGGCCTTGTCTTCATTGGGCCCGAGGCTTCCTCGATTGCGACCATGGGCGACAAGATATCGGCAAAACGGGCGATGATCGCCGCCGGTGTGCCCTGCGTGCCCGGCCCTGATACGTCGCTTCCGGACGATCTGGCGTCCATCGAGCGCATCGCGCAGGAAATCGGCTATCCCGTGATCATAAAGGCCGCGGGCGGTGGGGGCGGAAGAGGGATGCGGGTGGTTCCCGAGGCCGACGGGCTGCACGAGGCCATCGCTCTGACGCGCGAGGAAGCCCGGCAGGCTTTCGGCTCCCCGGCGCTCTACATGGAGAAGTTTCTCGAACATCCACGGCACATCGAGATTCAGGTGCTGTGCGATACCCACGGCAATGCCATCTGGCTTGGACATCGCGATTGTTCCATGCAGCGTCGGCATCAAAAGGTCGTGGAAGAGGCGCCGGCACCCGGGATTTCATCAGAGGCGATCAAGGCGGTGGGCACGGTCTGCGTCGAAGCCTGCCGGCAGATCCGCTATCGTGGTGTCGGAACCTTCGAATTCCTCTACGAGAATGGCTCGTTCTATTTCATCGAAATGAACACGCGTCTGCAGGTCGAGCATCCGGTCACTGAGATGACCAGCGGGATCGATATTGCGCAGGCACAGATACAAGTCGCTCAAGGTGTTCCCCTGGAAACCAGCCAGGATGATGTGACCTGTACCGGCCATTCCTTCGAATGCCGCATCAATGCCGAGGATCCCGACAGTTTCCTGCCTTCGGTGGGGACTATCACCGATCTTGCCCTTCCTGAAGGGCCGGGCATCCGGGTCGATACCCACATCCATGCCGGCTATCGGGTCTCGCCCTATTACGACTCGCTTATTGCGAAGCTGATCGTCCATGCGCCCACGCGAACGGAAGCGATGGCAAGAATGCGCGAGGCCCTTGCCGTCACGCGGATAGAAGGGATTTCCACCAACCTGCCATTGTTGCGCGCATTGTTTGAGGATGAAAGCTTCGCCCGCGGCGAGACGGATATCCACTATCTGGAGCAATGGCTCCAGCATCGGAGGGCGGCATGAGCGCGATCGACTTCAGCGATCCGGCGACCATAGCAGTCCTGGCCGATGCCTTGACGGCCGCGGGAGTCGGCGGAATTGAAATCTCGAGACCTGGCGGAAATCTGCGTCTCGTGATTTCGGCAGTGGGTGGCGTTCAAGTCAGCACGACAGGAAATGCACGGCCGGGCTTGGCCGTGATACCGGCGGTCACCGTCAAAGCGCCGATGGCAGGTCGCTTCTGCCCTTCATACCCTTCGGCCCCCATCGAAATCGAGCATCGTCCGCGCACTGTTTCAGAGCAGGACGTTATCGGCTTCATCCGCATAGGTTCCGTCCTGCTTCTTATTCCCGCGGGCCGGTCCGGTTTGCTGAGCAAACGACTGACGGAGCCCGATGCCCTGGTCGGTTTCGGTGATCCCCTGTTCGAGATCGAGCCACACTCATGATTGCCAATTCGAACATCCTTGCGCAACGTCGCGAAATCATCCCTGCCGTCAAAGGCCAGGCGCGGGTTTCCTCTATCGGAGCTCGATCTTTCCTGCTCGAAGCGCCGGGTGAATTTGACCTTCCCGCCCAGCGATGGATCTGGGGCCTGTCGCAAACGGTGATCGGCTGGACCGATATCGCGGAAGTGATCCCCGGCATGACCAATCTCCTGGCGATCTTCAAGGCGACGCCCGAGGATCCCGAAATCATTGCAAGCCGGCTTCTCGAGGCATGGAACAATGCTGAGAGCCTCGACCTGGCGGGGAAGATCATCGAAGTCCCCGTCCACTACGGCGGCGCTTATGCGATCGATCTTCCGGCTATCTGCGACTTCAGCGGATTGAGCGACCGCGAGGTGGTGCGTATTCACTATGAAGCCGATTACCGTGTTTTCGCCTTGGGAAGTGCCCCGGGTTTCGCCTACCTGCACGGCCTTGATCCGCGCATTTATATGCCTCGCAAGACCATTCCGTCGCTGAGGATGGAAAAGGGCAGCGTGACGATCGGAGGAATGCAGACCGGCGTTGCGATGCTGACCGGTCCGAACGGGTGGAACTCCCTCGGCCATGCGGAATTGCAGATGTTCGATCCGACCTCCGCGACGCCGGCCCTTATGGCGCCCGGGGATACCGTGCGCTTTCTGCCGGCAAGGATCGAGCTATGATCCAGATCATCGAAACCGGTTCATTCAACACCGTCCAGGACCTTGGCCGCCCCGGCTATCGTGACATCGGGGTCTCGGCCAGCGGCGCGATGGATCCGCTTGCGGTGAAGATCGGCAACGTCCTCATTGGCAATGACGAGGGCGCGGCGGCGATCGAGGTTCAGACCTTTCCGTTCAAACTGCGGTTCGAGACCGATAGCGTCTTTGCCGTCACAGGTGCGGACGGCCATCCGACGCTGGATGGTCGGGAACTGCTTCCATGGTGTACTCACGTCGCCGAGCCGGGTCAGATCCTGGAGCTGAGGCAGCCGCCCAAATTGGCCCGCGCCTATATCGTGTTCGGCGGAGGGCTGGACGTGCCCGTTCTCATGGGCTCGCGCAGCACCGCGTTGCGCGGAGGATTTGGCGGCAATGCCGGTCGATCACTCGCTAGGGGCGACAAGATCGGATTTGCCACGGTTTCGGATGCACTCCCTCTGCCACCAAGCGGCATCGCCGCCGTCGAGCCGGCCGTGGCGTTGCGCGATGTCTTCCCGGCTGTGATCGACGGTGTGCTGCCGATCCGGGCGATAGTGGCTGGCGAGCATGAGCTCTTTGCCTCCGACGGCGATGCCTTCTGGGGCCAGACCTGGAGGATATCATCCAGCAGCGACCGCACCGGCTACCGCCTGTCCGGCGAACCGATCAAGCCGTCAGCGACAGTCGAGATGCGCTCTTACGGCATCGTGCCCGGCGTGATCCAGGTCCCGCCCGGTGGCGAGCCGATCATCCAAATGAGCGACGCCAACACCGCGGGTGGCTATCCCAAGATCGCGGGCGTCATCGAATGCGATCTGTGGCGTCTCGGGCAAGCCCGTATCGGAAGCCGGTTGCGGTTCGTTCGCTCGACGCATGCCGAGGCACGCGCAGTTGAGCAAGCCGTTGCCCGCTATGTCGCGGATGTCAGGCGGACCTCGCAGATGGTCAAGCGCGCTTTGAAGGCGATGGCCTGACGGCAAGTGAATGGGTCAAAAGGAGGAAGCTGTGAAGATCGATCTGAATTCTGACATGGGCGAAGGTTTCGGTCCTTATCGGCTATGCGATGACGAAGCGATGATGAAGATCGTCTCGTCCGCCAACATTGCCTGCGGCTTTCATGGCGGTGACCCGGATACGATGGCGCGCATGGTGCGTCTCGCAAAGGAAAACGGCGTGGGGATCGGCGCGCATCCGGGTCTGCCGGATCGATCCGGTTTCGGCCGGCGCGAGATGCCGTTTCAGCCGGACGAACTGCGGCAGCAGATGCTTTATCAGCTCGGCGCTCTGATCGCGATCGCCAAGAGCCAAGGCATGAGGGTCAGTCATTTCAGCTTTCACGCGGCCATGGGCAATATGGTCAATCGCGATCCAGCGCTCGCCGATCTGATGATGGATGCCATTTTCACCGTCGATCCTCGCCTGGTGATATTCGTCACGGCCGGCAGCGAAATCGAGAAGGCGGCAAAACGCGCGAAACTCAGGACGCTGGCGCTGTTTCTGGCCGACCGTGCCTATGACGCCAGCGGCGCGCTTGTTGCCCGCGGTCTGCCGGGCGCCCTCGTCAAGGATGAGGCTTCTGTTCGGGCGCGAGTGCGTCGTTTTCTGACCGATGGCACCGTCGAGGCCATCGACGGTACCACCATCGCCATGCCGGCCCGGTCGATCCTTGTGCATAGCGATACGCCCGGCTCCCTGGAGCTTGCCCGCATTGTCCGCAGCGAAATCGAGGCTTCCGGCGCCACGCTCGCGCCTGCGGCCGAACTTGCTTCCTGACTGCCTAAAGCATGTCGCGCAAAAGTGTGCAGCGGTCTTGCGACAACGACATGCGCAAAAACAAGAGCTTAAAGCGCAAGGAGCGAATCCCAGAGATCGTGACGTGCTTTAAGGCAACCAATTTTCCCATCTCAGCGAAAGATCACGCCGATGTCTTCCATAGCCGATCGCCTCAAAAACGTCTCCATCTCCGCATCCGCCGCCATGACCCAGCGCGCCAGGGAACTCGCCGCCAAGGGCATCAAGGTTGTCAGTCTCTCGTCCGGCGAGCCGGACTTTCCAACGCCCGCTCATGCGATCGAGGCAGCGCACGCCGCAGCGTTGAACGGCGAGACGAAATATCCGCCGATGGATGGCACGCCGGCACTGAAGGCTGCGATCAGCAGAAAGTTCAAGCGCGACAACAATCTCGATTATGATGCCAGCCAGATCGTCGTGTCCGGCGGCGGCAAGCAGGTGATCTTCAATGCGATGCTCGCCACCTGCAATCCCGGCGACGAGGTCGTTATTCCCACTCCGTCCTGGGTCAGCTACGCCGACATCGTCAAGTTTGCCGGCGGCGTGCCCGTGGCAGTGCCTTGCTCCGAGCAGGCGGGGTTCAAGCTGCGTCCCGAGGATCTGGAGGCCGCGATCACGCCGCGTACGAAATGGCTTATCCTGAACTTCCCGAACAATCCGACAGGTGCCGCCTGCTCGCGCGCCGAAATGGCCGCGATTGCTGACGTCATGCTGCGCCATCCGCACGTCTGGATCCTGACCGACGATATCTACGAGCACCTGGTCTATGACGGCTTTGAATTCTGCACGATCGCCGATGCCGAACCCAGGCTTTACGACCGTGTCCTGACGATGAACGGAGTTTCGAAAGCCTATGCCATGACCGGCTGGCGGTTGGGATATTGCGCCAGCGGATCGAAGGAGCTGATCGCGGCGATCAGCAACGTCAACGGCCAGAACAGCGGCGGGATCGCCACCGTCTCGCAGGCTGCCGCGATCGCAGCGCTCGACGGTCCCCAGGATCTCCTCAAGGAACGGGCGGCCATCTACAGGGAAAGACGCGATTTCGTTCTCAATCAACTGTCGAAGGTCGAAGGGCTGCGTTGCCACAAGCCCGAGGGTGCCTTCTACCTCTATCCCAACATGTCAGCCCTGATAGGCAAGACGACCAAGGGCGGACGCAAGATCGAGACTGATGTCGATTTCGTCATGGCGCTCGTGGAGGAGCATCACGTCGCGACAGTGCAGGGTGCCGCCTATGGCATGAGCCCTTATTTCCGCATCTCCTATGCGACAAGCATGGAAATGCTTGGCGAGGGCTGCGCGCGTATCGCCCAGTTCTGCCGCGATATGCACTGACACCGGATCGTGCCCACCGGCCCGGTTTCCGGGTCGGTGGGCGCGAGGCCCGTTGCCAAATCTAGAGTTTTAGCCGTTCGGTCAGTTCGACAAGGATATCCTTGACGGCGAATGCCGGCTCCGACAGTGAACTCTGATCGGACGTGCAAAGCGACAGCGTTTCCTCGATGCGGGGCGAGACGAGCCGGCAGACAAGAGGCTCGCTCGATTCCGACACGATGCGGTCAGCGATCGCCTTCGGCATGATGGTCGCGCCAAGCCCGCTGCCAACCGCGCGCCCCAGGGTTCGCACGATTTCCACTTCGGCCACGACCTTGAGGTTGATCCGGCTGCGCGTGAAGGCGGCATCGATGGCCCGACGCACGAAATTATAAGCCGGCGGCAACAGCATCGGCATTCCGTCCAGTGCGCTGACCGGCAGGGGCTTCGGGTCTGAATCGATCGCGAAATTGCGATGGGCGACGAAATAGAATTCCTCCCTGAGGATCGGTTCGAACCGTACGCCCTTGATCGGCCCGATGCCGTGGATCAGCGCCATTTCCAGCCGGCCGTTCATGATCATCTGGCTGTAGGTCTGGCCGACGCTCTCGGTCAGATGAAGCAGAATGCCGGGGTGCCGCTTTCTCGTTTCCGCCAGCAGCTCGACCGAGAGCGTGGCAGCGCTGCTGAAAGGCACGAGGCCGATGGAAACGCGTCCCGCAAGCGAATTGCCGGCGGCTGCCGCATCCGTCTGTGCCTGTTCCATCTGACGGAGAATGATCTGCGCATGCCGGTAGACCGCATGTCCGGCATCGGTCATGCTGACGCCCTGCTGGCTTCGGATCAGCAGTTTCTGCCCGAAATGCTCCTCGAGCGCCGCCAACTGCTGGCTCAGCGCCGGCTGGGCGAGGTGCAGGATATCGGCGGCCCGCGTAATGCTGCCGCTGTCAACGATGGCGATGAAGGATTTGAAACGTCTGATATCCATGGCATTGGGTACTATTCTGTCTTCCGGGGCATGTTTGCAGACGCGCATCTGTTTTGCAACGCGCGTCGATGCGGGAAGGCCATGTAGGCTCCGGCAAAAAGGCGCAATTACCCGCGGCAACAGCCCGCTCGCTTGCGGCCGGTCGATCTCCATAAAAGTTGCTTATTACTCCAAAAATAATCGGTCTTAGGCAAGGAGTTGAAGCTCCGCTAATGTCTGCGGCAACAACAAGGGGATCAGAATGCCATTCTCTGATTACAAGACCGCGTTGGTCACCGGCGCCTCCTCCGGTATCGGCGCTGCAGTGGTGGAGCGGTTTCGCCGCGAGAACATCGAAGTGCATGCGATTGCCCGCAGCGCTGGTCCATTGACGGAACTGGCAGAACGTACGGGATGTATCGCTCACGTCATCGATGTGACGGATCGTGCGGCCATCGCCGATCTTGCGAACCGCGTTCAGTTCGATATTCTGGTCAACAATGCCGGCGTTGACCGGCCGAAGAAATTCCTCCAGGCGGACGAAGAGGACATTGATCTCCTCATCGACGTCAATCTCCGCGCCGTCCTGCATATTTGCCGCCTGATCGTGCCCGGAATGGTGGCTCGCGACCGCGGGCATGTCATCAACATCTCCTCGATTGCCGGCAACTATAATTTCGGCGGCAACTCCACCTATCACGCCGTCAAGGCAGGCGTCGCCATGCTGTCGAACCAACTGCGTATCGACGCATTCGGCAAGCGCGTCCGCGTGACCGAAATCTGCCCCGGCCGCGTCGCGACCGATATTTTCAACCACGTGCACGGCAGTGATCCCAGCGTGCGCGAACGCTTCATCGATGGGTTCGAGCTGCCGCAGGCCGCCGATATCGCTGACGCAATCGCCTTTGCGATCGCCGCGCCGGTCGCGGTTAATATCGGCCATATGGAGATCACCCCGACATTGCAGGTGATGGGCGGCCTTCAGACGGCCAAGCCTCAGCCCCATGACGCGGAAGGTGCGAAGCCGTGAGCGGGTTCGATCTTTCGGCGATCCTCAGCAATCCGGACTATCAGGCGATGCTCCTGCAGGGCATCGAGATGACTTTCGTCATCTACATCGGCTCCTGGCTGCTTGCCATGACACTCGCCATCCTGCTGTTTGCGCTTCGGATGTCGCCGCTTCGCGTCGGTGATCCCATCGTAAAGGCCTACGTTTCCTATCACCGCAATGTGCCTACACTCGTGCAACTGATGCTGTGGTATTTCGGGATCTATTCGTTGATGCCGCAGGGCATCACGGATTGGCTCGCCAACCACAATGCCGAAGCCATTTTCGCGGTGATCGGGCTGGGATTGTGTCAGGCTGCCTATTTCAGCGAGGACTTGCGTTCCGGCCTACGCTCCGTCAGCCCTGGGCAGATGGAAGCAGCCAAGGCGCTCGGGCACGGCTATCTTTCCGCAATGCGTTTCGTGATCATGCCCCAGGGGCTGCGCAATGCGCTGCCGCCGCTGATCAATCATAGTGTATCCCTCTTCAAGAACAGCAGTCTCGCCATCGTTGTCGGTGCGTCGGAGCTTACGCATGCGGTGAAGGAAATCGACAATGTCAGCTTCCGCACCTTTGAGATCTATTTGATCGGCACCGTGATCTATCTGTTCTTCTCCCTGATCATCATGGCCCTGGGCGCATTTCTTTCCATGCGGTCCGATCCGATGCGGAGGGCGCGCGCGTGATCCAGGACGTTATCAACATCATCCATGACTATTGGCTTTTGTTGCTGATCGGCCAGTATCCCAATGGCCCGCTGGGCGGCCTTGCGAATACGCTCATTCTCTCGGCGCTCGCCATCGCGCTCGCATTCCCCGTCAGCATCCTGCTAGCCATGGCTCGCCTTTCCAAATGGGCGGTCCTCCGGTGGCCGGTGACGGGCCTGGTCTACATCACACGCGGCGTTCCGCTGCTGATGCTGATCCTTTGGTCCTATTTCCTCGTTCCGCTCTGGACTGGCGCGGACGTGCCGAGTTTCCTGATCATGCTGGTAACGCTGGTGATCTATGAGGGGGCGTTCTTGAGCGAGGTCGTGCGGGCCGGCATCGTTTCACTCGGTCAAGGGCAAATGGATGCCGCCAGGGCTCTCGGCCATAGCTATATCGGCGCGATGCGCTTCGTGATCCTGCCGCAGGCGCTCTACAATATGATCCCGAGCATGATCTCGACCTTCGTCTCGACGATCAAGGATACGACGCTTGGTTACGTCATCAATGTACCGGACCTGACCTTTGCTGCGAGCCAGGTGAACAACCAACTGCTCTCGCAGCCTTTCCAGGTCTTCTTCATTCTCGCCGTGGCCTACTATCTGCTCTGCTGGAGCCTGACCCACATTGCCAACACGGTTGAAAGGCGAATTGCCCGCAGGCGTGCAGGGCCAAGCAAAGTTCGCCTTCGCACCGACGTCCTTCCCCTCAAGACATTTACGGAGCAGCTATGAGCATCCCAGTTTCCGGGCCGCAGGACGCTCAGGAGATACGTCTTCATGAGGTCTGCAAGAATTATGGTCATTATCCGGTGTTGAAGAACATCAACGCCGCCGTCAGCCGCGGCGAGGTGGTCGTCATTTGCGGGCCGTCCGGTTCCGGCAAATCCACCCTGATCCGCACGATCAACAGGCTGGAAGAGATCAATAGCGGTTCGATCAGTTTTGAGGGAAAGAATATTCATGCCCCGATGGGCGGTGCCGAACTCAACCGGCTGCGTAGCCAGATCGGTTTCGTTTTTCAGAATTTCAACCTGTTTCCCCATCTGTCCGTCATCGACAACGTTTCCATGTCGCCAATCCGCGTCAAGGGCGTGCCGGCGAACGTAGCGCGCGACAAGGCCATTTCGCTGCTTGATCGAGTGGGCCTTGCCGACAAGGCAAATGCCTATCCCGGCCAGCTTTCAGGCGGTCAGCAGCAGCGCGTGGCAATCGCCCGCGCGCTCGCGATGGAGCCGCCCGTCATGCTCTTTGACGAACCAACGAGCGCGCTCGATCCGGAGATGGTGGGCGAAGTGCTCAGCGTCATGAAAAGCCTGGCGGCCGAGGGGATGACCATGCTCTGCGTCACCCACGAAATGGGCTTCGCCCGCGATGTGGCGGACCGGATCTGGTTCATCGACGCAGGCGAGATCCTGGAAACCGCTCCTCCGGAGGAATTCTTCAAAAATCCTCGCCATCCCCGAGCGCAGCGCTTTCTTTCCGATCTGCGCCACTAAGCATCTGAAATCAATAATAAGGAGAACAGCAATGAACTGGAAATACCTCACCGTAACGCTGGCACTCACGGGCACCGCTGTCGCCATGCCGGCCAAGGCCGACCAACTCGACACGATCATGTCAGCCAAGACGCTGCGCTGCGCGACCTATGCGGATGTTCCGCCGTTTTCCTCGCCTGATCCAAAGACCCGCGAAATGGCGGGATTCGACGTCGATCTGTGCAAGGCGATCGCGAATGAACTTGGCGTAAAGGCCGAGATCAAGCCGATTTCGGTCGAGGCGCGTGTCCCGGAAGTCAAGCTTGGCCGGGTCGACATCACGGTCGCCAACCTTGCCTATACGCTGAGCCGCGCGGAGCAGATCCAATTCAGCGATCCCTACTATGTCGCCAAGGAAATGCTCATTGTTCCCGCCGATGACGCCGGCAAGAAGAAGGCCGATTACGAGGGCCAGCGTCTCGCCTCGACCAAGGGCTCGACGTCGGAGCTGGCGATCAAACTCAACAAATCCGACCCGCTGACCTTTCAAGATACGGGCTCTGCCTACCTTGCCGTTCAGCAGGGGAAGGCGCGCGGCATGGTCGCGAACACCATGACGACGACGCTGCTTGTCAATCAATCGAAGACCAAGGGCAAGCAGATGCGCATGATCGACGAGCCCATGCTGCTGGAGCCGGTCGGTATCGGTATGCAGAAGGATCAGCCTGCGCTGACCGCAAAGGTCAATGCAATCCTGCACAAGCTGGATGACTCCGGCGAGATCAACAAGATCTGGGAAAAGTGGCTTGGTCCGAACACGGAATACAAGATGACCCGCAACGAGAAGGTCGTACCGATCACCGAATTGAAGTTCGACCCGATCCCCTGACGCCGCATCTTCGCGCCTAGTCAATTCTCCATCCGAAAATCCTTGTTGATTGCCGGCGGCGGTATGCCTGCCGCCGGCCTAAACCATGAGAAGTTTCCATGACCCACATCAAAGATATCGCCGAGCGACCGAGCACCGCAGACATCGAAGCGCTCGCCAAATTCTCGCCCGCAACGATCCATGAAGCCCAGGGTCGCCGCGGCGCGCTCTCCTCGCGTCTGAAGCCCGTGGACTATCGCATGAAGCTTTGCGGTCCGGCGTTCACGGTGAAGTGCGCGCCGCGCGACAACATCATGCTGCAGCTTGCGATCAACTACGCCAAACCGGGCGACATCATCGTCGTGTCTGCGGGAGAATACGAGGAAGCGGGCTCCTTCGGCGATGTTCTGGCCAATGCTTGCCTTGCCAAGGGCATCGGCGGCTTGGTGACCGATACAGGCGTGCGCGATACGCTTCAATTGAGGGAACTCGGGTTTCCGGTCTTCTCACTCAGCGTCTGCATCAAAGGCACGGTCAAGGAGACGCTCGCTGCGGTCAACGATCCGATCATCGTCGGCGGAGAGATCATCAATCCTGGTGATATCATCGTCGGCGACGCGGATGGTCTTGTCGTCGTTCGCAGAGAGGAAGCGCGGGAGGTCGCGCGGCTTTCGCAGGCGCGTGACGATGCCGAAGCGGGCTACATCGAAGCCTATAGGCAAGGCAAATCGGTCATCGAAGTCAGCAAGCTTGAGCCGGTGCTGAAAGTCAAGGGCCTCATCGTCGATATCTGACCAGTTATTTCCCGATCAGGCCGCCTAGCTGCCATTCGAAACCTAGTGTCCTGCCTCATCCATCGCAAAGGCGACTTGCAGTTCCATCTGAACCGCATGCATGAAGCGGCTCGCTTGGCGCGATATAGCCTCCTCGGTCATACCTTGCCGTTCGAGCGCAGCGGCAAGCGCCGCCATCTCCGACCGCCAGAAACGGTTAGCTTCCTCGCCATGAAGGCGCTGGAGAGCTTCTGCGCACCGTTTGACTTCGGCTACGCGCCGATCGGCAGGAAACTGTACAACCGTCATGCTGTCTTCGTCCTTGTAAGTCGAATCACCTCAGAATGACGCAGCATTGCCGCCGGACCTTCATAAATGGTGAACTGGCCGTTTTGGCCCGCTTTTTGCGATCTGCAATGGCAGCTCGTCCGGCAGTGGCATTGCGTCTCATCAACGGAACAAGGGGCAACTGGATCTGTAGCTGGTCCAATTGTTGCATTCCTAAATGGCCCTATAGACGCGCCCGTACCGCCGTCGCGTTGTGGAACATTCCTATGCAACCGGAGTTCATATGTATGGCTTAGTGCTGCCAAGCCTCTCATGCGTCGTGATGTGGTCTGATGGCGGCGCTCGCCGCGCCTCCGGGAGGCATTACGATGGCCCAGCCTATGATCACCCACAATCCTCACAGCACGGCAAGCATTGCCGGCCACCCTGTCCACGCAATGCTGATTCCATTCCCGATCGCCTTCTTCGTCGCGACCTTCGTTTGCGACCTCGTCTTTTGGCGAACCGGCAATGCAGCCTGGGCCACCGGCTCGCTCTGGCTGCTCGGGGCCGGCCTGATCATGGCCGCCCTGGCCGCTGTTGCCGGACTCACCGACGTCCTTGGCGACGCCCAGATCCGTAACCTTCAGGACTTATGGTTTCACGCCGGCGGCAACGTCCTTGTCGTCCTGATCGAGCTTTACAACTGGTACTCGCGATATGCCCATGCAGAGGCGGCGGTGGTGCCGGTTGGCCTCGTCCTGTCGCTGATCGTTGTCCTCATCCTCCTGTTCACGGGTTGGAAGGGCTGGGGAATGGTCTATCGGCACCATGTCGGCGTCGCGGATGAATCGGACGAAATGCGCTGAATACTGTCAGCGTGATTGTAGTCGGCCCCGCTTGCTGCAAAAGAATCCGGTCGGCGGACTGGAGAAGGTCCTGTAAACCAACGCAGGTCCTCCGTTGCACTTGTTGCCGCGTTGCACTGGGCCTGCCAATCGCGCCTACGCGCTTGTTGTCAGAGTAGAGATCTGATCGGTATCGTAGCGGCTCCGCAAGTCGGCAAGCGCGCTTGGATCGGGAGAGCCGCGTGCAGCGAGCTTCGCAAGCTCTTCGAAATAATGCTCGTGTCCGGGCGGAGAGACGGTCATCAGCACGCGCGCCGGCTTTTCGCTGACATTGGTGATGTTATGCGGCACGCCCGCTGGAATGAACAGGTAGGTACCCGGGGTAGCGCGGATCGTTTTTTCGCCGACGTGCCAGAGGCATTCGCCGTCGAGCATGTAGAAGGTTTCCTCCTGCACGCGATGGATATGCCGGCCGGTGGCAAACCCGGCTGGGATCGTCCAGTCGAACATGCTCGTGTGTCTCGTATCCTCGCCGGTGACGAGAAACACCATGGGATGGCCACGCAGCATGACCCCCTTGTTCTCGTCAGGCATGCGGATGACAGGGGCGGCGCTCATCTTATCCTCCATTGGCTCGGTGCTGCTTCCGCAAGCACCCACCCAGAATGCCACCGCCCTGTCGGACAGTCCTGAAGCCGTTCCGAAATTGTTGCGAAAAGATCGCAAACGGTATCTTCTTCAGGAATGGTTACAAGCCTCACGTTTGGCCCATTTCGCCTCGACGCCGATGCCGGGATCCTGTTCCACGGCGACAAGCCGACGCCGCTCGGTCAGCGGGCGGTTGCGTTGCTTGCGCTGCTCTTGGAGCGGTCGGGTTCACCGGTTTCGAAGGAAGCGCTAATCGAGACTGCATGGCCCGGGCTCGCCATAGAGGACAGCAACCTGACGGTCCAGATCGCGGCGGTGCGGCGGGTTCTCGAAAACCTTAGCGGTGGCGGATGCTGGATAGAGACGCTGCCACGACGCGGCTATCGTTATGTCGGACCGGCGGTCGCAGTTGATGGTCCTGATTCGGCAGCCGCGGTCTTGGCTACGACAACGCCGACATTGCCAGACAAGCCTTCGATCGCGGTTTTACCGTTCTCCAACCTGAGCGGCGATCCTGAACAGGATTATTTCACTGACGGGATGGTTGACGACATCATCACCGGCCTGGCGCGCATCAATTGGCTGCTCGTCATCGCGCGTAACTCGACCTTCATCTACAAGGGTCGCGCGGTGGACGTGAAGCAGGTCGCCCACGAGCTCGGTGTCCGCTACGTGCTCGAAGGCAGCGTGCGGAAAGCCGGTGGCAGCGTACGCGTGACCGGCCAGATGATCGATGCATCGACCGGCGCTCACGTATGGACTCAGCGGTACGACCGCTGCTCTACCGATATTTTTGCGCTTCAGGACGAGATCGCCCTATCGGCTGTCGGTGCAATCGCACCCAGCCTGCGGCGTGCCGAAATCGATAGGGTGAAGCGCAAGCGTCCCGACAGCCTCGATGCATATGATCTTGTGCTGCGGGCGCAGCTCGACGTGGATTCCGGCATGCCGGACCGGGTTGCGCGAGCGCTGGTGATGCTCGATCGTGCCATCGAACTCGATCCGGGTTATGCGCTGGCGCATGGCAATGCCGCGATGTGCCATCATTGCCTCTTCCTGCGCGCCGGCCTGCAGGAAGCCAACCGTGCCGCTTCCATCCGCCATGCTCGCTCAGCGATCCTCCACGGGCAGGATGATGCATCCGCCCTGACCCTTGCGGGTTTTTCCATTGGCATGGATGGACATGACCGGAAAGCTGCTTTCACCGCACTGGAAGCCGCACTCGCCATCAGCCCGTCATCTGCCCTGACCTATATCTTGGGAAGCGTCATTCTCGGATGGGGCGGAGAAGCAGAGCGGGCCATCGAGTGGAGCGAGCGGGGCATGCGGCTGAGCCCATTTGACTCATGGGCTTTTGCCGCATTCGATGCGCAAGCGATGAGTCATTTGCTGCTTGGCCGCTATGATGAAGCCTGTCGCGCAGCCTACAAGTCTGTTCAGGCCAATCCCGCACACAGCATCACCCATGTGCAATTGGCTGCCGCCCTGGCCAAGCTCGGCCGGCTGGAAGAAGCGAGGGCAGCCGCTGCGCGGGTGCTTGAGCTGCATCCAACGTTTCACTTCGGCCGCCAGTTTGCGGGCGTCGACTGTGCGCCGGCGCTCGCGCAATGCCTTGGTGATGCGCTACGTGCTGCCGGCCTGCCGGAGTAGCGCGCATCGACCCTGCCGGCGCCTTCGACGGGGTCCATGATTCGAATCCCGGCAAGAACAGATATTCGACGCCTAAAAGTAATTGGTAATAATAGAAGCGGGATATGTTTCCAGATAATCGAAGATCAGCTTCGCGCAGAACTTACTGTCCTGAGCTCGAGTAAGAATGTAATCAGCTTGTTCTACGTGGCTTTGGCTATAGCGGCAGAGCCGCGATAGTTGCGCTCACCACCTTCAATCAAGTGATAGCAGTCAAGATAGCGCGCAGCATCTTGAGTTATCGGCAGTCGTTTTGTACCGGTCCAACACATCGCCGGGGGCAGGCCTGCGTTTTGCATGAAGAGACGACTGTATGCCGGATCAACCGCACGTCTGCGCAGTGACTGTGAACAGACCAAAAATGGTCAACAAATTGTTAGTCATGAGGCTTGCGCGCCGCGATATTAACTGCTTCAGAGGAAATAAATAAGAATCTACTTTGCAAGTAGATGTGATTTCGTCTACCTAGTGGATGAATAAGCCTGGAAGTATATTAGCAAAGTACTGTTTTTGGGGAAGGGTACTATTTTGGTTTATAGAAAACGATTGATTGGGGCGATCGGCATTTCGGTAGCCATTAGTTCTTTATTGAGCGGCGCTGCTTACGCTACGACATTGCAGCAGGCAATTGACAAGACAATGAAGACCAACCCGCAGATCATGGAGGCTGCCCAGAATAGGGAGGCAACCGAGTTCCAACTGCGGCAGGCAAGGGGGCTTTATCTGCCGTCAGTCGATCTGGAGTCGGGTTATGGTCGCCGTAGACTTTCGGATGTCACGTCGGGAGCCCTGACGCGTAGCACGGATTACCTAAATCCGGCCGACGTCAGCTTGACGATTACGCAGACGTTGTTTGACGGCGGCGACCGCAAGGCACAGAAAGATAAGCAGGCGGCTCGTGTCGACAGCGCATCCTTTCGCGTCCAGCAGCGCTCGGAAGCCTTAGCGCTTGAAGTGACCCAGGATTATCTCGAATATATGCTGCAGACGGAAATTGTCGCGGCCGCGGAAAAGAACGTCGCCTTCCACAAGCAGATGGTCGGTAACATCGAGGATAGCATTAAGGGCGGGGCCCTTACCGATGCCGATCGTTATCAGGGCCGCGAGCGCCTGCAGGCGGCAAATGCCCGTCTTCAGGAAGCCAAGCAGGAACTGGATGCGACGAAGATCCGCTACCTTCAGGTCGTCGGCGAACCGATCAGCAATGCCCAGCGTCCGGCCTCCGTGTCGCATTACCTGCCGAAGACGCTGGATGATGCTGTCTTCATCGCCCAAAAGAACAATCCGCAGATTTCCTCGGGCAAAGCTGACGTGAATGCCGCGGACGCCGATGTCCGCGGTTCCAAGTCTGCCTTCCTGCCGAAGCTGGACCTTGTCGGCAGCGCCCGTATCGGTGACGATGTGGACGGCAACAAGGGCAACACCAACGACGTCCAGGTCGGTGTCGTCGCCAAGTGGAACCTCTATCACGGCGGCATCGATACCGCCCATCAGCAGGAACTGGTCCGTCGCGCAGCCGAACAGCGTTATGCGCTGAGTGAAACATATCGCGAGGTCGATCAGTCTGTTCGTTCCGCTTGGAGCGAGCGTACCAATCAGGCCCAGCTCGCGCGTATCCTGGACGGGCAGGAAAAGACAAACGCCCAGCTCGTAACGTCCTATCGTGAGCAGTTCAAGGTCGGTCAGCGCTCACTGCTCGATCTGTTGGATGCCCAGAACACCCGCTTCAACACCGAGGTTTTGGCCAAGACGGCTGACGTCGCCTCGCTCTTTGCCGAATACAAGATCCTTGCCGCATCGGGCAGTTTATTGTCGACGATGAAGCTGAAGCCGGTCGATCAGGCAACGCCTTATGCCCGTGATCAGTTCAGCGTGTCGTCGAACACGGCTGATCCCGGCTATACCAAATACGACTCGCATCAGAAGCCCGGCCTGCCGATGGATCTGCTCGAGCCGATTCGCTAATCGTCGCGATCCGGATTGGATAATACTCCATGTTGAACGTGGCACCTGAGGTGTCTGCGAGCGTACCGCTGCAGACGTTTAAATCGGCATTTAAATCGGTCGCTGCGTTCTACGGTCGCCCGAGCTCCGACACAGTGCTGTTTTCAGGCGTTCCGGACGAGGTTCTGGAGGCCATGGAGCAGGACGACGTCGAGCGACTGTCAGAACGCGTCGGCCTGCAGGTGCTGCAGCACAAGGAGCGCGATTGCCGGCTGGGTAATTTCGACTGTCCCGCCATCGTCACCTTTGCTGGTGGCGGTGTGCTTCCATTGCTTGAAATCGCCGAAAATGGCTCCTACGTCATCGATATCGCGCCAACAGCGGGGACGCCGCTCCACCTGACGCGGGATGAGCTTGCGGCGCTCAATCCGCAGGTCGCCTTTGCCTTCACGCTCTACTATCAGAATGCTTCGGAAGAAGCGCGCGTCGGTCATGCGATGGAGATAGAGAAGCGGCATTGGCTGGCAACGACGCTGGTGCCCTACTGGCGCACCTATACTCGCGTCATGCTGGCGGCGCTGTTTATCAACATCATCGCGCTGGCCTCGCCGCTCTTCACCATGAATGTCTATGACCGCGTGCTGCCAAACAAGGCGTTCCCAACGCTTTGGGTGCTGACGATCGGCATTTCCCTGGCCTATCTGTTCGATTTCCTGCTGAAGACGGCCCGCGCGGCGCTGATCGACTATGCCGGCCGCAAGGCGGACCTGCGCCTTTCGCAACTGATCTTCGACAAGATCCTGAATTCGACGCTAGCCTCTCGCCCGATGTCGACAGGCGAATATGCCAACCGCGTGACGCAATATGAATTCGTACGAGAATTCTTCACCTCGAACACGATCGGTGTGCTGATCGACAGCCTCTTCGTCATCATTTTCCTCATCGTCATCTATATGATCGCCGACTGGCTGGTGGTTATTCCGGCTGTCGCTTTCGTTCTGTCTGTCGTGATCGGCCTTGTGGCCCAGGCGCAGATTGGCAAGCGCATGGCGGCTGCGACGAACGAGGCATCACGTCGCCAGTCCATGCTTGTCGAGACGATTTCGACGATCGAGACATTGAAGAGCCTTCGAGCCGAGGCGACGATGCTACGCCGCTGGCAGGAGCTGACGAAATATTCGAGCCGCACCAGCGAGGACATCAAGCACATCTCGTCGAACGCCATTAACTTGACGATGTTGCTGCAACAAATGGTTAGCGTGTTCATCGTCGTGGCGGGCACCTATGAATTCGCCGATGGAAAAATTGCCATGGGCGCGATCGTCGCCACCGTCATGCTGGCGAGCCGTGCCGGCGCGCCTTTCGGACAGATCGCCATGACACTGGCGCGTTTCCGCCAAGCCACCATGTCGCTGCGCATTCTCGACAAGATCATGGAACAGCCTGATGATCGACCGTCGACGGTTGGCTTCGTCAACCGGCAGATCCGCAGTGGCGGATTCAGCTTCCAGAACGTCTCTTTCCAATATCCGGGTTCCGATCAGGCGGTCATCAATCAGTTGTCCTTCACGGTCACGCCCGGGGAGAAGATCGGGATTATCGGCCGCATAGGTTCGGGCAAGACGACGCTCGGCCGGCTGCTCGACGGGCTTTTCCAGCCTACCAGCGGCCGCGTGCTGATCGATGGTGTCGATATCCGCCAGTATCACATGGCAGAGGTGCGCGCCGCCGTGGCTGTCGCCGGCCAGTCATCTGACCTGTTCTCCGGCACAGTGAAAGAAAACCTGCTGCTCGGCAGGGCCGATGCCAGCGACGAGGAGTTGCTGGCCGTCTCGCGGATGACCGGTGTCGAGGAGTTCGTCGCCGTTCACCCGCGCGGTTTCGACATGCCCGTCGGCGAGCGCGGCGCGAACCTTTCGAATGGCCAGAAGCAGGCATTGACCATCGCCCGCCTGCTCCTGACCCGGCCGAAGATCGTTTTCCTCGACGAGCCCTCGGGGGCCATGGATCTGGCGAGCGAACGGCACCTGATCAACAAGCTGACAAATGCGTTCGGCCCGGAAACGACGGTGATGGTGGCAACCCATCGCCACAGCATGTTGGAGCTGGTCGACCGGCTGATCGTCATCGACAAGGGCCGCATCATTGCCGATGGACCAAAGCACGCCGTCATCGAGGCGATGCAGCGCAAGGCGGTGTCCTGATGCGTAGTCATCGCCACAATATCCACGACAATCCTCCGCTTTTTGCCCGGCTGATCCTCGGTATCTGCGCCTTGATGATTGCCGCTTTCATCGCCTGGGCGGCCTTGGCCGACATTGATGAGATCGCACGGGGCGAGGGGAAGGTGATACCGGTATCGAAGACGCAGATCGTACAGTCATCCGAGCCGGGCATCGTCCAGCAGATCAATGTCAATCTTGGCCAGATCGTCCATAAGGGCGATCTTCTCGTCCAGCTCGACAATACCACGACACAATCGACGCTTGGTGAGTCGGTGGCCAAGGCCCGCGCTCTCGGTGCCAAGGTCGAGCGCCTCGCCTTGGAGGAGGCCGGCACCTACGACGCACAATTCGTCTGTCCGGCCGATATTCTGGCCACCGCCAAGGACGTCTGCGATAACGAGGAAAAGCTCTTCGAGGCGGATCGTGCCGCCTATCAGAACAAGCTTAATGTTCTCGATCAGCGTTTGAAGCAGCATCAGAACGAGCTGGACGAGGCCCACGCCAACATAGACCGCCTGACGCAGAATATTGTCGGCGCCCAGAAGCAGTATGATCTGCTGAAGCCGCTCGGCGAGAAGAAGCTCGTCGCCGAAACTGAAATCCTGAAGGTCCAGCGAGACCTGGTCGACCTGCAGGGTCAGCTTAAAGTCTATGTCGAAAGTCTGGATCGCCTGCAGGCAGCCGTCAAGGAAGCGAATTTGCAGGTCAACGACCTTGGGTTGCAGTTGCGTCAGCAGGCATTGACCGACAAGGGGCAGGCGTTGTCGGAGCTGTCCGTCGTCGACGAGACGATCCGTGGGGCTTCCGACCGGGTCAAGCATACCGATATCCGTTCCCCGGTCGACGGCATCGTCAATACGCTGGAGGTCAACACGATCGGCGCCTATGTCGACGCCGGCAAAGTCATCGCCGGCGTCGTGCCGACAGCCGACAATCTGCTGATCGAGGCGAAGATTTCACCGCGCGACGTTGCCTTCGTGCGCCTCGGCCAGCCGGCGGTCATCAAGATCTCGGCCTACGATTTCTCGATCTTCGGCGCGCTGGATGGTGCGGTCGTCAACGTCTCCGCCGACAGCCTTGTCGATAAGGACAAGAACGAAACCTATTACCTCGTGCGCATCAAGACCGACAAGTCGGAGCTGGAGCGCGACGGCAAGCGCTATCCGATCATCCCCGGCATGGTGGCTTCGGCCGAGATCATGACCGGCCGCAAGGCGATCCTTGCCTATTTGATGAAGCCGATCAACAAGGCGCGCTCCGAAGCGCTGACAGAACGGTGAGGGCGGCGATGCGCAAAGGAGCCGGAAAGGACGAAGTCACGACGATGGCCCGCAGCGAAGCCTTGCCATCCGTCGATGGTGACGAACTGGAGCCGCGTTTCCGCGCCGTGACTGGCGGCGGCGAGCGTCGCGGCATCCGCTTGGAGCGGATCTATTGGGACGGCCTCGGACGGATGTCCGAAGCCGGCGGCATCAGCATCGGCGACCTCGTTTACCACACGGCGACCGACATGCCGGAAACGGGCAATCTCGCCTCGCTGTTGCGTGTGCTGAGCTTCAAATGGGCGCTGAGCCGTCTGGACGCCATCGAGGATGTTGCGTCGCTAACCAATCTCAACGCAGTCCTTCAGGCGTCGCCGACGCCGGCAGTGGTGTTGACGCGGGAGCGTGGGATCAAGCTCTTCAACGATGCCTTCCTGAAAATGCTGCGCCACCGCCTGCCTTTGATTGATGACGTCCAGCAGACGGCGCGCACCCTGCGCTTTTCCATCGACACCCAGGTCGAGGAAGTATTCTCCGTCCTATCGAGCAATCGCGGCAAGACGCTGAATACAGGCTTCAAGATCGGCCTCGGCTCGCAATCGCTGACGGGCCAGATCAATCTGGCACTGGCACCGACGCACGAGGCCCCGATGCTGATGGGCTATATTTCCGTTTATTGAGAAGTCGTCACGTTCGTTGAGCGCGGCATTCGCCGCGGAACGTCGAAAAGGCGAGCCCGATCAGTGGATCTCGCCTTCGCCAGGGGCCACCTTGGCGAGCGGCATTGCGGCGACAACCGCTTTCGCATGAGGATCGCGGGAGCCGTGCAGATAGCCGCGGCCGGCGACGATCGAATAGAGCGGCAGATATTCTGCAATGCGCCTGTCGGACAAAACTTCATCGCGCATGTTGTCGAGGATGAAATAATTGCCGTTGACCGAGACCGAGAGGACGGCGTGGTAGAAATGCCGCTGCTGGTCAAAGAGGATGACCAGCGCCATTTGGTCGAGATCGACGCCTGCATTGTAGAGGGCGGCCATCTTTAATATGGCAAAGTCCTCGCAGTCGCCCTGCTGGTGCGACAGGGCCTCGCTCGGCTTCGCCCAGTAGTCCGTCACATGATAGGTATCCATGTCGCTGGCGTAGCGGATGGCATGGTTGACGGTGAAATTGATGGTGTTGATCTTGTCGCGGATCGAGGCGCCGGCAGCCTTTGTCTCGGCAGCCGCGACGGCAGCTGCGGCTGTATCGCATCCACCAGCGCTGCAACCGAGCGCTTTGCCGGAACGGATCTCGGCGAGCGGGCCGGCAAACTTGTCGAGCGCCGCAAGATGCTTGAAGGGGATGGCGACTGTTCCGAACACCGAGTCGCCCATTGGGGTGTTGGTCGGCTGTGCGGGACGTGCCGGCTCGAGCACAGCTTCATCATTATGCGGAAGACCTGCGGGCTCGACGGCGAGGCTCTGGCTCAGCGCGGCAAGGTCGAGGCCCTCAATCGCCTTTGCTGTGTTTGCGGCGGTCGGCGCAAAGAGATTGATGACCGTGTCGAACAGCGGATCCGAAAGCAGGTTGACGACCGGGCGGACGGTATCGCTGGTCGCCGCCAGGCAGGTGGTTGATGACGACAGACCAAAGGCAAGGGAAGCTGCAGCAATCGCTGCAAGTATAACTTTATTGTTCTTGCGTTCCATTGGCGCATTATTCTCCCTGGTTGAGAGAATAATGCGCGATACCTCTGAATATGGCGTTCGGAAGCGTAGATAATCTAAGTATAAATTAAGCGATCAAATAAGTATAAAATTCAACCGGGTTTGGTGGGAAACCATTAAGGATGACGTCGGCATGCGCACCAAAATGATCCAGCATGACGCTGCAACTGATAACACAGCGTGGCGCGATAGCGTGCTTCAATGCGCACCGCGCTCGATGCGATTGCTCTACTTCAGAACGACTGAGTGGGCTGCGCGGCGACCTTCAGCTTGCCGCCGTCGATCGTATTGATCACCATTTTGCGCTCTACCATGCCGGCGGCATTGAAGCGGAACAGCCCGGTCGTGCCGCGGAAGCCGACCTTGTTCATCAGGTTGGCGGTGGTGATGGCTTGCGGGCCCTGGGAACGGATGAGGCCGGAGGCGATCGCCATAGCGTCGTAGCCATAGGCGCCGGAGGTTGTCAGCGGATGGTTGAAGTGGCGCTGGTAGCGCTCGGCAATTAGCCCGCTGCTTTGCGTGTCGTCCGTCGCGACAAATGCACCAGCCACAGCCGACACGGCATAGATTGATTGGGGCCATCTGTTGGTGCCCACCACCGCCTGAGCGGGAATGGCGGCGCTGCGCACGGCACTCGCTACTGCGCCGATTTCCGGCGTGTTACCGAGAATGACCACGATCTCGGCCGACTGGATAAGCGGCCGGTTCTTGGTAAGGATATCCGCGGCCTGATCGCTTGTGTTGTAACGGCCAAGGCCCATGAAAGTGTTGCCGCTGTTCCAGATGGCGTTGCTCAACCTGGTGCTGTCGGATGGAGAAAAATCCGCAGGCACCAGCGCCGACACCTTCTTGTGACCTCCGGGACCGGCCGCCTTGACGCCCTCGGTCGCGCTATCGATTTCGTCCGAGGCGAGGTTGAAGACATCGCCACCGGTCGAGGCCATAGCACTCGCAAGGTTAAGCAGTGGCGGGCGTTGGGCGGGGGAAATAGCGGCAATGGCAGCGGTCTCGGCCGGCGGCAGATAGCTGACGATCAGCGCGGCATTACGACCCTTGGCCGCGGCAACCTGCGCCGCGATTCCTGCAGGGCCCTGGCCGACATCTTTTACACGCAGCCGAATTTGATTGTTGCCGAGCTCGCCGACGCCAAGCACTGCCCCGTCACGCACGTCGCGAGCCGGACCTTCGTAGAGACCTGCCGCGCCTTTGCGCATCAGCAACGTAATTTCCGTGCCGCTGTCGCCGCCGTAGGTTTCATCGATGGCGGTGGACGGCATTTTTATGTCGTCGTTCTTGCTGTTGCTGCTCAGGCCAGCACCGTTCATCTGGCATCCGGCGAGGCTGGCGCAGAGGACGAGAACGGCACCGCCCGTGGGGCGCCGGTGCTGTCTGCGCCGCAGCCAATCAGTCAAAAGGCTCAACGAAAGGCTGATCGCAAACGGCACAACTCACTCCCCCGATTCCCGAACGCAGGCTGCGACAGCCTATGGCGGCGCATTTGCACACAGCGGCTGACGGAAAGTCAAGCGGTATACTTAAGGAGTTGTTTGGTTGTTGAGTTAACCATGGGTAAATATATCTGCGGTCGTGCATAACCGGCTATATCTGTGAGGTTAACGAAGTATTGCAATCACCCCGCTCTCGTAATTGATTGCCGTCAAATTACGAGACACCGGGAGTTAGACTTATGGAAGATTCGCGCATTTCGACGGTAGACCACGAAGCGGTTTCGAACCATTTCGTATCGGGCGACCGGAACGAGGGCCTTGCAGCCGATATCAATGCGTCTCGGCCGCTGCCGTTGTCGCAGAATGCTGATGTCGCCGCGTTCGAAGTGGCGCAGGCCGCCGAGCAGCAGGCGAACGGCAAGACGGCGCGCGTCGCCGCCAACGAGCCGCAAAGCACCGACACCCATCAGCCGATCCAAATCGTGCCGGACAATGGCAACATCGTCCACCTGCCGGCGAACACCTCGATCGACGACATTCACGTCGAGGGGCGCAACCTCGTTCTCATCCAGGCCGACGGCACGCGCATCGTCATCATCAACGGTGCGCTGCACGTCCCGACCTTCCTGATCGGCGAAGTCACGCTGCCACAGCAGGCCGTTGTCGCTGCACTACAGCAGCAGGGCATCAACGTCGCTGAAGGTCCCGACGGTTCGGTTCATGCTGGCAATAACACGGATTCCGGCCACCAGTTCACCGACAACCAGGCCCCGAATGCCCGCACGCCGCTGAACCTGATTGGTCTCCTCGGTCCTGGCGACATAGGTGGCAACGGTAACGGCGGCAATCTGTCTGGCACCCAGACTCGCGTTCCCTTTATCCTTCAGCAGGCGACCGAAACGGCCTCGCTGACTGAACGCGGCAGCAGCACCGGCGCCTTCCTCACGACAAGCAGCACCGGCCGCTTCGGCTTCGGCGGCAACAATGCCTCGATCACCACCGTCACGCTGGTCGGCGAGACAGAAATCACCAGCAGCGGTACGCAGCAGCTATCGGGCCTGACCTCCGGCGGCGTTCCCGTTGTCGTCACCCAGAACGGCCAGACCGTCACCGGCGTCGCGAATGGCGTCACTGTCTTCACGCTGGTATTCAACGCCTCGACCGGCGCGTACACCTTCACCCAGCTCGCTGCCCTCGACCATCCCCGCGGCGCCAATTCGGCCAGCGATGTGCTTGAACTACAATTTCGGTACACGGTCTCCGACACGAGCGGCCATACGGTTTCGGCTGTCGCGACCGTCGATATCACGGACAGCGTGCCGGTTGCGGCCGTTGGTACGGCGGGTTCGGTTACAGAAGCAGCTCTGTCTGCCGGCAACGCGGCCCTGACCCATGACACCGGCGCCGCGACGGCCACTGGTTCACTTAACATCTCCTGGGGCGCTGACGGCGGCAACACCGACAAGGGCGGCCTCGGCGATCGCTCGGTCGCTTTCACCAATGCCACGGTTTCGGCGACGGGTGAGGACAATGGCGCGCTGAGCTCGCATGGTCTGGCCGTTCATACGGCGATTTTGGCCGATGGCACGCTGGTCGGCTACACCGGTGAGACCGCTCCGACGGCAACCTCTGCATCCAACGTCGTCTTCTACGCGACGGTATCGGATACCGACAACGGCCACTACAACTTCACCCTGGTTCAGTCGCTCGACGACGCCAAGGGCTCGGACGCGATCACGCTGACCTTCGGCTATACGGCAACCGATTCCGACGGCGATACCGCCGCGAACACCTTCACCATCACCGTCGCTGACGACAAGCCAGTTGCTTCCACCGGCGACGCAGGCTCGGTCACCGAAGGCGCGCTGGCGAGCGGCAACGAAAACCCGCATGTCGAAACCGATGCCATCACCACCGGCTCGCTCAACATCTCCTGGGGTGCCGATAACGCCAACACCAACAACGGCGGCGCCGGCGACCGGTCGGTTGCCTTCACCGATGCCTCGGTCACGACACAGGGCCAGGACGGCGAAGCGCTGAGTTCGCATGGTCTGGCCGTTCATACCGCGCTCTTGGCCGACGGCACACTGGTCGGCTATACCGGCGAGGCCGCTCCGACGGCGGTCATGGATGCCAAGGGCGGGGTCGGCTCGAACATCGTCTTCTACGCGACGGTCTCGGACACCGACAACGGCCACTATAACTTCACCCTGGTGCAGTCGCTCGATGATGCCAAGGGTTCGGACGCGATCACGCTGACCTTCGGCTACACGGCAACTGATTCCGATGGCGATACCGCCGCAAACACCTTCACCATCACCGTTGCCGACGACAAGCCTGTCGCCTCCACCGGCGACGCAGGCTCGGTCACCGAAGGCGCGCTGACGAGCGGCAACGAGAACCCGCATGTCGAGACCGATGCCATCACCACTGGCTCGCTCAACATCTCCTGGGGTGCTGACAACGCCAACACCAACAACGGCGGCGCCGGCGACCGGTCTGTCGCCTTCACCGATGCCTCGGTTGCGGCGACGGGCCAGGACGGCGAAGCGCTGAGCTCGCATGGTCTGGCCGTACATACAGTACTGCTGGCCGATGGCACGCTGGTTGGCTACACCGGCGAGACTGCTCCAACGGCCGTGACGAATGGCGAGGGCGGGGTTGGCTTGAACATCGTCTTCTATGCGACGGTCTCGGACACCGACAACGGCCACTACAACTTCACCCTGGTGCAGTCGCTCGATGACGCCAAGGGTTCGGACGCGATCACGCTGACCTTCGGCTATACGGCAACCGATTCTGACGGCGATACCGCCGCGAACACCTTCACCATCACCGTCGCCGATGACAAGCCAGTTGCTTCCACCGGCGACGCAGGCTCCGTCACCGAAGGCGCTCTGACGAGCGGCAACGAGAACCCGCATGTCGAGACCGATGCCATCACCACTGGCTCGCTCAACATCTCCTGGGGTGCTGATAACGCCAACACCAACAACGGCGGCGCCGGTGACCGCTCGGTCGCCTTCACCGATGCCTCGGTCACGACGCAGGGCCAGGATGGCGAAGCGCTGAGCTCGCATGGTCTTGCGGTTCATACAGTACTGCTGGCCGATGGCACGCTGGTTGGCTACACCGGCGAGACTGCTCCAACGGCCGTGACGAATGGCGAGGGCGGGGTTGGCTCGAACATCGTCTTCTATGCGACGGTCTCGGACACCGACAACGGCCACTATAACTTCACCCTGGTGCAGTCGCTCGACGACGCCAAGGGTTCGGACGCGATCACGCTGACCTTCGGCTATACGGCAACCGATTCCGACGGCGACACCGCCACGAACAGCTTCACCATCACCGTCGCCGATGACAAGCCTGTCGTAGCGACTGGCGATGCAGGCTCCGTCACCGAAGGCGCTCTGGCGAGCGGCAACGAAAACCCGCATGTCGAGACCGATGCCATCACCACCGGCTCGCTCAACATCTCCTGGGGTGCCGATAACGCCAACACCAACAACGGCGGCGCCGGCGACCGGTCGGTTGCCTTCACCGATGCCTCGGTCACGACACAGGGCCAGGACGGCGAAGCGCTGAGTTCGCATGGTCTGGCCGTTCATACCGCGCTCTTGGCCGACGGCACACTGGTCGGCTATACCGGCGAGGCCGCTCCGACGGCGGTCATGGATGCCAAGGGCGGGGTCGGCTCGAACATCGTCTTCTACGCGACGGTCTCGGACACCGACAACGGCCACTATAACTTCACCCTGGTGCAGTCGCTCGATGATGCCAAGGGTTCGGACGCGATCACGCTGACCTTCGGCTATACGGCAACCGATTCTGATGGCGATACCGCCGCAAACACCTTCACCATCACCGTCGCTGACGACAAGCCTGTCGCTGCGACTGGCGATGCAGGCTCGGTTACCGAAGGCGCGCTGACGAGCGGTAACGAGAACCCGCATGTCGAGACTGACGCCATCACCACCGGCTCGCTCAACATCTCCTGGGGTGCCGACAACGCCAACACGAACAACGGCGGCGCCGGCGACCGGTCTGTCGCCTTCACCGATGCCTCGGTCACGACACAGGGCCAGGATGGCGAAGCGCTGAGTTCGCATGGTCTGGCCGTTCATACGGTACTGCTGGCTGACGGCACGCTGGTCGGTTACAGCGGCGAGACCGCTCCGACGGCAACCTCCGCATCCAACGTCGTCTTCTACGCGACGGTCTCGGACACCGACAACGGCCACTACAACTTCACCCTGGTGCAGTCGCTCGATGACGCCAAGGGTTCGGACGCGATCACGCTGACCTTCGGCTATACGGCAACCGATTCCGACGGCGATACCGCCACAAACACCTTCACCATCACCGTCGCAGATGACAAGCCGGTCGCTCACGCGGTTGACAACACGGCCTCGCCGCTCAACGACGATGCGCAGATCGGTGGAAACCTGGATGCCAACGACGCCAACACGCATAGCGTCTCGGGCGCTGCCGGCGCCCTGTTCAGCGCTGGCGCCGACGGTTCTGCAAGCGTCTCGATCGATCAGTCCAGCCTTCCGGCTCTGAAGACGATCTATGTCGACGCCAACGGTTTCGCGCAGCAAGAAGATGTTACTTGGGGCAAGCCGACGGTTTCCGACGGTGCGACAACCTGGGTTGCTTCCAGCGCCAATCACGACACCGTCGCCACGCTGACCATCAATGCCGATGGCTCCTACACGTTCAGCACCAGCGCGCCGCTCGTCCACCCGACCTCCGGCACGACGGAAGAAAGCTTGTCGCTGACCTTCACCTTCACGGTGACCGATGGCGACAATGATACATCGACCGGCTCGCTGACTCTGCATGTTACGGATGACGTACCGCTGGCAAATACCGTCACTGTGACCAGCGTGACGCTGAACGACGACGCGCTGAAGGGCGGAAATCCCGACACGGTTGGCGTAACCGATACCGACACGGTCAGCGGCACGAGCGGCACGCTCTTTTCGGGCGGCGCCGATGGCGTCCATCAGGTGACGCTCGGAGCGACGACGGATTTCAGCGCCATCTATACCGGCAAGGACGGCTTTGCCCATGTCGAGTCGGTCGTTTGGGGCAGCCCGACGACGGCGGCGGGCGGCGAGACGATCTGGATCGCGACGGGCAAGGACAGCGGCCAGACGGTCGCGACCCTCACGATCGGCACGGATGGTTCCTACAGCTTCACGCTCAGTGCGCCGGTCGTCCATGCGGCCGCGGAAAATACGCAGGATCTGACCTTCAACTTCACCGTCACCGATGGTGACAGCGATACGGCCAGCGGCTCGCTGACGGTCACAGTCAAGGACGACGCACCAATCGCCTATAAGGTCGATGCCACCTCGACGCCGCTCAACGACGACGCGCAGGCACATGGCAACCTGGATGGCGCCGCCGACGCGAAGACGATCAATGGCGACGCAGGAGCTCTGTTCTCCGCCGGTGCCGATGGCGTCAAGGGCGTGTCGATGGACAGCCTGCCGACACTGAAGGCGATCTACCTCGACAGCCACGGCATCGGCCATCAGGAAGCCGTGTCCTGGACGTCGTCTGCGGCGAACGGTGTGACGACCTGGACGGCAACCGGCGCCTCCAGCCATGCTACCGTTGCAGTTCTGACGATCAATTCGGACGGTTCCTACAGCTTCACCGCGGATGCGCCGCTTGTTCATTCGACGTCGTCGACGACCGAAGACAGCCTGACGCTGAATTTCGGCTTCACGGTCACGGATGGCGACGGCGATACAGCGAAGGGCTCGCTGGCGATTGCCATCACGGACGACGTCCCGGTTGCTTCCGGCACGACCGTTGCTGTCAAGGCCGACGAGGGCGACATTTACAATCTCCTGTCGCATGGCAACAGCGCGCTCGATGGCACGCATGACGGATCGTCTTCGCAGCCGGCACTGTTCGGTTTCGGCTTTGCGGCCACGGTATCCGGCTCCGTTGCTTCCACCGTTTCCTTCGGTGCTGACGGCGCAGCGGTCGGTGGCGGCTTCAGCTTCACCGCCAATGCGGCGTCGACGCTTACCGCTCTGCATCTGACTTCGGGTGGCGAAGCGCTCTCCTATGCCGTCGTCAACAACGTGGTCGTCGGCTATATCGATAATGACCACCACAGCGGCTACAACCCGGTCCTCGACCGCCCGGTCCTGTCATTGTCGCTGTCTGGCAACGGCAGCTTCACCTTCCAGCAGTACGATCAGCTCGACAACGTCGCTGGTCCCGGCAACGACCTGCGCTCAGGCAATAGCTCGATCTCGGCCATCGACTTCGGTTCCGTCATCCAGGCGACCGACGGCGACGGCGACAGCGTGACGCTGACCGGCGCTTTGAAAGTCACGATCGTCGACGACGTGCCGAAGGTCGATCTTGCCCTCACTGGCTCGATCACGATCGACGAGAGCGGCAGCGGCGACAACGACGTCAACGCCAGCAATGCGGTCAAGAGCCTGTTTGCCGGCATCACTGGCGGCAACGATCCCGATATGTCGACGGTCTACGCTCAGCACAACGTCGTCTCGCCGGCGGTCTCGATGGGTGCCGACGATGCGTCGGGTACGACGAGCAGCCTGACGCTTCATATCGACAATGCCGACTCTGGCTTGCAGACGACTGCTGGTCAGGCGATCACGCTCTCGCAGCTCGCCAACGGCACGGTTGTTGGCAAGATCGCCGACGGCGAGATCGCCTTTGCGATCCGCCTCGACAACAGCGGCAAGGTCAGCATCGCCCAGTACATGTCGCTCGCCAACCCGAATACATCGAAGTCGGACGGCGATACGGTCGATCTCACCGGCAAGCTCTCGGCGGTGCTGAGCGCGACCGATAGCGACGGTGACACCGTCGCCAAGTCCGTTTCCATCGGCAGCAGCATTCGTTTCGATGATGACGGCCCGTCGATCGGCGGTGCCGTATCGGCAAAGACACTTGCCGAGCATGACCTTCTGACGAATTCGGGTTCGCTGTCGCCCTCCGGCATCAGCACTGGTGCGGTTGCGCTCAATCTCGCCTTCGGCGCTGACGGCCCGGCCGCCCATGCTGCTACCTTCGTAGCGGGTTCGAACGGCAGCTATTTCACCGCAAGCTACAGCAATAATCAGACGCTTGATGCGACCAAGCTCAGCTCCGGCGGCCATGCGCTATCCTACTCGCTCAGCGGCGACGGCATGACGCTCATCGCCTACACCGGCAGCAATGCCGCCGACCAGTCGAGCTGGGTCTTCAAGGTTGTCCTGTCCCAGGACAGCGGCCACGCCAGCGGCGCCTACAACTTCACGCTTTACAAGTCGCTCGACGACGTCAACGGTCAAACCAACCTCTCGGATATCAAGCTGACCTTCCAGGTTGCCGGACATGACGGCGACGGCGACACCACGAGCGGCACGCAGAGCTTCTCGGTCGATTTGATCGACGATGTGCCGACGCTGGTTGATCATGCCTCGGTTTCCGCGACCGTCTCGGAGACGGCGATCAATGCTCCTTTGGTGACGACGGGATCTTACACCGTCGATTTCGACACGGTGAATCCTGCGGCTGCCAAACTGACGGTCAGCGAGGGCAGCGTCAGCGACGGCCATGTGGAATCGTCGTCCAAGGGGGGCGATATCGTGCTCGTATCCAACACGGGGACGACCTTTGTCCTCGCCCAGATGGATATAGGTGTGTTTGACCACAAAGGCGCGTCGTCCAAGACCGTCACCATCATCGGCACCGATGCCAATGGCAACACCTATTCGGTGACGACTACCGGTACGACCTTCTCGGCCGCCGGCACGGCGCTCGAAGGCAAGCAACTGACGTCGCTCGAGATCGATCCGCATGACAACTCGCTGACAGTCACGGTCGATAACATCCATGTCACCGACACGACCACGACGCCCACAAGCAATCCTGCTGAGACAACGCTAGATCTGACCTCGCTCGTTCACGCCAGCGCCGACAGCCCGTTGACCTGGTCGGTGAACACGGTTGCCGCTGGAACGTCTTCCGGGAACCTGACGGGCGGTACCGGGCTGACCTACAACGGCACGGCCATCACGCTCGCCAGCACGGATGGACACACGATCACCGGCTCGGCCGGAGGCGTCACGGTCTTCACGTTGACTGTCGATCCTGCGAGCGGCCACGCCACGTTCGACCTTTACCATGCGATCGACGGCGGCAAAACGCTGCCGCTCGACTTCTCGAAATATGTGACGGCGACGGATTTCGATGGCGATTCCGTAACCCTGGGCAGCGGCTCCGTCACCATCGTCGTGCAGTCGGCCACGGACAGCCTTCCGACAATCAATTCGGCCGGCCTGGTATCAAGCGTCAGCGAAAGCGGCTTGCCGGGTGGTACGGGGGCGGCTGGCGTCGCCAACGTCCATTCCGGTAGCATCGCAATCACCGCAGGCGATGCACCTTCGACGGTGACAATCGCAGGCCATACGTTCAACGTCGGCGCCACAATCGCCAATGGCGATACCAATGCCACCATTCATGGTGCCTACGGAACGCTGCACATCCTCAGCGTCACTACGACGGCCATCAACTATACCTATACGCTGACCAGCACCACGAGCGGGGCGAGCAACCACGACGCCTTCTCCGTCACAGTCAGCGACGCGCCGATTGACGGTGAAAGCCAGACTGCAACCCTGACCTTCAACATTACCGATGATAAGCCGATAGCAAGCACCATTCTGGTCGGATCGATGCATGAGAACGACAGCAGCGCGACCTTCGCGCTGGCTTCCGGAACCATCGCCTTCGGCGCCGACGGAGCGGCCCAGAGCGGGGCAATCCATGTCGACAGCGTCAGCGCCAATGGAGATCTCGCCGGGTCGACGCTGAGCACGTCCATGGTCACGATTGACGCCGGTCATGTGACTGTTGCGCCGGGCAGCGCACTGGATGCCCTGCCGCTTGGCCACTCTTCGATACTCTCGATCGGTTATACCGTCACCGACGGCGACGGCAGCAAAACCAGCGGCACCTTCACCATCAGGGTCGACGGCGTCAACCATGCGCCGACCACGGCGGACGGAAGCGTCTCCACCGGCGAACATGCGGCCTACTATTTCTCGTCGAAGGATTTCGCCTTCAGCGATAGCATCGACGGCAACACCCTGAAATCCGTCACCATCACCAGCCTTCCGACGGGTGGGACGCTTTATCTTGGCGGGACAGCCGTCACGGTCGGCCAGCACATCGCAGAGAGCGCGCTTTCAACGCTTCACTTCACGCCTTCGTCAGACTTTGCCGGCGCGACCGAAACCGCGAACTTCGGCTTCACGGTGCAGGATAATGGCGGCACGGCCAATGGCGGCGCGGATACGTCAACCGCCCATACGATGACAGTTACCGTGAACGCCGTTGACGACGGCACGGCGACGGTCTCGATTGCCGATCAGACGACGCATACAGGTAAAGCGGTCGTCGCAGGCGATACGCTGAACGCGGCGATCGCAACAGACGACCCGGATCACGGGCAGTCCGGTCTGACCTATGCGTGGAGCTGGGCGGACGATCAGTCCCATACGGTTCTCGGAACCGCATCGTCCTACACGGTGACGAGTGCCGATGTCGGGCATTCGTTGATCTTGACGGTGAGCTATACGGATGGCCAGGGCTTCAGCGATGTCGCGACGCAGACGACGTCCGCTGTCATCGCGCCGACGATCTTCACTCCGACGGTTGATACAACGCCACTGTCGGAGGCCAATCTTTCGGGCGGCTCCAACCCGCAGCCTTCTGAACTGACAGCCACGGGCAGCATTGCTCTGGGTACCCTGGATAATCCGCATATCACCAGCGTCGCGGGTGCCGACGGCACGCCGGTAAGCGTCGATCAAACGGCTCCGGACAGCCAGACGACGACGATCCACGGTTCCTACGGTGATCTCGTAATCGACGCGAACGGCGCATATACCTACACGCTGCTACATGCTGGCTCGAACGCATCGGGAGATACGGATCAGTTCACCTATACGGTGACGGACATGAACGGCAAAACGGCTCAGGAGACCCTGACGTTCAATATCGCCGACGACGCGCCGACGCTGACCGGTACAGGGATTTCCGCAACCGTCTCCGACGATGGTGTGGTGACGGCCGCCGAACACTCCGCAACGACGACGGCGGAACTGACCTCACTCGTTAACTCTGGTGCTGACAGCCCGTTGAGCTGGTCGGCGAACGGCGTCGCAGCCGGTACCTCTTCCAGCACGCTGACAGGTGGGACCGCGTTGACGTACAACGGTGCGGCCATCACCCTCGACAGCACGGATGGGCACACCATCACCGGCTCGGCGGGCGGCGTTACGGTCTTCACGTTGACCGTCGACACCAACGGCCATGCCACATTCGTGCTTGACCACACAATCGACGGTGCCAAGGACCAGACGCTCGACTTCTCGCAATACGTGAAGGCCACGGATTCCGATGGTGACTCGGTGACGCTCGGCACCGGCGCCTTCACCATCGCTGTGGACCATGTCAATCACGCGGCAGAGATCGGCGGCGCCGATAGCGGCGCCGTCACGGAAGACCTCAGCGTTTCCGCCGACGGCTATCTACAGGCAAGCGGCACGCTGACGATCGACGATGCGGATCGGGGCGAAAGCAAAATCCAGGCGGCGACCATAAACGCTGACGGCACGCATCTTGGTACGCTGACGATCGGTGAGGACGGTAGCTGGACCTACAAGGTCGATAACAGCCTGTCAGCCGTGCAGAATCTGGGTGTGAACCAGAGCACGACCGACAGGTTCACGGTCTCCTCGGTTGACGGAACGACCCATGACATCGTCGTGACGATCAACGGCACCAATGACGCGCCGACGATCTCGATCGCCGGCGGCGACAGCGCCAGCGGTGCCGTGACAGAGGCCGGCATTGGCATTGCTGACGACAGCACTCATAACACGGTTTCCGGCCATCTGACCGGGGCGGATATCGACAGCCCGACACTGACGTGGTCGGTGGTTGCGGACAGCGGCCAGACTGCCAATGGGAGTGAGTCGGTCACCGGCACTTACGGTACGCTGAGCGTCGGCGCGGACGGCACCTGGACCTATGCCCTGGATCAGTCGAAGGCCGATTCGCTGAATACTTCAGATCATCCGCAGGAGAGCTTCACGGTTCAATTGAGCGACAACCAAGGCGGCATCACGACGCAGACGGTCGTGGTGACGGTCAACGGCACGAACGACGCGCCGACGATCTCGATCGGCAGCGGCGACAGCGCCAGCGGTGCCGTGACTGAAGCCGGTGTTGGTGTTGCTGACGATAGTGCTCACAACACGGTTTTCGGCCATCTGACCGGGGCTGATGTCGACAACACGTCCCTGACGTGGTCGGTGGTTGCCGGCAGCGGCCAGACTGTCAATGGTGGGTCGGTCACTGGCACTTACGGCACGCTGAGTGTCGGTACGGACGGTACCTGGACTTACACTTTGGATCAATCGAAGGCCAATTCGCTAACGGCTTCGGATCATCCGCAGGAAAGCTTCACGGTTCAGTTGAGCGACGGCCAAGGCGGCGTCACGACACAGACCGTCGTGGTGACGGTTAACGGCACGAACGATGCGCCGACGATCTCGATCGCCAATGGCGACAGCGCCAGCGGTGCCGTGACTGAAGCCGGTGTTGGTGTTGCTGACGATAGTGCTCACAACACGGTTTCCGGCCACCTGACCGAGGCTGATGTCGACAGCTCGTCGTTGACGTGGTCGGTGGTTGCCGGCGGCAGCCAGACTGCCAATGGGAACGGGTCGGTTACGGGCGCTTACGGCACGCTGAGCGTCGGTGTGAATGGCACCTGGACCTATGCCCTGGATCAGTCGAAGGCAGATCCGTTGACGGCTTCGGATCATCCGCAGGAAAGCTTCACGGTTCAGTTGAGCGATGGCCAAGGTGGCGTCACGACGCAGACGGTCGTTGTGACGGTCAATGGTACCAACGACGCAGCCTCGATCTCTGGCACGGCGACCGGTTCGGTCACCGAGGACGGCCAGTTGACGGCAAACGGTGTGCTGACCACCGCCGATGTCGACAATGGCCAGAACCATTTCCAGACGCCGACATCGCTGACCGGCACCTACGGCACGTTCACCTTCAATGCGACGACCGGTGTTTGGGGCTACACGCTCAACAATTCTGCATCGAATGTTCAGGCATTGAACGGCGGGCAGGCAGTTACGGATAAGCTGACTGTAACGTCCGCAGACGGGACGGCTTCACAGGATATCGTGGTGACCATCCACGGCACCAACGAGTCGGTATCGGCACCGAGCATCAGCCGTGTCACCGACAATGTCGGGTCGATCCAAGGCAACCTGGCTGACGGTGCGGTTACGGATGACACCAATCTTGGGATCCGTGTCAGCCTGACCGGAACCGGTGCTGTCAGCGGTGATACGGTGCAGCTATATAACGGCACGACCGCACTCGGCTCGGCGGTCACGCTGACGGCGACCAACATCAGCAATGGATATGTCGACATTACCACGCCGACGCTGACGAACGGATCGACTTATAACTTCCGTGCCTCGCTCACGGATGCGGGCACCACCAGCCCGCTGTCGACGAGCGGCGCCTATGATATCAAGATCGATACGACGGCGCCGACAGTCGCCATAACGCAAAGTAGCTCCGGCGGAACGAACGTCCTCACCTTCACCTTTAGTGAGGCGGTGTCAGGGTTTAACGTGTCAGACATCGTGGGCAGTGGCAATTATACGCTCTACAACTTCATGCATGTTGGCCTGAACGGTTCCGGACAGGACGTCTACACGGTGAATTACACCGCCGGCAATAACGGTTGGAAGTCTGTGTGGGTTGCAGGAAGTAGCTATACGGACCTGGCCGGCAATTCCGGAGCGGACGGCTTCTTAACCGCTTTCAAGCCCGCCGGCACCTCCGGCGAGGCCATCAACCTTGCACTCGCAGATCCGTCAGATCATGTCGGCGCGGTCACGTTGACCGTTGCTGGCCTTCCCGCCGGCTGGGTGCTCAGCGAAGGCACGCATAATGCCGATGGCACCTGGTCCGTGGTGACGAACAATCCGTCGTCGCTGACGGTCACCTCGCCCGATGGCGTCACCGGCGCACTGGTTCTTCAGGTCACCGAGACCTGGACCAATGCGGACGGCACGACCGGCACGGCCTATGTGTCCGACAACATCGAAGCCTATGCCAAGGGCGCGCCGATTTTTGCCTGGTCGGGCGACGATACGCTCACGGCATCGAGTGGCAACGACACGCTGGTCTTCGCGAATACCATCGGCACCGACGTCGTGCACAACTTCGATACGGCGCATGACAAGATCGATCTGGTCGGTTTCGCAGGCTTCTCAAGCTTTGCGGACGTTCAGGCCCATCTGTCGAGCGACGCGTCGGGCAATGCCGTCATCACGCTCGGCGATGGCGAGACCATTACCTTGGCAGGCGTTAGCGCCGCGGCGCTCACGGCAGACGACTTCCTCTTCAACGAGACCGTGGTGACGCACAATACCGGCGACATGGTGCTTAGCGACGGTGCGCTGATGCCATTCAGCGGCACGCTCGACAACACCGGCAGCATCCATCTCTCTTCGACCGGCAGCGAAACGGCCTTCGAAATCGTGCAGCACGGCCTCACGCTGACCGGCGGCGGCACGGTGACGCTGTCCGACGATGCGGCCAACGTCATCTTCGGCAGCGGTGACGCCGTCACGCTGACCAACGTTGACAACACCATCTCCGGTGCAGGCCAACTTGGCGACGGTCACCTGACGCTGGTCAACGAAGGCACGATCATTGCCGACGGCAGCCACGCGCTCGTCATCGACACGGGTGTCAACGCTGTGAGCAACACCGGCACGCTGGAGGCGACCGGGACCGGCGGCCTCGACATACACAGCAGCGTCATCAATGATGGCGTGTTGTGGGCGAATGGCGGCAACATTAATCTCGAGAGCAATGTCAGCGGCAGCGGCACGGCGCTGTTGTCGGGCCACGCTGGCCTCGAAATCGGCGGCTCGTTCAGCCAGGCGATTACGTTGAGCACGGATGCCCAGGCTACGATCACCATCGACCACGCGGCCGCCTTCACCGGCACGATCGCCGGCCTCGACGGCAATGACACGCTGCGGTTCGGCGACATCTCCGCCGCGACCGCCAGCTTCTCCTATGCGGAAAACGCGGCGAAAACTGGTGGTGTGCTGACCGTCACCGATGGTACCCACACCGCCAGCATCGGTCTCACCGGCGACTACTCGGCCGGCGACTTCTCGCTCGGCCACGACGGCGACTATGCCGAGATCGACTTCGGCCACCTCTACGGCACCGAAGGCAACGACACGCTGACGAGCGGTGGCGGTTACACCATGACCGGCGGCGCCGGGGCGGATACTTTCGTGCTCGATGCCCAGGCTCTGCACAATCTCAACATGGCTGACGTCATCACCGACTTCAGCCCGAAGGGAGAGGGCGATAAGCTGGATGTTTCGAACCTGCTGAACGCGCTGGTCGGCGAACATCCGGGCATGACCGAGGCGAGTGCTGTCGCGTCGATGACGGCAGCGGTCGACACCGCAACCAATTCGACGAAGATCAGCATCAACACCGGCTCGGAAACCCATGTGGTCGCCACGTTGCAGAACTATGCGCCGACAGGCCACGATGCCGTCCACGTGCTGTTCAACAACCACGAAGAGCAGCTTGCAACGCATACGCAAACCGCCGGCGCCTGAGGCCTTTCCGTCGGCATAGAAATCTCGAAGCGGCGCGTCTCGGACGCGCCGTTTTTATGAAAGCCACAGCGATGTGTCGATCGGGAAGTGTCGCCTTAACGGTCGGTACCGATCGGAATGATACCGCGCGGGCGAAGGATGGTTGTGGATTGCTCAACCGGGTTTTGTCACTCGCCATGTATCGAAACTTCGCCACATGGCGGCGCGAGGTCTTAAATCCCTGACCCGTCGAGCTGCTCAACGTCGTCACCTTCCCAGGGGGAGGGCATCGAGGTGCGCTGGAGATTGGCCGAGGGCATCGGCATCCAGCACTTCAATTCCGGCTCGGCATATTCAACGATGCGGCCGGGCGAGGAATCAGAGGCGCGCCAGCCTTCCGCACCGAACTGATCGCCATTCGACCAATATGCGAGATCAACCTCTGCGGCCCCCTGTTCGGACGGGCGGATCGTGACGAGGATCCGGCTGCCGTCTTTCGGTGCGCTTGCCATGTGGCGCCAGCGGTCTGGCTCATCCATCTTTTTCCTCCTGCCTTGCTGCCGGCTACAAGTGTCGCTTCGCCATCGAAAACGGTCAACCCAAACTTTGCACAAGCCATCCTCTATCGATTGATCGTCCGTGCCTCCGCATCTGCGTGTCGTGCCTGCTCTATAAGGGGCTTCACATGGTCTTCAGCCCACAGCGCCAGTTCACGCAGGACCGGGACCAAGGTTTGGCCGAAGGGCGTGATCGAATATTCGACTTTGGGCGGCACCTGCGGATAAATCGTGCGCGTGATGATGTGATCGGCCTCAAGCTCGCGCAACTGCGTCGTGAGCATCCGCTGCGTCAGTCCCGGCAGCAGGCGTCCGAGTTCACCGAATCGTTTCGGCCCGTCCAGGACATGAAAAATCAGAATAGCCTTCCATTTGCCGCCAACGATGTCGAGTGCTGCTTCGACCGGGCAGTTGGCATAGACCTGATGACGTTGCTTGCGCATGATGTTCCACAATTTGGCGATTTGGGACAATAGCTGCGCTATTTGTGCGTACTGTCCAAGGACACGGAAATCCTATTAATGGACGGCTCTCCCGCAACCGGGAAATTTCAAAGGAGAGCAGATGTCACAGTCTCATGCCGTCGTCGAGTTGGAAAAAGCCGCAATGGCGCGGTGGTGCAATGGGGATCCCGATGGGTTCCTTGAACTGTCATCCCGCAATGTCACCTATTTCGATCCCTTCATTCCACGCCGCATCGACGGGCTCGATAATCTGCGCGCCCACTATGATACCATTCGAGGCAAGATATTTGCCTCGCGGTACGAATTCCTCGATGTGCGCGTAGAGGCGGTCGGCGACGTTGCGATTTTGACCTATCATTTCCACTCGTGGGCCGGCACGGAGCGGGCGATGCGCTGGAACTGCACGGAGGTCTTCCGGCACGAGCCGCAGGGGTGGAAAATCATTCAGACGCATTGGTCGTTTCAGGGAACGCAATGAGCCTATAGGCAGGATGCAAAACGGGCCGGGATGACCGGCCCGTTCACAATCAGTCCTGCTCGAGCGGCGCCGGCACCGCGGCCGGCGGTGCCTGTCGTCCAAGCCGGTCGGCGACCAGCATCGACAGCATCATTTCCACCAGACCATTGGTGGCACCCTTCTCGCCGGAGCCACCGCCGACCTGGATCTGCGGCACGAGCGGCAGCTTGCCGTTCTCGATCGCCTCGGCGAAGCGCATGAGCACCTGCGAGTTGAGCTGATAGTCCGGCCCGCCGAAGGCCGCGACCTTTTTCTCGGTGGCTTCGGCTTCCGCCAGGCCGACGGCGCGCACCTTCTCTGCATCGGCAAAACCGGTCGCCTTGATACGTTCGGCATCGGCAAGCGCGATGGCCTTGATCCGGTCGGCCTCACCGAGACCGGCGAGGCGCACCTTCTCGGCCTCTGCCTTGGCCGTGACCTGAATGGTTTCTGCCTGCTGGCGGGTGCGGGCGAGCTGCGCTTTACCCTCGTTCTCGCTGATCTCGATGGTGAGTGCTGATGTCGTGATCTTGGCCTGCTGTTCGGCGAGCGCTTCCTTCTCGCGCAATGTGCGCTCCTGGATTGCAGCCGCTTCCTGCAATTTATAGGTCTCGACCTTTTCAACGGCGATCTGGCGCTCGCGCAGTTGGATCAGGATCTGCTCTATGCTGTTCTGGCCATTGTTGGCGCGCGGCGTGCCGATCAGAACTTCCTGCAGTTCGAGGCTGTAGGAGGCAAACTTCTCGCGCATTTCATCACCGGATTTGCGCTGGATTTCGCTGCGTTCCTGCAGCAATTGGATCAACGTCTTGGTCTGGGCGATATTCTTGAAATAGGCCGAGACCATCGGATCGAGCGTCTGTTCGACCAGCCGTTTGATGTCCCCGAAACGCTGCACGACGAGGGGCGCCTTCATATAGTCGATATGCACGACGACCGAGAGCGGCAGCACGGGTTCGAACGCATCCTTGGTGATCAGCGACACTTCGGAGAGATTCTCGTCCAGCCTATGCTCGCCGAACTGTTCCCTGGACCATTTGAGCACGAAGTTGGTGGTCGGCACGATGACGATATTGCCGGCATAGGTGTTGAATGCATATTTGCCCGGCAGAAGCGGCGTTGACCAAACGCCGCGTGCGCCCGTCTCGACCAGTTCGCCATGGCGATAGGACTGGCCGGAAATATCCGCGCCTCGCCGGCCGGTATAGGAGACGACGACACCCACTGTGCCAACATCGATGATCGTCTTCTCGACGAGTTCGACCGTTGCGAAGATGCGGTTGAGGAAGTAACTGCCGTCGGCAAGCACCTGCAATTGGCGGCCGCGATAACCGCCGGCATTGAGAAACTTCTCCGGGTCCTGGAAATTGTTGTGAAAATTCGGATCCTTCGGGTCGTTGGCAACGGTCGGCGCGATGATCTCGCCATCCGGCAGCGCCGGACCGTCGTGAATAGTGACGATGCCGATCAGGTCCTCGGCGTCGTGGATGACGACGGGCACAAATCCATCCCGTTCGGTGATCAGCGTGGACATATCCGCAAACAGCTTTTGTTCGGACGAGCTCAGGTTTACGGCGTGGGTCGATTGCGCCGTCAGCACGATGAACTGCGCGAGATTGATGGCATACGTGCCTTCGCGCAGGATCTTGCGCTGCGGACCCTTCTGGCCGCCCTTGAGGAGAAAGCCGCGCACGTCCTGGAAGTCATCGGCTTCGATATTCGAGGCGAGCGTCTGGGTCGGCGGCAACGACTTGCCGTCACGCGCGAAGACATAGCCGATCTGGCCTTGTGGAATGGTCACGAGATTGGCGCGATGCATCGAATACTGGAACGGCATGAAAAAATGCAGGCCGCCGCGCACGACTTCCGGCTGGAACCCGGCTTCGCCGTTGAGCGCAATGAAGCCATTCTTGACGGAGCCCCGAAAACTCCACAGCTTTTCGAGGATGCCGAGCCTGTCGTTGGGGATATAGCGGACCAGGCCGCTCCACCGGAACAGGATTGTCAGCACGATGACCGCGACGGCGATTTCGATCGCCATCCATTCCATCGGGCTGAGATATTGTAAGGATTCCATCTCTTCTCTCCTATGGGCGCACGGGTTCGTCCATCCGACGGCCGCCCGGTTGGTGTTGGTTATTAAGACGGGGAGATTGCGCGCGCCTTTACGCTCGACGCATTAAGGGCGTGTCGAACGCTTGGGCTGCTCATTTGTCTGGGAAAATGACCGCGCGTCCCGAGTCCCCACTGAGGGACGGCGTGGTCGTGAGTGATCTCACATCGGTGTTGCCTTGATAGACATAACGATAGAGGACGTAAGGATTGCGCCTATAGGTTTAAAGACGATCGATACGGAAATCGGATAAGTCCTTTCAAGGATTTCGGTATTTCGAGCATTCAATTCTACTGAATTAGACCGTTTCGGTTGATTGTTTCGGCAGACGTTTCCTCTGTCCCGGCTAGGCGACGGTGAGGAACATATAAAAATCGACGGGAAATCTCATGCTGAAGGTCTGGATGCACGGAAAATCGATGGCATCCCTGCGGCTGGAAGGATACCTAGCACCTGGCGAGCTTGCTGCAGTCCCGTCAGAAGCGACCATTTCAGCGGATGTCTGCCAGGCGCGACCGGGATGACCCGCAAGCTTCGGATGGCCCGCTTTGAACATCTACTGTCGGAGTCTGTCGCACGGCACATCGAAAACATTGCTAGACCCGGCCTGATACAGTCAATTTCAATGTCGTTAGAAACGAAGAGGGGTGAAAATGTCAGCGTTTCCCGAAAAAGCGAGGGTAGTCATCGTTGGTCTCGGAGGTATCGTTGGTGCGTCGATCGCGCATCATCTGATCGAACGCGGTTGGGACAACATCGTCGGCATCGATAAGTCGGGCATTCCTACTGACATCGGATCCACGGCGCATGCCTCGGATTTTTGCTACACCACCAGCCATGACTATCTCTCGGTCTGGACAACCCAGTACTCCATCGATTTCTTCGAAAAGCTCGGCCACTATGCTCGCATCGGCGGTCTCGAAGTCGCTCGCACCGGCGATGACGTTTGGATGGAAGAAATCAAGCGCAAGGTAACCTCGGCCAAGTCTTTTGGCACGCGCGCCCATCTCGTGACGCCCTCAGAGATCAAGAAGATGTTCCCGCTGATCGAGGAAGATCAGGTCATGGGCGGCATGTTCGATCCGGATGCCGGCCTCGTCGTTCCACGCTCGCAAACCGTAGCCGGCAAGTTGGTCGATGCCGCTGAGAAATCCGGTAAGCTTCAGGTGTTCGGCAATACGCCGGCCAAGTCACTGATTGTCGAAGGTGGCCGCATCAAGGGCGTCGTAACCCATCGCGGCACTATCATGGCTGACCATGTCGTTGTCTGCGCTGGCCTATGGGGTCGCCTGATCGCCGAAATGGTTGGCGAAGATCTGCCGGTCATGCCCGTCGACCACCCGCTGACGTTCTTCGGCCCCTACAATGAATTTGAAGGCACGGGCAAGGAAATCGGCTATCCGCTGCTGCGCGACCAGGGCAACTCCGCCTATATGCGCGACACCGGCGACCCGAAGACCACCGAGGGCGGTCAGATCGAGTGGGGATATTACGAGAAGGACAATCCGCGCATGTGCCATCCGCGCGAATTGCTCGAAAAGCACGAGGCGCGCCTCTCGCCCTCGCAGCGCGACCTGGACATGGAACAGATTCTCGAGCCGCTCGAGCGCGCGATGGAACTGACACCGATCCTCGGCGAGCTCGGCTATAATGAAGGCCACTCCTTCAACGGTCTCCTGCAGGTATCCGCCGCTGGCGGCCCGTCGTGTGGCGAGAGCCAGAAGGTGCGCGGCCTCTGGTACTGCGTCGCCATCTGGGTCAAGGACGGTCCCGGATACGGCAAGTTGATTGCCGACTGGATGACCGATGGTCGCACCGAGATCGACCACGCCAGCATCGACTATTCGCGCTTCTACCCGCACCAGCTTGAAGAGAAATTTATCGAAGGCCGCTGCTACGAGGCCGCGCAGAAGATCTATTTCCCAGCGGTCCATACGCGCGAACCCTATGCTTCGGGCCGCAACGTCAAGCGCTCGCCTTTCTACGAGCGCGAAAAGCAGCTCGGCGGCTATTTCATGGAGCTGGGTGGCTGGGAGCGTGCTCACGGCTATGCCGCCAACGAACACCTGCTGGAGAAATACGGCGACCGCGTTCCGGTTCGCGAAAACGAATGGGACAATCGCCACTTCTGGCGCGTCTCCAATGCCGAACATCTGGCGATGAGCGAGGATTGCGGCATCGTCAACCTCAGCCACTTCTACATGTTCGATGTTGAAGGACCTGACCATGTCGAACTCATGGAATGGGTCTGTGCCGCAAAGATCGGCGGCGATGCCAATATCGGCAAGGGCATCTATACCCACTTCCTCGACGACGAGGGCATGGTGCGCGCCGACTTGACGGTCATTCGCATGGCCGATCGCTGCAGAGTGATCGATGGAGCGGACGCCGGCCCGCGCGATTTCCACTACATAAAGCGCATTGCCGAGGATAAGGGCTTCAACGTCACCGTCACCGACGTTTCCGAGAAATTCGTCACCATCGGTCTCTGGGGTCCGAACGCCCGCGCCACGCTGAAGAAGGTCGTTGCCGATCCGGCAGGACTCGATCCCGAAAACTTCGCCTTTGCAGCGATCAAGCCGATCGTGATCGCCGGCAAGTCGGTCACGGCTTTCCGTATCTCTTATGTCGGCGAGCAGGGCTGGGAACTGCACATGGCGTACGAGGATGGCCTTGCGGTCTGGGATGCGCTGCGCGCAACGGGCGTCATGGCCTTCGGCGTCGAAACATATGCCAACTCGCGCCGCATGGAGAAAAGCCTGCGCCTGCAGAACGCAGACCTGTTGACCCAGTACAACCTGCTCGAATGCGACCTCGCGCGCCCAAAGGTTAAGGAAGCTGACTTCCGCGGCAAGGCGAAACATCTGGAGTACAAGGCACGCGACCATCAGCCGGCCATGCTCTGCACCCTCGTCATGACCGACAATGTCGACAGCAAGGGTGTCGCCCGCTATCCGCTCGGCAACCTCCCGGTCGTGGATCCGGAAACCGGCGAGGTGCTGGTGGACGAACTCGGCCGCCGCTCCTACACGACCTCGATCGCCTTTGGCCCAACCATCGGCAAGAATATCGCGCTCGCCTACCTGCCATGGAGCTATTGCCAGGAAGGTCGCAAGCTTAATATCGAATATTTTGCCGAGACCTATCCGGTCGAGGTGGTTGGCATCGGTTACAAGCCGATCTACGACCCTGAAAGCCTCAAGCCGAAGAGCTAAGTCGAAGCGCTTGATCTAAGAGGTCATTGAAGCAATTGCCTGACGCTGCCACATCTCGGCGGCGCCGGGCAAAGAATGCCTTGGTGCCGGGCTCGCCCCGATTGTCCGGCTCGGGCGGTGCTGCACCGTGACATCGGTGCGGATCGCGACACCAGCGAACTGCCCCAGGTAATCGCGGATACCCAGTTCCGTTCCCATCCCTTCAAGATGGACAGCATCCACCATTGCTAGTGGAGCCATATCCGGTCTGTCGGCATCCGACGGAGCTCAAAGACCGGCGTCAACATTTCTAAACATATCTGAACACACAGCAACGCGATCAGGCGCTATCGCTGGTTCAAGTGACATCTTTCGCCCGCCCATTTTTTCACGAGAGAGATAATCTTGAAACTTGCTTCCAAAGCTTCGCTCGCATTCATCCTTATTGGGTCGGCGCTTGCCGGCTGTACGACGGCGGATCCGCTGGTTTATTCCGGATTGGCGTCAGCGCCGAATTTGCAGCCCAACCCCAGCGACCCGAGTGGGCGCGTTCCCTTCCGCTATCGGGGCAATGCCGATTGGAAGCAGTATGACAAGGCAATTATCGATCCGGTGACAGTCTATCGAGCCCAGGACAACCAGTTCATCGACACGAGCGAGCAGGACAAAGGCGAGTTGGCCAACTACATGCAGACCCGCTTCACCGAACAGCTCAGAACCCGCTTCGGCATCGTCAATACGCCGATGCCGGGAACCTTGCGGATTCACCTGACGCTTACCGGCGCAAAGAAGACGACGCCGGTCCTTGGACCGTTCTCGCATCTTGATGTCGGAGGTAACGTCTACAACGTGGTCCAGGCTGCCCGTGACAAGGAGGGATCGATGACCGGCTCGGTTTCATATGCGGTCGAGATCTACGACGCCCCGAGCAATCGTTTGCTTTCCGCCTTTGTCGCCAAGCAGTTTCCCGGCGCGATGAACGTGGGCGCGAGCTTCGGCGCCCTCAAGGCCTCGAAAGTCTCGATCGACAAGGGGGCTGAGGCACTTTTAGCGCAGTTTCAATAGAACCAAATCCCTTATCTGCCGTTCAATGCCCGGTCGGAACACGTCTTAAGGGCTAAGTGTGCCCCCGAGACCGTTCCGGTCAGCCGCGGAGTGCGGCGGCGGGCGGCTGACGGTAAGCGAGGATAGCGGGTACGGACGCGATCGATGCCGCAAACGCCAGCAGCGCCGCCGCGAAGCCGATATCTTCGCGAAGGAATCCGACCGGCATGACGACGCCGCTACCCCCCGCCACGACCTCAGAAATTACCGCAGCCGCTGCATAGCCGATGCCGAAGCCCATGGCGACACCGATGGCCACCAGCGCGAACAGCTCCAACCAGACGATCGCAAACAGCGCGCCGCGCGGGGCGCCGAAAGCCCTGAGCGCGCCGATCTGGCGCCGCCTCTGCCCGACATGCATGACCGTCACCAGCAGCAGCGCCGCCGCCGCCAGGACCTGCGACCCTACAGCGATCGCAAACAGCACCTGTTTCGCATCGCCAAGCGTCGCATAGAGCCGGGTCAGGACCTCGGCGGGGAACACAGCCAGCGTTGCGCCGGCGCGGTATTGCTGCCTGAGTTTATAGGCATCGGCTATGGTCTTCGGCTTCACCAGAATTGCCGGCAGGCCGGGAACCTCATCATCCCACGTTTCATTCAACGGCGCATCCGGATCGATGGCATGATGCTCGTGCTCATCATGCGCTTCGGCGGGGTCTTCGTGATCGTCGTGATGGCCCATGCCGTGGATATGCCAGACCGCCTGGATCGGGACCAGTATGGCTCGATCCCAGGCCGTTCCGGTAGGTTTCAGGCGGCCGGTTACATGGTAGGCGAGTTCGGAGTGGGTATGTCCCCCTTCCTGCGCCGAGCCGTGCATCGGCTTGATTTCATCGCCCTGTTTGAGGGCAACGCCTGCGCCAATCACCGCCTCGCCTTCCTTTGCGAAAATTTTTCCCTCCGCCAGTTCCCCGGCGAGATTATGCACCAGCGCCGTCGTCGTGCCGACGATCGGATTGCCCATGAACGAATCCCCGAAGCCGATCGGGGCCGCCCAGGCGACGCGGGGATCGGCAGCGAGTGTTGTCAGCAGCCCGCCATCCATCAATGGCAACGGCGCGGCCTGAAGGAAGACCGAGGAGAGCACGAGCTGGTTCTCGCTGCCGGCTGCGCCGATCACCAGATCGAATTTATCGGCGGCCCGTGCGCTGCCGAGCCTGAGCGCCCGTTCCTGCAGCGTAACCGTCACCCCGAGCGCCACGGCCAAGGCCACGATCAGAACGAGCACGGCCGAGCCGAGCCAGAATCTGCGGAGATCGGCCAGGATGAAACGGATCATGCTGCGTCTTCCATCGACCGGGTATCGTTGGCGATGCGCCCGAGGTTGAAGGTGATCTTGCGCTGGAGCTTGTCGGTCAGCCGCTCATCGTGTGAGACGACGATCAGTGTGCTCTTTTCCTGATCGGCGAGTTCCAGCAGCAGGCTGCCGACGGCTTCGCCGCTGTCGACATCGAGGCTGGCGGTAGGCTCGTCGGCGACAATAACGCCGGGTTTTTGCAGCAGCGCCCGGGCAACGGCAACGCGCTGCATCTCGCCGCGCGACATGGTCTCGATCCTTTGCCTGGGCTGTTTCAGACCTGCCCGCTTCAACAAATCATGTGCCCGTTCGACAATCTCGGCGGATGCCGAGCGGGCAAGCCTTGCCGGCAGCAAGATGTTTTCGATCGCCGACAGGCCGGGAAACAGATGAAAATCCTGCATAACCAGGCCGACATTGGCGCCACGCCAGCGGTCCCGGCCACCTTCGGAGAGCTTGGCTATGTTCGTGCCGCTCCAGTCGATGCGGCCCTGGCGTGCCCGTTCGAGCCCGGTGATAACGTTGACGAAGGTGCTCTTGCCGGATCCGGAGGCGCCGGTGACGGCCACGCGACCGCCGGCCGGAATCTGCAGTCGCTCGATCGTCAGCACCGGCGCGGCGAGCCCAGGAAAAGTAATGGAGATATCGGCGAGTTCAAGCGACAGCATCTTGTTCAGGCAACCCAATAGTTCGCGTCGCGCAATCTAAGCCGGCTTAAGAATCCGGTTTCCGGGTCCGTCCAGGAGCCGACTTCGAGCGTGCCGGCGACGGCTATCAGCGTGCCGGGTTGCACGAAGGTCTGCGCTTCCGAGAGATAGATGACGACAATATTGTCCGGCCAGTCGGCATCGGTCGAGCAGAAGGGGCAGATCGACATCGGGATTTCGGTCAGCACGAAAAATTTCGCTTCTGCCTTCAGCGGCGGCGCCATGAAGCCGCGCATCTGGATCTGTTGTCCGTTCATAGACTTAACCTTGTCGGAAAATTCGAGGCCGAGCGCGCTGACCTTGCCGTAGAGATCGCCGAAGGAGAGTTCGCTGGGCGAGGCGTGGCTGGGGCCCGCGGTCATGACCCATGGCGACAGGCCGATCATCGCAAGCAGGCTGCGGCGACTGACAACGGAACCGGAAAGAATGTTGCCCACCGCGCACCTCCTCGGAAATGGCCTCCGGGCGGCCAATGCCGCCCGGAGGTTTCTGGCAAATTACATAGTCTCTGCGCCGAGCGCAAAGGTATCGGCGAGAACGCGGTAGACGTCGCTCTCTTCCATGTAGCCCTTAAATTCTTCCGAACCAGGACCGGTTGCCTGCAGCACGACGTCGTCGACGGCATGAACGGCTGTATCGGCATTGCGCGGCAGATTGCCTTCGCGAAGCACGGCGCCGGGAACGTCCTTGTACGCGCTGTTGGCGACGTATTCCTTCTTCTCGTTTTGAATTGCCGGCTCGAACGGGCCGTCCATCTTCGGACGGAAGGTTTCGTAATAGTCCGGATAGTTGTTGGCGAAGATGGCGAGGCGGCGGCTCACGTCGACCTTGTCAGGGAAACCGTCGCCGTCCTTGTCCTCATAGTTCGGGAAGCCGGCATCGGCGTAGACGCCCACCTTCTCACGCATGTCCGTGCCCGGCTTTTCGTCATCGACCGTGCCGATGACCGAAACGCCATGCGTATGGTCGCCGGTGACGACGATCAGCGTATCGGGATGCGTCTTGGCGAATTCGCGCGCCATGCCGACAACCTGGTCGAACTCGATGGTTTCGAAGACCGAGCGCTCCCAGTCCATCGTGTGAGCCTGCTTGTCGATCGAGGCGCCCTCGATCATCAGGAAGAAGCCGTCCGGATTCTTGGAAAGCTGATCAAGCGCGACCTTGGCCATGTCCTTGAGGCCGGGCTGGTTCGGGAATTTGCCGACCGTGCCCTTCTTGAGGAATTCCCGGTCCAGCGTCACGTCCATGTTGCCGGTGTGGAAGAGGCCAAGGATCTTGCCGGTATTGGTGCCAGCGGCGGCTGTCAGCTCGGACTTATCGGTCGCCAGCGCGTAGCCATCGTCCTTGAAGGTCTTGACCAGGTCCTTGTCGTCCTTGCGCTTGGAGCCCGGGACGTCCTTCGGCAGGAAATAGGCCGAGCCGCCACCGAGGATAACATCCGGCTTGGTGTTGAGGAACATGGCGGCAATTTCAGCCTTGTCGCCGCGCTTGCGCGTATGGGAAATGACGGCGGCCGGTGTGGCATCTTCGATTTCGGCAGTGGAAACGACGCCGATCGATTTCTTGGTCAGGCGGCGCACCGCTTCAGCGATGTTTTCGACACGCGGGTCGTCCAGCGAGTCCGGCGTGCGGTCGGCATAGACGCCAAGCGCATTGATCGCGGTCTTGTGGCCGGTCATGTAAGCCGACATGGTGTTGGCGCTGTCGGTGGCGATCGCATTGGTGGACGATGTGCCGATGAATGCCATGTGATCGAGGTCGTCCATGAAGAGGCGTCCGTTCGCCTTGCCCTCGGTCATGCCTTTGGACATCAGGCGGGCAGCGGTGCGATGGCCGACGGAGAGGCCGTCGCCGAGCAGGAAGATGACGTTCTTGGCCTTCGGGGTCGCGGAGGTGCCGAACACGTCCCAGGTGACGGCTTTCGTCTGGCCGCCGGCGCTGACTTCTACCTTATAGGTGCCTGCCTTGCCGATCTTGGCGGAGCGCAGAATAACGGCAGAGCCGAGGCTCTTGTCGTCCTTGCCCTTCTCGTCGGCCACGAAATTGAAATCGGCGCCGAGAACGGACTTGGCATCCTGGCCGTTGATGGTGATCTTCACGTCTTCCTTCTTGATGGCGCCGTCGAACTCGACCTTGAAGTCGAAAGGCGAGCCGACCAGGATCGTTGCACGATCGAGCGGATAGACGGTGGCTGCGTGGGAAACGCCGGCCAGCATGGTGGCGGCGGCAAGAGCGATTAGAGTTTTACGCATGGGAATCCTCGCGCGTTTGTGAAGTCACGTTACGGTGTCGTGATTAGCGGGCGATCGTGACACACGAATGACAGGCAGAAGGTAAGTGGTTGGACTTGCAGCGATATCAGTCTCGTCGCATCGGTGTCGCCTAAAGCATCTGCATGGAAAACCGCCATTCCAGGATACTTTCCCGAAATCGTCAACTATTTCAGCGAAGTAGTCATGTCTCCGACGTTGCCGGGTCGCTAGTAGCGGTTGTCCGTCGGCTTGCCTGACCGGTTTATTCATCGCTCCGATCGCTCGTAGCGCTCGTATTTAAGCCAGCACTTGACATCGGAAGCGTTAAGGTCGAAGCCGCACTTGGCCGCGCATGCGCGGCCGTTTTTGCGAGGATTCGGGGAATGAAGACTAAGACAGCCGTGGCCAACGCCGGAAACCTGATCATGACCGGCGTCGTGCTGATGCTGCTCGGCGATCTGCTCTTTGCGTTGAACGATGCGATGGGCAAGTGGCTGGTCTCGAGTTTTGCCGTCGGTCAGGTGCTGGTGATCCGTTCGTTCGGAGCTTTTGTCGTGCTCGGACCGATGATTGTGAGACAAGGGCCGATGGCCTTGTTCCGCGTCGAGCAGAAAGGCCTCCAGTTCATGCGGGTGGCCATGGCGACTGGCGATGTCGGCCTGTTCTACGCTGCCGTCGCCTATCTGCCGCTCGCAGATGTGATGACCTTCTATATGGCCGGGCCGATCTATGTTGCGGCGCTCTCGCATTTCTTTCTTGGGGAAAAGATCGGCTGGCGCCGTTGGCTGGCCGTTCTGGTCGGCTTCGCCGGCGTCGTCATCGCGCTGCGTCCGTCCACGGCGATGCTGTCGCTTCCGTCGCTTTTCGGTCTCGCGGGCAGCTTAGCCTTTGCACTGACGCTGGTGATGAGCCGCTATCTGCGCTCGACCAGCGACACGACACTCGTGACCTGGCAGACGATCGCCGCCCTTGCCACCGGCATCGTCTTGAGCATCGGCCACTGGCGGCCGGCGACGCCCATCGATTGGCTCGGCATGCTGCTGCTCGGTATCGTAGCCTCTTGCGCGCATCTGCTCATCACGCGCTCGTTGAAGCTCGCACCGGCATCGCTGCTCGCGCCGCTGCAATATACGCTGCTGCTCTGGGCGATCGTGCTGGGCTACATCTTCTTCAACGATATTCCCGATATGCAGATCATTATCGGCGCCGCGATCATCGTCTTTGCCGGCCTCTTCATCTTCCACCGGAAGAACCTGAAGGAAACGGTCCCGACCGAGGCCGTCCCGCCCGACGGCCATTGAAGGTTATGCCGGCTCATATTAGCGTGAGGCCATCGGTTTGATGCCGCTCGACTATGAGACCGCATGATTGGGCGCTGCTGATTCAGGTCAAATAGCCTGCAGCGTATGGTTCCTGGTCATCGATAACGTGAGTTGAGACCCCCGTAATATAGGCACGGCCTTCAACGCTTGGAATGACTGCGGGTATGCCGGCGTCCAGGGTTACATGACGCTCGATCCGTCCTTTGAATATGGAACCGATCAAGCTCTCGTGGCTGAAAACATCGCCGATCTGCTGCTCTCCGCGTGCTGCCCGGAGCGCCACGCGTGCCGATGTGCCGGTGCCGCACGGTGAGCGATCAATGATTTTGGGGGTCGCGATGACAACTGCGCGCGCGTCGGCGCCCTTCATAGGCGCGCCGCACCACATCGTGTGATGCGCCCCCCGTATGCTCGGATTGTCTGGGTGGACGACATCGATGACGCTGGGAAGTAGCTTGACAAGGACCTGCGCCATTCTTCGCAACTCTTCGGGGGAATAATCCGCACAATCTCCAAAATTCCGCTGGCTCTCGACTATGGGATAAAAATTTCCACCATAGGCGATGTCAAAGACGATGAGGCCGAGATCCGGATGGTTCAATTCGACGCCTTGGGCAAGAACGAAGGAGGGTACGTTGCTGAAACGAACCCCGCTGACTTTCTCACCCGTCTTTTCATATCTGGCCTCAACGACTCCGGCAGGCGTGTCCAGGCGGACAAGGCCGGGTGTCGCCGGTTCAATCAATCCCTTTTCGATGATGAAAGTAACCAACCCGATCGTCGCGTGACCGCACATTGGCAGGCACCCTGAGGTCTCCAGGTAGAGCACGCCGGCGTCGCAATCGCTTCGGGTGGACGGAACCAGCATCGCTCCCGACATCATTTCGTGGCCCCTGGGCTCACACATCAGGCCAGTGCGAATCCAATCGTGGCGGGCGATGAAATCCAGTCGTCTCTCGCTTTGCGTCGCGCCTACAAGATCTGGCTGTCCAGAAGTTATTAGCCGCACGGGCATGCCAGCCGTGTGACCTTCAATGCAATCGAACGTGTAAATGGTCATGTTGGTCACTTCAGTTTAGGGCGTTCAGTTACGCCTCTGATAGCATATTTTGCAGATTGTCGGTCAAATGTCGACATAAATATTGCTTCAAATGTGACCTGCCTCTTCGTGAAATGTCGATTGACATTTTGTTATTGTCGACATTAGATCGACGGATTCTAGATTTGATAAGTGGTTCAGGAGCCCACGCATGAATGAGAAAATCGGCGCCAGAGCACCACTCGCGGTAGTAACGGGCGGAGCAAGCGGGATTGGAGAGGCGACGGTTCGGAAATTTGCCGCGGCCGGCTGGAGAACAATTATCGCTGACATCAATGCTGATCGCGGCAGGAAAATCGCGGACGAATTAACGTTGCAAAACTGCGATTCTCGGTTCGTCTATCTCGATGTTACGGATGAAATGGCCGTCGAAAATTTTTCAGAATCGGTATTTTCCCAAGACGGTGCTGTGGAGGCACTCATCAACTCAGGTGGCATCTTGCAAAATGCGACCCGATTGACGTCCATGCGCGTCGAAGATTTTGACAAGATAATCGGCGTCAACCTTCGCGGAAGCGTTTTGACCGGCAGAGCCTTCGGAAAGAGAATGGCTGAGGCTGGACGCGGCGTGATTATCAACATGTGTTCGCTGACAACCTTTCAGGCTCATCCGCAACCTGCATATGCGATGAGCAAGGCTGCGCTAAGGACATTGACGGAAGTGATGGCTGCCGAATTGGGACCTCAAGGGGTTCGGGTGAATGCCGTAGCGCCCGGTTATACTTTGACGCCGGCGATGCAGGATCGCATCGAGAAAGGAGAGCGCGATCCGTCAAAGGTCGTGTCCAAGTCTGCGCTTCGGAGATTCGTGGAGCCAAGCGAAATAGGCGAAGTAATTTATTTCCTGTGTTCACCCGCTGCAGCCGCGATCACCGGCGTGGTGTTACCGGTAGACTGTGGCTGGCTAGTTTACTCCGTCTACAGCAGCGCGGCCGCGCAGCCGCAATAGGTTGTATGTCGGGAGCCTCAGATGGTTTCATTCGGGTCCAGGCACGCATTGCTGAAACGAGGGCGGGTTCGGATGCGGCGCTCGCCCTGAGACTCTCGGGAGCGCGCGTCGACACGACGCGACCACCGCCTCGGGCTGTGCCCGCCGTACCGCGAAGTTTTGTCAGGCCGTCCCGCCCGGCACGAGATCGAATCCGACATCGACCGTTTGGGGAGGAGCATCCTCCAGAAGGAGTTCCGCGGCCCGCCTTCCTATATCCACACGCCGCGTGAGAATGCTGGCGATGGGCTGCGGGGTGTGGCGGCAGATATCGAGAGCGTTGAAGCCGATGATCGCGAGCCGGTCGGGCACGGGAATTCCCGCGGCCAGGCAATGGAAGTAGCCCCCAAGCGCCATGTCGTCATTGGAGAAATACACGGCCTCAACGTCTGGGGATCGGCTTAAAACACTCGCCAATCCCGCTTTTCCCAGGCTGACGGAGGAAGGAGTATTGCGGATTTCCCGATCTCTCAGCGCGAGCCCTGCCTGGCTGAGTTGATCGACAAACCCTGCGAAGCGTTTTGCGCTGCGGGTGTCGCGTTCCATGTCGTGTCCGACATAAGCGATGCGTGTATAGCCTTTTTCAATGAGATGGGTGGCAGTCGCCTTGCCGGCCGATCGATGCGAGAATCCGACAGCGATATCTAGCGGTTCTCCATCGATATCCAGCAGTTCCAGAACACGGCAGCCCGCGGTGCGAAGCAGCTTTCGCGTTCCCTCGGTATGCTCCAGGCCGACAAGCATGACCGCTTCCGGTCGCCACGCCAGAACGGCCGCGACAAGCGCCTCTTCCCGTAGCGGATCATATTCGGTAACGGCGAACACGGCCTGCTTCTGCCGCGTCTCAAGCGCCCGGGTAACGCCGCTCAAGACGTCGGCGAAGACGATATTCGAGAGAGAGGGCACGATGATCGCCACCAGGGGAGTGCCCGTCGATGCCAAGGCTCCCGCGATTCTATTGGGGACATAGCCAAGTTTGTCGACCGCCGCCATGACGCGGGCGCGCGTTTTCTCGGAAAAGGACCCATGATTGCGCAGCACACGCGAGACCGTGCTTTCGCCGACGCCGGCCGCGTCAGCAACCTCGGCCAGTGTGATCGGCGTGTTTTTCAGATCCATTTCCTTCCCCCAGCTCGAGATTCTCGCGAAATGTTCCTTCGAGTGCCTCGCGGGTTTCGGCTTGTCAATCAAGACTTTGGAAAGCGCGTCGCACTCTGAAAAGCGGCCTTTGCAAGCATATTAGAAAAGCACTCCTTTGTTCAATGGCAGCGCTGCCAAAAACTGCTTGGCAGCGCTGCCAAAATTGTTTATAGGAAATGGCAGCGCTGCCAATTTGGGCGCGGGAGGCGGGACTACCCGTATTTTATCGGAGGAGGAGAGCAATGACGGTGCTGGATCAGGCATCGGCCGCCCGTGCGGGCGCGTCCGAAGCGGTAGAAAATATCGCTTACAAGAAAGTTTTCTGGAGAATTATGCCCTTGCTGATGTTCTGCTACGTGGTCGCTTATCTCGACCGCGTCAATGTCGGCTTCGCCAAATTGCAGATGTCCAGCGAGCTGGGTCTTTCGGAAGCGGCCTACGGTGCCGGTGCCGGCATTTTCTTCATTGGCTACTTCCTTTTCGAAGTGCCCAGCAATCTGCTCATGAACAGGGTCGGCGCGCGGATATGGATCGCCCGCGTCATGATCACCTGGGGCATCATTTCGGCCGCCTTCGCATTCACGAGCTCGGAGAGGATGTTCTACATTCTGCGTTTCCTGCTTGGTCTGGCGGAAGCCGGCTTTTTTCCGGGGATCATTCTTTATCTGGCATCCTGGTATCCGTCCCATCGGCGCGCCAAGATCATTGCGACGTTCATGTCTGCCATCCCAGTTTCCGCCATTTTCGGAAACCCGCTTTCGGGCTGGATCATGGACAGCCTTCACACCTTCAACGGCATGTCCGGATGGCAATGGATGTTCATGATTGAGGCCATCCCCGCTGTGCTGCTCGGCTTTGTCGTCCTTTGCTATCTCGACAACCGTATTGAAGATGCGAAATGGCTGGATCAAAAGGAGAAAGATGTTCTGTTCGCCAACATGGAGGCTGAGAACCGGATCAAGACAGCGAGTCCCAGCAGCCTCGGTGCGACCCTGCGCGACGGTCGGGTATGGCTGATGAGCCTCATCTATTTCTGCTTCGTGCTCGGTCAATACGGCCTGAACTTTTGGATGCCGACGCTCGTCAAGGCTTCCGGGGTTGTCGGCAATTTCAACGTCGGCCTGGTCTCGGCAATCCCCTACATCTGCACATTCATCACTATGCTTGTTCTCGGACGCTCGTCCGATCACTTCCGCGAACGCCGTTGGCATCTCGTCGTCCCTGCCATGATCGCCAGCATCGGCTTCATCGCCGCAACCGCCGCATCGAGTACCGGGGTCGCCATCGCGGCGCTCTCGCTGGCTGCTGCCGGCGCGATCACCTGCGCACCGCTATTCTGGTCCCTGCCGACTGCCTTTCTGGCCGGCACGGGTGCCGCAGCCGGCATCGCGTGGATCAATTCGGTCGGCAATCTTGCGGGCTTCCTGGGACCGTTCATAATCGGTTATCTCAAGGACGCCACAGGCAGTAACTCTATTGGTATGTATTTTCTGGCGGCGGCATTGATCGTCGGTTGCATCGCAACACTTTCCGTGCCGGCAAAGACGGTAAACCGCTGAATGAGTGCCTCCCCGACATCAGGCGCCGGGGAGGCCAACCGCTGTATCATTTAAGGATCATCATATGACAACCCTTCAGGAAAACGCGGAAACGCCCCAGGTGGCGGCCGTCATTGGTCTTGGCGCCATGGGCATGGGCATGGCTCTCTCGCTCAAGAAGGCCGGCTTCGATGTGATCGGTGTCGATATTTCCGCGGATGCCGTTTCTCGCTTCGTGCAGGCAGGCGGCCGCTCCGCTTCCAGCATCGCAGAAGCTGCGAAAGAAGCCGACATCGTCGTTTCGGTGGTCGTCAACGCGGCGCAGACGGAAAGCGTCTTGTTCGGTGCGGGCGGCATTGCCGGTGTCATGCGTCCCGGTTCCGTATTTATCTCGTCCGCAACCATGGATCCCGCGGTGGCTGGCAGGCTTTCCGCGCAGCTCGAGGCAAGGGCCGTTCACTATCTCGACGCCCCCATTTCGGGTGGAGCGGCGCGCGCCGCCAGCGGCGAGCTGACGGTTATGGCCTCGGGGACAAAGGCTGCCTTCAGCGCCGCGCGCCGTGCGCTCGATGCCATGGCCGCTAAGGTCTATGAGCTCGGTGAAACCGCTGGCGCTGGCGCTGCCTTCAAGATGATCAACCAGTTGCTCGCCGGTGTTCACATCGCCGCCGCCTGTGAGGCGATCTCGCTCGCCGCGAAACTGGGGCTCGACCTCGACAAGGTCTATGAGGTGATTACCGCATCCGCCGGCAATTCGTGGATGTTCGAAAACCGCATCCCCCATGTGCTCGCCGGCGACTACACGCCCCTCAGCGCCATCGATATTTTCGTCAAGGATCTTGGTATCATCCAGGACATGGCGCGGTCCGAACGCTATCCGGTGCCGCTCAGTGCCGCGGCGTTGCAAATGTACCTTGCGGCTTCCGGCGCCGGCATGGGACGCGACGACGATTCGTCGCTCGCACGCCTTTATGCGCAATTGTCCGGCGCCTCGCTTCCGGAAATGACGAGGTGAGCCATGCCAACCTTCGCCGCCAATCTGACGATGATGTTCAACGAATGGTCGTTCCTTGACCGTTTCGACGCTGCCGCCGAGGCCGGGTTTTCGGCTGTCGAGTACCTGTTTCCCTATGACTTCAAGCCCGAGGACATCCAGGAACGGCTTGTCCGCAACGGCTTAACCCAGGCACTTTTCAACATGCCTCCGGGTGATTGGGCCGCCGGCGCGCGCGGGCTGGCATCGCTGCCGGACCGCTTCGGCGATGTGGACGAGGGCGTGACCCGCGCGCTCGTCTATGCCGAAGCCACTGGCGTCAAGAAGATTCACCTGATGGCCGGCCTCGCCGACCGCAGCGATCCACAAGCTCAGGTCAGCTATCGTCGTGCGGTGGAGCATGCTGCTCATCGACTGGCCGAAAAAGGCATCGATCTTCTGCTGGAACCCATCAATGGGCGCAATATGCCCGGCTATTTCCTCAATGATTTCCATACGGCTGCGCAGATGATCGATGAATTCGGCCTCACCAATGTGAAGCTGCAGTTTGACATCTACCATTGCCAGATCATTCATGGCGACGTGACGACACGCCTGCGGAAGCTGATGCCAATCAGCGGGCACGTGCAGATCGCCAGCGTGCCGTCGCGTCAGGAGCCGGACGGCGAAGAGCTTAACTATCCATTCCTGTTTTCCGAGCTCGATCGGCTCGGCTACACGGGCTATGTCGGCTGCGAGTATCATCCTCGCGGTCGAACGACGGACGGTTTGGGCTGGTTCGAACCTTATAAGCGGGGATGAGCGATGGGTATTCTTCTTGGCGTCATAGCCGACGACTTCACCGGGGCAACCGATATCGCCAGCATTCTCGTACGCGAGGGAATGCGGACGGTGATGTCGATCGGCGTTCCCGCGCCGGCATTCGATGTTCTTGACGCGGATGCCGTCGTCGTTGCGCTAAAATCCCGGACCGCTCCCGTCTCGGAAGCTGTCGCGCAATCGCTCGGTGCCCTTCAGTGGCTGCGGACACACGGCGCCGAGCAGATTTTCTTTAAATACTGCTCGACATTCGACTCCACCGCCCAGGGCAATATCGGTCCCGTCGCGGATGCCTTGAGCGACGCGCTTGATGCGAAGATCGCGGTAGTCTGTCCTGCCTTCCCGAAGAACGGGCGGACGGTGTTCAACGGGCATCTTTTCGTCGGCCGCCAGCTATTGCAGGATTCGCCGATGAAGGACCATCCGTTGACGCCGATGCGCCGTTCCGACCTCGTCGCGCTGATGGCGGAACAGTCGGCCCACGATGTTGGTCTCGTTCCTCATGAGGTCGTCTCCGCGGGCGATGCCGCGATTGCGGAAGTTTTTGCCGGTCTCACAGAGACTGGACAACGCTACGCCGTTACGGACGCGATCCATGACGAGCATCTCCGGTCCATCGGACGCGCCGTGCGCGGTCACAAGCTCGTAACCGGCGGCTCGGCGCTCGCCATGGGCCTGCCAGCCAATTTCGGCATTTCGCCGCGCAAGCCGGTCGAACGCGCCTCTGGATCCTCGACGCCGCCACGAGCGGCAATCCTCGCCGGCAGTTGCTCCGCCGCCACGCGTCAGCAGCTTGCCAGGGCTAGGGCACTTTGGCCGAGCCGCAGGATCGACCTGGACGCCATAGCCGAAATGCATCCCGTCGTAGAGCAGGCCCTTTCCTGGGCGAAAAGCCAGCCTGCCGACCGGCCGGTCGTGATCTACGGATCTGCCGATCCCGATGAGGTGGAGGCAAACCAGGTGAAATACGGGCGCGAGCAGGCCGGCGCCATGATGGAGCATACACTGGCCGCCATCGCGGAAGGACTTGTGGCGGATGGCGTCAGCCGGTTGCTGGTGGCAGGAGGAGAGACTTCCGGAGCGGTGATTTCGGCGCTCAAAATACAGGGACTTTCCATCGGTGCTGAAATCGCGCCCGGAGTGCCATGGACGACGACGCTTTCCGATCAGCCCTTGCAGGTGGCGCTCAAAAGCGGCAATTTCGGCGGCCCGGATTTTTTTGAACGCGCCTTGGATATTCCCGCATGAGCGAAACAAAAATTCGCGACCAGATCGCCGGCTATGCAAAATCGCTTTTCGATCGCGGCCTGACTGCTGGATCGACCGGAAACATCAGCGTCCGCATTGACGATGGATGGCTGATGACCCCAACCGGATCGTCCATGGGAACGATCGATCCATCGCGCATCGCCAAGTTGGATGATACGGGGCTGCACGTTTCCGGTGACGCTCCCACCAAGGAAGCGTTTCTCCATCGCGTCATGTACGACAAGCGGCCGCGTGCGAGAGCTGTCGTCCATCTGCATTCGACCCATTCTGTCGCGGTTAGCTGTCTCTGCGGGATTGACCATGACGATGTGCTTCCGCCGCTTACGGCCTATTACGTCATGCGCGTCGGACGTCTGCCTCTCGTCCCGTATTATCCGCCCGGCGACGAGGCCCTGGCCAAGGCGGTTGCGGAGCGGATTTCCGATAGCCATGCAGTGCTGCTCGCCAACCACGGCCCGGTTGTTGCCGGCGCCGATCTTTCCGAGGCGGTCTATTCCGCCGAGGAACTTGAGGAAACCGCCAAACTGTTCCTGCTGCTACGCGGTGAGAAAACCAGACCGTTGAGTTGCGACGAGACGACCGAACTGCAACGGCGCTTCCCCGCCAAGTGCTGATGCTCGGCGAGAACTCGGGATCGGCAGAGGCTTAGCGGATCGTCTCCTGGCTGGCTTATGCCGATCGCTAGCTCAACGGCACATACGCGTAAGTCTTGTCGCCGTTATCGCGAACATGGCCAAGCCCAGGAAAGGGGAGGTGCGCGCCCCCGATCATGCACCGGCTTTTCGCTGTGTCGTCGAAGACGCGCCAGTGCTCCTGTTCGGCCTGGGTCCGGTCGACATCATATCCGATCGTGACGGTCGGATCGACGAACTGAACTGCGGCGACATGGACGATATCGCCCCACAGGAGCAGCTTCTCCCCCTTACTTTCTATCTCGAACATCGTGTGTCCGGGGGTATGCCCATAGGCGGGTTGCGCTCGAATTCCCGGGATCAGATCGGTACTACCCTCGAAAGTCTTCAGCTTGCCAGCTTTCATATAAGGGGACAGCGAAGCCATGGTCGCCTGGAAGAAGCGCTTCGCCTCGGCGGGAGCGGCGCGCATTTCTTCTTCGCTCAGCCAGTAATCTGCGTCGCGCTTATCGGCGCGGATAATCGCATTCGGGAAAGCGCGTTCCTTTCCGGACATCAGGCCACCGATGTGATCTGTATGCATGTGGGTGAGATAGACTTCATCCACTTGTTCTGGCCTGTAGCCAGCCGAGCGTAGATTGCCGAGCAATTTGCCGGTGTGCGGCCCCAATAGAGTGCCCGCGCCCGCATCGATCAAAACCAGTTTGTCGCCGGTATTCACAAGAAAGGAATTGTGGGAGGTCTCGACCTGCTCGCCGAGAAAGTCGCTTTTCAAGGCTTCGGCTATCCGCGCGGAGTTCCCTTGCAACAATTTCATCGCTGCAAGGGGGAGCTTGCCGTCGGACAGCACCGTTACCTCGTAGTCGCCAACCATCAAGCGATAGAAGTCGGGTGCTTCGCTCGCAACTATCGGCGCGGCAGCAAACAAGGGGCCAGGCACGGCGCACCCAATGCACATGCACGACGCGATAAGAAGGGAACGGCGGGTAAGGTTGATCGGTCTGTTCTCAGTCATCGCTGGCTTCCTTTGGCTGTCGATTGCGGACCGTGCGGTGGGACATGCGAATGCACGACGAAGTCAAATCTTCATTGCGCCCGCCTAGCGGTGCACCGGACGAAGGTTTGCACGGCGCCTTCATACCGGTCTAATTCAGAGTTTGAGGGGATCATCATCATTGAGATGAATGATGGTCGGGGTGGGGGCGGGTTTGATCTGGACCCGCAACAACTACGCTCGTCGCAAGGCTGCGCGCGTATCCTGCCTAGCCGATCATCGGCAAGAGCTCACTGACCGACTTCTTGGCATCACCATAGAACATGCGGGTGTTCTCCTTGAAGAACAGCGGGTTCTCGATGCCGGAATAACCGGTGCCCTGACCGCGCTTGGAGACGAAGACCTGCTTGGCCTTCCAGACTTCGAGCACCGGCATGCCGGATATCGGCGAATTCGGATCTTCCTGCGCCGCCGGGTTGACGATGTCGTTCGAGCCAATGACGATGACGACGTCGGTATTGGGGAAGTCGTCGTTGATCTCGTCCATTTCCAGCACGATGTCGTAGGGAACCTTCGCTTCGGCAAGCAGCACGTTCATGTGGCCGGGCAGACGGCCGGCCACCGGATGGATGGCGAAGCGGACGGTCTTGCCGGCAGCCCGCAGCTTGCGGGTCAGTTCCGAGACCGACTGCTGCGCCTGGGCCACCGCCATGCCGTAGCCCGGCACGATCACGATGCTGTCGGCCTCGTCCAAGGCGGCCGCGACGCCCTCGGCACTAATGGCGATCTGCTCGCCGATGATCTCCATCTGCGCGCCGGTGCTCGCGCCGAAGCCGCCGAGGATGACCGAGACGAAGGAGCGGTTCATCGCCTTGCACATGATGTAGGAGAGGATCGCACCAGAGGAGCCGACCAGGGCGCCGGTGACGATCAGGAGGTCGTTGCCAAGCGTGAAGCCGATCGCGGCTGCCGCCCAGCCGGAATAGGAGTTCAGCATCGAGACGACGACCGGCATGTCGGCGCCGCCAATGCCCATGATCAGGTGATAGCCGATGAAGAAGGCAAGTGCCGTCATCAGGAGAAGCGTCCAGACACCGGCGCCGTTGAAGTACATCAGCAGCAGGATCAGCGAGGCGATCGCGGCGCTCGCGTTGAGAACGTGCCCGCCCGGCAGCTTCCTGGCCTTGCCGTCCAATTTGCCGGCAAGCTTGCCGAAGGCGACGACCGAGCCGGTGAAGGTGACCGCACCGATGAAGACGCCGAGGAAGACCTCGACCTTCATGATCGACAGTTCCACCATGTCCTTGTGGGCCAATATGCCGGCAAATCCGGTGAGGGCTGCGCGGGAAGCCTCGTCGAGAGAAGCGACATGGGCCGCTTCGAGATGGGCATTGAAGCCGATGAACACGGCGGCAAGGCCGACGAAGGAATGCAGCGCCGCAACGAGCTGCGGCATTTCCGTCATCTGCACCCGGCTCGCCACATAATGGCCGAGCACTGCGCCGCCGGCGATCATCAGCGCGATGATGAACCAATTGCCGACGGTCTTGTCGATCATGGGGCCGAAGATCGTGGCAACTACGGCAAGGGCCATGCCGACAATGCCGTACCAGACGGCGCGCTTGGCGCTTTCCTGGCCGGACAGGCCGCCGAGCGAGAGGATGAAGAGAACCGCTGCCGCAACATAGGCGGCCGATACAATACCGATGGTCATTGTGAAGATCCCTGCCGCTTAAGACTTCTGGAACATGGCGAGCATGCGCCGGGTGACGAGGAAGCCGCCGACGATGTTGATGGTGGCGATCAGCACCGACAGCGCCGCCAGCGTCACCACCAGCCCGTTGCCCGAGCCGATCTGCAACAGTGCGCCGAGGATGACGATGCCGGAGACGGCGTTGGTCACCGCCATCAGCGGCGTGTGCAGCGAATGGCTGACGTTCCAGATCACCTGGAAGCCGACGAAACAGGCGAGCACGAAGACGACAAAATGGCTCATGAAGCTCGACGGCGCATAGGCGCCGACCAGCAGCAGAAGTGCGGTGCCGATGACGAGCAGGATGCCCTGGTTCTTGGTCTGCGCCTTGAAGGCGGCCAGTTCCCGGGCCCGCTTTTCCTCCGGCGTCGGCTCCTTCACCTTTTCCTTCGGCTTGGCGGCGGCGATCGCCTGCACCTTCGGCGGTGGCGGCGGATAGGTGATTGCGCCATCCTTGGTGACGGTCGCACCGCGGATGACGTCATCGTCCATGTTGTGGACGATCACCCCGTCTTTGCCCGGCGTCAGATCCGTCAGCATGTGGCGGATATTGGTGGCATAAAGCGTCGAGGCCTGCGCCGCCATGCGGCTCGGGAAATCGGTGTAGCCGATGACGATCACGCCATTGTCGGAGACGATGCGCTCGTCGGGGACCGTCAAATCGCAATTGCCGCCACGTTCGGCGGCCAAGTCGATCACGACCGAGCCCGGTTTCATCGCCGCCACCATATCGGCAAGCCACAGCTTCGGCGCATCGCGGCCGGGGATCAGGGCGGTGGTGATGACGATGTCGATCTGAGGCGCCAGTTCCCGGAACTTGGCAAGTTGCTTCTCGCGGAACTCCGGCGAGGACGGTGCGGCATAACCGCCGGTCGCAGCACCATCCTGCTGTTCTTCGCCGAAGTCGAGGAAGACGAATTCCGCCCCCATGGATTCGATCTGCTCGGCCACTTCCGGGCGCACGTCGAAGGCATAGGTGATGGCGCCGAGCGAGGTTGCCGTGCCGATCGCCGCAAGCCCTGCGACACCGGCGCCGATCACCAAGACCTTGGCCGGCGGCACCTTGCCGGCGGCCGTCACCTGACCGGTGAAGAAGCGGCCAAAATTATTGCCGGCCTCGATCACCGCACGATAGCCGGCAATATTGGCCATCGACGACAGGGCATCCATCTTCTGGGCTCGGCTGATGCGCGGCACCATGTCCATGGCGATGACGGTCGCTCCGCTGGACCTGGCCTGGTCGAGAAGGTCCTTGTTCTGTGCCGGGTAGAAGAAGGAGATCAGCGTCTTGCCCGGTGCCAGCCGCGCCACCTCTGCGGCTTCGGGCGGCCGGACCTTGGCAATGACGTCGGATGTCTCGTAGAGCAAAGCCGCGCTGTCGACCACCGTGACACCCACGCCACGATACGCCTCGTCCGAAAATCCGGCCTGCCTCCCAGCACCGGTTTCGATCACGCACTCGTAACCGAGTTTCTGTAGCTGAAGAGCGGCCTCTGGTGTCATTGCAACGCGCGCTTCTCCTGCGGCTCTTTCCTTAACTGCTCCGATCTTCATCGTATCTTATCCCCCGACGATCGCGCCGCGCCGCCTTCAGCCTGCTCTTCCGATCACCGCCATGAAATCGCATTGAACCAGCGAAGGTCCTTCCACCGACAAGGGCTGAGAGTGTCGAGCCGGTCGGGTTTCGGGGTCTGGAAACATGCGCACCCATTCCTCATTGAGTGGTCCCCGATTATTGCGATCGCGCAGATAGACCGTCATCTTGATGATGTCCTCGGTGCTGCCGCCGGCCGCCTCGACGATCGTCTTCATATTTGCGAACACATGGGCGCACTGGGATGTGAGGTCCTCCGGCATGACATGTGTTTCGGGATCTACGCCGTGGATCGCACCCGATACGACCAGGTTCCCGATCCGACACGCGTTGGGGACAGGGAACTTGTGTGCTAGACGTTCGACGGTGACGCTCTTGCGGTGGCTTGTGGCGGAGCTTCCCTGCACCACATCGGTCGGATTGGTCATTGGCGATTGAGACATGTGTTTCTCCTGTCATCTCACTTCAGCGCTCCATCGGGCGCCGAGGGTGCATGGTCTCTGGCAGCGCACGTAGTTATTTTGGCGCATCCGCGGGGTTTGCGTAGTTTGTGCCGCTCGGCCCATATCCTGTGATCGCGACGAGGGCTGGCTCGTCTCGCGTTTCCCCGAAATGGTTGGCATTGGCGGGTTCGGTGTAGATGCCTCCCGCCGGAAGCGCATTGAGCTTGGTTTCATCGTAGGTATTGCCAAACCCAACGTAGAAGGTGCCCGACAAGACGGTCACGAAGCGGGAATCGGGATGCGATAGCGGCATGATGCGCTTGTGTGGTTCGAGGCGCAGCAGAACCGTGTAAAGTCCTGCTTTCGTCGGATCGCCATAAAGCATCTCAGCGCTCTGGCCGGAGACCTGGGACACACCGACCGTCTTCGAGGCGCTCTGAGTAATCGAAAGTTGCTGGGGCGTCGCAACCATGATTTGCATTGGTCCGCCTGCGGCTTGCGCTTGGGCGATGCTCCCCTGTGACGCCAAGGTCATGGCAAGAACCAGGTGCGGGAAAGTCGATTTCATGGGTCTCTCCTTGGTCGAGAAAGAAGCTCCACGGAAGCATCCTGGCTCCGCCGTGGAGGGTTGCGATTTGGTCGGCATCCCAAACTCATGCGCTCGGCAAACCGATGGTTGTTTCGTGTCTCGGGGCGCAGGCCCCGAGGTCCTATGTCGTCTCTATGGATCGCATATCGCGTGCCGTCGGGTTCCAACGGTCCCTGTGGGGTCAGGGGCTACCCGCAGCGGTTTGTTCCCTCGTTGCGGCGGACTGGTCGTCCTCATCCGCCGTTGGACCGAGGCCCGGCACAAGATTGATGCCTTTCGTTTCAGGAAGCAGCAGCGTTGCCACGATCGCGATGCTGTAGCCGAGCAACGCGATCAGCCCGATGGCCTCTGCCAAGGTGATCCACTGTGCCAGAATGCCGATGCAGGAGACTGCGACCGCACCGGCCGCCTTGCCGAAGTTATAGGCGAAGCTTTGACCGCTGCCGCGCACCGCTGTCGGGAAGAGTTCGGTAAAGAAGGGACCCAGCGCTGCGTAGTTGCCGATCGTGAAGAAGCCGAATGGCACACCCATCAGAATGAGTCCCCAGCCCGACAGCGGCAGGAACATATAGGCAATGGTCACCACCCATGAGCTGACCAGAAACAACTGGAATGTCCGTCGCCGTCCGAGCACGTCGGACAGGTATGCGCTTGCCAGGAAACCGAAGAACGAACCGCCGGTAACCAGAAATACGTAGTAGCCTGAGGCGCTTGGCGAGAGGTGACGGACCGTCTTCATGAACGTCGGCAGCCAGTTGACAATTGCTCCGCCCACGCCGACGACGCCGAAGGCCAGCAGCGAAGCAAGGATCGTCACCTGCAGCATGCCAGGGTGGAAGATCGCGCTGAGGCCCGGGTCGCGGCCGGTGGCCTTTATCGCAGCTCGGGTCTGCTGATAGAGTTCCGGCTCCTCGATCGTTCGGCGCAGATGCAGAACCAGAAGTCCGGGCAGCACGCCAATCATCAGCAGGGTCCGCCATGCATATTCCGCCGGTACGTAGGCCAGAACGATGCTGGCCAATATCGCCGCGGCACTCCAGCCGACGCCAAAACCACTTTGAACGCTGCCCACCGCCTTGCCGCGGTGGATAGGCCGGATGATCTCGCCCATCAGCACGGCACCAGCGGCCCACTCACCGCCGAAGCCCAGCCCTTGCAGCACCCGCACGACGATGAGCTGTTCGAAGTTTTGCGTGAAGCCGGCGATGAGAGTGAACACCGAGAACCATAAAATGGTGAACTGCATGACGCGGACGCGACCGAAGCGGTCTGCCAGATAACCGCATGCCCAGCCACCCACGGCGGCTGAGAGGAGTGTCGCTGTGGCGAGATAGCCCGCTTGCGCCGTCGTCAATCCCCATGCTGCGATCAGCACCGGAAGTACGAAGCTGAACAGTTGCGCATCCATCGCGTCCACTGCCCACCCCGCAAAGCATCCCCAGAACGTATTTCGCTCTCTATTTGTTAGCTCGCGATACCAGCCAAACATTTGGTCTCCTCCCAATGTTGATTTTTCGCACTCAGCCGGTCACACAACGAGCGGCGTCAGTCCTCCATCCATCGTCAACGACGCGCCGGTCACGTAGGATGCTCGAACGCTGGCGAGATAAAGCGCGGCATCGGCCACCTCCTCTGGGGTGGCATAGCGCCCAAGCGGTATGCGCTGCTGGTTTTGACGCAGCAGCTCCTCCGGCGGCTTTCCGGTGGCGCGCGATTCCGCGTCCAGCGACATTTGCACCCGATCGGTCATCGTGGCCCCGGGATTGATGACGTTGACGCGTATGCCCGCGTGTCCCCAAGCTGCAGCCAGACCGGCCGAGGCCAGCATCAGCGCCGCGTTCGCAGCGCCGCCAGGAATATGGATCGGCGAGGCGATCTTGCCGCCAGTGCCGATAATGTTGACGATCGCACCCGCGCGCCGCGACACCATGCGCGGCAAGACATAGTCCATGACGTTCATGTAGGTGAAGAACTTCGCATCCATCGCGATGCGCCACTTGTCCGGCGTCAGTTCGCTCGGGGGTACGCGCACGGCGCCACCGGCGGAATTGACCAGCACAGCAATCGGTCCGACCTGCTCCTCAACCGCAATGACTGCACGCTCGGCTGCGGTGCCATCCGACAGGTCCGCGGCGAAGGGTGTGACGTCGATGCCGTCGGCCGCAAGTGCTGCCCGGGCGGCGGCCAGATTATTCGCACCGCGCGATATGATAGCCACGCGGGCGCCTTCCGTGGCGAAGGCCCGGGCGCAGGCAAGACCGATGCCTTTGCTGCCGCCCGTGATCAAAACGACTTTCCCGTCCAGCTCGAGGTTCATTGCGCATTCTCCTGTTTCAGCACATCCGGATTGTGGATGTTGATCGGCGCGCCTTGGGCAAAGGCGACGATCTGGTCAAAGGCATTGCCATAGGCATATTCGTAGTTGTCGCGCTCGACATAGCCGAGATGGGGCGTGCACAAGGCGTTTGGTAGCATCAGCAAGGGGTCGCTCGGGTCGGTCAAAGGTTCGTGCTCAAACACGTCGACTGCCGCCTTTCCGGGGCGACCGTTGCGCAAGGCTGCGACAAGAGCCCCAGGCTTGATCAGCTCCGCTCTGCTCGTGTTCACCAGCAGGGCTGTCGGCTTCATCAGGGCAAGGTCGTCGGCGTCGATCAAGCTGGCAGTCTCGGCATTCAGGCGCAGGTGCAGGCTGAGCACGTCCGATTGCTCGAACAGGACCTGCTTGCTTGCTGCGATTGGAAAGCCTTCTTGTCGCGCCCGGTCCAGAGACCCCTGGCGCCCCCAGATCAGCAAGTCCATGCCGAAGGCGACGCCGATCCGCGCCACCATCGCGCCAAGCCGGCCAAAGCCATAGATTCCGAGTGTGCGACCTCGCAGTCCGAGTCCGACGGTCGTCTGCCATGACCCTTCCCGAAGCGCGGCGCTTTCAAGCGGAATGTTGCGCATCGCCGAGAGGATCAGGCCCCAGGTGAACTCCACCGTTGGATATGAAGGCCGTTGCGTTAGAGCCGAGGAGACCAGAACGCCGTGCCGCGTGCATGCGGCGAGATCGATGTGCGGCACATGGCCATTCTGGCTGATCAGCCTGAGGTTCGGCAGTCGGCTGACCAGCGCTTCGTCCACCTTGGTCCGTTCGCGCAGCAGCACGAGTACGTCGGCATTGGCAAGTCGCTCTGCCAACATGTTCACGTCGGCTACCGCATCGTTCCAAATCGTCACCTCATGGCCTTGAAGTTTGCTGAAGCAGTCGAGCGTACGAACGACATCCTGATAGTCGTCGAGGATAGCCACACGCAGTCTGGGGGTGAGATTAGCCATTATAGTCACTCTCTGCTCGGCAAGTCGGCAACTGCGGTCCCTGCATCGATTGCACCGCATTTTTCGTGCTCGAAGGCAGCCTTCGCCAGCGCCCGCTCCAGCACCTCGGCCGCGCGCGCAATCGGGATGAAGCAGACGCCGGTCTCATCGGCGACGACGATATCGCCGGGCGAGACGCGAATGCCGGCGATCTGGATATCGCCATTGATTTCCACCGTCTCGATGCGCCATTTGCCCGTAACCGGGGTGATCTCGGTGGCCCAGAGTGGATATTCCACACGACGGGAATGGCCGACGTCACGGATGCCACCGAAGACGATGGCGCCGGCTTCGCCCTGCCGTTTGCCGGTCTGCGCCGAAATGCCGCCCATGTTGGATATGCCGGCAACACCATCGATGACGACGACGTCACCAGGCAGCGCCAGATTGTGAGCCTCGAACTCCGCCATGCGGTTCACATGGTTGCGGGCAGTTTCGTAGACGTGGTCGCGTTGCATGATATTGCGCACGGTCAGGGCCGGCCCGACGATGCTTGCGTTCGGCAGGGTCGGCTTGAGAACCGATGCTCCGATAGCGCCGGTGATGCCCAGCTCGTCCATGACGTCGGCGACCACGCTCGTCGCATCGGGGATGCGTTTGAACTTCTCGATGAGGCCATGCGGCGGACGTGGCGCCCGCATCAGACGAATACGATCGGGGCTGATCTTACCGGTCAGCTTCGGCAACAGGTCTCCGGCAGGAGCATCATTCATGAGATAAATCCTCGCAGTATATTGCGCAGTTGTCTGTCGCAGCCTTATCTCCGATGCAGGACATCATCGTTCTGGCTCTTGTCGATACAGTTGCCCAAAAGGTTTGAATCGTCCAATTTAGATTTAGAGGGCACGATTATCATCGTGGTGAATAACATGCGGCTTGATCTCAACCTGCTGGTGGTTATTGAAGCGATTATGCTGGAGCGGAACGTGACGCGAGCCGCAGCCAGTCTGTCGATGAGCCAGCCAGCAGTCAGCAACGCGCTTCGGCGCGCCCGAAAATTGACGCACGACCAACTTTTCCTAAAAGTTGCGGACGGCGTTCAGCCAACGTCACGGATGCTCGCCATTTGGCCCGAGCTTCACCGTTCGCTCGCGGTCATCAGAGCCTCAATCGCACCGGAGCAATTCGACCCGCGCTCGGACCCGACCAGCTTCCGAATTGCCGTTACGGATAGCCTTGCCGAGGAAGCGGTCTGCGGCATTGCGCTGAAGTTGCGGGCAATGTCACCCTATGCCCGCTTGGCATTTTCTTTCCATACCAATGCGAGCTCTCTTGAGGGGATAGAGCGTGGCACGCTGGACTGCGCCGTCGGTATGTTTCCGTCGCTCCCACGAGACATCCATGTTCAGGGGCTTCGGACAGATCACTACATGTGCGTAATGCGGCGAGGACATGCATTAGAGGGAGAGATGGACCTTGATCAGTTCGTCGCAGCTTCGCATGTGCAGGTGACGCCATCGGGGATGGATTTGGGCGTGATCGATGGCTGGCTGAGCCTGCATGGTCGTACAAGGACAATCGTCGTCGTCGTCAACCATTTTGTCGATGCGCTGCGCATTGTCGCGGGAAGCGACCTGATGACCTGTGTGCCCAGCGGATTCATCAACGGACATGGCCGATCGCTCGTCTCCCAGCATGGATTGGTCGTTCGTCATCTTCCTTTCGAGGCCGAGAAGCTGGTCTATAAGCTCGTGTGGCATGAACGCGTTCACACCCATCCCGCTCACCAATGGTTCCGCTCGCTTGTTGCCGGTATTTGCGGAAACGTCGGAGCGGATAATGCCGGCTGAGGCTGTGGTCATACATTCAATGCGGAGTTTTTCCATCGGGTAGCCGCCAACGACCGTTTTTCATCCGTGAAAAATACCCTGCAGATTTGGCTGTTTGCCACTCGGGCCGCTGCCCCTATCTCCACCCGCAACGGCAAACGATCGCGGAGGATGACATGCTGACTGAACCCGACAATGCTACCACAATGGTTCTCTGGAATGGCCGCGAGATTCCGCGCCTCGGCATGGGATGCTGGGCAATCGGCGGGCCGTTTTATGCCGGCGACGTGCCACTTGGCTGGGGCGAAGTCGATGACGATGAATCGATCCGCGCTATCGAGCGGGCGGTGGATCTTGGCATTCGGTTCTTCGATACCGCCTCGAATTATGGGGCTGGCCATTCCGAAGAGGTGTTAGGTCGGGCGATTGGCAATCGAGGCGATATCGTCATCGCGACCAAATTCGGTTCCGCGACGGACGAGAAGACCAAACAAGCGATCGGCGCTTTCGCCGACCCGGCCTTCATCCGGCAGTCCGCCGAGACGTCCTTGCGCCGGCTGCGCCGCGATCGTTTGGACCTGTTGCAGTTCCATCTCAACGATTTTCCGCTCGAAGCGTCGGACGAGGTATTTGAAACGCTGGAAACGCTCAAGGACGAAGGCAAGATCGACGCTTTCGGCTGGAGCACGGACCATCCGGATCGTGCCGCACGTCATCTGCATCGCGCAGGATTCGTGTCGATCCAGCATACGATGAATGTTTTCGAGCCGGCTTCGGCGATGATCGATATCATCGAGCGCAATGGCCTGATTTCCATCAACCGCGGTCCGCTCGCCATGGGGTTGCTCAGCGGCAAGTTCACGCCTGACAAAACGGTCGGCGAGAAGGATGTGCGTGGCGCAAGCCTCGGCTGGATGATCTACTTCAAGGACGGCAAGATCGCTCCTGAATTTGCCGCCCGTCTGGAAGCGGTCCGCGGTCTGCTGACCGAAGACGGCCGCACGCTGACGCAGGGTGCGCTTGCGTGGCTATGGGCGCGCTCGTCGCGCACGCTGCCAATTCCCGGTTTTCGCACGGTGGCCCAGGTCGAGGAAAATGCCGGTGCCCTCGCGAAGGGACCGTTGCAGCCAGATGTAATGGCGAAAATCGATAAAGCGCTGGCTGGCCTCTAGCCCGGTCATGCCGCGACAAGGTCCTGCTTTCATCCCGCGCTGGCGGATCGATCGTCCGCTGAACCATCTGCGTGAATTCGATCACGGCCGCCGAGCTTTGCCATATAAAGTGCCCGGTCCGCGCGGGCATATAGGCTGAGGGCTGTGTCACCCGGCTGCGCGCACGCTATGCCTGCCGAAAATGTGTATTGAAATTCTGGATGCTCCGGCAGCGGTCTGGCTTTGCGAACGGAAACGAGCATCCGTTCGACGATCAAATGTGCCTGGCCGATGGGAGTGGCTGGAAGCGTGAGCACGAATTCCTCCCCGCCGATGCGTCCGAAGCAATCGGTGCGCCGAACGAGGCTATGAACCCGCTTTGCGAAGTCTCTGAGCACCAAGTCGCCAATCTGATGGCCGAATTGGTCGTTGATGCTTTTGAAGCGGTCGATATCGAGGACGCAGAGGCAGCCGGACGATGGCTCGGCGTCCTTTCGTGGCAGCAACATGTCTTCGACACGGGCGGTGATGAAGCGGCGATTGGCAATACCGGTCAGTTCATCGGTATAGGAGGCCTTTATTGCCAGATCCCGGTCCTGCCGGACCGTGCGTGTCTTTGCCTTCAAACCCGTCACATCGCTGGCGACACACAGCATCCACCCATCTTTTTGAACCATCTCCGTCATCCAAAGCCAACGACCGTCGACGAGATCGGTTTCAAAAGCTCGGTAGCCGATCTTCCCGCGGCGGGATTGGGTGGAAATCAACCATTCTTCAAAGTCTGCAGCGTGGATGACAGTGCCGCGTTTCGCATGGAAATTCCGCCGCATCAGATCTGGCCACAACGGCGTCTCATCGGGCTCTATGAAAAAGGCTGTCCGAAACGCCTTGTTCGCGTAGCGCAATCGGTCGAATTCATCATAGGCAGCTACGAGAACAGGGGCGCTCTCGAATAGTTCAAACAGTCGGCTGATGTCATTATCCATGGGATCGACTTTGACAATCCTCGTGCGTGTTTTCATGAAGCCGGACGGTTGGAAGCGCCTCAGGGTCTATTTGTCGCCGAACGATGATCAGGTCAAGCTTAAGTAACGTCGACAGGTGTCAGAACGCTCGGTTCGCGCATGCATTCTCCCATGATGTGGTTTTTCGTTGGTTGTCACACGACCATCACGACCGGCGCCAGGCGTGGTGAAGCATCGGCGGCATGCGCGGCCCGCTATCTTGGCTCTCCATTCATGCATCGCCGGATGAAGTTTCCCGCATGTGTGATTGCCTGCCGTCCTGCTTCGAGCTGTGCGTTCCATAGCGGCCATGCGTGGATCATGCGCGGCCAGATCTCGAGTGTCATCTCGACATCGGCTTCGCCCGCCGCCGCTGCAAATCTTGTGGCATCGGCAAGCAGGCTTTCATCCGATCCGACCTGAATGAGGAGCGGCGGCAATCCCCTCAGATCGGCATAGAGCGGCGAAACGCCAGGATCCCTGCGGTCCACATGCGGGGGCACGTAGGCCTCGGCGAGCTCAAGCAAATAGTCTTTGTGAATGAGCGGATCGATCGCATCCTTCGTGGCAAGCGTCGTGCCGGACATGGTCAGATCAGTCCAAGGCGAAATCAGCCAGCCACATGCCGGCAAGGCTTCACCGGCAGCGCGCAGTGTATTGATCAGCGAGACGGTCAGGCCGCCGCCGGCGCTATCGCCGCCAACGGCGATATGTTCGGCATCTATGCCCTGTCCGCGCAGAAAGCGCCAGGCGGCGATGGCATCGTCGAGAGCCGCGGGAAACGGATTTTCCGGCGCAAGGCGATAGCCGACGGCGAGCGTCCGCGCGCCCGCCTCGCGTCCAGCTTCGGTTACCAAACGGCGATGGCTGACGATCGAGCCCGAGCAATAGCCGCCCCCGTGGAAGAACATGAGCACATGAGCGGCATTGCTGCCCGGCGCCAATGACCATTCCGCGGAGAAGCCGTTCAGTTCGACCTCTTCCAGTTCGATATCGTCGGCAATCGGCCAGGCGGCACCGACTTCCTCGATTCTATGCCGGCGCTCCGCCCATCCGACGGGGCGGGGCCTGGAATTTAATAGGGCTCGAATAGCATCGATTTCGCGGTGGTCCGTCATCTTGATCTCCGTATGGGCCCGGATCGGATCATTGCTGGATTTCAGTCGATGCAAATGTGATTGCGGCAGCCGGACGCTATTTCGTCGGGCCGTTCCGTCCCTTTGGGACGTTCTTTGAGAATGCCGTCTAAGCTTCGTTGGTCCCAGTCACAGAATAGATTCGCGTTTGCGCCGTTGCAAGAACGTCGCGGGCAGTAATCGCTGATTGAGTCATCGCGACGTTATTATCCCGCCTCTGTAAGTCCTTTACTCTTCGTACGGCAAAATTCGATCAACTGCTGCGAGGTCATTGGTCGTGCTAGCGCGTAACCTTGCAACAGATGGCAACCAAGATCTTTCAGGATCTTCGCATGCTCCATGGTCTCCACGCCTTCGGCAACGATGTCGATGTTTTGCGATCGGCCGATTTCGATAATTGAGGAGACCAGACGGCGTTGGGATGGAGACGTGACAATCGGCTTGATAATTTCCCGATCGATCTTAAGCCTTCGTGGTTCAAATCTAAGCAGGCTGACGATGCTGGCATGTCCGGTGCCGAAATCGTCGATCTCGATTTCGATCCCAAGCTCTTTGACAGCGGGAATGATCTCATTGAGAACAGGTTGAAGATCATCGAAGGAGATTGTCTCAAGCAGCTCGAAACACAGGCGACCTCTCGCCAAGGGAAGTGCGGAAAGCTCGGCAAGCAGATTTGGCTGCGCCAGTCGACGCGCTGAAATATTGACTGAGACACGCGGGATGTCCATCCCAAGGCTGTCCCATCTTGTAAGCTCGAACAGGGCCTTTTGCAGGATCAGCCTGTCCATGTCGCCGCTGCGCCCCAGCCTTTCCGCGACGTCAAGAAATTTGTCCGGGGTGAGCAGACCTTTTCGCGGGTGATCCCAGCGGGCGAGTGTCTCGACGCCGACGATATCCAATGTGTCTGCGTTAAACTGCGGTTGGAAGAATGCGACCAGTTCATCGCGATCGAGCGCATGATTGAATTCGTCTGCCAGTTCTTTCGAATGGATTGTGGCGCTACGAAGCTCTTCGGTGAAAATGGCGGCCCGGCCGCGGCCGGTCTTCTTCGCCTCGTACAGAGCCAAATCGGCATTGAGAAGCAATTGACTGAGGTCCCGCCGGCGCACAGCAGGTTCAGTCTCCCAGGCGACGCCAACGCTTGCACCGACCACACACTCCGCCCCATCAATGGAGAGGGGCTGCTCGAGCGTATCGACAATCTGTTGCGCCAATGCGTTTGCCTTAGGCTCGGGATCGGTGCTCCAGCTAGCGAAGATGAACTCATCTCCACCGATCCGAGCCGCGACGTCGTTCGGGCCGGTCAAATTGGCAAGGCGCGAAGCCGTTGCCTGCAGCACCGTGTCACCTCCGGCATGACCTTTCGTGTCGTTGATCTCCTTAAATCGATCCAGGTCGATATGAATGAGGATCAGACAATCTTCCGGACCGGGCCTCGTCGGCTGCGAGATCATCTGGTCGATAAATCGCCTGTTAGGAAGCCCTGTGAGGGCGTCATGCAACGACAGGTATTCCAGCCTTTGCCGTGCTCGAACAAGCTTTTTCTTGTGAAGGCGAAGCTTTTCAATGGTTTTTTGGCGTGATTTGGTCAGAAAGCCGACCCAGATGATCGGTGCAACGACACAGAATGCCAACAAGCTCGCATAGAGCTCAAAAGTGGCAATCCCGCTATTTTGACCCCATCCGTGCTTGGGCACCGCGGCGAGGGTCCATCGGCCATACGTCATATCAACGAATGTCACGACCGGTTGCTTCGAAAAAGTGTCCAAGCTGCCGAGAAAAACTTGTTTGGGCAAGTTCGGCTCCGGTACGGTGCTGATGGCAATCTCAAGGTCGGTCGATTCAAGGCCGCTATCTTGGTAAAGCCTCGGAATATCTACGATTCCAGAAAGAAGACCCCAAAAGATCTGGCTTGTTCCGTCATTGATATAAACTGGGCACCTGACTATGAAAGCAGTCCCGCCCTGGACGAGCTCAACAGGTCCGGTCAGAACGATATTGTGGGTGTTGCGCGCCAGCATCGCGCCATCGCGTTGCTTTTCATTCTTTCGGTAGTCGAGGCCGATGGCCTTTTCGTTTCCTTTTTCCGGATAAACCCACTTCACCACCATGCCAGGCGCCGCGGCGAAGCTTCGCAATTGTGAATCGGGCTGCAAGATTTCGGCAGCAAGTTTGGAAAAGGCGGTTTGGTCCATCGTTGGATTGACTGCGACACCAGCCGCCAGGCCTTGCAGCAGCTTCACATTGCTATTGAGGTTTGTCTGAAGCCGGGATGAAATGGTGGCAATCTCGCCGGCAACAATGGAGCGTTCATCGGCCAGCGATCGTTCCCGCCGCCAGTTCGTTGCAACACAGACGACGATGACTGCAATAGTTGCCGCAAATATTGCCGGAGCAAATGCGCCAGTATGGCCTATTACAGAGTTCGCGAAGCCGCGCAGTATCTTTGGATTTCTTCGAAACTTCATCAGGTTGCCGGTATAGAGGACACGCCTGTACCCTGACACAGTTTCTTTAAAGCAACACTAAACCGGCTAGGGCAAAGAATTTTACCCTCCACACGAGGTCTTTTGCCGGGTGATGACGGCATCCTGCAGCGCATGAGATCACGTGACTTTGAAGTAAGGTCGTTCGCTTGAAGTTGCCGAGGCTCGCAAGTGCCGCGTATCTTACCGGAGTGATTAATCCATTCGAGGGCTGTTTGATATGTCGGTAATGTTGAATCGCCGGAATGTCTGCTTAGGTCTATCTGCCTTAGCGATCGGTACCTTCAAATCCAGCGTCGTCTTTGCTCAAGAGAAGGAAAATGTGAATAGCGGCTCGGCCGCCTATTTGTATTTCTCCCAGCCGATTGATGAAAAGTCTACACTCGATCTTACGAGCGGAATCATAAATCTGAGATCAAAAGGTTACAGTACAATATACCTGATGATAAATTCCATGGGTGGAAATATCGCTTCGGGCATCGCCCTATACCACATACTGTCTTCCATGGACGTTCAAATTAATACGTATGCAATTGCCAATGTTGAATCGGCGGCAGTTCTTTTATTCCTGGCTGGGAAAGAAAGAATTGCAAATAAAGAATCTCTTTTTGCATTTCACTCCGGCCAAGAAACCTTCAGCAGCGAAAAACTGACCGCCGATCAAATCAATGAGGGATATAACGCCCTTGCAATCGATGATGATCGAATGAAGGAAATATTCGAGGGGCGGCTTTCAATCAGCGACAAGCAATATGCCGACCTCCTGAGCCCGAAACTTCGATTTGTAAGGGCACCTGAGGCATTAAATATGGGCCTGGCAACACGGATCGGCGAGGTGAGCATACAACCGCATGATGGGCTGTTTTTTGTTCAATCCTCCGGCGGCAAGTAGTCTTGGTGAAATGCCTCTTTGGCCGGGTGGCGTTCGTATGGGAGCTACCTGAGCGAGACAATGCTCCGCATAAACAGAGGCGAATTCTCAGCATCCTGGAAGCCGTCTACGGCAAGTTCAAATCTCTTGATCGGAGCAATGCATGCGCCTTTTCAAGTCCACGCTCCTGGCCACGTTCTGCTTGATGGCTACGTTCGCCCAGGCTGCCGGTCTTCGCTTCATCAGCGTGCCGGTTGAGCCCGGCCTTCCGATGCTACAAGCAGCCGTCTGGTCTCCTTGCGCCGAAGAGGCGGGCGAGGTGAAATTTCGCATGACGACGCTGCCGGCCACGGAGAACTGTGCCGTGTCCGGCGAAAAACTGCCATTGATCGTGATCTCGCATGGCTATGGAGGATCCTTCGTCAGCCACCATGACACAGCCGAGATGCTCGCAGATGGTGGGTTCGTTGTCGTTGCGCTCAACCATCCAGTCGACGCGGGAGCCGGCGGCGATATGAGCCGTGCCGACACTCTTGCCCCGTTCGCGGAGCGTCCGGCCGACATCACGCGATTGATCGACTACATGCTCACCGCATGGCCCGATCATTCGAAACTCGACCCCGAAAATATAGGGTTCTTTGGCTTCTCGAGAGGTGGCTATACAGGCTTGGTTGTTGCAGGCGGCACTCCCGATCTTCGAAAGGCTCTTGCGCTCTGCCCGGAGAATTCTCCGAAGCCCAGTTGCGCACAACTGCAGAAAAACGAGATGCCGACACAATCATTCGCGCATGACCCTCGCGTGAAGGCCCTTGTCATTGCCGATCCGGCTTTCGGTCCATTGTTCGGCCCAGACGGCTTAGAGAACGTGAAAACCCCGATTCAACTTTGGGCGTCGGAACACAGCGGAGAAGACAGAACTGGCGGTGAAGTGTCGTTTGACTTTGTTTCGGCTATCGATCGCGATCTGCCGGCCAAGCCCGACTACCATATCGTACAAGGTGCCGGTCATTTTGCCTTCCTTACGCCCTGCACGCCGGATTTGGCTAAGAAGCGTCCGGACATATGCGGCGACAGACCCGGGTTCGACCGAGTGGCCTTTCACAAGGAGTTCAATTCCGCGGTGTTGGCGTTCTTCCGGAGGCACTTGGAGCACTAACCGGCCGATCTGATGGCCGAATTGGTCGTTGATGCTCTTGAAGCAGTTCTGGCCAGAAGTGGGGCGTCCGCTGCAGCAAAGACGCCTCTTCGTATCTAAATCGGGTCCGCGCAGACATTGGAGCGGTAGATGTCGGTCATCCCCAGCCACTGCATGGTTCTCGTTTCGGGTGCTTTGTTCAAGGTGATATCCGTGACCACCGCAGCACTGTCCGCCCCGTTCTCGAAGACGCCGGCAATGCGTTCCACGGTCAGCCCGCCGATCGCCACCAGCGGTATGCTGCCGATGCGCGCCTTCCATTCGCCGATGCGGTCGAGACCCTGCGGCGCCCAGGCCATGGCCTTGAGAATGGTGGGGTAGATCGGACCGAGCGCGATATAGTCCGGACGCGCCGCCAGCGCGATCGCCAGCTCCGCCTCGTCATGCGTCGAAAGTCCCAGTTTCAAGCCTGCCTCGCGGATGGCGCCAAGATCGGCCACCGCCAGATCCTCCTGGCCGAGATGGATGAAATCGCAGCCTTCCTCGATGGCAAGTTGCCAGTAGTCATTGATGATCAACTGGCATGCGTGGGCAGCGCAGACCGCCTTTGCCTGGCGGATGTCTGCCCGTATCTCGGCCAGAGTGCGATCCTTGATGCGCAGTTGCACCAGTTTGACACCCAGTGGCACCAGCCTTTCGATCCATGCGGCACTGTCAACGATCAGGTAGAATGGATCGAGCTTCATGCGAAAACCGCCTTTCCGATTACGGGTGTCGAAGGCACTGCCATGTCGCGCGGCTCCAGCATACCGGCACCGAACGCCTGCCTGCCGGCGTCGATCGCCTTGGCGAAGGCTTCCGCCATTGCGGCAGGGTCGCCGGCGCCGGCAACCGCGGTGTTCAGCAGTACGGCATCGAAGCCGAGCTCCATGACAACAGCAGCATGCGAAGGTCGGCCGATACCGGCGTCCACGATCAACGGCACGTCGGGAAAATGTGCCCGCAGAGATCGAAGTGCGGAAAGATTGAGCGGTCCTGCCGCAGAACCAATCGGCGCGCACCAGGGCATCAGCACCCGGCATCCGGCTTCGAGCAGACGTTCGGCGACGACCAGATCGTCCGTCGTATAGGGAAAGACCTCGAAACCCTCACCGATCAGAATGCGCGCCGCCTCGACGAGTGCAAAGACATCCGGCTGCAGCGTATCGTGGTTGCCGATCACCTCCAGCTTGATCCAGTTGGTTCGAAACACTTCGCGGGCCATCTTGGCGGTCAGCACCGCCTCCGATACGCCATGGCAGCCGGCCGTGTTGGGAAGAACGCGAACGTCGAGCGCGCGGATCATGTCGAAGAATGCGCCACCGTTGCGACCGCCGACCGCTTCGCGGCGCAACGATACGGTGACGATCTCGGTCCCTGATCGCTTGACCGCTTCGGCGAGGACTGCTGGCGAGGGATAGCGCGCGGTGCCGAGAAGAAGTCGCGACCCGATTTGGCTTCCGTAGAGATCGAGCATGGTCAGCCTCCTTGCATGGGTGTCAGGATCTCGATCCTGTCGTTGTCGACCAGAATATGTCCGTCGCGATCCTCGCGATGAACGAGTTCGCCGTTGACGGCGGTTGCCAGCCAGTCGCCTTCGTAGTCGAGGGCGGCCAAAAGCTGCGAAAGCGTCGTGGCGGCGATCGTCTGCGCTTCGCCATTAATGATCAGGTGCATTGGAAACTCCTTTGCGTCGTCCGTTCGGAAAAGACGAGATCGGCGGCTTCTGCCGCCATTGTCGGCGCCAGCAGAAAACCGTGGCGATAAAGACCGTTGAGGTATGTGACCTTGCCTTCCCGCATTACTCGCGGAAAATTGTCGGGGAGGGCAGGGCGGATGCCGGCGCCGGTTTCGACGATAGTGGCATCCGCAAAGGCTGGATGCAGCGCATAGGCTGCGTTCAGCAGTTCCATCATCGAGCGCGCAGTGATCGGGCCGTCGAATTCGGTCTCGATCATCGTCGCGCCGACCATAAACAGGCCCTTGCCGCGGGGGACGATATACACGGGAAAGCGCGGATGCAGCAGGCGAACGGGCCGGGCGAGCGTAACCTCCTCTGTATGCAGATAGAGCATTTCGCCACGCACGCCGCGCAGATTGCGACTTTGCCCGATGCGGGCAGCACCGGTGCAATCAACGATATCGGAGAAATCGTCTTCGCTCACATCTTCGTCGGTAAAGACGACGCCCTCTGCCGACAACAGCTCTTTCAACGCGCGCAGCGCCTGGCGAGGATCCAGATGAGCTTCACGCTGAAAGAACAGGCCATGTCTGAAGCGAGTGGCGAGAGTGGGTTCGAGTGCAGCAATGTCGTCCTCTTCCACCCATTGATAGCAGGTCGTGCGGCTGGCAAATCGCCTCAGCTCTCCATGGTCGCGGGTCGATGCGACGACCAGCGTTCCGTTGCGGACGACCTTGCCCGGCAGAATCGCTTCCCACCGGTCGGCGGCATCGAGGCCGCGTTTAAGCACGGTCTCAGCGGCGCTTTCGCGCTCGCACCAAGGCGCGAGCATGCCGCCGGCGAGCCAGGAAGCAGCGCGAGCGAAGTTTGGGTGCGGGTCGAAAACGATCACTTTCGCACCACGGGCGTGCAATTCGCGTGCGACCGTGAGGCCGGCGACGCCGGCCCCCTTCACAAGGACACGCATGTCAGTCTGCCTTATGGGCTGGGGTGTCGATCGGCATATAGAGATCGCCGCCCTCACGGTATTTCGCCGCCATCGCGTCCAGCCCCTCCTTCTGCGCTTCGGCGCGGATATCGTGCGAAATCCGCATGGAGCAGAATTTCGGGCCGCACATCGAGCAGAAATGCGCAACCTTGTGGGCTTCCTTTGGCAAGGTTTCGTCATGGAAGCTGCGGGCGGTGTCAGGATCGAGCGACAGGTTGAACTGGTCTTCCCAACGGAACTCGAAGCGGGCGCGCGACAATGCATCGTCGCGCACCTGCGCGGCCGGGTGCCCCTTGGCAAGGTCGGCAGCATGGGCGGCGATCTTGTAGGTGATGACACCTGTTTTGACGTCATTGCGATCGGGCAGGCCGAGATGTTCCTTCGGGGTGACGTAGCAGAGCATGGCCGTGCCGAACCAGCCAATCATGGCAGCGCCGATGCCCGAGGTGATATGATCGTAGCCCGGCGCGATATCGGTCGTCAGCGGCCCGAGCGTATAGAAAGGCGCCTCGCCACAAACGGCGAGCTGCTTGTCCATGTTTTCCTTGATCTTGTGCATCGGCACGTGACCGGGGCCCTCGATCATCACCTGGCAATCCTTCGCCCAGGCGATCTTCGTTAGCTCGCCGAGCGTTTCGAGTTCGGCAAATTGCGCCGCGTCGTTGGCATCGGCGATCGAGCCGGGGCGCAGGCCGTCGCCGAGCGAGAAGGAGACGTCATAGGCGCGGCAGATATCGCAGATTTCCTCGAAATGTTCGTAGAGGAAGCTCTCGCGATGATGGTGAAGACACCACTTGGCCATGATCGAGCCGCCGCGCGAGACGATGCCGGTCACGCGATTGACGGTGAGTGGGATGTAATGCAGCCGTACGCCGGCATGGATAGTGAAATAATCGACGCCCTGTTCGGCCTGCTCGATCAGCGTATCGCGATAGATTTCCCAGGTGAGGTCTTCGGCGATGCCGCCGACCTTTTCCAGCGCCTGATACAGCGGCACCGTGCCGATCGGCAGCGGCGAATTGCGGATGATCCATTCTCGGATATTGTGGATGTTGCGGCCGGTCGAAAGGTCCATGACGGTATCGGCGCCCCATCGGGCAGCCCAGACCATCTTCTCGACTTCCTCCGCCATCGATGACGTGACGGCGGAGTTGCCGATATTGGCGTTGATCTTCACCAGAAAATTCCGGCCGATGATCATCGGTTCGCTTTCGGGGTGATTGATGTTGGCCGGGATGATCGCCCTGCCGGCGGCGACTTCCTGGCGGACGAATTCCGGTGTGACATGATCCGGAATATGAGCGCCGAAGCTCTCGCCGTCGCGAATCAGTGCTTCGGCGTTGGCCTTGCGGCCGAGGTTTTCGCGAATGGCGATGAACTCCATCTCCGGCGTAATGATACCGGCCCGTGCATAGGCGAGCTGGGTGACGGCTTTACCATCCCTGGCACGTAGCGGCCGGCGTCGCCCTGGGAATTCCGGCGTGAGCCGTTCGCCGCTGACAAAGCCGTTGTCCTCGGGGCGGACATGGCGGCCCACATAGGATTCGACATCGCCGCGGGCGAGCACCCAGTCACGGCGCAGTTGGGGCAGGCCCTGCTCGATGCGGATCTCGGCGCCCTCTATCGTGTAGGGACCGGAGGAATCATAGACGACGACAGGCGGCTCGCCTGCGGTCGGATGGACGCTGATCTCGCGCATCGGTACGCGGATATCGCTATGGATATCTCCAGAAATATGGATCTTCCGCGATGCCGGCATCGGGCCAGTCGTGACGGTCGGGGTAAGATTCTTTGCGGCAATGGTCATGGTTTGAGGCTCCAAATTGCAGTTGGAGACCCAGTCAATCAGCCGGAATGATGGAAAGACGCCGGCACGGATTCCACGCATGAATCCAAAGCCTTCGAGCGCTTGCACCGTCCCTACGCCAGTATGAACTGGATCAGGTTCAACGGGTCACTGCGCCCACAATCGGCAAAGCCGTATTGTTCAGCAGTATCTCAGCCCCTTGCCGGGACCCCCCTGGTGAATGTCGGTGATCGTAAAGGGCCGCTGCTAATGATGTCAAGCTCGCTCTCGTTGCGGCTCAGACGTCGAGCGATATCTCTGTCCCGAGCCTGGCTGATGAAAGATGTCCCTATTGGCGGTTACAGGAGGAAATTGGCTTGACTGATTTGCTCAACCATTCTTAATAAACTGATCTGCTGGACCAACCAGTGGACCGGAGGGTGTGATGGACGAAAGTCCGATCTTAACCGAGGTGCCGAATATCGCGCGTGGTCTCGCCCGCCGGACGGCGCGTGACGTTATCGCTCAGAAGCTGATGGTCCTGATAGCAACCAACATGTTGCGGCCGGGCGACGAGTTGCCGGGCGAGCGCGAACTGGCAAGCGTTCTCCATGTCAGCCGCGAAACGGTGCGCGGCGCCATCCAGACCCTGGCCGCGCAGGGTATCATCGCGGTTTCGCATGGCAGCCGCAGCCGCATTTGCAAGGTCGACCTCAGCCACATCACGGTGACGATCGCCTCTCCCAACGCAATCGACAGCTACGATCTGGAGTCGGTTCACGCGGCCCGTCTCCATGTCGAGCTCAAGGTCGTCGGGGATGCTGCCGAACGGATCGACGATGCGACGCTGGCAAAGTTGCAGGCTCTTCTGGAGGCGCAGCGGCTTGGCGGAGACGATGTGATGCGTTTCCTCATTTGCGACCGCGAATTCCACGTTGCGATCTATCGCGCCGGTGGAAACCCGCTGCTCGCCGACTTTGTCACTGACCTATACACCTACATGATGAATTACCGCCGCAACGCCATGTCCAAGCCGGGCGCTATCGAAGCGAGCTACGACGATCATCTATCGATCTACGAGGCTCTCGCACGGCATGACCGCGATGCCGTCGTCGACGCGTTCCGGCATCATCTGACGCGTATTTACGAAACGACCAAGGTTCTGCTGGCGACCGGCAATACCGGCAATACGGTTTGAGCCGCTGAGCATGAGGAGATCTGGCTGATATGCATGTGATGGTTATCGGGGCGGCTGGCATGATCGGCCGCAAGCTGGTGGAGAAGATTGGTCTGCAGGCAGATGTGCTTGGCCGCGGGATCGACAGGTTGACGCTTGTCGACGTTGTTCCGCCGCCGGTTCCGGCCGCGCTTGTATCCGTTTCCACGGCGATGACGGCCGATCTTTCTGATCCCGCGAGTGCCACCAAGCTTTCCGGCTTGCGGCCGGATATGATCTTTCATCTGGCGGCGATCGTATCCGGCGAGGCCGAGGCGGATTTCGATAAGGGCTACCACACCAATCTCGATGGCACGCGCTCGCTCTTCGAGGCCATCCGGCACGAGGGGCTGAAGGAGCCCTATAACCCCCGCGTCATCTTTGCCTCGTCGATCGCTGTTTTCGGCCAACCCTTTCCGGAGAAGATCGGCGATGATTTCTTCACGACCCCCCTGACGAGCTACGGTACGCAGAAGGCGATCTGCGAACTGCTGCTTGCCGATTATTCGAGGCGCGGCATCTTCGACGGCATCGGCATTCGCCTTCCGACAATCTGCATCCGCCCCGGCAAGCCCAACAAGGCCGCCTCCGGCTTCTTCTCGAACATTCTGCGCGAGCCTCTTGTCAATCAGGAAGCCGTGCTGCCGGTGGACGAGAATGTCCGACACTGGTTTGCCAGCCCACGCTCCGCGGTCGGCTTCTTCATCCATGCCGCACGCATCGACAGCAGCGAGATCGGACCGCGCCGAAATCTCACCATGCCCGGGCTGTCCGCACTTGTCGGCGAGGAGATCGAGGCTCTGCGCCGCGTCGCCGGCGAAAAGGCTGTCAAACTCATCCGCCGTGAGATCGACCCCACAATCCGCTCGATTGTTTCCGGATGGGCGACGGATTTCGATGCGCGGCGGGCAACGGCGCTCGGCTTCAGGGCGGAAACCAATTTCGATGAGATCATAAGGATCCACATCGATGATGAACTTGGAGGGAAAATCTGAGATGGCGCAGCCCGCAATCGCACCAAAAACCCAGATCGCCCTTGTCACCGGCGGAGGTACCGGCATCGGCCGCAGCATCGCCAAAGCGCTGAGCGCTGAAGGTTATACCGTTGTCCTCACCGGGCGCCGTCATGATGTGCTGGAAAAGGCAGCCAGCGAACTCGCCGCCGAGACTGGCGGCACGATGCGGGCGATTGTCTGCGATATCGGGGCTCCTGAACAGGTCGCTGACCTCTTCGGCAAGATCAAATCCGAATTCGGCCGGCTCGATCTTCTCGTCAACAATGCCGGCAGCGGTGCGCCTGCGATACCGCTCGAAGAGCTCACCTTCGACCAGTGGAACGGCGTGGTCGCGGCCAACCTCACCGGCGCGTTTCTTTGCACGCAGCAGGCTTTCAAACTGATGAAGTCGCAGGTGCCTCACGGCGGCCGCATCATCAACAACGGGTCGATTTCGGCGACAACGCCCCGGCCAAATTCCGCCCCCTATACCGCGACCAAGCATGCGATCACCGGCCTTACGAAATCGACCGCGCTCGACGGACGCCCATTCGATATCGCTTGCGGCCAGATCGATATCGGCAATGCCGCAACGGACATGACCGCGAGGATGAGTTCCGGTGTGCTGCAGGCGAACGGAGAAATTGCCACCGAACCGACGATTTCCGCCGAGCATGTCGCTCGCGCGGTCGTCTACATGGCAAGCCTTCCGCTGGAGGCAAACGTCCTGACCATGACCGTGATGGCGACAAAGATGCCGCTCGTCGGAAGGGGATAGGACGTCGAAATTGAATTGGTTGGCGTTCTGGCGGTGAATGTCTCGGAGGAGGAGATGACCGGCAGGGCCAAGGAAGTGACAAGTTCTGGGAGGGACTTTTATGGCAGGTGTCGAGTTTGTCGATGTCAGGAAATCATTCGGGGCGTTCCCGGTTATCAAGGGCGTGAATATCGAGATTGCCGACGGGGAGTTCGTGATCCTGGTCGGACCGTCGGGATGCGGAAAATCCACGCTTCTGAGAATGCTTGCCGGCCTCGAGAACATTTCCGCCGGCGAGATCCGTATCGGCAATCGTGCCGTCAACGGTGTAGCGCCGGGTGACCGCGACATAGCCATGGTCTTTCAGAATTATGCGCTCTATCCGCATATGTCGGTGGCGCAGAACATGGCTTTCTCGCTGATGCTTAAGCGCGCGCCGAAAGCCGACATGGATATGCGTGTCAAGAAGGCTGCGGAAATCCTGGGCCTTACCAAACTTCTCGACCGCTATCCCCGCCAGCTTTCCGGCGGCCAGCGCCAGCGTGTCGCCATGGGCCGGGCGATCGTGCGCGATCCGCAGGTCTTCCTTTTCGACGAACCGCTTTCTAACCTCGATGCCAAGCTCCGGGTCGCCATGCGCGCGGAGATCAAGGAGCTTCATCAACGTCTCGGCACCACGACCGTTTACGTCACGCATGATCAGATCGAGGCCATGACGATGGCCGATAAGATCGTCGTCATGCATGACGGCGTCGTCGAGCAGGTGGGAAAGCCGCTGGATCTCTACGACACGCCTGCCAATCTTTTCGTCGCGGGCTTCATCGGTTCGCCGGCGATGAACATGATCAAAGGCCGCCTCGATGCGGAGAATGGCAGCCGGTTCATCGCGTCGGACGGAACTGTCCTGCCGGTGGCAAATCCGCCCGCTGGCGCAAAGGGCCGGGATCTCGTCTATGGGCTGCGTCCGGAATACATCGCGCTCGACGCCAACGGTCTGCCGGCGGAAATCATCGTGATCGAGCCGACCGGGTATGAAACGCAGATGACCGTCAGGTTTGGCGGCAGTGATGTCAACTGCATCTTCCGGGAACGGATCAATGCCCGACCCGGCGATACGCTGCGCGTTTCCATCGACGCGCCGCATGTCCATCTATTCGACGCCGAAAGCGGTCGGAGATTGACGATCTGATACCGCTTCGGCGGGAAGCAGGAAAAAGAGGAGTTTTCCTGCTCGCCCGTCGGTGCGGAAATATCCGGCAAGGTCGGAGGTGATGGTCGTCGTCCACCACACGGGAAGGTGGGCGCCGGGGGGATTTGCTCCCGTTTTCAAAGGAGGAGTATCATGACATTCAAGAGACGTGACTTTCTTGCCGCATCCGCGGCCGCGGCCGGCATCGCTGGCCTTGCGCCGCTCGGCATTCGCCCATCTTTCGCCCAGACCGAACCCAGCTACACGCCCGAAAAGGGCGCAAGTCTCAGGCTTCTTCGTTGGACACCCTTCGTCAAGGGCGACGAGGATGCCTGGCTTGCCAATACCAAGAAGTTCACGGAGGCAACGGGCGTCGAGGTTCGTGTCGACAAAGAAAGCTGGGAAGACATCCGACCGAAGGCCGCTGTCGCCGCCAATGTCGGTTCCGGTCCCGACATGGTGATGTGCTGGTTCGACGATGCTCATCAGTATCCTGACAAACTCGTCGACCTGACCGAACTCGGCAACTATCTCGGCAATAAATACGGCGGCTGGTATGACGGCGTGCGCGGTTACGCAACCCGCGGCGACAAGTTCATCGCCATGCCGTTGACGGCGATCGGCAATGCCGTCGTTTATCGCGACAGCTACGTAAAGGCGGCGGGCTTCAGCGAATTCCCCAAGGATACCGCGGGGTTCCTGGAGCTTTGCAAGGCAATGAAGGCGAAAGGCACGCCGGCCGGCTTCCCGCACGGCAAGGCCGTCGGCGATGGCAACAATTATGCCCATTGGCTGCTTTGGAGCCATGGCGGCAAGATGGTGGACGAAGGCGGCAAGGTGACTATCAACAGCCCTGAAACGCTGGCGGCCATCCACTATGCGATGGATCTCTATGCGACCTTCATTCCCGGTACGGAAAGCTGGCAGGACATCAACAACAACCGCGCCTTCCTTGCCGGGCAGGTATCGCTGATCGCAAACGGCGTATCGGTCTATTATGCGGCGAAGAAGGACCCGAAGCTCGCCGAGATCGCCGCCGATATCAGAACCACAAACTTCCCGATCGGCCCGGTCGGCAAGAGCGTCGAGCTGCACCAAACAAGCTCGTTGGTTCTGTTCAGCCATACCAAATATCCGGAAGCCGCCAAGGCCTATATCAAGTTCATGATGGAAGGCGATCAGATGAACGCCTGGATCCAAGGGTCGAGCGCCTATTGCTGCCAACCCTTGAAGGCCTTTGCCAACAACCCCGTCTGGACTGCCGATCCGGTCCACGCACCCTATGCCCGCGCCTCGGAAACGCTGCGCCCGAACGGCTATGCCGGTCCTCTGGGCTATGCTTCGGCAGGTGTGATGGCCGATTACGTGCTCGTCGACATGTTCGCCGCCGCCGTAACCGGCCAGATGTCGCCGGAGGATGCGATGAAAGAGGCCGAGCGCCGGGCGAACCGCTACTACAAGGTTTGATCCTTCGCGAAGATCTGCAGCGTGCCGGCAACGGCATGCTGCGACTGTCCATCAGGAGATAATATCATGTCGACTGTGCCATCCGGGGATATCACGCGCAGCCCGATCAGATCGCTCATGCAAAACAACAATATGCTCGGCGTCCTCTTCATGTTGCCGGCGGCCATCTTTCTGATTTGTTTTCTTACCTATCCGCTGGGGCTCGGCGTCTGGCTCGGTTTCACGGACACGCGGATCGGGCGTGCCGGGAGTTTCATCGGACTGGAGAATTATCAATTCCTGGCCCATGACTCCGTCTTCTGGCTGACGGTCTTCAATACCTTGCTCTACACCTTCGTTGCTTCCGTCCTGAAATTCGTGCTCGGCCTTTGGCTGGCGCTGCTTCTCAATCAGCATCTGCCATTCAAGTCGTTTTTCCGGGCGATCGTGCTGCTGCCCTGGGTCGTTCCAACGGTGCTGTCAGGATTGGCATTCTGGTGGATCTACGATTCCCAATTTTCCATTCTCTCATGGTCTCTGGTGAAGATCGGCCTGATCCATGGCCCGATCAATTTCCTCGGCGATCCGACCAATGCGCGCATCTCGGTCATCGTCGCCAATGTCTGGCGCGGTATCCCTTTCGTGGCGATTTCCCTGCTTGCCGGTCTGCAGACCATTCCCGCTTCGCTGCAGGAGGCGGCATCTTTGGATGGGGCCACGAGTTGGCAGCGCTTCCGTTACGTAACGCTGCCGATGCTGACGCCGATCATCGCGGTGGTGATGACGTTTTCGGTACTGTTCACCTTCACGGATTTCCAGCTCATCTATGTGCTGACCAAGGGCGGGCCGGTCAACGCGACGCATCTGATGGCGACGCTTTCCTTCCAGCGCGGCATCCCCGGAGGGCAGCTCGGCGAGGGGGCGGCAATCGCGGTTGCCATGATTCCCTTCCTGCTTGCCGCCATCATGTTCAGCTTCTTTGGTCTGCAGCGCCGCAAATGGCAGCAAGGCGGACAGGACTGAGATCGGGAGAACCTCATGAACACCAAAGCCAACACCGCCAATCCGGTACTCACCGATAATGTCGAAGGCATGGGCTATCTCAACCGCCTGCCTCGGCGCATCGTCATGCTTTATCTGCCGATGGCGGTCTTCGTCTTCGTGCTTCTGTTTCCCTTCTACTGGATGGCGATCACGGCCATCAAGCCGAACGCACAGTTGACCGACTACAATAACTACAGCCCCTTCTGGGTGGTGGAGCCGACACTCGATCACATCAAGTACCTGTTCTTCGAAACGTCGTATCCGGGCTGGCTGTGGAACACGATATTGGTGGCGGTCGGATCGACTGCGCTGTCGCTCTTAGCCTCAATCTTTGGCGCCTATGCAATCGAGCGTGTGCGCTTTACCGGCTCGCGTTCGATCGGCTTGCTGATCTTCCTGGCCTACCTTGTTCCGCCTTCGATCCTCTTCATTCCTTTGGCCTTTATTGTCTTCAAGCTCGGGATCTATGATTCCAGGCTGGCGCTCATCTTCACCTACCCGACGTTCCTTATCCCGTTTTGCACCTGGCTCTTGATGGGCTATTTCAGATCGATACCCTTCGAACTGGAAGAAAGTGCGCTGGTCGATGGCGCCAGCCGCTGGCAGATCCTTGTCAAAATTATCCTCCCGCTGGCGGTGCCTGGGCTGATATCGGCCGGAATCTTCGCCTTCACCCTCTCCTGGAACGAATTCATCTACGCGCTCACCTTCATCCAATCCTCGGAAAACAAGACAATCCCCGTGGGTGTTCTGACGGAATTGGTGCGCGGCGATGTCTTCGAGTGGGGCTCGCTCATGGCCGGCGCTCTATTCGGTTCATTGCCGGTCGTCATTCTCTACTCCTTCTTCGTCGACTACTACGTTTCGTCCATGACTGGCGCCGTGAAAGAATGATGAGCGAGAGGGCTGTCTCCTCCGCGATAGCCAATTTGGATTGGGCCTGCACGAAGCCGGCAAGAGATAGAGGGCGGCACTGACCGGGCGCCGTCCCGATAGAGCGCGTCGGGCTACGTGTATGCCGTTTTAATCGGGTTGGGGTGGAGAGGTCGTTTCTCCCTCCGACAGCTCGCAAGCGAGCAGGATTGGATGGTCGAGGCCAGGCGTAGGCTGCTTGTTCAACAGGACCGCGACCGCCGCTGCCGCCATCTTCTGAATCGGCTGTTTGACCGTTGTCAGGCGCGGCGTTGTCATGCTGGAGAGCGGGATGCCGTCGAAGCCTACGATGGAAAGGGCTGCGGGTATCGGGATTCCCAAATCATGTGCCGCTCTCATGCAGCCGATCGCCTGCTGATCCGAGCTTGCAAAGATGGCGGTCGGGCGCTCGTAGCGCGCTCGTGCAAGCAGGTAGTTTCCTGCTGATCGACCGCTTTCATAGTCGAAAGCCGCCTCGGCTATGAGCGATGATCCCTGTATTTGCTTGCCATCATCGGACTGGCCCATTGCGTCAAGGTAGCCCTTGAGGCGATCATTGGCTGGTACGGAGTGTTTGGGCCCCGAAATGAAGCCGATGCGGCGATGGCCGAGCTTCAGAAGATGTTCGACGCCGAGACGGACTCCATGGCGGTGATCGGAGGCGATGCCGGAATATCCTGGCATAAGGCGGTCGACGACGACGATCGGCAATCCCTTCGGCAGCTTGATCGTGTGGAAATCGATGCTGGGAACGAGGATGATGCCATCCACCTTCCGGCTCATCAGTTGCCCGATGCGGTCTGCCTCCTTGGCCGCGTGGTCAAAGGAGGTCATGACAATGATGTTATAGCCATGACCCGCCGCCGCTTGTTCGGCGGATTGCACAAGTTCCGAGAAGAAGGGGTTGGTCAGGTCCGGAATAACGATGCCGATGAGGCGGCTGACCTTGCTGCGCATGCTTCTTGCAGACGGGTCGGGCATATAGCCGAGTTCTTCGATGATGCGCCTGACACGCGCTCTCAATTCATCCGTCACGGAGGGGTGATCGTTCAAAACCCTTGAAACGGTTCCGGTGGAAACTCCCGCGAGCTTGGCAACGTCTCGAATTCCGACCTTTGACATAACAGAAGCACATGTTCCTTCATCTTCGCCTTCCGAACACCGAAAGGCGCCCGATCCGGGCTTCCAGCTAATGGTCTCTATCGTCTCAGTCAAAGGGCACATCTCAATTTTGTGCCGCTTAAGCTCCATAGCATAAGGTTGATATGCACTCAATGGAAACGGTTCATTGAGGCGCATGTACGCAAGCAACAATTATTTCAAATTTCAACCGGTTTAGGCTCTATGTCGCCGTCTTGACAACACTTATGGCCATTGCTACCCAATAGATGTTGGAAACGGTTCATTGCCGCTGGCAACTCAGATGGAGCTGAGCCCAGAAGGTGGGGAGGAAAGAAAATGTCCAATTCTATTAAGCGTGATTCCGTCATGATGAGTGCGTCGCGGCGTGCAGCATTGAAGCTCGGCTTGGCCGGTACCGTGATGCTCGCGCTGTCGTGCGGCATGTCGCCCGCTTTTGCGGCCAGCAAGCCCAAGGTGGGCCTGATCATGAAGTCTCTGTCCAATGAGTTCTTCAAGCAGATGAAGGCCGGCGCCGACAAATATGCCGCGGAGAACAAAGACAAGTTTGACTTCAAGGCCGTGGGTATGAAGGACGAGCGTGACTTCGCCGCGCAGGTCGATGCCGTCGAAAACTTCGTGACGCAGAAATACGACATCATTGTCGTTGCTCCGGCCGATTCAAAGGCGATGGCTACCCCCATTGCGAAGGCCGTGAAGGCCGGCGTGAAGGTCATCAACATTGACGTGCCGCTCGACGCCGACGCCAAGAAGGCAGCCGGCATCGACCTCGCGTTCTTCGGTCCGGACAACCGGGAAGGTGCCAAGCTTGCTGGCGATGCGCTCGCCAAGGACCTCGGGCCTGGTGCGAAGGTCGTTATCCTCGAGGGCAACCCCGAGGCCGACAACGCCAAGGAGCGCAAGGAAGGCTTCATGGACTCCGTCAATGGCGGCAAGCTTCAGCTTCTCGACAGCAAGACTGCCCATTGGGAGACGGAAGAAGCCAATACCGTCATGACGAACTTCCTGACGAAGTATAAGGATATTCAGGGCGTCATGGCGGCCAACGACTCCATGGCTCTCGGCGTCGTCAAGGCTCTCGATGCGACCGGTCAGAGCGGCAAGATCAAGGTTGTCGGCTTCGACAACATCCCGCCGGTACAGCCGCTGATCAAGGACGGCAAGATGCTTGCCACCGTCGAGCAGTATGGTGCGCAGATGGCGGTCATGGGCATCGACTATGGTCTGCGTGAACTTGCCGGCGAAAAATTCACCGGCTGGGTCAAGACGGATGTCAAGCTCATCACCGCTAAGGATCTCAAATAATTGAGATTGCCTGCGGGGCTACAAGAAGCGCCGGCCACTGGCCGGCGCTGACCGCTACCAGCCGATTTGCGCGTTGATCGCCGAGGCGGCGCTTCCGCACCTCTGAGTGCGTCGCGCAGAGGCTGGCCATCTCGAATTCGAAATAGACCATGAGGTGGACGTGTCAGACGCACCAGATGACTACATCCTGAAGCTCGAAGGGATAGGCAAGCGTTTCCCGGGCGTCGTGGCGCTCAAGGATGTTTCCCTGCGGGTTGGCCACGGCAAGGGCCACGTTCTTCTTGGCGAGAATGGCGCCGGAAAATCCACCCTGATCAATCTGCTCGGGGGCGTCTTCAGGCCGGACGATGGCCACATCTCCTTTGACGGTAAACCCTATCACCCGGCCTCTCCGCTGGAGGCATTCAAAGCGGGCATCCGGGTGATCCACCAGGAACTGCACCCCCTTTCCAATCTCACCGTCGCCGAAAATCTGCTTTTCGAGCATCTTCCCCGCCGATACGGTCTGGTCAATTACAAGGAAATGAATCGTAGGGCCGCCGAGCTCCTGGCCGACGTCGGCCTCGATGTCGCCCCTACGACCCTGGCCAACCGTCTCAGCGTTGCGCAGCTCCAGCTTCTCGAGATCGCCAAGGCGCTTTGCTACGAAAGCAAGCTTCTGGTCCTTGACGAACCGACGGCAACCCTGACCTCCAAGGAGGTCGATCGCCTGTTCGAAATTCTGAAGCGGCTGAGAGGTCGCGGCGTTACGACGCTTTACATCTCCCACAGGCTCGAGGAGATCTTCGAGGTCGGCGACGACGTGACGGTGCTGCGCGATGGCCAGCATGTGATAACCCGTCCGCTTGCAGGATTGACCATCCCGAATATTGTCGAACTCATGGTCGGCCGCACGATTGCGGATCATGGCGTCTTTCGCAAGGACAGCGTGGTGTCCGGCGAGGCGCTTGGCGTTTCCGGTCTGAAAGTGACGCGACATAGTCCGGAACTGTCCTTCTCCGTCGGCAAGGGCGAAATCGTCGGCATTGCCGGCCTTGTCGGCAGCGGGCGCACCGAAGCCGTCCGGGCGCTATTCGGCGCCGACGTCAAAGCCGCCGGCGAGATCCGCATCGATGGCGAGCTGGTCTCGATCCATTCGCCCAGGCAAGCGGTTGCCGCGGGCCTGTGCCTGGCGACTGAAGACCGCAAGATGCAAGGCTTGATGCTCGACATGAGCTGCGCGCAAAACACCACCATAACGGACCCAGCCAAGATCTCCCGCAAGGGATTGATCCTGCGCAAGGTCGAGGACGAGCATTCGCAGCGTCTCGTGCGCGAGCTTCGCATCAAGACCCCATCGATCCGCCAGGCGGTCAGGACGTTTTCCGGCGGCAATCAGCAGAAGGTGGTCATTGCCAAATGGCTTTTCCGTGGCCCCAAGGTACTGATTTTCGATGAGCCGACCCGGGGGATCGATGTGGGCGCGAAAGTCGAAATATATGAGCTTCTTTGGAAACTCGCCGCCGAGGGCAAGGGTATTCTGGTGGTCTCCTCCGATTTGCCGGAACTCATGGGTATCTGCCACCGCATCATCGTTTTGTCGAACGGGAAGATAGCCGGGGAAATAGCGCGGGAACAATTTGAAGAGAGCAGCATCCTCTCACTCGCTTACAAGGAGTACAGCCGTGTCCGGGAACGTTGAAAACAAGACCGATATGAAAGAGAGCCGTTTTTGGGACAGCCTCATTCGGATTTCGATGAAGGAAGCCGGCGTTGCGATCGCCCTTGTTCTGATCCTGGCGTTTTTCTCGGCGACGGCACCCTATTTCGCGACGCCGGAAAACTTCCTCAAGATCTTCGTTCAGATCGCCATCAACACCGTGCTTGCCTCGGGCATGACCTTCGTCATCCTCGTTGGCGGCATCGATCTTTCCGTCGGCTCGTTGCTTGCCCTTTGCACGGTCATCGGCGCGACGATCATGATCGATCCACGGTTTTCCCCATGGCAGGCGATTGTTCTGGCTTCGATCGCATCCATGGGAACCGGAGCCGTCCTTGGCGCGATCAACGGCTGGGTATGCGAGAAGTGGAAGCTTCCGTCCTTCATCGTGACGCTCGGCATGCTCAATGTCGCCAGCGGCTTGGCGCGCGTTGTCAGCGATAACTCCACCATTACAGGCCTGCCGCAGCCTTTCGTCGATTTCGGAAATCTGATCTTCTGGGGCATATTCCCGTCGATCTTCTTGATTGCGATCGTTGTGGTCCTCATCGGCTGGTTCGTGCTGCGCTATACGATCTTCGGGCGCTTCGTCTTTGCTATCGGCACCAACGAAGAGGCCGTCCGACTGTCGGGGCATGAGCCGAAAAGATACAAGATTGCGGTGTTCACGATTTCGGGGTTCACCGCCGGCATTGCGGCCATGGTCTATCTGCTGCGCCTCAACGTCGGCAGCCCGGTTGCAGGCATCGGCTATGAATTGAATGCCATCGCCGCAGTCATCATCGGCGGCACCAGCCTCTCGGGCGGCAAGGGATCGATCGTCGGAACGCTGGTTGGTGCCTGCATTTTGCAGGTGCTGTCGACGGGATTGCAGCTATTGGGCGCTGACGACAACATCAAGCCGATCGTCATCGGTGCGGTCATTGTGCTTGCCGTTATCCTGGATAGCTATCGCGGCCGTTTGATGCGGATATTGGAAACGCGATAATCGATCGCAACGCTCGGCGGATCTAAAGCAATCCTTAGGCGACATGGTCGAGGGGTAGCTGGTCGGTCCCTTGTGGCATTTGCGGGCAGATGAGATTTGCTAGCATGTTCCGCGCCTCGTCCGGCGCAACATGATGAGGCAAGTGCCCCACGCCTTCCAGCACTTTGATGAACGCCGCAGGGTGCTTGCGGCGTAACCAGTCTATGTGCAATGCCGGGTGGATGATCGCATCCGACAGGCCGAAGAGCACGTGGATGATGAGATGGGGCGGCAGGCTCGGTAAGAGCTGCATATCGCGGTTGAATGCCCGCAACTCGTCGGCCATGGTTTGTACCGCGAGTGGATTGACGAGGTGGCTGGCGGGTAAGCCGTCGAGGCGAGATGGGACTGTGTTCGGAAACGAAGATGCCCTCAAGCCTTGGCCGACGAAGAAGGTTGCCCAACGGCTGATGACGTGCTGACGCACCAGGCCGCCCACCAAGGGAGCCGAGGCAGCCCTTAAGATGAGCATCGCCTTCGGCGGTACCGGGCTGCAACAGGGTGATATGAGGAAAAGCTTGCTTATGAGATCGGGCCTTCGCGCAGCCAAGTGCAGCGCAGGCGCGCTGCCAATCGAATGAGCAACGATGGTCAGGCCGGTAAAACCAGCGCAATCGAGGAAACGCTCAAGCCAGAATGATTGGCCGATCGGGCCACATTCAGACGCTGGTATGGGTGTACTGAGACCATATCCCGGGCGGTCAGGGGCTATCACGCGAAACTCGCTATCCTCGAAAGGCAATAGCAATTCTTCGGCAATGCTGCCGCAGCCGTGAAGAAGGATCACCGGTTCCTTGTCGCGCACGCCCTTTTCGAGAAAATGAACCCGTCCATCGCCGATGGACCATATTGTGCCGACCTTGGGCGGGATGGGCTGCTTCCCTGACATGGCCAAAGAAACGCGCCTGCTTGCGCAAAGTTCCAAAGACAAGACGCGCCAGCATTGCCGCGCGATCGACGCAAGACGTTGGAGCCGCCACAGTGGGAACCAACTCCCTGTCGCGTCGTTCCCGTCCTGTAGGAAGCAATAGGAGGAAACAATGTTTTCCGCAGACAATATTCGCGAGCATATGGAAGTATTAGCCGCCGATGGTGTGCATGTCGGGACCGTCGACGAACTGGATGGCGACACCGGTATCAAGTTGACCAAGCGCGACTCCGATGACGGCAAGCACCACCTCATTCCGCTGAATTGGGTCGATCATGTCGACGCTCACGTTCATCTCTCGAAGAATGCAGACGACGTCCGCAGTGAGTGGTCGACGCTCAATTAAAGATGATCAGCCGCGACCTTTGGGTCGCGGCCTGCCGCAGAAGGACACGTGGGGCTGCTGCGGCACCGACGCTCCCGCCATTTCGTACATCAATGAATGCGGCTAGTGGTGCTTAAAGTGCTGAACTTCGCGCTCGTGCTTCTCGGCTGCCTCGCGTGACTTGAACGTGCCGAGATTTTTGCGTTTGTGGGTCTTCGGATCGACCTTGCGCGAGTAGAGACGATACTCGCCGGACTTCAGCTTGCGGATCATGACAGCCTCCTATGTGAGGCCATAACCCCTACCGGCCAATGTCGGTTCCCCGATTGATCCGAATATCGTCGCAGCTCTCGACACCTATGCCTTCGCACCGCCAGCCGGATTCAGGAGAATCTCGAGCGACACTGGCCGCAGACCTTGCGCGTCCACGCCGACGTCGTACTGTCGGGGAAGCGGTCTGAGCTTTCCGTGGGAGTGACCGTGGAGATTGATCGATTTCTTGCTCATCTTATTCCAGGTTCGAAAAGGATAGTGACAGAGGATCAGCAGGTGGTCGTCCAGGGTGATCTCGCTGTAGTGCTGAACGCTCTCCCAACCGCTTGCTTTAGTCGTAGCGTCCTGGTCGTTGTTCCCGATGACGAGATGCTTGCGGCCATTCAGCATTGAGAGAAGCTGATCACAATCCCCGCCGCGTGATGACATGAAGTCGCCAAGGTGCCAGACATCGTCCCCGGTTCCGACGATCTCGTTCCAGTTGTCGATCAGGGCGACGTCATGGAATGCCATATCGGGGAAGGGGCGCCGGTCGATCCTTAGGACGCGCGGATCGGCAAAATGGGTATCGCTTGTGAAATAGATCATTCGGCCAAAATGGCGGAGTTCGAGAGGAAACCAAGAGCTCTTTCGTGATTTGTATATTCGAGGCGGGATTGAGCAGTTCTTCAGGCAGACCGTCACGCCATCTCGGCGAGGACTTCCAAAGGGTAGTTCTTGGATCATGCACATGGACGAAGAAACGAACGACAAATCCGCGACCCCACGCGTGGGTGCAACGACTAACTTGCCGCACGATCGAATGACGGTGCAGCGATTTCGGGAGGCGTTCCCTCGTGCGCGCTGGAGCGACAGTCTGAATGCATGGTTTGTGCCTGGCCGTACGGCTCAGAGGCGCATCAGCCGCTGGTTGGCCGAGATGGAGGCGGAAGCCGACACATTCGCGGACGAAAAGGGCAGGGACGCCTTCGCATTCGATCCGATCGAAAGTCGCTATCTCGAAGCGGCGCCAGCGTCCTTCCAAATCCGAACGCCGTATTCGCGGACCGTCATCAACGAGATCCGCGAAATCCCCTATGCCCGCTGGGACGCGGATCGGCGCCTCTGGACCGTGCCGTACCGCTCATTCGGCGAACTCCGGCAGCACTGGCCGGCGATCGAGACTGCTGCCAAGCGCAGCGAGCCGGACGTAAGGCGAGCGCGGCGGGAGACAATCAGGGGAACCGAGGAGGACGAGGCATCCAAGGCACGAACAAGGGAGCGTCGCAGGAAGCGATATCCCGTCCCCTCCGATGATTGCCCGCCCTTCGAAAACGCAGTCGGAACGCATGTCGGGGTCGTCTTCTTCACCGGCACGGACGGAGAACTGGCGGACCCGGCGACAATTAACGCGTACTATTTTCCCGCCGAAGGCAGGGAATACGTCTGGGTCTCCTGGCGGCAAGGCGGGCTGGAAGAATTGGTGACAACCTGGCCGACACGAACGCCACCGGGCAAAGACGACCTAGACCGGGGCTGGTGGTTACCGACGCTGGAGGAATTGCGAGTCGCCCGACGCGACGCCAAATCCCGATGGCGGGCCAAACAGCGCCGGAACAAGGACAATTCCTTTTGAGGAGTTTCAAAGCTTGGCGCAGAACGCCGTTGCTTCTAACGACGCCTGAAAGTCTTCACGGCGCGATGGGATAAAATCAGAAAGACGGCGATCCATACGACCGGATAGACTGGCAGCAATGCTAGATAAAGCCCGTTCTCGAAGATCGCGGCTTCGAATGTTTTCTTCGCCAACCAATAAGTCGGAACTCCGGTTGCGATGAGGATTGCCAGACCAAAGAGTGCTGGCTTCAAATAATGCGCGTACATTCCACTGTCCCCCCGGACAGCTTTCAAGCTTGCATCGAAAACTCGAAGATGTCGAGAGGCAGGGCAAGGCGTCCTGGTCGACGCCGTGCGGCAGATCGTTGAGGGTCGGACAATTCCTCCCAACATGTCTTATTTTATTTCTAACTAATGTAGGTTTCGCTATCGTTCGGCAATTCCATAGGAGGAGTTGGATGCAATACGTCGAGCCAAAGAAGGTAAGTCACAACACCGCGACGCGCGTATGGTCAGTCAAGGATTTTTGCAAACGGCACAGGCTGTGCAGCAAAGAGGAAACTCGACTTCTCCAGCTTTTTGGGCAGTTCGCGACGGCTAGCGAATTGCGATACAACACAACGCGCAGGCCGAAATGGCGTTGATTTGCGGAGGCGTGAGCGGCAGGCGGTTTTCCTCGGCTATGGGCGTCTGCCAAACAAAGCCCGCCACCCATGTGGGTGGCGGGCAACTTTTCCAGCAGGTCGCTCCGAGAACTAAGCCGAAAAGAGCGACGTTCAGTCTAATGACAGGGGCTTAGCGTACTTGATCAGAAAACGTCACTCCCGGTTTCCGGTTCCACGCCAATTCTTGAAATTGGGATGGGCCGAAAATACATCATTTCCAGTTGGTAACATGCGTTGGATGGGAGGAAAGGAATGATCAGCAGGTATCTCAGCAAGCGTGATTTGGCTCTCGATTCAATAGACTTGGACATTTGTCAGCGCGCTTTTGATGCCATTCTGCTCAAAAGGAATATTACGCGCGAAAGTGAAGAAGGCGAGGAAGTGGCAGCGATGATTATCGAGCTCTTCCGAGAAGGGATCCATGACGAAGATCAGCTCGTCGCTCTCGTCGGTATTAACGACAGCCATCGTCCGCTCAGTGGCGATAAATTCGCGTCTTGATGGAACAAATTGAGCGCAACTCTATTTGAGGAATTGGTTGGGAAGTTCCCCCACTTTCCAACTGGCCTCCAAAGCCAGCCCGTCGCTGGTAGTGTCCCCGCCGGCGACGGGTTCTTGATCGATCCAAACTATAATGTCCCGAACTGGCGCGGCTTGTTCCATAGCCATATGGACGAAGCCAATCGGCCAAGTGCAAGATTAGTCTGTGCTGATCTACTATCACCAGCTATGGAAAGCGTACGTATTAATCTTTTCAGACATGGCTGGGCTTCGCTCGCGTTGAGATGCCCCGGCCTTCGTTCGCACCCCAGCAATGCTCCATGGTTCAGGGATTTATGCAGGAGCTATAGCAAAGCGGTGATGCATCGCGATCGTCTGCGGCTAGCTCGGGCCGATGCCCATCAATTGGGACAATACGAGGAAATCTGCGACGATCTGGAGAAAGAAGTCCACGTCTATCTCAGCTTGTTGAATCCGCAGTCGTAGGCGTCAAATCGCCTCGAAATGGCGGCGGATCATCCCGTCTCTGGAATTGCCTCGGCGCCTATACGGTCGTGAGAATCCGGACATCGCCTTTGCGATCAATAACGTCGACCACGACATGGCGGCCGGAGCGGCGTAAGGCGACATCCGCCGAGCCGGAACCGATCTGCAGGTGCCGCAAAATGACTTCATCAAGAAACGTGGGAAGCTGCGGCTCATGGAAGCTGATCGGGCGCGCCATCCCCGGCAAATTACTTTTTGCCGATATTTCCAGATCGTTCGGCAGCCTTCAGCCCGTCATTCTGCAAATCCGCTTCGTCGGCAAGAATGGCGGCGGCTTCGCTGAGCAAAACGTCTTTGGCGTTCCTGCGGGCATTTTCAATGGCAAGATCAGCGCTCAGGCTGCGCTCGTTGGCTTCCAGGCCATCGTCGTTACCGGTATCCACGCCATCATTGATTTGCTCGCTCGCCTTGCGACGACTTGCCTGAGCAGCCAGCTCTTTGCGACGTTCGGATTCATTGAGGGAGACAACCTGTTTCTCACGCTGCGCCTTCAGTTCTATAACATCTGTTACGAAGCGTTGGAAATCCGGATCGTTCTGCACCCGAGCATCGTGGCGGCTTTGCAGTTGCGGCAGCAATGCCTTTATATCGCCGGCAGGCGCATATTTCGCTGGCTTGACCTGCGTCCAGGGCAGGGCATTGTCAAAACTCGCCTCACCAAAGGTCTTGGGGTCCGAAAGGCCCGGCAAGCTGATGTCGGGCACCACGCCGCGTAGCTGTGTCGTGCCGCCATTGACACGGAAAAACTGGGCAACCGTCAATTTCAACTCACCGAATTTCGGCTTGCTGGTGTGCGCCACCTGATCAAGATTGACCACAGTTTGCACCGTGCCCTTACCAAAGCTGGGTTCTCCGACAATCACGCCGCGACCATAATCCTGTATCGCTGCGGCAAAAATTTCGGAGGCCGAGGCCGAGCCACGGTTGATCAACACGCCAACCGGACCTGTCCATGCGGGCGCGGGAAAATCATCGCTTTCCACGTTCACATCACCGCCGGCATCGCGTTGCTGAACGACCGGACCTTTGCCGACAAACAGGCCCGTCAAATCGATTGCCTCGGACAACGAACCACCACCGTTATTGCGCAAGTCAACGAGAACGCCGTCGACATTGTCTTGCTTCAGTTCAGCGAGAAGCTTGGCGACGTCGCGGCATGCGCTTCTATAATCCTTGTCGCCTTTTCGCCGCGCTTCGAAGTCTTCGTAGAAGGCGGGCAGGGTAATCACCCCGATCTTGCGAGTGGCATCGTCATCCTTTACCGAAAGGATCGTCTTCTTGGCGGCCTGTTTGTCGAGGCTGATCTTATCGCGCACCAGGCTGATGACGTGGTGCTTGGCATCCGGGCCTGCCTCCGCCGGCAAGATGTCGAGGCGCACAGTGGAACCCTTTGCGCCGCGGATCATCTGCACGATTTCGTCGAGGCGTGTACCGACCACTTCCTTTATCGGGCCATCCTCGCCTTGACCGACACCGATGATGCGATCCCCGACGGCAAGCTTGCCGGACAATTGTGCCGGGCCTCCAGCCACTAGCTCGCGGATCGTCGTGTAGTCGTCCCGTTCTTGCAGCACCGCCCCGATACCAACCAGCGAAAGCTTCATTGAAATATCGAATTCAGCCGAAGCGCTCGCGCCGAAATAGTCGGTATGCGGGTCGATCGATGTCGTATAGGCGTCCATGAACGTCTGGAAAACATCGTCGCTCTTGTACTTGTAGGCGCGCTCGAGGGAGTTTTCATAGCGTTTATCGAGCGTGTCGCGAATGCTGGCGTCGTCTTTGCCTGCCAGTTTCAAGCGTAGCCAGTCGCTCTTGACGCGTTTGCGCCACAAGTCATTGCTTTCCGCTTCGGATTGCGGCCAGGGCTCCTTGTCGCGGACCAGCGGATAGTCTTCCTGCACGGTGAAGTCGAGCTTCTGGTTGAGCAGGCTGCGCGCATAACTCATGCGATCGACCACCCGCTGCTCATAAGTGTTGAAGATCGAAAATGGGATCTTCAAGTCCTCATGGTTGATGGCATCGTCAATCTTGGCGCCGTCAGCCATGAACCTGTCGATATCTGACTGCAGGAAAAGGACACGATCCGGGTCCAGGGATTTGATAAACCGATTCATGATCGTGCCCGATAAGGCGTCATCCAGCGGAACGGGCCTATAGTGGAAGCGCGTGAGAAATTGCGCGCTCAGATGAGCGGCTTGCGCTTGTTGCTGTAGCGGCGTCAAAACTGGTGGTGAGCCGGTTTCCAGAGCATATGCCGAGGGAGCAATTGCCAGGAACGCACAGAAGAAACCGCATTGTAGACGCATCAAGCTTCGATCCAATTCACATCGTTTGAGTCTTTAATGTGCGATGTTCGTGGAACAATTATGGTCTTTTGGCAACTAAACGAACGCGTTCTATCTGAATGTGGGTTTTACAAGTCCCGACCACAGATTCCGGCAGGGCGGATTTAGATCGATTTTTGTGGGCACCGATCTGACAATTTGCGCCTCTTCATTGAAGCGTTCGCATTTGACATGTGTCGACGAGCAAACACCAATGGCGAAGTTTTGATATAAGCTGTCGGGTAGTCAGGGCATCACCTTGGTGTTGTCGCGATATCTTGCTCCCAACAGGGGAGAAAGATCGTCGTGACAGAAAATCTATCCATCGACGGGCACGTTCATTTCTTCACAGCCTCCGATCTTGCGGCTGTGGAGGGGCAGCTCCCTTATTCGCTGCCGTCACCCCATTCGCTATCCGACTATCTTGCCGACCTGGCGAGCGCCGGTATTTTCCCGAAATTTCTGAACAACGTGCATCTCAGCATTTTGCCGGATTCGTCTAATGTCTTCGCGTCGTTCGATGAGCTGGCGGCGCTCAAGGCGAAGTGGCCGGAACGACACGGAGACGTCCGGCTAGTCGGGACGATCAAGGCCGACCCGGCCTACGCTACTATCGAACGGCTATCCCGTCCTGATGTTTTCGGGATCAGGATCGTTCTTCACGATGCTCCGCCGGAAAGCATATCGGATCGCGCCTATCGCAGCGATGATTGGGTCGCGCTCATTGGCAGGCTCCGGGCGCAACAACACGTCCACATCTACGCCAAAGAGGCGGAGACGAACCTGCGAGTGCTGCGCCAAATGCCGGAGACAATCCGCGTCGTCATCGATCACCTCGGCTCATGCCATGCCGAGCGCGGTGCTGACGAGCCCAGCTATCACGCCTTGCTTGAGGAGGCCAAGCGCAGGGGAAACGTGTGGTTCAAGGGGCCTGGATACCGGACTTCGACCAATATCGATGATGTCGTTCCTTTCGTGTCGGCAATCATCGCGACCGTCGGAGCGAACCGCGTTCTGCTCTCGGCCAGCGACGCTCCGCACGTTGGGGCGGGCAGCCAAGGCCACAGTTTTACAAGCCACTTCGATTCTGTGTCGGCGCTCAAATTCTCGGAGACGCTCGCTTCGGCGGTGAGTGCCGCCACTGACATACCTGTCTTTCGGCTGCTGAACGCTGCGGCGAACGACCTTTTCCCTTGTCCAGAAGAAAGTGAAACCATGACGGACATCATCGTCGAAAACATCACATTTCCCGTTGCGTACAATGACGCGACGATCAATCTGGCCGGCAGCGTGTTTCAGCCGGCTTCACCGGACAGGAGCCTGCCGCCGGTGGTTTTCAACTCCGGTTTTACGGGCGGCGTTTCGATGTATGGCCAGCTTTTTGGCCGGGCCTTGGCCGAGCGCGGCTATCGGGTGATGACCTATGATGTCGCGGGGTTCTTCACCAACAGGGATGTGCGGAATACTGCGAAGAAAGACGGTATCACCGTAACGAATGTCAGCCTTGTCGATCAGACGGCCGAGGTCCTGGCTGCCGTGCGGTGGGCGAGGGAAAACTTCGGTTCAATGCCCGTCGTCGCGTCCTGGGCGATGGGTTCGGTCGTCAGCCTTGCGGCAGTCGTTGAACTGGCCAAGCAGGGCAAGGAGCAGATCGCGTTTTGGGTGCCGATGAACTACACCAGCATTGCGGCCCTTCAGGATCTTCGGGCGGACAAGTCGGGTGCGGACGCTGCGATCAAGAGGCTGGCGGACGATGCGGCGATCCCGCCGTTCGACACCGGAACCGAGGCGACCAAACTCGGCTATTACCCGCTCGATACCGACACGCAGGAATATGTCGATCGCCAGCTCGGCGGATACACCGAGATTGGCGGCGTCGACCGTTGGCCGGGTTGCAGTCATGTGACGGCGAAGTCCTATAAGGAGTATGTAGGCTTCGACCCTGAGAAGAGCCTCAATGGCGCCAGCGGCTTTCCGCCGGCACTCATCGTGCATGGCGCTCAGAACACTCTACACATGCCTGAAGAGTCGAGCCGCCTACAGAAGCTCTATCCCGGCCGCGCAGGTGACGAGCCGCTTATCATCGAGGGCATGATGCACGGCCAGCAGAACCAGACCGACAATCCCATCTTCCACCAGCTCATCAAGGACATTGACCAGGCGATCCGTTCTGCCTGACACTGGATGAATTGGCGGGGGAGAAGGCATCCGGCGGGAATGATGCAGCAGGGTATCGATGAAGGACGTCCGATACGCGTCGGATTGCTACTTCTTCCGCAGTTTTCCATGATGGCGCTCGCATCGGCGAGCGAACCACTCCGCGCAGCGAACAGGTTAGCCAGTCGCAAGCTATATGACTGGTGCCTCCTCTCGGAGGAAGGCGGTATAATTACGTCGAGCAGCGGCTTTGAAACGCGCACTATCTCGATCAGCGAGACCCCGCAGCTCGATAGATTGTTCGTTGTCGCCAGCCTCGATATCGAAAGCAAGCGACCAAAACCGGTCCTGCAATTCCTGCGGAAACTTGCGGTAAATGGGATGCCCATCGGCGCGTTGAGTACGGGCACATTCATACTTGCGCGGGCAGGGTTGCTGACCGGCAAGCGGTGTACCCTTCATTGGGAATCCCTTCCGCAGTTTGCCGAAGAGTTTCCAGACATCGAAGTCACCCGCGAGCTTTATGTCCGGGACGGGAACCGCTGGACCTGCGCGGGCGGTACCGCCGCAATCGATCTGATGCTAGCTCAGATATCGGGTGACCACGGAGCTCAGCTCGCCGCCGACACGGCCGAGCAGTTTCTGCACACCCGTATCAGAGGGCCGGAAGAGCAACAGAGGATGGCGATCCAATGGCGCTACGATATACACGACGCCCGCCTTGCAGCCGCGATCGACATCATGGAGCAGAACGTCGAATATATCGTTCCGATCAATGACATCGCGAAAAGAAGCAACCTTTCCGGTCGGCAGTTGGAGCGCTTGTGGCATCAGCACTTCGAAATGACGCCGCAGCGCTTCTATCTCAATATTCGGCTGAACGAGGCTCGCCGGCTGGTCAAAGAGAGTTCTGAGACGATTGCAGCAATTGCGCTTCGCTGTGGTTTCGTGTCGGCATCGCACCTCGGCAGCGCCTACCGTCGCCTGTTCGGACATAGCCCCAGCGAAGAGCGTCGGAAATCGATGGCAGATATTCGTTTTTCCTCAGACCAAGGTCTTGGTTCCTTATAGGACTTATGTCTGAAGCCGAAAATCTTTAGTCCGAATGCCATAGATTATGCCTGGTGCTGCGCCAGCTTTTTCCGGCGATGGAAGCGGCGGGGGTATCCCACCGCCTTCGTCAGGCATGGAGAAGCTGGATGAACATGAACGGCGTCCTCAAAAACGGCGTCCTCGCCCCGGTGCTTGCTACAGGTTCCGTCGGCGGCGTCACTGGATTTGCTGACACCGTTGTCAGGGGCAGCATTGATTGTGGCAAGTGAGCGAAGTGCCACCGTTGCGGTGGTAGTGCCAATGTTCAATGCCGAACGAACGATCGGCGCGACCTTGGCCAGTATCTGTCGGCAGACCCATGAGGCGCTGGACATCATCATTGTCGATGACGGTTCGTCGGACAGTTCGGCGTCGATCGCGGCCGCTTATGCGAAGCAGGATCGGCGGATCCGGATCATCCATCAGTCCAACAGCGGCGTCGCGGCAGCACGCAACAATGGTGCGGCTGCGACCGACGCGGAGTTTCTGGCCTTTGTCGATGCGGACGATCTATGGGCGCCGTCGAAGATCGGGCTTCAGCGGGAGGCGCTTGAGAGGGGCGGCTCGTCGGCCGGATTGGCCTACTGCTGGTTCGCGCTCATCGACGAGGATAGCCGCGTGTTCTCGCTCTACAATCGGCCGACCGCCGAAGGAAATGTGCTCCAGCACATGTGCAGAAAGAATTTCGTCGGCAATGGCAGCTCGATGCTCATGCGTCGTTCCGCGTTCGAAAAGGCAGGCGGATTCGACCCCTCGCTGAGGGCGCGCAAGGCTCAAGGCTGCGAGGACCTGCTGATGTGCCTCAGAGTTGCGGAGAATTACGAATTTCGCGTGGTGCCGCAACATCTTGTGGGCTACCGCATGACTAACACGAACATGTCGAGCGATGTCATGCAGATGCTTCGTTCGTGCGAAATCGTTTTGGATGAATTTCGCGAGAAATATCCTGGGTATGGCACCGACCTAGACGCTCATCTGGCCGACATGATCCATTGGCTCGCAGTGAGGGGGTTCGTCGGCGGGCGATTTTTCGATGGCTGTGATCTGTTGAAGAGATTCTTGGTGTTAGAACCACGCCTGGCGATTTCGAGCATGCCGAACATGCTGAATGTGTATTGTCGAGCTAGGCTGGTTCCCCACTGGATCAAGGCTCGGCTGAAGCGCTTGCGAAGCCAGAACGGGAAGTTTCGCCCTCTCTATATGGAAACGATCCGATGATGGTCGTCGCGCCATTCTTCACGAGCTTGCGACGGCTTTTCCGTCTGGCAGCGGCACCTGCCTGGGCTGGACCGACCATCGTGGGGCTTGGGCTGGCCGCGGCGGTCCTCGAGGGTGCCGGTCTTTTCCTTTTCATTCCTCTCATTCAGAGCCTCGGCGCTTTGGCGCCGCAGCCGGGCAGATGGCAGGCGATTTTCGGCCAACTGCTGGCGTCCATTCCCGAACACCATTTGACGGCGTTCCTGGTCGCAGTTCTGTGCGTCACCATCCTCCTCAAAAATGTGGTCCATTTCATCAACACCTGGGTGACCCGGTATGTGGACGGTCTGGTCGCGCATCAATTGCGAGCGAGGGTCTTCGACCAGACGATAAGTTCATGCATCGACTACAGGGTCGAGAACAAGCGTTCAGACATCATCACGACGATTGCCAACAACACCTGGAAGGTCAGTCAGGGGCTGAGCCTTGCCTATCGATTGATGATCTGTTTCTGCACGTTCGTCGTTTTTGTTCTGCTGATGCTCCTGATTTCCGTCCGGCTGACGTTTTTCTCGATGATGTTTCTGCTTTTCGGCGCGATGGCCATTCGCCTGGCGACGCGCCGCGCCGACGAGACCGGCAAGGCCGTTGTCGAAGAGAACAAGCAGTTCGGCCTCAGGATGTGGGAAAGCATCAACGCGCTGCAATTGATCCGCGCTTTCGCCCAGGAAGACTATGAACGCAAGCGCTTCCTGCAGACGTCAGACACGGTGCGGCGACGTCTCCTGAAACTCGACATGCTATGGGCTACTCCTGCACCGGTCTCGGAAATATCGATCACGATGCTGATTGGCGCTCTCGTTCTTATAGCTCAGTCGACAGACGTCGGCATTGCCGCCTTGGCCGCCTTTCTATCGCTGCTCTACCGTCTTCAAGGTCCGACCCGGGAATTGTTGCAGTCGAAGATCGCATTGGATGGTCTTGCCGGCAGCATCGACGACGTCGACGATTTTCTGCGCAGGACGGAGAAACCCTTTCTCGCCCACGGGCTTCTACCGGCAGCAGCGCTCAACAAGGCCGTCGAGTTCCGGAACGTCTCCTTCCGCTACGATCCCGACCAGCCGCTGGCCCTGCAGGGCATCTCCTTCAGCGTTCCCGCAGGCAAAACCACGGCGATCGTCGGAGAGTCGGGTGCAGGCAAATCGACGGTCATGGCTCTGCTTTTTCGTTTCATGGATCCCACGTCCGGTGAGGTCGTCGCGGATGGGGTGCGCCTTCCAGAATTCGAACTCCGCAGTTGGCGAAGGCGCCTGTCGCTCATGTCGCAGGAAGTCCATCTCTTCAACGACACGATCGCGGCCAATATTGCCTATGGCGACCTTGAGGCCGGCAGGGCGGAGATACGCAAGGCGGCCGAGATTGCCAAGGCGGACGATTTCATCCGATTGCTTCCGGACGGCTACGAGACGCGCATCGGCGACCAGGGGATGCGTCTGTCGGGTGGACAAAGGCAGCGCATCGCGCTCGCCCGGACAATGCTTCGCAATCCCGATATTCTGCTGCTGGACGAGGCCACGAACGCGCTCGATGTCGAGACCGAACAGGCGTTTCAGCTCGCCCTCGATGAATACTCGCATAACCGCACCGTTGTCGTGATCGCTCACCGGCTTTCGACCATTCAGGCCGCCGACCAGATCATCGTGATGTCGAAGGGTCGCGTAATCGAGACTGGCTCGCCGGCAGAGCTCTTCAAACGAGGCGGCCATTTTTCCCGGCTCCACGAGTTTCAACATGGCCGTGCCGCCACAATGGAAATTAATCGATGAGCTACAAGCTTACTGACATCGAACTGTCGGAACCCTTGGCGCCGATCGAGCTCTCGACCGAGCAGAACGGGGTCGGCCTCATCGCCCGATGGCAGGGACGATTGATTGGGTTCGAAATGATCGAACTATCGGCCGGATCGGTGATGACGGTCGAAAGGCTGAAAGCGCTTGCCGACGAGCGCTTTGCCGGGCGCATCGTCGTTGCAAAGCTGGAAGAGGAGCTGAGAGAACGGCAGCCGGTGGAGGAACCGGCGCTGCCGAGCCTCAGCATTGCGATCTGTACCAAGGATCGCGCGCAGCGTCTTTCCCGGCTGCTAAGCTCGCTCGATCGGGTTCGAGGCGACCATTCCTTCCAATTCGTCGAAATCGTCGTGGTCGACAATGCTTCGGTGGATGCGGCTACACGCGAGGCCGTCGCGGGTTTCAGGGATGTCCGTTATGTTTTCGAACCGAAGGCGGGACTGGATTTTGCCCGTAACGCGGCCCTTCATGCGGCCAGGGGCGATATCATCGCCTATCTGGATGACGACGTCGTGGTGGACCGCAACTGGCTCGCAGGTCTTGCCAAGGCCTGTCGTGAGAATCCTGGCGTCGGCGGTTTCACGGGCCTGGTGCTGCCATATCGCCTCGACACCGAGGCGCAGATCTTTTTCGAACGACGAGGAGGGTTTGGCCGCGGCTTTGCTCGAAGGGAGTTTCACAGAACCCGTTTCGACAATCCACTCCATCCCGTCGGGTCCGGCACTCTCGGTGCCGGCTGCAATATGGCCTTCGATCGCGCGCTGCTGATCCAGCTTGGCAGCTTCGATGAAGCGCTTGATACGGGAGCGCCGCTGCCTGGCGGCGGCGATCTCGACATTTTTTACCGCGTGCTGCGTTCGGGCCGCCCCATGATCTATGAGCCGCAATACGCGGTCTATCACGAGCATCGCGAAACCATTCCGCAGCTCAGGCGACAATACTGGACGTGGGGCCTCGGCATGATGGCATTTCTCGTCAAAAGCTATCGCACCGACGATGAAATGCGCGCGCAGCATCGCGCCCTAGTCCGTTGGTGGTTCTACGATCAGTTGAAGGCGCTTGCTCGCGCCGCAAGACGATTTCGCGGCCACGAGCTGCGTTTCGGCATGGCAGAGCTGTGGGGCGGAATCTACGGCCTTGCGGGCGAATACGACCGCTCGCGCGCACGCATCCAGGCGATCCGGGAGCGCAACCCATGATGAAAGAGCGTTTTGAGGTTCGGCATATCGATCTTGCTGTCGCCAATGCCCCCGCAGAGAATGGGCCAGCATTGTCCATCTTCTGGTGGAACGACCTGCCGCTTGGAACACGGGCATCCTTGCAAGACGAACTGCCTTACGGAATCCCCCAGTTGCGCCAACTCACCGCCGAATATGCAGCCGCGCAACTGGAAGCGCGCAGCATCAGTCTTGGCGCACCGCTGCGCGCCACCTACGAAGGATGGCCCAAACGCGCACTCTCGTTTGAGGCCGCGCTGAAAGCGGAAGTTCTGATCGAAAGCCTCGATAAGTTCGCAACCGCGTCTTCCGCTTCGGCGCATGACATCTCCGTGGTGATCTGCACGCGTGATCGCGGTCCGGCGCTGGCTGACTGCCTTCGCAGCGTGGCAGTACAGCGCAGCGCCCCGGGGGAAATTATCGTCGTCGACAATTCCAGCAACGGAAATGCCAAGGGCGTGTGCGGAGAGTTCCCTGGCGTTCGTTATGTCCATGAGCCGCAGGCTGGCTTGAGCCGTGCCAGAAACGCGGGAATTCGTGCAAGCCGGCTGAATATCGTCGCCTTCACCGACGACGATGTCGAAGTCCATCCTGGCTGGACCGCAGAGATCGCGCGCGCCTTTGCGGACCGGGATGTGGATGCGCTCACGGGTCTCGTGCTGCCGGCGCGCCTCGACACACCAGCGCAACGCTGCTTTCAGTTCACCATGGGCGGCTTCGGGACCACTTTCGTGCCGCTCACCTTCGACAGACGTTTCTTTGAAGAGACGCGGCCGAGCGGGGCGCATGTGTGGAAGATGGGCGCGGGAGCCAATATGGCCTTTCAACGATCCGTATTCGAGCGGGTCGGTCTGTTCGACCAACGCCTCGGCGCGGGAGCCGCGGGGTGCTCCGAAGATTCAGAACTCTGGTACCGGCTTCTGGCGACCGGCGGGGCGTGCCTCTACGAACCGCGGGCCGTCGTCTTCCATCACCATCGAAGCGACTGGCCGGGCCTCAAGCGGCAGATGAGCGCCTACATGAAAGGCCATGTGGCGGCGCTTGTCGTGCAATACGACAATTTCGGCGATCGTGGAAACATCGTGCGCATCTGCAAGCAACTGCCGGTCTACTTCCTGAAGACCTTTGTGAAAACGCTTTTCGAGGGTCAGCCGGGCAGGCTCGGAATTTTGGCCTCGGAAATACGGGGATGGTTGGCCGGGCTGCCGTTTCTTCTACGCTTCGGTTGGAGAAGGCGGCGGATACCAATGCGCGTAGCCGCTGGCGATGCGAAGGGAATAGCAAAATGATCAAGAAGGCGCCGCTTGGCCGGTTCCTGTCTGGGAACCCTTATCCGAATGGTCTGACGGATGGCCTCTTCTATCGGGAGAAGATGCGCGCCATCCATCGTGTCGCCCCGACCGAAACCGGCGGCTTCGGACGGGTGTTGGAAATCGGCGGCGGTCGCAGCGGCCTTGCCAGCATTCTCTACCCGGAAGCAGAGATCGTCACGCTCGACATCGACCCGGAACTGGGCGAGCACCAGCCCTCGTGGGCGAGATCGACCTTCATTTGCGGCAATGCCTGTTCGCTACCCTTCGCCGACGGCAGCTTTGATATCGTCACCTTGTTCGACGTGTTGGAGCATATCAGGGACGATCGCCTCGCCGCACATGAGGCGTTGCGGGTAGTGCGGCCGGGCGGATATGTCCTCATCTCCACTCCTGAAGCCAAATGGCACTATCCCTATTTCGGAGCCATGAAACGCCATTGCCCGCATGAGAGCGAGTTGATGCGTGAATGGGGACATGTCAGGCGTGGGTATAAGGACCCGGAACTCACAGCTCTTTTCGACAGGCCGCCGGAACGGCGTGCCACGTTCATCAATCCCGCGACGGCGTTCTTCCATGACGTCTCGTTTTCGCACCTCGGACGCCGCCGCCGCAAAGTTCTTTATGCGCTCGCGGCTCCTGTAACGGCCATTGGTTATCTGATGCATCGGCCCTCCACGCGGGGTACCGAGACAGCATTCGCCTGGCGCAAATGACCGGTCATCGGACGCCGCGGGTGATCGCCCTCTTTCCTTGGGGTGACGTGATCGAGGAATTTCTCGAGCCGATTGGGCTCGAACTCCAGGATTTCATCGAGCGGATGACGGGAGGTTGGCTGTTCGGCTATGCCGCCGCGCTGAGCTCGGTGGGCCACAAGCCCATCATTGTCTGCGCATCCGAGCGGGTGAGCAGAATTGAATGCTACGTGCATTCCAGCACAGGCACGCCTATCTGGGTCGCCCCGGCAAGGCGGTCCCGCCAGGGCCATTCTCCCGCCGCCTCTAGCCTGCGGCGCTGGGCCGCGACGCCGCTCGCAGCCTTCCGCGAGATACTCATCCGCTCCCGATGCAATGTGCTGCTTGCCCAGGAATATGAATATATTCGCTTTGATGCGCTTGCATGGCTGGCGCGCCGCATGAAGGTCCCTTTCTACGCCAGCTTCCAGGGCGGAGATCGTACGCTGTCCTGGATCGAGGCCGTTGCGCGGCAGCTTTCCCTACGCGCGTGCTCCGGCCTCATCGTCGCTTCCTCCGGGGAACGCGACCGCCTCGCCAAGGCCTATCCGCGCATTGCGCTCGACATCGCGAATATCCCGAATCCGCTGGATACCGGGGAATGGCGGGCGATGAACCGCATGGAGGCGCGAGCAAGCCTTGGCTTGCCGCAGGATGGTTTCATCGTCTTCAATCACGGGCGCATTGATATCCGCCGCAAGGGGCTCGATATTCTCCTGAAGGCTTGGGCGCGCTTTGCCGACAATTCAACTGGCGAGCTGGTGATCATCGGTTCGGGCCAGGACAGCGAGGCGTTTGCAAAGCTCCTTGGCGAAAGCGGCCAGTCAAATGTGCAATGGCTTTCCAGCTATACGACCGACCGGCCCTTGATCCGACGCTGGCTTTCGGCCGCGGATGCCTATGTCACGGCCTCGCGCATCGAAGGCATGCCAGTCGCGCCATTGGAGGCAATGGCCTGCGGCCTTCCTGTCGTCGCCACGGACGCGCAGGGTTTGCCGGACATTCTGGCCGATGGAGAGGCTTCCGGCGGCCTGATGGTGGGGCAGGAGCGGCCGGAGGAAATTGCGCAGGCCCTGGCGAGATTGAAAGATGATAGAGCGCTTCGAGCACAACTCGGCACGGCGGCCAGGAAACGGGTTACAGAAAAATTCTCGATCGAGGCGGTCGGTGCCGCTCTCGATGATTTTCTGACAAAGCCCCGAAGGTAAGGGTCACACCCGACTGCGATACCAGGCGAGCGCCGTCTCTATGATGGTGTCGATATCGGAATGCCTGGGCACCCATCCAAGCACCCGCTCGGCCTTGCCGGCCGCGGCGACGAGCGCCGGTGGGTCACCGGCTCTGCGTGGGCCATAGGCAACGGGAAGTTGATGTCCGGATACGCGGCCGACGGCGTCGACCAGTTCCTTCACCGTCGTTCCGGTGCCCGTGCCGAGGTTGTAGACATGCACACCTCGGTCCCGCAATAGCTTTTCACCCCCAAGGACATGGGCATGCGCCAGATCACTGACGTGGATGTAGTCGCGGATGGCGGTGCCGTCCCGTGTGTCGAAATCGGTGCCGTTGATGGTAAAGGTCCGACCCGGTTTGATCGCCGCCTCTATGGCGAGCGGAACGACATGTGTCTCAGGTTCGTGCCGTTCGCCGATCTCGCCATCAGGGTCGCAGCCGGCTGCATTGAAATATCGCAGCATCACCGCATTAAGGCCGCGGGCACGCGAAAAATCCTCCACCATCCGCTCGATCATGAATTTCGACCACCCATAGGGATTGATCGGCCACTGCGGATGCTCTTCGTCGATCGGGGTGCGCACCGGAATGCCGTAGGAAGCGCAGGTACTTGAAAAGATCAGCCTGTCGATCCCGGCCTTGAGCATCTCCTCGATGAGCACCAACGTCCCAAAAGTGTTGTTCCGGTAGTAGAGTTCAGGCAATTCGACGGATTCGCCGACGTAAGCATAGGCGGCGAAATGCGCCACCACATCCGGTCGGTACTGGCGCAGTGCTGCCGCCATTGTCTCGGCGTCTGCTATATCGCCCTCGACGAGCGGTCCCCATTTGACCGCTTCACGCCAGCCGCGGGAGAGATTGTCGTAGGTTACCACCGACCAGCCCGCCTCGGCGAAAGCCTTGCAGCAATGCGATCCGATATAACCGGCTCCGCCTGTGACTAGGACAGTGCTCATTCCGCGGCGACCTGCTGTGAGCGGTCCGACGAAAGCAGGTCGTCAAAATAGGCGATCGTTTTGGCAAGCCCGCCCCGCAACTGGACCTTCGGCTTCCAGCCAAGCTCGCGCATGGCGAAGCCAATGTCCGGCTGCCGCTGCCTGGGATCGTCGGCAGGCAAGGGCAAGTATTTTATCGTCGATCGGCTTCCAGTCAGTTCTATGACGAGATTGGCAAGCTCCAGCATCGTAAATTCCGCCGGATTGCCAAGATTGATCGGGCCTGTGATCTCGTCCTTCGTCCCCATCAGACGAACCAGGCCGTCAATGAGGTCGTCGACGTAGCAGAACGAGCGTGTCTGCTGGCCATTGCCATAAACGGTTATCGGCTTGTTCTGCAGCGCCTGCACGACGAAGTTGGAAACGACACGACCGTCATCGGGGTGCATCCTTGGGCCATATGTGTTGAAGATGCGCGCCACCTTGATCCGGAGCTGGTGCTGTCGCCAGTAATCGAAAAACAGGGTCTCGGCGCAGCGTTTGCCCTCGTCGTAGCAAGAGCGCGGTCCTATCGGGTTCACCCGGCCCCAATAATCCTCCTGTTGCGGATGGATCTCGGGATCGCCATAGACTTCCGAGGTGGAGGCCTGGAGGATCTTTGCGCCGACCCGCTTGGCGAGGCCCAGCATGTTGATCGCGCCATGGACGCTGGTCTTCGTCGTCTGCACCGGATCGAACTGGTAGTGAACCGGACTTGCCGGGCAGGCGAGGTTGTAAATCTCATCGACCTCTATGTAGAGGGGAAAGGTAACGTCGTGGCGGATGATCTCGAAAGACCTGTCGTCAAGCAGGTGCGCGACGGTACTTTTGCGTCCCGTAAAGAAATTATCGACGCAAATAACTTCATGTTTTTCCTGCAAAAGCCGTTCACACAGGAACGATCCGAGGAAGCCTGCACCACCAGTCACTAGGATTCGCTTCGTTTGCATGGCCGATTATCTCGCAGCTAGTTCGGTGACGTTGCCGCCGGCGGAAACCATGGCAAGCACCAGGGCGACGATGCTGTTCTTGAGGACGTCGTTCATGTTCTCGACCCTTCTCCAACGCTTTACGAAGGCGGTCGGATTGCCCGCCGCTTCCATCGCCGGGGAGACGTGGCGCAGCGGTAGGTATAATCTATGGCGTTAGGACCAAAGATTGTTGTCTTTGGACGAAGGTCCTATAATGAACCGGACGTTAGTCTGAGGCAGAGCGAAGTTTCTCAAGCCGTGGCGTTGCCGTTTTGGTCGGCTCAATATCCCTGTACCGGCAGCGGCGCGTCCGGATTGCGCTGGAACCACTCGATATCGCGGGCCACCTGGTCAAGCTGATCCTGGACATCGCGCTGATTGCGGCGGGTATCGTGAAGCTGGTCTTCCAGGTCCTCGATCTGTCGACGCAAATCCGAACTGTCCTGATCCTTTGCCTCCCTGAGTTTCCTTGAAAGGGCGTCTATGTTGGATTCCTTGAATCTTTGGTCGTCCTGCATGGAGCTCAGTTGCGATTGCAGCGAGTGCTGCCGGTTGCCCAGCCCGTAGCCCCGCAGGAATCCCGCTGCAGTCGCCGGCGGGCAGACATTGGCATAGGCGCTGCCGGCCTGTCCGCTCGCAAGCCCGCTCATCGGCGTGCAGTAACGGACGAGGCCTGTCTGATAACCCTGATACCAGATCGTCTGGTCGGGCACGATCTTGGCCCTCTCGCAGGATTTGGCGTGAGCGGCGAAGCGCTGTTGCGGATCATATCCCGCCGCCCCATCGGTCTCACCGATGACCCGCCAGTCGGCGGCAATACATTCCTCCTTGGAAAGAGTATTGCAGGAAACCAGAAAAAGGCTGCAGCCGATGGCTGCAAGTAAAAGTAATAAGCGAAACATAGTGATCCATTAGGGCTAAAATAATGGAGCACATCGTAACTGCGAAAATCCCACCTGTCACCGCAGCCATGGCTGAAATCTGGCAATTTTGTGGTTTTTACATGTCAAAACTACAGCGGCCATCTCCTACAGACAGTCAGGTCGAATAGGAGGAGGTCGCCGCTATTCTGAATCAGCCTGCGCAGCGCTATCTGAATGGTAATCTTGCCGTGTTGCGGGGGGACTATTCGGCCGATTGAGCAAAGGTCGGCCGAAGATTGCGGTAGCTCGCTCCCGGATGCGGCGCAACGAGCCGTGGCCCGCTACCGCCGAGTTTTTCGCGCAACGTTCCCTGCCGATAATCGGTCTTGTAGACGCCGCGCCTTTGCAGCTCCGGCACCAGCAGATCCACGGCGTCCTCGAAGCTTTCCGGCGTTACGGCATAGGCGAGGTTGAAACCGTCAACGTCGGTATCCTCGATCCATTCCTGCATGAGATCCGCGACCGTTGCAGGCGACCCGACGAACACCGGCCCGAAGCCGCCGACACCGACCCAATCGGCCATTTCTCGGACCGTCCATTCCTTACTCGGATCGATCGTCGTGAAGGTCTCGACGGCCGATTGGACGGCATTGGTATGGCGGTGACGCAGCACTTCGTCCGGGCCGAACTGGCCGAAATCGATGCCGGTCCAACCCGAGATCAGCGTCAGCGCGCCTTCGAAAGACGCATAGCTTCGGTATTCGTTGAATTTGCGCTGGGCTTCCGCATCCGTCTCGCCGAGGACGACGGTCTGCAGATTGAAGGCAAGTATGTCCCTCGGATTTCGGCCAAGTCGTTCCGCCGCCTGACGGACATTTGCGACATAGCGCTTCAGCACGGCCTTGGAGGGAGCGGCGACGAAAATGCATTCGGCATGCGCCCCGGCGAAATCCTTGCCGCGGCTGGAGGCGCCAGCCTGATAGAGCACCGGCGTTCTCTGCGGCGACGGCTCGCTCAGGTGAATGCCGGGAACATTGAAATACTTTCCGGAGTGACGGATCGGATGCACTTTTTCCGGATGGGTGAAGATGCCCTTTTCGCGGTCGCGCACGACCGCATCGTCTTCCCAGCTACCTTCCCAGAGCTTGTAGCAGACCTCGAGGTATTCTTCAGCGAGATCGTAGCGATCGTCGTGGTTCGTCTGTGCCGGCTGCCCGATGTTGAGCGCGCCGCTGTTCAAATAGGAGGTCACGATATTCCAGCCGACGCGTCCCTTGGTCAGGTGGTCGAGTGTCGAGAGCCGGCGCGCGAACGTGTAGGGATGCTCGAAGGAGAGCGAGGCCGTCAGCCCGAAGCCGAGATGTTCGGTCTCGTAAGCCATGGTTGGAATGAGCTGCAGCGGATCGTTGACCGGCACCTGCGCCGAATGGCGAAGCGCGGCATCGACGTTTCCATTCAGCACGTCATAGACGCCGAGCACGTCGGCTATAAACAGGCCATCGAATTTGCCGCGCTCCAGCGTCTTTGCCAGATGTACCCAGTAATCGAGATCCTTGTATGTCCAGGACCTGTCCCGCGGGTGCCTCCAAAGCCCTGGCGACTGATGTCCGACGCAATTCATATCGAAGGCGTTCAGCCTGATTTCTCGGGTCATATTGATTCTCCTCGGATTTAAGGATTGCTGCGGCCGAGGCCGTAAGTCAGCGCCAAGGCTCCTACGAGCACGGCACCTTTGATGAAATCCTGCGTGTAATAGGGTGCGTTCAGCATGGTGAGGCCGTTCAGAAGCACGCCGACGAAGACGGCGCCGACGATCGTCCCGAGTACGTTGGGACGGCGCAGATTGAGGACGGCAAAGCCGATCAAGGCTGCCGCAACCGAATCCATCAGCAGCGATCCGCCGGAGGAGACGTCACCGCGGCCGACGCGGGCGGCAATGATGATGCCGCCGAGGGACGCCAGCGTGCTGGAGATGACATAGGCAAGGGTCTTCAGCCTCACGGTCGAGGCGCCTGCCAGCCGGGTCGCGATCTCGTTGCCGCCGGTCGCAAACAGTAGGCGGCCGATGCGCGTACGCTCGGTGAGGACGAAGAGGCCGATCGCGACGGCCAGCGTCAGTACGACGGACACGGGCACCGTGCCCGCAATGCTGTAACGGCCGATCGTCAGGAAGGCGGGATCATAGGCGCCGGTCGCTTTGGAGCCATCTGGAAGAATGAGCCCGGCGGAGATCGATCGGCCGGCCGTTGGTATAAGTTGCAGACCGGACAGCAGAAACATCATTGCAAGCGTCGCCAGCAGATCCGGAACGCGAAGGCGAACGATGAGAATGGCGTTGAGGAGGCCGATGATGGCGCCGAAGGCAAGCACCAGCGGCACTGTTGCGAAGGCATTGAGATGCCAGACGATCATTGCGTAGCTCGCCGCCATCACGCTCGACGCGGCCACAGCGCCGATCGACAGATCGAAACCGCCGACGGCAAGCGTCACGGTCACCCCGGCGCCGAGGATTGCAACCACGGAGACCGCCTGCAGGATGCTCATCAGATTGCCGATATTGATAAAGGCAGGCTCGGCGACGGCAAAGCCGATGAGCATCGCCGCAAGAAGGATGAAGACAGCACCGGCCCGCAGGAACGCGCCGATTGCGCTGAGGTTAAAGCTGTCGTTTCCCGGCTGGCGCGTCGCGACCTTGGCTGGTGTGTCATTGTCGATCGTCGTCATGCTGAAATTCCTTGAATGACGGTATTGGCGGCCGCGCTGCCGGAAGCTGGCCGCAACGTGTGGCGGTCCATAACGAGGATCCTGTCGGCCACTTCGTAAGCCTCCTCGGGATCGGATGTTGCGATCAGCGTTGCACGATCCGTGCGGGATCGTATTGCCGCGATGATGTCGCGACGGGCGCCGACATCGACACCCTGGAAAGGCTCATCGAGCAGAAGCAATCGGCTGGGCTCGGCTTCCCATCGTGCGATGACCGTCTTTTGCTGATTTCCGTCGGAAAGCGTCCAGACGGAGGCGAGGGGGCCAGCTGCCTTGATGCCGAGGCGACGGATTGCCTGCTCGGCCTCATATTCCTCGCGGCCGCCGAGCAGCAAACCATGCGGATACCATCTGGCGAGATGCGGCAGGCTGATGGTCGCGGCCAGGGAGTTGCCGGGCCAGGCCGGAGGCATGAGCGAAGAACGGTGGCGATCTTCTGCGGCCATGGCAATGCCGGCAGCGATCGCATCCGCCGGCGACCTTGGAAGGCGCGGCTTGCCGTCGAGAAACATTTCACCGCCCGCCAGTCGTCCAACGCCAAAGATCGCAGAGAGCAACCGGCTCTTTCCGGCGCCGAGCACGCCGGTAATGGCGACGACTTCACCTTGGCGAAGCGTCAGATCGAAGGGTTCGCTCGTCGGAAGGAGCTGCGCGTCACGTAGCCCGAAGACGATTGGGCCCGTCATCTCTCTGGCATCCGCCTGTGCGACATCCAGCTTCCGGCCGATCATGGTTTCGATTGCGGCAGAAGAATCGATTGGTCGAGCGAAGGCACCGACCACGCGACCGCCCCGCATGACCACTGCGCGATCGGCTATGGCTTCGATATCGGCGGTGCGGTGCGAAATGTAGAGGATGGCGAGCCCTTCGCTGCGGAGCCGCAAGAGGATATCGAAGAGCCGCCGGCTTTCCTGGAGAGACAGGCTCGCCGTCGGTTCATCCAGGATCAGCAGTTCGGCGCGGTGGGCGAGTGCGCGCGCGATCGCCACGAGCTGGCGGTCTGCAGCCGAGAGATCGCCGAAGTCGCGATCGAGGGGAAGAGAGATGTCGGCGGCGTCGAGCATCGCCTGGGCATCGCGACGAACGCTGCGCCGCGAGACGAAGAAGCGGGTGCCTCGATCGGCAAATCGGTTGAGCATGAGCGCGTCGGCGACGGTCAACCCCGGCGCTCCGATCAGATCCGTGGATTGATGCACCGTGACGATGCCGGCGCGCGCGGCATCCGACGGGCTGCGCGGCTTAAAGGCCTGACCGCTGAAATTGATCGCCCCGCCATCGGCTGCGATCACGCCGGAGAGGATCTTCACCAGCGTTGATTTGCCCGCGCCATTTGCGCCCATCAGTGCGACGATCTCGCCGCGTTCGATCGCCAATCCGGCGCCGGCAAGAGCACGCGTTGCGCCGAAGCTATGCGTTAGATTTTCGATTGTCAGCAGGGGCATCAGACGGCATTCCGGTGAGTTTGGAAGCCTTGATACTGCTCAGCCGAGCCTCGAATCTCCAGGCAAGGCTTTGCTGCCGCGGTCAGCCGAAGGAAACAAAGAATCTAGCAATTTCGCCAAAATCAGATGATTTAATCTACTAAATTTATAGGCTTTATATCTAATAAATTTGCGTCGCTGGAGCTGCCGACCCGTGAGACGACGCATTTGATTGATCAAGAGGATCGCGACAATGAAACCCCTCGCACAGCTCGCTCTGTCTGCCGCTGCCATTCCATTCCTGTTTACGCAAGCTGCTGTTGCCGGAGGCATTGCCGGCGCGCCTGCTCCCTTCGACAAGGGCGGCGTCAAGGTTGCGCTGATCAGCTACATATCGGCAGGCGACTTTTTCCAGGCCTATCAGGCCGGTGCCGAAGCGCAGGCAAAGTCTCTCGACATCGACCTGCGTGTCTTCCCGGGACGGCAGGATGCTGCCGAACAGCGTGAGCAGATTTTGCAGGCCATCAATCTCGGTGTGTCCGGCATCGTCATCGACCATGGTTTGCCGGAATCGCTTGGCGACGTCGTGCAGCAGGCGCTCGACAAGGGCATCAAGGTTGTCGCATTCGACGTCAATCTCAACAATCCGAAAATCCCGCAGGTCGAGCAGAGCGACCACGAGATTGCCGACCTCGCCCTGAAACAGGCCGTCAAGGACAACGGCACCAAGTTCAATGCCGGTTATGTCTATGTCGCGGGCTTTGCACCGCTCGATCGCCGCAACGAGATCTGGGACAAGTTCAAGGCCGAGAATGCGGGCGTCGTTGAAAAGGCCCGTTTCGGCAATGTCAGCGATACGACCGCAACGTCCACGGCCGACCAGGCAAAGGCCGCGCTGACGGCCAATCCGGATATCAGCGTCGTCTTTGCGCCCTACGATGAATTTGCCCGCGGGGTAAAGCTTGCCGCTTCCGACCTCGGCATTGCCGGCAAATTGAAGATTTATTCGGCTGATGTATCGACCGCCGATATCCAGGAGATCACCGCGGATGGCAGCCCCTGGGTGGCGACGGTCGCGACCAATCCGGCCGTGGTCGGAGCGGTCTCAGTCCGTGTCGCGGCGCTGCAGATCGCCGGGCAGGATGTTCCTCACCAGATCTCGGTCAAGCCGGCGCTCCTGACCCAGGAGTCTCTGCGGGCAGCCGGCGTCAAGACGATCGAGGAGCTCGCGCAGAAAATCCCCGCTTTCAGCACTAGCGACGCGGCAACCGCAAGCTGGATCCCGGCCAAGCTTTTCTAGGCTCGGCCAGATCGATCTTCCGGTGACGATCGCACGACCGTCACCGGTCTTGTTTCATAGAACGGGAGTTCTCTATCCATGAGCCAGTCCAACGTCCTTTTCGCGACCAATCCGGGCACGACACGCAAGGACCTTTTCGCCAGTGCCATTGAGATATCTGCGGATCTTTCCAAGCGCGCCGCTGAACTCGATCGCGAGGGCCGACCTCCTCTTGCTGAGATTATCAAACTCAAGAAGGCCGGATTGCTGAACGCGCTGCATTCGCGGGAGATCGGCGGCGGCGGGCTGGACTGGGTCGATGGCCTGCGCTTGGTGCGCATACTTGCCAGGGGCGAAAGCTCCATCGGGCAGCTCCTGGGCTATCATTTCGTCAACAGCCAGTACATTTACTGGGCGCTTGATCCCGTGCGCGCCGAGGCGCTCGGCGAAGAGACGGTCGCGGAAAACCTTTATTGGGGAGCCGCCGTCAATCCGCGCGATCCGGGGTTGGTTCTAACACGGCGCGGTAGTGGCTATGTCCTGAACGGGCGGAAAACTTTTTCGACGGCCGCCCACGTCTCCGATTACATCAATGCAAACGCCGCATTGAACGACAAGGTCGTCGGCTTCACCATCCGTACCAACCGGCCGGGCTATATCGCCAATGACGACTGGGACAATTTCGGCCAGCGCCTTTCGGACAGCGGTAGCGTCGATTTCCGCGACTTCCCTGTCTATGCCGAGGATTTTGTCGGCCAGCCAGTCGCGCCGGATGCGGCACCCCCGGTGCTTTCGACCTTCAATACGCCTCTGATCCAGTTGGTCTTCGTCAATTTCTATCTCGGTACAGCCGAAGGGGCATTGCAGGCAGCGCTCGACTATGTGCGCGCGACGACGCGGCCCTGGGTCACGTCAGGCGTCGAGCACGCCGCCGACGATCCCTATATTCTCGAACGTGTCGGAGAATTCACAGCTTCGCTAAAGGCTGCAGCGGCCTTGGCGGACAGTGCTGCCGCAGCCGTTCAAACGGAGCTTGCAAAGGGGCATTCCGTCACCGCCCGCGAACGCGGCGCGGCGGCGGCCGAAGCCTATGCTGCCAAGGTCCACGCGACCAATGTCTCGCTCGACATCACGTCTCGCGTCTTTGAGCTGACAGGCGCGCGCTCAACTGCCGACAAATACCGGTTCGACCGCTTTTGGCGCAATGTGCGCACCCATACGCTTCATGACCCGGTCTTCTACAAAGCCAAGGAAGTCGGCGAATTCGTCTTGAACGACAAGATTCCGGACGTCAGCCTCTATAGCTGATCGGCGGCTCAGCCCTCAACGAAAGCCCCATGCCTAAAGGTAGGCATGGGGCTTTCGCTTGCCCGGGGAGGAATTAGAGAGCACCGTTTTTGGGCGGCAGGACGCCGTTCAGATAATAGTTGCCGACCACATGGTATTTCCAGCGCACGGGATCGTGGAGCGTATGCGTGCGGGCGTTGCGCCAGTGGCGATCGAGATTGAGGCCCGATTGCACGGATGAGGTGCCGGCGAGTTCGAAGAGGGTATTGGAAGCCTCGATGGCGATCTCCGTCGTCAACACCTTTGCTGCGGCAACGGCGATCGTCGCCTCGACGACCCTCTCTTCAGTCGTTTCGATCTGGGCAGCATCGACCTTGGTACCGGCGCGTTCGACCTGTGCGGCGGCGGCCTCGAGCTTGATCGCGATCTGGCCGACCTTCGCGATCGTCAGTGGATCGTCCGACGCTTTGTCCACGCCGCTATCCATCCAGGGGCGGGACTTGGTGCGCACGAAGCTGATCGTCTCGGCGAAGGCGGCCCGCGCAAGACCGAGATCGACGCCGGCATGGATGATCTGGCCGACCGAGCCGATCGTCGTCGGACGTTCGAACCCCTTGTGATGGCGCACGACCGCGTCGGCACTGACGTAAACATTATTGAGAACAGTCGTGCCGCTGCCCGTCGTGCGTTGACCGAAGCCGTCCCAATCATCGATGATTTCTATGCCTTCCGTCCCCTTCGGCACGAAAGCCATGACTAACCTGTCATCCGCATCAAGCGCGAAAACTGTGATCCAATCGGCAAAAAGCACTCCGGTCGAATAATATTTTCTCCCGTTCAAGCGGTAGCCGGAGCCGTCACCCACTATCCGGGTATTGTAGTGACCAACCGTTTTCGTTCCGCGCTCCGACAGCGCATTGCCGAAGCGGTCGCCGGCGAGCGCGCGGCCAAAGAAAAAGCGCTTCTGCTCTTCGGTTCCGTCCGTTCGCAGCGCCTCCAGAATGTAGAAATGGTTTTGAGGAATCTGGCCGATGGAGCCGTCAGCCTCGGCGATGATCGCCGTCACCTCCGCGAGCACCGAATTCGACACGTCCAGCCCCCCATATTCGGCGGGCACGGCAATTGCGAGAAGCCCCGACTGTGACAGTTGATCGAGCTCGTCGAAAGGCAGAATGCGATCAGCATCCCGCCGGGCGGCGCTCGCGGCGAACCGACCGGCGAGTGTGCGGGCCGCCGCAATCGCCTCTTCGTCGCTCTCCAATCGAGTGGGCACAAGCCGGGTAGGCGCTATGCGTCCCGTTATTACGGTCATGGGGGCCTCCTTGAAATAACGGGTAATAGGTGCGCGAAGTCAGCGCATTTCTTAAGGCGGTAATTTCTATAGTTTTAATGCAATTTGGAAAGTCTTGCTCCGGCGGCCCGTGCTCGACACGTTGAACGGCGCAATGGAGCACGATGGGGCAGGCTATCGAGATCGCGCGGACCTTCTTGCGATCCGTGCGTCCCTTGGCAGGACGTTGAGAAAGCATCAAGCTTCGCGCGCCTGGTTCCGCTCGCGGCATGCCGTTGCTTCGATTGCACTCACCTGAACCATCTTCTTCCGCGATTTGCAGATAAAATAGAACACTAATTCTATGTATTAAGCGTGAAGCTTCATACCCTCGGCAAATCTTGCATAGAGGGTCTGACATGAGCATTACGAAAAGGTTTGGGGTCGCAAGGCTGCTGGGCGCGCACTCGCTTATTCTGGAGACATTCCGATGAGTTCTGCTCCCGAAAAGGTCAACGTTCTGTGGTTTTTGCCGACCCATGGCGATAGCCGCTATCTCGGCACCTCGTTCGGCGGGCGCAACGTGGATCTCGCCTATTTGAAGCAGGTGGCCCAAGCAGCGGATTCGCTTGGATATTACGGTGTGCTGATCCCGACCGGCAAAAGCTGCGAGGATAGTTGGGTGGTTGCCTCAGCGCTGGCGCCGCTGACGGAGAAGCTGCGCTATCTGATTGCCGTGAGGCCAGGTCTGCTTTCGCCGACGCTTGCCGCGCGTATGACGGCGACGCTCGACCGGATCTCGGAGGGCCGGCTTCTGATCAATGTCGTCACCGGTGGCGATCCCGTCGAGAACAAAGGCGATGGCATCCACTATGCGCATAGCGAGCGTTACGAGATCACGGAGGAATTTCTCCACATATACAAGGCGCTGCTGCGTGGCGAGACGGTGAACCATAAGGGAAAGCATTTCGACATCGAAAACGGTTCGGTGCTCTATCCTTCGTATCAGACGCCGCACCCGCCGCTTTATTTCGGTGGCTCTTCCGGCATCGGGCAGGAAATCGCCGCCCGCACTATCGACAAGTACCTGACATGGGGAGAGCCGCCGGAAGAGGTGGCGAAGAAAATCGCCGAGGTGCGAGCGCTGGCGGACAGGGAGGGCCGAGAGGTTACTTTCGGTATCCGGCTGCACGTTATCGTGCGTGAGACGGCCGCAGCGGCATGGCAGGCGGCTGAAGACCTCATTCAATTTCTGGACGACGAGACGATCGCCAAGGCACAGAAAGTGTTCGAGCGAATGGATTCCGTCGGCCAAAACCGCATGAGCCGCTTGCATGGCGGTCAGCGAGACAAGCTCGAGGTCAGTCCAAATCTATGGGCAGGTGTCGGCCTGGTCAGAGGCGGCGCAGGCACCGCGCTCGTCGGCGACCCGGATCAGATAAAGCAGCGGATGGAAGAATACCGCGAGATCGGCATCGATACCTTCATCATGTCGGGCTATCCGCATCTGGAGGAGGCCTATCGCTTCGGCGAACTGGTTCTGCCTCATCTGCCACTTGCCCATCCCGTCAAGGCCGCAAGTTCATTGGTCAATACCGGTCCATTTGGCGAGACCATCGCCGGTGATCACAAGCCGGCATTCAAAAGGCAGTAAGGCGGGACGGGAAGAGGTCGTAGAACTGCGGTTGGACGAACCGCCGGCCGAGTCCGAAACTGCATCGGACCTCGCTCGCCGGCGGCCGCCAAAATGCTTGTGGTCGCCCATGAAGTCAGTGGATGTCACACAACCGAATATTGAGCTTCGAGGAAAAATGTCTATTTTTCCGTGCTGAAAAATGTGGGCGCAAAGTCGAACCCCAGGATTTTGCGAGGCTTCCGCTTCGCCCTTGCTTTGCGGATGCCTACGCAACCACTCGGAGTTTCAGGCTGACAATGATCACATCCCCGACGATACAGCTTCCCCAGAGAGCTCTCATGCTTGCTCAGGGCGTGATTTCAACGCCGAAAATCAGCTACTTCTCGTTGCTGATAGTGATCGGCCTGACCGTTTTCATGGCGGTTTATGAAGTGCCGGGCATCCTGAGGGATTGGGTGATCAATCAAAATCCCGTCATGCTTGATAGCGGGGATATTCGCGACGGAAAATGCTCGACCCAAAAGGGCTTCTTCACCACCTGCTCGGCTCATCTCAACTATACGTACAATGCTCAGACCTATGACAAGGATGTAGAGATCATGTTTGTCGACCTCCATGTCGGTGATTATGAAACGAATCTCGTCATTTCCGGGGACCACCCGGATTTGGCGACCCTTAGCCTCGGCATTGATATGCTCTGGAACCGAATCATAACGCTTGTCGTTTTCGTTACTGTTCTCGGCGGTGCCTCCATCACCATAATTTTTCAGATCTTGCGCGCCATGCGTGTCCGCGGGCAACTGCGCCATCCCGCTCAACTCGTGCCGGTCCCGGTGGAAATCACGGCATTCGATCGGCGGCGCGAGCGATTGGCGGTGACTTATGCGGACAAGATAGCCGGCCGAAAGACCGGACGAACGGCACAGACACAATTCGAGCCCGGGCAGGAACCTCTGCTCATCGGCGAAAAGGGCGGCAAGGCCGTGGCACTCGCCGTGTGGCATGGAGGCACGGCTCTACCGGTGCTTCTCGATGAGCGTCTGGAGCGAATTGACATGGCGACGGAAGAGCGAGCAACAGCCCTTGCGCCGCTGGTTGCCGAACTCGGCGGGCGCCCACCGCAGCTCCTCGCGCAGAGAAAGAAAGGGCCGACCATCTGGGCGCGGCTCGCCAGATTCTTCCTCGTCGTGCTGCTGATCGTCGGCTGCGTTTTTGGCTATTGGCTCTGGTATGTGACCAGCGCGGATTCGCAGTTCACTTCGCCTGCCATGGATATCAACAATATGATGCCGGCTCCCCTTAACCTATGGGGCTGCGATCAGCTCAAGAAGCGTTTCGGCGATCAACGGGCGCCTTTCGGATGCACCGCTTCAGACTACACGAGCTGGAAGTGATGGATTGAATTCTACCTGACGCGGGCTCCCTAAGAGCTCGCGTTTATCTCGGCATGATGTCCACTCGCCGCCAGTCGAGCACGACAAACGGACATCCAAAGGGCGGCTCTAGCCGTCTACTTGGCAAATGAGGTTTGTGGGTCGACGCCTAGTCAGAATTATCCATTTTTTTCGTGCCATATCCATATTGCGCAACAAGGGCGGTGCGGGATGGCATGCACAGCATTCTATTAAACTTTTCAAGGGTTAATGCACCTGCAGCACCGACCCTCGGATATCCGGACGCTGAGCGCTGCAGTCTCCGCTCGAATGAGTCGCGCGGCTCTCCCAATGAGAACTGACCGGATGGATGGCAGTTCTCGTTGCAGCCACGAGGATCTCCATGAAGCTGCCCTTACTTTCGCGCAATGCCTCCCATGTCGAGTGGCAGCCGGAGGGCGCCCTCACGGCAGCCAAGTCGGTGGATCCGACGAGCCTCCTTCCGACCGACATGCCGAAAATCGCCGAGACCGCCCCGCGCGACAAACGCCACTCCTCGTTGGAGGGATATATCCGCTCCATCGGCCGGCACTATGTCGCCGCTGTGATTGTCATGACGATGCTGATCGGTGCGACGTATCAGACCGTCGAGATCGCACTCGATCGCCATTCGCTGCAGCAGGATATCAGCTATCTTACTGGGCGCCAGTTCATCCGCTTTCAGCAGCTTGCCAATCAGACGCGCGCCGTTATGAGCGCCTCGATCAACCCGGATATGCCTGAATACATCATCGAGCCGATGGTTGAGGACGTTCGAAAGGCAATCGGCGACATCCGCGCCATGAGCGGACAGCTAAACGAGTTGCATGATAGGTTGGAACGGAATCTTCTGGAGAGGCTCAATCCACGCGATGTCGCATCGGAAAAGATGCGGGTCGAACTTGCCGGGCGACTGGAGGATTTTCTCGAACGGGCCGACAGGGTCGTGTCGACAAAATTGGAAGACAGGCGTCAGCGCTATTCCTTCTGGGGGCCGATCGACTTTGCGGCGTCTTCAGATAGCTTCCTCATGCGTCGGTTCAGCGAGTTGATCGACAGTTCGCATGATCGCAGCGATGGAAGCATAGACCATGCGCGCCTGATCAGCGCGGTGCTCCTTGCCCTGACAGCCACGGCGCTCATTCTGGCGACTGCCGTCCTCTTTATGCCGCTTCTGAAGAAGCTTCGCAACGAGCACCGGCGAACCATGGATTTCGAGACCAGGTTAACCCATCAAGCCCACACCGATGCGCTTACCAGTCTCAACAACCGCTCTTCCTTCAACGAAGCGCTGAACCAGTCTTTTGTGTCGCTCGCCCAAACCGGTACGGGCTTTTCGATGCTGCTGGTCGACCTCGATCATTTCAAGGGAGTCAACGACAGTTCGGGACATCCGGCGGGCGATGCGGTGCTGCGCCATGTCGCTCACACGCTTAAAGGAACCTTTCGTTCCACCGATATCGTGGCGCGGCTTGGTGGCGACGAGTTTGCCATTCTGCTCCCCGGGCTTTCCGATCTTACGCCGCTGGAAGCGCTCGCCAAGCGCGCGGTCGCAGCGATTGCAACGGAATTTCGTTTCGACGGTCGGGTTCTACCGGTCTCAGCCAGCATAGGCGGAGCGGTTGTACCGACGCATGCCGCAGAGGAAGCAACGCTGATGCGCGTTGCCGATCTGGCGCTTTATGCCGCCAAAGCCAAGCGCAATACCGCAGTGATCTTCGACGAAGCATCCCTTGCGCAACGTCTTGAGGAGAACCAACTAGCGGCCGCCCTGGCCTTCGCGGCTGACCGCAACGAATTCGTGGTCCATTATCAGCAGAAAGTGAATCTCGAATCCGGAGAACACCTGGGCTTCGAGGCGCTGGTGCGCTGGCATCATCCTCGGCTCGGCATCCTCCCGCCGGGGCGCTTTCTGCCGCTCATGGAGGGATCCCATTTCATCAGCAGCATGACGCGTTGCGTGGTCAATATAGTCGCACAGGACCTCAAGGCATGGAAGATTGCCGGGCTGCGTCCTGGATCAGTGGCCGTCAACCTTCCGGAGGTCCTGCTGGTCGGTGGCGACGGCTATGATCTCATTGCTGCAGCGATCAAAGCCAATGAGCTTGAATGGCCCGATTTTGCCGTCGAAGTGACGGAGGATGTGTTCCTCAATCGTGGCTCCAGCCAGATATTGGAGACGATCACTCGCTTTCGAAAACGAGGCATGTCGGTGTCTCTGGATGATTTCGGCACCGGCTTCGCGTCACTCGTGCATTTACGTGACTTTCCATTTGATGAACTGAAAATCGACCGCAGTTTCGTTGCCCATCTCGGCAGCGATGTCCGATCGGAGCAGATCGTGCGGGCGATGATCGATCTTGCCCGCAGTCTCGGCAAGCGCTGTGTCGCGGAAGGCATCGAAACCGAAACGCAGCGCGATTTCCTTTTGCGCGCCGGCTGCGAGGTCGGTCAGGGCTATCTGTTTGCCAAGCCCGAACCCGCCTCGGCGGCGGTTGACCGCCTGACTGCCGCTGACCGGGGCACGCCCATCGCACCGCTGCGCAAGCGGCGGATCGTAGCGTAACTTTCAAAAGGACTTCCGCATTTGGCGGATCGAACGACACTTATCGATGACGGAACAGCAGATGAATAGAACGATGCGGGCATGGCTTGCGGTTGCTTTGATGGTCACAGGCACTTCGATGCCAGCGTTTGCCGGCGAGGGAATGTCGGTGGACGTCGTGCATTTCTGGATATCGAAAAGTGAATCTGCAGCGCTCGATGTGTTTCGAAAAGCTTGGACGGCGTCTGGCAATCAGTGGGCTGACATGCCTGCCCAGAACAAGGTCGCCGTCCAGCGCGTTGTCAGCGATCGGATCGCCAATGGCTATCCGCCGGCGGTGATGCAATGGAACGCGAATATCGGATCGCGCGAACTGCCCGAGATGGGAATCGTGCAGGATATCGACGACGTTGCGCAGGCAGATCACTGGCGGGACATCATTCCCGCGACGGTCCTTGAGCGGATATCGTACCAAGGAAAAGTGTACTTCGCGCCGACCAATATTCATGCGGAAAACTGGCTATGGACAAGCAGAAAGATATTCAATGACGCCGGCTTGAGTGTGCCGGCATCCTGGGATGATATTTTCGCCATCGCCGAAAAGATCAAAGCCGCCGGACATGTTGCGATTGCACTCGGCGGTTCACGGTGGGAAGTGTCCCTCATTTTCAATGACATGATCTATCAGAAGTTCGGACCGGAGGGATATGCACGCCTTATGAGTGGTGACGCGGCCTTGGTCCAGGATCCGCGTATGGTCGAGGCACTGGAAATGCTTGCGCGGTTGTCGCAGTATGTAGAACCGTTCGCCACGCGAAAAGACAAGACCTGGGCAGATGCCACGGCAGCGGTTGGCGCCGGTCAAGCTGGCATGCAGTTCATGGGCGACTGGGCGAAAGGCGAACTTATCGCACGGGGCTATGCGGTCGATAATGACTTCGACTGCACGCTCGTTCCCGGCACCTCAATTGCGTATTTCATGGTCATTGATGCCTTCGCCTTTCCGCTGACGAACCGCGATGGCACGGCAGATGCGCAAAAGGCGTTTGCACGCATGATCCTTGATCGAGACAATCAAGTCGCTTTCAGCCGGATCAAGGGATCTCTTCCGGTTCGCACCGATGTCGATCCGACAGGTCTCGATCGCTGCGGTCAGCTTGGATTGCAAATGATCCGGGCAAAGAAGGGCGAGGTCAGCGCCCAGTCGCAAGCAATGCCGAGCCAGATGTCGGAAGGCTGGATTGGCGTGGTCGGCGACTTCTTTAACAACAAGAACATGTCTCCCAACGAGGCGCAGAAGCGGCTGTATGATATCATGATGCAGCGATAAGCCGGGAGGATACGGAAGCGCCTGGCTTCTATGATCTCACAAAACGGTCTCGAATAGCGGGATCAAGGCCGCACCGATTGCGCCGGGGGCATCGATGACCTGCGCCACGGCAAGCCTGGGGACGTCGCGCAATACGCCATGCCGAGGCAGATTGTTGAATTCCGTCCGTTCGATGAGCATTCTCGCCAGCGAATGCGGGAGTTCACCGCCAAGGACGATCAAGGCTGGGTCGAAGACCGCGCAGATCGCGTTGATGGCGCGATTGTGGGCCGGGGCGACGCGGTCGACCCATTCCGCAACGCCGTCCCAATCCATCAACCGATCGTTTTTCAGATCCCTCAGCGTCAAATCCAACCGCCCTTTAGCGCGCAGATGTTCAAGCAACAGGCTGAGTGCAGGGCGCTCTTCGTAGTCCGGACGGTTGAAGAGAACGGAAAATTCGCCGGCGTTACCGAAACTGCCGCGAAACGGCATGCCGCCGGAAACGAGGCCGCCGCCGTAGCCATGCAGATGGGCGATGTAAGCGAAATCTGCTGTATTGCGGCCGACTCCGAAAATTGCTTCGGCTAAAGCGGCGGTTCTGGCGACATTGTCGGCCCAGACCGGCAAGCCGAGTTGCTCTCCAAGCACAGGCGCCAGGTCGATCAATGACCAGTGAGCAAGCGGTAAAGGACAATTGAAGGCCGTGTCCAGCATACGATGGCCTGCGACCGCCAGACCGACACCGAGGACGTTCCGCCGTTTGGCGCCACGGCGGGCAAGAAGCTCTTCGACCGCCGCTTCGATCCGCCCCATCTCCGCGGACAGCGACGATCCGGCCTGCGCGATCTCCATGTGTTCCAGGGGCTCTCCGAAACCCATGAGGCAGAGGCCGATCGTGCCGACATTCACCGAGATGCCGAGGGTCAAGCACCAGTCCCTGCAAAGAGTGAGCTCCGGGCTCGGCGGTCCGGGACGCCGAGTCTCCGATGGAGAAAAGACAATCATCCCTCGATCGTGAAGCCGCGAAACAATCCTATGCAACGATTGCTGGGTCAGATCGAGCGGCTCGGTCAGATCGGAACGCTCTATCCCGGGAGACTTCCAGATTAGTCGCAACAGATCTCGTTCGTTGCGTGACGCAACACGTGCTGGTTGAGCATCCCGCAAAAAATGTGCAGCCACATGGTTTAGAGGAACGTACTTCATTTTCGCATCATTTTGATTTACACTGCAAGTGTGAAACCTGCCGAGGGAAATGCTCTGCTTCTGTCAAACCGAGGATTGACCCCGTATTTGTAGGTCCTGCTTACCTCATCAAGGTCGGCCAAACCAGCCGAGATGAGGGCATTTTGCGGGACGAGGGGGACTATTTCCGGGTGTGGCAGGAGAGGGCGCTTGGCCGGCGGGTTGTGGAAAGGAGAAAGAATCGAGCTGCATGGTATGGTTGAGATCTGAAAATCCAGCGCGCCCCCGCGAGCGTGATTATGGCTTTACGCCGACGCATGAAGGCAGTGACTTCGAATCGATGGTGCAAGCCTTTACGACAGGTTATGGAGTCTTTGACGCGAAGCCGCTGGGCAATGATCGGGCCTTTTCCTGGGCGGCGGATCTGAGAAGAAGTGGAACGCTGACAGCGCTTCATTCGATCTACCGGACTCCCTGGGAAGTTCGAACGCTCGATGAAACTCCCCAACATCTTGCCTTCAATATTCCGCACACCGGATCCTTTCGAGTGAACGTCGGAAAGAGGACGGTCGAAGGTGGACCCGGTCGTATTCTCATGATCAACAACCATGAGGCTGGTGAGCGTGTCGTCCAAGGCGATCCGCACTGCTCGGACGTTCTTTTTCTGGATTGGAAAGTGGTGAGCCGAACGCTTGCATCGCTTGTCGAAGCGCCGATGCTCGAGTCGCTCGACCTCGACCCCGTTCTGGACCTCACAACGCCGGCGGGCAGGCTTATTGGCAACACGGCGCAAACAATCGTGCAGGGCATGCGCAATGGCGGCCCGCTTCTATCCTCGCCCCTTGCCGTGTCGACGATAAGCGAAACGCTCGCGCTTCTTGTGATCCGATTTGCCCAGCATCGTCTTTCCGGGCATTTGGAAAACAAGAAAGTGCATGGGATCGCACCTTGGCATGTCCGACGCGCTATCGATTATATGCACGCCAACATCGCCGAGCCCTTCACCATGTCGACGGTCGCGGATGAGGTCGGCGTTTCACTTCGCACGCTGCAAATGGGCTTCAAGGCCTTCCGGGGAACCTCGCCGGGCAATTATCTGCGCACAATCAGGCTGCAAGCCGCTCGCAACCAGCTACAAGATCCCCTAAACGAGCAGTCGGTTCACGAGGTTTGTACGACATGGGGCTTCTTCCATCCGGGCAGGTTTTCCGCAGTTTACCGCAGCGTTTTTGGGGAAAGCCCGAGAGATACACGCTTACGAGCCGCGGTTAACTTCTCTGAGGCCGCACAGGTTTTAGGTGCGCAGACGTGAGGCTACGACATGCCGCTCGATGATTTCGATACAGGCAGTTTGGGCCTTGTGAGGCGTCATCGAGGGTGTTGAGACAACGGAAGAATTGGCCGCACTTAAGGATCTGGGTGGTCACATAGTACAAGGTTATTTCTATTCGCCACCGGTGGGAGAATCCGATATTCGAGAATTTCTGACGAGTAGATGGCGAAAGAAACAACCTGAGTTTGTCTGAATGAATGCAACATCCCTGACTACTTGCATTGCAGTGGCAGCACTGCTGTTCGCCCATGACCGCGCCATTGCCGGATCGGAAAATTGGCATTGGTCACAGGATCCCGCCAGTCACTGCAAATTCGTGATCCCAACCTCCTTGACGATCGGGCCTACCTTTTGGACGGGCGCCTGCGTTGACGGCAAGGCCTCCGGGGCCGGCATGTTGCGGCGTCGGGACGGTGATCGCATTGGACCGGCATTCTTCGGGCAGATGCGAGACGGAGTTCCCGAGCTCGGTGTTGTCGACCTCGGCGACGGATATCGCGCTGGAAAGTTCAGCGGTGACGACATCGGCGACCAAACCGATCTTGAGCCTCAGGTGAGAATCGACGCATTTCGGATCGCGGCTGACGCCGCGCGGCGGGTCAGCTCCAAATACGCCGCGGAGAAGAATTCCGCTTCCGCAAAACACTACGAAGCCATTGCAAAGACGCTCGACCTTCAGATCGAATGACACGGTTCTTCTGAAGTCGCGGGAGGCGTTCGCGCCGCTCGCTCGCAACTCGCTGCCCTTATGCTAGCGCCTTGAAATAGTCGACCTTGGACGGCGAAAGACGGGGCCGACGTCTGATGATGTCGGCCGCCTTCTCGGCGATCATGAAGGTCGTCGCGTTGATGTTTGCGCTCGGGATTGAGGGAATGATCGACGCATCGACGATCCGAACGTTGTCGGTTCCGATCAGACGCAGATCGAGATCGACCACCGATCGTGGATCGTCCGCCCGTCCCATGCGCGCGGTTCCGCAGGGGTGATAGGAACTTGACGCGTCGGCCCGGATGAACGCTTGCAATTCCTCATCGCTTCGGCAGGCCTCGCCAGGCGCGTCTTCGCGAATGCGGAAGGGAGCGAATGCGGGCTGCGCCAGAATTTCGCGACTGAGCTTGAGGCCTTGCAGCATCTCGAGGCGATCGCGATCGGTTGCGAGATAGTTCGGATCGATGAGCGGCGAATCTGCCAGATTGGACGAACGCAGACGCAGCGATCCCCGGCTTTCCGGACGCATGGGACCGACGCCGAGCCGATATCCGCCTTTCCGGGAATCGGGAATCCAGTTCGGCCCGAAGAAGACAGGGAAAAAGTGAATCTGGAGGTTCGGATGCGTGACCGTCGGCTCGCTGCGAAGGAACGCTCCGACATGGCACTGATTGACCGAGGCGACGCCCTTCTTCAATGCGAACCACTGCATACCTACTGTGACCATCTTGTCGAGCCGGAGGTACTGGTTAAGGCTGTATTTGAGGTCGCATTCAACCTGAATGTGGGTTTCGATATGATCATGCAGATTTTGCCCGAGGCTCGGAGAGTTCAGGCGAACGTCGATGCCGAGTCGCCTCAGATCGTCGGCGGGACCGACCCCTGACAGCATCAGGATTTGCGGGCTTCCGAATGTCCCTGCGCTGACGATCACCTCCTGTGAAACATGCACATCCGAGATCTGACCGTTGCGTCTGATCCGGACGCCGGTTGCCCGCGATCCTTGGAAAAGGATTTGCAGAACCTGGCAATCCGTTCGGACGTGCAGGTTCTTTCTGGAGGGCTGCGAATGAAGGTAGGATTCCGACGAGCTGGACCGGACGCCCTGGCTGACGCTGATGTCGAACCGGCCCACACCTTCCTGTCGGAATCCGTTGAAGTCCGAGACCTCCTCGTAGCCCGCCTGACGGCCAGCATCCAGAAACGCTTTGTTGAGCTCGCCGAGTTCCTTCTGCTGCTTGATCTTGACGTTGCCTTGCGAGGACCGGAACGGTTCCGTTCCCGCGTCCAGGCGCTCCACGCGCTTGAAGTAAGGAAGGCAATCGGCAAAGGACCAGCCATCGCAGCCGTCGTGTTCAGCCCAGTCGTCGAAGTCCTTGGGATTGCCGCGCAGAAAAACCATGCCGTTGATCGAAGACGAACCACCCAGAACGCGGCCTCGCGGCTGATCGATTTCGCGGTTGTTCAGGTGTGGTTGCGGAACGGTCTTGAACCAGTAATTATATTTGCTCGTCGGCTTGAACGCCGAGCGCAGTCCTGCGGGCATCCGGATGATCCAGTTGCGGTCTGTCGGGCCGGCTTCCAGCAGAAGAACCGATGCGGTTCCGTCTTCGCTGAGACGATTGGCAAGCACGCATCCGGCAGTTCCCGCGCCGATAATGATATAGTCGTACCCCTTGGACGGCGATGCTATCACGGTCAATCTTCCTTCCCTCTATCAGCTATGCCGTCTTCCGGCGTGTTTGCCCGTGCTCTGTGCCGCCTCATCAGGGTCAGCATCGTAGATGCCTCAGCCGGTGCGGCTGCAGCAGCAGGTCTTTCAAAACCGTCATTCTTCGGGAATTCCCGTCAGTACCAGCCGTCAGCCATCGAGGCTTTGCGTCTCGCCATGAAGTCGCAAAGGGCCTCGTCAACGGCGACATCGAGCGGCGGCGCCTCGTAGGCTTCGAGCGTTCGTTTCCATTGGCGATTGGCGCGGGTAGCGATGTCTGTCGATCCGCCTTCCTCGCTCCATTTCTCGAAGGGTTCGTTGTCCGAAAGCGTCGAATCCCAAAAGGCGGTCTGGTAGTTCCGCATCGTATGGGCCGAACCCAGGAAATGACTGCCGGGGCCGACCTCTTCGAAGGCATCGAAGGCAAGCGTATTGTCGTCGACCGTGACGCCTGCGAGATAGGAATGCAGCGCGCCGCACAGGTCGGTATCCATCACGAACTTCTCGTAGGACATGGCGAGAAGCCCGTCTAGGAAGCCGGCTGAATGCAGGATGAAGTTCGCCCCGCAATGGATCGCGGACAGCATGGACATCAGGCCTTCCTGCATGGCTTGGCCGTCAGGCAATTTGGAATTGGTGAAATTGCCTGCGCAGCGCAGGGGCAGTTTCAATCGTCTTGCAAGCTGACCGACTACCATGGAGCCGATCGCGGGTTCCGGCGTGCCGAAGGTGGGAGATCCTGAGCGCAGCGACATGGAGGAAAGGAAGTTTCCGAAGATGACCGGAGCGCCCTTGCGTTCAAGCTGTGTGAGCGCGCAGCCCGCCAGCGTCTCGGCATAGGATTGGGCAATCGCTCCCGCATTGGTGACGGGGCCCATCGCGCCGCCAAGGATGAAGGGCACGATGACGGCTGCCTGATTGGCGCGGGCATAGGCCCGCAGTGATTTCGTCATCGTGCCGTCCCAGACCAGCGGAGAGTTGACGTTGACATTGCCGAGGATGACGCAGTTCTGGTCGACAAAGTCGGCGCCGAAGAGAATGCGCGTCATTTCGATCGAATCTTCGGCTCGCTCTTCTGCCGTGACGGAACCCATGAAGGGGCGGTCGGAATATTTGATGTGGCTATAGACCATGTCGAGATGGCGCTTGTTGACAGGCACGTCGACCGGCTCGCAGATCGTTCCGCCGGAATGGTGCAGCCAGGGGCTCGCCTGGGCGAGCTTGATGAAGTTGCGGAAGTCCTCGATCGTGCCGTAGCGACGGCCCTTGTCGAGATCCATGACGAAGGGCGAGCCGTAGGCGGGCGAGAATACGACCTTGTCGCTCCCGATCTGGACGCTGTTGGCGGGATTGCGGGCGTGCTGCGTGAATTCATGCGGAGCCGAAGCGACGATCTCGCGCAGCATGCCGGGTTCGAATTTGACGCGGACGCCATCGACATCAGCTCCAGCCCGCTTCCAGTGATCGATTGCTGCCGGATCGTCACGGAATTCGATACCGATCTCCGCGAGGATACGATCCGCCGTCCGTTCGATCTTCTGGAGATTTTCCTCCGAAAGGATGTCGTAGGCCGGAATATTGCGAACGATATAGGGAACGCCGTGCGGGTTCGAGCCGCCGTCGCGCCGCGCGGATCGACCGCTGCGTCCGCGTCTGCCGGCCTTTTCGTCGATTGCTGCCTCGGTCATATCCGCCTCCATAATCCGAATAGAGGCTAGGTCGACTTCGATGTTCTGTAACGCTGGAAAAAACTTAGTCTTTGTATAAACTGAGCTTATGGAAACCTTTAGAAGGCTTTTGCCATCAGCCTCGGCGCTGATCATCTTCGAGGCTGCCGGGCGGCACCAGAATTTCAGCCGGGCCGCCGCAGAACTCGGCATGACCCAGGCGGCCGTGTCGTTTGCCGTCAGGAAACTTGAGGATCAGCTTGGCGTGCCTCTTTTTCATCGCGGGCATCGCAATGTCGAACTGACCGACATAGGCGAGCGCTTCCACGCGGATGTCACCGTGGGACTATCGCGCATACAGAAATCGGCGGAAGACATTCGAACGAAAGGACGTGAATCGAACGTCACGCTGGCGGCGTCGACCGCCTTCGGTTCCATGTGGATGCTGCCGCGCCTGGCGCGTTTGCGGGCCGACCTTCCGGATATCGACCTGCGTATCCAGACCAGCATGCGCGACCTTGATTTGGATGAGGAGCCGATCCCGCTCGGCGTGCGCGGTGGTGACCCGGCAAACTGGCCGCGTTATCACTCCGCCATGCTCGCCGCAGAGATCGTCTTTCCCGTTGCCAGTCCCGGCTTCGTCGAAAAACGCGGACGTCCGGAGCGTCCGGAAGACCTCTTGTCGCTGCCATTGATTCATCTCGAAGAGCCGGTCAGAGCCGCCTGCGACTGGTCCGAATGGTTCGCGAGCGCGGGCGTGCGATACTCTGCCCAGCCTCGGCGACTGGCAATCAACGACTACGTACTCGTCATGCAGGCTGTTCTGGCTGGCGAAGGCGTGGCGCTTGGATGGCAGCACCTGATCGAAGAGCAGCTTGCCTCAGGAGCATTGGTCGCCGTTGGCGGACATGTCCTGAACACCAATCTGGCGTTTCATGTCGTTTGGCCGAAATCGCGGGAACTGAACACCCCGGCGCGGCGAGTACGTGACTGGCTGGTCGAGGAGGGAAGACGCAGCCGCGAGGAAAGCAGGGCGCGTCCCGGTCCGCAATAGCGACGGCCACTGGCGCAAAAGCTGACCTTCGCTAAGAAGTGTGGCGCTCGCCTCGGTCGAGTGATCGAGGCAAGCCAAAGGCGTCAGCGATCTTGGAGGCTTACCTCATCTTACGCTGCCAGGACTCCATTCTTCTTGGCAGTCCAGGTTGCGATATAGTCCATCAATGCGGGTGACAGGCAATCGTAAGGTTCGAGCCCAAGGTCTTTGAGGCTCGTGCGGACCTCATCCATTTTGCTGGGATCGAAACCACTTTCGATGATCGAGGACACGAAGGCGGCGAAGCCGGGCTCCGACCAGCCGCTCTCCTCGAAGCGCTCCGGATGGATGAACGAAAGGCCTTTGAAGGGATGGTCGCGTTCCACGGGACCATACATGTGGACACCGCACTTCTGGCATGCATGTCGCTGGATAAGGGCGTTCGGGTCGACGACAGCGAGTTTGTCGCCATTTTCCTGAATCTCAACGGTCTCGGTAGGAGCCACCGCAACGATCGAAAAATTCGCGCCAGTTGGTTTCCAGCATTTCGTGCACCCACAGGCATGATTGTGGGCGATATCACCCTTTATCCTGATGCGGACGGGATTTGTGGTGCACTCGCAGACCAATGTGCCTCCCGAAAACGATGAGCCGCTTTTGCGAAGACCGCCATCCACATGGGGATGTATTCCGATGCTTGCCATCAGTGCTTCCTCCTAAATTGCCGGACCCCATGCCCGGCTTCCTGAACATCGAGGCGGCGGATCAAGGAATGAGCCGATCCGCGGGCCACTTCAAATGGTCTTTCATGAATGTCGAGATGAAGCCGCAGGAGTGGCCATAACCCTCCTGCGTGCACAGGGTCGGCCCGACAACCCGCGCCGGCGCGCGATCGCTCCAGTCGCGGTCAGGGATTTGCCCCCAACCGCTCGACCGTTACCGATGGGAATGTGCCGATCTCCCGACTACAATTCGACGGCGTAGTAGGTGAAGCCGCCCTCGTCCTTGCCGACGCCGGAAATCGCCTCGTTGATTTTCTCGATCGGCCAAACCATCGGCGACATGACCGACAGATCGATGATCCCCGCTTCGACCATGGCGGCGATCTCCATCCCTTCGGCCGCCGTGAACCAGACCGAGCCGATCAATTCCATTTGCTCGTCCATCCACCATTTGACGTCCACGGGGAGCTCGCCGGAGGTGCCACCGATGTTCACGATGCGGCCCCCGCGCTTGACGCCACCCATCGCATCCAACATGGATTCGAGCGGCGCTTTCGCCCCAAGCGTGTCGAGCATCAGATCGGCGCCGCTGCCGTTGGTCTGTTTCTTGACGAAGGCTCCGGAGGATCCATTGGCATTGGAAAACGTCACGATCCTGTCGGGTGCGATCGCCCTCAGCCTCTCGAGCAGCTTCTCGCCTCTGGCGACGGCATAGATTTTGGCAACTCCCATCGCCAGAGCGAACAGTGTTGCGCCGAGGCCCAAGGTTCCGGTTGCGCCGTTGATGATCAGCGTTTTGCCCATCAGAGGGCCGCACTTTTTCAACGCTGCGTAGGACGTTCCGAGGTAGCCCATACGGGACCCCTGCACGAAACTCATATTGTCGGGAATTTTGACGATCTGCGCCTGGGGAGCGAGCATGTATTCGCCGAAGCCGCCATACGGATAGCGTGCGAACATTTCCAAGCTATTGGGATTATAGCCAAAATAGCCGCCGAGCGTCCAATATTCGCAAGCTTGCGGCTTTCCCGACGAGCAATGATGGCAAGCCCCGCAGAAGCGCCCCGGATTAACATATACGCGATCGCCTGGCTTAACGCTGACGACCTGCGGACCTACCTCATGGACGATCCCGCTGGGATCGAGGCCGTGAATTGCGGGGCGCGGCGGCAGCGGCATTTGCGGATACCACGTCTCCCAATTCGCCAGGACGTTCCCAAGGTTCGGCACCATTCCGCAAGCCTTTACCCGGACAACAACATCGCTTCCGATCGCGACGGGGCGCTCGACCTCGTCGATGCTCATCGGTTGGCCTACCGCATGCAGCCGCGCAGCACGCATCGTATTCATAACCATCCTCCCATTCTCAAAAAATGCATCGTATTGACATTCGATATAGATTGTGAATACCGTTTGGTATCCGAAAAGGCAAGCGAAGAAAGCCACAATTTTTCTCGCAGCCAAGGAAAATGGAGACGCCAGGGCGTCCAAGGAGGAGCAAATGCATATCGATCTAGTTGAGTGGCTCCGCCTCCTTTGCGGCATCTGGTTCTTGCCTCACCTGATCGGAAAGGGACTGCATTACGAGAAGGCGTCCGGGACTTTCGAGAATGCCGGTTTCCGTCCCGCCAAGCTGTTCGTTGGCTTCACGATGGTGATGGAAGCCGTCGCCGCGATCGGTCTCGTTTTTTCGATCTACCCGCGCATGGCTGCGGCGGTGGGCGCAGTCGTTATGCTGGGCGCTGCCTATGCAGTTGTGAAAATCAATGGCCCGAATTGGCGCTGGCAGAAGATGGGGCCGGAATATCCGATCTTCTGGGCGCTCATTTGTTTGCTATTGGCTATTGTATGATCATTGCATTTTGAGGTACGCCTCAGTTTCTAGATACTGTAGGAACAGGAATCGCGATGGCACGGCTGACACGTGAACAGAGTCAGGCTAGGACGAAGGAAAAGCTCCTCGAGTCTGCTTACGAAGTTATGGCCCGGTTTGGTTACGCGGGAGCGTCGATTGAGCGCATCGCGGAAGAGGCCGGATATTCGAAGGGCGCTTTCTATTCGAACTTCACCAACAAGGAAGACATCTTCCTCCAGCTCCTCGCCGGAAATGCAGGCGGGGACGTGGTCGAACTCACCGATCTTCTTGGGAAATACGACGACCCGATGCAATTGATCGACGTGCTGGCAAATTGGGCCAACAACCGCGGAGATGATCGCAAGTGGGGTATGCTCGCAATCGAGCTTTTGAGAATGGCCCAGCACGACAAGACGCTTGGCGATCGTCACATCAAGCTTTTCCGCGATCAGTGGGAAGGCGTGGGTGAAATCCTGATACGCAAACTCGATCTCACGATGCGGTCGCCTGCAACCCCATTCTACGTCGGCGGTATCGTCCTTGAGCTGACCTATGGCGGTATTTCGAGCTTCCTGAAGGATGGCGCGCCGGGTGACATGGTGCGGATCGTCCTCGGGGCGATGTACCGCTCTTCGCAGGAAGCGAAATCGATCTCAGGCGTAAACTAAGCCACGCGGCCTCTTCTCAGTTTTAGGCGGTTCCATCGCGCGTCCCGTCCGAACGCCCTCAAGGCATTCGGGCAGGACGCGGTGTGCTCTTACACTTCCCCTGGCCGGCCAACCAATTCTCCGACTTGACAGCAAAAATTTCGAAGACTATTTTGAATTCGAAAACTGTATGGTATGTGAAGTCTATATGGTATCTTGGTCAAAATGACCACGCCGTTGAGGAGCGGCGGTCAAGGGAGGGGAAAATGAATCAACCTGCATCCACCATGGCCTGAGGGCGTTCGCGGACGTCGCAACGCGCGCTAGATCGCGTGCGATCTTCGTTTCACTCGGTAATAATCGGAAAAGCTCAAATGCTAGGGTTCGGCAACTCCCCACAGGAGATCATGGCCGCGTCTGTGCTTGCCTTCATTGCAGGTGCGGCGGTGGTTTCGGCTTTCATGCGATGGCGGAAAGCCATATTGGCCACCGACCTTCTGATGCCGGTTTCGTTTCTGGCTGCCTATTGGTTCGTCTACAACAAGATACCCGAATTCCCTCCCGTCGGTGCCGTCAACAAGATTTTCTTTATCGCTCTATTGGGCACCTTTGTCGGCATTGTCCTGGAATTCAGCGGGCTGCAGCGTCTCGGAAAGATACTCGTATTGCTCCAACCTATCGCGGCAGCCCTCTATATCGGCCAGCCGATCCTGGGCGCAGCGCCGTTGGAGGCTCTGTTCGCGGCGATTGCGGGCTTAGCCGTCATGGCGTTCGTTCTCTTCGGGAATGGAGAAGCTAGCGATGACGATGTCAGGCGGGGCGGCGGTGTTGCGGTGCTTGCATTGGGCTTTGCCCCCATCGCCTTGCTTGGCGCGTCGTCTTCCACTTTTCAGCTTTGCCTCCTTTATGCAGCCGCCTCCTTCGGAGTTCTGGTTCTGCATGTGACCAAGCCCGCCTTTCGCTTCGGGCCTGTATCCTATCTGGGAGGTCTTGGAGGGCTGCTATCGGTCGCAGACACCGTCGTCCTGGTTACCCGCAAGACCGATTTGGTTGCTCTTGCTGTGCTTGCCTTGTCTGTCGTGCTCCCGCCGCTCGTTTCGGAACGCGTATGCCGTCGGATCGGCATTTCAAAGCCCTTTGCCCGTCTCGTTGTCTACATCACGTTCGCCGTCGCGCCGGCCGTATTGGCGGCACTGGTGGCGTTCCTGAACTACGGCACGGATTTCCCTGTTTAACTGAGGAGGAAGATGGAAATGAAAAAACGACTTGCAGCACTCTTGCTTTCAGCGCCGCTGCTGACGCTGGCGGGAAACCCCGCATGGGCAACGAAGTTCGACATTGATCCCGTACATTCCGGGATAGCATTCTATATCGACCATCTGGGCTTTTCCCGCGTTATCGGCGTGGCAAAGGAGTTTTCCGGAGCCTTCGATTTCGATTCCGCGAAACCGGATGCCAGCAGTCTCGCCGTCAAGGTAAGCGTTGCGGGAATATCAACCAACAACAAGCAGCGCGACGGCGACATCCAGGGGGCCGATTGGTTCAATGCTACGGAGTTTCCGGAAATCACATTCGTCGGCAAAGAATTCAAGAAAACGACCGATACGACAGGCCAAATTGTCGGAGATCTCACCATCGCGGGTGTGACGAAGCCCGCAACCCTGGATGTGACGTTCAACAAGGAAGGCCAGAATCCTTGGGACAAGAGCCATGTCGTAGGCTTCAGCGCAACGACGAAAGTGAAGCGAAGCGATTTTGGGATGAAGGCTGCACTTGGCATGATCGGCGATGAGGTCGATCTGGTGATCCAAGTTGAAGGCCGTGAGCATCAGGGCTAAGTAAGCTCCGAGATCTCAGATTATTCAGACATGCAGGGCACCGTCGGCTGAAATCGACGGTGCTTTTTCATGACATGGAGAAAGCCGTGATCAGCCCGCAAAATGAGCCGACCAACCGTCGAATTCCAGATACTTTTTAGTATGCAAATTCTTTTTGGTATGTTAAATGCGATTTGTCTGGGACCGCAGCAACGTGCCCTATAGCTGCCTTCAGAACAAACGAGGAGGATATTAATCATGGACGTACGCGCCGCCGTAGCCGTTGCCGCCGGTAAACCGCTGGAAGTCATGACCGTTCAGCTCGAAGGCCCGAAGGCCGGCGAGGTGCTGATCGAGGTCAAGGCGACCGGCATCTGCCATACCGACGATTTCACCCTGTCGGGCGCCGATCCGGAGGGCCTGTTTCCGGCGATCCTCGGCCATGAGGGCGCCGGCATCGTCGTCGATGTCGGCCCGGGGGTGACCTCGGTCAGGAAGGGCGATCACGTCATTCCGCTTTATACGCCCGAATGCCGCGAATGTTATTCCTGCCTCAGCCGCAAGACCAATCTCTGCACCGCGATCCGCGCCACGCAAGGCCAAGGCCTGATGCCGGACGGCACCTCGCGCTTTTCGATCGGCAAGGACAAGATCCATCACTATATGGGCTGCTCGACCTTCGCCAATTTCACCGTGCTGCCGGAGATTGCCGTTGCCAAGGTCAATCCCGACGCTCCCTTCGACAAGATCTGCTATATCGGCTGCGGGGTGACCACCGGCATCGGTGCGGTCATCAACACCGCCAAGGTGGAGATCGGCTCGACGGCGATCGTCTTCGGTCTCGGCGGCATCGGCCTCAACGTCCTGCAGGGCCTGAAGCTTGCCGGCGCCGACATGATCATCGGTGTCGACATCAACAACGACCGCAAGGCCTGGGGCGAGAAATTCGGTATGACGCATTTCGTCAATCCGAAGGAGGTCGGCGACGACATCGTGCCTTATCTCGTCAACCTGACGAAGCGCAATGGCGACCTCATCGGCGGGGCCGACTATACTTTCGACTGCACCGGCAACACCAAGGTGATGCGCCAGGCGCTGGAATCGTCGCATCGCGGCTGGGGCAAGTCGGTCATCATCGGCGTTGCCGGCGCCGGCCAGGAAATCTCGACCCGTCCGTTCCAGCTCGTCACCGGCCGCAACTGGATGGGCACGGCCTTCGGCGGCGCGCGTGGCCGCACCGACGTGCCGAAGATCGTCGACTGGTACATGCAGGGCAAGATCCAGATCGACCCGATGATCACCCACACCATGCCGCTCGAGGACATCAACAAGGGCTTCGACATGATGCACAAGGGCGAAAGCATCCGCGGCGTCGTGGTCTATTAAAACGGTTGCAAAGTAAAAATCGATTTAAGAAGTCCTGAGTGCGACAAAAACCTGCAAATTTACGCCTCCGTGCACTAGACAAAATGGGTTCGGTTTGCTCGTTTTCGCCACCCATTTGGTCTTTTCACCATCGACGGGGATTGGGATAGAGGAGCCGGCTACGCCGGAAGTTCAGCAATGATGAAATTTGGATCTCCCAGGGAAACGGCCCCTGGAGAGTTGAGGGTAGCTCTGACACCAGAGGCCGCTCTTCAGTTGCAGAAACTCGGTTACGAGTGCGTGATCGAAGCCGGCGCTGGAAAAGCGGCCGGATTTTCGGACGAGGCCTATCGTGGCGTGGGTGTCACGGTGGTCGACAGCGCGGCTTTGCTCTACGAGACATCCGACGTCATAGCCAAGGTCCGTCCGCCCGAAGCCGCAGAGGTTGATCGGCTGGCACCGGGTAAGACGCTGATCTCCTTCTTCTACCCGGCACAGAACAAGGACCTTCTCGACCAGGCCAGGTCCAGCGGAGCGACCGTCATCGCCATGGACATGGTGCCGCGCATCAGCCGAGCCCAGAAGATGGATGCCCTGTCGTCGATGGCCAATATTGCCGGCTATCGTGCGGTGATCGAGGCCGGCAATAATTTTGGCCGCTTCTTCACCGGTCAGGTGACGGCCGCCGGCAAGGTGCCGCCGGCCAAGGTCTTGGTGATCGGCGCCGGTGTCGCAGGGCTTGCGGCGATCGGCACGGCAACCTCGCTCGGCGCCATCACCTATGCCTTCGACGTGCGCCCGGAAGTGGCCGAGCAGATCGAATCCATGGGGGCGGAATTCGTCTTCCTCGACTTCGGCGAAGAACAGCAGGATGGTGCTGCGACCGGCGGTTATGCCGCACCGTCCTCGCCGGAGTTCCGCGAGAAGCAACTTGCCAAGTTCCGGGAACTGGCGCCTCAGATCGACATCGTCATCACCACCGCCCTGATCCCCGGCCGCGATGCGCCGAAGCTGTGGCTTGCCGATATGGTGGCGGCGATGAAACCGGGCTCGGTCGTGATCGACTTGGCCGCCGAACGTGGCGGCAATTGCGATTTGACGGTCCCCGACGAGCGCATCGTCTCCGACAATGGCGTGATCGTCATCGGCTACACCGATTTCCCGAGCCGCATGGCGGCGCAGGCCTCGACGCTTTATGCCACCAATATCCGCCACATGCTGACGGATCTGACGCCGGGCAAAGACGGGGTGATCGTCCACAACATGGACGATGACGTCATCCGCGGTGCGACCGTCACCAAGGATGGCGCAATCACCTATCCGCCGCCACCGCCGAAGGTGCAGGCGATCGCCGCCGCCAAGCCGAAGGAAAAGGTGAAGGAGCCGACGCCGGAGGAAAAGCGGGCCCGGGAACTGGCCGCCTTCAAGGCGCAGACCAAGAACCAGGGCATCCTGCTCGTCATCGGCACCGCACTTCTGCTGCTGGTCGGCGCCTATGCGCCGTCGAGCTTCATGAGCCATTTTGTCGTCTTCGTGCTCGCCTGTTTCGTCGGCTTCCAGGTGATCTGGAACGTCAGCCATTCGCTGCACACGCCGCTGATGGCGGTGACCAACGCCGTCTCCGGCATCGTCATCCTCGGCGCACTGTTGCAGATCGGCTCGGGCAACGGGCTGGTGGTGACGCTGGCGGCGCTGTCGGTGCTGATCGCCACCATCAACATCGTCGGCGGCTTCCTCGTCACCCGGCGCATGCTCGCCATGTTCCAGAAGTCTTAAGCGGCAGGGATCTTCACAATGACCATCGGTATTGTATCGGCCGCCTATGTTGCGGCAGCGGTTCTCTTCATCCTCTCGCTCGGCGGCCTGTCCGGCCAGGAAAGCGCCAAGCGCGCCGTCTGGTACGGCATTGTCGGCATGGCCCTTGCCGTAGTTGCCACGATCTTCGGCCCCATGATCGACAAGACCGTCGGCAATTGGTTCATCATCGCGCTGATGATCGCCGGCGGCGCAGTGCTCGGCCATTATGTGGCGAGCCGGGTGCAGATGACGGAAATGCCGCAGCTCGTTGCGGCGCTGCATTCCTTCGTCGGCCTTGCCGCCGTGTTCATCGGCTTCAATGCCCATCTCGAAGCGGCCCATGTCGCTTCTCTCGACGAGGCTTCCCGCGCAGCCCTCACCGGATTTGCCGGCATATTGGCCCACAAGGACATGGTGGAACTGTCGATCATGAAGGTCGAGGTCTTCCTCGGCGTCTTCATCGGTGCGGTCACCTTCACCGGCTCGGTCGTCGCCTTCGGCAAGCTTGCCGGCAAATTGGACGGCAAGGCCAGGAAGCTGCCGGGCGGGCACGTTCTCAACGCGAGCGCCGCGATCGCCTCGCTGATCCTGCTGCTGATGTACTTCAACGGCGCCGGTGTCTGGACGCTTCTCCTGATGACGGCACTTGCCTTCTTCATCGGCTATCACCTGATCATGGGCATTGGCGGCGCCGACATGCCGGTCGTCGTCTCGATGCTGAACTCCTATTCCGGCTGGGCGGCAGCCGCGATCGGCTTCACGCTTGGCAACGACCTCCTGATCGTCACCGGCGCCCTGGTCGGCTCCTCTGGTGCGATCCTCTCCTACATCATGTGCAAGGCGATGAACCGCTCCTTCGTCTCGGTCATCCTCGGCGGCTTCGGCGCGAGCACCGGCGCGCAGATGGAGATCATCGGCGAGCAGATCGCCATTAGTGCCGAGGGCGTCGCGGCCGCCTTGGACGAGGCCGACAGCATCGTGATCGTGCCGGGCTACGGCATGGCGGTGGCCCAGGCGCAGCAGTCGGTCTCGGAACTGACCCGCAAGCTGCGGGCTGCCGGCAAGACCGTCCGCTTCGCCATCCATCCGGTGGCCGGCCGTCTGCCCGGCCACATGAACGTGCTGCTTGCCGAAGCGAAGGTTCCCTACGACATCGTGCTGGAAATGGACGAGATCAACGACGACTTCCCCAATACCGACGTCGTCATCGTCATTGGCTCGAACGACATCGTCAACCCGGCGGCGCAGGAAGATCCGAATTCGCCGATATCCGGCATGCCGGTGCTCGAAGTCTGGAAGGCCAAGCAGGTCTTCGTCTCCAAGCGTGGTCAGGGCACCGGTTATTCCGGCATCGAGAACCCGCTGTTCTTCAAGGAGAACACCCGCATGTTCTACGGTGATGCGAAGAAATCGGTCAGCGAGCTCTTGCCGATGATCGGCTAGGCAGGATACGCGCGCAGCCGTGCGACGAGCGGAGTTGTTGCAGGCCTCCCACCGCGAAAGCGGCTCTATCTGCACCAGCCTTACGGCAACAAAATGCGTCGGGATTTACACGGCCACTATTTACGGTCGTGTTCTCCCGGCGAACCTATGAAGAACCGTCACCCAACAGCCTTGTGCAGCGGGCGGCTGCAGCGCAACAATTGCTGTAATGGAAAGACCGCAATCCTAAGCCTCCAACGCGGGCCCGTGGTACTCTCTGGGTGGAAGACTATGCGGCAATAATGTCGACGTGGCCAGCCGAAATCGAGGGTTAGTTTCAGTGCTCAGCCATGGCAGAGATAATAGCAATGCGGCTTGACGAGATCGCAACAACGACCGCGTCAAGCCGCCAACATTACTCCTCCCGCTGGCCGAGTTCGGATCTGTCGGCCTTTGAGATAAGCCTGTAGGAAGGGAGCCGGGTCGCCCCGACAGGGTGCATCCTTGCGGCGACTATTCCTCCGGAGCAATCCTCACGACGATGCCATCCAAAGCCTGGTCAAAAGGAATTTGACAGGAGAGGCGGGAATTGTGCTCGCGATAATCCGACCCCTCCAGCAATTCGCTTTCATCTATCGAGGCATCCGGGAGTTGCCCCTCGACCGGGAGGCCCTCCACATAGACATGACAGGTGGCGCAGGACAGGCAGCCACCGCACATCGCGAGAAGTTCGTCAAAACCGGCATTCCGAATGTTTTCCATGAGAGACATGCCGATGCGCCCCTCGAAGTGATGAAGTTCGCCATCGCGTGTGCGCAGTGAGATCGTAGCCATTGATTTTCCCGTGTTCCGATTGAGAAACCTCGGACCGTCAGTTGGTATCGAGGGTCAATTCCTTGAGTTGTTTAGAGATATCAGCCAATCGGTCGCTGCTGAGCTTGGCCGCGTGTTCGACGAGTTTCCGCCCCTGGACGTAATCTCGCGGCGAATTCACGCAATCCAATGCGATCACCGCTCCGTTCTTTAGATAAACCAGGCTGAAGCTGCGGCTTGCCGGCTCGCCTCGTAGGACGACGGCGTCGTAGCCGACATTGAGGCCGACCGTCTGGAGCTTCAGGTCATATTGGTTCGACCAGAACCAAGGCAGCGCATCATAGGCTTTATAGTCGCCGCAAATGGCTTTCGCGGCTGTCGTCGCCTGGTCGGTGGCGTTCTGTACGGACTCGATCCTAATGCCCGCACCATTGATGAGTTTTGCGCAATCACCGACGCAATATATGTGGGGTAGCGACGTGCGGCAGTGTTCGTCGACATCCACTCCGTTGCTGCCTTCGGCTCCCGCAGCCAGAAGCGGGGCGGCAGACGGAACGATCCCGATGCCCACCACGACGATGTCGGCTTCAATTGCTTGGCCGGATTCCAGAAGCAGGCCACTCACATGGCTGTCATGCCCGACAATGGCTTTGACGCCGCTATTCAGGCGGATATCTACCCCGTGGTCCCGGTGTTCGCGCTCATAGAAGCGGGATATGGGTTCTCCGGCCACTCGGGCGAGGACCCGGTCAAGGGCTTCGACAAGAACGACGTCCTTGCCGAGCTCCCGAAACACGGCCGCCGCTTCGAGGCCCACATAGCCGCCGCCGATGATTGCGACCTTTCTGACATCTGAAAGAACGTTCAGGAGTGCGTCGCAATCAGCCTTCGAGCGGATATAGAAGATGCCGGGCAACTCGCTGCCTGGGCAGGAAAGTTTTCGCGGCTCTCCGCCTGCGGCCCAGACGAGGCTACCATATGAATAGCGTGCGCCATTTTCCAGGGTAACCGTCTTTGCGATTGGATCGACCGCGACGACGCGCGCGCTCAGCAGAAGTTCCACATTGCGAGAACTCCAGAAATCCTGCGGTCTCAGATGCATCCTCTCGAATGTCTTCTTCCCGGCGAGATACTCCTTCGACAATGACGGTCGGTCGTACGGCACCTCTGGTTCGGCACCGATGAGGGCTATGCTTCCTTCGAACCCGGCTTGACGAAGCGCTGCCGCGGTTTGGCAACCGCCGTGCCCCGCGCCGACAATGATGCAATCGAAGGTGCCTGTGAGGGCGTCCTGTGTCATGGCGTCACTCTCTTTCCGCGCCGATCAGAACGAAGCACATGGTAGCGGGCTTGCCGCTTTTGTTGCGCCATGCGTGCCGCGTGCCGCACTGGACGACAATGTCGCCTTGTTTCAGGAGGGTCTCCGCACCGTCATCGAGTTCGAGCCAGACTTCTCCATCGAGAACGATGTCATAGTCGATAGTGTTCGTGGTGTGCATGCCCGGCGCGTCCGCCTCGAACGCCTGGATCAGCCCGGGGATATGTACCGCCTGCTCCTCGAACGCGGCCGCGGGATCGATGGTAGCGAAGACCGAATCCGGTGGGAAAACCACGATCATGAGCTTCGTCTCGCCCGGTTCGGGCGTGATCAGAATTTTCGGAGGCGCCTGTTCGGCATGGTCCTGCGGCAGGCTTGGCCTTGCCGGCGTGGCGTAGACGACAGATGTCAGGTGACCGGGTACGGAGTCGTATCTATGGGCATTGGGTGTCGGACCGTCGCTGATGAAAACCGACTTGCCGTCTTTAAGGCCCGTGACCACCCGACGCGGGATGCGGATGTCTGCTCCCTTATTCATAGGTCAGGCCTTTCGCTTTCAACTGGGGACGCATGTTGTTGATGTCGAGGCTCAATTGGCCGGACTCGTAAAGCGCCCGCTTTTCGTCCTCCATCTGCTGCCGTTTAAGGGCTTTCTGAAGGACCGCTTCCGCCTCGGTGCGTTTGACCACGCACACGCCGTCGTCGTCCGCGATGATCACGTCGCCCGGCTCGATCGCTGCGCCGGCACACACGATCGGAACCTGTACGTTCGCCAGGGTCTCCTTCACCGTGCCTTGGGCTGAGATCGCCTTGGCCCAGACTGGAAACTTCATCGCCCGGAGATCGGCAATGTCGCGTACGCCGGCATCGATGACCAGGCCGAGGATTCCGCGCGCCTTGCATGAGGTGGCGAGCAAATCGCCGAAGTATCCGTCGGTGCACGGGGAGGTCGGCGCGACCACCAGTATGTCGCCGGGCTGGGCCATTTCGAGGGCGACGTGGATCATCCAGTTGTCACCGGGCGGAACTTCACATGTCAGGGCCGTCCCGCCGATGCGTGCGCCCTCGATTACGGGCCGCAGATGCGAAGCCAGGAGGCCCTTCCGGCCTTGCGCTTCATGGACCGTGGCGACGCCAAGTTTGCCCAAGGCCTCGCAAACCGCGCGGTCGGTCCGCGGCGTCTTTGTAACTACTCTCACCAGAATCCTCCCGGGCGTGTCCCTCGTTGGCGCGGACATGCCTCTTTAGATACCAAATAGTATGCAAATTCTAAATAGAATGTCAATCCGAACCCGCGAGTTCTGCGCGGGTTTGGGCCCGCTTTTGGCTAGGAAGCCGATGCTTCCAGGAAGCTGGAATCGAAGGCGGTCGCCGACGTCGATCGGGCGGTTTCGTCAAGCAGGTTGGCGCGGATCATGAGGTCGACGGTGGTGTCCCACGCCTCCCGTGGTATCGAAAGATCGCCGGGCCACATTCCCATGTCGCGCATGTAGCGGAAGCCCTGCAGCGCAAGGCCCGCGTCGTCCTTGGTCGTGATCCGCTGGAAAATCGGAAGCGTGATGTCCTCGCGGCCGGGATCGTTGGTGATCGCATGGGCTTCGCGCAGTGCACGGAGGAAGCGGACCACGAGGTCGCGGTTTGTCTCCAGCCAGGCAGTGCGTCCGATGACCGCCGCGAAGACGATTTGTGGGATGATTTCATTGATCTCGCCGATGAGATTGAAGCCTTCTCTTTCGGCGAGGAAATTCCAGGGTGCTGGTTGCGGGGCACAGTCGATTTCACCGGATTGAAGCGCCTCCCAGCGTTTCGTGTGAATGCCCGCGAGTGCGAACTCGTAGTCGCCGGGATAGCGCAGTCCTCCCCTGGACAGGAGCATCTGCGTGTAGATCGCGGTGCCTTCGGTCAGCGAAGACGTCCCGACCTTCTTGCCCCGGAGGTCCTGGATAGAGTTGATGGAGGGCTGGGCCACGAGGGACATCGGCAATCTGTTCGAGTTCGAGGCGATCACCCGGAGTGCGCCGCCTTGCACGAAGTTTGAAACGGCTCCTTCCGGAGGCGTGATTGCGAGGTTGGCCTCGCCGTCCAACACGGCACTGGTGGCCTTGTCGACGGTTCCCATCTTCATATACTCGATCGACAGCCCGTGCCTGGCGAAAATACCGTGTTCTTCCGCCACAAAAACCGGTAGCCAGTTGAAGCCTTGCGCTCCGCCGGCCAGGCTGAGTTTCTGGGTTGAGGTCATTTGAAATCTCCCTATGGATTTCGGGCTGTTCACAGGCCGCGGTCTTGGAGTCGTTTATCCAGCAGCGGGTACACACGCCGCGCATTTGCTTCGAAGACCGCTCGTCTCTCATCTTCCTGAAGGTCGAGCTGGTCGATGTATCGCTTGGTGTCATCGAAGGGATGACCGGTCTCGGGATCGATTGCCTTGACCGCACCGAGCAGCTCCGAGCCGAAAAGGATGTTCTTCGTGTCGACGACGCGGAAAAGCGTATCGATGCCCGCCTGGTGGTAGACGCAGGTGTCGAAAAACAGGTTGTTCATGAGGTGCGTGTCCAAGCCCGGCTTTTCGAGCATGATGGATAGACCGCGATACCGGCCCCAATGGTAGGGCGCTGCCCCGCCGCCATGCGGTATGATCAGCTTGAGGTCGGGGTGACGCTCGAAGAGGTCTCCCTGGATAAGCTGCATGAAAACCGCGGTGTCGGCGTTGATATAATGCGCCCCGGTCGTATGCAGGCAGCGTTCGCAGGACCCGGAGACGTGGATCATGGCGGGTACCTGAAGGTCCACCATCGCATCCCAAAGCGGATCCCACCAGGTATCGTAGATCGGCGGCGCGCTCCAGCGCCCCCCTGAGGGATCGGGATTGAGGTTGCAGCCGACGAAGCCATTGTCGACGCAGCGCGCAAGTTCCTCGATGACCGCTGAAAGATCGCCGTCTACGGTTTGTGGAAGCTGGCAGACCGCGGCGAAGTTATCGGGGAACATGTCGACGATCCGACCGATATTGTCGTTCGAAACGCGCGCCCATTCTTTCGCGACCGGCAGGTTCGGCAGATGGTGCCCCATGCCGGAGGCGCGCGGGCTAAGTAGCGTGACATGCGAGCCGCGCTCACGCTGGATCTTGAGCTGATTGGTCTCGATGATGTCGTGAAGCTGTTTGTCGGGGATGCCCGGATAGACCGGGCGATCCGATGATGTGCCTTCCGCGAAAGCGACCTGGGCCTTGCGGAAGGCGTGGTGCTCTGGCGGCTCTGTAGTGAAGTGGCCGTGGCAGTCTATGATGAGTGTCATCACGCGTTCCATTTCGCGGGGAGGTCGGAAATACCGCGGAATCGCCAGCCTTTGCCTTTGATTTCGCGCGATCCGTCAAGCCGAAGTTCGGGCAACTGACGGAAGACTTCCGCAAGTGCGATCTCGCCCATGGCCCTTGACAGAAAATGTCCCGAACAGAAGTGCGGACGGAAGCCGAACGAGAGGTGCTGCTTCTTCTTGCGGAACATGTCGAACTTGTCGGCATCCTCGAAGCGGGTCTCGTCACGGTTGGCGGAGCCCATAACGATCGCGACCGACGCTCCCTGAGGAATGACCGTCCCTGCGATCTCGAAATCCTCCCGGGCGATGCGCGGCGTCACGCCGATCGGAGCGATCCATCGCAATCCCTCATCGAAAGCGCGCATGGCGTTTTCCTGCGGCTGCTCCGCCATGACTTTCGCCTGTTCGGGATTCGAAAGAAGACCGGCGCAGGCATTCGCTGCCGCGTGACCGGGTTCCTGAAGGCCGCCAAGGATAATGACGCGCATGGTCGGCGAAATCTCGTCCCAACTGCGCGCTTCGCCTTTCGGCATGCCGCCATACATCACATGGCTGAGGAGGGAGTTGTTGGGCTTCGACAGGCAGACTTGGTAAAGGTCGCCCATTTGCTTGTCGATATCGGCAAGAGCGTCGTCCAGTCGCTTCCACACCGCCGCGTCGTTGCTGACATTCTGCAGGCCAAGAGCCATCGCGTGGAACCACTCGACGAGGGTTTCGTTCGGCGTTTCCGTGAGGCCGATAACGTCGCCGATGCACCGCACGGAGATCGGCTCGAACAATTCGGCCGTCAGGTTCGCCTCTCCCTTGGCTTTGATCGCGTCGACGTAACGCTGCACCACGGGGCGCGTCAGACCTTCGACAAACGACCGGACACGCTCCTGCGTGAGGTTTTCGTCGATGCCCTGACGAAGGCATTGGTGCTCCTCGCCGGACATGGTCAGTACGTTCGGCATGCCCATGACGCGCGCCTCCGGGCGGTCCGCCGATCCGGAAGGGCCGAAGATCTTGTCCTGACCGCCGATCGTGCGGCAGTCGTCAAATCGGGTGATGAAGTATTCCTTCGTCCCCTCGAAGAAGGCCACTGGCTCTTCAGCGCGCAGTCTCGCGTAAACCGGATACGGATCTCGATACAGATTCTCGCCCGTCAGTTCGGTGTTGTTTCCTGTCATGGATGTCCTCCCCATCGCCCCGTCAGCGAGGCATTCGATCACCTTGCCGCCACCCAACTCCAACCCGATGGCAGGCAACTCTGAGGCCGTTCCGTGGCAAGCCAATCCAGATGCGATTGATGCTTGACATACCGAAACGTCTTCGGATACTTATTGGTATCCAAAGCGGGGATGGCTGTCAATCATAGAAATGGACAGGCCGTCTGGGAGACCGCTCAGGGAGGGAGGAAATAGTGGAAATGAGCAGCATTGCGGACGCTCGTCTCGTGCTTGAGGCGCGAGGCGTTTCAGTGCACTTCGGCGGTATCAAGGCGCTCACCGACGTTTCGGTCTCGGTGCGTTCGGGCGAGATCTGCGGCCTGATCGGACCGAATGGCGCGGGCAAAAGCACCTTTCTCAACGCGATCACTCGTCTCGTGGCCTACGACAGCGGCACCATTGTTTTGAATGGGACGCCAATCGAAGGCTCGAGGGTTCGGGACATGATCGGCCTCGGCGTCGCCCGAACGTTCCAGAACCTCGGCATCTATGCCTCCATGACGGTTCTGGAAAATGTCATGCTCGGTGCCCACCATGAACTCGGGGGCAAGTTCGCACGGGCGATCCTGACGCCTTTGCGATCGCGAGCCGATGAGCGGGCGGTGCGCGAGAGGTCGATGGCCATCCTCGAAGAGATGGGAATGGCCGATATGGCTGCTCGGAAAGCTGGTGCGCTTCCCTATCCGCTGCAAAAGCGGATGGAGATTGCCCGCGCCCTCGCGTCAGACCCCAAGATATTGCTTCTCGACGAACCGGCGGGAGGGTTGACGCATGGCGAAGTCAACGAGTTCGGCACTCTGCTGGACGAAGTAAGAAAGAGCCGCAATCTCTCGATCCTCCTCATTGAACACCACATGGGACTGGTGATGGGGCTGTGCGATCGGATCGTTGTTTTCCATCTCGGCCGTAATCTCGCCGAAGGCACTCCGGGTGAAATCAAGTCGAACGACGCGGTTGTCTCCGCTTATCTGGGGAGGGCGGCATGACGCTTCTCGACATTAAAGACCTCTCGGCTTTCTACGGAAAAACGCAAGCGCTCTTCGACTGTTCGTTCGCGGTCGAAGAGGGCGAGTTCGTGGCACTTCTCGGGTCGAACGGAGCTGGAAAGACCACTCTGTTGCGCGCCATTTCCGGCCTCCTGCCGTTCAAGGGTTCCATATTCTACGCGGGAAGGTCGCTGGAGTGGATCGCAGCTCAAAAGCGGCTCGGCCTCGGCATCGCCCAGATCCCGCAGGGCCGAGGCACCTTCTCGGAATTCACGGTGGACGAAAACCTTCAGCTCGGCGCCACCATCATCTCCAGCCGGTCTCAGATCAGGCAAGACAAGGAGCGTTGGTATGAAACCTTTCCGCGGCTGCGCGAAAGGCGCGACCAGTTAGCCGGAAACTTAAGCGGTGGCGAGCAGCAGATGCTCGCGGTCGCCCGTGCGCTCATGTCCCGTCCGAAACTCCTGATGTGCGATGAACCATCGCTCGGCCTGGCGCCGTCGATTACGCAGGAGATCCTGGCGATATTCAAGACGCTGCACCGCGACCACGGAATGACGCTGCTGGTGGTCGAGCAGAACGTCGATATCACCCTGCAATACGCGGATAAGGCCTTCGTCATCGAGGCGGGGCAGATCGTCGCCGGCGGCGCCGCGAGCGACCTCATCAACAATGAGGACATCAAGAAATCATATCTGGGGGTCGCCTGATGAGTCTCTTCTTTCAGCTCGTCGTCAGCGGGCTAACAACGGGTGCCATCTACGCGGCACTGGCGCTCGCGCTCGTACTCATTTTCCGGGCGACGAATGTCGTGAATTTCGGCCAAGGCGAAATGGCGACATTCTCCGCTTACGTCGCGTGGCAGTTGATGCAGTGGGGCGTTCCGCTGTGGCTGGCCGTGCTCGCGAGCCTGGCGGTCGCATTCTGCATCGGCATCGCGACATTCCGCCTCGTGATCAGGCCATTGATGAGCGCGCCCGTGGAGGCGGTTGTCGTGGTCACGCTTGGAATATTCGTGCTCTTCCAGGCCATGTGCATGTGGATCTGGGGAGCCGAACAACTCTCGTTCCCAAGCCTGTTTCCCGATGGCGGCTTCAGTCTCGGGGAGGTTCGCGTGCTCGCGTCCGCAGTCGGCACGCTGGCGATCCTGATCTGCATCGCGGCCGCCATCGGTTTCATCTTTCGCTTCACGAGACTTGGGTTGTCCATGCGTGCGGCGGCTTTCGACCGGGCGCGCAGCGTACTCGTCGGCGTCGACGTCGAGCGCATGCTGATGCTGGGATGGGGTTTTGCCGCGGTCATCGGGGCTTTTGCGGCGATCCTGATTGCGCCGCGTCTCTTCCTCAGCCCGACAATGATGGCGCCGATTTTGTTTTACGGCCTCGCCGCCGCGACTCTCGGCGGATGGGATAGTCCCCTCGGCGCAATTGTCGGCGGTCTGGCGGTCGGCGTCGCCGAAAGCCTCGGCGCGAGCTACCTCCCTTTCATCGGCGCTGACATGCGCATCGCAGTGCCCATCGTCCTCACGTTGGCCATCCTGCTTGTAAAGCCCGTCGGCCTGTTCGGTTCCTACAAGGTGACAAAACTATGAGTGACGGATTCCGCCGGGCCGCGGTCAAGTTCGGTCTGTTCGCATTTCTCGCAATACTGATTCCGTTTGTCGCCCCGGACTACGCGCACCAGCAGATATGCGTTGCGATCGCTTATGCAATCGCAATTCTTGGACTGAATCTCCTGATGGGATTTGCGGGGCAAATCTGCCTCGCGCAGGGCGCTCTCTTCGGCGTCGGCGCGTATGTGACCGCGATCCTGAATGCGACCTACGGCGTACCTCCGCTCGTCACTCTTCCTGTTTCGGCTGCAGTGACGGTTTTGGTCGGGCTAGCGATCGGCCTCCCGGCGCTGAGACTTCAGGGCCTGCAGTTGGCAATTGTCACCTTCGGCATTGCCGCTGCCTTCCCTCAGCTTGTGTTGAAAATGGGGAGCCTCACCGGCGGGGTTTCGGGCCTTCCGATCGACGCTCCGGAAGCGCCGGAATGGCTTCCCCTCAGCCCGGAGCTATGGCTCTACGTTATTTGCCTGGGATGCGCGGGGATCGGTGCTCTTCTGGTTTCGTTGATGCTTTTCGGCGATGTCGGACGGGCGCTGCGGGCCCAGCGTGACAATGCGCAGATCGCGGAAGCCCTCGGTGTGAACCTGACACGCACGCGATTGTGGGCATTCGCGGGAAGCTCGGCACTCGCGGGCATGGGCGGCGGCGTGTTCGCCATAGTCACCGGTTTTGTCAGCCCGGAGTCGTTCCTGGCGATCCTGTCCATCAACATCGTGATCGGTAGCATCGTCGGCGGGGTGACGAGCATCGTCGGGGCATTTCTCGGCGGGCTGTTCATGGTCTTCGTTCCGACGTGGGCGTCCGACATCAACCTCAGCCTCGGCAACCTGATTTATGGCCTCGCGCTAATCCTGATCATGATGGTCGCGCGCAACGGCGTTACTGGCTTCATCGAAAAATGGCTTTCGATGATTTTTCGGAAAACAGCGGGCTGAGGAGGCCTGCCACCGAACAATGGGAGGAACTGATATGAGATTTGTCTCCAAGCTGAAGGGCTGCACAATGCAGTTGGCCGTGGCCGCGCTGCTCGTTGCGACCCACGCCAGCGCAGCCGAGACCACGCCGGGGGTAACCGACGACTCGGTGAAGATCGGCGTTACCGGCCCCCTGACCGGGCCGGTTGCTGTTGTCGGCGGCGTCGCGGAAGGCATACGCGCCCGCATCGAACAGGCCAACGCCGAAGGCGGCGTTAAGATGGGCGACGGAAAAACGCGCAAAATCGACCTGGTTATCGAAGACGACTCGCTTGATCCCCAGCGCACGCTGGCCAACGTCCGTAAAATGGTCGAACAGGAAAAGGTATTCGCCTTGGTGGGCACCGCCGCAACGCCAAATAACCTTGCGATCGGCCGCTACATCACCCAGAAGAAAATCCCGAATATCTTCATGTATTCGGGGGTGATTGCCTTGAATGCTCCGAAGTGGGAGGTCGGCTTCGTCCCGTCCTTCTCCACTGAGGCGGACTCGTTTGCCGAATATCTGAAGGCGCATAAGCCCGAAGCGAAGGTCGCCATTCTCTATCTAAACACCGAGACCGGCCAGACCTTCATGAAGGCGTTCGACCGTTCAATCGAGGGCTCCCACATCAAGGTATTGGACCGACAGCCTGTCACCTCCCAAGATCCAACCGTTGAAACTCAGCTCTCGACGCTGAAAGCGTCCGGTGCTGACACCCTCGTCATCATCGCAGCACCCCGCCAGGGCGGCGAGGCGATCCGCTTTCAATCCGAAAGCGGCTGGAAGCCTTTGACCCTGGTGACGAACCTTTCGTCGGCTTATCCGGTTCTCCAGTCGGTCGGACTGGACAATGCCAAGGGCATCATTACGTCGGACTACCTCAAGCCCATCATCAGCGACAAGCCGTCGGGCGACGAGGGCGTTGATCGTTATCTTTCCGCCATCTCCGCGGCCAAGGTAAACTTCAATTTCGCAAACACGATTGGTCAGACCGGCTACGCCATCGGCGATTCCCTGATCCAGGCGCTTGAGAAGCTCAAGAGCCCGACGCGCGAGGAACTGATGAAGGTCGTGCAGAATATGGACGGCTGGAAAAATCCCCTTCTCCTGAACGGCATTACCATGACCACCAAGGAAGGCAGCGACATTTTCCCGACCGAAGCGCTGCAGCTCTATCAGTTCGACGGCCAGAAGTACGTGCCGCTCGGCGACGTCATGCATTTTGAGGGCAAGACGAAGGAGTGATGCAGCAATGAGGACGCCGGACCGCTGTCGCTGGCGTTCTCAATCCCGATTCAGCTTGCGGGAAGCAGTTTCCAAAAAAAGAATAATATAATTATAAAATGCAATTGTGCATTCCTTCAAACGTGGCTAGTCTCTCATCGGAGGATGAAGGGCTGACCGTCGGCGCCGAGACCATTTGGGAGAGGTGGAGGCCTGCCGGCACCCTGAGGCCGAGGCTCGTTTGGTGTCCGTTTCTGTGTCGCGTCATCGGGCGCACAGACGGTCACTCAAGCGATTTATTGCACTAAGGAGGAGGAATTCATGCGTTCAGCAGGTCTCTATTTTTCGACCGCAGCTATCTGCGTGGCAATTGCGACGGGAGCCATGGGCACAACAGCCAAAGCTGCCGAGAAGATTTCAATCATGGTGGGTGGGTATGAAAAGCAGATCTACCTGCCCGCCAAGCTCACCGAAGCCCTCGGCTATTTCAAGGACGAAGGGCTCGATGTCGAACTGCTGAATGAGTCGGCTGGAGTTGATGCGGAAAATCAGCTACTTGCGGGCGCCGTTCAGGGTGTTATCGGCTCTTACGACCATTGCGTGGATTTGCAATCCAAGGGCAAGTTCGTCGAGTCGGTCGTCCAATTGCAGCAGGTTCCCGGCGAAGTAGAGCTAGTTTCGACGAAACATCCGGAAATCAAATCGCCTGCCGACTTCAAAGGAAAGGCACTCGGGGTAACCGGCCTCGGCTCATCCACCAATTTTCTGACGCTTTACATGGCATCGAAGGCTGGATTGAAGACAGGCGATGTGACGACTGTTCCGGTCGGTGCAGGCTCGACCTTCATCGCAGCCATGCAGCAGGACCAGATCCAGGCTGGAATGACCACCGAGCCGACCGTATCACGGCTGCTGAAGACAAACGAAGCCAAGGTGCTGGTGGACCTTCGCACCGTCGAATCGACACGAGCGGCGCTCGGCGGAGTTTATCCATTTGCTTCGCTGTACATGGAAAGTTCCTGGGTCGACTCGCACAAGGAGGAAGTCCAGAAATTGGTCAACGCCTTTGTAAAAACAATGCGATACATCGACACGCACTCTGCCGCGGAGATCGCTGATAAGATGCCGAAGGATTTCTATGTCGGCGACAAGGACGGCTATGTCAAAGCGCTTGAGGTAAGCAAGGGCATGTTCACACCTGACGGAATGATGCCCAAGGGAGGCCCGGAAACCGTCCTGACGGTTCTCTCGGAATTCTCCAAGAACGTCAAAGGCAAGCAGATCGATCTTTCGAAGACCTACACGACCGAATTCGTCAAGAACGCCAGGTAGGCAGGCTTGGTTCGGATATCGACGGGGCTGTCTTGATGTTTCATGCGGTGATAGAAAAACCGCAAGAGAAGCAATGAATCGGAAGCCATGGCGAGAAGCAGCCTCACATCGCAGATCAGCGGCAATATCATCGAGTTCGTGAAAGCGAACGGAATGCGCGAGGGCCAGCATCTGCCTCTTCAGATGCTGGCCGATGCATTCCGCGTCTCGCGCGCGCCGATCATGAGCGCGCTTCGGAGCCTGGAGGGCCGTGGCATCGTCCGTGCCGAGCCGAATCGAGGCTACTTTCTGGCGGTTGACGGCGAGAGCCTGGATGCCGGCAGGCCGGAGAGTCCCAAAGACAGCGATGGTGACGAAGCCATCTATTTCCGGATCGCCGAGGATCGCTTTTCCGGCAAGCTCGAGGAGCGCGTCAGCGAAAGCGAGATGATGCGCCATTACGATCTGCCGCGAAGCCGTTTGCTTAAGATCCTGCATCGGATTGCGGATGAGGGTTGGGTCGAGCGGCTGCCCGGCAACGGTTGGTCCTTCCGGCAAACCTTGACGTCTAGGCAGAGCTATCAGGATGGCTACACGTTCCGTGCCGTCATCGAGCAGCAGGCCATGCTGCTGCCAAGCTTCGAGCCAGATCCTGAAGGGTTCAGACGCGCGCGTCAGATCCAGACGGAACTTGGCCAGGGTGGGTATGAAACCTGGTCGCGCGCTGAGATTTTCAAGGCGAACAACGAGTTTCACGAGATGCTCGTCGCTTGCTCGCACAACGAATTCTTTCTCGATGCGATCAGGCGCATAAACCGCCTGCGCCGGCTGATCGAATATCATATCACGATCGACAGAAGCCGGCTGCCGAGACAGACGACCGAGCATCTGCATATCCTCGACCTGATCGAAGACGGTCGCCGCAACGAGGCGGCGGCATTCCTTTATACCCACATCATGGGTGCGAGCCGCATCAAGACGCCTCAGGTCTGATCTAGATCCTTGAGAAGGATGCAGACCGGGCTACCGACGGTAAGGACGCTCGACGGCGGCGACAGTGTGCCGGAGCTTTTGTCGAGGCCGATGGCGACCACCGTATCGGTGTCCTCGTTAGCGGCAAGTAGGACATCGCCTTCGCAAAGAAGCGTGAAAAAGCGTGGCGTCTTTCCGGCCGTCGTCCATGAGCCGACGGATGTCATGCGCCCATCCTCTCCAATCGCAAAACCCGCAATCGTGTCGCTGCCGCGATTGGACGCATAGACGAAGCGGCCATCGGCAGAAACCGCAATCTCGGCGCCGCGGCTGTTGCCGGTGAAGCAGTCAGCAAGCGACGAAAGGATCTGGAATGGTGCGATGCCTCCCGTCGCCGGATCGAAGCGATACGCGGCCACGCTGCAGTCCAGCTCGTTGATGACGTAGGCGAGGCGGCCTTCGGGGTGAAAGGCAATATGGCGTGGGCCGGCGCCTTCGCGGGTCTCGCAGGATGCCACCTTGATCAACGTGCCGGAGGCGCGGTCCAGACGATAGACGAATATCGCATCCAGGCCCTTATCCGGCACCACGATCCATTTTCCCGACGGGTCGAACTGGACCTGATGGGGCTTGGCGAAGGGTTGCTCGACGCGGTGAGGCCCAAGCTTTCCTTCGATCACGGTCAGGCTCTCGACCGGGCCAAGCCGTCCGTCATCCAGGCGCCGGAGCACGGCGAGCGAGGAGGTCACATGGTTCGCGACGATCCGAAACTGGTTCGAGTGGTCGAACGAGAGATGGACGGGGTTGCGGCCCTCGGTCGATTGCTCGTTCAGGAAGGACAGGTGGCCAGAAGATGGGTCGATGGAGAAAGCGCTCACGCGGTCGGAATCGCCGTGAACGGTGTAGAGGAAACGGCCTGTCCGATCGAAGGCGAAGAAGGAGGGGTTTTCCATCTCCACCAATTGCCGATGCTCCCAGCTCAGATCCTGCCCGAGCCGGTAGACGTTCAGACCGTTGCCACGCGCGTTGCGGGCCTTCGTCGTGCGTGCACCGATATAGGCGATCCTCACCTTTTCCCCGTCCATACCAGAAATCCTCGCGCGAATTGATGTGCTTACCATCAATATCGCTATTTACACTTCACGGCAATTGCATTTTATAATCATATTGTGTAAATAAGCTCGCATGTGCTCGGACATGCCCGGGTATCACCATCACTGCTTCTGGGAGGTAGCAATGACCGATGCTGCGACAAGCGGACTAGAAAAGGCCACGATGCGAAAGGTCTTCTGGAGGATCGTCCCCTATACGTTTCTGCTCTACATCATCTCGTATCTGGATCGCGCGAACCTCGGTTACGCGGCACTGCAGATGAACAAGGATCTGGCGCTGTCTGCCGAAGCCTTCGGCTTTGCCGGCGGTATCTTCTTCATCGGCTATTTCCTCTTCGAAGTGCCGAGCAACATCGCCTTGCAGAGATACGGATCGCGTATCTGGATTTCACGCATTCTGCTGACCTGGGGTGCGGTCGCGGTGCTGACCGGCTTCGCTCAAAGCGCCATGCAGCTTTATATCCTGCGCTTTCTTCTGGGCGTTGCCGAAGCCGGCTTCTTCCCAGGCATTATCATCTATCTGACCTACTGGTTCCGCTCGAAAGAGCAGGCGACGACTGTGGCATTCTTCACCGCCGCCATTCCCGTTTCCTATCTTATGGGCGCGCCGCTTAGCACCTGGATCATGGACAATGTCAGCGGCTTCGGTCTTTCTGGTTGGCGATGGATGCTGATCCTTGAAGGCGTCCCTGCAGTTGCCGCCGGCATCTTCAACTATTTCTACATGACGGACCGCCCCGAAAAGGCGAAATGGCTGACCGAGGAGGAGCGGGACTGGCTGACGAAAGCGCTTACCGCCGATCATGCCAATCGCAAGAACGTCAAACATCTTGGTCTCTGGCAGGCGATCTCGAACCCGAAAGTGCTGTTCCTGTCCGCCATCTATTTCATCTATCAGGTCGGCAATCTCGGTATTGGCCTGTGGATGCCACAGATCATCCAGAGCTTCGGTGGCAATCTCAGCCATTTCCAGATCGGCCTCGTCGCCATGGTCCCCTATGCCGTCGCTACCATCGCCATGGTGTTGTGGTCGCGGAGCTCGGATCGCACCGGCGAGCGCCAGAAGCATACGGCGGCCCCGCTGCTGATTGCAGGCATCGCATTGGCGGCGACGGGGCTAACCCACGATCCCTATATTGCTATCGCGCTGATCTCCGTGGCGCTCGCCGGAATCTATGCCTTCAAGTCGCCGTTCTGGTCGCTGCCCGGCCTGTTCCTGACCCGATCGACCGCCGCGGTCTCGATTGCCGCCATCAATTCCATCGGCAATCTCGGCGGCTTCGTCGGCCCATACGCAATGGGTGCAGCCAAGACATGGACAGGCAGCGCCCTCGGCGGGCTCATGTTCCTCGCGGCACTTCTGTTGCTGTCCTTCCTGATGACCTGGTTCATGCGTGTCTCCAATGCGGAGACCGCAGAGGGCGTGGGGCCGTCTGGGCAATTCAATATCGCGCGGGCCAGATCGCCCAAATCGTGAAGCAGGGTTTCAGAGCATGAGCATGACGACGGTCGGCAAATTCGCCGTAGATGGCGTCCGGTACGATATCATTGACCTGCCGAAGGAGGCCGGTCCGAAGCTCGAGCGGATGCCCTATATCCATCGCATCCTGCTGGAAAACGTGCTCCGGACAGGGGGAGATGACGCCGCGCGCGCCAAATCGGCGATCATTGCCTGGCTCGATGAGGGCAGGAGCGAGGTGGAAATCCCGTTCTTGCCGAACCGTGTCCTCATGCATGACACGACCTGCGGGCCGGCACTGGTGGATATTGCGGGCATGCGGTCCGCATTGGCGGAGGCCGGCGGTAATCCGGCCCTGCTCAATCCCGTGGTGCCAGTCGATGTCTCGACCGATCATTCGGTTGCCGTCGATGCGTTCGGAAGCTCGGCTTCGCTCGAGCGCAACATGCAGCGCGAATATGAGCGCAATGCCGAGCGCTATAGCTTCATGAAATGGGCGACCAACACCCTCACCGGCTTCCGGGTCCATCCGCCCGGCACCGGTATCATGCACACCCTCAATCTGGAGCGGCTCGCAACGGTCGTGACCCACCAGCAGAAAGACGGCAGGCGCTGGGCCATGCCGGATACCTTAATCGGAACGGACAGTCATACTCCGATGATCAATGGTATCGGCGTGCTTGCCTGGGGTGTCGGCGGCCTGGAGGCCGAAAGCGTCTTCTTCGGCATGCCGGTGACGCTCCGTGTGCCGGATGTCGTCGGCGTACGCCTGATCGGCGGCCTGCGGGAGGGCGTGCTTGCGACCGATCTCGCGCTGGTCGTCACCCATCTGCTGCGTCAGATCGACCTTCAGGACAAGTTCGTCGAGTTCTATGGGCCGGGCGTGTCGACGTTGACGGCGGGCGACCGCACAGTCGTTGCAAACATGACGCCGGAATTCGGCGGCAATAGCGGCTATTTTCCGATCGACGGCCATACGATTCAATATCTGAGGGCGACCGGACGCAGTGAGGATCACGCCGATTTCGTCGAGCACTATGCCAAGCGCGTGGGGCTCTGGTTCGATCCATCCTCGGAGCCTCGATATACATCCACCCTTGAAATCGATCTCTCCAGCGTCGAACCGAGCCTTGCGGGTCCCCGGCGTCCGCAGGATCGCATTCCCGTCAGCGAAACGGCGCCGGCCATTGCCGGCATGAAGAAGCCGTCGGCCGATGTCGAAGGGCAGCCGAACAGCGGCGCCGTCGCGATTGCCGCGATCACGAGCTGCACCAACACCTCCGATCCGCGCCTGCTCGCCGCCGCCGGGCTCCTTGCGCGCAAGGCGCGCGCCTACGGACTGCGTCCGCCTCATTGGGTGAAGACATCGCTGGCGCCGGGATCCCCGACCGCCGAGCGCTATCTTCAGCGAGCCGGCCTGCTTGAAGATCTCGAAGCCGTGGGTTTCGGGATCGTCGGCTACGGCTGCACGACATGTATCGGCAATTCCGGTCCCCTGACAGAGCCCATCGCAAAGGCCATGGCAGAGCGCGATATTCTGCCCGTAGCTGTGCTTTCCGGAAACAGGAATTTCCCCGGCCGCGTGCATCCTCAGCTCGAAGCAGGCTTCCTCGCTTCCCCACCGATGGTCGTCGCCTTTGCGCTGGCCGGCACCGTCGAGCTCAATATACTGACGGATCCGATCGGCTACTCCCGTGAAGGGACACCGGTGACGCTTTCGATGGTGTGGCCAAAGGCGTCCGAGATCGATGCGGCCGTGGCGCAGGCCTCTGACATCGGTGACTTCGCCCCCGCCTACGAGAAGGCCGAGGCCAGCAAGGCATGGCGAGACCTCGATGCGCCGACCACGATTATCTTTCCCTGGGATGAGAAATCGACCTACATCCGCCGGCCGCCTTTTGCGAGCTTCGGCAAGGGCACGTTGCTGGGTAACTATCAGGCCCATCCTATTCTGGTCGTCGGCGACGACATAACGACCGACCATATCTCCCCCGCCGGCGCTGTTGAGGCGAAGAGCGACGCGGGGCGCTATCTCATCGAGAGGGGAGAGAACCCGGCGGACCTCAACGTGTTCTCGTCGCGTCGCGGCAATTGGCAAGCCATGATCCGCGGCCTGTTCACGAACAAGACGGTCAGCAACTTGATCGGAGCGGATATTCCGCCCGGATCGACCATTCATGCCCCTTCGGGTGAGATCTTGTCTCTCTGGGCCGCCGCGCAGCGCTATGCTGCGGAAGATCGATCGGTCGTGGTCGTTGCGGGCGAGCGATACGGTATGGGATCGTCGCGCGATTGGGCTGCGAAGGGTGTTTCACTGCTGGGGGTAAGGGCGGTTCTCGCCTTGAGCTTCGAGCGTATCCATAGATGGAACCTGATTGGAATGGGCATCCTGCCGCTTCGATTGCCGGAGGCTTTTGGCCCTGCCGAGCTGGCGTTTGCGGCGGAAGATCTGGTGGAGATCTCTGCCGATCCAACGCGCCTTGAGCCACGTTGCGAGGTCGGCGTTGTCGTGAAGCGATCGACAGGACAAAAAATAAGCCTCTCGGCAACCGCCGCGATCGAGACCAACGCTGAGGTCGATATTCTCCGGTCAGGGGGCATTCTCCCTCTTATTCTGCGCAATGCGATGCAGACCGGAGCAATGTCGCGATTGCTCTAATAAGCGTTCATTCGGGAAACAGGCCGAAACCGGGCTGAGAGAGAAGTTATCTCAGTTTGCGGCTAATGCGGCAGTTTGAGCTTGGGCTACCATGCAGTTCGCGTGGATGAGAGCCAACGTCACTGGGACAACGAAAAGCAGGTGGCTGGGAGCTTTCCAAGCCTCCGCGGTCTTTTCGCATTATCCATTTCATGTCCCTGTTATCCCATTTGCGCAGCTAAGCTTTAAGTTGCATCAAATGCAAAACTTTTTATTAATCGTTACAGAACGTTAGTTGGACAGGGCCGACGAAATCCCACCTTCGAAGGAAAGGTAGTCTCGAAAGCCGGACGCCTATACCGCGGTCGAATGAAGTCGATCACGCTTTCTAAAATTCAGCAGGGGATATGACGTTTTCCTGTTTCTACTATGGAGGAACTGGAACAATGACGACGAGTATCTTTTCGCGAATTAGCACCAAACTGACTATGCTTTCCGGCGTCGGCATTTTCTTGGTCGCGGTCATGCTGGTCACGGCTTGGCAAAGTGGCCAACTCGTTAAAGAACGCGCCGCTTATCAAAGGGATCAGTTGATCATTTCGCGGGATCTGGTTGACGCAAAGGCATCGTTGCGTGGAATGCAAGTCGATGTGCGCGATTTGCGCCTTGCGACCTCGACGGATGAAGCTGCCAGCGCCGTCGAACATATCGGCACCCACAAGGCGTCCCTCGTGAAATATTTGGATGACGCGCTTGGCGGGTTGCGGCTGCAGGTCAACAGAGATCGGATTGCGGCAATCAAGGCAGCGGTCGATACTTTGTTTTCAACGACCAATGAAATGGCAAAGGTCATCGCGGCCGAACTACAGGTCAAAACGACCGACCCCGCGCTTGAGGCTAAGGAAAGGGAAGTTCAGGCTAAGCTGCTGTCAATAGCGACCGAGGGGTCTAACCTTCTCGACGAAGGGGTGGACTCGGCGAAGACGATGGCGACACGGGCCGAGGAGGATGCAACCGAAACGGCAGCCTTAGCTCTACGCCTCAATCTCGGCATCGGGGCGCTGGCTGTTGTTGTGCTGATCGGCGCTGTCATGTTCGGTGCTCGGGTGATCGCAAGGCCGATTGGCCAGATTACCGAAAGCATGAGCGTTCTTGCCGAGGGCAATCTTGATACGAATGTCCCCTTCGCCGCCCGGCACGACGAAATTGGTGAGATGGCCCGTGCCGTCGAGGTATTCAAGCAGAATGGCATCAAGGTGCGGGAGATGAACGCCCAGGAGGCGGCGCTCCAGGCGAAAAGCGCCGACCTGCAATCGAGCATCGGCGAAGTCGTATCGGCGGCGGTGGCCGGTGACTTCACGCAGCGCATCACCAAAGACTACGACAACGCCGACCTCAACCGCTTCGCGGCGCAGGTCAACGAACTGGTCGCCTCCGTTGATCGTGGTGTTGCCGAGACCCGCCGCGTCATCGCGGCGCTTGCCGACGGGGATATCCGGGAGAACATGCGCGGAGAGTTCCAGGGCGCTTTCGGAGAGCTTCAGTCCAACGTCAACGCGACCATGGACAACCTTCGCTCCGTACTCGGCGAGGTTCGTGCCGCCATCGATACGATCAATGGCGGTGCCGGCGAAATGCGCCTGGCGTCGGGGGATCTTTCCAAGCGCACCGAGCAGCAGGCCGCCGCGCTGGAGGAAACCTCCTCGGCTCTGGAAGAAATCACCGTCGCCGTGAAAAGCTCGACCGAACGCGCAGTTGAGGCCAGTCATATGGTGGACGAGGCGCGCAGGAGCACCGAGCAGTCAAGCGCTGTCGTCAAGCAAGCAGTCTCTGCGATGGGACGGATTGAGCAGGCCTCGGGCGAGATCAGCCAGATCATCAACGTCATCGACGAGATCGCTTTCCAGACGAATCTCCTAGCACTCAACGCCGGTGTTGAAGCCGCGCGTGCCGGCGAGGCCGGCAAGGGTTTTGCCGTCGTCGCCCAGGAAGTGCGGGAACTGGCACAACGCTCGGCCAATGCGGCAAAGGACATTAAGGGGCTGATCAACCGCTCCGGCGATGAGGTCACCTCGGGTGTCAAATTGGTGACAGCTACGGGGGATGCCCTTGGCCTGATCCAGGGGCATGTCGCCAAGATCAACGAGCATGTGCACTCGATCGCCACGGCCGCGAAGGAACAATCGACGGGCCTTCATGAGGTCAGCACCGCCGTCAACGCGATGGATCAGGTGACACAGCAGAACGCCGCCATGGTGGAGGAATCGACCGCCGCCACCGGCCGCCTCGCCGAGGAGGCTGCCAGCCTTGCCCGGCTGATCGCTCGCTTCAAGCTCGACATGGGTCAAGCGGCGCCACGCGCCGTCACCGCCGAAAGCCGACCGGTGCCTTCGCCGGCGCGCGCACTCAAGCAGAAGCTGACAGGTGCCTTTCGTGGACAAGCCACGGCGGCAGCAGCCGTTGCTGGGTGGGAGGAGTTTTGACGGAAGCGTCAGCGGCTGCCCGCAAGTAGCGGTCAGCCCTCCGAACTGGCTGGGATGAATGAGTGGGCCGCGAGGCCCACTTTTCTATATCAAGACAGGGAAAGCCTGCGACGGACGATCGCGGTGTGGAAGTTCGTCCCATGGATCAGACCGTCGTCGCAGAAGTCGTAGCGAGGATTGTGCAGCGGTGCAGAATCCCCGTTGCCGAGGAAGACGAACACGCCGGGCGCATGCTTCAAAAAGTGCGCGAAGTCCTCGCTTCCCGTCATCGGCTCCGGTGCCACGCGAACGTTTTTCTCCGGGAGAAAACTGTGAGCGGCGGCGAAAGTCTCCTCGACCAGATCGGGATCGTTGAGGAGCGGAACGAATTCCCGGGTATAGGTCACTTCGGCCGAGACGTTATAGGCGAGAGCGGTTCCCTGCGCGATTATGCGCATCTGCTTCTCGATTTCGGCGCTGACCTCCGAACGGAAGCTTCGTGCGTCACCCAGGATCCTGGCCTCTCCCGGCAGCGCGTTTCGGGTTCCGTCGGTGATGAGTTCGGTGACGGAAACCACGGAGGTATCCGTAGGGCTGAGGCGGCGCGAGACGATCGTCTGCAGGTTCGTGACGATGGCGCAGGCCGCGACGAGAACCTCGTTACCCCAGTGGGGACGCGCGGCATGGCCGCCGATCCCGGTTAGCTTGATCTCGAAATTGTCCTCGGCCGACATGATTGCGCCGGGCCGGGTTTCGAACGTGCCGACGGGCAGGCCTGGCATATTATGAATGCCGTAGATCTCTTCGAAGGGGAAGCGCTCCATCAATCCGTCTCCGAGCATGGCGAGTGCGCCGCGGCCCCATTCCTCGGCGGGCTGAAAGATGAAGCGGACGGTTCCGTCGAAGCCACCGTCCTCGGCGAGCAGCTTGGCGGCTCCTCGAAGCATGGTGGTGTGGCCGTCATGGCCGCAAGCGTGCATGATTCCCGGGTTCGACGACCTGTAGGGAAGATCGCCCTGTTCGGGAATTCGCAGCGCGTCCATATCGGCACGCAGCGCGACCGAGCGGTTGCCGGATCCGCGCTTCAGCGTGCCCACGACACCCGTTCCTCCGACGCCTTCCGCCACATCATCGAGGCCGAACTCGCGCAGCTTGGCTGCAATGAAGGCCGAAGTGCGCTTCTCCTCGAATCCGAACTCGGGGTGGGCGTGCAGGTCGCGTCGCCACGCCGTCATTTCTTTCTTCAATGCATCGATGTCGATAGCCATTTCAGAGTCCTCCGCCCGCAATTTGCTTTACAACGTCGAGAAGCATGTTGGCTCCAGCGACAAGATCCTCGTCCGGTGTCTTTTCCTTGGGATTATGGCTGATGCCGCCAAGGCTCGGCACGAAGATCATGGCCGAGGGAGCAATCCGGGCGATCATTTGCGCGTCATGGCCTGCGCCCGAGGTCATGCGGCGGACCGTGTGTCCGCGCTCGGTTGCTGCTTTCTCGATCAGCTCGACGATCTTGCCGTCGAACGTCACCGGCTGAAAGCGGGCGAGGCGCTCGACCTCGACAGACACGCCTTCCTCCTTCGCCACCTGCGCAAGGTAGGCTTCAAGGGCTGCTTCCTCTTGCTTGAGCCGATCCTCGTCCGGATCGCGAAGATCCACCGTGAATGTCGCGCGGGACGGGATGACGTTGATCGCATTCGGCTCGAAGCTCATGCAGCCGACCGTCGCTACCATCGGAGTGTTCGAATTCTTGGCCCGCTCGCGCAGGAACGTGATGACCAGCGCGGCGGCATGTCCGGCATCGCGGCGCATGGAGATAGGCGTCGTTCCCGCGTGGTTCGCGTCGCCGCTGATGGTCACCCGCTGCCAGGAAATGCCCTGCAGGTTCTCGACGGCTCCGATCTGGATGCCTTCGCGCTCGAGAACCGGACCTTGTTCGATATGCAGCTCGATATAGGCATGCGGCCGGATGAAGCCTGGTTCATGCTCTCCGTCGTAGCCGATGCGCCGCAGCTCCTCGCCAAGCTTCGTGCCGTCTGTTCCGACCGTTGCAAGAGCCGTGTCGACATCGAGGCCGCCCGCATAGACAAGCGACCCCATCATGTCGGGGGCGTAGCGAACGCCTTCCTCGTTGGTGAAAGCGGCGACCACGATCGGGCGCGACGGCTGGAAGCCCGCCGCGATAAGCGTTTCGATCACCTCGAGACCCGATAGAACGCCATAACATCCGTCATAGATGCCCGCGTTGATGACGGTATCGATGTGCGATCCGAGCATGAGCGGTGGCTCGTCGGAAACGGCAGTGGGCTTCCAGATACCGAATATGTTGCCGATGCGGTCGATGGCGACGTCCAATCCAGCCTGCTCGATCCACGAGACGAACTTGTCGCGTCCAAGCTTTTCTGTATCCGAAGCTGCGAGACGGACTAGCCGGCCGTCACCGCCACGACCGATGTCGCCGAGTTCCATGATTCGGTCGAGCAGCCGTTCGGAGTTGACGGAAATCTCGCTCATCAGGCCACCTTTTCCTTTCTTGCGCTTTGGCCGGCGTTCTTCGCTGCAATGTCTGCCGGCGTTGCGCCGACAAACTTCTCGTAGAGAACGGGATCGGTCGCGCCCTCGGTGTTGATGAGGAAGACGCGGGACTGCGCATCAAGGCCGATCTTCGCCCGCAGTTCCTTGTCGGCAGCAAGCTTCAAAAGGCCGGCGAGGCCAACGCCGCCGCTCTCGCCGGCAACGACCGCCGGGTCTGATCCCCTAGGGTTTGCAAAAAGCTTCATCGCATCGATCGCGTCGGGGTCGTCAACCGTCATAAATGCATCCGCAGCATGCGACAGGATCCGCCATGCCACCAGCGACGGCTCGTAGCACTCCAGCATCGCCATCACGGTGGCTTCGCCATGATCGACCTTGACCAAATGTCCGGCGCGGGCTGTCTCGAAGATGCAGGCTGCGCGGGAGGGATCGACGACGACGAAGAAGGGGCGATTGTCGCCAAAAAGGACGGAGAAGTGGCCAGCAACCGTAGCGGCGATGCCGCCCACGCCTGCCTGCACAAAAGCATGGGTCGGCGGCTCCGGCATATGGCGGAGCGCCTCGGTCAGCAGCGCGGTGTAGCCCTGCATGACGAAGCCTGGAATGCGCTCGTAGCCGGGCCATGACGTGTCGGAGACTGTGATCCAGTTGTTTTCCTCCGCCACGCGGGCGGCTTCCCGGACGGAGTCATCATAGTTGCCGTCGACGCGGACCATGTCTGCGCCGAAACGGGCGATTGCGTCGATGCGCTCCTTGCTGACGCCCGAATGAACGAAGATCGAGCATTTGGCGCCAACGAGCTGCGCGCCCATGGCGACGGAACGCCCATGGTTGCCGTCCGTCGCGCAGGCGACCGTCATTTTCGATGCGATGGATCTCACATCGTCGCTGTGAAGCTCCGCCACACCGACTTCGCGGCCGAGACGCTGCGAAGCTTCCTCCAGTACAAGCTTAATCACGGCATAGGAACCGCCGAGTGCTTTGAAGCTGCCGAGGCCGAGGCGATGGCCTTCATCCTTTACCAGGATCGAACCGATCCCAATCTCGTGTGCAAGGTCCGGCAGCGAGACCAGAGGAGTTGGCTTGTAGTCTTCGCGATGATGCAGGAAGTGCTCGACCGTCTTGGCGGCTTCGACCCCCAGAATCTCGGCGTCGACGGTTTCGAGCGGCTTGCGATAGTCGGCGTGTTTGTTCAGGAGCAGCATCGGGACGTCCTTTCGAAATTAATCCTGACCTGATAATTACTTCATTGCCGGCGAGAAATGCGCTGTATTTTAATGCCTGCTATGAAACATTCGCTCGTTTAGTCGGTCGATTTGGCCTAATTTCGAGCCGATTGGAAAATGTACTCCTCGCAAAGGAAATACGGATGACTGACAAGCATTCTGCAGAAGCCGTGGAGCTCGACCGTTTCGACCTCGCCATCCTGCAGATTCTTCAGAAGGACAACAAAACGCCGCAGCGCTCGATCGCAGAGGCAATCGGCCTATCGGCTCCGGCCGTGCAGCGCCGCATCAAGCGTATGGAGGAGATGGGCACGATCGTTGCCAATGTCGCTGTCGTCGAGCCGTCGCATGTGCGCCACGAGATTACAGTCTTCGTCGAGGTGGAGATGCACAACGAGTTCGCCGCCACGCATGACGCAACGAGGAAATCCTTCGCGGAAGCCCCGGAAGTTCAGCAGTGCTACTATGTGACAGGCGAGGTGGATTTCATTCTTCTCGTGATCGTCAGGACGATGGCCGATTACGACGCCCTGACGAGGCGGTTGTTCTTCGCCAACAAGAACGTGAAGCGGTTTCGCAGCTTTGTCACCATGGACAGGGTGAAGGTCGGATTGAACATTGCTCTGGATCCCAAACGCGACCGGAGCTAGCGGATGCGCCTCTCGGCATTTCGCAGGCTAGGGCAAGCCGCGTTGATCTTCAGTTGGTGTGCAGCAACGGGCGCTATGAAACGCGTCGAGGTAGCCTACCGTAATTTACCAACAATCCTGCGTATCTTACTACGAGGCTTGGTTCGCCTGTCCTATGATCCTTCGAACAGCGGAGGGTCACGTCATGACTGGTGAGGAAAAATCTGAATCCCATCCTTCGATGATCAGTGCGGAAGAATTACGCAAGCGCGCGCTTGAGCTGCAACTCGTGGAGATGCAGCGCGACGAGAAGATCAGAGCGCGTGAGGCCGAAAAACATGCCGAGTTCGTCGAGAGCTTCTTTCAGAAACATGTCAGCGAGAAGGAGCGGGAGGTCATTCGCCGCGTGGTGATGAAGGCCGTCGCCGACGGGAAGGTCGAAGCATTGATCTACAGCTTCCCTTCCGACTTCTGCACCGATAGCGGTCGCGCCATCAACAGCAACCGCTCCGATTGGCCTTCGACTCTCCAGGGAAAAGCCAAGGAACTCTACGACCTCTTCAATGAAGTTGCTCGTCCTCAGGGCTACGGCCTCACCGCCGCAGTCATCAATTTTCCGGGCGGCGTGCCTGGCGACATCGGCTTTTTCCTGAATTGGGAGGCGCCGGTCGTCTGATCCCCTATAGAATTGGCGACCGACATGTCCGGCTCCAGCAGTGGTTGGAGCGCAGCAGCGACGGCTGAATTTACCGACGAAGTTCCAGGCGCAACGCCGAGAATATCGGCAATGGGGGCGGCGCATGAGGACAAGAGAGATCGAGCGAAGGTTTCTTGTCCGAAACGATGATTGGCGACGCAAAGCTGTGGCTGCAGGTGAATTGCGCCAGGGCTATCTTCTGTGCGATGCCCACAAGTCGCTTCGTATACGCCTGGTGGATGGCCGGGCGGCTTTCCTGACCGTGAAGTTCAAACGGCAGGGTATCGTCCGCGATGAGTTCGAATATGCCATTCCGCTCCTGGAAGCGGAAGAATTGCTTGAACGCGCAATCGGCGCCGTGATTGAGAAATCTCGCTATAGGGTTCCCGCCGGCAAATTCACCTGGGAAATCGACGTCTTCCACGGCGCGCATTCCGGCCTGACGATTGCCGAGATCGAGTTGTTCAGCGAGACGGATCGGCCGGTGCTGCCGCGCTGGCTGGGACCCGAGATCACAGGGGACGCCCGATATTCCAACCGGACCCTGGCGACAATGATTTTGGATCGGTCGGCACAGCTTCGCCTCTTCGGCGCCAAGAGTGCCATGATCACAGACGAGGTTTCAGACTCTATTCGCCGGCTATCGTCCAATTATGGTCCGGATTGAACTCTTTGATGGACGCGGCAATCTCTGCCGTATTCTCGCCGAGGTCGCGTTCGTAGATCACGCTCTGGTCGCTAATCATGAATGTCTGCACGCCCGTTTCACGATACTTTACTGGCCAGGCGATGAGCGCAAAGCCGTCGGTCATGTTGCCGTTGACGATGTAGCTATGCCGGCCACCGAAGACGTTCGGGCCTTGGCCGGTCAGGATACGATAGCGGTAGCCGAAATAGCCTTCGCCCTTCAGCGCCTTTCCGAATGCCGCATTTTCGATCAAAGCGCTGGCCGGGCTTGCGTCCTCGTCCGTCTCGGCCACCCAGTAAAGGCCGTTCTTCCGTCCCTGGTCGCTGATCAGCACCTGGGCGTATTCGTAGACGCCGTCACCATCCCTGTCTTCGCTGGCGTAAATGCGCTGGGCCATGACATAATCATGCATCGTCTGGATGGTCTGCAACTCGTTTTCGCCGATGCGCCGATTGAGGATTTCTTCCAGACCCGCTTTCGTGTCGAATGCCCATTTGCCATCCTCGCGTTTCACCAGAGGAAACGGCAGCGGCCAGAGCTTGTCTCCGATCGCGATGATCTTGCGGTCCCAGATGTCCTGCACGGCCACTTGCCTGGCCGCGCCTTCCTTGATGAGGCCGAGGGCGGCCATGGCTTCTTCGCTCGCCTTCAGCTTGGCGGCATCGAGCCCCAGCAACTTTGCCAGACCGTCGACATCGTTGGACGTCAGCACCGTCTTGAGGCGATCGATAGCCTCCGACGACTGATCGAATTCAGCCGACTTCTCATGTGAGGCAAAACCCGCGAGCCTTTGCCGGTCCTGCGCCTCGCCGACTTGCCAGCTTGATAAGGAAACGACCGAGGCCACAAACATCAATATGGGCAACTGCATTCTGCGCGTCGTTCTCATCGCCTGCCTCCCCAAAAAATATCGCGTCTATCTCCGGCCTCTACCGCCGCCGCCTCTGCCGCCACCGCCTCTGCCGCCACCATGCGGCATTGGACGTCCACCGCCGCGATGCATTGATCTGGGAGGCGGTCGGTGTGCCGCTCCCATGCTTTGACGGCCACGTTGGGACGCCATCATCTCCCGACGGCCGGACGAGACGTTGCCAAGGGCCGAAGGCTGGCGTCCCCTGTTGTCGGGTCTTGAAGCCAGCTTCTGCTGGCCCGAGCGAGCTGCGGCTGCCTTCGTACCTCGATTTGCGCCCGTCGCCGCCTTTGGAGACCGGGGCTCGGCCCGCGCGACATTCGCGGGCCGGTTGGCACCTTGGGCAGTCCGGGCGGTCGGCTTCTGTTTCAATCCTTGCGCCGTATCTCTGCGGACATCGGCCGCACGATTGACTCGATCAGCCGCAGAACCGCTGCGTTCCCGATTGAGGTTCTCCGCCCGGCTGCGCAAATCGTTGCCACCTTCGGACCGGAGATTGTTTCCAATGGCGGACCGATCCATCTTCGCGAGCTGGTCCTTGCCGATGCTTAGTTTGCTGCGATCGACATTCTTCCAATCGACATCATTCCATTTGACCTTGCCGTTGAAATTGCGGTTGTTGAAGCAATTGTTGCAGTCGATATCGACGTCACCGCGCCAATTGCCGCCCCATACGCCCCAATCGTTCCAGTTGACGGCCGCAGCCCACGCTACGCCCGTAATCGCGGCTGCGAAAAAGGTTGCTCCCGGGTAGTAGTAGCTGGGATAGGAGTCCGAGTAGTAGCCAATCGGTTCGGAAGCGTAGCCGGGCTCATAGAGCATTTCCGGCGCATACTGGGGAACGTAGATCTTCTCCGGATTGGTTGGCTGGATAATGACATTGTCGTTTTCGGTAACGACGGTAATCTTGTCATCGCTCTTGATGATCTTTTTTGCGACCGCTTCGTCGCGCAGCTGCTGGATGGCGATCAGAACATCCTTTTGCTGGTTCGTCAGGGCATTTCCGAACGCCTGGGTCCACTCCAGATCATCACTCATCATCTTGACGACTTCCGGATAGTTCAGCAGCGAAATGACGCTGCCGTCCCAGTCGCTCTTGGGCTTTAGATCCGCATTCTTTTTCTTCGCCTCCAGGAAGCGTTGGGCTTCGACGATCTGAAGCGGGAAAAGCGATGCTGCCGAGATGGCCGCGACAAGCTCGTCCGGATAGAGAGCGATGCGTGCGACGAGCACTTCCAGCTCGTCATCGGAAAGTAGCGCGGGCGCATTTTCTGCTGCTTGCGCCGGTGGGGCGCTGCTCGCGGATGTTTGTGAGTAGGCGGGAAATTGTGCCTGAATCGCTAGAAGCGACACCGCTGACAATCCAAAGACGAGCTCTCGAAGTTTCATCCCCATAGCGATCTCTCCCCATAGCGATCTGCGGGACATGCCGCTTTTCTGATACTGCTTTTCGCTCTGAAGCTCCGTCCCGATCAGCGCTGCAGGCCGTATCGAGAGGAGCGGGCTTTCCCCCAAAATAAGGCCCCTTGCAGAGCCCAACTGCCTGCAACTGCTTGCATCGCGCTCGACGCCGCTTCCATCGGTCCGACGTTCGGTCGCAACCATAATATTGCAGTCGATTACATTAGGTATGTATAATACAAGAAGTTACGCAGCACGGGTCAGCCGGGCATCGAGGGTTGCACGTCGCGCAGTGCGGACAGCACCGCACTGGACGAGATTGAGCAGTCGGAAGAGCGACATTCCTTTTAGAGAACAATGGCGAAGGCGCCGGCCGGATTGGTTGTTGAGTCACATTGCGTCAATAACGGTAGGTATGAGCTTACTTTCGCTCCGGCAATGGCTGCTGCGCAGGCCCGCGCTCACGTGCGAGCGTGCTGCCGCAGCTATATCTCATCGAGCAAAGTGCGGCTCGTTATTTCTGAACGGCACCTCTTTCGAACCGGCGGCGCGAATTTGCTTTTCCAGTAGCGGCATCAATTCTTCGATCGCCTCGGACGGATGGCGTTCGTATCGGCTTCGATGCGGCACGCGGATGTTACGCGATGCTACACGCGCTGTGACGGCAGCCGCGTTAAAATCCTGTCTGTTTATCAAGAAGAGGACGTTGGCCGAGCTATGCCTTCGCCAAGCATCGATCAAGCGTTTGGACGCATATGAGGCGGGCTCAGCTTTTTCGATTGGCGTCCTTTGTGGGCGGGAGTTGTAAGATGGCCGTCAGTTTTCATCTGCCCATATTGCGAGGCTTGGGCGGCTTTCAATCCGATTGGCTGCGCAGCGACATCCCCGCCGGCCTGTCGATCGCCGCGGTCGGCTTGCCCAGCGCCATTGCCTATCCCGCCATTGCCGGGCTCCCGCCTGAAACTGGAATTTATGCCAGCATTGTAGCCCCGATTGCCTACGCGCTCTTCGGGCCGTCGCGATTATTGGTGGTCGGGCCTGACGCTGCGACGATGACGGTGCTTGCCGCTGCTATGGGCGTGGTGGTCTCTTCCATGCCCGCAGGCGCTCCGGTGGATCGAGTGGCGATTGCCGCTGCCCTCGCTTTGGGCGTTGGGTGCTTCTGCTTTGCTGCGCGGTTATTGCGCCTTGGTGTTTTGGCGAGCTTTCTCTCTCGGCCGATCCTCGTTGGTTTCTTCGCCGGCGTGTCGCTGTCCATCCTTGTCGGCCAGATCAATCGATTCACGGGCGTGCGCATCGAATCGGACGGTCTGCTGGCGCCGATTGCCGAGATACTTCGCAAAAGCGCATCCATCCATTGGCCCTCGCTGTTGTTCGGGCTCGCGATGTTCTGCCTGCTGTGGATCGTCAAAGCGACGCAATCCCGTATTCCAGGGCCTGTGCTCGTCGTTGTGATATCCTGTCTCCTGTCCGCCATCTTCGATTTTCAGGGGAGAGGAATCGCCGTGATCGGCGACATTCCTCGCGGGCTTCCGTCGATCAGCTTTCCGTCAATTTTACAAATGCCGCTTGATAAGATCGCCCTGGGATCGGCTGCGGTTTTCCTCGTCAGTTTCGGCGCAGGCATTGTGGCTGCCCGGAGTTTCGGAGCGCGCACGGGCGAAGAGGTCGATGCCAATCAGGAATTGATCGGCCTGGGCGCTGCAAACATCGCTCCTGGCTTGTTTGGGTCTTTCCCGATCAGCGTTTCGGACTCGAGAACGGCAATCAATCTTTCGGTGGGCGGCCGCTCGCAGGCTGCCGGTCTGGTGTCCGCGGCGACGCTGATTGCGGCTCTTGTCTTCCTGCACAGCGCATTGCGCATTCTGCCAATCCCTGCTCTTGCGGCCATCCTCGCGACCGCTGCGATCGGTCTTATCGACGTTCATGAGCTGAAGAGGATCTGGCAGATCAGCAGAATGGAGTTCGTCTTCGCGCTGATCGCCATGTGGGGCGCCATCAGTTTCGGTGTCTTGAATGGCGTCGTCGTCGCCATCGTTGCGACGCTGATCTATCTCCTGCGCAAGACGATGTTTCCCCATGACGCGCTTCTCGGGCGCATCCCCGGCCGGGATGGCTTTTACGATATGCGGCGGTTTCCCGATGCCACGGGGATCCAGGGCACGGCGATATGCCGGATCCAGGGCAGCGTCTTGTTCTACAATGCGGATTACGTTCGCACGCGATTGCGTGACATCGCCAGGAATCTCACGCCGGACACGCGGCATTTCGTGCTCGATGCCGGCGCAATAGTCCATCTCGACAGCACGGGCGCTGCTGCGCTCGACGCGGTTCAAGCGGCCTTGCAGGAGCAGGGCGTCGTCTTCTGCGTGGCGGAGTTGAACGCCGAGGCCAAGGCGCTGCTGCAACGCGCGGGTGTTGTCGACCGCATCGGTGTGACGAGTTTCTTTGATGACAAAGAGGATGCCATCCGGTCGTTCCGCCTTCAGGAAGTGTGACGCAGGCAAGAGCGGGACTGAGCATCACAGATATCGCAACTCAGGGAGGGAAGTCATGAACAAGATGTATGATCCCAATCGCGAAGGGGAAGCGGATAGCGGTGGAAAGAAGAAAAAGCGCACCAAGGATTATGAGAAGGAAATCGCGAAACTGCAGGTCGAACTGGCGCATCTGCAGGCTTGGGTCAAAAATTCTGGCGCTCGCATCGTGATCATCTTCGAGGGTCGCGATGCCGCCGGCAAGGGCGGCACGATCAAGCGCCTCACGGAGCGCGTCAGTCCGCGGGTGTTTCGCGTGGTTGCCCTGCCGGCACCCAATGACCGTGAAAAATCACAGATCTATATGCAGCGCTACATTGCTCATCTCCCGGCCGCGGGCGAAGTCGTCATCTTCGATCGTAGCTGGTATAACCGCCCTGGCGTCGATCGTGTCATGGGTTTCTCCACGGAAAAGAAGGCCCGTCGTTTCCTTGAACTCGCTCCGCGTTTCGAGGCTGCCATCGTCGAAAGCGGCGTAATTCTGCTGAAGTATTTCCTGACCGTTAGCGAACATGAGCAGGAGCGTCGCTTCAGGAGGCGGATCGACGATCCGGTGCGGCAATGGAAGCTAAGTCCGATGGACTTGGAATCCTACCGCCGCTGGTGGGACTACACACGGGCCTATGACGAAATGATCAGAATGACGGATACGCAGCATGCGCCCTGGTGGATCGTGCCTTCGGACGACAAGAAGAAGGCGCGCATCAATTGCATCTCGCATATTCTGAAATCGATCCCCTATGAACGGGTGAAGTTCGAGAAACCTGAACTGGGCAAACGGCAGAAGCGGCCTTCGGACTATGTCGAGGACGACGGCGTCCGCCATATCGTGCCGGACCTTGTCTGGTAAGCTGTAGAATCCGCCGGGGCTTTGTGCCATGCAATCGATCTCAGCACCGCCCGTACAGGAAGTTGCGGCAGACACCGGCAGCGTCCGGTCGAGCTCGAATTCCGCTGACGCGCGCATAAGCGAGTTTATCCGAGTCGGTGTCGTCGGTCTTTTTGCCTATTGGTCCTTTACGATCGTCGCTCCCTTCATCTTGATCTTCGCCTGGGCGGCGATCCTGGCGGTGGCCCTTTTTCCTCTCTTTGAACTGTTAAGGAGATTGCTTGGCCGCCGCGGCATTGCCGCGGCAGTCCTGATCGTCGTCGCGTGCCTCGCGATCGTGATCGCGCCCCTTGCGGCCATCTTGTTCAGCTTCGCCGACGGTACGCGCGCGCTTCTGACCGGCCTGAAAGAAGGGACTGTTGTCTTGCCTTCGGCGCCTCAGAGCATAAGGGCCTGGCCATATGTCGGGGAGCGCGCCTTTGAGATTTGGAACTACGCCATCGCCAACTTTACGGTGATGCTAAAGCAGTTCCAGGAGCCGATAAAGGCAGCTGCAGGCGTCATTCTGGAGAGAACGGCGGCTCTTGGAGGCGGCGTGCTCAGTTTCATTGCATCCGTGTTGCTGTGCGGCTGCTTCCTGGTTGCAAGACAGCAACTGGTGATGTCGGTGAACCTTGTCGTTGCTCGGATCGCCGGCAACAGAGGAACCGATTTCGTTCGTCTGGCAAGTATGACTGTCCGCAATGTTTCCCGTGGTATCATCGGCATCGCATTGCTGCAAACGCTGCTCTGCGGGCTTATCTTTTTTCTCTTCGACGTTCCGGCAAAAGGCGCTCTGACCTTCGTAGTCTTCGTATTCTGCATCATCCAGATCGGACCAGGTATCGTGCTGCTGCCCCTGGTCATTTGGGCCTGGTTCACCTGGCCATTCCCGGATGCTTTGCTGTTCACGCTTCTCGCAGTGCCGGTCACCGTTCTCGACAATATTTTAAAGCCGATTTTGATCTCGCGCGGTCTATCCACGCCGATGCCCCTGATCTTGCTTGGCGTTATTGGAGGAGCTTTGGCGCACGGTTTGGTAGGCTTGTTTCTCGGCCCGGTGGTTCTTGGCGTTTTCTATGATCTGTTCGTGGCCTGGACGAGCCCCACCCTTCCTGCCGGTGACAATTCTCCCGAAACCTCGCAAGAGGTGGCTGTTTCCTGACCGTAAGCTGAGCCTTCCTGCCGCCAAGTTGCCCACCCGTATCATACGGGCGAAGGAAGGCACCATCGCGTAAGTTACTACCAATGCCAGAGCTGCCGCCTATGATCCGATGGCCGCTTCGGAGCGATGGTCCGAACGGAGGCTGCCGGCGTGCGATCAGGTGCACCGTTCGATTGGAAAAATGCATGCTTAGAAGGTCTCTGGTTGTTCTGCTTTCAGTCCTTTCGGGATGCGGTCATCCGAGCGGCGTAATGGCGCCGGTGACGCTTTCGGCATCGGCACCGCCTACTGCGAAGGTGGACATGCTCGTCGCAACTACCCGCCAGCCCTCCGGCGATCCGGCCACGCTGTTCAATGGCGAGCGCAGTCCGAAGCCCTATTTGACGGAGGTAGCGGTCTCGATCCCGCCCAAACGCCAGCCTGGCACCGTGCAGTGGCCGCATCGGCTGCCGCCCAATCCAGCAACCGACTTCGCCGTCATCCGCGTGAAGCAATTGGAGACGGTCGCGGAGGGTCGAGCATGGTTCCGTCAGCACGTCGTCGGCGGACACGCGCTCGTTTTCATTCATGGCTTCAACAACAAATACGAGGATTCCGTCTTCCGGCTGGCCCAGATCGTCCATGACAGCGGAATGCAAGCGACGCCGGTCCTCTTCACATGGCCCTCCAGGGCTCAACTCATCGCCTATCAATATGACAAGGAAAGCACCAATTATTCACGAACCGCGCTTGAGCAGGCGCTTCACACGCTCGCTGCGGATCCGGATGTAAAGGACATCACCATTCTCGCCCACTCGATGGGAACGTGGCTCGCCATGGAGTCCCTCCGGCAGATGGGCATCCGCGATGGCCATGTGAACCCTAAGATCCACAATGTTATTCTCGCATCGCCGGATATCGACATCCAAGTCTTCGCCAAACAGTATGTGGAGATGGGGGCGCCGAGGCCGAAGTTCACCATCTTCGTGTCTCAGGACGATAAAGCGCTCGCGGTGTCGAGCTTTATCACGGGAAGGGTCTCCCGCTTGGGTGCGATCAACCCGACGGAAGAGCCCTATCGAACGAAACTCGAAAAGGCGGGAATTACGGCAATCGACCTGACAAAGGTCAAATCCGATGACGCACTGAACCACGGCAAGTTCGCGGAAAGTCCGGAAATAGTCCAGCTCATCGGCAAAAGGCTGATGACCGGTCAGCCGCTTACGGATTCGAACGTAACGCTCGGGCAGGGCATCACGGCTGTCGTCGGCGGTACGGTATCGAATATCGGCACGGTTGCCGCCGCGGCTGTTGCTGCTCCTGCTACCATAGTCGAGCAGCCGTTGCGGCCAAGGAGGAAGCAGCCGGCTCCCGAAGGTACGCTCCAAGGTGATCTCCAACCGCAGCAGCTAGTGAAATAACCCGCCGCCCGATGCCGTTGGCTGAATGCCCGCTGCGGAGCAATTCTCATGATTTCCGAACCAATTCATGGGCTGCATCGGTTCAATCTGGTGATGCGCTAAGACTTGGGGCGCCCTGGCTGCGGCCGTAAGATCACAAGTTTCGAATTGCGAATTGCATCGCGAATTTCACCGGAAAGAGCATCGACGAGTCCGGCGTATTCCTGGCGCCGCGCTTCCCGGACATTGTCGGGGAGATCGTCCACCCGCGTCAGCGTTTCGACGGCGGCTGCAAGGTCCTCGCACATGCTGCGAAAAGTTTCGTCTACGCTAAAGAGCTGTTGTACCCGCGCGACCTCATGAGGAAAGCGCACCTCGACAATTTGGAGCGCGGACAAATGCGTTGAACTATTTTTTCCCGATATCATCCCCGCCCCGCTCGTCATGATCACGTCAAGCAGATTGAGACATTATATTGCCACTACCTTAATTAGAGGCGTAATATACATGAACATACAAGGGCGATAAGACGACCGCTACGGTCGCAGGGGGACACCATGCAGAGCGCTTGGGCAAGCGGTGGAGACGACACGTCGTCTCCTGAGATGTGGGAGATCCGAGAGCAGCTTCAGCGAATCCTTTCAAGTGAAGAGTTCCTGGCACCGGAGCGGGGCCGCAGGTTTTTGGAATATGTCGTTGAAGAGACGCTGGGCGGACGGGCTGATTATCTCAAGGCTTACACGATTGCACAGGAGGTTTTTGCCCGGGATGCATCGTTTGATGCTCAGAACGATCCGGTCGTCAGAATAGAAGCCGGCCGGATTCGTCGCGGCCTCGAACGCTACTATCTGGTTGCCGGGTGGGCCGACCGGATCATCATCACCATACCGAAAGGTGCCTATATACCTTGTTTCCGGTATGCGACTGCTGCTGACAGGCTGGCCGATCGGCCCGATTCCGACAATGTCCTGGAGACCCCGGCCGAAGTGCAGAAGCCGGTGATCGTGGCCGATCGCGCGGATAGGGCACCTCCGCCCGTGTGGCTGTGGTATGCGATTTCCGCGGCGATAGTCCTGACGACGTTCGTCGCCATTATCCCGCCGTTGAGCACTTTTTTCTTTTCATCGCACAGGGCTCAAAATGCCGCTCCGGCTGCGGCGGGAGGAGGTGTTCCCAAAGTTCTCGTCGAACCGTTCGAAGAAATTTCAAAGGAGGGTGGATCCGCCGACATCGCCCGGGGGCTCACGGACGAAGTCATTGGCGAGCTTGCGAAATTCAAGGAAATTGCCGTCATTGCAAAGGAGCCGCTTTCCAGCCCGGACATACGGGTGGAAGAACCGCGCTTTGCGCTGCAGGGCGGCATACGCGTCGACGGAAACAAGCTTCGGCTTACGGCCAGACTTGTCCGCCGCTCCGATGGATCGGTGACCTGGGCGAACAATTACGACAGGGACCTTCGAGTGCAGGATATACTTGAGGTCGAAGCCGATATCGCACGGCGCGTCGCGACGGCTGTCGCCCAGCCTTACGGCCTGATCTACCAGGCCGACGCCGCACGTTTAGCCCAATCTCCGCCCGACGACTGGGATGCCTATGCATGCACCTTGTCCTATTACAGCTATCGGATCGATCTGAACCCGCAAAACCATGCCGCCGTGCAGGACTGTCTCAAGCGCACGACCGAGCGTCTTCCGGCTTATGCAACCTCGTGGGCATTGCTCTCTCTGACCTATCTGGACGAGATTCGCTTCCAATACCGGCTGGACATGCCGCAATCACCACATCCGTTGACGCTTGCTCTTGAAACCGCCAAGCGTGCGGTGGAAATCGATCCTCAGAATGCTCGGGCGTTGCAGGCATTGATGCTCGCGAACTTCTTCAACGGCGATGTCGACGCCGCATTGAGGGAGGGAGCCGCCGCCTATGCGATCAATCCGAACGACACGGAAGTTGCCGGAGAATATGGATTCAGGCTCGCCTTCTCAGGAAAATGGGAAACGGGTTGCGAACTGATGTCGAGTGCCATCAGCAGAAACCCAGGCCCGATTGGATATTATGAAGTGGGCATGGCACTTTGCGCCTATATGCGGCGGGACTATCAGGCGGCCGAGCTTTGGGCACGTATGGCAGATCTCAAATATAATCCGATGCACCATCTCGTGCTGCTCGCGATCCTTGGCGCGGAGGGCAAGCTCGACGAAGCCAGCCGAGAACAGGACTGGCTCAAATCGAATGCGCCCGCACTCCTGACCAATATTCGTAGGGAAGTCGCAATACGGCTGCAGCGCCCATCGGACCAAGAGCATTTCCTTTCAGGATTAAGATCGGCCGGCGTCACGGTTACCCCCTGAAATCAAGGTTTTGCTGAAAACTCTGCGGCTTGGCTAATAGACGATACGTGATGCTACAGGCGTTTGAGGTCTGGCGGCGTTACTATCTCCTCCTCGATGACGGCCGGTCGGCTCGGTCACAGGCCGAAAAGGAGGAACCGTGTTTCTCGACTATTTTGCACTTGGGGTGCTGATTTTCATGGTGGTCACTCTCTTCTATGCGGTGATCGCGATTCACGACATTCCGCATCTGATCGCCAAGGCTCGCAACCACCCTCACCAGGATGCCATCCATGTTGCCGGTTGGGTGAGCCTGTTCACCCTGCACGCGATTTGGCCGTTTCTCTTCATTTGGGCGACCCTCTACCGGGAGGACCGCGGTTGGGGAATTCGACCCGATGGCAAGCTTTCGCGCGAAGCCGAAGCAAATGCCGAAATCGCACGTCTTCATGCCCGGATCGCTGAGCTCGAAGCGCAACCGTCGTCGGAGAGGGAGAAAGCCTGATGGATCTGCTCCTGATACTCACTTATGCCGCGATCTGCTTTACGATCTTTAAGGTGTTCCGGATTCCGGTAAACCAATGGACACTCTCGACAGCGGTCCTGGGCGGCATCTTTTTGATCGGGGCTCTGCTGCTCATCATGAGCTACAATCATCCCTATTCCGGGGACGGGCGCATCTATTTCACTTCGGCGCCGGTCATTCCCGTCGTCGGCGGGCAGGTCGTGGAAGTCCCGGTCGAGCCGAACAAGCCGCTGAAGAAGGGCGATGTGCTCTTCCGCATTGATCCGCGACCCTACCAGTTTGTCGTCGATCAGAAGAAAGCAGCGCTTGCCGAGGCGAAGCAGACGGTCCTTCAATTGAAGGCTGCTCTCGACGCCGCCAATGCCGGAGTCGTCGGAGCGGAAGCCTCGCGAGATCGTGCGTTGCAGGCATTCGAGAAATTCCAGAACTCAAATGAGAACGCGAAATCCAGCGGCCGGGGTGCCGTCTATTCCGAACTGGAGGTCGAAAACCGGCGTGGTATCTATCTGACCGCCGAAGCCGCCGCAGATACGGCACGTGCCCAGGCTGTCCAGGCAAAACTCGCCTATGAATCCGAGATCAATGGTACGAACCCAACCGTCGCCCGGTTGACGGCGGAACTGGGCAATGCGGAATACGAGCTTGACCAGACGACGGTGCGTGCGCCGAGCGATGGCTATGTGACCCAGGTCTTCCTTCGCCCCGGCATGATGGCCAACCCGTTGCCATTGCGTCCGGTGATGGTGTTCATCAACAGTGAGGACCGAATGCTCGCCGCAGCGTTCATCCAGAATTCGCTACAGCGCGTGAGTGTGGGCGACGACGCCGAAGTCGCTTTCAAGGCGGTTCCTGGCAAAATTTTCAAGGCACGCGTCGAAGAAGTCATCGACGTCATGGCCCAGGGACAGCTTCAGCCTAGCGGAGCGCTAATCGATCCGCAGTCGCCGGAGCGTACCGCACCGGGACAGACGCTGGCGCGTATCGAACTGCTCGAAAATACGGACAAATATCAATTGCCGGGAGGCGTCGTTGCGGAGGTTGCGGTTTATACCGAGCACTGGCATCACGTCGCCGTCCTCCGAAAGGTCCTTCTGCGCATGAGCAGTTGGATGAACTACGTCTTCCTGGAGCACTGAACGGCGAGGCAATCGCGCAGGACGTAGGAAGAGGCAGAACCGGCGATGGAGATGGAGGGCTGCGCGCATGAGCAGCCCTGCCGCATGAGCGGTTTTGCTGCGCCCTTGATATGAGATCGCCGCGCTTCGATGTGCGATGCCCTAAATTCTTCGGCAGGAATTGCCCGGAACGAATTTCGGCGTCAGCACAAAATCCTGTGCCGGCTCGACGGCGCCTTCCGGGTTGGTGATGCGGTGCATGAGGCGGCGGGCGATGATGCCGCCGAGCGCCAGTGTGTCCTGAACCACCATGGTAATGCGCGGAGTGATGACCGAGCTCCATTGCACATTGTCGATCATCGCGAGCGAAATGTCTTCCGGACAGCGGAACCCCAGCTCCTGCATGGCCTGTAATGCCGAAAGCGCCACGGTGTTGTTGGCGCCGAGGATTGCGGTGGGCCGCTCGGGCTGGATCAGCAGGCGCATGGCCGCTTCGTAGCCGGCGGTGCGCGTGAACTGCCCGTCGACGACGAAATTCGGGTTCACCTCAACGCCGGCATTGGCCATGGTCTCGGCAAAGCCGCGATAACGCTCCGTCGCCGTGTGCATATGGCTCGGGCCGGTGATGAAGGCGATGCGCTTGTGGCCGAGTTGAAGAAGATGCTCTGTCAGCATTGCGCCGGCGAGGTAATTGTCGGACCCGACGAAATCGCGCTCGATCCCGGCAACCTTCTGGTCGAAGCAGACGATCGGCACGTTCAGGCCTGCGATGAAATCGATATAGTTCTGGTCATAACCTGACGGCGCAAGCGCCAGGCCGGCGGTCTTAAGGCCGATCAGGTGCTCGACCATCGCCCTCTCGCGATCCGTCTTGCCGGAGGAATCGGTGACGACGACGAAATGCTCGTGGTCGAGCGCATAGTTTTCCAGCTCGCGCCGGATATCCCCGAAAAACGGGTTGCCGACATTGCCGACGACGAAACCGATCATGCGGCTGCGTCCGCGCGCAAGGCTTTGGGCAAGCGGGTCGGCAACGAAGCCGACCGCGGCAATCGCCTGGCGAATTTTCTCCAGCGTTTTCTGGCTGACACGCGCCGGGTTGCTGAGCGCCAGCGACACCGTCGAGACGGATACGTCGGCGAGTTTGGCGACATCGCGAATTGTGGCCATGAATTTTTCGAACCGTTTCTATCGCCTTTTGCTTTCCGATCGAAGGTACTTCCATCGATGAATCGCTGTCACAAATCTAACATTTGTCGGCCATGAAGCAATATGCAGAAAGAGATTTCAACAGCGCGCTTGACATGTAGGGCAGGAGGGTCAATGATTAAATCGAACCGGTTCGATTAAGCCGTAACACTTGGGAGGATAGTGTGACCGACGCAGCGATCAGTAGCGGCCGTGATGTGGCCGATGGCAAAGCATGGTTTGGACACGACCGCTTCGGCATGTTCATTCACTTCGGGCTGTACGCCCTCGGCGCACGGCATGAATGGCTGAAGAACCGCGAGGAGTTCACCACCGAGGCCTATCAGAAGTATTTCGACAACTTCGATCCCGACCTCTACGACGCCCGCGAATGGGCGCGTCGCGCGCGCCAAGCCGGCATGAAATATGTCGTCCTGACCGCCAAGCATCACGAGGGTTTTTGCCTGTGGGATAGCAAGGTCACCGACTACAAGGTCACCAACACGCCCTATGGCAAGGACCTGATCGGCCCTTATGTCGAAGCGCTTCGCGCCGAGGGGCTGAAGGTCGGCTTCTATTATTCGCTGCTCGACTGGCATCATCCGGATTTCCCCATCGATGGGCATCACCCGCAGCGCAACCATCCCGACGCCGCCAAGCTCAATGAGGGCCGCGACGTCAAGCGTTATGCCAAGTACATGCGCGATCAGGTGACCGAACTTTTGACGAACTTCGGCAAGATCGACGTGATCTGGTTCGATTTCAGCTATCCCCGCCGCGTGTACAAGGGGCTGCCCGGCAAGGGCCGCGCCGATTGGGAGAGCGAAGACCTCATGAAGCTGGTGCGCCAACTACAGCCCGATATCATCGTCGGCGACCGCCTCGATCTTCCGCGCGACGCAGATCACATGCCCGACCTGGTGACGCCGGAACAATATACGCCGCGTATCGCTCCGACGGTTGCCGGATTGCCGGTGCGCTGGGAAGCCTGCCACACCTTCAGCGGCTCCTGGGGCTATTATCGCGATGAGACGAGCTGGAAGGATGCCGGTCAGCTCATCAACATCCTGGTCGATACGGTTTCGCTCGGCGGCAATCTTCTGATGAATGTCGGCCCGACCGGCCGCGGCACTTTCGATGCCCGCGCCATCAAGGCGCTCGACACCTATGGCGAATGGATGCGGTTGAACGGTCGTGCGATCTACGGCGCCGGCCCCTCTACTTACAAGGCTCCGAGCGGCTGCCGCTTCACCCAGAAGGGCAATCGGCTCTATCTGCATATCCAGACCTGGCCGTTCCGCCACATTCATATCGAAGGGCTGGGGCGTAAGGTCAAATATGCGCAGTTCCTGCATGACGCCAGCGAACTCCATTGGCTCGATCCGGATGCCGATGTCGATTCCAATATTGGCGTCGCCGTTGGCGAGGGCGTACTGAGCCTGGAGCTGCCGGTGCTCAAGCCGGATGTCGTCACGCCGGTCATCGAACTGATCCTCAAGGACTGAAGGAGATAGCGAAACCCAGCCGCCCGGTGCCGTCATGAGCCGCGAAGCCGAACTCATTGCCGCGATGACCCCCTTGATCGCCGATCTGGCCGAAGACGGCAATGGCGCTGTCGCGCTCGCCGGGTCGCGCGGCAAGGGGTGGTCGGATGCGCAATCGGATTTCGACTTCCGGGTCTATGCCGATGCCTATCGCGGACCGGAGGTTCGGCAAACCGAGGCATGGAGGCGTTTTGAGGCCGCTCTGCAAAGCTGGCAGGCCGAGGGTATCCGCATGGATGGGGTCTGGATGCGCCGTTACGCAGGCGTGCAGCGCGATCTGGAATCCTGGCTTGCCGGCATGCCCGTGCCCAAAACCTTCGAATGGACGATCTGGGGCTATCACCTGCCGACAGATCTCGCCAGCCAGCAGATCATCGCCGATCCGCGCGGTCTGTTGACCGGCTGGAAGCGGCAATTGGCGGAGTATCCGGAAGCACTCAGGGCCTCCGTCCTCAGCCAGTACATGGATATTCTGCGCTACTGGGCCAGGGATTATCACTATGAGAGCAAGGTCGCTCGCCGCGATCTCGTCTTTCTCGTGGGGCTGACGGGCAAGCTTGCCAACGCCATTCTGCAGACGGTCTTTGCCCTCAACCGGGTCTATTTCCCGGGTGACGGCTGGAATCTGCCCATGGCAGCCGAACTCGAGCGGCTGCCCCCTGACTTCCTGCAGCGGATGACCGCCATTCTGGAGCCGGGACAAGGTTCGGACCCCTGGCGGCGCCAACGAACGGAACTGATCGGCCTGATCGCCGACCTGGAGGTTATGATCGCGGCCTGAACGAGCCGCAAGACCAAGCCGGAGGGGAGCGTCCGGAGTGTGATCAGCGTCACTGCAACCAAAGTCATTATGGAGGAGGAACCATCATGAAACGTTCATTGATCTTTGCCGCCGCCCTTGCGGCGAGTTCACTACCTGGCATCGGCGCTAAGGCGCAGGATGCTCCCGTGACCCTTACCTGGCAGATGTGGGGCGAGCCCAACGATGCGCAGCTCTGGCAGCAACTGGCCGATCTCGTCACCCAGCAATATCCCAATATCAAGGTCCAGCTACAGCTTTCAGGATGGACGGATTATTGGACGCGCCTGCCGGTTCTGACGGCATCGGGCCAGGTCGCCGATATAGTCTCGATGCAGTCTATGCGTATGCCCAATTTCTATTCGATCCTCACGCCGCTCGACGACTACGTGAAGAACAGCGATGTGAAGGTGGCGGATTTCGAGACATCGATCATGTCCGGGCTTTCCCATGACGGCAAGCTCTACGCGCTGCCCTACGACGTCGGCCCCTGGATGGTCTTCTACAATCGCGATAAGTTTGCCGCCGCCGGCTTGAAGGAGCCTGCCAAGGACTGGACCTTCGATGACTTCAAGGCGGATGCCAAGACGCTGACGAAGGACGGAACCTATGGTTACGGCACCCAAGGCTTCGATTTTATTGCCGGCCCCGTCGCCCTCGGTGCGGAATACTTCAATTCCGACAATGAATTCGACCTCACCAATGCCGGCTTTGTCGATGCCTTCAGCAAATATGCCGATCTCACCGCCAAGGACAAACTCTCGCCAGTCTTCGCCTCGGCAGCCGATGCCTCTGCAGCAAGCGGCCGTTTCGCCTCTGGCAATGTCGCCATGTATATCGACGGTCCCTGGACGCTGATTACCGCGCAGGCCAACGTCAAATTCAAGATCGGCATCGCGCCGCTGCCACGCGGAAGCGGCCCGTCGCGCTTCATCACGGCCGGCTCGGGCTGGGGCATTTCCGCCACCAGCCAGCACAAGGATGCGGCTTTCAAGGCGCTGCAGGTGCTGAGCGGTCCGAAGGCGGCCGAGATCCTCGGCTCGGCCGGGCGCGCGCTGCCGGCCCGTCTTGCGCAGCAGACCGCCTGGTATGACGGCGCGGCCAAAAATGTCAGCGGCACCCGCGACACGCTGCAATATATGTTCGCCCACACCACGCCGTTCCGTATCAACGAGAAATGGAACCAGTTCGAGAATCTGGTGATGCAATATGTGCCGCTGGCGCTGACGGGAGACTCGAAGCCCGAGGGTGTGCTGAGCGACATTCAGAGCCAGCTTCCCTAGCCCCCAAGGGATCTGGCCTGCCTGCGGCCGGGCCTACCAGCTCGACCGCAGCGCCCTTGCCGGAAAGGAGAGGCCCATGATGCTGGGCAAACACACCGACATGATCGCAAGACCAAGGCCACGCTCGCGCAAATGGTTCAGAGGCGAGGGATGGACGGCCTTGTTCTTTCTGCTGCCGGGCCTGATCGGCATCGTGCTATTCCTCGTCCTGCCGATCCTTGCTTCGATCGCGCTCAGCTTTACCAACTGGCAATTGCTCGGTACGCCGCGTTTCGTCGGCATTTCCAATTACACGCGCCTGTTTACGACGGATCCGCAATTCTGGACGGTCATGCGCAACACCATCTTCTTCACGGTCGAATATCTGGTGCTGAATATCGTCATTTCGCTCGGGCTGGCGACGTGGATTTCGAGCCTGAAGATCGGACAGCGCTGGTTCCGGGTAATCTTCTTCCTTCCGACCTTCACCCCGCTCATCGCGGTCGCCATGGTCTGGATGCTGATTTTCACCAGCGGCGGCCTTTTCGACAGCCTGATGGCTGCGTTGTCATTGCCGTTTTCAGGCGTCCTCAACGATCGCACGCTCGCCATGCAGGCTGTGGTGCTCACATCGATCTGGGCTGGCGTCGGCTACAATACGGTTCTCTTCAACGCCGCTCTCGACATGGTGCCGGCGACCTATCTGGAAGCGGCGCGGATCGACGGCGCCACGGCCTGGGATCGCTTCTGGAAAATCCGCCTGCCGCTGATCTCTCCGACCTTGTTCTTCGGCACGGTGATGACGGCGATTACGTCGCTGCAGGTCTTCGACCAGATTTTCGTCATGACGAAAGGCGGGCCGGGATCGTCGACCGCAACGCTCGGCTACGCCATCTACCAGCGCGGCTTTCAGAATTTCCAGATGGGCTATGCCTCGGCAATCGCCTGGGTGATGTTCGCGCTGATCATGGCGCTGACCGCCCTGCAATTCTGGTTCCAGCGCAAATGGGTGCATTATGACGCTTAAGTCCAAAGCCAGAGCGCGCCGGAAGCTGGTGCTCGATATCATCAATCACGCTGCTCTTACGCTCGTGGCGATCGCCTTCCTGTTTCCCTTTTTCTGGATGGTCTCGAATGCGGTGCGCTCGAATGCTGAAGTGACGGCGATACCGGTGCGCATCCTGCCCGAGGTCTTCGAATGGGGTAATTTCGCTGCAGCCTGGACCAGGCTGCCCTTCGGCCGCTTCTTTCTCAACAGCGCCGTCATCGCCGTCTGCGTGACTGTTATCACCGTCGTCGTCTCCTGCCTTTCCGGCTACGCTTTTGCGCGGCTGAAGTTCAGAGGGCGTGAAACCTTGCTGCTGGGCTATATCGGCACGCTGATGGTGCCGCCGCTGATGCTGATCATTCCCCTGTTTCTGATCGTCAACAAGCTGGGCCTGGTCAACACTTTCCCCGGCGTGATCCTGCCGATCTCCTTCGGCACCTTCGGCGCATTCCTGATGCGGCAGTTCTTCCTCTCCATTCCCATGGAGCTGGAGGAAGCCGCAAGGATCGACGGCGCGTCGCGCCTGCGTATCCTCATCAGCATCATCGTGCCCCTGTCGATGCCGGCGATCGGGCTGCTGTCACTGTTCACCTTCATCGGGCAGTGGAACAATTTCCTCTGGCCCCTGATCGTCATGACCGGTGCCGACAATGCCACGCTGCCAGTCGGTCTCACCCTGTTCCAGACGCAGCAGGGCACGCAATGGAACTATCTGATGGCGGGCGCCGCCCTTTCCATGCTTCCCGGGATCTTCCTCGCGATCATCCTGCAGAAGCTCATTTACAACAGCATCGCACTCAATGCGGGCATGGGCGGGCGTTGACGCACCGGCCGACATTATCGGGAGAGATCCATGGCAAAACTGACCATTCGCAACGCCATCAAACGCTACGGCGCGCTTGAAGTGCTGCATGGCGTCTCCGTCGCCGCGCAGGACGGGGAATTCGTCGTTCTGGTCGGCCCCTCGGGCTGCGGCAAATCCACTTTGCTGCGCATGATCGCCGGGCTTGAAAGCATCAGCGACGGTGAGATCGAAATCGGCGACCGCATCGTCAACGATCTCGAACCCAATGAGCGCGATATCGCCATGGTGTTCCAGTCCTACGCGCTCTATCCGCATATGACCGTGCGCGACAACATGGCCTTTTCGCTGAAGCTCGCGCGCCGCAGCAGGCAGGAGATCGAGCAGAAGGTGAGTGATGCCGCCGCGATCCTCGACCTTGCCGCACTCCTCGATCGCTATCCCCGGCAATTGTCCGGCGGGCAGCGCCAGCGCGTGGCAATGGGGCGCGCCATCGTCCGCAACCCGGCGGTCTTCCTCTTCGACGAGCCGCTTTCCAATCTCGATGCGAAACTGCGCGTGCAGATGCGCACGGAGATCAAGACGCTGCACCAGCGGCTCGGCACCACCATGGTCTATGTGACGCATGACCAAATGGAGGCCATGACCATGGCCGACCGCATCGTCGTCATGCGTGGCGGGCATATCGAGCAGATCGGCTCGCCGCTCGAAATCTACGATGCACCGGCCAACAGCTTCGTCGCCGGTTTTATCGGATCGCCATCGATGAACTTCATAGACGGCCTCGTTGTCGAACGGGGCGGAGCCATGGAATTGCAGGCCGCGGAAAATCTGCATTGGCCGCTGCCGGAAAGCGCCCGCCGCCATCTCGGTCGATCCGTCCAGCTCGGCATACGGCCGGAACACATCGCCGTCGATGCAGATGGCGTGCAGGCCAAGGTGATCATCATCGAACCGACCGGCTCCGACACGCATCTGCAATTGCAAGCCGGGGCGCATTCCATCGCTGCCGCCGTGAGGGATCGCCCTCCCGTAGCCACAGGCCAGGCGATCCAGCTCAAAATCGACACCGCAAAGGCGCACCTGTTCGACCCATCGAGCGGCGAACGGCTTGGTTAAAGGATGGCTATGGCTTAGTAATCGCAAATGGGGTGCAAGCCCTCCCCAAGTCTCAAAACTTGCGCTTCATCCGGTCACGCGGCGAGATTCTCGAAGTATATTTAGGGTTGGCGATGCGGGCATCATCCGTGTCGCGGGTCTCCAAATCGTCCAGTATGGGGCAGCCCGGACGATCGTCCCCGGTGCACTTCGTAGCCAGCTCCTCAAGAGTTGCGGCCATCTGCTCCAGTTCCTGGATTTTAAGCCGAAGCTCGGCGATGTGCGCAAGCGCAATCCGTTTGACATCGGCACTTTGCCGTTCGCGGTTGACCCACAGATCTAGAAGCGTCTGAATTTCCGCAACCGGAAAGCCGACATCCCGCGCGCGGCGGATGAAGCGCAACACGTGGACATCATCCTCCGAATAGTCGCGATAACCTGAAGCCGTACGATCGGCCGCCTGAATGAGGCCGGTTTGTTCGTAATAGCGGATCATCTTGGCCGATACGCCCGATGCCTTCGCCGCCTGTCCGATATTCATGAGTTTTCTCCTGCGTAGGGTAGCCGGTCCCGTGCGGGACCGGCTGTACCTGGTTTATCAATTGGCGACCCTGAACCGGCGGAGCCTCAGCGCATTGCCGAGCACGAAGACGCTCGAAAGGGCCATGGCACCCGCCGCGAAGACCGGCGAGAGCAGGATACCGAAGGCCGGGTAGAGGGCACCCGCGGCGACCGGGATCAGGGCCGTATTGTAGGCAAAGGCCCAGAACAGATTCTGACGAATGTTGCCGATCGTCGCCTTGGAAAGCGCAATGGCGTTCGGCACGCCCTGCAGGCTGCCCGACATCAGGACCACATCCGCGGCCTCGATGGCGATATCCGTGCCCGTGCCGATGGCGAGACCCACATCCGCTTCGGCAAGCGCCGGGGCGTCGTTGATGCCGTCACCGACGAAGGCGACCTTGCCATACTGGCTCTTGAGGCCGCTGATCGCGTCGACCTTACCATCCGGCAGCACTTCGGCTACGACCGCGTCGATGCCCAACCGCGCCGCAACGGCGTTCGCAGTGCGGGCATTGTCGCCGGTAATCATCGCGACCTTGAGGCCGAGATCGTGCAGGGCCTTAATCGCCGCAGGCGTCGTGTCCTTGATCCGGTCCGCCACGGCGACAATCGCCGCGAGCTTGCCGTCGATCGCGGCATAGAGGGGTGACTTGCCCTCTTTGCCGAGGTGTTCGGCGACCGAGGCGAAACCGGCGACGTCATAGCCAAGTTCGGCCATGTACCGGTCGGCGCCGATTTGGACTAGCTTGCCGTCGACTTTCGCCTGCACGCCGAAACCGGTAACCGATTCAAAATCCGACACGGATGACAGCGAGAGACCTTCCCCGGTGGCGGCGTCGACGATCGCACGGGCGATCGGGTGCTCGGACTTGGCCTCGACGGCGGCGATGAGGCTGAGGACGATCGGCCTGTCAAACCCGGTGGCCAGGTCCAGATCCGTCAGCGTCGGTTTGCCCTCTGTCAGGGTGCCGGTCTTGTCGACGGCGACGACCTTGGCGTCCTTCAGCAGTTGCAATGCCTCGCCCTTGCGGAACAATACGCCGAGCTCTGCGCCTCGGCCGGTGCCCACCATGATCGAAGTCGGCGTCGCCAGACCCATGGCGCAGGGGCACGCGATGATCAGAACCGCCACGGCGTTGACGAGCGCAAAGGTAAGGGCGGGCGAGGGGCCGAAGTAGAGCCATGCCACGAAGGTAATTGCGGCCACAGCCATGACGGCCGGCACGAACCACATGGTTACCTTATCGACCAGAGCCTGGATGGGCAGCTTGGAGGCTTGCGCTTCTTCGACCATGCGAATGATTTGCGATAGCACGGTGTCGCCACCGACGGCCGTCGCACGGAACGCAAATACACCTTTCTGGTTCACCGTGCCGCCGACAACCGCGCTGCCTGTGGTTTTCGATGCCGGGATCGGTTCGCCCGTAATCATCGACTCGTCGACATAGCTGTTTCCTTCAACCACTTCTCCATCGACGGGAACACGTTCGCCGGGCCTGACTTCGACGATATCACCGGCGACAACCGAGCCGATCGGCAGATCGACAGCCTTGCCATCCCGGCGAACACGGGCGCTTCTGACCTGAAGGTCGACCAGGCGCTTGATCGCCTCGGAGGTGCGTCCTTTGGCGCGGGCCTCCAGCAGGCGGCCGAGCAGGATGAGCGTTACGATGACACCGGCGGCTTCGAAATAGACGTTGATCGTGCCAGGGGGGAGGAAACCGGGCGCGAAGGTTGCGACCAGCGAATAGCCATAGGCCGCGAGCGAGCCGATGGCGACCAATGAGTTCATGTCTGGGGCAAGCCGCCCAAGTGCCGGAAGTCCCTTATGATAGAAGCGGATGCCGGGGAGAAAGAGGACGAGCGTCGTCAACGCGAACTGGATGTACCAACTCCACTGCATGCCGATCGTTGATTCGATGAGGCTGTGAACGCGCGGGATGAAATGCGATCCCATCTCCATAAGAAAGACCGGCGCCGTAAGCACGGCGGCTATGGTAAAGTCGTGGCTGAGCTCGCGCCGTTCGGCGTCCTTCTTCTCGGCGCGCTCGGCGTTTTCGTCCTCTCGGTCGGCACCGACAAGCTTCGCCTCGTAGCCGGCGTTTTCGACCGCCGCGATCAGGGTTGCCGCATCCGCCGATCCTTTGACCGTAGCACGCTCGGTCGCAAGGTTGACGGCGGCCTCGCTGACGCCTGGAACAGCCTTCAAGGCGCGTTCGACGCTGCCCACGCAGGATGCGCAGGTCATGCCTTCGATCGAAAGCTCGATGGAACTGGCCGCAGGCGCGAAATTCCCAGGCACGGAATAGCCGACGTTTTCGACAGCCTGGACGAGTTTCGCGCGGTCCATGGCTGCGTGCGCCGTTATGCTCGCCTTTTCGGTGGCGAGATTGACGGATACGGAATCGACGCCGGGCACCTCCTTTAGGGCGCGTTCGACGCTGCCCACACAGGATGCGCACGTCATGCCGTCGATAGGCAGAGATATGACCGTCGATAAATCCGTTGGCCGGACTGAACTATTCATGGGAGGTCCTTTCACGCTCCGGAATTTGAATGTGAAGGGAAGGTGGGGCTTCCAACCATGGGAAGGTCAATAGCATTTTTTTCGTCAAACAGCACTTGACCTTACCATGGTTGGAAACTCCACTTTGAGTGCCGTGAGATCAAAACCAAGGAGAATTCTCATGGAACTCAGAATCGAAAACATGACCTGCGGCGGCTGCGCAAGGTCCGTTACCAAGGCAATCCAGTCCGTCGATCCCGACGCCAAGATCGAGACCAATCCCGATGCACGCACGGTCAAGATCGAGACGACCGCCTCTCAGCCGGCACTTCAGCAGATTCTCGAAAAGGCCGGCTATCCGGCAACTGCGAGCTGATCAGGGAGCAAGATCATGAATAAGCTCACCCCGATCTTCATCGCCGGTGCGATCGCTATCAGCGCGGGCCTGGCGATCGCGCAGAGCCAGTTGAAGACGAACGACGCAACATCTGCGGATCATTCCATGCCGGGAATGGACATGTCTGGCGCGGAGACTACCTCATCCAGTGCCTCGTCCACCCAAGCATATGCGGCCGCAAACGACCGCATGCACAAGGACATGATGATCGAGTACAGCGGCGATGCCGACACCGACTTCATGCGCGGCATGATCCCGCATCATCAGGGCGCGATCGATATGGCCAAGGTTGCGCTGCAATACGGCAGAGATCCCGAAGTCCGCAAACTCGCCGAAGATGTGATCAATGCTCAGGAAGACGAGATTGCCACGATGAAGAAATGGCTCGCCGAACACGGCAAATGATGACTGGAGGGCGGCTTATCGAAGCTGCCTTCGGCTCAGAAACAAGAAACGCGATATTGCGGTGAGCGGCCTTATGGGTGAATCGCTCCCAAACGACCAAAAGGAAGCAATCGATGTACCGACGTACTTTTCTGACGGGCCTGGCAGGCCTTGCGATTTCCGGGCCTGCCGCGGCCCAGATGATGCACGACATGGGCAACATGACCGGACACGACGCTCACAACATGATGCCTATGGCCGGCAACAAACTTGTTTTGCCGGAAGGGCAGCCTCTGCGCGAGTTGCCGCGCCTGATGAACCAGGCCAGCGAGGCCGGCCTGTTCAAGGCGAGGCTTGCCGCAGAGCCGGGCCTCGTTCGTTTCGCCGAGGGGCTCGATACGCCCGTGCTGCTCTATAATGGCGGAAATCCCGTGATCGAGGCGCACGAGGGCGACCGGATCGAGATCAACTTCAAGAACGGCATTCCCGGCGAACCGACGACGGTTCATTGGCATGGGATGCCGGTGCCGGCCGATCAGGATGGCAGTCCCATGGAGCCAGTCGTTTCGGGCAGCGAGCGCATCTATGCTTTCGATCTGCCGGAAGGCAGCGCCGCATCCTATTGGTTTCATCCCCATCCGCACGGCCTTACCGCCGCTCAGGTCTATCGCGGCCTCGCGGGCATCTTCCTCGTGAAACCGAAGAGCGATCCGATCCCTGCCGAATATGGCGATACGGTTCTGATGTTCACCGATCTTCGGATTGCCGAAGACGGAAGCATGCCGGCGAGCAACATGATGGACCTGATGAACGGGCGTGTCGGCGACCATGTGCTGGTCAATGGCCAGAAAAACCCAGCCCTGGCCGTGGCGAAAGGCGAGAAGCGCCGCCTGCGTCTGTTTAACGCGACAAACGCGCGGTTCTTCCGGCTGAAGTTCGAGAATGCCGCCATGGTGCTCGTCGGAACGGATGGTGGCCTTATCGAGGCTCCCGTCGCCGTCGACGAACTGCTGCTTGCGCCCGCCGAGCGTGTCGAGCTGATCGTCTCCTTTGACAAGCCGGGAACGGCAAGGCTCACCACGCTCGACTATGAGCGCGGCTGGATGGGGCCGGGTAAGCCCGAGGAGGCCGGCATGACCTTGCTGACGGCAAATATTTCGGAGAAACCGGCGCCCGCCATGCCCCCGGTTCCGGTGAAGCTGCGCACCATTGAATCCCTCGCAAAGCCGACGGTCACGCGTCGCTTGGTGCTGACGGAATCCATGAAGGGCATGGAGATGGAGTTCCTGATCAACGGCGCTACCTTCGACATGACTCGCGTCGACGAAGTCTCGAAGGTCGGGCAGGTCGAACTCTGGGAAATCGTCAACCAGGCGGACATGGATCACCCATTCCATGTGCATGGGACGCAGTTCCAGATTGCCGAGCACGAAAAGGACGGCCAGGTCACCAAGCCATCATACCGGGCCTGGAAGGATACCGTGAACGTCGTAGCCGGCGAGACCGTACGCATCCTGTTGCGACAGAATTTGCCGGGGCCGCGCATGTATCACTGCCACATCCTCGAGCACGAGGATCTCGGCATGATGGGCACGGTCGATGTTCAGGCCTGAGCACCCCTTCGTCAATCGAAACGCGGAGGGAAAAGAGACGTTATCTTCCCTTCGCCTTCGATGAGCAATGCTCATGGCAACGTGAAAACATACCATTTCTGCTCATGAAGCTTATCCGCTACTCCTGAGGCCGATGTGGGCGCACCTCTCTGTTTTAACTAGGGGATCGGGCTTGCCGTCACATCGGATCAACCCAAATTCACGGAGAACCTTCAAATGCTCGAGTGGGGAAAATACCGGCAGGAACTGTCGTTGCGCGTTGCTGAACTTGGCCAGCTATCGCCGGCTACGCTCGAGGGTGTCCGCACCCTCGGCGGCGCTGGCCAGAAGACCGGCCGGCTGGATGCCAAGACCCGCGAGCTGATCGCGCTTGCCGTGGCGGTGACGACGCGCTGCGATGGCTGCATCGCCAGCCATACTGCCGAAGCCGCAAAAGTGGGCGCAACGCGCGAGGAAATCGCTGAGGCACTCGGCGTGGCGATTGCCCTGAACGCAGGCGCGGCTTTGGTTTACTCGTCGCGCGTTCTGGATGCTTTCGACACCGTCGGCGGCTGATCACGATACGAACGGAAGGCAGAGGAGGGCAAGATACTGTCCTTCTCCGCAACTCAACCATCGAGGAGGTCAATGCGCATTCAGAGCCGCGGCAGCTCGCGAGCTCCGACGATGCCTAATGACCCAGGATCTGACTGAGGAACGCGCGCGTGCGTTCCGATTGCGGCGCGCTGAAGAATGCTTTCGGTTCGTTCTGCTCCACGATCTGACCCTGATCCATGAAGATCACCCTGTTAGCCACGGCCTGCGCAAACCCCATTTCATGGGTGACGCAGAGCATGGTCATGCCCTCTTCGGCGAGCGCGATCATCGTATCGAGCACTTCCTTGATCATTTCGGGATCGAGGGCCGAGGTCGGTTCATCGAACAGCATGACGCGCGGCTTCATGCAGAGCGATCGTGCGATCGCAACACGCTGCTGCTGACCGCCTGAGAGCTGGCCGGGATATTTATGCGCCTGATCCGGAATCCTGACCTTCTCAAGGAAGTGCATGGCGAGTTCCCTGGCTTCCTTTTGCGGCATCTTGCGGACCCAGATCGGGGCGAGGGTGCAGTTCTGAAGGATGGTCAGATGCGGAAAGAGATTGAAGTGCTGGAACACCATTCCGACTTCGCGGCGGACCTCCTCGATCTTCTTCAGGTCGTTGGTCAACTCGATGCCGTCGACGACGATCTTGCCGGCCTGATGCTCCTCAAGCCTGTTGATGCAGCGGATCATGGTCGATTTGCCGGAGCCGGACGGGCCGCAAATGACGATCCGCTCGCCGCGCTGAACGGTGAGATTGATGTCGCGCAGGGCGTGAAACTCGCCATACCACTTGTTCATGGCCGTAATTTCGATGGCGACGTCTGCAAGACCGATCCGGCCGTCCTGGGGGAAAGCTCGTTGCGTAACAATGCTTGTCATGCGCATTTCTCCTAACGATGGTCCGTCTTCAGCCGGCGCTCGAGATACATCGAGTAGCGCGACATGCTGAAGCAGAAGACGAAAAACACGGCGCCGATGAAGATGAAGAGTTCCCAGTAAATCCCCTGCCAGTTCGTGTTGGCGCGAATGGCTGCGGCAAGGGCGATCGGATCGAGAAGACCGATGAACATGACGAGCGTCGTGTCCTTGAAGAGACCGATGAAGGAATTCACGATGCCAGGAATGGAAATCTTGAGCGCTTGCGGCAGGATGATGAGCCGTTGAGACTTCCAGTAATCGAGCCCGAGTGCTTCCGCGGCTTCGTATTGCCCACGCGGCAGGGCCGCCAAACCACCACGAATGACCTCGGCCATGTAGGCGCTCGCAAAGAGCGTCACCATGATGACGACGCGCAGAATGAGGTCGAAGTCGGTGCCGGGCGGCAGGAAGTAGTTCAGGAGCAGCGAAGCCGTGAACAGCAGCGTGATAAGCGGCACGCCGCGGATGAATTCGATGAACATGACGCTCAGCATATGGATGAGCGGCAGCTTGGAACGACGGCCAAGCGCGAGCAGAATGCCGAGCGGCAGCGACAATGCAATTCCCGTCACGCCGATGATGATCGAGAGCAGGAACCCACCCACGTCACGCGATGCGACAGTATCGAGAACGACCGGAACGAGACCGTTTACGTCTGATGTGACGGGTTGGACGGCGTAGATCCACCAAAGGGTCGCGGCGAGGATGGCGATGCTGACACCAAGCCCTCGACCGATACGTGCCGTCAGCATGAACAGCCCAGCGGCGACGGCAAAGCCGAGGTAGACGGAGACCGGAAACCATAGGCTTCCGCCCCAGATCAGCCAATAGGCGATGCCTGGATAGACGGCGCTGAACCAGAGCGCACGCGCCGGCACAGCGCGGAACAGGACCGGCGCCAATGCCACGAATAGCAGCCCGAAAGCCAAAACCGGCTGCCAATAGAGATTGGACGGGTAGAAGCCGAACAGAAGCTGCGGCCAGCGGTCACGGATGACGCCCCAGCATGCACCGGGCGCTCCACCCAGGAGTTGCCGGCATTCGGCAAGCGAGTCGGCTTTCCAGATGGAATTGCCAAGCCAAGGTGCGATGGCCACGGTGAGCCACACAACCGTCATCACCGACGCGACCGTCAGAAATGTGCTGAGCCAGCCGTTGAACAGGTTCTTTCTCGCCCATCGCATCGGGCCGTTTTGGCCGACGGGTCTGGCCGAGGGGGAAACCAAGTCCTGGCGCACCCAGGAGACGTTGTGCATGTTCATCTTAACGCTCCTTCAGCCTGACGCGGTCGTTGTAGATGTTCATGACGCCGGAGATGATCAGGCTGATGCCGACGTAGATCAGCATCATCAGCAGCATGCCCTCGAGCTCGCGGCCGGTCTGGTTGATCGTGATGCCGCCGAGCGTCGAACGAAGATCCATGTAGCCGACGGCAAGGCCCAGCGACGTGTTCTTGGTGATGTTGAGATATTGCGAGATCAGCGGTGGCACGATGACCCGCAAGGCCTGCGGCAGGATCACCAGACGCATCGTGCGACCTGACGAAAGCCCGAGCGCATGAGCGGCTTCCGTCTGCCCTCGGGAAATCGCAAGGATGCCGGAGCGGACGATCTCGGCAATGAAGGCGCCGGTATAGACGCTGAGCCCGATCCAGAGCGCGATGAACGAATTGCGCAGTTGCAGACCGCCCGTGAAGTTCAGCCCCTTCAAGCCGGGATAGTCGAAATGGAAGCCGAGCGTATAGAGCAGGGCGATCATCGGCACTGTGCAAACAATCAAGCTCTTCCACCAGGTCGCCGGTCGCCGGCCGGTCGCGCTTTGGAGCCGTTGCGCGTGCTTGATCAGCCCTCGGCGGACGAGAAGCGAAAATGCGAGCACGCCGAAGATCGCCACGGAATTGAGGTCGAGCACGCTAAGGCCAATATTGACCTGGCCCAGGCTGAGGGTAAATTCGGGCACCGGCAGGTAGATGCCGCGGTTCGTGATGGCGACGCTGTCCCAGAGTATCATGGAGGCCGTCGGGTTTTCGCCGCGGAAAGCGTTCGGCGCCGGCATGGCCTCCGACATGACCGCCGCCACCACGATGATCCAAAGCAGGGCGGGCACGTTGCGGAAGCTCTCGACATAGGCGGTCATCAAGCGGGCGACGATCCAGTTGTCGGAAAGCCTCAGAACGCCCGCCAGCACGCCAAGGATCGTTGCGGTCACGCAGGCGAGCGCGGCAACGATCACCGTGTTGAGCAGTCCGACCACGGCGGCGCGGGCATGGGTGCTGGTGCTCGAATAGTCGATGGCGTGAGGTGAGATGTCGTAACCGGCCGTGGCCCACAGGAAGCCGAAGGAGAAGTCCTTTCCGAGGGCGGCAAGGTTGCGGATCGTATTGTCGACCAGCCAGGCAGCCGCAAGGACAAGCATGATGAATGCGAGAACCTGGATCGTGCGGGCTCGGTAGCGGGTGTCGTTAAAGAGCATGCTCAGGTGAAACGGCTCGCGGCTAGCGTCGCTTTTCATTGCCATGAGTGATCTCCCTGAAGGTTCGCTGCGCGACCTTCGGCGCACAATGAGTGCGGTGTGGGCAAACGAGGACGGCGAAAACGAATGGCGCGGGCCGAGCCCGCGCCATAAGACGTTTTCAGCGGAACGGCAGCGGGTACATCAGGCCGCCCTGGTTCCACAGAGCGTTCTGGCCGCGGGACAAACCGATTGGCGTCTTTTCGCCAATGTTCTTGGCAAAGATTTCCCCGTAATTGCCTTCGGCGGCGATCGCACGCTTCGCCCAGGCGGCATCCAGGCCCAATTGTTGGCCGAGATCGCCTTCCTTGCCCAGCAGGCGATTGATTTCCGGATTATCCGTGCCGGTGGAGAGCTTCTCGACATTCTCGGCCGTGACGCCGAGTTCTTCGGCTTCGATCAGTGCGTTCAGTGTCCACCGCGCGACATCGGCCCATTGATCATCGCCTTGGCGCACCAGCGGGGCCAAAGGCTCTTTCGAGATGACGTCCGGAAGAATGATATGGTCCTGCGGGTTCTTGAAGCTGGAACGCGTGGACGCAAGGTCTGAACCATCGCTCGTGTAGACGTCGCAGGCACCCGCCAAGTACTTCTGCGCGATATCAGCATTGTTCTCGACCGGCACTGGCTCGTACGTCATGCCATTTTTGCGAAAATACTCGGCGAGGTTAAGCTCGGTCGTGGTGCCGGTCTGAATGCAGATCGTTGCGCCGTTCAGATCCTTGGCGCTCTTGGCGCCGAGCGTCTTCGGTACCATGAAGCCCTGACCGTCATAGAAGTTTATGCCGGCGAAGGTGAACTTCAGGTCCACGTCGCGGGAAAACGTCCAGGTCGTGGTGCGGGACAAGATATCGATTTCGCCGGAGGCGAGTGCCGTAAAGCGCGTTTGGCCTGTCGTCGGAACGAAGTTTACCGCCTTGGGGTCTTTTAGGACCGCGGCTGCAATGGCACGGCAATAGGCGACGTCCATGCCTTGCCAAACGCCGGATGCATCCGGCGCGGAGAAACCGGCCTGACCGCCGGTCACGCCGCAGTTCAGCTTGCCGCGCGCCTGAACGTCGGCCATCGTGCCGGCCGAAGCGGTACCGGCCGTCAGCGTTGCCGCGGCAATCGCGGCAAGGGCAATCATTATTTTCATTTCGCATTCTCCCAGTTTGTGATCCGGCAGCTGGCTTTTTGCCGATTTCTCCGCTGCTAAGATCGGTTGAGTTCCCAATTTTTTCGTCGTCATCGGCATGGCCGAAGACGATCGTCATTTCCGCGTGAATCCGATGATGGCTTGGCCCTCAAAGTGCGGCGACGGCGGCGGTGATGCGCCGGATCGATTCATCGACGATTGCGCGTGGGCAGCCGAGATTGACGCGCATGAATCCATGCCCCTCGATGCCGAACTTCTGGCCCTTGTCGAGCCAGACGCGCGCCTTGGTCAGCATGAATTTATTGAGGGCGTCGGCATCCATTCCGAGGCCGCGGCAATCCATCCAGGCCAAGTAAAGAGAATCCGTCGGAAGGACGTTCAGGCGCGGATCCGCTTGGTGGATCGCGGTAGAAAAATGCGCGTGATTTGCTCTGAGATAGGCCAGCATATCCTCAAGCCATGGCTCGCCATGCGCATAGGCGGCCTCGGCCGCAACCATCCCCAGCACGTTGACCAGTTCGAAGACATTGCGCTCATACTGGCGGCACAGTTCGTCGCGGAGCCTCTTGTTCGGGACGAAAGCATTGGCGCTCTGGAGACCCGGCAGGTTGAACGTCTTGCTCGGCGCGGTGCAGGTGATGCTGTTTTGCGCGAACGCTTCGCCGAGCGAGGCGAACGGGATGTGTCTCTTGGCCGGGTTGAGGATCAGATCCTCGTGGATCTCGTCGGAGATGACCAGGACATCGTTGCGAGCGCAGATTTCGCCCATCGTCCGCAGCTCGTCCTCCGACCAGACGTTGCCGGTCGGGTTATGCGGGTGGCTGAGGATGAAAATCTTCGTATTGCCGCGGATCGCCGCTTCGAAAGTCTTCTCGTTGAACCGATAGCCATCGCCGGTGAATTCGAGCGGTGCATAGGCGAGGTGCCGGCCATTCAAAAGGACGTCGTTGTGAAAATGCGCGTAGACCGGCGGTTGGATCAGGATGCTGTCTCCTGGCGCCGAAAAAGCCTGAACGGCCGTCTTCAGCGTGGTGATGATGCCGGACGTCTGGAGGATCCATTCCTTCGCGACGTCCCAACCGAAACGCCGCTGCTGCCAACCGATCACAGCGTCGACATAGGAAGTGGTTCCCCCGCCGGGATAGCCGAAGACGCCATGATCGACCGCCGCGTGAAGCGCGTCGATGACGGCTTGCGGCGCCTTGAAGTCTGTGTCGGCCACCCACATCGGCAGGGGATCGGCCGCAGCTTCGTCGGGCGTCAACAGCTTGCCTGCATAGGCCCATTTCATGGAGTTGCTGTTCTTGCGATCAATGACCTCATCAAAAATCGATGATGTCTGCGCATAATCTGCAGGGGGATGTTGCGCAGTTGCCAGCTTCGTCACAGCGGTTTCCTTTCGTCTCGGCTGCCTCGTTGAGGCCTGATTGACGAAAAGGTAGCCGCATTGCATTATGAGCGGAAATGGTATGATTTCATCTACTCATGAGTTGTTATCATAATGATCGATCGTCAGCACCTTGCGATTCTGAGAGAAGTCAGCCGCCGTGGTAGCGTCACTGCGGCCGCCGAAAAGCTGAACGTCACCCAGTCGGCTCTGAGCCATACGATCGCCAAGTTCGAAGAACGGCACGGCATCAAGATCTGGATGAAGACTGGCCGGGGCCTGCGCTTGACGCAGACGGGCGAATATCTGCTGAGCATCGCCGAACGTATCCTGCCTCAGATGGAGCATGCGGAACGGGTGCTCACCGATTTCGCGGTGGGAAGGAGGGGAGCGCTTCGTGTCGGCATGGAATGCCACCCCTGCCAGCGATGGCTCACGAGAATAGCGACGCCCTATCTGACGACGTGGCCCGACGTAGATTTCGACGTGCGCACCGCCTTTCGTTTCGATGGCGTTGAGGCGCTCCTCGGTTATGAGATCGACCTGCTGATAACGCCGGACCCCGTGGAAGCGCCGGAGTTGCGTTTTACGCCTGTGTTTGATTACGAACTGGTCCTGATGGTGCACGAGACGCATCCTCTTGCCAGCCGCACTTGTGTGCAGCCGCAAGACCTGCTGGATGAAGAGCTGATCACGGTTCCCGTCACTCTTGAGCGCCTGGACATCTACACCCAATTTCTTGTTCCGGCGCACTGCCGGCCTCGCCAGCATCGCACCGCCGAAACCATCGACTTGATGCTGCAACTCGTCTGCGCGGGCAGGGGCGTGACGGTTCTTCCGGATTGGCTGCTGCATGAGGATGCGTCCGGATTGCCCATCCGTGCGCTCCGTCTGGGAGACGCCGGCATTCGGAAGAGCATCAATCTGGGCGTACGGCGCGGCGAGGAAACCACTTCCTACATCGACGGTTTCCTGAAGCTCGCTCTGGAGATGGGGCGCTCAGCTTTGTCGTGATCAATTGCCAAGCGCCTTCTTTATGGCCCATGCAAAGCCCGGCCTGGCGGAGCCGATATGGTCCTTGCCAGGGATCACGGTCGAGGATATTCGCAGACCGCTGTAGCCGCGCGAGCGAAGACGCTCTTCAAACTTGTGCATGCCGGCGACCATGTCGCGGCTTTTTTCTCTATGAGCGGAGTCGTAACCACCGGTTTCCAGACTGCCGACATAAAGGAGCGCCTCGGCATTGAGTTGGTGATGCCCTTCAGCGTAACCGGCTTCAAGGTCAAAGATCGCTTCGTCCGCGAACCAGAAAGACGGGCTTCCCAGGATGTAGGTCTGAAACAGCGAGGGTTCGGTTAGAAGGATGCGCGCACCCAATAACCCTCCATAGGAATGCCCCCAGAAAATGCGCCGGTTGGATGCGACCCGGTAGTGGTCTTGGAGATATGGCAGGACGACATCGCCAAGATACCGCTGATAGGCGGCTGCGCCGCCATAGAGCTTTCCGCTGCTCGGAAGGGCGACCGGTGTATAATCGCGGCGCCGGCTATCCTCAAGGTTCTCGCCAAGGGCGTAGGAGAGGCCAACGATAACGGCTTGGTCAATGGCATTGCTGTTTGCGAGCGCTCGGGCGTCGCAACTTAAGGTCGGAAAAGCCCGGCCGCCATCGGCGATGATCACCAGAGGATAGGTCTTTCCCGAACTCTCGGAATAATCCGCAGGCAGGCTGACATAGATCTCGTAACGGCGGCGCGAAACAGGATCCGGCAATTGCACCGTCAGATGATCGCTTTTCGAACAAAGCGATTTGGTTTCAGAGGCTGAAGAAGGCAATGAAACCGACATTGCCGTCACGAGCACTAGCAAAAGGACAAGGGCAGCTCGGATATGCATCAGTCGGCCGAGACAAAGCTGATGGCTACACCGAAGGCGTTCTCGGGCTTCACGACAACGCAATCGCCGACCATACTGAATGCGATGCCCGCTTCCGATAGCAGAGCTTGCTGTCGCGCCAAATCTGGAACGGCGACCGTATAGCCCGTGAAGCCGCTGTCGCTTCCACTCTTCTCCGCGACGAGTTTGCCATTTTTCGCCAGCTCATAAGCCACCTGAGTGTGGTCGGGCCTGTTCGGCTGGACATCTGTGAAGTCTGCCAGGAAGCCGGCATGATCTATAGGATCCGCGCTCGCCAGCGTGACCGTCAGGATGTTTGTCGCGCCGTTCGGGTGCTTCTGAAAATCCGAATTCCAGAAGTTCTCAGGAAAATGCTGCTGGCAAACGAAGAAGGAAGCGTTTGGAAGCTTAGGGTCCATGGCAAAGGCCAGCGTGAAGGCGACATGCGTCTCGCTGCCATCTGGACGGCGCCCCTTGCGTTCGAAAAAGAACGGTTCGAATTCGCCAATCTTCCTTTGCGAAAACGCCGCCGCGTCCGCCTTTGCGTCCGGGCTGTCGAGCACCAACATCGCAAAGCCTTCGCGCTTCCTGAGGTAATCCCGCACGAAAGCGCCGAAGCTGAAGCGCCGAGGTTCATGCGGCGGTATCGCTTCGGGGGCGTCGCCCACCGTAATCAGCTCGATGAAGGAAGAGCCGAACTGGACAAGCCGGTTTTCGGTGCCCCAGGGATGGCGATTGCGGGCTCCAACCTTGAATCCGAGGCGCGCATAAAACTCCGCTGCGGCCTCAAGATCATGAACCGCGAGTACAATGTGATCGATACGGCGTCTGGAAGCGGACATTGCACTCAACCTTTCATCTGCTTTTTGTCAGCCTCGCCGCACGCCAAACCAGCGGAACGAGGATGAAGGCCACCGCGGGCAGCACTAGCCAATTGATAGTGCTCCAGCCAGAGCTATGCAGCAGTGATCCCGAAAAGAATGAGGCGCAAGCGACTGTGCCGAAGACCATGAAGTCATTTGCGCCCTGCGCCTTGCCGCGTTCGGACGGAGAATGGCAACCGGCAACCATGGCGGTGGCGCCGATGAAGCCGAAGTTCCAACCGATCCCCAAAAGCACCAGTGACCCCCAGAAGTGCGCGACATCGAGGCCGCTCAGTGCAATGAGCGCCGAAGCGCCGATCAGGAGGAGACCCACTGCGGCGACACGCTCCTTGCCAAAGCGCGCCATCAGCCGGCCGGTAACGAAGCTTGGTCCAAACATCGACAGAACGTGCCATTGAATGCCGAGCGCTGCGGAATCGACGGAATGGCCGTGGCCAACCATGGCCATCGGTGCGGCCGTCATGACAAAGGTCATCAGCGCATAGGATACGACGCCGGTTGCGACCGCCAGGAGATAGCGCGGCGAACACAGGATTTGAGACAGTGGCCGGCAATCTGCCATTTCTGTCGATCCCGCCTTGGGTGTCTCAGGGCGGCGAAGTGCCAGCAGGATCGGAAGGGCGAGCATCGCCAGTGCCGCTTGACTGAGGAAGCTGCCGGCAAAAGAATGCCCCGGAAGCGCCTCGCGCGTCCAAATGACTAGCTGTGGTCCGATCACCGCCGCAATCAATCCGCCGACCATCACGCGGGAGATCGCCTTGTCGCGCGCTGCGCCAATCAGGCCGTCGGTCGCTGCGAAGCGGTAGCTCTGTACATAGGCCGAATAGAAGCCAGCCATGAACGTGCCGATGCAGAAGACGATAAAGCTCGCGTTGAGGATGCCGATGGTGGCGACAAGGCCCGCTGTCATGCCGATCGTTGCACCGAGAAGATAGCCGGTTCGACGCCCGAACCGCCGCATGATGGCGGATGCCGGCAACGTCCCGAGAGCAAGCCCCAGATTGAACATGCTGACCGGCAATGTGGCAGCGGTAGGATTGGATGCTAGTTGTTGCCCGACAAGTCCGCCCAAGGAGATTATGATGGGGGAACTCGCCCCTCCGAGAGATTGGGCAGCCGTCAGCACCCAGACATTCCGGGAAGCGATATTCTGCTGTTCCGACAAACCGGTCGTGTCGCGGAACGTCCGATCGACGATTCCCATGGGCAAGGGTCCTTTCAATTTCTATTTGTCGCGAGCTTATTGATAAGGTCGGTGGCCGCGCGAGTGGATGCCTCCACTGCGCCAGCCAGATAACCGGCTTCTACCGAGCTGGCCTCGCTCCCGGCCAGCACAAGCCGATCTTTCCACGGGCCGGTGATCCAGCCTTCATCCGGGGCGTGCGGATGCCCGGCGGAAAACCAGTCGGCGGATGTTGCCGTCAACGGATCGGCGGCCCAGTCCTTGTAGAGCGTGGCCCGCGGCTGGGCAGCTTCCGGCCCGAAGATGCGAGCGAACTGCTGGACGCAGGTCCTAGTCAGCGCTTCCTCACCTATCGCCGCGCGTTGCTCCGCACCCATTCCAACGAAGCCGAACAGCGCCGCGCTGCCGGTGGACGTCGTCGCATCATGGATCTCCGCCAGTGGCCCGACCATGCTCTGCGCGGTCCCCGAAAAGCCTGCCTCCCGCCAGAAGGGACGATCATAGACGGCAAAGAATTTTGCATGCGGCGCCATCCAGGTAGGGGTTTGGCGCCATAACTGGATTGTCGCGGGTTCTTGGGGCGGCTCGAACCGGACGGACGATTCCAGGATACGCGGCGGTAGGGCCGCTATGACCTGTGACGCCCGCAATTTCTCCTTCTGTCCGTCTGCGAACCGGATCGACAGCTTCACTCCGGCATCCGTCAGGCGCATCTTGGTGATCTGCGCTCCGCACCGCAGCCGCGCTTCCGGCAAGTCTTTCGCCAGTGCCCGGACCAGCGCGGCGGACCCTCCGACAAGCCGCATGGTTTCGGATTCCTGATCTAGTCCGCGATAGCGCTTTGCCGATTCCCGCGACATCCGCTCGAAGACGATATCGCCATCACTATTCTGCACGAAAGTTGGCAGATCGAGCTCTGCGACGAGTGCGGCGATCGCAGGCTGCATCCGCGGCCAAAACCAGGAGGGCCCAAGGTCGAAGCCGTCTGCGTCAGGCTGGCCTGACTCGTTGACGGTCTGGATCCGGCCGCCGAGTGTTGTTCTTGCCTCAAGGAGCAGGAATTCGATCCCTGCCGCATGCAACAGGCGCGCCGCATTCAGCCCCGCCAAACCTCCGCCGATAATCGCAACCTCTGTGTTCATCTGTCTCTTTTCCGGGAAGTTGGTCCCAGCGGCGCTTGCGTCGTTCAAGGCGGCGAATATGCCAATATGGGAGTGGCAAGTGGTCCGCTAGGTCAAGGGCAGGCGGCCGGCGGGACGAATTCGTTGATCCGCGCGGCCATACCATGGGGCCCATCAAATCAGAAATGACGTTGCGTCATGTATCGATGAACTGCGCTCATAATGCTGAGATTCGACGTACCTCAAGCAGATGGCGCTGGCTCACGCGCGGATTAAGAGTCCTTCCCGCTGGTTTCAGTCGGGCATCGGCAACACGTCGGGGTGCTGGAGAGGGGCATCCTTGATCCAAATCTGCGCACCCTCCGGCCCCGTCATTGCTTCAAGTGGCTCGCCTGCAGGCAAGCGACCCCAGCTCTGTAGCTCCAGTAGCTCGCCCCGAACTGTAAGGCTGCCCGAAAGCACGAAGAATTCGAGGCCGCGGCGATTTTCAACCGCTATGGCGAAATCTGGCTGCCAGTTCTCAAGCGAAACCTGTTCTTTTTCGTCTTCGAAAAGGACACGTGCTGTTTCGGCCCCGTCGCGCAACGACGCCGCTTCGCCCTCGCCAGGCTGGCGGACGATTTGCACGTCGTCGCCCTTCCGGAACTGCCAAAGGCGCACGAAGATCGTGCAGCCCTCTTCCGATGCGGGCACATGCGAGGTGCCGGGCGGATTGCGGAAATAGCTTCCCGCCGGATAATCCCCATGCTCGTCCTGAAAGGTCCCCTCGAGCACGAGTATTTCCTCGCCGCCGGCATGGACGTGGCGCGGAAAGGCGCTACCCGGCGCGTAGCGCACGATCGAGGTTGCCCGGGCGACTTCGCCGCCGACGCGATAAAGCATCCGCCGATCCACGCCGACGGCAGGACTCGGCTTCCAATCGAGCCCGGCCGCGTGGACGATGACCGGTTTCGTCAGGTCTTCATTGATGCGCATTGGACTGGTCTCCCATCGTCAGGACGATCCGGAACTTCACGTCGCCGGATCTCATTCTTTGAACGGCTTCCGCAGCTTGTTCCAGCGGCATAGTCTCGATCATCGGTCGCACTCCCGCCAGGACGCTGAAATCCAGCGTCTTCTCATTCTCGAACGGCGTACCCGTCATCGAGCCGATGAGGCCGCGCTCGCCGCCGACCAGGTATCGCGTCGATACAGCTAGCGGATCCTTGCCAACGCCGAGCACGACAAGGCGACCTTCCGGTGCAAGTGCGGGCATCAGCGCCGTGACCGCCGCCGGATTGCCAGTCGTCGTCAGGATCGCTTTCGCGCCGCCCATCTCGTTGAGAGCGTCGGCGGCGTTTTCCCTATTCGTATCAATGTAGCGATGGGCACCAAGGTTCATCGCATCTGTGGCAATATCGTCGCCGCGCCCGACCGCCACGACGCGAAAACCCATCCTGCGGGCATATTGCAGCGCCATGTGGCCGAGGCCGCCAATTCCGAGAATGGCGACGGTATCGCCAGCCTCGGCGCCCGATTTCTTCAGCGCGTTGAATGTGGCAAGCCCCGCGCACAGAATGGGAGCGGCCTCCTCGGACGACAGTTCGTCCGGAATGGAGACAAGCCCGGTCGCCCGCACGATCATCATTTCCGCATAGCCGCCATCGCTGGAGGCGCCGACCACGGTCTGGTTGCGGCAGAGATTGAAGCGGCCACGACGGCACTCGCGGCACTCGTTGCAATGGCCGCCGAGACGGCCGACGCCGACGCGCTGTCCCACCTTCCAGATCGAGGGCGTATTCGGACCAACAGCGGCAATACGGCCGATCACCTCATGGCCGGGAACACGGGGCGGCTGCAATGTGGGATCAGCATTGTCGATGTCGCTGGCATCGGCACCGCAGATGCCGCAGGCTTCGATGGCGATCAGGACTTCGCCCGCCTTGGGTACAGGGGTTTGCCGCTCCACCAGTTCAAGACCGTGTTGCGCGGTAATCTGCATCGTCCGATAAGTTGCCTTCATGACTTCCGCTCCTTTATGCGTTGGACATTGTCGGGATCGCTGTTTGCGGACCCGATCTGTTGATCAGGCTGATAGCGGCACGTTCCCCGGCTTCGACGGCGCCAGCCAGATAGCCGGGGTCGTGAACTGCGGTTTCGCTGCCCGCCAAGGTGATCCGATCGCTCCAATTATTGTCGGTCCATTCTCGACGGCGGCCGTCGGGATGGCCGGTCGCCATCTGGTCCAGGGAGGTGGCCGTCAGAGGATCTTCGGCCCAGTCCTTGTAGAGCGTTGCCGTCGGCCTCAATGCATCCGGTCCAAACAATTGCCCGAGCTGGGCGATCGAAGCGTCGGTGATGGCGTCGCGACCGACTTCTCTTCTGTAGTGTGCCGGAACGCCGACGAAGCCGAAGAGGGCTGCTTTCCCCGACGCGGTGGTGGCGTCATGGATCTCGACGAGTGGACCGGCCATGCTCCGCGCCGCGCCGGAAAATCTGGCCGATCGCCAGAAGGGGGCCTCATAGAGAGCGAAGAACTTCGCGTGTGGCGCCATCCAGGTCGGCGTCTCGCGCCAAAGCTTCTGAAGCAATGCACCCGGCGCCGGATCGAATTCGACCGTCTCGGCCAGCAAACGCGGCGGTAGCGCGAAGATGACATGGCCGGCAGTGATTTCCTCGACCGCATCGTTCGCACCAACAAGGTACATAGTAACGCCCCCGTCTGTTCGCTGGACTCGGGTCACTTTGGTTCCGAGACGTATGCTTTCCGGCGGCAAACGCGCTGCCAGCGCAGAAATGATCGAACCACTGCCGCCCACCAACCGCATGGACGGTGGGTCTTGCCGGAGCGTGCGATAGTGCTCGGTCGCCGTCTCCCGCGAACGCTGAAACACCGTCGCGCCATGGCTGTGCTGGGCAAAGAACTCAAGGCCCAATTCGTGTGCGAACCGGCTGATGGCGGGATGCACATCCGGCCAGAACCAGGATGGGCCAAGATCAAATCCATCGCCCGAAGTTTTGTTGTCGGGATCTGTCGTCAGAATACGCCCGCCCATACGATCCCGCGCCTCGATCAAGCCGAAACCGATGCCCGCGCGATGGAGGCGGTAGGCGGCCGTCAGGCCGGCGAGCCCGCCGCCGACGATCAGAATGGAATTTGAAAAGGAAGATGTCATTGGAGCGGCCTAAGGGTCGGCGTTCCGGCCCTCCTGTTACGGGTGGCTCAAGCCACGACGTAGATGCGGATCTCCTACGCGGCGGCCAGAAGCGGTTTGAGCCATTTGATGCCCCTGAAAAGCCGCCCTGACAAATGAGAGTTTCTTGCGCCCGACAAAGGAAATCTTTGTCGTGCTTGCGGGGAACCGATCGGGAGAAGACTTATCCCTGTCGGGATCGGATCGTGGATGCTTCCTCGATCAGCCAACTACGAAACGCCTGCAACTTCGGCAGCGAAGCGTATTCCGAACGGTAGACCACGTAGTAGGCTAGCTTTGAAGGCACGCTTACCCCGGGAAACAGGCGCTGGAGCCGCCCGGCGGCCAGATCGTCATACGCCAGAATACTGCGCGCCAGCGCGACACCATGTCCCTCGATCGCGGCCTGAAGGACGGCGGCGGAATTATCGATCCTCATGCCTCTCTGCGGTTGGCTCTCGGGGACACCGGCCGCCCGCAGCCAGATGTCCCAGGTGACGAAGCCGATTGCCGGATCGACCGAGAGGTCATGGATGAGCGTGGTTCGCATGAGATCGGGCGGTGCGGTCAAATTTCCCCTGTCGCAGAAACTGGGTGAGCAGACCGGAAAGACCTCCTCATCCATCAGTTTCTCCGCAATCAGTCCCGGCCAGTTCCCGTCGCCATATCGGACACCCACGTCGATGCCATGTGCCTTGTAGTCGACGAGTTTCAGGCTCGTCTCAAGGCGGATATCGGTGTCCGGCGATCTGGCCTGGAAGCGGTCGATACGCGGAAGCAGCCACTTGGCGGCGAAGGCCGGACTGACTGTGACGTTGAGGATGCCGCTGGTCGCGGAGTCCCGAAGCCGTTCCAGGCCAATCCCGAGGCGATCGAGTCCGGCGCGGATATCCGGAAGCGCGCGCTCGGCGCTTTCGGTCAAGGTCAATCTGGTTTTCCCGGTAGCGCTGCGATGAAACAGCGGAGCTCCCAGCCAGTCCTCGAGCCCGCGCACCATTTGCCCGACGGCCGCCGCGGTCACGTTGAGTTCTTCCGCGGCGCCGGAAAAGCTGCCGTGACGTGCACTGGCTTCGAAAGCCCGCAGCGCATTCAGATAAACCGGTGATTTCTTGTTCAAGGGACTTTCTCTTGCGCGGATTGCGGACGACCGATCGCCTAAAGATATTAAGCAACGTCTCCGTTTTGCGCTATCCGCCTCGCCGTCCTTGTACGCCGGGTTGCGGTCGCGGCGAGGGGAACGAGGCGACAAGCCTCGATCACCCTCGCGTAGCGTCGGCCTCAGACGACGCCGCCGAGGCAGACATATTTGATTTCGGTGAACTCCTCGATGCCGTAGCGCGATCCCTCGCGGCCGAGACCGGAGAGTTTGACGCCGCCGAAAGGCGCTTCGGCTGTCGAGATCAGGCCGGTATTGACGCCGACCATGCCGTATTCGAGCGCTTCTGCGATGCGGAAGACGCGGGCGAGGTCCTTGGCATAGAAATAGGAGGCAAGACCGAATTCGGTGTCGTTGGCCTGGGCAATGACATCGGCCTCGTCCTTGAAGCGGAAGAGCGGAGCCACGGGTCCGAAGGTCTCTTCCTTCGCGACAGCCATCGCCGGCGTGACGTCGGCAAGCACGGTTGCCTCATAGAAGCGTCCGCCGAGCGGATGGCGATGACCGCCGGCAACGACGCGGCCGCCCTTGGAAAGCGCATCGGCGACATGCTCCTCGACCTTGGCAAGGGCTGCTTCGTCGATCAGCGGGCCGAGATTGATGCCTTCGTCGAAACCATTGCCGGTCTTCAGTGCGCCGACGGCCTTGGAGAGCTTCTCAGCGAACGCGTCATAGACACCGTCCTGCACATAGAGACGGTTGGCACAGACGCAGGTCTGGCCATTGTTGCGGAACTTGGCGATCAACGCACCTTCGACGGCGGCATCGAGATCGGCATCGTCAAACACGATGAAGGGCGCATTGCCGCCGAGCTCCAGGCCGAGTTTCTTGATAGTCGGCGCGCTCTGCCTGTAGAGCTCGGCGCCGACTTCCGTCGAGCCGGTGAAGGTCAGCTTGCGCACGACCGGGCTTGCGGTCATCTCGCCGCCGATGGCGCGGGCCGAGCCGGTCAATACACTGAACAAGCCCTTGGGAAGACCGGCGCGTTCGGCAAGGACCGCAATCGCGATCGCCGAAAACGGCGTCTGCGAGGCCGGCTTCAACACCATGGCGCAGCCGGCGGCAAAGGCAGGACCGGCCTTGCGGGTGATCATCGCATTCGGGAAGTTCCAGGGAGTGATCGCCGCAACCACGCCGATCGGCTGCTTCATCACCAGAATGCGCTTGTCTTTCTGGTGGCCGGGAATGATGTCGCCATAGACGCGACGGGCTTCTTCGGCAAACCATTCGATGAAGCTGGCGCCATAGGCGATCTCGCCCTTGGCCTCGGGGAGCGGCTTGCCCTGTTCGGCCGTCAGGATGCGGCCGAGATCATCCTGGTTTTCCATCATCAGCTCGAACCAGCGCTTGAGGATGCTGGAGCGTTCCTTGGCGGTGCGGGCGGCCCATTCCTTCTGGGCAGCTTCGGCCGCGGCAATCGCCTTTTTGGTCTCGGCAGCGCCCAGATTGGGAACGCGGCCGATGATCTCACCGGTCGCCGGATTGTCGACCTTGATTGCGTTGTCCCCTGCCTCGATCCAGTCGCCGCCGACCAATGCGGCCTGCCGGAATAATGTTGCGTCTTTCAAATGCATGACGGCCTCCTCGCGGATCCTTAAGGTCCTGATATCACATGCCAGCCTTGTTATCGGGACAGCTTCATATGGCGATTGACGTCCTTATAAAGCAGGTAGCGGAATTTCCCCGGCCCTCCAGCATAGCAGGCCTGAGGGCAGAAGGCGCGTAGCCACATGAAATCGCCAGCCTCGACTTCGACCCAATCCTGGTTCAGCCGATAAACCGCTTTGCCCTCGAGTACATAGAGACCATGCTCCATTACATGGGTTTCCGCAAACGGGATGACGGCGCCAGGTTCGAAGGTAACGATCGTGACGTGCATGTCATGGCGCAGGTCTAGTGGATCGACGAAGCGGGTGGTTGCCCATTTCCCGTCCGTCCCAGGCATTGGCGTTGGTGCAATTTCCTGCTCATTGATGAAAATTGGCTCTGGCGCGTCCAGGCCCGGAACGGTCTCATAGGCCTTGCGAATCCAGTGGAATCGCGTGGCGACCGATCCATGATTGCGAAGTTGCCAACCGCTCGAGGGTGGCAAGAAGGCGTAGCCGCCGGGATGGAGCACATGAACGTCTCCCCCCAACTCGATCGTCACCTCTCCTTCCAAAACGAAGATCACTCCTTCGGCGTGCGGATCCGATTCCGGCGTCTCACTGCCGCCGCCTGGGGCGACCTCCATGATGTACTGCGAGAAGGTTTCCGCGAAGCCGGAGAGCGGGCGGGAGAGCACCCAAAGGCGTGTTCCTTCCCAGAAAGGCAAATAGCTCGTGACGATGTCCATCATCACACCCTTGGGGATCACAGCATAGGCTTCGGTAAAGACCGCGCGGCCGGTCAGAAGGTCAGTCTGCGCCGGAGAGCCGCCTTTCGGCGCGAAATAGGTCGGTTTTGTCATTTTGCACTCCGCGAAATGTGGCGCCTATGATCTTCGCCTGATCGAGGGCGTCAGGATGTGGCGAACATGATATCGGTTTGCCTATATCCGGCGGGCTTGTCCAGTCGCCGATGGTTCTGCGGCAAACTTTCCTACCCGTTTATCATGATGGCGCGTCGATCTCTCCTGGATGCTCAAAGCGTCTCAGACGCAGCGGCTGGACCGGAAAGGGGGATGGTCTCCGATGAGCCGAAAATCTCGATCTAACTTCGAAAATTAATGCCCGCATAAGGGGATAAAATGGGTGGAACAAGTTGAAATAGAAACAACTTAAAGGAATAGTGGCGGCCACGGTCAAAGTCGGGGCCGGAACGTCGAATTCTAAAATATCTGTTTTTGCCCGTCGTTGAAATCTCATCCGAGAGCGATGCGCGCTAGGCATACTTTGAGAAAAGGTTCGGAATGAAAAAGCTTATGATTCTGGTGGCTATCACTGTGGCGACTCTTTCTGCGTCCGCCAGCGCCGGACCGGTCACTACCAAGGGCGGGTATGAATATGATCGAAATCAACTGAGCGATGCCACTGTTCTCAACTGGAACATCCAGGCATGCAGCCACGGTGGCATCAACCCGGACGCGCAACAGAAACTTGCGAAACTGATGGGCGTTTCAGAGGCCAATGTCCGTCTTGAGTTCTGTCGCCGCGTCCTCACCGCTTACGCGAAGGGAGCCATCCCCTACGAGGATTACGTTCAATTTGTCCAGGGTCACCTCATGGCTCCAAGCATCATGAAGGCCTTGAGGATCGCCGGTTCGGCCCCGCTGAAGCCGCAGAGCCATGGACAAGGCGACATAGTTCTTCCGGTTTCAGCGAAAATGGACTCTGGCGAGACGTTCAAAGGCTCCACGATAGCCTCGCGCGAAGGCGGACGTTTCTCGGTTCAATCGTCGCGCCATTCTGTGAAATGTTCCGGCACCTACGATCCCAAGGATCGGCGCCCGACAGTCACTCTTCCGGTCAAATGCTCGGACGGTCGCACAGGCCAGGCCGAGGTCACGAGAGCGCCGGACCTCATGTCCGGATGGGGGAAGGTGAAACTGTCCGACGGAAGCGCCGGTCGACTGGTCGTTGGGTCAGTTCGCAAGCAGCCGTAACAGGCAGCTAAAGCGCCCACGGGCCTTCGGGCTGCTGTCTCTGTCGCGAAATTAAACGCCAGCCCCGATCGGGGCTGGCGATCCCGGTGCCGCGTTCTTCCATGAGAACCACGCAATCGATGACCGCGCCTCGCGCAAGCTTCGGATCAGGTGCCACTGCTACGGATACTTGTAAGAAACATCCTAGCGAGTAGCGCGGGCACCATGAAATTAAAAGCAGTCAGCTAGTTCGCAGTTGCGTTTATTCCTGCGCCTCTGCCAGCGTCGCAGCCCACTATCCGAAAGCCGCTGTGGCGGCTTGATTGGGCGGACAAGCAAGGCGTGATCAAGCTAACATTTGGAACGCTCGTTTATGACTTCAATCATTTCCTCTCTGTCCGCCAGTGCAATCCGGTCTCTCTCCACCGCCACGATCGCTGCTCTGACCACAGACGACGTCGCGGCGATGGGTACTAGCCAAATCAACGCGCTTACCTCAACGCAGATCGCCGTGTTGAGTACGGAAGACATTGCTGTTCTCTCGACGAAACAAATGAAGGCCATCTCGCCGAGCGCCATTGTGGGCTTGGGGCTGGATCAACTGGCGGTTCTTTCATCGGTCCAAATTGGAGGCCTCTCCACGGTCGAAGTGAGGGCGCTGACCACCACTCAGGTCGCAGGGCTGTCGACGACGCAGATCAGTTCATTGACGACGACGCAGATCGCCGCTCTCTCTGCGACAGAGGTCGGCGCCCTTTCGACGGAGGATATCGCAGCGCTGTCGAGCAGCCAAATCGGGGCCATCAGCTCGTCCTCTTTGTCAAAGCTCTCCACCGATAATGTCGCGTTGCTCAGCACCGGCACGATCGCCGCCTTGAAGACGGCGCAGATCGCGGCACTGACATCCAGCCAGATCGCTGCGCTCACGACCAAGCAGATCGACGTTTTGAGTTCTACACAGATCGGCGCCTTGAGTCTGAAGCAGGTTGCGGCTCTAAGCACCGAGGCTGTGGCCGCACTGTCGACCGAACAAATCGCTTCACTGAAGTCTGCCTCGATTGCGGGTCTGACTACCAGTGAGATTGCGGCGCTGTCGACGACGCAGATCGCTGCATTGACGACGACGCAGATCGCGGCTCTCTCTGCCACAGAGGTCAGTGCCCTTTCGACCGAGGATATCGCGACACTGTCGAGCAGCCAGATCGGCGCCATCAGCTCCGTCGCCCTCTCGAAGCTTTCCACCGATAATGTCGCATTGCTCACCACCAGCACGATCGCCGCGTTGAAGACGGCGCAGATCGCCGCCCTGACGTCCAGCCAGATCGCTGCGCTTACGACCAATCAGGTCGACGTTTTGAGTTCGACGCAGATCGGCGCTTTGAGCTTGAAGCAGGTTGCATCTCTGAGCACCGCCGCCGTTGCTGCACTCTCCACCACGCAAATTGCCGCGCTGAAGACTGCTGCGATCGTGGGTCTGACCACCAGTGAGATCGCGGCGCTGTCGACAACGCAGATCGCTGCACTCTCCACCACGCAGATCGCAGCTCTCTCTGCGACAGAGGTCGGCGCCCTTTCCTCGGCGGATATTGCGGCGCTGTCGAGCAGCCAGATCGGGGCAATCAGCTCGTCCGCGCTGTCGAAGCTCACGACGAGTAATGTCGCGTTGCTCACCACCAGCGCGATTGCCGCTTTGAAGACGGCACAGATCGCGGCGTTGACCTCCAGCCAGATCGCTGCGCTCACAACCAGTCAGATCGACGTTTTGAGTTCCACACAGATGGGCGCCTTGAGTCTGAGGCAGGTCGCGTCTCTGAGCACTGTCGCCGTGGCTGCGCTGTCGACCACGCAAATCGCTTCACTGAAGTCAGCCTCCATCGCGGCCCTGACCACCAGTCAGATCGCGGCGCTGTCGACAACACAGATCGGCGCGTTGACGACGACGCAGATCGCGGCTCTCTCTGCCACAGAGGCCAGTGCTCTTTCGTCTGCGGATATTGCAGCGCTGTCGAGCAGCCAAATCGGAGCCCTCAGCTCCGTCGCTCTGTCGAAACTCTCTACCAGTAATGTCGCATTGCTCACCACCAGCACGATCGCTGGTTTGAAGACGGCCCAGATCGCTGCGCTGACATCGAGCCAGATCGCGGCGCTTACGACCGGTCAGGTCGAGGTTTTGAGTTCGACACAGATCGGCGCCTTGAGCCTTAAGCAGGTTGCATCTCTGAGCACCGAGGCTGTGGCCGCGCTCTCGACCACGCAAATTGCCGCGCTGAAGACCGCCTCGATCGCGGGGCTGACCACCGATGAGATTGCCGCGCTATCGACGACACAGATCGGTGCGTTGACGACGACGCAGATTGCCGCTCTCTCTGCCGCTGAGGTTGGTGCCCTTTCGACCGAGGATATCGCGGCGCTGTCGAGCAGCCAAATTGGAGCCCTCAGCTCGGTCGCTCTGTCGAAGCTCTCCACCGATAATGTCGCGTTGCTCACCACCAGCACGATCGCCGCCTTGAAGACGGCGCAGATCGCGGCTCTGACATCCAGCCAGATTGCTGCGCTCACGACCCAGCAGATCGACGTCTTGAGTTCGACGCAGATGGGCGCCTTAAGTCTGAAGCAGGTTGCGGCTCTGAGCACCGTCGCCGTGGCCGCACTCTCCACAACGCAGATTGCCGCGCTGGCGTCAGCCTCGATCGCGGCTCTGACCACCAGTCAGGTCGCGGTGCTATCGACAGCGCAGATCGGTGCATTGTCGAGTACGCAGATCGCCGCCCTGACCTCGGCGGAGATCGGTGCTCTGTCGTCGACGGATATCGAGGCGTTGTCGACCGAGCAAATCGAAGCCATCAGCACCCGAGGCATAAAAGGACTATCAACCTCTGATATTTCCGTGCTCTCCAGCGAGCAGCTATACGCTATCACGACAACCCAGGCACAGGCATTGGACTCTGAGCAAATTGCGGCGATCATTGCGGCCTATGCTGCTTATAGCTGACTATGACGTCTGTGATTGCTGAAACGTTGCGGTTTCCGCGAAATGATGACGAGGGACGGCGGCACTTCTTCGAATAGTTTTCAATCTGGAAGGCTATTTCGGCTGAAAGCCACCTGAGCGTCCCATTGCCATCAGCATTCCTGCTCGTGGAATAGAGAAGCGGCTCTACCTTGTGGGGCAAGGTAGAGCCGGGAGACCGCATAACGGCTCACTGAGCGCGCCCAAGCGTCGGGGAAACTTGTCCGCTTGCTAATTTTATACTACTCAAGGCTGAATATCCAGCTAAACCTAAGCGCGCCGACCGGTTTTAACAGCAACTGTTCCCGATATCTCAAGGACGCTGATCCACGTCGTCCGGTTAGGATGTTTGAATGACGGCTTTTGTCCGGCCACCGCAGGTTCCAGCTCCGGGTAATGTCTGTGGTGCCCGGAGAAAACCCGCCGCTGGCAGGGGCGCTACCAACGACGGGCTCGGCTTGGAGACAGTTGGTCAGTGCGCGCGCCTGCCAACTGACGGTTCAACATCCGCAGGGGCGAATTGTTCCATCGCCGCGTGAATTTGTCGCCGCTTGCGGTCGGATCATAGAGCAAGACGAGCTGATTCTGGTCGTTGCGCAGCGAGTTTCAGCGCAGGAGCGCCCTTGTCAGCCGGTGGATATGCTCTGCTCCGATGCCGCAGCAGCCGCCGATCATGGTCGCACCAGCTTCTGCCCATGAGCAGGCGAAGCGCGAATAGGTGTCGCTGGTCATATCCTCGCGGGTATCATGGAGGCCCTCATTGGCCGCCGAATCACCTTGTTCGCCTTCAAAAGCATTGGCATAGACGCCGATCTCGAGCGCAGAGCCTTTATCTTTGAACACGCGAGCCGCTGTTTCGACCGCCGCCTGCATCACTTCCGGCTTGCTGCAGTTGAACAAGAGAGCCTTCGCGCCGGACGAGACCGCCCAGATCGCCGCATCTTCCACCCGTTCGCCGGAGCGCAGCTTCGGTTCGCCGCCTTTGACCTGTGCCTCGTCATCGGCCAGCGTGAACGAGATCCAGAATGGCTTCCCCGTTGCGGCAACCGCGGTGCGTACGGCTTCTCCCTCGGCGATCAGGCTGAGGGTCTCGCCAAGCCATACGTCCACATAGGGCGCTAGATTTTCAACCAGCACCTTGAGATAGTCCTGCACCCGCGAAGGATCGAAGTTCTGCGGCTCATAGGAGCCAAAGATCGGCGGCAGCGAACCGGCAACCAGAATTTTCCGATCGCTGATGGCATCGGCGGCTTCGCGCGCCAATTGGCCCGAGAGCCTGATCAGCGACGCACCGTCCTTCTGAAACCGTTCCTCGCCGATGTGAAAGGGTACCAGGGCATAGCTGTTGGTGGTGACGACATCAGAGCCGGCAGCGATGAATTCCTCATGGACCTTTCGAATGATGTCCGGGGAATTGATCAGCGCCAATGCCGACCATTCCGGCTGCTTCAGTTCGGCCCCGAGGCGCAGGAGTTCGCGGCTCATGCCGCCGTCGAGAATATGAAGTTTGCTCATGGGTAGGGTCTCCGTAAATGCGTCGGGTCTGCGCAAAGGCATGACCTTCCTGCGTGCTAACGCCGCACCGGCACCTGCGCCTCCAAGTGGCGGAAGGCTCGTGCGATAATGGCGGTGAGAATGAGATAGAAGACGGTAACGACGATCAGCGGCTCGTAGACCAGCAGCGTGTCCTGACGCACCTTGCTGGCGACAGCGTAGAGATCCATCACCGTGACGGTGAAGGCGAGTGGTGTCGCCTTGAGCTGCATGACGATTTCGCCGCCGATCGTCGGCAAGGCGATGCGAATGGCGCGCGGCAGCCAGATGCGCCGGGTCAGCGTGAAGGGTCGCATCCCAAATGCACGGCCTGCTTCCAACTCCCCCTTCGGCACTGCGAGCAGTGCACCTCGCAACACCTCCGCCTCGTAGGCAGCATAGTTCAGCGTAAAGCTCAGGGCGGCAAAGAAGAAGCCCTCGCGCAAGATCGGCCAGAACAGGCTCTGACGGATACCGGGGATCATCGGCAGTAGCGAACCGACGCCGTAATAGAGAAGCCAGAGCTGGATGAGCAGAGGCGTGCCGCGGAAGAAGGTGCAGTAGCTTCGGGCGAGAAGTTGCGTCAGCGGACCGCCGCTCACCTGCGCAAAGGCAAGGCCGATAGCGATAATGAAGCCGAAGACGACCGAGATCACCAGCAGCGCCACCGTCTGCGCAGCGCCCGTCAAGAGAAGCGGCCAATAGGAGGCTATCCATGAGAAGGTCATGCCGTTCGCTCCTCAGGCAGGTTTCGGCTGACCGCGCCGCACATGGCGCTCGATCAGATTGAAGACGACATTGGAGGCGAGCGTGAGGGCGAGATAGAGAAAGGCGGAGGCCAGGAAGAAGATGAAATAATGCTTGGTGCTCGCGCCGGCGAGGCGCGTGGCGAGCGCCAGTTCCTGATAGCCGACGACGGCGACCAGCGCGCTGTCCTTGGTGATCGAGTTCCACAGATTGGCAAGGCCCGGCAGTGCATTCGGCAAGAGTGCCGGCAGGATGACGCGGCGGAAACGCAGCATCGGCCCCATGCCGAAGGCCTTCGCTGCGTCGATCTGACCGGCGGGGATTGCGAGGATCGCGCCGCGCAGCACTTCCGTCATGTAGGCGCCCTGCACGATGCCGAGCACGACGACGGCGACGACGAAGCCGTTCACTTCGATCGCAGGCAGATTGAGCGCAGCCAAGAGCCGGTTCAGGCCATCCATTCCGGCATAATAGAGCCCCACGATCAGAATCAATTCCGGAATGGCGCGGACCGCTGTCGTATAAAGATTGAGCAACAGGCCGAGCGGCCTGTTGCCGGAAAGCTTGCCAAGCGCGCCTCCGACCCCGAGCAGGAGGCCGATTATAAACGCGCCGGCGGAGATGGCGATCGTGGAGGCCGCACCCACGAGCAGCACACCACCCCACCCGGGCGGATAGGGAGAGAGCAGGTCGAAGATACCTTGTGGAGCGGCCGCCATCGTCGAGATCGCTTACTTTGCGCCGTAGATGTCGAAGTCGAAATACTTCTTGGTGATTTCGTCGTACTTGCCGCTGGCACGGATCGCGGCGATCGCGGCATTGAGCTTGGCTTTCAGGTCGGTATCTTCCTTACGCAAACCACCGGAAACGCCCGCTCCGAGAATTTCCTTGTCGTCGGCGACGTCGCCCATCTTGGCGCAGCAATCCTTGCCGGCATCACTCTTCAGGAAGGCATCAAGAGCCAGCGAATCGCCGAAAACATAATCGATGCGGCCGGCGGCGAGATCCTGGAATGCCTCGTCCAGGGTCTGATAGGTTTTCTGATCCGCGACTTTGGCAAAGTACTTATTGAAGTAGTCGGACTGAATGGTCGAAACCTGAATGCCGATGGTCTTGCCCTTCACATCGTCGGCGGTTGCGCCGGGCTTCTGGTCTTTCGGGCCGATCAGGGTGCTTGGCGTGTTGTAATATTTATCGGTGAAGTCGATGATTTTCGAGCGTTCCACGGTGTTCGACATCGACGACCAGATCACGTCGAACTTCTTGCTCTGCAGGGCTGGAATGAGGCCATCCCAGGAGAGTTCGACGATCGAGCATTTTTCCTTCATCTGATCGCAGACGGCATTCATCAGGTCGATTTCCCAGCCTTGCCACTGGCCGGAGGCATCCTTGGCGAAGAAGGGCGGATAGGATTCGTTCATAATGCCGAAACGAACGTCGGCCTGAGCCGTAAAGGCAGAAACGGCAAGCATGGCGCCGGCAAGAAGCAGGGGCAGTTTCATTCTTTGGATTCTCCTAATGTTGTTGTTTGTGAAAGCGGGGAGGGATCAGTGGCTGAGTGCGCCGGTGAATTCCCGGCAGCGGGCACTCAAGGGGGCATCGAAGATCTGCCGCGGCGGACCCTCTTCTTCGACCCGTCCTTGATGCAGAAAGAGAACATGACTGGAGACGTCACGGGCAAAGCGCATCTCATGGGTGACGAGCAGCATGGTTCGGCCCTCTTCCGCGAGGTCGCGGATGACCTTCAGCACCTCGCCGACCAGCTCGGGATCGAGTGCCGACGTCGGCTCGTCGAACAGCATGACAGCGGGATCGACACAAAGCGCCCGGGCAATGGCGGCTCGCTGCTGCTGGCCGCCGGAAAGGAAGGCGGGGTAAGCGTGGCGCTTTTCGTAAAGTCCGACTTTTTCGAGCAGGGCTTCCGCCTTTTCGATGGCCTCGCGGCGGGCAACGCCCATGACATGGACCGGCGCTTCGATGATGTTTTCGAGTACGGTTCGGTGTGCCCAGAGATTGAAGCTTTGGAAGACCATGCCGAGACCGGTGCGCAGCCGCTCAACTTGCCGCCAGTTCGTCGGCTGCACCTGGCCGCCGCGGCTGCGCTTTAAAGCGATTTCCTCGCCGTTCACGACGATGCGGCCGCGATCCGGTATTTCCAGCAAATTGATGCAGCGCAGAAAGGTGCTCTTTCCGGAGCCTGACGAACCGATGATCGAAATCACATCGCCTTTTTTGGCTTTCGTCGAAACGCCTTTGAGGACTTCATGGGGACCAAAGCTCTTGTGAAGATCATCCACATGAAGGGCTTGGAGAGGCGGTTCTGTCATACGCGGTTCCGAGTAAAAATAATTTGCGGAGAATATCGCGTATATGTGCCGTTTTTGCGCGCAAATTCTGATTGATTTGCATAATATATGCAGAAATTTGTTTCATATGCATCAAATGTGACAGAATGCCGGTATTGCCGGGCAATTCACGACCACGGTCTGGGGGTAGGATGGAAAAACTGGATCGCTTTGATCGCGATATTCTCGATATCATCCAGCGCAATTGCCAGCTAACGGCAGAAACCATCGCCGAAAGGGTGGGGCTTTCGACCTCGGCCGTGCAACGGCGCCTGAAACGCCTGCGCGAGGAGGGGATCATCAAAGCGGAAGTCGCCGTGGTTGACCGCAAGGCGACCGGCACCCCCATGGTATTCATCACCGGGATGGAAATCGAGCGGGATAATTACGATGCGCTTGCGAAGTTCCGCCTTTGGGCGGAGAAGCAGGATCACATCCAACAGGTCTATTATGTCACGGGCGCAGTTGATCTCATTGCCATCATCACGGCTCGGGACGTCGAACACTATGACGACATCGCTGCGCTGATCATGGCAGAAAACCCGCAGATCCGACGCATGCATACCAATGTAGTCTTGCGAGACGTCAAGCTCGGTCTGGTCGTCCCACTGGCGACCGGCGACGATGACAACAAATAGAATCGCAGATGCCGTCACCGACGGACCTCTCACGAATTCTATCGCCGTGGCGCAACTTGTGATAATTGCAGGCAACTCCGCAAAGGAACTTTCGGATGCAGTAGTCATTCCCCTTCCAGCTCACATGAGCCGAAAAGGAAAGGAGAATGCTATGAATACGAAACTCATCGTTTCAGCAGCGGCCGCCTTCGGCCTTCTCGCTGGTTCAGCCTTTGCGCAGTCCTCGATGGTCACTGGGGCCGCGGGTGGCGCGGTTACCGGAGCAGTTGTCGGTGGCCCGGTGGGTGCGGCAGTCGGTGGTGTTGCGGGCGCTATTGTCGGTACCGCCATCGATCCGCCGCCACAGAAGGTTGTCACCTATGTGCAAGAGCAGCCGATGCCTCCGGCTGAAGCCGTAGTACAAGAAAGAGTCGTCGTCGGTCAGCCGCTCCCCGAGACCGTTGTCGTAACGCCGGTTCCGGATAACCCGACTTACGCCTATGCCGTCGTCAACCATCAGCGTGTCATCATCCAGCCGAAAACGCGCAAGGTTGTCAAAATTCTCGATTAATCCTACCGGAAGGGCCTCTGCCGGAGGTCCTTCCTCTGCCGGCTCGCGCATAGATGCCGGACGCTTTTACCCAATTCCCTCATCGACCAGATTCTCGGCGCTTAGTCCGCCATGTCCCGGCGGCTAGGGCAGGCGAAAGTTGGTGCCTCCTGCTATTTGTAAGCTTGCGCTTATGCCTGAGGGCTGTGACGCCCCTTATTGGTGACCGCTTGTTTTCCGAAAAGTTCAGCGCTTGGCGCCTGCGCCGGTCGTGGCAGCATTCATTCCTGACAACCCATGGAGGCAGTATCGGCGACGCTTTTGCAGCCCAGAGAAATCATTTTGTGCAATAACTTGACGGAAAAATGATAATATCGCCTTACAATATGGGCGCTATTGATAAGTATTGTAAGTACAATATCTATAATTATACGTACAGTGCGTATGTTTCTGAATATTTCTACCGGCATATTTGGCATTATATATTCAGTTATTCTTAATTTACTGATGCATTTCTGCATCTATGACAGGTTTATGTCAGCGTATTCCCATGGATTTATCAAAATATTGTGTTGGCTACGGAGCTTCTCTGGCTATCGTGCGCCCGGAAGTTCACGAACTTTCGATTCAAAGGGAACAGCCGGATGAATGAACGTAACGGATAATCTCCGGGTCGTTCCGATCAGGCACACAGATTGGAGACAAAATGAACATCAAGAGCCTTCTTCTCGGCTCCGCTGCTGCGCTTGCAGCAGTTTCCGGCGCTCACGCGGCTGACGCTGTCGTCGCTGCTGAACCGGAGCCGCTCGAATACGTTCGCATCTGCGACGCATACGGCGCTGGCTACTTCTTCATTCCGGGCACCGAAACCTGCCTCAAGATCGGCGGCAAGGTTCGTACCGAAGGTGAATGGTACGACGCTTACAACCCGAACAACGTTCGTGGCACGCTCTGGCACACCCGCGCCGAGCTGCAGCTTCAGACGGCTACCGACACCGAATACGGTCCGCTGAAGACCAACACGGAACTGCGTTGGGATTGGCAGGAAGGCGGCTCCACGAGCACCAACTTCCTCCACGGCAGCATCAGCCTCGGTGGTTTCACCATCGGTAAGGAAGACTCGCAGTTCAACGTATTCACCGGTTACGCCGGCGACGTCATCAACGACGACGTGGTCTATGACGGTCCGTACGAACTCAACCAGATCACCTACAACTACGACGCCGGCAACGGCTTCACGGCTGTGATCTCGGTGGAAGACACCAATTCCGGCGTTGGCGCAACCGGCTCCAACGGCGAAGACAGCTCGGATCACTACGCTCCGGACGTCGTTGCCGGTGCTGGCTACAAGGCTGGCGCATGGTCCTTCAAGGTCGTCGGTGGTTATGACTCCATCGTCGAAGAAGGCGCTATCAAGGCTCGTGTCGATGCCGACTTCGGCGTCTTCTCTGCCTTCGTCATGGGCGGCTGGAACACCGACGGCGACAAGCTGAACAAGTACGCTGGCGCGAACGGTGGCGGCGACGCTTCCGGTATCGGCTGGGGCGACTGGGCAGTTTGGGGCGGCGCAAGCGTTCCGATCAACGAAAAGCTGAAGTGGAACTTCCAGGTCGCTTATACCGACTCGAAGATCTTCTCCGCTACGACGAACCTGAAGTTCAACCCGGTTAAGAACCTGCTCATCGAGCCGGAAGTCACCTACACCAACTGGGATTCGATCAACGAAGATCAGTGGGCTGGTATCCTCCGCTTCGAGCGTAGCTTCTAATCTGATCTGAATTTGACCTCCGATCAGAAAAGGGAGAAGGCCCGGTTTCCCTCCGGGCCTTTTTCTGTTCTGCACGTAAGTACTTCCGCAGCGCGCAACTGCGCTAGATCATGCGCTTTAATGGTGTCTGCTGTCCTCAAGGGCGCAGGCGCCCATTGTCATCCTTGACAATCCAGCCACCAAAAATCTCAACGCTCAGTTAGATAATTGTCTCACTGTTGCGTGAAGTGGCATTCTCGCCCCTGACAAAACATCGTTACCTCTGCTAGGTGCTACAGCCTATCGACGCCATATCGATTGTACGTCCCTGTCAAATATCAGGAGTTTGAGCATGACCGGTTCTTCCGACTACACGCCGCCGAAAATCTGGACTTGGAACAAGGCGAATGGAGGCCAGTTCGCGAATATCAACCGTCCGATCGCTGGACCGACCCACGACAAGGATCTGCCGGTCGGCCGCCATCCTCTTCAGCTTTATTCGCTCGCAACGCCGAACGGTGTGAAAGTCACGATCATGCTGGAAGAGCTGCTGGCGCTCGGCCACAGCGGCGCGGAATATGACGCCTGGCTGATCAAGATCGGCGAGGGTGATCAATTCGGAAGCGGCTTCGTGGGGGTCAATCCCAATTCAAAAATTCCGGCCCTGGTGGATCGCAGCGGCCCGACGCCGATTCGCGTCTTCGAGTCCGGTTCCATCCTGACCTATCTCGCCGAAAAATTCGGCGCCTTCCTGCCGACCGACCCCGCCGTGCGCGCCGAATGTTTTTCATGGCTGTTCTGGCAGATGGGAAGCGCACCCTATCTCGGCGGCGGCTTCGGCCACTTCTACGCCTACGCGCCGACGAAGATCGAATATGCGATCGACCGCTTTGCCATGGAGGTGAAGCGCCAGCTCGACGTGCTGGATCGCCGCCTTGCCGAAAGCGAATATCTCAGCGGTAAGGAATACACGATCGCCGACATGGCCGTTTGGCCCTGGTATGGCGGTCTGGTCAAGGGCTGGCAATACGGTGCGGCCGAGTTCCTTCAGGTCGAGGACTACAAGAATGTCCAGCGTTGGGCCGATGCAATCTTCGAACGGCCGGCAGTCAAACGCGGGCGGATGATCAACCGGGTATCCGGTGAGCCCTCAAGCCAACTGCATGAGCGCCATGACGCCAGCGATTTTGAAACCAAGACGCAGGACAAGCTCGCAATCGCGAGCTGAACAATTCCTTTGCTATCAAAGCTGGGCGCTATTGCGCCCGGCTTAGCCGCTAAGGTTATCAGCCTTCGGTGAGCCTTTTGCTGCGCCTCGACAAGAGATGTTCCGATGATAAAAGGCATCGGTGATATCATGCGTCGAAGTGTGACGAAGAAGAGGGTTCATGCGGCACTCCCGGTCAGATGTGCAAGGGCGCGCGCGCGTCGGACCTAACGTGCCGGCGGCATCTAAGAAGGTGGGCCTTCGCTCGACTGAGATCGCCGACCGGAATTTCCGCGTCATCCTCGAAGCCATTCGCCGCTACGGTCCGTTGACGAGGCTCGAGCTGGGACAGCGGACCGGACTGAGCGGGCCGGGCATCACCAATATATTGCGCCGGCTGAGCGATGACGGCCTCATCACATCCAGGCGGCGCAGGGATGCGGCTAAGGGGGCTTCGTCCACGGAATTTGCACTCAATCCGGATGGCGCCTTCTCGATCGGCGTCCGGCTGGGCGGGGCCTGCCCGGAAGCCGTGCTGATCGACCTCAGCGGCCAGATCCGAGAGCGGACGCAGCTCGACCAGACGATCGAGCTGCCGGCCAGCCTTGAAAGGGCGGCACGCGATCTTCTTGCCGGCAAAACGGCGGCGCCTCGCGTGCTTGGCATAGGCATTGCCGCCCCATCGGCGGAGGAGGTCAGCCTTGAGCAGATAGCGCTTGATTCGCGGCCGCTCCGCGTCCTGGTCGAGCGCGATTGCGTGGCGGCGGTGCTTGCCGAGCGCACCATCGGCGCACCGATGCCCGAGGGCGGCCTGGTGATGATCATCATCGACCATACGGTGGAGGCGGCGCTTCTCGTGCGCGGCGTGCCCTTTGCCGGCGTGCATGGCCGGGCGGGCAGCATCGGTGCGATGCGGACAGGTCCGGACCATGTGCGGCTCGACAGCATCGTTGGTCTGCATGCACTACAGGCCTGCCTGTCGGCGGAGGAGTTCGCGGCGCTTCTGGCCGGAAAGGAATTGCCGATGTCGACTTCCGTTTTGGATTGGGTGAAAAATGCTGCCGGTCATCTGCTCGACGCCATTGTCGCGACGGCAGGGTTCCTCGCCCCGGGCGCAATTCTTATCGGCGGTGATCTGCCGCGCGGCATTATCGAGGCACTGATCCATCAGATGTCGATCGAGCGCCGCAATACGACCATTCGCCCATTCATTACGCCATGGATCTCGCCCATCAGGCCGGCAAGCTTTGACGGCGGCGGGATTGCCATCGGCGCTGCGCTGCTGCCCTTCTTCGACGCTCTGTTGCCATCGCCATCGGCGGGATAAACGGGGTGCCCGGCCGGTTTTTGACTGGGCACGTCGCTGGTTATGCGACCTGTTCGTCCCTATGGCTGAGATCGGAGGCGAGCGCCTTATCGAGCACCTTTTGGATATTGGCGGCGCGGCGGAAGGAGGGCTCCTGCGTCTTGCCAGCCCTCACGGCCTGGACAAAGCGCTGATAATTAGTTTCCACCGGGTCGAACGGGATATCGCGCCATGTGGCGGTATGGACGTCGTCGCCGAGGCAGGCGCGGAGGGTCGATTTGCCCGTGTCATAGATCATTTCGATCGAGCCTGTCTCGCCATAGACACGCAATCTCAACTGATCGAGCTGGCCCGCCGCCGTGCGGGTTGCCTGAATCGTCCCGATTGCGCCTGACGTGAAGTCGACATTCATGGTGAAGCTGTCATTGGCATCGAGATCATATTCGTCGATCTTGTCGCCCGGCGCCTTGGTGAAGGTCTTCAGCCGGCCGAAGACATGCGCGACGTCGAGCCCAGAGCCGTAAGAGGTGAAATCGACGATGTGGATGCCGATGTCGCCCAGCGCGCCGTTGGAGCCGTGTTTCTTGCTCAGGCGCCACAGCCACTTGCTTTCCGTCTTCCAATCGCCCCAGGCCTTGCCGACCAGCCAACTCTGCAGATGCGACGCCTCGACATGGCGCACGGCGCCGATCTCGCCGGCAAGCACCATCTGCCGGCCTTTCTGCAGGGCAGGCGAGTTGCGATAGGTGAAATTCACCATGCCGACCTTGCCTGATTTCTCCATCGCTTCCGCCATCTCCATTGCCTTGATGGCATCGGTCGCGAGCGGCTTTTCGCAGAAGACATGCTTGCCGGCCGCAATCGCCTGCATGGTGGTGGGATGATGGACGCGGTCCGGAGTGACATTGGCGACTGCATCAAACTCCCCCCAGGCAAGCGCTTCCTCGAGAGAGCCGAAATGATTGGGTATGCCATGCAGGCTGCAGAAGGCCGCCAGCCGCTCGGGCACGATGTCGACGCCGCCGACAACGCTCACGCCCTCGATCGCCTTGAAACTCGAAGCATGTTTATCGGCCATTCCGCCGGTGCCGAGAATAAGTAAGCGCATATTACCCTCCCATAGGATCATCTCTCCGTGACCGAGCATTTAAGCTCGAACCCACAGATGATTGCGGCAAAACAATTTCTACTTCGCCGTTCAGAAGTTGATGACGTGACGCTTGAACAATGTCGCCGGGCGCTATGTCTTCGCAAAGATCGCCATTTTCCGCTCCTCCTAGTTCCGGCTTGACATCAAAACAAAGTAACTTAATCTAATCAATGCAGCACGGAAATGAGGATAGGTCAACAGGTCAAACCTGCTGTATTCGCCAAAATGGGGGAGGAGACCCATCATGATGAAGTCAATTGTCAGCGCCCTGGCGCTGAGCACGATGCTATTTGCAGTGCAGTCCGGCTATGCCCAGGAGTTGGCGACAAAAGACAGGATCGGGTTGGAGAATGCTCCGAAGTCTTTGGTTGTCCGCCTGACGAATGACAGTCCGAACAATGCCGATCCGAAGATTGCCGATGGCTACAAGCAATTGTTCGTGGACTTCATCAAGAAATATCCGGACTGGAAGCTGCAGATGCAGTTCATGTCTGCCGATATCGGCACCGAACAGGCGAAAATGCTCGAACAGGCAAAGGCCGGCAATGCGCCGGATTGTGCGGCGGTCGACTCCTTCGTGCTATCGCAATTCATGATCAACCATGTGCTTGCCGACTTCTCACCCTATTTCAGCAAGGACGAAATTGCCGATCTCTTCCCCTTCATTCGCAATGGCATAACCGACAAGGACGGAACCATCCGTGCCTGGTGGTGGGATACGGACTTGCGCGTTCTCTATCGCAACAAGTCGATCGTTCCCGACGCGCCGCAGACCTGGGACGATCTGAAGAAAGCCGCCCTTGCCTCCAAGGATCAGGGCATGGAAGGCGTTCTCTTCAATGCCTCCCGCTATGAAGGCTCTACCTTCGACTGGCTGGCGAATTACTGGGCTCTTGGTGGCAAGCTGGTGGACGACAGCGGCAAGCCGGTCTTCGGCGAAGGCGACAACAAGGAAAAGTTCCTGAAAGCGCTGACCTATTATAAGGACCTTGTCGATACCGGCGCGGCGCCGAAGCGCGTCACGACGATCGGCAATTATGACGACCTGAACGCCGCGGCTGCAGCCGGCACCACCGCCCTGTTCATCGGCGGCAATTGGCAATATGCCCAGTTGAAGACGACCCTCGACGAAGACGAGTTCAACAAATGGACCTTCTCGCCGATCCCGGGTCCGACGGCGGACAAGCGCTCGACCGGCACCGGAGGCTGGACGATCGCCTCCTTCAGCAAGGACAAGGAAAAGGTCGAGATGTGCGCCAATCTGGCGCGCGAGGTCTATATGGGGCCGGGCAACGCTTTGCAGCAGCAATTGCCGACGCGCAAATCGCTGTTCGACAAATATCCGGTCTTTGCAACCGATGCGAACAAGACGTTCGCGGCCGCGCTCGCCAACGGCCAGGCCCGACCGGGCGCGCCGATCTATCCCGAAATCTCCAATCAGATTCAGATCATGATGGGCGACGTCCTGTCCGGCACCAAGTCGCCGGAAGATGCCTTGAACGCTGCGTTCAATGCGACGATGGAGGCCTATAAGCGTCTTTAGAGCACCGCATGCTCAATTGAGTGCGCAACGATCGCCCTACTCTTTTGATTCCGGAGCATCTCGGTCGCCTGTAGGGTGAACCACCGCGAAAGCCGGATGCTCCAGCCGAAAGATGATCGGGGGCGGCGCTCCAACATCGGTAGCGCCGCCAACGTCCATTTGAAACATTTGGACAGAGAGAGCAGATGAGCCCAATTGCAATGGAGGTCCCAACAGGCCGAAAACGCGGGTTCTTTCCGCGTGATTTTGCCGGCGCGCCGCTTCCATGGATCATGCCTGTCATCCTGGTCATCGGCGTATTCTACCTTTACCCGGTGCTCGACGTTTTCCGGCTGTCGCTGACCAACGCGACGTTGATCGGCGAGAATTCGAGCTACACGCTGGATTCAATCAAGAACGCAATCAACTCACCGCAACTGCCCGATATTCTGTGGGCGACGCTGATCTTCGTCGGCGGCAGCGTGGTCGGCCAGCAGATCCTCGGCCTGGCGGTTGCGGTTGTCGTCATTCGCGGCGAAAAACGCGGATTGTTCGGCACGACCATCCTGCGCACGACCGCGCTCGTCGCCTGGGTCGTACCCGGCATTGCCGGCGGCATCATCTGGCAGATGCTGTTCAGCGAAGCGCCTTATGGCGCCCTTAACAGTATCCTGCGCATGATGCACATTCCGCCGGTGGCCTGGCTCTCCGATCCGGCGATCGCGCCCTGGTCGGCGCTGCTCTCCAATGTCTGGCGCGGCACGGCCTTCTCGATGGTGGTGATGTATGCGGCGCTGAAGGCAGTCGATCCGTCGCTGTACGAGGCGGCAGAAGTAGATGGCGCAACCTCAACACAGCAATTGATCTTCATAACCCTGCCGCAACTGCGTGCCGCGATCCTCGTCAACATGATCCTGATCACCATCATGACGCTCAATACCTTCGACGCGATCATCACGTTGACGGGTGGCGGGCCTGGCCGGGCGACCGAGGTCATATCGCTCTACGTCTTCAACATCGTCTTCCGCAATTACGATCTTTCAGGCGGCAGTGTGCTGTCGGTGCTGATGCTGTTCATCAGCCTCGGGCTCGCCTTCGTTTACGCCTCGTTCCTGCCGAAGGAGGAAGAAACATGAGTATGAGAACAGGCAGCCGCTGGGGCGATGTCGTCAGCTATATCTTCATGCTGATCATGTTCGTGTTTTTCGCGGGGCCATTATCCTATCTGCTATCGCTTGCCCTGCGCGGTCGGCGGGAGATCTATCTCGGCGTTGCCCGCTATATCCCGAAGAACCCGACCATCGACAATTTTGTCTCGGTGCTCACCAACAGCTACTTCCCGATCTACCTTTGGAATGGCCTGAAGCTCGCGTCGCTGAGCGGCCTCGGCGTCCTGATCGTCGCTTTGCCGGCGGCCTACGCGTTTTCGCGCTTTCATTTTCGCGGCAAGGGCCTCTCGATGATGGGGCTTCTGCTGTTCCAGATGATTTCACCGCTGGTGATCATGGTGCCGCTCTACCGCTACATGAACAAGCTTGGCTTGCTCGACACTCATTTCGCCGTGGTCATGGTCTATATCGCGCTCGGCGTGCCGCTGGCGACGTGGCTGCTGAAGAGCGCCGTGGATGGCATTCCGAGGAGCCTTGACGAGGCCGCGATGATCGACGGCTGCAATCGCTTTTCGGTGTTCTGGCGCATCATCCTTCCGCTCTCGGGGCCGGGCATCGCTTCGGTGTTCATCATCACGGTGATTGCCGGCTGGTCGCAATTCCTGGTGCCGTTCCTCCTGCTGACCCAGAACAACTTGATGCCGATCGGCGTCGGCATCTTCAACTTCAAAGGCATGCAGACGGACTCCTCCGTGCAATTGCTAGCGGCTGCCTGCCTGATCTCGGTGGTTCCCGCCATCGTCGCTTTCCTCTCCCTGCAGCGGCTGATCCTCGGCGCGATGACCAGCGGAGCCGTGAAAGGATGATGTTACGGGCAAGGAGAATTGCGTGTACGAGGCAGGCGAGAGATAGCGCGAGGCTGCTTTGACGATGCGACAATTCGACGATGCCCATAATTTCTTTGACCTGACCGGCGCCAATGTCGAGGATGCCGGCGAACACAACCGCGCCGTCATCCTGCGCTGCATTCATCGGCAGGCGCCGATCTCCCGGGCTGAGATTGCCCGGCAGACCGGATTCACGAAGCCGGCGATCGCGCGCATCGTCGACCGGCTGCTGGATGAAGGTCTGGTGATAGAGGCACGCCGCCGCCATGGGCTGCGCGGGCAGCCGGCAATCGAGCTCGAGATCAATCCCGACGCCTGTTTCTCGATCGGCGTGAATATCGACCGCGATCATCTGACCATTCTTGCGGTCGATGCGGTCGGAAACGTCAGGGGGAGGGTGCATCATGAGAAGCGCTTCATTCTTCCGGCCGAGTTTGTCGAGCTGACGGCGGATGCCATCTCGCATTTCCAGCGCAGCAAGCTCGTCGACGACGCCCGCATCGCCGGCATCGGCCTTGCCGTTCCCGATTGGCTCGGCGAAATTCCTGTGCTGGGCCGACCGGACGATTATGCGCAATGGACGACTTTCGATGTCCGCAAAGCGATCGAAGCCATCACCGATCACCCGATCTTCATCGACAACGAAGCCAATGCCGCGGCAATGGCGGAGCTGGACTACGGACTTGGCGCCGAAAGCCGCAGTTTCTTCTATATCGCCATCAACGCCTGCCCCGGTGGCGGGCTTGTGCTCGACGGGATCGGCCATCGCGGCGCCATGGGATTGAGCGGCGAAATCGGCTGGCTGCCGATCGCCGATCCGAATGATCCGAAGGGGGCGAAAGTGCAGCCTCTCGGCGAGATCTTCTCGCTGTTCTTCCTTTATGACCACCTTGCCAAGCACGGCATAGAGGTCAGCAGGCCGCAGGATTTGTTGGCGCTCGATGCACGCGGACGCAAGCTGGTTTCGTCTTGGCTGAAGCAGATGAGCGTTCACCTTGCCGAAGCGGTGATCCATATCGGCCTGATCGTCGATCCCGATGCGGTGATCGTCGGCGGACGCCTGCCGGTGCGCATGACCGACGAGCTTCTGCGCTATGTGAACGAACATCTGCAGACCTCGGACCCGAACTTGCCTTCCATTCATCGCGCCTCGCTGACGGAGGATGCGGCTGCCCTCGGCGGCGCGGCGATGCCGACGGCGGCGGCCTTGATGCTCGGTTCGGCCAATCCGCAACAGCGTACGCGCTCGCCTCTGCAAATCATGGACCGCCTGCACGCCACATGAAGAGATCCTAATGTCATTCGATTTGAAGTGGGAGGAATTCAGTGAAGATCGGCTTTTACACATCGACATTCAACGATCGCCCTTTTGAGGAGGTTGCCGATTTCGCGAAAGAGGCAGGATTCGATGCGATCGAGATCGACGTCCGCGGCCATATCAAGACGCCGGATCGTGTCGCCGACGTCGTAACCGTCGCCAGGGATCGCGGCCTGTTCGTCGCCTCGATCACCTTGACTGGCAATCAGCTAGACGCCGACATAGGCCACCGGGCCGAATTGCGCCGCAGCACTCTGGAATTCGCCCATGCGGTCGGCGAGGCGAAAGTGCCGATCTTCGTCATTTTTCCTGGCCGCAACGACGATGCGAGCGAGGAGGAGAATTACGACAATTTCGCAGACCATGCGAACGCGCTGATTGAGGCGACGGAGGCGAGCGGTCTGACATTTGCGATCGAGAACTGGCCCGGCCCGAAGGATAATTTCATCGGCACCACGCCCCATGGATGGCAGCAGCTTTTCGAAAAAATCAGGAGCCCGCGCTTCGGCTTGGAATTCGATCCATCGCATCTGCTACGCATCGGTGTTGATCCTTTCGCAGCCCTTGCCGGCGTCAGGGATCGGATCGCCGTCCTGCACGCAAAAGATACCGCCATCGACCCCGAGCGGCAGCAGGCCGTCGGCTATCATGGCAAGGGCTGGTGGCAATATAAGCTGCCCGGCAAGGGCATGCTCGATTGGGACAAGTTCCTGCGCCAGGCAATGTCCTATGGCTTCGACGGCACGCTCTCGATCGAGCATGAGGATGCTGCTTATGGTTGGCCGGGCAAGGATCTTTCCGCTCGCAAGGAAGGCGAGCGGCTTGGCTTGAGCTTCCTGCGCAATGCGCTGAAATCGATCTGAAGCTGCGCCCAGGGAAGGGGAGGAAGCAATGGCGAATGTATCGGTCAACAATGCGCGCAAGGATTACGGCGCCTTCAAAGCCATCAAGGGCGTTTCGATGGAGATTGAGAACGGCGAATTCGTCGTTCTGGTCGGCCCATCCGGCTGCGGCAAGTCCACGCTGCTTCGAATGATTGCCGGCCTCGAAGGCATCACGTCGGGAGCGATCCAGATCGGGACGCATGTCGTCAACGACTTACCGCCAAAGGATCGCGACATCGCGATGGTCTTCCAGAATTACGCGCTCTATCCGCACATGACGGTAGCGCAGAACATGGGCTTTTCCCTGCGGCTGAAGCGCATGCCGCGGCCGGACATCAAGACGAGGGTCGATCGGGCGGCGCGCATTCTTGGCCTGGAGAGCCTGCTTGAACGCTATCCGAAACAGCTCTCCGGCGGCCAGCGCCAGCGTGTCGCCATGGGTCGCGCCATCGTGCGCGATCCGGCGGTGTTCCTCTTCGACGAGCCATTGTCGAACCTCGACGCGAAGCTGCGCGTCCAGATGCGTTCGGAAATCAAGGAACTGCATCAACGCCTGAAGACGACGACGATCTACGTGACGCACGATCAGATCGAGGCGATGACCATGGCCGACAAGATTGTCGTCATGAAGGACGGCAAGATCGAGCAGATGGGCTCACCGCTCGATCTCTACGATCAGCCGAGCAATCTCTTTGTCGCCGGCTTCATCGGCTCCCCGGCGATGAACTTTATCAAGGGCACGATGACGCAGGAGGGTTTTCGGACGGCCGACGGAATCCTGCTGCCGACGCTCAAAAAACCCGAAAATGCCGTCACCTACGGCATCCGCCCGGAAAACATCCATCTCGATCCCCAGGGCATCGACATCAGCATCGTCGTGCTGGAGCCTACCGGATCGGAAACGCTGATCATTGCCAAACTGGGCGAACAGACCATCACCTGCGTTTTCCGCGAACGTATTCGTGCCAGGCCGGGAGAGACATTGCGGGTTTCGCCCGACATGTCAGCAATCCATCTCTTCGACGATGCCGGTGTGAACATAGGCCACAGTCGCGTCCGATGATCTGGCCTGTGCAGGCGGAAGTTTGAGGCAATGCTGCCTGCACGAGAGGCTGCGCCTATGGTGCTGATGTCGAAGATTCTGCCCGGCTTCACCGGCGGATAACGCCGACCTTTGCGAGCACCTCGTTGGGGATCGCGTAACGTTGTATGATGTCGCGACCGTTTCGCAGGCCGCAGATTTCGCGCTGGATGAAGAAGGCCCACACGGCGTCGGAAGCCTTGTTGATAAGGTTCTCGCGGTCCGCGTCGCTGTGGCGGGTTGCGTCCCATGCCCGCAACTCCGCAAGCGCGGACTCTACCTTCAGGCCGTTGCGACCAAGAGAAGCGGCGCGTTCGGACATGAGTTCGTATTCGAGAACATTGAAGCCGCCACTCGAATTGAACTGCCTCAGAGATTGCGGCGGACGAAGGCTCATGGATGGGTATCCTTTTGCTCTGCGATGATGTTAACCGATCATGTCCGGGAGATCGATAGGCCAGGCTTGTATGGTTCACCGGTGCTATGTCGTGGCAGGTATGCCGCAATCGCATATCGACTATTCAAATGTCGTAAGTGTGCAGGCAAAATTTGGCCCGCAGTTTCAAATTTGCGAAGCGTTTCGATCAATAATCGCGATCCGGCCATCGCGCCAAGCGCGATTCCCCATCTTTATCGTCTAAAAAATATGCGGCCGTCTTAAAGATATGCGCTCATTGCAATGGTGTATTGACCGAACGGCTCTGTTAACCGGCGAGGGCGAGTCTTATATTTCAATCATCGAAAACACGGCGGCGCCCGGATGGCAGCCGCTTTTCCAAACCCGCAGAAAGGGGATGAACATGAACGTAGCGCATTCCTTCAACAACTGGCGCAAGTATCGCCGGACCGTATCGGAACTCGGTCGCATGTCGAACCGCAGGCTCAACGATCTCGGTATCGAGCGCTCGGACATCCAGCGCATCGCTCGCGAAGCACTCGCACGGTAATATTGAATTCTCGCACGGTGACAGTGCGATGTTTGAACGCCCGCTCTCATACAGCGGGCGTTTTGCTTTATAAGGATGGCCGTATTCTCATTAGACCGGCTGGCCGAAAAGTTGGAAATATCCCCAGGCGGCAACGAAAATCGCAATCACGACGAGGATGACAAGCAACTTGCGTAGACCGGGGCGCGGTGTCTTGGGCGGCTTAGGTCTTCGAAATTTGATGACATTGTCGTTCATTTGACCTCGGCTATCGGGCATTATCCAAGCTTCTCTTTCGCTCCAAATCCATGGGTCCATAGATAGAACTGTAAGGCACCCAAGAGCAACCCATTGCGAAACCGAACGCGATGGCGGTAGCGGCTCCGCTTGTCAGGTAGCACGTATCTTTCCGCGTAAAGTCGCGCCTCACAGTGCGTGGGTTCGTCAGAAATGTCACGTTTTCTGAGAAAAGCCAGGGATTTCAGTACCCCAATTCGATCTTAACCGAGAAAGCGGACCACTTGGCGCCTAAAAAGAGTCACAGCGAGGTTTGGCGCTCAGAGCAAAAGGCACTAAAAAACCCGCCGAAGCGGGTTTGAAGAGCTGGGATTGTACCGACTATGAGCTAATTGAAGCCGAGATCTGACTTTCGATAAATGCGCTCGACACCTCCGAAATCGAAGACTGGCTTGATGCCAGAAACCCGGCGCTCTGTCGTTTCCCAGCGTGACTTAGACCCTGCCAATCTGCGGAACGAGATGTGATGGAGCAGAAAAGTCCGGATGGATGCCATCGAATAGGCAGTGTGCACCGCTCCCTGATCCGTGTATTCGAGCGCCTTCAGCACGCCAAGTTCACCAAGTGAACGGACCGTGTCGGCAGACACTGCCATCCGATTAAGGGTGGCAAAGCAGGAATAGTGATGGTCGGGTACTATAACTTTAGGGGCTAGCCGAGCGACCTCGCGTGGGTCGACGACAAAGTGTAAAACGGTGGTCGCTTCGTGACCCTCCTTCTTGATCCCCAATGTAAGATCGCCTTTTAGTGCGTGTACAATCATTCCAGCGATGGTCATGAAGTGCGCGCACTTTGAGAGGGGGACCGTCGCGTCTCTATCACCGCTCGTTCGAGCAAGTTCCTCCAGGCGGCCGATGAGCGTTTCGATCTGCATGGAAGAGTAGTGGCTTCTCGCGCGGGGATGGCTTGTTAGCTTTGTTACCGTGAGGAGGCCTGCTTCCCGCAACCGATCGATGGTCGGTTCGGATACGCCCAGACGCTCCTGCACGTAGATTTTCGATACAGAATCTTTCAGCCGCGCCGCAAACTCGTCCATCTGCTTCACATCGATCAAAGTCCGAACGCCACTGCCTAGTGCGATTTCGCCTTGGACACCGGCAGCTTTAAGCTTTCTGCAAATTATTTCTCTGGGAATGCCGTGCTGTGCGGCAGCGCTACGAGTGCTGTGGAACCGTCCAAAGCCTTTTTGGCCAAGAAAGTCGTTTTCGGGACCAATCTTTTGAGCACGGACAGCGTGATCACGGACGAAAGACACGATTGGCGCAAACTCAGGATCGTCAACACGATATTTCAGGTAACTATACAAAGGCCCATAGAGCCGTACTCCAACGCTGTTGTTGTTCCATTTGATGCCTCGCTCATCGATAGTGTCGAGCCACCGGCGCAAGCCGGAATAGCCAGATTGGAGGATTTCGAACCCATGTTGGACTGGCTCTCTCGAAGCCGCCGTAAGGATATGGTGACGGCCGCCATAGGGCCGTTTTAGCTCCGTCGCTCCGACGATTTCACATATCGCGAGTGCGCCATAGTAAGGCAAATCGTCCAGTACCTCATTATGAACGGCTTGCCCATTTAATCGGTCTGAGAAGTATCGATCTGATCCCGTTGATGGAACAGCTGCTGCGTTGTTGGCGGCATCGACTACCTCCTTCCAATTATCCGCTAGCGCGCCAGTGAAATCGGGGCACCTATAGTTGTGGTATGCTGTGGAACTTGTTGCAATCGCAATGTCATGTTTCGGACATACCGTCAGAACGGGATTTAGCCATGCCGCACGACAATGCAGCCGCGCAAACTTGTTCGAGCCATAGGTGTTTACGTCCTCAATTACGCAATGGGGGCAATATCGCGCTGCTTTTCGATACATCACCTTTGGGTCGACGGTCTGCCCGAGGAAGCTGAGCAGTCTGCTGGGCTGAAAGCGATATGAATGCGCAGCAAGGACCCTAGGATCGTTTCCGCTGATCTTTGCGAGGCGGGTCACTGCCAACTCAAACCCCTTGTTCCTCCAAACCCGTGTCCCCGTGTGCCGCATGAAATCCACCAATGGAACGCCACGAAAGCGCGCATAGCGGGACACAAAGTCCGGCAATGATTCAGAATCTTCAATGATGAGAGTATGAGCCATATCAATTCCCGCGTTTCCGTCCTGTTGTTTTTGAGGTGAATTTTGCCGCCGTCTCGGCAGACTTCAGCAAGGCGCGCGCAAGAAGGTCGCCCAAAGAGTTATCGGGAACAATGTTTCGCCAGTTCTCCGACACGAACACGTTCGCCGGGGGGCGGCAGCCGCTCGCAAGAGCATAAGTGGCCGCGAAGTGACCGAGACCAACGGAATCCGATTTAGTTCGAAGAGCATGTTCGCATGCACCTCGCACGAGTTGGATCGTGGACCCGAAGGCGCCATTGCAGGCATGCATAAGGCGATGGATGAACTCCTCGGAATCAAGGCCGTTGGCGGCAAGACCTGCGTCCTCTGTGACAATCTTCAGGACGATCTTCCTGACGATCGCTCCGTCCGCCGGATACGCCATCGGCCGTAACTCAACGAGATTGCTTCGCTCCTTCAGTTGTCTGTCGGTGTCCGAGAACTGATGGACGAACTGCGCCAAAGCAGGTACACCGCTTAGTACTACAGTTGTAAATGGGAGCAAATCATGATTCTCTTCAAGGAGTTTTTTGAAGGGGCTGCGGCATGTCTGTTTCGGAATGGTCGGGTTCGGGGATTTCCTGGGAAGGGGAACTGTCGGTGCTGAAGGCGCGTCTTGGCGTGGTGTTCCGACGTTCTGAGGCGCGGGAGGGCTGCGGGGCATTTATCGACGGGCTTTTATCGGGGATTGAGCGCAAGACGGGCTGGCTTCTTTCCGAGCAGGCCGGCCTTGGGCGCCCGTGGCGAATCCAGGCCCTGCTGGGGCGCTCGCAATGGGATGCGGACCGGTTGCGTGACATCGTTTGCGATTACGCCATGGAGGCGCTCGGCGATCGATCGGGCGTGCTGGTGGTGGACGAAACCGGTTTTTGAAGAAAGGCACCCATTCGGTCGGGGTGGCGCGGCAATATTCGGGCACCGCCGGCCGGATCGAGAGCTGCCAGATCGGCGTGTTTGTCGCCTATGCCAGCCGCTTTGGCCAGACGCTGATCGACCGACGGCTCTATCTGCCGGAGGCGTGGGCGAAAGACCAGGCGCGGCGCAAGGCGGCCGGGATTCCACAGGAGACGGAATTCTTGACCAAGCCAGCAATGGCGCGCGCCATGCTGGCACAGGCGCTTGATCGCGGCGTGCCGTGCGCCTGGGTTCTGGCCGATGCGGCCTATGGCGGCGATTACCAGACGCGCCGCATGCTCGAGGAGCGCCGACAGCCTTATGTGCTTGCGGTGCGCTCCAACCATACCTTGCGAATGCTGACCGATCAGGGGCTGCTGCAGACGGACCCGAAAGAGATGGCCGAGGAACTGCCCGTTGCGGCCTGGACTGCTTGTCCTGCCGGCGAAGGCGCCAAAGGATTGCGTCTCTACGACTGGGCCCGGATTGCGCTGCCTTATGTCGTCGAGGAAGGCTATGCCCGCTATGTCCTCATCCGCAAAAGCCGAACGGATCCGCGCGCCCTCAGCTACTATCTGGTTTTTGCACCCGCCGAGGCTACGCTTGCGGAACTGGCCGGCGCGGCAGGATTGCGCTGGACGATCGAGGAATGCTTCCAGCGCGCCAAGGACGATCTCGGCCTTGACCATTGCGAGGCGCGCTCCTGGCATGGCTGGCATCGCCACATGACGCTCGTCATGGCGGCCGCGGCCTTCCTCGCCAAGCTCGGCGCCGATCTACGCCGTTCGGCCTGCGGCAAACCGAACGAAACGAGTCCAAATCCGAAAATCGCTGCCTGACGCGCAAGATCAGGCTCATCCCCACCGTCGCCGAAATCCGCACGCTCATCGCTCGGCTGATCATGCGAAAGCCCGCAAAGCGGGGATTCATTCTCGCCTGGTCTCTCTGGCGACGAAACCATCAGGCGCAGGCCATGCTCGCCCACTATAGAAAACGAGGTCATTTACAACTGTAGTATTAGGATGAGATGCAATGGCCAACCTTCGATCTGCACCAGGCTCTTCAGAACGTCCGCAACGTTTTGAATCTCCTTGGTAGTATTACCGCGCAGTACATGTTGCATTTCATCGATCCAGAGGAAGAGCACGCGATTTTCTCGCAACTGTTCCTTCCATAGATCGAACAACTCCTGTTCCGTGATCCGCGCGGTGGTGATCGGATAGTTCAGTGCCGCAAGGCCTGATCGGGCCAATCCCTTGAGTGTCAAAGGCTTTGGTGGCTCGAAGAAGACGAAGGGGCGTACCTTCGTGCCATCGGCTGCAACACGGGGTGCGAACTGCGGGCGCTTCGCGATATGTCGTTCGACCGCCGTGGTCTTCCCGCTTCCGCTTTCACCTACAATGAAAATCGCGCGGCGTTTGGCGGCTTTGCCAAACAGTGCAGATGCCACGTTTTCGAGCAGGCTGTCGAAGGCCAAGTCAAGAAGCGCGTCACGAGGAGTGCCGATATAGGCCGCGTTCATGCGGCCCAGGATTTCGACGCGGCGCTGCCGTTCCGCATCAAGGCTGTCGAACACAGCCTGGGCGGCCTCGCGAAAGTATTCGGGGTAATTGCTGGTAGACAAGGTGGTTACTCCTTACAGATTTTCGAAAAAGATGCCGTCGTCGGCATCGTCCGGCTTGATGATTGCGAACGCGGAATCGTCCTCGGGGAGGTGCACCTCCTCACGCTCGGGCAACACATCCTCACTTGCGAAGATGTGATCAAAGGCCTCGACCCCGACGTCGAGGGGATTGTGTGGAATTGCGAGCGCCACCAGCTCGCGGACCGGATCGTTGAGATCGTCGACGATCGCGGTCTTGAAGTATTCGCGCTCGATCTGATCGTAATTGGCGGCTACGAGCCTATCGACACCCAGACCGGCTGAAAGGGCGGCGGTCGTCCCGGCCGCGCGTACGTCGCGGACGCCTGCCAGCAACGTAGATAGCTTTGCCTTGGTGTTTGCGTTGTTGTTCTCGTTCCAGTCCTTTCGGGCAGCCACCCATTCGAAGATGGTAGTGCCAACGGGAATGCCAATGACTGCCTTCGCTTCGACCCATTCGTTCCCCTTCTTGAAAAAGATAGAACTTAGATCCAGGCGACTAACGCGAATTTTGACCTTTGGTGCTGGAGCGTGCGGAATAGCTTGCTGCTCGAAACGCAGCCGTTGCAGATCCGTGTGGTCGTAGTGGATTCCCGTGGATGCGACACCCTTGTCAGTGATGGTCCGCTCAAGCTCGGTGCCGAAGATCTTGCAACGATCGCCCGGATCAATCGGCGGCAAAATTGAGCAGTCGCGTGAAAGACGACGCCATGCGTTGGCGGGCGTTTCGTACCCTAACCCCCAATGTGGGGTATTGTGATAGATGTCGATGATTGCCCGCACGAAGACGCGATTGAATTCGTCCAGGTTCATGGACGCATAACTGTGCGGATCCGTTTTGCCTTTTTCGAGGATGTTGGCAAAGGTGCGGCCCTCGAAGTAATGCATGAATCGGAGTTCACAGGTCCGGAAGAAGGATTCGATCGTTCCGCGCGCTGCTGGCTTTCCGCTTGGCGGAAACACCTGCGTGCAACGGAGCGCTGCGACGCCCGCGCGGAAGTCGCTGCTGGTGAACGCGGCACCAGCATCCGTAGAAATCGTTTCCGGTGTGAGCCCGTATTCCCAGAGATCGCCAGCGCCGACGACCGACGAAATTAGTGTCTTGTCGGAGACAACCATTTCCAGGGCCGCGAGCGAAGACCGAGAGGAGGGGGCATGGCGACTGAAGTGCATGGCCAGGATACACTTGGTCGCGCGGTCAATTGCGACGGTGAGCCAGACTCGAGCACGACTTACTGCCTCGCGTTCTTTCTCAGAGAGCAACTGCCATACGCGGAGGTGGGTGAGGAGAACTGCAAGGTTGACCTTCCACTCGTCCATCTCGACGATTTGGCCAGGACGCTCGATCATTAGGCCGCCGTGGACGATCGCATATTTCCGCCGCGCATACTCCTCGCCGTGACGTTTCGCCATCAGGTAATACGCGCCCATTTCCTTGATGAGCTTCTCGAAGCATTTTCGCGATGGTTTATGATGAAGTCGCTGACCGGTACCGGAGCGTTCCTCGTTCACTTCATCGATCCGAGCTACCAGCGATAGGTAGCATTCGCGCATCGACGGACGCTTGCGGTCAGCATAAAGGCAGGAATATTCGAGCCAGAGCTTAAGGTCGTCCGGATGGCAGAGCGTGCGCGATTTCGGGCCGGTCTTGAGACTTACGAGAGCGAGCGGATCGCAATTGCTTTCGATGTAAACATCGTGGAGCCGGCGGAAGTGTCGTGGGCTGGGAAGTTTGTATGATACCTCCTTTCCACCGTTCGCCTCGCTCCACCGCTCTACCACGACGGATTTCAGGATGGGCAGGAGAAACTTCAGGCATTTCACGCCCAGGCTAACCTTGCGCTGCTTGAAGCCTTTTGCCTGAAGAACCGGGTGCTTCTTCCCAATCTCCTCGAAACGAATATATTCTTGGATCAGGCTTTCCAGCCATAGCCCCTTCTGAACCTTGTGGTCGGCGAAGTCGGAGATTTTCAGGTTTCCATACTTCAGCGCAAAGACCGAGTTTTCGAGGCTGTGGTAATCGCGATCGACCTTGATGCGGCGTTCGGCCGTCATCAGATAGATCTGCTCATGTGAAAAGCGTTCGTGGAGCCCGTTGGCGTCCTTCAGGACGGTGCCGTCCGTGTTCTGGTTGACGACCGTCATGTGACGGTTGTCGTCGATGGTGATCCGATCATTCTGACCGTAGTGATAGATCGGAATGGACCTACGGAAGCCATTCGTGGGGGAGACGAGCTGGTTCATGGCATGACCTCGCTAGTTTTTGCCAGAGACAAGAAGTGAGACATCGGTGATGCGACCCGGTTCAAGTGGGCGCAGAAGACCCTCGTCGATGAGGTTCCAGATTGCCGTGCGGCGATGGCCAGGGATGGGAGCCCCGCGAAGCAGATCCCAGAAGCGGACGGCGCCTGTGATGCTGGCTACAAGCGCGCGCGCCGCGAGGTACTCGTCTTCATTGTATTTCTCACGGGATACGAGGATCCAACCTGCATTGGCATCATCGTCGTCGTTTGCGAACGACTCCGTGACGACGCTGATGGAGTCGGCATACTCGGGAATGCCCATCCGCTTGATTTGCCGTAGAATGCGCAAGGTGCCGAGCCTTACAAGTTTTTCAAACGGTTTGGCAGCGATCGCTACGCGCTTGCCATTCGGACGCCGGACCCAGTAATCGAACGTATGTTTGTGCCGCTGGCCATCGGCGCCGACGTATTCAACTGTCGGCCACTGCTCTCGCAGTTCCTTGACATCAGGAGATGCGCGAAAGATGCGCCCAGCCTTTTGCTCAACGGAGCTCTCGAAATACATCATGCGTTCGCCGTCGAGGTTCGGCTGATTGCCACGGTAGTTGAGCGGCGATTTCGGAGATGGCTTGCGGTTGCCAAGCGACGGAAGTACCGGCCCATAGCGGGGAGGCAGCGTCGGATTCGCCCAGACGGTCGTTTCCGGAACACTGAAGTCCACCTCGACGCCGTTTCGGCGATTAAGCATATGTTGCTTGATGAAGTGTTCGGGGCGCATTCGGAACTCCATTTTGCGCTTGTAAGACATGGGTGTCCGTTCGCGGACACGACTGCGCCCGCGTGGGAATATCGAAGGACTGGGACGTCAGAGGTTCAGACGGCCTGCGGGTAGCGTCAGGTCAGAGACCTTCAGCGATAGCCCTGTATGCTTTTCATGCCTGAAGCTCCTATTCGTACGCATAGCTTAGCCGTTGCCTTTGGCGGCACCAAAAGCTCGGGCAATTCGAAGGGAAGCTCCTGTCGGGATTTATTTGGGCCGAAGCGACTCTATGAGCTCCGATATGGCAGGGATCACGAGCGAGCGCCCGCCATCTACGAAGAGGTACTCGCTACGCGCTCGAACTTCCAAATGGGTTCGGAAGCCTGGTCCTTGCGCAACGACATGTGCGGAAAGCCCGTCCGCTCGGATGCACCAACGGAGGGAATTGTTGAGTTGCTAGTCGCAGCATGTTCTGCCATGGTGTTGATACCGACCTTTGTTGTCTGGCTTCTACATGGCTCAAAAATTCGATGACCACAGCCCCTTCACGTGGAAAATGCCGCTTCGAACCATGTCTAGATGCGCAGATTCTCAGCTAATAGCTAAAGAAGAACTGCCAATATCCGGCGACCTATCGCCTGCAATGCAGAGAACAGGACGTCGGTTATTGTTCTGACGATCGGGTCATTTTTCATGATGGTCATAGCAAGCCTCCGGCTGAGTGATCAGCTTCATGATCGACAGCGGGAGAGGGGCGGATTTCAATATCGCCCATGGGGCGGCCAACTAAGCCTGCCGTTCGATACCTCCCGCGATTAACGGGATATTCGTACCTCTGACACGTCAACGCCCTCCGAGCGCTTGCAACGCGCAAGAAGGTGCACCATTCCGGGACGTTTACCAAGAATTTTAATAGATTTCCTAATTTATGGTTAACAGACGCCGCTTTGCGACGAGCGAGCCGACTACGGTAGTTCCTTGCATGCAATCTCCTCAATGTTCGGACATCGCTCGAACAAGGAGACCGCCAATGTCCACGATGCGCGAAAGCTTTAAGGACCGAGTAGAGGCCAAGCGCGCGAAAGACGCGGAGGATTACCTCGCTCCACGGCTCAAGGAGCTTGAGGCACTCGCTCCAGTACTTCGGGCAAGGGGATTGGAGATGGACGTGTACGATATTAGCAATTGTACCGTTATCCGTTTCATCGACCGACACCAGGGACGGGAAAGCCCCGTGACCGTCGGCTTTCCAACCAGAACAGCTGCAAGATCAAAGGAGGCCAGATGGGCTCGGGCCGAAATGGATATTTGGAAGGCCAGGCCGATTTACTTCGGCGACAATGACTGGCTTTGCCTGGAAAACTCTGGCGACAGCTTAAGAATCGAACTCGAAGGCCTGTCGCTGCAATCGATAATCGATGGTCTCGCGGAGAAGATTGTCGAAACGCCTATTCCTGAAAACGTGCCTCAGCAATGTCGCAGCGAGAACGTTGAGTTCGCGAAAGCCTACAAGATCATCAAGGAAGTGACGTCGACTAAATTCGGCGCGCACATTGCGGCCCAACGAGATGCCAACGGCGTCGAAAGCTTCGCATTCAGAGACCGCGAAAAGCGCCAATATAGGATGGAATTCGGGAAGACAGCGAAGCTCTACGTCGACGACATGGAGGTCGGTGAAGCGCCTGTGCGTTCAACCTGGGAAATCGGAGCCTTGATTGCTAAGCATTACGGGCTCGAATATTCCCCGAGCCTGAAGCGTCGATTTTAACAACGGCTTCGGCCCGCTTTCGTTCGGCCGCCCTTCTCATGCTTGCTCCAATGCGTTCGAGTTGCTCGACGCTCGAATTGTCGGGATGGTCGTCATCGTCGCCATCGTCCGGGTAGTATCGATCTTTATCGCTAAGTTCGAAGCTGGCGTAATATTCTTCCGCGATGGCGCGGTTTCGCTCCCTCAGACGTTGGCGCGACTCTTCCGCCTTTTGTCGGCGAGGATCATTGGGAAATTTCACCGTTCTGTTCGGCGCTGCTTTCGCCACTGGTTTTCGAACCTGGTCTTTCATTGCCTCGTGAAGACCGATTTCTTCACCGGAAAGAACAGCATGGATCCGATGACCAATCATTCTTGCAAGCACTGGCGGGAATGCATTCCCTACCAAACGCGCCTGTGCCTTCAAGCCCGCATCGGGTGCCAACTCCCAATCGTCGGGAATGCCCTGTAGTCGCTTGAGCAGAGATATGGTGATCGGCACCAAAAGCTTTTCGATATCGGTTTCCGTTATTTCGCCGGGGCGTGGGGGACTTGGTCTCAAGTCGTTGAACGAAATCCCTTGTGCTTCCCACTGCTCCAATATTGCGGTTGTTTGGATAGGCCAGTTCACAACAGTGGGCGTGTGTTTGGACTTATGTTCGCCAAGCCAGGCGTTCGCCCAGCGATCGTACTGCTTCTGTGCCTCGTCGCTGAATTCCTCGCCGTCCGGCTTGCGCCAGGGCGAGCCTGACAAATAGGGGAACAGAACATCTGCGACCGTCTCGAGTGTTGCCCGCGAGAGTCCGTCGATCGGGGTGGGCACATCGAAGGCAGCAAAATCGCTGCTCTTTGCAAAACCGTAGGTAATGACGCGTGCGCGGCGCTGCGGAAGCCCCCAGTCCTGCGCGTCGATTACAAACGTGCTGACAGAGTAGCCGAGATCCTTCAACTGGCTGTAGTTTCCGAGCCGCATTTTGATGTGGTCATCGTCATTTAAGCCAGTCACATTCTCAAAAAAGAATGCGCGTGGTCGCACGGCACCGACAATCTCGATGGCCTCGTTGAACAGATTGCGCTTGTCCAATTCGCCTTCCCGCAATCCCGCTTCGGAAAAGGGCTGGCAGGGCACGCCGCCCGAGACTAGGTCAACCTTGCCATTGTACTTCGCAAACTCTTCCTCGATATTGCAGGTCTTCAGGTTCAGGCGGCTGACGTTCCAGTCCGGTCGATTGGCTTTCAGCGTCTGGCTTGCGCGCAATCCATTGTCTACGAGTAGCATCGGCTCGAAGCCCGAAGCGCACAAGCCGATTGCTTCACCACCAGCACCCGCGCACAATTCGATAGTCTGAAGCGTCTTCACCGGCCTGACACTAAATCGGGCAAGTTGGTTGCCGTGAGCTTTGTTTCTGGAAAGGAAGGTCGTAACCGTGCTGGGGCTGATTTCGCATCCGAGCTTCAGGATGCCGTCTTCCATGTAAAAATCACCGTCGGCAAGATCGTCCAAAGCATAGAAGCAGGCTGACTTCACACCGCTCTCGAAATCGTCGATGAGCAGAGTGGCGATATCTTCCTCGGTCCCGTAAGGCCCCGGAAAGAGCGTCGTGAACAAATCACACGCGTTTCGGGCATCTTGCATGATCCACAAGACGTCCGGGCCATCCGGTTCTAGACCCTCGTGCCTTTCGGAAGAGGTGCGCTGATTGCAAATGTTGACGTATTCCCTCAGGCGCTCATGAAGGCGGCCAACGACATCTTCCAGCTCCTTTATCGGCAACTTTCCTTGTTGCCGGACGGCCCGATCGACCATTCTTTTGCGAAGCTTGAAGTTTTCCTTCCAGTCGGTGGCCGCCCGATTTGCCAATTTCGTCGAGATTTGCCGAATTGCTGCGGCATCAATGACTTGACCATCCTTAATCCGCAGCAGGGCTTCTCTTTGTGTCTTGTCACCCGCCCGGGTTAGCGCTTTCAACGTTTCAAAAGGAACGAGGCGAAGCCGGACTGTTGTCTGAGCGTCCTCCGACATTATTTTGTGCGACTGAGCGACCGAAATTTGGTCGTGGTCGAGCCCGCATTCCTCATGCAGCCAGGTGTCGATATGGTGCGCTGGGATCCCGCTCTCAGCTCTAAAAGCTTCCGCGAGCTCGAACATGTCGAACATCGCTCTCGTCATTCGGGCGCGGGCGCGCAAAATTTCCTTCTTCGCCTTGGTCAGTTTTTCGCCGTCGATTTGGCTGAACCATGCGTTGTAGCGATCGCGCGCTGATGCGCTGCGTTCTTCTACAGGCTGATCGAGAACTTCAATCGACACGGGAGCACCAAGATGAGGTTGTATTTTCGACCTAGCAAACTGGAATTGCTGTCCCGATAAGGGATTCAATAAAAATTTAGCTAGTTTGCCTTTGGTAAATCCGTCGGGCGTCAAAGACTTCTCTGGCGCGCTCAACTGATATTTTCCAATCCAATGCCATGCACTCCTCAACTTTACCCGCAAGAGACATCCATTCGTCCCAGTCGCCGACAACGTACAGTCGCCGTTGGGCGCGCGTAACCGCAACGTTGAGGAGGTTCGGCCTCTCCTGTACCCAGTTCATGCCCGATTCCTTCTTTCCTCCTAGCACGAGCACAACAGTTTCAGCTTCTTGGCCTTGAAACGAATGGACGGTTCCGATTGATTTGGAGCACCAGTGATCGATGTCTGCCCCCTCGAAGTTCGGGTAGAGTTCAGCAATGGCATCGCGCAGCCGTTTCTTGACGCTGATTTTGATATGCCGAAAAGGTGCAATCACAAAGAGTTTCGGCAATGCCAGATCTCTTGCTCTACTGTTAAACACGATGCAGGCGTTCACAATATCCGCGACAATGTCTGTCTCGGCCCTACGAGAATTATCTGTGATGGGCTCCGACAGTGCACGTGGCACATCAATCCAAGCGCTATCGTGGATAAGCAACCGAGCGCTTTCGCTATCGGGATTGTTGAGTGTCCGTTCCTTTTGTTCCTTGTCCCGGCCAAGGAACATCTTGCCTTCGTAGGATAGCTTGTTTGAAATCGAGAACATGGGATCGACGCAGCGTCTGTGGACCAGCAACGGACTTCCAACCCAGCGTCCGTTGAGTTCTGTTCCGAAAGGGTTCCGAGCGTCAGCAAGCGACTGTAACGACGAGTTTGTCACAAGAAAGCTATCCGCTACGTTGAAGGTGGCGGCAACCGCTTTATCCACCTGTTGATTGAGCGTCACTACCGGGTCCAATTGCTGAGGATCGCCGACGATCAATGCGCGCTTGGCTCGTGAGAGGGCTACAATGGCCCTCGGCGTTGTAGCCTGCCCGGCCTCATCGATGATGAGCCAGGGTATCGACCCGCGCGGCAGCGTTCCGAACAGCCTCTCGAACGAATGGAAGGTAGTGGAAACTACGGGAACCAGAAGGCTAAAGGTTGCCCACAGATCCTTCGCGAACTCGACAGTGCGCGGCCCCCCCTTGTTATCCAACAAGGCAAGGAAATGGTTTAGGTTCTTGAGGAAGGGGGCACGATTTGCAGCAATGAAGCTTTCGTGCAGGGCCAGAGCCTTGACGAAGAGAATAGCTCTGGCTCGTTCAAGCGATTTTGACGTTCCCGGCAGTCTCTCATGGCGATCATGCTCGTGGGCCTGATTGAAATCTGCGGCTGAATAGGCGTCACCCAATTCTTCGCGCAGCACACTCAAATCGACGTCAGCATTCGAGAATTGGAATGACGGAGATTGGGGCTTCGTCCACCTTCGCCACCGAAAGGCGTTGGAGACTTGTTCTTGTAGACTTCGTGGTGAACCTTTTTGCCAATCAGAGGAAATCCTCTCGAACTGTTCTTGTTTCTTCAAGATTTCATCGAGTTCATGAAGCGCGTTCTTAAACTCTGCCCGAGCCTTTTCATAATCAGTTGTCTCTAACTTTCGAATTTCCTTCTCAGCCTTCGACATTGCTGTTTTGAACTTCTTCATTTTTTCGCTGTTGCCGAGCGCAGCGGAAATAGTACCCCATACCTGTGTCTTGCTATTACCCATAAGATGCTGGGCGATCGCTTCCAGGTGACGGATCGCTTGGAAGCTGTCCCCAAGCTCTGAACGTTCCGGAAGTTTGAGGGTTATGTTTTCCAACGCCGCATTGTTGGAGCTCGCTACCACCACAGAGAAATCATGAAGTGCTTCTGGCAGGCCGAAGTAATCGTCATCGGCGATCGTGAATTCAACACCGTTCGCAAGGATCTTTGCGCGCTGTACGATGATCTCCGCTATGACGTCTTTAATAAGCGTGGTTTTTCCCGTGCCCGGAGGGCCATTGATGGAGAACAGCCCGGAGTCACCGAGCACATCAAATGCCTTGTTCACGGAGACTTGCTGCATAACGCTCAGCGAATAGTCGGATGGCCATCGACCAGCGGGGTATTTCGCAGGCGCGAGGGTCGAGAGGATTTGACCCGTGTTCATGCAATCCACCCTCGGTTGAACACGATCGGAAAGCAGGATATCAGCTACGCCGCAGGGCCGCCCGGCAGCGAGGTCGGCTACAAGGCTTTCAAGTGGTTTAACAAACGGGTTCGCCATTACACTAGAGCGGCTGTTTCGTCTTTTCGGAGTATGGCCTTTTGATACTTCAATCGCCTCCAGCTCCTTAGCTGGGAGCTGCCTCTGTTCAATCATTCGGCTGAGGACAACAAAACGGGGCGCCTTCACCACCAACTGTTCATCCAGGTGAAGATATCGAAGGCACTCCTTTGACAGCTTATCAGCGAGTTCGAACGCAGCATCTGGACCGTTATCTCGCATTACCTCCTCAAACCAAGCGGCTGCGCGCGTCGAATATTCGTTTTTGTCAGTGATGTGATCTGAAAGCGCGTTGGCCAATACCTGCGGGAATTCAGATAGCTCCAAAGTACCCAGAAGAGGCACGCCGTCGTCGTCGACACCAAATGCTCCAAGAAAGGTAAAGCGGTCGTCGACGTTCAACGCCGTTTCACCATCGTCCTTCCTTAGACGAAGGACATTTCTGTAGGCGCTTTTCGTCGGAATGAGCCCGAATTGCACGGTGTGTTCATAATGATTGCCATGGCTATCGTTCATCGGCCAAGGAGCGCGATCCACGACGTGCGTCGAAACGAAATCGTCGCCAACGTCGTTGTGCCGCTCGGCCGCATTGAAATCGTATTTCTCGACGAAATGCCAATATCGGAGGATGTCATTAGGATCGTGTGATGGTACACGGCGACCAATTTGATTGGGGTTAGGTCGAAGGCCGCTAGTCTTCATCTCTGTTGTTCCTTGCAATCGATAGCCTGAAAATCGGTAAAAAGCTGGGGACCGACGATGGCTGAACCTGGGACTGAATTTTCGTGGAATGGCACTGATTACGTGGTTGATCAAAACGGGCGCGTTTCACGCGAAGTTCTCGTCGAGAACCGTTTTCTCCCCTACCTTGGCGACTTTGGAGACGATGAGGAGAGAATTGGGGCCTTGATAAGCCCCAATCTGTTGCTCGACGACATGGATTGGAGCGTGATCGATATACATTATGAGATTCTGGAATACGGGGACGAGACCTCGAAAGTCCTGGTTAGTGGCGATCCCTCGTATGTAGTTTGGAAGCTTGAGATGGAGACCCCCACTTTTTGGGCGGGAACACCTTGGGCGCGGTGAGCCAAATGCATGCGAATATCTCTATGACGATACAAAACTATGGACAAAGATAATGCACGCGAATTAAGGTTGCGCTTACAACCTTGACGAATAATTTGTTACCGGATGACCAAGACATTTACCCCTTGGTCAGGGAACGTCTTTGTCAGCACGCCACTGCCGAGCAACCGTTACTCGGGCTTCGGTCGGCGGAACCACCGAATTTTTTGTTGTACAGATCGAAGAGATTCTTGTTGCCAGAAATTGAATAGAGCGATCTGCGCCCTTTTGCCTTTCTATTATTTGGTGCAAGCGCCGGGCGAAGATGAAGCTCTGGGGATCGGCTTTATCCCATCCAAATCCGACCGCCGATCAATGCGAGCGTCTGCGAGCCGGGATAACTTCAACCCGGTTGGAACTCTGCGGGATAAATGCGAGTATCAATGTCCAAGAGCCATCGTCGTCGCTTTTTGGCGTGGCCCAACAGCTTGGTCAAATTTGGGACCGACCGTCGGAGGTACAACGCAACATCTGAAAGACTTCGACGACTCGATGGCGGCTAGCCTGTCGTCGAGAACATCGCGGTCTCCATCGAGCCGTTGGTCGGCGCCCGTCATCACTGGGACCGAGGCAGCTCAGGCTCTAATGTGCAGGCCATGCTCTTTCGAGTGAAGCCGCCCAATGATCTCATTTTCTAACAGCTCTCCGCCTCCTTCCACCAGATGCGGTGCTATTGCTCCGTAGACGGTGTCATAAGATCGAACATCCATTTTCCGGACAAATCCGGCTCGGCGGTCGATTGTCCGTTCCCGTGCATCATTGGTTGAGTTGGCGGTGCGGCTCTGCAGGTTTTGATTGGTTGCCCAGCAGGACAGTCGCCAGCAGCAACGAAATCGTATGCAGAGTCTTGATCGGTCAGCAATCCGATCTTCATGGCTTCGTCCGCTGAGATCATTCGAAGTTTATCAGGCGGCGCGCTCATCATCATGTCCACGATCGACTGATCGACACCCATCTTCTTGAAGTAGTCAGCATATTTATTACGAGTTGCTTCTGACAAATCGGGGGTTCTTCGCTCGCTCAACGGTTTGCTGTTGATGACGTAGCGATCGACGACATGCCGTTTTCCGTGGATGGTTTTGTATATAAACTCATCCTGGGTCAAAATTTCATCTTGCACCTGGACAATCTGGTGGACGCCGAGATAGCCGTATGGACTGAGCATCCGTCGTATTCCACCTGCCAATATGAATGGGCATGCCGAATAGCAAACACCTTGCGTCGGACCGACCCTACCGTTCCATTCTGATGTCGCAGCAGATATCGAGTTGCATTTCGCCTCTGGGTCCGAGCAATGCCAAGTATGACCGACCGCCACAGACAGGTGAGCAGCCCGTATCATTTCTCCCATTTTAAGCGCCGCTGTGACACTTCCACCAGGAGAATCGAGGACTATAGGCAGCTTTCGATTCCCCAAACTGTCTAAGACAGCGCGAAGATCGGAATCGGAGTTTTTGCCGATCCAACCCTCAACCGAAATCCAGTCAGCCGCGCCATGCATAACGATAATACGCATCGGTGGCTCTTCAGCTTCGGCAACACTTCCGACGAAACAGGCAAAAAAGGCCGTGACGGCGAGCGCGCTCAGCAAGCTGTTTCCTGTTCTGATGCAAATAGACCTAATGACAGACATAGTCAGCGCCCCACAACCGCAGCAATCAATGCACGGCACGAGCGCTCAATCAAGAGGAACTTTCCCGACGTGAGGCTGATGCAGCTCGAAATGTGACGCCGGACAACGCTCCCACAGACGTTCGATAATAGCTGTAGTTCCGGTCATCATTGACCAGAACTCATGCGCCCAATCCCGCCGGCCGAGGGGCATGATCCTACATCTCCATGATCGGTCCTGCAGTTTTAGCCAGGCATCGCAGCAGTAATCGACGATGACCTCGCGGTTAGAGAGCCAGTTTTCACGTATGAACCGCCAGATGTTTTCGACGCGGTTAGGGTCGGGTGATTTCGGCGGCAAGGGCCGAATGGTGATGTTCTCAGGGACGGCTAACGCGTTGGACATGTGCCAACTTGCCTGATCCATGATCAGGATAGCGTGCGGCCACGTTGGTTAGGGCGAAACCAACGTGGCCCCTCTTTGCAAGCTCGCAATTTCCGGTTCTCATATACGTATTCATCTTGAGAACCATCCCCAATGACATCGTCACCACCGCTCGTTAAGCTTCTGAAAGCGTGTCTTTCCCAGCTCGAAAGCAATATCTCTCCATTGCCAGCAGGAATGCTTTTAAGAGCAGGACCGTTCGGGTTTGATCTAGTCGAAGCATCCTCATTCAATGGGCGCGACGTCGCAATTTCGATTCCGGCCGGATTGCGGGCCGACCACTTGCATCAATTCATGTTTGGTTTGAGACGGGAGGCTGTTCCGGCTCAAACGGTTCAGCTGTTTGAGCTTGTGACACGTTCTATCGACGGATCGGGCAGGTCAGAAATAGATATGCTGACCGAGAAATTAGAAAAAGCCCTTTTAGCCCATGCCCGCGAGATTACTGATGATCGCGCGAAAGTTCACGCCGAATATCTGCGGCTCGCAGAACTCGACGTCAAATGGCTGCTCAGCGAGTTGCACGATCGGGACTTCAACGGAGACATAGACAGTTTGGACCATGTCCTCTGCTGGAAAGAGGGGGAATTTCGCCTTAATCCGGCGGAGGAGCGGCTTCGAGCAAAATGGCAGATCCCGTTGCCTGCCCAATACACCCGGTTACAGCTGGCCGCCGATATCGAGTCCTACAGACATTCATTGATGGAAATAGCATGGTTCTGTCGTGGAGGTCCCGTGCCAACCGATCTATCGTTTATCAGATGCATCCGCAGCGAGGCAAAGCCTGTCACGTTTCTCTCCAAGGAAGAGGCGGAGCACGAAGCTGGGCGACAGATAGATAAGTTTGTGAAGTGGCTCGCATACAACGATGAATCCAAATTTGTCTACGATCTCGAGATCTCGGCGTTTGGCATCATGGCTTGGTCACCCGACGATTACCTGCCGTCAGCGCAGCATGGCCGCCATGTGATATCGTGCGGGCGGACAAATCCGCTGATGCCGCTGCAGTTTGCGGCCGTGGTTGTAGACTGCCACGAAAGCCTTGGCGAGCTGTTGGCCCACTACCTCCGCGGCGGCACCGGGATGTTCGCCGAAGAAGTTGCTGTCGCGTTTTCCCGCTTCGCAGAGATCTATGTGCAGAGCCCTGAGGACGAGATATGCCGCTCGACGATCTCATATCCATACGGACAAAGATGGGCGGATTTCCGTTAGCCAGATCGCTGCTTTTGACGATTAACTGCTGACACAGGGAGTTGACGTGGCTTGTCCTTTGCCGCAACCCACCGAGGCAATCTCCATCTGGTCGCTCTCTGGGACAGACAGTTCGACATCCTAATTTGCTAAAGAGCCTGCGGACAGGTTGATGGGCTAGGCGTCCGAAGGCCTAAGTAGTATTAATCTTGCAAAAATCGGAGGGGTCGATTAGTTTCGCACCATGGCTTTGCCACGGGGTTATTGCTATTACGCTAACCGCATTTGAGGGACCTTCGGGTCCCTTAAGTGTTTTTAGGGTCGTTGCGATGATGAATTCATCGTCATCGAGATGGGTAGCTTCCACTTTTGCCGATCTGGTCATTGTCTTCTTCCTGCGCTTCCAGCCATCGGCGGCCTTGCCGTCTTAAGATTTTAGACTTATTTTCTATCCGTCACGGGCCGCCGCACGACCCCTCCGGGGGTGTGTAAAAGGGCGGCTCTTCACGTTTAAGATGGCTCTAATTCGCCTCACGCGCCTCTCCCGAGCAACGGGTTGGGCACCTTCGCTCAAAAGGGCTGATGCTCAAAATTGCCTTTCCCGTCCCGCCACATTGACATCAATGTCTCAGCCGCTTTTGCCTGTGACATTGGCTGTGTTGGGCAGATTTATCGGAGTTGAATTCGGACCTGGTATTCCGCAAGCGGTTGAAAATGGCCCTCGATCAACCGGTCCTCCCTCGACCTCTCCCGTTCGCTCGTAGACAACTCTCAATTTCCGAACGAGAGATCATGCATATTTGTGAATGTATATTTGGCAGCTTTCTCCACCGGGATATCAAAAGCGGTCCGACTGACCGGGCTCTCACTTTTGAAGATCGAGTGCCAAGTCAGGCATACTGTCCGTAGTCGAGACGTTCCATTCGCGCGTGCCATTGCCCATCGAGGGGATTGTATATCCCTATAAGCGGGTAGACGGAGTTGATCAGGAGAAAGTCTTTCGTATCCAAAGTGGCGATGGGGAGCCTGTGCGCCAAAGAAACCGCTGCAATATGAAGGTCTTGCCCACCTTTAATTTTCTTACAGTCCACGCGGGGGACAGCCAGATTTCGCAAAAGCGGGTCGCTGCTAAGGCTGGCCATTATGTCGGTAACGGCCGTGGTCGTGGGCAAAATAGGAATGCCGCTTTTCAGTAGTTGCGAATACCATTCGCTCAATCTGATCGCCTTGGTGGGATTAGTGGAGAGAAGCTGAACTATGCCGAGCTGGAGTTCGAAAAGCGACGCCACGGAGATGTACAGGTTGACCGCGGTGCGGAGAAATCGAACAATCTCCTCCCGAGGAGAAGGGCGGCTTGTTTCGCTTAGAACGCTTGTATCAAGCAAGAAGGACGCGGCCATCGCGGTTCTCTAGCGCGAAAATAATTTGGCGAAAACTAACTGTTAGTTATTGCTAATGTATTAACGCGCCACCGACAGTCAGTCCAACATGTATCGCCGGGGTGCGCCTTGCCTCCAAATAGATGCTGCATTCATTGCCGGAAGGGGTTAAAGGAATTCTTGTAGAGCGCAGTTCCGGATGGCCATGGCGCAGAAAGAAATTCTTGTCGTGAATTCATGTGACGGGGAGCTTGATCGCTTCCTCGAGCGGCTGCGCGCCGCTGGCGAAATCACTGTCGTGCATCGCGGCGAACAGTTTGTTGTGGAATTAAGGCAAGACCAGATAACGCAGGCTGCGAGAGAATTCCTTTCGAAGGGGGGGCCGAGCACAGAGTGACAACCGCCTACCAACCGATATCCCAAGGGCGCGGTTTTCCATGAAAGATCACCACGCGGGCGTCGGGCGGAATTGAGCCGTTTCCACTTTCATCGTCATGGAGCGCTTGGCGCACATGGGACTTCCAGGAGACAATCTGGCCAGGCAATAAGTTCTGCCATCTGCTGGCGCGCTCAAGCCAGAAGTGCTCCAGAAAGGCCTGGTCGCCGCCTTTGTGATAGATGTCCATCCAGTGCTGTGGCTGCTCGATCCATTCGGCCCAGATCTGCTCCCGAACTGCTTCCGGCAGATACATGATCGATGATTGCAAGCCCTCTGGACGATAGATGTCGCGCATTAGAGCAAGCTGTTTGACGGATGCGATATCGGCAAGGCTTCCGACAATCGAGGTGTCGAGATCCATAAAGAGAATGTCACCGGATATCCCCGGCCGAAAAAGCTCCATCTTCGACCACCACCCCGGCCAGTCATACATCAACGGTAGAGTCCGGACGTTGTCGGCTTCAATATCGGAAAGGCACCAAAAATCAGCATTGGGCAGATGATGCATCACCTGAGTACGCAATCTTAGTACGTGGCCGGCCCTGTATTCGCCGCCGGATCGCAGGACGCAAAAAACAGAAATCACCTTCTACCAGCCTCGATTGATAAATCTGCATCGCCGAAGAAGATTCGCCGATTGGTAGAGGATATGGGATCATTATTGCAGGAGTCATCGGACGCGTCGAAATTTTGGTGCCCTGTCGATGATAGGACACAATCATGTCGATCTCGGTTGAAAAGAGCTTCGCGAAGTCTCTAAATCCCGATTGCCAGCCGTCTTACAGACGGTCCCGGCTGAGGAATGGGGGGCAAGGCCATCGGAGGTGCGAGCGATCTTTGGCCGGTCGCTTGGAGCTCTGAGTTCCTCTTTCTACGGAATGAGTTGCTAATACCCTGGTCTGAGGAAGTGGCGTTGTCTTTTTCACACTCCAACCCGCTTTATATTTCCCAAACGATCTACAGCAACGTAAACGTGAATTTTTTTTTCCAAACAGTTTTAAAGTACGCGCGATTGCAAAATGATTGGGGAATCGATTAGCATGTTAAAAAATATAATAATTTCATTGGGACTGTCGTTGATCAGCTGTTGCTTGAGCGCAGTTGTGGCGGACGCGGCAGTGCATATTCCGAGTGGATGCAAGCAGAAGGTTTTTCTGACGATTTCCGGCAAAATTGGTAGAACGACGAACGGCGCCCAAAATGCTTATGAGATGTCGGAGCGCGAATTTCTCGCTTTGCCGGCGTCCACAGTGACGACATCCACGCCCTGGACTCCCAAAAGCGATTTCGCCGGTCCTCTGCTGAGCAAGGTGCTGGGCGAAGTTCATTCGAAAGGAAAGAGGCTACGTCTTGTTGCGCTCGATAATTTTAGCGTAGAGGTGGATGCGGACTATTTGGAAAAATACGGCACCGTCCTTGCAACCAGCAAAGACGGGGTTCGCTTGACTATCAGAGATTTTGGACCGGTCTTTGTCATGTATCCTCGCGACAGCTTCAGAAAGGAATTAGACACTCCAGCGGCAGCATCATATCTCGTATGGCAGCTATGCGGGATCGAGGTGGAATGAAGTTATTCCATCTCGCATGGTTTAGCATTCCCGCAGCCATCGTGGCGATATGCGTTGGCGTCGTCGTGTATAATTGGACCGCCATAAAGGCAGAATATGTCCTTTGGGATTCCTCCGACAGTAGGAATCCATCATATTTCTACTGGCCGACCGCGCAGGTGCTAAGGGAGCTTGAGGTCGTCCGATTGGATTTGGAGGCCATTGCCGACGGATCTGCTGTCGACCGGGATGCGCTTTCGTTTCACATCGATGTCCTGATATCCGGTATTGATATTATTGTAAGGCCTTCTGAGCTGAATGACGGTTATAAGAAGCTGCCCGGCTTCTCGGAAGACGGTGCCGCTCTAGCCAAGTTCGCAACGGACGTTTTGCCGACAATTAAATCCGATGTCTCGTCGGCCGATGCCCAGAAGCTATTGCCCAAACTGGAAGACATGTCTGATGAATTGGACAGGATTTCCAAATCTGCCTGGGACCAGGATAGTGATTTCAAGGAGAAATCCTTCGAAACTATCCAGGCTGGCCACGTAATAATCCTCCTGATTGCGGGACTATTGGTGTGTGCGATCCTGTCCTTCGTTGTGATTTCAATATGTTACTGGTGGGCTATCGCGGCGAGAACGCGCGCAATAGCCACTGCAGAAGCCGCCGTTGCGGACAAGATCAGCTTCCTCGCTATGGTCAGCCACGAACTCAGAACGCCGCTACAGGTCATTGTCTCGGCTTTGGACATCCTGGAACGTCCTCAAGACGTCAGGACCAGGAATGAATTGACCGCGCGCATCCGTCGGGCGGCTAACAGTCTCGCTGTCCAGCTTCGCGATATGCTGACGCTGGCCCGAGCGCAAATGGGATATATCGAGCTGCAGCCTGGCGTGTTTGAGGCGGGGGAACTGGTTCGAGAGGTGGTCGAGAATTATCACGCAATGGCGACAGCCAAGCATCTGGACCTACGGCAGATGGGTCCAGATGAAGCCGTTTTCGTGGTGGCCGATGGCGAGCGTATCGCGCAACTTCTGCATAACCTGATTTCCAATGCCGTGAAATATACGTCGTCAGGTTACGTCCAGGTCGATCTCACGCCATTTGATGAGAAGGCCGGCGAATTGATCATACGCGTGACCGACACCGGACCAGGCCTGCCGCCGAGGATACTTGAAAGTAGCGCCGATGCGAGGGGACTTCTCAGCCTTGGCAGCGGACGTGGCATTGGTTTGTCGGTCGTCCAAACTTTAATACGGCAGCTCGGTGCGCGCATGACCGTCAGCAGGCCGCACGACGGCGGTAGCATCTTTGAACTTGCGATACCCGCAGTCCTGGCTGAGGGGCCCTCGCACCGGGCGAACGATGTTCAGAAGCGGGTTCTTGTTGTTGACGATCATCCTGACCTTCTGAAAGGATTTTCGGTTGTCCTCGAAGAGCTCGGCTTCGTGACTGACATTGCATCCTCCGGTATGGCGGCACTGAACTTTGTGGTTGCACACACCTATTCGGTGATCTTCATTGATCTCGATATGCCGGCCATGACGGGACCGGAGCTGGCAGCGCAAATCCGCAAGATGAATCTGCGCCAGAAGCCAAAGCTCGTTGCAATGTCGGCGGCCAGTCAGGGCCCGAAGTACGACGTATCGCTTTTTGATACCGTGCTGAGCAAGCCGATACGCCTGCATCAGCTACGGACGATTATACAGTTTTGAAACTGGCGTTCAAAGCAGCGATAAGAATTGGCATGCTCGCCGGTTTCGTAAAGAACTTCAAATTGTGGCGCGCCAGAGCTGCGGCGATATTCTCTTCATCGGCATTGCCACTCCTGATCTGCCCAGTCAGGATAATGATCGGGCAAAGCGCATTGCGTGCACGAATATTCTCAACCAGCTCCAGTGCGGTCTGGCGCCGCGCATCGCGCTCTATGATCCAGTCAAGGACATACGCGTCGAAGTCGGTCTGAGCATATAAGACTTGAGGGTCGTTGAAGGCGACGGCCTCAAGGCCTGCCGTCTCCATGTACTGTACTATGGTATGCGCTGTATCGGCGTGGTCGTCGAGAATGGCGACCCGACGCCGAGAAGGTGTCGGCTCTATTACCAAGCGGGTAACGGCGTGCGCGGGTATTATCGATCTCGTGTCTGCGGGCACAACACGCCAGGAACCATCGATCTCGGTTGCGATGAGTGTTCCTGGAGAAACCTGTCCGACGAGATTTCCTAGTCGGATGCGGCAGGGCACGATATGGTTGTTGATGACAATGGACGCATCGAGCAATGCGTCCGACTTGTCGAACGTGACGAGCTCTTCCAACCTCTCGCCGAAATGCTCGGCGACACGTTTCAATTCTTCGAGTGACCAGGAGGCGTTCGTTGTCAGCCGGCGATTTCCGGCGGAATAGGAAAGGCCGAGAATTTCGGAGACCGTGACCGCAAAACGATACTTTGGTATGCCGTGTCGCGTCAGAAGCGCCGCGATGCATTGTGCGGCCAACCCGGCTTCTCCATCCGCAATATCTGAGCGTAATTCGATCATTCCGTGAATATCTTCGCCCAATTCGCTCGCAATTGTGCCATTCCTTCTTGTGAAAGCTCAGAATACGCGTCATTAAATGACTCATGCATGTGTGATGTGGTCATACTGGAAACGCAGGCCCCCGTCTAGCTTGTGTTCGTGCTGCGGAACTCAAGCGAGCGATCTATCGGGAAAGGAAGAGTTGTGAGTGGCTCAGGAATAATGCGTACCCCATCGTCGGAAAACGGTGCGATAGGTCGGAACTACGCTTACATTCTAATAGGCGGTTTCTTTTTTCCATTGATGATTGCGGCGCATATAATAGCTCGGAAAAAACGGGTTAGCACAGACGAAATTGGTGCTAGTCACTATCAGCTTCAATTGAGAACAACGTCAATTGCGCTCATTGCGACCGTGGTTATTCTTTTTGTCGGCGTGGCAATGATACTTGGCATACAGCACGCCTCACCGTTGCAACAAGCTGAAGAGAGGATTTATGTTATCAATCTCATTAACGCAAGTTGGTTATTTTTCTTATGGGTCGCCGCTAGGTGTATTCGGGGTCTATATCTCGCAGGTGCGGCAAAGAAGATTCAGAACCCCAAAACCTTTTGGATTTGGCCGTGATTGCTCTTTTGGAAAGAACGGTTGAGGAAAGCACCAATCCCCTCAACCAATTGTAAAATGTCTGACCAAAGAAATCTTGTTCTGAGGACATTTGCGGCCTTAGCTGTCATTGTTATATGCGCGGTTTTCGCGTTTACGCCAATTTTGCGAGATGGGCCACCATCATACCCACTTCCGGATTTGCTCGAAGCAAAAAGATATTTAGATACCATTCCGGACAGCTCGCTGATTAGGCTCACCCCAGACAATCAACCCGTTTCACGGTTCGCGAGCACCCAAAAGATCGGTGAGCGCGTTCTAGACGCGCTCAGTCACGCAAGGCAGGCTAGGTACCGCCCAACGTGGGGTTTGGCTGATATAGAGATTATTGTTGTTCCGGACTTTCTTAGGATGAACCTGAACGACAGGAAGTCGTCTCTTAAAAAATTTGGCTTGCGAAAAGAAACGGTTGCCGACGTCCTGGCGATGGAAGCTTCGTCCGATGGATGTGCGGCTCATCGGTATCAGGACAATGGATGGTCCAATGGAGGTTTTATTTTGGTTGATCCCGCAGTTCGTGCAATGACTGCGGAGGAAGCTGCGAGATGTGCGATAGCTGGATTTGACTATCTTTTAGGCGTACCAATCTCGAGCGGCACTTTTGCGCTAAAAAGCTTCCCAAATCCAGCAACTGGTGCCCTCATCTTAGATTACGTGAAGTTGTGCGCATATAATGGGGAATCGGATGTATCTCCGAAAATCCGTTCAAGATTCGGCGTTACGAATTACCCAGCGCTAAGGTGTGTTCGGCGCAATATCGACGTCGCTATTGACCTTTCAAAGAAGACGATTCCGGGAAGCTAGGCAAGTCAGTGCGCTTAGATCGTTCGTTAAGCGAACATCTGGGATAACATGTGCTTTCCCTTAAATGGCGCAGCAATTGATTGGATGCCGATAGTTTTTTCTTCTTTTGATTGTCTTATTTTGTTTTCCAGATTGCGGTTGTGCGATTCACGCGTATATAGGTACAGAACACGCGCATTGTGAGCGCTTTCTGATGTCGATGCAGTCTGTGGTAACTTTTGGGCTTCTCGCAACGACGGCTGAATGCGACTTCTAAAGCGAGAAACATGCTGGGCGCTATGTGAAGTACCCAAGTTGGATGCTCAGGAGTCGGGATACGTTCGATGAAGCGTAGCTTCTCGATGATTAGAATTACTTGGAGATAAGGTCGCCGGGCGACCTACGAGAGGGGCTATGACTGATTACACGAGAGGCTATATTGGCTGGTATCCATCACCGGATGGAAAGAATTACGGCTACGGCACCGTCACGTATAAGGGCCAAGTGTATGATGTAACTGTTGTGGGTTTCGGGACGCCAAGTTATGTTGGTCTCGATTCGTATGTTCAGTACAATGGGCCCCCGGATGGTATGGCGGGATGGGGGATTGGCGTCCAAGCAGCCTTAGGCTTGGGGCTTGGACTTTCGTTCGGATCAAGTGGTGCTGTCGCCAGTGGTGAATTTGGTGTGGGCTTTGCCTTGTCTTATTCTCAAACCACTGTTACCAAGCTGCCACTTGGTACTCCTCAGCCGGATGAACCCTCTCTCCTAAGTGATAAAGTCGGTGCAGATACTGCTAAGGCTTCGCCTCTGGACAGTCCTAAGGCACCACCAAGTTCCAATATCGCCAGCGTAGAGGAACTTAACCCACTTCAAAATTCCCCATACTTTTCAGGTTCCGGCATACCATCATGGTCGTGGATGTCCGGGCAAACCTACTTAAATCCTCAGTTTGCTTATAGCGCTTCGGCGGTTCAGCAGAAACTTTTGGACGACCTTCCCGATTATACCGGATTCGCCACTCCAAAAGAGCAAATTAGCCCGGACGACTTCCCAAGTTCATCATTCGGAATTGGCAGTTTTTCCGGGATTGGCGCGCATGATGCTAGCGATGGATCTGGTTCTGGCTACTTCGGCGCACCTTCCGAAAATGAAAGCCCCTTTAGCGGGTATTCCTCCCCACATGTCGACCTAACTGCACCCGACGAGCTCGGAGGAGTTCCCTTCAATGGCAGTTATACCACGCCAGTTGCCGACTTTGGATATTTAGGCGGCGTGGCGACGCCGGACAACAGCTACAAGGTACCAAATTACTATAATAATATTGATCCCGCTTCCTACGATACAGCTGGCTACTTTCCCGAGATTCCCACGGCTCCGGCTTTACCCGCGCCACCCACACCCGTGCAGCCGCAATACGCCCCGCTGCCATATTACGGGCCGACACCGGAAGCACGCCCGAGCAACTTTTCCATTGCGGTAAGCCAATTCGGCCCTACCCTTGGCACATTTGCCGTTGGCGCTTTGCCCACCATGGCGGCGGCGGCAGTTGGATTTGTCTCGGGGGTATTTGGGCTTCTCGGCGCATTTGTGGACGCGTTTAGCGACGATAGCGATGACGAAGACGATGATGAGGATTCTGACGAACCCGTTCTGCTTGACTTGTCCGGGAAGGGATTGAGTGTCAGCACGCTTGCGACGTCATCGCAGTTCGTTAATGTGAACGGCGATGGTTATCAACATCGCATTGCCTGGGCGGGCAATGGGAGCGGTGTATTGGTGTTCGATGCTGATGGTGATGGCAAGATCAGCAACTCCAAGGAATTTGAGTTTACGCAGTGGGATCCGGCTGCGACGGGTGACCTCGACGCAATCAAGAATGTCTTCGACACGAATGGCAATGGCAAGCTCGATGCCGGCGATGCGCAATGGTCGAAGTTCAATGTCATGGTTAATGGCCAGCTCGTGTCGTTGGCCTCGCTTGGGATAACTTCGATCGATCTGACACCAAAGGGCAGTGGCCAGACTTTCAGCGACGGATCAGCCATCACTGGGACGACGACCTATACGAAGTCCGACGGCTCGACTGGAACGGTGGGCGACGCCGTTCTAGCCAGCGACACCAGCGGTTACATCGTGAAGTCGACTATTGTAACCAATGCCGATCAGTCTAAGACAAACACGATCCAAGCCTATAATGCCGATGGTAGCTTGGCCTTCCAGGAGCTCGTGACCACAAGCGCGGATGGTAACAGCGTAACGACCAAATTCGACGACGATGGCAATGGCACCTACGATCGCTCGCAGACGGATGTGACGACTTTTGCTTCTGGCGTTCGCACACGCGTTGTGTCGGACTTTAATGCGGATAGTTCGCTTGTCGACCGCACGACAACCGTCACCAGTGCTGATCTTAGAACTGTCACAACGACACTTGACCAAGACGGCGATGGCGCCGTTGATCAGAGCCAGACTTTCGTGACGAATGCAGACGGCTCCTCCACGACGACAACCCAGGAGTTCAGCACTTCGGGAGCGCTTGTTCAGCAGAAGCTAGTTCAGTCGAGTGCCGATGGCCTGACGAAGACGACTAAGACCGACGCCAATGGTGACGGGACTTATGAGGCTGTTACTAGCGAAGTGACGGTCGTTGCAACAGATGGCTCTCGTACGAAGACGGTGCAGAACAGCAGCGCTAATGGCACCCTTCTTTCAAAGGAAACGACAACAACCAGCGCCGATGGTCGCACAAGGACCATTGCCAGCGATGTCGATGGCAATGGAACGCTGGATCAGCAGGAACTGACCCAGCGGACAGTCGCCGCCAATGGCGACATCACCACGGTAATCACGACCAGCAATGGCGATAACACTCTTCGTGGTAAGGTCACCACGGTAGCAGCGGCGAATGGGCTGTCGACCACGGTGTCCACAGATCTTACCGGCGACAGTGTGGCCGATCGTATCCATTCCGATGTTACGACGGTTGCTGCCGATGGCACACGCACTCAGACCGTGCAGGACACAAGTGCTAGCGGCGTGCTGCTATCGAAGAGTGTCACGGTCACGAGCGCCGACGGCAAGAGCAAGAACATTTCGGTCGACAGCAATGGCGATGGAGCCGCCAATACCACCACCGTCATCACAGTCTCGAGCGATGGAACGATCACCGAGACCGATAGCACACTCAATCCGAATGGATCGCTTGTCACTAAGGTGCTGACAACGACGAGTGCCGACGGTCTGTCGAAGACGATGAGCACTGATGCCAACGGAGACGGTGTATACGACGCTGTGACGACGGATGTGATCACAGCCGGCACCGGCGGTGCGCGCGTCGAAACGGCAACAACCAAGAGCGCGAACGCCACGATCATCGCCAAGACGGTGACGACGACGTCGGCCGACAGCTTGACTCAGACAACGCAGACGGACGTCAACGGCGACGGAACGTTCGATCAGACGGTTAACGACGTAATCGTCTTGAGTGCCGGCGTTCGCACCGAAACTGAGACAGCTAAAAGCAGCAACGGTACCCTATTGAATCAGACGGTGACCACGGTCAGCGCCGACCGCAAGACAACCTCGGTAACCAAGGACGTCGACGGTGACGGTCATGTCGACAGCACCTCAACCCAGATTATCGCGACCGACGGCAGCCAGACCACGACAACGACTATTACGAGTGCCGACGGCGCGCTTCATGGCAAGAACACGGTAACCGTCAGCGCCGATGGCCTGACCACCACTACGGTCAAGGACGCGAATGGCGACGGCACGATTGATTTAACCACAGTTGATCAGACGGTCATCAACACCGATGGCAGCCGCACCGAAACAGTGTCCGACAAGAGCAACACCGGGGTCTTGCTCGACAAGGTAACGACGATAACCTCCGGAAACGGCCTGACGATAACGGGCCAAAAGGATGTCAACGGCGACGGCGTCATCGACGCCAAAACCGTTGCTGCGACCGCGCTCAACAGCGATGGATCGAAGACAACCACGACTTCGGATTATGCTGGCACCTCGTTGATTGACCAGACGAAGGTAACGACCGGCGCCAATGGTCTGGTGACGAAGACCGACTATGACTACGACGGCAACGCCGCGGTTGATCGCACCGAAACCGTCACCAAGACCTTGAATGCCGACGGCTCGACCACGCTGGTCGATGCCACTACCACGGTGAGCGGCACGCTTCTGTCGAAGACGATCAACACGGCGACCTCCGATGGCAAAACCGTTACAAGCCAGGTCGATCTCGATGGCGACGGCAAGATCGATGTGAAGACTACGGCCGTTATCGATGTCACCGGCCTGACGACCAAGACTGTCGAGGCCTACAAGGCCGGCACGGCGACGCTCGCCAGCCGTGCGATCACGGCGACCTCCGCCAACGGCCTGTCGGTCACGACCAAATCTGATCTGGACGGCGATGGTACCTTCGAGCAACTCCTCAGTGATATCACGACGGTGAACGCCGACGGCTCCCGCACGGAGGCCTTCGCGCGGTCGACGAATACGGTGCCGGTTGAACTGACAAGCGTCACGACATCCGCCAGCGGGTTGAGCAAGACGACGGTGGTTTCGGATGATGTAGCCGGCATCACGGCGCGCAACGAGATGTATCGTCTCTATCATGCGGTTTTGGGTCGTGATCCGGACGCTGGTGGCATATCCGATCTCGCCATGGCGTTTAACGCGGGCACTACAGCGGTTCAGATTGCTGGTGTATTGCTCAATTCCGCCGAGTACGCGCAAAGAATTGGCACACCCGACAATACGCAGTTCGTGACAATGCTCTATCAAAATGCATTGGGACGGGCGCCGGAGGCAGCAGGTCTCAATGGCTGGGTTGCCACGCTCAATGCTGGAACCGCGCGCGGGTCCGTTGCCCAGCAAATTGCCGATTCTGCCGAAGGACAAGCGCATATGGCGGCTGGCGCCCAGGCTTGGGCACTCAACAATCCGGCTGTCGTGCTCTCCCCCGTCCGGACCACCACGGATGTCACAACGCTCAACGCCGACGGATCGACGACCGAGGTGGTCACCAATACCGGGCTTGTTGCGAACAAGACAACTACCACGACAAGCGCCGACGGCAAGACGGTTACGGTCACCTATGACATCGATGGCAATGGCGTCGTGGATCAGAAGTCCGTGACCACGAAGAACGCCGATGGCAGCGTCATGCAGACGCTGTCTGATCTGACCTCGGCGGGCGCTACCGCGCATACCAAAACAATCATCACCAGCGCCGATGGTCTTACGCAGACGGTCAGCTACGACGCGGATGGCAACGGCGTTGCCAACAAGAGCGTAACCGATGTCACGACGCTGAATGCCAACGGCAGCAAGACGACGACGGAAAAGACCTACACGGTTAACAGCAGTGGTACCTTGGTCCTGAGCGCCGTCACGCAGACCGATACGTCAGCCGACGCGCTGACCGTCACTACGAAGTGGGACCAGACCGGTTCCGGGACCTTCACCAAAAGCCGGACCGATGTGACGGTTCTCAATGCCGACGGATCACGCACCGAGACCGTCAGCTATTTTACAGGCACGGCGCTCACCGGCCGCTATCTGACCACGACCAGCGCCAACGGTCTGTCGGTCACGACGCAATCGGATCTGACGGGCGCGGGCACCTATGGCCAGACCTCAACCGATGTCACGGCAATCAACGCCGACGGCACCAAGATGCGCACCGTGTCCAGCACCAAGGCCGACGGTTCGCTGCTCTCCAAGTTCGTCACTACCACGAACGCCAATGGGGAGATCGTATCCACCAACGAGCAACGCACGGGATTGGCGACACAGACCGTCAGCGATACGATGGAGGTGCTTGCCGATGGCGCAACCCGCGAGACGGTCGCGACCACCGACGCCTCAGGTAAGCTGCTCGATAAGACGATTACACTGACCAGCGCCGACAAACACACTGTGACGATCGACCGCGATGCCAATGGCGATGGTGTTATCGATCAGCATCAGCAGTCGGTGACGGCCGACACGGGTGTCGTTATCTTGAGCGTGACGGACTACAAGGCCGCTGGAGTCAAGGCGGATGGTTCGGTCAGCACGACAACGGCGAATGGCCTGCAGACCACGATTAACTGGGATCTCGATGGCAACGGCACGAATGATCGCCAGAGGGTAGCAATAGACACGAACAATGCCGACGGTAGCAAAACGACTGTCATCTCCGACACGAATCTGATGACCGGCAAGCTGGCGACGAAGACGACGATCCAGCAATCGTCTGACGGTATGGTGCGCACGACCTCCAAGGATGTCGACGGCGACGGTACGGTCGACCAGGTGGAAACACTGACAGCCGACACGACAGGCGCCACCGTCTCGATTGCGACGAACAACGCCACGGCGCAGAAAGCGGACTATCTTCTGGCTGGCAAGGTCTACTGGAAACAGGCAATTGCTGCCAAGGTGGAAACCGACGGTTCCGCAGATGGCCATACGAAGACGGTCAAATATGACTATGACGGCAATGGGACTTATGAGGTCGTCATGCAGTCACAGCTTCAGGTCGATGGCTCCACGGTCGCTACAGTAACCGAGACCAATACCAGCGGTGCCGTTGTCGCCAAGGGCACGATCACGACCACCGCGGACGGCCTGATCACCGTGCTCAGCAAGGATTCCAACAACGACGGCGTCATCGATCACACGGAAACGTCGGTTACCCACAATGACGGGTCGATCACCCTGACCAAGGTCGACCTTAATGCAAGCGGTGCGGTCACCCAGACCGCCGTTGATACTGTTTCGGCTGTAGGCGGCTTGACACTGCGTGTGATCAACGATGGCCCAGTCAACGCGCAGCCTTGGGCACGGATAGAGCAATCCTTCAATGCCGCCGGGCAATTGACAACACAGGAACAATATAATGACGACGGGTCGCGCGACGAGGCCGTATTTGACACAACCAATTCACAGCCATGGTCGCAGGTGACGCATCACTTCGATGCAGTCGGCCGACTGACCCACGAGGTCGACTACATGGATGACGGAACCAGCGGCGTCAACGACTGGGACGTCGCAAACACTCAAGGGTGGTCGCGCTACGTTCAGATATTCAACGGAGCCGGCCAGCGTACCGAGGCCGAACAGGACAACGATGACGGCACCAAATCGATCAGCTGGTTTTACACTCCGACGGCCGCGCAGCAGCACATCGACTACTACAATGCGGCGGGGCAGCGCACAAATACAATCGATTTCGACGTAACCAACTCGCAATCGTGGAGCCGGATTGATAACAATATTGACGCACCAAGCGGTCAGGTCGGCTCCCAAACGATCTACTGGGACAATGGTACCCGAGCCGTGAATTTTTGGGATTTGGCAAACACGCAAGGGTGGTCAACGATCAATCAGGCGTTCAACACTGCCGGACAGATGACCAACCAGAACGTCAACAACGATGACGGAAGCAAGGTCCTATACGCGTATGACGTGGCCAACTCGCAAGGCTGGTCCTATATCGCGGATGTTTATGTACCGAGCGGTCAGTTGATCGCCGACAACGTCTATAGCGATACGCCAGGTTCAATTACGGCGACGAATTACGACGTATACGGCAATCAACCCTGGACGCGGTTGGTTCAAAACATCATCAACAACGTTGAGCGCACTGCTACGACCTACAACGACGATGGCAGCTACACGAACTACCAATACAACGCCTCGCACGTGCTGACCGGGTGGCAGCGCTATGCCTATGTGAGCGGCGGCGGCGGTGGCGGTAGCACTGGTTGGAAAATGGTCGATCAATGGCCGACCCCAACCTCCAGCCACAACCCGGTTCTTTTGGATCTCGACGGCGACGGTCACGTCGATCTACGGCCGCTCGATATTAACGCGCTTGCCACGGGTTCCTCCGTCACCTTCGACTGGAACGCCGACGGCGCACGCGATGGAACAGCGTGGGTCGGGCCGCAGGACGGGTTCCTGGCGATCGATCTCGGGGAAGACGGTCAGGCTGGCCCGGATGGCGTGATCGACCAGGCGAAGGAACTCTCTTTCTCGATGTGGGCAAGCGACGATCAGGTTGCGGCCAACGGTGGATCGGTGTCGGACCTCGACGGCCTTCGTCTCGTGTTTGACAGCAACCACGACAACGTTCTCGATGCCAACGACGATCGCTGGAGTGAGTTCCGCGTCTGGCGGGATGCCAACCAGAATGGTGTTGCCGATGACGGCGAGCTGCTGACCATGTCGGATGCCGGGATCAAGCTGATCAATCTTCTGCCGACCACCGACGGAAGCCAGTCGTTCTCCGACGGATCGGCGATCACCGGCACGAGCTCGTATCAGACCACTGATGGCACGTCTCGCTATCTCGTCGGCGATGCGACACTCGCCTACCAGGCGGCAATTTCACAGCAGAACGCCGCCTGAGGATACACCATCCGTTGTCGAGATGCCGAGCCTTCAACAGCTCGGCATCTTCTCCTGTATTGCGTGAGCTCTCTTCATAATGGACGACACCACCCTCGCTGAGCCTGAGCAGGCTCCGGCAGATGCAGCACAGCCCCCGGACAGCGGCCTTGCGGCGATTACGGCGATCGCTGGCTATTATCGCATTGCTTCCAATCCCAATATCCTGGCACGCGATCTGGCTCTTTCGTCCGCGGCTGGGCGGAGCGATCTCCTGCGCGCCGCTAAACTGGTCGGTCTGAAGGCAAAGCATGTCGAGATCCACACCGACGCACGCCTCGGGACACTGCCGACGCCCGCCATCGTCTGTCTGACCGACGGCCGCTTTGGTGTCTTCGGTGGAGCGACGCCCGACGGGTCCTATCGGATCATCGATCCCGTCGACTTTTCCAGCCGCAATCTCGGATCACACGAGGTGTTGGCGGAGACGGCTGGCCATTTCATCCTGCTGCAGCGGCGCTTGGGAGGGCCAGGATCTGCGCGCGGCAATTTTGGATTCCGCTGGTTTCTGCCGTCGATCTGGCGCTATCGCCATGCCTTCGGCCATGTCCTGCTGGCCTCACTGATCGGGCAGATCTTCGCGCTGGTGACGCCACTGTTCTTTCAAGTGGTGGTCGACAAGGTCCTTGCCCATCGCAGCTATTCGACTTTGATCGTGCTGGTCGTCGGCTTGGCCACGGTTGGATTGTCCGACGTCGTCCTGCAATATCTTCGAACCTATGCACTGTCGCATACGACCAACCGCATCGATGTCGAACTCGGCCGCCGCTTGTTCCGGCATCTGTTGAACCTGCCGCTCTCCTATTTCGAGACGCGGGCGACCGGCCAGACGATCGCGCGTGTCCGTGAGCTGGAAACGATCCGCAACTTCCTGACCGGGCAGGGGCTGTTCTCCGGCCTCGACCTGATCTTCACCGTCGTCTTCATCTTCGTCCTGTTTTCCTACTCGTCCAAGCTTGCCTGGATTGTCATTGCCTCGATCCCCTTCTACCTGGCGATCGGCTTCCTGGTGCGGCCATTCCTGAAGGAGAAGATCGACGAGAAGTTTGAGCGCGGCGCCTACAGCCAGCAGCTTCTCGTCGAGACAGTCGTCGGCGTGCAGACCTTGAAGGCAGCCGCCGTCGAGCCGGTGGTTTCGGCACAATGGGAGGAGCGGCTCGCCGGATACGTCCAGTCGTCGTTCGGAACAACGATGCTGGCCGCCAAAGGCCAGAACGCCATCCAATACGTCAACAAGATCACCTCGGCGGCACTCTTGTTGTTCGGCGCCCAGGCGGTCATCAATGGCGAGCTGACGGTCGGCGGATTGGTGGCCTTCAACATGATCGCCGGACAGGTCTCGCAGCCGATTCTGCGCCTGTCGCAGCTCTGGCAGGATTTCCAGCAGGTGCAGGTCTCGGTGGCAAGACTCGCTGACATCCTCAACGCACCGCCGGAGCCGCGTCCGGAAGTCTCCGTCAGCCTGCCGAAGCCAAGAGGGGCAATCGCCTTCAAGGGCGTGAACTTCCGTTATTCCGCCGACGGCCAGGATGTTCTGAAAGACATCACCTTTGCGGTGCGGCCGGGGGAGGTAATCGGCATCGTCGGCCCGTCTGGATCCGGCAAGTCGACGCTCACCAAGCTTGTCCAGCGCTTCTATATCCCCAATCGCGGTCAGGTCTTCGTCGACGGCCAGGACATCGCCCAGGTTGATCCTGCCTGGCTGCGCTCGAATATCGGTGTCGTTTTGCAGGAAAACATGCTGTTCAATCGGACGATCCACGACAACATCTGTCTGGTGAATCCTTCGATGTCGCGGGCAGCGGCGATGCAGATGGCGCGGCTATCGGGTGCTGACGAGTTCATCGCCAAGCTGCCGAAGGGCTACGACACCTTGATCGAGGAACGCGGCGCCAATCTGTCCGGAGGCCAGCGGCAGCGGCTGGCGATCGCGCGGGCGCTGGCGACCAATCCTCCCATCCTCATCCTCGATGAGGCGACCAGCGCACTCGATTATGAAAGCGAACGGATCATCCTTGCCAATATGCGCGAGATCGTCAAAGGCAGGACGGTGATCATCATCGCCCATCGCCTGGCGACCGTCCGGCATTGCGACCGCATCATCGGCATGAAGGATGGCCGTATTGTCGAGGAGGGTAATCACGATAGCCTGCTGAATCGGCCGAATGGTCTCTACGCCCATCTCTGGCAATTGCAGACGGGGCTCAACCAGGTATGAACCGGGTCATCAAGCCCCCTAAGCGCCCGAGAAGGCCACGCCGCACCAGGATCGAAAACGAGTTCCTGCCGGCGGCGCTGGAGATTCTGGAGACGCCGGCCTCTCCGATCCGCACGGCCTTCATCTGGTTCGTCGCCGCGGTGGTCAGCAGCACCTTGCTTTGGAGTTACATCGGCACCTTTGACATCGTCTCGACGGCGCAAGGGAAACTGCAGCCGACGGGCCGCGTCAAGGTCATCCAGTCGTTGGAAGTCGGCAAGACACGGTCCATCCCTGTGGTCAACGGCTCGAAGGTGAAAGCGGGCGACGTCGTCGTGTACCTCGACGACACCGAGCTGAAATCCGACGAAGAGGCGATATCGGTCAATCTGCAGGCCTATCGCGGCGAAATGGTCCGCCGCACGGCAGTGCTGGCAACCGTCGAGCACTGGCAAGAGCAGGGCATCTGGACGAGCGAGAAGCAGATCCCCGATGCGCCGCTCGCCTTCGCGTCCGATGCGCCCGCAAGCATCAGCGAGCGGGAGCAATCGATCTTCAGGGCCGACCTTTCGCAGCTTGCCGCAAATCTGATCAACATTGGCGCGCAGCGCGCGCAAGCCCAGGCAACCGTCGCCAGGCTCAGACAGACGATCGTCGCGCAGCAGACATTGGTCGACACGCTCAACGAGCGCGTCGCCATCCGCGCGTCGTTGGTGGATCAGGAAGCGGGCTCTAAAGCCGGCCTGATCGACGCCAAGGAGGTCAGCCAGAAGGAAGAGGCGACGCTTGCTGAGGAGACCGGCCAGCTTGAAGAGGCCAAGGCATCCCTGGCTGTCACGACCAGCGATGCTCAAAAGACCTTGCACAGCTTCATTGCCGACAATGTCGAGAAGGCCGGCGCGGCGTCACGACAGGCCGATGAACTCGAGCGGCAGCTCATTAAGGCACGCAAGCGGCGCGAATCCATGACAATCACCACACCGATCGATGGCACCATCCAATCGTCCTCGATAAACACGGTTGGTCAGGTGGTGACGACTGGCGTCGATCTCATGCGCATCGTGCCTGACACGTCGACGCTCGAGGTCGAGGCCTATATCCCGAACAGCGACATCGGCTTCGTCTCGGTCCAACAGGAGGCTGTCGTCAAGATCGAAGCCTTCCCGTTCACCCGCTACGGCGTGATCCGCGGTCATGTCACGGCGGTCGCAAGAGATGCTATCCCCGAACCCGATGCCAATCAGCTCGAGGGCGACCCCGCCAAGCAGTTGCAGGCGACCGTGCCGACCACGAATGTGCAGCGCGTGCAGAACCTCGTCTTTCCGGTGACCGTCCGGCTTGACGCAAGCACCATGAGCGTCGAAGGCGATCTCGTGCCGCTCTCACCCGGCATGGCAGCAATGGCCGAGATCAAGACCGGCAAGCGCCGCATACTCGAATATCTGTTCTCGCCCATTGTCGAGGTCACCTCGCAGGCGATGCAGGAGCGATAGAACGCTTTTGAGGAGGTATATCACCGACCATACATAACCAGGACACAATCTCGCTTGAGAGCTTCTCTGCGGACCCACAAGTGCGGCGAAAAATGGAGTTTGCCTACGATAAGGGTAGGCTCCTGTGGCTTGTTTTTTTGGCGCAGGTCATCGCCGTCGCTATTGCCGGTGGTCCCCTTCTACCCGATAGGCCTGGGCATCCGCACCTCAGTGCTATTTTCTGTTGGCCACTTGCAGCGCTTATCAGCCTTCTAGGGCTCGTCCTGCTCGTCAAGGCTGCTCGGGGCAAACCAGGTCTCATCGCATCGCCGGACGGGATCTACATCGAAACCCATTCCGACGAAACGATCCCGTGGCGATCCGTTCGTGACATCCGCAGATATCAACGCAAACGTGCCGATCAACTCTATGTCGATCTGGATCCGATTGCGGCACGAACCTTGACGAGGCGCGGGCTTATGCGCTGGCTGCCCAGAGCTTTACAAGGGCGAGCTACCCCGGCTGTCGTTTCTTTGAAGCTGCTTCGAGCTGATCCGAATTGGGTATACGCTCAATGCCTTGAATTTCTTGCCAAAAATCGCGAACAGCAGGCGCTGACGGGTGGAGGTGTAACTTCCCCGCCGGAAGACCATGCGGCGCCGGTCTTTGACCTGAAAGGACGCCCGTTCTTCACCTACGCCCTTATCGGCGTTCTGGTCGGCATCTACGTTGCTGAGCTAAAGTTCGGCGTTGTGCCGGAAAAACAATATGCGCCAAGCACCCAAACACTGTTGGTCCTCGGCGGGACGTTTCGTCAACGGGTTCTACAATATGATGAGTGGTGGCGGTTGGTGACGGCTTCCTTGTTGCACGGCAACATCCTCCATCTCGCATTCAATTGCTTTGCCTTGTGGCGCGCCGGAATCTTGCTTGAGCGATTGATCGGCTGGCGCTGGTTTGCCGCGCTCTTTTGCCTGAGCGCAATCGGAGGGTCTACGGCATCGCTTCTGATGAACCCTGCAAACATGGTCGGTGTCGGAGCATCCGGCGGCATCATCGGCTTGTTTGCTGCCGTGATCGTCGCAAGCTTCCATTTTCCGGCGGGTCCGCTTCCAGAAATTTTGCGGATGGGCGCTGTACAGATCCTCGTACCCTCCATTCTTCCCCTTGTCGGCCAGACTGCTGATGGCATGCATATCGATTATGCGGCCCATCTTGGCGGAGCACTCGCCGGGGGCATTGTTTCGCTCGGGCTGCTCAAGGTTTGGCCAACCAACCAACCTCATCCACGCTTCAGTGTCGTGGCACTCATCAGCAGCGTTGCATTTGCAACGATTGCTGTTGGGTCGATCTGGCCTGTCAGTCAGCTGCGTGCTGGATACCTTGGGGACCCTTTCGTGCAATATTTTCAGGGGCAGTATCAACGGGCAGCAGACGATTTCGTAGCAAGGATTAAACTGAACCCGGACGCTACGCCATATTACCATCTCTGGCGCTTCCTTGCGCAAACACGGGGTAATGACAGCCAAGCAGCATCGGATCTCCGCATGGCGGCCGGCAAGCTGGATCAAAGCAAGTGGCCCTATCCGGTCTATAAGCTTTTCCTTGGAGAATTGACGCCGGAAGAAGTCACCGCAAAGGCCACAAACAACGACAGTCTTTGTGAAGCTATATTCTACGTTGGCGAATGGCACCTGCTGCGTGGGGAGAGTGCCGAGGCTATTCCAAAGTTCAACGCGGCCCTGCTCTCATGTCCGAAAACATTCATGGAGTATGAGGGTGCGCAAGGTGAACTACTGCAACTTAGCCGACATTGAGAGCATGTGCGGATTTAATGACGGGGTTCTTTGATCTCGACAGCAGCATCAACGAACTTATCGAACTCCACTGCGTCGAAAGGGTAATATTGATAGTTGCCCGGCGCGCGGGCGGCTAGCACCATAGACGCCACCGCTGTCGCGTTTAATGCGTAAGGACAAGAGGCAACTGCCAGGTTTGAGATGCTGTTTTCATTTTATGCAACCAGTGGTACACAAGTCTAGTGGGAAGCAGAATCTGGACTTCGTGGACTGATGAATGAGTCAATAAAAGCAAAGGCGATACGCTGGTTTGCCAGAACCGCTGTGATTCTGCTGCTAGTTTGGATTTTATTTTCAATCCTATCCCTCCTCGCTACAGGGTTGGCTATGGGTTTGTGCCATCGGCGGATTGGGTTTCTGCCACGAGTTCGTTTCGGATTTCCGCTGGTCTCGCCTCAGCGGTGCTGTTGCTCTGGTCTGTTCTAAGGGGTCTGGACAACATCCAAGGCGAACTCAAAAAGATCGGTGCGGTTTTGATTTCGCCTTTCATGGGTTACTTCGTCGGGAGCACTCCCGTCGTCATCGGTGTTCCGATGATCGTCACCGCATTCGCAGGTCATCACGTCGAGCTGACCTACCACATTGAGCAAGCTGATGGGGGAAGCCGCAGAGGATGCAGTTCGCCGGTGGACCTGCAGGGCCTACCTTTCATGTTCAAAAGCCTTTGCGGTGTCTCCAATGATCTCAGGAAGGCCTTGAAACCTGGCATGAAGATTATCGCAGAAGGCCGAGGCTCCGGCTTAGGCCTCTATGCCAGCAATTTTCATCGGATTGACCAATAAACCAGTCCGATCTCCGGATCTTGGATTGGAGCTCTCCCAGGTGCAAGTTATCTCCCCAGGTTCAGCCGACGCGCATTTCGGAGATCGAATACCGAGCCTGGACGGATGACAGCGTCACGCCTCGACTTCGATAGCTGCAGGACAATGCGATGTCTATCAACTGACAGAACCTAAGATCGATGATCAAGCTACCTCAGCTTAATCCGTCGGATTTCCTCGCATGAGTTTGGATATCCGCCATAATCAAGCGCCCGCTTTTGAGAAGCAAGTAGAACTGGTTTTCTCAGGTCATGGATGTGGGAGAGGAAAACCGTGCCGCTCCGACAGCGCGGCAAGGATCTTTTCTTTCTCCGAGATGAAGACGCGTCCGTCGTAGGTTCCTGTTTGATGGAGCGAGTTCGCTCCTTGCGCCAGCACCAACAAGGGTAAGGACTGGTTCTGCTCTCCAATAAGCGCGATGACGCTTTGTCTCGGCCTTGGCCATTCGATACGCTCGACATCAAGCTGCGGTGCCAAATCTGGAAACGATGCGAGAACCCCCTCTAAGAGGGCACAGTGCCAGCAATAAAATTGCTGGCCCGGATAAGCCGGATCCTCAAAGCCGGGGCGTAGTAAGAACAGCTTGTCACAGTTGGTCATTTCGTGTTCCTTCCAATATGAGTGCTTCGTAGAGCGCACCCTTGCAATTTTCTGTGCGCGGTGGCTTCTCGAATGTTCAGCCATTATCCGCGAACCCGCATAATAGTCTGTCGGCTGGTCGCGAATTTCTAGGCGATCGCTGAAACACTTATTCCCGTCGCCAGATCGTCGCGCACATCCTGCTTTTGTTTGTTGCTGAGTGTCGAGGGGCGGCCGAGGACTTCCCTTCCGACTTGGCTCAGTCGGCTCGAAGCTGCGAATTTTGCGACTCTAAGAACGGATCACGGGCGCGGCGTTGCTCGCACCAGCAGCGATCCGCTTTCGGATTTCGTCATCATCGACATTCTTCTCCCGGCCCTTGTAGACGTCACTTTCGTCCGTCACCCTGGGCGTACCCAAATGTTAGTAACGGATATAGTCTCCCGTAACGGACCCTGTGGGGAGATCAGCCATGGTCGCTGGTTACCGCAGTCAATGGATGTCCCGCCGTCAACACATGCAGTCGCACATAGAGCGCCTCCATGCAATTTGTGATATGCAGAATTTTGTCGCGCTGCTGTTCCAGGGCGGTATTAGTCGTAGTCTCGATAGAGGCGTGCAACAAGCAATTCGAGTTAGCGGATGTTCGTTCGTGAACACGGGGTGGGGCGTCTTGGTCATCTCAGATGCATCTTTAATTTCAACAATTGATAGGTCATCCCGACCGCATGCCGCAGGGAGCGATGCTCATTCGGCGTAGGCGTTGTCTTCGGACCCGTCGAACATGTGGTCGAGATTGAGGAAGCAGACCATGCCGTGTTCGAGGGGGATGATTCCCTGCACGAAAGCGGGATCAAATGCGGCGCCGAAATCCGGCACGGGCTGGATGCGGTCTGCACTGATCGACAGGATATCCGAGACCTGATCAACCACCAGGCCGATGACGCCTTGCCCCACTTCGACAACGACAATGGCGCTACGGCTGGTGTCGACAGCGCTTGGGATGCCGAGCTTTGCCGCAAGGTCGATGACCGGGATAACGGAACCGCGTAGGTTCATGACCCCGAGGACATGTGGCGGCGCGTGGGGCAGCGGCGTTGCCGCCGCCCAGCCCCGGATTTCCCGGATCGAGGTGGTCCTGATACAGAACTGCCGGTCACCCAGATGAAAGGCGATGATCTCCAGCGTCGCAGTTGAAGGATGATTGCCCTGATGGTCCGCATCAGACATCAGAATTCCTCCCACTGCTCTGCGACCGCTGTGGAAGTTGCGCGACCACCAAAGGCGCTCGCAAGTTTCTGGCCGAATGTGCGGGCCGGTGAAGCGACTGGCTTGCTGTTGGAGGTAGCCGCACGCACGACCTGACGCGGCACGGAAGCTGCCCCATCCAATTTGAACCGGGCGACGAGGTCACGCAACTTAGCCGCCTCCTGCGCCATCTGGCTGGTGCTCGCGGTGGATTCCTCCACCATCGCGGCGTTCTGCTGAGTTACTTGGTCCATCTGATTGATGGCGGTGTTGACTTCGGACAGCCCGGTCGATTGCTCTCTCGCAGCGGTCGCGATCGAGTTGACATGTTCATTGATTCTCACGACATGCCCCTGAATCAACGTCAGCGCCTCTCCGGTCGCCGTGACGAGTTTGACACCCGAGTTGACTTCCTCGCTGGAACGATTGATGAGCCCCTTAATGTCCTTCGCCGCGTTGGCTGAGCGCTGCGCCAGTTCGCGCACTTCCTGGGCGACGACCGCAAAACCCTTGCCGGCCTCACCGGCCCGGGCAGCTTCGACCCCGGCGTTAAGAGCCAGAAGATTCGTTTGGAAGGCGATCTCATCGATGACATTGATGATCTGGCCAATCTCGCCCGAAGCCTGTTCGATCCGCCCCATCGCTGCAACTGCGTCCCTGACGACGGCACTCGACTGTTCGGTGCTGCGGCGCGCCTCGTCGACCATGTGACTTGCTTCCAGAGCCCGTTCCGTCGAGCTCTTCACCGCAACTGTGATCTCTTCCAGAGCTGAGGAAGTCTCCTCCAGCGAAGCGGCCTGTTGCTCAGTACGCTTCGACAGCTCGGCTGCCCCATGGCTGATCTCGCGCGAACTGCCATCCATCGTCGATGTCGAATGAGAGATCGCAGCAAGGGTCTCGCCCAATTCCCGCACGGAGGCGTTGAAATCAAGCCGCAGCGGCTCGAAATCAGGAGTAAGCGTCTCGGTGAGTTGGAATGCCAAGTCGCCTGAGGCCAAGCGTTTCAAACCACCGGCAAGACTGGAAGTCGCCTTGCGGACCTCGGCGGCTTCATTCTCCGCCTTTTGCAGTCTCGCGGCGCCGTCCGCTTCCGCTATACGGCGGCGTTGTTCCGCCTCAAGCTCGAGCTGAGTATTCGAAATTGCCGTTTGCCGGAATACTTCAACGGCTTGCGCCATGCCACCAATCTCGTCCTGGCGATGGCGATCGGGCACGTCGTGGCTCGTGTTGCCGCCGCTCAGGAAATTCATATAGGCGGTCATCCGGCTCAGCGGTTTGATCACTCGGCGCGAGGTCAGCACCATAGCGAAAACTGCGACGCAACCGGCAATGCCGAGCGCACCGTAGGTTAGGGTCAAACTTGCAGCGATTGTGGCGCCTGTCGTGTCCAGGTTCGCCTTATTATCAACCACGTTCTTGTCGACGTCTTGCTGAATCGCGTCGCCCGCCTTGTCATAAGCTACCTTGCCGTCGCTAAGAAGCAAAGCAGTGGCTTCTGCGCTCTTGCCGCTATCCTCTAGCCCCTTTGCGCGCTGCCAGATTTGCTGGTACACAGCGTTGGCAGTGACAAATTGTTGATAAATCGCCCTCTCGCTATCGCTTGTAACAGCCGGCTCATAAGCTTTCTGATCTTTAGTGATTTCTGACTCTGTTTCCCTGATATCGGCAAGGATCACCTGTTGCTTTTCGGCATCGGCCAGCAAATAGGCTTGGTGCTCGACGCGCAGGTCGCCGTAATCGGCATTCAATTGACCAAGCGCAAGTACGGAAGGGACTGTGTCGTCAGCGATTGAACGGCTTGCCTCACCGATCACAGCGAGACTGCGTGCGGAGATCAGACCCTGTCCGATGGAGACGGCTGCAATACCGCCAAAAAGGGCAAAGAGCGTCAATTTAATTGTAAGTCGCATTTGTGGATGCCTTTTTGAAATTGTAAAGTAATAGAAATGCTCGCTGAACGTGCCAGACGGAAATCCGCCGGAGATGGTTAAGGGGCCCTTAAGATTTACTTTGTTGTTTTGGGACTTGTGGATTTGGTACGTTCTTCGGATATACCAACACAATTTGGATATTTGCTCAGCTTCTCAATACGGCAACTTTAATTAGAGTGCCGGTCAATGTTGAAACTTGTCTCAGGAGGCGACCTTTTCATTCTCATCGGGATTGTCAAAAAAGCTGACAGTGCATCGCCCGGATGGATCGACAGAAGGTAAGCGCGTTTTTCCATGCGCATTGACGGCTGCGGCACCGCTGAAGCGCACTCGTACCGGGAGAGGTATGCGGCTCTGTCAGGCCGCAGAGGTTTTGGAGACCGGTGGCAAAATCCGCGAGGAGTTGATTGTTGCAAACTGGCCGGATCTCTTCCGTTGTGCGGCTACGATGGCCGCCGGTAAAAATGAAACCGAGCCAGTTGCTCCGAACTCGCATCCTATCCCCGGAGAACGATCTGGCAGTTGCGTGGCGGGAGGTTGGCCGCGTCGAGCGGACACCCTTTATCATAGATCCTCGATACGGACACGCAGCGGCGTGCCGAGATCGGCCTCAACAAAGGCGAGGGTCCGCCGGAACTATTGGCGCATATCTCTCCGCTGGGTTGAGCACATATATTACTGACCCGCGAATATCTCTGGCCGAAGGGAGCAAAGGCTTAGAGTGTCATTTCGCCCCCAGCCGGAACCGACCCCTTTTATCGGATAGACATGCGGTAGCTGTGCTCTATCATCCGTCCCCTAAGGTTAAGATCGATCGTGCCAAATCTATCGACGTAGCCCAGCCCAGGGCGAGTATTCCCTGCCCGGCGACGTTGCCCGGGTTATGGCTGTAGTGAGCTACGGCCATTTCCTCTCCCTTCGTATAAGTGGCAGGGCCTTGCAGCAGAGAGACAATCGACTTGCCTCGGGCATTCAGCAATCCGGCTTCGCCTGCCAATCCGATTTCAACCAATTTGGCTTCTGTCTCTTTGAAGGTTGACGGCGTCGTCTTTTGAAAATGTTCAAGCACGGCCTTAATTTCTTCGTCGGTGAAATTGGCATGCTCCCTGGAATCATCCTCTCAAAAACAGGCAATCCGTAAACACTCTGTATGGGACCAGGGATATATCCACGTGATCAAAACGGGATGTCCGTGCGTTGCAGCGTTGTCGGCGACGTCGCCAATGAACGGCGCGACGATGAGAGACACGGCCCGCCGCCACCGCCGCTTGAAGAGGTTCAAGATAACAAGGGCGGGCCAAGCGATAACGCTGGTGAGGGTGGGGAGCAACAATAAGAGGTCGCCAGTCAAATACAGGTCGTATGCCAGGCTGAGCCCCATGACGATCTCGATATAAAGGAGAAGGAAAAAGCCCGAGAGCGCATACGAGATTTTGAAGCGTGTTGTTCTTCCATGGCAATGGAGGCTGTGCCGCCACGCGTGCGCACTTGGTCGCTCCTTTTTTCAAGCTCGGCGCTCAGGTTATCGTTGCAGACTACCGTGGATATGGCGGCAATCCCGGAGACCCTACAGAGACCGGCTTGATGCACGACGCGAGAGCATTTTTGAAATTTGCCGTCGACCATTCTGAGCTGCCACTGATCATTATCGGCCATTCGCTTGGCGGCAATATCGCGATCAAACTTGTTGCCGAGAAAAGCGATAGCATCGCTGGCCTCATAACGGTGGGAACGGTGGCTTCTGTCGCTGCGTTGGTCCTCCCAGTTATTCGACGCTTTATATCGGACAAGTTCCAGGCAATTGAAAAAGCGAGCGAAATCATGATTCCCTGGACGATTGCGCACGATGTAGGTGACCCAACGGTCTCGCTGATGAACTCCATCGTGCTGAGCCAAGCGAATCTTGCAAACAGTCAGATGAAGCTGATAACGCTAAACAATCGAGCACATAATTTCGCTTCCAATGATATAAGCAGCATCTTGCTCGATCATATCGCCAGCTTACATATCGCCGCCTCAGGTGGAAATTCAGGTGCTGTTGAGCTGTCGTTGCCAAACTAATTTAGAAGCGTGAAATCGTGCCGACGTAAATCGACGTGAGTGCCTAATTGCATCAACGTTCAAATAGCCATCGCGCAGATTTTATCTCGCAAAGGTAAGTCTGACACAAGGAGTAGATTCTACAAACGGTTGTAAGAAAGCAATTCTACCGCCTTCTCGATCGTTGGAGACACGTCATGCAGATTTCCGGAAATAACTGCATATCCCAATCATACAGCACGTCCTCGTCGTCAAAATCGAAGTCTGGCGAGCTGTCATCACAGGACCTATTCAACCTCGCTGACTACAATGACAGCAGCAATACGATATTCCAAAATCTGCTGAAAGATCCATCAGTTCAGGAGGATGTCTCATTAAACGACGATGGAACTTACAGCTTCAAAATAAATGGACGCGGCCCTCTCAACGTTCATCAACAGATAGCATATTCATTGATCCAGGAGCAGAACGGTGTTCGCTCCAACGACCCGGGGGCAATGACACCTTACTCGGTGAATGACCTGGAAAAGTTCAGACAGCTCACCGGATATAACCTCATCCAAGCTGCCGGCGGCTACACCGTTGTGGATGATAACGGCGACGAGCCAGCTGCGGGGGATGTACCGATGGTCACTGCGGCGTGGAACGCTTTTGACCTCGCCAAGTCAGGTGAAGATTATGAAGGGGAGCAAGGTGATCTAACGGCGGACGATTTGAAAGATGCAGTCGAAGGCTTGCAAAGCGGCGCGGCTCAACGGGGGGACAGCGCTGAAGCTGACCTGTTAAACACCTTGCTAGGAACGATAAATACGACGTTCCCAAGCGCATCGGATGACAATGATGTCCTTGGCTTGACGTAAGCGCAGTGGGGATACCGGATCCAGATAGAAAACCACCACCACCCAGCACAGTGCCGCTTAGCTCATGCTTATTGGGCGAGACCTGAGCCTCGGCTTTGTTAGGTCAGCCGTCCGGTTCGGTGCTTCCGCCAAGGCCTGCAGCAATCGATAGGGCCACGAGATGAGGGATGTTCCGGGCTCGAAAGCTAGACTTCAGGTGATCGATCCGATGTTCGATTGTTCGATGCGATAGGTTTAATTCAGATCCTATTTCCCTTGTGGACTTGCCTTCCGTCAACAGTTGCAGAATGCCGAGATCGACGTGATCGAAGCTCTGGTCCCTCGAAGCTACTGGCAACAAGAAATGTATGTCGAGCAGTCCGATGCACCATTCGCTTCGGGCTGACGAATTCTTTTGCGGAAGAACTATCCGATCATAGCTGATGATCGTGTCGAGGATTGTCGCTACCACACGCCTCATCATGGGACGCTGGCGCTGCACTGCCCCAACGTAAGCAGGGATCATAGTTTCCCGGAGATATCGGGTGTCGGGAAACTCCGAAAACGAGCGCGACTGCTGCAATGAACCGATGTCAGTCAATGCGGTGGGCAGACGATAGGCCTGGATGACGTCGATGCGGAAGTCCAAAGGATTTGTTGGGCGCACGTCTACGACGACCAGAACCATATTGGGTCGCAGCAAGTCCGAAATAGGACAATAGATATCCTTCGGACTAGGAATTCCATCTGGGCTGGAAATCCACAAATCCATCATCGAACGGGATATCTGCTTAAAGGTCGCCTGCGGCCTCATTGCGGCAATCCGGCAACGTGGACGGCGATGCATCCTCTTTCAAGAGGCAGAAACGAACGGTTTTGTCACGACGCGTGAAGCCCTTTTTGTTCTATGCGTAAGTCCTTGCCATTGTTTTCGACAATGATTTCTCAGCGCTCCCTGGCATCTGCTCCGCGAAACCGTTCGTTTCTGTCAAGCCGTCGAGCAGCGCGGAGACGCATGGAAGGATTCAAAGGCGCGATGGCAAGGATTGGGTATGCAAGGGTATCGACCGTCGACCAGCATCTCGACTTGCAGAGGGATGCGCTTCGGGCGGCCGGATGCATCCGAATCCTCGAAGATCATGGCGTTCCGGGCACGGATAGAAGACGCAGTGGACTGGACAAGGCACTCAAGTCCTTGGGAAAGGGTGACACGCTCGTCGTCTGGAGGATTGACCGTCTCGGCAGGTCGCTCAGCCATCTGCTCGCGGTCGTCGAACGGCTGCGGCTTCGAGGAATTGAGTTTCGGTCTCTGACGGAAAACATCGATACGTCTTCCGCTGGCGGAAAACTGGTATTCCACATCTTGGGAGCGCTCGCGGAATTTGAGAAATCACTGATCCGCGAACGTACCATTGCAGGTCTTGAAGCCGCGAGGGCTCGGGGAAAGCAGCCGGGGCGGCGGCGGGCGCTGACCGACGCCCAATGCGAGGAAATCCTTGCCGCTATAGGCACGGGGACCGCTGTCCGGGATATCGCCAGTCGGTACAACGTTCATCCCAGAACCGTTGCCAGAGGAGTGGAGCGCCTGGGACGAGGATGCAGGAACCCGGCTACTGGAACAGGCTGAGGATGGTCTGTGGTTCGGAATTTGCAATCTGCAGACTTTGAATCGCAAGCTGCTGCTGTGTTTGCAGGGCCTTCGATCGAGACGAAACCTCTTCCATGTCGGCATCTACAAGTCGGCCGACGCCCGTGTCGATCGCGTCTCCGAGCTTCGAAGCGAAGTCCTGTTGCATCGAGATTCGCGTCTCGGCAGAGCCCAGCTTCGCAGTCCATTTTACCACATCGGACAATGCCGCTTCAGTGACGGAAATCATGTCGTCAATATCGTCCGATGACGTATCCGCCGACACCTTGATTTCGGTACCTAAGGTTGGATCCGGGTTGCCAAGCGTGTGCAGGATCACCCAGTTCGTGCCAGTCGCAAGCTTCTGAGAGTAGCCAACATTGGTGAGTATTCCCATACCACCTGTGGCGGCTCCTCCGGTGTCGTCCACCAAGGGATACATTTGCGCCGTACCGCCGAGGTTAGCATCGATTGCATCTAGCACCTTCACCGTTCCCACCGAAAAATCGTCACCGTTTCTGACGATATAGCCGGGCACAGTTCGATCTTTAACGAAGCCAGTCCAGTTGTCGTCGGTCATGGCGAGCCAGTTCTGACCGTTAAAGCTGGCGGAATATGCGACAGATCGCATTTGGCTTTGAAGCTGCGACAGTTCAGTATTGATCTTGTCCCTGTCCGCGCCCGGTTCCTTCGCCAGAACCAGCTTTGCCTTGAATTCCGACATGAGGTTCACCACGCTGGACATGCCTTCATACGTTACGTCGACCATGGCTGCGCCGAGGCCTAAGGCGTCTCGGGCGGCGGACAGAGCCTTGCTGTCGGAACGCATGGTGGTCGCGATCGACCAGTAGGCTGCGTTGTCGGCGGCTATGTTGACTCTTAAGCCCGACGAGACCTCGGTCTGGCTCCTGTCCATCTGACCGTCAATCGTTCGTAGCGTGGCGAGAGCCGCCGTTGCCGATATGTTTGTCCGTATGCTCGTCATGATCGGCCGCTGAATGGGTCTGTTGAAGTTGGCGTCCTCATGAGCCCGACGCGGTTACTCCGCAGATCGAACATGGTCGTTCAGCGTTAACGGAGGCACCAAAACCCAAGGGGGAAACTACCCTAAAACCGAGCAAATCACGCTACGTCCTTGTGGCGATAGCGGCAGTGATGATCCGTCTTGACTCCTGGCAAATATAGAACATAATAGGAACATCTTGGCTGCGGGCGTTTCGCCTCCCGTGAAAGATATCGGAAAAATCAAATCGAATTGATCCCGTGGTGACGCGGGAAGGGGAGATGTTTGCCTAATGGGTGCGGAACTAGCCGAAGTGGACGAACCGGAATTCGATCCAGTCGATATGGCACTCGCTTTTTGTGGCGGTGACGCTCGCACTACGATCGGGGCGCTGCTGCAAGAGCTGCAATTTGTCCGTGGCCAGTTGGCCTTAACGGAGGCCGGAATGAGCGTCGGCTTTACCCGAGGGTGGAAGCCGAGTTTTGAAGGAGAAGCCCGATGATTGATGAGGTAACCCCTAAACAGGGAGAGCTGACAATAAGCCGCGAAGAGGTGATGTCGCTCTATGAATTCGTGCATCACATTTCCGGCGATTGCTACGACGAATTTGGCGAAAGAGGTCGCCGCAGCAAATCGTCGGATTTAATGCGGAAACTCAACGAAATGCAGAGGCTCCTGGAAAGGTTGGTGGACTATCCAGAGGTGCCACAGGGTATGTATTGGACGCCGTATGGAGAAGTACAGGCTGACGATGTGAATCCGATATTGCTTCAGGAAATCGGCAAGCGGGGAACTCGCCTTTACATGGGCTCTCTTTTCGATCTCGCATCCTGTGCGCCGATCGGCTCGATCCAGATCGCCGTCGATCATGATGTCAACGAGGCATGCGGCGTGTTCTTCTTTCCTCGCGGCTTCGAGATGGAAGTCGTCGGGCCGGAGTGGCTCGCCGCATCGGCGGATATGGATGACACGATCCAAAGCTTCGTCGATGCGCTACCAGGCATGAAGTCGATACAGCAGATGTCGACGGACATCGGAGCTCGATCCGACGATCAAGCTTGAGACGCATCAATGTCCGAGACCCATCCACCGAGCCGCCCGTATTTCCGAAACCTGGTCGCGACGCTTTCCTCATACGACATGGGTTCAATCTTCGTCAGCATCACGTGCGAATGGTGCCGCACCGCTCACCTGTATGTCCCGGAGGATTTAATCAAACTGTGCGGCGACATCACGGTCTTCGAGATCGCGAGCAAGTTCAGATGTTCCGAATGCAAGCGGAAGGACTACCTGACGGCTGATCTCCGTTGCATGCTGCCCCAAGACCAGATTGGGCTGAAAGTCCGGCGTCTGATCGATATCAAGCAGGTGCGCAAGCCGATTTGGCAAGATGTGACACTTTAGGGGGCCGCTTGGTCAAGAGGACTTGGAAGCAGACGCGCAAATGGGTCAATATCTGTCGTCCCCATCAGGTCATCGTTCGCGTTGAGGACCTAACGTTCCGCGAACTTGCGCCGCTGCATGCGATCGCAGCCGAAATTGATCCCACCCACCGAACACTGCACGCTCGCTATTGCGACGAAAGCTACCAGGTGATTTGTTTTGATGAGCGGGAGAAAGCGCTCGATTTCCGTACGCGTGCGCGCGGAGAGATCGTCCATCCCGAGGAGTTTGGGAAGTTCGGCATCTGGACGCCAGCGGAGGTCAGAATGTGCAATCTCTACAATATTACGACCAACCAGGAAGCCATCCGACAATTCACCAGAGCGATGATCGACAGCATCGGCAATCTTGAGCCGACACTCGATGTCTATCCCGACCGCATAGGACCGATCGTCCGCAACACGGCGGCTGGTCGAGAGCTGGCGATGGCAAGGTGGGGGCTGCCAAGTTCACAACATGCGCTCATGCAGGCAGCCAAGAAACGCGCCGACAAGCTACAGGCAAAAGGCATACCGTTTGATTTCGCGCAACTCTTGAGGATGGAACCGGATGGCGGAACCACCAACGTCCGGCGCGTCGACAGCAAGCACTGGACACGCTGGCTTGGCACAGAAAACCGATGTGTCGTACCCTTCACGCGCTTTGCCGAACCGGATTACCGAACCCGTGCAGAGGGAGGCCGCGTTGCCAATGCATGGTTTGCAGGTAGTGAGGAGGAGCCGCTTATGTTCTTCGCGGGCATATGGGTGCCGCAATGGCGATCGGTCCGCAAGATCAAGGAGGGAGAAATCAGCGCCGACCTCTTCGGCTTCCTGACGACGGACCCGAATGAAGTTGTCGGCGCGGTCCACGAAAAGGCGATGCCCGCGATCTTGCGGGACATAGAAGAAATCGAGCTTTGGATGACAGCGTCGTGGGAAGAGGCGAGGGTGCTGCAACGCCCAATTGTTAACGACGAGCTGGTCGAACTGCCTGCAACTCAAGCGGCCGTTTTAGGAGTCGAAAATGTCTGAACGTCTGGACGAACTGACTGATCTGATAAGGGACCTTTATGCCTGTTTCAGGAACTGTTCATAGGCCAACTGCTCGCCCGCGTCGGCATCATCCAGCTTTCGCGAGCGATCTGAAAGAAGGGGCAGATCTCCTGAGGCTGGGGCCCGATTGCGATTGCAACAGAGCAATTGCCGTCTTCTTCGGCAGGACCAAGCGTCAATGTTGAAACGGAGGCAAGTTTTTCAAAACTTCTCGTTGCGCGTTTTTTGCGCGTTATGGATTATTGATGCGCGTCATGGATACAATGTTCGGAGGCGCCTCAAAAAGGTGACTGGTATCTGGGGAACGCGCGAACTATCGTCAACCTAGAAATTCATTTCAGCCAATGCAACTTTACTTATTGAAGTCGATTAAACATTCTGTTGGGGAGTGGCGTAATTGTACCTCATTTTTAATTGGAATTTTACCAATCCATCTACCAGCGACGTCCGATGTTATTGTGGGCATTGTGGTTTAGAGACACCTAAAACCGATCGATTTCTGCCACAACAGTATTCCCAATCGGCCGACTTTTCATGCCCGTTTTCCATCCGGGGATAAAGTTGATGCCACTATTGCCCGCAGGGCGTGGACGGGGAGCGTCGGCCAATGACGCTCTCGGAGACTGCGCATCTGGAAAATTCAATCTGTCGTCACTTGTTCGCTCTTCGACCCTAAACGCGTTGCCCATAGCGCGCGACGTTAGGTGGCGAGCGTAAATCCATGCGCGGGTTTATAGTCACGATCTTTCTGTTTCTGCTCGTGGCGTTTCTGGCCCTCTTCGCCTTCATTTTCTCAAGAGACGTTGTTACTGAAAGAATGTAAGCACATGAAAAGGCTCTCCAAATTATTTATAGTCGCTGTCTTAATACTTGCGGCGGTTGCGGGCCATCTCTTTATCCAAAGCAACGCCGCGATCGTGGATGAATTTAACTATCGCATCGAAACTACATTCGAGGAGAATGGAGCGACTATCACTGCTTCTGATGTCATCCGTATTATCCAGCGGAGTGACTTCGTCTGTCCCGGCGCCTGCAGCATAGTGACAGCGGTTAGAGGCCAGGCAACTCCGGTTAAGTTCTCCAACGGAAAGTACGTATTCGTTCTTCTCGGTACTGCCGATCATTCCTTCAGAGCGGGAAACATGCCGTATCAAGCGCTTAGGCCTCTTCCACCAAATCGGAAGATAAGCGAGCTTCCGCATCATCCTGTGAATGTGCCTCCGGAGTACGTTCCTACGATCATCTATCTCACTGACATGGCGGATCCCGAGAGCGCGGTTATCGCCGACCGGGACAATCTTCAAACTCTGATCGGAGCAAACGTGCGCCTGGTGAACGTTTCGGTGCAACTGACAGACGAAGCTGTTTCAACGGGGATCGATCAACTGCTCCCCTGGGTCAAAAAGCAGGAGGAAGTGCAAAAATCGAACGAAAATATATCAACATCGCATGGTCTTTATCCAGAAACGGACAACAAAGCGAAGCCATTGCAATCCGATTATCCACGGTTTCTTGAAAGGAATGACTGGTAATGGACGCAGATTTAATGGATGCCATTCTTGCAATGAATGCGTATGACGCGAGCAAGGTGAATGGAGTTATTACAGGAAATGTAATTGGAAATTGGACAAATATCCACGAAGACTCAAATACGTCGTTTAATTACTTTGCAGTTGAATATCAGAACGGCAGCAATTACACAATTTCCTACCGAGGTACTACAGCCCTCAGCGGCGGAAGCCTTCTTAACTTCTTGCACGGCGACATTTGGAACGGATACGGAACTGGGGCTGGAACGGCGAGTTCGAATGACTCACAGTTGGCCATAAAACTATATCAGTCAGTGCTTGCCGCTGCGGGTGATCCGTCGAAAATTACTCTTACCGGTCACTCAATGGGTGGCGGTCTTGCCGGGCTGGTCGGGGACCTATATGGCGCGAAGGCCGTTGTCTTTGATAACATGGCTTTTGAGGCTGCCGCAAATGCGGCATATTCGGTGTCACTGCCCGCTCAGGGCTACGATGCTGCTGTTGCGAGCCTTGTCTATGGGACCTCTACGCCAACACCTCCAAGCGAAGCCAACATAAAGGGCTACTATACAGACGGCGAGTTTCTATATTATCTTGATCGCTCACAACAGAATCTTCAAGAGACAGTACTGGAACCACAGACGGATTCCGGCGGCCTTAGTGGCTTGCAATTGCATAGCATGGCGTTGGCAACGATGCTGCTTTATGCGAGCGACAACGGCCTTACCAAATGGGCCGGAGTTGCCCCTTACTTAATTCCTGAACTATGGAATGACACTGTGGCATCTGCCGCTGGTGTCGATCAATATAAGAACGTCTCTAACACGTCCTCTGCGGACGCTTTAAAGGAAATGATCGCCTACTCGGCAATCGACGAAGGGACCATGCCGTTCGGCGATGTCGCAATCAAAGCCTTTTTTGACGACGCAGGCGATCTCTCCGATCTTGTTTCTGCCAATAGCGATCCCAGTGCTGATGGCGCGATTTACAGAGATTTTTCCGACATTGCGGTGCAATACGCTGGCCAACTCGCTGCGGCCAAATCCACTGACGCAGCACTTGCCCTGGGTGTGGTGGATAATGATTCCAATGTGGTCAGCATCGATCTCTCGCCCGGCGTATGGTCGACCAGCCAAACGGAAACTCCCGTCGCACCAAACATTGTGGGAGCTGGAAACGCTGTCATCGACGCGATCATGAGTTTTGTCGGGACCTCGACCCCTGCTGAGTCTAATCAGGACGGTTTCACCAGCCTCTTTAGGGCTGCCGGAGGCAATCTGATTTCCGGCATAACCGAGATCAAGGTAGGCACAGCAGGTGGCGTTACACTGGATGGCACCAACTCGGCGTTGACCTATTCCGGCAATGCGGGGGGAGCCCTTTTGATCGGCGCAGCCAATGGCAACGCAACGTTCATCGGAGGGGGAGGCACCAATATCATGATTGGCCAAGCCTCAGACACGTTTGACATAGCAGCGGGCAATAACATCGTCCTGGAACAAAACGGCGGCACAGTGACGCTTGATTCTTCGACCATCTCGGACACCGCCAATTCCACCACGTGGAATATGGTGGAAGGGAAACTCGACAGTGCCGAAAACTTCGTATTCAACTCGGCGGACCTTGCGCCGCTGACGATCGTCTACGGTGCTAGCGGTTCCGACAGCTTTGATTTCGAAGCTGGGACTGACAAGAATGTCGGCGTTTTCCTTCTTCAAATGAGCGATATCGACCAGACCAACTTCTTGTCGCTCGATCCCGAGAAGATTAGCGCCTATCTCGACGCGCACCTGGTGAACCCATGGGGTTCAGGTTTTGGTGGCCAATTTGACGATGAGATTGTCATTATCAACCCGACAGCTACCGATGTCCTCAAATACAACGGCCAAATTATCAGCGACCCGACTAAATATGTTTCGATGACGGATACGGGGCAGGCGCACTACGCTGACTATAATCCCAATATGACCGGCGGCACGATCCGGCGCGTTGATCCAAATAACCATCTGAAGATGGTCGGGGATGCAAATGCTAGCACCGGGATCAAGGCGGTGTTTACCGATGCAATTGAGAAGGACAACTTTACGTACCAATATTACGGGCTTCAGTCAGCAGGCAATGATGCTAGCCTGAGCGAGTATGATCCGGCATATGATCCGGATACGGAAGACTACATGCCTCCTGAAACGAGATTGACCCTCACGGCAATGACGGCACAAGATAGTTCCGAGGACTATGACCGTGAGTCATGGGACAACAAGACGGGGACCGTGACGACCCACTACACGGTTGCTGACGGAAGCCTGTCGCTTATTGGCTTCAACGCTGGTGATTTCGGGATTAACTTCTCCAACAACTCATCTCAGGTTGAAGAACAGCGGCATGATGAGCTATTCGCGGTGTCGGAATGGTCGACGGCGACAGTCGGCACATCGCACGGAATGCCAACGATCGAAGGTATTGAACCGGCCTCACTCGGGGCCAGCCTTTCATCCTCCGACGAGACCTGGCAGTCATCCTATAACATTGTCGGCAATTCAAGCCTTCTTACCGACTATAATAGGCCGACATTGACGGCCTCCGACTTTATGCAGGCAGCCTGACAACGTGGAATGCGGGAACCGGCGTGAAAGCGCCGGTTCTGCTTCCTACACCCCTTGGACGTCATGAAAGACATATCCCCTGCGCCGCCCCCCACAGTGGGTGCTCTTGACAGCGGACTAGCCGCACTTTGCGCTATTGCCGCCTACTACCGCATCGTTGCGGACCCCATTCAGCTTTCGCAAGAACTTGCTTTGGGCGAAAAACCGGCGGCAGAATCCGAACTCCTCCGCGCCGCAAACATTGCGGGCTTGAAAGCCCGTCTGATTCACACGCAAAGCGCAAAAAGATTGCGGTCGATTCCCGTGCCTGCGGTCGTGAAGCTCAAGGGCGGTCACTTCAACCTCTTTGGCGGAATCACTCCAACCGGGGATTACCGCTTGGTCGATCCGGTAAGCCGAAATGCAAGAGAGATTTCCATCGAAGCTTTGCTGGCAGAGATCGAGCCAAGCATAATTCTAGTGCAGCGCCGCTTTGGAGGCGAAGGAATTGATCCGAAGGCATTTGGGTTCAGGTGGTTCGTCCCATCGATCTGGCGCTACCGTAAGCCGCTCGCCCATGTCCTGCTCGCGTCGCTTTTCATTCAACTATTTGCCTTGGTGACGCCCTTGTTCTTTCAGGCGATCGTCGACAAGGTCGTCGTCCACAAGGGATACTCTACGCTTGCGGTGCTTGCTGGAGGGCTTGTCGTCCTCGGCTTGTTCGATGTTGGATTGCAATACCTGCGAAGCTACGCTTTGTCCCATACCGCCAACCGCATCGATGTCGAACTGGGACAGCGGCTCTTTCGTCATCTCCTCCGGCTGCCTTTAGGCTACTTCGAGATTCGCTCTGCCGGTCAGACAGTTGCGCGCGTTCGAGAATTGGAGACGATCCGCTCGTTTATCACGGGACAGGCTCTTTTCTCGGCCCTCGACCTGTTTTTCGCGCTCATCTTCATTGCCGTGCTTTTGGCCTACTCCTGGAAGCTCACCCTTATCGTTGTGGCTGCAATCCCCCTTTACCTCTTGATTACACTGCTAATCAGGCCAGTCCTGCGGGACAAGATTAAGACGAAGTTCAATCGTGGGGCTGAAAGCCAGCAGTTTCTGGTGGAAACGATAGTTGGCATCCAGACGCTGAAAGCAGCCGCTGTCGAACCCGCAATGCAGGTTCAATGGGAGGAGAAACTTGCAGCGTATGTGAAGACATCATTTAGCGCTTCGATGTTCGCTTCCGGCGGCCAGAACACGATCCAATATGTCAATAAGCTGGTCACCGCTGGCACATTGTTTTTCGGCGCAAGGGCGGTGATGGATGGAGATCTCACTGTCGGAGGCCTTATTGCCTTCAACATGATCACCGGTCAGGTCATGCAGCCTGTTTTGCGGCTCTCGCAGCTCTGGCAAGACTTCCAGCAAGTCCAAGTTTCCGTCGAACGGCTTGGCGACATTCTCAATACAGCGGTTGAGCGCGTTGTATCAGCCAACGCCAGCAATCTTCCGCCTCCGAGAGGCGCCATCGAATTTCGCAACGTTGGATTCCGTTATCGACCAGGTGCGCCGGAGGTCCTGAAATCGATTTCCCTAGCCATACGGCCTGGGGAGGTCATTGGCATCGTCGGTCCGTCGGGCTCAGGAAAATCGACGCTGACGAAACTAATCCAGCGCCTTTATCTTCCAGAAGATGGTCAGATCCTGGTCGACCGAGCTGATATCTCACAGGTCGATCCTGCCTGGTTGCGGCGGAATATCGGCGTTGTCTTGCAGGAGAACCTGCTCTTCAATCGCACAATTCATGACAATATCGCGCTTGCAAACCCGACCATGCCGCGCGCCCTGGTGATGCAAGTCGCGCAGCTGGCGGGCGCCGACGAATTCATAGACAAGCTGCCAAATGGATACGACACGGTCATCGAGGAGCGTGGTGCCAACCTTTCTGGCGGGCAGCGTCAGAGACTGGCAATTGCGCGTGCCCTGGCGACCAACCCACCCATATTGATCCTTGATGAAGCAACCAGCGCACTCGACTACGAAAGCGAGCGCGTCATTCACCGCAACATGAGGAAGATCGTGCAGGGCAGGACTGTGATTATTATCGCTCACCGGCTTGCTGCTGTTCGGCCATGCAATCGCATCGTCAGCATGGCCGATGGGCGCATAGTGGAAGTCGGTTCACATGATGAACTCGTTCGCCGACCAAAAGGTCTCTATGCGCATCTCTGGGCATTGCAGACCGATCAGTTCCGGGAGGAACCGGCGTGAACGAGGTCGTCTCACCGAAAACCGTGAAGCGAGCTGCGAAGCTGCGTATTCAACGGCATCGATCCGACAACGCCTTTCTACCTGCGGCTCTTGAAATCATCGAAACGCCCGCGTCACCGGTTCAGATGATGTTGATAGTTCTGATCTGTCTGTTTGTAGCCGCTGCTCTTGTGTTCGGCTATTTTGGGAAAATCGACATTTTCGCGATAGCGACGGGAAAAATTAGGCCAGCGGGTCAGGTCAAGGTCATCCAACCACTCGAAACCGGCCGAATTCGCTCAATGAATGTTGCCAATGGCAGCCGCGTTCGCGCGAGCGATGTGCTGGTGCAACTGGATGCAACGGCTGCCATCGCTGATGTCGATGCCCTGTCGGCTAGCTTGGCCTCCTATCGCGCCGAAATACTTCGTCGAAATGCCGCAGTAGTCGCAGCTGAGTCAGAGGATATCCATCTTCTGCCCGTTGTAGCGTGGCCCAAGGATATTCCAGATGTGATCCGCATTCGGGAAGATCGCGTTCTCCAAGACGATTTGCGCAACTTGCGAGCTGAGGTCCAGAGTTTGCAGTCTCAAAAGATGGAAAGGCTCGCGGAACTCGAAAAACTTCAGGCCACCACCCAAGCCGAGGCCGAGCTGATCCAAACGTTGCAGGAGAGAGTGGATCTGCACAATACTTTGATCGCAAGCAACACAGGGACCAAGGCGACACTAATCGATGCCTTGCAGAGTCTGCAGGACGAAAAAGCGACATTTGCGTCCGACCATGGGCAGCTCAACCAAATCGTGGCGTCTTTCGATACGATCGAGACAGAAAAGGCAAAAACACGCGAAGCCTTTATCAGCGACAACGCTCAAAAACTAGCGGACGCCGAACGGCAAGCCGATGACAAGACGCAACAGTTGGTCAAGGCGCAGGCCACGATCGAACATATGACGCTCACCAGCCCCATCGACGGTGTTGTTCAGGCGCTGTCGGTTACCACGGTTGGACAGGTCGTCACGACCGGGCAACAATTGATGCGGATTGTGCCTGACAATGCTCCGCTGGAGATTGAAGCTTACGCAGAGAACAAAGATATCGGATTTCTCCTAGAAGGGCAGGAGGCGATCATCAAGGTCGAGTCATTCCCTTTCACGCGCTACGGAACGATTGATGGGGTGGTCAACCGCGTCGCACGCGATTCAATCCCCAGCTCGGATGCGCAAATTTCAGAAAATGATCCGACGCAGCTGGCAAAGTCGAGTACGAACATCACTCCGATCGGGCAGACCCAAAATCTTGTCTATCCAGTCATTGTTGCTCCATTGCGAAACAGCATCAGCGCCGACGGTCAACAAGTCCCCTTGACGCCAGGCATGACCGTGACTGTCGAGATCAAAACTGGCAAACGCCGCTTGCTCGAATACCTTTTCTCGCCACTTGTTGAGGTTGAATCAGAAGCCATGCGTGAACGGTGATATCTACGAAGAGTTGACCGATGACAGTTGCGTATTGAACGCCGCTCCCACAACGGTCGCGCATAGCCTGAAATGCCACGTACTATTCGATTCGAACGCGGGCTTGTTTGAAAGGGCGTCGGCGCATGAAATGGCTACCGAAATTACTTATAGTAGTGGGCTTAATCCCTGCTGCGATCGCGGGCCTCGCGGTGTGGCAAAGAATCGCCGCCACTGAAGATGAATTCAGCTATCGCGTTGAGGCAACCTTCGACGAGAATGGGAAGCCGGTCGTCGGTTCTAATGTCGTGCACATTTCCGTACGCCGCAACATCCCCTGTGTTGGGATATGCGGATACACCATTTCGGTTCAAGGCCAGGCAATTCCCGTCAAGTTCTCCAACGGAAAATATGTCTTTGCTCTACTTGGCGTGGCCGACCACTCTTTTCGAGCTGGAAAGATGCCGTTTCAAGCGTTTACGACTCGGTCGCCATACACGAAAATAAGCGAACTTCCCCGTGAGCCTTTGAACGTGCCGCCGGAGTACGTTCCTACAATCATCTACTTCGCCGATATGGCGGATCCCGAGAGCGCCGTCATCGCGAACCAGGACAATCTTCAAACTTTGGTGGGGGAGAATGTGCACCTGATGAACGTATCGGTGAAACTTACTGACGACCCAGTTTCAACTGGGATCGATATATTGCTTCCCTGGGTCAAAAAGCAGGAGGTCGTACAGAAGTCGAACGAAAATATATCGACATCGCATTCTTTCTATCCAGAAACGAACAATAAATCGAAGCCATTGAAAGCCGACTATCCACGGTTTCTAGAAAGGAATGACTGGTAATGAACGGAGGTCTCGTAGGTGACACCCTTACCTGAAGTCAAAGGCAAGTTCTCAAGCTAACAGCACTGCAAGCAATGCATACCGCCGCAGGATCACCTCTCCGGCAAGCGATTGCAGTGTGGCGCTGTCGTAGACACCGGCCGCCACGACCACCACCAAATCTAATCCCAGGTCGTTGCGGGCAGCCTAGAAACTTGGACACGCGACAGTTTCCGAGATTTATAGACTTCTTCGAAGATCACCAAGTACCAGCGAGTGAATTGCCGACAAGCGGAACGATCTTAGTGTTGCTCTGCTGATCTCGAACCGTGATGGAACTCTGCATTTGCTTCGGAGACTTTCGAAACCAGTTTGCGGCAACGGTGGCAAGGTCTCCGATCATCGGATGCTTGCGCCAGTCTGCAAATCGTTGGCTCATCGCGTCGGGCTCGAAGCGATAGAAAAAATCACCGGATTGACCGAGATCGTTGATAGACGGAGCCATTGATGAAAGCGGACGCTGAAACATCCTTGAAGGCACTCCCAGACCCTGCGCACTTTCGGGAAAGGCCGGAGCCATGAAGTCGATTGCCCAGCCGTCCGCTTCCACCCAGCAATGAAAGTTTTCACCAGCACCGGAGACGTAACCGTCTTCGCGATGATCTGCGAAAAGGATGCGTTTTCCTTCAAAGTTGTAAGCGGCGAGACCACCCTTCGGCGTCGCCGCGACCTTGAAATGATGTTGGAGAATGAAGGCCCCGAACGTGCTGAAATACATGGAAGCCGTGGCCGGATTGGCGTTTTCGTTGATCAGCAGGCTATTGATGACCCTGTAGATCCGATAATAGTCGCTCTGCTTGATCAACATTTTTCGTTAGCCCCAATTCGATAGATCGGGCATGTACTAGGCGAGGGGAGCGGCATTGTAAACGCTGCCTCACTCCCCCAACTTTTCAGAAACAGATATTTCGCCAAACGGTCCGACCGGCAGCCCTAGCTCAAAAGGCACTTGACAATAAGTAGGTTTGTTCTTTATTTGTTCCTGCTATGACAAACATTGGCCACCTCATACGCTTTCGCGAACACATATGACCCACCACCGAGTGGGCATGTATTCTCGTTTATCGTATCGGAGTGGCAAAAATGGGCGAACTGCTGTCCCATCGCGCGGAACCCCGCGCTTTTCTTCCATTAGGTTTGAATACCGTCCGATCAGTCGGTCCGCTCGCGTTCAAAAGTGAGCTGGCTCGTGACTACGCATGTCTCCTTGACCTCGACGACGCGGTTCAAACCTGGGCCTGCAGCCCGATTTTCCGTAACGCGGATTGCGAACAATTCACCGCCGACTTCGAGGTCAATTATGGCGCCTCCATCGAGATCGTCACAATCGAGAATCCCGGTCAGCGGCTCCCCAGTTGGCTGCCGCAGCGGATCCACGGTCTCGGGAATCGTTATCGCCGCGTTGATCGGTCTGCGATCCCGCCGGTGCGTTTGCGGAATGCCAAAGACCTCTTGCAATACGCCAGGGTCACCGTGTCGCTTTCTGATCGAGTTCGTCTTTTGTCTACACTCGACGAGCAAGGAAGCTTGAGTCTGGCCGATTGCCAATCAATCTACATGACGGCCAGGGCTGTGCCTGTGGTTGCAAGCCTTTTCCTTCATCGGTTCATCGTCTTTGACGACATAGACGAGCACCTGCTCGGGCCGGACAGCCGCGTCCGGCGCCGCTGATCTTCATATCCAAAAATCGAAACCCTGTTGAAGCCTCCGATGAAAGGTAGGTTCGTGATGACTCGCAAGCAGGACGTTTTACGCGCGGCCATGAAGTCCGCAGAAACCTTCGCTAATTACTGCGCAATCCAGAAAGCACTCAGGTCACACCGCAAGGCGAATCCTTGGCTTCATGGAATGACAATTCTCAAGGTCCCGCAGGGACAGTCAGCCGAGCCTTATCGAGAGGCTGCCGAGGCCGTGCTCTTTGGAGGCAAGAAACCGGCCTATAACGAAAAGGAGCGGCGCGTAATTGTCGACGATGACAGCTCAGCGTTTCACAAGGGCTTGGATAGCGACGACGTACGTTCATTCGGATATGTCTTGGTTGTGGTCGTCCACGACTTCAAAATTCCGCCCGAATGGCAACTGGCCGCGTCCTTCATTGGGGATATCGAGAAGCTGACCGTCCGACAGGTGCGTTGCGCGCTGCTGAATTGCTGCGATGTTGTCGCGGCCGACACGCAGATTGCCGAGGCTCTCGACATCGGTGCAGATTTGATGTGGAGGGCCGTCGCGCGAGGCCGAAGCTTCAGCGAGAGTCTCAGGCGATTGAGGTCCCTTGGAACCTCAGAGTCCGCGCCCGCAAAGCGAAAGTCGCAGCCGGATCAGAGAGGGCTGGAGGACATGGCCGGGTACGGCCAAGCGGCTGAATGGGGCATGCAGCTCGCGGAAGACTTGAGAGATTGGCAGGCTGGCAAGATCGGGTGGTGCGACGTCGATCGCGGCGTCCTGCTTGAAGGCAAGCCGGGAACAGGAAAGACCACCTTCGCTCGCGCCCTCGCGACGACAGCGAATGCACATCTCGTCACGGCATCTCTGGCCGCCTGGCAGCGGCGTGGGCATTTGGGCGACCTGTTGAAGGCCATGCACCGCGATTTTGAGCAGGCGAAAAGCAAGTCACCCACTATCCTGTTCATCGACGAGATCGACGCGTTTGGCGATCGGGAAAAGCTTGACGACGATAACCGCGACTACAGCATCCAGGTCGTGAACGCGCTTTTGGAAGAAATCGATGGTTCCGATGAACACGAGGGTCTGATTATCGTTGGCGCTTGCAACAACGCGAGCCGAATTGATTCTGCGCTACGTCGCCCTGGTCGCCTCGATCGCTTCATCCAAATCCCGCTGCCTGGCCCGACCGAGCGGTTGCTTATTTTGTCGCAGTATTTGGACCAAGCATTGACGCAAAGTCAGTTGGCCCCGGTGTCGGACCTATCGGAGGGAATGTCAGGTGCTCACTTGGAACAGCTGGCACGAGACGCGCGCCGATTTGCCAGGCGTAGCGGCCGTGCTGTGTCAGTCGATGACGTCCTTGCACACCTGCCACCGCGTGTGATCATTCCGCGCGAACATCGCCGTGCGATGGCTGTGCATGAGATCGGTCACAGCCTAGTAGGCCTTAGACTGGGAGCTGGAAAATTTGTTGGGGTCAAGATTGCCGACTGGTTTAACCCCGGCGATCGAGTGATCGAGCTGGGTGGGGCGCATTTCAAACAATCAGTGCTTCAGCGGCGTGACCTCGACTACTTTGAACGGGAGAACGCAATGCTCCTCGGAGGAATCGCTGCGGAAATCGTGATCCTCGGCGGTCACTGTGACGGTGGCGGCTTGATCGTCGGTTCGGATTTGCAGAGAGCGACAGATCGGTTGACCGAGATGGAGGCGGCGACCGGACTGGGGCACAGACTGACGTTCTCAGCGGCAGCAGATGCCGACGAGGCCGATCGAGTACGGCGCTTCTACCCTCGATTGGCGGAGGCGGTTGAGGCGGGTCTGCGGCGACAGCTCGAACGCGCCAAAGCCATCATCGTCGAGGAGCGCGTTCTATTCGACGCCATGTGCGACGCCTTGGTCGAAAAAGGTCGGCTCGACGCGCAACAAGTCGGCGAAATGGTTGCTGCTCATGCAGTATCGTTTCAGACCGTCCCAGTTGTATTGGAGCCCGACAGCTATTCCGGCATAGCCGCTCAATAGCGGCACTTGCGGACTATTAGACGCCCGCTCAATCAGCCGCCCGTTTGGCGGCAATCACCAATCAGAAGCCATTGGGTGTACCATGCCGACGCGAGATCAAGTTCGCGCGCGATTGACTGCGGGTTTCGGCAAAGTCCGGACAGGGTTTCCGGTAATCTCCGGACAAAGTTTTCAGTAATTCCCGGACAGTGATTCCGCTAAATCCCGGACAGTTTCCGGCGGCGGTTTGAGGGTTGGTTCGAGCAGCGCCGTTTTGACCATTAGGCTTCTCACGACAACGTTGAGAGGGGCCGATGCCGAGACGGAAGCAAGCAAGACGAACGACCGTGAGGGATATCCGGACAATTCTGCGCCTGACCCATGAAGAGGGTCTTTCGGTGCGCGAGATTGCCGAGCGGCTGAAGATCGGCAAGAGCTCGGTATCGACCTATTTGCTGCGAGCTCGGGAAGCCGGGCTTTCGTGGCCCTTGCCGATCGGCTCGGACGAGGATGCAAAACTGGAGCGGCGGCTGTTCGGCCGCGCCGGTCGACCACCGCGGGATCTCAGTGAGCCGGACTGGGCGCTGGTGGTTCGGGAGCTGAAGCGCAAAGGCGTGACGCTGACGCTTCTATGGCAGGAATACCGCGCCAGTCATCCCGATGGCTACGGCTTCACGTGGTTTTGCGAGAAGGTCGCCACCTTTCGGCAGCGCGCGAGTGTAGCGTTCCGCAATCGGCACGCGGCGGGCGCCGTGATGCAGACCGACTATGCCGGGCCGACGGTGCCGGTGATTGATCCGGCGACCGGCATCATTCATCCAGCCCAGATCTTTGTCGCGGTGCTGGGCGCCTCCAACCTGACCTTCGCCCATGCCAGCTTTAGCCAGCAGTTGCCGGACTGGATCGACGGCCAAGTGCGTGCTCTGACCTTCTATGGTGGGGTCACCAAGGCAATCGTGTGCGACAACCTCAAATCAGGGGTGGCCAAGGCCCTTTGGTTCGAACCGACGTTGACTGCGACGTTCGCCGCCATGGCGGAGCATTACGACACCACGATTCTGCCGACCCGCAGCAGGAAACCGCGTGACAAGGAGCAGACATCACGATGCACCTTGTTGGGTTTGTTGAGCGTCAATTAGCCGGGGCTGACGGCTACCATAGCGACCGCCGACGCCTTTTGCGAGTCTGACGTTGCCCGGTGGCTCATAGAGGTACCGGTGGTTGGTAGCGTAGCGGTGGCGCTTTAGAACACCAGCGCGTCCGAGTTGGTGGACGGTTGTGGCGCTGACGCCAAGTTGACGAGCCACTTCCTCGCCGGTGAGCATGCCGCTCTCGCGCAACCGTTCGAACCGGGTCTTCAAGCCGTAGGCTCGACGAACGATCATGACCTTCTTCAACGTAAAAGGCTCACCGCGCCAATTGCGATGCCCGAGTGCGTTGAGACGGCTGGCAATCTGCTGGTCGTTGTCGGTCTCCAGCAGTTCGTTGATCAACGCTACGACCGCTTCCGGGGTCTTGCGGATCACGGCCATGGGCCGAGGACGAGCGACTGCCAGACTTTGCGTGTGACCTCCGCGCCAGCGTATGTGCATGTTGATCTGCTCGTCGACTAGCAGTGTCACGTCTTCGATGAGGAGACCAAGCATGCGTTTACGTTCGACTGCGCTTGTACGTTCGTTGTTCCAGACGCGAGGAAAATCGGCGGCCAGCGCTCGGATCCGTTCCTGTGCAGCGCCGTCCAGCAATGACTGGTCTGTCTCGTTTTGACGCTCATGTTCGCGCTGAAGCGCATCGAGGTCGCGTAGCTTGCCGTTCCAGTCCGCTTCGAGTGCGTCGGCAACCAAGCGGTTGTCAGGATCGACCTTCAGATAGCGGCGGCGTGCGAGTTCAGCCTCATACCGGGCGCGCTGCAACTGCTTGTCGCGTAGCGAGGCGGCTTGCTCGACACGTTGTGAGATCTCCTGCTGCACCGCCAGCGCGACCTCTATCGCCGTCGGTGCCATTGCTTCGAGCAGCAATGCGCTGACCGCTTCATCGATCGCAGGCCCTCTTGCCCATTGGCAGGTCTTTCCAGCGTGACGAACGACGGCCTCGTTGCAGACGTAATAGGGACGAAGCTTGTCCTCGAACTGTTCATAGTGGACCCGCATGCGGGCGCCGCATCGACCGCACAAAACTCGGCCTTGCAACAAGCCACTGCCCTGGCGAGGCATACGACCCCGCAGGCCCGGAGAAAAACCGACTGCATTTTGTTCCAGGCTTGTTTGATTACGCTCGAACTCATCCCACGAGATATAGCCTTCGTGGGCCTGGGGGATGAGCACCGGCCAGTCGGCCCTCGGCATCTTCTGCTGTACGGACTTGAGCTTGGCGTTGTAGACAGTGCGTGTGCGTCCGTACGCGAAAGCGCCAGCGTATCGGGGATTGTGCAAAATCTGAAGCAGACGGGAGTGGTCGATCTCGCTCCAAAGGACATCGCCCTTGCCGATGCCGCGCCGGATGCGCCGAGGAAACAGGATCTTCTCGCTGCGCAGGCGGCGCACGACCGCGCAGGCTGATCCCGCCTCCCGGAAGGTATCGAACAGCATGCGCACCGTGTCCTGGATCTGGCGATCCGGATCGAGCACCACGCGCGTATCAGGCGTGTAAACCAGTCCGATCGGCAACGGTAACTCGAGCTCGCCACGACGCGCTTTATTAAGAATGCCGCCTTGCAGTCGAGACTTCAGGATGTGGAGTTCGGCCTCACTCATCGTGCCCTTCAGGCCGAGCAACATACGATCGTTGAACGACGCCGCGTCGTAAACGCCATCTTCATCCATGATGAGCGTGCGCGACATGGCGGCCAATTCCAGAAGGCGATGCCAGTCAGCATTGTTGCGAGCCAGGCGAGATACTTCCAGTCCCAGCACGATCCCTGCATGGCCCATTGCGACTTCGCTCACCAGGCGCTGGAAGCCGTCGCGGTCCTGCGACTGCGCGCCGGAAAGGCCGAGGTCGTTGTCGATGACGTGGACGCGCTCAATGGGCCAACCCAGCGCCACCGCGCGGTCCCGCAATGCATATTGCCGCTTCGTGCTCTCGGTGTTCTCGAACACCTGACGAAGGGAGGACTGGCGGACGTAGAGAAATGCATCGCGCCGCAGGTGATCGGCACTAATCTTCATGGCGTTATCAGTAGACATGGCTTCCTCCTGTCTCTGCTGCCAGCACCATATTGGCGAGCATGTGCACGAGCTGGCGATCGTGCGCGACCACTGAAGTTGTCTTGGGCCGAGGCGCCGACTGCTGTCGCGCTATCGTGGACTGCTCTGGCGTGATCAGCACTGCCAGGCCGCGCCACAGTCCGTGAAAGACGATGGCGCCCATCCGCCTCGCGCAAGCCGTGCCGCAAACAACATCGGCACGGAGCGCCTCGTAAATCTCCTTACCGTTCGCCGGCATGGAGATTGCGCGCGTCGGCCCGTCATCGTTTTTTTTTACGCGCCACCGCGCGTTCGATACTGCGAGGATGGACGCTGATGCCCAGTCTCGAATGCACCAGTTCCGCCAGCGAACGGGCCTGCAGTTCACCGTTCGCATCGAGATGCTCCTCGACGAGACGCATGACCTCGCCGGTAAGCTTGTGGGCTGACTTCGGCCCGCGAGTGCGCGGCAAGAGGCCGGCAATGCCGTCGCGCTCGAACGCGGCCTCCGCTTGATAGTAGGTCTGCCGAGACAGCCCGAAAAGCGCGGCCGCATCGGCTTTGTTGGTGCCGTCTTGGCGGGCGTGACGAAGCATCTCGTACTTCACTTGCACGAGATCGAGCGGATCGAAGAAACCTGCTTCTCGGAACCAGGGGGCGCGGACGCCCTCGGGTCTGGGGTTGAGAGCGCCCATCTGGCGCAGGCGATCGGGCTTGCTTTCTTTGGTCATAGGCGCCTCCTGAGTGTAACGTAAAATATGCCGCCATCGACTTGCGTGTCAATTGAATTATATCGAGCCCGTAGCCGAAACATTTGCATTATCATGACACTTCACATAAGAAGGACGTCGCAAACATCGCGGGAGCGGCATAATTATCTTGACATTCGCGGCGTAATTTACTTGACGCATCGTCACTCTCCATGGCGACGCTTGATGTGAGCAATCAATGAAGCCAGCGCCGACAGATCGTCTGGGCGCGAGAAGGATCGTCCTGCGGCTATCTGGCGGAATGCGTCGATCTCATCGACATCGGTCCACGAGGCCGGCAGCGAACGCAACCGTCCTTGAGCGTCGTAGAACATGACGCGATCTTCGCCCCAGTTCTGCTTGCGCGTCGCCAGGACGAAACGCCGGCCGCGCCACGGATGAAAGGGATGCGTTACTTCAAACTCTATGCGTGCTTGTCCATCAACACGAACTGCAGTCCTGGACTTGAAGGAAAGGCCGGGTCGAAGGAGCGGTATTGATTGTTGAGCGTTGGATCCTGGCTCGGCTCCGGAACCGTACCTTCTTCTCGCTTGCCGCCCTCAACACGGCGATTGCCGATTTGCTCGAAGACCTGAACAACCGGCCGATGCGCCATGTCGGCAAAAGCCGCCGCGAACTGTTTGAGGAGATCGAGCGGCCAACCTTGAAGCCCCTGCCGGTGATGCCGTTCGAATATGCGGAATGGAAGTCGGCGAAGGTTCATCCGGACTATCATGTCGAGGTCGACAAGACCTTCTACTCGGTGCCGCATCGGTTGATCGGATGCACCCTGCAGGTGCGGCTCACCCACCGGGTGGTCGAGATCTTCCACGATCATCAGCGTGTCGCCAGCCATGTTCGCCGCTCCCAGCGTTCCGGCCACGTCACTGTCAACGACCATATGCCGAAGGCGCACCAGCGCTATGCCAACACCACGCCAGCCAATCTGATCGGCCGTGCGACCCAGATCGGCCCCAATGCCGCCATCCTGGTCGAACGCATGATGCGCGACAGGCCCCATCCGGAACAGGGATACCGCTCGGCCATGGGCATTCTGTCGCTGGCGCCGCGCTATGGATCGCAGCGCCTCGATGCGGCCTGTGAGCGGGCGCTCACCATCAATGCAATCACCTATTCCTCCGTCGCCTCCATCCTCAAATCCGGCCTCGACCGGGAAAGACCGCAGGCTGAACACGCGGCCGCCACGCCTGCGCATACCAATATCCGTGGCCGATCCTACTATCAGTGAAGGAAGCAAGAATGCTGACAAACCCCACCCTCGACCAGATGCAGGCCCTCGGGCTCACCGGCATGGCCGCCGCCTGGCGCGAATTGACCGAGCAGTCCAGCACCAATGAACTTAGCCGCGATGAGTGGCTCGGCCTGATGCTCGATCGCGAAGTTACCCTGCGTGCCGACAAGCGCATCCGCAACCGGCTCGCCTCCGCCAAGCTGCGCTTCGCCCAGGCCTGCATTGAAGATATCGACTTCGCCGCTGCCCGTGGTCTCGACCGGCGCAACACCATGGCGCTGGCCCAAGGACAATGGCTCACCGCCCATGAGGGACTGATCATCACCGGCCACACCGGCACCGGCAAATCATGGTTGGCCTGTGCCTTCGGCAGGCAAGCGGCAAGGCTCGGTCACTCCGTGCTCTACGTGCGCGTGCCGCGTATGTTTGAGGATCTCGCCCTTGCTCGCCTCGATGGCTCTTTTCCCCGCCTCATCGACAAGCTCACCCGCGTCCAGCTCCTCATCCTTGACGATTTTGGAACCCATACGCTCTCCGATCAGCAGCGCTTCCACCTCTTCGAAATCGTCGAGGAACGCTATCAGAGAAAGTCCACCCTGATCACAGCCCAAGTCCCCGTGGCAAGCTGGCATGACCTAATTGCCGACAGCACGGTTGCCGACGCCATACTCGACCGCATCGTGCACAATGCCCATCGCATCACGCTGCGGGGCGAGAGTATGCGAAAGCAAAAAAGCGCGCCCCTCTTGACGGGTGCCGAAAACGGCGAAATCAATCAGCCCTGACAGAAACCAGGCTGCCGAGGACCAACCTCGTCAAACTGTCCGGACTTTAGTGAAACTGCTGTCCGGGAATTGGCGGAAATCCTGTCCACCTTTTGCGAAGCGCGCAATTGACCATTCGCGTGCAAAACCGGCTCCAATTCCACTGGGATTGCCACTTTCACGTATACGGGTTGATGCGCAATTGTGTGATGCCTGTCATCGTACGAGGCATCTTGCGGCGTAGGACAAGACGTCTTCTTGACCAGGATATCGAACGGGTTGTTGAATGGCTGCACGATGCCGTCTTTCATGAGGCCTATTGGCTGCAGAAAGTTGACGAGGCAAACAGACCCAAGAAAATTATGAAATGCGCTTCGATCGAACAGCTGCTTGTCGAAGTCGCGAAGACAGAACGGCAATCAGGCCGGAAATACGGCCCACCGGCTGCGTGTTCGGGCGAAGAGTGCATTGCGCAACTCGATGACGGTTACACCATTGTGAGGCTGATCACGGCGGAAGCGCTTGATTGGGAAGGCCTCCGAATGGACCACTGCCTGGGCTGTGGGCGATACGATTACTGTCTGCAGAGCCCAGGCCGCGCCTTCCTGTCCCTGCGCGACCGTTTTGGAAGGCCGCATATCACTATGTCAGTGGTGAACCGGCGATACATTATCAACATGGAAGGAAAGGGAAATCGGCCGCCAATCGATCGATATTTCAACATTCTCGCTCCCTTCTTTTCGCGCGAGGGCTACAAACTAGGTTTGGCGGCGTTCGAACTGGGACGCGTACTCGACGAGGACGGTGTCTGGCACAAGCTCGGCGAGCTCCCACCAGACCTCCGCGTTTCAGGCAGGTTGAACCTGGGTCACACCGCTCTACGGAGCCTGCCACCGGGACTGTACGTGAGCGGTTGTTTGCTCATCGGCTCCAGTCTAATTGCGGAAATCGGCGAGGGGCTGGATGTAGGCGGCCTTATTATCGGCAATGCGCCTTTGGCTGCCTTTCCACCAAATACGCGAATTCGAGGAAACCTCGACCTTCGCGGCACCCAAGTCTCTCATCTGTCAAACGGCTTGTGCGTGGACCGCCACCTTCTGATCTGCGGGACATCAATTTCCAAGCTGCCAGACATCATGAGTGTGGGCGGTAGGATCAATCTGAGTAACTCTGGCATCTGTCAGTACCGGCGCAATACTCCTCAATAGTGCCGTTTGAATCTTCCCCAGTTTGAGGTGCCGCCGGTCTTCCGGGGCGCGCCCCGGAAGACCGGCGGCACGTCATCGCCAATACTCTTTCCGATGGTCGGAAAGGGGATTTTGGTGATCAAGCTGAGGGAGACGATGATGATCCTGGATTTACATCGACAAGGTCTGTCGGTGTCGGCGATCGCCAGGCAGACTGGCATAGATCGCAAGACGGTTCGCAAATATATCGAGCGTGGACTGGAGGCTCCCGCCTATGGTCCGAGAAAGCCACGAGCGACGGTGATTGATCCGTTCGCCGCTTATCTTCGCGAGCGGGTAAAGACCTATCCAGGTCTGACGGGCAGTCGACTGCTTCGCGAGATTAAGCAGCGCGGCTACACCGGCGGCTATACGGCCGTGACGGATTTTCTGCGGGACATTAGACCTGCAACCACCCAAGGGTTTGAGGTCCGTTTCGAGACGCCGCCCGGTGAGCAGGCACAGGTCGACTTCGCCCAGTTTCATGTCGTTTTCACCGACGAGCCGACGACGCCGAGGATCGTCTGGCTGTTTTCCATGGTGCTCGGACATAGCCGTCTCATTTGGGCGCGGTTCGTCATGCACCAGAATCTGCCGACGGTGCTGCGTTGCCATGTCTCGGCTTTCGAAGCCATCGGCGGCGTGCCACAGGAGATCCTCTATGATCGGATGAAGACGGCGGTCATCGGCGAAGGCCCGTCGGAAGGCATCGTCTATAATCGAGCGCTTGTCGACCTGGCCCGCCATTACGGCTTTCACCCGAAGGCTTGCCAGCCCTATCGTGCAAAGACGAAGGGTAAGGTCGAGAGGCCATTCCGCTATATCCGTGAAGACTTCTTCCTGGCGCGAACCTTCCGCAATCTCGATGATATGAACGTCCAGCTCCGACATTGGCTGGACACCGTCGCCAATCCAAGGGTTCACGCCACGACGCTCAGAGTGGTCAATGAAGCCTTCGCCGAGGAACGCTCGCATCTTCGGCCGCTACCATTGGCTCCCTTCCGCTCCGTTCTCAAGCTGGAGCGCCGCATCTCCCGTGACGGTATGGTCAGCGTTGGCGGCAATGCCTACAGCGTCCCGGATGCGACCCGAAGCAGGTTGGTCGAAGTTCATTCTCTTGCTGACGAGGTCCGTATCTTTGAGAACGGAACGCTGATCGCTGTCCATCCTGTTCTGGAGGGTCGAAAGCAACGGCGCGTGCAAGCTGATCATCGGCGGGGAACGACACTACATCGCCCGTGGTCAAAGCCAGACGATGCGGGCATTTGCCTGCAGGGCGCGGGTGACAAGGTTCTGCAACGATCCCTTGCCTTTTACGATGCCGTTGGCAAAGCCCTGGCACGGGAGAACCGCCCATGAGTGCCGCTCTCGATGCCATGCCGTCGATGATTGATCGCATTCGCCATGATTTGTCGGCTTAAAGATGCCACGTGCGCTCGAAGCGCTCGACCATGTCGTACGCCGCCTGGAGCACGGTGAACTGTCGGCACTGGAGGCAATCGACATCCTTTTGTCGGAAGAGCTGACACTGCGCGAGAACAGCCGCATCAAAACCGCGCTGCGGATGGGCAGGCTTGCCACCATCAAAACCCTGGCCGGTTTTGACTTCACCTTCCAGCCCTCCCTCGACAGGGACCGCATCTTCACGCTTGCCCAGCTCGGCTTCGTCGAGCGCAACGAAGCCGTTCATTTCCTCGGACCACCAGGAACAGGCAAAAGCCATCTGGCAACCGCACTCGGCGTCGAAGCCGTCAAGGCCGGAAAGAGCGTCTACTTCACAACGCTCGCCGATCTAATCGCCGCACTTGCGCGGGCCGAGCGTGAAGGGAGATTACAAGAACGCATCCGCTTCTTCTGCCGACCAAGTCTCCTGATCGTTGACGAGATCGGATATTTGCCTGTTGTCACCGGCGGCGGCAATTTGTTCTTCCAGCTCGTCAACGCCCGCTATGAACGCGGTGCCATGATCCTCACCTCAAACCGAGGATTTGCCGAATGGGGAGACGTCTTCGGAGATCCGGTCGTCGCTACCGCATTGCTCGACCGGCTATTGCACCACGCTGTCGTCATCCAGATCGAAGGCTCGAGCTACCGTCTCCGCCAACATGCCGAACTCATGCCGGAGCACGTCCGCTCAAAAGCCCTTATCACTCCGCCCGCTTTCGCGCCGCCACCAAAACCGCGCGGCAGGCCACCGAAAAATGGCCATCTCTCCTTGTCGTCCACGTCGGCATAAGTGGGGAATTTTACTTCGGCGCATTTGGGGATTTTTCAGTCGGCATTGACAGGCATCAACTCTTTGCCAGATTGCATCCCAGATGATCAGGTCATCATCACGAACAATCGAAAGATGTCGGCGGGTGAGTTCAGAGGGAAAATGCGACCCCAATTGTAGCCTGTAGCTGCCGCGATTGAGGCATAGCGTCTGAACCGTTAATCTGTTCGCGTTCTTATCACATCATTGCACGGGTCAGCCACGTATCTTAAGACTGCGATCGGATGTGTCGAGGGCCGATCGCGAGATGGCAAGTATAAACCGGTCATCATAGCCGTAGGATCGCGCCCGTTAGACGTGCTGGGAACAGGCATCGATGAACTGTCAGGTCAACGGAACGATAGTCACCTCACAAACAGAGTCACGGGCACCTCGACGATATTTGCGGCACCCGGGAGACGAGCCGCCACCGCTCAACGACATGGACAGTGGCGGCCTAAGCGGGAGGTTACGGCTGGTGGCCGAGTCTCACGACCATATTGGGGTGACGCTCACTCAAGGCCTTCAACGCGAGCAGGCTCTTCCGTTCCTTTACCCGGTCGAATGTGAAGGTTCCAGGTTCCACACCATGCTCCCACCCCCAGCGTGTGTGGCAGGCATCGCCTGTCAACAGAACCGGACCTTCAGGAGTGCGGGCCACAAATGACATATGGCCGGCCGTATGTCCGGGGGTTAGGATTGTGAAGAGTGACTCGTCACCGAAAACATCGATCACACCCTCGAATGTCCCGTCGGGGTCCTTGGTAAATTGAAGCTCCTGGATCGCGGGCCTGCCTTCAAAGAACCGGTTTTCCATGCCCTGGACGAAAACATTGGTAAATTGCTTGGTATTGGCCTCGCCAAAGCCCGTGTAAAACGGGATATCCGTGGGAATATCTGGCATGCCGGAGATATGATCGAGATGAAGATGCGTCATCAAGATGCCTTGGAGCGGTACGCCTTTTGACCTCACCGCCGCCGAAGGTTCGACCCGAACTTTCATCTTGTCGAGTTTCGCGAAGTTTCGGACCATCCATCCGACCCCAACCGACTTGGGATCTTGGACAAAGCGTTTCGAAACACCGGTATCGATCATAAAACATCCGCGGACTGGATGCCGCAGCAGATGCAAGTAGATCTGGATCGGCTCCTCGCGATCCTTGAGCCCTGCCTGGATAGCCTTGGGGTCCTTCAGATTGAGGAGGCCCGACAGATTGGCTACCCAGTCCGCGCTGGCGATCGTCTCTATTTCAATTGGCCCGGGCTTGTCGATCAAAGCCTCCATGGCTGACGAACTAATCGGCCTTCCTAGTTTCGCTGCCATTGTTTGATGCGTAGTCTGCATAAAGCACGCGATACACATATCAGTCTCCAGTTGTTGGTGTACGGTCCCGACGTGAACCGCATTAATGCTGGAGCGGCGGGAGGTAATGCTATATATACGAAGGATCATTCAGTTTTTGGATTCGCTTATGGAAAACGCCACGCTTTTGCCACTAACCCCCCGGAAATCACCGCGTCAGGAGAGGGCGATCGCCACCGTCGACGCGATTTTCGAGGCAACCATTCAGGTTCTGTTGAGCGATGGTCTGATCCGTTTGAACACGACGCGCGTTGCGCGCCGAGCCGGCGTTTCGGTTGGCACTCTCTATCAATATTATCCGAACAAGCAGGCGTTGCTCTTTGCGGTGCTGGAGCGACATCTCGTGGTGCTAGCAGGCGCAATTGAAAGAGCATGCGACGAAAACCTCAACGCCAGGGCTGAGGAGCTCGCCGAGGCTGTGGTGAAGGCTTATCTTCAGGCGCAGATAGCGCAGGCGGAGCTCTCTCCGGCCCTTTATCGCATCGCCTTGGAACTTGATGCCCGCGCTTTGATCGACATAGCGACTCGGCGAAGTGTGACAGCAATCGGAGCTGCGCTGTCGAGTGCGAGCGATGTACAGTTTGGCGATCCGCATCTGGTCGCTCAAACCCTGACTGCGGCGCTTTACGGAACGGTTCCGGCCTTCTGTCACAGGGTATTGGCCCCCGCCGATGGTAGGGAAGCTGAAAAACAGCTCACAATCATGTTTCGCTCTTATCTCGCCGCGCACCAGAGCGGAGTTTCAGGAAGCTAAATGGCGATGCTGAAGGCATCGTGCGGCGAGATGCGACCATCGCAATCCCATGGTCGGCTGCGGAGAGGTGCTGAGCCACCATTTCTGCCCAATTGTCAGGCCCGCTCGCCTACTCCTCAAGAGGTCGCCCGCATGTTCTTTCGCATAGGCGGCTTCCTTTGCCATTATCTTCCAGGCCGGAAGGGGACAGAGGCAGATTTCTCTGGTCCGGTGCGTCTAAGATAGGAAGCTGAAATCGGAGGGCAAGTTGGATGAGTGTGGTGGCTGATACGGTGAACGCGAGCGCAGGCGAGGACGCATGGAAGAGCGTTCGTGATCAATACCCAGCACAGGAACCGCTTCTGAACCTGAACAATGCAGCTGTCAGCCCTCCGCCGCTTGCGGTCGAGCAAACCGTGATCGACGCTTATCGCTTCATAAGCCGCAATCCGGATTACAATATGTGGAGCAAGCTCGACACAGCTTTGCCAAGCATAAAGCACGAGTTGGCTGAATTGATTGATTGTTCGCCTGACGAGATCGCCCTCAACCGGAATTCATCGGAGGGTCTTTCGACAGCGATTTTCGGGATACCACTCGAGAAAGGCGACCAGGTGATTATCTCGGACTGGGATTACCCGAGCGTCCGGGAGGGATGGTTTCAGCGGTCTCAGCGTGAGGGCATCGAGGTCGTCAATTGCGCCTTCGATCTGCTCGATCACGATGATGACGTTGTCGAAGCCTATGTCCAGGCAATGACCCCGCGCAGCCGCGTGTTGCAGCTGACACATATATACCACTGGAACGGGCGGGTTCTCCCCATAAAGCGCCTCTGCGACATCGCGCGTGAGCGAAATATCGTTACCATCGTCGACGGCGCCCAGACATTCGCCCAGATGCCGGTCAGCTTTCGCGAACTGGGCTGCGACTTCTTCATCACCAGCCTCCATAAATGGCTGGGAGCGCCGGTCGGAAACGGGATGCTCATCGTCAACCTGCGACGGATTGACCGAACTTGGCCCCTGCTTGCGCCTTTCGACAAACCCGCCATCGGCATAGACAAATTCGATCACTGGAACCTCGGCACTTATAACTCGGCGATTCAGAGTGGAATTGCACCCGCTATCCAGCTCCATAAGGAGATCGGAGCGGGCAAAATGCACGCGAGGCTACGCGAGCTCAGCCGATATTGGATCGACCTTGCTCGCAACATTACCGGCTTCCGCCTTCATACCCCGATCGACGCGAACGAGTTGGGTGGGATAAGCCTGTTTTCCATCGACGGCATGGACATGCGAAGGCTTGAGAGCGACCTCCGCGAGAAGTATCGCGTCCATGTGAAATATCGGAAGGTCATGGATATCGAGGGGCTACGGGTTTCCCCGCACGTTTATATGATGAAGAGCGATCTGGACATTTTCGTTAGCGCGCTACGCGATGCCTTAGCCACTTCGGCAGTCCAACCCGCTCTGTAGACAGGGGCATTGCACCGCCATCAACAGCGATCGACCTTGTTTTACAGATGGCGGCTTCGCCTCGACGTTGATAATCATCAAGGACCACCTGTGCCGGAGCGCCCGTGGCCGTTGGAGCATCTCTGCAACGTTCGTTAGCGCAACTGATCGAAATCGCTGACGACTCGACGAGTCTTACATTATCAAGAGATAACTTTCTCCAGCGTCGCTGTCACTCTGCGCGCTCGCCCGTGTAAGCGTTCCACATGCAATCCTGCATACGCGACAGCATTCGTCATGCGCACAATAGATCACGCAGGTAGTGCGACCTCGCGATCCTTGTAATTCAGCGAACCGAATATCCCGATTCCGCACTCAAGTGTAGGAAGGAAAAGAGAGCACGCTCCCGTTAACTAATTGGAAGGTTCAGCTTTGATTTACATGAAAAAGAAACGCGGAGACTTATTTTATGTTAAGACTTTTAAACCGCAAAGACAAAACAAATGGCAATGTCATTGATGAACTCGTCGCTATAAAGGAGCGCACGGCGTTGATGGAAGAGGTCTGCGGTATTGGCCTTTGGCATGCGACGAGCAGGGTCGATGATCATCAAGCAGGCGACAACCCCGTTATTTGGTCGTCTGAGGTACGCCGTCTGGTCGGGGCAGTTACGCAAGCGGAATTTCCCAACCGGCTCGAATCCTTTTCAGAACGCATTCACCCTGAAGATATATCACGCGTGTTCGGGGATTATGCTGATAACTTGGCTCATCCGACCGGCGACGGGAGGTTTCGCACAACCTACCGGCTAAGAATGAAAGACGGAAGTTATCGATGGTTCCGCAATACCGGCGGCAGCCGTGTACTTTCTGGCGGACAAACGATTGTGAGTTGCGGCTCACTAGCCGATGTGCACGAAGAAGTTATTGCCGCACAGGCTGCCGAGCGCATAGCTAACGAGGACCGACAGACGATTGAAACGATCGGTCAGGCCCTTGCGGCGCTTGCCGCCGGTGACCTCACTTTCAGAATTACGGATCTGCCACTGAAGACCGGAAGACTGAAACAAGACTTTAACGATATGGCAGCGAAGTTGGAAGCAAGTATCCGCCAGATTTCAGTAGCCGTCGAGGAGGTGATTACCGAAACCGGAATTTTGAACCGTTCGGCGGCGGAGTTGCGGAGCCGTGCAGAGCAACAGGCCAGCGCCATCGAGGAGACTTCGGCCGCTCTACAGGAATTGACCGCGACAGTGAAGGGTTCGGCCGAGAGTGCCGCCGAGATGGTCGACATCACTGCCGACGCCAAGACATGGGCGGAGCAGTCCTCCGGCGTTGTGAAGGAGGCGATCGATGCGATGGCGGCAATCAGGGGGGCTTCCGACCAGATCGGTCAGATTATTGGGGTGATTGACGAAATCGCCTTCCAAACCAACCTTCTCGCGCTCAATGCTGGTGTCGAAGCGGCTCGTGCGGGCGAGGCAGGCAAAGGTTTCGCCGTCGTTGCGCAGGAGGTGCGCGAATTGGCCCAGAGATCCGCGAGGGCTGCAAAGGAAATCAAGTCGCTGGTGAACAATTCATCGCATCAGGTCGCAAGAGGCGTGTCACTCGTAGGCGAGACAGGCTCGGCACTGACAACGATTGCCAGCCGGATTAGCGAAATTTCGACACACAGCACCACCTTCGCCGTCTCATCCCAGGAGCAATCGATAGGAATTTTGGAGATCGGCGATGCGGTTAACAATGTGGACCAGATTACGCAAAAGAACGCCGAAATGGCCGAGAAAACCGACGGTGCGACACGAACGATGATGGCTCAAATGAGCGGTCTTCGTCGCTTGGTCGCACATTTCCAAATTTCTCACGAACGCAACGGCCGCACTGACAGAAGGGCCGCATGAACAGCGAACGGCTTCTATCGACGCATGGATAGCTAGTGCGGAAGCCGGATATCGCCTCCTACAATTGGGATTAAGCAGTATTTCTCTACCTGGAAACCTGCTGCAACATTCAGACGTAATTCGGAACATTGACTGCGAGAATTCCCAATCGAACCCGAAGCAGTCTGACTTGACGCTGCGGGCCTCTTTCATCCCATAGAGTAAATAAAAATGATTCATCTCAAGACGCCTGGAATCGCAGCTCGTTTGGCCATCGGCTTTGGCTTTTTGCTGCTTTCGATGGTCACCTTGACCATCTATGCGACTAAACAGGTTGAGCAAGTCAACCAAGGTCTTTCCGCAATCAATGATGTCAATAGTGTAAAACAGCGATATGCCATTAACTTTCGCGGAAGTGTTCATGATCGCGCCATTGCTGTACGCGACGTAACTCTGATTACTTCTCCGAGTGAACGGGAAGAAGCAATCGCGAGGATTGCGAGACTGTCCGAAACATACACGGAAAATGAACGGCGAATGGCCGAGATGGTCGCGTCTCCGGCCGGGGCCACAGATCAGGAAAGAAGCATCCTGACGGAGATTGCAGGGATACAGTCGAAGACGAACCCCCTGGTCGCAGAGATTATCGCCTTCCAAGAACGCGGAGATAGTGAAGAAGCGCGGAAGGTTCTACTGGAGCAGGCGCGACCTCTATTCGTCTCCTGGCTTGCAGCCATCAACAAGTTCATCGATTATCAGGAAGCGTTGAATAAGGCCACAGGAAACGATGTCCGTAAAACAACAAGCGGTTTCAGATCCGTGGCATTTGGGGCTCTTGGGATTGCGGGACTTCTTTCAATTGGTACAGCCGCTATTGCCGCGCGCTCGATCGTAGCGCCCATATCAAAACTCCAAGCATCATTGAATGCCATGGCCAACGGAAATCTCGATGGTGATCCCCGCCTGGAAACACGTAGCGATGAAATTGGGAAATTGGCGCGTGCGGTTGCGGGTGTGCGGGATGCAATTTCCGCCAAGGCCGCGCGTGAATCAGACGCCGAGGCCAAGAGGGCAATTGTTGAGCGGCAGAGACTAGAGGATGAATCAAGGGAACGTACTTCACTTGCGGACCAAACATACAGCGCTGTTGAACGACTGGGGAACGCTCTTCAAGCCCTGGCGATTGGAGATCTCACTTACCGGCTCAACGAGCCGTTCATCCCCATGCTCGACAAACTGAGGCTGGATTTCAATGCCGCGGCTGAAAAGCTTCGCGAGGCGATGCATAAGGTGGCAGTGAACGCAAACGCAATCGCTGCAGGAGCGCAGGAAATCCGAACAGCATCAGACGATCTTTCAAGGCGAACCGAACAACAGGCCGCGTCTGTCGAGGAAACTGCAGCCGCTCTGGAAGAAATTACCACAACAGTAGCGGACTCCAGCAGCCGCGCCCATGAGGCGGGTCAGCTTGTTCGCAAGACGAAAGACCACGCTGAGCGGTCCGGAGGTGTTGTTCGGGATGCCGTTAAAGCCATGGACAAGATCGAAGCCTCTGCCGTCGAGATTGGCAACATCATTGGCGTTATCGATGAGATCGCCTTTCAGACGAACCTCCTGGCTCTAAACGCAGGTGTCGAGGCAGCGCGCGCTGGTGAGGCAGGCAAGGGCTTCGCTGTTGTTGCCCAGGAAGTGCGAGAACTGGCGCAGCGATCCGCCAAGGCTGCAAAAGAAATCAAGGCGCTGATCAACAACTCGAACCATCATGTGAAAAACGGCGTAAGTCTCGTCGGTGAAACAGGCAAGGCTTTGCAAGAAATCGTGGCGCAGGTCCAGTTTGTCGACGGCAACGTTGGTGCCATCGTTCAGGCGTCGAAAGAACAGGCGACCGGTCTTAAGGAAATCAACACTGCAGTGAACACAATGGACCAGGGAACACAGCAAAACGCCGCCATGGTTGAGCAAGCCGCAGCCGTGGCGCATGGCCTGGCTAAGGAGGCAGACGAGTTGTTCCGTCTTCTTCACCAGTTTGCCATCGGAAACGAAATCTCACAGAAGCCGGTGCTCGTTGAAGAGGCACGGCCCGTGGCTTCTCCCGCACGAGCACTGGGCAATCGAGTTGCGCGGGCATTTGGTGGAACAGCGGCAGTTGCAACTGAATGGAGCGAGTTTTGATGAATAACCAAGACGCTTTTCCCACGATCCCCCCTGCAAAGGGTGAGTTTGATTCTGCCTCATGGCCGATGCCCGAACTGGAGAAACTGCGACATGAAATTTTTCTTCTCACCAATGAACTTGAGGCGATGAGCGCTCAAATCCATCGGTCATTGCATGGGCGACCGAGACTTGTCCAAATCCAGAAATTGGTGGAATAGCCGTTCGAACCGTTCGGCTGAATCTTTAGCCGAACGGTTCGAACTAAATCAGCCCGACATTTCGGTGATCTTTCGTCGCATGCCACGCCTTCACGTGGTCATAGATCATCGCCCGAAGGGCGAAATATTCGTTTTCTCGTTTGGGAAGGGCTTTCGCCATAGTGGGCTTTGTAGACGGCAGAAAATCGCCCAAAGTGAACAAATCCCCATTTCAGACAAATCATCTGGATGGTCTGGTGACTATCGGCATTAAGAAGATCTTCTCGTGCAGCCCGAAGTCGCAGCAACTGGAGATAGGCATTGGGCGTGGTCTCCTTGAAGGCGCGAAATCCAATCTCAAGTGTTCTCACGGATACACCGACTGCTTCAGCAATTGTCGGCATTGTGATCGGCAAATCGATGTTTGCGTACATGAAATCAATCGCCCGGCGGACATGCCAAGGAACAATTGCTGATGGCTTCTTCTCGAGAAGAAAAGTCAATCGGTGAGGCACCAGACGCACCACCAAATCGGTCAATGCCTGCATTATCCGAGCCATAGCCAAGGGACATTGCGTCAGTGGACCGTTATTACGGATGCTAACAATCATGAACTCCGCGAGATTCGCAATTGCCCCCCCGGCCGGCGTTGCAACATCGAGCTGCGCGAGCAACTCGAGGGATCGCTTCGGGGCCAGATCAAAAGTTTCGGCGATTGTCTTGTGGACGATCCTCCAATCAAGAAGAAGTTCATCGATAAGGCTCGACTGGCCATGAAACTTTACGAGATCTGCTTCCAGGCTGTTGTAGATCAGCATGCTCGTGGGGTTGGCGTCGGCCATTGAAGAACCATGCTGCACTCCCATCCCGCCGCGCCGGGGAAAGACGATCGATAAGTATTCGCTGGTATTCTCTGTTGTATTAACCTGAAACTGAAACGGATGCTCATGATATCCTGTGATGAGGGTTGCTGGCTCACATGTCGCGATATCAATGCTCCAGCGAAAGTCTGAATGTCTGTCGACAGGTTCTGCATTGAAGGAGCCAAAGGCGCCAGTAAGGGCTTCAACCATTCCATCGAATGATGAGCCTTGGGAGTTAAGAGCAAACCGCTTGCTGTTTTCCGGCATGCACATTCCTATATTGGTCGGTCGCCGCATTCAGCGTATGTTTTGGGGTCGCGTTCTTGTCCACAGTGGCCTTGACCTGCCCATCGACACACCGCCGGCGCATGCCGCCTGAGCCTGACCGGCTCAGGCACAACCTTCATTTCCAGCTATTATTTTGTTCAGCCATGCCATCATGGGCGAAAGTAACTATCGACGTTGTGAGCTGCATGCGCCGGGAAGGAGAATGACGATGCCATTTCACCGTGGTTGCACGCGGCGAATGGGCCGAATGAAGCTCCGGATCCAGCGCGAAAATCTGCCGAGACAAAGTCAACAGCCACCTTTAGCCAACTGTGATCAACCGCAAGAATCTCCGTAAAGGGATCAGATCATTTAGGGATTTAATTACGTCCTGGAGCCGCGGAGATGCTCGAGCAGGTGTGCGACCTGGTCGCGGCGAACCCAAGCAACAACAAGGCAAAGCGCGAACAAAACAAGAGCCGGCGCCGGTGATGTATGCAACCGGAACAAGTGCGCCATTGTAGCCCCAAACATCGTGGCGGCCAGCCACAGGGCGCCGAGAGCGCTCACACGCGGTGCCAATAAAGCAATCGCGCCGATAATCTCCACGATTGCCGTGACGTATCGGAAAGCCTGGCCGAGACCTATTTGCTGAAAATCATCAACCATCATCTGCACCGAGGCCAATTTTGCTCCTGCGGCGGCAAAAAATGCGAGAGTCAATAAAATCTGAAGGATCCAGGCGGTGATATTGGAGCCTCGGTTCGAGGCCGGGTAGTTCGAAATTTGGGTCATGACTTACTTCCAGTTAGATGGTATGAATCTCTGTCCAAGGCAAAATAACTGACCGAGATGAACATGCAAGAAGGCAAAATTTCTGTACTAAGTCAGACCGATATGACCATTGGGGATATTCCGCATCATCCAGCGGAATGCGCGGGCATTAACGAAGTGCTTGCGCGCGTCGGCGATAAGTGGAGTGTGCTTGTCGTCATGTTGTTGCGTGATGGGCCACGGCGGTTTAGCCAACTCAAGCGCGGCGTGACTGGTATTTCCCAACATATGCTTACGCTTACTCTACGAGGATTGGAGCGGGACGGTCTCGTTACCCGAACCGTATTTCCAACGATTCCTCCGCGTGTCGACTATGAATTGACGCCCCTCGGACACTCTTTGCGCGCACCCGTCGAGGCTTTAGGAAAGTGGGCCATGGCTCATCAGTCCGCCATCAAAGCCGCCCAGCTTGCGTTCGATACAAAAAAGAGCGCCTGAATTTGAAGGTAATTCTGTGACCGGCGCCGCCATTCTCCTGTTTTTTGCTAAGCGCTCTTTTAAAACTGACCCCGTATAGGGACTGTCGGACTTCTCCCCCGAAGATCGGGTGAGATGACTCACTTTCGGCCTAGTTTGAAAGCGGCGCGCGCAGCCTGCACACGGCGCTTGTCCGCACCACCGCAGGGTTCCTAGAGGATTCGGCTCTCCGACGGCCCGTCCCCCACGGGAAAGCGACTCTCGCGTGCGGACGGGGCGCATCGTGCGACTGGTCGCCACCTTGTTCACGCCGGCGCGCTGTATGTCTCGGCTGAACTGGCAGGAACTGACCACAGATGGCGATGTCGTAGGCTGGAGACAATTGCCGCACACTACTTCCGTAGTCCGATATCGATGAACCTGTCTGTATTTTTGGGACTCCGGGTTGTTCGATGAGCTCTTGGGCGACCTGGCCGGCGTAATCTGCGCCAGCGAGTGGGGAGGTTGCCCGCGCAGTAGGCCGCAACGACGGTGTGACTAGGCGGATTTCCGAACGACAAGCCTTCCCGGAAACGTCAGTGTCTCAGGCTCTCTTCTTCCGGTCACCATCGACACGATGGCGCCAACCATTTCGTCTTTCGGCTGCTCGTATGTCGTCAGCCCGTATGCGAATGCGCCTCCCAACTCGTAATTGTCGAACCCCACCACGGCGAGATCTTCAGGGATTCGCAGATCGTAGCTGCCGCGCAATTCGTCCATCGCGCCGATCGCCAGAATGTCATTCTCGCACATAAGCACGTCGATCCGCTGGCCCGGATCGCTCTCACGAATATATCTTCGGACGGTGTCAGCTCCCGATGCCGCGCTGTACCGATCTGCGGCGATATCGACGATTTCCGTCACGCCTTTCTGCCTCCAGAACTCCGTGAAGAAATGCCGTCTTTTCAGAGCGGTGGAAAGAGCGCGCGCTCCAGCCATAAAGCCCGGACGTCGGTAACCCTTGTCATAGAGATAGTCGACCATTTCCTTCAGGGCCTGTTCCGCATCGCACACGACAGCAGGAACACCGTCGATCTGGCTGTCCCTCGCCAGGACGAACATGGGCGCGGTTCCGCGGCCGAGGCGCCGATCGTTCAACGTCTCGTCGCGGAAGGCGGTCCCGAACAGGATGACGGCATCGACCTGCCTCTGGCTAGCGTTGAGCAGGGCGTTGATATGGTCGAAATGGCTGTTGATGTTGACCAGCATCGCGACGAAGCCTTCTGCCTGAAGCTGCTCGGTCAGCGTTTCAAGAAAAGGCAGCTTCTGCGGGTTTGCGAAGTCGTCGACAAACACGGCGACTTGATGCGTCGAATTTGTGGCTAGGCTGCGCGCAAGGAGATTGGGCGCGTAGTTCAAGTGTTCGGCGGCCTCGAGAACTCGGCGCTTGCTCTCCTCGGTGATGGATGCGCCGGGCGTGAACGCACGTATGACCGTCCACTTCGATACCCCTGCGGCTTCCGCCACCTGTTTCGCCGTTGCCCGCTTGCGCATTACGCCTCCCCGAGAAGATGGAACAAACATTCCAATTTGCATTTTGGATGAAATGATTGCTTGCTTTTAACTCATTTCGTCATATGATGCACCTGATTGCACCCGGTAGCAAATGCAAATGAACCCGGTAGCATTCGTTTTCGCCATCCTGGGAGTGGATCGGCTTGGAGGAGAGAGAAATGAAGTCATTTATCAAGAAGCTTGCTTCGTGCGCCTTCGCTGTCGGTATTGCAGCGTCTTGGTCGGTCGGTGTGAAGGCGGAGGAAAAGCCAAGCATCATCGCCGTCACGCATGGACAGGCATCCGACCCATTCTGGTCGATTGTCAAGAACGGCATGATGCAGGCTGCAAAGGACAGCAATGTCCACGTCGACTACCGCGCCCCGGAAACCTTCGATATGGTTGCCATGGCGCAGCTTATCGAAGCCGCCGTCAATCAGCACCCGGCGGGCATCGTCATCTCCAATCCTGATCCGGATGCGCTCGGTCCGGCGATCGAGAAGGCGGTTGCGGCCGGCATTCCGGTCATCTCTATGAACTCGGGCATCTCTGCCGCCGAAAAGCTCGGCATTAAACTGCACGTCGGCCAGGACGAGACCCCCGCGGGCATCAAGGTCGGTGCGAAGCTGAAGTCGCTCGGCTTGAAGCATGTCCTCTGCGTCAACCAGGAAGTCGGCAACGCCGCGCTCGACCAGCGCTGCTCAGGTACCGAGAAGGGCTTCGAGGGCGGCAAGGTCACGGTGCTGCCCACTTCGGCTGACCCGGCAGAAATCGAGTCCAAGATTCAGGCGGCCCTGACCTCGGATCCGTCGATCGACGTCGTCCTCGGCCTATCTGCGCCGCTCGTTGGCGAACGCGCGGTTGCCGTCGTCGAGAAGATGGGCATCGGCGGCAAAGTTAAGGTTGCCTCCTACGACCTATCGGCCGGCTTCCTCAAGGCAGTCGCGGATGGCAAGGCGCTGTTCGCCGTCGACCAGCAGCCATACCTCCAGGGCTATCTGCCCGTGACCTTCCTCGCGCTCTACGCTCGCTACGGCACCATCCCTGCTGGCAATGTCGCCTCGGGTCCGAGCTTCGTCGAGAAGGACACCGCCGCGTCGGTCATCGAGAAATCCTCCCAGGGTATCCGCTAAGCGGACCCGCAGCAGCTCCCGCACATGCGGGAGCTGCCCTCCATCGCTGCCTTCCGATCCCGACATGGTTGATCGGAACGTGACGGCGCGCGCAAACGAAATATTTTTGAGGTAGGACCATGACGCTGGCCAACGAACAGAACGGGACTACGACCCGATCCGACGAGAGGCTGAAGAAGGTTTCGACCATGACCGCGCTGCTGCGGCGTCCGGAACTCGGCGCTGTCGCCGGATTGGTTCTCGTCACGATATTCTTTCTCTTCACCGCCAACCCCGCCATGTTCACGCTTGCGGGCGTGGTCAACTTCATGGCCCCGGCCGCACAGCTCGGAATCCTTGCGATCGGCGCGGCGCTGCTGATGATCGGCGGCGAGTTCGACCTGTCGATCGGCTCCATGGTGGCATTCGCGGGACTTGTGTTCGGCACGGCTCTGGTCGTCCTTCATCTTCCGCTCAGCGTGGCAATCGTAATCGCACTGGCATTCGCGGCGGTCATCGGCACGATCAATGCCCAGCTTACGATGCATACCGGCCTGCCGTCCTTCATCGTAACTCTGGCGTTCCTCTTCATCCTGCGCGGTCTGACACTTGTCGGCCTGAAATGGGCCAGCGGCGGCGCGACGCAGCTTCGCGGCATGAAGGAAGCTGCCGCCGGCAGTCCGCTTGCGCCCATCTTCTCCGGCGATGCATTCACCGGACTTTTCTCCTGGCTGGGGAGCCGTGGCATCATCGAGACCTTCCCCAGTGGCGCTCCCAAGGTTCCCGGAATCCCCGTTGAAATCCTGTGGTTCATCTTCATCGCTCTGCTTGCCACGTGGGTGTTGTTGCGAACGCGCTTTGGTAACTGGATTTTCGCTTCCGGAGGAGACCCGCGCGCAGCGCGCAAGTCGGGCGTGCCAGTCGCCCGCGTGAAGACGACCCTCTTCATCGTAACTGCTATGTGCGCGACCCTGGTCGCGATCCTAACCGTCCTCGATGCCGGCTCGACCGACGCCCGCCGCGGCTTCCAGAAGGAGTTCGAGGCGATCATCGCGGCGGTGATTGGCGGATGTCTCCTGACGGGCGGCTATGGTTCGGCGATTGGAGCATTCTTCGGCTCCATCGTCTTCGGCATGGTGCTGATCGGGCTCACCTATACCTCGATAGACCAGGATTGGTATCTCGTCTTCCTCGGCGGCATGCTCTTGACCGCGGTCATCTTCAACAATGTCATCCGCAAACGCGTCACGGGAGAACGCTGATGAGCACGTCTCAGACGCCCATCGTCGAAGTCAGGAACCTCGTCAAGCATTTCGGCTCCGTCATTGCCCTCAACGGGGTATCCATGAGTGTGTACCGGAACGAGGTTCTATGCCTGCTCGGCGACAATGGTGCGGGCAAATCGACCCTGATCAATACGCTGGCAGGCGTGCACAGGCCGACCTCGGGTGATTTCCTAGTCGATGGCCAGCCCCGGTCGTTCTCCGGCCCACGCGACGCACTCGATGCCGGTATTGCCACGGTCTATCAGGACCTTGCGATGATCCCGCTGATGTCCGTGACACGCAATTTCTTCATGGGTCGGGAACCCTTGATTGGCTTCGGCCCCTTCAAGCGCATGGACATGGTAGAGGCCGACAATGTGACGCGCGACGAGATGCACAAGATCGGCATTGACGTTCGCGACCCGCAGCAGGCCGTTGGCACATTATCGGGCGGTGAACGGCAATGTGTGGCGATCGCCCGCGCGGTCTATTTCGGCGCCAAGGTGTTGATCCTCGACGAGCCAACATCCGCGCTCGGCGTCGCACAGACGTCGATGGTGCTGAAGTATATCAACCAAGTCCGAGCCAAGGGGCTTGGCGTGATTTTCATCACCCACAACGTTCGCCACGCCTATGCCGTTGGCAACCGCTTCACGGTGCTCAACCGCGGCAAGACGCTCGGAACCTATGCCAAGAACGACATCGGTATCGACGAACTGCAGAACCTGATGGCCGGCGGCAAGGAACTGCAGTCAATCTCCGAGGAGTTGGGCGGAACCATCTGAGAAGGCTTCTGCGGAATGCGAATTCGGTTCGGCGCATCCGCGCCGCGCCACGGATAGTCATACCCAAAATCAGGGAAAAACACCCAATGAATGCTCAAAGCACTTCACCCTTCCAATTGGCGGCCTGCGCCGAGATGCTGTGGCGGGACAAGCCAATCGAATGGCGGGCCTCTCGGCTCAAGGAAATGGGCTTCGGTGTGGGCCTGTGGAACTGGCCGGAACACGATATCAGCAAGCTGGAGGCGACGGGCGCGACCTTCACGATCATGAACGGCTACCTCACTGGCCGCCTGACCGACGACGAAGGTGCGAATGAACTTCTGAGAACTGCGCGCGAGACCGCGCAGGTCGGCAAGCGCCTCGGCGTCCAGAGACTGAACCTTCATGGAACTGGGCTCGGAGATCGCGGCCTTCCGGTTCAGCCGATCGAGGTTGTCACAGGCGCTATGTGGCTGAAGGCGCGCGACACTCTTCGTCGAATTGTCGACATGGCCGAAGAAGAGGGCGTCGTCTTTACGCTCGAGAACCTGAACCTGCCGGTCGACCACCCCGGCGTACCTTTCGGACGCGCCGAGGACACGCTGGCGCTGGTCTCCAGCATCAACCATCCCCGGCTTCGCCTGAACCTCGATCTCTACCACGCGCAGATCGGCGAGGGGAACCTGATCGAGCTTTGCCGCAAATGCCTGCCGTGGATCGGGGAGATTCAGGTCGCCGACGTACCAGGCCGCTGCGAGCCGGGCACGGGTGAGGTCAATTGGAATGGCGTTGCCAAGGCGTTGAAGGCGATGGGCTACTCCGGCCCGATCGGCATGGAAGCTTGGGCTGCCGGCGATCCCGACGCCGCGCTCGATGCGTTCCGCTCCGCATTCACACTCTGAATCCAAACTTTTGAGGACGAAAACCATGCCTAAGATCAAACCTGTAAACGTCGGCCTCATCGGCGCCGGCCGTATCGGCTCCTTCCACGGCGAAACCGTCGCGCGGCGGCTGGTCGACGCCGAACTCGTTGCCATCGCGGATCCTGCGCCGGGTGCAGCAGGCAAGCTCGCCGAGAACCTCGGCGTTGATGCCGCCTACACCGATGTCGCCGAACTCCTTGCCCACCCCGGCCTCGACGCCGTGATCATCGCGACGCCCGCCCGGTTCCATACCAATGTCCTTGTTAAGGCTGCCGAAGCCGGCAAGGCGATTTTCTGCGAGAAGCCGATGGCGCTCACGCTCGAAGACGCCGATCGCGCCATCGCTGCAGCCCGCTCTGCAGGCGTTCCGCTTCAGGTCGGCTTCAATCGCCGCTGGGATCAGGCTTTCGCAGAAGGCCGTGCCGCCATCGACGCCGGCAAGATCGGGGCGCCGCAACTCATTCGATCCTTGACACGCGATCCCGGTCCGTTCGGCGCGGATCCCGATCGCATTCCCCTTTGGACCATCTTCTACGAGACGCTCATCCACGACTTCGACACCCTGCTCTGGCTGAACGTTGGGGCTAGGCCCGTCGAGGTCTTTGCGATGGCGGACGCGCTTGTCCGGCCGGATGCCAAGGAGAACGGTTTCCTCGATACCGCCGTCGTGAACATCCGCTTCGACAATGGCTCCGTCGCCGTCGCGGAGGCGAACTTCTCAGCTCTCTATGGCTACGACATTCGGGGCGAGGTCTTCGGGTCGGGTGGCATGGTAACAATGGGCGATGTCCGCCGCTCAAGCATGACGCTCTTCGACAAGGACGGCGTGTCCAACGATACCTGGCGGCGCGATACCGATCATTTCGTTCATGGCTACACGGCCCAACTCGCGTCCTTCGTCAATTCAGTACGAACCGGCGAGCTCAGGGATGCTCCCAGTGGCGTCGACGCTCGCAATGCGCTGGCCATCGCGCTGGCCTGCATTGAGTCCGTCTCAAAGAAACAATCGGTCGTTCTGAGATGAAAGCGTGGTGCGCCGCATACCGGCGCACCATAATTCCTACGGGAGAATTCTCATGAGCACGCATCAGACGTTAACGAAGCCAAGAAGTGTCAGTGAGCTAAAGGGCATGATCGTTGCCGCAGGTCTGCGACTGCCCGAGCAACAGGAACGCGTTGCACGGACCGCGCTTGCCCGCCCGGACATTGTGGCGTTCGGGACCATAAGCTCTCTTGCAAGCGAGTGCGTCGTGTCGCCATCGACAGTCATGCGCGTAGCGAGCGCCCTTGGCTTCGATAACTTCAAAGAGTTCAAGCTGCTGTTTCAGCAGCATCTGCGATCAATTGCGGCAAACAACGGTCCGTTTTGATCAAACGCAAACATGCCGATCTCGCTATTGGCGCGGCACGATCACGGAGGAAGCATGAACAGCATTGATTTTCTACCGGCAGGCGTGAGGCTCGCAGTCAGCCCGCTCTCTTGGACGAACGATGTTCTTGAAGATCTAGGTGCGGAGATCTCATTGGAGTCCTGCCTCGCCGATGCGGCTGGCGTCGGCTACCAGGGCGTTGAGCTTGGCAGAAAGTTTCCGCGTGAGGCGAGCGTGCTGCGTCCCCTGTTAAAGGGTTTTGATCTCGCACTTGCGTCCGGCTGGTATTCCGGCGAACTTGCAGAGCGGAGCATCGACGACGAAGTGAGCGCTGTCGCAGGTCATGCAAGCCTGCTGCGGGCTATGGATTGCAACGTGATGGTCTATGGAGAGGTCGCGATGATGGCGCCGGGAGCGCCCCTCGACATTCCGATGTCTGAGCGGGTGATCATGACTCAAGACGATGTTGCCGCTTATGCATCCCGACTGACGGAGTTTTCGAGACGCATTGCCGGCAAGTATGGGCTGCAACTGGCCTACCATCATCATTTGATGATGGTTGCGCAAACTTTTGACGAGGTCTCTCGGCTCTTCGACAAGACTGGACCTGAGGTTGGCCTTCTTCTGGATACCGGACATTCCGCTGCCGGTGGATTTGACTATGGTCGCCTGATCGACCGCTTCGGCGACCGCATCGTGCACATCCATTTGAAGGACGTGCGCGGCGCAGTGATGGATGTCGTCCGCGAGTTCGATCTCAGCTTCAATGCAGGGGTGCGCGCGGGAATGTTCACCGTTCCAGGCGATGGGATAGTGGATTTTGCTCCTGCTGGCGCGTTCGTGCGAAATGGCGGCTATCAGGGATGGCTCGTGGTGGAGGCGGAGCAGGATCCGGCCAATGCACCTCCGAAAGCCGCCGTCACGCTGGCGATGTCACATCTATCAACGGTCTTTGCAAATCACTCGATGTGACCGCCAGCAACGGTGTTCCTAACGGATTGAGGACAACGATTGGAGGTGGGAGGGCAGTTCAATACAAACCAGTATGCCGACGCGGTACGGCAGCGAGCGGCAGAGATTGGCTTTGAAGTACCGATGGCGGGCTTCGGACCCGCCGTTTATCTTATTTTCGAGGACCACTTCCTGCAGAGCGACCCTTCCACGTGTTTCACAGCGACGTTGCCGGGCAGGGCAGCGTGGAATTAAGATAGCGGAAAAATTGCGGCCAGAATATTATCCAATCCTTACGACTATTTTTCCAATCTGGTCGTTTGAGTCCATGAAGCGATGAGCTTCGTCGATCTGGTCCAATGCGAAAACCTTAGCGATCTGCGGCCTCAGGGTGCCGTCGCTCAGATGCTTAAAAATGTACTCCTTCGCCTTTTGCAACGCCTCAGGCTCGCGGAAAAGTTCGGGAAATGCCCAGCCTCGAAGCGTGAGGGCTTTCGACATAGTCGACCAAACCGGAAAAGGGGTCGGCCGTTGGTCTAACAGACCGTAGGCGAAATAGATCCCCTGGCAGGCGGCGACCTGAGCCAGCGCCTCGATGCCGCTTCCGAGAACGGGATCGAAAATGATCCGGGCGCCCCTGCCATCGGTGATTTCCGTGGCGCGTTTAACGACGTCCTCGTCGTCGCTGACGATCACATGTTCATAGCCAAGAGACAGAAGATCAGCTTTCTTCTTCGCAGTCCGCGTAATGCCGATGGCTGTACCGCCCTCGGCCTTCACAACCTCCATCGCTGCAATCGCGGTGCTGCTGCTTGCTGCCGGAAGCATGACGAAATCGCCGTGAGCAACATTCGCAATGTGCACCAAGGCGCCATAGGCAGTGAGGTACTGCATCCAGATGGAGGCACCCTGTTCCGGCGTGAGATGATCGGGATACGTGCCGAGCGCGGTGACGGGCACGACAGCGACTTCGCCGTAGACACCATAGCTACTGAAGCTGAAATTGGGGATGGTGTTAAATACCTTCCCAATCAGGCTCTCGTCCACACCTGGGCCGACGGCTTCAACCACGCCAGAGGCTTCATAGCCGAGCTTTGACGGAAACTGAGGCTGAATAATGTAATGTCCCTGGCGAAAAAGCGCTTCCGCGCGATTCAACGCGAATGCCTTGATGCGGAGGCGCACTTCATCCGGTCCGGGATTGGGGATCGGCATGGCTTCGACCTGGAGAACCTCGGGGCCTCCGAGCTTATGGAATTGTACGATTTTTGCTGTTTTAGACACGAGCTTCTCCCGACGGGCTGCACGTCGTAAAGTCACGACACTTTTGAGTGATTATGAGGTTCTATTCAAGCGCGAGAGGCCGCTGACAATCAGCGGCCTCTCGCGCTAGCCAGTTCACCAAGGCAGTGCACCCTGTGCATTCGAGAAGGTGCCCGTGGGGCTGTCCGTTCCAAGCAGAGCGATCCGCACCGGCTCGCGCGCTGCGTCCTCGACCGATCCGCCATATTCGCTCATGTCGGTGGCGGTATGACCCGGGCAAACAGCGTGAACCTTGATGTTGGTGCCTTCGAGCTCGATCGCGAGCGCTTGCGTGACCGCATTTAGGGCGCTCTTCGAGGCCGTGTATGTGCTGGTGTACTGGCGAAGCATGTTCGAATGATCGCTATTCAGTGCCAGGGAACCGGTCGCGCTGGATATGTTGATGATCTTTGCCGCCGGCGCCTCGCGAAGAAGCGGCAGCATCGCTTGTGTGACCGCGACGACGCCAAAAACGTTCGTGGCGAATACGGTCCGGAGTTCGTCCAGATCAACGACAGCCAAACGCGTTTCCGCCATGATTTGGGCATTGCTCCGTCCCGGATCACCACCATGTCCGACACCTGCGTTGTTCACGAGAACATCGAGACGGCCATAGGTCACGCGGATTCGCTTCGCCGCCTGGGCGATCGAGGCTTCATCAGTCACATCAAGCTGAACGGTTTGCGCATCAGGTCCGACGCTTTGGACAACGTTCTCGCCGGCTTCAAATCGTCGCGAACCGACAAGCACAGTGAAGCCTTGCTGCGCGAGGTCTTTTGCGATTTGCAGGCCGATCCCTTTGTTTGCTCCGCTGACGAGCGCGACTGGTTTGTTATGCATGTCTATTCTCCATGTGGACTTGGCAAGGACGATCGTTCATGTGATATATGGAACGGTCGTCCGCTTGGGGGTATACGGAATCATGTTCCGTTTATCAAGGGGTAAAAATTGTCTGAGGATACGAAATCGTCTAATGATGCTGGGGAACAGGTAGCGGGTAGGCGCCGGCGAGCCGACGCACGACGCAACATTGGTTCGCTTATTCAAACAGCATCGGAGGTGTTTGCCGAGGCTGGACTCGACGTGCCCATACGCGAAATCGCTGACAGGGCAGGGGTCGGCGTCGGCACGCTTTATCGCCATTTTCCGACGCGTTCCGATCTTGTTGTCTCGGTCTTCCGCAAAGAAGTTGATGAGTCCGTTGAGGCAGCGAAGACGCTGGTCGCTGAAAACCCACCGGGCGAGGCGCTTGAGCTATGGGTCAAGCGCTATGTTGATTTCATAACCGCACATCGTGGGCTGGCGTCCGCCTTTAATTCAGGCGATCCCGCAATGGAGGGGCTGCCCGCATATTTTTTGGAGCGACTTGGCCCCTTGGTTCAAAAGCTGTTGGATGCAGCGGCGACCAACGGCCAAATACGAGCTGGGGTGAAGGCGAGCGAACTCTTGCACGGCGCCGGGATGTTGTGCGTGCCTCCGAGCTGCGGTGGGCAGATTGATCCACAGCGTATGGTGGGCTTATTCATGGACGGGTTGCGCTATGGGGCGACCACTGTCGGTGACAAACTAGACCGGAATTCTGCACGAAAGTAACCTGATCTCCCCCACAACGGCTCAGCCATGTTGAGGATGACCGCAAACCTGCGAAGAGACAGGCAGCAGAATATCCAATTACTGTAACTCTATCCAGTTTATACACGCAAAGCTCGCCGTCGGTACCGAGATATCATCTTGTTAATCTTCATACTTCAGGTGTAAGTGCCAGACGACACATTGCACTGATGGCCCCCTGCCACCCTACTATGACCGCCGCAGTTGACGTCGAACTCCCGCCCGAATGATTCGCGGTGGCTATCCCGAAAACCTGAAGTGAACGATTGGATCGTGTTAAGCGCGCCCGAGACGATGACAACGCGCGAAACCCAGGTACTCAAACGGGTTGGGCCGGGAAATACTGGCATCTTAAAAGTCGAACGGCAATCCAGGAAGAGAAAACTAATGTTATCCTTCAACAACATCAAAATCTTAAGTAAAATCGCTCTCGTATTTGCTTTGCTATTGGCAATCAGCACGGTCGTCAACATCATCAGCTTTACCTCGATGACCACCCAGGAAAAGGCAGCGGACTGGACGGACCACACCCATGCGGTACTCGGGACAGTCAGCAACATCGTGGCCGCCATGGTCGATCAGGAAACTGGCATGCGTGGTTACCTGCTGTCTGGGGACGAAAAATTCCTGGCCCCACAGAAAGCGGGTGCGAAAGCTTATGCGGAGAATATTGCGGAGGTCCGCAACCTCACCTCCGATAATCCAGCCCAGCAGAAGCGGCTTGATGAGTTGGCAACACTTGTTGAGGGCTGGACAAACGATGTCGTCGTCCAGGAAATGAAACTAATGACCTCTAAGGATACCGCGCAACAGGCACGTGACTTGGAAGTGGCGGGGGTCGGCAAGAAATGGATGGACCAGATTCGTACCAAGGCGGCCGAGATCGGCGGCGTCGAACAGCAGCTTCTGAGTGCGCGCTCCGCCGCAGCGTCTGATTCAGCGGCAACGGCCCGTTTCGCGATCATTGCCGGTGCCCTCATCATGATCGCTTCGGGCCTCTTGATGCTGTTTGTGCTGAACAGAGGCATGATCCGTCCAATTGCTGCGATGACTGCTGTAATGGGCAGGCTTGCCCAAGGCGACACGTCAATTTCCGTAGTGGGAGCAAAGCGCAAGGATGAGATCGGCGCGATGGCGAATGCGGTCGAAGTATTCCGCCAGGCCGCAATGAATAATCGTGAACTAGAGGCCGAAGCAGCGGCAACGCGTGGGCGCCAGGCCAAGGAGCAAGAGGCGATCAACCGAATCAAGGAAACCGAAGCGGGCCAATTGGCCTTCGCCACCCAGAACATCGGAGTCGGCTTGAAGCGGCTCGCCTCGGGTGATCTCGCGTTCCAACTCGACCAAGAATTCGCCCCAGCATTTGAGCCCCTGCGTCAGGACTTCAATCAGTCCGTCCGTCAACTTGCGACAGCGCTCTCGGAAATCGCCCACTCGATTTCCTCGATGGATAACGGCACACGCGAGATCGCTGCCGGAGCAGAGGACCTTTCGAGACGAACCGAACAGCAAGCTTCGTCGCTAGAACAAACTGCCGCCGCGTTGGACGAGATTACCACGAATGTGGCGAACTCAACAAAGCGTACAGAGGAGGCCCGCGTCGTAGCCAGTCAGGCAAACCAGTCGGCGGTGAGGTCTGTGGACGTCGTCAGTCACGCTGAGCGAGCCATGAGGAAGATTGAGGAGTCGTCCCAGGAGATCTCTAATATCATCGGAGTCATTGACGAGATCGCTTTCCAAACCAACCTGCTAGCACTTAATGCTGGCGTCGAAGCGGCGCGTGCAGGTGATGCCGGCAAAGGTTTCGCGGTCGTTGCACAGGAAGTACGTGAACTGGCACAGCGTTCAGCCCAAGCCGCCAAGGAGATCAAAGAACTCATCCACAACTCCTCGAGCGAGGTTGAGAATGGCGTGAGGTTGGTGCGCGACACCGGCGAGGCGCTGAAAACGATCAGCGGCTTCATCGTCGAGATCAACGGCCATATGGAATCGATCGCGATCTCAGCCAGGGAGCAGTCGACGGGGCTGGGCGAGGTCAATGCGGCCGTCAACTCGATGGACCAGACGACCCAGCAGAATGCGGCGATGGTGGAGCAGTCTACCGCTGCCTCCAATACGTTGGCTCAAGAGGCGGCCAAGCTGCGCAACCTTGTAAGTCAATTTACGCTCTCCAGCGCGCGACCCGTTCTGCCTCGCGCCGCCGCCCGGGACAGTCGGCCGGTCGCCTCACCCGCCCGTGCACTTACCCGTAGGCTTGCCGGTGCATTCGGCGGTGTTGCCGCAGCCGCTTCGGCTGCCAATGAATGGGAAGAATTCTGATGTACGGCATGGTCGAGAGCGCAAAGTTGGAAATCATCGCCTGCCATCTCGGTGATCAGCAGCTTTGCATCAATAACACCTCGACCAGGGAAATTCGGAGATGGGCAGCGGCGTCGCCGCTGCCCCAGGTATCGCCACATGTCCTCAGCGTGCGTTCCGTTATCCCGTTCATCGATTTCGCCGCAAAGCTGAGCGTGTTCGCTTCGGTCTGCGTCGACCGCAGTGCGATGGCTGCCTGACTGCAACTTACGATGTTACTCGGCCTTTCAGGTTAGAATAGATATCTCATAGGGAGCTCATGATGCAAATAGTCAACTTACCGTCTTGCGAGCCGATCAACGGCTGCCCCAACGTCCCAACGTCCATATCTCCCACATTTGGCGATATCCAAATCACGGAGATACTCGAGCACGAGCGGCAGAAATTGCTGATTGTCGCCAACTATCTGGAAGCGATGTATGTACAGATGCTCGCGCAGGCTGCAAACAAGCCACTGATAAAAGTCGTAGCGGATTAAAAGCGCGTTTTGGGCAAAGCTGATTTGGTGCAAAGTTGGAGAACACTTGCGATCCGCAAATTGCCAAACTTGCACCGCATCGGAATGCGGGAATCCAATCGGCTGAGCGGCTCTTTCGACATGCGCGCCCCGCAATTGCTACGACGCTAAAACTCATCGCATTGCATTTCGGCGACCAGCAATTTTGCATCACGCCTCCTAGTCCGGGAACTCAAGAATAACTGTGCGTGAGACAAATGAAAAACCTAAGAAGGGGGACAGGCTTCGGCTTGTCATAAATTGATCTCATGAGTGTGAAAACCGCCAATACATCTCGTCCGGCCCTCAAACGATGGGACGTTCCGTCCGCCAAGGCATTTGATGAGACGCAGCATGCCGATATTTTGATTCAGGCTATTGCCGACGATAGAACCGATCAGATTCTATACCGATCGGCAACCAGTTTGGCTTATTGGTCATACGACCTCGCTACGGGTGACCTCTGGTGGTCTGCCGAATTCGATCGGTTTTTCAACCAATTGCCAGAGCGAGTTGATCGACAGCACGTACGGGCCGCTGTAAGCGCAGCGCTGGCGCCTTGGCTGCAAAAAATCGCTTTCCGCTCCCTCGAAGCGCACGGTGATCAGTGGCAAGAGCTAAAACTACAGATTCGAATGCCCGACATTTTCGGCAAAATCATTCAATTTCAATGCCACAAGGGCGGTCACCGTTGCCACTTGGGGATTCTAACAGGTATCGCATGTGAATACGAATTAGACAGCGTAGATCAGCGCGAGCGGCTGTTCCGCGAAGCATTCGAAAATGGCCCGTTTGGTGCTGCACTTATCGGTTCAGATGGTCTTTATCTAAAAGTGAATGAGGCATTTGCGAGATTACTGGGCTATACTCGTGAGGAGCTTTCGGGACGGTACGCCCATGAGATCACCCCCGCGGGCGACATTAGTCTCGATCGAGAGGCCATGCGGGCCCTTTTGCTAGCGGGCAACGGACGGACGACAATCTCTAAGGAATACTTCCATCGCGACGGGCATCTAATTGATACTCGGGTCGAGATAGCGATCATTTCGGGAGATCTTACACGACCCGACGAAACTCTGTGCTTGCTCGCTTTTGTGCAGGACCTTACGGAGCTCCGAAACGCGCAGGCCGAGTTATCTACGTCTCAGATTCGTTCCGAACTCGCGCTTGAAAGTACCGGAATCGGCATATGGGAATGGAACAGCAACCAAAATGGGGCATTCTACTCACCACGCACCTGCGAAATCCTCGACGTCGAGTTGAAGGAACTTTTCTCTGACGAAAGCTTGCTTGCCAGCATCCATCCAGACGATATCAAGGATTATGTTGAGAGCCGGATGCAACATACGAACGGCGATACTCCTCTGCATAGAGCTGAAATCCGTATTCGACAACGAAATGGATCATACAAGTGGGTCGAGGATATTGGCAAGATCCTCGAACGCGATGAACAGGGTCGGCCGCTCCGGGTGGTGGGAACGCTCCTAGATATTCATGACCGCAAGGCCATGGAGGAAACACTGAAGCGGCAATCCTGCGAAATCGCTTCTCTCGTGGAACACTCCCCTGATGGTATGATTCGTTATGATTGCGAACTTCGCCGACTGCATGCCAATCCTGCGATGCGCCGCTTTCTGAGGGGAATTGATCCAAAGGATGTCATCGGTCTCCCTGCGACCGAAGACGATATCACAGGGATTCCCACTGACTATCTTGACACGCTGCGATCGGTCCTGAGGACCGGCCAAGAAGCCGACCTGGAGACGAGTTATATATCCTCGTCCGGATCACACAATTGGTTGCATGCCCACTTTACACCGGAAATCAATGCCGATGGCAAGGTGTCGACCGTTCTCGTAGTGATGCGCGATATTACAGAAGCCGTTTCGCACCGGGAGGACATAGAGAAGCTTGCGTATCGCGATTCCCTTACCGGACTTCCCAACAGGGCCTGGTTCAATCGCGTCTTTGAAACCACACTTGCTGATGCTGAAGCCAAGAATGTGCAATTCGCGTTGGTCATACTGGATCTCGACAATTTCAAGGACGTGAACGATACACTAGGCCATGCGGCAGGCGATCAGCTCCTGTGCGAGGTCGCCCAGCGTCTCTCTGTCGAGCTGCGGCAATCCGATACTTTTGCCCGTCTTGGCGGCGACGAATTCGCGATCTTTCTGCAGAACGTGGGACACCGGCAAAATGTATCGGAAATCACCAACCGGCTGTTGGCGGCGATTGCCCGCCCTTTCCATATGGAAGGTCGCGATATGCTAGTATCGGGCAGTCTGGGGATAGCCTGCTATCCCGACGATGGCGCCTCCCCTCGCGATCTCTTTGCACACGCAGACGCCGCCCTGTATGAGGCGAAGGCGCGAGGCCGCAACAATTTTCAATATTACGATGAAGCGCTTACCGCCCGAGCGAGGCTACGAGTGAACCTTGGTAACGCCTCGCACAGCGCTTGCACCAACAAAGAGCTGGAACTCTATTACCAGCCGAAGGTGGACCTCTCGTCCGGCGAGATTATTGGTGCCGAGGCATTACTGCGCTGGCGACATCCTGAGCTTGGACTTCTGATGCCCGATTCCTTCATCCCCATCGCTGAGGAAAATGGAACCATCGTTGAGATTGGGGATTGGGTTATTCGAACAGCCGCGCAAACGGCTGTCGACTGGAACTCCAAGCGTGTGAAGCCCTTGAAAATTGCCGTTAACCTTTCGCCCCGGCAGTTCAAGCAGAACGATCTCGCGAAACAGATCGAAATTGCCTTAACGCAGACTAGTTGCCGAGCAGAATGGTTGGAATGTGAAATCACCGAAAGCTTGCTGCTCAACGACGAGTCCGGTGTTCAAACGACGCTGCAAAAACTGCGAGCGATGGGGCTGAGCGTAGCTATTGACGATTTTGGAACCGGCCATTCGGCTCTTGCTTACCTCAGTCGTTTTCCGATCGACGTTCTGAAGATTGACCGTTCCTTCATCGCTCAAATGGGGAAGAATGATCGTGGCACCGAACTGGTAAAGGCTTTCACGTCGATCGCCGATGCGCTTGGAATGACCACCGTCGCCGAAGGCATCGAGACAAACGAGCAAGCCGCCAGTCTGAATGGCTTTGGCTGTAAAATCGGCCAAGGTTATCTTTTTGGAAAGCCAGTTGCTTTGCATGACTTTGCCAAACATTTTTGAGGATAATTCGGACGGTTAATCCACGGCCTTGGCCTGGCAAGTTTGGGCATGAAGTTCGAAACATCTCACCGGACTATCTCGGGCAGTTCGCGAGATGATGTGTGCGGTAAAGCGTTCATAACGAACTTCGTTTTCCACTTGTAGATGCCGGCATCGGTGACGCCATTCATCAGCGAAAGCCGAAGGTCAAGCCAACGCTGGAAACGATATCGCGGGCAAACAAGCGACGATTAAGGATGAGATGCGCTGTCGAGCATGCCTCCGCCAGGCAAAAGGACAAGATGAAGCTCTTCATCCGAACCATTCGAATCATCAGGGCGACGGTAAGGATCGGCATGGCCAACCTCTCTATAACATACTCCGCTATGTCTTCCACGAAGGACGCTATGCCGCCGTATGATGCCGGCTATCCCGAAAGGGCGGTGACACCACGATCGGCATGAAATCGGAGGTGAAAGCAGCCAACAGCCATTAGTCTGCGCCGCCGATCACCAATTCAGCGGTAATTCGAGGTCTCCAGCTAACGTTCGAGCTCTTGTAGCCCCACGGCGTGAGGCGGGCGCGTCCCTGACGGGGCCGAGGCTGGTTCGTTCCGACTTCAGGCCATTGTCTTTCAGCCATTCGTCATTGGTCTTCGAGGGGCAGGCGCTGCCGGCTCCGACAGTCGAGGCAGGATTGTCCTTGGTCACGACATTGCTGAGTTGAGCTCCGTCATGGGCGGCCGCACTCGCCACCGACCCTCACCCGAATGAACCCATGCGCCGTGTCGATGCCGGCATGGTTATTGTCACCGAACGTCGGAACAGGGAGTCCTGTTTGTTCGGACAATATCTACACAGAGTCCCGACCGATACGCCCACCCGGTTCAGGGTGCGCGTGGTGTTCAGTGGATAAGCCTATCCCTCAAACAAGAACCTGAACGGTTGCTTCGAAAATCGACTCGACGCTGGCGAGCGCCGGCTCCTGATGCGTTGTTTTCCAAGGGCTTAGCGGCGGTGGAGAGCCGTTTTTCCAAAAGCGAATCCAAAAACAGATTAATCCTTCGTATATAGAGCATTCTCTCCTGCCGTTCGAGCGCTGATGCGGTGCAGACCGGAACCATTAAGAACTCGAGACCAATGTGAATCTGAGATTACGAATATACGTGTTCCGTTCCCTCGCTTTCGGTAGCCTTGCGCTTTCTGATGCTGCATTCTTAGCATTTTACAACTTTTCGCAGACAACCCATCAAACGGTGCCAGTCGGCAATAATAATCTGAACAACCTAAGGATGATTCAGGCAGGACTCAAGGGTCGCCAGATAGGTGCCATTTGACAGGAATCCTAATTGCGAACTTGAATGAAGCTGCGCTCAACGCGGCGGAAATTGTGCAGTGGTTGTCGGCGAAAAAGGGCTGCGAGGCATACAGGCCCGTCAGTAGTGATTGTCGCGCGCTCTTTTCGTTCAGCGTGCATACGATCGATGGTTTTGGCGGCTGGTCCGGGTCAAGTTCCGCAGCCCGGGAGTTTTTGGTCGATATCGAAAGCGACGATTTCATGTTCTTCGTCGAGCACGGAACATATTATCAGCTATCGATCGGCGGTGCACGGCACCTCGTTACGCCGAGCTGGGGGCTGGTGACATCGGCGGATCGCTATTCCGGCGTCTCTATCGGTAGTGCGTCCGTCGCCGAGGGATTCTGCGTGCCGCGTTCGGTGATCGTTGATGCGCTCGTCAAAACATATGAACGGTCGGTTCCCACGAGATTCGAGTTTGAGCCGCTGCAAAACATGACCTCCGGGCCCGCAGTACAATTGCTTAATCTCATCAGGTTCTTCAAGGAAAACACATCGGACAGTACTAATCTCGCCATGTCGCCGATCGCGCTCGCCAGCTTCAAGGAAATGTTCAGTCTGTTGATGGTGCAAAACCTCCGTCACTCGCTGTCCGAGATCGATCTTCCGGTCCATGCTATAACGCCGCGCCAGATCAAGCGCGCTGCAGATTTCGCCAGGGCGCATTTTGCTATGCCAATAACGGTTTCGGATATGGCGGCCGCCGCCGGCGTGAGTACGGGCGCACTCCACCTGAATTTCCGTCGATTCCTGAACATCACGCCTATGGGCTACCTTCAGCAACTGCGGCTCGAAGGCGTGCGCCGGGACTTGATCGAGGCATCACCGTCATCATCAATCGCCGAGATCGCGCGACGTTGGGGCTTCGTCCATCTCGGCCGGTTTTCCCATAAATACCGCATTGCATTCGGTGTGCTGCCATCCGTCGATTTGGCCCGGCAACCCTGAACACCTCCTATAGGCCTATTCGACGCATCCTCTTTGTTGGCTTTTCTTCCGGGTGGCAGTGCGAATGCGAGGAGCCAGAATGTCGAGGTTGCACCCCAATGTACGATCGCGGCCTCCGGGGCTGGAGATTAGGCTTCTATCGCAATTGGCCAAAGCGCCTGCATCGGCCCGATCTCGGGAGGAGTGCGACGCACTGGTCACTCCGGAGAGCGAGGATGGAAAGGCAGCGGATGCGCTCGGTTGGGAGTAACGGGCGAAGCTACGCTCGGGCCCTAGAGTTTGAGCCTTCGACTGCGGGCTCTATCGAGATCGACCAGGCAACATCGCGCTCTTCAGCGGTTCGCGGCTTCCGCGCCGCCGGTTACCAAATTCAGCGGAAACTTGAGGGCTCCAATTGCCAATCTAATAGGGAAACTGTCGCTATAGGCTCTATTAAACTCGGACTAGTCTGCTGTTTCCAATCTCAGCTGTCCATGCCAATTATATTGAGTAGTCATAAGCTTGTGCCGCTCTCCGAATATGTCCGACTTTGTCACATAACTGAAAAGCTTCTGACCTAACGAGAGTCGAGTGTGGCCGTCGATCAGGAGTGATGAGATAATGTTGGAGCGCGTTGGCAGCGGATCGGATAAGATTGAAGCCTTGGTCGTGGACACTGGCCAGAAAGACGTGACCGATCGTTCCGCATTGGCGAAAACCATCGACGTAAGCGAAATACGCAGGATTGCTCCGACAGGCGGCGGACAGGTGGTCTTTGTCGGGTCTACGTCGACCAAAAGCGGCGGCTCCGCGATACTAGCCGATGCTAATGCAAGCACGACCGAAACCGGTGCGGCTGGCGATCTCAAGATCGATCTTGACGGCTTGAAGAAGGTTGCGGCTTCCGAGTTCGGCAGCACCGTCCCCAACAACGTCACCCATCTGTTCAACCCGACGATCGAGGCGATGACCAACCAGTTTTACGGGTCGGACAGCGTCGAGGTCCGCGACAAGTTCAAGGCCGACATCAAGGCGCTTCTTGGTCCGCTGCTCGACAAGATCGCTTCGGGAGAAGTCGGGCAGGCTGACCTTGGCGGTCTTCTGGAACGTTTGACGTCGCAATTGACGGCTCCCGGTGGCAAGGAGGTCTGGGGCTATCGTCACTCCGTGCAGACGGCCCTCGAAGGGCTGGTCATGGGCGCCAGCCTCGTTTCGAAGATGCCGGCCAATGCCGAGTGGGACACAAGTGTTTCGCCGCTGCCTTCCAGCAATCTCGCCAGCTATTCGTTCAACGACGTCATGGCGGCGATCATGATCGCCACCGGAGAAGCGGGCAAGGGGATCGCGGCCAATAGCTCCGAAGACAGCCGCTTCTTCGCAGGCAGCGGTGGCGATGCCTGGATCGCCGAGCGCATGTTCGGCACCAAGGACAATGACTGGAGCAAGACGATACAAAGTCTCGACCTAACTTATATCGATAGCGAATATCTGACATCGAGCCTTAAGAAGATGGGGTCCATCATGTCGGATGTTATCGACCCGGTCGTGGAGCGCCCGATAGAGGAGAGTGACGTCCTGGAAAGCAACGTACTGCGCGACTATGCGCCGTCGACCGCCTATGAACCAACGCTGCAGAAGCTCGACGAACTCAAATACAGCATTCTCGGCGACGCCGTGAAGAACATGGACCGGAACTTCGTCGCACCCGACAATATGGATCACCTCGATCAGCTGACGCCGGAGCAGAAAGCGGCGCTGCTCTACGATCTTCTCGAGATCAAGCAGCAGTACAACGGCTATATGAACCAGTATGGCGACAGCGTGCCCGACGGCGAGCGCGTCGGCGACGACCTCGACGCGCGGATCGAAAAACTGACGGCCGATCCTGCGACACAGCAGTATCTCTCCGATACCTTCGCGAGCGGCATGAAGGAATATCTACAGCGCCCGGAGAATTCCGATCTGCTCACCAATATCGAAGACGCCTATCTGATCGATATCGGCGGCGGCAAGGCGATCGACAAGGCGCTGAGCGCCGGCAAGAGCTTCGATGGTGCCCTGAAGGATTATTATTCCGAGCTCAACACGCTCGTCGATCTTCTGCCTCAGGATTATATCGACGCGCATATCGGCGCCGCGAACGTCACCTTCGCCAACATCATCAAGGAACATTATATCGGTGACGGCCAAGGCATCGATCTCGAGCCGTTGCTGTCGGGCTCGGAAGGCGCGACGAACGACGCCATCAGCCAATTGGCAAACAAGTTCGCCCAGGATTTTATCAGCAAAAACGGCCCGGCGGATGGCGGCGAAAAGTTGAAGCAGAACCTGGCGCAGGACATAGCGCGCGACGTCGACGGCGTTCTGCGCATGGTGCGCGGCGGAATGAAACTTGACGATGCACTTGCCTCCTTCAAGGATTCCCTCGATCTGCCACGCCAGACCCGCACGCCCTCGGGTATCGATGCCGAGGTGTACAAGGCCGGCCTCGTCCATGCCGTCCAGATGCTCAGCATGTCGAGCGTGCTGGTGGCGCGTGGCCTCGGCGTCGGCGGCAAGTGGACGTCGACCGATATCGCGGCTGCTGTCGGCTCGGCGACGCAAATCGTCGGCATGACGATGGAAGGGCTAGGCAAGAACCTTGATGTTGCCGGCAAGCCCTTCAGCGCCTTCAGCAATGAGACCGGCAGCTGGGGCAAGGGCATCTTCATGAGCTTCTCGCCCAAGACGATGGAAGCGGCAGGCAAGATCCTCGGCGCCGCCGGCGGGCTCGCCATGGCAGGCCTCGGCTTCTACTCTGCATCGCGGTCACTTAAGGCTGGCGACCGCGCCAAGGGCGCGCTCGAAATCATCGGCGGGGTTGCCGGCACCGGCAACGCGCTCATCGGCTTCTCCGAGGCGATGCTCTATCTGACCAACGCCATGTCCCGCGCCTTCTCCGGGCTCGGAACAGTAGCGCCGGAAGCGGTCACGATCTTCAGCAACGCCGCAAAAGCCGGTCTCGCCGCAGCCGGACTGGTCACCGGCCTGGTTGCCTCCGCCGTCGGACTGGCGCTTGGTCTGTGGGATATGGCCAACGGCGTAAAGAAGCTCGATGAGATGGAAAAGAAGCTGAACGAGAAGCTGGAGCGGTATATGGGCGAGTCTGTGCATCTCGAGTTCCGGCCGGATCCATCGTTCATCTGGTGAAGAAAGATCGCGGCCTCAGTTGCCGATGACGGGGCCCGCCTTCGAGTAGCGCCGAATGCTTGCCTCAAGATTAAATGCAAGTGACCGTTGAAACAGAAGCTTCTCTTTCGAGAGGAATTTCTATCCGTAGCGTGGAAAGCGCGGAAAGTTCAGCGCTCGTCATATCGGCTACTCGCTCGCATATCTTTCCGTCACCCATCGTTCCAGGTACGTGAAGCCTTAGCCGGAGCAACCACTTCCAACTGAACGAGAAATCCGAGTCACCCATCCAATTCGCGAAGGAAGCCGATAGAGGTCAGTCGAACTCTGCATCTCAAACTTGAATTATTTTTCAAAGGCCGTTCATATGGTGAATGTGAGGTAAACGACGTCGATCCGCAAAAGCGGACAAGAAGATCAAAGGGAACGCATGTCATCGATCGCACCAGCATCCTCGAAATCCGATGGGATTTCGTTTCTCCGGCTAAATGTCGACTCCAATTCGAGCTCCGAAAATTCCTCAGGCCAGACCACGAGCACCACGGTCAAGAAGGCATCGCCTTTTACCTCTGACGGAACGGCGACGACAGGCTCGACGATTTTCCCGTTGACATCTGCGCAGACGACCAGCTCGAAGTTCGTTTCGCTGGCCGGTACATCGAATGGCGCTTCCAGCCCTACCGCGCCGATCCAGCCGGTCATCGATCTCCTGTTCAATTCCGACTTCATGAGCGAGATCAACCAGGGCTTCATGGAAGGATTGAAGGACAAGGATAAGTCTTTCGGAAGCATCGACGGCGTCAAAAACCCTCAGAACTATACCGCCGAGCAGAAACTGATCATGTATCTCGATCTGCTTCAGACCAAGGCGACCTTCGGCAAATATAAGGACAGCCTCGGCGACAACCAGCGCGGCATCTATAACGACCAGGAGATCGTGAAGGATCTCGACAAGTCGATCGCCATTCTCGGCTCGGATCCCGACGTCAACTCGCTGATGACCGAGAAAACACTGAAGGCCTTCAAGCTGATCTTTTCGGGTTATCGCGTTGCACCGGCCGATACCAATAAGGATCCCTCAGAGATCATCAACGACACGATCACGCGCGATGAGAAGATAAAAGACCTGCGCGGGAAGGTCGAGGATGCCTTCGAGCGCGACATCGTCAATGGCGGCCTGCTGAACGACGGGCTCAAATCCGGCAAGGACACGGCAACGATCCTCAAGGAATATAATTCCGCGCTCGGCTTCTATTCCATGGTGCTTCCCGACGATTTCGTGAAGCAACGCTCGGCGATCGCCGACAAGGCCTATGCCGAGTTCTTTGACAAGAACGTGCTGCCGACGATCTCCGATCCGACGACGGCGCTCGATGGCCTGATCCGGATGGGACTGGCCGGCGACAAGAGCGAGCGGGAGCTGAAGGGGCTCGGCTCCATCTTGCCGGTTGTGGATTCCGACCAGTTGCTCGGACTCGACGGCAGCCTGTTTCCGGATCTCAAGATCGACCTCGAGGGATTGAAGAAGGTTGCGGCTTCCGAGTTCGGCAGGGTGGTGCCCAACAATATCACCCACCTGTTCAACCCGACCATCCAGGCGATGGCCAACCAGTTTTACGGGGGAGACAGCGCGGAGGTAGGTGATCAGTTCAAGGCCGACGTCAAGGCGCTTCTCGGCCCGCTGCTCGACAAGGTCGGTGCCGGAGAAATCGGCATCGGCGATCTCGCCGGCAACCTCGAGCGCCTGACGTCGCAGTTGGCAGCACCCGGCGGCAAGGAAGTCTGGGGCTACCGCCATGCGGTGCAGACCGCGCTGGAAGGGCTCGTCATGAGCGCCAGCCTCGTCTCGAAGATGCCGGCCAATCCGGAATGGAACAAGAGCATCTCGCCGCTGCCCTCCAGCAATCTCGCCAGTTATTCGTTCAACGACGTCATGGCGATGATCATGATCGGCACCGGCTTGGCCGGCAAGGGGATCGCCGCCAACGGCTCAGGCGACGGACGCTTCTTTGCAGGCAGCGGCGGCGACGCCTGGATCGCCGAGCGCATGTTCGCCACCAAGGACAATGGCTGGAGCAAGACCATCCAAAGTCTCGATCTGCCCTATATCGACAGCGAATATCTGACATCCAGCCTGAAGGACATGGGACTTTCCATGTCGGGCCTGATGAAGACGCTGATGCCCGGCGCGGATGTGATCGATCCGATCATCGTCGACAGCAAGACCGCCGAGGATGCGATCAAGAAGATCATCGCCCCGAGCCTCGATGCACTGGCGGAAACCCTGTTCAAGGGCAATGCCGAGGCCATGGCGCAATACAAGACCAATTTCACGGCGATCTTCACCGCGCTTTGGGCGACGATGCGTCCGAGCGGCAGCGTCGAGACGATCAAGACCGAGCTTACCAAATTGATCGACAAGACCGCCATTTTGGCGCCGGCAGGAGTCGATCCAGCCAAATACAAGGCGGCCCTGTCCTCCGGCGTGATGTCGGTGCTCACGGCTTCTCGTTCCATCTATGCGGGTCTCAACATGACGAACCCGACCTGGGACAGCATCGGCGTCGTCGTTCTACATGCCCTTGGCGCTCTCGCCCATATGGGCAGTGCGCTCGGCTCGGCGATCAAAGCTTCGAATTTTTCGCTACTGGACGGGATTGGTTCGCTCGCCGGCGTTTCCGACGAACTGGCAGGGGCGCAGCGCAGCGTCCTCTCCGCCTTCTTCAAGAATGCTGGGACGACGGTCGGCGCCGTCGCCGGCGTCGCCTGGTTGCCAGTGGAATATTATCAGTTCCTGCAAGGGCTTACGAGCGGCACGGGCGACCCGGTTGACCTCATCTTCATGGGCACCGGGGTCTCGGCCGATACGATTGGCGCGATCGAAGGCCTGACAGGCGTTGCCAACATGCTGGTGAATTCCACCTTCCTCGGACGCACAGGCGCGACGGTTGCCCTGGTCTCCGGCGGCTTCTCCTTCGCCTTTGCGGTGGCTAGCGCGGTATCCTGGGCAACCTGGTCGGGCTTCACCATCTACCAGAGCATCAAGCAGGAGAAGGCCTTCCACAAGCAGACCGACATGATGAACGACATGCTCAAGCGCACCGTCAACGATACGGTCGGCATCTACGCCAAAACAGGTCCGATCATCGGCGCCAAGGGCGGCGTCAATCCGGCGCCGCGCGACCCGGAACAGCGCGAGCTCTCGCCTGAGAACTGGGATGCGATCACCGCAGATGTCGAGAAGCGCCGCGGTATGGTGGTCGGCTGACCCAGGCCGCTTTCTGAATATTCAAAAGCCCGGTCGGTGGTCACCGATCCGGGCCTTTGTCGTCTCTTGCCTGCCTCATTCTGCAAGCTCTTAGCGTTCGATCGCACGTCGTGCGGTCTCGCCATCGGTGCTGAGGAGTCGCGCTCGCTTCTGCGCAATAGTTCAAGTATAACGTGAAGCCTATTTTGGATATTTGATGCGCTTTTCGTATAAAAGCATTACATCATAATATAATATCTAATAAAACTGTCAAAACATACTCTAAATGGCAAAAATTAACCATTTGTTAAGTTTATATAATTGACCTGGCGTTTTTTTCTCCATATCAAAACACGCATTCATTTTGATAACTCCCCGATGGAAGTGCTCATATGGCCGTAGATGCAGTGAATTCCGACCTGAACCTAACGCCCGCAAACCCCGTCTCCGTGGAGCTGACGACAGACAAGACAGGCACCACCGGCAGTACGACGAAAAAGGTCGATCCCAACAGCGAGAACGAGGTTCTCTCCGCCGCCGTGGACGCGTTTCTGCCGAGCATGATCTCCAACACCTTGATGCTGAACAATTCGATTTTCAATTTCGCCAAGGAGGCGATCGACGAAGGCAGCGACGAGTAGCGTTCCCGTTCATCGTTTGCAGTTGACGTGTACCGAGTTGAGGAATTGCAATGAGTGGAGAAGAATTTTCCGGCCGCGCCTTCACGCCGCCGGTCGATGGGATTTCGACCGGCAATATCCTGAAGACCTCGGCGATCGTGGCGGAGCGGATCGGCCCGCAGCCGACGGATTTCGCAGGCGTCCGGCCAACCGAACTCACATCCGTTCCGAACGCGCAGAGCCGCAAGATCGCGCCTCAATCCGACGCCGTTCCCCCGTCCTATTCGCCGGAAATCAATACAAATCCCTCCGGCATTCTCGACCGGCTGTCGGCATTCTTCATATCCGTTTCCGCAACCGGCCAGCCTGAGACGCCACTGGTGCGATTTGCCACCGACAAGGGTCACGGCGGCTCGAAGATCGAGGACATAACCGCATCGATCGACCGGCTGGAGAAATCGCAGCAATTCGCGACCGGCACGACGCTTCTGTCGTCGCTCACTCAGTCGGTGATGTCGTCCTCCAAGCGGCTGACGCAGGGCCAATAAGCATCATGACCGTATCGGCCCGTTTGATAGCGCGCAAGGTCCTTCCGAAGACCACGATGCTCGCCCTTTGCCTGTTCCTCGCCGCCTGCAGCCAGGACGTGCTGACCGGCCTCGACCAGCGCGATGCGCTGGACGCCCAGGTGCTGCTCGAACGCGCCGGGATCTCCGTCACGATGAAAGGCGAAAAGGGCGGGACATATGCGATCACCGCCGATTCTGCCGATCATGCCCGGGCGATAGAGCTGCTCGCAGGCGCCGGCCTGCCGCGTCAGTCGTTCGGAAATGTCGCCCAACTCTTTCCCGGCAACGGCTTCCTCGTGACACCTTACGAGCAGAAAGCCCGGATGAGCTACGCCATTGAGCAGCAGCTCGCCGAAACCCTTTCGGGGCTCGACGGTGTCGCTTCGGCGCGTGTCCATGTGGTGCTGCCGGAGGAGAATGGCCGCGGGCTCATCAAGGAGAGGGCGAGGGCAGCCGCCGTGCTGCAATACCGCCCCGGCGCCAATCTCGCCGAGATTGACATGAAAAGTCGGTCGGTTCTGGTCAACAGTATCCGTGATCTCTCCTATGAGGATGTCTCGGTGGTGGTCAGCCCCTGGTCGGAGGTCGGCGCGCAACCGGCCCCGACAGCGACGGCAGCGCCTGCCCCGGCGACAACCGTGGCGCTCGCACCTGCTGCAGCGCCGCTCTCGACGGCGCAAAGCGCCCTCTCGGCTTTCATGGTGCCTAATCTCGGCGTGATGGGTGCAATCATCCTCGCCATCGGGGCATGCCTGCTGCTGCTATTGCCGCAGCGGAAGGAGCGCTGAGCATGCGCACGCGCCGTTCCGATGGCGAGGCGATCTCGAATGCAGCGAAGGTCCGCAAGGCAGCGCTGCTTTCCGCGGATATCGCGTCGGCCGCCCGATGGGGTGAAATCCGGCCGCTCCTTGATGGGAAGCTTTTGTCGCCCCGACTGCATTGGCGGCTTTTCACTGAGATCGCGGAAGCCCATGGCGATCCCAGGACATTTTCGGATGGCGCCTGCCGCCTGATTTCCATGACCGAAGCCGCGCGCGCAAAGGCAGCGCGCCAGGCAGGCCTCGCCTATCATCTCGCAGCCTTCTGTCCCGGGGTCGATCGCCCGTCCCTTGCGAAGCTCAGAACAGCCTTCGGTGAGGAGGCGGTCGCATTCGCTCTCGGTCACGCACATCTTTCAATAGCGACGAGCCCGCTGGATTTACTGAGCGAACTGGCAAGTCATGTCGTCGTGGCCGATGGCTGGTCCATGCTCGCGGTTCTAGCGGACGAATACGGGATCTCTGCAGCCTGGCGGTCCGCAGGCTGGCGCGATATGGCCGAAAACGGTTCGGCTTCCCTGCTGAAAGGTCCGGCTCTCGCCCTGGCGGCGGCGGCCGTCGACGATGTCGCATCCATACAGGAAAACGGTAGACGATGAGTTCGGTCTTCGCACGCCATGACCGCATCATTCCGGCGGAGAGCTTTGGCCAGATCACGGAGGCGGCGCAAATTCTTGAGGCTGCCCGCCAGGAGGTCGCCCAATCGCAGGGCACACTCGCGGCCGCCGGCGAGCAGGCCGCCCGGGACGGTTACCGCGACGGTTTCGAACAGGGCTTACGCGACGCGGTCGCCCGGCTTGCCGTCTCGCTCGGAAAAGCCGAACAAGAGATTTCCAATCTCGACGGCTGGATTGAGGCCGTAGTTCTGAAATCGATTGGATTGATCCTGGGGTCGATGGAGGCCGACGAGCGCACGAGGCGATTGATCCACCACGCCATATCTGAGACGGCCGAGGCCCAGGAGATTGGCCTGCATGTCGCCCCCGAGGATGCGGCCATGATGGCCCAGGCGATTTCGGGTCTCGATGGCCGCATTGGCATCGAGGCGGATCCGCTGATGGTTCCCGGCGAGATCGTCATGGAGACCTCGGCGGGGCGGAGCCAGATTGGCCTGAAAGATCAGCTCGCCACCGTGGTCGAGGTTCTCATCCATGGTTGACGCGTTGGTTCGCATGGAGCGGGCGCTCCAAGAGACGGAAGCGCGACGGCACAGCGGTCGCGTGAAAAGCGTTTCCGGCCTGCTCGTCCGGGCAATCATCCCATCGGTACGGATCGGCGAGCTTTGTGAACTGCACGAGCCGGGCAGGGGGCGCATCGGCCTTGCCGATGTCGTCGGTATCGACGGTGAGACGACGCTTCTTTCACTTCACGGCGAAACTCGCGGCATTTCGCTGCGCACCGAAATCGTCCCGACCGGCCGGGAGCCCACAATCTCCGTCGGCGATTTCCTGCTTGGCGCAATCGTCGATGCGCATGGGAACATTCTGCGTCCTTCCGCCAATCCTGCCGGCAATGGCGCGCGCTTCCAGCAGCCGCTCTACGCTCAGCCGGTCAATCCCTTGTCGCGCCGTCCCATCCGGCAGTTATTCGCCTCGGGAATTGCCGCATTGGACGGACTGCTGACCTGCGGGCAGGGCCAGCGCATCGGTATTTTCGGTGCGCCTGGCGCCGGCAAGTCGACGCTGGTTTCCGAGATCATCGCCAACGGCGCTGCCGATGTGATCGTCTGCGCCCTGGTCGGCGAGCGCGGCCGCGAAGTCGGCGAATTCGTGGCCGACATCATGCCCGAAGGTGCGCCATCAAATGTTGCGCTGGTCGTCGCGACCTCGGATCGGCCCGCACTGGAGCGCTTTAAGGCTGTCATGACGGCGACGGCGATCGCCGAGCATTTTCGCGAGCAGGGAAAACATGTGCTGCTCCTCATCGACAGCGTCACCCGCATGGCGCGCGCCTTGCGTGAGGTAGGGCTTGCCGCGGGTGAACCGCCGGTGCGGCGCGGCTTTCCACCCTCCGTATTCGCGGTTCTGCCGCAAATTTTCGAGCGCGCCGGAAACAGCGCTAATGGCACGATGACGGCTTTCTACACGGTGCTTGTCGAAGGCGGAGAGCAGGACGATCCGATCGCCGAAGAAACCAGGTCGCTGCTGGATGGCCATATCGTCCTCTCCGACAAAATCGCCAGGGCCGGAAATTTTCCGGCGATCGATGTGCTTGCCAGCCGAAGTCGGACGATGAGCGCGGTGGTGAGCGAGAGCCATCGCCAGGCAGCCGACAGGCTACGCTCCCTGCTCGCTCTCTATGAAGAAGTGGAACTGCTGATCCGCGTCGGGGAATATCGTGAAGGGCGCGATGCCGCCGTCGACGAGGCTATCGCCAAACACGGACTCATCCAGCGGTTCCTGTTTAACGGACAGGGGAAGCCGCAGCCGTTCGGCGCGATCGTCGAAGCGCTCGAGGATCTTGTCCGATGAATATCGCAGCGCCCGCATGGCCCCGCTCATCGATGGCCGAGAGCTTCTTTTCCCGTTCCGACACGATGAGGCGCGCCGCCTGGCAAATCCCCGTCGGAGACCACGCACTTTCCATTCGTCCCCTCTCCCCTGAGATCGCAGCCGGGCGGATCGCCGATCCGGTCGGCATTCTCTGCCGCGTCGGCGAGCGGTACCACATGCTGGTTGCTTCGGCAGGAGCATTGCGGTTACTGGCCGAAAGGCTTGAACCGCTGCTCCTCTGGGAAAAGCTGTCGCCGTATGAAAAGGCGGCCGTGGTCGAACACCAATTCGCCGAGGCCTTCGAGGCAATCGAGAACAAGATCGGCATCAGCCTTTCGCTGCTCGAAATCGGCGCCGAGCCGCAGCCGGATGTCAGCGGCAATTTCGGCTTCGAAATCGGCTGGAACGGCATGAGCCTGCCCTTGAACGGTCGCTTCAACGAGGCTTTTCTTAGCGGGCTGGTCGGCTGGGCGAGCCGCCTGCCGCGCCGCACGCTCAATGCCCTGACGACGACCGTCAGCATCCGGCGCGGTTATGCCGTCCTGTCGGTCGCTGAGATCAAATCCCTGCGATTGGGGGACGGCATCGTCATCGATGGGGGAGCGCCGGAGACCGTGATCGCGATCACGGGTGAACGTTACCTTGCAACCTGCATGCGATCGGACAAAGGCACGGTCCTCACTGAGCCGCTTCTGTCGACGCCAACCGGACCAATGAGGCATTTCATGACGAATGAAACCGTCGATCAGGAATTGCAGGGCGAGCCGCGTCCGTCGCCTGTCGACAGCATCCCGATCAAGCTCGTCTTCGATGCAGGACGGCTGGAGCTTCCGCTTCGCACACTCGAGACGATCGGCGAAGGCTACGTGTTCAATCTCGACAGGCCATTGTCGGATGCCGTCGATATCATCGCCCAGGGCCGTGTCATCGGACGGGGTGAAATCATCTCCGTGGATGGATTGAGCGCCGTTCGCGTCACGGCGCTGCACGACTGATGGAACAGACCTTTCCTCTTGCGCAGAGCCTCGTGGCGATGGCGGCGATCTCGATGCTGCCGGTCATTGCCGTGATCGCAACCTCCTTCACCAAGATTTCGGTCGTCCTGCTGATCGTGCGCAATGCGATCGGCATCCAGCAGACTCCGCCGAATCTCCTAATTTTCGCTATCGCCATCGTGCTCTCGGCCTTCGTGATGAACCCGGTGCTGCAGAGCAGCTGGCAGTTGCTGCTTGCCCATAGCGGCGATTTCGCCACGATCGGCGGCATGGCGGACGGCATGGTCAAGGTGACGGCACCGCTGAAGGATTTCATGCTGAAATTTTCCGATGCCGAGGTCCGCGACTTCTTCGTGCAGGCCTCGCAGAAGATCTGGGCAAACGCGCCGGTTACCCCCATTGCCTCCGACGACATCACAGTGCTGACGCCGAGCTTCCTCGTTTCGGAACTGACGCGGGCATTCGAAATCGGATTTCTGATCTATCTGCCCTTCCTGATGATCGACTTCGCCGTCTCCGCCATTCTGGTCGCGCTCGGTATGCAGATGATGTCGCCGACCGTCGTTTCCACACCGCTCAAGCTGCTGCTCTTCGTCTCGATCGACGGCTGGCGGCGATTGCTGGAAGGTCTGGTTCTGTCCTATGCGCAGTGACCACACCCTCTCAAAAACGCTGAAAGCATCGGTTCGGGCATCAGCCGAGTCCGCAAGAAAGGCTTACGCTCATGGGTGAAGATCAGGTTGCCGCCGAAATCGGCATGTCCGTGATGGCGACGTTTGCCTTGGCCGGACCCATTCTTGGCCTGGCGGCGCTTCTCGGCCTCATCATCGCAATTTTCCAGGCGGCGACGCAGATCCAGGAACAGACCATCGCGCAGATCGTCAAGATCTTCGTGATCTCCATCACCCTGCTACTGTTCGGCCGGGTGCTGGCAACCCCGCTGATCGAACATTCCGTCCATATCCTCAATGACTTTCCGACCATGGTTCAGTGAGGCGGCGCGGATGGGGTCGGGTCATCTTCCGCTCGTCGGTATCGAGGTCGCAGCACCGGCCGCGGCTATGCTCGGCGCCGCCCGCGCGCTCGGGATCCTACTTATCTTTCCGATCTTCTCGCTGTTCAGCATCGTCGGCATCCTGCGTTTCGGGCTCGCAATCGGCCTTTCGGCGCCCTCCGTCGCCTTCGCCTATTCGGTGCTGGCTCTGGGTGATACGTCCTGGTTCGATCTCGCCGCGCTTTCGATCAAGGAGCTCTGCTTCGGCGCGCTCGTCGGCATGGGGCTCGGCATTCCCTTCTGGGCAGCCCAGGCTGCAGGCGACATGACCGATGTCTATCGTGGTGCCAATGCCGCCAATCTCTTCGACCAGATCAACGCGCTGGAAACCGCGCCGCTCGGTTCGTTGATGATGTCGATCGCTCTGGTGATCTTCGTCAGCGCCGGCGGCATCATCGATCTCGTTGCGATCTTCTACAAGTCGTTCGAGTTCTGGCCGCTCTTCAAGCCCACACCCGTCATGCCCGACGATCCGCTCGACATGGTCCTTGGCGTTTTCGGGCGGCTCTTCAAGGCGGCCGGCTTGCTCGCCGCCCCGTTCATGATTGTCACCTGCGCGCTCGAATTGTCATTGGCATTCGTCGGACGTTCGTCCAAACAATTCCCGCTGAACGACAGCCTGCCGGCCATCAAAAACTTCGCGGTCGCGGTCGTTCTTGTCATCTATACGGCCTTTATCTCCAACTATTTCCACGGTCTCTGGATCAATGGATTCAACGAGGTGAAAGCCATGCTGGAGGCGGGTAATGGCCAAAAGTGACGATACCGAGGAGAAAACCCTGCCGCCGAGCCGGGTAAAGCTCGACCGGCTTCGGCGCGAAGGCCAAGTTCCACGCTCAAAGGAAATCCCGGTCGCGATCTCCGTCCTCGCCATCGCGGTCTACGTCACCTGGCGATTGGAAGGTATCCTCGGGTGTTTCGCCCGCAGTTTCGATTCTGGCCTGCAGTCCATCAAGAGAGCGGATCTCAGCGATGCCGTCGGCGTGGGCTTGAGCGAAACGGGCGTGGCTCTGCTCGATCTGATCTGGCTGCCGCTGGCGATGGGTCTCGCGGCGACCATCGTGGTCTCGATCCTCGATGCACATGGCTTTCCCGTATCGTTCAAGCACATGAGCTTCGATTTCACCCGGCTCAATCCGTTTGACGGCATTAAGAAGCTTTTTTCCCTGTCGAGCATCGCGGAGTTCATCAAAGGGCTTGCCAAGTTTGCCCTGCTCGCCGCCGCCGGCAGCGGCGCAATCCTTTATTTCCTCAACAGCATCTTCTGGGCGCCGCTTTGCGGAGAGGCATGCTCGCTATCCACCGCAGCCCATCTTCTCGGCTCGATCCTTATCGTTGCCGCAGGCATCATGGTGGCGGCGGCGTTTTTCGATATCCGCATTTCGCGCGCGCTGTTCAGGCATGAGCATCGCATGACCAAGACCGAGGCGCGGCGGGAATACAAGGACACCCAGGGAGATCCGAAGCTGAAATCGGCGCGCAGGCAGATCGGCGCGGAAATGCGCGGCAGCCCGCCGCGCAAGGAACGGCCGGGCCGGCGATAAAAGCCGGCATTTGCCGAAATGCGACGGCGCGGTTTCAGCGTGCTTGAACCGGAAGGCGCTGATGATGGATCGAGCCGATCTCTCCGATCGTTTCGATCGCTATGTCTCTGTCGATTTCTTCCACCGCCACTACCGGAATGCGGCAGCTATGGCGGAGCAACAGCGTCTGGGTAAACAGGCGCAACTCGCCCGGCACGATGATGACGGGATCGTGTCCCCTCTCATTGGCGTCCTCCAGGGCCTGTCTCGTTTTCTCGGCAAGTAGGCGTAGTCTTTCGCCTATCTCGATCTTCTCGGTCGCTCCGCCTGCCTCATAGGACCGGACGACATGATCCCATTCGGCGGGAAGGACGAGCGCCGGCAACAATCCCCGCCGGTCGAGAAGCCCGAACGCAATCTGCTTGACCAGCGCGGCACGCGCCTTTTCGGCCAGGGCATCCGGCTCATTATCAACGCCGGCGTGCAGCATCACTTCCAGAAGTCCGCGCGGCTGGGAAAGCGTCACGCCGGATTCCAGCAGGCGCCTGACGACCGCGACCGTCAGCATCAGCGGTACCTGGATGGCGACATCGATCGCCAGTTTGCCGAGACGCGGTTCGAGGCTGCCCAGCCACTGCGCGGCATCGTCGACGCTGAAAAGCGCGCCGATGTGGCGGCGGACGATGCGCACGATGTCGTCGGCGATCTGTTCAACCGTTCGTTCAGGACCGCAGCTGACGAGGCCGGCAGGCACGTTTTCGACCTGGAGATGGATGAGATTCTCGGCCATACGGGGATCGGCGTTGAACGTCGGCACCGTCACGGAGACGCCGACCGCGCGGGCCGCCATGCGGATACGACCGTCCAGCATCTCGCCGAGTCTCATTGCTTCGAGCCGCGTAAGCGTTTCCATGGAGACGGTTGCAACGACGGGATCGCCATATTTCGTTCTGTCGAGCGGATAGGAATTGGCGCTTTCCGTCGCATTCGTCGATCCGGCAGCGGGCTGGCCTGCGCGCCGCCGATGAACCACGAAGGCAAGGACCGCCAGACCCACGCCGATCGCGCCGAGCACGCTGGTCGGGAATCCGGGAACGAAGCCGGCGCATATCGTCAGCGCTGCCGCAATCGCCAATGCGCGGGGCTCCCGGAAGAGTTCGCGGCCGATATCGCTGCCGAGGCTGCCGTTGCCGTCATCGGAAACACGGGTCACGACGATGCCGGCGGCTACAGCCATCAGAATGGAGGGGATCTGCGAGACGAGACCATCGCCGATCGACAGCAGCGTATAGAGATGGGCGGCTTCGGCAAAGCTCAGGCCCTTCTGGAAAATGCCGATCGCGAGACCACCGATGAGATTGACTGCGACGATCACCAGTCCGGCAACCGCATCGCCCTTCACGAACCGCATGGCGCCATCCATGGCGCCGAAAAACTGGCTCTCCTGCTCCAGGCGCGCCCGGCGTTTCTGCGCGGCTTCCGTGCTGATGTGGCCGTTACGCAGGTCGCTGTCGATGGCGAGCTGCTTACCCGGCATGGCGTCGAGCGTGAAACGCGCGCCGACTTCGGCGATGCGCTCAGCGCCCTTCGTCACCACGATGAACTGCACCAGCGCCACGATCAGGAAAATGATCAGGCCGACGACGACGTTTCCCGAGACGACGAAATCGCCGAAGGCCATGATGATCTCGCCGGCATCGGCATCCGCAAGCACGAGCCGCGTCGAAGAAATCGTCAAGGCCAGGCGGAAGAGCGTGCCGATCAGGATGACAGCGGGAAAGGTCGAAATTTCGAGAACGCTCTTCAGATAGGTCGTGGTGATCAGCACGACGAAGGCGAAGGCAAGATTGAAGGCGATCAGCACATCCAGAACAACGGTCGGAAGCGGCAGCACCATCATTGTGACGACGGAAGCGAAGAACACCGCAAGCAGCATGTCCGTGCGCTGCGCAAGCATGGTGATGGCGGACGACCTTGCCTTCATGATCGGGCTTCCGATGCCATTTGCTACTCTTGTGTGCTGCTGGAAATTTCGGCGAGCCTGGGCGCGGAATTCCCGGCGGGGGCGAAGTAGACCGTATCGTTCTCGCTATCACGGGAAACGAGCAACTGGTCGCTGCGGATCTCCTTTATTCGCCAGCCGCTGGGCACCGTATCGCCTTCCTCGTAGCGCTGGCCATCCGTGCCGATGATGAACCTGACGGGCGTATAGCCGGCGGCGGCGACGAAGCCGTCGAGACCGGAGGAGACGGCGGTCAGATCGACGATGGAGACGGAACTGCGCCGGCTCATCGAGGCGATGATGCCGCGCAGTTTGGCCTTGTCGGGCAGGCTGAGAGCAGGCGATTCTTCGCCAATGCGAATTTCGGCGGGAGTGTCGACCACGCTCAAATTCTCGGGAAGCTGGGCCATGCGGATCGCCTGACGGATTTCGGCGGCGACCGCAGCCGATGACGGCTCGGGTTCGGGTGCTGCCGGAGCCTTGACGAGTGGGATCTGTTGAGCCGGCGCATCGTCGTCGTGAAGGCCGGCAAATAAAAGGATCGCCGCCAGCGCAAGAAGGCCGGCAGCGGCGATCCGACGCGGAGCGAACCGCACGCGTTCGGCGCCGAGACCTTCGAGCTCACATGTCGTGCCGTCGAAGGAAATGGTCTGGTTTTTCTTAAGGGTGACCGTCTGATCACGTTCAATGGAGCGGCGGTCGACCGCGAGACCATCCCGCAATGCCGTGAGCGACACCACGTAGGAGCCACGGGAACCCTTCAGGCCTATGGCAAAGGCGGGTTCTGGCCTGTCGCCGAGGATGATCATGTCGCAATCGGCGCTGCCGCCGACAACATGCTGCTCCGTCGTCAACGGCAGAATGGCGCTGCGCCCGGCGCGTGTGATGCGCAAAGCCGGTGCGGGACTGCCCGACACGGCGTTGCCCGCAGCTACATTGCCGGGGGCTCCTTTGAGTGTCGGCGAGGAGGGATCTGAATCTATAGCCATCTGTTCCCGAACCGTCCGTCGAGCGGCTTTGTTTTCTTCGAGAGCGGGGAGGCGAGACGGGCGAACCCGTCTCGCCATTGCGTTCAATCAGCCCGGACCGATCTTCTTGATGGCGTTCGCCACACCATTGATCTTGGTGATCTCGGTTGCAACCTGCAGGCTCTGCGCCGTTGCTTCGTTCTGAGCGGACTTGAAGGCCGAAATTGCGGAGCTGACGCCCGCGTCGAGTGTAGAAGTACTAGTGCTAGTAGCCATGTCTTGAACTCCTTGCATGGTTTTGGCGGCGAGAACCTTGCAGAATTCAAAATGGATTTCAATAGGTTATGTTAAAAAGTTATTAATTCGCAATAAGGACGGAAATTTCGTGATACGGATATGCGCCGTCACACAGTTGTATTCTCAGCGCCCCGCCATTTGGGACACTACATCAGATAATTATTAATGATTTCGATTTCGTATTCCATGCCTTCCTTCTGTCGTGTTATTGGCGAGGGAGATCCGGATCGAGAGGTAAACTCAGATGTTTGTGCGTTTTGTTTACATGGCCGCTATCGGACTGCTTGCGGCTTTTCCTTTATCCGCCAAGGCCGGCGATCGGGAGGTGCGCCTCGATGTGGTATCGCTGCCGCTCGGCGATGTCGTCCAGACGATTTCCTTCATGTCCGGCATTCCGGTCACGACAGTCGGGACGCTGACCGGCAAGGTCGAACACTGGTCTGTTCGGGAAAACGGAGCCAAGGCCTTCGTGAAGCTCGGAGACGCTAGCAATCTCTTCGTGGCCTATGATGGCAGCCACGTCATCATCGCGCCGAAGCAGGAGGTCTCCACCGTTGTCCTCGATCGCAGCGGTCGCAGGTGGAAAACCGAGCAAAATGCCATACGCGCGCTGTTCCCAGTCCTGCCCGACGATGCGTTGCGTGAAGATGCGGCCAGCGGATTGGTGCTCGTGCGCGGCCCGGGCGTGTTCATCAAGGCCGTCGAAGACGTGCTGAGCCGACAGCACGCCGACAGCATCAAGGTTATCAAGGGCGGCAAGCTGGAAATCCTGACACCGAGCGACGGCGCCTGAGAAGCAACTATGAAGGCGTCGAAGGCTCTCAGGCTGTTGCTGGAGATACGCAACCTCCGGACGGATAATCTCTCGCGCAGCCTCTCCAAGGCGCGCGCCGATGCCGAACGGGCAAGAGAGGAAGAGGTGGGAGCCTCTGAGGCGCATGACATCGCGGCAAGCCGGGCCGCAGGCAATCCCATCATAGATGAATTGCGCAAGGACGGTTTTGTTTCCGCCGCTGAGCTTCATAACGCCCTGATGCGCCAATCCGTATTGCGCGGCCATGAAGCGGATGCAGGCGTACTGCTCGAGCAACACAAACTCGCCCGGTTCGCTGCTCAGGAACGAGCAGATGAAGCCGCCGCCGATTTTTACCATGCGCAAAAGGCGGTCGTGCGCGCCGAAATTTCACTGGAAGTGGCGTATAAACTGACGACGAAACCTGGGTTCGACGGAAATTAATGATGTTAGCCATGAACCGCTTGCGGTTGAAACGAGCCCTCGAACTTGATGTCGTGTATTAATTCTTCCGGCAGCGGCGAAGTGCTAGAAAGTATGCCGACGTGTTTAAGGTAATGACCACCATTGCATGGTAGAAAAGGCTTGCCGGATCGACAGGGCATGAAGCCTCGCCATTCGAAATCCTGATCTTATACGGAGGATTTGTAATAGGCTGATCCTTGATGCTGGCGGTTCCCTACGTACCGGCTGCTCCGATGTAAACGATCTATGTCGCCGCTCTCTCACTTTGCAGAGCATGCGCTTTCTATAAGTCGATGACAAAGTCCGGACGGAAACCGCTGGTTTCTCGGTCACGCATCATCCCTCGCGGATGGCACACCACTCGCGTATCGCCGAACATATAGTCGCGGAACTTATGAATGTGGCCGTGAATCCAGAGCGACGGCCTGCAACGTGTGATCAGATCGGATAGATCGCTGGCGAACGCCGCGTTGCTGACTTGACCAAGGAAGGTTGGGTCCATGGACTGCATGAGCGGTGCGTGATGCGTCAGGACAATTGTGCGACCTTCGAACGGCTTCATCAGCCCGTTCTCGATGTAAGATCGGCTCTCATGGTGGCGAGCAAGGATTTCTTGGATGGTGATCAAGCCAGTTCAATGCTTGAGCCGAAATAGTCGTGGTTGCCGAGGACCACGACAACTGGCTTGTGCGGTTCGATCTCACGTCGTAGATAAGTGACGCTATCCGAAATATTCTCCGCGATGTCACCAGCGCAAATGCATACGTCGGCGTCTTGCGGAATGCGCACCGGTTCTCTCCACCGAGACTCCATCTGTTGCCAATGAATGTCGCTGATGATCCAAGCTCGCATCTGGCGTTCCTTTGAGAATGCGCAAATGTCTTACTGTCGGGCACTCATCGAAACACCAGCCCAGCCCTTGCAGCAGCTTCCCCGGAAAGGGGAGTATCAAGCATGTACCAACGCGAAAGCGTGCGGACAAAACGGCGTTTTTCGCTGACATAGAAGATCTCGCTTGTCCGACCGAGATGACCATCACGGATGTTCGGATGCCCGCTCATTCGTCCGTCCAGGCACGGGATAGTCCGAACGTCGATGGCAGGATAGCTCAAGGCAGAGAATTCCTTTGGCGTGAACTCGCCATTTTTGTTCCAGACGGTCTGCAAATCGAAGGCCAGCGACTGAATTCGCGGAAGAATTTCTTGCAGCTGTTTGCTGACCCAAGGATTCATCGATCTTCCCATTCCGATGGTTGCAAACTGGGAACTACGGTGAGTCCATTGGGGAATCACCTGCGGATCTTTGCTTCTGAGCTTTGGCGCTGTAATGCGTGGTCTCCAACAGAAGGAGATTGCGGAGCTTGCTGGTGTGCACCCGAAAGCCGTTGCAAGCCTGGAGATGGGACAACTTGCTCACGTGAGCGCAGAAGTCAGCAACAAAATTATTCGAGCACTCGAAGACAAAGGTCTCGAATTCACTCCAGCGACATTGTCGTACGGGGCAGGGGTCCGATAGAAATCGTCCGCAGGAAATCCGAACCAGCGTCGGTCAGCTGAGAATGAATAGCGATCCGTCTGGTCTGCGGCGAATGGACCAGCGCCGGGCCGAGGGACGAGCATGCGTTTGATGACGACTTAGCTTCGCCGCCAGATAAGTTTGAGCCGCCTGTTGCCGAAAACTCCTCAGAACTTCTGGCGACGTTGGGGAGTATAAAGACCTTCTTTCTTGCACGCGGACGTTCAATCCTGGGGAGTCGCTCTGGATTCTGATGCATCTGGGCGATCGATATGGTTTGGTACGAACGAGGCAATCATGTGTCGTAGATTTTCAGTCGCAAGAGCGGTTCTGGAAAGAAAAAGAAAAATCGCAGCGGGACACTATTGGCAACCAGAGACATGGACCGATTGGCGGCTACATTTCGTAGCTGGAGAGTTTGACGGTAAAACAATATGCGTACGCGCTGTAAGGTCTCACGAGCAGAAGCCAAACGATGTTCTTATGCTTGTTTGGCGTGTCGAGTTGCCACGACTTCAGCGAAGCCTGGCGCGAGGCATCCGCGAGGCAAACCGCATATTGTGCTCATGCGCTCCCTCGTTTGCGAACGCGTCTTTGCCAACGCCACCTGACAGTTTGATAGCTGAGCTAGCGGGGGATCTTTTCGATCTGAGCAGGCTGCGGCCAGCGCAAGCTTATCGGATTATCGAGCGATGTCACGAAGGCTGTCGTAGTGGGGCTGGGTGCCTTCATTGAGAAAACCCAGAAGCTCATGCTCAAATTGCTCTCCGAGTACGGTCGTGTGACCATAGCGAAAGCGGTGTTGAATAAGCCCTCCATATCTCTTGAGCATTAGAGGATGGGTGCGCGCCTTCCTGTCTTCGTAATCGTCCGTCGTCATGCCCATCGTCTCAATTGCAACTGTTCGCTCTTCACCGCGCCGAGCGAAGGTTACGACAAAATCGGGCTTGCAGCGGCCGATAGCACTATCCTCTAAAACCACCTCGACATCGAAAAGTGGTTTGCAAATCGAGATGCGAAAAATCGGATGATCCTTTTGAAGGCGTTTTAAAATTTCCAGGGTTTGACGCTCCAGATCGCTGTCGACCGGCATCCAGTCGTCATGTTTGTAGCAGGGTTGCATAAAGCTCCTGAGACCGAGCACCTTTGGTGCGGAGATATTTGGGAATGCATATCCCAAAATCGTTATGTACGGTGACCTCAAGGTAGATCTTGCCATCCCACCGAATACATGTGGCCTCGTGTTAATGAATGGCCCTTCCTTCCAACCTCTAATAACGAGCTCGAAAATATCATTTCTTCGTCTATAGCCATCTGCAACGCCGCACAGGAAACCCTGTGGTCGCGTGCCATCGGACCAATTAGCTGGTTCTGCGATAAATGCTTTCAATGAGCTGCTGTGGTTGATGCCCCGGACGTAGCCATCTTCACTATTGTCAATGGTGACCAGACGTCGTTTGAGCTTCAATTGTGTTGATAAGGGCAACGTTTGTGCCGCTTTCCAAGCTCGCACAGGGTGGGGAGTCTCGTCCTCGTGAAAAGGCGCTATGTTGAGCTCAGCGGCTTCCAGAAGGCGAAAGAGAACTGAAGATATCTTGGGGAGATTCAGACTGTTGCCGCCTCCGTCCTGATTGGATTCGCGATAGCTGGCCTCGCGACGCACGACATAGGGTCCGAAAACAGCTAGCGTGTCCTCTGTTGGTCTACGAGTAACGGGAAGCACTTCGCGCGCGCCAACTCGCTCTGCTTCTCTATTGGCAAAAACGCAATCCCGGTGATGTGCAAGGTTTTTGTCAGTGGGCTGCAAACGTTTCATCGTCGAGGGTCTTGCAGCCGACAAATAGGGATATTTTCTTCCCAGGACGTGACAGTCGCAACGAAGAAAATATTCATCCGTCTTCATTCTCTCGAATACATCTTCCGCCTCGCCGATCTCGTACTCTTCCATCGGTTCCAACGAAGTATAATATTTCTTAATATTGCTAGTTACTGTTGCGGATAGTTCCTCGACGATCTTCCGACTATCCCTAGCTACCAGAACAAGTGTCATGACTGTCTCCCGCGTTGACTGGGGCTACAGCTATCGGCAATCGGTCACAAAATGGTTTACCGAATGAATCTAGTCCCGTCCAAGGGAAGTCGCGCCTTTCGGTGAAAGCTCGATCTGGGACAGTCCCGTGAGCAAAAGCAGCGTTCTGCAAATTGATCGCCATAGCGCAATCGGATGGTTTAATCCACGGAATGCAGATTTGATCGCCAACTAGGTCTCTAAGCGTCGGGTTCGCGAATCGCTTGGCGTTCCATGCCATCGCCGCCGAATGCCTTCCGACCCGAGTATGGACCAGCACCGGGCGGAGATCCGGCCCACCATGTATCGGGGAAACTGTCACATGATTCATTATTTCCTAAACTGCTCTGATGGACGGCGATCTGCAGCGTCGTAACGCCGTTCTCGCTCATCATCGACTACAATAGTTTTCACGGGTGTAGCTCCCACGTCGACGGCCCTGACGATCGCGAAGTCGGTTCCAGTCGATGCAAATTTTGACCGGAGCTCAGCGATGTCGTCACAGAATTTGGTCTCCGCCTTCACGTCGTGCGCCGTGTCATGCGGAGAGGCCGTGCTCGTGAACGCAACGGCACGCATCTGGAGAGCTGCTTGCGGATTACCGCCAAGTTCAATTCCGGTGTTGGAATCCATTGTCCGCTTGAGAACGATGCGGCCGTTCTCGACCCATGCAGTTTCCATCCCTTCTTTGATCTCGTACCCGAGCTCGGCTAACCCCGATAGAAGCGTCCTCCGCCGATCAAATTCGGCCTTGGCCTTTCGCAGGTCCTCCAATAGCGAAGACGAGGAATCGATCATGACTTTGAGTTTACTGACTGGAGGATTGCCGATCTCGAGGCCGTCGATCTCTTCGAGCCGCTGGGCCGCAGCCTTGTTATTCAACAACGCGAGTTGTGCCCTCAAGGAGGCTAGCTCGGTCATTAAGCCGAACCGCTCCTTGGCATCGCGTTTGGCGGTCGCCACATCTATGGTTAGACTATCGATCAGCAGGGATTGCCTTGATGGGAGCTCGTCGGCTAGCGACTGCACCGGTTCTTCGAATGCAGATGCCGTGTGAGGATCAAGAGCTTTCAATTCGTCGAGCTGACGTTCTAAAGCCGAAAGCTTCGGATCGCTCTCTTTCATCTGGTGCTGCAACCAAGCTGCGAAAGAAGTCCGTTCCTCGTTTTGTGAGAGCGCGGATGCGAGTTCTAATTGGCGCTTTGATGGCTCCGAGGAAGCTTGCGACTGCGAAAACGATCCTACGGCCTTCGAGATCGCCGTTTCGATTTCCTGGAGCGAATAGCGGCCGGGGTCCGAAAGCTCTGCAGGTATCGGCATTTGCCTTTCCCGGAGCATTCGGGATACAGTTGCAGCCGTCGCGCGAAGCCGTTTTTCTTTCGTCCGTTTGGATGCCTTGGCGTCCGCTGCCTGCTGTAGACGATCCTCTACGTCAGAAGCCAAAAACGCGATTTCCGCAGGCACGCGCTTTTGTAGATCCGCAAACTTGTCAGCCGCGAGGAGCTGCTCCATCGCTGCAATCCGTGCTTGCACGGCGGAAATATCGACGTCGGTTATGGCGTCGTTTCGCTTGCCGACCCGCTCCCACTGTCCCGCTGCCGCTTTGAGCGCCGCTATATGACCTCGGCAAATATCGATCAATTCCTCGCGGGTGACGATCTTGACGACCTTCGGCCCACTCATTCGGCCGCCTCCTTGTACAGTGCAGCTTCGACGGCGCTCCGAAGACGCTGGCGCTCTTCTTCGGGGTTGTGGTACCAGCCGTGCGAAGAGACACGGTGGATATTGGGGATGGATCTCTTAAGGACACTGGGTCGCCAGATTTCGCGGGCACGGGCATTATCGAGAATCTTGTGACGCGGGGCATCGCATTCGATCCCCAGCCCGTAGAGCCCCGTTCGCGGATCCTCGATAGCAAAATCAAGTCCGAACGCGCTGCCGTCGTTGACGCGATGGGGCTCGACACCCAATTCGGAAAGGTACTCGAACACCGAGTTCGCGAAACCGTCGAGGGAATCTTCGCCGCGATATTGCGCGGCTGATCGCTCGGTTACCAAGCGATCGAGGAGCATTCGCCCGGTTGCGAAGTCGCCGTCAGACATTGTCCTTGCGTATTCGAGATACCCTTGGAGGTAGTCTCGCGGAACGGTCGGCTTGCGGCGGCTGGATAGCATGTCCGACACAAGCTCGATCGGCATGGACGTTACCATGATGACCTTCGCGCGGGCGCGGGTAACGGCGACGTTCAAACGGCGTTCGCCGCCCTTTTGTCCCAGGACGCCGAAATTCCTGCGGAAGCTGCCCTGCGCGTTGCGGCCGAAGGTCGAGGAGAAGATGATTACGTCGCGTTCGTCACCCTGAACGTTTTCAACGTTCTTCACGAAGAAGCCCACGTCTTCCCCGCCTTCCACACGGTCGCGCTCGCGAGCAAGCGTCGTCCTGAACTGTTCGTCCCGTTGTGCCCTGGCTTCAAGGACTTCATCAATCAGGTCGGCTTGCTTGCGATTGAAGGTTACGACGCCTACAGTGGGCTTGCGGCCGTCGGCGTTCCAAAGATCGGCCAACACGTCAACGACCTTCTCGGCTTCAATTTCGTTCTTCTGGTCCGCATAGACGCCATCTACGCGGATCACCTCTATCGGTCTAGCTCGGCGGATCTCGTCATCCGGATGACGAACCGGGACGCTCAGACGATTTGCATAGAAGGAAGCGTTAGAGAAGCCGATTAGTTCGCGGTAGGCAGAGCGGTAGTGGATTTGCAACGTCGTAGTAGGCATCACGGACTTCGCAAGCTGTAAAAGATCGGGGCAATCCTTAATCTCGCGACGGTTCCATGTGTCGTTGTAGGTTTCGCGCTCTACTTCCGTTGCATCCTCGTCCAGGTCTTCGCCGTCAAACACGTCGGCTTCATCGTTTTCGACCTTACTGGAGAAGAAGGCCGTCGGAGGCATCTGCTTTTCGTCGCCGCTGACGATGGCGATCTTGCCACGAAACAGGGTGGGCAATGCGTATTCGACGGGCATCTGTGACGCTTCGTCGTAGATGACGATATCGAACATGCCCTTTCGCAGCGGCAACACGCGGCTTGCGACATCCGGATTCATCAGCCAGACAGGTCGAAGTTCCATCAGCCCCAAATCGGGACCCTTTTCGAGGAATTCTCGTAAGCGCTGGGCTCTCTGTCCCCTGAGCCTCGTGATCGGTTCCCACTCGCGCTCGGATGCGATTTTTGATCCGTCAACGCCGTAAGCCAGCATCTGTTTGTTCGCTCGTTGCATCGCGCGTTCGTTGTCAGCGACCGTGCGGATCTTCGATTGCAATTCGGGCGTATCGTAGAGGAGCTGCGGGAAGTCGCTTTCAAGCTTCGCCTTCCAAGCCAATCGGGCTTCGCGGTTGACGATCTTCCTGACCTCGTCCTCGAGTTTTTGCGGCGGGATCGACTGCAAGTCGTTCCCCTTGGTGCGAAGCACCGCGAAGATCTCCATGGCTTCGGTGGGGAGGGCATTCAGTCGGATGCGGAAACGCTGGAAAGGTTCTAGGGTCGCAAGCGCATCGAATATCGCACCGATCGCCGTATCATTACCCTTGTCATCGTCGATGGCCCGCAATCTTGCCTCGACCCAGCCGGGTTCGAACCATTGTTCCGCGTTCGACAACGAGGCGCGGCTGAATTGCTTGGCTTCGTGGCGTTCGAACGCTTGGTCGGCGCTGTCACGTAGCTGCTCGTATTGGGCCAGCGTGGCTTTGGCAACGACCTCTGCCATGGCATCGGCCGATGGAAACGCGAATGCCGCATCGGCAAGCGCCTGTGTCTTTTCGAGGGCCGCATGGCGGTCGTCGGCCACGCGTATGAGCGTGTCCCAGGCCATCTCTCGGTTAACGAGGTTGTCGTCGTCCAATCCCTCAAGCGTCGCCATGAGAGCATCACGGAGCGGCCGCAATTGCAATTCCCATTCACCAGCCCTCAGCAGATCCGCCGGAGTTGTTCCTTCGAGACCTAACTCAGCCTTCCGAGCTTTGAGCCGCTTGGCTCGAAGCCAGCGGAACGGGTTCAGCTTTCCAAGTCCCGTCGGTTGTGTCGTAACGGCTCGCGCCAGTTCGACATCGGCCTGAAGGGCGCTGTCATCCAGCACGATCATCTGGCGACGGACGTTGTCAGCCGGAGAGCTGCCGTTCAACGAGCGCAAATGGCGAGCGACTTCGGAAAGTTCGTTCGCGATTTCAAGCGCTTTGCTTCCTGTACCAGCCCGCCGCCCGCAGAAGCGGAGCCATCGAGCCAAGTCAAGTCTCTCCCGATCTTCCAGATGCCGGAACTCTGCGTCGTTCCGATCGAACCACAGACGATACGGTTCGGGGTCGTTCATTGGGAGCGCGTGATCGGTCTTGGTGAGAACGGCGAGGCATTCGGTCTCGCGGTCGACAAAGGCTATGAAATCTCCATGGAACGCACACCTATTCGCTTCATCCGGATTGAAGATCTTGAGCGACGCCAATGCATTGCCCTCGAACTTCGACGGCAACCAGAAACGCGCCTGCGGAGCGCAAGCTTCGGCCAGAGCCGCGACCGCTCCCGGCTCCAATCGTCCCAAAAGCCGGCGCAACGCCGGGACATCCAACGGAACTCCCGAAGCTTCGAGCTCGATCAGTTCGCCAAGCAGTTCGCGGTACGATAACCCGGTGGTTTCGTCGATACGATGGAGCGCCTCATGATGGACATTGAGATCCTTTTCGATGGCCTCGATGCGCATGGCGAGGTTTTGGCGGTCCCTCCGCCAGCCCTGTGCTCCGGCCGCGCCGTGCTGCGCAGCCAACTGGTCACGGATGGCGGTAATGATTGGCTCGCGATCGCGATTGGTATCCGTGATCATAAAGATGCGATCTTCGAGGCCCTCGGCTTCCAGACGCTTCTTGACGACCTCGAGCGCAGCCTGCTTCTGGCATACGACAAGGAGGCTCTTCTTTCGCCCGATGGCGTCGGCGACCATGTTGACGATTGTCTGGCTCTTTCCCGTTCCGGGCGGTCCTTGGATGACAAGACCCGGGGCGTTTCTCGCCTCCAGCACCGCAGCCTCCTGCGACGGATCGCTGGCGACGGTGAAGTAGCGATCGAGTTCCGGAATTTTTGCGACCTCCGGCGCCTTGGGTTCGACCTCCGTGACCTTCAGAGCGGTTTCGAGCCCGCTGTCGCCCAGTTGCTTGCCCTTTAAGGCCCGCAGGTCTTCGACGATGGCTTGCCCCATGTAGGCGAGATGGAAGAAAACTCCGGCGCAGACGATCTTAGGCCGACCGATATCGACTGCGGTGTCTTTCCCAGGGAGCGGCCCGAGCTGGCGAACACCGAGTTCGGCCAACCCGCCGAAGCCGTCAACTACGTCGGCGGCAGTAAGGGTCGACCGACCGAGCAGATCGTTCGCTGCTTCCTGCCAGCGTCGCGCTGCATCAATGCCGAACATGCCTTCGAATGCGGGATTGAGGCGCACTTCCTCACGGTCTCGATCAAACCCGATCGACGCGTGTCCACGGTTTCCTACCTCGGGAATAATCTTGATTGGCCATAGGAGAATCGGCGCAATTCGGGTCCGTGTCCGGTCTTCACGATGTAGCAGGAAAGGAAAGCCGAGATACATTCCGTCGATGCCCGTATCCCGCTTGTACAAAGTGGAGTGGGCATGGAGGCTCCGCATCCGGCGCTCAAGCGTATCCGATACACCGATTGCAGCGGGATCAAGCATCTGTGTCTGGTCGGTTCGAGCAAGGATGTGGTCAAGAAGGGCAGGGGCCGGACGGCGCTCCGTGCCCAGTTCCGTGACGTCCACACGTGGCGTCGTTTTGCCGATCGTCATTTTAGTTAGAGGGCCGCGAAGGATGCTTCCCGAGATCTTCTTCGAGAAATACTCAAGCAACGTAGATACATATGCCTGCTTCGGCGGCTCCAGCCAATGTTCGCTGGGTACCGAAAGCAGGACCAGCGATCGGTCGAGACTTATCCTGCGATCCAGACGGAATTGGTCCGCCCATTCGTCGACCCGCTCAATGCCGCTGCGTGAAAAGCCGTTGAGGCGGTCGTCGATCATTGCATGGAGATCGCGCCGCGAGTGCTGTAGGAATTGCCGAGCATCTTCACGATCGAAAAAATGCACCCCGGCGCGATCAGCCGTTTTGGCCGCTTCATCGAGGATTTCGTCAACCGACCGGAATTGGCTTACTTCTGCCGACAGAAGGAGAATGAAGTCTTCTTCCGTTGTTTGACGTCTTTCGATCAGGGAGTTGAGTCCGGGATGATCAGTGTCTGGGAAGATGCGTCTCCGTTCAGCCCAGAGCGCCGCCAACCTGGCTTTTGAGGTCGACAGCAGATGGATTTGCAGGTCTTCCTCGTTTAACTGAATCGAAAACTGCTTTGCCTTCTCCCGGACCGAAAGCCCTCGCTGCTTCATTCTCTGAAGCCACTCTTCTACACCCAGTCGGTGCAAAAACTCGGTCGCGGGACCAAAAATCAGCTCTGTGCCTTCCACCGGATGGTCGAGCAACCATCCGGGGGTGACGATATTCCCCCTGACGATGAGCGGCATGGAGGGATGCAGGATTTTCAACGCAAGCGAAAGCTTTAGGTCGTCCATCAAGCCTTCTGTGTGGGAAAGGCGACGGATGGCCGCCTGCGTCACGGTATCGACACCTGCGTCTTCGACCCATGCTGCGACACTCCCTCGGGAGACCTGGTTTCGGGCCTCGTCCCAGTTCCCCGGCTCCGCTGCCGCCAATGCGTAGCCGGATGGCTTGCGGAATTCCCTTCCTCCCAGAGAAATGGCAGCCCGGCCGTCGAGCTCCACTGTTTGTTGTTGCGTGTCTGATACCGGGACGTCTTCACCGTCGTACCAAGCCCTGACCTCGCGCCACTGCCAGCGGTCACGGTGGTCCCGTGTCAGCAATCCTCGCAGCAAAGTCGCGATCGTCGGTGGAATATCAGCTGGAATCTCAACGCCGTTTGTAATGATGTGGATCAGCAGGGCATGTGAATTAACACCCTCGAAGCATTTTCCGGCGGTGGCGATCTCGAGGACAATCATGCCCAAACTCCACCAGTCGGAAGCTGCCGAAACCCCTCCCGCAATAGCTTCCGGAGCCATGTAACGTGTGGTTTCCAAGGGGGCGACGATGTCCAGATCGTAGTCTGAAAGTCGGGCTGATCCGAAACCGCTGATCACGAGATCCAGCGGTTCCGCCGTTCGGATCAGGATGTTGGATGGGCGAATGTCACGGTGGCGCAAGCCTGCTTGCGAGAACGAGCCGAGTGCCTTCCCGATCTCGAATGTGATGGTCCGCAAGACCTGCGGGTCAGCTGAATTCGATGCGAGATGCTCAAGTGTCCCGCCGGTGATCTCTTCGCTGATTTCGTATGCCCGGTCGTTCCATCGGCCGATCTCGAAAATTTCGGGCAGGTGATCGAGCGGCATATTGCGGATTGCGTCGTAGACGGCGGTGTCCGGTTCCGCTCCGTCCGCATAAAGTGTCAGGACGCCCTTTTGTCCGCTAACTGGGTTCGTCGCGATAAACCGCTCGCGGACGGCGCTCGACGAAGTGATCCGTGATTCAACGGTCCACCCGCTTATTTCGGTCGGAACCGACGCCGAAACCGGATTCGTGTCGATAGCAGAGTCCGAGACAACAGCGACAGGGGCGGGGCTGTCTATTTCGATCTCCGCCCCACAAGTCAGGCAAAGAAGATCGCCCTCTTCTATGGGATGGCCGTTCGGGCAGGTCCAAGCATATGCTACCGGAGCACCTGAAGTCGGAACTGATGACCCAACGTTGATAGGTTGGTCGCTGCTCATTCCCGGCTCACGAATTGCCACCGACGTCAGGTCCCAATTGCAGGTCTTTCCATCGGCAACGACATTTTCGCAGAAGAATTCACTCAGCGGCCGCTCGGTATTGCAGTTTGGACAAAGTCTAATCATGGGGCTTGCCTCGACGTGCTCCGCTTGTGGAGCGGTCTTGCGTGGTGAGAACGGTGTGGTGTTGATTCGACAGATGCCGCGACAGCTTTTCGAAGTCTCTCCGTGCAGGGATACCCGCCATCCAGACTGTGCCGTCGGCATCCATCATCAGATCGAATTTCTTCTCGCCGGGCTGGATGGCGCGCTCATACGCGGCGAAGCGCGTTTCGCCAAGTGGGGTCAGCCGATGAAGTCTCTGGTTATCGCTGCCTCTCAGGACTTTCGTCTGGGTAGCGTCGATGAGGTATGGATCGGAGATCAGCGCGTCTACCAGGCCATTCATCCTCTCAAGATAAGGCATGAGCTTTTCAATCGGGTAGCCGGAAAACACCAGGATGTCCGCTTCAGAGCGACGTCGAAAAGCTTGCAAGAGTTCGGTCAGCGCATCTGGTTGATCAAAAGGCTCGCCACCCGAAACGGTCAAGCCTTCGCCAGCGGGCAGCCATCGATCGATTGCATCAATGATGGCCTCCACGTCCGTTGGATCCCGGCCTGCGGCCCAGGTGTCGGCTGAAATGCAGCCAGGACATCGTATCGAACATCCCTGGAACCAGATGCCGATACGGTTGCCCGGGCCAAGGGTCGTGATCGGGAAATGTAACCGTGACAGTGCGATCGAGGTCATGATGTCGGTTTCTCGGTGATCTCCAGCGCGATCATCGGTTCAATCTGTATCGCGTTAACGACGAAGGCACCTTCCGTCTTGCCGGAGTCAAAGAGCGCCCGTGACAGCGGGTTGGCAAGGTAAGCTTCGACCTTATTCCGGATGCCGCGGCCACCGTTTGAAAGGTCCGTTAGACATTGTTCGCGAAGATCGGCTTCGGCGAATGCCGAAAGCGAGACGTCGTATCCAATTGATCGCGTCTGATCGAGCAGTCCCCGGACGATCTGGGCAAAAATCTGCTCGGCGATGGGTCTGCGGATGAAGTCGAAGACGATGACGTTTTCGCCCATGCGATTTAGGATTTCGGGGCGATTCAAGACGAGCTTAAAGTGCTGATCGATCTCCTCGCGTACCTTTGCCTCTACGTCCGCATAGTCATCGCTCGGTTTCACATTCGCAATTCTGGCTCCTGAGGTATCAGTCCGATAAATCCCGAGGTTCGAAGTAAACAGGATAATCGCTTCGGAGAAATATACGCGATCTCCACGACCGGATGTCAGAACGCCGTCGTCGAGAATTTGCAGAAACTTGTCGAGGATCCGTGGATGAGCTTTCTCGATCTCGTCGAAGAGCACGACGCTGAAGGGCTTTTCCCGGATCGCGTTCGTAAGTTCGCCGCCTGCATCGTAGCCGACGTAGCCGGGAGGCGCTCCTATCAGCCGCTGGTCAGCGTGTTCAGCGCTGAACTCCGACATGTCGAAACGAATGTAGGCGGCCTCGTCACCGAATAGGAGGCTCGTGATCGTTTTCGCCAGCTCGGTCTTCCCGACGCCTGTCGGTCCGGCAAGAAAGGCGACGCCTCGAGGCCGTCCATTCGAGGACGACCTGCCAACGCCCATCACTGCTCGCTTGATAATATCAAGCATGTGGACGACAGCGTGGCGCTGACCTTTGACTCGCAAGCGGATGAAGTCTTCGCCTCCCGCGATCCGGGCACGATCGATCCTACGCCAAGGGTCATCGGTGACACCGACCTTGTAGCGGCGGATAGCGTCTCCGATCTGCCGAACGGACAGACTGTCGTTCCGGCCCAGCTGAGCTATCGCGTTCATGTCCGACAGCAGCAGCCCGTCCGTCAGACTCACGAAGGTATCGGCGGCCTTGTCAAAATCCTCAGAGGAGGCCTCACGGGCGTCCGGCAGTCCGCGAAGAATGTTTGGAGCGATGGATTTGCGGATAAGGTTGTCAGGGGTCGCGATCGGGATATGCCGGATTTTGGGATTTTCGACCATGAACCAATCGGGTAAGTCGGATTCCTTATCTGCGATCCAGATCACGGTGTTATAGAACGGCCTTCGATTTTCGCCCGACGGTCTTGTTCTCGCATTCGACGAGCAGATTTGTGCCCGGGCAAACAAAGCCTGTTCTGCCGCCAGGAGAGCGTCGCTTCGATTGACCAGCCTCGATGCAAAGTCGACAATGAGTGCAACTGGCTCGCCCTTGGCTTCGACGAAAGCTGGAAAGGCCGCCGTTAGGCTTTCCAGTCCGAGGCCTCCAACCGGTTGGTTCTCGATCCCCAATCTTCCCAGTACCGTGGCCGCATCGACGCCCGGGACCGCAGCGGCAAGGCTGAAGCCCAACATCGGCGTGAATACGACGACGTCCCTATAGCCTTGGGCACGTAATTCGCTATCGAGACAGTGCATGAGGGGGATAGCGGCGACTATCCCCGGCTGCAATTCGTATGCCTGTAGATCGCGTACGTTCCCAGTAAGAACGAGTTGGCTTTTAAGCGACAAAAACCGAGAAAGGTCTCGCAGCCAACGGGATTTCGATATTGCGGTGTCGATCACTGTGCCCTCCGTCGCAGACCTTATAAGACGTGCCTGCAGTTGAATAGGTGCCATTAAAGCACAATCATCCCTTTTTAAACGGGTACGGTTTGAACTGCGTTTCCAATAGGCGCCCCTGGATAACCCCCTCATCCTAAAATTATCCCCGAGGACCGGAACCGTGCCCCCGCCCGCAGTTAATTAAAGCGGAAATCTTGGGTTGACGCTGATATCTGCGTTTCCGCTGAAGGCTTTATCCAGGAGGCTGACATTCTGTTGTCGAATTTGAAGTTCGTCCTCCAGGCGCAAAAATCTTGGAATGTGGGCTTCGAAACTCCCCGCAGCGCACCGGCATTCGAGGACAAGGAAAGCTGCGTGATACGGCAAAATTTGAATTAACTTGGAGCAATGGCCCGACATCCGCCGCGAGCGCTTACCCCTTGATTTTTGGCCCCCAAACCTCGATATCGGGTGCAAACCGAGACCAATTCGAATGACGGGAAACGCGATGAGCGACCAGGCAAAAGACGAACGCACGTCCGAAGATATGGTAGGCACCGGGGCTTCCGGCGAGCGTGCGGAAGTTGGCGGCGGCGGCAATCACGAAGCGCTTGAGCGGCTGCTGAAGGAAAACGAGGAACTGAAGGACCGCGCGCTGCGGGTCGCGGCCGAAATGGAAAATTTGCGGCGGCGCACCACGCGCGACGTGCATGATGCGCGCACTTACGCGGTGGCCAATTTCGCACTCGACATGCTGTCGGTGTCGGACAATCTGCGCCGCGCGCTCGATGCCATTCTGGCCGAGGCCAAGGCCTGCGGTGATGCCGGCTTCAAGGCGCTGATCGAGGGCGTCGATCTCACCGAGCGCGCCATGCTTTTGGCGCTGGGACGGCACGGCGTGAAGAAGCTTGTGCCGGAGGGTGAGAAGTTTGACCCGAACTTTCACCAGGCGATGTTCGAGGTGCCTAGCCCGGAGGTTCCGGCTGGCACCGTCGTCCAGGTGGTGCAGCCAGGTTATACCATCGGCGATCGGGTGCTGCGGCCGGCCATGGTCGGTGTCGCCAAGGGTGGGCCGGAGGCAGGCGCCGCGTCGAAGGTCGAGCCAGGCCCGGTGAACGAGCAGGCCGAGAAGGTGCTTGATAGTGAATAGGGAAGCTGGCTACCAACCGCACAGTTTCGTGGTATTCACGATGCGGTTGTGACGATCTAACGGCTTTGGATTGAACTATTACGCCCTCTGAATGGCGTCGGGTGAAAAGGGAGCGCAGGGCAGATGTCGGCTTGGAAAGACGTATGCCCCAAAACGGTTTGCGTCGCCTGCGCGAAGCTTGGTTTTCGGTCACTATCGTGCCTTCAAATGCTTGCAATTAACCCGCCGTCGATCCTGCCGATCATTGCGAGAAGAGCAACGATATCAGCTGGTGAAGGAAGACGGCGCGCGCAAGAGCATGGCCGCTTTCGCCCTCGTTGAGATGTAATGCGATTCTCGCCTGGTTCTGTTGCAAACTTCCTGGTTGCAGGTGGCATGGGATTGATTCAGGGTTTCGCGCGACAACATCTCACCTGATCAAAGTGAGGAATATTCTCTGCGCTTACGAAACGAGAGCGGGGTTTGCAACGCTCCTCTTCGGCTTTTCCGCAGTGCGAACTCTCCTTGTTCCGCCTCACGCGAAATACTCCACTATCGCTGTCCATCGAGACTATCGCATTCGCTGACGCCTGATCACGGCTTCAGCCTGACGTTGAAGAAATACGAGGGCGACGGTGGAGTAGCGATATCCAAATTCCGCGAACAATGTAAGATATACGCATGGAAGAGAGAATCGAGACGGCATTTTTCTCTAGGATCTAGAAGAAGTGCACAAAGGGTTAACCTTCTTCGATACGTTATCGTCATCACTATTTTTATGCAATTAAGTGATGGTGGTTTTTGAGCTCGGATTTTTCATATTCACTTAGTCGGCTCTTTAAACTCCTTCGCCATCTGCGAAACGATAGAGGCGGCAACGTCGCCATCGTCACTGCCCTCGCCATGGTGCCCATGCTCCTCGCTGTCGGAGCGAGTTTCGACTATATCCGGGCCTACAATGTCAGGCAGAGCATGCAGAGCAATCTTGACGCGGCCTTGATCGCCGCCGTCAAACAGATCGACACCGAAGACACCGACGCTCTCAAGGAAAAGGTTTCTGACTGGTTCCATGCGCAGGTGGAAAGCAGCTATACGCTTGGCGACATCGAAATCGATACGAGCAACCATCGCATAACGGCGACGGCAAGCGGCACCGTTCCGACGACCTTGATGCAGCTCGCGAATATCACTACCGTTCCCGTCAGCGTAGCAAGTGCCGTCAAAGGGCCGGCCACGTCCTATCTCAACGTGTACGTCGTCATCGACAAATCCCCTTCGATGCTTCTGGCGGCAACGACTGCAGGTCAGCAGACCATGTATTCTGGCATCAGATGCCAGTTCGCCTGCCACACGGGCGACGAACACACAGTCAGCGGCACGTATTATGCCAACAACTACGCCTATAGTATCGCAAAGAAAATAAAGCTGCGCGCCGACGTCGCCGTGGACGCCGTCGGTGAAGTGCTCGATATGATCGACGAATCCGACAGCAATCATACACGTATCAAAGTCGGACTATATAGCTTGGGGGACACAACCACGGAAGTTCTGGCTCCGACCCTGGATACCACGACTGCGCGCAAACGCCTGTCCGATGACAGTTACGGCCTCACAAGCGCGACGTCGACGACTTATACTTATTTTGACGTCGCCTTGACGGCGCTGAAGAAGTTGGTCGGTACCGGTGGGGACGGCACCTCCTTGGCCAAACCGCTCAAACTGGTTCTCCTGCTGACGGATGGCGTGCAATCACAGCGCGGATGGGTGGTTAAGGGCTCAAGCACGTTGAAAAAGGTGGCGCCGCTAAATCCGGACTGGTGCGGCTACGTCAAAAACCAGTCCGCGACCATGGCGGTTCTTTACACCGAATATCTGCCGATCACCACGGACTGGGGTTACAATGCCACCGTCGGCGCGACCATGGCGAGCGCCAATTGGAAGAGCAACTGGGGCGGCACCATGGATAGCGGCGTATCGACCAGCATCACGAGACGCGACTACATCCCCTATGCGCTTGCCGACTGCGCATCCTCCAAGAGCCTGTTCATTTCTGCCTCGTCGTCAGCAGACATCACGACAGGTTTGTCAGCGCTCTTTACGCAATATCTCTCATCCGTTCGGCTGACCCAATGAAGCAAGCGAAAAACCGTTTGCACTCCTGCGCCGCTTCCTCGCCGATCGCCACGGCGTCGCCGCGATCGAATTCGCGATCTTCTACCTGGCAGGTGACACAAAACGTTCGCAGACAAGCTCTCATTGTGCCAAGCCCACCGCATCGTCGACGACGAGCTTGCCAGTACGCTAAGGTCAAATAATAAGGTACGCAATCGTTTTGCGCACCGGCTGATGTTTGACGTTTCCAGGCGATGTCAAAAATCACTCTTCTCTCAGAATTCTCGCCGAATCGCCAAGTAACGGACGTTTCTGGTGACGGACTCACGAACCTCCGCTTCACCGTGGCTATGTTTTTGGAATTCGAGCGCATCTACGACCCAAAGCTCGCCGAACTCAGCAAGGAATAGGGGTTTCATCGCGGCAACTTGTTGGAACTTGCAGTTTCCATGTTCAGCAGCGATCCCCATAGCTGCCAGTCAAACTCACGTTTGCACGCGCCTCCGAGGAATTCATCGGTTCGACGGACATAAATGTTTGAATCCGACCCCCAGGCTGTATCCGAACAGATTTATCGCTGTGCCACGGCGGCTCAATCTGAACTTGGCCCGCATTGCATATCAATGCGGATTGCAAGGGGCTAAACTGCTCCGCACTTATTCCGACGGAATATCGGAGACTTCTTTAGAAAACGTCATAGCGACCACTTCTCCGTGTAGGTGGCGTTGAAAAATTCCCGAATCGCCTGTAATCAGGAGCAGTTGCTTTCGGATACGCACCTTTATGTCCTTCCTCTTTTGCAAAGCTGATCATCACCTCGAGGTCATAGACCGCGCCTCGATGACCTTTCGCTCCGAACACAGTTTCCTGCTTGAAGCGACCGTGCCGAGCCGCTTCTTCCATCACGATTACTTTTGGACTGGTTCGGGCGCCGAACGCGAGACACTTCCCGAAGTTGTCTCTGAAATCGACAATTGGGGCTTCCCGCAGCACAGGATTCATGGTCCCCTTATTGTAGAGGGAAACGCGCGAATCCTTGTAGTCGATCTAGGAAGAACGCTTAGACCTTGTGAGCAGACGACAGTGCATTTTCGTCACAGGATGAAAGATTTGAGAGGCACGTTCAAACCGATGCTTCAGGTGCGCCCGTCGTCGCAAGTGCGCGGGGAGATCACGTTGAAGCTAACGGTGCCAAACTGGCGTGGCCTCGAGGTGAACTTCCGTCAATTCACACACGATACGGAAAAGATACTTGTCTCGAGCAAGGTTGAACCGAAAGAATTGGACGACGGCCGGCTTGAGTTCGAGGCAATAATCGTTAACCCGAATAGTGGAAACTTCGGGCACAAGCTTGAATGGACCCACTATGAAACGTAGACAAAGTGTGAAGTCCGCACTAGCTAGTTTCCGTCCACAAACATACGTATTTCGGCGCGTTTACAAGGGCTTGTGCTTGGAGGAGAGAGTAGTTTAGGGCGACCGACAGGATCATGGGCGCTTGTTGTTGGACAGTATACAGTTGGCGGCGCTGAGGCGTACGCCATGAAGGCCGGCATTGGTAGCGACGGCGTAATTCCAAAAGCTAGTCGGAGTTCAGGTCGGTTTGAGGCGGGTGAAGAGGACGAGGTTGTAAGCCACAACGGAGGACCAGACGTAGGTCTTGAAGTGGTCAAGGCCCCGCCAGGTGCAGCGTGCCAAGCCGTAGGCACGCTTGAGGCATGATATTCCGGCTTCGATACCGGCGCGGAAGTTGCGCAGCTTGCGATAGACCCAATTGCTTCTGACCATGTCCTCGACCTTGAGGCCAGCTTTTTTGTGGAATGCCATGTCGCGAACGCCCCAGGTCTTGGCTGTGGCCAGGTTGCCGCGACTGGCAAAGCCGCCGTCGGCCGCCGCCTGCCGCGGCGCGTGTCCATAGACGGCGATGTGGCGCTCCAGCATTGGCAGCAGCCGCTCGCTGTCGGGCGGATTACCCGCCTCGATCACGAGATCGAGGATCATGCCGCTTCTGCCGGTGGTCAGGTTGAGCTTGTGGCCGTATTCGGTCTCGCGGCTACCTTTGACGATGATATCGGCATGGGGTTCGAACAGGCTTACCAGCTTCTCGCCCGCCGGCAGCTTCTCTCCCGCCAGTACTCGCCGCTCGCTCTGTTTGATGATGCGTTCGATCAGCGGTCGATAGCGGCAAACCTGGGCCTGCCAGAGTTGGACGAGCGGATTGCTCGCCACGCCCAGTCGCTCGGTTGCCTGCTTCAGATATGCCAAGGTCGCGCGGGCGATCGCGATCAGCTCACGGTAGAGCCGGGCCCGATTGGGCTGACCGCGTGTGAACTGGATTTTGCGGGCACGCTTCTTGGCCGCGCGGCAATGATCGCGCCATGCCAGGCCGGCGCCGACCAAGGTATCTGCCTTCTTCAGCAGGCGCACCATGACCCGCACGGCATCCCACAGCAGGCTGCTGTCGCTCGGTTCGTGTATGAGTGCTGAGGTCACTGTACTGTCCAGCCGCACGACCGTGCCGTCCTCCAGCTTCGCCTGCCGAGCGCTCGACAGCAGCGCCCGATTGATCGCTTCCCAGGTCTCGGGTCGGATCGCGCTGATCGTCTTTTGCAGCACTGACTTTTGCGGGCTCCATGACCACGGCAGACGCGCAAAGGCCCGAAACGATGCGGAGTCCTCGAGATGGAACGCCAGTTCCTGGTAGCTCAGCTGCCGGTATTGCTTGAGCAATGCGCAACGCAGCACTGCCTCGGCCGGCAGCCCTTGCCGTCCGGTGGGCTTGACACCGTGCCGACCCAGATCCCGACCCACCAAGCCAAACAGATCGTGATGCTCGTCCAGCCACTGCGACATCGCCTTCAGTTCGTGGCCGATCTCGTGCGTAGCGAAAACATCGAATATACTGGCTTGGACGGTGCGTTCTTGGCGCATTGTCGGCTCCGGCGGTTGCAGATTGTGCTTCGGAATCAGTGGCATGAGCCCAAAGTATACCTGAAACCGCCGGGCCTTACCCGCGCAAAATTCAGATTCACGTAATAATATCAATAAGTTGTCGTTTGTGGACGGAAACTAGCTAGTTTCCGTCCACAAACATACGTATTTCGGCGCGTTTACAAGGGCTTGTGCTTGGAGGAGAGAGTAGTTTAGGGCGACCGACAGGATCATGGGCGCTTGTTGTTGGACAGTATACAGTTGGCGGCGCTGAGGCGTACGCCATGAAGGCCGGCATTGGTAGCGACGGCGTAATTCCAAAAGCTAGTCGGAGTTCAGGTCGGTTTGAGGCGGGTGAAGAGGACGAGGTTGTAAGCCACAACGGAGGACCAGACGTAGGTCTTGAAGTGGTCAAGGCCCCGCCAGGTGCAGCGTGCCAAGCCGTAGGCACGCTTGAGGCATGATATTCCGGCTTCGATACCGGCGCGGAAGTTGCGCAGCTTGCGATAGACCCAATTGCTTCTGACCATGTCCTCGACCTTGAGGCCAGCTTTTTTGTGGAATGCCATGTCGCGAACGCCCCAGGTCTTGGCTGTGGCCAGGTTGCCGCGACTGGCAAAGCCGCCGTCGGCCGCCGCCTGCCGCGGCGCGTGTCCATAGACGGCGATGTGGCGCTCCAGCATTGGCAGCAGCCGCTCGCTGTCGGGCGGATTACCCGCCTCGATCACGAGATCGAGGATCATGCCGCTTCTGCCGGTGGTCAGGTTGAGCTTGTGGCCGTATTCGGTCTCGCGGCTACCTTTGACGATGATATCGGCATGGGGTTCGAACAGGCTTACCAGCTTCTCGCCCGCCGGCAGCTTCTCTCCCGCCAGTACTCGCCGCTCGCTCTGTTTGATGATGCGTTCGATCAGCGGTCGATAGCGGCAAACCTGGGCCTGCCAGAGTTGGACGAGCGGATTGCTCGCCACGCCCAGTCGCTCGGTTGCCTGCTTCAGATATGCCAAGGTCGCGCGGGCGATCGCGATCAGCTCACGGTAGAGCCGGGCCCGATTGGGCTGACCGCGTGTGAACTGGATTTTGCGGGCACGCTTCTTGGCCGCGCGGCAATGATCGCGCCATGCCAGGCCGGCGCCGACCAAGGTATCTGCCTTCTTCAGCAGGCGCACCATGACCCGCACGGCATCCCACAGCAGGCTGCTGTCGCTCGGTTCGTGTATGAGTGCTGAGGTCACTGTACTGTCCAGCCGCACGACCGTGCCGTCCTCCAGCTTCGCCTGCCGAGCGCTCGACAGCAGCGCCCGATTGATCGCTTCCCAGGTCTCGGGTCGGATCGCGCTGATCGTCTTTTGCAGCACTGACTTTTGCGGGCTCCATGACCACGGCAGACGCGCAAAGGCCCGAAACGATGCGGAGTCCTCGAGATGGAACGCCAGTTCCTGGTAGCTCAGCTGCCGGTATTGCTTGAGCAATGCGCAACGCAGCACTGCCTCGGCCGGCAGCCCTTGCCGTCCGGTGGGCTTGACACCGTGCCGACCCAGATCCCGACCCACCAAGCCAAACAGATCGTGATGCTCGTCCAGCCACTGCGACATCGCCTTCAGTTCGTGGCCGATCTCGTGCGTAGCGAAAACATCGAATATACTGGCTTGGACGGTGCGTTCTTGGCGCATTGTCGGCTCCGGCGGTTGCAGATTGTGCTTCGGAATCAGTGGCATGAGCCCAAAGTATACCTGAAACCGCCGGGCCTTACCCGCGCAAAATTCAGATTCACGTAATAATATCAATAAGTTGTCGTTTGTGGACGGAAACTAGCTAGTAGTAGAAGGACGAAAAGGGAGCAGGAAGATGGGCGTCGACACGTAACACGATCTACCCATGAAAAATCAGCAGGTGCGAGAAGGGCAACCGCGTTCTTCTCGCACCTTGTGAGCCTTCTCGGATCCGAGCCGGACGTCTACTGTGTAGCAGTGGCCCACATGGTCCCGAATACAGTCCTGTTCGTTCCCGAAGCACTTGACAAGCTGATGAACGTAAGTGCCGTGCTGGCGAAGCCGAAATCGGTCGAACGAGCCGAGTACGACGAGATCGCTGCAAGGTTTCCAACGCCGACTCTTTCTCGTGAATGGGCGGCTGATCCCGCCGCCGTCGTAAGTGAACTGAAAAAGCTGGGCCTTTCACGCAAGCCGGTAGTCCTAGTCGACATCGGCGGCTACTTTGCCCCCTCGATAAACGAGATCGCCAGACTCTTCGATGGTAAGATATTTGGCGTGATGGAAGGCACCGAAAACGGCGTCCAGAAGTATGAAGCGCACTTGCCCATTTCCGTACCTGTCATCACTGTCGCCAGAAGTCCGCTAAAACTACCGGAGGACCACCTCGTCGCCTCAAGCGTCGTATTCTCGATCGAGGCAGTTCTCCGCGGCCAAGCCGAAATTCTGCAGACCCGAACGGCCGCCGTAATCGGCTACGGCCGCGTTGGGCGATCGGTCGCAAGCATCCTCCGAAGCAGAGGAATCAACACGGTCGTTTACGATTCCGATCCCATCAAACTCGCCGAGGCTGCCGCACGCGGCTTCCAGGCCAATACAAGGCTGGACCAGGCGATTGGGCAGGCATCTCTCGTCGTCTGCGCCACCGGGAACAAGTCGCTGGACCTGAGGGGGTTCGGCATGCTGCAATCGGGATGCGTAGTGGCCAGCGTCACCTCGGCGGACGACGAGTTCGACCTAGGCAGCCTTTCGCGAGGCTATCGCAGGATAGAGATTGAGAAGAATTACATTCGCTACGAAGAGAACCGAGAGAGCGGGCGCCACTTCTTCCTAATCGCCGACGGCAATGCCGCAAATTTCATCCATGGCGCCGTCATCGGTCCCGCCATTCAGCTTATCGAAGGCGAAAAGCTCTACGCCATTAAAAAGTTGATCGAAGGCGAGGTTCCCCTCGCAGAGGAAAGCCTTGCCGAACTCGATAAAAAGTCCCGTGGCGAGGTTGCAGAAATCTGGATCGAGCACTTCCTGTAAACGCAGGGAATGCTTGAGACGGCTGACTACTCGCACCAAAGGATTCGACCTTCTCGAACGCAGAAATGAAAATGGCATCCCGTCTTCCGCCAGACCGACGGATGCGGCGATAGTTGCCGGCCTCGTTGACGCTGATCTCCCTGCGCGGACCCCGCCGACGGTAACCAATCGCCAGAGCGCGATGAGCAATTTGCGTGCGAGCGCCACGATCATCGTCGTCTTGCCGGCACCTTGTGCCGCTCGTGCCTGGTACCATCGCGTTAATTCGCAATTTCCTTGGAATCTTAGGAAGCGCCACGCCAACTGCATCAGCCCGCGTCGCACCCGGGCATTGCCTGCTTTCCCCAACCCCTTCTCGCGTCGTTTCGATCCGCTCTCGTCGGGGGAGTCTGTCAAGCCAGCATAACGCGCCACCGCCCGCCGGTCTCTGAGCTTATCATTAGCGCTCTCGATGCATTTTATTCGAAAAAGAAGCGAGTCGCGACCAAATACTGACCTGATGTGGTGGACGGCCTCCGCTCCCGGCATCAGGTCAGGCCTGTTGCCATACGTTTTGCGAGATACCCTGACGCGAAGAGAGAAGGTTGAATAAATCGACAATTTTCGCGTTCTGTCTGCGACGGAGATCATAAATGCTTATAAACGGTGCCCATAAGTGGCTGCTTTCGGGGCCCAGGCGAAAATAACTCCAAATGATATTCGGTCTCCTGCGCTGCAGCGTTGCCGATCCCTGTGAACAGCACGGATGCCCGGTTCCGCTGCCGGAGGCCTTTCATCGGAGACTAGCCGCCCTCATGGATTGGCAAACCTTGCTGGTCCGTCGTACCTAAAATATCGATCCAGCCAAGCTGGTTGCGACAGATCGTCCACAAGACAGCATCGATCTCGATCTGTGCGGTCCTGCCCTCTGCGGAGACAAGCCTGACCGCGACTGCGCTTCTCCATTTATTGCGGATACAGCCAATTCCTATGTTGGCTCGGGTTCATCGCCCAGTTCAAGCAGGAGGTCGTGGACGCTCTGTATCTCAGGTGCGAGATCATCCATCGAGATCAGGCTTTCCTTGGGAAGTCGTACGATCCTCGGGCATCGAACCCTTGGCAATTTCTCGCGGCGACTCTCGGACGTTTCAAAATCGCAACTTAGATCGGCCAATTCAACCCGTGCCTCTTCGAAGTCGTCGGTCGAATATGCGTGATGAATGATGGAAAGCAAGATCGTGATCGTGTGATCATCCAGCCTTTCCCTTCTCGGAAAGGGAAACTGGAAAATTGGCGTCTCGTTTTTCACCAGATAGAGGTCCAGACCGATTGCCGCCGTTCTCTTCAGGCCAAGAGGCAGATTTCGCGGCGGATGATCGTAGGCCAGATACTGCAGGGGACGAACCAAGTCGAAAAGCGTCAGGGCGGCATCAACGTTGATGTCCTCGTCCACGCCATTACAGGCAATCCGTATGTGCTTTTCCAGCGATTTACGATCTACGGACGGAGACAGATCGAGACCGCGCGTCGCTCCATAGATTGAGGGTATAGCGTTGCGGAAATGGCGATAGCTGGGAAACTTTCCTCCGCCGACAGCGCGATGGAGATACTTCCGAAGCCATTCTTTGCGGGAAGGCCGGGAAACAGTGACAGCTTGCGCAAGATCGATGAACTGAATGCGATTGAGAAGGCCAACAGCCTTGCGCTTCATTTTCCCCAAAGAACACCTCTAAGCGGCCTGCAGACCCTCAAAATAAGAGGAAATCAGATTATTTTTGATTCGCATCCCGACGTTAACATGGGATTTGGCGGCCTCTATAGTCCGCGACCACGGCGTACCCGGTTGATGGGTCATATTCACAAGGGCAAAGCTGGGAATTTCCAAATACTTATAAAGATGCCGTTCTATGGTTGCCACCGCGGCATTGTCCACCAACTTTGGAAATGGCGAGGTGAGGCGTTTCACCGGGTCCAACTTCTGCGAAAGTTCAGTGATTGGCTGGTCTCCGAATCCCTTGAAGGCGTCATATACAGACCGCTGTACTGGTCCAAAATCCCAAGCCTCGAATTCGGATCTGATGAGTGGTTGGCGATGTTCGAGGAGATGATGACCGTGCAAAAAATAGAGAATTTTCTGTACGTCGATCTGCGTGACCTCCAACTGTTCCGCCCATGCTCGGTGAAGTATTTCGTTGGCAATCAGCCGCGCGTCAAACATGTGTTCTGCCCATTCTCCAGCCCTAGCAGGGTACAAGCCGGGGTTTAAAGTGATCTTAACGGCGGCAACGCCCAGGAAACTTTGGAGTTTATTGCCACGCCGGTCGGAGCGCAAGCTTCCGACAACCGCGGGCGTTTATGAGGGTAGAAAAGACCATGCTGGCATCACCACCCTCGCGGTCGCCTCGTCCTCGGCGGCGTCGATCGCCGCGCCGATTGACGGCATCGGGACGCGAAGCGACCGGCAGCTTTTTCTTTCGAAAAAAACGACAACGGTCCCTCGAATTGGAGCGCATTGTGTCTGGAAATGACCCCTGTCGGACGCTGGGGGTGATCCAGCCGATACGACGGTCTAACAAATTCAGGCCTAACCTAACGTCGCTTCTTGGGGCCCGGCCAGGGCAGATCACCGTCAAGCTCACGCAGGCCGTAGGTCTGTTCTTCCCACTGCTTGCGCTCAAGACGCACGGGCGGAGCATCGTCCTCCTCGCACCACAGTAGCGTCATCGTCTGATCCCATTGACTGACATACAGGACGTCTTCGAAGAGACCGCCATCGCGGTCCCAGTCTTCGAACCATTCATCGGCCTCGGCTTCTTCGGGTCCTGACGGCCTCTCGCCCGCTCGTGCGCGCGCGCTGTAGGAACCCTCAGGCAGGAGCGATCCGGGCCTGATCCAGCCCTTGGCCTGACGCAGACTTGCCGAGCGGGCGCTGTAGCGAACCTTGCCGCCTTCGGAAACGACGAACGCACAGAGATTTTTCGAGAAGGTTGCAAAACGCGAGCCGGTCGCAAGAAGCGAGGCGTCGAAATCATCGGCCAGAGTGCCGACGGCCGCCATGCCCATTTCCGCCGTGTCAACCTGCGGCTTGAAGAGCTTATAAGGCAGGAGTAGCTCGGCGGCGAAAATGTCGCAGAAAACCTCGCCTTGGGGTCGCTTGCTGAAACTCCAGCTTGGCTGGCTGTGATCGGGAGCGATGTCTAGAACCGCGTGGGCGATCTCGTGGCAGACGGTAAACCGCTGACGTCTGCCATTCTGATTGCAGTTCACGCAGATATTGTACTTTCCCTTAGGCGTCTTGAACGACCAGCCATCTTCGCCGTCGTTCAAGGCTTCCTTTTTGATCCTGCCGCCAATTGCTGCCGCGTAAGTCTCGACCGAGACCGGCTGTGCAGGAGGGCCGCATTTGCTGATAAACGCCCGTGCTTCCGAAACAACTGACAGCTCATCCATCATCGTCATCCATCATCATGCGCCTGATACGCGCGAGTGAGGTTGCGTAATCCGCCCGCGCGCCGCGATTCACAACGGTGGACAGCATCTGCAGCTCATCGGCGCTGATGCTTTGGTCCTTACGGACAAATTCCAGGATATTCGGATCGATGTTCGTCTGGCGCGCGAGTTGGTGCAGAATGTCGCGATCGCGCTCTGAGGCTGACAGCGCCTTTGCAAGCTTTTCCAGAACGTCTTCCGACGGGGCTTCCTTAACGCCCGTTTCAAGTCGGTAAATGTAGGCGTGATCGACCTCGCAGCGCTGGCCGAGATCCCTTAGGCTCAGCTTTTTTTCTTCCCTCAGGCCTTTCAACCACACGCCCAAAGCTGTTTCCGGCATTCGCACTCCTTGACAAATTCTATGTGATACCCCATTGTTGTCTGCGTGGACAACGGGCTCTGATCTTCATGAACTAGACCAGGGCCTTTTTAGGGCCCTATCTGTTGTCTGGTCGGACACCAAGATGCCACCGGCCGGGGCGAAACGCAAGCACCGCCAGAGGCGGGAAAGGACATGAACCATGCTGGACATTGCCGCGGCGCACATCGTGCGCATCCATATCAACCGTGTGGCGATCGAGTCACCCAACCCGACGACGGGCGAAGCGCTCTATGCGCTTGCTGAAATCCCGAAGCGCGAAAAGCTCTACCGCGAGATCGCTGGCGACGAGGAAGACGAGGCTATTTCGCACGATGAGACGCTGATCTATCTGACCCAGAATCAGCATTTCTATAGTCAGAAGGTCTTCGACATTCTGGTTAATGGCGATGACCACGAGATCGACACCGAAGAGATCACATACGCCCGCGTGGTCGATCTCTATCTCGGGCAGGGCGGCAAGCCCTCAAACGAGTATCTTGTTAAATACTCCCACGGTCCGGTTGAGAATCCAAGTGGCACGCTCGCACCCGGTCAGAAAGTGAAGGTGAAAGATGGAATGCGCTTTCGGGTTGCCGGAACTGGTGAATCATAATCCCTTCCTTAGGGATCTGGATGAGACCGGATATCTGATCGACTTTGTCGGCGGGTATCTCGTGATCTACGGCCTGCCTTATCTCGATGGCCAAGGCGGGCTTCGGTATGGTGACTGGGCGAGCCCGCTCGACCTAGACGGGGCGGTCATCGGTCCGCCTACGAAAAATCATCAGGCATGGTGGCGGGGCGTCAGGCCGCACGACCAGCAGGGGCGCGCGCTTCGACTTGGCGGCGGCGACGGTGCCGTCACCGTGACGCCGGATTTGATCACGACGAGCTCGTTTTCGTACAAGCTGATGGATGATCAAGGCGTGCTGCGTCCGTACCAGTCGTTCGAGGAAAAGGTGCGGACCTACATCGATACGATCACGACGCCGGCAATCAATGCCTATCCGAACGCAACGCCCTTGCGCGCCATCGCCGTCAAGGCCGCTGCCCAGGGTTCGCCATTGCGCTTTCCCGACACCATGTCCGCGCGCTATCATCTTAATGATCTTTCGGCGCTCTTGCGCGGCAAGAAAGTTGCTATCGTCGGCCTTGGGGGAACAGGCGCCTTCATTCTCGATTCCGTAGCACGTACCCATCTCGAGCAGATCGCACTGTTCGATGATGACAAGGTCCATCTCCATACGATCTTCCGATGGCCGGGTTTTATTTCCGGCGCCATCGGCAAGCTTAAGGTCGAGGCACTGGCCACACATTATGATCAATGGCATGCAGGCATTGTGCCGGTCGCCGAACGCATAACCGCCGACAATGTCATGCGCCTCCGCGAATTCGATTTCGTTTTCGTCTCGGTCGATGAGGGGTCCGCGCGCCTGCTTATCGTGGATTGGTTAAGTGCGAATGACATTCCCTTCGTCGATTGCGGCATGGGCCTGAACCGCTCGGCCGTCGGGCTCAGTGGCTTTGTGCGCATCACGGGCACCGACCGAGAAGCCTTCGACAACAATCGGGGCACGGTGCGTCTGCCGGTCGAGAACGCGAAAGCTGACGAATACCGCAAGCAGGCGCAGATTCCTGAACTCAATGCGCTGAATGCCAACATGGCCGTGATCCGGTTCAAGCAACATTTCGGACTGCTAGACCGAGAGAGTCCTGCGACTGCCACGATCTTTGATACCGTGACGTTCGAAATGGACCGGGCAGGGGAACCTAGATGAGATTTCGCTATGAAGCTGTCGAACGCATGCCCAAGCCTTTGATGCCAGGCGTCGTCTATCACAGCGAGGAGTTCGAGATCGGGGCCTTGCTGTGCGCTTGCGGCTGCGGTCATCGTGTCTCGTTGCTCGTGCCCGACAGCCACCAGGTCACGGAACAAGGCGGTATGGCGACGGTGCGCCCTTCGATCGCCGTCTGCGATGCGCCCTGCAATTCGCATTACTTCATTACGGCAGGAGAGGTTGAATGGCTGCGCGCCTTCGATCCCGCCATGTCGACAGCGGTGATGCGCGAGCAGATCGCACGTCACGCGCAGAGCGATCCCAGGCGTCTATCCTTCGTGCAGCGTATACTGGCTGCACTGAGCCGCGTCTGGACCTGGCTCACTTCCTTTGGGCCGCCGCGGTAGCCCTCGCAACAGGCAGGCCGAGATCAGCCTGCCTGTTGTGCTCGTGTCGGATGGCGCAGACAGAGGAGGCACGCCATGAGGCGCGATTGCCTCGGTCTGCAGTCATTGCATACGCGACGAGCGGATTGATGAGGCCTGACCTCTCGATACCCGAATAAGGGACATCGACATTGGGGCGGATCGCGGATGATCATGCCGTAGCGGATAAAGTCCGGCTCCAGCGCGATGCAGCCATGACGGAGGTCTGCCCGAAGCCGACGTTTCCACGCCTATTCGCCTCTTAAGCATCGATCAAGCTGTCCACTAGGCGCTCCTCGTCACCCATTTCATCTCGTCGGCTGAGACCGCGCGGTCAATTTATTTCCGTCAGGATCGCGAAGATATGCGACGAATGACCCGTTTGGACGCTCCGCAGGCGTGCTCTCGATCGCAGTGCCACCGTGCGCGGTACCGGCGGCATGCCACGCGAGAACATGGTCGGGGCTCGCGGCGCCTATACCAATAGTCCCGCCGTTAGCCGCGGTGGCCGGCTTGCCGTCGATCGGTTTCGTGATCATCAGCCGACCGCCCTCGTGGGCATAGATCAGCCTGCCTCTCGCATCCATCTCGCCGGGATCGCCCCCCAATGCAGCAAATGTGGCGTCGTAGAAGTTTCTGGCTCGCTCCAAATCGTTGCTGCCAATCATGACGTGAGTAAACATGCTTCATCTCCAGTAAAGTCCCAATGGTCCCGTCTAGGCTAACCTAGCCATGGGTAAGTCGCAAAACTCCCAACTAACGTCGCACTTGTTTTCCGGACTTTTGCACATCGCAGAATAGGACGCTTGGCGCCGGCCGCAATGTCCAGTGTTGGCGCTAAAGCGACTCGGATGGAGCCCGCCTGCGCCGAGACGCACGGCCCGCTGAGTGCGGAGCTGCACATCGTCAAATTTCTGTCCGGCATCACCGAGTCAACGTGCAAGGTCGTCAGCTCTGTGGTCTGGTTCGCGCCGAACGTCGCAAGGACGTGGCCAGGCAAATCCGCAGTAGTGAAATTTTCGGGGAAAGTTTCTTGGAAAGTTTCCTGAGATGTTTCTAGTAAATTGAAGGAAAGATTTTATAGCGCTAAAGAGGATCTCCACCAGGAGGTTCAAGTCCATGATTCCGGCTATCGTTCTCAAGCGCGTCCGCGAAGGCGCGGGCATCAAGCAGTCCGTTCTCGCCGAGAGATTGGGGGTGAGCGCGAGCGTCGTCTCAAAACTTGAGAAAAGCGAACATGCCGACGAGACGATGGCACGGCGTTACCTGGAGGCGGTCAACACGGAGGATGCGCGCGCCGTCCTTGCCTATTACGCGTTGCCGTGGACGATCACCAACCGTCCATCTTTCCAGCATCCTGACCGTGACGCCCTCTGGGAGGCCGAGCAGGCGTTGCAAAAACTCGAGGAATTCGAACGCAGTGAAGAGTACGACACTCTGCTTTCGGTCCCGCTGAGCCAGATCCGCAGTAATCTCGAAATCTCCGCTGAATTCGTGGGCGAACTTGATCATTCGCTTGCTTTCGTCGGTGCGGTGGGGGTCGGCAAGACTACCGCCCTATCGCTCCTGACGGACCTGACGATCGTAGGGAAGACGGGGCAGCCGCAACCGGTGTTCCCGGCCACGGGTGGTCGTACCACCACGAGCGAAGTGCAGATCAGGAAAGCTCCGGCATATGGAATCGCTGTCGAGCCGATGTCGTCTGACGAGGTCCGTCTCCTGTTGGTCGAGATGGTTCAGGCAATTGCCGAAGGCAAGGGTGGTGTCTCGAGCGAACTGGATCGCGCCATACGTAATATGTCAGATCTTAAGAAGTCGCGAGACCCAAAGGACATCAAGGCTCTTCTGGATCCGGTCAAGGACATGCTGGAGGCCGCCCTTGGTAACCAGGACGATGTCACCGAAGAAATCTTCAACCGGATGAAGCTCAGCGAGCGCACGGAAACGCAGCTGATCATGTCCGAAACTAACGAGGACGGCCTTCGCTGGCTTTCGGAAAACATCACGAAGATCAACTTCGGACAACATCCCCGATTCTCGTTGCCTCAGCGCGTCGTGGTATTCGTGCCGCCGGGCGTCGTGCGGCCGTCAAAATACGACCTGTCGATCATCGACACCAAGGGCATCCATGTCACGACAGAGCGCGCCGATCTGCAGCAGCTCTACAATGATCCGAGAACTTTGACTGTCCTTTGCAGCACCTTCAACGACGCTCCCGGTTCGGATCCGCTGAAGCTCATGAAGAGCATGGTCGAGCTAGGGTCCGATGCCATCGAACGCCAGCGCGTGATGATCCTTGTGCTGCCACGCGGCGACGAGGCATTGAAGGTCGTGGACGATAGCGGTGAACCCGCCGACTCTGTGGAGCAGGGCTATGCTTTGCGTCTCGCGCAGGTCGATAACAGTTTGGCAGAAGCTGGCGTCGGCCATGTTCCGACGGTCTTCTTCAACGCGATGGACGGCTCGGCGCAATATGCATGGCAGGAAATCGAAGGCCGTGTGGGTGCCCTGAGAGCCCACCAGGTCGAACGCCTACAAAGATTCGTCGCCCTTTCGCATGACCTCGTATCCAACGCCGACGCCGCCCGCATCCAGCAGGCACGCGTGGCGATCGAGGCCGAAGTGCAGTCAGCGGTTAAATCCTACCGTCAGCTGCCGAAAAGCGTCCGGCCATCCCATCAGACGCTTATCGAACAGATCAAGTCGGGCCATCCGAGTTCGATCGCGGCTGCGATCACGCGAAGGGGTTCTTGGTTGCATTTCGAAATCCACCACTTCGTCGGTGCCGGGGTTCGCGCGGACGCCAATCGCCGTTCCAGCGACTATGTGATGAAAATCACGGGGCGTCTTGAGAGCCTGCAGGAGAAGTTCAAGCCGATTCCCGAAATGACCGGCCTTCTCGAGACGCTGGTCGAGGATCTCCGTGACTGGCGTCAGGAATTCCTTCAGCGCGCTCAAACGATCGGTCGAAACACATTTAAGCCATATCTGGATGCATCTGCGGAATTCTGGTCCAACCTCGAGGCCCGCTACGGCGGTGGCCGCGGATACCGCGAAGATATCGCCGACATGGTTCAGGCCTGGTTCGAGGAAACGCCGAAGCTCTCGGAGGCCCGCGACAAGGTCGATGCGCGCCTTGCTGACGCATGGGCGGAATTGGTCTTGAACCGCTTGCTGGAGGCGACCCGCGTAGCGAACGAGTAATCGCGAGTTCCAGACACGATGGGTTCGGGATGGAGTGCATTTCATTGCGATATCGACGCCCAGTTGTTAAGTCCCGCGTGGGAAAGGTTGCCGGATCCTACACGGTACTAACCTTGATCAACTTGGCGCTGCCGACAATGATCGTAACGCCTTCGACCTTCACTGCCTTGACCGTTGGCATCCTGCAGACGAAAACTCACCAGCTCTTTGTTCGGCAGAACCCCGACGCCTTCCTGAAGGTTCTGATAAGGTTGGTGAAGAGAGCATGCAGATGTCCGAGCGCTGGTCGCAGCAGTCAGGCCTTTTGGGAGCTACCTCGGCAAACAGAGGTTCAGGGAGCATCCAATTTGGAGTGCGATTTACCCCTCGCTGGAGGACACTCATTCGTGGTCGTGACGAAGAGATTGGGAGGGCCGCTCTGGACGGGTAGGCCCATTTTCGCGGCGAAATTGTCGCATCGGATGGATTTTGACGTGGGAAACCAAAAAAGGGCCCGGTAGGGCCCTTGAACATTAGAGAGCGAGCTGCTTCTCAACCTGGGAACGGATGCGCTTGTCCAGCTCTTCCGTCCACGGCCGTTTGGCGCGCTTGGCCGCTGCCTTAGCGTGTTCGCTATACATTTCTACCAAGGTCTCGATGGCACTCGCGCGCTTTTCCCTTGCGGAGGTAAGAACCTCGCTTCGGAGAGATTTTGAAATCAAAGCCGACATATCGTGACCCTTTCTCTGCTCAATCATACGTACGCGACGATTCCGAGCCCTATCCCCTTTTCAACTAGAGCATTTGGACTCGAATGCGTCAAGCGGTAGGGATGCTACCCACGTAAGGTTAACACCCTGTGCCCAAACGCCTTCGTCTGCAGTCGGTTCCTTAAACTTTTTTGGCATTTTGTCAATTGGCCCCGGGCGACGCCGTTGCAACTTTATCGATAGTCAGTTAGGCGTCCACTAAATTGTTTTCAAGGACTGTTGCTGCATGCCTGAAATTCGTGAACTGAAAGTCGGTCTGGCAATCCAACACATGTTGCCCGAAGGGACCTACCCTTTCTTCGATCTGGGTGAAGGCGCCGTACCGGGCCAAACTTCCGATCTGACGTTCCGCGAACATTGGGGCGCACCACCGGTTTGGCCCACTGATCTCTTCGCTGTAACGGCGCATCTGATCTATACCTCTGGGTTGCTGACCTATTTCGAACCGGACCCAGATCATTCCGACAAGACGGGAGCCTATCCGCCTTGCTTTTCCATCAGCAAGGAGGAGCGTGACGAGTGCTTGGCAGCCGGGGCAATTTGGGCGGTCAAAAAGTCCGTGCCGGGGCTTGCTACCACGCTCTGGAAGGTCCTGGTCAAGGCCCACAAGCAGACCTTGCGGGCGTCGCTCAACACGAGACGGGGCAGTACAGCGCCTGCCTGGTGGGCCGCGGCGGTCAAGCTGATCTTAATTGCTGACGAGGCATGCGTGGGCCTGGGCGCGCGTGCCTCCGCCGAGCATCCCGACCGCTGGATGATCGATCAGTTCGAGATCTTCAACGCGGCGCCGTTCTCCGGCAAGACGCTACCCGGTTCAACGGCATATCGAGCCGGGAGACAGAGGGCTACGTTCGGCGTCTTTTCGGACCCGGACGTCGGGTGCGTCCAGCCGAAAAGCCGCATTTCGTCCGTGGGATGCAATTTGCGAAACCTCACTCGCAACGCGGCCTACATCCCTCACGTGGGGAGTGTCCGTTGCCATTGGCAGCAGCCGATCGCTCAGAAAGTCGGCGAGGAGGCTGATGATCTCGATGTCCTGATCGTCCCGCTGCCCTTCGAAATGAAGGACAAATGGATCGTTCAGGACAGCAGTTCCAAGCCAGAGCCAACGAAGCGTCCTAAGTGGGGCAACTTCGAGATCAAGCAGGGCTGGCTCGAGGATGAGAAAGGTCTCATCGATCTTATCCTCGGCGAATTCAGGAAGGCAATGGCCGCTCTCAAAACAAGAAGGACTGCCGGCGCACTGAACGGCGTTGTTTTCCCCGAATATGCTCTTACCGAACCGCTGTTCAACAAGATCTGCACGTACCTTAAGAGGGAGGAGCCAGGTCTCGAGTTCGCGATCAGTGGTAGCAGCAGCAACTGCGAAGGCGAGACGGGAAATTTCGTTCTGACCGCGATGTGGCCCGTGGACAAGAGCATCAACGCTCCGGTCGATGACCGCTTCTTGCTGACGAGCAGGCGCAAGCATCACCGATGGAAGCTCTCCCCCTCTCAGATCAAGACCTATGATCTCGATAACATTCTCCCGAGCTCGAAGGATGGCAGTTCGTGGTGGGAGCGACACACCATCGCGCAGCGCGAAATCCACTTCTTTCATTTCAGAAAGACATCCGTCCTTACCTCGATGATCTGTGAGGACCTCGCGCGCAGTGACCCGTGTCATGATATCCTGAGAGCGATCGGCCCCAACCTCCTTTTCGCACTTCTGATGGATGGCCCGCAGACCGCGAACCGCTGGCCCGCGCGCTACGCCGCAACGCTAGCGGATGATCCCGGCACCTCCGTCCTGACCGTGACGTCGATGGGATTGATGGATCGAACCAACAAGGCGAAGATCTATAGCGAGCCCTCCTTTACCGTCGCAATGTGGCGCGATGAAACCGGCGTTACACAACCGTTAGAGCTGGACGAGGGAAGCAAATCAATACTGTTGACCCTCAAGCCGTATGCAGTTGTCGATCAGACAATCGACGGCCGAGCCAACACCCAGTCGTGGTCGTGGCGTTATGAACAGTGTATTAGCTTGTAGTCATCGCAGCTACCTCCGAGGGCTGGGGAACGTATTTGACGACGTAGAAGTGACGAGAAATTGTTGATATGCCGAGGATGTCCTTAAAAGATGCTGAAAAATCCGGCCCAGCCGGTAGCATACGCTCCTTCCTTTCGGTTGCTCGTACGGCTGGATTCTCAACTGTCAGCAGACGGTTGGTTAAAGGTTACTTGAGGTAGCGGTAATTAGAAATCCGCCGCATATTCGTTGGAAAAACTCGCGGACGGTGCAGCGTCGGAGCTGTGACCACTATCGAGTGAAGCACAGTGCCTCATGAGCTTTGTCACTTCATGGGGCCTGAGCATCGGCGCTCATGCGCTTCCTTCGGCCTCGCGTCCTCGTCGAGCATTCGGACTGGAAGATATGCGTTTGTGTCAAGCCATTCCTGGATGATGTAGCGGATCATGTCGTTGCGGGTTTTGCCGAGTTCGTCAGCTATGCTGTTATCCGCGTCGTCTATCGCCGGATCCAGGGTGATTGATCCGGTATTGCGCAGCATGATCGCTGATCGGCGAAGGAGGATCTGGAGGTCCGCACGTGAGATATCGCCAATGCGATTGGCGGCATCTTCTAGCACGGAGGCGTGATCGCGTGTCGTCATCTGAATTTTCCTCTCCATTCTGCTAGCGCGCCGTGAACGGAATGGGAACATATGAGTCGAGGTGATGTTTCTGTCGGTGCGTTACCTTAGAAGGTAATTTTCCGGCCGTCGGTAAGGGACCCCTGTTAAATACGATCCCGTGCGGTAGGAGCAATCCGACGAGGACTTCGGCCCATACCGTCGGCAACGATCGGAGGAAGGCAGCCGTGCAACCCGGAACCCATCAGCCTCCTCAAGCCGTGAGGTCGCGTTCTAGCCGCTGTTGGTCACTTACGTTGGCTGCCGGTGAAAGCAAGTTTTGTCGGCTGATAAAAATATTTGAATGCCGACTACAAGCTGCGCCCAATCGGTTCCCGCTCGGCAACGAGGACGCGAAGCTAAACTTAGTCTGCATCGCATAGCTCGGTCGCCCCGCACTGCGGGATCGAACAATAACTATGCGAATTGAAATAACTGACAATTTGTCTGCAAAAGAATTCCAGCGCAAAATCGATGCGTTCTGCCAACTACGCTTGTTTGCATTTCCGACTGCAGACGACGCAACCGACACAGCGAAAACTGCGCCGGGCTGACAATTCTTTCAAGCTCCACACAACTTCGAAGTTTGAACGTTCGATGCCTTTCGAAAACCAAGGATTCGATCGTCAATCCATGTGGACAGGTCGGTGGAGTTCGATTAATGAAGCCTTCACAATCTTCGGTAGTTTGCATGACTTACGCCAATACAAGCGACTCGTTCACTTCTTTTCGCCAAGAGTTCCATCCTCCCAAACCGCCGCGTGCTGGCCTCGTCAAGAACGAGGGCGAGGTCATTCAGATGACTTATATCGATGGCCTGGAACTTTGGACAGCTGGTACCGTTGCAGCTCCTGCGGCGCAACCCGTGCTGCCGATGATAGTCAAAGCCATGGAGTCAGACAAGCGGCTCTGGGCAATCCGCGAAACGGACGTCGTTCACGCCCACGAGTTCTGCGACTTTGGAAAGACGTTGGAGACCGGAGTTATAAAACACACCAATTTGACAGGTGGAGCTCCTGCATACTGCGCGGGTGAATTGCTATTTGTCGACGACGCCACCATAGTGGTGAACGGTTGTTCTGGCAGGTACGGACCTACGAGCGAAGCTGAAATGGTCGCAGCGGCAAAATCGTTCAGAGATTCGGGCTATAATGTCTGGACGCAGGGTTTCGACGAAGAGGTCGGTAGACCGGTTCCGTTCTTTACGTTAGACCCCGTATGGGTGGGTTAGTTTATATGTCTGTTGAGATGAACGATATTTTTGGCAAGGAAGCTCATGGGACCTCTCCGGAGGATTTTGCGGCGAACAGCTCGAACGTATATGTCCGGAGCCAGGTTCAGATCGCATTAGCGACTCCGGAAGCCAAGGGCAGAAGGCTGTCTGCACTCGAGGCGTTTCGTGCTTATGGTCTCGACACGCTGCGCGCAGTTGCTTACGAAGGATACGCCCCACTCGTCATATCGAAGAACGAGCCAGCGAACACGTTAAAGCGCCGACGTATCGAGCTTGGACTCGAAATCAAGGACGTCGCAAAGGCTAGCGGCCTTGATCCGGAGGTTATCAAGAACATCGAGACCGGTGGTAAGTCCTCCAAGATACGCGAGATCGAACGTCTGTCGGTTTGTCTGGCACTAGATGAACGCATAGTTGGGTACGTTCGGAACGCTGGGGACCCAGACCTTGGTGTTCGCCTACGCGAATTGAAGGCCGACAGAGATACGGTTCGTTTCGATCCCTCATCAGTTCTGAAACTGGCTGAAGCGGGATGGATAATTGCCCGCCATAATGAACTCGCGGCGATGCTCAAGATTGACGTACATCCAATCGTCTCCAAGGGGTTGTTACGGACGTCCGATTATCGATTTCGCACGGCGGAGCGTGGCTATGAACTCGCCAGCAAAACGCGCCATGTTCTGGGTCTGTCGTCCAATGAGCCTATCGCCAGCGTCCGAGATCTCATCGAAAGAGAACTCGGCATTCCGTTGGTTCAGGACAAGCTGAGTACACGATTTGCTGGCGCAACGATTGCAAACGGCGAAGTGCGCGGCATTGTCGTCAACGAAGAGGGCCAGAATGAGAAAGCGACGGTCCGTCGCATGACGCTCGCACATGAAATAGGCCATTTAGTTGGTGATCCGGACGAACACCTCAACAGGCTACGTGTAGATACGTATGACACGCTTGGTGGCAATCCACAGTCTGTCACAGACCCGGTCGAACGTCGGGCGAACGGCTTCGCTGTCGCCTTCCTAGCGCCGCCCTCTGCGGTCAGGGAGATAGCAGATAAGTTCGGGGACGCGACTCGATCCGTTGATGCCATAGTGAATACATATGGGATCAGCAAAACCGCCGCGTCGAACCACCTTGAGAACATTACCGGTTTGAAGATCTCGACGTACGATCTGCGCTATATCAAGGAAACCACGGACTGGACTCCTGGCGAGAACCTTACGTTGGACTACTTTTCGATCGCCGACACTCCTCTAAGAAAGAGAGGGAGATTTGCGTCCCTCGTCGTGAAGGCGCAACGCGCCGGCCACATTAGTGAGGACACCGCGGCTGGATGGCTTGGAACCAGCGTTGACAGATACAAGGCCGGCAGCGAGGGCATCCTCGCCCTCCAGGACTGACAATCCGGCCCGGAAAGCGTAGCAGCTGGCATGCATTCGGGAGTGACCTCGCGCCGCGACCTCTTCGTGAAGCCGAGGATGCACTTGGCACTGATGAAGACAGGCTGCGGCAGAAGCGTGTTCTGAACGCCATCGAGGGCCTCATAGGTCGGACGTGTCTGCGGACGAATTCTGTGATTGCCAGAGAACACGTTTGTTCGCTCCTTCGTCGATTACAATCTGCCATTTGCTGAAACCTGCCCCACCGCTTGGCGACAGATTGTCGTGGAGGGTAACTGAAGTCGCCAATGCTGGGCTCTATGAATTGGACATGTTTGGTGGTCTAGGAGTCGTTTCACTGATTCTGCTTCTGCTCACCGCAGCTCTTGCCCGTGTTCGAATCTAAGCTGCCGGCATAAAAAGGATGGTGGTGCTCCGTGGACTGCCGATCTACGACCGCAGTTTCGACTTTACGCGCGTCTCCGCCACGCCTGTCTAAAATTGGGAATTTCAAAGCCGAAATGTCCCGATGCCACGTTCTGCCTTAAAGGGAGCTGGTAGGCTCGAGTGGGGGCGAGCGATGTACCGGACTTGGTTGGGGTCTTTGAACGGAGGCTAGACGATGCCAGCACTTGGATCGCAAATGAGGCGGCAGGCGACCTCGTATCCGCGGCCCATGCTGGCGCCGTCGATGCATACCCCAATGGGATGCATCGGGTTATCACCGAGCTGTTTCTGTGGGAATTGATTAGAGAGGATGACGAGAACTTCTCAGGTTGTAAGAGATCGCACCTTGCGGCCAATACAGCAAAGTATTTTACGCGTTTAGCAATTTAATGGGAATTCGGCAGTCCAAAGCACAGGTTTCAGGAAATATATGTCTCGTCGACTTTATTGGATACAAGTCCCTGTCTAAGCCGCGCCGGATAAGCTCCTCAACCGAAACCAATAGGTTCGGCCGTCGGCTCTCAACATTCACCTCTGAATACGTTAGTGCGGCACACGGAACAAAATCAAAACCGAGGCGCTTTGCTGCTTCCAGTCTATGGTGACCGTCCATGACAATTCGAAAATGTTTTTCGACTGCGATCAGCCGTGTCCAATCTCCAGAGGTAGAAATTGATTCCATGACTTCTCGGACCCTATCATCGCAATGTTCCTCGGTTGGATGAAGAGCCTCGACCGGAAACAACGCAATCGGCCCATGCCAGCGGATAGGAAGACCTTTCTTCATGTGTTCTAATACCTTTAACTTGACCAACAATTGGAACGAGAGACACTCTGTCGTGTTGGAGAAACGCCTACGACCGTAACGGGGCACATTTCGGCAAAGTCTGGCAATAGAGTTCCTCAGCCGGATCGTAAGCGGTCCCGACTGGAAGGTTCAGCAAGATGGTATGTACTCGAGCGCGCTCGTGAGCGCAGTCTCAGGTCAATGGCTGGCCGCTTTCGCGAATGCTGGCATGCACGCCCCAACGATTAAGAAGGCGCCCGCAAGGGTCCACTCCGAGGGCACTTCAGAGAAAAAAATATAACCAAGAACCAAAGCCCATATCAGCCCTGTATAGTCCAGCAGACCTAGTCTACTTACGCGCGAGTTCGAATATGCCCACGCTAAACAGATGAATCCCGCCGTTCCAAATACGCCGACGCAGGCAATGAGCTTGTAGTGCCAGATCGATACCGGCTGCCAAGCCATTACCATTGAGGGTGCCGCCAGAACGGCGCCGATGACACTGGGTAGCAGCACCAGAGTAGGCAAGGAATCCTTGCTGCTGTGCCCTCGGGTAATGACCATGGAAAGCGCGTATAATGCCGCTGTCGCGATCGCCGCCCCAAAGCCAAGCGGATCAAACTTGTGCTCCACGCCTGCGCTTTGGCCGCGCACAATTAAGAAGACGCCAGCCAACCCGACCAACATTGCTAGCAGAGTCCCTTTAGTCAAAGGCTCCTTCAGGAAAACCCATCCCCATAACGCCAAGAAAAGGGGGGAAAGAAAAGTCAGTGTAATTGCATCGACCAAGGGGAGACGGGACACTGCTAAAAAGAAACACGCACCCGCGATCAGGTTTGCGATTGATCTCGGAACACTCCGGAGAATTGCTTCACGAGTTGGCCATTCACGACTTGCAAAGACATAGAACGCAGTGGCAGTGATCGCGACTGCGCAATAGCGCATCCCCGTCGATTGCGCCAGCGGATAGGTGCTTGCGATCACCTTCATCATAGCGTCGAGTACGGAAAAAAAAGCAACACCGACGGCTGCTATCAAAACAGGCCGAACTGAAGTATCCGAACGCACCATGCACCTCGAGAAAATGAACGTTTCGTGTTTTACGAGAAAACGAAAAAACATCAACCACAAATAAATCCACTTGTCAGCAGCCTTGTGTGGCCGTGCCTCGCTGCAAGCGGGCATTCCAAGTTTTGAACCAGAAATAATGTCGGCTTACCGCTTTGCGCTTGTCATATTCGCCTCCGAAAGCACGCGCCAGCCTGCGTTGATGCTGCGCCAATTGATCGCATCTGGCGCAACAAAAATAAATAATCAATGAGTAGTTGTTACCACGAAGCGGGAGCCAAATTGTCGACGCGCATCACCGATTCTTGATCGTATTCCTTGCAGAACCAGCTCCTGAGCTCTTCGATCTTTTCGTCGCTGTCCGGTTCGCGCTCGTAGACGACGTGTAGGACCTTGGAATCCTCGTCGTAGAGAGTACCCGAGGCTGCGAGATACTGACCGCGTCCGCTGGTAACTGTAAGGCCCTTGGGAAAGAAAGGTGTGACCTTTTCTTTGATGAATCTTTGCCACTGATCTTCGCTCACCGGAGGAGCCTCGCGCCGGTCCAGGCCGAAATAGAGGGTAACGTTGAGCATTTCCTTGGAATTCTTCATACTTGGCTCCACTATATTTGGATTTTTATGAGAGAGGTTGTCAGTTTTCAGGATCCGTTTTACGGAGAACGAATGTTCGTGATCCAGATTAGCTTTTTGAGAGTTCCGTTGTTTTCTAGGTCATCTGCTTTTCCTGTTCGATATCCTGTCCGTTAATACGGTTGAGTATCGCTTCGCCAAGCATGTGCCCGTTCTTATGATCGAGTCCTAAAAACAAGTCGGGCTCAATCAATTCGGCCTCCAGAAGCGCCCATTCGTTGTTTTGGTTAAGGACCAGGTCTATTCTCGCGTACAGCAACGATGTCCCGATCGTTTCGAGAATTTTTGTTGCAGTACTGATTGCGCTTTGGTCGGGCTCGTGGTGTGTTAGGCGCCCTCCGAACTCTGGCTGAACACGAAAATCACCGGCCACCGGCGTCTTTCGCAAGCCGTGACTATACTGGCCGCTGATGAAAATCAGGGAGATCTCCCCCTCCGTTTCGATAGAGCGGAGATATGGTTGGACGATGCAGGAGCCTTCCGGTGGATCGCTGATCAACTGCCCTGCCTCCCAAATAGAGGTCTTATAGGCCGTCGCCGATACGGTGGGCTTGAGAACAACCCGGTCGACGTCGAAATACGAAAGTGACTCTCTCAGCCTAGAAGTTGATATTTCGTCGAAATAAAGTGAAGGAACAACCGGCGCACCTTTTTCGGCGAGAGTTTTCAAATAGCTTTTGTCTGAGTTCCACTGCAATACATCTGGTGGATTGTGAACCGGAATCTGATGCCTTTGCCAATCCTTGCAGGTATCCAACCATTGTTCGTGTGCTCTCTGATAGCCCCAGGCGAGTAGAGGCAAAACCAACTGCGGTCGATGTGGCACCATGCGAAGGTCGCGTGTCCAGGCAGCATGCGATACCTCTATGCCGAAGTGCTGCAAGCTGGTCGTCAACTGCTCTAAAATATCTCTCCAACGTCCATTGTACATTTGATCTGCTGGATCTGGCGATAAGACAAGAATATTGGTTCCGCGCATGAGATTGCCGTTCGCAAAAGAGTTAAGCTTGAGGGCCGGTGGTTTCCTGGGGAATCTCAAGGATCGAATGAGCCACCTTGTGTGCGTCCATAAACAGACGCGAGGGTGCTCCTGCCGATGAGACGTAGTGATTGTAGTAGCAAGAGCCTTCAGCGAGAGGACCAAGCACCCATATGCCTTCTGTTCGCAGACCGGCACGCGACAGGGGACGGAAACTCGGGTCCAGGTCGACCCCGTCGGCACCTCGAAGATTTGTTTTCGGACGAATAAGTCCAAGATCCTTGAGTTTTTGCAGTAGCTTACTGTCGGTATCAATCAAACCCGCGCTTTGGACATACCCGGAAACTCGCCAGCATTTCGCTGCGGCGGACGGTTTGTCCGCTGGATGTACGAACGTCAGAACCCCTGCCTCGCATAGTGCAAGAAGTTCTTCATGGCGCTCTTTTTGAGGTCCGGCGACGAGCCTATTGATGATATTGTGCCACTCGCTATAGAACTGCCGATGGGACACTTCGTTCAGGCCCTCAAAATCCACTGCGTCACGCAGCTCGTCACGCAGATCACGCCACACTTCCGCGGCGGCCTTGACAGGGGATTCCAAACCCAAGGCGGCTTCGCAAAGGTCTGTTCGAATTTCATGGCAGATCCAGCCATGATAGTTTTGCTCTGTCACTTGGTCAGGCAGCACTTTGCGAAGAAGCGTTCGGAGTTCAATAAAGCCGCATCTTTCTTCAAACACCCTGAGCAAGCTCTCAAAGTCTTCCACTCCGGTTTTCAGGTTGGACCCCGCGGCCCGTAGTTGGTGGAGTAGATCCAACCTCTTCGTACCATCCGAATCGCCGTACAGAACCGAGACTGCTGCAGCTCGCATTTCAAGCTTCATGAGCGGAAGAATATCCAGGTCGAAATCCAGCCGCCCGCCATTTACCCGGCATCGCAAATCGGCAAGCCGCGATCTCGTGAGGACAACCGCCTGATGACGGCGGAAACGCATAAGTCCGTCGGGACGCGCCCGAAACGGAAGGCCGTTGCGGGATTGAAGGTAAATAGCTGGTTCATGGCCCGAAGGCCGGTAGCGAGCTCCTTCCACATGTTGCTCGAACGAACCGCCTCTACCGACTGTCATCGCCGCTAGGACATCCATCGCCCCGAGGCCGAGCGCATCGATAAGTACTGCGTCGCCTGCCCCTACAACGTCCAGACTATTCGGCAAGGGATAGATCTTCTCCACACGCCCGCTTTTTTCCGCTGCAAGCCGTCCGGTGTGCCCGACAGTCAGAACCAGCCGTTCCACAGCCACGCAAGTCCCTGCGCCGGTTTTCAGCACAAAGAGGTTCGATCCCTCTGTTTCAAGTTCCGTTACCTCCTCGCGGTGCACGTTGACGGCTACATGTGGCGGGGCAGCGGAAGCGATTTCTTGGAACGCCTCTGCCAGATAAGAGCCGAGGAGTCTGCGCGGAAGAAAGTCTTCAGCGGCAACGGACCGATCACCCGTTGTAGGTTGGCTTGTCTCAGTTGAGACTGATAAGTTCTTTGCCTGACACCAGGCCAGAAAACTCGGACCTGTTCTTTCGCATGCATCCGGCAGATCGCCTAGGGCGGCTTTGTCGGGAAAAACTCCGAGCTGGCCGGCGACCGTGTTCAGCAGGAGATAATCCGGCTGATCTGGAGCATGTACACCCGTTCCTGGAAGGCGCGGATCAAAAATGTCGATGATAATGGGCTGATTGCGCCTGAGCTCAGCGATACTCAGAATGCGTTCAAAAATGGAAAGTCCTCGGGGGCCGCAGCCGACAATCCCAATGCGCAGGCTTGAGGTCACCATCTGTGTGTCTCCCCGAAAAACGTGGGTATTGCAATGGCCTGACCTGTTTCAATGGCCATGGAAAGGAGCAGCTTGCCCAAAGCAAGATCGAGGATCCCCATTCCAAATGGTGAGTAAATCAACGGTTTGTCGTGAGACAAGCTTATTTCTCCCCGGATCAGTGACGCCAGGTTCCCTGTGATGAAGTCGCGGTTTTGGTACTTCTTTTCCGCAAGATGCGGCGAGGTGTTTGCCTTCAAGCAATGCTCGAAATCGTCGAAGAAGTTGTAGCTTGCGGCGATAGTCTCCGGGCTAAGATCCCGAAGCGAGATGTTCAGGACGATCTGTCCGGGTCTAAACACGCCATTGCCGGTGACATATGGCGTGCTCGCATTTGTGGCAAAGACCACCATGTCCGCGGCGACAGCTTCTCGAAGCGGGACCACCCGAACATCTTGGAAACCGTTCTGGCATGCGAACGCGGCCATGGCTTCTGCCGAAGCCGGGTTAAGGTCATGCACATCAACTCCGGATGGCTGCCAGCCATCGGCTGCAAATGTCTCCAGGATGTTGCGAGCAATAACCCCGCCCCCTACGAAGGATAGCCGGGATACCTCCCTGCGTTGCCCATTGAGCCATCTGGCGCCCAAAACAGCCGAGGCAGCCGTACGCACCGCGCTTATCAACGCGCCCTCCAATACGGCTAATGGATAACCGGTCTTAGGGTCATTGAGGATAAGTACGGCGGACGCGCGAGGAATGCCGGATTTGATGTTATCCGGATAGCTGGCAATCCACTTTATGCCAACCGCATCCTGGCCACCTTTCCGTGAAGCTATAGCGGCTGGTAACGCGATGATCCGGTTCGCGGGTTCGTGCGGAAATTGCAGGAAATAGCTATCCGGATTGATCGTCTCCCCCCTGAGGTGAGTCAGATAGGTGTTTTCGACAATATCAATCGTTTGCCCACGCAGATCGGCCAGTAGATTTTTAGCCACCATGCCGGGAACGACATGGAACAAGGGTATGGCTGTTTGAACGTTCATCATGTCTATCCGGTTGCCTAGAGGGGAGTTGTTTGGAGCGCGGTATTGCCGAAGCGTTCCAGGACCCAGTCATCGGAATAGATCGTGTCGAGATACCTCTCTCCCATGTCCGGCGATATCGCGACGACGACATCGTCGGAACGAATCTTGTCTGCGTAAGCCGATACTCCGGCAACGACTGTGCCAGTGGAGCCGCCAAGAAGAACCCCATAGCTTTGTGCCAGCCAGCGGCACATCCTGACGGCTTGCGCCTCTGGTATCGACAGGAAGGCGTGGATACCTTCAGGATTGAAGAGTTCCGGCTTTCGGCTCGTTCCGAGTCCGGGAATATGACGGGATCCGCCGGCTCCCCCAAAGGTGACTGATCCGACACTGTCTACCGCAATGATCTTTGTCTCCGGGCGATGCTGAGAAAAAAAGGCACTGCACCCCATCAGCGTCCCGGTCGTACCGGCGCCAATAAACAAGTAGTCGATATGAGGAAACTTTTCGGCGATTGCCTTTGCCGTCGTCTCGTAATGAGCGGAGGAATTGGCGGGATTCTTGTACTGATTTAACCAAATATAATCCGAATTCTCCGCAACAAGCTGTTCGATCAGACGTATCCGGGAAGACAAGTAGCCGCCATTCTCGTCTCTTTGATCAACGGTAATTATTTCGGCGCCGAGCGCCGAAATAAGTTTTCTGTTCTGAATGGAGATATTCGGATCGACGACACAAACAAATCGGTATCTTCGTTCTGCGCATACCATTGCGAGGGCCGCGCCGAGATTACCCGAAGACGATTCGATCAATCGGCTATTGGCCGAAATCAAGTTGCGACGCTCAAGATCCGAAATAAGCGAAAGCGCAGTTTTGAGCTTGATGGACCCGGCTGGATTGAGACCTTCTATCTTAAGTAACAGACGTGAAGCGAAGACGTCTGTTACTTCCAGATATGCATCTTCCCTGATAAGTTGTTGAAACAATTTCCGTACCCCTAATGACACAAGAAGTCGAAGCTTACACCAACAACTTAGGTAACGTAGAGAAATTTCTCATTTGAAGCCTCCGTATATACTTTAAATTACTATGAATGCCGCATGGTGATTGAATATAGCGGGTATTTTGTCGCTGGAGATTTCATATTTTTTGCTAAAAGAAGCAACAAATATCAGTTACGCTACGCGCAAATATTTTGAGAATTTGAGCGCAGCGTAATCGCTGCTTTTGTGGAAAATTCGGCGATTTTGTCATTTAAGCAAATGGCGCAGAATAATTTTTCGTCTTTTTGCAAGAAGATTTGAGTATTTCTGATATTTGTTATTATGTGAACGATAGTATCGTCATGCGTGTCTTTGCTTTTTTTGTTGTTCTGAGAGAGCGTAAATGAGGTCGACGACGATTTTCTTTATATTTGGCGGGTGAAGCCGAATACTCATAACTTGCTGCAGCTCATGGCTAGTGATTTTATTCTCCTTGTGCCAATTCATGTCGCCACGCCCAAGCAGCAACCAGTCAAGTGAAACATCCAAGCACTCAGCCAAAGAGCAAGCACTTTGAAGTGAAATTTGTCCGCCGTTTTGCCACCTGGATATTGCAGCCACTGACACGTCCAATTTCGCTGCGAGAGCATGAGTTTTCTGGAAGTTTCGCTTCGTCATAGCTTGTTTAATTCGCCGGCCTCTTTTCGGGTCGTGCGTCATGCGGTCAACTCCATGTTGATTGGGGTGACCGCGAAAATCTCCCTTAGCTTGTGTAAATCAAGACGATGGTGCTTACGCGTGCATAAAACTTCCTGTAATAGTTGAGCTCGTAGGCCTGATGTGGGGAACAACATCTACAGGAGACGCCTAGAGACGCATTTGTGAATTAGCCCCCGAAAGGCCCGGACATGCTCCCCCACTTAGTTAAGTGGGTAGGAGTAATGTTGGTAATATGACTAGCAGCAATTTTAAGATGGTCCTCTCCGGGCCGGAACGTTGACGGCGCTGAAGCACGGCAGAGAAGCTGGCGATCATCCACGAGACGTTCCAAGCCTGTTGGGCAAGAAGGCGATGGAGAGCGAAATCCTCAAGGAAGCGCTCGAAATCGCCGGTGGCCCAAAAAAATCCATTGCGCTCGCTCTCTCTTCCGAGGGGGGGGATGAAGACCGTCTACGAAACTTTGGGTGTCGCCCGCTCGAATATCGCCGCGCGTGCCGCAGGCTACCTTCCAGAGGACGCCCACCACTACCGGATCGCGAGCTGGTGAAGGTCATCAAGGCCATTATCGCCCACATGCCCACGTACGGCTATCAGCGTGTCCATGCCATCCTGCGCCGGAATGCCCGGAAGGACGGGGCATTCGTGGCCTAATTGGATGCTAAACTTAAGTTGTGTGCTGGCCCTGTTTGGGTTTGCCGCCGCTATTTCGGTATTCATCTGATCCCGAGGGCCGGAGGCGATCTCGCCATCGCTTTGGAAGGTTTTCGCCAGCCCCGTGCTCGTACCGATTTGGTTCGTAGTCACAATGGGTATTGTGAGGTAGCTGCCAATCGATTCATCATAGATTGACCCATCTTTCAGGCAGATTAGTTCATCTGCGCATGCTCTGTCGATAGCCCATTTGTCGCCGCATGTCTCGGTACCGGGCGGGCGGAACTGGCACAAAATTGCCAAGGTAATGGGGCGAGCGCCTTATCCTGACTCGAAGAAACAAACGCCGAAACCCAATTCGCCCTGCTAGTGGCGAGCCGGTCCTGGCAACGCCCAACTACGTTGCGGCAAACACGAAGAGCATCTTCGCCAAATTGACGGACAGAACGTGCGCTTAACCGACCGCAGGAATGCGATCTTGCGGTCGGTTGGACAATAGTTCTTCTACTTACAGCCCTTGGCCTTCATGGTGTTCTGGATGGAGATGACCTTACCTTTTTCCACCGAAATGAGGCCTTCTTTGTCGGCCCCCGTGAGGCTCGACACCGGAACGCCCACAAGGAATACACCAAAGGCATCGCCATTTGCCGCATTGTTCTGGTCCTTGGATAGGGCTGTGAGCTTGCCCTGTTCCGTCGACAGCTCGCGAATGAGCCCTGGGCAATCAAGATTGGAATAGGCCGCCATTGGTATTTCGGTCGGCACAATGGCATCAGGACGTTTTGCGCACGCTGCCAGTGGCAGGAGTGCGATGACTGCAAATATCTTAAATTTCATGAATTTCCCCAGCGTTAGGCATCCCATTGCTATCAGCAACTCATGCGCACCAGGAGCGAGTTCAAAAATCAACCACAAGAATTTTTTTGCATTATCGGCTCTGAGTGAATCAAGCAGTCCCAACGAAGCGCTGGCTGAACATCGCCTCACGCTTTCATCATCAGGAGGCGATGTTCCTTGCTACTCGTCCTGGGTCTCCTGCATGTCGGAGACATCGACACCATGCGGTGTCGAACCACCATTCCGGGCTTGTTCCCGATCTCGATGCCGTCCTTGTAGAACTCGGTGCAGTTCCCGCTGATACCGCCATCGGCCCAAGCGCATTCGTCGTCCGGAACGACGGGGAACCTGTCGCGATAATGAGGTGTCCAGTCTTCCAGACGGTCAGGATGGATCGTGACATAGTCGGGCACGAGGCCAAGCGTCCCCAGAACTCGATCCAGAAATCGATGACGTCGCCGACAGTCATCCCTCGAAACGAGAAAAGACCAAGCATCGTGAGGTGGAGGAAATGCGTTCCGTCCCCGATTTCGTCGAGATCGCCCATTCCCAGGCAAGCCTGGGAGTTCGCAACGGTGCCAATGTAGGTGGGATCGGAGAAGAGGGACTTATATCGCTGCATTCCTGCGCTGCAGAAGAGCGTGGTGTTATCGTGCGACCGTACCTGTCCGGTCTCCCATTACATTTCCTATCGTGAACTGCTTCGCCAAATTTTTCGATACTCTTCTGGCAATCGAAAAACTGTCCACGCGCCAACAACATTCGCGCGATTATCTAAGCTGTTGTGCTGCGGCGCCATGGCGGCCCATCTATTGCCGCAATGTCTCAGCAAAAGCGCAGCCTCTTGCAGGTGCGGCCTGCAAGAGAAGTCAGGACCGGTAATGAGAGCGTCCGTCTACGAGGGACGAGCCCCCTCTCGCGAGCCGGTCCTGATCACGGTTCGGCAAGGTTTGGCATCGATCAAGCTGCCTGACCAGAACTACGGAATGAGCTTACATTCAGCTAGCGTTCTCTTTTTGGTGCTGCCTGCCTGGCGACGCGGGATCGATCTTCCCGACTGCGGCTAGCAAAATCAATTAGATCGATCCCTGCAGATAGGAGTTCTGAAGGCAGCCATGAAAATCCGTAACGCCGACAATAGCTCTCGACCGCCCTCGAGATCTTAGAGCAGCTTAGATTATGCGCAAACTCCGCACGCATTTTGAGAGTAAAAATCTGATAAGCAGCCAACGGATTCATGGTGCCGTCAGCTCTGCCCTTGTCCATTCTTTCTTCGATGTCCCATTCGACTTGTAGCTCTTCCGTGCTCAGTCGATCGTGCAGTTCAATCAGGAATGATCGATTACGCCTTGCGAGTTTCAGAAAAAGTGAGATATCGCCACCTATAGTCGGCTCAGGACTCCAATCGTCTTGCATATTCAAATCGCGAAATTGCGGATCGATAACTTCCAGCAGTTCGCCTGTGAGTTGGGCTAGGGCAGTGGCCTCTTGGATGGAGATCCCAAGGTCTGTGTCAATTCGCCTTCTAAGTGGGTGGATGGTCATTAGTGCTTTCACCGGGTTGACACATCGATGGTCAATCGAGATTTCTCATGGCGCAAGTGGAAAATATTTAATCGTGCACGTGGCACGAATCCTTCGACGTTGATGCGTTGCTGTTGGGATCCCAGAAGTTCTGGAGACAATTGTATTGGGTGACGCGCTGCTAAAGCGCTTTCTGCCGAATTCGTCCGCGATGCTTGAGGGCATCTTCTAAATCACCATCAAAATGGCCGAGGCCGAATTCTGGAGCATTTGCACGGTTCGCCGCAAAGTGATCTGGAGATCTGCACGTGAGATATATCGCGCCGATACGATTAATGGCATTTTTCAAATGCGGCGGCGTGGGGCTTCACTCGCCTGCGTTGGCATAGCCCCCCTGAGAACTGACCGCTAAAATTGTGATCACCGCGGAACGGACTCCGTAAACTTTGGCCGCTATTCGTCATTAAAGAACTGACCATTGGTGGCAAATGAATACGATAGCGTTTTTTGGAGATCCACATGGCGACTTCTCACCAGTTCGCCGACTGGTTAAATCCGCACCACCGCGCCACGCACTTTTCCTTGGGGACTTCGACCTAGAGCGTCCACTCGACGAAGAGCTGCGGGATCTGACGCAATCTGGCGCGGAAGTACACTTTATCCACGGCAATCACGACGCCGATCGAGAAGAATGGCACGATTACGTTTTCCACTCGTCCTTAACATCTCAAAACATTGCTAGCCGGGTTGTCTCGATTGACGGCATTAGAATCGCCGGATTGGGGGGCGTATTCCACGCCGATATTTGGCACCCGCGAGACGGTACCGGTGACCCAAAATTCACTTCACGGACAGACTATCTTGATCTGAACCGACGGAAGGCTTGGCGCAATGGTCTTCCACTTCGGCATCGCTCGACAATCTTTCCGGAAGACTTCAACGCGCTCGCCGGATTGGAGGCTGACATTCTCATATCGCACGAAGCACCGTCATGTCACCGCTATGGACATTTCGAAATTGACGACCTTGCAGAAGTTCTAGGCGCCAAAGTGATTTTTCACGGGCATCAGCATGAAGATTATCGGGCGACGCTGCCGAACGGAATTAAGGTGATCGGCCTCGCTAAGGCTGCCGTATTAATGACGACAGTTGAAGAACTTTTGAATGGGGGCTGTGCATGATCCGAACAACAGGTGGCAGAGAAGTAGCAGCGATGTCGGGTATCTCTATGCAGATGCAACAGCGCGTTTCCAGTTCGATGCCCGATGGAACTTTTGTCGCATTACAGACGCACTTCCATAGCTCCCTTAGAGGGCAGTACGACAATCGCGTAGATGCCAGCACTTGGATCGCGGATGAGGCGGCGGGTGACCTCGTATTTGCGGCCCATGCTGGCGATACCCCAATGGGATACATCGAGTTATCACCGAGCTGTTTCTCGGGGAATTGATAAGAGAATGCTTCCGCGCGCATCCCGACAATTGGCGATGCAGAGGAAGCCAGTCGCGTGACAAGTGGATTTATCTTCGTAGTTAGGATTACATCGAAAGCTTTTCGAAGCTCCTGCCGCGGGGAGGACTCGGTCGAGCTCCTTCGATGAGACGAAAGCTGTTGTTTCCTCTGCTTCCCATCCACGCCATTACGGTGGTTTGGGACCGCGCGCCACATGTTGGGTGATTGGGCCGACCTCTAGCGCGGGCACCTCTTGCCAGAACAAGCCGCGAGAGCCGGCTCCTCTTCGGATCGCATAAGTTTTCATGGGGGTAGTGCATTTGGTTCTCGTTCATGGCCCCGGAGAGCGGCAATCGGCAGGGAGCTATCGAGGGAACTGCTCATGGTCCGCGATGTTCAAGCTGCTCACATTCTCAAGCAGACGGATCCGTATTAATTAGCACCGCGATTTCACTCAGTTGCAATTCGTGGTGACCCTGCTTCGATAGCGATATAGCAGATTCGCCAATCGGTTCTCGGCAACTGAATGGATCAACGCCAATCGGAAATTCGGGTCAGAACTTTGTGATAATCGAGACCTGAAAACATCTCGTCCAATCTTAGCCTTTCATCGCCTTCCGGCCGTTTCTGTCATAATCGTGGCGGAAGCTAGAATTTGACTATCTGCTCGGCGGGTTTCGTTAAGGCGTGGATCCTTATAACGGCGGCTTCATTGGACTTTCATCGCTGGAGTTTTCATGAGCATTCTTATGCGAGGTGCTACCCTTGGCATCGTATTAGTATCGACTCTCACGGTCGCCGCCGGCGCATGCGCCATGACCCGTCAGGATCTGGAAAAGATCCTTGAAGGGCCTGATCAAGTCCAAGGGTTGCTTGATAAGGGGCAGGGTGCGGTCGAGGGGTTCCAAATTATCTTCGGGTACTCGAATATCTGGAATTTCTGCTCGAAGGACAACGCTACGCGTATGTGGAATAATGCAGCCGAAAACTACGAGCCCGTCCAATGTTGCACAATCTGGCATATCGCCGCTCCTCATGTTGCTGCAGTTAAGGTCATGTTGCCTTGGCTGTCCGATCTGGAGGAGATGTCTTCGAAGAAGGGCTTCGAAACTCAGACGAAAATGGCGTCGTACGTCGCAGACAAAATCATCTCGGAGCAAAGCGAGAATCTATCGAAGGCCCTGAAGAAGACTGCGGATGATAGCCTTACCGCGGCAGTGCACTCCTGCCAGCGAGCGATGCACCACTAGGAACACAGCAGGTCAATGGGTATCGAAAGGCGGAAGAAGGCGACGGCGTTTTCCGCCTTCATTGAAAAACAATATTGATCTTCGTGCACCGGGCTCCGACGTTCCCCGGAGGGCGTCCGGCCACTCACGAGATGCGAAGCGCGCTGTACGTGGTGTTTCGACCAGCAGCGGTCAGACGCGCAATAGTCTAGGTTGCAGATTCGACTGAAGCAGAACTACTTTGAGAAAAGAGACGGCGCGGGCACCAGGCGATCGGCGAGGAGTTGCCCTTCGACTCGTCGTAGAACATGGTCAGCAAAAATCGCAATCTAGTTGCCTGTTTTGAAGATGTTCCACACCAAAGCGGCGAATAGCAACCATCGATGTTGCGGAATCAACACGCCTCGCCGAAAACGAGCGCGAATTGCTGCGCTGCGCCGACTACTTCCTGATGCAGATATTTAGAAATCTGCTATTCACCGGCCAAGCTGATGATCAGCCGCACAGAGTATTGAGTGCTGTTTCAAGAATTTGATCACCCATCCAAGGCGCAGGAGGCCGTCCTGCCTGCTTGGAATTATTGTTTCAGGAAGATTTGCATGACGTTTTCGGCTTTGGCTAAGGCATTTTCCGTCAAAACCCTTGCATCCGCGCTCCTCGTTTCATCGGCGTTGTATGCATCATCCGGCATCGCCCAAGAACAGTCGGCAGCGCCCGCGAATCCTGACGCCCAGCAGAAGCCCGCCGAGGCTGCAAGTAACTCGCAGCCGCCGGCTCCGCAGGCGCGCGTTCAGAAGTTCGATGACTGGTATTATCGCTGTATCGACGGCAAGGCTGCCGATGGTTCGGCGGCCGCGCATTGCGAAGTGGCGCAGATCGCCACGGTCAAGCAGGGTGACCAGGACGTCAATATCCTGACACTGGCGATCGCCAAGGCGACGGACGAGCCGGCAACACCGAACAAGAAGGCAGCAAAGCAGCCGGCAGGCGATCTCGTGCTGACGGCGCTCGTGCCGCTCAACATGTACATCCCTGCGGGCCTTGGCATTGATGCTGCTGATAAGCCCGTCGTGCAGCTCGCCTACCGCAACTGCAATCAGGCCGGCTGCTGGTCGCAGCAGAAACTGGACGGCAAGATGGTTGCGGCGCTGACCAAGGCTTCCGATGGCACCGGCCACGTACAGATGATGAATGGCCAGAAGGTCAACATCAAGTTCTCGCTGAAGGGATTGCCGGCGGCGCTCGATGCGTTGCAGAACGCCGCTTCCAACTGATCGGGTAGACGCACTTATGAAGGCAACCCGGCGACCCGCTTCCGCTCGGTATAGTCTCGCTTTGACCGCCTACGCTCTGCTGGCAACGAGTCTTGCCGTTTCGCCGGCGATGGCCCAGGCGCCCAATGACGACTTTGCACGGCGGCAGGCGCAGCAGGCTGAGCAGCAGCGCCTCAAGGCACTTGGCGAGATGACGCCAAAACCATCTGCGGTCGAAGCCCAGCAGCCGCCGGCGGCTGGTGGCAAGAAGGCCGGTCCCTGTTTCCAAATCACCCATGTCGAGGTCGAAGGTGTCAAGCAGTTTCCGGCGAGCGCCATCGACAAGGTCACTGCGCCCTATACAAATCGCTGCGTCGGCGTCAGTGAGATCAACGGGCTGCTGCGCGACCTGACGCATCTCTATCTCGATAAGGGGTTCGTGAGCTCGCGCGTCTACGTGCCAGCGCAGGATATTGCCGGAACGAAGGTGCTGCGGCTGGTCGCTGTCGAAGGCACGCTTGCCGACATCTACATCAACGGCAAGCCGGCGCCCGGCTCCGGCGTGATTGCCACGGCCTTTCCCGGCATGAAAGGCGAGATCACCAATCTGCGCGACATCGAGCAGGGTCTCGACCAGATCAACCGTCTGACCTCCAACAATGCCAAGACGGCCATGCTGCCGGGCAAGGCGGATGGAACCTCGATCCTCAATATCGAGAACAAGCCGGATCATCCCTGGCTTCTCTCGGTCGGCAACAGCAATCTCGGCGAGGAACAGACGGGATATTCAAAGAGCTCGGCCTCGGTCGGCTATGACAACCTCTTCGGCATCAACGATCAGTGGAGCTTTGGCTACGAGCGAACCGGGCCGGATTATCCATGGCGGGACGATGGCCAGGGTAGGAGCAACAGCTATTCCGGCAATGCCAGCGTGCCCTATGGCGACTGGACGTTTTCGGTCAACGGCTCGTGGTACGAATACAATAGCTCCGTGCCTGGGAATTTCGGCACGCTGCAGACATCGGGCGATTCCAAGCAGCTCGGCGTCGGTGCGGACCGGGTCATCTTCCGCGACAAGGATTCGATCACGACCTTCAACAGCGGCCTGACCTACAAGGAAACCAACAATTTCTTGCTCGGCAGCAAGATCGAGGTTGGCAGCCGCAAATATACGGTCGGCGATCTCGGCATCTCGCATTCGCGCCGCATGCTCGGCGGCCTCTGGGTCTTCGACCTTTCCTACAGCCAGGGACTGAACCTCTTCGACGCCGTCGGCCCAGGTGATGTCGGAGCCGGCGACGCCGATCCGCGCTTCTCGAAGTTCACTGGTACGATTACCGCGACGAAGCCCATCGAAGTGGCTGGTCAGCACCTTGAGATCGATTCGCTCGTAACCGGCCAATATTCCCCCGACAACCTGTTCGGCGCGGAGCAGATCTCGGTCGGCGGCTATTCCACCGTGCGCGGCACGAGAGAGACCATGCTGTTCGGCAATAACGGTTTCTTTGTCCGCAACGACCTCGTCTGGCGTACGCAGCCTTTCGCCGGCAATGGCGAACTTGCGAAGATCCTCGGAGAGTTCCGGCCCTATGTCGGCCTCGACTACGGGCGCATCGCCTCGCAGGCCCGCTATCACATCGAGGGCGGCGACATGTTCGGCTGGACGGTGGGAGCCAAGCTCGCCGGCGGCCACGTCAATTTCGATATCGGTTATTCGGATGTTTTTGGTGGCACAGTCGACCGGCACGACGCCGGTCTTCTGTTCGCCAGCACTTCGGTGAGGTGGTGATCATGAGCAATCAAATCAGCATGTCGGCAAAACCTGCGTTTTCGGTCGCCGCTTTGCGGCATTTGGATCGGATCGTCCGGCAATCGCTCGCTCTCATGCTGAGCAGCCTGCTTGTCTTCCAGCCAATGCTGGCGAATGCCCAGTCCGTCTCTGCCAGTACCACAGCACCAACGGCCAATCAGCCGGGCGTCGGAGCTGCACCGAACGGCGTGCCGCTGATCGACATCGTTACGCCGAACAGCACGGGCCTGTCTCATAACAAATTTTCGGACTTTAACGTCGGCACGCCGGGCCTGATCCTGAACAATTTCAACGGCGAGGTCGGCACTTCGAACCTCGGCGGCGTCACCCCCGGCAACCCCAACCTGAAGACCTCAGGGCCGGCCTCAGTCATTTTGAATGAAGTAACCGGCGGCAACCGCTCGGCGCTGAACGGCCCCGCAGAAGTGTTCGGTAGTCGCGCCGATGTCATCATCGCCAATCCCAACGGGATTAGCTGCTCGGGTTGCGGTTTCATCAATACGCCGCATGCGACGCTGACCACGGGTGTGCCGAATATCGGTGCCGACGGAAGCCTGACCGGTTTCACCGTCAATGGTGGCGATGTCACCTTCGAAGGGACTGGCGGCAATTTTGCCTCCGCTCCCGGTTCCGTCGACCTGTTCGATGTCGTTGCGCGCAACATCCACGTCAACGCGCCGATCTATGGCAAAACCATCCGACTGACGGGCGGTGCGAGCCAATACAACTATGCGACCGGCGAGGCGACGGCGCTGACCGCATCCTCCGGCACACCGGAATATGCGATCGATGGCACCGCGCTTGGCGCGATGCAGGCTGGCCGTATCAAGATCGTCGTCACCGAGAAGGGCGCCGGCGTTAACATGAGCGGCGACATGGCCGCCAATGCCGGCGAACTGTCTCTATCGGCCGACGGCAAGATCTCGATTGGCAATGCGTCGGCGAGCCAGGGTGTCAGCATCACCTCGAAGCAGAAGGTGACGGCGGCCAAGGTTAAGTCGCAGCAGAAGGTTGCAGTCCAGGCCGACCAAGGCATCACGCTGCAGTCGGTCGCCGCCGATAGCGATATCGTTCTGTCGAGCGGTGCTGGCCTTCTCAGCGTCTCCGGCGATGTCAACAGCGGCACGATCGTACAAATGACCTCGGATGGCGGCATTGCCGCTGGCAGCGTCACGGCGGGTAGTGGTGCCGCTACGCTTTCGGCCACCTCCGGGGATGTGACGATTACAGGCGCCGCCAATAGCACCGGTGACCTCAATCTGACGGCGACGGCCGGTTCGATCTCCGCCGCTTCGCTGCTGAGCAATAGCAACATCGCGTTGAATGCCGGTCTCGACATTGCCGTTTCAGGCAACGTGCTGGCGCAAGGCAATGTCACCGCCACTGGCCGCGCGGTGTCCACGGGCTTGGTCGTCGCGGGTATCGATGTTGCCGCTACCAGCGCCGATCCGAGCGGCAATGTGGTGCTCGGCTCGGCCGGCGACCTCAGCCTGACGGCGGCAGGTGGCAATATCACCACGGGCAATCTGCTGTCGGCCGGTGCTCTCACGAGCGCGGCGACAGGCAACATGACGGCTGGAAGCATCCAGTCTACCGCCGATCTGACGGTGACGGCTGCATCGCTTGCGGCCAGTGATGTCACCTCGCATGGGGCACTCACCATCAATGCCGGCACGAATGTGGCTGGCCAGATTCTCGGTGCGGGCAATGTCCTGATCTCGGGAGCGGCGATCCAGGCGGATACCATCGTCTCTGGCGTCGACTTCGCAGCAACCGCCGCCAATGGCGGTAGTCTGGCGCTGGGTTCGTCCGGCGATATGACCCTTCAGGCCTCGGGCAGCCTGTCGGCCAATACGCTGCTCGCGGCTGGTACCATCAGCGCCACCGCAGCCGACCTCAGCGTCGGCGATGTGACCGGCCATCAAGCCATCGCGCTCTCCGGCAGTTCGAGCCTGACAGCAACCGGCCAGATCCTCGGAGCGGGCAACGTCTCGCTTACGGGCGGCACGGTTACGGCCAATGAGATTGTCGGTGGTCTCGACTTTGCGGCAACCGAAGCCAATGGCGGCAATATCACGCTTGGCTCGGCTGGTGATCTGACGCTGCAGGCCTCTGGCAATCTCACGGCCAATGCCCTGATTGCAGCCGGCAGCATTACCGCCACCGCCGCAGATCTCAGTCTTGGCAGCGTCACCGGCCACACGACTATCGCCCTTACCGGCAGCTCCAGCCTGACAGCGACCGGTCAGATCCTTGGTGCCAGCAGCATCAACCTTTCAGGCGGCACGGTCACGACCGGTGAGGTGGTGACCGGCGTTGATTTTGCCACAATGGCGCAATCCTCGAGCGGCGCTATCGTCATCGGCTCGGCTGGTGAGCTGACCATCAACGCCACGAGTGCAACGACAGGGCCACTGCTGATCGCTGGCGATCTCGACGTGACAGGTGGTTCGTTCACAGCCTCGGACGTTACGGGTCACGGCGATGTGACGGTCAATGCTGCTGCGACCATAACCGGTACGCTTCTTGCCGCCGGCAATGTCGATATCACCGGCGCAAGCATTACCGCAGACACACTCGTCTCCGGCGTCGACTTCACCGCCACCAGTGCCGATCCGAGCGGCAGCGTTGTGCTTGGCTCGACCGGCGCGCTGACGCTCAACGCGACGGCCGGCAATATCAATGCCGCCAGCCTGCTTTCGGCCGAAGATGTCACGGCGACTGCAAGCGGCAGCATCGGCAATAGCGTTGCAACAAACGCGGTCGCGCACCAGAACCTGACGATGACGGCGGGTGGGGCGCTTAACCTCGCTGGTCAATCCATGGCTGCAGGCAATGTTACCTTGCAGGGCCAGTCGATCTCAGCCGCAAGCCTGGTGTCTGGTGTCGATTTCACCGCCACCAGTGCATCGACGAGCGGGGCGCTGATGCTCGCGCAGGGCAGCAGCCAATCCGGCACCATGACGCTCACCGCGACGAATGGCGATGTCGCCGCCAGCAATGCGCTGCTATCCGGTGGCGATCTGTCGGTCACGGCAAGCGGCGGCATCAGCTACGCGTTACTGCAGAGCCTTGCCAACGCCTCGCTGACCGCTCCGGGCAGCATCAGCTATACCAACAACAGCAATGTCACCGGCAATCTGAAGATCGATACCGGCACGATCGATCTTTCCGGGACGCGCGGCGCCAATCTTGCTGTCGGCGGCACCCTGGCCGTCACGGCGACATCCGCGAACCTGGCCGGAAGCAGCCTGGTCCTTGGCGGCTTGACGCTCGATCTTAGTGGTCAGGCCGATCTGACCGGGGCTGAGGTGAATACGGTCACGAATGCCGGTGGCTCCGGCGATATCGCGATTGCCGCAGGCGGTCTGAGCACAAGCAGTGCCACCACGCTGCTTGCCGCCCATGACCTGACGCTGACCCTGTCAGCGCAATCGCCTGCGATTGTCGCGACGACGCTCTCCAACAGCGGGCAGATTGCCGCCGCAAACAACCTGACCATCAATACCAGCGGCGATCTCACCAATACGGCGACTGGTCTTCTCTATGCCGGGAACGACGCGTCCCTGCTGGTCGCCGGAACGCTGACCAACAACCAGGGCGCCATTCTCGCCGGCAATGACCTGACGATCGCGGGCAGCACACTCAGCCAACGCAACGGCGTGACGACCAACATCTCCGGCCTGATCCAGGCTGGCGGCGACATGTCGATCCTGACATCCAATCTGACCAACCAGCGGCTGACCACGCCGACCTGGACGACGGGCGTACTCGTCTCGTCCGGTTCCGTTGTCGGTACCTTCGTCCTTAATCCGGCCGTCGCTGGCCAGCCCTTCGCCTATCTGGAATCGACCGACCAGAATATGTTCCAGCTTTACGCGGGGATCGATCCGGGACTGTTTTCCGACTACCAGCCGCTGCTCTGGTCTCAAGCGACCCTTGCAGACGGCACGAGCTATCACGCCTGGACCTGGATCTCCGGCAACGGACCGACAGAAGTTGGGCCGATTTATAATTGGATCCTGGCAAGAGTGCCGAAGGATGCCAACGGCAATCCTGTCCTCGATCCGAACAATCCATCCCGATACTTCATTGTCGACGAAGTCATCAATGGCGGTTCGGACGCCAGCACGACCTACACCTGGGACGGCAGCGCCAATATCAGCCAGTCGGTCTACGAGGACCAGTTCACCAGTGCGTTGAGCCCAGAAGCGGTGATCCGCGCCGGCGGCAACCTCACCGTCGACGCCACCAATCTCACCAATTCCTATAGCCGGATCGAAGCGGGCGGCAATGCGACGCTCACCGGATCGACGCTCACCAACCAGGGCGTCGTCCTTAACCGCACCACGACGCTGACCTGTACTGCCCAGGGTGCCTGCACGGCCTTTAATGCTGATGGCACGGCCGATCCGTCGCGCAATATCGCCAATGGCACGTCGATCGTCTCGGGAACGCAGGCGATCGGCGGCGCGGCCGGTACCCTCAAGGCGGCCGGCGCATTGACCCTCAACTTTGGCACGGTCAACAACTCGTCTCTCGGTACGACGAGTGGTGGCGCGGCCGTCAGTGCGGCGTCGACGTCAAGCAATCCACTGTCGGCCCTGAGCGGCATGACCGCTGGCGGTGCTCTGTTCACGGTCAACAGTGCGCTCTCCAGCGTCGCCGGCAATAGTTCACTGACCACAAGCGGCGGCTTGACCGCCGCACTTGGCAATCTCACCCAGATCTCCGCCGCGAACGTGGCTCAACTCGCGGCACTCGCCAAGCCGCAGTCGGGCGGTGTCGGCGGCACCATTCCTGGCCAAGCCTTCATCTTCGAAACCCGCGCGGCCTTTCTTGATGTCTCGAAGTTCTACGGCTCGGCCTATTTCCTGAACCGCGCCGGTTATGATCCCGAGACGAACATTCCGTTCCTCGGCGATGCCTATTTCGACAACCAGTTGGTCGACACCCAACTGCGGCAACTGGTCGGCGACGGGCTCGGAAACGGCTCCTTCATTCCCGGCAACAGCGCCATCGAGCAGATGAAGTCGTTGCTGGACAACGGTGCTGCTTACGCAGAAGCCAACGGCCTTGCCTTCGGCCAGGGATTGACGCCCGAACAGGCAGCCAATCTGAAGCAGTCGATGGTCATCTACCAGACGCAGACCATCAACGGCGTGCAGGTGATGGCCCCGGTCGTCTATCTCTCGGCCGCCGATCGCGCCAAGGCGGGAACGTCGGCCGGTGCCATGATCGCTGGCAACACGGTCGACCTCAATGCCACTGATGTCAACAATTCCGGCGCGGTCGCAGCCGCCGGCGGTCTTAATGTCGCCGCCAGCACGATCAAGTCGACCGGCACCTTCTATGCTGGCGGCAACCTGAACCTCACCGCCTCGAACGGCATCACGCTCGCCGCCCAGACGATGACCATTGGCGGTCAGAACGTCGTCAACCCGAATGCCGGCGTGTCGGCCGGTGGCAATGTCGTGCTCGCCACCAATGGCAGCGATCTCAATCTCCAGGGTGCCAGCGTCAAGGCGGGCGGCGCGGCCCAACTGTCGGGCAAGAATGTCAACCTCAGTGCGGTCAAGGTCGACAATGGCGGCCAGCAGAATGCGACTGGCACCCGCATCACCGCCGGTGGCAATCTCAGCATCACCGCCAACAACGATGTCAATGTCATCGGCTCTTCCGCTAAGGCCGGCGGCGATCTCAACCTCACGGCCACGAATGGTGCGGTCAATGTCGTTTCGACCGATGTCGCCCGCCGCACCAATGACGGCTACACCAAGACCGCCGAAACCGACCAGCAGGCTTCCCAGCTAACAGCCGGTGGCAATCTGCAGATCACTGCCAACACCGGCATCCTGATCTCGGGCTCGGATCTCTCAGCCAAGGGCGACGTCGGCCTGACCGCGAACGGCGACATCAACGTCACCACGTCGCAGAACCAGTCGAACTCGACCTTCGGTAAAAACTCCTCGTCAGAACTGACGCGTAACGGCTCGACCATTTCGGCTGGCGGTGATCTGGTCGCCAAGTCCAAGAACGACATCAACGTCATCGGTTCAACCATGGCGGCCGACGGCACGCTCGGTCTACAGGCTGGTAAAAACGTCACCATCGCCGAAGCGACCGATAGCGCTACCCTCGACATCAAAAGCTCCAGCAAGAAGAGTGGCTTCCTCGGCTCGACCAAGGAGAATGCCTCCGGCCATCTGGAAACCACGACCGCCGTTGGCTCATCCGTTTCCGGCAAGGACGGTGTAACGATTATCTCCGGCGGCGACACCACGGTCTCGGCCTCCAAGGTGGCCGCAGGTGATGCCACGCATATATCCGATCTTACTGTCCAGACTGGTGGCAATCTGATCGTCACCGCCGGCAAGGATACAGAGACCGAGAGCGACAGATCCAAGCGCAAGGGTTTCCTGCGCAGCGGCAGCTCAAGCTATGACGCCTACAATGAGACGACAGTCGGCTCGCAGCTCTCCGCTTCCGGCGATGTCAACCTCGACGCGGGCAAGGCAGCGGTCATCGTCGGCTCCAAGGCCAATGCCGATGGTTCCCTCAACGTCTCCGGCGAGAGCGTCTCGATCATCGGCGCGCAGGAGAACCACAAATCTGATTCCCAGCGCAAGGATTCGGGCCTGTTCGTCGGCTCCGGTGGCGGCTTCATCTCGCTCTATGGCAAGAACGAGAAAGACGGAAAGCAATCCTCTACGGACAATGTCGGCTCCGAACTCAGCGCCGGCGAAGACGTCAACCTGACGGCCCGCAAGACCAACCTGAACATCATGGGCTCGTCGGTGAGCGCCGATCAGGACATCAACCTGTCGGCTGCGCAAGACGTTAACGTGACGCCGGGTGCAGAAAGCTCGTCGGAATCGCAGACGCAGAAGAAGTCCGGCTTCGGTCTCGCCCTCTCCGCAGGCGGTGGCGGTTTCGCGATCGGGATTGGTGCGCAGTCGACGAAGGACAGCAAGGCCCAGCAGTCCGACACGAATGCCATGTCGACGCTGACTGCCGGTCGCGATCTCAACATCTCGGCCGGTCATGATGTCAATCTGCAGGCGACGAGCGCCTCCGCCGAGCGGGATGTCAATCTCTTTGCCAAGAACGACATCAATCTGCTGTCGGCCAATGATGTCACCAACTACCAGGAGGCGCACGAGAAAACCTTTGCTGGCGTGACACTCACCGTGTCGAGCCAGGTCGGCGCGGCCGCTCAGAGCATCATGAACTCGGCCGAACGCCTTTCGGACAGTGGCGGCGTTAATGCCGTCACCAACACCGCCATCGCTGGGCTTGGTTTCTATCAGGCTTATAAGGACCTGAAGGCTGTCTCGGAAAATCTTGACGCCGGCAAAGGGCTTTCTTTCAACATTGGCATCAATGCCGGTGTCAATCATCAAGAAAGCAGTTGGTCCTCGTCGTCTTCCACCCCGGTGGTTACCGACATTCGCGCCGGCCGCTCCATCTCCATGGAAGCCGAGAATGGTTCCATCACCAGCGATGGCACGCAGATCCTGGCCGGCTACGACAAGAACGGCATACCTACCGTCTCCGGCGATCCGCTGACGGGCGACATCTTGCTGTCAGCAACAAATGGGGACATCAATCTCAATGCTGCCACAGGCACGTCGGATTCCACAAGTTCCAATTCCTCCTGGAGTGCTGGCGTTGGGGTCAACTTCGGTTGCTCTACAGCCTCCAAGAATTGCAGCACCAGCGTCGGCGCCAGCGCCTCGTATGGCGAAGGTGGGTCTGAAACCACAGACGTCACTCACACCAACACGCATGTCAACGGCACCGGTGATGTCACCATCGTCGCTAATGATTTGGCGCTGAAGGGGGCGACGGTCACCGGCAACTCGGTCACTGCCGACGTTAAGAACCTGACGATCGAAAGCCTCGTGGATACGCAGAAGGCCAAGGCTGATCAGACGGACATCTCCGGGCAGATCGGCTTTGGAAACACCGGTATCTCCGGCACGCTGCAGGAGGCCAAGGGTGATGCTGTTCTCGTCTCAGAGCAGTCCGGTATTCACGCCGGCACCGGCGGCCTCGATATCAACGTCGGCGGTCAGACCTCGCTTGTTGGTGGACTGATTACCAGTGAGGCGACGGCAGACAAGAATTTCTTCTCCACCGGCACGTTGACGGTTGCAGATATCGATACGCATTCGACATGGAAGGCTGACAGCTATGGCGGCGGGATCGGCACTGGCGGGCTCACCATCGCTCCGCCAGTCAAAGCCGGAGAGAGCGAGACCGGCGAGGCCTATTCGGCCATCGGTGGCAATATCGGTATCACTATCACCGATCCCGCGCATCAGGTCCAGGATATCTCGACGATCCGTCGCGATACGACCAATACCAATACGTCGCTGCCCGGCCTGCCGGATTTGCAGAACATCCTGCGCCAACAGTACAAAACGCAGGCGGATCTACAGGAAGCAGAGAAGACGATGGCTGGCTTGGCCGGCGACATCGCAAGTGAGCTATACAAGCGGGCCGCTGAGAACGGCGACGAATCTGGGAAAGACTATTGGAAGGAAGGTGGGGCCGGTCGTGTGCTTTTGCATGCGATCGGCGCCGGCATCCTCGGTGGCGTCAATGGCTGGGAAGGGGCCCTCAAGGGCGCGGCTGGTGCTGCGACCTCGGCGCTGCTGACGCCTGTGATTGCGGACCTCGTCAAGGGTATGCTCAAGGGAACAAGCCTTGAGGGAACTGAGGAGGGTAAGCAACTCGCGGCATTGCTTGGTGAAAGCTTGTCGGCAGCCGTAGCTGGCGCAGTCGGCGGAGGAGAGGGCGCTTCATACGGCTCAGCTCAGTATCAATATAACTATCTGACGCATGAGCAGCTTGATGAAGCCAACAAGGAACGCGGAGAACTTCTCACGCAGATTGCTGATTGCAAAGCCGCCCTTAACAATGGCTGCTCGGGCCAAGTCCTTGCTCAACTTGAGGGCAATCTAGAAGTTAGCACGGCTTATTACAGGCAGCTTTCGGATGAGAACAATGCGGCTCTTGTAAGCGCGTGTGCTGCCTCCTTCACGAGTGCGGCCTGCGTCTCAGGTCGTCAGGAATTGCAGAATGCAGTGGATGAGGAAAGCGGACTTCAAGCTCACGTGCTTGGCACAGGCGCTATCAATACACCGGATGCCCTGCTGCTTGGCGTCCTCAGTGACGTAGCGGCTGGTCGCGGCAGCCCTGATCAGATCAGCGCCCAGTATCAGAAAGCGCTGGCTACACATCAGACGATAATAAATGGCGTTGCCGCCCTATCCGTGCTTGTGGCGGCTGGCGTAACCATTGGCCCAGAAGTTTACGCCTACTGCGCGGCGAATAGCGCGGCATGCGCCAATGCCGTTACCGAACTAGTGGATTGCACCGTTACCGTGGCCTGCACGAGTACGGCTGGAGGTGTTCTTTCCCTCGGTGCCGCAACGAAACTTGCGGGCGACCTTGAGCAATCGGCCACCCTTGCGGCAAAAGCGGCCGGTACACGCACGATTATTGCATCTGACGGCTCCACAGTGGTTGTACCCGCTGGATATAGGGCACTAACTTCTGCAGGTGCTGTGGCCAACGACGTCGGCGGGCTGCCTACGGGATTTGTTCGCGTTGTCGACGATGCCGGCAATATTGTCATCGTGGGACCAAACGGCACAATTTACGCAAACGCGGCCCTGGCCGAAAGAGCAGCCGTCACCGGCAACCGAGTAGAGTTTGATGATCTAGCTAAATTTCGCTCAGAGCTTGGACTGCCGCCGGCAGGCTCAGCCGCTGACAAGAGTACTTTGGCTGTAATCGAGATCAATGGGCAGAAAATTTACGGCATCAACGCGCATGGTCAGCCGGTGACAGGGGTTAATGCGATTTCGTCAACACACGCAGAAATTGACGCTCTCAATCAAATTAAGCAGCGGGGTATTGACGTCTCCGGGCAAAATCTGACGCTATATGTCGATAGAGCGCCATGCGCAGCCTGCGGAACAAACGGTGGAATTCGGTCGATGGTCGAGCAACTAGGACTGAAACAGCTTAACGTCGTCAGCCCCGGTGGCACGATGACAATAACCCCAAGGTAAATCATGCGATTAACTGCTGACATGAGAGACGGCGTTCACAATCTGGATGTTGAGATATTGGACGCGAATGTGAACGAGGCGTTGGATTGGCTTTCAAAGCTTAACGGAAAGCAGCACACTTTGCTGAACCTTGAGCGTGAGGATGGATGGCAGGTTATGGTAGGAGGTGGACCCATCCACTACGTTGTTACGTTGGGGAACGGTGATGATAATTTGACGCTTGAAAATCCGGTCGGAAACCAGTCGACGATCGTTGAACTGTGTGCTGGAGGGCAATACGGGGAGTATTCTGAAACTATTTGCGTGGGCCAAGAACGGGCAGTCAATGCAGTTTCGCTCTTTTTTCAGGGACGAGAGCGGGAAGAACAATGGGGTTAGCGACGCCTTTTGTTGTAATTCGTTATTCAGCTCGATCGTCGGTCGAGGGCCGGCTAGGGCTCTAAGGTATACTTTAGTTGAGAAAGAACCCAAGATGCGTTTAAAGGCTTTTGCCGCTTGGTGCACTATTGGCTTGTTGGCAGGTTGCGCCGGCGCCCCAGACCCCGCCAAGGTCGCTGCGGAGCAACATGAAGGATCTTCACAGATTTTGGCAAACAAGAACAAGAAGGGCTCACTCCTTCTTGTCCGAATGGTGGATTCGCCGCTGTTGGGCGACGTGGATTGTAGCGGTTACATCACTTTGCGCAGGGTCAATGTTGGAAAACCAGACGAGACGGAGCCGCCTGTATCTATCGGTTCCGCAGTCGCGTATCGTTTGCAAAACCCAAACAAACTGGTACTCGGCCAGTTGTTCTCTGCGACCGCGCAGAAATATGCACGATGGTTCGTACCCGTTGCCCCTGGTCGCTACGCCATCACCTACGCGAATTGCAGCTATGGAAATGTCACCATTGAAGCGGGAGGTGACCAGGATGGACTCTTCGGCAGAACATTCAGCTATGTCCACCCATTTGGGGGTGATGGCGCCATCACGATTGGCGAGGGGAAGATTGTTGACGCTGGGTACATCCGACTTGAAGGAACGCGTAGCGACCCGCGCGTCGTGGGATCGGAAGCAACGCCGGCCGAGCGTGACCTTATGAAGAGCGTCATGCCGGATGTCTATCCTTCGATTACTTTCACGAAATTCGGCCTCTAGCTTCCCCCTGACTCTATCGAGTTTCCTGCGTGACCGCTTAGATCGACATCCGCCGTAGATTGTCGGTGGAACGGCCCATTTGCCTTGGTGGAGGCTTATAGTGATGGCGCGTCAATGGCGGAACGACAGCATTACCTTTAATCGCGGAAAGCTCGCCTAATGGTAACTTCGGCAGCGGTGGATATCGGCGGACAGGATGGAATCAGACCGCGTTGCATACTTTCGACATCAGTAAGCAATGTTCGATCGGAGCGCGCGCTGCCCGGTTTGTCCTTCGATCGATCTCGTTTGAGAAGGCAAAGCATAGACCGCCGGCTCTCGTCAAACTCGGTCGACATTACCGCGAATTCCGATTCTGATAGACCGAGGAATTTTTCGCAGTTTGCGGTAATGCACGTCTTGAACGGCTTGCTTAAGAAGGCCTCGACCGCCGCTCTATCTGTCGAATAGATGGGATCGTCTTTTATAATGTCGTGGAACGCTTTGAGATCACCACGCAATATCCACGGAGCGAGATTGAAGCCGCGAGCTGCAAACAAAAGGCCCCAGCTAAAGTATCCAAGCTTCAGTACGGTCGTTTCGCAGGAGGTGCGTTCCCGATCATGGAATTGATTGCAGTCTTGAATCCTTGCTGCGCGAAATATCTTCGGAATTTGCAAAGTTTCTTTCGCATCGGACGCATGTGCATCCAATGCCACGGTGAAAAGCGAGATCGATAAGGCCGTGGCGACGATTCTTGTCATGAAGGCAGCCGGGGAACGCGTGGCTGGCGACAAGGCTTTACCGGCATCGCGCTTTCTCCCATGTCGGATATTCGTTACCGGGATTGACAGCATAGCTATCTAATCACTCCCCATTGCCGCAAGAGCTTCTGGAATGTCGAAGCGATTGTCGAATTAAACCTTATGGAAGGCTTTTTCAGTAAAAACTGCCCTGCAATCTGTTTGTCTTTTAGGGTGACTGTGCCCTTGCAAACGTCAGATGAAGCGACAACTCCCTTCGAACATGCTCGATAGCTGGGTTACGAAAAAGGAGAAGGCGCGGGCCGATGGCGCCGATGACCTTCCTCTGATCGAATATGCAGATTTCACCGATTACAAGCTGATCATCGAACGCAAGGACAACTGGACGCAGGTTTTCAAGCCGATCTTCGGAAGGCAGGAGGATATCAGAGAATCCCTCCAGCGGCTTTTTCCGGTTCGCATCGCGACCATGCACGCCCGCTTTCTAACTCTGGACGATGATTTGCTTCTGAGGACGGAGACGAACCGGGTCCTCAAGCGAATGCGCCTATAGGACCATTGGAACAGCCGCGGCCTGCGTTGTTTCTGGTCTTCCGCGCGGAAAGATGCGGTCAGCCACTGGGGTGCTGTTCCCAGAACTTGTCGGATTATTTCTGTTATCGATTGCTCGTGATCAACACGGGGCAATCACCCGGATCATCGCTGTGCCGGAGAAACTACAAGATCTGCCCCCGGATTAAACATGGGCGGATTCACCAAACGTGCGAGCTCCAGTCGATCTCTTAAGGAATTGAGTGCTGAGCGCCACTTCAAACCGTCGGTCTTTTGAATCGGCAAACACGGTGCATCGTCTTCCAATCACCGAATTTCCTGTTCTCGCGGCAATTTCGTATTCGTGACATTTCTAATGGCACAAGTTGCCTCCTAATTCCGGTCCCAGCGCCATTTGTTACGGACCCATCCACACAGGCGTGCATAGGTCCGTCAGAAAAGTCACTTTTTCTCAAAAAAGCCAGTGATTTCAGTACTCCAATTCGATCTTAACCGCAAAAACGGACCACTTGGCGCCTAAAATGAGTCACAGCGAGGTTTGGTGCCTAGAACAAAAGGCACTAAAAAACCCGCCGAAGCGGGTTTAAAGAGCCAGGTTCGTACGGAGGATAAGCTAATTGAAGCCGAGGTCCGCCTTTCGATAAATGCGCTCGACACCACCGAAATCGAAGGCGGGCTTGATGCCAGAAACCCGGCGCTCTGTCGTTTCCCAGCTTGACTTAGACCCTGCCAATCTGCGGAACGAGATGTGATGGAGCAGAAAAGTCCGGACGGATGCCATCGAATAGGCAGTCTGCACCGCTCCCTGATCCGTGTATTCGAGCGCCTTCAACACCCCAAGTTCACCAAGTGAACGGACCGTGTCGGCCGACGCTGCCATCCGATTGAGGGTGGCAAAGCTGGAATAGTGATGGTCGGGTACTATAACTTTAGGGGCTAGCCGAGCGACCTCACGTGGGTCGACGAGAAAGTGTAAAACGGTGGTCGCTTCGTGACCCTCCTTCTTGATTCCCAATGTAAGATCGCCTTTTAGTGCGTGTACAATTATTCCAGCGATGGTCATGAAGTGCGCGCACTTTGAGAGGGGGACCATCGCGTCTCTATCACCGCTCGTTCGAGCAAGTTCCTCCAGGCGGCCGATGAGCGTTTCGATCTGCATGGAAGAGTAGTGGCTTCTCGCGCGGGGATGGCTTGTTAACTTTGTTGCCGTGAGGAGGCCTGCTTCCCGCAACCGATCGATGGTCGGTTCGGATACGCCCAGACGCTCCTGCACGTAGATTTTCGATACAGAATCTTTCAGCCGCGCCGCAAATTTGTCCATCTGCTTCACATCGATCAAAGTCCGAACGCCACTGCCTAGTGCGATTTCGCCTTGGACACCGGCAGCTTTAAGCTTTCTGCAAATTATTTCTCTGGGAATACCGTGCTGTGCGGCAGCGCTACGAGTGCTGTGGAACCGTCCAAAGCCTTTTTGGCCAAGAAAGTCGTTTTCGGGACCAATCTTTTGAGCACGGACAGCGTGATCACGGACGAAAGACACGATGGCCGCAAACTCAGGATCGCCAACGCGATACTTCAGGTAACTATACAAAGGGCCATAGAGCCGTACTCCAACGCTGTTGTTGTTCCATTTGATGCCTCGCTGATCAATGGTGTCGAGCCACCGGCGCAAGCCTGAATAGCCAGATTGGAGGATTTCGAACCCAAGTTGGACTGGCTCTCTCGAAGCGGCCGTAAGGATATGGTGACGGCCGCCATAGGGCCGTTTTAGCTCCGTCGCTCCGACGATTTCACATATCGCGAGTGCGCCATAGTAAGGCAAATCGTCCAGTACCTCATCATGAACGGCTTGCCCATTTAATCGGTCTGAGAAGTATCGATCTGATCCCGTTGATGGAACAGCTGCTGCGTTGTTGGCGGCATCGACTACCTCCTTCCAATTATCCGCTAGCGCGCCAGTGAAATCGGGGCACCTATAGTTGTGGTATGCTGTGGAACTTGTGGCAATCGCAATGTCATGTTTCGGACATACCGTCAGAACGGGATTTAACCATGCCGCACGACAGTGCAGCCGCGCAAACTTGTTCGAGCCATAGGTGTTTACGTCCTCAATCACGCAATGGGGGCAATATCGCGCTGCTTTTCGATACATCACCTTTGGGTCGACGGTCTGCCCGAGGAAGCTGAGCAGTCTGCTGGGCTGAAAGCGATATGAATGCGCAGCAAGGACCCTAGGATCGTTTCCGCTGATCTTTGCGAGGCGGGTCACTGCCAACTCAAACCCCTTGTTCCTCCAAACCCGTGTCCCCGTGTGCCGCATGAAATCCACCAATGGAACGCCACGAAAGCGCGCATAGCGGGACACAAAGTCCGGCAGTGATTCAGAATCTTCAATGATGAGAGTGTGAGCCATATCAATTCCCGCGTTTCCGTCCTGTTGTTTTTGAGGTGGATTTTGCCGCCGCCTCGGCAGACTTCAGCAAGGCGCGCGCAAGAAGGTCGCCCAAAGAGTTATCGGGAACGATGTTTCGCCAGTTCTCCGACACGAACACGTTCGCCGGGGGGCGGCAGCCGCTCGCAAGAGCATAAGTGGCCGCGAAGTGACCGAGACCAACGGAATCCGATTTAGTTCGAAGAGCATGTTCGCATGCACCTCGCACGAGTTGGATCGTGGACCCGAAGGCGCCATTGCAGGCATGCATAAGGCGATGGATGAACTCCTCGGAATCAAGGCCGTTGGCGGCAAGACCTGCGTCCTCTGTGACAATCTTCAGGACGATCTTCCTGACGATCGCGCCGTCCGCCGGATACGCCATCGGCCGTAACTCAACGAGATTGCTTCGCTCCTTGAGTTGCCTGTCGGTGTCAGAGAACTGATGGACGAACTGCGCCAAAGCAGGTACACCGCTCAAGATGAGGGCCAACCTTCGATCTGCACCAGGCTCTTCAGAACGTCCGCAACGTTTTGAATCTCCTTTGTAGTGTTACCGCGCAGTACATGTTGCATTTCATCGATCCAGAGGAAGAGCACGCGATTTTCTCGCAACTGTTCCTTCCATAGATCGAACAACTCCTGTTCCGTGATCCGAGTGGTGGTGATCGGATAGTTCAGTGCCGCAAGGCCTGATCGGGCCAACCCTTTGAGCGTCAAAGGCTTTGGTGGCTCGAAGAAGACGAAGGGGCGTACCTTCGTGCCATCGGCTGCAACGCGGGGTGCGAACTGCGGGCGCTTCGCGATATGTCGTTCGACCGCCGTGGTCTTCCCGCTTCCGCTTTCGCCTACAATGAAAATCGCGCGGCGTTTGGCGGCTTTGCCAAACAGTGCAGATGCCACGTTTTCGAGCAGGCCGTCGAAGGCCAAGTCAAGAAGTGCGTCACGAGGAGTGCCAATATAGGCCGCGTTCATGCGGCCCAGGATTTCGACGCGGCGCTGCCGTTCCGCATCAAGGCTGTCGAACACAGCCTGGGCGGCCTCGCGAAAGTATTCGGGGTAATTGCTGGTAGACAAGGTGGTTACTCCTTACAGATCTTCGAAAAAGATGCCGTCGTCGGCATCGTCTGGCTTGATGATTGCGAACGCGGAATCGTCCTCGGTGGGATGCACCTCCTCCCGCTCGGGCAACACATCTTCACTGGCGAAGATGTGATCAAAGGCCTCGACCCCGACGTCGAGTGGATTGTGTGGGATTGCGAGCGCCACCAACTCGCGGACCGGATCGTTGAGATCGTCGACGATCGAAGTCTTGAAGTATTCGCGCTCGATCTGATCGTAGTTGGCGGCTACGAGCCTATCGACGCCCAGACCGGCTGAAAGGGCGGCGGTCGTCCCGGCCGCGCGTACGTCGCGGACGGCTGCCAACAAAGTCGACAGTTTTGCCTTGGTGTTTGCGTTGTTGTTCTCGTTCCAGTCCTTGCGGGCAGCCACCCATTCGAAGATGGTAGTGCCAACGGGAATGCCAATGACTGCCTTCGCTTCGACCCATTCGTTCCCCTTCTTGAAAAAGATAGAACTTAGATCCAGGCGACTAACGCGAATTTTGACCTTTGGTGCTGGAGCGTGCGGAATAGCTTGCTGCTCGAAACGCAGCCGTTGCAGATCCGTGTGGTCGTAGTGGATTCCCGTGGATGCGACACCCTTGTCAGTGATGGTCCGCTCAAGCTCGGTGCCGAAGATCTTGCAACGATCGCCCGGATCAATCGGCGGCAAAATTGAGCAGTCGCGTGAAAGACGACGCCATGCGTTGGCGGGCGTTTCGTACCCTAACCCCCAATGTGGGGTATTGTGATAGATGTCGATGATTGCCCGCACGAAGACGCGATTGAATTCGTCCAGGTTCATGGACGCATAACTGTGCGGATCCGTTTTGCCTTTTTCGAGGATGTTGGCAAAGGTGCGGCCCTCGAAGTAATGCATGAATCGGAGTTCACAGGTCCGGAAGAAGGATTCGATCGTTCCGCGCGCTGCTGGCTTTCCGCTTGGCGGAAACACCTGCGTGCAACGGAGCGCTGCGACGCCCGCGCGGAAGTCGCTGCTGGTGAACGCGGCACCAGCATCCGTAGAAATCGTTTCCGGTGTGAGCCCGTATTCCCAGAGATCGCCAGCGCCGACGACCGACGAAATTAGTGTCTTGTCGGAGACAACCATTTCCAGGGCCGCGAGCGAAGACCGAGAGGAGGGCATGGCGACTGAAGTGCATGGCCAGGATACACTTGGTCGCGCGGTCAATTGCGACGGTGAGCCAGACTCGAGCACGACTTACTGCCTCGCGTTCTTTCTCAGAGAGCAACTGCCATACGCGGAGGTGGGTGAGGAGAACTGCAAGGTTGACCTTCCACTCGTCCATCTCGACGATTTGGCCAGGACGCTCGATCATTAGGCCGCCGTGGACGATCGCATATTTCCGCCGCGCATACTCCTCGCCGTGACGTTTCGCCATCAGGTAATACGCGCCCATTTCCTTGATGAGCTTCTCGAAGCATTTTCGCGATGGTTTATGATGAAGTCGCTGACCGGTACCGGAGCGTTCCTCGTTCACTTCATCGATCCGAGCTACCAGCGATAGGTAGCATTCGCGCATCGACGGACGCTTGCGGTCAGCATAAAGGCAGGAATATTCGAGCCAGAGCTTAAGGTCGTCCGGATGGCAGAGCGTGCGCGATTTCGGGCCGGTCTTGAGACTTACGAGAGCGAGCGGATCGCAATTGCTTTCGATGTAAACATCGTGGAGCCGGCGGAAGTGTCGTGGGCTGGGAAGTTTGTATGATACCTCCTTTCCACCGTTCGCCTCGCTCCACCGCTCTACCACGACGGATTTCAGGATGGGCAGGAGAAACTTCAGGCATTTCACGCCCAGGCTAACCTTGCGCTGCTTGAAGCCTTTTGCCTGAAGAACCGGGTGCTTCTTCCCAATCTCCTCGAAACGAATATATTCTTGGATCAGGCTTTCCAGCCATAGCCCCTTCTGAACCTTGTGGTCGGCGAAGTCGGAGATTTTCAGGTTTCCATACTTCAGCGCAAAGACCGAGTTTTCGAGGCTGTGGTAATCGCGATCGACCTTGATGCGGCGTTCGGCCGTCATCAGATAGATCTGCTCATGTGAAAAGCGTTCGTGGAGCCCGTTGGCGTCCTTCAGGACGGTGCCGTCCGTGTTCTGGTTGACGACCGTCATGTGACGGTTGTCGTCGATGGTGATCCGATCATTCTGACCGTAGTGATAGATCGGAATGGACCTACGGAAGCCATTCGTGGGGAGACGAGCTGGTTCATGGCATGACCTCGCTAGTTTTTGCCAGAGACAAGAAGTGAGACATCGGTGATGCGACCCGGTTCAAGTGGGCGCAGAAGACCCTCGTCGATGAGGTTCCAGATTGCCGTGCGGCGATGGCCAGGGATGGGAGCCCCGCGAAGCAGATCCCAGAAGCGGACGGCGCCTGTGATGCTGGCTACAAGCGCGCGCGCCGCGAGGTACTCGTCTTCATTGTATTTCTCACGGGATACGAGGATCCAACCTGCATTGGCATCATCGTCGTCGTTTGCGAACGACTCCGTGACGACGCTGATGGAGTCGGCATACTCGGGAATGCCCATCCGCTTGATTTGCCGTAGAATGCGCAAGGTGCCGAGCCTTACAAGTTTTTCAAACGGTTTGGCAGCGATCGCTACGCGCTTGCCATTCGGACGCCGGACCCAGTAATCGAACGTATGTTTGTGCCGCTGGCCATCGGCGCCGACGTATTCAACTGTCGGCCACTGCTCTCGCAGTTCCTTGACATCAGGAGATGCGCGAAAGATGCGCCCAGCCTTTTGCTCAACGGAGCTCTCGAAATACATCATGCGTTCGCCGTCGAGGTTCGGCTGATTGCCACGGTAGTTGAGCGGCGATTTCGGAGATGGCTTGCGGTTGCCAAGCGACGGAAGTACCGGCCCATAGCGGGGAGGCAGCGTCGGATTCGCCCAGACGGTCGTTTCCGGAACACTGAAGTCCACCTCGACGCCGTTTCGGCGATTAAGCATATGTTGCTTGATGAAGTGTTCGGGGCGCATTCGGAACTCCATTTTGCGCTTGTAAGACATGGGTGTCCGTTCGCGGACACGACTGCGCCCGCGTGGGAATATCGAAGGACTGGGACGTCAGAGGTTCAGACGGCCTGCGGGTAGCGTCAGGTCAGAGACCTTCAGCGATAGCCCTGTATGCTTTTCATGCCTGAAGCTCCTATTCGTACGCATAGCTTAGCCGTTGCCTTTGGCGGCACCAAAAGCTCGGGCAATTCGAAGGGAAGCTCCTGTCGGGATTTATTTGGGCCGAAGCGACTCTATGAGCTCCGATATGGCAGGGATCACGAGCGAGCGCCCGCCATCTACGAAGAGGTACTCGCTACGCGCTCCGAACTTCCAAATGGGTTCGGAAGCCTGGTCCTTGCGCAACGACATGTGCGGAAAGCCCGTCCGCTCGGATGCACCAACGGAGGGAATTGTTGAGTTGCTAGTCGCAGCATGTTCTGCCATGGTGTTGATACCGACCTTTGTTGTCTGGCTTCTACATGGCTCAAAAATTCGATGACCACAGCCCCTTCACGTGGAAAATGCCGCTTCGAACCATGTCTAGATGCGCAGATTCTCAGCTAATAGCTAAAGAAGAACTGCCAATATCCGGCGACCTATCGCCTGCAATGCAGAGAACAGGACGTCGGTTATTGTTCTGACGATCGGGTCATTTTTCATGATGGTCATAGCAAGCCTCCGGCTGAGTGATCAGCTTCATGATCGACAGCGGGAGAGGGGCGGATTTCAATATCGCCCATGGGGCGGCCAACTAAGCCTGCCGTTCGATACCTCCCGCGATTAACGGGATATTCGTACCTCTGACACGTCAACGCCCTCCGAGCGCTTGCAACGCGCAAGAAGGTGCACCATTCCGGGACGTTTACCAAGAATTTTAATAGATTTCCTAATTTATGGTTAACAGACGCCGCTTTGCGACGAGCGAGCCGACTACGGTAGTTCCTTGCATGCAATCTCCTCAATGTTCGGACATCGCTCGAACAAGGAGACCGCCAATGTCCACGATGCGCGAAAGCTTTAAGGACCGAGTAGAGGCCAAGCGCGCGAAAGACGCGGAGGATTACCTCGCTCCACGGCTCAAGGAGCTTGAGGCACTCGCTCCAGTACTTCGGGCAAGGGGATTGGAGATGGACGTGTACGATATTAGCAATTGTACCGTTATCCGTTTCATCGACCGACACCAGGGACGGGAAAGCCCCGTGACCGTCGGCTTTCCAACCAGAACAGCTGCAAGATCAAAGGAGGCCAGATGGGCTCGGGCCGAAATGGATATTTGGAAGGCCAGGCCGATTTACTTCGGCGACAATGACTGGCTTTGCCTGGAAAACTCTGGCGACAGCTTAAGAATCGAACTCGAAGGCCTGTCGCTGCAATCGATAATCGATGGTCTCGCGGAGAAGATTGTCGAAACGCCTATTCCTGAAAACGTGCCTCAGCAATGTCGCAGCGAGAACGTTGAGTTCGCGAAAGCCTACAAGATCATCAAGGAAGTGACGTCGACTAAATTCGGCGCGCACATTGCGGCCCAACGAGATGCCAACGGCGTCGAAAGCTTCGCATTCAGAGACCGCGAAAAGCGCCAATATAGGATGGAATTCGGGAAGACAGCGAAGCTCTACGTCGACGACATGGAGGTCGGTGAAGCGCCTGTGCGTTCAACCTGGGAAATCGGAGCCTTGATTGCTAAGCATTACGGGCTCGAATATTCCCCGAGCCTGAAGCGTCGATTTTAACAACGGCTTCGGCCCGCTTTCGTTCGGCCGCCCTTCTCATGCTTGCTCCAATGCGTTCGAGTTGCTCGACGCTCGAATTGTCGGGATGGTCGTCATCGTCGCCATCGTCCGGGTAGTATCGATCTTTATCGCTAAGTTCGAAGCTGGCGTAATATTCTTCCGCGATGGCGCGGTTTCGCTCCCTCAGACGTTGGCGCGACTCTTCCGCCTTTTGTCGGCGAGGATCATTGGGAAATTTCACCGTTCTGTTCGGCGCTGCTTTCGCCACTGGTTTTCGAACCTGGTCTTTCATTGCCTCGTGAAGACCGATTTCTTCACCGGAAAGAACAGCATGGATCCGATGACCAATCATTCTTGCAAGCACTGGCGGGAATGCATTCCCTACCAAACGCGCCTGTGCCTTCAAGCCCGCATCGGGTGCCAACTCCCAATCGTCGGGAATGCCCTGTAGTCGCTTGAGCAGAGATATGGTGATCGGCACCAAAAGCTTTTCGATATCGGTTTCCGTTATTTCGCCGGGGCGTGGGGGACTTGGTCTCAAGTCGTTGAACGAAATCCCTTGTGCTTCCCACTGCTCCAATATTGCGGTTGTTTGGATAGGCCAGTTCACAACAGTGGGCGTGTGTTTGGACTTATGTTCGCCAAGCCAGGCGTTCGCCCAGCGATCGTACTGCTTCTGTGCCTCGTCGCTGAATTCCTCGCCGTCCGGCTTGCGCCAGGGCGAGCCTGACAAATAGGGGAACAGAACATCTGCGACCGTCTCGAGTGTTGCCCGCGAGAGTCCGTCGATCGGGGTGGGCACATCGAAGGCAGCAAACTGCTCTTTGCAAAACCGTAGGTAATGACGCGTGCGCGGCGCTGCGGAAGCCCCCAGTCCTGCGCGTCGATTACAAACGTGCTGACAGAGTAGCCGAGATCCTTCAACTGGCTGTAGTTTCCGAGCCGCATTTTGATGTGGTCATCGTCATTTAAGCCAGTCACATTCTCAAAAAAGAATGCGCGTGGTCGCACGGCACCGACAATCTCGATGGCCTCGTTGAACAGATTGCGCTTGTCCAATTCGCCTTCCCGCAATCCCGCTTCGGAAAAGGGCTGGCAGGGCACGCCGCCCGAGACTAGGTCAACCTTGCCATTGTACTTCGCAAACTCTTCCTCGATATTGCAGGTCTTCAGGTTCAGGCGGCTGACGTTCCAGTCCGGTCGATTGGCTTTCAGCGTCTGGCTTGCGCGCAATCCATTGTCTACGAGTAGCATCGGCTCGAAGCCCGAAGCGCACAAGCCGATTGCTTCACCACCAGCACCCGCGCACAATTCGATAGTCTGAAGCGTCTTCACCGGCCTGACACTAAATCGGGCAAGTTGGTTGCCGTGAGCTTTGTTTCTGGAAAGGAAGGTCGTAACCGTGCTGGGGCTGATTTCGCATCCGAGCTTCAGGATGCCGTCTTCCATGTAAAAATCACCGTCGGCAAGATCGTCCAAAGCATAGAAGCAGGCTGACTTCACACCGCTCTCGAAATCGTCGATGAGCAGAGTGCCGATATCTTCCTCGGCCCCGTAAGGCCCCGGAAAGAGCATTGTGAACAAATCACACGCGTCTCGGGCGTCTTGCATAATCCACAAGACGTCCGGGCCATCGCCCTCGAGTCCCTCCTGCCTTTCGGCGGAAGTACGCTGATTGCAAATGAAAACGTATTCCCTCAGGCGTTCATGAAGGCGGCCAACCACATCTTCCAGCTCTCTGATCGGCAACTTTCCCTGTTGGCGGACGGCCCGATCGACTATCCTCTTGCGAAGCTTGAAGTTTTCCTTCCAGTCGGTGGCCGCCCGATTTGCCAATTTCGTCGAGATTTGCCGAATTGCTGCGGCATCAACGACTTGACCGTCCTTAATCCTCAGCAGCGCTTCTCTTTGTGTCTTGTCACCTGCCCGGGTTAGCGCCTTCAACGTTTCAAAAGGAACGAGGCGGAGGCGGACTGTTTCCCGAGCGTCCTCCGACATTTTTTTGTGCGACTGAGCGACCGAAATTTGGTCGTGGTCGAGCCCGCATTCCTCATGCAGCCAGGTGTCGATATGGTTGGCCGGGATCCCGCTCTCAGCTCTAAAGGCTTCCGCGAGTTCGAACATGTCGAACATCGCTCTCGTCATTCGGGCGCGAGCTCGCAAGATTTCCTTCTTCGCCTTGGTTAGTGTTTCGCCATCGATTTCGTTGAACCACGCATTGTAGCGATCGCGCGCTGATGGGCTGCGTTCTTCTACAGGCTGATCGAGAACTTCAATCGACACGGGAGCACCAAGATGAGGTTGTATCTTTGACCTAGCAAACTGCAATTGCTGTCCCGATAAGGGATTCGATAAAATTTTAGCTTTTGCTCTTCGGTAGTGGTCTGGAGCGTTTCCCAAACCCACACGATTAAGATATGCTCGCAGAAGTGGTTATTCGAGTTTCGAGATTTTCATACGAGCGTTGAAGAAGTCTGGCTAGATCTCCGTGTGACACATTGAAGAGGACCTGACATGCGCGCACTCGCCTCCATATTCGCATTGCTTTTGATGATGTTGCCTGCACATGCATTCGCCTGGGGAGCCAAAGGGCACCAGGCCGTCGGTGCGATTGCTGACTCAAATCTCAATCCGCACGCCAGGGCAATGGTTGCATCCTTGATCGGGACGAGTTTGGAGCAGGCCGGGCCGTGGCTTGACTGCGTCAAGGATGTCAAGGGCTCGAAAGATTCACTGCACTACGTGAAGGACCAGCGTTACGCCGACGGTTGCTCGGTTTTTTGGACTGCTGATGCCGAGAAGCAAATGGTCGCGTTCGCCGAAAAGAATTGGGACAACTGCACGCCCTGGTGCGACGGAAACCCATGCCACGATCAATACCATTTCGCTGACGTCGATATCTCATCCGCAAACCCGGCCTATAAAGTTGGCGAGCCGGGAACCAACGATCACGACGTAGTCCATGCGATTGACGCGGCGATTACGGTCCTCCAGGGAAACCGCGCGTCTAAACCATTCGCCGATAGCATGGATCAACGCGAAGCTTTGTTGATGCTCGCGCATCTCGTTGGGGATCTTCACCAGCCATTGCATGTGGGCGCTATCTACCTTGACGGTGACGGGCACGAAACGCCCGCGACGTCTGGCGACGATGCCGATCCAGCGTTCACACGAGGAGGGAACTTTATGTTCGTCGCAACAAAGAACCTTCATTCGATCTGGGACAACGTTTCGGACGCAACGATCGCTAACGCAAAAGCCGTACCTGCCTCCGCCGTTGCGCCAACGCCAGGATCGTTCACGGACTGGGCGGCCACATGGGCTTCGCAAACGATTGATGCCGCCAAAGAAAATTTGGAAGTCTTGAAAGTCGAGCCAGAAACCGGACCGCACCATTGGCCGGTCGATGCAAAAGCGAGCCCGTATGCTCAACAAATTGCAGATATTCAGGCTCGGCAGTTGGCTTCGGGAGGGCATCATTTCGCCGAACTGATCAACGCAATTTGGCCCTGATCGGCGAGGCCGCTTAACAGCGCTGTCGAGTTTGCCAAATAAAGTTGTTGATGATTTAGCAGAAGCTCGCGCATCTGTTGTATTCTTACGGCCTGCAAGAGGAAGATCAATTCTGTATCGACAAGGAGTGAAGTTGGCCTGCGGCAGCTATGGCGATCCGCTATGGAGGCGATAGAGCGCTATGCAATTCACAATCGCGACGGCGGCAACTACTCGGCGATACATGGGGATTGGGTAATTGAGAAGTCGCATAGACTACCGTTAGGCCGCTGAGATGATTTTCGGAAGCTTCAGAAATTGGTTCACGCGTACGGCAGCAAGGCTACCCTTTTCGGCCGATTTCGATATCGGTTCCGATGTTCCGATCCGGACAGCATCGCAAGATCTCTTGCGACGCAGCAAGTTTGCCGAACGCATCGCCGACATACTCAGTCAACTCAATCTCGACGAGGGCAGGGTGTTTGCCATTCGCGGAGCATGGGGAACAGGCAAATCGTCTTTGAAAAACCTTGTCATCGAGCAGCTGGCTGCGCGAGAGTCTGGTGCTCGCTGGATGGATTTCAATCCATGGCAATGGGGCGACGGAGATGCCATATCGAAGGCTCTCTTTAAGCAAATAGCCGACGAACTTGGCGGGCCGCTGTCGTCGGAGGCTGGAAGGCGCGCGTCAATCTTCCGAAAGTATGGCGCGATCCTCACAGGCTCAGGCCCTTCGATTAAGAAAATTGGCGCCGACCAAACTTCAATATCGCTCTTCCTCGCGAATGCTTCCGTAATTGCCGTCGCAACGTCGCTCGGTTTGAAGCTACCCTCTGTCGCCAAGATCGCAGGAGCCTTGGCGACTGCCAGCATCGTTGTTCCGATCGTCGGACACGTGATTGCCTACTTCGGTAAAGACAGATGGTCTGAGCCGCTGGATAAAATTCGCATCGCGCTCGAAAAGAGCTTACGAGGTTTGGATCGGCCGCTGGTCATCTTCGTAGATGACATTGATCGTTTGGAACCCGATCAGATCCGGGTTTTAATTCGCCAAATTAAGGTGAACGCGAATCTCCCCAACATTGTCTTTGTGCTGCTCTTTCAGCCCAGTATCGTTGAAAGCGCATTGGACCCAATCGCAAATAGCCAGGGGCGAGACTTCCTGAAGAAGATCGTTCAAGCAAACTTTGACCTTCCCGCACTATCGAAATCGTCGGTTCACGAGATAGTCACTACCGATCTCAGCCGGATAGCGTCCCCACATGCGACACCGAAGAACGGATTTGAGCAGGTGAGATGGGGCAACGCCCTTCTCGGAACGATCCTGCCCTTCGTTGAAAACCTGCGGGATGCCCGGCGGTTTTTGTCATCAGTGGCAATTCACTTGCCGCTGCATGTCGGGAAGAATGAGCTTGAGGTCAATGTTATTGACTTCCTGGCGTTGGATGCAATTCAGGTTTTCGAACCTGATTTGTACGCGGCTCTCTTCAATCAGCAGGAATTGCTTCTTCAATCCGGGCGCTTCCGGGGCGATCGGGAAGACGATGCTCATCGAACTCAGCTTATCGAGCTTGTCAACAGAGCAAGTGAAGCCAATCGATCAACGATCGAGGCCGCGTTTAAGCTTCTTTTCCCCAAAACAGAATGGGCGTTCGGCGGAAGGCATCTTGGTGACGCCTGGCACAAGAGCTGGTCAGACGCCAAGCGTGTCTGTAGCGAGAGATTTTTCGCGCGGTACTTTGAGCTGCAGCTCGGGGCTGACGAGATATCGGAAAATGAGTTTGTGGATATCCTGTCCGCATCGACAGATGCTGAACTATTGCAAAATGCACTCGCGAGTGTCGAACAACGTGGACTCTCGGTCTCTCTTGCAGGTCGGTTGGACGACGGAGTTGAGAAGCTTCCGGTTGAAAACGCGGGCGTCCTGCTTCCGGCGATGTTTGCGTTTGCTCAGAAATTCGTCGCCGAACGTGAAGATCCGTTCAGTTCGCCTTGGGTAAGAGCGTGGCGCGCTATAAGCTGGTATATCGATAGGATTCCTCCAGAAACGCGCGGAGCGGAGACTCTCAACGCGTTGCGCATGACTGGTGCCTTGTCGGTCGCATCGGTGATAATTCATCTCAACGATCCTGCCGACCAGGAAGAAGGCTCTCGGATTGATCCGAAGCTCGACGAGAACACTGTTAGATTGATGAAGGAGGAATGGCTCCGTCAAATTGTCGAGAAATCGACTGATATTGCTGCCTTTTTGGATGAGCCGGATCTCGCGTCTCTTCTCTACCGCTGGCGAGACTATACTGGAAGCGTAGATGCTCCGAAATCTTGGGTTGCGTCCGCGATCGAAACCGATGAAGGCTTCGCTCAGTTGGTCGCGAGGCTAATGTCGATCGGCACAGTTCACTCTGCGGGTGACCTCGTGTCATCGCGGGTCGAGCAATTTGATATCAAGATGCTTGAGAGTTTCATCAGTGTAGACGAAATCAGACGGAGATTGCCTCTCGACGACCGCGAGCGACTGACGCTCGAGCAACAACATGCCTTGGAGGTGTTGAAAAGATCGATCGAGTCCGGCGAGCGAGGGAGGACTCAGGCACTTTGATCGCAAGGGATACTCGATAGGAAATGTTCTGCGGCGATCGGAGGGCCAACGACATCTGCCATTAGTTCAAGGCTTTCTTCTGGATGAAATTTCACCTTCGGCGCGGTGACTGCGAGATAAGTAGATTCTCGCAGTCCCCGTATTGTAAAGTGACCGCTATTGAGTGTTTCAGGATCGGTGCCTGCCGTTGCGACGGCGCCAGCAAGTTGAAAACACACATCGTCGCCAGGTTCCATCCGTTGCGTGTAAAAAGGGGAGAGACGAACAAAGCAGTCGGCCCTTTTTGTGATGCTGTTTACCCTTCGGCGATAAGCTACCTCAAATCTTTTTGGTTGAAGTCTCGGTTGTATTACCCAGAGCGCGCTTTCCTCTCGCCAATCGCGCAGCATTTGATCGACCGCTTCTCTCCATGCAGATGCACCAACGTCTGAAGAAATTACAACAGCTTTTGATCCAGTCGTTTCGGCGAATAAGCCGCATTTCTTTAAAACGAAATGCTGACCTTCTGCCTGGGCGCGAAGCATAGGCTCATACTGCGTCGGCGAGAACAGCGACGTTGGGCATAATGCCGCCTTCAAAGTAGGGGAGGTTCTATCGGAGGTAGTCGCCGCCGCCAAAAGGAGTTTGTCCGCGAACGGCAGCATCGATCCAACGTATGGCGTTGCGGTGGGTTTCATTATGGCGTTAGCAAAGTCAACTTCTTGCGCCCGGCCTTCTCCAAAGCTTCCGAGCAGATCGAAATCGATACGCAAGATGTCGAATTCCATGCCAGTTGCCCGATCTCGAACGGTGCCCGTCCGAGCGTCAACTTCGAGTTCCTCTAAATGCCGAACTACCCATTTCAATCCTGCTTGTCGTGAAAGCTCATTGCAGAAAAATGTCTCCTCGGAGAAATACTCGCGTCGCCAACTGGTACCAGTCACTGTTGCACCAAAGATCGGTGCGCTTTCGCCTACGATCGTGCGGGCAGCATCAGTATAGGACTCGACAAGCTTACCTCCCAACAATCTGCGTTGGCTACCGATAAGTGACCTAGAATATCGAGAAACACCCTCCGCCACGCCACGATCGAGCCTGCTATCAACGTTGAACTCAACGATCTTGACATCACCGGAAGAGGTGACAACTAGATCAGGTCGGAAGCAGAAAGGAGTACCAGCAGTATTGGACAATTCGCGCCTCCAAAGGTCGCGAACATCGGCGGGCACCCCTCGCAAAAGCGGAATAGACGCAGGCTTTCCGTCGAGACAATCGCGAATAACGCCCCGGCAAAATTGTGCAAACTCCGCTATAACGCTTGGGAGGGCGGACTCTACGTAGCGAGCAGAGTCCTCGTCCAGAGCGAGTGTATTTAGGGGCAACGACCAAGAAGCACGGCCACGTCGCCCGTCGCCATAGACCAACTGATTTCGCAAGATAAATGCTTCCATGGCGGCCACGACGGTCGTGGCAGCGATGTCGCCCTTTTTGCGCAGTTTTCGCCTACGTACCGTAACCGACCCATCTTCCGCCTCCTTAAGGCGGAAGCCAATGCGCTTTAGGCGGCGTCGAGCTCGCCGAAGAGATCGCAACGTCGCGACTACACGTTCTCCTCCGGCAACACGAGATGTGTCACGCACCTTTTGGTAGAAAATGGCGATACGGCGCAGCCGATTCTGCTCGGCAGCGTGAGAGCCTGCTACATCCATTGGCTTGCCTTACAGTCGCTCGCGGGTTTCCAATACGAGGTTATTCCCAACGGCCTTCAGTCTTGTTGGCTTGAACAGCTCCGGAGCGGTTGCCGCTTCGACGATGCTACGCACGTCCGCCGTCGGAATTTCCCGACGCCACGCCACATTCCAATTCGGATGCGACGGATCCGGCTCGACATATAAATTCTCGAGCAAAGCCTCTACATCAGGTGCAGCAATTTCGGCGACCGGATACCAATTGTCGTAATCGACCGGAAATATGCGTTGAACGTCTCGCGGTGTAAGACGAATCTTCTCGTGGTCTTCTCCATCGAAGTGCGGAATATTGAGCTTTAGGCCTCGAATAGTTCCACAACCGACATTCATCGCCAGTGGATAGCCACGCGTTTCCAATCGCCCATTTGACCATCGGAGAAATAAACGATCGTTGCCGAGAAACCGACACGTCTCGCTAATGGATCCCAAAAGACGCGTCGTTTTGCCCGCACCTGAAGGACCCACGGCGAGGCAAGCGCCACCATCCGCCCGCAACCATCCCGCTCCGTGGCACTGCATCCATCCCTGCGCACGCGCGTGATCCAGAAGGAATGCCTCAACTAAATCCGCGAGGACATGAGGTTTATCGCTCGCTCCCAAAATTACAGTCTTGGCAAGGTCAGTGGCGACAACACAACCGTCTAAGATATAGATGCCGGTATTGTCGCACTCCTCAACCACGACAGCATCGCGGTTTTGTGTCTCCGCTTTGAAAATCCGGCCATCGATGTACCGTTTATCACCACTGGAGCCGCCTCGATGTCTAGCTCGTAGAGGCTCGTCCGGTATGTCTGTCAATTCGCCACAGAGATGTACAAATCGATGACTGGCCGTCTCCGAGCTGGCTACAATAGAACCCGCAAACTCATCCTCCAACCGGATGAGTACATTTGGAGCCTGTACCGAGAATTCTAAAGGAACCCCCCAAATCGAAAGGGTGGTGGTGTGGAGCGACATAACCATTGTCTCCGGAGCTCTTGTTAGATTGATAGTGCGAAGCTTCTGGGAGCTCTCTAGCAGTCATGCTGAGTTACCAGAGAGAAACCTAGACGTATTTGTCTGCCTCGAACAGCATTCCATAACGCATGCCGACCGTGCTCAGCCTAGCTTTCACGTCACCCGAATAGAAGTTTGTGCTAATCTCGTCAGCGAAGAAGCGACCCGTCTCAGTCGGCCTTATATGACCGTCAGTGATCTCTAGCAAAGAAAGAGACACCATTCTGTCTATCTCTGCACCAAAGTTATCCTGCGGCTCTACCTCAAACTTATTGGCAAATCCTTGAATTGGAACGCCAGCGTTGGTATGCATCCCCTGAACCATTGCCTTGCATTGAAGATCAAGCGGAGTTAGACGCTTTCCAATCCAGATTGGCAATTTCCCCGCCGAAATTGCATCTCGATATTCATTCAATGATTTGGTATTCCAATAAAAGGTGTCATTGATAAAGCCATACGCTCCGCAGCCCAAGCTGAGTAGTTGATTGTGTCCAACGCCACGTTTAAGCTCAACCTGTCGCTGTAGCTTCTTCTCTCCTCGGGCGTATTTGTGACTCGATGAGCGGATAAAGCCAGCATCATCCATCACTATTCCGTGGGCAAGCTGCATCTTGAGACCCTCTTCATACGAGGGGTAGAGATCTGCTTGTAATTTTGAGATTGCCTTCAGCGGATGTTGACGCAGCCTATAATTGCTAATTGAATGCACGCCAGCGCTCTCTAGACGGTACAATGTATCAATCCACGATGCAAGATTTTGGCCTGGCAGCGCGTAAATCACATCCACGTTAAGGTTATTTACGCCAGCTTCGAACAATATCTCCATTGCTCTCATTGTCTGATCGGCACCATGCCTCCTGCCCATTATCTTGAGGACATCGTCATCGAGCGATTCTACGCCAAGGTTGAAACGATTAATTCCAGAATCAATAAACATACGAACCTTGTCAGGGTCGGCGACAAGCGTTTCTGGAGCACATTCTAATGTTATTTCCGCTTCCTCGGACATCTTACAGCGTCGAATGGTCTCGAGAATGTGGGATAACTCATCACGGTTCAGCGTAGATGGTGTCCCCCCACCAAAGTGCACAGTTTGTATAAATGGGGAACCACCATCTTGATCAAGGATCATAGACAATTCGCGACGTATATATTCTGGGTAGTCACTTCGCAAAATTGGAGCGCGATCGCTATCTACGACTTTAGCGAAGTAACAATAGCTGCAGATACCGGTGCAATATGGAATATGGACGTATAGATTGATAGGTCCGTTCAATCCTCCGAATCGAGATTTTTGAAACAGTTCTGATTGGTCTATTGGATCTAGTGTTCTCACCGGCGGATAGGAGTAAATGAAGGCATAATCCTGTTTCTTATGGAATCCTTCAGCTTCGAGTCCCTGCCAATCCCATTTCGAAAACGTTTCTTCCACACGATTTAGAACATCTGCGATGTAGCTGTTTTGCTCGTATAATGATTCTGGTTGAGTAAGTTTAAGCGTCGCGAGGCGCTCAATGCGTTCCTTGTATGCCATGACGTACCTTTCGCACCGCACTAAGGGTGACGTTAGTTGTTAACAAAGATGAAATTGCTAATGAGGTCAGTCGTTGCAAAGTGCGAGGGAATAGTTCTTCCCGCGCTTGTAGATCGTTGCCTTCCACTCGATAGGGGCTTCATAGGCGCCCAACTGGCCTTTTAGCCAATCGGCAGAGGAACTTTCCCACATGTAAGGCCGCTCACGTTGCATTTCGACGATCGCATTATCGCGATTTTCGTAACGGGCAAGGAAGTCAAGCGTTTCAAACGGCAACACCCCTGCAAACCCAATGCCATAGCTCTTTACCCGCTCTGATATGCGGTTTAGCCGTCCTTCAATGGTCGCGGGCTCATCTCGCGTACCATCCAGAAGCTCGAAGTCCCAGAAGCCATTCTTGAATTCAAGCAAACGCACGCCGCTCTTTTCCGGCTCACGGGCCATTGGGCTATCCGGCGGGAGATAAAAGGGATTAAGTCGGACAGAATGGAGGTAAGGCGCGACCCGATCAATAAACTCCAGCGTCTGCTCGATATCCTCCTCCACCTCTCCCGGGAAACCTATGAGAAAATTGACGTGGTTCCAAATCCCCGCGTCGGATGCGTTCTTGAGGGTTTCCTCGATGATAGGGATTTTATAGTCCTTTCGCATCAAGTCAGAAAGCCGTTGAGACCCTGTCTCAACTCCATAACGCAGCAGGCGACAACCGACTCTCCGGAGATCAGCAAAATCGGAGGGAGCGGCGAAGTCGGGGCGCATGTAGCTGAACCAGGATACATCCTCCTTGTTTTCGAGACTTGGCGACAACGCCTTGACGAAGCGCCTCATGTACGAAAGTGTTGGGTTGATCTCATTGGTCATAAAGTTCAGTTGCTTTACGCCCAAGCTTAGCAGGTCAGACATCGCTTCGGCCACACCCTCCGGTGCGCCCAGCTTAACGTTGCTACCGGCACTTACTCGACAAAATGTACACTTATACGGACATTGTTTGTCCCAGACATACAGATGCGCCCGCCTTACAGAGTCCGTCGCGCCCATGAGCTTAGATGCGTAGCGATCGTAGCCGTACCAATTGCAGTCGGGATACTCAGGGGTAGGCGCACGAGTCAATGCCGCTTTTCGCCGACCGACGGCAACGGTATCACCATTCCAGCTGAGTGCGTTAATAGGCAGCGAGTCGCCGCGGTGCCATTCTACAATCGACTCATATCCATCGCTTGTAACGATCGTTAAACGAGTATCTCGAATGATTTCGAGGACCTTTTGAGCGGTCGAGTCGGTCCAAAACTGTCCACCCAAAATGACTCGCGAGCCAGCGCATAGTGCCTTTTTTACAAGAATCATCGTACTGGCGAGTTGCTCGTATCCCATGGTAGAGATGCCTATCGGCTCGCCCGGGTTATATTCGGCGATATCAAGCAGATCGCAAGCAAACTCTTCAAGCTCTGCCGACCAACCATCCTCCCCGATGATACGGTAGGGATGCAATATATCACGATTAGTCGGCCAAAATCCTTGCAACTGGTCACGTAGCCAGGCTTCAATTTCCAAATCTATGACCCTTGCCACCACTCCCTCTTTCCGAAGGCTTGCTGCGAGAAGCGCAGGCGCAACCGGCGGATAAGGCAACATTCTCTTCCCCGATGGAGCATAATATAGCTTCATGTTGTCTCTCCAACTTTAATTACAGCTCGGCGCGAGCTGAAGTGCTATCGCCCCCAAGCACTTCAGATCCAAAGATGCGATATTAGAACTTCTGCGTTTGATGCGATGACGTCGAATGGGACGCTGAGATCAAGTGATCCTGTCAGCCCGTCTCGCAGAACTTTATTGTCTAGCTGCCAAAGTCGGCCCCAGCTACCAGTATGGAAATCAATATCTAGCCCTTGTGGAAGGAAGTCGGAGTCCAGTTCCACAAGAGGATGGGCTAGTATGTCGACGTATGACCTGTCGCGCATACGCAATTCAGCCACCCATCGATCGTATTGTGTCTGTGTTGCGCAGACTAATCTCGTTCGATCATTGGCTTCATCGTATTCAATTCGGTCATCGTTTATCGCTGGACAGATCTTCAGGTCTCCAGCGTAAGCGACTGCGGAGCTGATGTTGTCTTTCTCGAGTACATTGATCCTATTGCCCAGCTTCCAATTAATTGGCTGCATACCATGCAGCTCCTTTAGGCGCTGGCTGCGCTTTCCTAGTGTTACGCAGCTCGAGTACGGAACGAGCCCAAGGTTCGCCACCAGTTGCATCCGTGCCTGTTCTATTTTAGCGCCAACCCCCCGACCGCGCGCGGCCGTTGCGACCAGCAGATTTGACAAAATTGCAAATTTTCCAGTTGCCTCGACACTGCCAAAGCCAATTAGCGCTCCGCTGAAATCGAAATCGAGAAAACGGTAGCGCGAATTGTCAAATAGCTTCCACATGAAGTGGTAATTATAGTAGTTTTCCCTGAACAGGTTCTCGATTTGCCGGGTAAGCCATTCTTCGGCCTCTTGCCCAGGCAAGAGAACTGAGAGGCCGCAATCGAGTGAGAGAGGGGCAGCTAGTGATTCTGCAGCAATAGACATACTCTTCGCGCATTTCCTTGGGAGCGCTCACGCACGCAAGGCGACCCCAAAACGCCTTTGCCGGTGATTGCAATGTGAAAGTACAAATGCAATCACTACCGGCAATCCGTGACACTTTTATGTAGGCGTGTATTAAATGTTATGTCGTGTATTGATTGCATATATCACGCTGACTACTGCCACGATAGAGTATATAATGCTCCCGAAAGGCGCGTTGGCGCGATTCCCCATGCGAAGTATCGACGGACATATGCCGTGTGTTACGTGTTTACGCCAATCTGTTGTTGAAAACGAAGCTCGCGTAAGAGTGGTAGACTCCGCACGGCTTACGCGACCATCAAAGTAGCTGGAACGCGCAAGTGGGATTGCTACATTAATATCCATCCCAACTCGTCAAGACTGCCGCGCCGGAACCCGCCTAATTTGAAATCCGACCTTGCTCTGCTCGAAACCAACGTTCGTATAAAACCGAAGTGTTGCGGTCTCCTTCGATCCAGTAAGTAGCATAACCTTGTAGCAATTATGCCGCCAGGCTGCTTCAATCGCGTGTTCCAAGACTTGCCGACCAAAGCCACGGCACCGATATTCAACATCTGTGATTACGTTCTCGATAAGCGCGTAAGGCGTCCCACCCCGGGTTAGATTTGGCACAACGACTAAAGTGCAGGTGCTGGCCAAAGCTGCGCCTAGCTTTGCAATGAATATTGCGCTTCCCGAATAGCATGAGAATTCCCGCAAGATTCGAGATGAGTTTTCCAAACTCATTTCTGGTCCGTCCGGATGAAGTTGAGCGTAAAGTCTGATGAGGTCGGGCAAATCTTGGTCTGTTGCTTTTTGGATTATGAGCTGCTCAGTCATGATCAGGAGGTCCCTTTGGAGGAGATATGCAATACCTGCGGGTGCGAAGATGATCAGATATCAACCTCCGCGAAATTGTCCAATGGAGACTTCGCCTCTTATTGCACGTCGAAACCAGCAGCAGCAAATCCGTCGAGCAAGGCTCGATGTTCGCCAATTTGACGAATTGATATATTCTCGTTCGGCCTATGCGCTCGATTGTCGGCTCGACCGCCGGGTAGCACCCAAACTGTATCAAACTTCGTAGCTGACATGCCTATGGGATTTGAAAAAGGTGCGATTGGTCGCCGTTTAATGCTATCGGATCCAATGACCGGCGGGAAATACTGCCGTATTTGCGGTTTATATTTCTTCAGGAATTTTTGGATTTGCTCCTGCTCTTCTATGAACCTCAAGTCGAATCCCAGCAATACTTGTTCAAGCGTAAGGGAGCGTATCGGGTCACCTCCATGGATTCGGGTCAGATTAAAATGCTGCCCTTTCATTAGGGTCTGCATGTCACCCAACTGAGTAATGATTTCGGTATGAGAGACTCTCCCGGGATGAAGTGGTTCTTGTCCGGTCTCAAGCACGACACTTCCGTCAATTTGGCCCCTGAGACCACCGAAGATCTGACCGGTCTCCTCTGCCGAACCGTCTACAATAATCAGACGACGCACCTTATTCAGGGCCAGGAAATTGCCAGCTTGTGTCCCTTCACATTCCTCCGCTCCGTCAATGATCATGTTTACGGGTGCTTGGGCAAAGGAATGTAGCCCGTTTAGCAATTGGAACTTCGCATCGGAAACGCCGCGTCCGAAGAGGCGATCTTTCACTTGTGTCAATGCAAAGGGCGGCGTGGACCATGCTTGTTCGTCTCCTACCGGCTTCGTATCAATATGCATATAGATCCACAAATCTGATGTCTGGTGAAGACGTGTCCAGAATTGATCATGGCGTGTGAATCCCCAGGGGGTAAGGAACTCACTAATATGCTCGATGGCGGTTGAAGATAATGGGCTTGTGCTATCAATTCGGACCAGTTGATCGAGTTCGAGCAAAAACTGATCGAAACTCGGATGGCAGTGAGAAAAGTTCATTTACAAGAGTTCCGTCATTTTCGTTGAGGATATGTCACTTCTTTCAATTAGGGGGGCACGCCGCATCACATAACTGTCATGTTGCGCGACTAATAACCAAATCTATGATTGTAAGAAGCTTATGTAACTCGTCATGCATACATCCTACATGTGAAAAAATCATCACAACCCGCTGAGGAAGTACGTCTGAATGCGCGCCGATGGTCACGTGCCGGTTTAAGAACGGCAGCGAGTTATAACGTGTAAATTCGCCATAGATGAAAGTATATCTGACTGTAATTTCGACATATCGCTCCGAATTGCGCTCGTTATTTTCTTCGCTGAAAGGGTGGGCGTCGCGTTACTTTGGTATAGGTGAACGATAAATCGGAAAATCTCAAGTTGAAACTTTCGCTGGCGGTTCGCGGCATATTGCTGAACGATTCGCATTTCAATCAAGGTTGCTCAGAAAGATACAGTATGGAAGACGGCATACCCACCGACAGTGTTAACGAACATGACGTTGCGCCGATATTCTCATCTGCAGAAGGCGCAAGAAATTGGGCTCGGATCAGTGGCAAAATGCCGAGAGCAATTGCTGGTATGGCAATGGGTTCAAGCGTTTTGTTTCGGCACACCTACATTAATGACATGCACGCTTTTTGCTTGTGGAGCGGCTGCCCTTTAGGCGGAGTAACGATTGCAACGGCGCTCGTTGGGACGATTGAAGAGATGTGCAAGGCGCAAGGCACGTACATCAATGAATCACGGTGAATAAAAGCCGCTATCGTTCGTTTCCATTACTTTCAGATGACAGATCTCTCGGGTTAAACCATGTATAAGTCAAGCAGCTTTGATATAAATTCAACCATTCTTGCAACCGGCCTATTTTTGGCCACCAATGGCGAAACGCGCGATATCAGTAGCAAAATATTGGATGGCGCGGTTGGCGAACCGAGATCGATACCACTCAACAGTGCCGAAGTTTATGCCTCGCAGAGAAAGCTTATACCTTACCTTCTATATGCACACGCCGGTGGCTTATTACCGCTCTCATTAGAAGACGAGCGCTATTTCCGAAGATGCAATGAAGTTTTTCAAATCCGCGCGAATTTGTTTGAGAGATGCCTTGTAGATATCTCTGGCTCAATGAAACAGGGTGGAATAGACCCCGTCCTTTTCAAGGGGGATGATCTCCGCCAGCATTATCCCGATCCTTGGACACGACCCTCGGCAGATTCCGACATACTTGTTCATCCAAAAGAGCTCGTAGGCGCTTCGGAAGCTCTTATCTCTGCTGGATATAAACATGGTGTCATCAAAGCGGGACGAGCCTTCAGTGAAGATGGCAAATTGAGGATTTACGATGCTAACCCGCACAGCGCTCGGTGGGTGCACGAGAGCCATCATCAAATCCATGCATTCTATCGCGAATTCAATTGCCCAGAGCTCGTTCCATATATCGATATCCTGAAAGGTGGAACGAAATATGAATTCGTCACCGCGAATGAAGTCCGTATTGCGCATATAGTCGACCTTCATTTCAATCTCGCTTATGGCATGGAGCCGTCGGATTATTTCCACCATTTCCGTTCATTGAACATTGGCGGAACCAGCATGAGTGCATTGGCTCCCGAGATGTCGATCTGCTTTTACGCTGGAAGAGCTTATTATGACGCGCTGATTAGCAACGTCGATTCTGTATATGATTTGATCGATGCGGCGATTTACTATTATAAGTATTATCATGATTTGGACTGGGACTGGATCGGATACTATTGTGATCGGTATGCTGCGTGGGCACCACTTTATTATTTTGGTGAATTCGTGGCCCGCTTTATGCAAAGGCCCATGCCAAATGTCTTGATGGAGAAGTTAGCTGAGTCAATGTTGAGCAATAGACAGTTCGATCTAGGGCCGTTTATTCCAAAATCACTTGGTTACCTGCCATTTGGTAGTCGCGACAGCACGATTTTCGCCTAGTCAGGAGGACAGACATTGAAAGTGCGGTCTTCCGGAAAGGAATCTGTTCGTCAGCAACCAAGGCGTCACGCGGCAGCGGCCAAAAGTCCGTTGCGACCAATTGTGTGGGCAGCTATATCTCAGATAAGAGGACAAATATGCCTATTTTTGCTGGCGATGGGAGCTGGCGTCGCCGCAAAATTGCTCCTGCCTGTGCAGATTAAGAAGCTTAGTGACGTTGCGGGTGTGAATGCCTCGAACTTTGAAGTTGTGTCGAGCCTCGGCACAATCTTTTTGTCGATATTCATTTCGCAAGTGGTTCTGTTTAGGGCCGCAAATCTGCTTTCGACCACTATCTCATGCAAGTTTGCGGAAATCGTTCAGAGTTTAGTAATTCGAGGCGCTCTTTTTTCTCGCCGATATTTATCCACATCCAATGCTGAGCTCGAACAAGCCATGCATGGTATCGGCGAGATGAGTATCCTGATCGGCCAATTTTTCTGCTGGCAGATCTGTGAAACTGCCGCTTTAACAATTTTGTCTGCGGCGATCTTGTTTTCATATAGTCCGTGGTTCGGGTTTATATTCGCCGCATGGGCGTGCGCCGAGGTGTTAATCACCTTGAAAGAAGCCCCAGTTTTGGCGAGAACTGGTACTCGCGTGGCGGATGCTAGAGTTTCAAAGGCAAGTCTATTTGCACAGATTTTGTCGAACAGATTTATAATTTTGTCGACGGGGAACAGTGGCTTCGAAACTAGGCGTTATGAGAAAAGAGCCTCCATGGAAACGCGTCGTCGTCTGAGCGTGGAGGCACGCATGAATGCCTTGAAGATTGGAAAGGGTATCCTCTTTGCAACTGCAACCACGGCATCAATGTTGCTAAGCATGCGCGAGGTGCGCGCGGGTAATATGCAGGTAACTGATCTTATCGTAGTATCCGGCGTGGTCTACATGTTCTTTGACAAGCTATGGACGATGACCTACGGCTTGGGAGTTTTCCAGACAAATTGGTCTTCGCTTAAGCGGTCCGTCGAACTTTTTCATGATAAGTCTGATAAAGCTTTCGAAAATAAGTTAGCGTCGTCGTTGCAACCGGACAGATCAATTCGGCCCGGTAAAGTTGCGGTGAGTAAAATCCAATTCTCTTATCCAAATAAACCGGACATACTCAAAGACGTATCGTTCGAGCTGGAGGCGGGGAGCTTGACGGCTATCGTGGGAAGTTCCGGTGCAGGGAAGTCTACCTTGGCCGCCATATTGGCCGGTATAATGGTTCCGACAGGAGGAACGATAAGGATCTGTGAAAGAGAACGGGTGTATGGTCCGATTTCTGATCTCTTAGAAAATCTCCTCTACTGCCCCCAACAGGGTGAGCTATTTCGGAGGAGCTGCTTTTCCAATGCGACGTACGGTGTTTCACGGTCGGTTCATGGAGATCTTTCGCGATATGCTCAGGCTTTGGGCGTTAGCCATCTGTTAGAAGAGCCGGGTCGACTAGGAAGACAGTTCAATTTGTCGGGTGGTCAAAAGAGTCGTTTGATCTTCGCCAGGGCTGCGGCGCTGGCTAGCCACCGAGCGTTGGTGATCTTGGATGAGCCGGACGCCGCTTTGGATGAAAATAGCTTGAAGGATATGGCGATGACACTGCAGTGGTTACGAGGAAAGGCCACGATTGTGGTCGTTACCCATCGCTTACAGAAATATGTCGATTTCGATCAAACCATCACGGTTGATGGCGCTCAATATGGCCGGGCAGCACGGGTAACAGTTAGTCGGTCTCCCGCGCGAAGCGACGAATATGAGCATAGCTAGTTTCCGTCCACAAACGACAACTTATTGATATTATTACGTGAATCTGAATTTTGCGCGGGTAAGGCCCGGCGGTTTCAGGTATACTTTGGGCTCATGCCACTGATTCCGAAGCACAATCTGCAACCGCCGGAGCCGACAATGCGCCAAGAACGCACCGTCCAAGCCAGTATATTCGATGTTTTCGCTACGCACGAGATCGGCCACGAACTGAAGGCGATGTCGCAGTGGCTGGACGAGCATCACGATCTGTTTGGCTTGGTGGGTCGGGATCTGGGTCGGCACGGTGTCAAGCCCACCGGACGGCAAGGGCTGCCGGCCGAGGCAGTGCTGCGTTGCGCATTGCTCAAGCAATACCGGCAGCTGAGCTACCAGGAACTGGCGTTCCATCTCGAGGACTCCGCATCGTTTCGGGCCTTTGCGCGTCTGCCGTGGTCATGGAGCCCGCAAAAGTCAGTGCTGCAAAAGACGATCAGCGCGATCCGACCCGAGACCTGGGAAGCGATCAATCGGGCGCTGCTGTCGAGCGCTCGGCAGGCGAAGCTGGAGGACGGCACGGTCGTGCGGCTGGACAGTACAGTGACCTCAGCACTCATACACGAACCGAGCGACAGCAGCCTGCTGTGGGATGCCGTGCGGGTCATGGTGCGCCTGCTGAAGAAGGCAGATACCTTGGTCGGCGCCGGCCTGGCATGGCGCGATCATTGCCGCGCGGCCAAGAAGCGTGCCCGCAAAATCCAGTTCACACGCGGTCAGCCCAATCGGGCCCGGCTCTACCGTGAGCTGATCGCGATCGCCCGCGCGACCTTGGCATATCTGAAGCAGGCAACCGAGCGACTGGGCGTGGCGAGCAATCCGCTCGTCCAACTCTGGCAGGCCCAGGTTTGCCGCTATCGACCGCTGATCGAACGCATCATCAAACAGAGCGAGCGGCGAGTACTGGCGGGAGAGAAGCTGCCGGCGGGCGAGAAGCTGGTAAGCCTGTTCGAACCCCATGCCGATATCATCGTCAAAGGTAGCCGCGAGACCGAATACGGCCACAAGCTCAACCTGACCACCGGCAGAAGCGGCATGATCCTCGATCTCGTGATCGAGGCGGGTAATCCGCCCGACAGCGAGCGGCTGCTGCCAATGCTGGAGCGCCACATCGCCGTCTATGGACACGCGCCGCGGCAGGCGGCGGCCGACGGCGGCTTTGCCAGTCGCGGCAACCTGGCCACAGCCAAGACCTGGGGCGTTCGCGACATGGCATTCCACAAAAAAGCTGGCCTCAAGGTCGAGGACATGGTCAGAAGCAATTGGGTCTATCGCAAGCTGCGCAACTTCCGCGCCGGTATCGAAGCCGGAATATCATGCCTCAAGCGTGCCTACGGCTTGGCACGCTGCACCTGGCGGGGCCTTGACCACTTCAAGACCTACGTCTGGTCCTCCGTTGTGGCTTACAACCTCGTCCTCTTCACCCGCCTCAAACCGACCTGAACTCCGACTAGCTTTTGGAATTACGCCGTCGCTACCAATGCCGGCCTTCATGGCGTACGCCTCAGCGCCGCCAACTGTATACTGTCCAACAACAAGCGCCCATGATCCTGTCGGTCGCCCTAAACTACTCTCTCCTCCAAGCACAAGCCCTTGTAAACGCGCCGAAATACGTATGTTTGTGGACGGAAACTAGCTAGGAAAAGCGGGGAGTTCCAATGAGACTGACCCACGGCGCCACGGTGGAGTAGCGCAAGCGACCTGTTGAAATCGCCTAGCTTTTAGCCTTCGTCGCGCTTGCTCGATATTGCGCGACAAGGACTTGTGCTGTGATCAGGGTTGCTTAGCGTTGATAACGCTCCTCGATAATCTTGAAGAGGTGGATATGCCGCTGGTTCGATAGCGTATGCAAATCCGGGATCATCATTGTCACCCTCAGATTGATCGATGTCCTGGCAGCATAACTCCCGTCATCTCGCTCCAGGTTTTAAAATTTAAAAAAGACAAATGCGTTAGATTGTGCAATCGTTCACGCTGTTCAACCTGAAGGCAATTATCAGATGTCAACTGATGGCATTCAATTGCATTCAATAACCGCCGACGCCGCCGCTAGAGCCAACAGCTTTGCGTGTAGCGGGAATCGGCTTCAGCTTGGCATTGGGCTCGCTCTCTCAGGAGGCGGCTTTAGAGCGATGCTCTTCCACGCAGGAGCGCTCTTACGTTTGAACGAATTGGGTCTGCTTTCGAAAGCGCAATGTATCGCAAGCGTATCTGGAGGGTCTCTAGCTGCCGGAATACTTGCCACCCAATGGGCGCTCTACGGAAATCCAGACGGGATGGGGGTGCTGCCGAGCTTCCGTGAGATATTCCTTCCGAAGGTGCTGACTTTCGCCCAAAGTCATCTCGACGTGATGGATATAGCTGCGGGCATTCTGCCTTTCACGACCGCCGCCATTCAAATATCGCGAAGTTACGAACAGCTACTCTTCGGAAATCTCACTCTCAGAGATTTACCTTCTTCGCCCGAATTTGTCTTTTGCTCCACAAATCTTTCGACTGGCGTCCTTTTCAGATTCACACGAAAATACGCTGGTGATTACATATTGGGTTATATTCCGGACCCACAAATAAAACTTTCAACGGCTGTAGCCGCATCCGCCGCCTTTCCGCCATTTCTTTCTCCCGTTGTACTTGATGTGACGGAATCTGATTTCGAGGATTGGCCCGACGACGTAGAGCAAATAGGCGTAGATGTGGCTGCCTTTAGAAGACGCATCGTCCTTTGCGACGGTGGTGTCTACGACAATCATGGCATAGAGCCAATCGCAAAGCGATTTACAACGAACTTCGTTAGCGACGGAGGTGCTCCGTTCGCACGCGTCCCAATCGAGCATGTGGACTGGTTAAGCCAATTGCGGCGGATCGCAGACGTTGAGGATAGCCAGGTACGGGCATTGCGCCGCAGGGCACTGATCGAAAGTTTCAGGGTTGGAAATGCTGTAGTAGAAAACGGCACCATATCAGTTGAGCAACTCGATCGAGGTGCGCGTCTCGGCGCATACTGGGGAATAGATACAGACCAGAGCAAAATTGGTCTGTCGGACGGATTGTTGGTTGACCCAGTCGTCGCGTCTTCGCTCGCCGCAGTCTCGACTCGACTTTCCAATCCCGGGGATGACATCGCAAAAGGATTGGTGAACTGGGGGTACGCAATAGCGGACCGCAGTATTCGTGCTCACTACAAGGGGCCTCAGATAACAAACGGACCACCGCCAGCGTTCCCAATCTAAATTTCGAAGGCACTTCTGACAGCGGGTTTCATTCGTTGCGAGGAGAAGGGAATGGCACCGCGAAAGATCATGATCATCAGACATGCAGAACGTCCTGGGGAGAATAGTACCGATCTCGGTGTCGACCTGAGTGGAACACAGGACGACAGTTCGTTGATCGTCAGAGGGTGGCAACGGGCGGGCGCCCTTGTTCGCTTCTTCGCCCCCGAGGTGAAGGACGAACCTACCGAGATAGAACAACCGACGGCACTATTTGCCGCCCGGCCGACCGAAAAGCACCCGAGTAACAGAACGGCGCTCACACTCCAGCCGCTGTCCCAGCTATTGAACATCAATATCAACACCGAATATAGGTGCGGCGACGAAACCACACTCGCCGCTGCCGTTCAGAAGGAAACCGGCGTTGTTCTGATCGCTTGGGAGCACAATGCAATTCCAATTATTCTGGAGGGCTTGATTGCACTCACGAACCACGCCCCGAAATGGCCGGACGATCGGTTTGACATGGTCTATGTGCTGAAATTCGAACCTCAGCCAACCCTTATCCAAATACCTCAGAATCTGCTTCCAGGAGATCAATCAACCACATTCTAGCTTAGGAGTAGTTCCACATGCCCCACGAGCGCAGAAAGCCTGAGAATGCGCAACGCACCTATGGCGTACTTGTTGGCAGTGTCAAAGACGGGAAGCTAAAACCTTCAGGATCGTCGCCTCACTATGAGATCTGGATCTCTGCGTCGAACGCAGACTTTCGTGTCGCGGTGAACGTTCAGTCGGTGGACGGTAGCGAAGTGCTCGTACATTATGACCCCAAATTTATTGACCGGAGTGAGCATGGGATAGCGACGCTAGCAGAGGGCGGTGCTGGTTTTACTGCTCTTCCCACAGGTCCTTCTGGCAAGGGCTTGGATTACTGCCGGGACGAGCTTTTTCCGCTTGTTGACATGACGCCAATCCCCGCAGCCGGTGCGCATGTCTCACTATCAAATATGCTGGATGGACAAATCGAACGGGCGAAGGTTGATGCCAGAGCAGTGGCTGTCGTCTTCGGCGAGTATTTTCAGGATCAAGGACGTGATGAGACGTTCGGCTTTAGCCCGGAACGGGGTGTCCACGACATTCACTTCATGCAGGGCAACTCCGGCAGTTTCGCCGATGACAATCGCGTACGGGGCGATGGCGGTCTCTTTATAAGGTACGGGAGCGGCGAAACGATCGCACTATTTACACGATTTAGCGTTCAGGCCACGAAGACCGATGATCAGACCGGCGCTCCGGTCGGTTGATCAGCTCAATAAATTTAAAATCTTCTTCCAATCTAGCCAAATGCGGAGGGGCAGAAATGGCTATCTCGAAAAGGAAGGCATGGTGCAATAACGAAGTAGCTTATATCACCTGGGAAATCGATGAACGCATCGATGGCCTTCTTGGGTTTATGATTGTTCGACTACACCAAGATGGCGAAAAAAGACTCTTACCTACGTGGGTCGCCTTCAAGGGGCAGTCAAACCCAAAATGGCAGCCGCAGGATACAAGCGTCTGGCCGGTCCAGAAATTCGAGTGGCGAGACCTCACCCTCCGGAGAAGTCGAGATAAAACGTCTGCCCGGGCTCCATTCACCTGCCGATATCAGATTTGGCCCGTTGGCCTGCAGGCTGAAGGTCGGAAATCAGTTGCGGCTTGGAGGACGGAAAATCCCGACGTGTTTTCGAGTTTCAATCGAGAGAATTTTACGGGACAGGACGTACCGCTGTATCTCTGTGGTGATCCGGCCGAGACAAATGACGTAACCCCCAGGCTCGATTTCAAGGACTTCAAGGTCGCATTTACAAATGGGATACTTTCGACGCAGAACCTTCGGCAACAACTAAACACGCCGGAGGGAAAAGCGCCGAATGCCGCGCTGTTACGGGATCAACATACAAAGGTGCCAGGGGATAACATCCGACAGTTTCTGAGTGGCGATGTTCTGCCGACAATCACCGGATTTTTCGATAACTTCGCGGCCGATGATCAGGCCTATGCTGCGCTGTATGAGCTGACAGACGAAGAACTCATCGGAAAATTGACGGGTCTCGGACACCGGCTGCACTTGATCCTCTCTACCGCAGGCGATGCGACAAAAACAAATCCGGCCTGGGATACGGAGAACCATAAGGCTCGTGAAACATTGCATGGAACTGCCGGTGAAATGATCGACCGGCTCTTCAATACGACAAGTCGCATTGGTCATAATAAATTCGTTGTGCAAGTTGGAGCTGACGGAAAGGCGAAAGCTGTTCTGACCGGTAGCACGAACTTTACCGATACCGGACTTTGTACGCAGTCAAATAACGCCATCATCTCGACCTCCGCAGATTTAGCGAACGCCTACTTGGAATACTGGCAAAGATTGAAGGCAGACACCGCGACGTTTCCAACGCAGAAAGACACATCGCTGCCAAATCATAACGTGCAGCAACATGCGCTCAGAGATGCAAATAGCCACGCCTACTTGGCGCCTGATGTCCTCGCTCCGACGTCTGTTCGTTTATGGTGTTCGCCTAACACCGCCGCCACCAGCAAGACCAAAACATCACCAACTCCAGCAGATTTGACGGACGTCTTCGCGCTGATGCGTGCGGCCAAGCAGGCAATCCTTTTTCTAACTTTCATGCCATCGCCAGAAGGTAGCCAGAGCATTGTCGAGATGGCAGTTGAGCTTGGAAAAGAAGACAGCGACTTGCTGGTTCTCGGTGCGATTAGCAGTCCTTTAGCAATGCCAAATTATGTACCATCGACGCCTGGCGGACCGAAGCTGCCCGCACCTGCTGTTTTTTCTCCCGAGGGCGCCCCCAAGGTTCTCACCATTCGGGCTGCGGCTATTGGCGCACACTACGGCGACTTCGAGCCTGAACTGTTATCTGCGGGGTTCGCTATAATACACGACAAAATCGTTGTCATTGATCCGTTTTCAGCGAATTGCGCCGTTATAACAGGCAGCCATAACCTTGGGTTTAAGGCATCTTTGTTGATTTGCACTGAGAAGTGACCCGGCATTACCGGATATTGTCATCGAGAATTGACCCATGTTTTGAACCTTGCTCCGCGTGTTTTCAGCGGGAGCTATGGAGTGATCGACATGGCGTTATTGAGCGTGATCCGACGCTGGCATTTTAGAGAGCATTTATCGATCCGGGAGATATGCCGCAGGACTGGCCTGTCCCGGAATACCATTCGCAAGTACCTGCGGTTGGGTGGCGTCGAGCCGAAGTTCAAGGTTCCGGAGCGGCCGAGCAAGCTTGACCCTTTTGCCGACCGGCTATCGGCCTGGCTGAAGACGGAGGCCAACAAATCCCGCAAGCAGAAGCGGACCCTTAAACAACTCCATGCCGACCTGCTGAGCTTGGGCTACGAGGGTTCCTATTGCCGTGTCGCCGCTTTCGCTCGAGAGTGGAGAGCCGATCGACAGAAAGAGCTTCAGACGTCGGGACGCGGAACATTCGTGCCTTTGGCATTCGAGCCCGGTGAAGCATTCCAGTTCGACTGGTCGGAAGACTGGGCGATCATCGGCAATGAGCGCACCAAGCTACAGGTTGCCCATACGAAGCTGAGCTATTCCAGGGCCTTTTTCGTCCGCGCCTATCTCCTGCAGACACACGAGATGCTGTTCGACGCCCACAATCACGCATTCCGCGTCTTCGGTGGCATTCCCCGGCGCGGCATCTACGACAACATGAAGACGGCGATCGACAAGGTCGGCCGCGGTAAGGAGCGCGACGTGAATGTTCGCTTCCTGGCGATGGCCAGCCACTATCTGTTCGAACCGGAGTTCTGCAATCCGGCGTCCGGTTGGGAAAAGGGTCAGGTCGAGAAGAACGTCCAGGACGCTCGTCATCGGCTATGGCAACCCATGCCACGCTTTCCATCTCTGGAGGCCCTCAACGAGTGGCTAGAGCAACGCTGCAAAGAGTTTTGGGCACAGACGTCTCACGGCCAGATGCGCGGCACCATCGCCGATATCTGGGCGGAGGAAGCACGGGCTCTTATGCCGGTTTCCCGTCCGTTCGATGGTTTTGTCGAATACACCAAGCGGGTCTCTCCCACCTGCCTCGTGCATCTGGAGCGCAACCGCTACAGCGTTCCGGCATCCTTCGCCAATCGACCGGTGAGCCTGCGGGTCTATCCGGATCGTGTCGTTGTCGCCGCCGAAGGCCTGATCATCTGCGAGCACCAGCGCATTATCGACCGCTCCCATGATCGGCCGGGACAGACGGTTTATGACTGGCGGCACTATCTCGCGGTCGTGCAACGCAAACCCGGCGCTCTCCGCAACGGTGCTCCATTCACCGAGCTTCCCGAGGCCTTCAAAGCCTTGCAACAACACCTGCTCAAGAAACCTGGCGGAGACCGCGAGATGGTCGATATCCTGGCGCTCGTCCTGCAGCACGATGAACAGGCCGTGCTATCGGCCGTCGACATGGCGCTGAAGTCCGGCGTTCCGACCAAGACGCATGTGTTGAACCTGCTGCATCGCCTCGTCGATGGCAAATCCTTCACTCCGCCGACGATAGATGCGCCCCAGGCACTGACACTCACCAATGAACCAAAGGCCAACGTCGAACGCTACGACACCCTGAGAAAGACGGAGATTCGCCATGCGTCATAACCCAGCAAGCGGCGCGATCGTGATCATGCTGCGGCAATTGAAGATGCACGGTATGGCCCAAGCCGTCGGTGAACTGACCGAACAGGGAGCGCCGGCGTTCGAGGCCGCCATTCCGATCCTGTCGCAGCTCCTCAAAGCGGAGACGGCGGAACGGGAGGTGCGATCGACAGCCTATCAGCTCAAGACGGCACGCTTTCCCGCTTACCGTGATCTGAACGGCTTCGACTTCGCAAGCAGCGAGATCAACGAGGCGCTCGTGCGTCAGCTTCATCGCTGCGACTTCCTCGACGAGGCCAACAACATCGTCCTGGTCGGCGGGCCCGGCACAGGCAAAACGCATGTCGCCACGGCAATCGGTGTTCAAGCCATCGAGCATCATCATAAGCGGGTTCGCTTCTTCTCGACCGTCGAACTGGTCAACGCTCTCGAGCAGGAGAAAGCTCAAGGACGGTCCGGTCAGATCGCCAACCGGCTCATACACTCCGATCTCGTTATCCTTGACGAACTCGGATACCTGCCGTTCAGCGCATCAGGCGGTGCATTGCTCTTCCATCTGCTGAGCAAACTATACGAGCGGACCAGCGTCATCATCACCACCAACCTGAGCTTCAGCGAATGGGCCAGCGTCTTCGGCGACGCCAAGATGACCACCGCGTTGCTCGACCGGCTTACCCATCACTGCCACATCCTCGAAACCGGAAACGACAGCTTCCGGTTCAAGAACAGCTCAGCGCATGAACCCAAAATAGCAAAGGAGAAAAGTAGGAACTTGACCACCACCACCGACCCGAAACATACCTAAGAGGCGGGTCAATTCTCGGCGCAAATGCCGGGTCACTTCTCAGTGCAAATCAACAGCATCTTATGCAAATGACGACAATTTGCTCATTATTCAGGGGGATCAAGATCTCGCGCAGGCCTATGCGGTCCACGTTCTGGATGTTTTCGAACACTACAGGTTCAGAGCTGTCCAAGAACAACGCGAGCGGGACCGACTTGCTGCTGGCGGCCCAGCGATCGATCCGCAGGCTCCCGAAGGCGGTTTCTTGAACACTGATGACAAGTGGCAGGACGACTACTTGTCTGGTGCGCGAGACAAAGGCATGCAACGATTTTTGTAGGCAAGCAAACAACAGCGTCCCGTGCGACCGCTAGGGGGACTTCAGCGTATGCGATGACAGTTGATTCGCGTTGGGCTGAATGCGCACCATTCCCGACGTTTTCTTCACAGATCAACGCGGCCAAACCGCTCCTCATTGAGTTGCCGAAAACTTGGACGCATCGAAAGTTGTAATAGCCGAGGACGGTAGCTTAAATTCCGTTGCCGTTGTGGTGCTTCCCCCATCGAGACTTCGCATTGTACGCCAACCAGTCTTGCCGAACCCTGAAGATGTCTCGGTAACACCGATACTTTTCTGGTAAGTTTGTAGCGTTGACTTTGCGCCCTCGCCAACGATTGTGTAGTCAGAATCTGCCTTCAAAGTAATTAGTCTTTCTGGATCCAGCTTCTGGACTTTGGCTATGCCATTTAGCGTTGCTTGCACCGAAAGAGAAGCAAACACATCCGCATCGCGAGTATTCCCGGCTTTCCTCAATTGTGCGGCAATTTCGCTACTGGCGATGGCCACGGAACCGTAGTTGCCCTGCGTGATCGCGGTTTGAAAGCTCGATGCAAGCCGTTGTCCGTCGGTGGTCGAAGACGCTTGGCCCAAGGCGGCTACCCAAACAGATGACTTTGTCAACTGTTCAAGGTCGATCGTTGAAGCAAATCCCGTAGGAATGAAATCATTGAAGAGGACCTGCGGTTCGCTGCACTGATGGGTCGAGCTCACATCACGTGTATGTGTTCCCCACATTGCAGCTGCCTTATAGGATACGCTGAAGTCGCACTTCGCTTCGGTCAGGTCTAAGACGCCAATTCCGGGGCGCTCACCGTCGATCTCCTCCCAGGGCCCATTGTCGATGCGACGCCAGACCCGGGCTGCGACCTTCTTGCCGCCAGTCTCTGGCGTCGATTGGGTAATTATCTCAACTTTCTCGGCACTGTACGCTATCGTGGAAAAGCAAGCCACCACACCAATCGTTGCTAGTGCGCTAAAGTTCTTCAACTTCGACATTGTGCGTCTTCCCCTCAATCGTCAGCCTGAGCGTCGACTTGTTAGCGGGCGGTGCCTTTCGCCGTCCGAAGATGAGACCTAGAAGCTCAAGAAATATCCATAGTCCGATCGTACTGATCAGCACGATAATACCCAACGAAAGGAGTGCAATGTAGTTTTCGAACACAAACGCAAGAAGTTTATTCGATATGTCACGCCACGAATTCCAATCGATGGGTTTATCTTCGATCAGAAGTATTTCTAAATCCGGCTGCGTTTGTTTCACTGGGTCATAGTCTACATTGTAAACTAGTCTAATCGCATCTGTCGCCCCCGAAATCCCAATCCTATAACCGGCTTCACCTCGCGGCGGAAGCAACGCCGGAAAGACGACTGAGTTATCGGATATCATCTGAGGATTAGTGGCGAGAACGACGTTGCCTGCTGCAATGTATTGAGCTTCCTTCTGGACAGAAGGGAGCTTCACGAGACAACTCGACTCAGCTGCTGGGGTCTGACAACTCAATACGAAGCCGCCGACATTGACCGACCCGGTGAGCGATTTATTCTCGAGAAGTATCGTCTTTGTTGCGACCGCGCCGTCACGCCCATCTTCGATGTGGTATTCAATGATCCGGAGCTTCGAAGCGTTCTCCACGGCGGAATTAAACATCCATCCAGCGCCAGTTAGCATTAGTACTAAAAGGTAAGGTGCACTCGAATCCTTGAAGATGTTGGCCATGCGCATCGCCCCTCCAAAAGCATCTGCGACCACAATCAAAGTCTAATGATGAACCGCTTCGGCGTGTGTCGCGAAAAAATGATGCCCAGGAACAGGGAGCCCGCAATTTTCAACATCATTCACCCCTCCCGGCAACTCTCGGCCGATCGGCCGCGTCAATTTGCGACGAACATTCCGTCCCTCTCGACAATCTGACCCGCCGCAACGGCGTCATCGATGGCTAGTTCCAAGACCGACCTGAGCTGGGAACTGGTCGACAGGAAACCAAATATCCTAGCCACGGCGAGCACTAGTTGATCCTTGGATGCCCCGAAATTTTCCTTCAGAACGGCAATGGCTGCCGCCGCGATCTCAGTAGGAGGCAGCGCTTCCGGACGACGCACACTTAGGGAAGCGTCGGAACGGTCTCGGATCACGATTTCCTTGTTCGCCACCGTGTAGAAGCCATCGTTCCCAGCGATGGAGCCGGATCGTACTGCTGCGGACAGACCAGCTTCGACTGCGTCTCGGATGCGATTTCCGGCTCGTGCCAGGCCCCATGCAGAACGGATGCGGACAACGACTTCGCTGTTATGGATTGGACATTCAGCAGCGACTACGGAGGTAACATAGCGGGCCATTTCACCGACACTTACCTCGTGAGGCTCGCAGTCCCGTCGAACGGCGATCTTGGCTTCTTCGTAAGGTACAGAAATTGGTTTCCGTTCGGGTGCCGCATGTGCCGTTACTAAGGTGACATCGTCCTGCTCCTCAACGGTGAAGTGCAGGGGAACCGCCTGCTTCGGTCGAGCAAGATCTTCATCGCGGGCACGCCATTCACCCTTCGCCGACTCGATTGCAGCAACGACTTTGTTGAGCTCGTCTTGCGGACGCAGATACCAATCTGTCGACCAGATCCTATGGATGATCCATCCATGGCTTTCGAGAACATTCTGCCTCAACCGATCGCGATCTCTTGCAGATCGCGACGAATGGTATTGATAGCCATCGCACTCGATGCCGAGCACGAACCGGCCTGGCTTTTCAGCGTCGGAAATCGCGAGATCCACGAAAAAGCCCGCTGATCCAATCTGGTTTTTGACATCGTAGCCCAGACTCCGGAGCCGATCGCCAACCTGCTCTTCGAATACAGAGTCTGCGTCATTGCCCGTCGCTTCGGCGATCCCAAACTTTCCGGTTTGAGCGAAGGTCAGGAAGAGTTTGAACGCTACGACGCCCCGGCTCCTTACGCGCTCAAGGTCGATGTCATCGCCGGTAATCGAAGAGAATACTTCGCAGCGCAATTTAGCTCGCGAGATCAAAACGTTAAGACGCCGCTCACCACCATCGCTATTCAGCGGGCCAAAGCTCATTGACATGTAGCCTTGCTGGGTCCGGCCATAGCCAACCGAGATGAAAATCACGTCCCGCTCGTCACCCTGGATGTTCTCCAGGTTCTTCACGAAGAACGGCTCAGTCGAGGCTTTATTGAAGAAATCTTCGACGTCAGGATTCTGTCGTCGCAGGAGTTCGAGCTCTTTCAAAACGGCTTGCCGCTGAGCAACGCTGAATGTTGCAACGCCAAGCGATTGGCCCGGATTCGATCTTGCGTGGGCAATGACTGCTTCGGCAACCGTCCGTGCCTCGATCGGGTTCGTCCGAGTGTTACCCCGATCGTAATGGGCATTCGGCAGATAGTTGAACCGCAGGCCCATGCCTGCGATTGCATCGTAGGGGCTGGGGACAATAAACAGGCGGTTGTCGTAGAATTCTCGGTTGGAAACCGCGATGAGGGATTGGTGCTTGCTTCGATAGTGCCACCGCAACATTCGGTCGGGCATGCCCTTGGCGAGACAGAGATCGAGAATGGATTCCGCGTCGCGAGCTCGTAGCGTGACATCCTCCGCATCCTCATCAGCCTCATTAATGTCGGTGGTCAGTTTGGCGAAGAAGCGGGTAGGGGGAAGCTGTCGCTCGTCGCCGACGATCACGACCTGCTTGGCACGCGCGATGGCGCCCAGTGCGTCGACGGGCTCGACCTGTGAAGCCTCGTCGATCACCAGAAGATCGAAAGCCACCGCGCCCGGCTTCAGGAACTGAGCCACCGAAAGTGGGCTCATCATGAAAATCGGTTTGATCTGCTGGATCGCCGGTCCCGCGCGTTCCAAAAGCATACGGATGGGCAGATGATTTTTCTTCTTCGCTAGTTCCGCGTTCAGCACTCCCAATGGCCCGATTCCGGCGTTCCCACGTGGCAATTCTTCAGCATGTCTGGTCACGATCTTTTCGCGCGTCAGGCTAACACGTGCGGCCTCCAGCTCTCGAAACTTTCCGACCGTACGACTGTGCAGATCGCCGTCGAACCGCTTGAGTTCGGGCATCTTCTCGAAGAAGGCGTTGCGAATTGCCTGGTAGTAGGCACGTTCCATGGATGGCCTGAGCGACGCAGCATCAAGGCGACCCGCCGTCGTTGCTACGACTATTTCCTGCAGACCCAGGGACGAGGCATGGCGACATCTATCGACGAAGGAAATCCACTTCGTAATGCTTTCGACGTTCGCATGCCAGGCATCGACCTTTGCACGAATTGCTTCGAGTGGCGTTCTCGCCAGCTCATTGCTCCCAATCGCGTGAAGCTCGTTGAGATCGATAAATTGGACCAATTCTCCCCACTGCCGAACCACTTCACGACAGTGAACGTCGAGAGCAAGCAGGCTGTCTTTGAGAACAGCAATATCGGAAACCTTGGCAATCCTGGTTCTGGATTCGGCATCCAGCACCGGGCGGTATTGCATGTCCCACGAGACGATCCGTGATAGCTTGGACCAATCTGACGCTTCGCCTATCCAGTCGTTTCCAAACACTGATTTTCCAAGTTCGCTATGCGCAGCAATGGCCTTCCGCCGCTTCTGTCCAGCCATGAGGAGATCAATGGCGTCCAACCGGGCTTTCTGCCCTTTGGGTAGATCGGCCTTCATATACGATCGAAGAACGGAAAGCTGGCTCCGGTAGCCTCCATTCAGGAAGCGGAATAGGGAGGCTCCGTGTGCAGCAATTGCAGATCGCGTCTCCGCGAGGTTCGCGTCCCATGCGGATTCCGAGAAAGTGGCATCGATCTTGCCAACCATCTCACGCAGTTTTTGCCCCTCGTTGACGAGTTCCGCAACCGTTGCCGGATCATCCCAGTTGGCATTGATCATTTTCGATCGATCGCCAGGGAAGGTGACAGCCGCCTCGCTGATCTTCATCAGCAAACCGATATCATCCAAGGTGCTGGGGGATTTGAGTTCAAGAATTGCACGGGTAGTTTCGCAGGCTTCCATCAAAGCCCCGAGTTCATCGTGCAAAGCCCCAACATCCTTCGACAGTCGGTCGATGTCCTCAGGCATTAGCGCGTCGCGCTGCACACCGTACCAGGGGTGATAAGGCGGTGCTCCGATCGTTCTCAGACGATCGGCAAGCTCGTCACAACAATCTACGCGCTTCAGAAAATCAGCGGGCGTCCAGGTATGCGGGTCCTTCAGATTGGAGCCTTCGATCCCTTGATCTCGCGTTCGCATAAGATGACCGATGAGGGCAAACGGAGTCAGGCCGCTCGGATCCTGCCGAATATGCATCAGGTCGGCGTGGCCGTTCAAAGTCGCCTGGATGTCCTTTAGCCGCTCAATCACGGTGGCGTCAGACTTCGGCTGCCGAGTAACTAGTTCCTTAGTTTTTCTCAGCTCTTCCAGTACGCCTTTTTTGTTCGCTTTATTGGAGTGCAGTTCAAAAGCGAGAGCGCCGAGACCGGAGTCGCGAAGACGCCGGTGCACGACCTCAAGAGCGGCCATTTTCTCCGCCACAAACAGTACGCGCCTTCCTTCTGCGGCAGCTGAAGCGATGATATTGGTAATTGTCTGGCTTTTGCCTGTACCTGGAGGTCCCTTAACGACCAGATGATGGCCACGTGTGGCTTCTTCGATGACGATGGATTGGGAAGAATCTGCGTCGACGACATGCGATATACGCTCAGGTGTAATCTCCTCATCAATACGACCAGTTTCCGGAACAATAGGATCGCGGTAAGGAAAGCCGTCGCGCAACAGACCGGCAACGACCGGATGCTCATCGAGCTTGTCGCCACTTGGCCAATTCTCGGGATCAAGGTCCCGATACATCAGGAACTTCGAGAAGGAAAAGAAACCTAGCACTATGGCGTCGGCCATCACGTTCCAACGTGATTTCGCTGAGATGGCCTCGGAGACAACCTGCAGATACTTCTCGACATTCAGATCATCATCTTCGGGAAGGTCAGGAAGCTTGATGCCAAATTCCCCGTTGAGTTTCTCTTGCAAAGAAAGGTTGGTTGACGGCGCTTCGCCACGCCCCTTGAGGGTAAAGCGCTCAGACGCGGATGTTCGTTCGAGCTTGACCGGCAGCAGAATTAGCGGAGCGTTTCGCTCGACATCCGACTTGTCATCTTCGAACCAACGCAAAAGCCCGATAGCCAAATAGAGAATGTTGACACCCTGTTCCTCTTCCAGCGTGCGGCTATCGTACCAAATGTCGAAGAGCCGCTTCTGCAGCCCCTCTGATGTCAGTCTAGTTTGGAGGCGGCTATCCGTGTGTCGGCGCGCGATGCCCTTTTCGTCGAGGTCTTGGTCATCCGGCTGCGGGATACCTCCAACCATGTCGTCGCCATCGAGGCCAAGTTCTTTCTTTTCTTCTTCTGTAAGCTTGACGCCAGGCAAGAACGTCATGCCGCGCCCTTCGGACAACATCCTGCAAACCTCGACCGATTTTTCGTCGACGATTTCCACGATCCTGTTGTTTTTTGAACGGAGGGGTAAGTGGATCAGCCGGTTTCGCGTGCCGAGATCGAGAAGATTCTTCCGATCCGCCAAAAGCTGATCGCGAAGCGTGTTTCCAGTCGCCAAAGTATCCATGATAGCCCCTCAACAATAGAAGGGAGAATATCGGCAGGCGGCTATCATGCAACCGATACGTTTTGAAGAGACTTAGAAATCCCCATTTAGGTTGATTGGCGCCGCAGGCCGGGATGGTGGGTCTGCTGGTCGCACAGCTGGCTAGCTGTATTTGGAACGATATCTTTCGTCCGGGGCCAGCCAGTTTTCGATGAAATCCAGAGGATCCACGCTTCCCATCACTGCCCGTGCAAGCGTCAGCCGCTCTTCCACGCGCTGGCGGCGCTCTTCATCAACGCCTCTCAGTCGCTCCTCTGCATCGGCGAAAAAGCGTTCGATGATCATTGCCTTGCCCCATTTCTCGATGACCTCAGCAAGCTGATTTCGACTGTCGGTTTGAGCTTGAGCGACCTTGCGGGCATCCTCGCGTCGTTCGTAACGTTCCCACTCCTCCTCCCTCTCTTTCTTTCTTTTGGCTGCCGCCTCATCTTCGGCTGTCATAAGGCGTTGCAGATTGTTTTTTGACGATTGCAAGGTCTCGATGATTTTTGGGATCATCTTGTTAAGCGACTCGAGCTGCGTCTCCTGCCAGCTAAGGGTCCAGTCGACGCCCTTCTTTGGAGAGTAGGCAATGACCCGAAAGCGGCCGGAGGGTATATCCTGCTCCGTTGTCCAGGAGTGCGTCAGTTGCCAGGGCTTGGCTGATTGGACAAGCCTGCTGTCCTCACGATGGTAATCGCCGTTGAGGTATCGCATCGTCACCCTCTCCGTCATTTCGGTGAGAGCCAGTCCTATCGGCACGATGTCGATGTAGAATATCGTCGGCCGGTCCGGTCCCCAGATCCTACCTGTATGATAGCGCCCGTATTTTCTGTCTTTGTGCTCGACCTCCTGTTCTTTGATTGGAATGCGATGTAGTTCGTCGCTGGGTGGGGCGATGTGCACCCGATACCCCTCTCGGTCCACTGCGAGATAAAGATCGTTGGCGACCGAGAGCGCACGAGGTAGGCCAGCTTCTGATGATATCAGGTCGGGCAGGATTCTCTTGTATGGCCGCAGAAACTCCCCTTCTTTTACATCCCGTGTCTTCCGCAATTGCTCTTCCACACCAGAGAGCAATGGATGATGTTCCATGCGGAGGGCTTTTTTACGGCCCTGGTCTTACGGGCACGGCTATCTTCAGGCACTCTCGTTTGCTGAGGCTTCGGGCTCGATGGGTTTATTTCAATGGTTTCGTCGGATGCTTCTGGCAGCAGTGGCAGCTCTGCGGCCAGCCCGAGTGATTTACGTGTCCAGTAGCCAGATCCGGGGTACGGAATCTGATGTTGTCTGCAGACTGCTGCCAATGCCGTGCCGGAAATGCCAAATTCCGGCGCGAGCTTACTCAGCGGTAAGCCACAGACGCGCTCGTAAAGCTGAAGACGTGTCACTTTCATGGTGAAGAATCCCGATCTCAACGCCGGTTGATATCACACTGTCCCCATGGCTATTGGGTAAATCTCCTTGTATTTATGGTTGTGGTCCCCAATATTGGCATCGGGTACCATCTAGCGACAGTTGTGAGATAACGTGAAATGCCTCAGTGGTTGCGTCAAATATCAACATTCATATGGGGCGAACCTATCAAAGAACGCGGCGATACCGATCTGGAGAGTGTTTGGGAGGCAGCGGCGGCGGCGGAAGCAATCATTCGCCAACGCGAGCAATATCTGAGAGAAGGCGGCGTCAAGAAAAACGCAACCGCAGACGTTCTGAAAGGAATTCAACTGAACGTGGCTGACCTTCGCAACGGGGCCATCGACGATGCGATTCACAGTATGGCATTGGCTTACACACAGTTGGAGCCTCTTCTCGACGCTGATGACAAGAATGATCCGTTGCGAGAAGCGTGCAGACTTCTGGATCAGGCGGTAGGCGAGCTGTTCTGAACCAAATTACTCAGCGCGGAAAATTTGGCGGGCTACGACTGGGTAAGGGCGCTGATGGATCGTGCCGGTTTAAGTATTTACAGATTAATATTGATGTCGATCTGCCTCATAAGTCTGACGATTTGGCTGGAAGCTATTGGAATTTTAGGAATTTTGCTTTTGGCGTGCCTGCCGGGCTTGCTCAACGAACAATTGAAGGAGCAGTTTGGATCGCAAAAGGGAATGTATTTTGTCCCATCGCGCTTTGTGATGCCCTGTCGATTATTCCGTTTCATTTGGAACGGCTTTAGGTCGAAACACGACTAGATGCCAATCCACACGCATATGCCCGTTGTGTCATCATCTTTGCCGCCCTTCTTTCTGCTGCATGGGGTGGTGACGGCATGAGCATGAAGACCTTGGCTGGGTATTCGATGTGCAAAGTTGCATGGCCCTGGTCCCGGCAGGGTCGTTCCAAGGGTGATTGTTGAGCGCTAATGTAAAGGACCATATAATGCCGGAGGATGAAGAAGCGCTCAGCATGTCGCGCATTATGTTGAGAGTGGGGACGCTTTTCGCAGTTGTTGCGCTCGCCTCTTATATCTTTTGGGAAATGTTTAGCGAGGGCGCGGCTCTGAGTCGACTCTCGGCCACGGCTGAGATTTATCACTATACGGAGACATGTGATGCTGACGGCAATCCGATTGCCACCGGACAACCAAACTGCGTCGATCTCAATCGCTACGTGTTCGTCCATGCCCCTATCAATCGGGCCTTTCGAAGGGCGTGTTCAGGGAAACCGGCGGAAATGCTATCCTTTGAGGAAGGCAGGGTGTCGAGATCAGAAATAAACATCGTCCAGAAGTTGTTGGAGTTCCGAGCGCGAAATGGCGAGAGTTCCCCATGTTAGTCCTGAGGAGAGCCATTTCATTTGAACCCGCCTATCAAATGAACCCGGACCAGATGGGGCCAATCGTCCGCAACACAGCCGACGGCCGCAAGCAGCTTGCGCATGCGCGGTGGGGATTGAATTACTTCAATAGCTGCGCAAGTGGTAGTCGCTTGAAAAAAGGGACCTTTGCGACACCGCCCGCCAGGCTTCAGGGATTCAGTTCCAGCGAAGTTCAGGACATCGCAGATCGCTTGTTTGAACGGGTCAAATCAGAATGAAATTTTCGCCTACGGTGGCCTGCGCCCTGATATCAATCGTCCTCGCTGCGGGAAGCGCTTACGCGTGCGCAGTCCCGAAACCATTTTTTTCCGAGTTGTTCGAGGCTGACGCCATCATTCGGGGAACCTTGACCGACTACGAAGTCTCAAAACCCGGCGATGAAGCGCGGTTGACAATTGAAAATCCGGAGACCTTGAAGGGCAACGTTCAGAATGGGCCGTTGCCGCTTCATTGGAAGCGAAAGGAACTTCCTGATCAATGGGAGGGGTCTCATGACGTCATCGTTGCGCTCAAGCTGAAACCGTCGGCCGATGGTGAAGAATATGAAGTGATGAACGGATGCGGAGTCCAAGCGATTTATGAGACTGACAAATACCGAGAGCTGGTAATGGATATCATACGCAGAAGCGCTCGTTGACCAGTGTTATCGCTCGCCTCAGCGGCACCGTAGCTGTGATGTCGGTCCTATTGTCTAAAGTTGCTCCCCAACAGCAACCGGCTGATTGGCCGAGACATCCTAGTTGAGTTGTCATCCAGGAAATGACACAGCTCAAAATAGACACGCAGCCGCTGGGGAATCTTATGTACTACGACCCGCATTACCCTACAATTTTTCCTCCCCTCGAGCTGGGCGGCATTACAATTGCGTCGAAAGAGCCTTCTTCTCTAACAAGCCATTCCAGCTGCGCGACGAACTTGAGTTTCATCGCGTGATAGTTTTGAGCGATACCGGCGTCCTCGCAGATTGCACCGGATCGAATAGATTGAAAATACTGAAGAAAGCCGAGATTGGGCCATTTGGCCAGGTAAAGAAGTTCCGTGGCGAGATCGGGCCCAATTTGCAAAGAATCTTTTGGCATTCGATTTTTCTAAGGATGTTTTTTCGAAATCAGTTTGCTTACGCCACGTCGTCCAGGCAATTAACCTTAGGCGAGTTGCCGCCGATCGTCGAGCTGCGGTACGAGATTCCACCATGATCGCGTCGATCCCTGCTGCTTCATCTTCGAAGAAGGAATGCCCTGCTTCTCCCAGCCGGTAGCCGTTCGCGCGCGATCTGGACATATGATTACGACCTCGAAACCGGAGCGGCGACCAACAAACGCAAGTTCTGCGAGTTTGGTCCAGAGGACGGCCTGCCGGACGGAGCAACGGTGGATGCCGATGGCTGTGTCTGGAGCACGGGTGTTTATAAGAGCAAAATCCATCGCTTCGATCCAGCGGGGAAACTGATGCAGTCGATCGATATGCCCGTTGTCTGCGTGACGTCGGTTAGGTTTGGTGGACCAAAATTCGATCGCCTCTATGCGACCTCCATGGTGCGCGCTCCGGTTCCAGGCGTTGTCGAGACCGGCCCGCTTGCAGGCTCTCTTTTTGTTATCGACGGACTCGGTATCAAGGGCCTGCCGTAGTATCGATACGGCGGCTGACGATCCTATGGGATACCCACATTCGCCATATTCCAAAGAAGATCACCGGCCGTGATCTACCAGATGCGATGGTATGCGTGGAGGGACGTTTGGTGGCACTCCCAAGGAAGTGAAGTACACAAGCTCTGAGTTGCAGAGCTTTGAATTCGCTTGAGCGAAATACTTGTGAATTACTCGGATTAGAATATGAAATCTGCACGGGAATCGTAATTCTGCAACTTGACCGCGCTTTTGATCTCGGCAATGCTCCATTGTCTTTTGGAGGCAAGTATGTGGGCGGACAGCGAAAGTAAAATCGACTATCTGAACTATTCAGAAGTGTCGGAAATGGTTTGCGACATGGTCACCGACGATGCCATGTTGCCAATCTCACTCGGAATTTACGGGACCTGGGGTGTCGGAAAATCAAGCATTCTCCAGCTGATCGCCGCGCAACTTAATAGCGATAGGCGCAATCTCATTGTCCCATTCGATGCCTGGCTTTACCAGGACTTCGAAGAGGCCAAAGCCGCCCTCATGACGGTGATCGCCAAGACGGTCTACGACAACGTCCCGGAGGGGTTCAAGGAGAAAGCCGCAGGTCTATATAGGCGCGTCAACAAACTGAAAGCATTGGGTCTCATTGCGGATGTCGGGGCGTTCCTAGCAGGCGTGCCCACGCTGGGGATGTTCTCCAAGGCTGCTGATGCTGCTAGCGATGCCTGGGACGGGACCTCCGACGAGGAGGACGTCGAGACGCTGAAGGGCGCGGTAGCCGAGGCGGGAAAACGCACCTCTGGCCTTCTTAAACCCAAGGAAAAGCGAAACGCGCCGGAGGAGATCGTCGCGTTCCGGAAGGAATTCGGCGAGCTCCTGAAATCGGTTGACCGACGCTTGATCGTTTTCGTTGACAACCTGGACCGATGCCTTCCACCAAACGCCATATCGACCCTTGAGGCGATGCGGCTCTTTCTATTCTTACCTAATACGGCATTCATCGTCGCCGCCGACGAGGACATGATCCGACTGGCCGTTGCCAAGCACTTTAAAGACCCGGGTGATCGCCACATCACCGACTATCTGGACAAGCTAATTCAAGTCCCCCTTCGCGTTCCCAAGCTCGGTCTGCAGGAAGTGCGAGCGTACCTGTTCATGTTGGCGGCCGCCAAGTCAGAGATTGACGCAGACAAAGTCGAGGATCTCCGGAAATTTCTTATCGAGAAGTTACGGCGCAGCTGGTCCGATGAACCGCCGTTTGACGTCAAACAAGCACTAGCCAAACTTGCTGTTCCCGACGGCCACGAGCTGCGAAATTCGCTGGAGACGATGGATAGGCTGGCGGGCATCCTTGCGCATTCCATGCAGGTGAATGGAAATCCCCGCATCGTTAAACGCATGCTGAACGTTATCCGGATGAGGGCCTCCGTGGCGAGGCGCAGGGGTATGGCGCTCGACGAGTCCATCATAGCAAAACTCGCGCTTTTCGAGAGATGTACGAGCGAAGACGCAATCAGGACACTGAACGCAATGGTTCAGTCCGCCCCCGATGGGAAGCCGAGGGCGCTTGTGCAATTCGAAGCCGTTACAGATCGTGTTCAGACGGAAGTCCTACCCAAGGATTGGCAGAAGCACGCAGAATTCATTTCTGATTGGCTCAAGCTCCACCCGCCCCTCGGCGGCATTGACCTGCGCCCGGCTGTCTATCTGTCCAGAGAAACAATCCCGGTTCGGGTGGCTATCAATCGGATGAGTGAAAAGACGCGAAACGCCATCGAGGTGCTCCTGAAGACAGCGACGTTGAGTTCGAGGGCGTCTAAGGCGGCTGTTGAGGAAATCGATGTTTCCGAAGTCGGAGAGGCAATCAATGAAATCATCGCGGTGATGAAGCGAAATCCTGATTGGGACAAGGCGCGCGACGATTTCCGTGGAGCACATTTGCTCGCGCAACGTCACGAAGATGCGCACCGAAAGCTAGTTGCGTTTGTCGAGACGCTTCCCAAGGTGCCGAGATGGATGACGGCGCTGATGAAGGACGATGGTGCGGGGAAGAAAAGCTGATGGGAACCTCATCGTCATCAAAGGGATCGGGTTCCAAGCAGCCGATGGTGCCACCTTGGGCCGACGACCAGCCTGGCACCCCAGTTCCGGCAGGGCCGCCCAAGCGCTTCCAGGCGTTCCGAACATCGTTCGGCAAATACCTCAAAAGTGGTGACCGTGACGATCTCAAGCGGTCGCTTGGGCACTACGCAAGAACGGCAACCGGGGGCAGCGGCGTTGGACCTCGACGGTTCGGCTCCGTCTACAATTCGGGTGGTGACTTCTACGAAGTCCTCAAATCCCTTGGCGGAGATGGCGGGAACGCCGCCGAACGAGGTCTTTCAAGAGACTCCCTTGCCGGTCAGCCGCTTGATGTCGTCTGCCAGCGATTGGCGGAAATGCTTGCCCCTGAGAACGGTGATGCGGACCGTATTCGCGAGGCGATCGACGAAGCAATGCTCGAGGTCCTCGGCGAGGGGGATTTCGACCCCGATAGCTTGGACGACGAAACTGTAGCCCGCATCATGGGCGAGTACCTGTCGCAGACGGTATTCCAGGAAATCGTCGAAGAGGTTGGCGGTTCGTGGGCCAATGCTCCCGACGAAAAGCGGACTTCGGCAGCGGAAGCCGAGCTACTCGAGGTTATCCGCGTCATTGTCGACAAAAACCTGGCTCCCAAGCTGACAGACGGTAAGGCTATCACCAAGTCCGACGTCCTCCGCTTCATGCGAGAGACCGTTGTCGAAGTCTGGAGAGAGTGGGAGTCGTTCGATGAGTAAGTTGGTTTTTCATATCGACGAGAGCAGAATTCCAGCGGCAGACGAGGAGGGAACGTCACATGTATTCCTCTACGGGCCGCGTCCTATTCGGAGCGGCTCAGGCTCCATCGGGCGTCGGCTGGAACTGGCCGTCGAACGGCTGGGCGTAGTCATCAGCCCTGCGGCGTTTGATTTCCTTTCTATTGCGTTGGCCGTTGTGGCAGCCGACACTTTCGTCAACCGGGAGGCGTTCTCTGGGAATGGCTGGACCCGCGATCTCGATCTGGACATCCCATTGGCCCGGCCCTCAGTCTGGCAAAAGGTGAGGGCAGAGCTCGAACACAGCCTGAACTTTCTCAGTGGGGACAAATGGACCCTGAACTTCGTTGCCGATGGCGCTGAGCCTCCGACGAAGGAGGCCGTCCTGAGACGCTATCGCTCGCATATCGCCGTTGGCTCTGCAGACTGCGTGTGCCTTTTCTCAGGTGGGCTGGACAGTCTGATAGGAGCACGCAAGCTCATCGAGGAGGGACGTTCGCCGCTCCTTGTCAGCCATTCCTATCGCGGCGATAAGAGCTATCAGAATTACCTTGTCCCAAGACTTGGGAAGAAACTGCCGTGGTTCGCGGCAAATGCCAACCCCGTTTTCAGCGGTGACTATCTCAGCGACACGACGATGCGAACCCGCAGCCTCGGTTTCCTCGCGTTCGGCGTGGTCGCTGCGAACGCCATCCTGGCCACGAAACCCTCTCGCGCGCCGATAGACCTGGTTATTCCGGAGAATGGGTTCATCGCTCTGAACGCCCCGCTCACGAGACGGCGCATTGGCTCGCACAGCACCAGGACGACGCACCCGCACTTCTTGTCAGGAATACAGTCGGTTCTGGATAAGGTCGGCCTCAGCGTGAATATCACTAACCCGTACCGCCACTTGACCAAAGGCGAGATGTTGTTGAGCATATTGCCGAACGAAGAAATGGCGCGAGCTGCTGTCGCTACCGTTTCCTGTGGGAAATGGAAGCGAAAAAGCCAGCAGTGCGGCCATTGCGTTCCCTGCCTTATCCGCCGCGCGTCATTTGCGAAAGCCGGAGTAAACGACACGACCTCGTATCAGTATCCCGATTTGGGAAAACTATGGGATCGCCCCGACATCCGTGACGACGTGATGGCCATGCTCGTCGCGTCTGACCGGGAAAACCGGGACCCAAAGCAGCGCGCGATCGCAAGTGGACCGCTGCCTTTCGAACCTATAGAACGGGCCAACTGGTTCGACGTCCACAAACGCGGCCTGCACGAAGTAGCAGCTTATCTGAAGGACCAAGGGTTCCACGTTTGATTGATTTTCACTGCCATCTGGATCTGTTTCCATCGCCAGAGCGGACCGCCGAGGACATCGAGCGGGCAGGGACCTATTTGCTCTCCGTTACGAACACTCCAAAGGCATTCCCCAAGACGGCCCAGATAGCCAAGGGGAGGAAGCGTATCCGGACAGCACTGGGGCTGCATCCTCAGTTGGTAAAAGAGCGCCATGCCGAAGTCGCTCTGTTCAGACGCCTGCTAGGCGAAACCCGCTATGTGGGAGAGGTTGGGATCGACGGAGGCGACGACTGCGCTCCGTTCCTCGATCTTCAGAAAGATGTTTTCGACGCATTGCTGGATGCGTGCTCGGCAGTCGGCGGACGCGTCCTGTCAATCCACAGTCGACATGCCAGCGGCGAGGTAATCGAAGCCTTGATAAAACACCGTGCAGCGGGCGTGCCCATCCTACATTGGTATTCTGGCTCCCTATCGTACGTCGACAAGGCGGTGGAGATAGGGACTTGGTTCTCTGTCGGACTGCCGATGCTGAGAAGTCGCCGCGCAGCATCCCTCATCAAACGTCTCCCGCGCGATCGGGTTTTAACGGAAACGGATGCGCCTTTCGTATCTACGCCGGGGACGAACTATCCGGTCGCGGCCGTTTCTGAAACTGAAATTGAATTGGCAAGACACTGGGATTGCGACGTCATCGACGCGCGCAGGCAGTTGCACGCGAACCTAAGCGTCCTTGTCGAAAAAGCGTCGCACTTTCCGATGGTTGGCAGGGCAAGCTAACGGGTTCGGCAAACCTTGAGAACATCAGCGCATTCCTAAAAAGCCTATCTTTCATCAAGAGATGTGCGAACGACTGTCAACCCGACAATCGCTGGTTCTGTCAAGCCGGACAACGCTGTAGAGATCAGCTTCAAAATGAATGGCACTGGCCCTCTCAACGTTCATCAACAGATTGCATATTCATTGATCCAGGAGCAGAACGGTGTTCGCTCCAACGACCCGGGGGCAATGACACCTTACTCGGTGAATGACCTGGAAAAGTTCAGACAGCTCACCGGATATAACCTCATCCAAGCTGCTGGCGGCTACACCGTTGTAGATGATAACGGCGACGAGCCAGCTGCCGGGGATGTACCGATGGTCACTGCGGCGTGGAACGCTTTTGACCTCGCCAAGTTAGGTGAAGATTATGATGGGGAACAAGGTGATCTAACCGTGGACGATTTGAAAGACGCAGTCGAAGGCTTACAAAGCGGCGCGGCTCAACGGGGGGACAGCGCTGAATCTGACCTGTTAAACACCTTGCTAGGAACGATAAACACGAAGTTCTCAAGCACATCGGATGGCAATGATGTCCTTGGCTTGACGTAAGCGCAGTGGGGATACCGGATCCAGATAGAAAGCCACCACCCAGCACAGTGCCGCTTAGCTCATGCTTATTGGGCGAGACCTGAGCCTCGGCTTTGTTAGGTCAGCCGTCCGGTTCGGTGCTTCCGCCAAGGCCTGCAGCAATCGATAGGGCCACGAGATGAGGGATGTTCCGGGCTCGGAAGCTAGACTTCAGGTGATCGATCCGATGTTCGATTGTTCGATGCGATAGGTTTAATTCAGATCCTATTTCCCTTGTGGACTTGCCTTCCGTCAACAGTTGCAGAATGCCGAGGCCGACATGATCGAGGCTCTGGTCTCTCGAAGTTGCTGGCAACAAAAAATGTACGTCGAGCAATCCGATGCACCATTCGCTTCGTGCCGAGGAATTCTTCTGCGGAAGAACTATCCGATCATAGTTGATGATCGTGTCGAGGATTCTCGCTACCACACGCCTCATCATGGGACGCTGGCGCTGCACTGCCCCAACGTAAGCAGGGATCATAATTTCCCGGAGATACCTGGCGTCGGGAAAATCCGAAAACGAGCGCGACTGCTGCATTGAACAGATGTCAGGCAATCCGCTCGGCAGACAATAGCCGTGGATAATGTCGATGCGGAAGTCCAACGGATTTGTTGGGCGCACGTCTACGACGACCAGAACCATATTGGGTCGCAGCAAGTCCGAAAAAGGATCATAGATATCCTTCGGACTAGGAATTCCATCTGGACTGGAAATCCACAAATCCATCAGCGAACGGGATATCTGCTTAAAAGTCGCCTGCGGTCTCATTGCCGATTCCGATGAAGCCGCCCCTTTGTTCCGAGATGATTGCGCCCCTTGATTCCGGGATGATCTCGCCCCTTTTTAGTGGGGTCTGCAGGCGATGATTGTTGTCAGTTCATTTAGGCAGGGTGTCAAGCTTTTCGGGGCAGGTTTCGGCGTAGGCTATCGCCGCTCAATTCGATGCGATGAGCGTTGTGAACGAGGCGATCCAGTATGGCATCGGCGTAAGTCGGGTCTCCTATGACGCCATGCCATGCCGATACGGGAAGTTGGCTGGTGATGATGGTTGATCGGCGGCCGTAGCGATCTTCGAGGATTTCGAGGAGGTCGTGCCGGGCTTGTTCGTTGAGCGGTTCGAGGCCCCAGTCATCTAGGATCAGGACTTGAACATGGCCCAAAGTCCGCTGCAGCCGGGCATACCTGCCATCGCCCCGAGCGAGCGCAAGCTGGGCAAATAGCCTTGGGACACGCTGATAGAGAACGGAGCGATCGTCTCGGCAAGCCTTGTGGCCGAGAGCGCAGGCTAACCAGCTTTTTCCGACACCCGAGGGTCCGCAAATGGCCAGATTGTCATGAGCGTTGATCCAGTCGCCGCCGAGCAGCTTCATGAAGAGCGCGCGATCAAGGCCGCGCTCGCTGCGATAGTCGACATCTTCCGGGGTGGCCTGGTGGCGAAGCTTGGCAAACCTGAGGCGTGCGGCAAGCTTACGATCGTAGCGGGAACTCCACTCCCGTTCGAGCAGCAGTCCTAGCCACTCGGCGTGCGAGAGATGTTCGGCTTCGCCGTTGGTGACGAGCTCCCCGAAGGCCTTTGCCATGCCGGCCAGGCCCATGGAATTGAGTTTATCGAGTGTTGGATGCGCAAGCATTCTTCGTTCTCCTTAGTGGTAATAGCGAGGTCCGCGGATGTTTTCGTGATGGATCGGTTCATGCGAAGCCGGTCCATTGGTGGAAGCCGTTCGATCAAGATGATTGTCGAGGATGGAGCGCACCGAACCGTAGGTCCGGGCCCCGATCTCCAGTGCACGGCTGCAAGCAGCGTTCACTCTGTCGCGGCCAAAGCTTTTGTTCAGGCGGATAATTCCCATGCAGGCTCGAAAGCCCTGCTCCGGGTGCGGCCTGTCGGCGAGGATCTTCTCGCACAGCAACGCCACCTCCGGCCCGATGGAAGAGGCCTCGCGTTGAATGCGTTCGATCGTCCAGTCGGCAAAGCGGCGATGGGCTGAGGGCATGTGATCGGGAATCGTCGTGTGTTTGCCATTGCCGCTGGAGCGGCGATGGGCGGCTATTCGCTCGCCTTTGTGGAAGATCTCGATCGTATTGGCGGTGATGCGCGCCTCGACCTGCTCGCGAGCGAAGCGATAGGGAACGGAGTAATAGTGCCGCTCGATCTCGACGTGGTAATCCAGCCCGGCACGCCGGATACGCCATTCCGCAAAGACATAGCGTTCCACAGGCAATGGCCTTAAAGCGGGCCGGTCGAGCTCTTCGAACAATTGGCGGCGCGTGACGCCAACCCGGCGCAGGACACGCCTGTCGTTCAAATCATATAGCAAGTCGGCAATCGCCGCATTGACCTCGGCCAGGCTGTGGAAGGTGCGGTGGCGAAGGCGGCCCAGCAGCCAGCGCTCGACGATACGAACCGCAGCCTCTACTTTCGCCTTGTCGCGAGGACGGCGTGGCCGCGTCGGCAGGACGGCGCTGCCATAGTGGGTTGCCATCGCACAATAGGTCCGATTGACTTGGGGATCGAAGTGGCACGCCTTGATGATCGCCACCTTGGCATTGTCGGGAACCAGCAAGGCTGGCGCACCGCCGAAGAACTCCAGCGCCTGGATATGGCATTCGATCCAGTCGGGAAGCGTCTCGCTCCACCGGGCATGTGCATATGAAAGGCTCGACGCGCCCAGAACCGCCACGAACAGATGGGCTTGTCGGGTCTTGCCGGACAACCGATCGACAATCACCGTGACCGTGTCGCCGGCATAATCGACGAACAGCTTGTCGCCGGCCATATGATCCTGCCGCATCGTCACCGGCAGCTTCAGAGCCCAGCCCCGGTAGAGGTCGCAGTAGCGACTATAGCGATAACCATCCGGATGACGGCTGATGTATTCGTCCCAGAGGATCTGCAGCGTCATATGCTTGCGCTTCAGCTCGCGATGGACCTGTGCCCACTCCGGCTCAGGAGCGCGACGGTGCCCAATCTTCGTCCCGGCCGCCTTGTAAAGCGTTGCCTCCAGGACTGTATCGTTGACGTCGTCGCCGAGAGGCCACGACAGCCCGGCTACCGCCGCACGCCGTAGCGTCTCGCGCACCGTCGAGGGCGCAGTTCCAACCCGCACCGCAATCGACTTGTGCCCAAGTCCTTGCTCAAAACGATATCTCAGTATCTCGCGGACACGCCGCATCTCCAATCTCTCCGCTGGCATCCCGTTCCTTCCTCGTCAACGTCGAAGGAAGAAACTTCACACCTGCAGACCCACCCTTGCCAGACGCCTCCAAGGGGGCGGCATCATCTCGGAACAAGGGGGCGACTATTTCTCGGAATTGGGGGGCGACATCATTTCGGAATCAGGGGGCGGATTGCCTCGGAATTTGCAGTCTCATTGCCGCAATCCGGCAAAGCGGACGGCGATGCATCCTCTTTCAAGAGGCAGAAACGAACGGTTTTGTCACGACGCGTGAAGCCCTTTTTGTTCTATGCGTAAGTCCTTGCCATTGTTTTCGACAATGATTTCTCAGCGCTCCCTGATATCTGCTCCGCGAAACCGTTCGTTTCTGTCAAGCCGTCGAGCAGCGCGGAGACGCATGGAAGGATTCAAAGGCGCGATGGCAAGGATTGGATATGCAAGGGTATCGACCGCCGACCAGCATCTCGACCTACAGAGAGATGCGCTTCGGGCGGCTGGGTGCATCCGAATCCTCGAAGATCATGGCGTTCCAGGCACGGATAGAAGACGCAGTGGACTGGACAAGGCCCTTAAATCCTTGGGAAAGGGCGACACGCTTGTCGTCTGGAGGATTGACCGTCTCGGCAGATCGCTCAGCCATCTGCTCGCGGTGATCGAACGACTGCGGCTTCGAGGAATTGAGTTTCGGTCTCTGACGGAGAACATCGACACATCTTCCGCCGGTGGCAAATTAGTTTTCCATATCCTGGGGGCGCTCGCGGAGTTTGAGAAATCCTTGATCCGCGAACGCACCATCGCCGGTCTTGAAGCCGCGAGGGCTCGGGGAAAGCAGCCGGGGAGGCGGCGGGTGCTGACGGACGCCCAATGCGAGGAAATTCGCGATGCTCTAGGCGCTGGGACAGCCGTCCGGGATATCGCCAGTCGATACAACGTTCATCCGAGGACCGTTGCCAGAGGAGTGGAACGCCTTGGACGATGATGCAGGAACCCGGTTACTGGAACAGGCTGAGAATGGTCTGCGGTTCCGAATTCGCAATCTGCAAACTCTGAATCGCAAGCTGCTGCTGTGTTTGCAGGGCCTTCGTTCGAGACGAGGCATCTTCCATGTCGGCATCTACAAGCCGACCGACGCCACTGTCAATCGCGTCGCCGAGCTTCGAAGCGAAGTCCTGTTGCATCGAGATCCGCGTCTCGGCAGAGCCCAGTTTCGCAGTCCATTTCACGACATCGGACAATGCCGCTTCGGTCACGGAAATCATATCGTCGATATCGTCCGACGTCGTATCCGCCGACACCTTGATTTCGGTACCCAAGGTTGGATCGGGGTTACCCAGCGTGTGCAGGATCACCCAGTTCGTGCCAGTCCCAAGCTCCTGAGAGTAACCAACATTGGTCAATATTCCCATGCCACCCGTGGCGGCTCCTCCGGTGTCGTCCACCAAGGGATACATTTGCGCCGTACCACCGAGGTTGGCATTTATCGCATCAAGCACTTTCACCGTACCGACCGAAAAACCATCGCCGTTTCGGACGATGTAGCCCGGCACAGTTCGATCTGTAACGAAGCCAGTCCAGTTGTCGTCCGTCATGGCAAGCCAATTCTGGCCGTTAAAACTGGCGGAGTATGCGACAGATCGCATCTGGCTCTGAAGCTGCGATAGTTCGGTATTGATCTCGTCCCTGTCCGCGCCAGGTTCCTTCGACAGAACCAGCTTTGCTTTGAATTCCGACATGAGGTTCACCACGCTCGACATGCCTTCATAGGTCACGTCGACCATGGCTGCGCCGAGGCCTAGGGCATCCCGAGCAGCGGACAGGGCCTTGCTGTCGGAACGCATGGTTGTCGCGATCGACCAGTAGGCTGCATTGTCTGCGGCCGTGTTGACTCTCAAGCCGGACGAGACCTCGCTCTGGCTCCTGTCCATCTGACCGTCGATCGTTCGCAGCGTGGCGAGAGCCGCCGTTGCCGATATGTTTGTCCGTATGCTCGTCATGATCGGGCCGCTGAAATGGGTCAGTTGATGTCGGCGTCCTCATGAGCCCGGCGCGGTTACCCCGCAGATCGAACATGGTCGTTCAGCGTTAATGGAGACACCAAAATCTCAGGGGGAAACTACCCTAAAACGGGGCATATGACCCTCCGGCATCTCAGGGAGACAAGAGCCGTGATGGTGCGTCTCGTAAAGATCTCCGCGCTTGACGTCGAGTCCGTTGAATCTGAATAACGGAGCGCCTGCGTCTATCGTGACAACGCCTCTGCTACGATGATAGCGCGGCCATCGTTGCTGACAGTTCATCGAAAAATCTGTGCCACCTTTGGAGCCTTCCACAACAAAACCCTTCTGACATCCATAGCTCCGCGACAAATCTGCTGCCGAATAAATGGATGCGACAGATTGAGCAAAGAACCTGTTCCGTATTGCTCTTCGTAAGCTAGGTATTCCCGAAGGCGATCCCTGAATGAATTATATTCGTTGCGCTGCTCTTCGCTTGCGATGCTATTGAAGAACGGCTCATAACGAGCAATCTGCCTTTGCATATTTGCAATCGACCCGCATTCTTCCGAAAAGCGGAGCACTTTGAGCAGCTCATCGATGAGTTCATTGTCGGATTGCTCCACAAGAAAGAGGGGCGGCAGTCGCGTTTCGATTTTTCCGGTATCAACGGTCATGTCCGGCCTCCGAGGGTTCACCAAAGATTCTCCTGTCGGCCGGAATCGCCTGCAAGCTAATTTTTCGAGGGAGATTGTCGGCCACAGCTCAAAATTGAGATGAGATATTAAGTCCTCCGCAACTTGGCATGGAGTAGGCCTTCCGTATTTTCTTTCGGAGGCAAAGATTTGGCTGAAGTTATTCCTTTCCCGTTCGGCACCGTGACGCTCTATTTAGTTCGGTTCCCTAACGGCGATTTTTGGCCCACGGCGTTTTTCACTCTTGAGCAAGCCAGCGGTTGGGCTGCCGTCGTAGAGGAAAATTGGGAAATCAACTCAACAGAATACGTTGCTGTTTATCCAGGAAAAGCGCCGTGTCCTCCGGGCTACCTGATTTTGGTATTGTGTCGTGGGAAGCAGATTCTCGGATTCCTTGTTATGTCACCTCGCGGCTTACTGCCGGTCCTCCAGGCGAATTTACCTCTGGCCCTGAGCGCCGCTGATGAAGATTTCAACAAAGGGCTTGCGCCATCCTCCGAGCTGCCTGGAATGGAGCCCTTCTAACGTCGATAACGCCACGATAAATTTCCTGGTGAACTAAGGGCGACGGCTTGGGCAGGCCTCGATGCTCTCAATGTGTATTCCCTGATCACAGAGGCCATTCCAAACTGAGGCCGGAAGAGCGCAAAATATGCCCGTCGACTGAAACAAAGAAAATCGCGGGCAGTTCCCTACAAGAAGAGGAAACTGGAGCATGACCGGACACCCAGGTTTAGTCGTCTTTCGAGGATCACCAAGCGCCAACCAGGGAATTGCCAACAAGCGGCACGATCTGGGATTTTCCCTGTTGATCTCGAACCGTGATCGAACTCTGTATTTGCTTCGGAGACTTTCGAAACCAGTTTGCGGAAACGGTTGCAAGGTCTCCGATCATCGGATGCTTGCGCCAGTCTGCAAATCGTCGGCTCATTGCGTCGGGCTCAAAGCGATAGAAAAAATCGCCGGACTGGCTGAGATCGTTGATGGATGGCGCCATTGATGAAAGCGGCCGCTGAAACATTTTCGGAGGTACCGCGAGACCCGCTACGCTCTCGGAGAACGCCGGAGCCATGAAGTCGATTGCCCAACCGTCCGCTTCGACCCAGCAATGAAAGGTTTCCCCGGCGCCGGAGACGTAGCCATCTTCGCGATGATCCGCGAAAAGGATGCGATTTCCTTCAAAATTGTAAGCGGCGAGGCCACCCTTCGGCGTCGCCGCGACCTTGAAATGATGTTGGAGAATAAAGGCCCCGAACGTGCTGAAATACATGGAAGCCGTGGCCGGATTGGCGTTTTCGTTGATCAGCAAGCTATTGATGACCTTGTAGATCCGATGATAGTCGCTCTGCTTGATCAACATTTTTCGTTAGCCCCCATCGATAGTTCGGGCATGTACTAGGCGAGGGGAGCGGCATTGTAAACGCTGTCTCACTCCCCCAACTTTTCAGAGCCAGACATTCTGCCAAACGGTCCGACCGGCAGCCCTAGCTCAAAAGGCACTTGACAATAAGTGGGTTTGTTCTGTATTTGTTCCATCCATGACAAACCTTAGCCGCCTCATACGCTTTCGCGAAAACATATGACCCACCACTGAGTGGTCATGTATTCGTGTTTATCGTATCGGAGTGGCAAACATGGGCGAATTGCTGTCCCATCGCGCGGAAGTCCGCACTTTTCTTCCATCAGGTTTGAATACCGTCCGATCAGCCGGTTCACTCGCGTTCAAAAGTGAGCTGGCTCGTGACTACGCGTGTCTCCTTGACGTAGACGACCAGCTTGGAAGCTGGATTTGCGGCCCGGTCGTCCGCGACGCGGAAGGAGAGCAATTCATCGCCGACTTCGAAGTCAATTATGGCACCTCCATCGAGATCGTCACGATCGAGGATGCCAGTCAGCGGCTCCCTACTTGGCTGCCGCAGCGGATCCACGATCTCGGGCATCGTTATCGCCACGTTGATCGGTCTGCGATCCCGCCGGTGCGTTTGCAAAACGCCAAAGACCTCCTGCAATACGCCAGGGTTACCGTGTCGCTTTCTGATCGAGTTCGATTGTTGTCCGCGCTCGACGAACAAGGAAGCTTGAGCCTGGCCGATTGCCAGTCAATCAACATGACAGGAAGGGCTGTGCCCGTAGTCGCAAGCCTTTTCCTCCATCGGTTCATTGTCTTCGACGACATAGACGAGCTTCCGCTCGGGCCGGACAGCCGCGTTCGGCGCCGCTGATCTTCGTATCCAAAAATCGAAACCCTGTTGAAGCCTCCGATGAAAGGTAGGTTCGTGATGACTCGCAAGCAGGACGTTTTACGCGCGGCCATGAAGTCCGCAGAAAGCTTCGCTTATTACTGCGCAATCCAGAAAGCACTCAGGTTACATCGCAAGACTAACCCGTGGCTTTATGGAATTACAATTCTCAAGGCCCCACTGGGACAATCAGCCGAGCCTTATCGAGAGGCCGCCGAGGCCGTGCTCTTTGCGGGCAGGAGACCGGCTTATAACGAAAAGGAGCGGCGCGTAATTGTCGACGACGACAACTCGGCGTTTCACAAGGGCTTGGATAGCGACGACGTACGTTCATTCGGGTATGTCTTGGTTGTGGTCGTCCACGACTTCAAAATTCCGCCCGAGTGGCAACTGGCTGCGTCCTTCATCGGCGACATCGAGAAGCTTACAGTCCGGCAGGTGCGGAGCGCGCTGCTGAATTGCTACGATGTTGTCGCGGCCGACGCACAGATTGCCGAGGCCCTCAATATCGGTGCAGATTTGATGTGGAGGGCCGTCGCACGAGGACGAAGCTTCAGCGAGAGTCTCAGGCGATTGAGGTCGCTTGGAGCCGCAGAGCCCGCGCCCGCAAATCGAAAGTCGCAGCCGAATGAGAGGTGTCTGGAGGACATGGCCGGGTACGGCCAAGCGGCTGAATGGGGCATGCAGCTCGCGGAAGACTTGAGAGATTGGCAGGCTGGCAAGATCGGGTGGTGCGACGTCGATCGCGGCGTCCTGCTTGAAGGCAAGCCGGGAACAGGAAAGACCACCTTCGCTCGCGCTCTTGCCACGACAGCGAATGCACATCTCGTTACGGCATCTCTGGCCGCCTGGCAGCGACGTGGGCATCTGGGCGACCTGTTGAAGGCTATGCACCGCGATTTTGAGCAGGCGAAAAGCAAGTCACCCACTATCCTGTTCATCGACGAGATCGACGCGTTTGGCGACCGGGAAAAGCTTGACGACGCTAACCGCGACTACAGCATCCAGGTCGTGAACGCGCTTTTGGAAGAAATCGATGGTTCCGATGAACACGAGGGTCTGATTATCGTTGGCGCTTGCAACAACGCGAGCCGAATTGATCCTGCGCTACGTCGCCCTGGTCGCCTCGATCGCTTCATCCAAATCCCGCTGCCAGGCCCGACCGAGCGGTTGCTTATCTTGTCACAGTATTTGGACCTAGCATTGACGCAAAGTCAGTTGGCCCCGGTGTCGGACCTATCGGAGGGAATGTCAGGTGCTCACTTGGAACAGCTGGCACGAGACGCGCGCCGGTCTGCCAGACGTAGCGGCCGTCCTGTGTCAGTCGATGACGTCCTTGCACATCTGCCACCGCGTGTGATCATTCCCCGTGAACATCGCCTTGCCATGGCTGTGCATGAGATCGGCCACAGCCTGGTAGGCCTTAAACTGGGAGCTGGAAAATTTGTCGGGGTCAAAATTGCCGACTGGTTTAACCCCGGCGATCGAGTGATCGAGCTGGGTGGGGCGCATTTCAAACAATCGGTGCTTCAGCGACGTGATCGCGACTACTTTGAACGGGAGAACGCAATGCTCCTCGGAGGAATCGCTGCGGAAATCGTGATCCTCGGCGGTCACTGTGACGGTGGCGGCTTGATTGTCGGTTCGGATTTGCAGAGAGCAACAGATCGGTTGACCGAGATGGAGGCGGCGACCGGACTAGGGCACAGGCTGACGTTCTCAGCGGCAGCAGATGCCGATGAGGCCGATCGAGTACGACGCTTCTACCCTCGATTGGCGGAGGCGGTTGAGGCGGGTCTGCTGCGACAGCTCGAACGCGCCAAAGCCATTATCGTCGAGGAGCGCGTTCTATTCGACGCTTTGTGCGACGCCTTGGTCGAAAGAGGTCGGCTCGACGCACAACAAGTCGGCGAAATGGTTGCTGCTCATGCCGTGTCGTTTCAGACCGTGCCAGTTGCCTTGGAGCCCGACAGCTATTCCGGCATAGCCGCTCAATAGCGGCGCTTGCGGACTATTAGATGTCCGCTCAACCAGCCGCCGGTTTGGCGGCAATCACCAATCAGAAGCCATTGGGTGTACCATGCCGACGCGAGATCAAGTTCGCGCGCGATTGACCATTCGCGTGCAAAACCGGCTCCAATTCTACTGGGATTGCCACTTTCACGTATATGGGTTGATGCGCAATTGTGTGATGCCTGTCATCGTACGAGGTATCTTGCGGCGTAGGACAAGACGTCTTCTTGACCAGGATATCGAACGGGTTGTTGAGTGGCTGCACGATGCCGTCTTTCATGAGGCCTATTGGCTGCAGAAAGTTGACGAGGCAAACAGACCCAAGAAAATTATGAAATGCGCTTCGATCGAACATCTGCTTGTCGAAATCGCGAAGACAGAACGGCAATCAGGCCGGAAACTCGGCCCCCTGGCTGCGTGTTCGGGCGAAGAGTGCATCGCGCAACTCGATGACGGTTACACTATTGTGAGGCTGACCACAGCGGAAGCACTTGATTGGGAAGGCCTTCGAATGGACCACTGCCTGGGCTGTGGGCGATACGATTACTGTCTTCAGAGCCCAGGCCGCGCCTTCCTGTCCCTGCGCGACCGCTTTGGAAGACCGCATGTCACCATGTCAGTGGTGAACGGGAAATACGTTGTCGCTATGCAAGGAAAGGGAAATCGGCCGCCCATCGATCGATATTTCAACATTCTCGCTCCCTTCTTTTCGCGCGAGGGCTACAAACTAGGTTTGGCGGCGTTCGAGCTAGGACGCGTCCTCGACGAAGACGGTGTCTGGCACAAGCTCGGCGAGCTTCCACCAAACCTCCGCGTTCCAGGAAGGTTGAACCTTGGTTACACCGCACTTCGGAGCCTGCCACCGGGGCTGTACGTGAGTGGTTGCTTGCTCATCGGCTCCAGCTTAATCGCGGAAATCGGCGAGGGGTTGGATGTAGGCGGCCTTACCATCGGAGATGCGCCTTTGGCTGCCTTGCCACCGAATTCGCGAATTCGAGGAAACCTCGACCTTCGCGGCACTCAAGTCTCTCACCTGTCAAACGGCTTGTGCGTGGACCGCGACGTTCTGATCGGTGGGCCATCAATTTCCAAGCTTCCGGACATCATGAGTGTGAGCGGTAGGATCAATCTGAGCAACTCCGCCATCAACTCTTTGCCAGATTGCATCCCAGGTGATCAGGTCATCATCACGAACGATCGAACGATGTCGGCGCGAGAGTTCAGAGAGAAAATTCGCGCCTGATTGCGATTGCTGCGTTCGAGGAACAAGCGGTGTAATGTCATTGTGCCCGCCCCAGAGAGTTGCCCGTCGCCATCATATGCCGACTTGGCCACGTGAAGCGCACTCTACAAAACACTAATGATTACCTACTCTTTGTCATTGTCGGCTGGGAACGCGCCCGGTGTGGTGTGGGATATCAGGGGCGGCTCCAATCACTTTCCATCAATTAGGTTCCGATTAAGTCTGCATCGATACCGCCATCAGCCAAGCATCTGTGATACATCGCAAATGCAATCTGGCTATCGGGCATAAATTTTCCGCTTGAAGAACTAGGGACATTCGACGAACGAGTAGCGCTGGCCCCGACTTTGAGGCCCTAATGCCCACCAGGGCGGCGCGTTGGAGATTGTTTCTCGTTGAGCTTCTGTTCTCTTGGGAGAGCTGAACGGTCATCCGGCGGCCGCGCTCTTGCGGCAATTGTTTCTTTCTCCCGAACATTCAATCTGGAAATGTGCGGCCCGGATCACCGAAGAGCCATTCGAATAAACGACTCGCCCGTCGGAGGGAATTGACGGCAGCATTTTATTGGTCATTCTTGGTTGTAGATTCTCTTATGGCGACATCAATGAATAAAACAACCGATCCCTCCTCGGCGAAATCGAAAACAGAAGTCGCGTATAGTAAGTTCAAGGTAATGTGCGCCCGCTGGATTTCTTTGATCGCTTGCTTTATTGGAGCCTCGATTTGGCTCGCAATCGCTTTGGGAGTCGCGATGCCCGATAAGTGGTTTACGTCCAATTTTTCAGACGTGAGCCTGGAGTTTTTGAGTGACCGCCATTACCTCCTGATTGCGTTCCTCCTTTTTGTCGATCTCGGAATTGACATCGTTGTACTGGGACACGAGCCCCTTGCAAGAACGATGATGACAAAAATGGGGTTTCTGAGCCTTTTTTTGGTGGTTGCCGCGATGGTCATTCCGGCCGCAGCGGGCATCGATGATGCCCATTTCCTTAACGAACGTCATGTGTTAGTGTTCGAGATCGAAATTATCTTGTTAGTGGCCTTCAAGTTTCTTATGTACAAGGCCTCTCATCCACGATTAGGGAACCATCAGGTTCAGCAAAAGTTAACCGCCGTACGGGTAGAAACGCTGAATACCGAGGGATAAAAATGGTCACTTTGGTTGCAGTTTTGATCATGCTGGTTGCCTGGGGAGCCCTGGCGCTCTATGCGCGGCTACGAATGAAAGCAATCGAGGAAGCCCGTCGCGCGACGGACGGCCGGGTCGTCAAGGCGCGTTCAGCACACGCTTCTCGTGCAAACAAAAAAATAAGCGAAGATCACGACGTTTTCGTGCCGTATGCATTGGAGACCGAGGAAGGCGTCATCGATACCACCGCCAAGTACATTGGTATTGTTGCCGGAAAATCGTGCGAAAAATACGGTATCCGAGACGGTTCGATTTTCTTGGGCGACGTCATCGAGGGAAACCTCGAAATTAATGCAGGCGACTTCGTAGTTGTGAACGGAGAAGCGGACCAATCGAACGTAGGTGAACGAATTCGCAGGGTTGAGCGAGTAAACGACGCCACTGTTGAATTCGTTGATCACCGGTCCCGCCCGAAGGATGAGGTAATTGCCAAGATTACCCATATCTTGGCAGCGGCGTGAGCGTCGATCCAGATCGCTGTTGCGATTCCAATCATGAGTGGGCGGTAGGAACAATCTCGCGGGCTCTGCCATCAGCACTTTACCGAGTTGCATCCCAGATGATCAGGTCATCATCTCGAACGATCGAACGATGTCGGCGCGAGAGTTCAGGACCCACCAAAAATAACGTGCTTACAGCGAGTTGTCCGACGCCATTGTTGGCGGCCAAACCGACGAACATAGGACTTGCGCCATAGACAATGCATTTGGGTCGAAGCCCTTATGACACGCGGTTCAGTTTGAATTGCTTTTCTGTCGTACGACCGAGGCAATCAGTGATATTGCCGAAGCCCATTGCAATCCCGACGCTCTTATCCATCGCGCGATCATAATCTGCTTCCCATTGTCGGGTGTCGACATCGTGCGTGCGCACCATGTGGCAATCGAGTTCCACGGGAGAACCTAAAACGACCGTAAGTTGGTCGTCGGCAGTGGTGATCGAGATGACCGGGCGCTTGACGAGTGAATAGAAGACGAAGCTGGCGAGCGAAACCGTCGCGTAATAGATAACCTCCTCGATAAGCGGAGTAACACCTTCAAGCTGACCGAACGCACACGTTAAGGATTCGCACTTAATCGTGTCGCAGAACACTTCGATATCGCTTTTTCGGCCAAGTACTTCCTGAAGCGCAACCTGAAAGTTGGAGTTGCTAATCCTGGTTAATTCTCCACAGATTTTGGCGAGCTTCTCCCAATATCGAGGATTCTCGATCTTTTCCTCAAAAGCGCCTGCCAGAATCTTGGATCCTCTTGCCCAAATCTGAACGTCGAGATCGCCCTTAGCCATCCACGTGCGACAAATGGCGTAGTTTTCGATTTCGCTGATAGGTGCCGCCTTCTCTGGGTCGATTTTGGCGGTGAACTGCATGCCCGTTTGGGGCGACCAGAGGATGTCGAAAAAGGGAGCGGCAAAGCGCAGCCGTCCGAGGCATTCTGCATAGCGGGCCAGACCAGAGGAGTAAACCTCAGCGGACATAATGACAGGGGGGCTGCCGTTGCTGTCGCGAAATCGGAGTTCAACTATCTCTTGAGCGATCGGCTCGAATTGGACTGTACCGCGACTAGTCGTAATCAGTGGTTGCGAGGCAGGAATTCCGAACCGTGACGGCGTGAACGATAGCGCATCGACTTTGAGACCGTTATCGAGGCCAAGAAATGCTCGCACAATCTCCTCCTCGGTGTGCTCGCTGAAGGTGATAGTCCCGGTACCGGTACCATGCTCAAACCCCAAACTCTTATAGAGTCGAACTTTCTGAGCACTGTAGTCATCGCCAATTGCCGCGACTGTTTCCTCCATCCACTCCAACAGGTCATTGGTGTGATCGTCAGCCATGCAAAATGTCATCGTCATCTTCGAGTGGTTCAGCGGCCGCCCGATTGACTCCGCCTGCCTCACTGACCGCAGGCTTTCGGTCATCAACGCTTTCCAAATATGGATGGCGTAGATGCGCCTAAGACCGTTCGCCGGAGCATGAAAAAGGACTACAAACCACGGACTTTTGTGTTGGGCGGCTTTCAGAGCATTCGACAAAATGATCTGAGTTTTCGCTGTCCGGCCCCCTGTCGCTTTCGTTTGGACATACGCATGTCTCGCAACTTCTTGAGCGTCGGCGGGACCATTGCTTTCCCTCGTCGGGAACTCAACAAGGTGGTCCCAACCGGACTCGTCTTCGGTGACATCTTGGCAAAGCACCCCGGCATCGGCGCAAAGCTGGCCGAAGGAATGCTCACCGCTGCGTCCGATTCTCGGTCGCCTTTTGGGTTGGGATTTCATTGCTGAAACTCGCGTGGCGGTAGATATTGCTTTCTGCAAAATGGGTAGCACCAAACCGAACCTGCAGAAACTCGCGCCGCTCGAAAGTAACAGCTTATATTAATCGACGGCGCGAAATTATATCTAGTTCATAGGTCGGAAATCAGTATCAGCTCGATGTGCCGTGAACCAATCATGCTCAAAGGTATCTGCGGATGTCCTTGCTCGCATCGCAAACCATACATCAATCTATCGATGCGCGATTGCCCCTCCGGACTGCCAGATCTCATCAAAAAAGCCACCTGCCGCAGTAATGGTCGAAGTGCAACGGTCTATCTGTAATCTATAATTGCATTTCGCTTTGAAGGTGTTAGCGTCAAGGTATCGTACACTCGCATCACGAGAACCACCTTGGCCAAGATTAATCGCAACGAAATATTCGACAAAAACCTAAACTTCTTGATTGGCTCCGGTGCATCTTACGGTCTTCTTCCGACGCTTGCTCTGAAAATCAAAGATTCCACTAGTGGAGAGGCGCACACGATAGAAACCCTTGCTACAAAGTTCGAGAGTGCGCCAAACATCAAGGCATTGGTGTTCTCCTGGTATGCGAAAAACGTAATAAGTCCAGCGGCGGCATTCTCTGTCTACGATCCCGATGGATTTACCGACCCTCAAGGCGCGGTTCTCGATAATTACGAGAAATTCCTGAGAACACTGCTTTCCTTTCTTGCAAAGAAAGGGGAACACAATCGCGCGAATGTCTTCACTACGAACTACGACGGTCTAATTGCGCATGTATCGGAAGTCATGCAGCGAAACGGCCAGCCAGACTTCATATTAAATGATGGAGGTTCCGGCTTCATCAAACGCAGCCTCTCCGCGCGGAACTTCAATCGATACATAAGAGATCAAGGCGCGTTCGATCGGCACAGCAAAAGCGTGCCCCAGATCAACCTTCTTCAACTGCATGGGTCCGTCTACTGGTACAAGGATAGTCCCGACAACATCGAGATTTCCTACGATTTGCAGCGGTCGATCGAACGAATGGCTGCGGTTCCCAACATCGGCAGCAGTGAATTCGAAGCACTGATCGATGAACCCGGTAAGAACGACGAAGATATTATACCTGACAAATTTTCTGTTTCTAAAGAGGCGATCGAGCAGTTCTGGGCACACTATGATCGACTCCCCATCGTCAATCCAACTAAATGGAAATTTTACGAAACTGTGTTTGAGGAGCATTATTATCAAATATTGCGTCTGTTGAGCTATGAGCTTGAAAAGACAAATACAATATTCATTACTTTCGGCTTTTCCTTCGCCGACGAACATATTTTGAATCTCGTCAAACGTTCTCTATCTAATCCAACTCTCAAGGTATTTGCTTGCTGCTTCGACGACGCTGAACGGAATTTATTCCTCAAGAAGTTCGAAGGCTTTGCAAACGTCGAGTTGGTCAGCGTAGATGGAAAATTGGATTTCGAGGCATTCAACGATCAAGTGTTTTCGGCCGAAAATCTTTAGAAGAGACCAGCTCATGACGATTGTTGTAGGGTCTGTAATTGCGGTCGTGGGCATTGAGGTCACAATACGCGCCTATGAAAATTCGAACGTGGAGACTCATTTCTTCAAAGGACAGCGCTTTAAAGGCGTTTCTATTCGCGAATTCATTGCGATCGAGCACGGGTTCCGAGACGTCGTATGTATAATCGAGGGCGAATACCTGGATGAGCGCAATTCGGAATACGATGGGATGCAGCAGACGTATGTCCGGAAGCTGAAGGCCAGACCTGTTGGCTACTTCGACGGCGAGCAATTTAAAGAGGGTATCAAATTCCTTCCCAAGATCGAAGACCAAGCTCGGCTCCTCTCAGAAGAGGAAATCGCGCGGATATTTGAGAGTAAGTCTGCAAAAGACTTTGTAATTGGATCGCTTTTGAAAGAAGGCATCGAAATTTCTCTACCTTGGGAGCGGGTATTTAACGCACACCTTGGCATATTTGGAAATACTGGCAGTGGGAAGTCAAATACACTGGCGAAGATATACACGGTATTGTTTGAAAATAAGCTGCATAGTATTGGAGGTAAGAGTAAATTTATCTTTTTGGATTTCAACGGCGAGTACACATCGAATCAATTCGCAGACGAAAACAAAAAGACCGTCATAAAGCTTTCAACCAAGGCGAACGCCGGGGCGAAATTTCACCTTCTCGATGATGAGTTTTGGGACGCCGAGACGCTAGGAATCCTGTTTCAGGCAACTCCCAACACTCAGAAGCCCTTTCTAAAGCGGGTTGTCTCAGGTCGGGCCAAGTTCCGGACGGTTCAAGATAGCTTGAAACGCTTCGTAGCAGCCACCTTTAAGAACGTCTTGCGTTCGAAGGAGCCCAAGCCCGAGGCATTGGAACTTCTGAAGTCCCTCGCCAGAAATCTCGGTATCACTGGAAGCATTGCCGATGCGCTCAACATGGTTTCTTTGCGCAAGGGCCAAAATATCGATTCATTTCATGTACTCCTGGCGGACGGCGCATGGAAGTTTCTAAGCAATGATGATGCATTTTATAAGGAGGCCTTTGGCGACCCTATTGACGCGCTGCCATCGATAAATGCGGCTGGGTTCCAAGAACTCCTGGTTAGAGCGGACCTGCAGATAATTCGCGACGTTTTACATGGCTCGGCGCAGTATGATCATATCCATCCTCTGCTGCGTCGTATTGAGGCCATGAAGGATGATCTCGCAAAGGTCCTGGAGGTTTCAACGGTCTTGCCGCCACGTAAGACGATAACCGTCATCTCGCTTCGTGATACTAAGCAGGAAATTAAAAAAATCCTTCCGATCTTGATCGCGAAGCATATTTACGAGGAGCATAAAGCGAAGGTTCAGTCGCCACCGGACTCAACGGTCCATCTAGTCATTGATGAAGCGCACAATATCTTGTCACGAGAATCATCACGAGAGGCGGAAAGCTGGAAAGATTATCGCCTCGAATTGTTCGAGGAGATAATCAAGGAAGGCCGAAAGTTCGGCATGTTCATCACGCTCGCAAGTCAGCGTCCAGCAGATATATCACCAACGATTATATCGCAGTTGCACAACTTCTTCATTCATCGACTGGTGAATGATCGGGACCTGCAACTTCTTGAAAATACCATTTCGACGCTCGACAACATCTCTCGTGCGCAAATACCAAGCCTCCCACAGGGGGCTTGCGTCGTCACGGGTTCGAGTTTTGATATTCCCATGTTGGTTCAAGTCGGCAAACTTGCTGACAACCAGCGTCCCGATAGTCGTGACGTGGATTTGGAAGCACTGTGGGCTGGTGTTGACCACAGCGTCGGTTCCTCGGATTGCGAACCAAGGCCGTTTCGTCCGCAAACATAGGTGGTAAGATTGGGATCGTTTATTCGCGTGGCTCGCCCGGGATATTCCCGGAGCTTGGACAAGTTCACGGTAATTGGCCACATTAGGATCTCGCCTCATTTTCCCTAGCGCCCTCGATTGGACGGGGCAGGCGTCGAAACGATACCCTCGACTGTCTGACTGAAGAAGCAAGCTGCGGCGCTGGGTTCGTTCAGTCGTCCCGGTCTTGGATCGGACCACCACGGCTCAAAAGTTTCCGTGCTTCATCTGAAACTTGAAGAGGCTGTAATTCGATGAGGAATTCTTCTTTATCTAATTGAACAACAAGCTTTTTCGATGCGCGCAGCCGCTCGATGAAGGAGCGCAGAACTGCGTCCTCCTTGTCAATTACAAGGAATTCCTTAGCGATCCGGCGGGTCAAGATGTCTTCCAAGCCTCTGTGAGTTGACGTTAGTGCGTGGATCCAGGGAGTCAACTTACAACTCTGATGTTCGAAGGCCCTTGAGGAGCTTTGCGGTAAAACGATCTCGACAATTAAGGAAATATTAATGATCGGCTCGCAGTTTTTCATCGCCTACTAATGGAGGCGATCGATGAGGCGAAGCTTTCTAGTCGATACCTGCGTGATTTCTGAGACCCGGTTCCAAGAGCCTGACCCAGGAGTAAGGGACTTCCTGGCGGCGAACGAATTCTTCATTCCGGCTGTTGTGCTGATCGAAATTCAGCAAGGTATAATGGAGCTATGTGCTACCAACCCCTCAAAGGCGGTTGCGCTATCCGCGTGGTATCAGCAACTCTTCTCCGCCGAGTTGCCCATCTTGCCACTGGGGAGGGAAGTTGCAGAGGTGTTGGGGACGCTGGTCAGCGACAAACGGCTTCAGAATCTCTGCATCGCAAATCCCCGAAAAAAGCGACCGCGATTGGGCCTCGACTTGCACATCGCAGCTTTTGCTCTGGCTTACAGGCTGCCTATCGCAACCCACAATATCGCAGATTTCTGCGCCGTGAATGCGTGCTATCCGCTCCCTGGAATTTACAGCCCAAGAGAAGATCGATGGTATGCGGCGATGGAGCCGCTACAGTATCCGGAAGGCAACTCGGAAGAACTGACTGGCGTCGGGCATGGGTTGGTACAGTCCTCCCGATAAAGAAGCGGTTCCGGAGGTGTCTGCTGTTTTGATATCATGCGCGATATCCGAAAGTGTAAACCTTTAGTCTGCCGAACCGCGTTGGCCTTCATTCCAGCGGGGTCAGATAAGCCGGTGTTGGATCTGATATGCCGCAAGCAGACACTCTGTCGTCAGGGCGAGTTGTCGTCGGTGGCATCTCTTGGCTTGGCCTTCGGCCTCCGTGGCGAGCGGGCTTTTGGTGATCTTGGATGGCGAGAGGTGAAAATCTCTGAAAACTCGGAAAGCAAGAGTCCGTTTTCATTGGAACCCTTTCCCTCATCAACCACATTTGTCGTCTCTGTCACTGGGGCTCTTACATGGTCGCCTTTAAGTCGGTTAGACGGGTGGTCGCTTGGGTGATCCGGTGCTGGTCAGGCAATTGAGGGGAGTTGCTGGGGCCTAGCGGGGCAAACCAAATCATCAGCTTGTCACTCCTTTGCGTTCCGCTTATGTTCCGGTGGTGGAAGGCAATGAGGTGTGACGAGGGAGAAAACTGCCAATGTCAGGCGCGTTGGATGCTGAGGCGGTAAGCTATTCGCCCCGAGTGGCAACGTTTCGTGCATCGATGATTGCGCAAATTCCAAGAGCACCGCGTAACAGGGTATCTTTGGCATTGCTGCAATCTATGCCGACAAGGGAGCTAATCTTTCGGTTCGTAACGTGGCGTATGCGGTTGGTGACAGCTAAGCCTCGAACGGTCACGCTATGGGCGGGCGGCGTGACACAAGCGCAACTTCAAGACCTATTGCCAGAGCTTCAACCTCTTTTAGAAGGAGTTGAGCGTGGTGAGGACCTTACGCCATACCTATCCAATCTCGTTGAAAATAAAGGGGTTATTCTTCCGGGAGCAAATCCGTCTGACAAAGGCAAAGACCTAGATTCGATACTTATCCGAAACGGTCTTCACCATTTTCATGTAGGGGCAGCAGGGCCTGGAAATCGCGTAGAGCGCAGCAATCGGCTCATCTTTGCTGAAGTATTGGAGGCCGAGTTCAGAATCGTTGCCATTTCCGACCATGGGGCCTTCGTTCAGGGCTCGCCTGAACAGCAAAGATTTTTTTCGATAAGCCGTAGCTACGTTGAAAAGGATATGGCTCCCGATAGCTTCTATATGATGAATCCCGTGATGTCGTCCGGTCACAGTATGGTCGTCACCATGTTTGGTCTTCAGTGCGAGAAGGAAATTGAGAGGCTTGACCCACTGCTGGACGACGCAGAATTTGTTGATAGCCTTTATAACGGACAGCCCATTTTTAGGGGGGATACGCAAATATTTCGCCCCCGAAACCCGAAATTCTCTTGGCATTTTGATAATCTAAAACTCGGGATTCTGGACAGGAAAACTAAAGTTTTCTTTTGCATATTTCCATTCTTTGACCGCTAGCCAACGGGCACCGTGCCAATCTAGTGAGATTGTACTCGGATGCTTAAAAGGATGCCCTGAGCCTCAAGCAGCGAGGTGAAGAGCCGCATGGCCTCCTCAACGCTACTGCACGATAATACCATATGGCTGCTGACCTCGCCATCGAGCTGGATTCCGAGCATCACCTGACTGCGACACTGCGGATAAAATCAATGGCTGCCTACGAGTAAGACCACCCAGGCAGCCGGTTAAATTCAAGAATCCCTATATTTGTCGTGCATGACCCTGATATTGCCCATCGATCTGTCGTTCGAACAAAACGCCCTCCTGATCGTGAAGGACGGCAGCGAGGTCACCGTTTAGAGCCAGCTGAAAGCGACCAATCTCGGTAGCATCCGGCCGATGTGCCAGATGTGCATGAATGGTGATTGTGTAGTCGCCTGGCTTGAATTCAAAATCGTCCTCTAACACCGACATGACGAAATGGTGATTGGCCGCCATCCCTGTCTTGCTCACGTAGACCCCGCTGCCGGGGGTAAGTTTGTCCGTCTCGCCGTAGCCCCAGAAACTGAACATACGTTCCATCCCATCAAAACGGAGCTTAGCATGCATGCCTTCTACGATCTGCCCGCGCGCCGATGTACTGTAAAGCAGTGTGCGCAAGAAAACTTTCGGCGTCGTCTTGGGGACCTGATCAAAGCCGAAAAAGATGATGGTCGGCGTTGTCATCGCAATCTGACCGCGCTGCAGCTGCGTAATCCACAGCGTGATGAGGGATACCACCAACGAAACCAGTGAAATCCCGATGCCGACTATTGCCATCTGTTTCTGTCCGCGTGATTCTACTTGAAGTTACAATACGCTAACGAAGAGACACGCGTCGACCATGAAAGGTATCTGGACATGCTGATCCGCGCCAAGGACATGCTGATGCGGCTAACTGGGTTTTCAACGCCGATATTCTGGGTTTCGTGGAGCCCGCCGTCTTCCGATCGGGACGCAGTTCGCAAGTTCCTCGCCTTTCTGGAGGATCGACGGGCCTTATTCAATCCGATGTCGGCGGAGGTCGAGGACCATGTCGTAGCATCTATTCACACAATCCGAGAGGAGTGCGTGAAAGCGGTCGGAGCTGTCAACGACAAGGCACCTGCTGCCGAACATATTCGGGCAATCGGTGCAGCCTGCCGCCGATTTCTCGATGAGCCATATCCGACATTCGACGACATCATGGAAAGGCAGCGTGATCCCTATTTCGAAAGAGAACAGCGTCATGGCCGACTACGTCACGGCACTCATCCGGCAGCGTTCTTTACTGCTCTAGGCGAATTCAGAGCTTTTGTGGGGATGCGCGTGGCAGCGCTATCGAGTGCCTACGATATTGATATACGTGGTGATCTTACCGGGATCGTGCCGCCAACGCTCGCTGATGCTGAAATTTAGCATTGAGGTACAAACTTCAAGACGGCATCCTATGCCGCCATTACTAAGGTGCTCGATGAAAGTTTTTTGGTCTTGGCAGTCCGACACTCCTGGAAAGACCGGACGGCACTTTGTCCGGCAGGCACTGGAAGACGCTGTTGCGCGCCTCAACACACCCAAAAACATAGAGGAGCCCTTGGAGCGCGAGGTCGAGCTTGATCATGATCGAAAAAACGTGCCTGGCAGTCCCGATTTGGCGGCACTGATTTTCGGCAAAATCGAGAGTTCCGATGTGGTTGTCGCCGATGTCACTCCAGTCGTAACCATTGAAAGGACACCAACGAAAGAGGACAAAAGATCGGAAAAGGGAATAATGAATCCCAACGTTGCCGTCGAACTCGGCTATGCACTGCGCGCACTGAAAAGCGAAGACGTGTTGATGGTGCTCAATGTACATTATGGCGATCGACATTCGCTTCCGTTCGATCTGACGCATAAAGTTGGCCCGATCATGTACGACCTCCCTCCGGACGCTGATGCTTCTACGATCAAAACAGAGCAAAAGAAGTTGGCGCAACGCTTCTACGAGAGCCTGAGGCCATATCTCAAGAAGCCGGTTGCGACACCCGAACGCCCTCTATTTCAAGCGGCTGATCCTACCTTCACAAAGGCAATTTATTTTGGGATGGCTGAGCCGATAGCGCAAAATCCGAATGGCCCTGACCTCTTTGCAGGATTTGCTGCCACTGGGCGTGGTCTCTTTCTGCGGGTTATCCCCGTGTACGCTCAGGATCATGAATATTCCACATCGGAGATTCTTCAAAAAATCCGTAGCGCTGACCTTCGAGCGTTTGGCGTGAGGAGTGCACCAGCTATTGCCACCGCAAACAAATTTGGTCCGATAGTGCTCACCATGCCCCAAGGCGACAGCGTTATCACGGGGCTCACCCAGGTGTTCAGATCTGGCGAAATATGGGGCTATACACCTTGGTTCCTTAGGCACGAGGACGAGAAGTTCATTCCTGTAATGGCTCAGGAGACAGCACTGCACCACGCCCTAAAGCAATATGTTCGCTTCCTGCAAGACACATTGAACATTAGGCCGCCTTACAGGGTAATTGCGGGCTTGGTTGGCGCAGAAGGGTATTCCCTGCGTCACGATGATTTTCCCGACACCAAATTCGGCCCTATTTACGACCCCGAGCGAGAGCGCGAAGTTCTCCTCGCATCGACCGAACTCGCAGCGATCCACGAGGCGCTGAAGCTCATCTTTCAAGACTTGTTTCGCCTTGCAGGGCACGATCGGCCGACAATCATTCCATATCCCTGGAACCAACATTAATCCGGTCGATTGTGGCGCGACCTTTGGCGCGAATCGGCGATAGCTTTGGCACTGCAAAACTGAATGTGTCAGCTTTCCGATTTGTGCTAAATCTAACGATCATTGGCCGCCTCTTGGACATTGCAGTTTCGTAACTCCACTGCAAGGCCGTGAAGCTCCAACAGCCACTCAGTTGGTTCCTCGGCTGCCAGTATGACGGCATAAAACGTCGCGCGGGCGATATCGTGTTCAGAAGCCCACGGATGACGCTTGCGAACGGCTTCGCACAATTGCGCTGGCCGGATACCAGGTCGAGCAAGCCGGGAGACTTCTTCAGCAATTGACCGCAGCTCGTCCATAGATTTGGCCCTCAATCGTGCGCTCCATAAGATACCACTGTGAAACGATACATAGAAGCTTTGGGGCCAAAGCGCAAAAATCGAGAATATCGGAATTCCGGTGGCAAATTTCGCCACCGGCCACAGCATCTAAAAACCGGTTTCTGTTGCCATCTGATATTGCGCGCTTTGCCATCCGATTTTGCGCGCCACACAAAGGTCGCCGCGCCGCGCCACAAAGTGCCGCAAATCCAGGGTTTTCGGTGTGGACGCATAGCTAGTTTCCGTCCACAAACGACAACTTATTGATATTATTACGTGAATCTGAATTTTGCGCGGGTAAGGCCCGGCGGTTTCAGGTATACTTTGGGCTCATGCCACTGATTCCGAAGCACAATCTGCAACCGCCGGAGCCGACAATGCGCCAAGAACGCACCGTCCAAGCCAGTATATTCGATGTTTTCGCTACGCACGAGATCGGCCACGAACTGAAGGCGATGTCGCAGTGGCTGGACGAGCATCACGATCTGTTTGGCTTGGTGGGTCGGGATCTGGGTCGGCACGGTGTCAAGCCCACCGGACGGCAAGGGCTGCCGGCCGAGGCAGTGCTGCGTTGCGCATTGCTCAAGCAATACCGGCAGCTGAGCTACCAGGAACTGGCGTTCCATCTCGAGGACTCCGCATCGTTTCGGGCCTTTGCGCGTCTGCCGTGGTCATGGAGCCCGCAAAAGTCAGTGCTGCAAAAGACGATCAGCGCGATCCGACCCGAGACCTGGGAAGCGATCAATCGGGCGCTGCTGTCGAGCGCTCGGCAGGCGAAGCTGGAGGACGGCACGGTCGTGCGGCTGGACAGTACAGTGACCTCAGCACTCATACACGAACCGAGCGACAGCAGCCTGCTGTGGGATGCCGTGCGGGTCATGGTGCGCCTGCTGAAGAAGGCAGATACCTTGGTCGGCGCCGGCCTGGCATGGCGCGATCATTGCCGCGCGGCCAAGAAGCGTGCCCGCAAAATCCAGTTCACACGCGGTCAGCCCAATCGGGCCCGGCTCTACCGTGAGCTGATCGCGATCGCCCGCGCGACCTTGGCATATCTGAAGCAGGCAACCGAGCGACTGGGCGTGGCGAGCAATCCGCTCGTCCAACTCTGGCAGGCCCAGGTTTGCCGCTATCGACCGCTGATCGAACGCATCATCAAACAGAGCGAGCGGCGAGTACTGGCGGGAGAGAAGCTGCCGGCGGGCGAGAAGCTGGTAAGCCTGTTCGAACCCCATGCCGATATCATCGTCAAAGGTAGCCGCGAGACCGAATACGGCCACAAGCTCAACCTGACCACCGGCAGAAGCGGCATGATCCTCGATCTCGTGATCGAGGCGGGTAATCCGCCCGACAGCGAGCGGCTGCTGCCAATGCTGGAGCGCCACATCGCCGTCTATGGACACGCGCCGCGGCAGGCGGCGGCCGACGGCGGCTTTGCCAGTCGCGGCAACCTGGCCACAGCCAAGACCTGGGGCGTTCGCGACATGGCATTCCACAAAAAAGCTGGCCTCAAGGTCGAGGACATGGTCAGAAGCAATTGGGTCTATCGCAAGCTGCGCAACTTCCGCGCCGGTATCGAAGCCGGAATATCATGCCTCAAGCGTGCCTACGGCTTGGCACGCTGCACCTGGCGGGGCCTTGACCACTTCAAGACCTACGTCTGGTCCTCCGTTGTGGCTTACAACCTCGTCCTCTTCACCCGCCTCAAACCGACCTGAACTCCGACTAGCTTTTGGAATTACGCCGTCGCTACCAATGCCGGCCTTCATGGCGTACGCCTCAGCGCCGCCAACTGTATACTGTCCAACAACAAGCGCCCATGATCCTGTCGGTCGCCCTAAACTACTCTCTCCTCCAAGCACAAGCCCTTGTAAACGCGCCGAAATACGTATGTTTGTGGACGGAAACTAGCTAGTTTCCGTCCACAAACGACAACTTATTGATATTATTACGTGAATCTGAATTTTGCGCGGGTAAGGCCCGGCGGTTTCAGGTATACTTTGGGCTCATGCCACTGATTCCGAAGCACAATCTGCAACCGCCGGAGCCGACAATGCGCCAAGAACGCACCGTCCAAGCCAGTATATTCGATGTTTTCGCTACGCACGAGATCGGCCACGAACTGAAGGCGATGTCGCAGTGGCTGGACGAGCATCACGATCTGTTTGGCTTGGTAGGTCGGGATCTGGGTCGGCACGGTGTCAAGCCCACCGGACGGCAAGGGCTGCCGGCCGAGGCAGTGCTGCGTTGCGCATTGCTCAAGCAATACCGGCAGCTGAGCTACCAGGAACTGGCGTTCCATCTCGAGGACTCCGCATCGTTTCGGGCCTTTGCGCGTCTGCCGTGGTCATGGAGCCCGCAAAAGTCAGTGCTGCAAAAGACGATCAGCGCGATCCGACCCGAGACCTGGGAAGCGATCAATCGGGCGCTGCTGTCGAGCGCTCGGCAGGCGAAGCTGGAGGACGGCACGGTCGTGCGGCTGGACAGTACAGTGACCTCAGCACTCATACACGAACCGAGCGACAGCAGCCTGCTGTGGGATGCCGTGCGGGTCATGGTGCGCCTGCTGAAGAAGGCAGATACCTTGGTCGGCGCCGGCCTGGCATGGCGCGATCATTGCCGCGCGGCCAAGAAGCGTGCCCGCAAAATCCAGTTCACACGCGGTCAGCCCAATCGGGCCCGGCTCTACCGTGAGCTGATCGCGATCGCCCGCGCGACCTTGGCATATCTGAAGCAGGCAACCGAGCGACTGGGCGTGGCGAGCAATCCGCTCGTCCAACTCTGGCAGGCCCAGGTTTGCCGCTATCGACCGCTGATCGAACGCATCATCAAACAGAGCGAGCGGCGAGTACTGGCGGGAGAGAAGCTGCCGGCGGGCGAGAAGCTGGTAAGCCTGTTCGAACCCCATGCCGATATCATCGTCAAAGGTAGCCGCGAGACCGAATACGGCCACAAGCTCAACCTGACCACCGGCAGAAGCGGCATGATCCTCGATCTCGTGATCGAGGCGGGTAATCCGCCCGACAGCGAGCGGCTGCTGCCAATGCTGGAGCGCCACATCGCCGTCTATGGACACGCGCCGCGGCAGGCGGCGGCCGACGGCGGCTTTGCCAGTCGCGGCAACCTGGCCACAGCCAAGACCTGGGGCGTTCGCGACATGGCATTCCACAAAAAAGCTGGCCTCAAGGTCGAGGACATGGTCAGAAGCAATTGGGTCTATCGCAAGCTGCGCAACTTCCGCGCCGGTATCGAAGCCGGAATATCATGCCTCAAGCGTGCCTACGGCTTGGCACGCTGCACCTGGCGGGGCCTTGACCACTTCAAGACCTACGTCTGGTCCTCCGTTGTGGCTTACAACCTCGTCCTCTTCACCCGCCTCAAACCGACCTGAACTCCGACTAGCTTTTGGAATTACGCCGTCGCTACCAATGCCGGCCTTCATGGCGTACGCCTCAGCGCCGCCAACTGTATACTGTCCAACAACAAGCGCCCATGATCCTGTCGGTCGCCCTAAACTACTCTCTCCTCCAAGCACAAGCCCTTGTAAACGCGCCGAAATACGTATGTTTGTGGACGGAAACTAGCTAGCGCGAATTTGAAAACAAAGCGCCCCTTGTGGACGCAGATCAACGCGGTGGCATCAACAAATGCTCATCTGGGCTGTCAGGTTTTCATTGAAAGCATGCTGAACGCGGCAGATTTCGAACCTCTGACCTTTTGAATCGGTAAACACGGTCAACCTCTTCCAATCATGTGACAGTACGTTCCGTTCGCGCGGCCATTTTGCGCCTGTGACATTTTTTACGGCACAAGTTGTCGCCTAACCCCGGGTCAGGTGACATTTGTTACCGCCCCATCCAAGGCGCGCATGCTTTGCAACTTATTTCCCCACTTTGCCGCGCGAAGAGAAAGCCGTTTCTTATAATACATTTAATCTACGTATTTTATAGATTATAGGGCCGCGCCAAAACGCCGGCACGATAATCGGATGATCCATATGTCCTATCTTTTAAGCCTTCTCGACAAAAGCCCTATCGACGCCGGTAAAAATGCCACGGATGCGTTACGGTCGACCGCCAGACTGGCGGTTCGAGCCGAGGAGCTTGGCTATCATCGTTTCTGGGTGGCCGAGCACCATAATATGGCGAACTTGGCGAGCTCCGCGCCGGAGGCGCTGATTGGCTATTTGCTCGCCAAGACATCGAAGATCCGCATCGGCTCCGGCGGCGTGATGCTGCAGCATTATAGCGCCTACAAGGTGGCGGAGACCTTTAATCTGCTTTCCTCGCTAGGGCCTGGCCGGGTCGACCTCGGCGTCGGAAAAGCGCCGGGCGGCTTTCCGCTATCGACGCGGGCGCTGCAGGCAGCGGTCGATCCCGAGCGCAAGCCGAGCTTTGCCGATCAACTTGCCGACATCAACGCTTATCTCTCAGGCGAATCCTCGGCGGATACCGCCGTTGCCACGCCGCTTCCTGCGGTCGCTCCCGAACGCTATTTGCTCGGTGCCTCCGTCGACAGCGCCAAGCTGGCAGCCGAGAAGGGCTGGGAGCTGGTCTTTGCCGGCCATCTGAATGGCGATCCCGAAAATCTTCGCAAGACCTTCGAAGCCTATGAGGCGGCGAGCGGCGGCAAGAGCCCGATCTTGGCCCTGGCGGCCTTTGCCGCCGAGAGCGAGGAGCAGGCGCGCGCACGTGTCGGCGATCTCCGCATCGTCAAGATCTTCCTTCCCAATGGTCAGACGATCAATGTCGGCAGTGAGGAACAAGCGGCCGAATTCGCCCGCCAGGCTGGCGTCACTGATTACCGGACCGAGGAGAAGGTGCCGAGCGTGCTGCACGGCACGGCAGCGCAGATCCGCAATGAGCTGGACGAACTGCATCGCCGCTACGGCGTCAAGGAATTCATTCTCGACACACCGGCGCTGACGGCTGCCGAGCGCCTTTCCTCCATCGAGCTGCTCGCCAAGGAGCGGCTCTCCCTCGTCGCTTGATAATACTGAAGAGGATTGCACCCATGGCTCAGAAACACGTCACGTTCGGCATCATGCTACAGGGTCCCGGCGGCCACATGAACGCCTGGAAACATCCGAGCGGTCCGGCCGATGCCAGCGTCAATTTCGGCTTCTTTGTCGATACGGCACGCAAGGCGGAAGAGGCCGGCATCGCCTTCGCTTTCGTCGCCGACGGTCTCTACATCAACGAGCAGTCGATCCCGCATTTCCTCAACCGCTTCGAGCCGATCTCGATCCTCTCGGCGCTTGCCGCTTCCACCTCGAAGATCGGCCTCGTCGGGACGGTTTCGACCTCCTATAGCGATCCCTTTACCATCGCGCGGCAATTCGGCTCGCTTGATCTGATCAGCGGCGGTAGGGCAGGGTGGAATGCGGTGACCTCGCCGCTAGAAGGCTCAGGTCGCAACTACAGTCGCGAGCATCCCGAACACGAGCTGCGCTACGAGATCGCCGACGAATATCTGGACGTCATCAAGGGCCTGTGGGATTCCTGGGATGACGACGCCTTCATCCGCAATCGCGAAACCGGCGTCTTTGCGGACAAGACCAAGCTGCGGCGGCTGAACCATAAGGGTCGCTTCTTCCGCGTCGAAGGACCTTTGAATATCGGCCGTTCCAAGCAGGGCCAGCCGGTCGTCTTCCAGGCGGGCGCCTCGGACTCGGGCATCCGGCTCGCCGGTAGGCATGCCGACGCCGTCTTCACCAATGGCGGGCCGATCGAGGAGGCGCAGGCCTTCTATCGCCAGCTCAAGGACAGCGTGATCGCACACGGGCGGTCGGCTGCGGCGGTCGGCATCTATCCCGGCATCGGCCCGATCGTCGGCGCGACGAAGGAAGAGGCGGAAGCGAAATATCAGGCAATCCGCAATCTCGTTACCATCGAAGAGGCGCTGCTCTATCTCGGTCGCTTCTTCGATCATCATGATTTCAGCGTCTATCCCCTGGACGAGCCTTTCCCCGATCTCGGCGATATCGGGCGCAACAATTTCCGCGCGACCACGGACCGCATCAAGAAGACGGCGCGCGAGAAGGGGCTGACGCTGCGCGAAGTCGCGCTCGATTCCGCAACGCCTCGCACCGCTTTCATCGGCACGGCGGACCATATCGCCGGCGAGATCATCCGCTGGGTGGACCAGGGGGCCGCCGATGGCTTCATTCTCGGCTTCCCGGTGATCGCCGAAGGCTTCGACGACTTCGCCCGATACGTCCTGCCGATCCTGACCGCGCGCGGCTATTTCGACCCCGTGCTGAAGGGCTCGACGCTGCGTGATCATCTGGGGCTGCCCTATCGCGAGAGCCGCTATGCGCAGGCCAAGGACGAAGTCGAACAAGGAAGGGCGATCCGTGCCTGAGGCATGGTCGACGCTGCCATGAACGTCATCACCCAGCATCATCGACCGACTGATGATATCGAGAAGGGGATAGCCTCCTTTATCGACGAGATCATCGCTCTCCGTCATGATCTGCATCGCTATCCGGAGCTTGCTTTCCAGGAGCGGCGGACCAGCAAGATCGTCGCCTCCCTGCTTTCTTCCTGGGGCTACGAGGTGACGACCGGTGTTGGGGGCACTGGCGTCGTCGCAACCCTTCGGGGCGGCGACGGCGGCAGGCGCATCGGCATTCGGGCCGACATGGACGCCCTGCCGATCGAAGAGGCCACGGATCTTCCCTATGCCAGCGACAATCCAGGCGTCATGCATGCCTGTGGCCATGACGGGCACATGTCGATCCTGCTCGCCGCGGCGCGTTACCTCTCTGAATCCAAAGATTTTTCCGGTGTGCTGACGTTGATCTTCCAGCCGGCCGAAGAGATCGGTGCCGGCGCCCGCAAGATGATTTCCGACGGGCTTTTCGAACGATTTCCAGTCGACGCCGTTTTCGGCCTGCACAATTGGCCGGGCGTACCATCGGGTCAGTTCGGTTTCGTCGCCGATGCGGCCATGGCCTCGGTCGATCAGGCCGTGATCCGTATCGTCGGCAAAGGTGGTCATGGGGCTGAACCGCAAAAGGCGGTCGATCCGGTATTGGCATCTGCCGCCTTCATCACGGCTTTGCAGAGTGTCGTGGCGCGCAATATCGATCCCCAGGATATGGCGGTCGTCACCGTCGGCTCGATCCATGGCGGCTCGGCCTCGAACGTGATCCCGGAAAGCGTGGAGCTGAAGCTGACCATGCGTGCCTTCAGCGAGGCGGTGCGCCAGCAACTGCAGGAGCGTATTCCCGCACTTGCCCGCGCCCAGGCTGAAAGTTTCGGTGCGCAGGCGGATGTGAAGTATCGCCTCGGCTTTCCGGCGTTGGTCAATCATCGCGAAGAAACGGCCTTCGCCCGCGCAGTGGCGCTGGAGGCCTTCGGCGAGGGGCGGATCGTGCAGAATTTCCGGCCGCGCACGGCAAGCGAGGATTTTGCCTTCATGCTGCAGGCGCAGCCCGGCAGCTATCTCTTCGTTGGCAACGGCGACACCGCCCCTCTCCACAGCGCCCAATACGATTTCAACGACGCGATCATCGCGCCCGCCGCCCGCTACTGGGTGCGGCTGGTCGAGACCTTCCTTTCATGATGACGACAACAGGACGGCTGATGAGATGAGTGACAGCTTTCTCTACACGACCCCTCTCGACCCACGCGCAAAGCCGCTGATCGATGAGCTGATCCATGAATATGACAGCCGCTACGGCACCTATTTCAGCGCCGAGGGTGCGGCGGCGGAGCTCAACCGCTATCCGCCGGAAGCCTTCGCGCCGCCCGATGGCAATTTCGTGCTTTTGATCCGCGATGGCGAAACCATCGGCGGCGGTGCGTTCAAGCGCTATGACGAGCGCACTGCCGAATTCAAGCGCATCTGGACCCGCCATGATCTGCGCCGGCAAGGGCTGGCGCGCAAGGTCCTGATCGAGCTGGAAGAGCAGGCAGCCCGCCAGGGCTATTCCCGCATCTACCTGACCACGGGTTTCCGCCAGCCGGAGGCGGTCGGCCTCTATCTCAACTATGGCTACACCGCCCTGTTCGACCAGGCTGTCGATCCCGAAATCCACCGGACCCTCCCCTTCGAAAAAGATGTCAGCCATCTGGCCGAACCGGAGCTGCGCGTGGCCGGCGGCAACAGGTGAAAACGGTCACGGACCGATAATCCATAAAAGGGAAACATCATGGCACTGACGACAGATTTCGCGGGCATTGCTCCCGGCAACAGGGTCGCCGATCAAAAGCAGGATTATTCCCGCTATCGCATCGTTCCGGCCCGCCATCCCGGCCGTGTGGCGGGAACCATTTTCGCTGCCCTTGTCATCGCCGCCGTGCTCTATTCCACCTTCACCAATCCGCGCTGGGGTTGGAGCGTCTTCGCGCAATGGTTCTTCGCCGAGCCCGTTCTCGCCGGTCTCGGCAGGACGTTGCTTCTGACGGTGCTTGCCGCGATTTCGGGCTCGATCCTCGGCACGGCGCTGGCGCTTGCCCGCGTTTCCAAGTCGCCGCTACTGTCAGGCCTTTCCTGGGGCTATATCTGGCTGCTGAGATCGATCCCGATGATCGTGTTGCTGCTGGTGCTGAACAATCTCGGTTATCTCTACGAGACGATCAAGATCGGTATTCCCTTCACCGATACGGTCTTTATCGACTATCCGACGGTGCAGCTATTGACGCCTTTTGCTGCCGCCTTCCTGGGTTTGACGCTCAACCAGTCGGCCTTCTTCGCGGAGATCGTGCGCGGTGGCATCCTTTCCGTCGATCAGGGACAACTTGAGGCGGCCTCGGCTCTGGGCTTGTCGCGCCGCCGGCAAGCCTTCCGTATCATCCTGCCGCAGGCCATGCGCTCCATCCTGCCGACCGGCTTCAACGAGATCATCGGATTGGCAAAGAGCACTTCCGTGGTCTATGTGCTCGCCCTGCCGGAACTCTTCTATACGGTGCAGGTCATCTATCGCCGCAACCTCGAAGTCATCCCGCTGCTGATGGTCGCGACCGTCTGGTATCTGGTCATCATGACGGTGCTGTCGATCGCGCAGCACTATATCGAGCGCTATTTCTCGAAAGGCGCGGTGCGCAACCCGACGCCGCTTCCCTTCCAAGCCTTCTTCGAACGGTTCCGCCGTCCGCTGCCAGCTTTGGACGTCTCGACGGATGCCGCGCTGCGGCCCGGCGTCATCGACGTGGCAAGCTTCCGGGCGGCCGGAGGGGCAGTGCGCATTCACGGCATTTCGAAAAGCTTCGGTGCGCTGAAGGTGCTCGACAATATCGAACTCAGCCTTTCGCCCGGCAGTGTGACCGCTATCCTTGGCCCGTCCGGCTCCGGCAAGTCGACGCTCCTGCGTGCCATCAACCATCTGGAGCGCGTCGATAGCGGCTTCATCTCCATCGACGGCAATCTGATCGGCTACAGCCAGAAGGGCGACACGCTCTACGAACTCAAGGAGAAGGATATTCTGAGGAGCCGCGCCGATATCGGCATGGTGTTTCAGAGCTTCAATCTCTTTCCGCATCTGACCGTGCTCGAAAATCTCATCGAGGCGCCGATCCAGGTGCGGGGCATTAGCCGCGAGGATGCCGTGCAATTGGCGCAGGAACTGCTTGCTCGCGTCGGCCTCAGCGACAAGATCAACGCCTATCCGCGCCAGCTTTCCGGCGGCCAGCAGCAGCGCGTCGCGATCGCCCGCGCGCTCGCTCTCCGCCCCAAGGTGCTGCTTTTCGACGAGCCGACGTCCGCACTCGATCCGGAACTGGTCGGCGAGGTGCTCGACGTTATCAAGGAGCTCGCCCGCACCGGCACGACGCTCGTCATCGTCACCCATGAGATCGGCTTTGCCCGCGAGGTGGCCGATACGGTGGTCTTCATGGAAAGCGGCCACATTCTCGAGGCCGGCCCGCCGGCCCGCATCTTCAACGAAGCGGAACATCCACGCACCCGCGAGTTCCTGGCAAAAGTTCTCTAGCGAAAACCCGGCCCCTTCGCGAGAGGAAGAAAGTAAACGCAAATACAACCATAGAGAGAAAAAGAGGTAAGCTACATGACTATCTTCAAGACAACGAAATCTCTGGTGGCAGGCATTGTCGCCGTAGCCGCCATCGGCCTCGGCTCTGCACATGCGGCGGAAAAATTCAATCTGAGCCCGGATACGTCAAACCGCGTCCGCGCGGAGAAGGACGATGCGGCGATCAAGGCCATCGCGTCCAGTTTCAAATTCGTCAACCCCGGCAAGTTCACCGTGGCAATCAACCCCTGGGATCCGCCGGTTTCGACCTATGCCACGGATGCCAAGACGGTGGTCGGCACCGATCCAGAGATCGCACAGTTGCTCGCAGATTCGCTCGGTCTTGAGCTCGACCTCGTGCCGGTTGCCTGGGAGGATTGGCCGCTCGGCGTCTCCTCCGGCAAGTATGATGCCGTCATCAGCAATGTGACGGTCACCGAGGAACGCAAGGAGAAGTTCGATTTCTCCACCTATCGCAGAGATGTGCTCGGCTTCTACGTCAAATCCGATAGCAAGATCACCGCGATCAAGGACCCGAAGGACGTTGCCGGCCTCAAGGTCATCACCGGCGCCGGCACCAACCAGGAAAAGATCATCCTGGAATGGGATCGGGAGAATGTCGCCGCCGGGCTGAAGCCGATCGAGGTGCAATACTACGATGACCGTGCCGCAGCCGATCTGGCGATCCAGTCTGGCCGCGCCGATGTCGAGTTCAACCCGAACGCCACGCTCGCCTATAGCGCATCCATCAAGGGCGCGACCAAACTGGTCGGGACCGTTAGTGGGGGCTGGCCGGTGTCGGCGGAGATCGCGGTGACGACGCGCAAGGGTGCCGGTCTCGCAGATGCGGTCACCATCGCGCTCAACGACCTGATCAAGGACGGCAAATATGGCGAGGTGCTGAAGCGCTGGAGCCTTAGCTCCGAGGCGGTCGAGAAGTCGCAGACCAATCCGCCCGGCCTGCCGAAAAGCGGCTCGTAATCGTCTCTCGAACGCAAGACGGCCGGCTCGCTCGCGCGAAGCCGGCCATTCATGAAGATAGGATATGGAGAAGGCTCCCATGACAGGTATACCGGCCATCCGGGCATGTTCATTCGCCTTGATGATGACGGCGCTGGCGTCCTTCGGCGCGGCCCGTGCCGATGATCTAACCTTCGACTTGAGCCCCGAGCAACCGGGCCGCATTCACGTCGGACGGGACGAGATCGCGGTCGCCGCTATCCCTATGGATTTCAAGTTCGTCACGCCAGGCACGTTCACGGTTGCCGTCGCACCCGGCGGGCCGCCGCTTGCCACCTATGCGACGGATGCCAAGACCGTGGTCGGCGCCGATCCGGATATCGCCTATGCTATTGCCGATAGCCTCGGACTGAAGCTGGAACTGGTGCCGGTCGCATGGATCGATTGGCCGCTGGGTCTTACCTCGGGCAAATACGACGCCGTCATCTCCAATGTCGGCGTTACCGAGCAGCGCAAGGAGAAGTTCGATTTCTCCACCTATCGCCAGGGCCTGCACGGCATCTATGTCAAGTCGGACAGCAAGATCGGCTCGATCAAGGAGCCGAAGGATGCGGCCGGTCTCAGGTTCATCGTCGGCGCCGGCACCAATCAGGAGCGCATCCTGCTCGAATGGAGCAAGGAGAACGTGGCGGCCGGGCTGAAGCCGCTGGAGCTGCAATATTACGACGACGATGCCGCAAGCCTGCTGGCCCTGGCGTCTGGCCGCGCCGATGTGATCGTGCAACCGCATGCGCAGCTCGTCTACATCGCCGCCCGCGACAAGAACATCAAAAGCGTCGGTACGCTGAGCGCCGGCTGGCCGGATCGCTCGGACGTGGCGGTGACGACGCGCAAGGGCAGCGGCTTGGCCAATGCACTGACCGTTGCCGCCAACGACCTGATCGCTACCGGCACCTACGGAAAGATTCTCGATCATTGGCATCTGGCGGAAGAAGCCTTGCCGAAGTCGGAAACCAATCCGCCCGGCCTGCCGAAATATTGATCGCCCGACGGCATCGACAGGAGCAAAACATGAGCGGCCGCAAGATATCCATCAGCCATATCGGTTTCCTCACCCCCGGCAACTATCCGGACGAAGATCCACTGTCGGGGTTGGAGCAGACCCTCCAGCAACTGCGATATGGAGAGGAGCTGGGCTTCGACAGCGCCTGGGTCCGCCAGCGACATCTGGAGCCCGGTATTTCGTCGGGCACCGCCTTCCTGGCGGCGGCAACCCAGCGCACCAGCCGGATTCAATTGGGAACGGCGGTTATTCCGATCGGCTATGAAAGTCCCTACCGGTTGGCGGAGGATCTTGCGACGGTAGATGTCTTGTCGCGCGGCCGGCTGAATATCGGCGTCAGCGCCGGACGTCCGCTGCATGCCGATCTGATCGCGCCGCTGGTCTTCGACGGCGACTGGACGAACAACGATTTTTCCCACGATCGTGTCCTGCGCTTTGCCGACAATCTGCGTGGTACCCATCTCGGCGACGAGCAGACCTTCATCAAGACACCTTTTGGTCCGATCCGGCCGCGCTTGCAGCCCTATGCCAAGGGGCTGATCGACCGGATCTGGTATGGCGGCGGGTCGCAACGCTCGGCCGAATGGGCCGGCCGCAACGGCTTCAACCTTTTGACAGGCAATGTGATTACGGGCGAGGGAACCGATGATTTCTTCGTCGCCCAGTCGCAATTGATCGAAACCTATCGTGCCGCCGCCGGGCCAAAGCGCCGTGTCGCGCTTGGGCGCGTCATCGTACCTTTCGACAACGCCGATGCCGCCACGCGCCGCCGGTATCAGGACTATGCCGCCGGCCGCGACGGGCGGACGCTGTCACCCCAAGGCGAGAAGCGCACCCTGTTTGCCCGCGATATCGTCGGCACCTCGGACGAAATATTGGAACGGCTCTTTGCCGACCCGCTGCTGCCTGAGGTCAGCGAGTTGCGGCTGGAACTGCCTTACGAATTCGAGCACGAACAGTACCGCCAGATCCTCCACGATTTCGTTACCCGGATCGCGCCGGAACTTGGCTGGCCGGGTGCACCCTCGACCGCTCACGGCGGAGAGGAAAGACGCTCCGCCTAACTTGCAGGCAGGTAATTCGGCGCTTGCATCGGTGCGGAGGTCCGCGCCGACGGCAGCGCAGAGCGCCTAATCAGACACTGATTTCCCCCAACCAGCGCTTAAAGTGCTTGAAACCTGTCGATGTCCTGTCCCTGTGTCCTCCAAGGCACGGTCCAGGGATAGCCGACGCGCGCGCCTTGCCAAATCAAACTCATCATACATGTTAGCGATATCCGTTTACAAGTTTGGCAGGTTGCAAGTATGGGCACCAACTTGACATACGACTTCGCGCAGTGCTTTTCTCACCGCCTACGCCCAGCAAGAGAGGTATCGACGTGGCCGTTCAGCCAAAGTCCCAGACTGAAGCCAGGTCGCAGACGCTGGTTGCGCGTCTCAGCAATACGCTGCGTCGAGCCATCGCCAGCGGACAGTTTCCGCCCGGAAGCAAGTTGCCGAGCGAATCGCAGCTCACGGAGACCCACGGTGTCAGCCGCACGGTCGTGCGCGAGGCGATCGCAGCGCTGAGGGCCGACCGATTGGTCGAGGCGCAGCAGGGGGCAGGGGTCTTTGTGCTCGAATCGCCGGCGTTGCCGGTCCTCTCCTTCGGAAATCTCGACCAGGCCCGGGTTTCGTCCGTCATCGAGCTTTTGGAGCTTAGAACCGCTGTAGAGGTCGAAGCCGCCGGGCTTGCCGCGTTGCGGCGGTCGCCGGCGCAGGAAGAGACGATCTTCGAGCGGCATCAAGCGCTGCGCGACTGTCTCAATGCAGGCGTTCCGACGAGCGAAGCCGATTTCGCTCTCCATCTCGCCATCGCCGAGGCGACGAACAATTCGCGTTTCCGGGAATTTCTTTCGATGATCGGGCCACGGATCATTCCGCGCGCGGCCATGCGCGAAGGCGAGCTCGAGTCCGATCAGGATGCCTATATCCTGTTGATCGACGAGGAGCATCGTCAGATCGTCGTGGCGATATCGAATGGCGACGAAGAGGGCGCCCGCGAGGCCATGCGCAGGCATCTGCGGGGCAGCCAGGAGCGCTATCGCGCGCTTCTGCGCGAACAGCGCAAACCTGTATGATGAGTCGTTGACAGGGAAGCGTCATACATATATGACAACTTCTGCCTGAGGAGGCAGAAGAGGAATTCCTGATGACGCCGCAAGAAATCAAGGCCGCGCTGGGCGCAGGCTTGTTGTCCTTTCCTGTTACGCATTTTGATGCGGAGGAGAAATTCCGCTCCGACAGCTATCAGCGTCATATCGAGTGGCTGTCGGGCTATGACGCGCCGGTATTGTTTGCAGCCGGGGGTACGGGCGAGTTCTTCTCACTGTCGCCGAACGAGATCCCGACCATTGTCAGGGCAGCCAAGGAGGCGGCCGGCAAGACGGCGATCGTGTCCGGCTGCGGCTTCGGCGCACATGTCGGTGTCGAGCTGGCGCAGGCGGTCGAGAAGGCAGGCGCCGACGGCATCCTGCTTTTGCCGCATTATCTAATCGATGCGCCGCAGGAAGGGCTTTACGCCCACGTCAAGCGCATCTGCCAATCGGTCGATATCGGCGTCATGGTCTATAACCGCGACAACTCGGTGCTTTCGGTCGATACGCTGAAACGCCTGTGCGACGAATGCCCGAACCTGGTGGGTTTCAAGGACGGCACCGGCGACATTGGCGGAGTACGTCAGATCACCGCGACTATGGGCGACCGGCTGACCTATCTTGGTGGCATGCCGACAGCCGAACTTTTCGCCGAGGCCTATCTCGGGGCTGGCTTCACCACTTATTCCTCGGCCGTCTTCAATTTCGTGCCAGCACTTGCCGTCGAGTTCTATAAGGCGCTTCGCGCCGGCGAACGTGCGCGCTGCGAGACGATCCTGAAGGACTTCTTCTATCCCTTCATGGCCATCCGCAACCGCCGCAAGGGCTATGCTGTCGCTGCCATCAAGGCCGGCGTCAGGCTTCAGGGTTTCGAAGCCGGCAGGGTACGGCTGCCTCTCGATGATTTGACCGCCGAGGAAGAGGCCATGCTCGACAAGCTCATCGCGCCCTGGAGGCGGTGAGATGATGACCGTCGCCCGTTCTTATCGCCTCGAACATCGCTGGCCTCTGTACTCGGCAGAGATTGCCTTCGATGCGGCGGCGGTTGAATTTCGTACGGAGGACAAGTGACATGCTGGTGCGCACGCTCTCAAGCACTCCGCCTCACATCACCCTTCCCAAGGGAACGGTAGACACGCAGATGCACATGTATCTGCCCGGTTTCCCGGCGCAGCCCGGCGGCCCCGATCTGCCGGCGGGCAGTCTGCCGACATCAGACCAATATCGCCAGGTGATGGGCTGGCTCGGCATAGACCGCGTGGTCATCACGCAGGGCAATGCCCATCAGCGCGACAATGGCAATCTTTTGGCCTGCCTTGCCGAAATGGGCGATATCGCCCGCGGCGTTGCCGTCATCGACGCTGAAACACCGGAGGCCGAACTCGACAGGCTCGCTGAGGCCCGTGTCGTCGGCGCGCGCATCATGGATCTGCCGGGCGGCGCGATCGGCCTTGATGCGCTCGAAACCATCGATGACAGGGCGAGCGCGCGTGGCTGGATGCTGGCCGTGCAATTCGACGGCAGCCATATTCTCGAACACGAGCCCCGGCTGGCGCGGCTGAAATCCCGTTGGGTGCTCGATCATCACGGCAAGTTCTTTGCCGGGGTGACGCCGGAGAGCCCGCAGGTCAGGGCTGTGCAGCGGCTGATCGACAAGGGCAATTGCTGGTTCAAATTCGCTGGCTGCTACGAATCCTCGAAGAGTGGCGGCCCCGCTTATGAAGATATTGCCGCTGTCGCGCGCGATGTGGCCGCCCACGCGCCGGAACGGATCGTCTGGGGCACGAACTGGCCTCACAATCTGGCGCGGCAAAACGCTGACTATCCCGACGACGCAATGCTCACGGACACCGTGCTCGGCTGGCTGCCGAATGCGGACGGCCTCAGGCTAGCCCTTGTCGACAATCCCGAGGCGCTTTTTGGCTTCGCGCCCTTCCGGGGCGCAATGCAGTGAGATTTCGGCCGGGACGGGGAGGTTCCGGCCTTCGTTGAGGAGGGGAGATGATGAATATTGCCGGCATCTTGGGAGCCCGAGGCGGCTGCGCTCTTGTTGGACCGGCCGCTGGGCCCAACTCAGCATTCCAAAAATAACAACCGTTTTCAGCCCGCCGGTGACTTGAATTTCCAGGCACGAAAGCGGGCGGCCATTCTTGTTTAGTGATTAGGAGAGAGGGAAACAATGAAGCGCAGCACCAGAATCATTACGACAGCATTCGCCGGCCTTCTTGCACTCGGCACGTTCACGATGGGACAGGCCCGTCAGTTCCGTTCGGCCGATGTGCAGCCGCCGGATTACCCGACCGTCAAGGCCGTGCAGTACATGAGCGATGAACTCAGCAAGGCAACCGATGGGAAATATACGATCAAGGTCTTCCCGAACTCGCAGCTCGGCAGCGAGAAGGACACCATCGAGCAGGTCAAGCTCGGGGCACTCGACTTCATCCGCGTTAACTCCGGAACGCTGAACACCATCTGCCCGGCAATGATGGTGCCGGTCCTGCCGTTCCTCTTCCACGACAAGGCCCAGATGCGTACGGTTCTCGACGGGCCGATCGGCGATCAGATCCTGGCGGACTGCGACGCCCACGGCCTCGTCGGCCTCGCCTTCTACGATTCTGGTTCGCGATCCTTCTACACCACCAAGCCGGTGCGGAAGATGGAGGATCTCAAGGGCCTGAAAATCCGCGTGCAGCAGTCCGATATCTGGGTGGCGATGATGAAAGCGCTCGGTGCCAACGCCACGCCGATGCCGACGGGCGAAGTCTTCACCGGCCTCAAGACCGGGCTGATCGACGGCGCGGAGAATAATTGGCCGAGTTACTATAATTTCCATCACTACGAGCTCGCCAAATACTATTCGCTGAGCGAACACTCGATGGCTCCCGATGTCCTGCTGATGTCGAAGCGCGTCTATGACAGCTTCACCCCGGAAGAGCAGGTGCTGGTGCGCAAGCTCGCCAAGCAGTCGGTCGTCTACATGCGTCAGCTCTGGGACGCGATGGAAACGACGTCTGAGGAGAAGGTGAAGCAGGCAGGCGTCGAGGTGATCCCGCTGGACAAGGCGCCGTTCGAAGCCGCCATGCAGCCGATCTATGACCAGTTTGTCACCGATCCGGCGCTCAAGGACATGATCACCCGCATCAAGGCAACGAAGTAGCGAGGTCTGCCGGGGGCGCCGGTTGCGCCCCCGCATCGCCTGCGATCACCTTCCCCGACGTCCAGAGGATGGCGAAGCGGAGGGGATCGATCAGCATCACATTGTCAATCCGAGGAGACACGCAATGGGCGCGCATATGCATGCATTGCCGGCAGATCCCGCCGTGCGTTCGCAAATGGTCCGCACCACCACCAATACCACAGGCTTGCTCGGCGCCTATTTCGCCTTCCACGCATGGCTCTCGCGCATCTGCCTGATGATTGCGGTCGTGGGGACAATTCTCATCGTTGCAGCCGTCCTCTATCAGATATTCGGGCGCTACGTGCTCAACGACTCCCCGGCCTGGACCGAGATATTCGCGCTTGTGGTCATCCTTTACGTCACCTGCCTGGCGGCAGCGGTCGGTGTCCGCGATGGACGCCATATCGGCATGGACTCGCTCCTGAATTTCGCGCCCGAAGGGGTTCGTCTGGCGGCCGAGGTCATCGTCTATCTCGGCATGGTCGTCTTCGGCCTGTCGATGGCCTGGAGCGGCGGCGAACTCAGCATCGAGATGGCGCCTTACATCAATCCCGGCCTGCCGATTTCACAGGCCTGGAGCTATGTGCCGCTCGCGGCCGGCGGCGTGCTCATCGCCCTGTTTGCCGTCGAGCGCATCGTCGCCGCGGTCCTGAAAATCAAGGTTATCCCCTCATGGCATTGATCATTCTCTGCGCAACCTTCGTGGGCGGGCTGGTGCTCGGCATGCCGGTCATCTTCGCCATTGGCCTGTCGTCGATCGCCACGGTGCTCTATGAAGGGCTGCCGCTGGCCGTCGTCTTCCAGCGCATGGCGTCGGGCATGGGCACCTTCTCCTTCCTCACCATTCCGTTCTTCATCTTCACCGGCGAGCTGATGATGTACGGCGGCATTGCCGACCGGATCATCCGCAGCTCCAAGGCGATGGTCGGCCATGTGCGCGGCGGGCTCGGTATGACCAACGTCGTCGCCTGCACCATGTTCGGTGGTGTCTCCGGTTCGCCGGTCGCAGACGTTTCGGCCATGGGCTCGGCGCTGATCCCCCTGATGAAAAAGGAAGGGATCGATGCGGATTACGCGGTCAACGTCACCACCTATTCCTCGCTCGTCGGCGCGCTGATGCCGACCAGCCACAATATGATCATCTATTCGCTCGCCGCCGGCGGTCTCGTGTCGATGAACGCCTTGATCATGGCAGGCGCTATTCCCGCGCTGATCCTGACGGTTGCCAATGTGTTGACCGCCTATTTCGTCGCGCGATCGCGCGGCTATAGCCGCGGCGAGTTTCCGGGCTGGGCGGAAGTCTGGCGCAGTCTCGCAGCCGCAGTTCCCGGCCTTTTCATCATCGTCATCATCGTCGGCGGCATCCTGTCCGGCGTCTTTACCGCGGCGGAGGCCGGTGCAGTCGCTGTCCTCTACGCGCTGCTTCTGACGATTTTCGTCTATCGCAGCCTATCCTTCGAAAACTTTCTGAAGGCGGTGGCGAAGGCGACCAAGACGACGGGCGTCGTGCTGCTTTTGATCGGCATCTCGACGATGTTCGGTTATCTGATGAGCATCTACGGCGTTGCCGACATGGTCGGTGAGGCGCTCAGCCATGTCAGCACGCAGCCATGGGTGATTTTCATCCTGGTCAACATAGCGCTGTTCATCTTCGGCATATTCCTCGACATGGCCGCGCATATTCTGGTGTGCACGCCGATCTTCCTGCCGATCGTCACGCAATACGGCATGGATCCGGTGCAGTTCGGTATCATCGTGCTGTTGAATTCGACCATCGGGCTCAACACCCCGCCGGTCGGTGCTGCCTTCTATCTCGGCTGTGCCATCGGCGAGGTGCCCGTCAGCAAGGTGATCCGCTCGATCTGGCCGTTCATGGTCGCGCTCTGGACCACGCTCATGATCGTCACCCTCATCCCGGAAACCTCGATGTTCATCCAGGATCTCTTCCGGTAGGCTAATCGGCTGCTGTCAGGCTGCGCTTATCAGGCCAGGGTTAGCCGCCCTGGCCTGTACTTTTTGCGTAGCTTCCCGCCGGCTCACGACCCATGGCACGCTATCCCAGACGTTTGGGCGACAAGCGGAAGACAACTTCGAAGATCATATCCGACCCTGTAGAAGAAGCTGCCCACAGGTTCGCCATGCTTCGTCACCTGTTGCTCCTTGATTTCGGTTATCCGGGAAAACAGCGGATCAAGAGAAGCCCGCTCCAGGTCGCCCCTTTTCAGTCCGAAAAGAATGACGGTGCGCCCCTGCAGGTCGGCGGGTTTGAACCAGTAGCTATACATCAAGCTATCCTGGCCGAGTGCGCCCCGCCCCACGGAGGTCTGAACGGTATCGTCGTCGGTGCGATTGTAGAAAGCGATCTCGCTTGCCACGAAATACTTGTCCATTCCGGCGAGCAGGACCTGCTTACCCGTTTCTTGCTCCACGCTATGCTCGATCAATCCTGTTTCACGACCGAATTCCTGCCATGCGACAGGTAGCGTCCGGATATTGCCGAAGTGACCGACCATCGGAAATCCGAGGACGAGATAATGCAAACCAAGCCCGTAGAGCACGAGCATGGTCATCACTGTCGGAACCCATAGCCGCCGCAGTAGACCGTCGAATTTCGATACGCTGCTACCGGCCGCGACGATGGTCGCCGAGATTGCCGGCAAAAGGGCAAGCCAGAGTGGCCCCGTCCAATTCAGCTTGACCTCGTGAAACAGGCTGAATGCGACAAAGACCAGCAGCGGAACGATCGTATAGATCTTGATGAAGAGAGATCGGCGGGCAGCTTCCGCGTCCGTCTTCATTGCAAATGTCACGCTGTTTCTTGTCACCAGCGCGGCCAGCGCTGCTACCAATCCTATTGGCGTCAGCAGGATCGCGACACTGCTGACCAGCGAGGGAAGCGAGAAGGTCTTTGTGCTTTGCAGACGGTCCGCACTCTGGAAAGCGAACGAAGCCCAGCCATGCGTCGCATTCCAGTAGATCACCGGTGAGAAAAGCACCGCAGCAAGCACGACGGCAAGGTAGGGTTCCGGCCGCAGCAGCCAACGTCGCGCTCTTGTATCGAGAAGGAGGAAGATCAGCGTCGCGGGGCCGAGGAGCGCGATCGTATATTTGGAGAGCATTCCGAGGCCGACACACAGGCCGACTCCCCACCAGGCCCGGCGCTTTCCTGCTATCAGCGCACGCTCCAGAAAATAAAGCGTTCCGGCCCATGCGGCCGTCAGAGGCACGTCCGGCATCATCATGAAGCCCGTGGAAAAGAAAAACGGCAAGATGGCGATAAGCAGCACGCTGACGAAGGCTGCCGACTTGCTGAACAGATTGCGCGAGAAGCCGAAAGCGAAGAAGCCGGCCACGATCCAGGCGAGATAGGCGCCGATGCGGACGCCAAATCCCGTGTTGCCAAACAGGCTTGTTCCGGCCCATATCAGCCATGCAACCATCGGTGGATGGTCGAGATACCCGATGTCAAGATGCTGCGCGTAATTCCAGTAATAAGTTTCCTCCGGCACGAGATCGACGAGCCCGAGATAAACCAGTCGCAAAGCGAGGACATAACCCAGCACGCCGATTGCGGCCACACGCCACCGGACGTCGGATGGCATGCGCGGGTTCTCAGACGGGAACACGAAGAAGGCATTGCCGAGATAATTGACGACGGCGGCGGCCCCGACGCCGAGAATAATGGCGGCCTGAGCGGGCCATCCGAGAAGATCGACGGCACCGGCAAGCACACCGCCCCGCAAGGCAAAAGCAAGCAGGCAGATGGTCATGAAGCGGATGTAGCGTCGCCAATCCCGCTCATGGAGCCGCGGCCCGTCGCTTGCAAATGCCCATCTGGAATTCAGGATGTAGTTGGAGATCGTGGCGACGGCAAAGCTGACGAGATGAGCCGTCACCAAACCGAATCCCGTCCCGAACAGAATCTGGAAGATCAGCAGGTCGAGTGCCAGGCCGATGAGGCCGACGCCCGCAAAACGGGTCGCGTTCCCAAAGGAAACCGCGCCTCCTGCAAGGACCAGCAGACGGCGGGCATAGTCTATCATGTGCCCCCATCCGATTTTCGTTTGCCCGTGCACTCGATCGCGAAAGACGATCGGGATCTCGGTCAGCCGAAGTGCGTCACCACCTTCCGCGATGATCTCCAGGCCGATCTTGAAGCCGATTGCCTTTGGATCGATTGCCAACAGCCGCTCCTTGCGCACCGCAAAAAAGCCGGACATCGGATCCCGCATATCGGTCAATGGCCATGCCAAGGCGCCGCCGAGGCGGGAGAGGAGCCGGCGGGAGCGCGGCCAATCCGGCGTGGCGCCGCCTGGCACATAGCGGCTTCCAACCACCATGTCGCTGGTCCCGTCGATAATGGGACGAACGAGGTTGCCGATCTCCTCCGGCGGATGGCTGAGATCGGCATCCATGACCACGACGATGTCGCTACGAGCATATTTCGCAGCCCAGAGCACGTCTCCTGCCAGACCGCCCTTTCCGCCTGAGGAAATGAGCCTGACGGGCGCCTTGCCCTCCCATGCCCGGACGCGGTCGATCGTGCCATCGGTCGATCCGCCATCGGCGATCAGGACCTCCAGCGCGATATCCCCACCGGACTGCGACAACAGGGAGGACAGGAGAAGATCGATATTGTCGGTCTCATTGAGGGTCGGAACGATAACCGAGACGGATTGCGAATATTTTATCGCCTTGTCAGGAGAGCCGTCGAGCTCGGAAACAAGAGCTTTGCCGGTCGCCGTCAGTGACCGATCCGAAATATTGCGGGAATAGTTCACAGGCTTACAGACGATGACAAAGCGCTGGTGCGCGGAGGCGTCAGTACAGCCCTAAACCCATAGAGTGGGATCTCAGCGCGCGAATAATAACTTTGGGTCTGCACTTGCTTCATGAGGGATGGCTTTCTGTTTCGATGCGGCGCGACTATCGGCAATGACGCTGACAGCCACCTGAAGACCGTTTTTAAGTCTTTGCTGAAGCGGTAGGACCCAAACCGCGCCGAGCCGCCGGCCGGCGTCGAGCCAGGATTCCGTAACGTGATGGTCATTCAAAAGCCATAAAGCTGGGGAGGCTCGGGGCGGTATAGACAGATCAAACGTCTCTTCGCCACCCATCGGCAGCATGTCTGTGACAGCGGCTTTTCAGCTTTGGAGAGTTGCGCTCGCCGGACCGGGTTTTAATCCACAGGACCTGAATGAGTAGGTTCGCCGCGACCAAAGCAGATTTGCGAGGTTCAATGCGATGCACCCCATCACAGACCGTGTTCCAGTTTCCATTATCATTTCGAACTACAATTACGCGCGCTTCCTGCCGCGCTGCATCGACAGCGCGCTGGAGCAGAGTTACGACAATACGGAAGTCATCGTCGTCGACGATGCCTCGACCGACGATACGGTCGGTGTCCTAGCTTCCTACGGGTCCCGAATCAGGACCTGCTTGAAAAAGACGAACGGCGGGCATGGAGCGGCGTTCAACACCGGTTTTGCAGCGAGCCGGGGTGAGGTCGTCCTCTTTCTCGACGCCGATGATTATCTCTACCCGAACGCCATATCGGAGATCATAGACGCCTGGGAAGACGATGCCGTCCAGGTGCAGTTCAGATTGCACATGGTCGATGAAGACATGCAGGTAAAGGACGTATTCCCACCTCCGGAGCTCCCGTTCGACTCCGGCGACGTCACCCCAAAGTTGCTGCAGAGGGGACGGTATCAGACGACCGTTACCAGCGGCTTGGCCTTCAAACGCTCGGCTTTGGAGGTGGTCATGCCCGTTCCGGAGACGGATTTCCGGCAGGGCGCCGATGGCTATCTCGTCACCGTAACGCCTCTTCATGGAAAGGTGACGTCGATCGAGTCCTGTCTCGGAGCCTACCGCATTCACGGCGCCAATCACTCCGTCTTTGCGGAGAAACTCGGCCAGCGCGCGCGCTGGCGAATGGAGCATGACTTCCATCGGATCGACGCCTTGTCGGATCAGGCGGCCGAGATCGGCTTGACGGTGCCGGAGGATGTCAATCTCCATGATCCCGTTCATTTGGAAGAGCGGCTGGCGTCGCTTTGCATGGACAAATCCAAGCATCCCATGGTCAGCGATTCCAGATTTGCGCTCGGTACCGCCGGTGCGGTCGCCAGCCTGGAAATGAATGCCTCACTCCGGCGGCGCGCGATGCTGGCGGCGTGGTTTCTTTCCGTCGGCGTTCTTCCCGGCCGCATGGCGAAGGCGATCTTATCGTGGAAACTCGTCGCCTCCTCGAGACCCGCCTTCCTGTCGCGCCTTTCGAAAACCATCCGCCACGCCATCGGATAGGTTTTTGCAGAGCATGGCGCAATCCGGTCGTCGGTATTACATTGCGTCGATCTGAGACGGAGTGCGATGAACTTGGCGCAAAGAGCTGGCAACGCTGATCTTCCCCTGCATGGTGGGCGGGTGCCGAAATGGCTCGGAGACCGAATGACGCGCCTGGGCGCCGTGATTGCCGAGGCGGTGGTCCAGCATTATGGGCGCGACGAATTGCTGCGCCGGCTCGCCAACCCTTTCTGGTTCCAGTCCTTCGGCGCCGTCATGGGCATGGACTGGCATTCCTCCGGCATTACCACCAGCGTCCTCGGCGCGCTGAAACGCGGTCTGACGCCGCTCTCCGGCGAACTTGGAATTCACGTCTGCGGCGGCCGCGGCGCTCAGTCGCGCAAGACGCCGGACGAACTTGCGGCCATTGGCAATCGTGTCGGCATCGACGGTGCAGCACTCGCGTCGACAAGCCGGCTTATCGCCAAGGTGGATAGCGCGGCACTTCAGGATGGGTTCGATCTCTATCTGCACGGTTTCATCGTCACGGACGACGGCAAATGGGTCGTCGTTCAGCAGGGCATGAACGGCGATCGACGGCAGGCGCGGCGGTATCATTGGCTTTCCGAAGGGCTGACGAGCTTTCTCGATTCCCCGCATGCGGCGATCGAGGGAAGAGACCAAGGCCGGATCGTCAATCTCGCCGATCGGCGCGCCGACCGGTCGCGTGCGGGTCAGCTCGATCTACTGTCATCGTTAGGCCCGGATAGGATCGTGCACGAAGTCGCCGCGCTGGAGGCAGAGCCGAGGGCAGTTGCCGAAAACAACACGCAACCCATGCTGCCACATCTGATTATGCCGGCCCATCACGATGTTCGCGAAACCGATGTGAACATGCGGCGCCTGCACGGGAACCTGGCGGCAGCCGCCGATCGCGGGCCGGTGGATTTCGAGAGCTTGCTGCTGACGCCCGGCGTCGGCGCCAGAACGGTCAAGGCATTGGCAATGGTCGCCGAGGTCGTGCATGGCGCCCCCTACCGCTTCTCCGATCCCGCCCGCTTTTCGCTGGCGCATGGCGGCAAGGATCGTCACCCGTTCCCAGTTCCGTTGAAAGTCTACGACGAGACCATCAAGGTGATGAAATCGGCGGTGCGGAAAGGGCGGCTCGGCCGTGACGAGGAGCTACAGGCGCTGAAGCGCCTGGACGATCAGTCCCGCATGCTGGAGCGATATGTCACTGGCCCCGACCTCAAGGAGATCGTTGCCGGCGAATTCGACAGGTCCGCTTTTTACGGGGGACGCAGCGTCTTCGGCTGGGAGCCTCCCGCCCATCCCGAAGACGAGACGGAAAGGCGCCGGCAGCCTTCGAAAGGCTGATAAGGGGCTTCCGCACCAAAGGGAACATAATCCCTGCTCGATTGTTGACGTTCATATGATCGGCGCAAGGAGCAGGACGATGATGACGAATGCTGCAAAAGAACTGGCGACGGAATATTTGCGGTTGGGCGGCCATCGTTTGCTGGTGATGGACGACAACATCCTATCGACGAATTGCTGGGAGCCGGACACGCCTGAGGCGGAGAGCTTCTGGAGCGAGCGCATCGAGACGCTGAGCCTCAGACGCCGCAATGAGGTGATGTCCTTCCTGCCGTCAATCAACGCCGTCTGATCCAGGCCGGCCATCGGCAATCTCTGAAACGCGCAGTGTCCGCACAGCGCCAGCGGAAGACGATTGCGACCGACCGGCGGGATCTCATTCTCAAACCGTGAGGAGAGAAACGATGAGCGTCATGAAAGCTGTGCGCATCCACGCATTCGGCGGTCCGGAAGTCCTTCGCCTCGAGGAAATCGAACGTCCTGAGCCTAAGATCGACGAAATCCTGATCCGGGTCGAAGCTGCCAGCGTCAATCCTGTCGACTGGAAGATGCGCGAAGGAAACTATCCGGCTGTCCAGGAAGAGGATTTGCCCTACGTGCTCGGCCGAGACGTCTGCGGAACGGTCGAGAAGATGGGGGACGGGGTCGCCGCATTTCGGCCAGGCGACGCGGTCTATGCCTTTCTCAATCCGAGGCACGGCGGTTATGAACAATTCGTCATCGCCAGGCCGGAAGAAATAGCGCCGAAGCCCCGATTGATGAACCCGGTACAAGCTGCCGCAATTCCGCTGGCGGGCATTACCGCATGGCAGGGCCTGTTCGATCATGGCGCGCTTCAGGCCGGGCAGCGCGTCCTCATCCATGGCGGTGCAGGCGGCGTCGGCCACTTGGCCATTCAGTTTGCAAAGGCGAAAGGCGCCTGGGTCGCGACGACGGTTTCCAGCGCCGACATGGATTTCGCGCGCTCCCTCGGGGCCGATCAGGTCATCGATTATAAGAGCGAGCGCTTCGAGGATGCGATAGAGCCCGTGGACATGGTGTTTGATCTGATCGCTGGCGAAACCCAGGATCGGTCGTTCGGTGTGGTAAAGCCGGGTGGTATCCTCGTTTCGACGCTGACCCAGCCCGACAAGAACCGTGCCAGCGAGCTCGGGATACGCGCCGTTCGCTATACGGCGCAGCCGAACGGCGCGCAGCTTGCCGAAATCAGCCGCCTGATCGAAGAGGGAAAGGTGCGCGTGGAGGTTCGCCGCGTCTATGCGCTCGAACAGGCCCGCGCGGCGCAAGAGGCAATTCAAAACGAACATAATCGCGGCAAAATCGTCTTGCGGGTCGAGCATTGAGGCACGCCTCATCGGTGAGACGCGCCTAACCTGCGTGTTTACCCAATGTGCCAATCTTATGGAGATCCGCGCATTTTCGATATGCGCGGCAGTTCGTCTTAAAGTCTGGTCTGATCGGCTAGCCGGTCTTGGTCATATTGCTCCGCTCCCGGCAGAGGCTTCAGCCAGGGTTCGCGCCGCTTTACCCAAAGTTCGTAGGTCGGAACCATATCGGTCGGCGCGATATCGAGGCTTCCGAGCTTGATCTCGGCTTCGACGTCGTCAATCGCAAAAACATGCGATCCACATTGAGGGCAGAACCTCCGCCCTTCGTAGACGGCTGTCTCGCCCGTCGTCGAGAAAGCCTCGGCCTCCCAGATTCCGAAAAACGTAAAGGCCGAACCGCTTTCCTGTCGGCAGTCGGTGCAATGGCAGATGCCGACGCGGTTCGGCTCGCCGCTGACGGAATAGCGCACCCTTCCGCAGCGGCATGCTCCATGTCGCAAGGTCATTTCAAAAGCCTCCGTTCCTTTTTTTGCCAGGGCAACATGAGCGCAACCTGACGTCTCATGTGAACGGGAAACACGCGACATTGGCGAAATGTTCCCGGTATCGACAACCGACGCCGACGACGTAGCCCCACGGCAAAAATTGGTCGGCTCACCTAAATTGATTAACGAACGTAGTTAATTTTTTAATAATTTTGTGTTTACTCATGGAACTAAGCGCGGGGCTAGCCGTTTCCGCGCCGCACCGGAGGAAACATGATGAATTTCAAAATCGTCACCGCTCAGTCCGAAGTGGAAACCGAAGACACCGGAACCTATCCGGATGGCATGATGGAACACGATCGTATCGACTTTTCCTCAAGTCGCGAGAAGCGTAACCGCAGATCTCACGAGCGCGATTACGGTGCCAGCAAGAAGCTTGCGCCTATTCCGGTCGGCTTGGTGTAAGCCGGCCGTTCGGTGATACCTGGATCGCTTCGGGACCACATCTCGCGGCGATAAAGCCTCCGCGGGTCTAGCTTCGGCCGCCGCTCTGGCCGGTCGTCAAATGTACAGCGCCGGCATTTTACGCCAGGCACCGGCCCGATGGGCACGCCCGCCCCAGACATACAGTTGATGTCCGACCTGTTTGTCGACGAGAAGCCGGCTCAGGTGGCGGTTGTTGTCGAGGAAGGGATCGGCATCCCCGATGGTAAGGACGATGTCGATCTGGCGCAGCCTTTCAAGCTGCCACTCGCAGGCAAGCCCTGGAAGGAAGTGCATCGGGGTGTGAAAATAGATATCGTCGTCGTAGTAACCCTCGAAGAGATCGCCAAAGGATTCGACCTTCATCGTCAGATCGTAACGGCCTGAAAAAGCAACCAGCTTGCGAAAGAGGTGGGGGTGGCGAAAGACGAGGCTGGCGGCCTGGAAAGCGCCGAGGCTGCAGCCGTGTACGATGGTGCAGTCATGAGGGTTTTTCTGCGCCATCAGCGGCAGAACTTCGTTCAGAATATATTCCTCGAACGCGGCATGCCGGCGAATGCGCTCGGCCGGATGGTGCCGGGATCCGTAAAAGGTCTCGGTGGCGAGACCCTCGATACAGTAGAGCTGCAGATGACCGGCCTGCAATTTGTCGGCAAGGCTGGCAACGACGCCAAGCTGCTCGTACTCCCAGAAACGCCCGTCCCTCGTCGGAAACATCAATACCTTGGCGCCGGCGTGGCCGAACACCAATAGCTCCATCTCTCGATGCAGGCGCTGGCTGTACCAGCGCAGGTATTCCCGATTCATGGCACCTTGAAAAATCGTCGGACTTTTTCATGAAGGAGCGCATTCTGCTCGCTGCTGCCAACATAATCGAAATGGCCAGCGTCGAGGATGAAGATTTCGTTAAATTTTGCCAACGAATTCGCGACAGCGAATTGGCAAGGCGGAGCCACCGCCGGATCGAAGAGTGCCGGAGCGACGAGCATCGGAACCTTGATGCGGGCAGCCGCGCTCGCCGCATCAAACAGGCGCAAGGTCTCAAGCACGCTTTCGTGCTTCTTCTGGTATGCCTGGACGGATTGGGCGCTGCCGATTGTCGGCAAGGTCATCCACAGCGACCGGTGCCCGAAGGTCGGGACCACGAGATGCCCGCGATCGATCCGGGTATCGAAAGGGATCGCCAGCGCCCCGATACCGCCGCCGAAGCTGATGCCGCTATAGCCGATATGCCCCGCCAGCCAGGGATAAAGGGCAACAAGCGTCGAGACGGCAAGCCACAGATCGTCGACGCAGCCGCCGATAATGTAGGAATCCGGCTTTTCGATACCGTAGAGAACATGCCCGCCGGGATCGTTCGGAATCGGCGGATGAGCGCTGAGGGACAGCCCGCGAAAGCAGGGGAATAATACGGCCGTATCTTTCACCGGCAAATCGAAGTCGGGCAGATCTCGCCCGCCATAGCCGTGCCCGACGACGAGGCCGCGCCGCACCGGCCCATCACGGGGAAGAAGCAGCCAGCCGCCGATCTGAAACGCGCCGGTCGATGTGTAGGTCATGTCGAGAACATGCCAGTCGGGATGTTCGATTTTGCTGCGAAGGAGTTTCGGCTGAGGATCGACCGCAGTCGCGCGCCGATACCGCTCGGTCCAAAAATCGTCGAAACCCGGCGCCGCCTCCGGCGGTTCGATCGCGAGGAGCTGTTTAAGCTTCATGCCATAGGTTGGATCGAAGGCGAAAGGATGTGTCGTTGGAACGCTCATGTGATGCTTGTCCCGTGAAAGAATGGGCGAAGCAAGGCCGGAACGTTCGCAATACTGACAAAACCTCTTTCGATCGCATTAGCAGTCGAAGATATAGAGTGCTAAAATCTTGCTCGTCTCCTTGAAAACGCAATTTCCGGAGCCAGATCAAATTTCACCGGAAGCTGGAGGGCTTCGGCACCTATCCGGACGGTTGTCTGACCCGATCAAGGGGCATTGATCATCATTGTTTGCCATGGAGGAGAACATGACGTTCCGACCGCTTCACGATCGCATTCTCGTTCGCCGCGTCGAGTCTGAAGAAAAGACCAAGGGCGGCATCATCATCCCCGACACCGCCAAGGAGAAGCCGCAGGAAGGCGAAGTCATTGCCGTCGGTCCCGGGGCTCGCAATGAGGCCGGTCAGATCCAGCCGCTCGATGTCAAGGCGGGAGACCGCATCCTGTTCGGAAAATGGTCCGGCACCGAGATCAAGATCGACAATGAAGACCTGCTGATCATGAAGGAAAGCGACGTTTTAGGTATCATCGATGTCCAAGCGGCAGACCAGAGGGCCGCCTGAGCCGTTTTCTTTCAAGCATTAGTCAAAACTGTGCCGCCGCCTATGGAGGAGTAAAAAATGGCTGCCAAAGAAGTCAAATTTCACACCGATGCTCGTGAACGCATGATGAAGGGGGTGGATATTCTCGCCAATGCGGTCAAGGTGACGCTCGGTCCGAAGGGCCGTAACGTCGTCATCGACAAGTCCTTCGGCGCCCCGCGCATCACCAAGGATGGTGTCACCGTCGCCAAGGAAGTCGAACTGGAAGACAAGTTCGAAAACATGGGCGCCCAGATGCTGCGAGAAGTCGCCTCCAGAACAAGCGATATCGCCGGTGATGGCACGACGACCGCAACCGTTCTCGCCCAGGCCATCGTTCGCGAAGGCGCCAAGGCGGTCGCCTCAGGCATGAACCCGATGGACCTCAAGCGCGGTATCGACCTTGCCGTCGACGCCGTCGTCAAGGAACTGAAGACCAACGCCCGCAAGATATCCAACAATTCCGAGATCGTTCAGGTCGGCACCATCTCAGCCAATGGCGACCCGGAAATCGGGCGCTATCTCGCCCAAGCGATGGAAAAGGTCGGCAACGAAGGCGTCATCACCGTAGAAGAAGCCAAGACTGCGGAAACCGAACTCGAGGTCGTTGAAGGCATGCAGTTCGACCGCGGCTACCTCAGCCCCTACTTCGTGACCAACCCGGAAAAGATGCGGGTGGAGTTGGAAGATCCTTATATCCTGATCCACGAGAAGAAGCTCTCCAATCTTCAAGCCATGCTGCCGATCCTGGAAGCTGTGGTGCAATCGAGCAACCCGCTTCTGATCATTGCCGAGGATGTCGAAGGCGAAGCGCTTGCGACGCTCGTCGTCAACAAGCTGCGGGGCGGCCTGAAGATCGCCGCCGTCAAGGCTCCTGGCTTCGGTGATCGTCGCAAGGCCATGCTGGAAGACATTGCCATCCTGACGGGCGGCACGGTCATTTCCGAGGATCTCGGCATCAAGCTGGAAAGCGTCACGCTGAATATGCTCGGCCGTTCCAAGAAGGTGATGATCGAAAAGGAGAACACCACCATCATCGATGGAGCCGGAGCGAAGAGCGAGATCGAAGGGCGCGTCACGCAGATCCGTGCCCAGATCGAAGAAACCACCTCCGACTACGACCGCGAAAAGCTGCAGGAGCGCCTTGCCAAGCTCGCCGGCGGCGTCGCCGTCATCCGCGTCGGCGGCTCGACTGAAATCGAGGTGAGGGAAAAGAAGGATCGCGTCGACGACGCCTTGCATGCGACGCGCGCCGCCGTTGAGGAAGGTATCCTGCCAGGTGGTGGCGTGGCGCTGCTGCGCGCCGTCAAATCGCTCGACGGGCTGAAGGCAGAAAATGACGACCAGCGCGTCGGTGTCGAGATCGTCCGCCGCGCAATCGAAGCGCCTGTCCGCCAGATTGCCGAGAACTCCGGCGCTGAGGGCTCGATCATCGTCGGCAAGCTGCGCGAAAATGCCGATTTCTCGTTCGGCTGGAACGCTCAGACCAACGAATATGGCGACCTCTACGCCATGGGCGTGATCGACCCAGCCAAGGTGGTGCGCACGGCGCTACAGGATGCAGCCTCCATTGCGGGGCTATTGGTGACGACAGAAGCGATGATCGCAGAGAAGCCGAAGAAGGACTCCGCACCGGCCTTGCCCCCCGGCGCCGGAATGGACTTCTGAGAATTCCGAGGGTGGCTCGCCCGCTCGGGCGGGCCATCGTCGCGGAGATTGACGAAGACGCTCGGACAAACGTTTGGCTCTGTCCGGGACTTTGTATGCCTATGCTCTTGGCGCCTCGGGGAGGTTGGGCGCTATGCTGGTCTGACTTACAATGGAACTAGTTGCTTCCATCGTTCTTGCGCGCTTTGGCGCTGTCATTGCTGGATGACGAGATTGTCTTGCCGTCAGGCTGCTGACCAAAATAGGTTCCGCCTAGATGGCCACCGGCGCTGGTGTTTTTTACTTGTCGTTCGGCTCGCTTCTGGAGCTTGTGAACGTCGCTTTTGCTCATTTTTTGTCTCCATTGTTCAAGTCGTACGTTGGAACAACTGAGACAGGCGGGATGGGTTCCCCAGATTTTCGAGATCGAAATCTTCAAAAGGTTGTGCGAGGAAGGGCGAGAACCGGCAAGTCCGCTCCTCGCTACCGGCTCCACTATCGGCAATATGGCCGCTTCATCCCCTATTGGCCGGCGCCGAAAAAGGCGAGCCGGTTAAGCGCCGTATAGTGCGATTCCGATACCATCAGAGCGACGAAGACAAGCACCAGGACCGGCGGAACCAGGATGGCGTAGATCAACGCCAGCCGTTCCCAGGCCATGTGCATGAAGACGGCGACGATCAGCCCCGCCTTCAGGATCATGAACAGCAGGATCAGAAACCATCGGAAATAGCCCTGAATGCCGAGATAGTCGACGAGATAGGAGAAGGTGCTGAGGACGAAAAGCAGCCCCCAGACCACCATGTAAAGCCGTATCGGATGCTGCTGCCCGGAATGTGCCTGCGTCTGTGCCATGATGCCATCCTCACCACAGATAGAAGAATGCAAAAATAAAGACCCAGACCAGATCGACGAAGTGCCAATAAAGCCCCATGATCTCGACGATTTCATAATGGCCCTTGCGACTGGTGAAGAACCCGCGTCTTCCCTGATCGAAATCTCCCCGCCATACCTTGCGTGCCATGATCAGGAGAAAAAGGACGCCGATCGAGACGTGGGTGCCGTGAAAGCCGGTGATCATAAAAAAGGACGAACCGAACTGCGCCGCACCCCATGGGTTTCCCCAGGGGCGGACGCCCTCCGTAATCAGTTTGGTCCATTCGAATGCCTGCATTCCGACGAATGTCGCGCCAAGGGCCGCCGTCACCAGCATCAGCACGGCCGTCTTGCGGCGATCATGGCGGTATCCGAAGTTGACGGCCATGGCCATCGTGCCGCTGCTGCTGATGAGGACGAAGGTCATGATTGCGATCAGGATCAGCGGGATTTCCTGGCCGCCGATCTTGAGCGCGAAAACCTCGCTGGGATTGGGCCAGGGGACGTTGGTCGACATGCGCGCCGTCATGTAGGCCAGCAGAAAACACCCGAAAATGAAGGTGTCGCTCAGGAGGAAGATCCACATCATCGCCTTGCCCCAGGAGACGTTCTTGAACGCCCGCTGGTCCGATGACAGATCGGCCGCGACGCCGCGCAATCCCGCTGGCCGCAGAAGTGGATCGTGTACCGGTCTTTCTATGGATTCGGTCATCGTCGAAGCTCCTCAGGTGACCAATTGACGGCAGAGATCGGCGAAACTGTTTGCCCAGCCGGCGAAGAGCGCAAAAAGAACCAGCCAGACAACGAGCATGAAATGCCAGTAGATGGCGCAGAGATCCACGCTCAGGCGGATTCTCGCCGGCGCGCGGTTGGCGGCTTGGGCGCGGATTGTCGTCCGTCCGAGCACGAAAAGGCCGCCTAGAATGTGCAGGCCGTGCAGCCCGGTGATCATGTAGAAGAAACTGTTCGATGGGTTGTCCGCAAGGAAGTAGCCGGCCGCAACCAATTGCCGCCATGCCAGAAGCTGCCCGGCAAGGAAGAGCACAGCCAGCACGAACGCCACGGCTAGCGCCGTGTTCAGCATCTCGCTGCGCCCAAGACGGGCTTCGGTTTTTGCCCATTGCAGTGCGACGCTGCTGGCGGCAAGCGCGGCGGTATTCACCCAAAGCAGCCGAGGGATCGGGATGCTCCACCAATCGGAGCCGCTGAGGCGTGTAAGATAAGCGCTGATGAGGAGCGTGAACAAGGCGCCGACGACGGCGAGAAAGATGCCGAGGCCGACTTTCGCCGCTGTCGCCGGCGATCCCCGCATCTCCGGCGCATCGCCTGCCAAACCCGTCTCCAACCAGGGCTTCGAGGTCAGCCGCTGCCGCACCATCCACCAGGCGATGATGCCGAAAAGCCCAGCCATGAAGATGAGAATGGCGCTCATGATGGCGCCCTTTCGGGCAATCTGCTCGGCGCCGGCTGGTTCTGCGGCAGGAAGTCCTGATCCGCGCCGGGGACACTATAGTCATACGGCCAGCGGTAGACGATCGGCAGCTCCTTGCCCCAATTTCCGTGCGCAGGCGGCGTCTGCGGCGTCTGCCATTCCAATGTCGTTGCCCGCCACGGATTGCCGCCCGCCTGCCGGCCCCAGCGAAGGCTCCAGGCGAGATTGAACAGGAACAGAAGCTGAGCCGCGCCGACGATCAGTGCGGCGACAGTGATGAACATGTTCAGCGTATGCGCCGACGGTGGAATGAAGGCCGTTTCGCCCAGTTCGTAATAGCGGCGCGGCACGCCCATCAGGCCGAGATAGTGCATCGGGAAGAAGATCGCATAGGCGCCGAGGAAGGTGATCCAGAAGTGGATATGGCCCATCGTCACGTTCAGCATGCGCCCGGTGATTTTCGGATACCAATGATGGATTGCGCCAAAGATCACCAGGATCGGCGCGACCCCCATCACCATATGGAAATGGGCAACGACGAACATGGTGTCGGACAGCGGCACGTCGACGACGACATTGCCGAGAAAGAGGCCGGTCAGCCCGCCATTGATGAATGTGACGATAAAGGCCAGTGCAAACAGCATCGGCAATGTCAGATGAATATCGCCGCGCCAGAGGGTCAGCACCCAGTTATAGACCTTGATTGCCGTCGGAATGGCGATGATCAAGGTCGTGGTCGCGAAAAAGAACCCGAAGTTCGGATTCATTCCGCTGACATACATATGATGCGCCCATACGATAAAGCTCAGCGCGGCAATGATGACGATCGCCCAGACCATCATCCTGTAGCCGAAGATGTTCTTGCGCGCATGAGTGCTGATCAGGTCCGAGACGATGCCGAAGGCTGGGAGCGCGACGATATAGACTTCGGGGTGACCGAAGAACCAGAAGAGATGCTGGAACAAGATGGGGCTGCCGCCCGCTTGCTGCAACTGCTGGCCCATCTCGACGATGGCGGGCATGAAGAAGCTCGTACCGAGCAAGCGGTCGAACAGCATCATGACGGCGGCGACGAAAAGTGCCGGGAAGGCGAGCAGCGCCATCACGGTTGCGGTGAATATGCCCCATACCGTCAGGGGCATCCGCATCAGTGTCATGCCACGGGCGCGTCCCTGCAGCACGGTGACGACATAGTTCAGCCCGCCCATGGTAAAGCCGATGATGAAGAGGATCAGCGACGAGAGCATCAGGATGATGCCCCAGTCACGCCCTCCAGGCGTACCCGATAGAAGAGCCTGTGGCGGATACAGCGTCCAGCCGGCGCCGGTCGGCCCGCCGGGCGCGAAGAAACCGACGACCAGCACGATGACCGCAAGCAGATAGAGCCAGTAGCTCAGCATGTTCGCGTAAGGAAACACCATATCGCGGGCGCCGAGCATCAATGGGATCAGATAGTTGCCGAATCCGCCGAGGAACAGCGCCGTCAGCAGGTAGATCACCATGATCATGCCGTGCATGGTGATGAACTGATAATAATGCTCCGCGTCGATGAAGGAGAAATAGCCGGGAAAGCCGAGCTGCAGGCGCATCAGCCAGGACAGCACCAGCGCCACCATGCCGATCGAAATGGCGGTCAGGGAATACTGAATGGCGATGATCTTGGCATCCTGACTGAAGACATATCTCGTCCACCAGCTTTTCGGATGATAAAGCTCTACATCCTCGACTTCAGCGGGCTGGATGACCTGCTCGGTGCCGGACCCAATATCGACCATATTCCATCCTCCCTATTCCTTCGACGCGGCCTTCCTCCTCAAGTGCCGATGGCACTTACTTGGCCGCCGACTTTTCCACGGACGCTAGCGATTTCGCGAAAGTCGGCTGCTGCTGCAGCCAGGCTTGATAGGCGGTATCGGTATCGACGACGACCGTGCCGCGCATCTGCGGATGACCGACGCCACATAATTCCGCGCAGAGAACTTCGAAGGTTCCCGTCCGTGTTGGTGTGAACCAGTAATAGGTCACCGTGCCGGGGATCATGTCCATCTTGGCCCGGAATTCCGGTACGTAGAAATCGTGCAGAACGTCGATCGAACGCAGAAGCATCTTGACCGGCTTGCCGGCGGGTATGTGCAGCTCGCCACCTTCGACGATGACGTCGTCCAGTCCCGCGGGATCGCTCTTGTTCAAGCCGAGCGGATTGTCCGGCGTCACATCGCGCGTGTTCGCCCGCCCGAGCTTTCCGTCCGCGCCCGGCAGTCGGAAACTCCATTGCCATTGCTGACTGACGACTTCGACCTCGCTGGCATCGGGCGGCACCGTGACGAACTGTTTCCACACGAACAAGCCCGGCGCGAGCATTGCTGCCACGCCGATTGCCGTTCCGGCGGCGAGCCACCATTCCAACCGCTTGTTTTCGGGCTGGTATGCCGCCCGGTTTCCGGCGCGGTGCCTGAAGCGGAGCACGCAATAGGCGATAAACAACACGACGACCGTGAAAACCACGCCGGTGATCCAGAACGTGATGACGATCGTGTTGTCGATATAGCTCCAATTGGACGCGATCGGCGTCCACCACCAAGGGCTCAGCAGATGGAACCCGATCGATCCCACCACCAGCAGAACGAGAATCAATACGACAGCCATCGTCTCCTCCCTGACCCGGCCGCGAACGTTTCCACAATCTCATCGCGAAACGTTTTAGTATTATCTCATGAACAAATCACCCGGGCAATTGCGGCAAAGGTAGTGGTTGATCCAGCCGAACCGCACGCAGCATACCCACGCCGCGGACTGGAAGGGGACGTGCCATATTGAACCGAACTTCCGCCGATCCGACCGGCGACGCAGAAAACAGCTCGTCCATATCAGGCATCTCGCTATTTGGAGTATTGCTTCAGATAGGCGATCAGATTGGTAATCTCGGTATCGTCCTTCAGGCCGACGAAGGTCATTTTCGTGCCCTTCACCTTCGCCTGGGGGGCGTGCAAATAGTCGCGGAGCGTCGTCTCGCTCCACACCAGGCCGCCCTTGCCCGCCTCCTGCATGGCCGGCGAATAGGCGAAATTCGGGTGTGTTCCGGCCGTCCTGCCGAACAGGCCGTTCAGCGACGGGCCGACCTTGTTCTGATCCGTTTCGGCTACATGGCAGATGGCGCATTTCTTGAAGACGGTGGCGCCTGCCGTGGCATCACCCTCCTGCGCGAGGGCATCAAATGAAAAAGAAACGGCGAAAAGCAGACAGATCGGAAGAAAGTGGTAAGACATGGCAATCCTCATTCTCTTCATCGCTATCCCAACCAAGGCGACTGACATGTGGCAGCTCGCAACGGCTTGGAGGATGATGCCGGAGTAAATTTCCTTTGCGAATTCAAGGCGTGCGGTTCGGGTAGGCGGGGGCAATCAATTTTCGATACAGGTGCCAGGTCGAATGCCCGAGGATAGGCATGACGACTGCAAGGCCGGCAAAGATCGGGATGGTGCCGACGACGAGCAATGCCGCGACGATCAATCCCCAAAGGGCGACCGGTCCTGGATTGGCAAGGGTTGCGCGTATGCTTGCGTCGATGGCTGCAACAGCGCCGATATCCCGGTCCAGCAGCAACGGGAAGGTCACCACCGTCGTCGCCAAAACAATGATTGCGAAGATAAAACCGGCTAGGTTTCCCCACAGCATCAGCGAGAAACCGCGCGGGGTCGTCAGCACGTCCGATAAAAAAGTGGAGATCGAGGTCAGACCGGCCTCATCGAAGGTCATGGCGTAGATGAGCTGTGCGACGATCAGCCAGGCGACGAAAAGCACGAGCAACATGAGGCCGACCGCAATGATCGACGGCAGCGCCGGCGAGTGGCGAACCTCTAAGGCATGATGCCAGGAACTATCCAGTCCCTGCTCACGGCGTCGACTGATCTCGTAGAGACCGATGGCCGCGATCGGACCAATCAGCGCAAAGCCCGACATCAAGGGATAAAGCAGCGGCAGCAGGTCGGCACCGGAGCTCCACATGACCAGAAAGATGCCTGCTATCGGGTACATAAGACAGAGAAAAACATAATGGGATGGTTTCTCTCTGAAGTCATCAAGTCCCGACCTCAGTGCATCCATAAGGTCCGCGATACCAATCTTGCGGACCTCGGGGCGCGTAAATTCGCCCTTCGCACCGGCCATGACATGGAACGCCGCCATAGCACTCTCCTCCTCCACCACGATCCGGTTGGCGGTGCGAAGGCGCCCGGCAAATTTTACCGACACGTCAAACCGCAACCGGTAGTCTAGTTTTATCAAATCTAAATGCCTTTGTCGCCTATTCCTTAAATTAGATGTTCGTCATTTCTTGCAGCACTGGCGCGGCGACGATGCGTGCCGCTGCATGCGCCTAGTCACGGGCGCAGATCGGTGCTGGAGCGGCAGACCCAGATGGCGCAATTACGCTGGTCCCTCGACGGCACAGAGCTTCGTTCGCCGAAGCCGTTGCCAAGGCAAACATCGGAATTGGCAACGGCGCGATCATAAAGCAGGGCACCGGAACCCCGCGCCGACGGATATTGCAGGATGACCGAGCGGTTTGCCTGAACGAAGGATTGAATTTCGGAACACGACCTTGAGGCCGTTTGCAGCCGCTGGATAGCGGATGCCGGAGAGGCTGCGAAGATCGCGAATGCGACAAGCGTGGTGATTTGAGCTTTCATCTGCGTTCTCCCTCTGTAACAGGCGAACTTTCCCACCGATCCGGTCGGCCGGCACCCCGTTCCTTGCTTTCAAACTCAAGCATCTCTCTTTACGTGTCGTCTGTCATCATGCGCGGCCGTAAAGCACGCGTTGGACGGATTCGATTGCGGAGCAAGAACCGGAGTTTTGACGCTGGCGGATCGGCCTATCCCTTTGCTCAGGTCGTCGATCGAGATCGATGATCCCCAATGGATACATCAAAAAGGAACTTCACATGGGCAAAGAAGAGGACAACAAGGCCATCGTCGTGCGCTGGTTCACTGAATTCTGGGGTGAGACCTGCAACCTGTCCGTCGTCGCCGACCTCGCCGCACCGGACATGCTGTTGAAATATTCGCTGCATGAGCCGCGTCGCGGTCATGACGACATCAGGGACTTCATGATCGGTTTCCGCGCGGCATTCCCGGATCTCAATTTCTGGGGCACCGCCGACCTCATTGCCGAAGGCGACTATGTCGTCGGCCAGTGGGAAGGTGGCGGCACGCATACCGGTCCGGCGTTTTCCGACTTTCTGGTCGGATCGCTGCCGACTGCGACCGGACGCAAGATGCACTTCACCGGCACCACGATCCTGCGCATCGAGAATGGCAAGATCGCCGAGGAAATCGGCCTCGACGACGGTGTGACCGCGCTCACGCAGCTCGGCCTCATCAAGGTCGCCTGATGGCAGGTCGCCGCCCATTTTTCGGGCGGCGACCTTCGGATAATCTCCGCTCACGCAGGAATCGGGTGGCTGCGCGGTTCTTCCGCTGCCAAGAATGATGTTCTGACTCTGGATCGCACAGGGACGAACGACATGACCGTGATGCCCAGAAACCGGACAGCTTTTACACAAACGGCAGTGGCCGATGATCCGCGCTGGGCGCGTATCGTCGCCCGCGATCGAACCGCCGATGGCCATCTCTGGTATTCGGTGGCAACGACCGGTGTCTATTGCCGGCCCTCCTGTCCATCGCGAACCGCAAACCCCAAGAACGTGCAATTGCATGATTCACTCCAGGCCGCCAAAGCGACTGGCTTTCGCCCCTGCAAGCGATGCAAGCCGGATGGTCTTTCCTCAGACGGTGAGAATACCGCCATCATTGCGCGCGTTTGCCGATTGATCGAAGAGAGTGAGGAAGAACCGTCCTTGCACGAGCTCGCGGAGGCGGCCGGACGCAGCGCCAGCCATTTCCATCGGCTGTTCAAATCGGCAACCGGCCTGACGCCCAAGGACTACGCCTCGGCACACCGCGCGGCGAAAGTCCGTGAAGGCCTTGCGAACGGCAACAGCGTGACCGAGGCGATCTACGATGCCGGGTTCAATTCGAGCGGGCGTTTCTACGAAAAATCCACCGTTATGCTCGGAATGACGCCAACCCAGTATCGATCGGGAGGCGCCAACGAAGATATCCGCTTCGCGGTCGGTCAATCGTCGCTGGGCGCGATCCTAGTGGCGTCGAGCAGGAAAGGCGTGGCGGCCATTCTCCTCGGCAGCGACCCCGAGGCGATGGTGCGCAATCTTCAGGATCGTTTTCCCAACGCCAACCTGATTGGTGCGGACGGGGAGTACGAAGCCCTTGTGGCGCGTGTCGTCGGCCTGGTGGAGGCGCCAGGTCTTGGGATCGACTTGCCGCTCGACGTTCGCGGTACGGCATTTCAACAGCGGGTTTGGCAGGCGCTGCGGGAAATCCCGGTTGGCCGCACCGTCTCCTACATGGAAATCGCCCGCCGGATCGGTTCGCCCAAGGCGGTGCGGGCCGTCGCCGGAGCATGCGCGGCCAACAATTTGGCCGTCGCAATCCCATGCCATCGCGTGGTGCGGAACGATGGTTCGCTTTCCGGCTATGCCTGGGGCGTAGAGCGAAAACGCGTTCTGCTCGACCGTGAAGCGACCGAAGGCCGTTGAGAATCTGATGAGCATTTCTCCGCATCGCGGTGTCATGCGGCGATATCTCTGGCGCCCGCCGCGCGAGCGAGGCACTATTTTGACATGAGCGCTCCCCTTCAGAATCGCGTCACTCCCTTCGGCGATATCGTTGCGATTCCGCAACGAGGACTGTTCACGGGCAATCGCGGCATCATCCACGATCCGGCAACCAAAACGCTGCTGAACAAACGCTGGTCAAGCAAGGCATGGCTGGTTTGCACTTGCGAATACAAAGGCCGCCGCCGCGATGTCATGGCCAACAGGAGCTGGACCGAACTGTTCTTTCTGGACGAAGCGGTGGCGCTGGCCGCCGGTCATCGCCCGTGTTTCTTCTGCCGGCGTGATGCGGCCAAGGCATTTCGCGCGGCATGGGCCGGCGCGAGAGGGCAGGCTGAACCCTCGGTTGCCGTTATGGACGCTGTCCTGCACGGCGAACGCATGGACCGCAGGCGAAAACGGATCCATCCGCTTCCGGAGTCACTCCCCGACCTGCCGGACGGTACGGTTGTCGTCGCATCCGGTTCGGCCTGCATGATCGCCGGTGGCCACGCTTATCGCTGGACCGAGCATGGCTATGAGCCGCCGCAGGCGCTCAGGCACGCCGAGGGCATGTTGACGCCGCCGTCAACCTTCATGGCCCTCCAGGCCGGCTATCGGCCGATCCTTCATCCGATGATCGGGACATTGCGATCGGATCGGCACCACCGAAAATGAATTGTTTTTCCCACGGCCGAGAAACTTGCTGATTTGAAAGCAAGGACCGGAGTGAGGAGGAATGGCCGCGGCTCTATGGTCATCAGAAAGATCATGGAGTTAAGCCAATGAACGTCATCAACATGGAAACCGCCTCGCGGCCCAAGCTCTCGACGAAGAGCGTAGAAGCTTCAAACGATATCGCCTATTCGATCGGCGATAGCGCATTGGGCAAAATTCTCGTCGCTCGCAGCGCCCTCGGCGTCTGTGCTATCCTGGTCGCGTCGAATGGTGAGGAACTGACCGAGGATCTCGCCGCCTGCTTTCCGACGAGCAAACTGATCTCAAACGAAGCGCGCCTCCGCGACGATATCGACAAGGTTGTTCGGTTTGTCGCGAGACCGGATGCCGGGCTTGATCTGCCGCTCGACATGCGGCGCGGCACACCGTTCCAACGCCGGGTGTGGGATGCCCTTCGGGCAATCCCCTGCGGGGCCATAGTCACCTACGCCGCGCTTGCCCGGCGCATCGGTAAGCCGAAGGCCGTTCGCGCCGTCGCCAGTGCTTGCGCGGCAAACGCGATCGCCTTGGGCATAGCTTGCCATCGGGTCGCCCGCAGCAATGGCACGTTGTCCGGCTATCGCTGGGGCATCGAACGAAAGCGCGCGCTCATCGAGAAGGAAGCCAAGTCATGAATGCTCATTCGAAGCTCAATCCATCGGCCCCCGCGGCGCGGTCCGCAGAGGCGCGTGTCGCCGGGTATGACTGGCAGAAGCTATCAGAGGAGTTGAGCGGGTTTGGTTGCGCTGTCATGGAAAAGCTTTTGTCGCCCGAGGAGTGCCGGGAGATTGCCGGCCTTTATCCGCAGGAAGAGCGTTTTCGCAGCCATATTCACATGGCGCGGCATGGCTTCGGCAAAGGAGAATACCGCTATTTCAAATATCCGCTGCCCGATCTGCTTGGCGGTTTGCGCACCGCGCTTTATCCGCGGCTGGCCGAGGTTGCCAACGACTGGAACGGCCGCATGGGCATCGATCAGCGTTACCCCGCAGATCATGCGGACTTCCTCAAGCAATGTCATGATGCGGGCCAGACGCGGCCGACGCCGCTGCTGCTGCAATATGTCCCAGGCGATTTCAATTGTCTGCATCAGGATCTCTACGGCGACCTCGCATTCCCGCTGCAGGTGGCGATCCTGCTTTCCGAACCGGGAAGGGATTTTACAGGCGGTGAGTTCGTTTTGACGGAACAGCGTCCGCGGATGCAAAGTCGCGCCGAGGTGGTGCCGCTGCGCCAGGGTGACGCGGTCGCCTTCGCGGTCCACAATTGTCCGGTCCAGGGCTCCAAGGGGAATTACCGCGTCAACCTCCGGCACGGCGTCAGCCGTCTTCGTTCGGGCATGCGCCATACCGTCGGCATCATTTTTCACGATGCAAAATAGTGGTCCATCTGGCCTATCGAAGGCAGCTAAGACCCGTTTCCGCGTCGAAAAGATGTATCGCTTCATCGCCGAAGAATAGCGTGAGCTTGCCATTATGGTCGATTGGCGTGCGGGGAGGGAGGCAAGCCGTCAATCGCTGATCTCCGGCGATGGCGGTGACGACGAGTTCGGGGCCGGTCAACTCTGCAATCTCGGGCACGGCTTCGATCGATAACGCCGCTTGTTCCAGGCGCAATGCCTCCGGCCGTATGCCGAGAACAAGTTGTTGGCCCTCTTTGACTTTGCCTTTGAAGCGTTCGGGGAGCGGCAGGCAAGTGCCTGCGCCTTGCAACTGCAATCCTTCGGGGCGAACCGTGGTCTTCAAGAGGTTCATCGGCGGTACGCCGACGAAGGTTGCCACATAGAGCGTTGCGGGACTGTTGTAGATCTCCTCCGGCGTGCCCAATTGTTCGATCCGTCCGTCCCGCATGACGGCGATCCGGGTGGCGAGCGTCATTGCCTCGATCTGATCGTGGGTGACGTAGACCACCGTGGTCTTCAGCATCTGATGAAGACGCTTGAGTTCCGTGCGCATTTCCATGCGCAGCTTGGCGTCGAGGTTCGAAAGCGGCTCATCGAAAAGGAAGACTTCCGGCTTGCGCACGAGCGCGCGGCCGATCGCAACACGCTGCCGCTGGCCGCCGGAAAGCTGGCTTGGCTTGCGCTCCAGCAGATTTTCGATCTGAAGCAGTTTAGCAGCCTCGCGCACGGCCTTGTCGCGCTCTGCCGCCGGCACTTTGCGCATCTCAAGACCGAAGCCGATGTTGCGGTGGACCGTCAAGTTTGGATAGAGCGCATAGGATTGGAACACCATGGCGATATCGCGGTCCTTGGGATGCACGCCAAGTACCGAGCGCGTGCCAATCCGCACATCGCCGCTGGTCGCCTCGGCAAGACCGGCGATGATGTTCAGCAGCGTGGACTTGCCGCAGCCGGAAGAGCCGAGCAGCACCAGGAATTCGCCGCTTTCCAGCGCGATATCAATGCCCTTCAGCGTTTCGACCTGGCCGTATGTCTTGCGGATATTCTGGATCTCGAGCGCGCTCATCGTGCGGCCTCCTTGGTAGCCTTGAGCTCGCCATAGCTGCGGGGAAGGGTGGAAATGGCGCGCGATGCGACCTCCGTTCCCGCAGCTAAACAGGTGGAAAGCATCTCACCGCGGGCAAGCGCGGCCAGAAATGCAGCATTGAAGACGTCGCCGGCGCCGATCGTATCCACGACTTTCACCTGAGGTGCAGGGACCACAACGAGTGCGCCGTCTCTGCCGATGGCAATCGCGCCATCGGGGCCGCGTTTGACGACGACGATCGCTCCGTCCGGCATATGCGAGCGAAGATGGCGCGCGGCGTCTGCAGGGTCGTCCAGACCCGCGAGCGTGGTCGATTCCACCTCATTCAACAGGGCAATACCGCAGCGCGACAGCCAGCCGCGCGTGGCGGCGCAATTTTCATCCGTCCAGCCATCGAGCGGCCATCCGGTGTCGAGTGCGACCGTGATCCGGTGCTTGTCGGCCCAGGCGAACAATGCATCGTAATCCCCCGTCAGGTCGTCGGTCAGGAAGGGGCCGCAGAGAAGGACGTAACCGCCGGAAAGCGTTGATCCGTCAAGAACGGCAAAGACATCAGCAAGACTGAGACGTGGCAGGTGGCCGCGCGTCGTGAAGAACGTCCGCTCGCCGTCCGGATGGGTGATCCCAACCGAAAGCGTCGTGCCCTCTGGTCGCACCGGCCATTTCGCAGCCCGTTCGCCGAAGGCTTCGCTCAGCCAGCGGCCGAACTGATCATTGCCGACATTGGCCGCGATCTCGAAGTTGACGCCCATTCCTTCCCAGGCAAGCGCGCTATTCCCCGCCGCGCCGCCGACACGAAGCTCGTCATGGTCGACGATGATCTCGGTGCCCGCCTTCGGCCAAGGTGCGGCCGGCCCAAGGATCAAGTCGACATTGACATTGCCGATGACTGCAAGCGGCTTCATTCATTCACTCCGCGTAATTTTCGTCGAGCGGATGGGCGTACCGGCATTATCGACGCGGGCTTCGGCAAAGGCGATCATCAGCCGTTGCGCGACCGACAGCATGGCAAAGATTGCGGCAAGGCCGGTCGCCGGCTCGAAGCGAAGCGTCACTGCTCCCGGCACAGGCTCCTCGCCGGATGCATCAAAGACGACGGTCGACGCACCGGTTTCGACCGCGGAAACGATCATCGCAGTGACGAGGCCTGCCGTATTGTCGCGCCCGCGGAACAGGACGACGCCAATGTTTGGCCCGAGCATTTCCATCGGCCCGTGCCGAAGCTGTCCGCCTTCGAGCGAAAAGCACGGGCGGCGGGACAGCTCCGTCAAACCCAATGCAAGCGCTTCGGCGACGCCCTGCAATCTGCGACCGGACGTCACGATCGTTTCGACATTCGCGAGTGCGGCGAGTGCGGCCGCGATATTGATGTCCTGAGGCGCTTTCAGCACCGCAAGTGCGGCCGCCGGGTCTTCGCCAAGCGCGGCAAGGACGGCGAGATGCAGGGCGAAGGTGACGGTCAGGCTGCGGGTGGCGGCAAAGGCCAGTTCCGTGCCGCCCGCGCCGACCAAGGACGATGCAGCCTTTGCCAGGAAAGAGTTGCCTTCGAGCGTTAGCCCGAATGTCTCGTCCGTGCCGCCGGTCTCATTGAACCAACGAACCACTTCGGCGCTTTCGCCGGATTGGGAGGTTACGAAGATCGTCCGTCCCTCCAATGACAAGGGCTGGCCGAGCTGTTCGGAAAGCGGCGCTGCGATCGCATCGATACCCAAAGCGCGATAGAGTGGTTCCACCGCGCGATTGACGGCATGCGATCCTCCCATGCCGAGAAGCATGAGCTTACCCGTCTTCTGCAGCGAGGCGGCGGCCTTGGCGGCCATTTCGCCAGCGCCTTCGTAGGACGCGATGGCGTCCGCATGCTGGCGTGCCATTTCGCGATCGATCGCAACAAGCCCCGTCGGTCGTGTCTTTTGTCCGGTCATGGTCATCCCTTGACGCCGCCGCTTGTCAGCCCCGAGATCAGGGCACGTTGCATGACGAGACCGACCAGCACCGGCGGCAGGGCGGCAAGCACACCGGCGGTCGCAATCAGTCCGTAATCGGATACACGTCCGCCCGCCAAATCGGCGATGGCGACGGTCAGAGTCTTCGCACGCTGGTCCGAAGTGAAAAGCAGCGCATAGAAGAATTCATCCCAGGCCAGCAGAAACGCGAAGAGCGCCGATGTCGCGATGACCGGCATGGCAAGCGGCAGCGTGATGATCTTCAGCGTCTGGAACAGGCCGGCACCGTCGATCATGGCGGCGGATTCGATTTCTTTCGGAATGGAGTCAAATCCGGATTTCATTAGCCAGGTCGTGAACGGAGCGAGGATCGTGAGATAGACGAGCGCAAGTCCGAAGACGTTGTTGAGCATGCCGAGATAGGCAAGGCCCATATAGAGCGGCACGGCGAGCGCGACCGGCGGCAGCATGTAGGTGGCAATCACCAGGGAAAGCGACCAGCCGACGGACGGCGTGCGCGATACCGCCCAGCCCGCCGGAATGGCAAGCGCAATGGCCGCGATCGTTGCCATGCCCGCAATTTCGATGCTGTTGCGCAGCGAGGAGGTGAAGGCGGCGCCGGTGCTGTTCTCGATCGTCGAGAACAGCAGCCGATAACGGGAAAAATCGGCCGTTTGCGGCCACCAGCGTAGCGGTTTCGCTGCGAGATCAGCGGCCGGCGAGATGCTCATGACGAACAGCCAGAGGATCGGGGCGAGGATGACAGCGGCCAGCAGCACGGCCGCGACGTAGATGAAGATGGTGAAGATCGGGTTCCTGCGCTCCATCAGGCAGCACTCCCCACTGTCTTGCGCACCAATGCGGCATAGCCGGCGGCGAGCACGGTCACCAGCAGCGTTACCATCAGCGCCAGCGACGCGCCGGACCCGGCCCGCTGAAAGGAGAAAGCCTCCTGATAGACCAGGATCGACAATGTGCGCGTGCTATTTGCCGGGCCGCCGCGCGTCATGACCCAGATGATATCGAAGACCTTGAAGGCTTCGATGGTTCGCAGCACCAGCGCCACCATCAGCGGTCCCGCGAGATAGGGCAGGATCACAAAGCGAAAGCGGGCGATCGGTCCGGCGCCGTCGACCAGCGAGGCGGCGGTGATATCGCGCGGAACCGCCTGCAGCGCCGCCAGTGCAATCAGCGCGACGAGAGGAAAGTTCTTCCAGCAATCGGCGACGATCAATGCCGAAAGTGCGGTGCCGGGCTCTCCCAGCCAGGAGCGATAGGCGTCGATCAGGCCGAGCTGCGTCAGCGCTGCGTTCAGTGCGCCATATTCCGGATTATAGATCAGCCGCCAGAGTGTCGCGTTCACGACGGTCGGCAGAGCCCACGGCAGGATCATCAGAGCGCGCAACGCGGTGCGGCCGTGGAATTCCTGATTGAGCAGCAAGGCGGCAAGCACGCCGATCACCATCTCGGCGGCAACGGAAATGATCGCAAACAAGGCGGTCGTGACGAGGGTTCGCTGGAAGTTCGAACCGGAGATCATCTTCGTGTAGTTATCGATCCCGACGAAATTGCCTTCTGTGCCGACGAGCTTGGCATCGGTGAAGGAGAGACGGACGGTATCCACCAGGGGCCATCCGATGACAGCGATCATCACCACGAGGAGCGGCAGCATCAAAAGCCACGCGCGGGTTGTCATCCAGGTGCCGGACATTTTTAGGCCACCCTTTTTATTTGTCGGACTGGATCGGAAACGGGCGGCGCTTTGCGTCGCCCGTTGGCGGCGACCTTAGAGGCCGCTGTTATCGGCAGCCGATTTCAGAGCATCTTCCGGCGAGGACTGGCCGAGCAGCGATTCCTGGATCGCCTGCTGCAGTGCTGTCGAAAGCTCCTGATATTTCGGCGTCGTCGGGCGCGGGTACATGGCTGCAAGGCCGACCTTTGCCGCCGCGATGAGTTCTTCCTGACCCTTGGTGACAGCCGGATCCGTATATGAGGATGCCCAGATCGGCAGGCTGAGCTTGGCGTACTGGTTCTGGGTCGCCTGAGAGGTCATGAAGCTGATGTATTTCCAGGCTTCGTCCGGATGCTTGCTCGCGGAGGTGATGCCGAGCCCCATCGAACCGTTCACGGCAGAGGCTTCGCTCTTACCTGCAACGCCCGGCGCCGGTACGACACCGACCTTGCCGGCCACTTTGCTGTCCTTTGGATCGTTCGCCATGTTGTACATGTAGGTCCAATTCAGCGCGAAAGCGGCGTCGCCGTTTTCGAAGACCTTGCGGACATCTTCCTCCAGGAATTCCTTGGAGTTCGGATTGGTAAGCCCGGACTTGTAGCTCGAAACCATGTATTTCAGGGCGTCAAGGCCGCCACCGGTCTGGAAGGCCGGCTTGCCGTCCTTCAGGAAATCACCCTTATAGGCGCTGACGAGTGTGGTGTAGTCGCAGATCGCGGCTTCGGCCTGCGACCAGCTCCAGGCGATCGGCGTTGCGAGCAGGCCCTTGTCCTTGATGGCCTTTGCCTGTTCGGTCAGCTCGTCCCAGGTTTTCGGTGGGGCCTTGATGCCGGCCTTTTCAAGGATTTCCTTGTTGTAGAACAGATATTTCGTATCGAGAATCCACGGCATGCCGAAATATTTTCTGTCGTACTGAACGGTGGTCCAGGCGCCGGGCAGCACGCCCTTCTTCATGTCGTCGGTAATGCGCGAGGACACGTCGACGAGCACTTTGTTCGTCGCGTATTCCGCCGGCCAGATCACGTCGAAGAGGACGACGTCATAGCCGCCGCCGGAGCCCTGTGCCAGCACGGTCTTGTCGTGCAGGCCCTCATAGGGAACGAATTCGAGATTGACCTTGATATCGGGATTAGCCTTGGTGAAGGCATCGGTCATGGCGCGCACGTCGGCTTCGCTATAGGCGGCCTGGGCCATGAAAAGTGCGTTGATCGTCGTTTCGGCAAATGCATGCGATGCGAAGGATGCGCCGATCAGCGCGGCTCCGAACAACGTCTTGCTTATGGATTTCAACATTCCACCCTCCAGTTTTTGACTGTCACGTCGTTTCCGATGGCGGCTTGCGTCGCGATCGGTTGTTGAGAAGGCAGCCGGTGTCGGATGCCTGATCTCTTCGGATCATCGTCGAGCCTTTATCGGCCCTTTGTTCCCACGAAACTCTCCGGTTTCTTATTAAGTCAATTGTCTTGACTTAATTACTTCTTCAATATTCTACTGGTGTCAAGAGGGAATTGCACATGAACGATACGCGCCCGATCCGCGCCAAGAGCGGCACCAATCATGAAGGCACCAGCGCCCATAACCGGCGAGTTATGATCGATGCATTGCGCATCAATGGAGCGCTTTCACGGGCGGATCTGGCGCGCGCGACGCGGCTGACGAAGCAGACGGTTTCCAACATCATCGACGAACTGGAACGCGACGGCCTAGTGACATCGCAGCAGACGGTGCGCAGGGGGCGTGGGCAGCCGTCGACGCCCTATGCTCTGGTCCCGGAAGGTGCATTTGCGATCGGCCTGCAAATCGACCGGCACATGACGAGAGCAATTGCCGTCGATCTCATCGGAAATGTGTTGATCCGTCTGGAGGCGAAGCTTCCCTCGGGTGGACCGGCGACGGGCGCCAAGGTCATCCTCGACCTTGTTGCTGATGTCCGGCAGCGACTGGCGGAGGTTGCGACGCAATCCGAGCAGCGGTTGGTCGGCCTCGGTGCGGCGATGCCAGGCCCCTTCGGCCTAGCCGGCAACGGCGACGATCCCTGGATGATGGAGGCATGGCAGAAGTTTCCGTTGCTTGAAACCCTCGCCGTCGGCACCGGCCTTGACGTCAGTATCCAAAACGACGCCGCCGCGGCGACGATTGCCGAACGAATGGTCGGCGCGGCGCACGGGCTGGATCACGCGGTTTGCCTCTATGTCGGCTACGGCATCGGTGCCGGCCTCATTCTTGGCGGCGAGCTCTATACTGGCGCGAACGGCAATGCCGGCGAAATCGGGATGGCCTTGCTTACGGTCGGAGGCAAGTCGACCCCGCTCGAGCATCGCGCGTCGCTCGCTTCACTCTATCAATATCTGTCTCTCGATCCGGCCGATCCGAATCTTTATGCCAAGATCCATGATCTGGTATCGGCCGATGATCGCAGGATCGTTGAATGGATCGAAGCAGCCGCCTACGATCTCAGATGGAGCGTGCATTTGATCGAAACCATCTTCGATCCGCAGACCGTCATCTTATGCGGCAGCGCACCGCGCATTTTGGTGGACCGGCTCATTGCGGCCATGGGGCCGTTGCTGCCATCGATCGCCGAGCGTCGGGATCGTACGGTTGCGCGCCTGCAGATCGGGATGGCCGACCCTTGGTCCGTCGCACTCGGAGCAGCCGCCGGACCGATCAGCCGGGAATTCGATCCCCGCTATGCTGCAATTTTGAAAGACTAAGCATCCACAGCTTTAATCGATTAAAATAAATTCAATCGTTTAAACTTTTTAATGCTGTGATTTACAAAGCATTTCTCCCGTGGCATTCAAAGATCATCAACGTCAGGGAGAACTCGATGCAAGAGCGTGAAACGGTGCGGAAGGAAATACCCGTGCATGTGGTCGATCGTCTGGAAAACGAGTGGCGGGTGATGCAGGCCGAGCGCTCGCCGAAGCTCGAGCCGGAGATTGAGGGAGCCGATAAGATCGCCTCCGCACCGGCCAACGGCCTCAGCACACGCTAAGCACCACCGCGCATAGCTGCGTCGATCCTCAGGGTGGGCAGACTCCATCTTAAATGCTTTGCGCTTGGGATCCGAACCGGTCGGGTCCCGTTTGGCCTCCCATTCCTCTATGCGGACTTTGCGAGCGCATAAGAAAGAGGCTCTTCGTCAGACAGAGCTGAATGATCCGGCTGGTCGAGGACCGCTTGGCTGACGGTGTCGACGATCGCGTATTTCTCGGCCTGATAGTTCCAGTATTCCGAGACGAAGTTTCGGGAGAGCCAGAAGCTGCTTTTGCCCGGAGCGCCGGCCCAGCCGACGCTTCCGAGTTCTGTCGCCTGCTTCAAGAGCCGCTTCAGGTGAGTACTCGAAATCATGAACTGGCTCTGGATGACCTTCGGCGAGATGGGGTCGATCAGGACCCTGTCTGAGCCTGGATCAATCTTGCTGATTCGGGAGATGAGATAGTCCATCACCACGCCGCCGGAGGTCGCCCAGTTGAACAGAGCGAAAGTTACTCCGGGATTCTGCAGGCTTTCGCTATCCAGGATCATCTTGGCGATCTTCGGCTGCATTCGCAGCACCGAAGCGGGATCGGCGGTCGTCCTCGCCATCCTGTCGCCGCCGTCCAGGGCATCCAGAACCAGCAGATGCGTGTAGATCCAGCGGGCCATGTATTCGCGGGTCGTTTCGGTGGGCTCAAGCAAGATGATGCGGCGGTCGGAACCGCCGGCGATCGGCCGAACGAAGCGGTAAGCAATCATTTCCTTCAGGAATGCCGCCGCCGTATTGCGGCTTGCAAGCTTATGCTTGACCGCGAAATCGACAAACCTGCCGGTGTAGAGCGCCGGGGTGGGATCATCCGGATAGCCGAGAAAGAGAGCATAGCCAGCATGCGCCAGAAGCCATCTTTGCTGCGCGGCAAAGATCGAGGCTATGCGCGGATTCTCATCGTAGATCGCCATCAGTTCATGCGCGCTATGCAATATAGCGGACAGAAAATGTTCATTTTGACTGAGTTCTTTTGCCGTGAAGGCCATAAGTGCCAACATTCTTTCAATAATTCAGGATCGGCCGGATCATCGGCTCGATATTTAATTAATGGTATTCTTTAAATACCAAAGTTTTGTTTGGCTTGTCGACCGCGAAGCAGGCGTCGAAAACCAGGGGGCGGTCAACTCTGCGCGAGCATTATGTCGGCATCCGCCAATGCAAGGGCCGTCATATTGCGATCTTATCGGAATGATCGAGCTGCCTTGCTTCTTGCGGGATGTGCTGCTAGTGACCCCCGCATAGCTTTGAAAGGCTCAGATATCCGGTCGCAGCCCACCCGGTCAAAACAAGGGACCTCAAATTATGAAGACTATCGTCATCTGCTCCGGCGGATTGGACTCCGTTTCGCTCGCCCACAAAATCGCAGCGGAACATCAACTCATCGGCCTCGTCTCGTTCGACTATGGCCAGCGGCATCGTAAGGAGCTGGATTTCGCTGCCGCCTGTGCCCAGCGGCTTGGCGTGCCGCACCACGTCATCGATATAACAACCATCGGCAGGCACCTGACCGGATCGGCCTTGACGGATAATGTCGAGGTGCCGGACGGACACTATGCCGAGGAAACGATGAAGGCGACGGTGGTTCCGAACCGCAACGCCATTATGCTCGCCATCGCCTTCGGCCTTGCCGCCGCGCAGAAAGCGGATGCCGTCGCCGTTGCCGTTCATGGCGGCGATCATTTCATCTATCCGGATTGCCGGCCGGGCTTCATCGACGCGTTTCAGCAGATGCAAAACCATGCCTTGGATGGCTACGCCAGCGTTTCGCTCTATGCGCCCTATGTCACCGTCTCCAAGGCCGACATCGTGACTGACGGCGCGAAGAACGGCACGCCGTTTGCCGAGACTTGGTCTTGCTACAAGGGCGGCATTCGTCACTGCGGCCGCTGCGGCACCTGCGTCGAACGGCGCGAAGCCTTCCATCTCGCCGGTGTCGAAGATCCGACAGAATATGACGATCCAGACTTCTGGGTGGCGGCGACGGCAGGCTACTCGGCCGAGGAGGTGAAGTAATGTTCCGCATCACCAAGCAATTTCACTTCTCAGCCTCGCACCAGCTCACCCACCTTCCTGCCGATCATCAATGTGCCCGGCTACATGGGCACAATTATATCGTCGAGGTAGAGCTTTCGGCTGCCGAGCTCGATGCCGACGGATTCGTCCGCGACTATCATGAGCTTGCGCCACTGAAGCGCTACATCGACGAGCATTTCGACCATCGCCATCTGAACGAGGTTCTCGGCCATGACCGCGTGACGTCGGAATATCTGGCCAAGCATTTCTACGACTGGTGCAAGCAGCGCCTGCCCGAAATTTCGGCGGTGCGCATCAGCGAGACGCCGAAGACCTGGGCGGAATACCGGCCATGAGCGAGGCGCGTGAAACCACGATCCGCGTCAGCGAGATATTCGGGCCGACAATCCAGGGCGAGGGGATATTGATCGGGCTTCCGACCGTGTTCGTCCGGACCGGGGGGTGCGATTACCGCTGTTCGTGGTGTGATACGCTGCATGCGGTAGATAGCGAATATCGCGATCAATGGCAGCCGATGTCGGTTGACGAGATCTGGCAGGAGGTGACCCGGCTTTCCGGAGACAAGCCGCTAACGGTTTCGCTTTCGGGCGGCAATCCCGCGATCCAGCCGCTCGGGCCGCTGATCGCTCGCGGCCATGATCAAGGCTACAGGTTTGCGCTGGAAACGCAGGCGAGCATCGCGAAGGACTGGTTCGCCGATCTCGACCTGCTGGTACTAAGCCCGAAGCCGCCTTCGAGCGGCATGGTGACGGATTGGGATGCGCTTGCCGACTGTCTCCGTCAGGCGGGGGCGAGGCCGCAGATTGCCTTGAAAATCGTTGTTTTCGATGACCGCGATTATGCTTATGCGCGCGATGCTGCCGCTCGTTTTCCGCACCTGCCGGTCTATCTGCAGCCCGGCAACCATACGCCACCTCCGCCTGAAGCGGATGACGCATCGATCGATATCGAGGGCATCATGGATCGAATGCGCTGGCTGGTGGACAAGGTGACGCACGACAGATGGTTCGAAGCTCGGGTTCTGCCGCAGTTGCATGTCCTGCTTTGGGGGAACAAACGCGGCGTTTAGTGCCGGCTCTGTTGGGCGCGCAGAGGCGGTATTGCCTAGAATCGGTCGAGCCCGGCAATCGGGGTATAGTACCGGTCTCCCCAGGTGAGCGCTGCTGAAGAATTCGGCTAGCCGCATCATCGGATAGGTTGTGTATAATCTTTTCCACGAAGATTAGGCGAGAATATCAGCGGTAGATTTCGCCCGATTTTTGGCCAAAAATAACCCGTCAATAATTCAGGCTATGCCGATTATACTCAGAAAGGATGATGGGACGTTCGAGATTATCCTATGGTAAAACATAGATAATCTTGGAGGGTCGGATGTTGTATCCGCGTGACACCGTGATCGCTGTACTGGGCGTCATGCTGCTCGCGCCCTTGCCTTCGAGAGCCGCCGAGAAGGTCGGCCAGGCGGTGCTGATCAAAACCGAGGTCACGGGCCAAGGCGGCCCGATGGAGGTCGATGATCCCGTCCACCGGGACGAGCAAATTCGCACCTCCCTCTCCGGCCTTGGACAGTTCACATTTCGGGATGGTACGAAACTGGCTGTTGGAGCCGGCTCGTCTGTCGTCATCGACAAATTCGTCTTCGATGACTCGGGCTCGGTCAAAAAGCTGACCGTAAATGCGGCGAAGGGCACTTTTCGCTGGATGAGCGGAAATTCGAACCATTCGGCCTATCAGATCGTGACTCCCGCCGGTACGATCGGCGTGCGCGGGACGGTATTTGATTTCTATGTCGGCTCCAACGGCACGACGGCGGTCGTTCTGTTGAGTGGCGCGGCGCAGTTCTGCGGTGCGGGCGGCTGCAGGCAGTTGAAGCAGCAATGCGACTGCGTCGTTGCCAAACGCAACGGTGAGATCAGCGATCCGCGCCGGGTCAACCGCGACGTTCTCAAGACGCTAGGCAATCAGCGAGCCTTGCCGTTCCTCTCCGGCGATCAACAGCTTTCAGGACGAATGGGCTTTGTCGGCGGCGGCGGATGCGGCCTGTCGACGGCGATGAAAGATCGGCCCAACGGCATATCGCCGCGCAGCGTTCCCGCGAATAATCCCGCTCCGGCACAGCCCAATACGCCCAGCGCACCGAGCCCGCGGGCCGAGGCGCCGGCTGCGCCAAGTACGCCCGAAACACCCAGCACGCCGAACACTCCAGACCCGCCAAGCACACCTGACAAGCCGGGTAAACCTCACGAGCATGACAGGGACGACGGCAAGCATCACGGTCACCACGATCATCACGGCAAAGGCGACCACGGATGGGGTGATCACAGCCGAGGCGACCAGGACGACGATGGCGATGATGATGGCGGCGACCACGGCGATCATGGCGATCACGGCGGCGGGCATCACCATCGGTAGCGCAGACGGTGTTGCGGGCGATGGCTGCAAATTCGGCTAGAGGTCGGCCGCCTTGTCTGCAGTTTCGTCGATGAAGTGTCCGGCTCGGCGCGAAATCTGGCCGTAAAATTCCTGCAATAGCCCTGTCGCCACGACCTGCGCCTTGAGCTTTGCGGCGCTGACGAGTTTGCGGCTGCTCGTCGAGCGTGTTCGCAGGGCAGCGACAAGCCGCCTGTGCATGGCCCAAAGTTCCACAAAATCGGCCGATCTTGCCAGGCGCGCATCGCCGACCACCGCAAAGAGTTTAGTCCGCATGCTCTTACCCTTCAGGGTCAGCGCTCCCGCCTCGAGCAGAGCGCAATCGGACAGCAAGCTCGCTGTCGGCTCGGATACCAGAATGTCGAAATTGATGTCCTTGCAGGCGGATTCGATGCGCGCGGCAATGTTCACGGCATCGCCGACTGCGGAGTAATTGAAGCGCGTCTCGGCACCCATGTTGCCGACGCAGGCAAGCCCGGTATGGATGCCGATCCCTATCCTGACCCGCCGTTCGTCCCCGAAACCGAATGCGTCGCTGTTATTGAGGCGAGCGAGTGTTTCCCGCATGCCCAGTGCCGCCTGCACGGCCTTGCCGGCATGGTCGGAGACATCGACGGGAGCGTTCCAGAAAGCCATGATCGAATCCCCGATGAACTTGTCGAGCGTGCCGTCATTGGCGATGACATGGTGGCTCAGCGCGTCGAGCAGCGTGTTCAGGAATGCGACGAGGGCGGTCGGGGTCATCTCCTCGCTGATCTGGGTGAAGTTTCGCACGTCAACGAACATGACGGTCAGCTCGCGCTCATCTCCTCCAAGGCGCAGGGCATTGCGCGTATGTTCGATGCGATAGAGCAGCGACGGCGAGAGATAGTGGCCGAAAGCCCGCCGCACGTCACGTCGTTCCCGGTCGGTCACGAGAAAGCGAAATGCCGTCGCGGCGAAATGCGTGATCGATCCGGCGACGATCGGTGCCAGCGGGTCGAAGAGAAGTCCGCCGTAGAGGAAGGCAAGCCAGGAGGCGACAAGGGCAAAAAAGGTAATCAGCAGGCCGCAGCCAAGTGCGACCGCCGGATTGACGAAGGTGGTGAGGATCACCAGAAGGCTGCCCAAGACGGCAATCGACAGGATTTCCATCCCATCCGCCCAATCCGGCCGGGAAAGGAAACGACCTGAAAGGATCTGCTCGACGATCTGCGCATGAATGGAGACACCCGGCACGTTTTCACCAAGCGCCGTCGTGCGGACATCCTGGAGGCCGGAAGCGGAGGTTCCGATGAAAACGATACTGCCTTCTACCGCGCTTCTGATGTCGGGGGAGGCGTCTCCGGCCGCGAGTACCTTAGCTGCCGAAATATACCGTTCCGCGGTGTCGGGGCTGACATAGAGCCAGAGCTCTCCCGCTGCCGTGACCGGCACCACGAAGTTGCCGATCTTGACCCGGGTCAGTGTATTCGGCGTGTTCGGTGCTGCGTCGAGGACGTAGGTGGAGGCTCCCTGTGCGACACGGAGCGCTTCAAGCGCAAGATTGGGGTAAAGCTGTTTGCCGTCGCTGAGGAAAAGCGGAACTGCGCGCACCACCGCCGATGATGCGCCGGGATTGAGGCTGATATGACCGAGGCCCGCGGCATTGGCTTCCAATTGCGGCTGCAGCGGCGTCGCTGCCTTGATGGCGGGCGGCGCACCGAAAGGGCTTTCGCCCGTATAGGCAAAGCCTGCCTTGACCGGCGGCAGATAGTTCCCCTCGTTGGAGAGACCAAAGCCCAGCACCACGGGCTTTCCGGATAGCGATTGGGAAAAAATCTCATCATTATCCGGCAGTTTGCCCAGCAGCGAGGGGTCGATACCGGAGACGTCGCGAACGACATTGCGAGGAGACAGGCGGTCGGGCTCGGCGAAAAGGACATCGAAAGCGATGGCGGACGCGCCCATAGCGGAAAGCTTGTCCACAAGGGCGGCAATCCGGTTTCTCGGCCAAGGCCATTGACCGAATTCGCGTAGGGACGCTTCGTCTATGTCGATGACCCGGACAGGCTGGTTCTCGAAGGTCCGGGGCACCAGGCGCTGATACTGGTCGAATGTCAAATCGCGGGCGAGCCGTAGCAATTGAGGATCGCTTGCCCGCAGGGTCGTCAGCGCTGTGACGATCGCCAGGCCGATAACGACGCCAATTTGCTGCGCGCGCGTCACCATTACGGTGTCAGTCCCTTTGCCCCCGCGTCCCGGCAATAAGTAGCAATTCGGAGAGATACAAAAATCTATTGATCTGCTGCTGCGCCGAGGAAGAATATGCTGCCTTGTTCCTGGGAGCGATGCAATGATCAAAGTATCTGAGGAATAACGAAAAGGATTTTTGCGCAGTCAGCTAGCATGAGGCTGGCTCGGTGGCCGCTCTCGCAATCATCTAGGGCTTTTGATGAAGATGGTCGAGAGTGGCGGCAGCCGAAGGGATAGCGAGGCGGGGCGCCCGTTCAGCGAAGACAAGGCCGCCGGCAGCGCCCCGTTCACCAAGCCGGTGCCGCCATATTCATGTGCATCGCTATTGAACTCCTCGATCCATATCCCTTCGGTCGGAACGCCGATGCGATAGTTGTCGCGCGGAACGGGCGTAAAATTCGACACAATAAGGATCGAATAGGAGCGGTCTTTCGGAAACCGTAGCATCGCGAAAACGGAATTGGCCGCGTCGTCGACCACCGCCCATTCGAATCCTTGTGGATCAAGATCGCCGAACTGCAGGGCTTCCTCCCTGCCATAAAGGCCATTCAGATCTCTTACCAGACGCTGCAAGCAGGCGTGTCGCGGCTGGTCGAGGACATCCCAGGTCACGGATTGATCGTGTTGCCACTCGCCCCGCTGGGCAATTTCCCCGCCCATGAAAAGAAGCTTCTTGCCCGGATAGCCCCACATGAAAGCGAGATAGGCCCGAAGATTGGCGAATTTCTGCCAGGTATCGCCCGGCATTTTCGTCAGAAGCGAGCCCTTTCCATGGACCACTTCATCGTGGGAGAGCGGCAGCATGAAGCGTTCGGAATAGGCATAGATCATGCCGAAGGTCATCATGTCATGATGGTGGCTGCGGTAGACGGGATCCTTCGACATGTAGGTGAGGCTGTCATGCATCCAGCCCATGTTCCATTTGACGTCAAAGCCCAGGCCGCCTTGCTCCGGTGGCTTCGTCACACCCGGCCATGCGGTGGATTCCTCGGCGATCGTGAGTGCGTGCGGGCATCGTTGATGAATGATGCTGTTGAGGTGCTTGAGGAATTCGACCGCTTCCAGGTTCTCCCGTCCGCCATATTGATTGGGTATCCATTCGCCTTCATTGCGGCTGTAGTCGCGGTAGAGCATCGAAGCCACCGCATCCACCCTCAGGCCATCCACGTGGTAGCGCTCCAACCACTCCAAGGCGCTGGCGATCAGGAAGCCTTTCACCTCGTTGCGGCCGAGATTGTAAATCAACGTGTTCCAATCCCCGTGGAAACCCTCCCGGGGATCCTCGTGTTCGTATAGGGCGCTGCCGTCGAAGCGGGCGAGGCCCCAGACATCGGTCGGAAAGTGCGCGGGCACCCAATCCAGGATCACACCCAGGCCTGCTCCATGGCACCGATCGACAAAATAAGCGAAGTCTTCCGGTGTTCCGTAGCGTCCTGTCGGGGCGAAAAGGCCCAGAGGCTGGTAGCCCCAGGAGCCACCGAACGGATACTCCATGATGGGAAGCAACTCCATGTGGGTAAACCCCATGTCATGCGCATAGGGGACGAGCCGCTGGCTGAGTTCGATCCAATCGAAAGACCTGTTGCCGTCCTGAAGATTTCGAAGCCAGGAACCCACATGCACTTCGTAGACCGAGACGGCCCCTTCCAGGCCATTTCTCGATTGTCGGGAATGGATCCATTTGTCATCGCTCCAGCGGAACGGCCTTGAGGAGGCGACGATGGAGGCGGTGGAAGGAGCAGCTTCGCTCGCCCGCGCCACCGGATCGGCTTTCTGTGGAAGGCGGGTGCCGTTTGCATCGATAATCTCGAACTTATAGCGCTCGCCGGGCGTCAGCCGGGGAATGAAGATTTCCCAAACGCCCGCGGGCGCCCGCAGGCGCATTGGATCGCGCCGGCCGTCCCAGGAATTGAAATCTCCAACAACCGAAACCCGTTGTGCATTCGGTGCCCATACTGCAAAGCGAACGCCGGCAATGCCGTCGATCTCCATGGCGATGGCGCCGAGGGTCCGGCTCAGATTGTAATGGGTTCCCTCGGAAATCAGATGGAGATCGAGTTCGCCGAGCAGAGGCCCGAAGCTGTAGGGATCCTCAGTCGTTTGAACCGCGTCCGGCCACTTGATCCGAAGGCAATAGTCCATTTTTGAAGCAATGGCGGCGGCAAACAATCCAGTGGGGTGAACAAGCTGGCAGGCCGTCAGGACATGGCCGCTCGCCGTGTCGATGATATCCACCCCATCGGCGCCGGGCATGAAGATACGCACGATCGTGAATATGCCGTGCTTATGGATTCCAAGGATGGCAAACGGATCGCCATGGCGTCCTTGCATCAGCGCCGCAATCGCGTCGTGTCCGATGTCGGCGAGAAGATCGGAGCGTTCGATATCCACTAGCGAGCCTCCATAAGATTGGACAGGATGCCCGAAAGTCCTGCCAACGGAATGGGCAGCCATTTCGGTCGGTTCCGTGCCTCGTAGGCGACTTCATAAGCAGCCTTTTCCAGAAGAAAGGCGTCGAGAATCCTGCGCCGCTGTTGGGGCGGCATGGACAGTGCAGCCGACGCCGAAATTGCTTCGAAATAGGCATGCAGAAAAGCCCGTTCCGCATTCCCGGCGAAACGCGCGATGGCCTTCCGCCGACGCTCGTTCTCGTGCTCGATGACCGCATCATTGTCGAGGTCGGCGGTCGCGGCGAGATAACTCAGCGACCGCAACAGTCCGGCCACATCCCGCAAGGGACTTGTCTTGGCCCGGCGCTCGGCAAGGTTCCTCGCGGGCTCGCCTTCGAAATCAATGATCACCGCATCGCCTTCGCTGACGAGGATCTGGCCGAGATGAAAGTCGCCATGCACGCGTGTCATGAGCGTGCCGCGGACGCTTTCGGCCAGCATATCGGCGAGGTCGATAATCGATGCCTGGCGCTTCAGAAGCGGCCTCGCCAGCGCATCGATATCCGGATCGGCGGTCTCATCCAGTTCCGCAAGCTTCGATAGGGCATAGGAGACTTCGCCGGTGATTGCTTTCTTCAGCAATGCGACCTCGGCATCGGCTGCAGTGACCGGTTTGAAAGCCTCCTCGTCGGTACTTTGGGCGAGAACCACATGCAATTCGCCGAGCCGCTGACCGACCATGCCGACGAAGTTCGTCAGCGACTGGAAAAAATCGTCGCGCGGCTGAGCGGCCGGATCGCTCAAGGCGAATTCGTCGGCGGCGCGACGAAGATTGCTCAGCATCCAGTTCCAGGCGTCCCCCTGGTTTCGGATCGCGCCCTGGACGATGAGGAGAGTGGATCGGCGTCCGCCGGAATCCGTATGCGCAACCTCGCCCAGGAAGGGGGCAGTGTGGTCATAGCCGGCCCGGGTCAGAAAGCGCGTCATCTCGACTTCCGGGTGCATGCCGGGAAAGATATGCCGGATCAGTTTGATGATGACCAGGTCGCCGATGATCAGCGAACTATTCGACTGCTCCGCCGAGAGCCAATGGATCGGCAAGTCGGCGGTCATTTCAAGATGATCGAGCTGATCGGTACCGATGAACTCTATGGTTCCCGTGCGGCCGGTTGTGTGGGAGCGTTCGCAAAGGCCACGCACGATCCCGCGCGCCATCGCATCCACGGCAAATCCGTCCGTCAGGAAGCCGACGCGCCGACCCTGGCGGAGCCTGCCCAGCGCGAGCTGCTGGGCGAGTATGGGGGGCTGTGTGTCGTCCCACGCCACGGCAAGCGGAAGCTGGTACGATTCCATGTGATCCGGAAGTATCGCCTCCAATTCACCGAGCACGACGCCTTCGGCAAACGGGATAGGTGTCGCAGAAATCAGCCGGGCCGCCTGCAGCGTCTGGTCTTTCGCGCCAAACCAGCGGCGCTTGGCAAGATAGGCCGGCAGGATCTCGGAATTCAGGATGTTCGCATGCCTGGGCTCATCCACCAATTCCAGCAGGTTCCGGCGGATGACCATGGTTAGCAGGTCGGGAAGCTGTTCGGGAGGGGCTGTCCGCCAGGCGGGCCCATCCGCATCGGCGACCAACTGGAACCAGAAGAAGCCGTAGGGCGGTAGCGTCAACAGGTAGGTCAATTGGCCAATGGGCGGAAATGGCGACATGCCCGTCAATTCTATCGGCACGCGCGCCTCGAACTGTGACAGGTCGAGTTCCACGGCCTGCGGCAGTCGGGAAAGATTGGCAACGCAGAGAATGGTTTCGTCCTCATATTCGCGAAGATAAGCGAGGATCTTACGGTTGTCCGGCGAGAGGAAACGCAGCGAGCCGCGTCCGAATGCCAGATGTTTGCCACGCAGCGCTAGCATCCTCCGCATCCAGTTGAGAAGCGAATGGGCATCCGTGCTTTGCGCCTCGACGTTGACGGCTTCAAATCCATAGAGTGGATCGGCAATCGGCGGCAAAACGAGGCGCGCGGGGTCGGCGCGGGAAAAGCCGGCGTTGCGGTCGAAAGACCACTGCATCGGGGTCCTGACGCCGTCCCTGTCGCCCAAATAGATATTGTCGCCCATGCCGATTTCATCGCCGTAGTAGATCACCGGCGTTCCCGGCATGGATAGGAGAAGCGCGTTCATGAGTTCGATGCGGCGGCGGTCGCGCTCCATCAGCGGCGCAAGGCGCCGGCGGATGCCGAGATTGATGCGCGCGCGCTTATCGGAGGCATAGGTTTCCCAGAGATAGTCTCGCTCGGCGTCGGTGACCATTTCGAGCGTCAGCTCATCGTGATTGCGCAGGAATATCGCCCATTGGCAGATGTCCGGAATTTCCGGCGTCTGGCGCAGGATGTCGGTGATTGGAAAACGATCTTCCTTGGCGATCGCCATGTACATGCGCGGCATCAGCGGGAAGTGAAACGCCATATGGCATTCGTCGCCGTCGCCGAAATATTCGCGCGTATCTTCCGGCCATTGGTTCGCCTCAGCCAGCAGCATCACGCCGGGATGGGTCGAATCCAACGCCGCGCGTATCCGCTTCAGGATCGCGTGGGTTTCGGGCAGGTTCTCGTTGATCGTGCCTTCCCGCTCGACGAGGTAGGGGATCGCATCCAGGCGAAAACCGTCGATGCCCGTTTCCAGCCAAAAGCGCATCACTTTCAGCAATTCTTCCATCACCAGGGGATTGTCGAAGTTCAGATCCGGCTGGTGCGAGTAGAACCGATGCCAATAATAGGCGCCGGCGACCGGATCCCAGGTCCAGTTGGATTTTTCGGTATCGACGAAAATGATGCGGGTTTCTGAAAACCTCTGATCGGTATCCGACCAGAGGTAAAAATCCCGTTCGGGCGACCCTGCCGGCGCTTGGCGGGCACGCTGGAACCAGGGGTGCTGATCCGAGGTGTGATTGATCACGAGTTCGATGATGACGTGGATATTGCGCTGATGGGCGGCGTCCACGAAGGCGCGAAAGTCCTCCATCGTCCCGTAATCCGGACTGACGTTGCCGTAATCGGCAATGTCATAACCGTCGTCGCGGCGCGGCGAGGGGAAGAAGGGCAACAGCCAAATGGCGTTGATTCCAAGCGCCGCGATATGGTCGAGCTTTTGATGCAGCCCCGCAAAATCGCCGACGCCATCATTATTGCCATCGTAGAACGATTTGATATGGAGCTGATAGATCATCGCATCCTTGTACCAGAGCGGATCGCGTTCCCTGTCGCGCTGCATCGTATCCATTCATGCCTCCCTTGACCGGACGCGCCAGATCGCGAAGGGCAGGCTTTGTGGATCAAGCCTGATCCTCTGCCGTTTGCCGGTCCAACTGAAGCGACCGCCGCCGATGAGATCCTCGGCGTCCAACGTGCCGCCATCCCCGAGTGACCAGTGCCAGAGCGGTATGTCGATCTCGCTCTCCTGCGGATGATCGGGATCAAGGCTGATGGCGACGAGCAGGACGTTGTCGCGGGCAGGGTTCGCTTTTTCGAAAAAGAGAATATTTTCGTTGGGTGCGTTGAGAAGCGTTAGCCCCAGATGCGAATGCAATGCGCTGTTTTCGCTTCTGATCCGGTTGAGCATCCGGATTTCGGCGATGATGTTTCCGGGCCGATCATGATCCCAGGCGCGGATCTCATATTTTTCGCTGTCGGCATATTCTTTCCGCTTGGCGTCGGGACGTCCCTCGCAAAGTTCGAAGCCGTTATAGACACCCCAAAGACCTGAAAGGGTTGCCGCGAGCGCGGCGCGGATCAGGAAGGCCGGGCGAGGGGCATCCTGCAGAAAATCCGGATTGATATCATGCGTGTTGACGAAGAAATGCGGGCGGAAAAAATCCTTCGCGGCCGTCTGGGTGAGCTCCCGCATATATTGCTCGAGTTCCCATTTGGAATTGCGCCAGGTGAAGTATGTGTAGGATTGGGAAAAGCCGAGCTTTGCGAGCCGGTACATGACTTTCGGCTTGGTGAACGCTTCCGACAGGAAAACCACATCCGGATGACGCGCCCTGATATCGTCGATCAGCCATTCCCAGAAAGGAAATGGTTTGGTGTGGGGATTGTCGACCCGAAACAGCTTTACGCCCTGATCCACCCATAATTGGACGACCCGCAGCAGCTCGAGCCATAGCCCGGGCACCGAATCCTTCGTATAAAAATCGACGTTGACGATGTCCTCGTATTTTTTCGGCGGGTTCTCGGCGTAACGGATCGTTCCATCCGACCGCCAGTCAAACCAACCCGGATGCTGCGTCAGCCACGGGTGATCGGGCGATGTCTGGATGGCGAGATCGAGCGCAATCTCAAGTCCATGATGCTCGGCCGCTTTGATCAGGTGACGAAAATCCTCGAAACTGCCGAGTTCTGGATGGATGGAATCGTGGCCACCATCGACAGAGCCGATGGCATAGGGGCTTCCAGGATCGTCGGGGGTCGCCTGCAGGCTGTTGTTGCGGCCTTTCCGGTTGGTCGAACCGATCGGATGGATCGGCGGGAAATAGAGCACATCAAAGCCCATGTCGCGAATGGCGGGCAGTCTGGCGATAACGTCATCGAAGGTGCCATGCCTGTCTGGATCGCCGCTCTGCGACCGCGGGAAGATTTGGTACCAGCTTGCATATGCCGCGCACTTCCGCTCGGCATCGACTGCGCTAGCCTCCGAGCGAACCCGGAATGGCCGCTTGTCGGCTCGCGCCATCAGATCGGACGTATGCGCATTGAGCAGAATTGAGGTCCGCTCCGCCTGGGAGGAGAATTCCAGTTTCTGAAACAGGGCCTGCAGCTCGGCTCGAAGGGTGCCTTGCGCCTCTGCAAGCGCTGCACGAATGAGGTTCATTCCTTCCTGAATCTCGAGCTTGAGATCGAGCCGTGCCTCGTTCTTCTTCGCCAGCTCATAGCGAAAGATCGCAAACAGGCTCCTCCAGGCTTCGACTGCGAATTCATAGCGACCGACCCGCTCCAGCGGGAATTCGGCGCGCCAGCGATCGTTCTCGACCAGCCGCATTTCCGCCTCGCTCCATGCGCTCGCATCCATGGAGCGCCACATCAGAGCCGCGGCGATCGGATCATGTCCGTCGGCGAAGATGTCAGCCTCGACGGAAACGATGTCACCGACAACCCGCTTGACTGGAAATCGTCCATCATCGACCCGCGGCATGATGTTTTCGATTGCCAGGCGCGGCGAAGCGGTTGCCCGTTCAATGTCGAGCGTGGGGGCAACCGTGATCGGCGTCGACGCCGTCGCCTCGAACGCGATGATTTCTCCCGCGCGCAGGCGAAGGGTCGCATCAATCCCATTCGAGAAGGGGAGAAAGCCAGACGCTGCTTCGCGTAGCGCCATCAAAGGCGCAGGCGCACTTTGCCGAAGGTCTCGGTTGAGGAGGATGATCTGTATACGGTCGGCGTTCCGCAGATCCTCTTCGTTTGAATGAATGAGAGCCGATACCGGGCTTTTTGCGCTGCGGATGAGAGAAAGCGACGAATGAAATCTCGCGCCGTTCGTGCCGATTTGCGTGTTGGCGGCGCGAATCTCGGATGAGATATCGAAGGTCAGGTCATGGCGAAGACCTCGCAATCCCGATCCGTCTCCATGGGTGGGATCGAGCGGCAGCGCGGCGCCATATTCGAATCCCATTGGGACCATGAGCCCGCCGCCCAACGACGTGGCAAGCCGCAACGCCCTTATGGACCGGCGCTCGCGTATTTCCCGGCTTTCCGTGCCGTGGGCCATACGTTTGGCAAAGGGCGGCTCTGGAAAAGCGATTTGCCAGCCAAGCGGCTGCTGGACGCGATGTTCCTCGATGAACCACCTTTCGTCGAAGTCCCACCAGGCCATCGATGAAAAGCAGCCATTGAAGCCTGCACCGTCCAATCCAGCTCGCGCCTCGAAGGCGGTACCGGGCGTCCAGGCAAAGAATTGCACATTCGGCGCCTTCTCCCGGACCGCTGCGATCAAGGATCGCCATAGCTCCGGGGGCACCCGATCGGTGCCAAGGCAGCGATAACCCGATATTCCAAGCTGCGTCAGTGCCTGCAGCCGTTTTGTCCACTCTGCCAATAGCTGCGATTGCTGATCTTCCGCGGCGAGGGTGACAAGCGAGCTGCGCGCGTCCAATGGCGAGAGCCTCGGATCGAGCGGACGCGTATCCTCGGATGCGTCGCGCGCCTTCCTGTCGAGCACGAGGTCCATCATGAGCGCCATGCCGCGCTCTCTGGCCGCCAGCGTCAAAGCTCTCAAACCATCGACGAGAGATGTTCCAAGCGAGAATTCAGGGTCGAGATTTTCGAAATTCCGTGCTGCGAACACGCTGTCGCCGCCCCGCTCGAAAAGAGGTGCGGTCAGAACTGTATCGAAGCCGATGTTCTTTGCGTGGTTGAAGACTTCGCGCCAGGCATCGATCCCTCTGAGAAGCTGGGGATTGACGTAGTAAATCTGGGGCGGAGTGCTCGGCAACCCCTCGTTCGCAGTTGATGTCATCGCCGCTGCTCACGTTGGTTCGACATGAGAGTTCGACATGACAACTTTCGCCGCCGCCGCTTTGTTCCCTTTTTTATGCCGCCAGATTGGCTCGCCGACATGTTCTCCCTTGAAGCAGCATGATGCCTCTTCAGATCGTCGTGCCAGATTTTCCCGCGTCTATAAGCAGTTACCGAATTCCTTGCTGCGGTAAGGAAAGCGCCACTCAAAGGCGAAAAAATGCTCGATACCGAGGGTCCCGCACGGTCACGAGAATTCGTTCATTGGAGGGCGGCTTTGCACCAGTCACATTGGAAGACCAGGACAGGCTTCAAAAAACCCTTCAGCCGCCGGTGGGCCGCATGTGCGAAGAAATCGGCGGTGCCGTACTCCCGAAAAATGCTTTCCGACACGAGGATCTGGTCTGAAGAGGCCGAGGCGCACAATCGTGCAGCAAGTTGAACGGTCGAACCGAACAAGTCATTGCTGTCCTCGACGGGCTCGCCGCAATCCAATCCGATGCGTATATGAAGCGGCTCAAGGTTGCCCTGATTGTAAAGCTCGAATTCCTGCTGGATCGCTATTGCGCAATCGACGGCTGCGGTCGTTGAGACGAACGTCGCCATGATGCCATCGCCGGTATGTTTCACCTCGCGGCCTGAAGAACGGGCAAGGCATCTGCGAACAATGGCGTCATGAGCCCTCACCAACTCGGTCGCCATGCGGTCGCCGAGACGTGATGTCATTTCGGTCGAGCCGACGATATCGGTGAAGAGAATTGCCCGGTGGGCAGCATCCATCGCGACTGAGGACTGTCCTGACGCCGGCTCGGGATCGTGAATTCGGCCGAGAAATGCCTCGACCGCCGACAGCGCGACTTCGACAACTTCAGCGGCGATAAAGCCATGCGCCTCGCGGTGCACGCATTGAGCCGTTTCCATATCGGGCGCGTCCATCAGGCAAAATGCAGTTCCGCGCCGCTCGTCGAACCAGTAGGTGAGGAACTTAACCCCATACTGATCTTGAATGTCGAGGTCCTTACGATGTGCTTCGGCAATATCGGCCGCTGTGACCCCCGCAAGATCATGCCGGTCCATGAAGATAGCCATTCTGTGCCCCGCTGGAATCTCCTCATGTATATTAGTTTACCCTAAAGCCATGTCGTGGCCCATATCATCCTTACAGGTGACGGACGGAGAGGATCTGATTGGAGCGGTCGCCGCGGCACGGCGCGCATTCCTTCGCGCCGATCGTTTGAGCCCTTTTCAGAGGGCCGCTACCGGATGCGGCGATCCGTCGTAAGCGCCCCAGACCGATTGATCGAAACAAATGACCGAGCCGGTCATAAGGCCGGATTCGGCCGACGACAGATAGGCGCAGGCGCGGGCCACCTCTTGCGGGTCGACCAGACGGCCGAAGGGCTGGCTCGCCGCTGCCTTTTCCAGCCAGTCGGCGGGCGCATCGTGATATTCCTTCTGGATCCGGTCTTCGCCTTCAGAGGCCATCCAGCCGATGTTGAGGCCGTTGACGCGGATACGGTTGCGCAGCAGCGCGTAAGCGGTGTTTTTCGTCAGGGTTTCCAGCGCGCCCTTGGAGGCGCAATAGGCGACGATGAAAGGCTGGCCGGCCTTGGCGGACATCGAGCCGATATTGACGATCGTGCCTTCGATCTTCTCGCGCCGCATAACCTTGACGGCTTCCTGCATCAGGAAGAATGGCGCCCGGACATTGACGGCGAACATGGCATCGAAAAGCTCGGGACTGGTGTCCAGAATGGTGCCGCGATCGGTGATGGCGGCGGCGTTGACCAGCGCGTCGACGCGACCGAAGGTCTGGTCGCAGACATGCACGACGTTACGTGCCTCTTCGACATTGCCAAGATCGGCTTTGACATAGACGACCTTTGCGCCTGTTGCAGCCGAGATCTCCTCGGCCTTGGCCTTGCCTTTCACCTCGTTGCGGCCGCAGATGACGATGCCCTTGGCGCCGCGATCGGCAAAGAGACGGGCGATGGTGGCGCCGAGCCCCTGTGTGCCGCCGGTGACGATAGCGATCTTGCCGTCGAGACGGCTGTGGTCTGTGCTCATGTGGTTCCTCCCGGAAATGGTCTATTACGATATGCGGAAGCCCCTCGCGGATGCGAGAGGCCTCATCTTGTTGGACGCGTCTTCGGTCCTGTCAGGTCAGCTTCTTGTCCGCCTGTTCGGCAAGCGCCTTGCTGAAAGCCTCGTCACTCCAGTTTTCCTCCAGCGCCTCATGCATCAGTTGCGCCTGCGTCTTTGGCGCGAGGCCGCCGATGGGCGGGTCGCGGTCGAGATTGGTTGGGAAGGAATAGCCTTCGGCACAGGCGGCAATGGCGTTCGACACTTCCGCCGCGGAGAGCTTGCCTGCTGATTTCAGTTCCTTCAGCGCCGGAAACAGGCGTGCGCTCATGCGTTCGCGATTGACCGTTTCCATGGCGCGGCCGAAAGCGGAGGAAACCTGCAACAGGTTTGCCACGCGCTTGATATCGGCCGAGCGGTTGTTGCCGGCCGCGTGGAAGAGGGCAGGGTTGAAGAAGACGATATCGCCCTTTTCGAGCGGAAGCTGAACATGGTTGCGATCGAAATAATCGCGGAACTCCTGGCGCTTCAGCGCAAGATAGCCGGGCACGTAGGTCTGGCTGTGCGGCAGGAAAAGCGTCGGTCCGCTTTCGAGCGGCATGTCGCAATGGGCAACCGCGCCCTGCAAGGTCAGAACAGGCGAGAGCCTGTGCACATGGGCGGGAAACTGCTCGATCACCTTCGATGTCTGGAAACCGAGGTGGTAATCGCGGTGAGCGGACTGCGCCGCGCCGCCGGGATTGACGCGATTGACCTGCGCCGTCATCTGGTAGCTCGGCCCGAGCCAGGCTTCGCTGGCGATAGCAATAATGGCATTGCCGTAATATTCCGCGAAGTTGGCGGGATCGGCGAGGCAATGTTTTTCCAGCGAATTCCAGATGCGGTCATTGGCGCCGGGCTTGGCGAAGTGGTCTCCGCCGCCGGTGGCCGTGCGATGCTGCTCCTTGATGATGTCGTCGAAAATCGTGCTGGCGCGATCGATGACAGAGATATCCTCGTAGGCATGTTTGAAGACGACAACGCCAGGGCCTTCGCCGAAGGCCTCGCAGATTTCAGCGAGCACGGCGCGACGGCCTTGAGGATCGGCAATATCAGCCAGAACCTTGCGGCTATCGTAGATCAGGACGTTTTTCTCGACGTGATCGGCGCTTGGATAGTCTGAAAGCGCGGTGGTCTTCTCAGCCAGCGCGCGAAAATCGTCGAGGTCACAGGCGTCCTCGGTCAGCCAGACGCGGTCGGCGCGCTGCTTCTGAAGATTGTCGGTTTTCATCAGATGTTCCTCCATCCCTGATGGAGGCACTATACGGCAGATGCCGGTGTGTTATAGATCACAAATCCATCAAAAAACCATCAGAACGAACCGCATGTCACATCCATTTCTCGTCAAGGACATCGCTTTTCAAGCCGGCCTCAGCACTGCCACCGTCGACCGGGTGCTGAACGGGCGGGCAGGCGTGCGCCGGCAGACAGAGATGCGGGTGAAGGCGGCAATTGCCGAGCTGGAAAAGCAGCACGCAAGTGTTGCGGTCAGCGGGCGGACGCTGGCGATCGACATCGTCATGGAGACACCGATGCGTTTTTCCGATGCCGTGCGCGCCGCCTTCGAAGCAGAGGTCGCAACCTTTCTGCCGACAGTCTTCCGCTGCCGTTTTCATTTTGCGGAAGTCATGAAGCCGCTTGAAATGGTGCAACTGCTCGATCGAATCCGGCTGCGAGGTACCCACGGGATTGTGCTGAAAGCTCCTGACATTCCCGAGATTGCGGCTGCGGTCGAGCGTGCGGCCAAAACCGGCATCACCGTCGTTACGCTGGTGACGGACCTGCCAAATTCTTCGCGCGCGGTTTACGCCGGCGCCGACAACCGTGCCGCCGGCGAGACGGCGGCCTATCTTGTCGGGAATTACTTCGCTGGAGCCGCCGCTCGGGTGCTTGTAACGCTGTCGAGCGGCCGCTTCCGTGGCGAGGAGGAGCGGGAGATCGGCTTTCGCCGCGTCCTTCGCGAGCGTTATCCGCAGATCGGTGTTGCCGAAATCAGCGAAGGCCACGGCGCCGACGCTGCCACTGGGATGCTTGCCGCCCGCGCCATCGCGGCGGATGTGACGATCAATGCGGTCTATTCCATTGGCGGCGGAAACAGAGCCGTGCTCGCCGCCTTCGAGGAGGCCGGGAGGGACATCCGCATTTTTGTCGCGCATGATCTCGATGCCGACAATCGGGCTCTGCTTGCCGCAGGCAAGATTGGTTTTGTGTTGCATCATGACCTGCGAACGGACGCACGTTCGGCATTTCGAGCAATTATGAGGGGTGTGGTGAAAGAGCGCGTGGCGCCGGCTGTGCTGTCGGCGGTGGAAATTATCACGCCCTACAATATGCCTGCGGGCAACTGACGCGTCGGCGTTTTCCCGCTCAGCGTCGCCCTCCCACTTCATCGATGTGATAGAGAAGGTCGGCCGGATCTTCATAGACGCGGATCGCCCCGGCATCTTTGAGTTCTTCGCGGCCATAGCCGCCGCTCAGCAGTCCGACCCCGAGCGCCTTGCAACGCGTCGCCGCCAGCATGTCCCAGATGGCGTCCCCGACGACCACCGAATTTTCTATCGCAACCCCGAGGGCTTCTGCTGCGGCAATAAACAGGTCCGGGTCGGGCTTGGCGTATTTGACCTTGTCCCGGGTGATGATCGGGAATGCCTTCGGGTCGATCCCCAACGCGGCAATATTGACCGCTGCCGTCTCCATGCGGCCGCTTGTGGCGATCGCGAACGGAATTCCGGCGTCCGAAAGCCAGCGGAGAAGCTCGCTTGCGCCAGGAAGAGGGCGTATCTGGGCGCCGAGACGACGATAGGCATCGGCATGAAGTTGCCGCAACCGCTCATTTTTTTTGTCGGTTATCTCAATGCCGGTTTCACGGAGCAATTGGTTGGTGAACAGTCCGCCGCTCATTCCGATTTTTCGATGGATGCGCCATATCGAGAGCTCGATACCTTCGGCATCCAAGGCTTCTTTCCACGCCAGCACGTGCTGATAGACGCTGTCCACCAACGTGCCGTCAAGATCGAATAGAAAGGCATGTTCAATGCGCATGGAACTCTCCTACCCCAAATCTAGGGGAGGAGCGAAAGGCATCAATGGGAACTGGCGGAAAAGCCTTCCGCGGCTATGGGCAACTACCGCTTATCGCTCTCCAGCACCTGCAGCATGGCGGCAATGTAGCCATAGGTAAAAGCAAAGGCGGTGTTTTCCGGATCGCGCCCGGAGAGGCGCGGCACATGATCCGGCATGATCATATATTGGTAGCCGACCTCGGCGTAGGTTTTGAGCGATCGCCACATATCCATGTCGCCTTCCTCCGGAAAGGTCTCCATGAAGGAGAGCTTGCGGCCGCGGATGTTGCGAAAGTGGACGTTGAAGAGCTTGCCCCGCTCTCCGAACCAGCGGATGACGTCGAAGATTTCCTCGGCCGGATTGTCGAGCATTTCGCCGACCGTGCCCTGGCAGAAATTCAGCCCATGGTAGGGGCTCTCATGCATCTGAACGAACTTCTTCAGGCCTTCGACGCTGCCGAGAACGCGTGTGACCCCGGGATAGCCCGGCGGCGTATAGGGATCGTGCGGATGGCAGGCAAGACGCACTTTGCAGGCTTCGGCGACCGGAACGACGCGTGACAGGAAATAATCGATGCGCTCCCAATTCTCCTCCTCGCTGAGGATGCCGGCGATCGAAGGCGGCGCATCGTGATCGGCCTTTTCCCAGCGAAAGGCCTCGTTTCTCGATCCGCCGCGGCCGGTTTCCATCTCCGTACGAGGGATCCCGATGATATTGAGATTGTATTTGACCGAGGGAATGCCGACTGCGGCGGCATTCTCGATCAGGCGGCAGATGGAATCGATTTGGCGGTCACGGTTCGGTCCGGCCGTCAAAATGTCCGGGCTGTATTGCCGTTCGATCACGTTCGAGCTCATCGGGAGCTGGATCATATCGAGAATGAGGCCGAAGCTCTCGATACGGTCACGAAGGGCCTTGAGAATATCAAGCGTCCAGTCGTGCGGATTGCCATCGGGATCGGCATTGACGTGCCTGACGCCCAACTGTGCCATGACCCGGTAGTCATCATCGTCCCGAGCCTGAAACTGCGTACCGACATACATGTGAAATCCTCTCCTCGAATCTCGCCAATGCTAAGCAGCGGGAAGGCGAATTCCTCCCATCAAATCGCGTTCGCGGCAATCCGCCGCGGCTGGAGCAGGCAAAGACTTCAAGCGGCATTGGGAGACGAATTCAGCTTCCTTAGTGGATCGTACTGAGCACTGTCGGGCTTGCGGCAAGATTGTCGACAAGCACCGTTGCCGCATAGCAGGCGACGATTAGTTGAGCTGAAAAGCTCAATACAGGTCTCCAGTCGCGGGCAGGCCGAGATCGATTGTCGGTTGCGATGGAGCAGGTCTCGGCCTCAAGCGGCGCAGCCTCCAGGGTTTTGGCGCCGGAAGCCAGAAGCACGAGAATGTTGAATATGATGAACTGGCGCGGGCTCGCCCCGATAGTGCAGAACATGAGATTGCAGCACAGACAGGCGGCGCAAAGGTAGACACGTTGCTGCTTGCCAAGAAAGCGCTTTAAGGCGCTCAATCCATTCAAAAATCGTCCTGGATTGCTCCACCTGGCATAGCGGATCTGTTTCATATCCTGCCTCCCTGCTCGAATCAGGCAGGCCAAGGAAACCAGCTTTCGCCGGCCGCATGTGTTGCATTGTATTACGGCAAATTCTTTTAGTTTGCGGCGGTCAAGCCCATTGGGCGCGGGCTCAAAGGACGCGCCACGCCGCTGCAACAAAATGAAACAAGATACAACACTGCTTTACATCGAAAAGCTCTATGTTTGACCCGCATTCGAATGAGAGGTCACGAGATGCTTTTGGATTCTCCTTCACAGCATGGTCGGGCGGATGTGCTGATCTGCCTCGACAATCAGCAGGTCGCCACGCGCATCGGCTCGGTCCTGTCCGCGCGCGGGCTGACGGTTGCCGCCGTTCCGGCGTCCGGCATGGATACGGAATTCGAAACGAAGGGCTGCCAGGTTGTCGTGACGCATACAGCTATGATCGGACGGGTGCGCAACCGCTTGCGCCTGCCGGTGGTCAATGTCGAGGCGTTCATATTCGAGCGGCCGGATCATTCCACTGAAGGCGCCCCGAAGCAGTTCGACGGCGCCGCCTTCGTAAAACGTGTCCTGACGGTCATGAGCGACGCCGAACGGCGATCGACGCGATGACGGGCACGATGACAGCGCCAGTTTCTACAGGCGCTGTTGGGTCTGCTTGTCGAAGAAGTGGATGCTCGGCGATTTGAGGGAGAGTTTCACCGTCTGGTCCGGCACCAATTCGGCGCGCTCGCGCATGACCCATGTCAGTTCGCGCCCTTCCAGATCGAGGGCGACATGGGTTTCCGAGCCGGTCGGCTCGACGACGGTGACCTTGGCCGGCACTCCGCCATCCGTCGCAAAGGATATGTCTTCGGGGCGAATGCCGACGATGACATCCCGGTCGCCGGCCTGGGCCGGAACCGCCAGGAGCTCGATTGAAATGCCGCTCGGGAGCGTAAGCCTCGGATTCGAGCCGCCCGTCAGCCTGCCTTCCAGGAAATTCATTGCGGGGGATCCAAGGAAGCCCGCGACGAAGACATTCCTTGGCCGGTCGTAAAGCTCGAGCGGCGTTCCGATCTGCTCGACTTTCCCGCCCTGCAGCACGACGATCTTGTCGGCCATCGTCATCGCTTCGATCTGGTCGTGCGTGACATAGACGATCGTTGTCTTCAGCCGCTGATGCAACGCCTTGATTTCGGCCCGCATCTTGACGCGCAATTTGGCATCGAGGTTGGACAGCGGCTCGTCGAAGAGGAACACTTTCGGATCGCGCACGATGGCGCGTCCCATGGCGACGCGCTGGCGCTGGCCGCCGGAAAGTTGGGCGGGCTTGCGGCCGAGCAGTGGCTGAAGCCCGAGGATCTGCGCCGCCTCGCCGACTTTTCGGTCGATCTCCGTCCGCTTTGCGCCGGCCAGTTCCAGCGCAAAGCCCATGTTCTGGGCGACCGTCATCTGCGGATAAAGCGCATAGTTCTGGAAGACCATAGCGATGTCGCGGTCCTTGGGCGGCAGGTTGTTGACCACGCGGCCGCCGATCGAGATTTCGCCGCCGGTGATTTCCTCCAGCCCGGCAATCATCCGGAGAAGGGTCGACTTGCCGCAGCCCGATGGCCCGACGAGAATGACGAATTCGCCGTCCGATATATCGACATCGACTCCATGGATGATATCCACCGCTCCGTAGGATTTCCTGACGCTTTTGATGCTCAATCCGGACATGAAATTCCTCCTGTAGACCCGATCAGTTTTTCTTGCGGATGCGAAGGGCCTGGTACGGCTTACCAGGCAGTTCGACGCCAAAGGCCGCATCCGGCTTGCCGCCGCGCACGATTGCGCCGTGCCGGGTGGGGTGCGGGATCGGGGCTTCCACTTTCTTTGCGGGGGTAATCGTCATCTCCCAGGTGTCGATGATGTCGACATCGTAGTCAGTGCCGTCTTTGGGCAGGCCGGTGGACCAGACGACGGGCTGGTGCTCGCCAAGATAGATATAACGGAGATCGCCATCCTCGGCGCCTGAGACGCGCGTCCAGGGCCATTCACCACTGGCGCCTAGCGGCTCGAGCCCGTTGACCACATCTTTCTCCAGCAGGTCGCGCAGGAAGCCGATGCGCTTCCATGCCTCACCACGCAGTTCGCCGCCTTTCGCCCACCAGATGAGGTCTTGCGGATGCGAATAGGTTTCGCCGTGGCCGGCATAGCCGCCGCGCGTCACCGTGATCCAGAAACGATGCACCAGTTCCTGCGGCGTCAGATTGCCCCAGGATTGGATGATGTTGCCTTCATATTCAGGCTCGTCATTGACGACCGGCTTGCCGTAGGCGTCGCGCCATTCCTGCGTGCGCTTCACATCCCAGTTCTGGATGCAGGTGTGGGTCACCCAGGGCTTGCGATGATCGAAGTTCATCGTCGGTTCGCCATTATGGATGGACTTCAGATGGCCGTAGGGGTCGTTCTCTTCGAGAATATGGAAATAACGATCCCACTGCACCATCGGCTTGGTGTCGAGAAGGAAGTCATATTCGTTGGCGAGCGCCCACCAGACGTTCCGATAGGCGGCAAGCCGCGCCGCGAGATAGGCGACATAGCGGAAATCCTGTTCGGCCGACATGTCGGCATAACCCCAGCGGTCGTAGGGGTGAAACATGATAATGTCGGCCTCGATGCCGAGTTCGCATAGTGCGGCTACCTGCCTTTCGAAATGCCGGAACAGGACGGGGTTCGGCCGATCGAAGTCTTCCTTGCCGTCGGCGCCCTTTTCGAAGCAGGGATGGAGAGGTTCGTTGACGTTATAGGGATAGTCCTTTGGAAACACGCCCATGCGGATCTTGTTGAAGCGTGCTTTCTTCAGCGTATCGAGTGTCTGGGCCTGCATCTCCAGCGGCTGATGTGTCCAGGCATAGCAGGTCGTCCCGAACGAAAGGAACGGCTTGCCGTCGGCATAGGCGAAATGAAATTTGTTACGCACGCGCACTGGGCCGTGATTGCCCTGCGAGGGTTTGGTGGCGGTCAGCGAGCCGGTCTTGCCGTCGAGTTCCGGGGTCTTCGAACGCGTCCTGAAGGACCATTCACCTTCGTTGTCGGGCATGAAGCGGACGCGATAGACGCCGTCGCCGTCATAGAAACCGGGCACGCGGATTTCGCGGCTGTTCTGGCTGAACACGGCATCGAATGCTGCGTCGAGATAGGGATTGCCGCCCGAAGGACCGTTGAAAGCGGCCTCGAAGACGCCCCATTTTTCGACGGTTGCACTGGACATTATATTCTCCTCGAAAGACTTGCCGATTAGGTGATTGATCAGCCCTTGACGGCGCCGGAGGTGAGGCCGGAGACGAAATATCGCTGAAAGATGAGGTAGACGAGCGTTGCCGGCAGCACGGTCATGACGATCGCGGCATTGAGCTGGCCGTAGTCGTTTGAAAACTGCCCCTGGAAGGACATGAGCCCGAGCGGCAGCGTCCACATGTGCTGATCCTGCAGGAGCACGAGCGCCATGGCGAATTCGTTCCAGGTCGAAACGAAATCAAGGATGAGCAGCGCGGCGAGCACCGGCAGGCAAACCGGCAGGAATATCCGGCGGAAGATGGTGAAATGGCTTGCACCGTCGATCAGAGCGGCTTCGGACAGCTCCTTTGGAATGCCTTTGAAGAAGCCGTGCAGGATGAAGACCTGATAGGGGACGCCGAAGGCGATGTAGGGCAGGATGACGCCGGGATAAGTGTCGATCAGGCCAAGAGAGTTGACCAGCGTGAAGAGCGGCGCCAGCATGACCTGGAAGGGGATCATCGTGCCGAAGACGACGAGAAGCAGCAGTATCTTGCTGAACCTCAGCCGGATCTTGGCGAGCGCATAGGCCGCCATCGCTGAAAGGATGAGCCCGAGCGGCACCTTGATGACGGTAATGATAGTGCTGTTCAGGAAGGCGTTGGCAAAATTGCCGCGACCCCAGGCGCTCGAATAATTCTCGAAAGCCGGATTGAGGGGTGGCACGAAGGCGCCCGTCGTCGTCACATCAGCCTGCGTTTTGAGCGACGTGAAGACAATGAAGACGAAAGGCGCAAGCCAGATCGCGGCGACGAGGAGCAGCGCGATCCACAAGCCGATCAGGACGGGATCCCGCTTGCGCTTTGCCGGAATGATGGTCTCGAAGCCATCCGACATGGATGATGCCGATGCTGCCGTCATTGTTCGGCCTCCTCATGCTTCTGCGTCCATCGCAGGTAGGGAATGACGATGGCGATGGTGATGAGCAGCAGGACAACGGAGATCGCAGCGCCGCGGCCGAAATCGAAGATCTGCATGGCCTGCGTGAAGGCCCAGAGCGCCAGCATCTGGGTTGATTGCGCCGGCCCGCCGCCTGTCAGGCCGTAGACGATGTCAAAGGCCTTCAGAGACGAGATGACCGATAGCACCAGAACGATTGTCAGCGTGGTGCGTAGCGCGGGCAGGGTGACGTATCGGAAGATGTTCCAGCGCCCGGCGCCATCAATGCGTGCGGCTTCGACCAGCGTCTGCGAAACATTCTGCAGACCCGCGAGAAACAGAACCATGGAGAAGCCGACGGATTGCCAGAGATAGGCCACGAAGACCGAATAGAGGGCGATGTCCTTATTGCCGAGCCAGTCCTGAATCCAGTCCTGCAGCCCCATAGACGTCAGGATCTCGGTGAAAAGGCCGAAGAAGGGATCGTACATCCACTTCCACATGGTCGCGACCGCGATCGGGGCGATAATGACCGGCAGATAGAAGATGGCGCGGAAGGTATTGCGGGCGAAAAGCTTCTGATTGAGGCTCAGCGCCAGCAGCAGGCCGATCATGGGCGGGAAAATCACGCACATGATCGTCCAGATCACCGTGTTGCGGAAGGCGACCCAGAAAACGGGATCCTGCGTGAAGATATATTGATAATTCGCCAGGCCGACGAATGGGCGTTGGGGATCGAGGCCATTCCATTTCTGAAAGCTCAGCACCACCACGTTCAGCATCGGATAAAGTGCGAAAATCGCGTAGATCAGCATGGCCGGGGCGAGCAGGATCGCTGCCTGAACGCGTGGGTCATGGGTTCGATTGCGGAATGACATTCTGATTGCTCCCGGCGGCAACTGACGCGTGGGCATAAAGTGAGGGAAGCCGTCCGCAGCGATTGGCAATCGGAGGGGCGGCCTCCCTCGAGAGATCAGGTGCGACCCGCGATGAAGGTCTGCAACTGCTTGGCAGCATCGGCTGGCTGGATATTGCCGGCAGCGACGTCGTTGATCACCCGGAAGTATTCGGTGGTGACATCAAGTGGGAATGCCTGGTCGCCATTCATGTAGACCTTGCTGTAGGTCTTGAAGATATCCAGCCATTTCGCCTCGAGCGGCTTCTGGTTGGTGTACTGGACATTCTTGTTGACCGAGATCGAGCTGATCTGCCCGACGAGATCCTGCTGCACCTTGGTCGACAGGAAGTAGTCGAGGAACTTGGCGGCGAGATCCGGATCCTTGCTCTTGGTGCTGATGTAATTGTATTCGGCAAAGCCATAGAGTCGGTTGGTGTTCGTCGGGAACGGCACGACGCCGTAATCATCGAGGTTGACCTTGCTGCCGCTCAACTGGCTGACCAGCCAGTCGCCTTCGAGCATCATCGCGGCACGGCCGGCGACGAACAGCGTGTAGGACTGCTGGTTGCTGATGCCCATGAAGGGTTTCAGCGTGTAGTCCTTGGTCCACTTGGCAAATTCGGTGAAGGCATCGGTCGCGCAGGGTTCTTTGGTCCAGTCGGCCTTCATGGCCATCAGCGCGTCGTGCTTGTCGGCGCCGCATTTGGTTTCGAGCAGCACGTCCATCAGACGCATGACGTGCCAGTTGACCGAGCCGCCGAAGGTGAAGGCCGGAATTCCAGCCGCCTTGAGCTTGTCGGCCGCCGCCAGCAGTTCCTCATAGGTCTTCGGCTCCTCGGTGATGCCGGCCTTCTGGAAGAGCTTCTTGTTGTAATAGATCGCTTCGCCCTTGAAGGTGAAGGGCACGCCATGCTTGCCACCCGGATAAAGATCGGCAAAGGCGGCGGCGGACGGAAGCAGCTCGTCGTTCCACTTGTACTGGGTATAGTACTTGTCGAGCGGCAGCGAGAGGCCGGCCTTCACATATTCGCCGCCGAGACCAAGCCCGGCCCAGCTGAAATAGATATCGGGTCCCTTGCTGGAGCCTGCTGCCACGCGAAGCGCTGTCTTGTGTTCGTCGACGCCGCGCTGGACGATTTCGATATGGGTGCCTGGATTGGCGGCCTCGAAATCCGCCGCCACCTTCTTGAGGGCACCGTTTGCTGCGCCGTTGTCGAAATTGAGCGTCCACAGTGTCAGGTCCTGCGCCTGGACACTCGTCGCCGCAAAGGCCGCCGCAGCAATCGCCATCGCGCCAAATCGTCTTGCATATTTGGAGTTGATGCGCATTTCCCGTCCTCCTCTGAACAATGCTGAGGGCGGTTTTGGCAAATCAATAGGCACATGTCAACTGGTATGATGAGATCATCATCATTAAGGTAAGAAGAACCCTTTGAAGCAAGAGATGACGACCGTTGCCGAGGCTGCTCCCGGATCGATATGGCCCAAGGCGCGCTCGCCAAGCCTGGAAGAACGCCCCTTTGTGGCCACCATATGCTTCGTTGCTTCCGTCCCGGCTTCAGCGGCAATCAGAGCTTCCGAGAGACAATCCGCCAGCGACCGTCCTTCGTCGCGCGCCGCCCGGCAGGCGGTGGCGGCGGGCGCCCAGGCGTCGACCATGGTCTTCTCCCCGACCTCGGCCTTGCCGCGGTCCTGGATCCCCTTGGCAAGCGCAACGAAGGCGTCCACCATGTCGTCATCCGTCAGCGACGGCTTGCCCTTTACCGCGGCACCCGCACGCATCAAGGCGGTGCCATAGAGCGGACCGGACGAAGCGCCGACGGCATTCAGGAAAGCCTTTGCCGCCGTGTTGAAGACGAGCGTCGGGTCTGCCGTTGCCGAATCCAATGGCACAACCGCCTTCGCGGCCCCCGAAAAACCGAGCTCCATGGCGATACCGTGATCGGCATCGCCGATGACGCCATCAAGCTCGCATAGACGGTCTTTTTCGCGGGTCATCGCCTCCGCTATGATGTTCAGAAGGGACTTCAGATCGTCAACGGTGATTGTCTTTGTCATCGGAGCACTTCACCAGAACGGAACATCGCGCAATCGCAGGGATGATCGATCAGTCGTTGCAGTTCGTCGTCCAAATGCATCAACGTGATCGAGGCACCGGCCATCTCCAGCGACGTGCAGTAGTTCCCAACCAGCGACAAGTGGATCTCTATGCCCGCAGCGTCGAGCGTCATCTTCACCTTCCGCATCATGATGTAGAGTTCCATCAGCGGCGTCGAGCCGAGCGAGTTGACAAGCACGGCCACCCGGTCGCCCCGTACGGGCTTCATCTCACCGAGGATTTTATCGAGCAGTTCGGCGGTCACCTGATCGGCCGGCTTGAGCGGACCGCGGGCAACGCCCGGCTCGCCATGAATGCCCATGCCGATTTCCATCTCATCCTCGCCAAGCTGAAAATTCGGCTTGAGCGTCTGAGGCAGCGAGCAGGGCGATAGCGCAACGCCGATCGTGAAGGTGCGGTCGTTCGCCCATCGCGCAATCCGCTCCACTTCGTCCAGGCTGTACATCAGATCGCAGGCGGCACCCGCTGCCTTGAAGACAAAAACATTGCCAGCGACGCCGCGCCGGCGGTCCCGTTGGTCGACGGGAGCGGAGGCGACGTCGTCCGTCGTCAGCACGGTGCGGACCTCGATGTCATCCATGGCGAGCATTTCGGATGCCATATCGAAATTCATGACGTCGCCGGCATAATTGCCATACAGGAACAGGACGCCGGCGCCGCCATTGACCGCCTTGGCGCATTCGATGATCGGATCCGGTGGCGGAGAGGCAAAGACATTTCCGATTGCTGCAGCATCGGCAAGCCCTTTACCGACGTAACCCAGGAAGGTCGGCTCATGCCCTGAGCCGCCGCCGACGACCATGCCGACCTTGCCGGGCCGCGGCCCCTCGATTGCGACGATCGACCGCGGCGATCCTTCGAGGGCGCGCACGTGGCGGGGATGAGCCGCCAGAATGCCTGCCAGCATCTCGTCCACGGCGGCTGCGCCGTCATTGATAAGCTTCTTTGTCTTCACGTCAGTCCTCCCGGTCATCTCGCTTCGGAAGACTAAGTTGCGCTTCTCGGGTGTCAGGTCAATCCATCAGCGTGATCGAACCAACGGCAAAAGGCGCGAGCGTGAGGCTTCCGCTTTTTAGTTTCCCGGCCGGGCGCAGGCATCCTAGTTCCACCTGCCGGGCCGCAGCCGTGATGTTCACCAGTAGCAATTGCGGTACCTCGTTAGCCGGCGCAGCAACAAAAGAAAGGACGGCAGTCGGGTCTGAGGAGACGCATTCCTGCCATTGGCTGCCGGCGAGGCGGGCGAGCGTGACGATCGTATTGAAGATCGGTCGCCTGCCGCCGACCGGCGATGGTTCACCCCCTCCGGCGATCAACCCTGACGGCCCAGCCAATGCTGAAAGCGTCAGGCATTCCAATCCGGCGTCGAGCACGGTAGCCGCATAGCCAAGCGCGAAGGCTTCGGCGAAACGGCCATTGTGCCGGGGGTCCCTGTTTGCCATCGGAATGCGGCGGCCGGCGGGATTATTCATCGTCCGGCTGCCATAGGGGTTCTGGCGCATCGGGATGGTGGAGGGGCCTATGCGATAGGGCTTGTCGCCGTATATGGCGCGAACCGAGCGCGTGATAAACGGCAGTGCTTCCAGCGTCTGCATCACACTGAGATCGTCAGCCGCATGTACGATCGGGTTGGTGCAATGGGTGATGAAATCCAGCGGTCCGGAAGGAACGCGCTTGCGGTTGAGTTCGGTGAAATAGCTGAGCATGCCGCCGCCAAGCCGCACGCCTGGAAAGGCTGCATGAGCGGCGGCATAAACCTCTTCAAGCGGCGGACACTCGGGCCATTTGCTACCCGGTGGCGTTGATTGCCGGTCGACCGAAGGCGATATGACGATTGCGTCCGGCTTGAAACCGGCATCTTGCATCCAACCAGCTATTTGTTGTGCTTCGACAAGCGGAGGCTGGCGGCACGGCAATGCGATTTCCAACGTCGATCGGCCAGCGTGAAGCGCCGCGATGGCCGCGAAGGAATTGAAGGCGTCAGCGCTGTGACCGGCGTCGGGGTCAAAGTGGAACAATAATTCCTGTGGCGCGACTTCGGCCAGCCGGTTGCGCGCCGCGAGCGTTGCCGTCGCTTCTTCCGGCATAATGATGAGCCCGATTGCCGGCATCGTGCCGGATTTCTCTCCGAGGCTCAGCGTGACCGGGGGCGGATTCGCAGCAAGCGTGGAAGACGCGGTGGGCGAACGTCGCATATCGCCTATGGTGAGAACGATCCGTTGCCGCATGGACTCACCGGGTGGGATGCGATAGGGCCAAGGCAGGGCAAGCGGGCGAACATAGGTCTTGTAGGAGGCATCGGACCAATTGCGCTGGTCCTCCATTTCGAAAGTGTCGCCTTCCATGCGGCACTCCGCCGTCACGTTTGACGTCACGCCATGCGTAATCGCCCGCATATCCTTGAAGGGCTGCCAGGGTTCGATGAGGTCGGGTAGATGCGTGTCCTCGCGGCTGCCATCGATATGCTCGACCGAAACCGGCCTGCCGGCAACGCCGACGATCGGATGCAGGATGCAGAAGCCGCAGCGGTTCGTCTCAAAACCGGTGGTCGTCAGCGCTTCCGCCTCGAAGATCAGCGCTTCACCGGCCTCGGCCGTTATGTGAACGCCGATTGCAAGCAAGCTATTCTCAGGCCCCGCACAGCGCGCGACATAGCTGATGGAAAAGCCGTCCTGATGCTGGTCGATCCGCAGATCGTCGATAGCTGGCGCATACGTGCCCCAATCGCGATCGCGAACCAGATAGGAGACGGCCCGCAAGACTTCGGCGCCGTCGTAGCGTATGGTTCGCAGATTGCCGTCCTTGAAGTCAACGGCGAGCTTGCCGGCGGTCAGCCGCACCGGCGGTGTTTCGGTCTCGTGCGTGCCGTAGAGCTGGAACGGATCGATCTCAGTCGTCATCGCAGCATCGCTCCGATATCGACCGGACGCCCGTTGGCGGCACTCTCATAGGCGGCCTCGACAAGAGCGAAGGTCTTGAGATTGTCCGCACCGGACGTGGAGGTCTCGCCGCCATCGGCAAGGCGGTCGGTCCAGTGCTGCTGGATGGCGAGGACACTCTCCTGAATATTATGCCATGGGCGGGAAGCCCAGGAGAGAAGCCTGGGCGAAGCATCCGACACTGTCGCGCCTTCGGGGCTATTGATCTCAAGACGATAGCCTTGCGAGAGCCGGATCGTTCCCTGCGTTCCGTCGACCTCGATCAGCGTCTCGGGAAAGGGCTCTGTTGCAAGCTTGGTCGCATAGCTCACATCGACGATCGAGGTCGCGCCATTCTGATGGTCGAGCATGATGGTTGCGACGTCCTCGCCCTTGATTTTCGGATTGACCCGTTTGGTGCGCGCGGTGAGCGTCGCGACATCGCCGAGGATGAAGCGCGCGATATCGAGCGTGTGGATGCCGAGATCCTCGATGATGAAACGCTCGCCTTCGGCAAGATAGGGTTGGCCGGAAAAGACATCGTAGCCGGAGCGGAAGGAAAAACGGCCCCAGAACGGTTCGCCGATCACGCCTGATTGAAGGACGGCGTGCACCGCCTGTATCGGTGTCTGCCAACGGAAATTCTCGTGAATCATCAGGGGGATGGCGGCGTCCGCGCAAGCCTTGACCATGGCTTTGGCGTCGCTCAGTGTCTTGGCAAACGGCTTTTGGCAGATGACGGGGACTTTATGGGCCGCTGCCATTTCCACCAGCGCGCGGTGGCTTTGCACGGTCGTCGCGATATCGACGAAATCGTAACCACCATCGGCGAAAAGAGCCGCCGCGTCACTGTAACGCCGCGCGACGCCAAACTGATCGCCGACAATTTTCAATCGCTCTGGATCGCGATCGCAGATTGCGACGATCTCCGCGCCTTTGACGTCCTTCCACGCATGCATCTGATTGACCGCGAAGAAGCCGCAGCCGATGAGCGCACCCTTGAGTTCCGTCATTCTCAACCTGCCTTTGCCATTTGCATGAGTGTCACGCGCTGCTGGAGACGGCGCTGCGCCTGATCGACAACAACGGCGATGATGATGACCAGCCCTTTGATGACCATCTGCCAGAAGGATGAAACGCCCATCATCACCAATCCGTCGGAGAGGATGCCGATGACGAAAGCGCCGATGATCGTGCCGCCGATCGTGCCACGTCCGCCGGACATGGAGGTGCCGCCAAGGACGGCCGCGGCGATGGCGTTGAGTTCGAAGCTTTCGCCGGTCGCCGGATGCGCGGCCATCAGTTCCGACGAAATGACGATGCCGACGATGGCAGCGCACAGTCCGGAAAACATGTAGACAAAGATCTTCACCAGATCGACGCGAATGCCCGACATGCGCGCCGCGCGCTCGTTGCCGCCGACCGCGAAGATATGCCGGCCGATGGGCGTCGAGCGGGCGACGTAGGCAGCAAGCAGCGCAAGAATGACGAGGATCCAGATGGAAACGGGCAGACCGAGCAGCCGACCAGCGCCAAAGACATCGAAGCCGGTCGTGTCGAATTCCGGCCTGCCGACCAGGTTCGGAAAGGTCTGGCCATCCGAAGACAGCAATGCCATGCCGCGCGCGATATAGAGCGTGCCCAGCGTCGCGATGAAGGGTGCAACGTTGAGCTTGGTGATGAGCAATCCGTTGATCAGTCCGATCACGAGACCGACGGCAAGGGTGATCAGCACGATCTCATAGAGATTGAAGTATACCGTATATCCGATCGGCAATTCGACGCCGTTGAGGATAAGCGCGCCGGTGACCATTCCGCACAGGCCGACGATCGAGCCGACCGAGAGGTCGATGCCGCCGGTGATGATGACGAAGGTCATGCCCATCGCCAGGAAGGCATTGAGCGCAACGTGCTTCGACATCAGGATCATGTTGGCCGTCGAAGTGAAGTTCGGCGCGAAGACGGCGAAGAAGATGATCACGGCAAAGAGCGCGATGAAGGTCCTGAGTTTCATCAGCGTCAGGAGTACAGAACCGTTCGACCGCTTGGCCGCAAAAGAAGAAGATATGTCCGCGGTCATCACGCGAGTTTCCTTGTATGTCCGTGTCCCTTGGCCGATGCTGCGACGATCGCCTCTTCCGTCGCCTCGCTTCTGTCGAAGACGGCAACCAACTGGCCGTTGCTCAAGACAGCGATGCGGTCGGAAAGCGCCATGACCTCTTCAAGGTCGGAGGTTGAAAACAAGATTGCGAGACCCTTGCCGGCGAGCTTGCGCATGGTGCGGAAGACATCGGCCTTGGCGCCGACATCGATGCCGCGGCTCGGCTCGTCCATCAGAAGGACCTTGGGATCGGTCATCAGTGCCTTGCCGATGACGACCTTCTGCTGATTGCCGCCGGACATCGACGTCACCTCGAAATCGGGGTTGGGTGCCTTGATCGAGAGATCGCGGATCATGTCGCGAATAGCCCTCTTCTCGGCATTGGCATTGATATGGAAGAGGCGAGCGAAGCGGCCAAGACTCGCAAGCGTCAGGTTGCTGGCGATCGAGAGCACCTGCACCAGCCCCTCGCGCTGCCGATCCTCCGGGATCAGCGCCAAGCCTTTCCGGATCCGCCGGGTGGTATCGCGTTCTCGGACCTCGACGCCGTTGATGAAAATCCTGCCGGTCGAATGCATGTGCCGGCCCATGACGCATTCGAAAAACTCGCTGCGGCCGGCGCCCATCAAGCCATAGATGCCGAGAATCTCGCCGGCGCGAACGGAGAGCGAGACGTGATCTACGGCAAGGCCCCCGGTCGGTCGCGGCAGGCTGATGTCCTCGGCGCGGAAGGCTTCCTTGCCGATCGCATGGCCGCTGTCCTTGGCGAAGTCCTTGGCATCCGATCCGATCATCGATCGGACGATCCATTTCGTGTCGATATCGCGGACCATCGCCTGGCCGGTGATCTGCCCGTCGCGCAGCACGGTGATGTAATCGCCGATCCGCATCAGCTCTTCCAGCCGGTGGGAGATATAGACGATTGCTACGCCCTGCGCCTTCAGTTCGGCGATCACCTTGAAAAGGATGTCGACTTCCGCCGCCGAAAGCGCCGAGGTCGGCTCGTCCATGATCAGAATGCGGGCATTCAGCGAAATGGCCTTGGCGATTTCGACAAGCTGTTGCTGCCCGATCGGCAGATCCTCGACCATAGTCTCGGCATTGATGCCCGCATCCAGCTTCGTCAGAAATTCATTGGCCTTTGCGACCTGCGCCTTGTGATCGATGCCGAAAAGGCCGCGCGTGATTTCGCGTGTCGCAAAAATATTTTCGGCGACAGTCATGTTGGCGAAGAGATTGAGTTCCTGGAAAATCATGCCGATGCCGCGTGCCTGCGCATCTGCCGGACTGTCGAAATGGACGGCTTCGCCCTCCAGGAGGATACGGCCGGCGGTTGGACGTTCGACGCCAGCGATGATCTTCATCAGCGTCGATTTGCCGGCCCCATTTTCTCCCACCAGCACATTGACCGCGCCGCGCCGCAGTTCGAGGTTGGCGCGCTTGACCGCGACGATACCGGAATAAACCTTGGACACGTCCTCGAGACGAAGGATGATGTCTTCCTCTGTCGTATCGCTCATGGTCATTGTTCCAACGTCAGCGCCGAAGGGGTAATCAGCGGCAACTGGCCGGATGCCGGCAGTGGAAACGCACCGGTCACATTGACCGTTTTGCCGGTCAGGCCATCTCGGGGCAAAGCAGCGAGAAAGGACGTGTTCACCTTCTCATTGAACGCTTTGCCGAATTGCGCCCATTCGATCTGGTTCTTGAATTCGTTGAAGTCTACGAAATCCAACGCGTCGCGCAGCGCCGTGCCGCGGATAGCCGGGCCGATCTGAACCTTCGCATCCGCCTTGCCGTCGCCATCGACATCGACGTCGAGCGTTGCGGCACGGGACGCCGTATCGGCGGCGGCGATCTTGCCCTTGAGCTTCACGGCATAGGTCCAGGGCGACGTGCTCTGCTTGCGTGGGTTACCGTATTTTGCGCCGGCCTCATCCGGGTTCGATGCCGCGGCCTGCATCACGGTTTTGAGATCGCCGGAACGCTTTTCAAGGTCGGGTACCGCCTGCGATTGCCAGATCGCGTCGACCTTGGCCGTAGGATCGAAGGCGCTCTTTGCCGCGTTCGCCGCCTTCTCTTCGGCGGTCGGCGTCTTGATGATCTTACAGCCGGGCAGTGCTGCGGCCAGTATGATGACCACAACAGCGCCTCTGATCCTCAGCATGCAATGCACCTCAATCTCAAAGAAAAAAGCCTGGAGAGCGCGGCTCTGCCACGCCCTCCGCAATGCTCGGTCCGCCATCAATTCTTCAGCGCGAAGGTCTCAAGCTTGTCGGCATTCCCGCCATTGATGAGAACGCAATCCATGAGCTGCTTTTCTTCCTTCGGGGTCGTCTTGTTCTTGATGTACGCATCGGCCTGCTCAACCGCCATCTGGGCCTGTGCGTAGGCGGGCTGCAGTACGGTCGCCTTGATGCCGCCGGCCTTGATCGAGTCGCGCACATCGTTGGAGCCGTCGAAGCCGACGACGATCACATCCTTGCGGCCAGCGGCCTGAAGCGCTGCGATCGCGCCCATCGCCATGGTGTCGTTGCCCGAGATCACGCCCTTGATGTCCGGGTTCGCCTGCAGGATGGTTTCCATCTTCGCATAGGCTTCGGTCTGGCTCCAGTTCGCCGATTGCTTGGCGACCAGTTTCAAATCCGGATAGTCGTCGATGACGTCATGATAGCCCTGCGAGCGGATGCCGGCATTGGTGTCGGATTCCTTGCCGACGAGCTCGACATAATTGCCCTTCTCGCCCATGAGCTTGACGAATTCCTGCGCGCCGAGCTGAGCACCCTGATAGTTGTTGGAAACGATCTGGGCGAGGGCAACGCCGGTCGCATTGATTTCGCGGTCGATGAGGAAGGAGGGGATCCCGGCATCCTTGGCCTTCTTGACGGCCGCAACCGTCGCATCGGCGCCGGCATTGTCGAGAATGATGGCCTTGGCGCCGCGGCCGATCGCCGTATCGATGACTTCCGACTGCTTGTTGGCATCGTCGTCGTGCGTCATGACGAGCGTCTCATAGCCCAAATCCTTCGCCTTGGCTTGGGCGCCCACGGCTTCGGCCTTGAAGAACGGATTGTCATGCGCGGGCGTGATGATGGCGATCAGATCTGCCGAAAAGGCAGGCATTGCGGTGCCAAGCGCAAGAGCGCCGGCAAAGGCGGCAGCAGTGAGTTTGCGTGTCAGTTTCATGGTGTCCTCCCGATTATGAAACAGCCCTGTTCCCAGCAGGGCGAAAGAAGGGAGGGCCAAACCCTCCCGGGATTTCGGTCAGGTAATGCGGCGGATGCTTTCTGCGATTTCCTGGGGCTCGAAGACATTCTTCCAGTCGTCGCGCATCAGCGCAGGGATGCCGAATTCGATCGCCTTGTTGCAGGCATCCGAAAACACACCCTCGACCTGGTTGAAGATCACGGCGCCGAGGACGTTCATGTGGCCGAGCAGGAAATCGCGAGCGGCCTGTTCCGGGACGCCGCGCGCGACGCACTCGTCCATGGCTTGCCGCATCACAACGAGCAGCGATGCGCAGACTGTTTCCGAAAGCCCAGGCTCAAGCATCGCCATCTGCTCGACGGTGACTCGGTGCGAGCGCATGACCGGCGCCCAGATGATCTTGGCGATCTCCTCCCCGAGTGCGTAGGCAGCTTCCGGCCCCTGCATCAGCGCGGAAACGATATGCTGCTTGGCGAACAGGCCGCCGAAGTGGTCGTTCTTCGCCTGCATATCGGTTTCGTCGTTGAAGATCGGCGGATGGCAGGGATGGGTGACGAAATAGGTCAGGTCGTCGCGCTTCGGCAGGTGGCCCGCAAAAGGTGCCGCGGCGTCTAGGGCGACTACTATCGTTCCAGGCTTCAGCTTGTCGACGATCCCTGCGGCAACCTTGCCGATGGCGGTGTCCGGAACGGCCAGAATGACGACTTCGGCGCCATCAAGGGCCTCGTCCACGGGCACGCACGACAGATCGAGATCGTTCTTCAAGCGGGCCTTGCCGACATCGCTCACCTCGACGTGACGGACATCGAAGCGCGAGCCTTTGAGATTTTTGGCGAGCCGGTACCCCATTTTCCCGCCGGCGCCGAAAAGAGCAATTGCAGTCATGTTTTCTACCTCGTCCATTTCAAATTGTGGTATCGCAAGTGGTATAATGAGTCAATGATCACGCCATTATCCGAAGTGCGTAAGAGTCATTTTTTTAAGCGCGTCTTCCGTCGCGGATTTGGGAAAAATACCCGTCGGTTCCGACCTGTCCGCCTTTCAGCGCGATCTGCAGTCCATTGGTCGGTGCGTAGCTGCCGTGAGCTACGCAGAGCGGCGATCCCGGCGTCTGGGGCAAGGGGAGCAGCGTCGTCAGCGCTTCCACGCGCAATTCCCTGAGCGCATGACTCGACGTGTCGCCGCCGGCGATGACCACACGGCCGAGCTTTTCACTTTCGACGATACGGCGCAGGATGGTGCCAAGGCCCTGTCCGAGCCGGTGCCGGGCACCCGGAAAACGGTCGATCGCGCTGCCGCGATCGGCCGAGGGGCCAAGCGCCGTGTGCAGGATGACGCTGCGGCCCGTCTGCAGGCTGGTAATGCCGGCATTGACGGCATCTTCGATCGCCCGGTCAGCACTTTCGCCGATGAGTGCCAGGGGATCGACGTCGATGCCGTCGAAACCATCCGTCATCGCCGTGCGTATCTGCCGTTCTGTCGTTGGCGAGACACTGCCGGAAACCACTGCGAGGCGTTCGACCTTTCCCGGCGGGGCGAAAACGGGGCGTTCGCCAATCAGACCTTCGTGGCGCCAAGCATTGAGAAGTGCGTATTCGACACCGGAGGACCCGGCGACGAAAGGCCCGTCCTTTGCCGCGCGCCGCCAAAGCTGCGTTCCCGTAGCCGCCTGCGTTTCGGCGCTGTCGACGTCGATCAGCATGATTCCTGCCGTCTGGCCCGCGCGTTCGTCGACTTGTTGGTTCGCATCCGGAGCCGCCAGGGTCACGAGATCAACGAGGCTGACGGGAAGCGAGGTCTGCTTGCCGAGATGCAGCGTCAGATCGGCTTCGTCCATCGGCGTGACCGGATGCCGGCTCATCACCGGATGACGATCGATGCGGTAGACCTTGCCCTGATAGGCCGCGAAAAGGTGGCCGAAGGCGGTGTAGCGCTTGAGCTGCGGCGCACCCACAACGACCGGCACCGAGGATTGCGCAAAAACCTCCCTGCCGATCTCGATCGCCTTGCCGATATTGCCGATGCGCGGACTGGAATCGAAAGTGGAGCAGACCTTGTAATGGCATATCGCCGCGCCGCGCCCTTTCAGCCACTCGAATGTCGGAACAAGATGCTCTTCCATCCATTCCGGCGTTTCGCTGCGGCTTGTGCCGGCAATGCCGATGGCACGGCATTGCTTAAAACGCTCAAGCAGTGCCGCATCGGGGATGCCGAGAAAAAGCACGGTCGGAACGCCGTTCGAGGCCAGGGCTTCCATCACATCGGTGGAGCCGGTGAAGTCGTCGCCGTAGTAGCTGATGAGAAGATTGCCCATCGTCGTCACGCGCCCTTGCCGTCGCTGAATTTCGCGATCGAAGCGGCGAGTTCGGGATGATCCTTGGCATAGTCTTCGAGCGGGATGTCGGTGACTGCGGCCTGCCACGCCTGTTGGATCGCTCGGACGCCGGCGGCCGGTCCGAAGGGGTGGCTTACGATGCCGCCGCCGCAGAGATAGAGCAGATCCGTGGTGCGGCCGGTCCGCCGGTAGGTTTCCGGCGCCTGGCCTCCCCATTGACCCGAACCGGCAACGGGCAGCGGACAATCGGACGGATCGAATAGCGGCGTGCTGATGGCCTTGAAGGACTCGACGAAGCTTTCGTCCGGTTCCCAATATTTGACGCGGATACCGTTGATCTGGAACTGGTCGACGCCGAGCAGACGCCAAAACTGCTGATAGACCTTGAAATCCATGCCGGCGCCGGGATGGCGGGTCAGCACATCCCAGCCGTTGCGGTGGGCGTGCAGCACCAGTCCCGAGCGCTTGCGCAGGAAGCTCATGCCGCCAAAACCGACGGAATTGATGTTGACGACGGCACAATTGCCGCCGGCTTTCAAAACGAGGTCGTGGTTGCGCATCATCTCGTCGGGATCGGCGTGGGAAATGCCGAAGGCATACATCACCTTCTTCCCGGTCTTCTGTTCGTGATCCAGGATCAGCGGCATGATCGCCTCGACACGCTCCTTGAGAGGCGAGTAGGCGGGGCTCATCAGCTTTTCGTCGTCCTTGATGAAATCGACACCGGAGCTGATGAGGTCGCCGACCAATTCCGCGGTCTCAGTGGGGCGAAGGCCGAGCGCCGGCTTGACGATCGTGCCGATGATGGGACGTCCCTCGACCCCCGTCAGGCGCTTGCTGCCGGCAACACCGAATTGCGGACCGGGATGCGCGCCGCGAAAGGCCTCCGGCAGCTTCATGTCGACGATGCGAATGCCCGTCATGCCTTTGATCGAATAGACGCCGCCAATCGCAATCGTCATCAGGGCTGAAAGATCGGTGCCGACGGCATCAAGCGGAAAGGCGATATCGACATCGGCGCGATGAAGGGGACCATGGCCGGCCGCAACTTCGGGCCATGTCGGCCGATCTGCATCTTCGAGCCGCCGGATGCTGAGGACCCGTGCCGCCACCCGCGATTTCAGCTCTTCCGTTTCGCCGGGAACCGGCACGAACGTACCCGTCGACTGATCGCTGGCGATCTTGTCGGCCATCGCTTCGATGTGGCCGGGCGTCTCGATGCGATAGGTGATGGTAATGCTCATCAGCAGCCGTTGCTCCTCTCGCCGACGATTTTGTCGTGGCGTCAACTCGTGATCTGGTATAATGAGTATTCCAATTTGTGCAACGATTTTTTTGTTCAGGAGGCCCTAAGTCGCGCCGAAGGGCTTTCTCGGCGCTATTTGACATTGCATAAGGGAGAAAAGCCTTGAGCCAGCGAGATGCCATGAGCCAGCCAATCGAACAGATTGTACGTCGGAAGCTCTCTGACGAAGTCTTCGACCGATTAGAGCGGTTGATCACGTCGGGAGAACTCAAACCCGGCGATGAGATGCCGTCAGAGCGTGTTCTCATGGAGCGCTTCGGCGTCGGGCGCCCGGCGATCCGCGAGGCGATGCAATCGCTCGCCAATATGGGATTGGTCAGCATCTCGCATGGCGAGCGGGCGAAGGTGCTTCAACTGACCGCGAAATCGATTTTCCGGCAGGTTGATCTAACGGCGAAGATCATGTTGTCCCAATCTTCGGACTCTCTCGAGCATCTGAAGAGCGCGCGCATATTCTTCGAGCGCGGCATGGCCCGGGAGGCCGCGCCGCGGGCAACGGAAAAAGATATTGCCGATCTCAGAGATATTATCGAGCGTCAGCGGGCATCTCTGGGGCATGCCGAAGAATTCATCTCGGCCGACATGCAGTTTCATACCCGGATTGCCCAGATTTCCGGAAACCCGATCTTTGTCGCCGTCAGCGAGGCAATGCTGGCATGGCTGAAAACCTACCATACCGAGATGCTCATCTGGACCGGCAAGGAAAAATTCACGCTTGTCGAACATGAAGAGATATTGGAGCGGCTTGCCGTCCATGATGCCGACGGTACGGAAGCTGCGGTCCTGAAGCATCTGGAGAGGTCGAGGGCCCTCTATACCAAATAGAGTTTGCGTTTCTGCCTGCCGAACAGCGCCTTGGCGATGTGTTCGATCTCAACGGCTTTTTCACAGAGGATGAAGCCCGTAAATCGGGTGCGAACGATGGGCGGGTGATGGCCTATCGCAAATATATAGGGAAGCTTCAGCCTCTGAAGCGTTTCCACGATCGGAAATACAAATCCGGCGTCAAGATGCAGATCAAGGATCACTGCATCCGCCTTCTTGCCTTCGATCAGTTCGAGAGCGTCCTTCGCCTTGCCGACGGGACCGATTAGGAAAATGCCAAGTTCGCGCAATTTCCCGCGCGCCTTTTCCGAGAGGAAATATTCGTCCTCGACGATCAAGAGCCGCTTGCCCGAAAACATCTGGCTATATGTCACCGCCGAGTCACTCATCTTTCGATCCAGAAACTGTCCCGCAGACCCACGAACATTCAAAGGCAACGGTTGTTCCCGAGCCGGCAAGAGGATGTCAATGATGCTGAGGAACGCAATCCTGCTGCTTGCGAGCATTCAGGGATATTCCAGCCCTACGCATGCAATGTCATATCTCTTCAAATAGCGCTCCATCCTGCGGGAACAATCATCTTGACGCCTTGTTTGGTGGGAAAATGACAGGGGGAGCAGATGAACGAGATCATCGACGTCAAATTCAAAATGCTCTGGAACGCACCGGTTTGCGTCGCAGTAGGTGGCCGCTTCGTCTCGTGCGTGAACGGACCGGAAGACGCAATCCATTTCCTTTCCGTCAGATGGCCGTCCGAAAGAGGCTCATATTATGTGAAGGCAAAGGAAAAGTGCCTCGCGGCCATTTCACATCGCGCCACCTTGGAGGCTGCGCGCGAAGCTTTTGTCATGGCCTGTCTCGAAGCACGTCTGATACGGGACGAGCGATCGGCATCGTGAAAACTACCGTTTGCATCCGATCGGCGATTCCCCGTTTGCCGAAACAACAGGGAACAAAGAGAGCGACGATTGGTTGACGAGGGTGTGACTTTCAAATTGCAGCGCGCCTCCCATGCTCGAAAAACACTCCTTGCCCGATAGCGGCCCTTCTCTCCAGCGCGATCATGCTGATGCGGCAACGCTCGGCGAACTCCGGCACGACGCCGAATCCTGCACGCGTTGCGACCTCTATCGCAATGCCACGCATCTCGTCTTCGGAGAAGGCCCCGAAACCGCCGAGGTTGTGCTGGTCGGCGAACAACCCGGCGACAAGGAAGATCTGGCGGGCAGGCCGTTTGTCGGGCCGGCGGGCCGCTTGCTAGATCTATGTCTTGAAGAGGCGGGGGTCGACCGCGACCGCTGTTACGTCACCAATGCGGTCAAGCATTTCAAGTATCAAATGCGCGGCAAGAAGCGGCTGCATTCCAGGCCCAATGCCGGCGAGGTGCAGCGCTGCGCCTGGTGGCTCGGCGCCGAACTTGAACTATTGAAACCGAAACTCGTCGTGGCGCTCGGTGCGACGGCCGTATCCTCGCTGCTCGGATCGAAGGTGCGGGTGATGCGCGACCGCGGCAGCATCCTTCATCCACCCGGGCAGCTTGACTTTCTCGTCACCATTCACCCATCGGCTCTTTTGAGGATCAGGGAGGCGGACGAAAAGGAGCGAAGCCGGTTGGCCTTCATCCAGGACCTGAAGAAGATCCGAAGCTTCCTGCGGCATTGACCGACATCTATCGCCAAATTCGCTATTCGTCGTTCGGAATATGCGCATCGACGCCGATCGTTCGAAGGTTATTTCGAACTTCCGCAACGCCGGGAATAGATAGAACGATCGCTGTGAGATGACGAGCCAGCGGAATCGTCTCGACGTTACCCTCCAGAGTCACAATGCCGTCGTTGGCGTGCACGTCGATGCTGTTGACGTCAACTCCTCTCTGTTCGAGCTGTTCGGTTATGACCGCTTCAAGTTCGTCGCTGTCGATACGATCGCTCGGAAGAGGTCCGACGGTTTGATCCTCGCCTCGTTCGAGGCCGGTCGAATCGGCTGAATCTATGATGAAATCGCCATCCCGTTCCTCGTCGAAATTGGCCGAGGTATCGCCATATCCCCGGTTCTCGGGACTTTCAGAGGCACTTCCACCCCCGTCCGAGTACGGCCAGCCGTCACGAAGATTGCGATCTTCATAATCGCGATAGTCTTCCTCGCGCGAGAGCGTTTTTGGCTTTCGAGGCTCAGTCATGTCGACCTCCTTTCCTATGAAAGGACAAACAAGACAGAGCTGATTTTGTTTCATTGATCCCCCTGCTTAACCCGAACATTCGCGACGAGAGGACGGCGTTCAGCTTTTGGACCGCGTTTTGGGCATGCAGGCATGACTATTTTTTTATTGTTTCGCTCCGTCTGGAACCAAGGTGGAGAGTGTCCGTTTCACGGGCGGAGGAAGCAGCTAAATGTCCAAATATTTGTGGAATCGTTCGGTGACGGTCGTCACCCAGGAGAGCGGCCACTACCTGACGATCAACAACACCGAACAGGCCCTTAAATTTCTTCTTCGCGAATGGCCGCCGGGCAAATCCGATCGCATTCATGCCACGGCCAAGAAAACCTTGATCAGCACCTATCACAGTCAAGGGTCGGTAGATGAAGCGCGCGATGCCTTTTTGGCGGCCGCCGTTTCGGCGGGCATAGCGATAAAGGATTGATGCGAAAGCAGATACAAGAATCGGAACCGGATGTTCCGGGCAACTTTCATGCAAAGCCACTTGAAATCGGAAACGTCCAACCGTATTTAGGCTTCACTTCCCGTGTTGATGGTCTGCTGCTCGACGTTTGTTGTCGCTGCGTTTCAGGCTGTCCGGGTTGGAAAGGGCGCTCCCCGAAAGGGTTGAGCGCCCTTTCTCGTTATGCTTGGATTCGGGCCGGAGGCCGGCTTCCTCGCAACAACATTGCAGGCTTCTTATTCTCTCGCAGTAGATTGCTGCCCCGATGATCGCCCGCCAAGCGTCAGGCAAGGCGATCCTTGAGGATCTGTGACCTCAGGGATTGCCAAGCCAACGCTCGACCGCCGGTGTCTTGCTTTCGCGATGCAGCCAAGTTGGACACATCGCCACGTCCGTCAGCCGGAGCCGGTATTGCCGAAACTACTAGACTATATCGACAACGCCTTGCGCAAACGGGCAAACAGGCTCGGAGGCCTCCCGGCGAGCAACGGACGAATGGAACGTGCGACTACGGCAGAACTGACCGTCTCGCCGAAATGGCAGTAGCAGACAATTCCGTGCAGCTCATGATCCGTGAGTTCGAAGAAGCGCTTGGCTTCTCCGTAGCTGTCGTTTTCCAAACCAGCGGCGCGAAGAACCGGATCCGCAAATGCGACGGAGATTGGGGAGCTATCCGTCCGCATTGCCGCCCTGGTTTCACTAGGCTGAAATTCGGTTTCGCGCAAAGTGGAAAGAAACTGTCGGGGACTCCGCTCGAGAAGATCTATCCAACGTTCGAGCCGTTGGGTTCGCGACATCTCTCGATTAAGGAAGTCCTGATCGACTTTCGCAATTTTCTGCAAATCATCGCGTGCATGCTGCTTCATCTCGGCCTCCTATTTGGCGATAGTTGGTCCCCTACGATGTAACTCCAGCCCGGATTGATGGTGATCCCAAAGAGACAAGATGTCCAGTCAACTTGGGGTGCCGGACGATCTGCGGAACGAGAAAAATTGTCCGTCCCTCCTTCAATCGCGTGTGGGCAAGATCGAAAATTTGCATCTCGGCGCTGATGCCTATCTTTTCCGGCAGAGGCATCCTGCCAACCGAGGAGGGCGGCAATGTTCCGATCCCTGCCGACGGTCGCCTTATCCGAAATGATCGCGAAAGGCCTGCGGCGTGGTTCCGAAGGCTCTGAGGAAGCTCCGCCGCATGGTCTCTTCCGAACCGAAACCGCAGCGTATACGCGCCTGACGAACAGACAAGCCCTGCTCCAGGAGGCGCCGCACAGCCTCAACGCGGATATCCTCGACAGCCCTGGCCGGCGTGCGCCCCGTTGCCTGGCGATAATGCCGGGAAAAGCTGCGTGCGCTCATGTTCGCTTGCTCGGCAAGCGCCGGCAACGAAAGATCGGCGCGCAAATTGTCGATGATCCATCCGTGCAGCCGGTCGAAACGATCGCCGCTCTCCTGCAGCGAGAGCATCGTGCTGAACTGTGCCTGGCCGCCCGGCCGCTTCAGGAAGACGACGAGTTCGCGCGCGACGGCGAGCGCCAATTTGCGGCCGAGATCAGCCTCGACCAGCGCAAGTGCCAGATCGATGCCAGCGGTGACCCCTGCCGACGTCCATATATTGCCGTCCTGAATAAAGATCGGGTCGGGTTCCAACCGCACATTCGGGAAGCGTTTTGAAAACTCCCTGCATCTGTTCCAATGCGTCACGGCGCGCCGCCCATCCAAAAGTCCCGCTTCGGCGAGCAGAAAGGCGCCGCTGCAGACCGAAGCGATCCGCCGCGCGCTAGCTGACCGCCGGCGGATCCAGTTGACAAGGGCCGTTTCCTCGCACGCTTTATTGACGCCGACACCACCCGCGACCATCAGGGTATCGATCGGTTCATCGTCTTGGGGCAGCAATGCCGTTGCAAGTGTCAGCCCCGAGGTCGTCCCGGTCTGCCCGTTCATGGCCACCGCGATCGCGTTATAGGGCCTCGGCTGACCGGTAGCGAAGGCCTCCTCGTTGGCGCTCGTAAACACCTGCAATGGCCCGGTTACATCGAGCAGTTGGGCATCTTCGAAAGCGAGAATTTCAATGTGGCGCATGATTGGCTCAAAATGAGGGGAGTTTGGCAAATACGCCAGATGGTGATCGCGTAAGCTTGCCAGAGTCAACCACTGGAGATGCAAATATGACCATTCGCTTCGGACTGCTCGTTTTCCCCGGCATTCAGCAGCTTGACCTGACAGGGCCCTACGAGATCTTCGCCTCGACGGAAGGCGCGGAGGTGCATCTGATCTGGAAGGACACTTCGCCGATCGTCTCTGCCACGAAACTGGTGCTTCAGCCGACGACAACCTTCGATGACTGCCCTCAGCTCGACGTCATCTGTGTGCCTGGCGGCGGCGGCATCAATGCATTGCTTGAGGATGAGGCCGTGTTGTTCTTTATCCGCGCACAGGCGGAGCAGGCACGTTTCATCACCTCAGTCTGTACCGGCTCCCTGGTGCTGGGCGCCGCCGGTCTGCTCAAGGGCAGGAAGGCGACGACGCACTGGAATGCCCAGGATTTCCTGGCGAACTTCGGCGCTATTCCAACCGCCGGCCGCATCGTCCGGGACGGCAATCTCATCACGGCCGGCGGCGTGACGGCCGGCATCGATTTCGGGCTGGCGGTCGTTGCGGCCCTTATTGGTCAGGAAGAAGCGGAAATGGTTCAGCTCTCGCTGGAATACGCGCCTGCCCCGCCGTTCCATTCGGGCACGCCGGAAGAGGCGACAGCCGATGTGTTCGCGAAGACGAAGCGACGCCTTGCCGGCACGCGGGCTGCACGAGAGGCGATCATCGCCCGATTGATGGCGTCTCAGAGCGAACCGGTTTAGGCGAGCATTGCCGGAAACAGCCGAGATCAATCTCGGCTTCCACGCCGGCGGTTACTTCCTGTCAATGACAGTTGAACCGCTGGCGATGTCACCGAAGTGCAATCGATTGCAGATAATGAAGTGGCGATTTACCACTGCATTTATCGAGGTTGCGATGAGTAATCGGGCAAATAAAATACTTCCCCACCATCGGTTTTCACATTCGCTTGGCGCGCCTCTGGCTCGGGTTCAGGGTGTTGTAGCGCATGTGTTCGAGGCTCCGGAGAACCACCACGGTGCAAACCACCAGCATTTCACGGTAAAGATCGAAACGGTCCTGAAATTTGACGGCGGCGATGATGATATCACCGGTCAGACAGTATTCGTCGCCGTACGTTTCGGCGACAATGAAGGGCTCGATCATGAGATTCCCGACTTGAAGGCAGGGGAAGCGATCGAGCTGCAGGGCGAGTACATTTCCATTGCGTCAGCCTACCCCACCGAAGACAACAGCAATCCGGTATTGCCGGTCCTCCACTTCACGCACCATCCTGTAGGTTACGTGCTGTATGAAGGGGTCCACTATAGCTGAGCTTCGAGTTTCAGAATTCCGCCAAGCCAGGAGCGTCAGGCCGGCTCTCCTGCCGTGTGCACCACGCTTGACTCAGGCATCAATTCTGCGACCGTGGGAATATGATACTGCGTCTAGCGTTCGCGGCAGAAAGGCTAATCGTATGAACGGATTTTGGTTTTTTCGCTTCATGCGCCTTTTTGTGACGACGTCGATCGCCACGGCTGCCATGGCGCTTTCGCCGGTATTGCCGACGTCAACGGCTTATGCGCTTGACGCCGCTTCACAGACGAAAGCCTCGGACAATCAGATCCAGAAACTCATCGGGATCTTGGGGCAAACCTATGCCCCGCAGGACCTTCGCCAGCGGCGGGCCGCTTTCGAAAGGCTTATGGCGTCCACGCCGGATCCGACGCGCGTCCAGATCCGTCATGTCGATGCCAACGGGGTCGACGCCGATCTGATATGGCCCGCACGACTTCACCATCCGATTGGTCGGCGCGCGATTCTCTATCTCCACGGAGGAGGGTTCTACAGCGGCTCGCTCAGAACGCACCGGAATATAGCGGGCTCTCTTGCAAAGGCTGCGTCAGCCGATGTGCTCTTGGTCGATTATCGCCTGCTGCCGGAGAATAAGTACCCGGCCCAGATCGATGACACTCTGGCGGCTTATCGTTGGCTTCTTGCCTCAGGATATAAGGCCGAGAACGTGGTGATTGCCGGGGAGTCGGTGGGCGGAACACTGGCCATCGAGGCCACTCTCAACCAGCTTCGGATCAAGGCATCCTTGCCGGCGGCCGTAGTCGCGATGAGCCCGGTGACCGATTTCGCTGCAATGGGTGACTCCATGACCACAAATGCCCAGAATGATCCATTCATGGGCAAGGGCGAGCTGGAGATCATCCGCAACGCCTACATCGGCGACAAATCTCCGGTCTCTCCCGAGCGGTCCCCGCTCTATGCCGATATGACCGGCTTTCCGCCCTTACTCCTGCAGGTTGGTTCGCGCGAAACGCTGCTCGATGACACGCGCCGGCTGGAAGACAAGGCGCGCGGGGCCGGGGTCGACGTTACTACGGAGGTTTGGCCGGGCATGATCCATCAGTGGCAGATCTTCCCGTTCTGGATAGAGGATGCGCGCAAATCGAATAGAAAAGTTGCCGAGTTTGCCGTCTCTCATTTTGCCGACAGGCCTGACGAATAGGCAATCGATGGCTGAGAGGCGACGGCTCTACAGGCATTGAAAATACCGAGCACGAACTCGATCAAATCGCCCTGATATCAAGGTGTTTCCCAGCTATCATTTAGGTGCGCAGGCTCGCGACAGGCCAATGCAGTCTGCCGCGTCCGTGAAAATGGTTATAGGTGTGATTTCAATGCGGCGGCTTGTCGTCGCTCCTTATCTTCTGCCCGTCCAGATAGCCGTGCTCATATGCTTTGGCGCGACTGCTTTCCTCTGGATAGGGATTTTTCTCCGCCTCAGTCTCCCTTTTGCCGGCTTCAACGCCGCGCGCATAGGCGGCTTCATCATCGTCCTCGCCGCCAACACCATTTCCCGCACTATCTATCTTGGGCGGCTCTACCGAAGGTGGCTGGATGGGATTGGGAAGCCCCGCGTCCGGAGTTGGGACGGGTGACGTCGGATCATATTTTGCCATGGCATTGTCCTCCTGTAAGAAAACGCCATCGCCCCGCCGCGGTTCCCCGCGCGATCCCAATTCTGCTTCGTCATATCGCCGCTTGTTCGATCGAAAGACAACTTACGCCGCGGATGTTCGTCATCTGCGAAAAGCCAGGTCTCATTCGCCGCATTATCGATCCAATTTGAAGGAAAGCTGCACGCCGCGCGGCAAGGGTGGCAGCGGCCGGCTGATATCGACGCGGCGCTTCCAGGCGGCGCGCCGTTCCTGTTCACGTTCCCGCAGCGCTTTCGAGACTGCGACAAACGTCATGGCGCGTTCTATGACTTGCTCTGTTTTCGTCATGGATACCTCCATTTGTTCACTTTATGTTCTCATGATGGAGGGCAATAGTCAAGCCGACGATAAAGTCTCGCGCAAATGGAAGCCGGCTTGTTGATTGAGCTCCCATCTGAAGGAAGGAACCAGCGAACAAAACTGACTGACGTGCCGGAACAAAAACCGCGAGATATCGTTCAAGTCTATTGGTTTCACCGGAGATTTGTCGGATGTCGCCGCGTGCCCAATGGAAGGGTTATTTGCAATTCGGTTTGGTGACTTGTCCCGTGGCGCTTTATACCGCGTCATCGACATCAGAGCGGGTTTCTTTTCACACCATCAATCGTGCGACGGGCAATCGTGTCCGGCGCGAATTCGTGGACAGCAGCAGCGGGAAACCCGTCGGGCGCGAGGACCAGGTCAAAGGCTACGAAGTCGGTAAGGACGACTATGTGATCTTTGAGCCGGACGAAATCGCCGCCGTTGTCCCCGGAAGCGACAAGACCCTTCATCTCCAGGCATTTGTTGAATTCTCCGATATCGACGACGTCTATTTCGACAAGCCCTACTATCTCGCCCCGAGCGATCGCGGCAGCGAAGAAGCCTTTGCGTTGATCCGAGACGGCATGCAGAAGAAGAAGGTCGCAGCCATCGCGCGAACGGTGCTTTTCCGGCGCCTGCGGACTTTGCTGATCCGTCCCTACGACAAGGGGCTGCTCGCGACGACGCTGAACTTCGACTACGAGGTCCGCTCCGCGGACAAGGCTTTCGAGGATGTACCAGACATCAAGATCAAGGGTGAAATGCTTGATCTCGCAAAGCATATCATCACCACGAAAAGCGGCACGTTCGACGCTCAGACATTTGATGATCGCTATGAGGCGGCACTCACCGAGCTGATCAAGGCGAAGCTCGAAGGTCGCAAAATTACTGTCCGCAAAGAGCGCAAGCCGGAAAAGGTTGTCGATCTCATGGAGGCGCTTCGCCAAAGCGCCGGCTTCAAGGGCGAAAAGAAGCAAACACCGAAACGAGCCGCTTCCAATGCTTCCCGGCAGCGAAAGGCAGGTTGATCCATGGCGCTTGAGACCTATCGCGAAAAGCGGGATTTCTCGAAAACATCCGAGCCGAGGGGACGCACGCGCAAGACAGCCGCGCAGAACAGCTTCGTCATCCAGAAACATGCAGCGCGCCGGCTGCACTATGATTTTCGCCTGGAGCTTGACGGTGTTTTGAAGAGCTGGGCGGTCGCAAAGGGTCCGAGCCTGGTTCCGAGCGAAAAACGCCTGGCAGTCCAGGTAGAAGATCACCCGCTCGACTATGGTGATTTCGAGGGTACGATTCCCAAGGGCGAATATGGCGGCGGCTCGGTGATCGTCTGGGATCGCGGTACCTGGGAGCCGGACGGCGATCCGCACAAGGGCTTCAACAAGGGTCACATCGAACTCGAGCTGCATGGCGAGAAGCTCCACGGGCGCTGGCATCTGGTCCGCATGGCAAGGCGCGCCCGGGAGAAGAAAGACAATTGGCTGCTCATCAAAGGCGACGATGAGGCGGCCCGCCCTGAGGGCGCGGATGACATTCTCGAAGAGCGGCCGGAATCCGTGAAGACCGGTCGACTGATCGAGGAGCTCGAAGGCGAAAAACCCGGATGGTCTTCGAAGACGGGCAGGATCGAGCAACAGTCGAGCACGGCCAAGCAACCTCAACGGGCCGCGGTGAAAACTTCGGCAGATCCTTCATCCGTGAAAAAGGCTGGGAAATCGGCTTTGCCTGATTTCGTGCCGCCGACCTTGGCGACGCTGACGAAGACGCCACCGAGCGGGAAGCAATGGCTGCACGAGATCAAGTTCGATGGCTATCGCCTGCAGGTCCGCATCGAGGACGGGCGCGTCAAGTTGCTGACGCGCAGCGGTCTCGACTGGTCGGAAAAGTTCGGGAAACCGCTTCTTACCGAACTCGCCCGTCTTCCCGTCAAAACGCTGCTTATGGATGGCGAATTGGTGGTCGAGACCGGTTCCGGCGCATCGGATTTTTCAGCCCTGCAGGCCGATCTGAGCGACGGCAGGAACGATCGTTTCGTCCTTTATGTCTTCGATCTCCTTTATCTCGACGGATATGATCTGCGCGCCGCCCCGCTGACGGAACGAAAAAAAATGCTGGAGAGGATCGTACCTTCAGGGAATGGCAAACTCCGCTTCAGCAGCGATTTCGACGCCGATGGCGACCTCATGCTGGAGCATGCCTGCCGCCTAAGCCTGGAAGGCATCGTGTCGAAGCGCGCCGATGAACCCTATCGCTCAGGCCGCGGCAAAGGTTGGCTGAAGTCGAAATGTTCCTTCCGGCAGGAGTTCGTGATTGCAGGTTATGTCCCGTCATCGACGGCGCGCAAGGCGATCGGCTCCCTCGTGCTCGGCATTTTCGACAAGGGCAGGCTGCAGCATGTCGGCCGCGTCGGCACGGGGTTTACCAACAAGGTTGCCGAGGATCTCTATTCTCAACTCGAGGGCATGCGGGCGGATGAAAGCCCGTTCGACAAACGTCTTAGTGCCGACGAGGCGCGCGGCGTCCGTTTCGTTCGTCCGGAACTGGTCGCTGAAATTGAATTCCGCACCTGGACAGCGGATGGCCAGCTCCGGCACGCCGCATTCCGCGGTCTGCGCGAAGACAAGCAGGCGACTGAAATTGTCCGAGAAACCTCCGCCAGTTCGGCTACGGAACCCGAGCTGCCGAAGCGGACGGTCGTTCTCACGCACCCCGATCGTATCTATTGGCCGGACGAGGGCGTTACGAAGGAAGGCCTCGCCGATTATTACACCGATGTCTGGAAATACATGGCGCCTTTCGTCGTGCAGCGGCCATTGGCTTTGCTGCGTTGTCCCGATGGCATCAATGGCCAAAGCTTTTTCCAGAAGCATGCGTGGAAAGGCCTGAACAAGAACATCGTTCTTATCCATGATCCGAAGGAAAAGGATGAGGCCCCTTTGGTCAGCATCGATGACCTCGATGGCTTGCTTGGTCTCGTGCAGGCGGGATCGTTGGAACTCCACCCCTGGGGCATTACAATCGCCGATTGGGAGCATCCCGATATGATCATCATGGATCTCGATCCCGGCCCCGGCGTGCCTTGGGAGAAGGTGATCGAAGCGGCGGAAGAAACACGCAACCGCATGAAAGAGGCTGGTCTTGCCGCCTTCATCAAGACGTCAGGCGGCAAGGGTCTGCATGTCGTGTCGCCATTGAAACCAACGGCAGACTGGCCAACCGTTAAAGCCTTCACGAAATCCATTGCCGATCAGATGGCCGCCGACAGCCCCGAGAGCTACGTTTCCACCATCACCAAATCGAAGCGCCAGGGTAAAATCCTGGTCGACTATCTGCGCAACCAGCGCGGTTCGACGGCGGTGGCGCCCTATTCGACGCGAGCGCGGCCGGGTGCCGCGGTCTCGATGCCACTCGCCTGGGATGAACTCAGTCCCGCGATCGGGCCGGCCTATTTCACGGTCAATAATACGCCCAACCGGCTCGCGGCGCTTCGCTCCGACCCTTGGGAAGATTTTCGGGCAGCCGCGGCATCTTTGGAAAAAGTAAAATCCAGAAAGAGCAGAGCGCGCTAAAGCCGGGCTTTGATGTAATCGCGAAATGCCTTTGCGCGCGCGGTCATCTGCCGTCCGGGCGCGCTGATTGCGTGGAGCGTGAGACCCGACCAACTCCAATCGGGCAGGACGCGAACGAGCCTTCCGGTCGACACCGAATTGACCACGACAATTTCGGGAAGAGGCGCGATTCCAGCCCCGGCCTCCGCGAGTTTTAATACGCATGCGAAGTCGCTTGCTCGCACGTCGGCGCGCAGAGAGACCCTCTCTTCTCGCGCGCCGTTGGAGAGCGAGAGGTGGGTCACGCCCGGTCGCTCCCGCGGCAGAACAAGCGCATGTCGCTCGAGATCCGCCGGAACCTCGATCGGACCGCTCCCTTGCAGATAGGATGGCGCCGCGAACATGCTGACTCTCATTTCCGCGATGGGAAATGCTTGAAACTGCATATCGGGCATTTGCGCCAAGCCCACTCTGAGCGCGAGATCAATGCGATGTGCGACAGGATCCAGTGTTGCGTCCGTTGCGATAACCTCAATGGCGATCTGCGGATAATCCTGCCGAAACGACGTGATAATCTCCGGCAATACCTCGATCGCAATATCAATAGGCGCGGTTATTCGGATCGTCCCACGCGCGATCGACCGGGACCTCCGGACACTCGCTCCGGCGTCATCGAGCAGCGCCAAGGCAGGCATGGCCTTATCATAGAATTCCAGTCCTTCGGCGGTACAAGAGACGGAGCGGGGAGAGCGTGAAAGCAACCGGACGCCAACCGCCTTCTCAAGCCGCGAAATTCGTCGACTGATGCTGCCTTTGGTCTCGTTCAATTGCCGAGCCGCCGCCGATAGTGTTGCAAAGTCAACAACGGCGCAAAAGGCGCGCACGTCATCGATCGAACCAGAGAAGGTTTCCATATCAGCAACCATGTGTTCCGAAATGCAGATCTGACGCGAATTCGTAAACCATGATTTTTTGTTTGCAATATCTCCCCGGAAGGAATTCGCTATGTCTGAATATGCTTTGCCAAGAAAATGGTCGCCGAAGACGGCTGCTCTGATCGGCATGCGCGTCATTCTCGCGGCCCTCTTTGCTGCCGCAGCGCTCGCAAAAAATCGCCGGCGTGCCTCAAATGGTTCAGGAGTTTGACACTATCGGTCTCGGCCAATGGTTTCGTTATTTCACCGCAGTTGTTGAATTGGCCGGAGCGGGCCTTACCATCTGGCCACGCCGGTCGGCCCTCGGCGCTATTCTGCTTACGGGCGTTTGTGTTGGGGCATTCTTCACGCAACTCTTGGCGCTGCATGGCGATGTCATACACACGACCATTTTGGGCGCTGTCGCAGGCGGTCTCGCTTTTATACAGCGCAGCCAGCTCATTCAAACCCGCTGATCGTCGGGTTCGAGTGAACTTATGAACAAGCGCAATCCGATCAAGTCCTCGCCATCTACATTGGCGCTGGCGCTTTTTGCTTTGGCAATCGCTGCGATACTGGGGTGGGCTTCGACGATCGCGCCAGCCTTCGCAATGCAATCAAAGCCCCAGGAACATAAGGTCGTGTTTCAAGTGGACAGCAATGACGTCACGGCCATGAAACATGCCATCAGCGGTTCCATCAACGCAGCCCAATATTATAAATCCAAGCACGAAGGCATTTCGATCGAGATCGTTGCCAACGCTACCGGAATCGAGATGTTTCGAGACGACACGTCGCCGCTGAAGGATGCCATAGCGGCCCTGCGCACGATAGTTCCAGGCATCACGCTCAGCATGTGCGGTTCTTCGAAGGCGATTGCCGAGCAGAAGGAAGGCCATCCGCTGCCGCTGATCGAAGGGGTCACGGTCGTGCCCTACGGTGTCGGGCGATTGATCGATCTTGAAGAGCATGGTTGGGCCTATATTCATGCCTAGCCGTCGATCGCGTACAATATGCAGCCGGCGGACATTGCTGCGCGGAATGGCCGGTGGCGCAGCATTTTCCTTCCTGTCGCGGTCGGATCTTGCGAAGGCGAGCGATGACCCTCCTGTCTTTGAAAACGTGCGGCACCAATTTACGCTGCTGGAGCCTGCAAGAAACCTGCAGCCGACAAAACTCGCGGATCTTCGTGGAAACCAGCTCGATTTTCGACCGGAGCCGGGGCGGGTAACGCTCATTAATCTCTGGGCTACTTGGTGCGTCGCCTGCCGTATCGATCTGCCGGCACTTGATAAATTTTCACGCCAAATGGGTAGCCAAGCCACCGTCGTTGCCGTTTGCGTCGATCTCTCAGACGGTGCTCGGGTCGCTGAATTTGTTCAAGACCTGGGGATCAAGCATCTTCGTGTCCTGATCGATCCGAGCGCGTCGCTCACGCAACCGCGAGCACCCGCTGAAGCGTCGCTGCCGCTATACGGCATGCCGATCACCTATCTTCTAACCCCGAAAGGCCGGATCGCGGGCTTCATTGAAGGGGCGTCCGACTGGCTTTCTCCTGAAGGTCAAGCCCTCATAAATTACTATGCTTCGTTTTGAGCTACTATGCAGGGAGATTGCAGCGTTGCCGGACAAGGTGGATGCCATTGCTGGTCTACTCGAAATTCCGGACAGAAAACTGCTATGCGCTTTGCCTGGAATTGCGTTAGCGCTTGGCTTTCGAGGCAGCGGCAACGCTCTTTTTCAACGCATCCAGGATGTTGATGACGTTGCTCGGCGGCGCTTCGGCTTCCGGCTTGGCTTTGGCCGGCCGTTTGCGGCCCTTCTTTTTCGCGGCAATCAGTTCATGCAGCTTGTCCTGCACCGGGTCGCTCGCCATCGACGGCGTCCAGGGCTTCGTCTGCTCGTCGATCAATTGCAGGACAAGCGACATCAAGGACGGATCGGTCTTGTCCGCCTTGATCGTTTCGAAATAGGCGGCTTCGTCGCGAACCTCGTCGCCGTAGCGCAATGTCCATAATACGATGCCTTTGTCCCGAGGCTCGAGCATGACGGCCCGCTCGCGGCGATACATGACAAGGCGGGAAATGCCGACGGTCCCGGTCGCTGCCATGGCATCGCGGATGACACAGAAGGCTTCCTCGCCGACGGGATCGTCCGGGGTCAGATAATGCGGCTGGTCGAGCCAGATCCATTCGATGGAATCGCGCGGCGCGAAGACATCGATATCGATCGTGCGGGTGCTCTCGAGCGCGACGGAATCCAGTTCGTCGTCTTCGATCAGCACATAATCGCCCTCGCCACGCTCATAGCCTTTGACCTCGTCATCCTCCTTCACGGGCTTGCCGGTGACGGAATCGACATATTGGCTGACGACGCGGTTCCGGGTCTCGCGATTGAGGGTGTGGAATCGGATCTTCTCATTCGCGGAGACGGCCGGCGCCATCGCGACCGGGCAGGTCACGAGCGAAAGTTTGAGATAACCTTTCCAGAACGAACGCGGCGCCATGCATCGATCTCCCGATTCCAAAACGAACGGGAAGCATGGCGCTTTGTTCCATGGCTATTCTCGGGGTCGGCTATTCGGCCGCCGTCGCAAGGCATCCATCGATGATCCCGCGGATTTCGGCTCGGCAGGAACCGCAGTTGGTTCCGGCGTTCAGCGCTTTGCCGACCGCCTCGACGCTGTGGCAGCCATTGCGAACCGCACCGACGATCTGGTTGACGCCGACGCCGAAACACGAGCAGACGGTTGCGCCGGGATCCGGGGTGTTGGCGCCCGGCCGGCCGGCGACGAGCGCAAAGCGTTTGCGCATATTGCCGTGCGATGCGGACAGTTGCGCAATCGCCCAGTTGCGGGCAACAGCCACTGGCTGGCGAGCCAGAAACAGCGCCGCAATCAGCCTGTCTCCGTCGAAGAAGGCCAGACGCAGATCGCCAGAGGTTTGATCGGCATAACCGAGCGGTTCGACGTCTGCAGGAATGTCGAACGTGGCGCGGCACCAGTCCGCCCAGTCTTCCGCGGCGTCGTCGAAAGCCAGCTCCATCCGCCATCCGCCATCGGCCTTGGCGAGTGCCCAATAGGCGGCCTCCAGATGCTGCGGCTTTGCCACGGAAACGGCAAAGCCATAGCGGGATGCCTTGAAAGGACGTGCCGCAACAGCGACATTTTTCGAAGCCGGCTGGCCGGAAAAGGGATCGGTGAGGGGCGCAACGACGGTATCGATACGCGCCTTTGCGGCGAAACTGTCGTTCCAATGCATCGGCACGAACAGGCTGCCGCGCGCCTGTCGTTCCGTCACCAATGCCCGGACGGTTACCTTGCCTTGTGGGCTTTCGATCTCGACTAGGCTTGCGTCGCTGACGCCGATTTCGATCGCATCGCGGGGATGGATTTCGGCAAAGGGCTCGGCAATATGCGCCGACAACCGGGCGCTTTTGCCGGTGCGGGTCATCGTATGCCATTGGTCGCGGATGCGGCCGGTATTGAGTGTGAACGGGAATTCTGCGCTCGTGCGGTCCGAAACCGGCATCTTTACGGCCACGAAACGGGCCTTGCCATCGGCATGAAAGAAACCGCCTTTGGCGAAGAAGCGCGACGTCTGCGGTGCTGATCCCGCAGGCTGCGGCCATTGGAACGGCGAGAGCGCGTCATAGTCGTCGGCCGTTATCTCCTCGCAGGCACCAATATCGAAATCCCGACTGCCGTTATTTTCAAAGCTGGAAAGGGCGGCATGTTCGGCAAAAATGCTGGCTCTCGAGGCGAAGGAGAAGGCCTCGGCAAATCCCATCCGACGACCGACTTCGGCCATCTGCCACCAGTCCGGCTTAGCCTCGCCAGGGGAGGGGAGAAAGCCCCGCTGCCGGGAAATCCGGCGTTCGGAATTGGTGACGGTGCCGTCCTTTTCGCCCCAGCCGACGGAGGGCAGTAATACATCGGCGTGCCGTGCCGTATCCGTCAGTTTCAGGACATCGGAAACGACGACGAAGGGACAGGCCTTGATGGCCGCTTCCACGGCATCGGCATCCGGCATCGAAACCACCGGATTTGTCGCCATGATCCACAGGGCTTTGACACGTCCGTCGGCAACGGCGCGAAACATGTCGACGGCCTTCAGTCCCGGCCGTTCGGCGATAACGGGGGATTTCCAGAAGCGCTGCACGCGATCGCGATCGCCTGCATTTTCGATCGCCATGTGGGCGGCAAGCATATTGGCGAGCCCGCCAACTTCGCGTCCGCCCATGGCATTCGGTTGGCCGGTCAGGGAGAACGGTCCCATGCCCGGACGGCCGATGCGCCCTGTGGCAAGATGGCAGTTGATGATGGCGTTGACTTTGTCGGTGCCGGAGGACGATTGGTTGACGCCCTGGCTATAGCAGGTCACCACCTTTTCCGTCGTCTCGAACAAGCGGAAGAACTCGCGCAATTGCATCGCCGGCAGGCCGGTCTTGTCAAGCAGGTCGCCGAAGCTCAGCGCCGAGGCTTCCGCGAAAGCGTCCGAGAAGCCCTCCGTGTGGAGCGCGATGAAATTCTGGTCGATGGCGGAGCTCTGGGCGAGGCGCGCAAGCAAACCGGTGAATAGCGCCACATCGCCGTCCGGACGGATTGCCAGATGCAGGTCGGCAATATCGGAGGTCATCGTTCGGCGCGGATCGATGACGACGACCTTCATCCCCGGGCGCTCCGCCTTGGCGGCGGCAAGGCGCTGGTAGAGGACCGGATGGCACCAGGCGAGATTGGAGCCGGTCAGGATCACCAGATCGGCCAATTCGATGTCCTCATAGGTGCCGGGCACCGTATCGGAACCGAAGGCACGGCGGTGGCCCGCGACCGAGGACGACATGCAGAGGCGCGAATTGGTATCGATGTTGGCCGAGCCCATAAAGCCCTTCATCAGCTTGTTGGCGACGTAGTAATCTTCGGTCAGAAGCTGACCGGAGACATAGAAGGCAACCGAATCCGGACCATGCGCGGCAACTGTTTCGGAAAAGCGCTTTGCCACCAGATCAAGAGCGTCGTCCCAGTCCGCGCGTTGACCGCCGACTTCCGGATAGAGAAGACGGTCGTCGAGATCGATCGTCTCCGCGAGCGCCGACCCCTTGGAACAGAGGCGCCCGTAATTGGAGGGATGATCCGGATCGCCTTTGACGGAAACCTTGCCGTCGTCGTCGATGCTCGCAATGACGCCGCAGCCGACGCCGCAATAGGGGCAGGTCGTTTTGGTCTCAGCGGGCATTGAGGCGTCCTCCAAGAGCCGAAGATATTGCCGGGCGAAGGACCATTTATTCCGCCGCCATCATGAGACTATCGAGCCTGATCGATAGCACTCCGTCCTCATTGCGCACCGGGATGGTGCGGACCGAACCTTCATCCGCCCCGAGCGCCTTGCCGGTTTCAAGCGAAATGACCCAATTGTGCAGAGGGCAGGTGACGGCTGCACCGTGCACGATCCCTTGCGAAAGCGGTCCGCCCTTGTGCGGGCAATGATCCTCGATGGCGAAGACTTCGTTTTCGGCAGTACGGAAGACCGCGATCTTGCCCTGCGGCGTCTTCACGCAGCGCGCGCCGCGCAGCGGGATATCCGAAATGTCGCCGATTTCAATCCAGTTCATGCTCATCTCCTTACTCGGCGGCCTGCGGGTAGCCGATCGTCGCCATCGGCTTGAACTCATGCTTGTCCTTGCCGGAGACGCGCTCCGACCAGGGGTCGACCTGAGCGAATTTCTGGCTGAAGACGAAGCGTTCGTAGTAAGCCTTGCGCTTTTCGGCATCCTCCATGATCTGGCGGCGGATTTCGTCGAGACCGATGCGCTTGGCCCATTTGTAGATGCGCTCGAGATAGCGGGCCTGTTCGCGGTACATCTGAGTCAATGCCACGATATGCTCCAGCGCCTCGTCCTCGGTCTTGACGAGGCCGAGCACTTCCGTGCCCTTGATGTCGAGACCGGCAGCGCCCGCGAAATGAATCTCGAAGCCGCTGTCGACGCAGATGACGCCGATGTCCTTGCAGGTTGCCTCGGCACAATTGCGCGGACAGCCGGAAACCGCCATTTTGAGCTTTGCCGGCGTCCACGAGCCCCACATGAATTTCTCGATGCGGATGCCCAGGCCGGTCGAATCCTGCGTGCCGAAGCGGCACCAGTCGGAGCCGACGCAGGTCTTCACCGTGCGCAGGCCCTTGGCATAGGCCTGGCCGGAAATGAAACCGGCCTTGCCGAGATCGGCCCAAACGGCGGGAAGATCCTCCTTCTGCACGCCGAGCAGGTCGATGCGCTGACCGCCGGTCACCTTCACCATCGGAATCTCGAATTTGTCGACGACATCGGCAATAGCGCGCAGCTCGTTCGAACTGGTCACGCCGCCCCACATGCGCGGCACGACGGAGTAGGTGCCGTCCTTCTGAATATTGGCGTGAACGCGCTCATTGATGAAGCGCGACTGATAGTCGTCGGCATATTCATCCGGCCAGTCGCAGACGAGGTAGTAGTTCAACGCCGGCCGGCATTTCGCGCAGCCGCACGAGGTCTTCCACTCTAGCTCCTGCATGACGGCGGGGATACTCTTCAGCCCCTTGGCCTTGATCAGCCGGCGCACATCGTCATGGCCAAGCTCGGTGCAGGCGCACATCGGCTGCACGGCCTTCGGATTGTAGCTGTCGCCAAGCGTGATCGTCATCAGTTGTTCGACGAGCCCGGTACAGGAGCCGCACGAGGCGGACGCCTTGGTATGGGCGCGCACCTCATCCAGGGACGTCAGACCCTTGGCAGTGATCGTCGAGGTGATCTTGCCCTTACAGACGCCGTTGCAGCCGCAGATTTCCGCATCATCCGGCAAGGCTGCAACGGCCGCCATAGGGTCCAGCGGGGACCCTCCCTGGTAGGCCTGGCCGAAGATCAGCGTCTCGCGCATCTCCGAAATATCGGTCGCCTTCTTCTTCAGGTCGTTGAACCATGCGCCGTCAGCAGTCTCGCCGTATAGCACGGTGCCGATGACGCGATTGTCCTTGAGGATCACGCGCTTGTAGACGCCGGCTGCAGCGTCGCGCAGAACGATTTCCTCGCGATCGTCGCCATCTGCAAAGTCTCCGAGAGAAAAGAGATCGATGCCGGTGACCTTGAGCTTGGTCGGCGTGTCGGAATGCACGAAGGCGGCGGAGCGGTCTCCCGACAAATGCGAAGCGGCGACACGAGCCATTTCATAGAGAGGCGCCACCAAGCCGTAGACCATGCCGCCGACCTCGGCGCATTCGCCAAGCGCCATGATGTCGCCATCGGACGTGTTCATGCCATCGTCGACGACGATGCCGCGGTTGACGGCGATACCGGCGTCCTTCGCGAGCCCGACGCTTGGGCGGATGCCGACTGCCATGACGACGAGGGTCGCGGGAATGATGCGGCCGTCTTCAAGCTCGATGCCTTCGACTTTGCCGTTCCCGACAATCGCTTTGGTATTGGCCTTGGTAATGACTTTGATGCCGCGCTCTTCCACCGCCTTTTGCAGCAGATAGCCTGCAGCCGGGTCGAGTTGGCGTTCCATCAGCGTCGGCATGACATGCAGAACGGTGACATCCATCCCGCGGGAGGCAAGGCCGGCAGCAGCTTCGAGGCCAAGGAGACCGCCGCCGATGACGATTGCCTTCTCACGCGACTGGGCGGCGAGCAACATCGCCTGCACGTCGTCGAGGTCGCGATAGGTGATGACGCCGGGCAGATCCTTGCCCGGCACCGGAATGATGAAGGGCACTGAACCGGTTGCGATCACCAGCTTGTCGTAACTCTCGGTGACGCCGTGATCGGAGGTGACCGTCTTGGCCGCCCTATCGATATTGATGATCCTGTGACCCTTATAGAGGGTGATGTTGTTTTTGATGTACCAGCCATCGCCATGGATGATGATTTGCTCGTAGTCCTTTTCGCCGGAAAGAACCGGCGACAGCATGATGCGGTCGTAATTGACGCGCGGCTCGGCGTTGAAGATCGTCACTTCATACTGGCCAGGCGCCTTTTCGAGGAGGTGTTCCAGCATGCGGCCGGGCGCCATGCCGTTGCCGATGATGACAAGTTTCTGGGTCATAGGGGAATTCCGATCCGAATTACTGGGCAAAAACGCTGGTATTTGCGGTCGCTGCGCTGTTGCGCTGCAACTGCCGGATGGAGAAATGCATCCACACCAGCGAGATGGCGACGATCGCGAAGAGCAGCATGAAGCAGCTCGACCAGAGGCCGGTCATATCCTTGAGCAGGCCGAAGGCGATCGGCAGAATGAAGCCGCCAAGGCCGCCCATCATGCCGACGATACCGCCGACAGCGCCGACAGCGCCGGGATAATAGGCGGGGATGTGCTTGTAGACGGCCGCCTTGCCGAGGCTCATGAAGAAGCCAAGGATGAAGATGACGACGATGAAGATGGCCGGCGTGATGCCGAAGGCCGGGCCTGCCGCGGTGGCGGCCGGCAGCGAAAGGATCAAGGTGGTGACTGCCGACACCGCCAGCATCGTGTACATGACGCTTCGTGCGCCCTTCTTGTCGGAAAGCATGCCGCCGAAGGCGCGGAAGATGCTGCCGGGAATGGAATAGGCTGCGGCGACCATGCCGGCGGTCTCAAGGTTGAAGCCATAGACGCCGACCAGATAACGGGGCAGCCACAGCGACAGGGCGACGAAACCGCCGAACGCGAAGAAGTAATAGAGCGAGAAGCGCCATACCTGCACGTTCTTCAACGGTGCGAATTCCTGCAGGAGGCTCTTGGATGCGCCGCCGCCGTTGCGACGGGCGCGGAAGGCCGGATCGTCCGTCGTGGTGAACCAGAAGACGACAGCCATGACGGCAAGCACCAGCGCCCAGATCTCCGCAACAGCCTGCCAGCCCCATGCAAGGAGAACGAAGGGGGCTGCGAACTTGGTCACCGCGGCACCGACATTGCCGGCGCCGAAGATGCCAAGCGCCGTTCCCTGCTTTTCGGGCGGGAAGAAGGGCGAGATATAGGCGACGCCGACTGCGAAGGAGCCGCCGGCAAGACCGACGCCGAGGCCGGCGATCAGCATCTGCGTGTAGGTGTGGGCATAGGAGAGCAGGAAGGTCGCTACTGCGGCGGCCAGCATGGTGAGCGTGTAGACGAGCCGGCCGCCATAACGCGTGGTCCAAATGCCAAGAACAATGCGGACGATCGAACCGGTCAGGACCGGGGTGCCGACCAGCAGGCCGAACTCGGCTTCGTTCAGGCCGAGCTCCTGTTTGATGCGAATGCCGATGATCGCGAAGATCGTCCACACGGCAAAACAGAGCGTGAATGCGAGTGTCGATATCCACAGCGCGCGTTGCGGTGCGTCAGAGGACGATGTCGGCGTTTGGTCAAAAGCAGGCATAGCTTCTCCGTGCGCGACAACGTCGCGCCTTCCTGGGTTCAAGTTGAAACAAAAAAGCTGCCGGCCAGGGTTCGCGCACGCTGGGAGCGCGTTCGTCAATCCTGATCAGCAGCTTTGCTTGGGGCGCCCCACGTTGGACGCCAATGTGTGAGCCTTATCGGCCTCAAAAATAACAAAGCAAGTTGCGTGCCAAATTCGTGACGCCAAGAAAATCTAGTATTATCAAAGGGGAAGGAAATTGTTGACCCGCTGACGGCATGGTCAAATCTTGGGCGGCCTTTGCTGCGGTGCACATTAATCGAGCAAGGCGCTCTGGCGAAAGCCGATAAAACAATGCCGCCAGGTGGCGGCATTTTGGGCGAGTTGCGCTGTGTTGCTTGGCCGCTGGGGCCTAAATACGTTCGATCAGTCCCACGCGCCTTTCGACGGTTCAGGAAGCCTTGGCTTCGAAAGTGGGCGGAAAATCACCCAGCGACTTTGCCTTGACGATCAAGCCTTCGATATCCTGCTCGACGATCGCTTCAAGGTCGGCGAAGCTGTCGATGACGTAGTAGATCGGCTGAACGATATCGATCCGATAGGGCGTTCTGAGGACGGTCAGTAGATCGAACGGCCGGAATTCGCAGGCCTTGCCCTCCATTGCCGCCTTCGCTTCACTTGGCGACGAGACGATGCCCGCGCCGAAGCAACGGCGGCCTTGCGGCGTATTGATCAGGCCGAATTCGACGGTGAACCAGAAAATGCGGAACAGATGCCACGAATAGCCTTTGCCGAGGCGCACGGCGGTTTCGCCGAAATGTCGAACGAAATTGGCATAGCTCTGGTTGGTCAGCAGCGGGCAATGGCCGAATACCTCGTGGAACAGGTCCGGCTCCTCGATATAGTCGATATGCTCGCGACGGCGCAGGAAAGTGGCAAGCGGGAATTTGCCCTGCGACAGAAGTTCGTAGAAGCGCGAGGGCGGAATGAGCGCCGGCACGCCTTCGACGCCGAAGCCGGTGGTCTCGCTCAGGCGCCGATTGACATCGAGAAGCTGAGGCACCTTGTCCGACTTGAGCCCCAGGGTTTTGACGCCCTCCAGATATTCGCGGCAGGCCATATTGGCCAGAAGCTTCATCTGACGCTCATAGAGTTCGCCCCAGATCGCATCTTCTTCGGCGGTGTAATCGTATAAACCGTCCGGGCCGGGCAGTTTGGCGGTGTAGCTACTTTCCTTGGTCATGCTGATCCTCCCAGCCAGTGCGGCTTTCCTGCAATTGTGCTCCGAGCGGGGAGGATTTTCTTTTCTTTTATGCTGGCCATTGCCATATTGGTGGCAAATATTCTCGAATATGGCGCTGAAAATGAAAGAACCTGGGAATTTTCATCGCAAGCTTCTCCAGCTCATCCAGGCCGATGGCAGCCTTTCACTGGCAGACCTGGCGGAAAAAGCCGGCATGTCTCAGAGTTCGGCCTGGCGGAAGATCCAGGAGCTGGAAGGTGATGGCGTTATCCGCAAGCGTGTGACGCTGCTCGATCCAGGAAAACTTGATCTTAAGCTCTGCGTGATCGCGCATGTTACACTGGAGGATCATCATGAAGAGGCGGTGGCGTCTTTTGCCTCGGTGGTGCTGGAGCGGCCGGAGATCATGGAGTGCTACGCGTTGTCCGGCGCCTTCGACTATATGCTGAAGATCCGGGCCAAGGATGTGGAAAGCTATGAGGCTTTCATGACGCGATACCTCATGCGCAACCCGCATGTGCGCACGGTCGTATCAAGTTTTGTGCTGCGCGAGCTGAAATTCTCGACCGAACTGCCGATCTAGCGCTTGTCGCGCCGCATTCGCGCATGCTGACAACTCAGCGCACACTATCGCCATGCCAACTATGCTGCATGAGGACCGGAAACCCTTCAAATGTCTTCAGCGTATCAAGGACAATCGAAGTCTTCACGTGCTGCACCGACTCGTGGGGCAACAGAACGTCGTTGACGAATCTTGAAAGGTCGTTGAGCCCGCGGGTCGCCACCTTCAGGTGATAATCCATTTCACCCGTCAGCGCATAGGCTTCGAGAACTTCGGGCAGTCCGTTGATCAGTTGGGAAAATCTGCGGGCATTGTCTCTGTTATGCGTTGCGAGGGTCACGGAAATGACCACCAGCATATCCAAACCCAGCTTCTGCCGGTCAAGGTTGGCCTGGTAGCTGCGGATATATCCTTCGGACTCCAGTCTCGTCCGTCTTCGCGAGCATTGCGAGGGCGAAAGCGCGATCCGCTCGCCCAATTCGTTGTTCGTCAACCGACCGTCTTTTTGCAGTTCCTGCAGCAGGCGCAAATCCAATTTATCAAGCTGTTCATCCATTGCGCAAAATCTCAAAAACTCTCACGATCCGTGCATAATATCTTCCTGAGGCATGAAGAATGCAAGAACTTTGCGCGCGTTTTGGGCCACACTTTGCATATGAAATTCATCTTCTCTGAAGGAGAAAGAAAATGGGTCCTTTTCCGCACGATGCGCCGCCTTCGGAAATAACCGCCGACAATCCGGCCGGCACCGATGGCTTCGAATTCGTTGAATTTGCTCATCCCGAGCCCGAGAAACTGCGCGAGCTCTTCACGCGCATGGGTTACGTTGCGGTCGCAAAGCACAAGACGAAAGACATCACCGTCTGGCGGCAGGGCGATATCAACTATCTCCTGAACGCCGAACCCGGCAGCCATGCCGCTCGTTTCGTTGCCGATCATGGTCCCTGCGCTCCGTCGATGGCCTGGCGCGTCGTGGATGCCAGGCATGCGTTCGAACATGCGGTGGCAAAGGGTGCCGTTCCCTATGAAGGGGATGACAAGGCGCTCAATGTCCCGGCAATTGTCGGTATTGGCGGCTCGCTGCTTTATTTCATCGAGACATACGGTGAGAAAGGATCGGCTTACGACGCCGAGTTCGATTGGTTTGGCCAGCGCGACCCGCGTCCTGAAGGAGTCGGTTTCTATTATCTCGACCACCTGACGCACAATGTCTTCCGCGGCAACATGGACAAGTGGTGGGCTTTCTATCGCGAGCTGTTCAATTTCAAGCAGATCCACTTCTTCGATATTGACGGGCGCATCACAGGTCTGGTGAGCCGGGCGATCACGTCACCCTGCGGCAAAATCCGCATTCCGCTCAATGAATCGAAGGACGATACGAGCCAGATCGAGGAGTTTCTGAAGAAGTACAAGGGCGAGGGCATCCAGCACATCGCCGTCGGAACGGAAGACATCTACGAAGGCACCGACAGGCTTGCCGCAAACGGTCTCCGCTTTATGCCGGGTCCTCCGGAGACCTACTACGACATGTCCTATGACCGCGTGAACGGCCATGACGAACCCATCGAACGTATGAAGAAACATGGTATCCTCATCGACGGCGAAGGTGTGGTGAATGGCGGCATGACGAAAATCCTGCTCCAGATATTCTCCAAAACCGTCATTGGTCCGATCTTCTTCGAGTTCATCCAGCGCAAGGGCGATGAAGGCTTCGGAGAAGGCAACTTCCGTGCTCTTTTCGAGTCCATCGAGGCGGATCAGATCAAGCGCGGCGTCATCGGCACCGCGGCAGAGTGATCTTTCGGCGACCCTGCGCACAGGTGGGGTCGCCCCAATTTTCGGGAGGAATTGAGCGATGGACCAGACGAGAACCCGGGGTTCCGATCGCCGGTCTGCGGCGGCGGAGACGCTGCAATATATGCCCGGCTTCGGCAACGACTTCGAAAGCGAGTCGCTGCCCGGCGCTTTGCCGCAAGGCCAGAACAGCCCGCAGAAATGCAATTACGGTCTCTATGCCGAACAGCTTTCGGGTTCACCGTTCACCGCTCCCCGCGGGACGAATGAAAGATCATGGCTCTATCGCATTCGCCCGAGCGTGCGTCATACCCGCCGCTTTTCGAACGCTTCCTATCCTCTCTGGAAATCCGCACCCTGCCTTGACGAACATTCGCTTCCTTTGGGGCAGCTTCGCTGGGACCCGGTGCCCGTGCCGAACGAGAGGTTGACCTTCCTGGACGGGATTCGCACGATCACGACCGCCGGCGATGTCATGACCCAGACAGGCATGGCGTCACACGCCTATGTCTTCAACGAGGACATGGTGGACGATTATTCCTTCAATGCCGATGGCGAGCTGCTGATCGTGCCCCAGGTCGGTGCCATCAGGGTGTTCACCGAAATGGGCATCATGGACATCGAGCCCTTGGAAATCTGCGTCATTCCGCGTGGCATGATGTTCAAGGTGACGCGCAAGGGCGATGAGAAAGTCTGGCGCGGATATATATGTGAGAACTACGGCGCGAAATTCACGCTGCCGGATCGGGGGCCTATAGGCGCAAACTGCCTGGCAAACCCGCGCGACTTCAAGACTCCGGTTGCCGCCTTCGAGGACAAGGAAACGCCCTGCCGCGTGCATGTCAAATGGTGTGGCAAATTCTACGTCACGGAAATAGGCCACTCGCCCCTCGATGTGGTCGCCTGGCATGGCAACTATATTCCCTACAAGTATGATCTGCGGACGTTTTCCCCGGTCGGCGCGATCCTGTTCGACCATCCCGATCCGTCGATCTTCACTGTGCTGACCGCCCCAACCGAAAGTGCCGGCACGGCGAACGTCGATTTCGTGATCTTTCCGCCGCGCTGGCTGGTGGCGGAACACACCTTCCGCCCGCCCTGGTACCATCGCAACATCATGAGCGAGTTCATGGGCCTGATCCATGGCCAATATGATGCGAAGGAGCAGGGTTTCGTGCCGGGTGGCATGAGCCTGCACAATATGATGCTTCCCCACGGGCCGGACGCATCGGGCTTTGAAAAAGCATCCAATTCCGAGCTTAAACCTGTAAAGCTGGAGAACACCATGGCGTTCATGTTCGAGACGAGGTTTCCGCAGCAGGTGACGAAATACGCGGCCGAGCTCGAAACGCGGCAGGACAATTACCTGGAATGCTGGGACGGCCTGGAACGCCGCTTCGACGGTACTCCCGGCATCAAGTGAAGTCCGGTCGAACATCCTCTGACATTGGGATTGGGACATGAAGCTTGCGACTTTGAAAGATTCCACAAGGGACGGTCGGCTTGTCGTCGTCTCCCGCGACCTTACGCGCTGCTCCGAGGTCGGTCACATTGCCCGCACCCTGCAGGCAGCGCTAGACGATTGGGAGCATGTGGCTCCGAGACTTGCGCTGATTGCTGAGGGTATCGAGACGGGAGCGCAGCCGACGATCCGTTTCCACGAACATGATGCTGCGTCGCCTTTGCCGCGGGCCTATCAGTGGGCTGATGGTTCGGCCTATGTCAACCATGTCGAGCTGGTGCGCAAGGCGCGCAACGCCGTGATGCCGGACAGCTTCTGGATCGATCCGCTGATGTATCAAGGCGGCTCGGACGGTTTCCTTGGTCCACGCGACCCTATCGTGATGGCTGATGAGGCCTATGGGATCGACATGGAAGGCGAGGTTGCCGTCGTCGTCGGCGATGTTGCCATGCGGTCCAGTCCGGAGGCCGCCCGCAGCGCTATCCGCCTGGTCATGCTCGTCAACGATGTGTCGCTGCGCGGCCTCATACCCGAAGAACTGGCAAAGGGATTTGGTTTCTTCCAGTCCAAGCCCGCATCGGCATTTTCTCCGATCGCGGTGACGCCGGACGAACTCGGGGAGGCGTGGGATGGCGGCAGGCTGCATCTTCCGCTGCTCGTGAGCTTGAACGGCAAGGCGTTTGGCAAGGCGAATGCTGGCATCGACATGACGTTTGATTTTGGCCAACTGATCGCCCACGCCGCCAAGACCCGCAATCTGGTGGCCGGCACGATCATCGGCTCGGGAACGGTTTCCAACAAGCTCGATGGTGGGCCGGGCAAACCGATCGACGACGGAGGAGACGGCTATTCATGCATCGCCGAGATACGGATGATCGAGACCATTGAAACCGGATCGCCGAAAACTCCATTCATGCAGTTCGGAGACCAGGTCCGCATCGAGATGAAGGATCGGACTGGGCATTCGATCTTCGGAGCGATCGAGCAGACGGTCGAAAAATATGAAGGATCGAAGGGGCCATGAATGAGGTCGTTCTCTACGACTACTGGAGATCATCGGCGAGCTACCGTGTCCGCATTGCGCTCAATATGCTCGGGATCGGCTATAAAACCGTGTCGATCAACTTGCTGGAAGACGAGCAGCGGAGCGCGGATTATCTGGCGCTCAATCCGCAGGGGTTCGTGCCGACGCTGGTGATCGACGGGAGGACGCTGACGCAGTCGCTCGCAATCATCGAATATCTCGCCGAACTTCGGCCGGAGTGCGGATTGATGCCGCGGGATATTGCGGACCGGCAGCACGTGCGAGCGCTTGCTTACGCAATCGCCATGGACATCCATCCCATCTGCAACACGCATGTCGTGGCGCATGTCATGACCATAACGGGCAAAGCTGAGGCCCGCGACGAGTGGATGAAGCATTTCATCGCGAGCGGCCTTGGCAAAGTTGAAGCAATGCTGGCTGAAACCAAGGGAGAGTTCAGCTTTGGAGATCAGCCGACGATGGCGGATCTCTGCCTCGTTCCACAGGTCTACAACGCCCGCCGCTGGGGGGTGGACATGACCGATTTCAGGCGCATAGCCGATATCGATGGCAAGTGCGCCAAACTGCCCGCCTTTCAGGCGGCGCATCCTGACCGCGTGAGATCATAACGGCAAATCCCGACTCATGACGAAGTCTGAAGAATCACTAAACTAAAGGGCCTCTTGGCGCGCCCAGAGGGGTCAAGGCTGGGCTGGCATCGAGAAATGCCACCATCCGTTTGATTTCGCGATGAAGAATCCTCCAGAGGACGTCTGAAGGTGAGGCTGCGAAGCCAGCCAACTTCAGGTTCAGGCAAGCCCCTTTTCGTACCCAGCATTTAAAGATTGGCGGAATCGAGTGGCCGATGCTCATTCAGAGCTTGGGCAAGCATGACGCCTGTTGGTTGTTGAGACGCTGGACTTAACGTTTAGGATTTGCGGGCATGACTACGATCGCTTCTTCCCTGACTGTCAATCAAATCAGACTTCTTTCGACAGCGTCGGTCGCGGCGTGGTCCACCGAAGATGTGGCATCGCTTTCCACAGCGCAGATCCAAGCGCTTTCTTCGGCTCAGATCGCAGCTTTGGATACGGAAGATGTTGACGTCCTCGATACCGAGCAATTGAGCGCCATTTCGCAAGGCGCCATAATTGGTTTGACGCTGGATCAACTGAGCGTTCTCGATAAGGTTTCTATTGAAAGTCTGAGTTCAGGCCAAGTTTCCGTGCTCACCACCACGCAGCTTCATGCTCTGACGACAGATCAGGCTGAGGCTCTGACGACGGATCAGGTCGGCGCCCTGAAGATGGCGCAACTCGCAGCCCTGAGTGCGGACGATATAGCGACGTTCTCGACCGCCGATATCGCGGCGATTGCCAGCAAAGCCGTCTCGGGTCTGGGCACGGACGCCGTCGCGGCGCTTTCTACCGATCAGGTTGCCGCGCTGACGACAAGCCAGGTCAGCGCCCTCAAGACGACGCAACTCCAGGCCTTGGATACCGATCAGCTCGAGACCCTGTCGACGGATCAGATTGCTGCCTTGAACAGCGGCGCGATTGCAGGTCTGAGCACCGATCAGATCGCGGCCTTGAGTACCGCTCAGGTCGAGGCTCTGACGCCGGCGCAGGTGAAGTCGCTGAGCTCGACGCAGCTCGCGGTCCTTGGTGCGGATGACATAGCCACATTCTCGACCGCCGATATGGCGGCGATCACGAATAAGGGCATCCTGGGCTTGGCTGCCAACATTGTGGGAGGTCTGAGCACCGACCAGATCGCCGCCCTCGGAACCAGCGCGGTCGCTGGCCTGACGACCGATCAGGTCGCGGCTTTGAGTGCTGATCAGGTTGAAGCCCTGTCGTCGACGCAGGTCAAGGTGTTGAGCTCGACGCAGCTTGCGGTCCTTGGCGCAGATAACATAGCGACATTCTCGACCGATGATGTCGCGGCGATCACGAACAGGGCCGTTCTCGGCTTGGATACGGATATGATCGCAGCGCTGTCGACCGATCAGATTGCTGCCTTGAACACCAATGCGGTCGCAAGTCTTACGACCGAACAGATTGCGGCCATGAGTACTGCTCAGGTCGAGGCCCTGTCATCGGCACAGGTCAAGGTATTGAGTTCGACGCAGCTTGCGGCCTTGAGCGCGGAGGACATGGCGACCTTTTCCTCCGCCGATATCGGGGCAATCACCAACAAAGCGATCCCGGGCTTGAGCGCGGACGTCATCGCGGAGCTCTCCACCGATCAGATCGCCGCATTGACGACGCTTCAGATCACGGGCTTCACGACGAAGCAACTTGAGGCATTGAGCACGGAACAGGTCGAAACCCTGTCGTCGGCGCAGGTGGCGTCGCTGAGCTCGACGCAACTCGCGGCCCTGGGCACGGCAGACATCGCGACGTTCTCCACCGCCGATATCGCGGCAATTGCCAGCAAGGCCGTGAAAGGCTTGAGCACGGAAGTTATCGCAGCGCTTTCCTCCGACAAGATTGCCGTGTTGACGACAGCCCAGATCGCCTCGCTTAAAACAACGCAGGTCGAGGCCCTGGACGCTGATCAGTTCGATGGCCTGTCGACCGTTCAGATTGCTGCCCTCAGCACCACCGCAATTGCCAGCCTGACGACCGATCAGATCGCGGGTTTGAGCACCGTTCAGGTCGAAGCCTTGTCGCCGGCGCAGGTCAAGGCCCTATCCTCGACGCAGCTCGCAGTCCTAAGCACGGATGACATAGCGACATTCTCGACCGCCGATATCGCGGCGATCACGAGCAAAGGCATCTTGGGCCTGGGTACGGGCATTCTTGAAGCCCTCACCACCACTCAGATCGCCGCATTGAGCACTGTCGCGGTTCCAAAGCTGACGACCGATCAGATCGCAGCCTTGAGCACCGATCAGGTCAAGGCTCTGACCTCGGCGCAGGTCAAGGCTCTGACTTCGACGCAACTTGGGGCTCTCAGCACGGATGATATAGCGACCTTCTCGACCGCTGATATCGCTGTCATCACTGCCAAAGCCATACCGGGCCTGAGCGCGGACGTCATCGCAGAGCTCTCCACGAAGCAGATCTCCGTATTGACGACGGTCCAGATCGCTGCCCTCAAGACAGCGCAGATCGCGGCTTTGACCTCCGATCAGGTCGAGGCCTTGTCGTCGACCCAGGTGAAGGCGCTGACTTCGACACAGCTTTCTGCCTTGAGCGCAGAAGACATAGCGACATTCTCGGCCGCCGATATCACGGCGATCGCCGGCAAGGCCATGCCCGGTTTGAGCACGGACATTGTCGCCGCCTTTACCACAAGTCAGATCGCTTCTTTGACGACGGCTCAGCTCAGTGCCCTTACGACAGTACAGCTCCAGGCCTTGAGCACCGATCAGGTCGAGGCTTTGACGCCGACACAGGTCAAGTCGCTGAGCTCGACGCAACTTGCGGCCCTGAGCGCGGAGGATATAGCGACCTTCTCGACCGCGGACATTGCGGCGATCACGGTCAAGGCCCTCCCGGGCATGAACACGGACACAGTCGCAGCGCTTAGCACCAATCAGATCGCTGTATTGACGACACTTCAGGTCGCAGCGCTCACAACATCACAGCTTACGGCCTTGAGCACCGATCAGGTCGAGGCTCTGTCGCCGACGCAGGTCAAGGCGCTGAGCTCGACGCAGCTTGCAGTTCTGAGCGAGGAGGACATAGCGACCTTTTCCACCGCGGATATCGTGGCGATTACCAGCAAAGCCCTGACAGGCTTGAGCACGGATACCGTCGCGGCGCTTTCCGACGATCAGATCGCCGTGTTGACCACGCTCCAGATCAATGCCCTCAGGACCGTACAGCTTCAAGCCCTGAGCGCCGACCAGATCGAAGCCATGTCGACCGTTCAGATTGCTGCCTTGAGCACCAGCGCGGTTGCAAACCTGACGGCCGACCAGGTCGAGGCTTTGAGCACCGATCAGGTGGGAGCCCTGTCTACGACGCAGGTGCGGTCGCTGACTTCAACGCAACTTGCGGCCCTGAGCGCAGAGGACATAGCTGTGTTCTCGACCGCCGATATCGCGGTGATCACGAACAAGGCTATATCGGGCCTGAGCGAAGATATTATCGGAGCCCTGTCGACTGTTCAGATTGCTGCCTTGAGCACCAGCGCGGTTGTAGGCCTGACGGCCGACCAGATCGACGCCTTGAGCACAGCTCAGGTCCAAGCACTATCCACGGCCCAGGTGAAGGTGCTGAGTTCAACGCAACTTGCGGCCCTGAGCGCAGAGGACATCGCGACCTTCTCAACCGCCGATATCGCGTCGATCACGAGCAAGGCCATGCCGGGCTTGAGCACGGATGTTGTCGCATCTCTCAGCGAAGATCAGATTGCTGCCCTGAGCACCAGCGCAGTTGTGAGCCTGACGGCCGATCAGGTCGAAGCCTTGAGCAGCACTCAGGTCGGCCTCCTCTCCGCTGCGCAGGTCAAGGCGCTGACTTCGTCGCAAGTCGCTGCCTTGGGTGACGATGTTACAGTCTTGTCCACCGACAAGATCGCCGTGCTGAGTTCATCGGGCATTACGGGCTTGACTGCCGATCAGATTACCGCCCTGAGCTCGGCTCAGCTCGACGCCCTGACCAGTACCCAGATCGGCGCACTCAGCTCGACACAGATCGCGGCGCTGAGCACGGGCGACATAGCGTCGCTTTCAACGACCCAAATCGCGGCACTGAGCACCGCTGGCGTCGCAGGACTTTCGACCAAGCAGCTCGCCGTCCTGAGCACCGATCAGATTGCGCTTCTGTCGACCAAGCAGATCGCGGCGCTGAGCTCGGCGCAGGTTGCTGCCTTGAGCACAGACGACATAGCGGCTCTTTCAACAGCCCAGATTGCTTCCCTCAGCACGGCTGGCGTTGCGGGATTGAGCACCAAGCAACTCGCGGTGCTCAGCACCAGTCAGGCTGAAGCCTTGACCAGCGCCGAGGTCGGCGCTCTCCATTCCACACAGATTGCCGCGCTTACTTCGGAAGACATAGCAACCTTCTCGACCAAGGATATTGCGGCAATCAGTTCGAGTGCGATCCCGGGATTGTCGACGGCGACGATCGCCTCCCTGACGACAGCCCAGATCGCGGCCCTGAGTACGCAGGGCATTGCCGCCCTGAGCACGGCGCAGATTGCAGCGCTGAGCACCGCTCAGGTGGAGGCCTTGACGAGTACCCAGGTCGGCGCGCTGAGCTCACGGCAGATCGGAGCCCTCGGCACGGACGACATAGCAACGTTTTCGACCAAGGACATTGCGGCGATCAGTTCGGATACCATCGCCGGATTGTCGACAGACACAGTCGCATCCCTGACGACGACCCAGATCGCGTCGTTGAGTACGGCAGATATCAATGTGCTCAGCACCAAGCAGATCGCGGCCCTGAACACGGCGCAGATGGAGGCTTTGACCAGCACCCAGATCGGCGCCCTCAGTTCCACACAGCTTATGGTATTGGGGTCCGACGATATAGCGACCTTCTCGACGAAGGAGATCGCAGCGATCGGTTCGAATGCGATCCCAGGCCTGTCGACGGACGCGATCGCCTCCTTGACGACGGCTCAAATCGCGGCCCTGAGCACGATCGGCGTCAGTGGACTGAGCACCAAGCAGATCGCGGCCCTGAGTACCGATCAGGTGGACGCTCTGACCAACGCTCAGGTCGGCGCGCTCGGCTCGCGACAGGTTGCGGCCTTGGGCACCGGCGACATCGCTACCCTTTCGGCAAGCCAGATCACCTCTTTGAGCACGGCGGGCATCGCAGGTCTGACCACCGATCAGATCGCGGCGCTCAGCACCGATCAGGTCGAGGCCCTGACCAGCACCCAGGTCGGCGCACTTAGCTCGAAACAGATTGCCTCCCTCAGCGCCGAGGATCTCGACACCTTCACTGCTGCGGAGATAGCCGTAATCACTTCGATTGCGGTCTCGGGCCTGTCGACGGCAACGATCGCCTCGCTGTCGGCGACCCAGGTCGCCGCACTTGGCACGGCGGGCATATCGGGTCTGACCACCGATCAGATCGCGGCGCTCAGCACCGTTCAATTGGACGCTTTGACGACCGCGCAGGTCGGCGCTCTCACCTCGAAGCAGATTGCGGTCCTCAGCACCGACGATATCGCTTCGCTCTCGTTGGAACAGGTCGCGGCACTTGGCACGGCGGGGATAGAGGGTCTGACCACGGATCAGATCGCGGTGCTCAGCACCGATCAGGTTGAAGCCTTGAGCAGTACCCAAGTGGGCGCGCTCAGCGCGAAGCAGATCGCGGCGCTCAGTGCGGACGATCTGGATACCTTCACCACTGCCGAAATGGCCGCGATCGGTTCAAGCGCGGTCTCGGGCCTGTCGACGGCAACGATCGCCTCGCTATCGGCGACCCAGATGGCGGCCTTGGGTACGGCGGCCATAGTGGGGTTGACCACCGATCAGATCGCAGTGCTGAGCACCGATCAGGTGGACGGCCTGACGACGGCACAAATGCACGCATTCAGCTCGAAACAGATTGCGGCCTTGAGCACCGCCGACATCGCCTCGCTTTCGCTGGAACAGGTCACGGCACTTGGCACGGCGGGGATAGAGGGTCTGACCACCAGCCAGATTGCTGCCCTGAACACCAATCAGGTCGAGGCGCTGACCAGTGTGCAGATCGGCGCCCTCAGCTCGAAACAGATTGCCGCCCTTAGCGCGCAGGATCTGGATACCTTCACCTCAGCCGAGCTTGCGGCAATCGGTTCGAGTGCGGCTTCGGGCCTGTCGACGGCAACGATCGCCTCACTGTCGGCCGCCCAAATCGCAGCGCTGAGTACGGCCGCTATTTCGGGTCTGACCACCGATCAGATCGCAGTGCTGAGCACCGATCAGTTGGACGCTTTGACGACCGCGCAGGTCGGCGCTCTGACCTCGAAGCAGATTGCGGCCATGACCACCGGCGACATCGCCTCGCTTTCGGAGGAGCAGGTTGCAGCACTTGGCACGTCGGGCATAGCAGGCTTGACCACCGATCAGATCGCGGTATTGAGCACCGATCAAGTCGAGGCACTGACAAGCGTGCAGATCAGCGCGCTCAGCTCGAAGCAGATTGCCGCCCTCAGCGCGGATGATCTGGATACCTTCACTACGACCGAGATCGCGGCGATCGGTTCAAGCGCGGTCTCGGGCTTGTCAACGGCAACGGTCGCCTCGCTGACGGCGTCCCAAGTCGCAGCCCTGGGTACAGCCGCCATATCGGGTCTGACCACCAACCAGATCGCAGTCCTCAGCACCGATCAGGTGGATGCCCTGACGACCGCTCAGGTCGGCGCTCTCACCTCGAAGCAGATTGCGGCCATGAGCACCGTCGACATCGCCTCGCTTTCGGATGCGCAAATCGCCGCCTTAAGTTCGACGGCTGTTGCAGGCCTCGGCAGCGCGCAGGCCGGCGCCTTGACGGTTGAGCAGGTCGAAACGCTCTCGACCAGTCAGATCGCTGGATTGAGTTCGGAGGCGCTGAAGGGCCTGACCCTTGATATGCTGGACACTTTCTCACCGGAAGAACTCGGTGCGATTAGCTCAAGCGCGATGAAGGGGCTATCCACGGACTTTATCGTGACGCTTTCCGCCACCGAAATTGCGGCCTTGAGCACGGCAGGCGTTGCGGGATTGAGCAGCGACCAAGTCGCAGTTCTTAGCGAGGAGCAGGTCGAAGCGCTTTCCACCAGTCAGATCTCCGCATTGAGTTCCACCGGGCTTGCCGGGTTGACCACCACGGATCTGGAAACCTTCTCGACGGAGGAACTTACGGCGATTAGTTCGACGGCGATCAGAGGATTGTCCACGACCGCCATCGCGTCCCTATCCTCCGACGAGATTGCGGCTTTGACGACAGGCCAGATTTCTTCGCTGAGCTACGCCCAGGTGGCGGCAATGAGCACTGCGCAAATCGAAGCGCTGTCGACATCGCAGGTCGGCTCCTTCGACGTCATGCAGGCCGCAGCACTGGATGCTACCGACCTCGCCGCGTTTTCAACCGAGCAGATCATCTCTCTGAGCACGAGCGCGATTTCGGGATTGAGCACCAGTGCGCTGGCCGCCTTGTCAACGTCCCAGGCTGAAGCCTTTACGTCAGGTCAGCTCGCTTCCATGACGTCGGCACAGCTCGCGGCGTTGACGACGAGCAGCTCCGCGTCAGACGCTTTGTCCTACCTGACGGTCTGACGTTCGGAGGTGACCAGATGGCAAATGGACAACTATTATGATCGGCTGGTCATCATTGCTGTGCAGAACAAGGCATTGAGCCTGCCGAGGCAGGCTCAAGCGTGATGGAGTTCTGTTCCCTGGATAGCCGAAAGCTTCCAGTCGGAACCGGGCTGGCGCACGAAGGTCCAGACTTCGGTGGTCTCAGACGCATTGCGATCGTCGCCGTCGACGAGTCGGCCCGTCGTGCGGTCGAGCAGCGCGTCGACGCTCGAATAGCGCATGGCAAGAGTGGCATATTCGGCATTGCCTTCGCGCCAGGCTTCTGAAATATCGCCCTGCAGCAGACGAACGTTGGAAACGCTGTTGCGGACGCCTTTGGTTGCATTCTCTCCGAGCTCCTCGGCAAGATAGGACATTGCCTCCGGCGTGGTTAGACGGCGTAGGGTGTTGTAGTCCTCGGCGCCATAAGCCGATTGGACTTCCGTCAGAAGCTGTTCGAAACGGTCGAGATCGGCTTGCGACAGCCCGATCTCGTCATTGGCATGTCTTTGCGGCGCCTGGCTCGCAGCGCCACCGCCTATCGTCGGAATGGAGAAGGAAGAAGGACGCGGCGCGCTCATATTGTATGACGCGTTCGATCCCGATGCCGAATAAGAGGTTCGCTGCCGGTTGGCGAAAAACCGCATGGCGAAGCTGATGGCCGCGATGATCAGGCCGATCTGCAGCAGCATGCCAAGGAAGCCGAAGCCGCCGCCGAACCCGTGTCCGAGCAGCATGCCGAGAAGACCGCCCGCTATCAATCCGCCGATCATCGACCGGCCGAAACCGTTGAAGAGGCTGGGACGCGGCTGCGTATTGATCGGCGACTGCGTTTGGGTTTGGGTCTGCGGCCGGGGCATCATGGTCCGGTCGATGGGAGCGGCTTGCGTCGGAGCTGTGCGGGTTATCGCCGGAGAGTCAAAGGTTCGCGTCCCGCGGCTGCCGAATCCACTAAAACCGCCGGCACGACGCGCATCGGCATCGCTGAAGCTCGCAAGGGACGTAGCAACGGCAAGGGCGACGATGACTGCAAGCTGAGTGAAACGCGGAACTGCACCGGGCATTGTTTCTCCTGTCCTTAGGCAGAAAGATGACTTGTTCGGTATATATAGGAACGCGGCTTGCGATTAAAAGTTGGCGGGAAGTTCGCCTTTGCGCCTGCCTGTTCCGTGTGTCGGCAAGATCGTTGCCCTCCGTCAGCAGCGTTTCCAACGGGAAGAGGCGGCATGGAGCATCGAGGAGATGAAAGCCTTCTGGCGCAGATCGCTTAGCTCAGTGTCTGCCAACTCATTGTTTTGAAGTTCACCGGGGGCATAGTCGGGACTGGATCGCCGATCCCCTCCGGTGCGAGCGGGCAGATTGCCCAAAAGCCACTGCATCACATGCATGCGATACAGAAGCCCGGACAAGATATGGAAGCGGGCTTTCTTGTTTGCGGCCGCCTGCCAATCCTGGGAGGATGCGTTCGGATCATGGTCTTCCGGATACATTTTCGCGGCTCCGTATTGGATGTTTGCCATCGGCCTCCGAAGCCACTGCAACTCCGCTCGTCCTAGTTATACCGGTGCGCAAGCTCGACATCGAAATGCGGGGGCGCATCGGAGGTGATCGGCACAAAACGACCTTTTACCCGGAACACTTTTTCGATGAGCCCAGTGCCGGCCAGAACCTTGGGATCACCGTCGAAGACCAGATTGCCTCTGTCGAGCAATGAGATCTGATCGCAAACCGACATTGCCTGGTTGAGATCGTGGATCGCCATGATGATGGTGACACCCTTTTCCCGGCTGAGCCGGTGGGCGAGATCGAGAACCTCCACCTGGTAGCCGATGTCGAGGAACGAGGTCGGTTCGTCGAGCAGCAAAATCCGTGCTTCCTGCGCAATCGCCGCCGAGATCCAAGCCCGCTGGCGCTCGCCGCCGGACAGTTCCCGCAGGCTCCTATCGGCAAAACCGTGGAGCCCTGTGCTTTCCAGCGCCCAGCGAATGGCATCCTCATCCCGCGGACCATAGCTTTTGAACAGGCCGACATGCGCGAAGCGACCTTGCCGCACCAGTTGCGCCACGGTCATCTCGTCAGGCGCGGCCGGTTGCTGCGGCAGGAAGGCAAGCTGTTTGGCCAATTGTCGCCGCGACATGGATGTGATCGGCCTGCCATCGATCTCCGCGTTCCCACCGGCCGGTTTGATCAGGCCGGAAAGGGCTTGCAGGGCCGTGCTCTTTCCGGAGCCGTTGGGTCCGATCAGCGCGCGGATTTCGCCTGGCCTGAAGGAGAGATCTAGGCCGTTCAGCGCTCTTCGAGGACCATAGGCGACGGATAGGCGGGAGCAGGACAGCAGCATGGCATCCTCATGGGGTTTTGCGAAGAAGTGCGATGAGCACAGGAACGCCACAGATCGCCGTGACGATGCCAATCGGGATTTCGTCGGCCTGCCCTATCAGCCGGCCGACAAGATCTCCAAGGGTCACGGTCACGGCGCCGAGGGCGATCGTGAGCGGCAGGACGAGGGCATTGCGCCTGCCGGCAAGAAAGCGGGCGAGGTGAGGCACGATGAGCCCGATGAAGACGATCGGGCCGACCGTGCCAACCGCGCTTGCCGCAAGAGCGCAGGACAGGAGCAGAGCAAGCGAAAACTGCCGCTTGTAAGAAAGCCCGAAGGATTGGGCCATCGGGGCTTCGAAACGCAGGAGTTCCAGTGGCCGTCGGATCATGGGCAAGACGGCGAGACCGGCAATCGTATATGGAAACAGAAATGCGGCATGTTCCCAACTCCGCGCGTAGAGACTGCCCGAAAGCCATTCCAGCAGCACTTCGATCCGCGCGGAGCCCCAGCCTGCGATCAATCCGATGGCGAGAGCTTGCAGGACGGCTCCCACGGCAATGCCGCAAAGCGTGATGCGAAGCGGCCCCAGATCGAGGCGAAACGCCAGCAGATAGATGATGCCGCCGGCCAGAAGACCACCCACCGTGCCAACGGCGGGCAGCCATTCAAGGGGGAGCTCGGCGACAGTCGTCGATCCGGTATAGTGAATATAGACTGTGAACAGCAGGAAGATGGTGACTGCAAGCGTTGCCCCCTGAGAGACACCCATGATCGATGGATCGGCGAGGGGGTTGCGGGTAACGCTTTGAAGAATGAGGCCGGAAACAGCGAGGTGAATGCCAGCCAGTATTCCCGTGATGATACGAGGCAGGCGGATGTCCATGATGATCGAGTGCGCCTGCTGCGAGCCGCCTCCCGTGAACACTGCGAGGACATCCGATGCCGGAATATCGGCCACCCCAACGAACACCGCCAGCACGAAGGAGAGGAGCGCGATGAAGACAAAGGCGAGCAGGAACCCGGTGCTGCCGGTGTTTCGGAGCGGCAAGGAAGTGGCCATGATCACGCTTCTCCCTTGAGCGAGAAGCTGCGGCTTTGCACGAGGTAGATGAACAACGGCCCTCCTATCAGCGCCGTGACGATCCCGACCGGAAGTTCTTGGGGAGCGGCAATGCTGCGCGCGATCACATCGGCGGCAACGACCATCAGGCCGCCGAGCGCTGCGGTCAGGGCAATGGTCCATCCCGGACCGTTCGGCCTCAAAAGCCGGGCGATATGCGGCGCGGCCAAACCGACGAACGCGATAGGACCGGCCACCGGCGTAACACCCGCTACGGGGAAAACCGCCAGAAGCAGCACCAACGGCTTCCAAAACGAGAGCTGCAATCCCATCCCGGCCGCCGCCTGTTCGCTGAGGGCGAGAAGGCCGATAACTCGCTGGCATGCCAATGCGCCGGCGGTGCCGATGAGCACCCATGGGGTCATGTATGTGAGCTGCGTCCACGAACGTCCCTGAAAGCCGCCGGACAGCCAGAAAAGCAATGATGGCACCTGCGGTCCGCTCAACAAGAGGACGTATGTCGTGACCGCGCTGAGGAACAAAGAGATGCTGATGCCGCCAAGCGCCAGATGCAAGGGTCGTCCTCTGCCCCCGCGTGAGACCCAGAAGGTCAACAGCGCAGCCGCCAAACCGCCCGCCAGTCCGACCAATGGATAATATACGGACGAAAGCCACGGTACGAAGACGAAACAGAAAACGATTGGTGTCACCGCTCCGGATGTCACGCCGGTCAGGCCCGGCCCGGCAAGCGGGTTGCGCGTCAGGGTCTGCAGAAGATAACCGGAGACGCCGAGACCGGCGCCCCCGATGAAAGCCGCAAGGCTGCGCGGCAGCCGCAATGTCCATACGAGAATGGAATCGATTTTCCCGTCGGGAGCTAACAGGACCGTCCAAAGAGCACGCGGCTGAAGGGGCTTTGCGCCGATCAGAAGCCCGCCGGCGACGACGATCGCGGCAGCGACCACGATCATCATTGTCATCACCAGCGATCGAAGGTCATTCCGTGGCCGCGTGGCGGCCGCAAGCCTGATCAATTCTGCAGCTCGGTCGGAATCAGCTTGGCCGCCTCCGCCTTGACATCGACGGCAGGGAAGGTGTCAGGGTAGAGGTAATGGGCGGCCTCACGCAGCACCAGCTCGCGGGCGATCGGACCATTGGTTTCCACCCACTCGTCGCCGACATAGAACACGCGACCGTTCTTGACTGCCGAGAGCTGCTGCCAGATGGGATTGTTCTCATGCGGACGATCCGGTCCGCTGTCATAGACGAAGATCACCTGCGGATCTTTTTCCAGCATCGTTTCGAGGCTCAGTTCCTGGCCGAACTTACCGTTCTGCGTCATCGGGCCGGCAATATTGTCGCCTCCGAGCGCTGCAACGATCGACGCCGCGGTATTTTCAGTATGGAAGGAGAAGGGGGTATCGCCCGCCCACATGATCTGGAAACGCGGGTGCACATCCTTCGGCGCCTTCGCGGCGAAATCTTCGAGATCCTTCTTGAAAGCGGCATTCAGTTCTTCGCCGCGCTGCGGATTTCCGAATAGCTTCGAAAGGTCGCTGACCTCCTGATAGCTTTGGCTCAGAAGCTCCATGTTATAGGCGACATAGGGCGCGATCTTCTCGAACTGTGCGGCGTTGCCGACGGTATAGCGTTTCATGGCAATGATGACGTCGGGCCGGACTTCCGACAGCAGTTCGAGATTGGGCTTTGCCCGTTGCCCGATCTGCTTCATGTCCTTTGTCAGGCCAAGAAGGTAGTCCGGTTGGCGTCCGGCCGTCATGTAGGTGGTCGCAACAGGCTTGATGCCGAGGGCAAGCGCGACATCGACCGCGAGGTAGGAAACGGAGGCGATCCGCTTCGGATTGATTGGCGCTTGCACGGTCACACCACGATCATCCACGATCGAAAGCGTCTGTTTTTCCTCTGCGAAAGCGCTTCCCGAGATCAACATGACAATAATGCTTGCAATATTACACACGCTCAACACGCGCCGCCTCATGGCGAATCCTCCAGGTCAATATTTGTTACAACATAGTGTTCATTCAACAGGCACAGCCTATCCGTCGCTTCCACCGCTCAAGGAGAAACGACATCTCAGCGCTTTTGCCTGAAAAACTTGATCGTGATTGTCTGCTTTAACGACAAAACATGATTAATACAATCATCTTTTAGTATGGTGTGCGGAATATCGTCATGCCTTTCCGCCAAGCCTGGCGGGTGCCCGATATTCAGGGTCTTGCGACGTAGCCGATGCCATTCTCAGGTCCGCAATGAAACGCCACCACAGCAGAAAGCTGGTCGCTCCGAATCCGACGCAAAGGCCGAACCAGATGCCGTAACTGCCCCAGCCAATCCAATATCCGCAGATCGCCATGGCCGGGATGCCGATTAACCAGTAGCCGATGAGCGTGTTTGTCAGGCCAGCCTTCGTGTTTCCGAGCCCCCGCAGCAGCCCGATGCAGATATTTTGAGAACCTTTGAAGAACTGATGGGCTATGGCGAACCAGAGGAGCGTCGTTGCGGCGGCGAGCACGGCCGGATCGGCCTGATCACCCAGGAAGGGACGCAGCACCGCCTGCGGAAGCAAGACGTAGAGGAGCCCAACAGCCGTCATAATGGAGAAGCTGATCGTGAAGGTGCGCCTCGCGATCGCGCCGATTTCACCCGTCTGCCCTTTTCCGGCCGTGCGGCTCACTAGAATCGATGAGCCTTGAGACAGCCCGATATTGGCTTGGTAGACGATATAGGCGAGCTGGTTGACGATGTTGGAAGCGGCGAGAGCGACCGGACCGAACGTCCCCATGAAGACGGTCGCGATCGAGGTGATTGCCGCTTCGGAACCGTAGGTCAATGCGATTGGCGTTCCCATCTTGGCGATTTTTCTTATCGTCGCAGGCTGCGCCCGCCATCCATCCAGCGCGAGGAGGGCGTTCAGTTTTTCGTCCCGCCGGACTGTGTGCAAATAAACGAAAAAGGTCCATATCTGGACAAGCGTGGTCGCCAGACCGATGCCCGCCAGACCAAGCTTCGGCAAGCCAAGCCATCCGTAGATGAAAGCGGCATCGAGCAAAGCGTTGACGACGATCGAGATGATTGTAACCCGCAGCAGTGAGCCGGCGCGACGCATTCCGACCGCGAACTGACGCAGGACATTGAGCCACAGCATTGGCAGCAAGCCCGGCGCGAGCGTCAGCATGATCGGCTTTGCCAGCTCGACGACCTCGCTGCTCTGCCCGAGAAAGACCAGGCAATAGCTGAGCGCGACGAGGACGATGCCCGCGGCGATCGCGACGATCGTCGCAAGCAGCATGGACGCCCGGAGCAAATCACGAATTTCGTCATGCGCAGTGGTGTCAATGGATGAGGTGCCGGTTCTTTTTTCTCCTCTGCCGACCGAGGCGGCAATCATGTTGCCGACGCCCGTTACCATGCCGACACACATCGTACGCAGTTGGTTATAGAGCAGGATCGCGAGACCGCCGGCAGCAACCGCTTGGACACTGATGAAGCCCATCATCAGGAGATCGGTGCTGGTAAGAGCGACCTGAGCAAACTGAATGCCGGCAATGGGGGCGGCGAGCGCGATGATTTCCCGATAATTCCGAAATTGCATTGTGGCCACGTCGTTATGCTCCCACCGCTGCGGCGGTTCGAGATGCCAGATATATCGATTCCCGGTATGCATCGAAGAGCCGATGCAGTCGCCGATGTGCCGTCTCGTCGAACAGATGACGCTCCCGAAGCCACTCATCGTCGTAGATGGTATCGAGATATTTTTCACCCGCGTCACAGACCAGGACCACCATCGTGCTGTTCGGCTCGATAAGGGCCAAACGCTTGAGCGCCACATGGATCCCGGCGCCGGCGGTGCCGCCGACAAGCATTCCCGTTCGGCGAGCGACAACACGGGCAGCAGTGAATGCATCGATGTCGCCGACCGTCAGTCCCTCATCGATCAGAGCGTGATCGACATTGGGGCCGACGGTAAATCCGCCCGGCGCGCCGGCGCCGGTCTGCCAATATTTGCCGGGTCGTCCTCCGAAGATAATCGATCCTGTCGGTTCGACGCCGATGCTCGTTACCTGCGAGCCGAGGCGGCGCAACTCCCTTACCGTTCCGCATAGAGTGCCGCCGGTGCCGACCGCGCCGACGAGATAGTCGACATCCGTGCCGAGGTCACGCAGCAGTTCGGCCGCGAGGCCAACATAACCATTGTTGTTGTTGGGGTTATGGTGCTGATCCGGCCAGAATGCACCTGTTTCCTTGGCAATTTCCCCCGCGACGCGCCGCCGCTCGACAGTGCTTGGGCCTTCTCCCTTGCCCTCGATAAAAACGAGATCGACGCCCATGGCCTTCATCGCCCGAAGCTTGTCGCGCGATGCGTGGCTGTCTACGACTGCGGTAAACTTATAGCCCCGTTCGATCGCCGCAAGCGCCAGGCCCGTTCCGGTATTGCCCGAGGTCGGCTCGACGATGCAGCCGCCCGGCTTCAGTTTTCCGTCCCGCTCGGCCGCCAGGATCATTTCCCGCGCCATTCGAACCTTGCAGGAACCGGTTGGGTTGAACTGTTCCAGCTTCAGCAGCAATCGACTGCCGGATCCCGTCCGGGCAAGTTCCAGCAACGGCGTGTCGCCAATCAGCTCGGAGCATGTGGTTACCACTCGTTCAGCAGGCCGGCTAATGTGTCTGGTCATTGATCCGTTCTCCAGGTGAAACGTTCGCCTTGCCGGGCCACAACAATCTTGGGCGGCAAGGTGAGCTGGTGAAACTCACTCTCGTTCTTGTCCATCTGATAGCCGGCGGTATTGGGATAGATGATCAGATCGCCATACCGAGGTGCCGCGGGAAATGCGATCTTGCGCCAGGTCAGAATGTCGTATTCCATGCAACTGGAGCCGCCGATCGCTGCCCGAACGGGCTCCTGCGGGCGGGCTTCTCCCCTTTGCACCAGAACAGGGGTCGGCAGAAACTCGCTGTTTTTCCATTGTTCCGACAAGCTCATGCTGAGGCCGGCCACGGTAACGATGCCGTGCTCTGCATTTTTCTTGAAACCCTGCACCGGAAAGACCGTGATTCCCGCACCGTCGAGAAGGGCTCGACCTGGCTCGAGGTATAATTGCACGTCCGCTGCGATCAGCTTCGATGCGAGCGTTCCCTCTGCATCTCGGCTTTGCAGGATCGCGTCGAGCATGGCGGCGCCCGTGGGGGCCTGGTAGTAGGGATAGAAGTGGCTGAAGCTCTTTTCCGCATGAAAATCAGCCGGATCAGCTAGTTCCTTGAAAGCTTTCCAATCGGGCTCTTCGACATAGGCGCAGGCAAAGCCTCCGCCTATGGAAATGGCGGATGCCGGAAAGCCCTGTCGGCGTGCTTCCAGGCATTGGTCGATCAACATCGATGCCAATTCGGCGCGCGGCTGCACCGCATAGCCGTCGAGATGGAACGAAAAGCCATCCATGATCAGGTGGTCTCCGACCTTCGCGCAGCGCTCGAGCGCCACGCGAAGGTCATTTGAATTGAGTCCGAAGCGGCTGTTCTGCCCGGAGGGCGGCAGCACACGCAGCAGGATTTGCAAGGGAGCGGTGTCCGCCGCGATGCCGATCGCCCGCTCCAGTTCGTCCAGGGCGTCGATGGCAACGGTTGCACCGTGGCGGCAAGCCAGCCACAAGAGATCGTTGCTCTTGGCGGCGCCCGTCACGCCAATATTCTCACCCCGAACGCCGTTGGCCAGCGCATGAACAAATTCGGGTATGCTGGCGACGTCCATCGATCCGTGCAGCCTTGCAACCTCACGCAGCCATGCGCCCGCCTTATTGGCTTTCTTGCCGAAATAAACGTGTCCTGCCACGTTCCTTTCCCGCAGAATGTGCTGGAAGGCCATAAGATTGTCGGCAAAGCTTTCGGGATGGATGATGTGAAACGGGCCATCCGTCGCGCCGTGAATCTGGCTCAGTAGCTCAATGTCCTGCCTGACGGCGGTCGCCCATGCCTGTTCACGAGCGCGCATCGAATTGATCATTAGCTCCATAGTTCGACCCGCTTGCCGCGGCCGGCGGCAATCCCTCTGGTGGCCAATGCATGGGCGACAGGGATATCCGTGATGATCATGCCGCTGCTGAAGGCGAACACCCGGTCCTCTTGGGTGTTGCGTCCGGGTTTGCGGCCGCCGACGATTTCAGGCAGTTCTGCATCGATCCTGGCAACGCCGTCCGCGCCGGCGAGCCTCTTTCCGGTGACGCCCAACTGACCCTCGTTCGTCGCGATCGCATAGTCCGCATCGTGCAATGCGCCCGATTCAACCCCCTTGCTGGCAACCGAGATCAATAGACCACCGGGCTTGAGCCACTTGGTCTGGACTTTGGGGTGGGCGGCGCGGCCGGAGGCGGCCACGACGATATCGGACGCTGCGACAGCTTCCGGGACATCCTTCACCAACTCGATCTCGCGATCGGGAAAATACTTGGCAAATGTGGAGAGGCTCGCGGCAATCCCGTCGGGATGCGTGCCAAAGAGGCGCAGGGTTTGCAGGCGGGGCAGGGCGGTCAGAAGATATGGCAGCGTATTGATGCCCTGCGCACCTGTCCCGATCATCAGCACCGATCGAGCGTCCTCCTTGGCGCAATGCTTGGCAATGATCGCGGTCGTCGCCGGAGTGCGCGAACCGCCAACGCGATGGCAATCCATGAACGCGAAGGGAAGCCCGGTCGTGTCGTCATAGAGGCTGATCGTGGTGTAGTATTTTTCGGCGCTTTCGCTGCCTTGGCGATAGGAGGTCTTGAACCCGACCTGTTCGAGCGCGCCATCATATCCGAGCATCGAATAGGATACCGCATCCCGCTGCTCGTTCGGGAGCGGCATCATAAGCTTGGTCGGGCAACGCGACTGTCCGTTGGCATAGGACAAGTAGGCGTCTTCGACGAGTCGAATGACCTCCGCCGGCGGCAGCTCGATATCCGATAGGTCGGAACGTGTGAGGATATGGATGGCAGGCGTGTGCATGAACGTCTTGGTCATCGTCGATGCCTTTCGATGTTGCCGATGTGATGTGAGGTGAAAAAAGGGGCGGCGCTGAGCGAGCGTTTCGCTCACCCAACCATCGGGATGGGAGGATCTGCGCTGGGCCGTTTGGCCTCTCGCCTTAGGAGGGAGCCATTGAATGTTTGGCGCTTGGGCTGGGGTCGGGATGCCGGAGATCCCTCAAAGGAATATCGCAAGCCGGCGGCGGGCCTTCGAAAATGTGGCGCGTCGTTTTGCAGGGGAATTTTCGGCCGCTGCGCGCCATCTCGAAAATCATGTCGGGAGTGATTGTCTCACCCAGCCGCCATGCCTCCACCCGGACGGTGTCGTAGTCCAAAAGAACAACTGGCAGGACTTTGAAGCCAAGGCGTTGCGCAATGGTGAGCCTGTGGTGCCCGTCCATGACGAACCAATCGCCGCGATGGACGCTGATCGGCCGCGTCCACCGGCCGGATTGGACGATCTCCTGTTCGAGTTCGGTGACCCTGTCACTGTCGATTTCTTCGGTTGGAATGAGCCTCCTGGGGTCGAGAAGCTGGTACTGAACAATGCTCGTTTTCATTCACGCCTCCCCGACGCCATGATTTGCGAGAGCGCAAGCCGGATCGTTTATGAGCGGGAACTTACACCCTTTTAAGCTGCAGTCAACAAAAGATGATGAAAATAATCAACTTTAGAATCGAACTAAGAATCTATCTAAAAACAGTGCGTTAGAATCTGGATAATAAAAGTATAACAACTATTGATAGTATAGAGGGTTGTGCGAAAATGAGCCATGCGATGCTGTCGTAAAGCCCATATGGCATGGAACGCGCGGTGGGGTCTCATGTGCTCGTCATTCTGCTTGTCAGATAGTTTCTCGGCAATTTGTCGTTCCGATCATCCTTTGCGTCGACCGCCAACGTGGATCGCTGAATGGGGAGGACGACGCGCAAATCCGGCGTTTGTATTCAACGAAAGCTGACGGGAAGGTGATTGTCTTTGTTGCTGCTATGCGCCTATGTTGCCGCATCGATTGCCCCCGGAGGAGTTGCACCATGGAATATCGTCGTCTTGGAAAGTCGGGTCTGCAGGTCAGCGAATTCTCGTTCGGATCGTGGGTTACCTTCGGCCGACAGGTCGAAGGCAGCGATGCCGTAAGTCTGATGTCGCGTGCCTACGACAGCGGCATCAATTTCTTCGACAATGCCGAGGGCTATGAGAGCGGGAAATCCGAAATCGTTATGGGTGAAGCCCTGAAATCGCTGGGCTGGAGCCGGGATAGCTTCATCGTTTCGAGCAAGGTGTTTTGGGGTGGCCAGAAGCCGACCCAACGGGGCCTGTCGCGCAAGCATGTTACGGACGCCGCTCACGCTGCGCTGAAGCGCCTGCAGGTGGAATATCTCGATCTCTATTTTTGCCACCGGCCCGACATCGATACGCCGATTGAGGAAACGGTTCGTGCCATGCACGATCTCGTTACCCAGGGCAAAATCCTCTACTGGGGCGCGTCGGAATGGTCGGCCCAGCAATTGACCGAAGCCTATGCAGTAGCCCGCGATCTGCGCATCACGCCGCCGACGATGGAACAGCCGCAATACAATATTTTCGAACGCCAGAAGGTCGAGGGTGACTACCTGCCGCTTTATGACCTGATGGGCTTGGGCACCACGATCTGGTCGCCGCTCGCATCGGGCGTTCTGACCGGCAAGTACAATAAGGGGGTGCCGAACGACAGCCGCATGAACCTGCCGGGTTATGAATGGCTGAAGGAGAGATGGGCGAGCGACGCCGGCCGCGCTCGGCTTGCCCAGGTGGTGGAACTGGCTGATCTCGCGGAAGAGATCGGCATTTCGATCACCCATATGGCTCTGCTCTGGTGCCTTTCGAACCCCCATGTGTCCACGGTGATCCTCGGCGCCTCGCGCATGAGCCAACTGGAGGACAACCTGGCAGCGCTGGCACACAGAGATAAGCTGACACCCGAGGTGTTGGCTCGTATCGACGCCATCGCCGGAAACAAGCCGGCGGCCCCGCAGCGGTTCTGAGCCAGGAGCAGCCTGCGAGGTTTATGACCGGAATACCATCATGACTCCTTCGAGATTTTGATGAATTAAATCAAAACGACGCGTTCACGCCATATTCAGGCAAATATTATCATGTTTGAAAGCGTTCCTTAACTGAGTCGAAGACTTGAATCGTATGGCGTGCGGCGTCGGAGGTGGTCATGATGAAAAAGACAGTTCTTTCGGTTTTCTTTACTGCAGTGTTTGCAAGCAGCACATTGATTGGTGGTTTTGCCCAAGCGCAGCAATATGACTGGCGGGACGGCCCGCCTCCGGAACGGCGTCATCATCATCACCATGATGGAAATGTAATCGCTGGCGGCGTGGCAGCCGGGCTTATCGGCGGCATAATCGGCGGCGCAATCGCCAATGGTGGTGGAGTGTATGAGCCTGCACCGCCGCCGCCGAGATGCTGGCATGAGAGCCGTCCTGTTCAGAACGAATATGACGACGGATATCATTACGAGCGCGTGCGCGTCTGCGATTAAGAGCCTTCCTTTCGCCCTGAACGGCAGATCGGCTCTCGGTCCCAAGGCCTGATATGGCCGGCAAAATATCGGATGCTTTCAATAAGCACCTATTCAGAGCAGCCCGCTTTCTGGTGGACCACCGAAAGCGGGGTGCTCTGGTTTCAAAGAGCAGCCTGTATGCGTTAAAACCCAGGGCGCTAGGCGGTGTGAGAACCGTTGGCGACGATGACGGGGGTCAACAGGTCGCCCCAGTTGCCGTTGCCGCTGTGATGGCGAGCGGAACGTACCAGCTCGACGGAGACTCCAGCCTCGACCGCATCCATAACGACCTGGTTGAGGCGATGCAGCTCATTAGCCAGCATGCGGATAACAGCCTGTTGGTCGGCATTCATGCTCGAAGACTGTTCTTCGGTTCTTTCGCTGATGCGTGCGATGGATGGCATTGTCGTTCTCCTCCGATTGATGGTTATTTATTCCGCAGCCGGCTTGAATTGCGCGTGCTCGGTCGATTCATGCATGGCGGTAGTCGAAGACTGGCCGCCGGTGATTGCCAGTGAGACGGCGTCGAAATAGCCGGTGCCGACCTCGCGCTGATGCTTGGTGGCGGTGTAGCCATTGGCTTCGGCCGCGAACTCCGCTTCCTGCAGTTCCGAATAGGCCGCCATCTGGCGAGCCTTGTAGCCGCGGGCAAGCTCGAACATGCCGTAGTTCAGTTGATGGAAGCCCGCGAGCGTGATGAACTGGAACTTGTAGCCCATCGCTCCGAGTTCGCGCTGGAACTTGGCGATTGTCGCGTCATCGAGGTTTTTGCTCCAGTTGAAGGACGGCGAGCAATTGTAAGCGAGCAGTTTGCCCGGATGAACCCGGTGCACGCCTTCGGCAAATTTTCGCGCCTGCTCCAGATCCGGCTTCGATGTCTCGCACCAGATCAGGTCGCAATGCGGTGCATAGGCGACGGCGCGGGCGATACAGGGCTCGATGCCATTCCTGACCCGATAGAAACCCTCCACGGTGCGGCCGGCTTCGTAATCGACGAAAGGACGATCGCGTTCATCGATATCGGATGTCAGAAGCTTGGCTGCTTCGGCATCGGTGCGGGCGATGACCAGTGTCGAAACACCCATGACATCGGCCGCCAGACGAGCGGCATCGAGATTGCGGATATGGGCCGCAGTCGGGATCAAAACCTTGCCGCCGAGATGACCGCACTTCTTTTCCGAAGCGAGTTGGTCTTCGAAATGCACGCCGGCAACGCCAGCCTCGATATAGGCCTTCATGATCTCGAAAGCGTTGAGCGGCCCGCCGAAACCAGCCTCCGCATCGGCGACGATCGGCGCGAACCAGGTTTCGACCGAAAGGCCCTTGCCTTCGGCAATCTCGATCTGATCGGCGCGCTGCAGCGTGCGGTTGATCCGCTTTGCGAGCTCCGGCCCGGCATTGGCCGGATAGAGCGATTGGTCGGGATACATGGCGGACGCCGTATTGGCATCGGCCGCAACCTGCCAGCCGGAAAGATAAATTGCCTTCAGACCGGCGCGAACCATCTGCATCGCCTGGTTTCCTGACAGCGCGCCGAGCGCATTGACGAAATCCTCTTCGTGGATGAGCTGCCAAAGACGGTTCCCTCCCATCTCGGCTAGGCTATGGCGAATAGAGATCGATCCACGCAGCCGCCTGACATCGTCAGCCGTATAGGGCCGCTCTATGCCGTCGAAGCGGCCAGCAGGTGCCGCCGAAATGAGTTTGTAAAAATCAGTCATAGCAGTTTTCCATCTCCCAACCACTCGTGTTTCGTGATGTGACTAAATTTACATTGCAGTGCGGCGTGAAGCCAATAAAAACGGCCCAATCCCGAATTGAAAAGGGTTAGGATGTCTTGCGCTTGACAAGATGGCGCAGTAAATTTGTCAAATCTGTAAATCTTTGCGGCTGGACAATTTTGTAAAAGGAATGACAGATGGCTGAGCGCAAGATCTTTGCCGGCCCCCGGATGCGGCGCATTCGCAATGGCCTCGGTTTGACGCAGACGGCCATGGCGCAGGCGCTGGAGATTTCCCCTTCTTATCTCAATCTCATCGAGCGCAATCAGCGGCCGCTGACCGTACAGCTCCTCTTGAAGCTCTCTTCGGTTTATCGGGTCGATCTCGACGAACTCCGGGGCGAGGCCGGAGGCGGCGCCGGACAGTTGCGCGAGGTCTTTGCAGATCCGCTATTGGCGGGAGAAATCCCGGGTGAGCAGGAGCTGATCGAAGTTGCCGAAGCGGCGCCGAATGCTGCGAATGGCATGATCAGGCTTTACCGCGCCTATCGTGAGCAGACGGCGCGGCTATCCGACCTGGCCGAGCTTCTCGCGCGTGAGGGCCGTGTTCCGGCGCTTGCCGGCCCGCGCCTGCCGCTCGATGAAGTGCATGACAGGCTGGAGCATCGCGCGAATTTCTTCGCCGGCACCGAGGATGCCGCCGAGGCCTTTCATGCGAAGCTGGCGCCGGGAGACGACCTGGCGGCGGCGCTGAAGGCATGGCTTCGCAGCGAGCATGGCATTGCCGTGCGCACGCTGCCCGTCCACGCCATGCCGAACCTGCGCCGGCGCTACGACCGCCACTCCATGCGGCTCTTTCTGTCGGAGCGTCTATCGCCTTTCGATCAACTGCAGGAGATTGCGACCGAAGTCTCGCTGCTGGCGCTGCGCCAGGAAATCCACGCCGAGCTCGAGCCGCTATCGTTATCGACGCCGGAAGCGAGCCGTATCGCCCGCTTCGAACTGGGGCGCTACGCCGCCCATGCGCTGATGATGCCCTACGGTGCCTTTCACAACGCGGCGCAGCGTTTGCACTACGATATTGACGGGCTGCGCGCGCGTTTCGGCACATCCTATGAGCAGGTGGCCAGCCGCTTGACGACCCTGCAGCGGCCGGGTGCGGCCGGCATTCCCTTTTTCCTGATGGAGATCGACGGGGCAGGGCACCGCCTGCGCAAGGTGGGGGCTCAAGGCTTTCCGCAGGCGCGCTTCGGCGGCGGCTGTCCCAAGCTTAATGTCCATGCTGCCTTTGCGCAGCCTGGACAGATTCTGGTCGAAGCGGTCGAAATGCCAGATGGTACCGGCTTTCTGACGATATCGCGCACGATCGAAGGTCCGCAGGCCAATTTCGGCGAAAGGGTCCGCCGCACCGCGCTTCTCGTCGGCTGCGATCTCGGATTTCGGGAGGAAATTGTCTATGGCAAGGCTCTTGCCGCGGCTCCGATCGCAATCGGCACCGCCTGCCGTCTCTGCGAGCGTCAGGGTTGTCTTGCAAGGGCCGAGCCGCCGGTGACGCGGCCTCTCGGGCTCGACGAAATGGCGGCCGGGCTCAGCGTCTTCGACTTCCAGTGATGCCGGTAATTGGTCCTGTTGCATCGAACAGCCGCTAGGGCCGCTGGCAGGAACCAGCCAAGATCGCCTTGGCGGCTCTCTTCGGCTGGTTCCAGCTATTCGCGGCAGAGATTAGCACTATCGCGGATCTCCTAGACCAACGGTGGCCGCCTATCCGATCCAACGGAGCAGGCTTGGCTCATGGCCTGGTATTTGTGTCTTGGTTTCGGAACGCCGCCTCGCCGGCGTCCGACACCTCGACCCACTTCTTGTCGGGCGCCGCGTCCGCGACGTAGTTGTCGTGCCAGTTCCACCATTTGTAAGTCGGCGTCTGGGGATAGCCCTCGGGCGAATCCTCCCAGACCTCCTGCCGACCGAGCGGCGTGATATCGAGGTAGTTCCAGGTACCGCCCATCTGCTCATCGCCGCGATTGTTGATGAAATAGGTGCGGAACACGCGGTCGCCGTCACGGTAGAATACGTTCGTGCCGTGCCACTCGTCGACGCCGAAGTCCGTGTCGAAATTGTCGGTGATGGTGAACCAGGGAATCTCCTCCCAGCCCATCCGCGCCTTCAGCCGCGAGATATCCGCCTGAGGCGCACGCGAGATGAAGACAAGGGTGGTGTCGCGGGCATTCAGGTGGGCAACGTGGGCGACCTGGTCGGCCACCATGGAACAGCCCCGGCAGGCATGGTCGGGCCAGCCGAATACGCCCGGCTCAAAGAAGGCGCGATAGACGATCAGTTGCCGCCGACCTTCGAAGAGATCGAGCAGGCTTACCTTGCCCGAAGGCCCCTCGAATGCATAGTCCGTCTTCACTTCCATCCACGGCATTCGCCGGCGCTCGGCGGCCAGGGTGTCCCGGGCGCGGGTCTGCTCCTTTTCCTTCACGAGCAATTTTTGGCGGGCCGCCTCCCATTCCTGCGACGACACGACCGGTGGTGCATGCATCGCAGGCTGCCCACCATTCCGACCATTTTCGGTTGATGTAGTCATGGCTTTGAATCTCCTGGCTTGGGCGAATTGCCGCGCTCGTGGTTGAGGCACGATTTCATTCGCTGGTTAACGCTCCTTGTTCGTCGTGAGATAGTCTGGCACCGGAGAGCGGCCAGTGGGAGTAACAAGTGTGGCGGTATTCCAAACGGCGCCCGCTGATTGCAGCCGGCATGCGAGAGGCGCCGCGTCCTGCGCTAGTCACGGTCTTGACCAGGATCAAGGCGGAGCGCCAAGATCGGCCTAGAATGGCGCTGATCGAACAACTTCAAACATGAGGTGTCACCATGCGAGCCAAAACCGTTTTGAGCATCATAGGCATCAATCAAGACAACGCGGATCTGCGTTCGGCGATCGAGCTCTGCCGTGCGGCGGGGGCGCATCTTTCCGTGCTGGTGACGGCGCTTGCGATAGCGCCTGTCGGCGGATACGGCGAAGTCTCTTCCTCCGCATGGGCCGAAGAGCGCGAGCGTGAGGTGCAGAGCCTCAGCCAGCAGGTGGCAACCGCAAAAACTCTGCTGCAATCGAGCAATATTTCGTTTGATGTGGACAGTCTGCTAACGGAGTACGGATGGGTCGACAATGAAATTGGCGAACGCGCTCGCTACGCCGACCTGACGCTCGTCGGCGGCGGTCTCCTGGCCCAAAATGATATGCGATGGCGCGTATTGGATGGTGCGCTGTTTCATTCGTCGGCGCCGATTCTCATTACACCGAGAGGGCGCGTCGCCACGCTTCAGCCGCGCGTGGTGCTCGTTGCCTGGGATTCCCGCAACGAGGCAAGTCAGGCCGTTCGCGCTGCAATGGAGCAACTGACGGCAGCCGAAAACGTGCATGTCGTCATTGTTGATCCACGCGCATCGACCCGCGGCAACGGCGAGGAGCCGGGCGCGGATATCGCCGCCTTCCTTGCACGACACGGCGTCAATGTCTCAGTCGATATTCTGTCAGGCGGAGGCAGGACCGTCGCCGAAGTCCTGCGGCAACATGCCGTGGATATCAGCGCCGAACTGATCGTCATGGGTGCTTATGGACATTCGCGAATGCGGGAGCGGATTTTTGGGGGAACCACGCGCTCGATGCTGGAGGCCGCGCCCGTCCCGTTGATGATGACGCGATGATACCCTTCGGAGGCGGCGTGCCGCCCCTCTTGCTGGACCGTCATCATCAACCGCGAGAACATATTTAGGTCGCTGCTCTCCGGAGTTCATCGATGATCCGGATGAATTGCGCGTTCCTCTGAGCCTACGGTTAGGCAACGGCTTCAAAGTGGATATACTGAGCGCGGACCGATTTTTGAAACAAGTACATGCTCTGGGATTCGAACCGAATTTGTCGGCGGAAGCGGCAGAGATCTCTTCTGAGGTGAAATATGTATAAGACGATCGTTTGCGCCGTAGGCCTTGGATCACGGGAAAGAGCAGAGCATCTGGTGCGCACGGCTCAATCGCTTCTCGAGACCGATGGCAGCTTGCATGTCGTTCATGTCGTGGAACGCTTTCCTTCCATCACCAGTCAAGAACCGGACGGCTGGGCCGTCTCGGTTATCGACGAGGCTGAGAAGAAGCTGTCACAGCTCTGCAAGCAACTGTCGGTTCCCGCACTTATCCATGTTCGCCCCGGTCGTGCCGGCGATACGATCTTGGCAATTGCGGCCGAAGTCAAAGCGGATTTGATCGTCGTCGCGGGCCATAGGCCCGATGTCCTCGATCGCGTCTTCGGATCTACCGTCGACCAGATCATGCACCATGCGAAATGTTGCGTGCACGTCGATCGGATTGAAGCGAAACAATGAAGATTGAAGGCATCGGATGCGAATTCTTGGCCGAGCTAAAATCTGGCCTTGGAAAAATTCGATGTAAGGATCATAGTGCCGATGCTGGATGATGGTTACCGCCTGACAACAATGGCGGCGGCTTCAATTGCACGCTCCACACCAGTACCGTTCCGCGCCAGATGCCGGGCATGCGGATCGGCACTACGATTACCAGCCTATCGTTCTTGATTTAGGAAACGCCTACGAAAGACTGCCCATTAGAAGGCATGCTCCATCGTTTTATGCGGATTGGGAGAGCCTTCGATGAGGACGCAGGTCAAAACGAATCCACGGGAGGAAAAACGATGCTGACAACAGATCGGGAATGCCGAAGAGGTGGAGAGCGATTTGCAATGCCAACGCTCGGTGAAATCGAGGGGAAACTCATCGTTTCGGAAATCGTCGCCGCAAATTGCTTGCGTCAACTTCTCGCCGGACCAGAAACTGAACCGTTGTCCTCGATAAGGCGGGGGATCAAGCAAGCACTTCAAAATCGATGCAAGAAATCAGGGCTTTGCGGCGAAGACACTGATGCGGCCTTGGAGTACGCTTTTCAGCTCCTCGATGCAGCCGTGGAGGCCGTGGGCAATCAGCCCAAACTGGATTCCAATGCGCGTGAGACAGCCCCTCAGTTGAGCCGCGTGGCGGCGCCTCCGCAATAGCCGACACGAAAACAACAGCAGCATATCTATGTGATTTGGATAGGCGTCACCACCAACCTACCGTCCCCTTCAGGGATTGCTTCAGTTTGGCAGGCTTAGTCAGTCTTGGCATGGTGACGCCAAACATGAGCATTGCCCTATAAATCGTAAGGTTCGTCAGGATATTCGTAATACATCTTGGATAAAACACTTCCAAATTATGGGGGAGATTTGGGATGTTTACTAACAGTAGAATGAAGTTATTGAGGAAGATAGTAACGCCCGCTTTGATTGTCGCCGTTTGTGCAGCCATGCCAATGAACATGGCGGCCGCGCAATCAATCTCCGCTGAGCGGGGTGATCAAAACGTTATGAAGCCGGCCGATTCAAAAAAGAAAACAATCAAGAGCAAAAACGTTTCGGCAAAAACCGCAAAGCCGATTTATCTCGGCGGGGCGCCGTACATTTGTACGCCAAGCGGATTCGGACATACGTCTAGATGCTTCCTGAGGTGAATGGCTTCCTCACCCGCCTCAGCATCAAGTTCGCCCTGCGATAAATTCAGAGAAGCCGTCCGTTCCGCTCCTGAAGGAGCACAAATACAGACGGCCTCGTCAAGCAGGGTCAATGCCCTGCAGGCGTGATCGATCTATTTGTTTTGCGACAATTTGATCCGCATGCGGTTGTATCCCGCTGTCGCGTAATCTCCTGGCCGCACTTTATGATATTCGTCGTCGACATTGGCCGGAGTTTTGAATGCATACCAATCTCCGTCCGGCTCGCGCTTCTGGAATATGGTATCGCCTTTCTTGCGATGACTGAAACACGTCAACGCCAAGGCTTTCCCTGTCTTGGCGTACCAAGTGGCCCTGAAGCATAGTTTGCCCGCATCCGTCACAAACCAACGGCCAATCCCATAGGAACCCGTTCCCTCCCCAGACCAAGCCTTGAATTCGCGCGCTTTCGCCGCAAAATAGCCTGCGCCGTCTTTCCAGATCCAGGTACGATTGTAATAAAGTTGAAACACGTTCTCAGCAGTCAGCGGCACTGACATGGCTGGGGGTTTTTTCATCTTATCTTGCGCGGTATTGGCGGCAAAGGCACCGGTGCTGGTCACGGCAAAAACGCCCAATAGTAACAGCGTTCGGAATACAGTCATTGGTTTCCTCCTGTCTGTTGATTGTCTGTCGGCGAATGAACTACGGCAGAGCGGCTTTGTAAAAATGGAGATTCCGGCCGCCTGTTCGTCGATTTGAGCAGCTTGCGGTTGATCTTGCAAGCTGCCGATTCCTTCGCGGCGGCGGATGTCGCGGCTACGCCGCATCCAAGCGTGGATGGGAAGGGAGAGCAGTTCTCCAAACGAGGGCCCTGTTGCGGATAACCATCTCTGGGCCGATCGCGATGAGCTGCATGCCGAGATCTTCAGAGAAAGCGAGGTTCTTGAATTGAGCTTGGAGTTTGCGACGGAAGGCGATGGCCGCAGGTCAACGATCTGGCTATTCTGATGTGGTTGATGATTCTGAAAGAAGACGGAACGGCATTGGCGCGAAAATTTCGGGCTCAAAAGGGCATTTTAGTTTCCCCGTCAGATTGAATAGATATATGCGTCATTCATCATTAACGATTTGGTTTTAAATCATTTGCTGATAGACACTTAGAGTGGTACAAATGGCCTCCCGAAAGTTGTGAGGAAATATTGCCTGACTCACCTCAGAAAGGGCATTCGTCGCAGGCTCCCGTTGAAGGACAAAAAGACGGGCAGGCGAGCACGCACCCTACATTCCAAGTCGAGCGCCGGCGTTGGCCTCGGACGTCGGATACTATTCAAGAAACAAATCCGCCTTTGCCGCCGGCCCTGGAACCCCTGCGGTTCTCCACGCACGATTTGCCGCAGGGCGATCAATTCGCGGCCTGGCAGACGTATTTGGCGTCTCTGATCGATATCAGGCTACCGGAAGGTGTGTCGGAGGAAGCTGGCTTTCCTGCCGATCACACAGCCTGGAATCTTGGCGGCATGCTGGTCGTCCAGCAATCGGTGCCGGCACATTCCTATTCGCGTTCGGTGACAAAGCTGCGATCGAATTCAATCGACCATTGGCATATCGTCTTGTTGCGCGCCGGCCAAAGCTGGACAGAGGTTGATGGAAACGTGTCGAAGGGCGCGCCCGGGCGAGTAGAGCTGCGGTCGTTGGGCCATCCGTTCCGGGGAAGGGCTACTGACGCGCAAAGCCTCTCCGTCTACCTGCCCCGGGAATTGTTTCTGGACATGCCCGCGTTCAACGAGATCAAGAGCAATACGATATTCTCCGACACCTACGCGAAGCTGCTGATCGATTATCTCGACAGCGTCGAGGCGAAGCTATCCAGCATGACTGCGGCGGACCTGCCCCGCGTCGTCCAAACAATGCACGATATGCTGGTGACATGCATTTCGTCATCGGCGGACCATTCCGGGCCCGAGAAGCAGCAGAGTAATTTGGCTCTGATGGAGCGCGTCCGCCGTTTTGTTCAGCGCAATCTGAGTTCGCAAGATCTCACGCCGGATGCGCTATGCCGGGAGCTTGGCATTTCGCGCACCCGACTCTACCAGTTGTTCGAGTCGAGCGGCGGCGTTCTCCATTATATACAAAAGCGTCGCCTTTTTGCGGCGCATGTCGCGCTCAGCAACACCGTCAATCGGCAGCAGATCGTGGAGATCGCCACAGAAACCGGGTTCACCTCTGCGGCCCACTTCAGCCGGGCGTTCAGCAAGGAATTTGGTTATACTCCTCGCGAGGCCCGAAATGTCGCCGCTCCGCCCTTTCTTGCACGCGCGGTTTCACCCGCGGACACGAAGGATGGCGCAAACCCATTCGGCGACTGGCTGAATTCCCTCGGACATTAAATAGAAGCGCAGTTGCGGCCGGTGTCTGGCTGGGGTTACGCCCCAATGCCGCGACGGCGGCTTAACCGAGCGCATCCATCTTCGATCTGACCAGACCTCCCCCAAACAGGTCACTGCGATCCGGTGTCTGTCCCGAAAATTACGGCCGGTTGTATGAGCGTTTGCAAATATGGACGCTGCGGCAAATTTCAGGATGCGCAGCTAACGACAGTTAATGACTCCTTAAGTATAAAAACAGCAACAACAACGCCGATGTACAACGCTTTGATCTAACTCGAAAGCACATTTCCAGTGTTTTTACTTAGGCAAAGAATAGGCAAATTATGGGGTCAGGAAGATGAAAGTAATGCGTCCAACAACTGATCGCTCCGACATTAATACCATTCTCGGTGACATACGTGTTCTCCATTCAAAACAGCAACCTCGGCACATTCTTGTAGCCGGTGGCGCGGGCTTTCTTGGGTCGCATCTTTGTGAGCGTCTCCTTAAATTGGGGCACAGCATCATTTGCGTTGATAATTTTTCAACCGGACTTGAGCGCAATATCCGCCATCTCCGCAACTTCGACCGCTTCAGCGTCATCAGGCATGACGTCATCGATCCGATCGACATCGAGGTCGATGAAATCTACAACCTTGCCTGCCCGGCATCGCCGCCTCACTACCAGGCCGATCCGATCCACACGATGAAGACGTCTGTCTTCGGTGCACTCAACTTGCTGGAATTGGCCGGACGTACCGGCGCCCGCATTTTCCAGGCATCCACCTCCGAAGTCTATGGCGACCCGCTCGTGCACCCGCAGGTCGAGAATTATTGGGGCAATGTGAACCCGTTTGGCCCTCGGTCCTGCTACGACGAGGGTAAGCGCAGCGCCGAGACGTTGTTCTTCGATTTTCATCAAAGATACGACGTGGAAATCAAGATTGCGCGGATCTTTAATACTTACGGCCCCCACATGCGCCCCGACGACGGCCGTGTCGTCTCGAACTTCGTCGTGCAGGCGCTGAAGGGCCAGGACATCACCATCTATGGCGATGGCTCGCAGACGCGGTCATTTTGCTTCGTCGATGATCTCATCGAGGGCTTTCAGCAATTGATGGCCACCGACCCGTCATTCACCGGGCCCGTCAACCTCGGAAATCCGGGTGAATTCACCATCCTGGAACTCGCCGAACAGGTGATCAGGCTCACCGGCTCCCGGTCGAAGATGATTTGCAAGCCATTGCCCAAAGACGACCCACGCCAGCGCCGTCCCGACATAAGCCTTGCCCAGCAGAAGCTGGGTTGGCAGCCGCTGGTGCCGCTATCAACTGGCTTGGAAAAGACGATCTGCTATTTCGACCGTCTCCTGACCGAAGAAGCACATGAATGGGTGGGGACTGCGTGATGGCACAGCGAAAAGTTCTGGTAGCCGGCGGCGCTGGATATATCGGCAGCCACACGGCCAAGCTGCTCCGTTCCCAAGATATCGAGCCGATCGTCTTCGACAATCTGGTTACGGGGCATCGTTCCTCCGTCCGTTGGGGACCGTTCGTGCATGGCGATATCCTTGATACCAGCAGCCTGGCACGGACCCTTCTGCAATACAAACCGGATGCGGTCGTGCATTTTGCCGCATCCGCCTATGTCGGAGAGTCCGTCGAAGACCCCGCGAAATACTATCGGAACAATGTCGGCGGCACGCTATCCCTTCTGGACGCCTGCCGTCATGCCGGAATCGATAAGGTCATTTTCTCGTCGAGCTGCGCAACCTATGGCGTTCCGGAGTCGCTTCCCATAACCGAGAAGACGCCGCAACTGCCGATCAATCCATATGGACGGACGAAACTCATTGCTGAGCAGATCCTGAGGGACTACGCGGCAGCCTATGATCTGAAATATGTCGCGCTGCGATACTTCAATGCCTGCGGCGCCGATCCGGACGGAGAACTCGGCGAATGGCATGAGCCGGAGACGCATCTCATTCCGAGAGCATTGCTCGCGGCCGGCGGGGCAATCCCCCATCTCGCCGTCTTCGGCGACGACTATGACACCGAGGATGGAACCTGCGTTCGTGACTACATTCACGTCACGGATTTGGCGCGTGCCCATGTTCTGGCACTCGAGCACCTCGTCAACGGCGGCGGCAACCTTTCGGTCAATCTCGGAACCGGCTGCGGTTCGTCCATCAACGAGATTGTGAGAGCCATCGGCCGTATCACCAAACGCGACGTCCCGCTCGAGATGCATGCAAGACGCGCTGGAGATCCGCCCGCTCTTTATACCGACCCGACCTTCGCGCGCGAGGCGCTTGGCTTCTCGCCCGCATATTCCGACATCGACACCATCATCAAGACCGCCGCTCCCTTCTTCGGCCTGGAGTCACGGGCATGAGGAACACGACCGACACGAAGGCTAAAGAAACGGCCGAACCGCTGCAAATCCGGGTTCTTCAAGGTCGCGATCGGCTGGAATATCTGGCCGGAGCTGCAATCTGGGTAGGCTTGCTCATCTATTTCTGGGCCTGGTGGCTGAAGCCGGAGCACTATATCGGCTTTTGGCGCTTCACTATGGTGACTGCCATACTGGCCTGGGTGACCCTTCTGCCGGCCTACTTCATTGCGATATTCTATCGCGCGCAGAAGCCGAACGGACCGTTGCGGCTTCCCGCCGGCAGCCGCGTCGCCATGGTCGTGACCAAAGCTCCGTCCGAGCCTTTCTCTGTCGTGGCGACGACCTTGCAGGCGATGCTCGACCAATCCTTTGCGCATGATACATGGCTCGCGGACGAAGATCCGACTCCGGAGACGCTGAACTGGTGCCGGCAGCATGGCGTTCTCGTTTCAACGCGAAAGAACAGGCCCGACTATCACCGGACCAGTTGGCCGCGCCGTACGCGATGCAAGGAGGGCAATCTCGCCTTCTTCTATGATCACTTCGGCTATGATCGCTATGATTTCGTCGTGCAGCTCGACGCCGATCATGTTCCGGAACCTAGTTATCTCGTCGAGATGCTGCGCCCGTTTGCCGATCCTAAGGTCGGTTATGTCTCGGCGCCCAGCATTTGCGATCGTAACGCATCGGAAAGCTGGGCTGCACGCGGGCGGCTTTATGCAGAAGCGAGCATGCATGGCTCCCTCCAGGCCGGCTATAATGACGGGCTCGCTCCCCTTTGCATCGGATCGCACTATGCCGTGCGCACTGTCGCCCTCAAGGAAATTGGAGGGCTGGGGCCGGAACTTGCGGAAGATCATTCGACAACGCTGATGATGAACGCTTATGGCTGGCGTGGCGTGCATGCCCTCGATGCTATTGCGCATGGTGACGGCCCCCGCACCTTTGCCGATCTCGTCACCCAGGAATTTCAGTGGTCACGCAGCCTTGTCATGTTGCTGCTGCGGTATTCGCCGACCTATGTTGCGCGCCTGCCGCTGAGATTGAAATGCCAGTTTCTGTTTTCGCAGTTGTGGTATCCGCTCTTTGCACTGTTCATGTGCCTGATGTTCGTCATGCCAATTCTGGCGCTTGCCTTCCATCAGAACTTTGTTGCAGTCACCTATCCCGAATTTTTCGCCCACTGCGCGCCGCTCTCCATCACGTTGATGCTGCTGGCCTATCGGTGGCGAGCCAGCGGCTCATTCCGGCCGTTCGATGCCAAGATCTTGAGCTGGGAGGGGGTATTTTTCCTCTTCGCCCGTTGGCCCTGGGCGGTGGCTGGAACGATCGCTGCCGTTCGGGACTGGATGACCGACTCCTATGTCGACTTCCGCATCACGCCCAAAGGTGCGTCTGAAGTGGATCCGCTGCCCTGGCGCGTTCTATTGCCCTACGCTTTTCTGTCGCTTGCTTCCGTGCTGCCGGTTCTGCTTGTCGACCGGGCTGGTGAAACGCGGGGTTTCTACATCTTCGCGATTATCAACTCCGTGCTCTACACCCTTTTGCTGCTGATCATCGTCATCCAGCACGCTCGGGAGAATGTCGTCAGAATTCGCGCAAGAACGTATCGGCCGGCAATGGCTATGAGCCTTCTTTGCCTCATCGCAGCTCCCGGATTCGCCACCATTGAGCGCGGAACGGAAGGACTGGCATCTCTGACGTGGGGCACCGGCCGCCTGAGGCTCTATGAAACGCAATATGCGGTGGCCGGCGCCGGCTTTGGAAGGCAGGACCTCCAAAAGCTGACATTCAAGCCACATTGGTTAGCCGACACGTCGAATAAAGAGCTTCCGCAAGAAGAAGCATCAAATCCGAGATCTTGAAGATCACGGAAGAATAGCAGGCAGAGTTGCTGATGTTGACAGGAGGAAAACCCAATGAGCAACAGGAAAACCAAAGCAGCTATGGTCGCCTTATTTGCAACCTTGGCGACGACTGGGACAATCTTTGCGGCAAGCATCCCCCGCGGAATCCCGGCCGGCGAAGGGACTCATGCAAGGCAGATTACCGATAAGCGGCCGAAGATCGGTCCGGACTCGGTAACCTTCGGTGCATATGATCCTCACGGTGATTTCAGGGACGACCCGAACTCGAAGATCGAACATCTTTTCCTTCCTTGGGAAGATGTCGATCTGGCAACGCTCTCGCTTGCCGATGACTACGCCCAGAAACGGGGGCGGAAGCTGTTGATTACCGTGGAACCGTGGTCTTGGGCAGTCGATCGGCGATCGACTTCCGAAGAGCTGCTCCAGGGCATTCTGGCCGGCAAGTATGATCGCAACATGGCTGCTGTCTGCGACACTGCAGCCACGCTGAAGAGCGATGTGACCATTCGCTGGGCGCAGGAGATGGACGAAACCGACAACCAGTTCATCTGGTCCCATTGGCAACCCAGCAGCTACATAGCCGCCTATCGGCGAATGGTGAATGTCTGCCGCAAGCACGATAAATCGGCGAAATATATGTGGTCGCCTAAAGGCGAGCCGAGCCTCGTCAAGTTCTATCCCGGCGATGACGTTGTCGATGTCATCGGTCTTTCGGTGTTCGGCTTGCAGCAGTATGACAAGGATCATTTCGGTGCAGACCGGACGTTTGCCCAATTGCTCACGCCCAAATACAGGCTGGTCCAGGGCTTCAAGAAGCCTGTCGCCGTCGCTGAGCTCGGTTATGAAGGCGACGCTACCTATGTCAGCAACTGGGCTGCGAACGCTGCCAAGCGATATCCGGAATTTCCGAACCTGACAGCCGTTGTCTACTTCAACGACAAGGAACTTTATCCTTGGCCAAAACCCTATGGTCTTCCCAATTGGCGGGTGGTCAAGGAGGCCAGCTTCTGATTGTGAAGTTTTTCAATCTCGGCGCGCAAGATGATCTTCCACGCGAGGCCCCGACGCATCATAATATATAGGCATCGGGGCCTTCACTTTCTTGCGTATCGATCGAAATTTCGCAGAAGGCGGGTCTGATCGTTTTGATGTCGGATTACCTGTTTGCAGTAAAGAAAGCCGACCTTGATGAAAATCGAGCAACTGTCCAACTATGACGACAATTCGATTATTACAGCGGACCTCGTAATTGTAGGCGGCGGCCCCACGGGGCTTACAATCGCAGCCCAATGTGCGAAGGCGGGCAGAAAAGTACTCATCGTCGAAAGCGGGCTTGAACTCGAAAACTCGGAGCATTCCGCACTCAACGAAGTCGAGAGCGTCGGCCAGCCCCAATCGGAAGCGCAGTGCCGCAAGCGGATCGAATTTCACAGCCCGCAGGCCAGGTTCTGGTCTCAGGAGGTTCAGCCCTTTGGGGTTCGCTGCCGCGCGCTGGGTGGATCGACGCATGCCTGGGCGGGAAAATCTGCACCTTTTAGTGGTATCGACTTCAAGGCTCGCTCCTGGGTGCCCCATTCCGGCTGGCCGGTCGATCGCGAGCAAATCGATCCTTATATCCTGCGTGCAATGGAGGTGCTGAATCTCAGCCCCCAGGAACCACCGGGCCGCTTTGACCAGGAGGGACTTCATTCCTTTTATTGGCAGTTTGCCCGCTCGCGCGTAGACCGGCTCGACGTCATGCGCTTCGGCAGTGAGTTCATGGCGCAACGGCTGGATAATATTGATGTTGTTCTGGATGCGACCGTGACGCATGTCGGCCTGAGCCCGGACGGATCACGCTTTTCAGACCTCGAGGTCGCCAGCATGGACGGCAAGCGCGCACGCATCGAGGCCGGCATGTGCGTGCTGGCCGCGAGCGGGATTGAAAATGCCAGGCTGCTGCTCGTATCCAACGACGTGCATTTTAATGGAATCGGCAATCAACACGATGTCGTCGGGCGATATCTCATGGATCATCCGGGCGCTCGCATCGGTGCAATCCCAACCGATCAAATGGCTATGCTCACCAAGCTCTTCGGCTTCTTCGGTATTCATCACCATGGCCGCGCGCACATGTTCATGCATGGCTTGGCGCTGACGCCGGAAATACAGGAGCGCGAGGAGCTGCTGAACGCCGCTGTCTATTTCGCCACTGAGCGCGCGCCCGACGACCCATGGGATGCGTTGAAGCGGCTGCTGCGCCGACACAGCCCAGATGTCGGCCGCGATCTACGTTCGGTTGCCGCAGGCTCCGGGCTTATCGTCAAGGGACTCGGAATAAGGGTCCTTTCCGACAGTCGCACGCCCAAGGCTCTCAAGGATATTGTGGTCAACAGCGCAATCAGGATGTCCCCGAATTTGGTTGCCAATGAATTCCAGAACCAGGGCGTGCCCCATAAGCTGGTCGGTCTGAGGATCGAAGCGATCTCCGAACAGATTCCGAATCCGGAGAGCAGGATCAGTCTCAGTTCGCGGAAGGACCGCTTTGGTGTGCCATTGGCCAAAGTCGCCTGGCGGATCAACGATGCCGAACGTCAAACGCTGCTCAGGATCGCCGAGCTCTCTCGCAAAGCGCTGACGAGCGCCGGCCTGCCTGCTCCTATACTGGAAGATTGGGCGCGCGAGCGGCGGCCAGAAGACATCGTCATCATCGACATGGCGCATACGCTTGGCACGACGCGCATGTCGGCCGACGCGAAGACGGGCGTCGTCGACGAGAATTGCAGGGTCCACGGCGTATCTAACCTTTATGTTGCCGGCGGATCGGTGTTCCCGACCAGCGGCCACGCAAACCCCACATTGATGATCCTGGCCTTTGCGATAAGGCTGGCCGATCATCTGAATTCGAACCTGGCAAAGGTTTGAGCCTCGGGCCTCCTTAGCCCGAAAGCTGCTGCTTGGCGCTCATATCGAGTGGGCTAACCAGCCGCCCTCGGCTGCCGCTGCGCATCGATATATGCATCGATCTTGTCGGGATCGAACAGGCCGCCATCGAAGAAGCCATCGGGACCGAGCGTCAGGCTGGCGTCGGTGGAGCCAACCGGCGTTTCCACGCGAAGAGCGCCTTCGACCTTGGCGCTGGCGCCTGGCAAGGGCACACCAAGCGCCTGCAGCGCCGAGCGGTATATGTCTGGCCTGTAGGTGTTCCGGGCGATGGTCTCGTTGTGTTCGTCGTGAGCCACCTGTCCCCAGCGCACCATTTGCGTATAGAACCAGAGCGCATGGCTTTTCCACGGGAAGGTGGCAGCCTTGGCACGGGGAACAAAGAAGTCCTTGATGCTCGTAATCCGCCCGCCCCCGACCTGCAGATCGCCTGAAAGGGCAGGGAGCAGCCAATCGATGGGGCGGCCGATATAGGCCGGGTTCGAAAGGACTGACGCCAGGCTTTCCCGGTTTTGCGGATCGGAGCACCAGACAGCCGAGCGGTACAAGGCTCGCAGGAGAGCGGCCATCGCCTCTGGGTGATCGTCCGCCCAGCCGGCATTGGCGCCGAGCACCTTTTCCGGGCTGGACTTCCAAATGGCAGCTTTGACCGTTGCCATATGGCCTTTGCCGCTAAGGACACCGGCCGTATTCCACGGTTCGCCGACGCAATATCCGTCGATCTGGCCCGCGCCGAGCGCATCGGCCATCTCCGGTGGCGGCAGGATGATGATCTCCACGTCGCGATCGGGATTTATATCGCATGCCGCGAGCCAATAGCGCAGTTCGTAATTGTGCCCGGAATGGGGATGGACGACGGCGAAACGCAACGGACGTTCGGCGCGGGCAAGGACGACCTCATGCAGGGCCTTGCCGTTGCGGCCGGCATCGAGGTCATCCGTCGCGCCGGCGGCAGCCATTTGGTCCCAAAGCGCTGACGATACCGTCACGGCATTTCCGCCGAGACCGAGCGCCATCGGCACGATCATCCGGGGAGCCAATGGGGTCAGTCCGAGATTGCAGGCAATCGGCATCGGGGCGAGCATGTGCGCCACATTGTAGCGGCTGACCGCGAGCCGGTCGCGAATATTGGCCCAGGAGACCTCCCGCACGAGCTGAAGATCGATCGCCTCGGCCTCGGCGAAACCCTTTTCCTTGGCAATGACGAGCAGGGCGCTGTCGAGAAGGGGCAGGAACCCGGCGACAATCTGGTGTTTCTCCATCATGCATTTTCTCCTGGATCGAGCAGGCCGATCGCGGTTACCAGACTTTGCGCGATGTCGATGATCTTGCGGTTCTGGTTCATGGCCGTCTTGCGCATCAGCGCATAGGCCTCCTCTTCCGAAATGCCCCGCGATTTCATCAGCAGGCCCTTGGCGCGGTCGATCACCTTGCGGTTTTCCAGCTCGCCCCGGGTCTCTTCCAGTTCGCGGTTGAGGCGCGCGAAGGCGTTGAAGCGGCTGATGGCCATCTTCAGGATCGGCCGCACGCGCTCCTGCTTCAACCCGTCGACGATATAGGCGGAAACGCCGGCATCGACGGCCGCCTCGATCGAGGCTTCGTCCGATCTGTCGACGAACATGGCGATCGGCCGCTTCACGGCGCGGGAGAGCTGGAACATGTTTTCGAGCATGTCTCGATTGGGATTTTCCAGATCGATGACGATCACATCCGGATTGATCTCGCTGATCCTGCGGGCAATGCCGTTGATGTCATGGACGATCGTAACGTTCCCATACCCGGCCTCGCGCAATCCCGCTTCGATGATCGATGCGCGAATGCGGTTCTCGTCAATGACCAATACGGCAAGGGTATGGGATTTCATCGTCTCATATCGCCTCCGGCCCAAGCTCACAGGTTGAAGCGCCGTTCAACGCCGGAGCTGCGCGTGCTTCCTTACGATCGGTTTGCCGCAATCGCAACGGCAAAGGGGGCCCATAAGGTCCATTGCCGGGAAATTTGTAAGTCAATGTATGAGGAAGCCCGCCGTACACATTGGCGGACAAATTGGCTGCCTGTTCCCGGCAGACGCGCCTGGACATACGGCGAGGCACGGCAGATAGATTGCGTCGTAATCAATATCGCGCAATCTATCTGACAAAGGGGTTTCCTTATGATCAAGCACATTCTGTTCCGGGCGGCTGTGGCTCTCGCGGTAACGACAACAGCGCCGTGGTCCATTGCCACCGCTGCCGAAGTGAAGAACATCGTCATCGTTCACGGCGCCTTTGCCGATGGTTCCGGCTGGCGCGCCGTGTCCAATATCCTGGCGAAGGACGGCTACAAGGTTACGATCGTGCAGGAGCCGCTCACGTCGCTTGCTGACGATGTTGCCGCGACCAAACGTGTCCTCGATTTGCAAGATGGTCCGAGCGTCTTGGTCGGCCACAGCTATGGCGGCATGGTCATCAGCGATGCCGGAAACGCCGACAATGTCGCTTCTCTCGTCTACGTGGCGGCATTCGAACCTGACAAGGGTGAAAGCCTGGCGACGCTCGCTCAGAGCAAGCCTGTCGAGAACATGAGGAAGGACAGCATCAGGGCAACGGCGGACGGTTTCCTCTATTTGGATCCCGCAGCGGTGCACGAGGCATTCGCCGCCGATCTGCCGCAAGCTGAAGCCGACTTTATCGCCCGCTCGCAGGTCTTTGCCTCTCAGAAGCTATTCGGTGCTGAGGCGGGTGAGCCGGCTTGGAAAAAGAAGCCGAGCTTCGCGCTTGTTGCAACCGAAGACCGATCGATCAATCCGGAGCTCGAGCGCAGCATGGCGAAACGCGCCGGAAGCAAGACCTATGAAGTCAAGGCGAGCCACGTCGCGTTTATGTCGAAGCCGAATGAGGTTGCAAGGCTGATCGAGGAGGCCGCGAAGGCTGCCTCAAAGTGAGAGATATCGTTCGCGTACATGCGAATGGAAAGGCACCTTGCCTTTAAAGCGAGGAAAGAGGATTGCTATTCGACAATCCTCTTTCCTCTGTCGCACATCCAACGTCACCATTTCTTGCTGAGCTTGAAAGTGATGGTCCGCGCGTCGCCATAGCCGCAGACATTCTCGCCGGCGCAACCCGAGACGTATTCCTTGTCGAACAGGTTGGCGACGTTGAGCGAGGCGCCCCAGCCCTTCTTTTCGTAGCGGATGCCTAAATCGAAAAGTGTCGCCGATGGCACACGCAGCGTGTTTGCCTCGTCCGCCCAGGACTTGCCTTGATAACGCATGCCCGCTCCGATGCTGAGGCCGTCAAGCGTGTCGCTGGTGAAGGCGTAATCGAGCCACAGCGACGCCGTGGAATTCGGCACGAGATAGGGCGAATTGCCGATGACGGAGGAATCGATGTCCTTGGTGATTTCGAGGTCGGTGTAGGAATAGGAGCCGAGCAGTTTCCAATTATCGTCGAGGTTGACCTTGCCTTCGAATTCGACGCCGCGGGAGCGTACTTCGCCGATCTGCCGCTGCAGGAAAGTCACCGGATCGGTCAACGCCATATTCTTGCGGTCGATCTGGAAGATGGACGCCGTGAACAGACCATCGATGAATTCGGGCTCATATTTGACGCCGGCTTCATATTGCGCGCCTTCTTCGGGTACGAGGCCGCCGCCGGTGACGCTGGTGCCGACTTTCGGATTGAAGAAGGTGCCGGCGCTGATATAGGGCGTGATGCCGTTGGCGAATTCATAGGCGAGACCCGCCCGGCCGCTCGCCGCCTTATCGTTGGAACTATAAGTGGTGCCGACGGTGGCATCGGAATTGGTGTCGACAAAATCATAGCGGCCGTTGAGCGTGACGAGCCAGCCGCCGCCAAAGCGCATCTGATCCTGAGTGTAGATGCCGAGCTGCTGTTGCGTCAGCACCTGATCGAGATAGACGAAATTGGCGCCTTGCGGTGTGCCGTAGACCGGATTGGTGGCGCTGATCGGATTGGAGCCGCAGCAGGCTTGGATTTGATCCAGCCGATAGATCGAGTAGTCCGAGCCGATCATGAAGTTATGGCTGACCGCGCCGGTATCGAACTCGTTCTGTGCGCGGGTATCGACCGAAAAGGTATCGACCTTCGACCGCTCGTAGAAGCCGATGCGGTCGAGCAGGAAGTCCGGATCGTCATAGGATGGATCGAGCGGATTGCCGTTCTCGTAACCATTCAGATATGGGCCTTCCTCGCGTTTGTAGAGATGGCCGTAGCGTGCGTTCTGCGACACGGCCCAACCGCCATCGAATTCGTGCGAGACCTCGTAACCGAGCATCTGCTGGGCGTATTTCAGGTTGTCGATATCCGGCTCGCCATAGAAGGCCTTGCGATCGATCTTGCCGAAAGGCGCGTCGACCACCGTGCCGACATAGGGAAAGAAGCCGTTGCCGCTGTGAACCTCATCAAGGCCGCTGACCATGCCATAGACGGTGAGCTTGGTGGATTCATCGGGCGAAATGGTGAGCTGCGGCATGATGAAGCCACGTTTGTCGTGGGTATAGTCGCTATAGGTATCGCCGCCCGCGATCTTGCCGGTCAGGCGGTAGCGATAGACGCCATCGGCCGAGAGCTTGTCGGAAAAGTCGAAGCCCAGGAAGGCGTTGCCGATATTGTTGATGCCAATCTCGGTATAATAATAGGGATCGTCGGTCGGCTCCTTGCGTACCATGTTGACGATGCCGCCCGGATTGGCGGCGCCATAGATCACTGAAGCCGGCCCCTTCAACACCTCGACGCGTTCAAGCATGAAGGGATCGATCTGGAAGCCGCCGAACCCATAGCTGTAGAGAGTCAACCCGTTCAGGAAAACGCCCGTCTGAGTGGCGTCGAAGCCGCGGATATAAAACCAGTCTGTATCGCCGTCATTGCCGAAGGGCTGCGTCGTCACGCCAGGCGTGTAACGCAGCGCCTCATCGACCTTGTTGGTGACGCCACGATCGTTCATTTCCTGCCGGCCGACAACGGAGACCGATTGCGGCACCTCGGTGATGGGCATATCGGTTTTCGAGCCGGTGGTCGTTTTGGTGGCGACATAGCCTTTGACAGGGGCAGTGCCGCTCGCTTCGCTGTTTTCCTGACCGGATTGGACGACCAGCGGTTTCAGCTCCGTCGGGTTTTCCTGCGCGGCGGCCTGCGTGCCAAGCGCCATTGCCGCAACGGCAATACCTGCGGCCAAAACCCGTTTCATCGATACACCAGTCAATTCCTGCATTTCCGTAGCCAGCCCCAACTTCGCGGCACCCGGCATCCAAGCCAGGTGTCTTCCTTCACAATAAGATGAGCAATTAACTCATCTTAAGCGCGGCGGCTTGTCTCGAATGCGGGAAATTGAACGTTTTTGGGCAATTCTCCACAATGCCGGCAATTGCCCGCAGAGTGTGGCTTTTAGACAATCTGGCTGCGTTTCCAGCTTGCCGGGGTCGTGCCGAAATTCTTGCGGAAAACGCGGGTGAAATGCGCCTGATCGGCAAAGCCGGTTTCGACGGCGACATTGGTGAGCGGCGTATCGCCCTTCAGCAGCAATTGTTTGGCCCGTTCGAGCCGTGCCTTGGTCTGCCATTGGTGAGGCGGCAGGCCGGTCGATGCCTTAAAGGCGTGGCTGAAATGCGATTGAGACAGGCCGGTCAGCGACGCCAGCTCTTCCAGGCGGATGTTGCGGAGGCAATTTTCCTCAATGTAGTCGACGGCTCGGCGCAATTGCCAGGAGGCGAGTTCGCTGCGCCTGCGCGGCTGTGATCCTCGAAGCTGCAACACATTGATCAGCAGCGAAAGCGTCAGGCCATCGCCGTAAAGATCATGTAGCGGCTCCGGATTCTCGCATTCGGCGGCGATCAATTCTGCGATTGCCATTAGCTGCGGATCGGAAAAATGCAGGCGCGGACTGTCGAGACGGGCCGGGTCCAGATCCTCCATCAGCCGCTGGCCGATAACCTCGGCATCGAAATGAATATCGAGATGGCGGACGAAATCGATTCCGTCGAGATCGGCCCAGAGTTCCATCCCCGCGGGAATGTAGGAAATCCTTTCACGCTCAAACTCCTGCCGCCGGTTTTGGACGCGCGGCGAGAGCTTGACGCTGCTCGTGCCGGAGCCGCGTTGATCGAGCAGGATGAAGAGCCGTGGATCTTCGGCGATGTAGTAGCCACCTGCGCGGGCCGCACAATTGACGTTCCAGACGTCGGCAACGATCCCGTTCCATCGGCGCCGATGAACGCCGCCAATGACGGAGAAGCCGCCGATCTTGTTTTGCATCCTTGGCTGAAACGTCATCCGAGCCGCCAGCTCCACCTTGCTCTAAAATCCTTCGTTATAAACTCAAGTTATTATATCAGCGAAATTCCTATGGCAATGCGCGCTGGTTGGCGAAGGTCCGCGGGAAGGAGGACACTCGCTATCGGAAAACAACCCAATTTTGAGCCTTGGGGCGATCCAACTTTGTCTCGTGTTCGTAATGGCTTGCCGATAGTTTTGCCCTAGCAACGTGAGTCTCACGCTTGCCGCTGACAAAACAGCATACAACCGACGCTGACAGGACCTCTCCGTGAAAAAAACGCTTCTCATCGCCGCGGCATTCGCAGCAGCTTTTCCGCTTCTTGCTCACGCCGAAACCATACAGTTCCCGAGCGACGAACCGATCGCCGAGGTTTCGATTCCGCATACCTGGGGCCCTAAAGAGACGGAAACCGGCGTCGACGCAACGTCTCCGGACTCCGCGATCTATTTCTCGATCGATATCGCCAGCGACAAGACGATTGATAAGACCCTCGACGACGTCATTGATTTCCTGTCGAAAAACGGTGTCGACATCGACGCCAAGTCCAAGCATGAATTTCCGGACTCCGTGCTCAACGGCATGAAGATGGCGCATCTCGAATGGGATGGCAAAGACAAGGACGGCCCGGTCGATGTCGAACTCGGCCTGCTTCAGCCGTCTGAGCACAAGCTTCTGATCGTCACCTATTGGGGATCGAAGGAAACTCAGGACAAGCATGACGAAGCGGTGCAGGGCATCATGAATTCGCTGAAGCCGCTCAACGACTGAGCTGTCTCAGGAAAATGACGGCAAAGGCAACTGCATATGTCGTTGCCTTTGCTTCTTCGGCTCATGTTGGTTCGGCCTCGGATGTTGCGGTTGCGATGAGGTGCTCGAACCTTCAGCCTGCGGAGTCTTGTGCCGTCGGAAGGCTGAGCGCTTCCAGGCGTTCCAGGAAGGGTAGTTGGCTGCCGAGGATCTTCCGGCGGGCATCGGAAAGAGTGAACCATTCGGCACGATCGACTTCGGGAAACGACTGAAGGCGTCCGCTGCCAGGTGACCATTCGATTTCGAACAGATTGCTGCTCAGGGTGGCCACGTCGAATTCGCCTTCGAGGGCGAAAGCGGTCACGCGTTTTCCGCCTTTCTGACGCAGGTCTCCCAGCGGCTGCAACTTGCCTTCGGGGAGACGGCCCATTTCCTCGGCGAATTCGCGTCGGGCGGCCGTTTCGGCTGCTTCGTCCTCCGGATATTCGCCTTTTGGAATGGACCAGGCGCCTTCGTCCTTTTTGCTCCAGAAGGGACCGCCGGGGTGAACGAGCAATACCAGCAGGTCGCTTTGTGTCCTTCTATACATCAGGATGCCGGCGCTTCTCTTCATTGACGATCGTTCCCGCAACTGGAGCCATAGCCGTCCTTTTACCGAACGCTACAACAGCTTCATCGCCATGTGGCCGAAGCAGCTTACCAGAGCTCTTGTTTGCCGGTCGGACCAGCCCGCCCGTGATTCAGGTCGCTGTCAGACGGCGGCTATAGGTTACCGCAGATAACTAGGTAGATCGATGAAAATGGCACACCAGATCGTCGACAGCTACGAGATGAAGACGATTGTCCTCGGACCGGATATGCGGACCATCTATGTCGTCAGCGGTGCCTTGCCGGAAGAAAGCGCAGTATTTCCGCACTGGGCGAATGAACGTGTTGTCATTGCGCAGGTGATGATAGCCTACATTCAGGGAGAGGCGCATCGTCTCGATATGGTCCAGGGTTATTTCGAGGATCTGGACGAGACCGGCAAGCTGAAAAACAATTCGCAACTCAACCTGTTCCACACGATCGCCAAACAATTTTTCTCTTCGATTTCGGCAAGAAGTCAGCGACCGGCAGCGATCGGCGACGTGCTGGAACAAGCGATGTGGCACTGTAATCCGCGAGAGAATGCAGAGATTTACGAGAGGCTGCTGGCCTATTTCGTTTATGGCCGAAAAGATCCCTTTATCAGGCAATTTCCTATCACAGGGTCCATCCAGCCAACACTTCACTGAGATGCAGGAAGAGAACCGCCAAGCAGGCGAATCGCGGCCGAAATCGGCGGTTGGTTCGCCAGGTGGCGCGGATGACGGCTCTTGAATTTTTGCGCGTCTTCCGCCACCTCTTCGGCGCGACTTTTAACATTCTCAGGAGACCAGACGCACCATGACGACGACCACCGCAGAAAATTCCGCTGAGAGCCACGTCTTTGAGGCCGACGTTGCCCGCCTTCTGCACATGATGGTTCACTCCGTCTATTCGGATAAGGATGTTTTCTTACGGGAGCTGATTTCGAATGCGGCTGATGCCTGCGAAAAGCTTCGATATGAGGCCATCGCCACGCCGGCACTGGTGGCCAGCGATCCCGACAGCCGCATCGTATTGACGCTCGATGAGGAGGGCGGCAGGGTAGTCGTCGAGGATAACGGCATCGGCATGAGCCGCGACGAGATGATCGAAGCGCTCGGAACGATCGCTCGCTCCGGAACGCGGGCGTTCATGGAGCGCATCGAGGCAAACAAGCAGGGCGAGGGCGCGCAGCTCATCGGACAGTTCGGTGTCGGCTTCTATTCCTGCTTCATGGTCGCCGATCGCGTCGATGTCGTGTCGCGCCGTGCGGGTGCGGACCATGCCTGGCTCTGGTCTTCCGACGGCAAGGGCGGCTATAGCGTCAGCCCGATCGATGTCAGCGAGGCGCCGTCGCGCGGCACGCGCATTACCCTGCATCTGATGGACGATGCCAAGAGCTACACGTCCCGCTGGACCATCGAGCGGATTGTCAAGGAGCAGTCGGGCCATGTGCCGGTTCCGATCAGGATCGCGGAGAAGCCCGGTTCTGAAGCAACGCAGCTCACCGACGGCACCGCGCTCTGGACCAAATCGAAAAACGACATTACCAGCGAAGAGTACACGGACTTCTATCGCGGGATTTCCGGCCAATATGACGAACCGGCGCTCACGGTGCATTTCCGTGCCGAAGGCCGCCATGAATATTCCGCACTCGCCTTTGTGCCCAACTCGCAGCCGTTCGACCTCTTCGATCCCGATCGGAAGGGCCGCATGAAGCTTTACGTGAAGCGGGTCTTCATTACCGACGAGGCGGAATTGCTGCCCCGCTATCTTCGCTTCGTGCGCGGCCTTGTCGATACCGCCGATCTGCCGCTGAATGTGTCGCGCGAAATGATCCAGGAAAGCGCAATCCTTGCCTCGATCCGCAAGGGCGTCGCCAACAGGATCATAACGGCCATCGAAAAGCTGTCCGAAAATGACAGTGATGCGTTCCTCAAGCTTTGGGAAGTGTTCGGAAGCCTGATCAAGGAAGGCATTTATGAAGACTTTGAGCGGCGCACCCAACTGATGGCGCTGTCGCGCTTTCGCACGACCGCGTCCGGCGAGGGGTATCGCTCGCTTGCCGATTACGTCAAAGACCTGAAGGATGGCCAGCAGGCGATTTATTATCTGGTCGGCGACAGCCTGGAGCAGTTGAAGGCATCGCCGCAGCTCGAGGGTTTTCGCGCCCGCGGCATCGAGGTTCTGCTGCTGACGGATTCCGTCGACAGCTTCTGGGTCACCAATGCTCCGGAATTCGAGGGTAAGACCTTCAAGTCGATCACGCAGGGGTCCGCCGATCTGGCGCAATTCAGCAAGGTCGAGCAGGGCGCGCCGGCAAGTGAGACGGCACCGGTTGAGGTTCAGGCATTCATCGATTTTGCGAAGGAGAAGCTCGCCGACCAAGTGTCGGACGTGCGTGCGTCGGACCGCTTGATCGAAAGTGCCGTCTGCCTGGTCGCTCCTGAACAGGGCTACGATCGCCAGCTCGAAAAAATTCTGCAGGGCGCCGGCCGTCTGCAGGCCGGCGCAAAGCCGATCCTGGAGATCAATGGGGATCATCCGGTCGTGAAGGCCATCGCCGCCAGAAGCGATCAACCATCCCTGCGCGACGACGCGGCATTCCTGCTGCTCGATCAAGCACGCGTTTTGGACGGCGACAAACCGGCCGATCCCCGTGCCTTCGCCGAGCGGCTGGCGCGGCTCATGGAAAAAGCGCTGCAGTAGGCGGACGTTCAGCCTCTCTGCGGCATGTTGGCTCTGTGAGGGATGGCGGCGCGCGTCATTGACGCTCTCCGCAGGGTATGGGTCATTTCCCATCCCCTGCGGATTGATCATCTCAGCTATTCACAAAAAGTCTGACCGTTAAACTTAAAGCAATTCGCCGATGATTTGGGCTTCGCGACGTCTGCGGAGTGATGCAATGGTTTAGACGGCGTGGGTTGAGACACTACTCGTGTCTTGCGCCTGGGTGGATTATTCGGCGGCACCTGGGGACGTGGCGCCGCTCCAACCGCCGATTTTTGACGGACCGGCGGTTGCGCCGATTTCTGACCGCCAGGCTCCAAAATAACCGTCGATTTATCCGAAGCGTCGGGTCGAATACCGGTCTCAACAGATGTATCGAGCTTGGCAATCGAAGGGCCAATTATCATATCCCCGCCCCCTGTTGGGGGAATAGATCCATATGCTGGATTGAGCGGAATATCTTTGGTGTATTGCGGTGTATGGCGGGTCACATAGGAAATCACGTCCGATCCTGTAACATAGCCATCGCTGTTTCGGCTTCCTTCGTCGAACGCCCCTACAAGCAACGCGCTAAATACCCCAGACGGAACTTCCTCGCGCTCGTTACCTGCAGTCAGAAATTGCCGAACGTGCTTCTTCACAGTCTCGCCGAAGATATAACCCATCGCATTCGGTGGCGGAGGCAGGCCAAGCGTCGAAATGATTCCGCCAGCATTACAAGCCTCGAGCGCAAAGAAGGCATGCTTGATCGTCATTGCAGAGGCAAGTTCCGTTAGCCTGGATATGGGAATTGCCGACCGATAAAATGCCTGTTGATCCATACTGGGGTCCGCTGCGTCAATGGGAACCAAGAATGTTCGGGGGCCTTCGTCATCGTCAACGGTTCCCAATACGGTTCCGTGGCCAAAATAGTAAAAAAAGAGGCGGCTCCCGTTTCTGTAGCCGATATTTGAAAGTATTTCATTCAGCGTGGTTTGAAATTGTTCGCCTTTTAGATCGCGCCAAACTAAGACGTGATAGCCTCGAATTTCGAGCGCCTTTCTGATGATGGAAGCACTTCGTTCGCCCTGGATAATTGGCGATGACCAGCCGTTGGAATAGTGTTCTTCTATTATTAGTACCGCGTAACTTTCGTCATATATTGTTCTGTCAACTCCGGATGAATCTTTGATAATTAAGGCAGTGGATCCCTTTTGTGATGTTTCATATGTGGGGGATACGCTCCAGGTCATTTTGCGATCCTGAGCTAGTACTTGGCAGCTATATAGACTCAGGGACAGGGTAATGATCTGGAGTACGGCACGGCCTGAAGGCCAGAGCCTAAACATCCCGGAGGCCTTTCTTCGTGCGAATAGAGACAAGCTCCAACTGATTGTAAATATTCAATGACTTTACGCTGAAAGTATGCAGACCCGCATTATTGAATTGATTTCCACCCAAGACATCGACGTGATTTGGTTGGTGAGGGGTGACGCCGTTAAAGAATGCAACGTGGCCATGGGCTGGATCTGATTTATCCGTAAAAACGACTATATCGCCCTGCTGCGCTTCTTTCGGGGGCCAACCCTCAGTCTTATTCCATACTTCCGCGCCCCAGCCGTTGTTTCTAATGAACGATTGAGAGCCGGGATCATTGGTGCCCGGAAGCTTTGGTGTAGCATTTTGCAAGCACCAGTTCACAAAAGCCGAACACCAGGGCGTCTTGTCGCCGACGGGCTTGGTCTTCGTGGACAGAAAGAAAAGAACAATTAAGGGATTGGCGAGAGTGGGATGAGCTGGATTTGGCTCAGGCCAGGCGGTTTGAAACTTTGCCGGGAGGGACGTGACAAAATACTTGGCAATGTCATACGGACGCCGAGCTTTGGACGCTTGATCAAGCTGCTCTCGCGCTTCTTTCCAGAGAGGCGAGGAAGGTGGAGGGAGAATCCGGCCAAGTGTGATTGGGTTATGAGTTTGGATGGCCTCGTTTAGCAAAGACTCCCAGGTGTCGTCGGACGCCCGAGCCGGAACAGTCGTTGCCAATGCCAACGCAGATTGCAGAAGAAATGCGCGACGCGTCCACATAGATGTTCTCCCCCAAGAACTCTCGAAGCAGTGCAGGCGTCCTTGCCAGAATAGGGAACCGGCACCACAATCAAAATGCCAACGCCAAAAGTATATCTCACTTCATGGTTTTAGAAAATGGCGATGATGGTCAGATGAGATGCGTTTGCCCAACAGATGACGAGTTGGCTGCAAAATAACTCGGAGCATATAATGGTGAGCACGTCTACGCAGTCTGCTCTTCTTACCGACACCAGTATATTCAAGGTGTTATTGACCATAGGCGTGGTTAGCGCCTCTTGTGGTTGCCGAATTAAGGAGTACATTTATAGGACTCGGAATGGATACTAAATACAGAATCCGGAATTTTCGGGGGCTATTATGTATCGGCTTGGACTATTCGTGGTTGCCGTCTCGCTTGTTCTGACGCCGAGTGCCTCATTCGGTCAAAGCGCTCTTCAAACTCAGCTAAGAGGGCATTCCATTGTAATGCAATACACGGAAGTGATCGAGGGCGGGAGGCGGCATCGGCATCAGACCGTAAATCTAGTCTGGACACAGGCGATATATGTATCGTCACAAGGGCGACTATTCGTTCATACCGAGGTCAGCGGCAATTCGCGCCGTGGACCACGCCATAGTGATATAACTCCTGGCTCAGACAATTCTGGCGGGGCTACTCCATTCAAATGGACAGGAAACGGATTGGCTCGGGAATGGACTGATCACAGGGGTCGTTCGCGTTACCAGACCATCGAAATTGCAAAATCGAACGGCGGCTTTACCTGCAGGGCGTCGATCTCACGCTCCGGCTTCGAATCCCAAGCCAACCGTCAGATTTGCACGGTTGTTCAAGGCAATCGGCTCGGAGGAACATGATCTTCAAGTGCTGTTGCCGAAATCGGCAAGACAGGCTGAAAACCAAGTCGCAGCTAAAGTCCGCTCAATTTTCTCGGCCATGGCTTGGATGCGATTTCCTAAGCCGATTTCAGCCCGCCAAGAAGCGTCGGAATGAGTTCGGACACCGTGGGATGGATCGGCACGGCCCATTTGAGAACCGGATAGGGCGTGCGCGCATGCATCGCGTCTATGAAGCCGTGGATTGCCTCGTCGCCTTCCACGCCGAGGATTGCGGCGCCCAGGATCTGTCCGGTTTCCACGTCGGCGACGACCTTCATCAGGCCTTGTGTCTCCCCCTTTTCGATGGCGCGGCCCACTCGGCTCATCGGCATGGTCGACACCGTGATCGCCCGCCCGGTCGCTCGCGCTTCCCGCTCTGTCATGCCGACGCGTCCGAGTGGCGGGTCGATATAGAGCGCATGGGCCAGGATGCGTTCGCTCACCTTCCGGTCTTCACCGTCCAGGAGATTCGCAGCGACGATTTCGAAGTCATTGTACGAGGTGTGCGTGAAGGCGCCGCGGCCGTTGCAATCGCCAAGCGCCCATATGCCGTCGACGTTGGTGGAGAGATGATCGTCGACGACGATATAGCCCTTGCTGTCCAGCGCCACACCGGCCTCCGCGAGGCCAAGATCGTCGGTATTCGGCTGGCGTCCCGTGGCGATGAGGAGATGGCTTGCTTCGACATCCGGATTGCCGTTCGCCGTCGAGATGCGGATGTTTTGACCGCTCTTCGATAGTTTCATATCCTGCGCATTCGTATGAATCGATATGCCTTCGGCGCGAAGAACGTCACCGATCGCCTGGCAGATATCGTCATCCTCCCGCGGGGCCAATCGCGGGCCGCGTTCGACGATGCTGACGTCCGCGCCGAAGCGCCGGTACATCTGCGCGAATTCGAGGCCGATATAGCCGCCGCCGATGATGGCGAGATGGCGTGGCAGGGCCGTCAGATGGATGATGGAGGTACTGGTCAGGAACTCTACGTCTGAGAGGCCAGGCAGCGGAGGAATGGCCGGCCTTGCGCCGACGTTGAGAAAGATGCGCGGCGCGGTCAGCGTTTCATCCCCGACGCGGACGGTCTTTGCGCTCTCGAAGCGGGCGTGTCCCCATATCAAGGAAATTCCGTCCGTTGACGTGAGCCAGTTCGTGAGCGAATTTCTGGCGTTGTTTGTGACGGTAGCCGCGCGCTTCTCGACGGTCGCCATATCCGTCAGTAGCCCGCCATCCGTGCGGATGCCGTAGTCCGCGCTTCGCCGTATCACTTGGGCGGTCCGAGCGCTGGCAACCAGAGTTTTGGTCGGCATGCAGCCGGCATTGACGCAGGTCCCGCCAACGAATTTCCGCTCGATCAGAGCCACCGTCATGCCGGCAGCCGCAAGACGTCCGGCCAGGGATGGCCCTGCTTGCCCGGCACCGACGATAATCGCGTCGAAGGTCTTCATGCTTGTCCCTCCCGCAGTTGATGTCTGATTTTCATGCCCGGTCGAACTGAATGCCGACGCCCAGTCCATTCCAGTTTAACAGACTTGAGCAGACGGAGGTCGAAAACCTGAGGGAGCGACAGCAATGGATTTCGAAGAGGCTCCTGTCTGCGGCAAATCAACGCAATGTCCGCATCATGATCTCCGCTCAAGCGCTCTGCAGCCTTGACGACGAGCGCCGCTAGGCCATGTCTGACCGCATACCTGACGCAAGGGAACCATGTGTGCCGAAAGGAGACATAGTGCGAAACGCTAGGATGGGATTTACCGAGCTTGAAAGCGAGGCAAATTTGGACTTCGTAAAATACGAAGGATGGTCGAAGCTTTGTTGTGAAGCAGTCTATTTCTAGGCTGTAGGCTTAATCGCGACGGCGTAAGTGCCGTCGTTCTCATCGGATGCTGCCCGGTTCGTCGCGCGCATTCCAAGCTTCGGACACCCGGCAAGAGAACAGCGTTGAGAAGCTTCAGGGGCATCTCTGCCGCGTGCGACGATAAGTTAAGGATCTAAGCAACGTGCCTGCTGTCCCGAAAGAACCGCCGCAGAAATTCATCCTGCTGATGCTGTCGTCCCTTCGAAAGGCGTTTTTCAGCATTGCCATTGCGAGCGCTGCGATCAACATACTGGCGCTGACTGGCTCCTTTTTCATGTTGCAGGTTTACGATCGGGTCATTCCGGGCCGCAGCCTTCCAACGCTGGCGGGCCTCGCGATCATCGCCGCGACCCTCTTCATATTCCAGGGAGCCCTGGAATTGCTGCGCTCGATGCTTCTCGCACGCGTGGGCGTCTCTCTCGATCAACGGCTGAATCGGAAGGTCTTCGGTTCGCTCATTCTTCTGCCGACAAAAATGCAGGCGCCCGATGACGGGCTGCAGTCCGTCCGCGATTTGGAACAGGTCCGATCATTCTTGTCCGGCGGCGGGTCGACGGCATTGTTCGATCTGCCTTGGATGCCCTTTTATCTCATTCTGTGCTTTCTGTTTCATTTCTGGATCGGTTTTACCGCCCTATGCGGCGCCATCCTGCTCATTGTCCTGACAGCGCTGGCGGAGATCCTTTCACAAAAGCCAGCTCTCGAAGCCGCGAAATCTTCCGCGGCTCGTCTCAGCTTTGCGCAAGCCGCGCGACGAAACTGGGAGGCGGTGGTCGCAATGGGTTTCAGCGGCCGCCTGATCGAGAAATGGATGGCCATGAACGAGGACTATCTGGGAAATCAGCTCTCCGCCGGTAATATCGTCGGCACGCTGACCACGATCGCGAAGATATGGCGGATGATGCTGCAATCCGCCGTGTTGGCCGTCGGCGCGATCCTTGTCATCAAACAGGAGGCGACGGGCGGCATCATCATCGCCAGTTCGATCATGGTCACCCGCGCGCTCGCTCCGGTGGAGCTTGCAATCGGGCAATGGAAGGGTTTTGTCGCCGCGCGCCAAAGCTGGTCGCGCCTCGCCAAGCTGCTGGATCTGATCCCCAACGAGCATCGGGCCATGGCCCTGCCGGCACCGCAAAAGAACCTCAGCGTCGAAAACATAAGCCTTACCTCCCCCGGGAGCCGCGATTTCATCCTGCGCAATGTCTCGTTCCAGATATCGGCGGGCACGGTGCTGGGCGTGATCGGCCCCAGTGCCTCGGGAAAATCGTCGCTCGTCAGAGCGATCACCGGATTGTGGCCGGTGATCATCGGCTCGATCAGGCTCGATCAGGCAGCCTTGTCGCAATGGGAGCAAGGCGATCTGGGACGCCATATCGGATACCTGCCCCAGGATGTCGGTCTGTTCGACGGTTCGATAGCCGAGAATATTTCCCGCTTCGCGAATGACATGCAGCCTGGACCGATTATCGCGGCGGCGAAGGCGGCGGGTGTCTACGACATGATCGTCAAGCTGCCGGATGGCTTCGACACGGTCATCGGCGAGGGCGGCTCGCGACTTTCCGCCGGTCAGAGGCAGCGCATTGCCTTGGCCCGGGCCCTTTATGACGATCCGTTCCTGGTGGTTCTTGACGAGCCGAACTCCAATCTGGATGCCGAAGGCGAGGCATCCTTGACCAAGGCCTTGCTAGGTATCCGCGCACGGGGCGGCATAGCCATCGTCGTCGCTCATAGGCCGAGCGCTCTGGCCGCCGCGGATAAGGTCGCGATCATTGCCAACGGCCAGTTACAGGCATTCGGACCCAAGGATGAGATTCTTGGCACATCCGCGAGGCATTCGGGGCCGGGACCGGTGCGTTTGATGATAGCCGGCGAGGATGTGAGCGGATGAAAAACACAGGTCTGCCTTCCACCGAGCGCGCGATCCGCCGCCTTTCCACGTTCGTGCTCGCGACAATTCTGCTCCTTTTTGGCGTTCTGGGCGGTCTTGCGGCAGCAACGAAGATTTCGGGGGCGGTCATCGCCTCCGGAACCTTGGTCGTCGACAGCTATGTAAAAAGCGTTCAGCACCTCAAGGGCGGGATCGTTGGCGAAATCCGCGTGAAGAATGGCGATCATGTCGATGCCGACCAGATATTGATCCGCCTGGACGACACGCAAACCAGAGCCAATCTCGGCATTATCAGAAAGCGTTTGAATGAGCTTTCCGCCAGAACGGCGCGTCTGGCCGCGGAGCGCGACGATAAGAGTGCGATCAGCTTTCCGGCAAATCTGCTGTCCAGCGCCGGCAACGATGGCGTGGCAAGCGTGCTTGCCGGCGAGCGGCAACTGTTCGGCGACCGGTTGGCATCGCGACAGGGCCAGAAGTCTCAGCTCCGAGAGCGAATCCAGCAGTTGAAACAGGAAGTGGATGGTCTCGTCGCGCAGGAGAAGGGAAAGCGGATCGAGATTGAGCTCGTCAACAAGGAGCTAAACAGCCTTCAGCGGCTGTTCGATCAAGGCATTGTTCCGGCGGCCAAGGTCTATTCGCTGCAAAGGGACAGCGCTCGCCTGACGGGAGAGCTTGGAAACCTTGTTTCCTCGATCGCTCAAACCAACGGCAAAATTACCGAAACCGAACTTCAGATCATTCAGATCGATGATGACCACAGCTCCGAGGTTTCCGACCAGCTACGGCAGGCCGAAAGCGATACCGGTCAGTTTTCGGAACGGCTGATCGCTGCCGAGGACGATCTCAAAAGAGTGGACATAAGGGCGCCGCAGGCAGGCATTGTCGACCAGTTGAGTGTCCATACGGCCGGCGCCGTGATCGGGCCGAAAGAAACCATCATGCAGATCGTTCCCGACAAGGATGCGCTGGTCGCCGAACTTAAGCTTCCGCCGCAGGACATCGATCAGATCGCCGTCGGCCAGGTGGTCGCGTTGCGATTTTCCGCCTTCAACCAGCGCATTACACCCGAACTGAATGGGAACGTCGAAACCATTTCGGCGGATTTGACGACCGACCAGCACTCGGGGCTTAGCTATTACATCGTTCGCGCAAAAGTGCCGAAGGAAGAATGGGATCGATTGGGAAAGCTGACGCCCCTTCCGGGCATGCCGGTGGAAGCATTCATGCAGACCGGCCAAAGAAGCGTTCTCGCCTATCTGACCAAGCCGATGACCGATCAGATAAAGCGCGCCTTCAGAGAGGACTAGGCGTTCCTCTGAGGCGTTGCATAAGCGAATGCGCCAAGTAGAAGCGCAGCCGTTATGAACGACTGCGCTGAGCTTAAAGTCCTATCAGATATGCCAGTCCGGAGTATGGGCAGCCGCTGCCGCGGCCGTCTGCGTGAGATGGTCGTTTAGTTGATAGGCCTTGATGTAATCGATTTTCATCTCCGAGTCTGTCAGGCTGGCCGTCGGAGTGCCGGCTGTGCCGCCAACGGCCTGGTCCACCAGCATATACATCGGGCTGTGCATATCGGCTGGTGTTGCGGTGTGCGCGATGGCCACATCGTCGAAATACCAGACGATTTGATCCTGATCCCACAGCACACCGTAATTGTGGAAACCATCGGTGCTGGGAACTTGCACCGGAATGGATTGTATCGTGTGCTGGCCCGTTGCATTCGAGTGAACCGTGGCGTTGACCGTGTTCGGGTCCTGCCCGCGCATTTCCACGACATCGAGTTCCGGCGGCCAGGAACCGTCTTCCGGCAGAAGCCAGAAAGCCGGCCATGTGCCCTGATCATGCGGCATCTCGGCTCGCATCTCGAAATATCCATAGGTCTGGGCGAAGGTAGAATGGGTGGTCAGGATGCCGGACGTATAGTTATGCCCGTCCAGAAGTGATTTCAGCGCATCGGGCGTCGGTTGGGCTGAAATCGTCAATACACCGTTGGAAACGGAAAATGGGTTGACCGATGCGGTCGGGCCATAAGAGGGATTGATATACCACTGCAACTCGCCGGTCATGCTGCTGCCTTTGTCAGGCGCCCACCAGTATTTCGCATCCCAGGTGCCTTGCGTGCCCTGATGAAGCGAAAGCGTGTTGAAATCGTCCGAGAAGGTCTGCGTGAGCGCGGAGCGGTCGAGTCCGAGCTGGAACTGGTCCGCGCTCAGGTCGGCAGCAGTCTTGTTGGCAAAAACCAGGCTCTCGCCGTTGCCGAGATCGAGTTGCAGATTGGCGCCGTGCTGGCTGAGGTGACTGACGACCTGATCGAAGGACGTCAGCCCGTATTGGTTCAGGCGCACCTTGTCGTCACTGCTGAAGTCAGTGATGAGGTCGCTGCCATTGCCCTTGGTGAAGATAAAGGTGTCGGCGCCGCCTCCGCCGGTCAGGACGTCATTGCCTGCACCGCCATCGATGGTCTGGCTGCCTGTGCCGCCGGTGATGATGTTGTCGGCGCTGTTGCCGAAGGCATGGCGGCCGTTGCCGGTCACCGTGAGATTCTCGAAATTGTCAGGCAGAGTGTAGTCCATCCACGTATTGATGGTATCTACGCCCCCACCAGGCGCTTCGGACGCATGGTTGATGCTCGAATAGAGATAGTAGATATCGTCTCCAGTGCCGCCCACCATCGTGACGTTGACGGAGGCGTCGCCCCAGATCGAATCATTTCCAGCCGTGCCGTAAAGAGTTGGACCGGAGCCCGTAGCGGAAAACCAACTTGTCGAAGTTCCGCTGTAATAGAGCGGTTGGCCTAGTGCATTGAGAACTGAATTGGGCATCGGAAACCTCTTCCGTTGTGCTCGGCTGTCTCCTCCAACAGAGCCAATATTCCTCCGTACTTACGTTAGAGGGATAACATTTTCCGCAGCGCAGCACAGCCCCTTGTGACGTTAATTTCAGCTTTTTATAAAGTTTGTCCGGCTAATGATCGCATTGCTCAATCACAAGCTGTTCGTTCCTGAGCATCATATGAACGGAGTTCGGTAGCAAATGCGATCATGACCGCTTTTAGGCGCGAAAGCTCTCCTTGGTGACTGGTCTACGGCCGCTATGGGCCGCAAGCAGACGAGAACATCGACATCTTTGCCATTTGCGGACGACGACCCCCGCCCATCCGGGTAATATCAATGTGATCAATCGCGGCGTAGTGTTCCATTTGGCTTTGAGAGGAGGATGCTATGCCTACCATATTGGCCTATCACGACGTCAAAGACGTCAAACATTGGCTCACTTCACCGCGCCGCAAAGAGGTTTTCGAACCCCTCGGCTGCACAAACATTCGTACGTTTGTTGATCCACAAGCGTCCAACCGAGTTGGCCTGGTCATGGACGTTCCCGACATGGGCCGCCTGGCGGAATTTATGAAGTCCAAGCAAGCGGCGGATGCGATGGAGTATGACGGAGTATTGCCGGAGACCTTGGTGATTCTAACTCAATCGTAGGCGGCCCAGCAGAGATGGGGCCTAACGATAGCGGTGACAGCCTTGATGCGGATAAAGGTTGGCGAATGAGGGGCTGCCCCGTGAAATCCGGCTGCGGCTTTCGTAAGAGCCGATAGCCGCGAAGAAAAGCCCGCCGCAGACCGGGAGTCGGTAGTCGCGGCGGGCTCACGCTCCAGTGGCCGGCGTGGTGCACCGTGAGCTACGGGCAAGCAACCCGCAGGCATGAAACCAATATCGAGCGCTTAGGTTCCCGCGATTTCATGTCGTGCGACAATTCGTACAGCCGGACTGACGGCTGCATGCGACGGAGCAGGCCGCACCCCACAAAATGAGGAGCTGCCCCTGATCTCACTGCAATAGAGCTACTCCGGCTTCTTTCGCCGCCTTGATGAATGCTTCTCGCGCTGCTTCTACACAGACCACACCCATCATCGCATCGAGGCATATTCGTACGGCGGTCACATACTCTTCGCCATCTTCAATCGGCCAGTGTTCCAGCAGCGTCTCGGTCGCATCCTGTACCGAATTGACGCGCCGATAGCCCTCCGCGCCTCCCATCACGAGCGTCACGGCGGGGAAGGGCCGCAAGGTGTTTCGTTTCAAAACGCATTACCTCCGAAACATAAAGACTTCGGTAACCTTGCAAAAAACGTTCCGCGGAAGGCGGCGCGATCTAGTCGCCTCCCGATAGTGGCCAAAATAGCCGGAGCATGATGCCGGAGAATCGACTACGCCGACGCCCGATGACAGCGGCAGCGACATGGCGCGGCTCGGCCTAGTGCGGCCAAAGCTCACGCTATGAGGGAGAGATGTCGATGAGGCTTGAACAGGTTGCCGTGTCGTTGGCGGCGCGAGAGCGATCGGCAAATAGCCTCAGCGGCGAACCAGAAGTGCCTCGATCGAGGCCATTTCAAAGGCGTCACGCGCTTCGCTCGCCGTACATTCGTGCTCAAGCGCGGCGCTGCAGACCTTTTTGGCTTCCCTTAGAAACACGCCGTCGGCTATGGGCCATTCCCTTTCCAGGCACCCCACAGCTTCGGCCGGGCCTTTGACGGCCTTTTGTTTCCCACTGCTGACAATGACGGAGACGGGTGCCTCCCATGCGAGAGCGCTCATTCTGATCCTCCTTTGTCCTTCAGGTGAAGTTAGGCAAACGATGGTCGTGCCGCTCGGTTCCAAGAGTGAGACCAAAAAATTCCATCTCCGCACGAAAAAGCTAGGCAAGTCAGCAAGGATTATAGATCGAGCTGCTTGCGACGACGCCATGTCAAAGAGCAACCATCGTCAGGCTGCGGGACTTACGGCTACTGGCGTTCACATTTTCTGCGCTGATGCTTGCGGGCACAATTCCGGTGCCGGCGGCGGGTCATATTACGCGCCGCCGGCACATCTGTGAAGCTGTCAAAATTCCGCGACCTCGCCCCAGGACGAGCCATTCAGCCGATCCGGATGATATGGCTTTGGATCGACGATCGGTTTTGCGGCCGTGACAAGGTCCGCGACGAGATGGCCGGCGCCTGGGCCGATGCCGAAGCCGTGGCCGCTGAAGCCTGCTGCCAGGACCAGTCCGGGCAGTGCCCGGATTTCGCCGATCGCGGGAACTCCGTCGGGCGTACTGTCGATATAGCCGGCCCATGCGGCCGAGACGGGGGTGTTGGCAAGCGCTGGAAGCAACGCTCGTGCTCGCTCAAGGGTCAATTCGATCTGCTTCCGATCCGGACGAGGATCGAGAATGCGGTTCCGCTCCATCGGGGTCGGTCGATCGAGCCGCCAGCGCGACAAAGTTTCGTGCCCACCCTTTAGACCCTCAAAGCCGCCGGCAGCGAGGCTGCGCCAGCGCTTGGCGAACATCGGCACAAAATGGCGGGCGAAACGAAACTGTTGCAATGTCGGATCGACGCGGGCGCGGCCGCTGATCGCAAGCGTGTAACCGCCGTCGCCTCTGCGCGTGGCCGAAACCGCGGCCGTATGCAGCGCCGCCGGCAGACCTTGGGCGCCAGGTGCGACCGACAGGATCGAGGAACGGATCGAGGCTTGCGGAAAGCGGATGCCGAGCTGCCGGCAAAAGGACGATGCCCAGGCGCCGCCGGCCATCACCACCATCCGGGTTCGGATCGTGCCTTTCTCGGTGACGACGGCACTGACATGGCCGCTTTCGGTCTCAAGACCGCGGGCAGCGCACATCTGATGAACGCTGCTGCCGAGCGCCATGATGGCGCGGGCGACCACCGGGGCAGCGCGCGACGGATCGGCGGTGCCGTCGGTCGGGGAAAAGACGCCGCCCTTCCAGCGCCGGCCGGTCGCCGATCCGAATTCGCTTGCTTGCTTTTGATCAAGCATATGGGTGGTAACGCCGACGCCGCGGGCAAATTCACCCCAGCTCGCCCAGCCGGCAAGCTCCGTGTCGTCGTTGCTCAGATAGAGCAGGCCGCAGCGGCTGAAGCCGGTATCCTCGCCACTTTCCTTGCCGAAATCTTCCCAGAGAGCGAGGCTCTTCGTCGCCATCGGCAGTTCGCGGGCATCCCGGTTCTGCTGACGGCACCATCCCCAGTTTCGGCTGGATTGTTCGGCCCCGATCCGCCCCTTTTCGAGAAGCGCGACCTTCAAGCCCCGCCGCGCGAGATAGTAGGCGGCGAAGGTCCCGACGATCCCGCCGCCGATCACCACGACATCGGCCTTCTCGGGCAGCGCGGGGGTGGTTTCGATGTGCAGAAGCGGGGCGGGCATGGCACTCTCCAGGTTACAAGCGAGCATTCTAGTCGAGCTTTCCCCGCGCAAATGCTGCAGATCGCCAGCGGACAGCATTTCCTTCTGTCGCGTGCGGCTAAGGCGAATACTTGTGCTAAGCTCAGGATTTTTCGAGGTTATATTGATGCGGAGAAGCTCGATTTCCCTTGCTAAGTAAGGCTTTCCGCATAAGATGACAAAAGATTATTCCGCCAGGTGGTACCTGTCGCCGCGAAATTGGAGCGTGCCGATGAAACTCGACCGGATCGACATCAAGATCCTCTACGAATTGCAGAAAAACGGCCGCATCACCAATGTGGAACTTGCCGAACTCGTCAACCTCTCGCCGAGTCCCTGCCTGATGCGGGTCAAGAAACTGCAGGCGGAAGGCTACATTGTTGGCTATTCGGCGCAGATCAACATCGCCAAGCTCGGGCAGACGCTCACGGTGTTCACTGAGGTCACCCTCAAGAATCATCGCCAGATCGATTTCGCGCGCTTTCTTGCGGCGGTCGAGAAGGTGGATTCTGTGGTGGAATGCCATCTCGTTTCCGGAGGCTATGACTATCTGGTGAAGTTCGTGACCGCCGGGATTGCCGAATACCAGACGACCATGGAACGCCTGATCGACATGGAAATCGGCATCGACAAATATTTCAGCTTCGTCGTGCTGAAATCGCCGATTGTCAAAGCGCATATGCCGCTCACCAGCCTGTTTCCGGTTTGAGCCATCTCTCGGCGGTCGATGTGCCGAACCGCACCTCAGCGTTTTGCAAAGGCGTGCGCCAGCTCGGGATTTTCTTCCAGGCTATCCAGCCAGCCAGTGTCGAGCTTCGGCACGGAGGAGAAGAGCAGCTTGGAATAGGGGTGCTTGGCGCCGCCTGCTAGATCGGCGGATGCGAGTTGCTCGATCTTCTCGCCTGCATACATCACCGCAATCTCGTCGCAGATCGCTTGCACCGTCGACAGATCGTGACTGATGAAGATGTAGGAGAGCCCGAGTTCGCGTTGCAGTTCCTTCAGGAGGTCGAGGATTGCAGCGGCAACGACGGTATCGAGGGCTGATGTGATCTCGTCGCATAGGATGAGCTTCGGCTCGGCCGCAAGTGCCCGCGCAAGGTTGATGCGCTGCTTTTGGCCACCGGACAGTTCCGGCGGGCGCCGATGCTTGAGGGCTTTTGGCAGGTGGACCATGTCGAGGAGCTGGTCGATGCGGGCCTCGCGCTCGCTGCGGCCGAGATTGTGATAGAAGGTAAGCGGGCGCCCGAGTATTTCACCGATCGACTTGGCAGGATTGAGCGCGGTATCGGCAAATTGAAAGACGATCTGCAGCTTTTGCAGCTCTTCGCGCTTCCGGTGCCGGGCATCGGCGGCAAGCTGTTTTCCGTTGAAGGTAATATTTCCGGAAACCGGCGGCAGGATGCCGGCTATGGCGCGGGCAAGCGTCGATTTTCCGCAGCCGGATTCGCCGATGACGCCGAGATTGCGGCCGGCATCGAGCCGGAGGCTCACGGATTTGAGAGCCGTCGCTGCCGGCAGACCGTTCGGCTGGATGGCGCCATAGCCCGCCACGACGTTCGTAACCTCCAGCAAGGCGGGTATCGTTTCAGGCTCGGCCGAAGCCGGGGAGGCGTAGAGCTTCGGTTCGAAGGCATCCAGCAACTGGCGCGTATAGGGATGAGCGGGTGCGGAGAGGATCTGCTCGGTCTCGCCGATTTCCTGAACTTCGCCACCCTTCAGAACGACGATCCGGTCGGCGACCTGCGCCACGACAGCGAGGTCGTGAGACACGTAGACCCCGGCGATGCCGCCCTTTTTCATCACCGATTTGAAAGCTCGGAGAACCTCGATCTGCGTCGTCACGTCGAGTGCCGTCGTCGGTTCGTCGAAAATCATGAGTTTCGGATTGCCGATCAGCGCCATCGCGGCTGAAAGGCGCTGCAACTGGCCTCCCGAAACCTGATGCGGGTAGCGCGCACCGATCGTCTCCGGGTTCGGCAGGCTCAGCGCCTTGAAGAGTTCGACGGCGCGCGTCCTTGCCTCTCCGGCCGGCATCAGATTGTGGATACGGGTGATTTCGATCACCTGCTCCATGATAGTCTGCGCCGGATTGAAGGCTGCCGCGGCACTTTGCGGGATATAGGCGACTTCGGTTCCGCGGATGCGAGCCCTGGCTTTTTCGGGCAGGCTTGCCATGTCCTTGCCGGCGAGCAGGACCTGGCCGCCGCTGATCCGGCAGCCCTGCCGGGTGTAGCCCATCAGGGTCAGCGCGATCGTCGTCTTGCCAGAGCCGCTTTCGCCGATGAGGGCAACGATTTCCCCTTCCTGGATATCGAAGCTGACGCCGCGGATGATGTCGACCTGGCGGTCGGCATCCGTCTTGGCCTCGACCCTCAGGTCGCGAATGTCGACGAGTTTGGCCATTAATTGCTCCGGTCTCGGATCTTCTGGGGAAGGTTGTCAATCAGCAGGTTAACGCTGATCGTCAGGCTAGCGATCGCGATGCTCGGGAACATGACCGCGGGGGCGCCAAAGGGCAGGCCGCCGATGTTTTCGCGCACCAGCGCCCCCCAATCCGCGTTTGGCGGCTGCACGCCGAGGCCGAGGAAGGAGAGCCCCGACAGAAGCAGCACGATGAAGACGAAGCGCAGGCCGAGATCGGCCATGACCGGCCCAAGGATATTGGGCAGGATTTCGGAGCGAATGAGATAGAGCGCCCCTTCGCCGCGGGCGCGGGCGACCGTGATGAAATCCATGGTGTTGATATTGACCGAAAGCGCCCGCGAGAAGCGATAGGCGCCCGGCGTGTAGATGACGGCGAGCGTCATGATCAGGACCGGGATCGACGAGCCGACGCCGGCGACGACCACAAGGCCGAAGAGCTTGCTCGGGATGGAGTTCAGCGCATCGAGAAAGCGGCTGAGCACGCTATCGAACCAGCCGCCGATCACCGCTGCGATCATGCCGAGCGCGACGCCGACGAAGCAGGCAATGCAGACGGCGGCAAGCGAGATGCCGACAGTGTAGCGCGCACCCATGAGAATGCGGGAGAAAATATCACGGCCGAGATAATCGGTGCCGAGCCAGAATTTGGCAGACATCGGCCCGAAATAATCGAAATCAACGATGTCGCCGATCGGGTAGGGGATCAGCAGCGGCGCGAAGATGGCGACCAGCGCCCAGGCCAGGATGACCGCAAGGCCGAGCATGCCGACGATGTTAAATCGAAAGCCGAACCGGCGAGGGGTGAGTGCGGTAAGAGCCATGGTCAGCGCAGCCTCGGATTGGACATGATGGCGATGATGTCGGCGATGGTGATCAGAAGCAGATAGACGAGGCAGAAAATCATGGCACAGGTCTGAATGAGCGGCAGATCCCGGGTGGCGACAGCATCCACCATCAGCTTGGCTATGCCGGGATAGTTGAAGATCGTTTCGACGATGATGACGCCGCCAAGCAGGTAGGACAGCGAAAGTGCCACTGCATTGACGATCGGGCCGAGCGCGTTCGGCAATGCGTGTTTCAGGACCATGCGCGGGCGCGAGGCGCCCTTCAGGAGTGCCATTTCCACGTAGGGCGTATTCAGCGTCTCGATGACGGCTGCCCGGGTCATGCGGATCATCTGCGCCGATATCACGAAGCTCAGCGTGATGACCGGCATCGCGAAGACACGCAGCATTTGGGAAAAGGAGTGGATCTCATTGGCGAAGGCGAGCGCCGGCAGCCATTTGAGATAGACGGCAAAGATCAGCACAGCGGATGTCGCGACCATGAATTCGGGCACGGAAATCACGCCGATCGAGACCACCGTCACGATGCGGTCATAGAGGGAGCCGCGCAGCATGGCCGCGGTAATGCCAAGGGTCAGCGCGATCGGCACGGAAAACAGGGTGGTGGCAGCCGCAAGCTTCAGCGAGTTTCCGAGCCGGGCGCCTATCAGATCGGCGATCGGCATGTTGTTAGCGTAGGAAATGCCGAGATTGCCGGTGGCAAGGCCGGCAAGCCAGCGAATGAAACGCAAGATCGCCGGATCGTTGAGATGCATCGCGGCGCGCAGACCCGCGACCGCTTCCGGTGTTGCGGCTTGACCAAGGAGGATCTGCGCCACGTCGCCGGGCAGCATTTCCGTTGCCGCAAACACCGTGAACGACACGATGAGCAGCGTGATCACGGCTACGATCACACGGCCGAGCACGAGAGAAAGAACGTGGCGGTTCATGACAGATCCCCATCGCGAGAACGGATGTGCCGATTATACGGCACTGTACCCGACAAGCGGTGCCGTGGCACCACTGGTCGGGTACAAAGGCGAGGATCAGGCGTCGAGCCAGACATATTCCGCGAAGGCATAACCCATCATGCCACCGAGCGGATTGGCCTCCAAGCCATGCAGCTTCGAGGAGATCGCGTCAACGTTGGAAATATAGGCCGGAATGGCGGTGCCGGCCTCTTCCGCGATCATTGCCTGCATGTCACCGTAGATCGCCTTGCGCTTGGCCTGATCGAGCAGACCGCGCGCTTCCACCAGCATGCTGTCGAATTTCTCCGACTTGTACTGGCTTTCGTTCCACGGAGCCTGGGAGGAATAGAGCAGCGAAAAGAGGATGTCCGGCGTCGGACGCGGGTTGATATTGCCGAAATGCATCGGCGCTTTCAGCCAGTAGTTCGACCAGTATCCGTCAGAGGGTACGCGCTGGACGTCGAACTTCATGCCGATCTCGGCGCCGGCCTGCTGCAGCACCATCGCCATGTCGACGGAGGAGGTCGCAGCGTCGGAGGCGACGACGGGAATGGACTGGCCGAGCAGACCCGACTTCTGGAAGTGGAACTTGGCCTTCTCCGGATCGTAGGCCTTCGGCTTCAGATCGGCATTGTGGTAGATGTTGGAAGGCGGCACCGGCTGGTCGTTGCCGATCTCGGCAAGTCCGCGCAGAGCCGACTTCTGAATGACTTCCCGGTTCAGGAGATATTTGACGCCGGTCACGAAGTCCTTGCTGCTGCCTGGGTTCATATCCAGGCGCATGTTGAGGTCCGTATAGTTGCCGGACGTGGTTTTCGAGAGCGTCACGCCCTTCTGGCTGTCCAGAAGCCGCATCGAGCGCGGGTTGATGGACGCGGCGAGCTGGATATCGCCCGAAAGCAACGCGTTGACGCGCGCAGAATCGTCCTCGATCGCGAAGAACTCGAAGGAGTCCAGGTGCGCGCCACCTGACTTCCAATAGTTCTTGTTCTTGACAGCGACGGACCGGACACCGGGTTCAAATCTTTCGCAGACGAATGCGCCGGTTCCGTTAGCTTTACTGAAATCCGTCGTGCCATCGGCAATGATCATGAAGTGATGCATGGCAAGGATGGTCGGAAGATCGGCGTTCGGATTGGCGAGGGTAATCTCAACGGTCTGCGGGTCGACAGCCTTGATGCCGGTCATCTGCTTGGCGATTGCATTGACCTTCGAGCCGACAGCCGGATCGAGATGGCGTTTCAGCGAATAGACGACGTCGGCGGACGAAAGGGTCTTGCCGTCGTGGAAGGTTACGCCCTTGCGAAGCTTGACGGTCCACACTTTGGCGTCGGAGCTTTCAATGCTTTCGGCGAGTTCCATCTGCGTGACGCCGTCCTTGTCGAGGAAGGACAGGCGGTTGTAGAAGGCGCAACAGCGGACATAGTCCGTCGAGAGCGACGCCTTGGCCGGATCGAGCGTGTCGGCCGTCGACGACGACCAGCCGGCTGCCTTGAGCGAGCCGCCCGAGACGGGGGTTGCGGCGAAAGCCGCCGAGGCCCGCCCAAAGATTGCGCCGCCGGCTGCGGCAGCGATGCCGCCTGCAAGCAGCATCTGCAGGAGATCGCGGCGGGTGGCGCCGCGGCGAATGGCATTTTCGACCATGGCATCGTCTGCGCTGGTCCAATTCGTGATCTTGTCGTTCATCTGCGTTCCCCTTGTTGTTAAGGTTTGATTGGCGCGCCTCGTCTTTTTCCGCGAGGTCGATACCGGATAGTCGCTCAAGCGGCCCTGATTGCCTCCACTGCGTCGGCAAGTCCTGCCATGGAGGTGAAATGGAAATCGGGCCTGGTGAATTCCTTGGGTTCGATCGTGCCGCCGTAGCCCTTCTGGGCATGGCGTCGCTCGATCCAGCAATTGGTCATGCCGAGCCGCCGCGAAATGCCGATATCATGATACTGGCTTTGCGCGACATGCAGAATGTCGTCTTTCGAGCAGCCGTCCTTGGCGACGAAGGCGAAGACCTGCTCGAAGAAGGCCGGATCGGGCTTTTCCGTGCCCGTATCGTCGGCGGTGAATGCGGCATAAAACGGATTGCTGAGTTCCCTGGAAAAGTGTTCGAACGCCCAGCGGCGGGCATTCGTCATGGCGATCAGCCTGTAGCGCTGCGAAAGGCGTTGGAGAGCAGCGGCGCTGTCCGGAAAGCCTTTCCAGCTCTTGGCGGAATCACGCAGGCGTTCGCCGTATGCCTGTTCGGCCGGCAATCCCAATGTCGGGGCAATGACGAGATAGACACGAACCAGATCATCGGGAAACAGCCCGGCATCTCCGGAATAGCGCGCGGCGCGATAGAGGGCGAGCGCTTCCTCGCCATCGATCGAGACGCCCGCTTCCTCGGCAATCCCGGCGAGGCAATCCTTGATACCGCCTTCGAAGTCGATCAGGGTTCCGACGACGTCAAAGGTGAAGTATTTGAAATCCGCTAGGCTCTTTGCCAAGTGTCTGCCCTCGCCAAATATCAGTTCTTGATCGAGTGCATCCAGTTCCGATCACCGGCTGAATGCAGAAGAAAATGCTGTCCTGTTCCTACCGAGGATTTTCTCGTATCTGCCGAAAATCCCCGTTTTTCGGGCATTGAGCGCCTTTAGTCAGTTCAGTTTCGCAGTAAAGGCTCGCCGGATTCTCTGAATGGAAGAGCTGTGGCGGCACAAAATTGCGAATATGAGGGCAAAGCGGTATTTCACCGATACCGCCAAGGCCCCGTTTTGCGCTCAGGCGAGCACCGCCCGTACGTCGGGATCTTCCAGTGTCTGGTCCAGAGTCCTGCGCGTACGCTCGATGATCGCATCGATCTCCCCATCGGTGCAGCAGAGCGGCGGCGCATAGCCGAGAACACCGTTGCCGAAGGCGCGGATGACAAGCCCATTATTCCAGGCGCGATCGAAGATCCGCCGCGCGGGCTCGGCAGTCGCAGGCAAGGGCGTCTTGCGCTCCTTGTCGACCACCAGTTCGACGGCAGCGAGCATGCCGCGCCCGCGCACGTCGCCGACCAGCGGATGGGAACGGAGATCGCGAAGGCCGGCCATCAGACGCGCGCCAGCCTTGACGCCGTTTTCCAACAGGCCGTTCTCGTAAAGGCGCAACACTTCGAGGCCAACGGCGGCGCTGACGGGGTGCGCGGAATAGGTATAACCATGGCCAATCGCGGAGGCGCCGGCGCCGTCGGCAATCGTGCCATAGACCTTCTCCGACATGAAGACGGCCCCCATCGGCACATAGCCGGACGTCAGCCCCTTCGCGGTGGTCATCAAATCGGGGACGATGCCATCTTCCGAGCAGGCAAACAGCGGGCCGGTACGGCCAAAGCCGGTGATCACCTCGTCGGCAACGAACAGAATGTCGAGTTCGCTGCAGAGGTCGCGCATTGCCTTCATCCAGCCGGTCGGCGGAACCAGCACGCCGCCGGACCCCTGAATTGGCTCGGCGTAGAAAGCCGCCACACGCTCGGCGCCCAGCTCCTCGACCTTGGCGCGCAGTGCGGCGACCGAAGCGGCGATGATCGCCTGCGGATCGGTGCCGACGGGATTGCGATAGGCATAATGGGTGGGAATCTTGTGCTGCCAGTCGAGCGGCATGCCGAAGCCGGCATGGAAGACCGGAAGTGCCGTCAGGCCGGCGCCGACGGTGGACGAGCCGTGATAACCCTGTTCGAGCGAGATGAACTGATCCTTCGTGGGCTTGCCGAGTGCGTGATAATAATAGCGGATGAAGCGAACCGTGCTGTCGACGGCATCGGAACCGCCGAGCGTAAAGTAGACATGGTTGAGGTCGCCGGGAGCGCGGTCAGCCAATTCGGCGGCGAGCCGGATGGCCGGTTCCGAGCCGAGGCTGAAATAGCCGGTGGCATAAGGCAGCTCCCGCATCTGACGGGCTGCCGCCTCCACGATACTGTCATGGCCATAGCCGGCATTGACGCACCAGAGACCGGCAAAGCCGTCGATCATCTGATGGCCCGATGCATCGGTCACGGTAGCACCCTTGGCGGATTTCAACACCCGGACGCCGGCCTGTTCGTGACCGCGATAGGAGGCGACGGGGTGAACGAGGTGGGCGCGATCGAGTTCGATAAGGGAATTGCTCAGCATGATGTCTCTCTTCAGCCCAAGGCTTGGCTCGCCAGGGCAAATGTGTGAACGCTGGGAACGGATGACGGGGTAGACGAAGGTGCACGATGCATGGTGATGCCGCCGCCGACATGGGCGAGGCCATGTTCGAGGAGGAAGGGAGCAAGGCCAGTCTCGGCCCCGGTATCGACACGCATGAATGCGCCTGACCGGGCCGCGAACAGAAAGCTCAGAAGGTCCTGGGCCTCACCAGTGGTTCCTGCAGCGACCGGGCCGCAGAGTTCGCCACGGCCAAAGGACCGCAAGGCTGCGTAACCGCGAAGCGCGTCGGCTTCGCGCAGAACAGCCAGACGGCCGGCCTCGGCCAGGGCTTGGATGAGTGGCCCGCGATCCGCTCCGAAAGCGATGCGATCGAGGGTGACGATCTGCTCGACATCGGCGGCTGTCGCCCAATCCACCGTCGGCGGCGCAATGCACGCGAGCAGCGGGCCTTGGTGCTGAACGATCTCGCCGGTCTTCTTGAACCCTAGACTTTCATAAAGAGGCAGACCGTCGGCAGTCGCCACGAGCCGGCACTCACGATCACCAACGATATCGAGGGCCGCCTGCATGATCCGGCGGCCGATGCCACGCCCGCGCATCGATTCATCGACGATCACCATATTGATCGTTGCGACGTCATCGCCATAGGGAGTGACGAAGATCGTGGCGACGACCCGGTCGTTCTCGACGGCCACCAGGCCGCGGCTAAGCTCCAGCAGCATCTGCCACTCTTCCAGCCGGTGGGGCCAGCCTGCCTGACGGGACAGTGTCAGAGCCGATTGAAGGTGAGAGTGGTCGAGGGGGCGAAGATCGATCCCGGTTGCCTGCACAGGCTTTTTCTCCCGTCGTTGCTTTTCTTTTTGATAGACCCGTAGCGAAAGAAGATCGTCCCGACGAAGGGGCGGCAGCGGTATCTTCCACCGTCCGTCGGCATACCCGCCGCATCTTATGCCGGGGCGGTTGGTGTTGCGGGCTGCGATTGCGGATTTCGGCGGCAACGCGCTTGTGGCGACGCGCAACTCTCTGCCAAAGCGGAGCGGCGATACAAAACTTTCTGCTTCGCGACGGCCTAAATGCGGTGAACCGATGGAAGAAGGCTGCCTATGATGTTCTCATTCATCAGCGCCTGCGCGGCATTCTGCAAGGATCCAAGACATGACGAAGTTCCGGCCGAAATACATCACCTTCGACTGCTACGGCACTTTGACGAATTTCCAGATGGCCGAGGCTGCTCAGAAGATCTACGGCGGCGAGCTCGACCAGCCGCGTATGGCGCAGTTCATCAAGAATTTCGCGGCCTACCGGCTGGACGAGATTCTGGGAGACTGGAAACCCTATAATGAAGTGCTCCACAATGCCGTCGAGCGGACCTGCCGCAAGAACGGCGTGACCTTCCGCGCCGAAGACGCTCGCTCCATCTACGAAACCGTGCCGAGTTGGGGGCCGCATCCGGACGTGCCGGCGGGGCTTGCCAAGGTCGCCAAGGAAATCCCGCTGGTCATCCTGTCGAACGCGATGAACGAGCAGATCATGTACAATGTCGAAAAGCTCGGTGCGCCGTTCCATGCGGTCTTCACGGCGCAGCAGGCCAATGCTTACAAGCCGCGCTTCAAGGCGTTCGAATATATGTTCGATATGCTCGGCTGCAATCCGGAAGACATCCTGCACTGCTCCTCATCCTTCCGCTACGATCTGATGTCGGCCTATGATCTCGGTATCAAGCACAAGGTTTGGGTTAACCGGGGTCACGAACCCGCCAATCCCTATTATGAATATACCGAGATCAAGGATATTTCCGGTCTGCCCGGCGTCGTCGGGCTCTGACGGGAGGCCGCCATGCAATTTAAGTCCTATTGGCACGACACAGCCCCGCGTTTCGCAAAGCAGAGCACGGCTCCGCTCGAAGGTCATTATGACGTCGCGGTGATCGGCGGCGGCTTTACCGGACTAGGGGCGGCGCTTCAGCTCGCCAAGGCCGGCGCCAAAGTGGTCGTGCTGGAGGCGGGCACAGTCGGCTCCGGCGCATCGGGCCGCAATGGCGGTCATCTCAATAACGGCATCGCCCATAGTTTCATCGCGGCGAAGGAAGAACTCGGGGTCGAGCGGGCAAAGGCACTCTATCGCGCCTTCGATGATGCCGTCGACACAGTCGAGCGGATCATCGCGGAGGAGGGGATCGACTGCAATTTCCGCCGTGCGGGCAAGCTGAAGCTTGCCTCCAAGCCGGCTCACTTCGACAGCATCGCCAAGAATTTCGAGGCGGTCCATCGCGAGATCGACCCGGATACGGCGCTGCTGACGGCTGATAATCTCAAGGCGGAAATCGGATCGACGTCGTTTCACGGCGCAATGCTCTCCAAGAAGAGCGCAATGATGCATATGGGGCGCTATGCGGTCGGTCTTGCAGAAGCCGCAGTGCGTAGCGGCGCGGTAATCTTCGAGAATGCCACCGTGACCGACAGGAAGGTCAACGGCAGCCGGCATGAACTGACGACCACTCGCGGCAAACTCTCGGCAGATAATGTCTTCCTGGCAACGGGCGCCTACACTCCCGGCATCTTCAGCTATTTCCGCCGTCGCATCGTTGCTGTCGGCAGTTTCATCATTGCCACGCGTCCGCTGACCAAGCCGGAGGTCGCCGCGACCATGCCCGGCAACCGCACTTGCGTGACTTCGCTCAACATCGGCAATTATTTCCGGCTCTCGCCGGACAATCGCCTCATATTCGGCGGCCGGGCGCGGTTTTCCGCGACGTCGGATCAGCAATCCGACGCCAAGAGCGGCGAGATCCTACGCGCCAGCCTCGCGGAAATCTTCCCGCACCTTGCCAAGATCGAGATCGACTATTGCTGGGGCGGTCTGGTCGACATGACCAAGGACCGTTTCCCGCGCGCGGGCTATGTGGACGGGCTTTGGTACGCGATGGGCTATTCCGGCCATGGCGCACAGATGGCGACGCATATGGGCATGATGATTGCCGATGCCATCCTGGGCAAAGCCGATCGCAATCCGGTCAAAGGCCTCGAGTGGCCGGCGGTGCCGGGGCATTTCGGCAAGCCCTGGTTCCTGCCGCTGGTCGGCATGTATTACAAGACGCTCGATCGGTTCCAATAGTCGGATCAAGTATCACGCCTTCGAAGGGATGCGGGCAATGACCTTGATCTCGAAGTCGAAGCCGGCAAGCCAGTTCACGCCGACGGCCGTCCAGTTCGGATAGGGCGGACCGCTGAAGATCTCCTGCTTGACGGCCATGATTGTTGCGAACTGGTTTTCCGGGTCTGTGTGGAACGTCGTTATGTCCACTATATCATCGAACGTGCACCCCGCGGCGTCCAGCGTTGCCTTGAGGTTTTCGAAAGCCAAACGGACCTGATGCCCGAAATCAGGTTCCGGCGTCCCGTCGGCACGGCTGCCGACTTGCCCGGACACGAACAGAAGGTCACCGGAGCGAATGGCGGCCGAATAGCCATGTTCCTCGTAAAGGGCATGTCTGTTGGCGGGAAAAATTGCCTCACGTTTGGTCATTCTCGATCCTTTCTTCATTATCGTTGGCGACAGCGGATGAGCAGGATGCATTCTGCTTCACACGCCGCCTCATCTCATATACGATGCGTATGTGAAATAACTGGCATACGCGCCGTATGTCAAGTCCACATACGCATCGTATATGAAATTTGAGGGCAGGATGGCGAAACGACGTATCGATACGATGGAGGAGAACCGTGCCAAACTGATCGCGGCGGCGCGAAAAGCCTTTGCTGAAAAAGGGTATTCGGCTGCATCAATGGACGAGCTGACGGCCGAGGTCGGCCTGACGCGTGGGGCGCTCTATCATAATTTCGGAGACAAGCGCGGGCTTCTCGCGGCAGTTGTCGATCAGATCGACTCGGAGATGGCATCGCAGGCCCAAGAGATCGGCGCGCGAGTGGGAGACGATTGGAAAGGCCTGCTTGCCGAAGGCGCCGCCTATATCGAGATGGCGCTGGTTCCGGAAGTTCAACGCATCGTTCTGCTCGACGGACCTGCGGTGTTGGGTGATCCATCAAAATGGCCCAGCCAGAGCAGTTGCTTTCAGGAAACCAAGCGGACGGTAGAGCGTCTTATCGCCAAAGAGATTTTCAAGCCGCTCGACGCCGAGGCGGCCGCTCGGCTTCTTAGCGGCGCCGCGCTCAATGCTGCTCTTTGGGTCGCAGCCAGCGACGATCCGAAGCATGTGCTGCCAAAGGCTATCGAGACCTTCCGTGCTTTGGCTGCTGGCCTTCTCGTGAAGCCCGAGTGAATTCCTGCCGGGCAGGAAAGCCGTCAGAATGTCTCTGCAGCATGTCGGTAGGGCGCCCCTTTTGGCGCGCCCTTTTTGTTGTTTTTGACAGGCTCAGCCAAGCCCGCCGATGTGGAAGGTCTTCAACTCGAGATATTCCTCGATGCCGACTTGCGAGCCCTCGCGGCCGAGTCCGGATTGCTTGACGCCGCCGAAGGGGGCGACTTCGGTTGAGATCGCGCCGGTGTTCAGCCCGACCATGCCGAATTCCAGCGCTTCGCCGACGGCCCAGGAGCGCTTGAGGCTTCCGGTATAAAAATAAGCCGCAAGCCCGAAGGGCGTGCCGTTGGCGATGGCGATCGCCTCCTCGTCGGTCTTGAAACGGAAGAGCGGGGCGACCGGTCCGAAGGTCTCCTCACTGGCAAGCAGCATGTCGGTGGTAGCACCCGACAGGACGATTGGGGCTGCATATTGCCGGCCTTCCGGAAGGCTCGAAGCCTTTGCAACGATCGTCGCGCCTTTCTCGACGGCATCGGCAACGTGGCGCTCGATCTTCTCGATGGCGGCGGCATTGATCATCGGACCGATGTCGACGCCCGCTTGCGTGCCGGGGCCGACCTTCATGGCGGAAACGCGGGCGGCCAGTTTTTCGGCAAAGGCGTCGTAGACCTTGTCCTGCACAAGGATGCGGTTGGAGCAGACGCAGGTCTGGCCGCCATTGCGGAATTTGGAGGCGATAGCGCCTTCGACGGCAAGGTCGAGGTCGGCATCGTCGAAGACAATGAAGGGCGCGTTGCCGCCGAGTTCGAGGCTGAGCCGCTTGATGCTGTCGGCGGCGCCGCGCATCAGCAGTGCGCCGACGCGGGTCGAGCCGGTGAACGAGATCTTGCGGACCGCTTCATTGCGCATCAGCTCGTTGCCGATCGCGGTCGGCAGGCCAGTGACGATGTTGATGACGCCCGAAGGGATGCCGGCGCGTTCGGCCAGAACACCAAGCGCCAGAGCTGAATAAGGGGTCAGGTCGGATGGCTTGATGACGACCGTACAGCCGGCGGCGAGCGCCGGGGCCACCTTGCGGGTGATCATCGCATTGGGGAAGTTCCAGGGCGTGATGATGCCGCAGACGCCGACCGGTTCCTTGAGGACCACGATGCGTCGGTCGCGGGTCGGCGAGGGTATGGTCGTGCCGCCGATCCGGCGCGCTTCCTCGGCGAACCATTTGACGAAGGAGGCACCGTAGCGGATTTCTCCACGTGCCTCGGCCAGCGGTTTTCCCTGTTCTGTCGTCAGGATCAGGCCGAGATCGTCGCAATGTTCGATCATCAGATCATGCCAAGCTTCCAGCAGTTGTGCCCGCTCGGCATGGGTCTTCGCCCGCCAGGCCGGGAAGGCGGCGCTGGCGGCTTCGATCGCGGCGCGCGTCTCCGTCCCGTCCATGTCGGGAACCGTGCCCATTACTGTCTGCGTGGCCGGATCGATGACGTCGACGGTCTTGCCGGAGGCGGCATTGCGCCAGAGTCCATCGATCAGGCCCTGTTGGCGCAATAGGCTCCGGTCCTTGAGGTCGATCATTGCTGTTGTTTCCTTATCGTTCAGACGAGTGCGTTCAGCACGGCATGGGTGATGGCGTCGGTCTTGTCCTTGCCGGGGAAGGTGCCGATGCCGGCTTCGGTTGTCGCGGCGATCGCACGCATGATTTCGGCTGCGGCTGGCTTTTCGCCGAGGTGATCCAGCATCATGGCGGCCGACCAGATGGCGGCAATCGGATTGGCGATGCCGAGATGGGCGATATCGGGCGCTGAGCCGTGCACCGGTTCGAACATCGACGGTGCCGTGCGGTTCGGGTTGAGATTGGCGGAGGCGGCAAAGCCGAGCCCGCCCTGGATGGCGGCCCCGAGGTCGGTCAGGATATCGCCGAAGAGATTGGAGGCGACGACGACATCGAGGCTTTCCGGCGCCATAACCATGCGTGCCGCCATGGCGTCTATGTGATAGTTCGTTACGGTGACGTCGGGATAGTCGGCGGCGAGCCGCGCCGTGATCTCATCCCAGAACACCATGGAATATTTCTGCGCATTCGATTTGGTGACGGAGGCGAGCTTTCCGCGGCGTGCGCGGGCCTGTTCGAAGCCGAAGCGCAGGATGCGCTCCACGCCGGCTCTGGTGAAAATCGAAGTCTCGACGGCGACCTCGTTTGCCGTGCCCTGGTGCACGCGTCCGCCGGCCCCGGAATATTCGCCCTCGGTGTTCTCGCGAATGCAGAGAATATCGAAGTCGCGCGTCTTCAGCGGCCCTTCGACACCCGGCAGCAGACGGTGCGGCCGAATATTGGCATATTGCTCGAAGGCCTTGCGGATCGGCAGAAGTAGGCCGTGCAGTGAAACGGAATCGGGCACCTCGGCTGGCCAGCCGACCGCGCCGAGCAGGATGGCGTCGAATTTGCGCAGCGTCGCAATGCCATCGGCCGGCATCATCGTGCCCGTTTCCTTGTAGTAGGTGCAGGACCAGGGAAAGCTGGTCGGCTCCAGACCGAAGCCCGCCTTCCCGGCCACTTTTTCCAATACCTGCCACGCTGCGGCGGTAACGTCCTTGCCGATGCCGTCGCCGGGGATGAGAGCGATCCTATAGGTCTTCATGTCAGCTCCTCAGATGTTGATCAGCACGGATTTGCTGCGACGATTGGCGAGATAGGCATCGCGGCCAAGGTCCTTGCCGATACCAGAGTTCTTGTATCCGCCAGTCGGCAGAATATGGTCGCGGGAACGCCCGTAGCGATTGACCCAGACGGTTCCGGCCTGAAGGCGGCGCGTCACGCGGACGGCCCGAGAAAGATCGCGCGTGAATAAGCCCGCCGCAAGCCCGTAGGTCGGATGATCGGCAAGCAAGAGCGCTTCCTCTTCCGTCTCGAAGGTTTGCAGCGTCAGCACCGGCCCGAAGATTTCTTCAGTGACCGCCGGCGAGGCCTGATCGACCCCGGCAAGCAGCGTCGGGGCATAAAAGTAGCCTGGCCGATCCAGCCGCGAACCGCCGGTCAGGCATTCCGCGCCGGCGCCGATCGCGGCCTGAACGATGCTGTCTATGCGCCCGATCTGACGCTCCGAGATAACCGGCGAATAGAGGCTTTTCTCGTCCCAAGTGGGGCCTGGTTTGATTTGACGCATGTGCCCGAGGATCGCCTCGGTGAGAGGTTCGGCAATCGAGCGCTCGGCAATCAGCCGCGAACCCGCCACGCAGGCCTGGCCGGCATTGGCGAGGACGTTGCGGGCGATCGCCTCGGCGGCCAGATCGAGATCGGCATCGGCGAAGACGAGTTGCGGGCTTTTGCCGCCGAGTTCCAGCGTCATCGGCTTGACGCCGCTGCGAGCGATATTCTCCATGATCGCCGCACCGGCTGCCGTCGAACCGGTGAAACTGATCTTGCTGATACCGGGGTGGCTGGTGATCGCCGCGCCGGTGGTCGGGCCGTCGCCGAGAACGATGTTGATCAGACCGGCGGGAATGCCGGCGCGCACCGAGAGTTCCGCCATGTAGAGCGTCGAAAACGGTGTCATCTCGGAGGGTTTCAGCACCACGGCGTTGCCCGCTGCTAATGCGGGGCCGAGCTTCCAGCCGGCCATGGAAATCGGGAAGTTCCAGGGCGTGATCGCGCCGACGACCCCGTAGGGTTCGGTCATGATCATGCCGAGGCTGTGGTCGTCAGCCGGGACCAGATCGCCACCTTCCTTGTCAGCGAACTCCGCGAAGAAGCGGATCTGCTCGGCAGTAATGGCGATATCGCCGGCGACGAGCTGGCCGATCGGGCGGGTCGAGGATACGGCTTCTAGACGGGCGAGCGTCACGGCCTCTTCTTCCATCAGGTCAGCCCAACGAACCAGCGCCTTGGTTCGCTCTCGCGGCCGGAGGGAGGACCAGCCGCTGGTCTTCAGAGCCCGGTTCGCGGCCTCGACGGCGCGGTCGACAAGGTCCTTTCCGGCCACCGGACATTTCGCGAAAGCGACACCATCCGACGGTCGGTGCATGGTCATGCCGCCCATGGCTGCGACATAGCGGCCATCGATGAAATGTCCGCTTGGGAGGTCGAGCGAATTTGGATCGAAACTAAGGGTCATGGCCGTTCCTTACCGTCGGGTCGGGCAAGTCTATCGGCTGCACCCTGGCAGTTTCGATTGATGCTTCCGCCGTCGCGACGGAATATCCCGTTTGCCCTCAGTGTTTCAGCGCAAGATTCGGCGTTTCAGAGAACGTCACGCAATGTAGCCAGAAAGGGCCGTACAAATCGCGAGGCGGGCCGGGCGTCATTGGTGGCGGCCACCATCTGCATGGCAAGACGCGGTTCGAAGGGGCGGGTCACCAGACCCTCGAAGCCATGCCAGGCAACGAGCCCGTCGACCAGGGCGATGCCGAGCCCCTCGCGCACCAGCGGCACAGCGCCAACAGAGGAGGCAATCTGAATGGCAACCTCGCGCTGCAGGCCGCAGCTCGAAAAAGCTTCGTCCATCGCCGCGCCGATTTCCGCATGGGCGCCGTAGGAGATCAGCGGCAAACCGTCGAGATCGGCGGGGCCGATCCTTGCCTTGGATGCCAGGGGATCATCGGCCCGCATTACCGCGACGATCGGGACATCGCTGAGGATTTCGCTGCGAACGGTTGGGGCTTCGATCACAGACAAGGTGACGGCGAGGTCGATGTCGCCGAGAAGCAGCGCCTCGGCGATCTCGCGCTTCGGCAGGGCATGGAGATGAACCTTCACTTCCGGATGCTTCGCACGAAAGCGCAGGAGTGCCTTCGGCAGCACCGAATAGGTGACCGCCAGGCTGATCCCGAGCCTCAGCAAACCGATCTTCTGCGCACCGATATCCCGCGCCAGCGATTTCAGGGCTTCCATCTCACGAAACACCCTGTCGGCATCTGCAAACAGCAGGTTTGCCTCCATGGTCGGCACGAGCCGCCCGCCGATACGATCGAACAGCGTGTAGCCGAGCTGGCTTTCCAGGTGATGGAGAAACTTGCTGGCGGCGGGCTGCGATATCCCAAGCGAATTCGCGGCTGCGGTCAGCGTACCGTCGCGCATGATCGCCCGGAAGATTTCTAGCTGGCGTGCGTTCATGAGATCCGCCTTTAGGTTATGGATGTCATAACCAATCGCCGCAGACTGTCAAACGCCGTAGCGTTCGCGCATCTCGGCGAAGATGGCGCGCATCTCCTCGGCAACATCGCCCGACCTGTTCAAGCCGGAGGCGACCGCGTCGAAGATCCTGTGCTTCAAGAAGAATCGCCAGCCGACCGGCACGCTGGCGAGAAAGCCGGTCAGCAGATCGTAGCGCTCTTCCGTCCATACCGATTCAAAGGCGATCCGCTCAGCGGCATAGGCGATGGGATCGGTGTTTGGCGATCGGTCGGCCCGTAGGGCTGCGGTCGCCTCGCCGTCAGCCGCGCCACGCGATATCGCCACGCCGTAATCGCGTCGCGCACTTTCCATTGAGATAGCGCCGCGGCGCACATCCTGAACGACCTTTTCGACCGGGCGCTCGAACGGATCGCCATAGCCGCCGGCTCCAGGGCCAATGACGCGGATCACGTCGCCGGGATTGCAGTGCACAATGTCCGTGTTGCCGAGCGAAATCTCGTCGTCTCCGTCGGGATTGCGGATAAAGCGTGAGATGGTGCCGGCATGGCCGCCTGCGAGACCCCAGGAGGGCATGACCGAGCGATTGCGATTGCGCGCCGTCACAACGGTTTCCGGCGCCGAGACCTGAAATTCCATCACCGCCGACAGGCCGCCGCGATAGCTACCCGGCGCGCCCGTATCGGTCTCCAATCCGTAGCGCAGAAAGCGGATCGGCACTTCCGCCTCGCTGATCTCGATCGGCGTATTGCGCAGGAAACCCGTGGCGCCACCGGCGCCGTCGCTTCCATCGCCGATCGGTGTTCCGCCGCCACCGCCGCCGACCGGGCCGATCGAGGCCATGACCGGCCGGCCGTTTCTGGCGCTGGTCTTGATGTTCATGATGGCATTGCCGCCGGGAGAGGCGGCCGGCATCAGCTCCGGAAGCGCCTTAGCGAAGGCACCGACCGTGACGATCTGGGTCATGGCGCAGGTCAGGGAGCGCATGCCGACGGCGGCGGGGCGCTGGCAGTTGACGATGCTCCCCTCGGGAAGGATCGCCCGTGCTGGCCTCAGCGTTCCGGCGTTGAGCAGCAGGGAATTGTCGAGGGTGTATAAGACATAGGTCAGGCCCACCATCACCAGCGGATGGCGTTCACGGCCGCCGGTGGGCATATTGAGCGACGACCCTAATTGCGGGTCGCTGCCGGTATAGTCGAGTTCGATCTCGTCACCGCGAATGCGCAGCGTCAGAGCTACGCGGCAAGGTTTGCCGCCGACCGAATCCTCGTCGGCATAATCCGCGAAGAAATAGTCGCCATCCGGTATGCGCTTGAGAATGGCGCGCGTCTGTTCCTCGGCATAGTCGAGAATCTGGCCGACGCCGTCGATGAAATCGTCAAAGCCGAAGCGGGCAATGATCTCCTTCAGCTTGCGCTCGCCGATATTGACGGAAGCAATCTGGGCATTGAGGTCGCCGATGTTCTGATCTGGCAGGCGGACATTGGCTCTGACAGTGTGCAGCACGAAATCGTTCAGCACACCGTTCTCGACGAGCTTGACCGGCGGAATGCGCAAGCCTTCCTGCTCGATTTCGGTGAGCGAGCGCGACAGCGAGGCAGGGACTGCGCCGCCGACATCGGTATTGTGGATATGGCCGACGACGAAGCAGGCGATCTCGCTGCCGTGAAACACCGGTTTCCAGATATGGATATCGGGAGAATGGGTCGCGACGAAGCCGCTATAGGGATCGTTGGTGATGCAGATGTCACCCTCGGCATAGCTATCGAACATGTCGAGGAGCGGGCGGTAGTCGATGCCGCTGTACCAGGGGGCTCCGAACTGGCGCGGACTTGCGAAGGCAAACCCTTCGCGCGTCACCACCTGGCAGGAGAAGTCTTCCGTTTCCTTGACGAAAGCGGAGTGGGCCGTGCGCATCAGCGTAAACGCCATGGCATCGGCGGCGGCGGCACAGAAGTTGGCGAGCACCTTCAGATTTCTGCGATCGATCGCCATCTCAGGCCTCCATGCGGGTGATGACAAGGTTGCCGAACCGGTCGACATCGACGGTGAAATTCGGCGGGACGACTGTCGTGGTATCGTCCTGCGCGATGATTGCCGGCCCGGTCAGGCGATGTCCCGCCTTCAGATCGCTGCGGTGATAGACTGCAGTCATGGCAAGGCGGCCGTCGAACCAGGCTTCGGCCGAGAAGCGGGGCCGGACAGGCTCGTATGCGGGGCCGAGTTCGGCCAGATACGGTTTGGGCGTCGCACCCGATATGGTCAGGCGGAGATTGATCATCTGCACCGGCGAAGCTGAGGCCGCATGGCCGAAAAGCCGCGCATGTTCGGCATGGAAGGCATTGACTATGGCATCGGCATCGATCTCTTCGAGCCAATCGCCCTGAAGCGGGACTTCGATCTCGTAGGATTGGCCGAGATAGCGCATATCGGCAAAGGCCTGGACGAATGCAGGCCCGGCGAAACTCTGTTTTTGCCGCAGCCAATGTTCGGCCTCAGCTTTCAGTTCCCGGTAGGGTGCGACGACAGTGGCCATCGCCTCCTTCGTGACGTCGCAATAGACGGTACGGATGAAGTCGTTCTTCAGGTCGGCGATCAGGCCGCCGAGGGCAGAGACGACGCCGGGAGTGGGCGGAACCACGACGCCCCTCATGTCGAGTTCGCGCGCCAGGAAGCAGGCCAGCATGGCGCCGGCGCCGCCGAAGGCAAAGAGATGGAACTCCCGCGGGTCGATCCCGAAGCGGGAGATCAGGCCGCTGACCTCGGCATACATGCCCGAAACCGAGATGTTGAGGATGTCGCTTGCCGTCGCTTCGATCGTACCGCCGAGCGTCGTTGCAAGGGGAGCAATCGCTGCGCGGGCGGCAGCGCGGTCGACCTCAACCGCACCGTAGCCGAGCGGCATGTGGCCGATCAGATTGCAGGCCGCGACCGCATCGGTGACCGTCGGCCGAACTCCACCGCGTCCATAGCAGGCGGGACCCGGCGTCGAGCCGGCGCTGTCCGGGCCGACCTGAAGCATCCCGAAGACATCCACCCAGGCAACGGATCCGCCACCCTGTCCGACGGAGCTCACCGATACGGAGGGGATGTGAATCTGGAAATCCCCGATCAGCTCGCCCACACCATATTGCGGCAGGCCATCGAGGATGACGGCGACATCGGCACTGGTGCCGCCAATATCGAGGCTCAGAATGCGGTCAAAGCCGCTGGCCTTGGCGAGATAGCCTGCCCCGATCACTCCGGAAGCGGTGCCAGAGAGGATCATCTGTACGCAATCGTTTCGCGCTTGGTCGATGCCCATCACGCCGCCGTTGCTCTTAGTGATCAGCAGGGGGCAAGCAAGCCCCTCCTGCCTCAGCACGCTTTCGAAACGGTCGAGGTAGCGAGACACGCGTGGCTGCACGTAGCCGCTGATGACGGCCGTAATGGTGCGCTCATATTCGCGGATGATCGGCCAGGTTTGCGCGGAGGAAAAGACCGGCAGGCCCGGCACAAACCTTTCGATCATTGCCTTGACGGCAAGTTCGTTGGCCGGATTGCGATAGGCGTTGAGGAAGGCGATGACAATACCCTTGCAGCCGGCCCGTTCGGCAGCACGCACGGCCCTCTCGACATCGGCCTCATGCGGAGCCCCGAGTATATCGCCGGTAGCGGCGGTTCGCTCGTCGATGCCGAATACGCGATCGCGCCCAATCAGCGGCTCCGGCCGCACCGAATAGAGATTGTGGATCTGCGGGATCTTCAGGCGCGCGATTTGCAGCACGTCCTCGAAATTCCGTGTGGTGAACAAAGCCAGGTCATGGCCGTTGCGCTGAATGACCGTGTTGACGCCGACCGTCGTGCCATGGGTGAAGTAATCGACCTCGGCAGGATCGAGGCCGTCGCGGGCTTTGAGCGTCGAAAGACCTGCGGTGATTTCCGCGCCCGGCTCATCCGGCCGCGAGAAGACCTTGAGGGTGGAGATGCGTCCGCTCGCCTCATCAAACACCGCAAAATCGGTGAAGGATCCCCCGACGTCGACCCCGATACGATAGCCCATGTGCTGTTTCCTTGTGCTGGCCGGAGCAGAATGGCGGGTGAGCCTCACGGTCGCCAGTAACAAGAGCAGCGCAATCCATAACCCTTGGTTATGGGCTTTCAGTGGTTTTTCGGATGCTCATGTAATATTCCGGGTGTGGGACTGGTGCGAAGCCGGCCTTTGCGTAGACCGCATGCGCATCACGCGTCGCCAGCATCCAGTTGCTCACCGTTTTCAGCTCTGGATGGCTTTGGATCACCGCCATAAGAAACGTCGCCAAGCCCCGGCCGCGATGGTCCGGCAGGGTGAAGACATCGCGCAGATAGGCAAAGATAGCGAGATCCGTGACGACGCGTGCAAAAGCGGCAAAATCGCCGTTCGGCGCATAGATAGCGACCGGCAGCGAACCGGCGAGCGCCCGTTCGAGCAGAGCGCGATCGAGGCCACGCGCCCAGTAGGATTCTTCCGAGAGATAGCGATGGATCCGATCGACATCGAGGCGAGCGCGATCCGTGCTCAGCGTATAGCCCTCATGTTCGGCCTCAAAGACCGGCAAGTCCGCAAGGCTTATCATCAGCTAACCGTCACATAGATCTTGCGGACCGTCTCTATCGTTCGCCATATGCCCTTGAATCCCGGCTTCATGACGAAGCTGTCGCCGGCGCGATAGGTCACCGATGTCCCGCCTTCATCGGTCAATTCGATGACGCCCTGAAGGATGTGGCAGAATTCGAAAGTTTCGCCCTTGATCGAACGCGTTTCGCCCGGGGTTGCCTCCCACACGCCGGTGTTGATCATGCCGTCGCGCGCACTGTCTTGAGCCCAGGTCTTGAAGGACGGATCTCCGGAAATCAGCCGGTCCGGCATGGCCTTGGAGTGTTTCGGCTCGAAGGCCGGGTTCGGGTCGATGGTTTTCAACAGAGACATGGAGTTCCTTTCCTATTGATGATCAGTAGCCGCGGCTGCGGTCGACAAGACCGATCGGGTCGAGCCCGGCCTCGTGGCGGCGAATATTGGCGATGACGGTGTTTGCGGCCGTCTCCGGCTGCGTGACGCTGGCAATGTGCGGCGTCAGAACGATCTTGGGATGGCGCCAGAGCGCATGTCCGTCCGGTAGTGGCTCCGGTTCGGTGACGTCGAGGACAGCGCTGCTGATATGGCCGCCGTCGAGCGCTTCGATGAGAGCCTCCGCGTCGAGCTGTTGACCGCGGCCGGCGTGCACGAGGCCGGCGCCTTTAGGCAGCGCGTTGAAGAGATCGGCGTTCAGGATGCCCCGCGTCTCGGGCGTCAGCGGCAAGAGGCAGACGAGAATATCGACGCCCGCCAGAAATTCCGGCAATTGATCCGTTCCGTCATAGCAGGCGACGCCCTCAATGCTGCGCGGCGAGCGGCTCCACCCGCGAAGCGGAAAGCCGAAAGGCCGCAGCCGATCGATGACGGCAAGGCCGAGATTGCCGAGGCCGAGTATGCCGACACAGCGGTCGGCTGCCTGCCGAACCGGGCGGGAGGCCCATTTGCCCGCCCGCTGCTGCTCGATATAGCCAGGCAGATCGCGATGCAGCGCCAGGACGCCGAGCGTCACATATTCCTGCATCATCCTGATAATGCCATCCTCGATCATGCGGACCAGCTTGACCTTGTCGGGAAGTGCGGCCGGCGAGAACTGGTCGACGCCCGCGCCAATCGAAAACAGGATTTCGAGATTGCGATAGCGGTCGAGATCGGCGGGCGCTGTCCAGGTCAGCAGATACTTGATCGTTGCCGGATCGACGCTAGCCGAATCCGTGACGAAGGGGAGGGTCGGCAGTTCGCGCGCGAAAGCCGCGGCAAAGATCCTCGCCCGCTCTGCATCCGAGTTGAATAAAAAGGCCATGGGCTTCCTCTGGCTTGCTCCGGGTATTCTGCTGCCGGCGTCTCAACAGGATGCATCGAAGTGGGGTCAATCAACCGCATATCGATCCGTTTTTCGTGCCAACGACGTATGCCGCCAGAACATCAACGGACGAGACGATCTCCCAGCGCTTCGATCATGCTGACACAGGCAGACAATTCGCTCTCCTCAATGAATTCGTTGGCTTTGTGCGCCCGGCCGATATCGCCCGGACCGCAGATGACCGCCTCCATTCCGGCCGCCTGATAAAGGCCTGCTTCCGTGCCGTAGCTGACGGCGGCGAGCGGTGGCCGCCCTGTCAGCTCCTCCATCAGCAGGGCAAGCGGCGCGTCGGCGGTAAGGGACAGGGCCGGATAGCTGCTTATGACCTCCCAGCGCGCCGTAAAGCCGCGCTGTTTCAAGGCGCCCAGGCGTCCTTCGATCCCCGCGAGCAGACTGGTTGGATCGACGCCGGCGATCGCGCGGGCTTCCAGCTCGATGGTACATTCTTCGGGAATGACGTTGAGGGCCTGCCCGCCATGCATAGTGCCGACCTGCAGCGAGGAATAGGGCGGCTCGAAATTGTTGTCGAATGGCCCTTGGGTCAGACGCTCGGCGGTCGTGACTGCTTCGCCGAGAACGTCGGCCATGGCATGGATGGCATTGAGGCCGAGATCCGGCCGCGAGGAATGACCGGCGCGACCACTGATGACGACCCTTGCTGCTGCTTTTCCTTTATGGGCGCGGATGGCGCGCATGCCGCTGGGCTCGCCGATGATACAGCCCTTCGGCTTGGCACAGAGATCGGGAAGCCGTGCGATCAGATGCGGAACGCCGCGGCAACCGGCCTCCTCGTCATAGGAGAAGGCAAGATGCAGCGGCCGGGCGAGCGAGCGTCCGGCAATGGGCGGCAGCGCAGCAAGCGCACAGGCGAGAAAGCCCTTCATGTCGCTCGTCCCGCGGCCTGCGAGCCGCGCGCCGTGACGCTGCAAGCGAAAGGGATCGCTTGTCCACCCTGGTTCTGCTGCCGCGACAACGTCCATGTGCCCGGAGAGCAGGTATCCAGGTCGGTCGGCCGGACCGACGGTCGCAAACAGGTTGGACCGGTCTCCTTCAGGCCCGGTAAGGACGAAGACCTTTGCGCCGGCCCGCTCCAGATAATCGGTGATCCAGCCGACGATCTCATGGTTTGGCGTACCGACCACGGAGGGAAATTCGACCAGCTTTTCGAGGATCTGTGCCGCTGTCATCGCGATCATCACAGCATCCCTGGCTTTCCGAGATCGGTGCCGTCTATCATGCGCTCATATCGGTAGGGCTTGGGATCGACGCAGGGCTTCTCACCGCGAATGAGATCGGCGGCCAGCATGCCGGCGGCGGGTCCGATCCCGAAACCGTGACCACTGTAGCCTGAGGAGACAAAGAGGCCAGGCCGTGAAACGATCGGCGAGATCACCGGTATGGCATCTGGCGTGGAATCCACCATGCCGCCCCAGCACTCGGCCGGACGGATGCCGGCGAGTTCAGGATAGGTCGCCACCAGTCGGGCAATGCCGCGCTCGACAAGATGAGCATCCGGCTGCGGATCGAGCGTGCGGATGCGCTCGAAGGGAGAAACGCCGTCCGCTTTCCAGCGGGCAATTGCTTCCGGCCCTTCCATAAATTGGCGGCCAAGGGCAAAGGTCAGACCTTTCCGCCTCGTTTGAAACGTACGCCAGAAATCGCGGGCCTGCAGCAGGCCGTAGGGCGTGATCTGCAACTGGCCGAGGCCGCTCAACCCCACCGTATAGCCGCCGTCCAGCCGGCGGCGGATCGTCACGTCCTCCATCGCGATCCCGCCATCGGTCACGGCCGGTGCGGCGAGGGTATAGAAGGATGTGGATTTGACGCATGCCTGCAGGAAGCGGATTCCGTGATGCCTGAGGAACATACCACTCCAGGCGCCGCCGGCAACCAGAACGGCCGACGCGCGGATCGCACCCTTTTCCGTGACGACGCCGCTGATCCGCCCCGCTTCCGTTTCGAGCTCACGGGCGGCACAGTTCTGGACGATGACGGCGCCAAGCCGCTGGGCACCGCGCGCCAATGCCGGCACTGCAAGCTCAGGTTCCGCGCGCCCATCGGTTGGGGAATGGACGCCGCCGTTCCAATGACGGCTATTGCCTGGAAGCATCGTGGCACATTCGGCTCCCGTCAGCATTCGTGTATCGACGCCGAACTCCCTGCCCACGTGGCTCCAGCGCTCCCAGGCGTTCAGGTCGGCCTTGCGTGTCGTGGCATAGACAAGGCCGCTGCGGCGAAAGCCGGTCTCATCGCCGAGTTCCGCATTGAGATTGTCCCATCTGCGCAGGGCAAGCCGTGCGAGCGGTAGTTCTCTCGGATCACGGTTCTGCTGGCGACACCAACCCCAGTTGCGGCTCGATTGTTCGCCGGCGATCACGCCTTTTTCGATGAGAACGACGGAGGTTCCGCGCCGGGCGAGTTCGTAAGCGGTTGCGACACCGGCCATGCCGCCGCCGAGGATGACGACATCGGCGGATTTGGGGACATCCTGGTTGCTGGCGACGCGACCGACGGGAGGGGACATCGATGGACCTCTGTTGTGTGTGGAGGGAGGTATCCGGAAACGGAAGGTTTCATTCAGAATAAGCCGCGGCCTATCCCCTGCCTGCCGAAAGCCCCGTGGCTTTGGTGGAATCTTTCGAATTCGCGGGGATCTCAAGCGTATTCTGTTGCGTGATCGCCGCTACAACCAAAGCGGGGTGGTCGACTGGTGGAAGCGTGGAAGTCCATCCTGCACGATAGGCCAAGCGTTCCGGCTGGTTCGGGAACGCGCATGTTGGGAGGGGAGATAGTCATGGCAAAATCCAGTTCGATCCAACTGGATTCCTTCGAGCTGACCCTCAGCGAGATGGAGAATGCCGATCTCGATGCCCTGCATGCGCTTTCGCTGTCGGTCGGCTGGCCGCATCGCGCCGAGGACTGGCAGATCGTTCGCGAGATGGGTCGCGGCGTCGTGGCACGCGACGCGATAGGCCGGGTGCTCGGCTCCGCCATGTGGTTCGATTTTGCTCCCGACTTCACGACCATCGGCATGGTTATCACGTCTCCGAGATTGCAGATGCTGGGAACCGGCCGCTGGATGATGGAGCATGTCCTTGCGCAAACCGGCTCCCGCGCGCTCGGCCTCAACGCCACCCGCGCGGCCAAGCGGCTTTATCAATCACTCGGCTTCCGTGCGGAAAAGCTCGACTATCAATGCAATGGCGAAGCGGTCTCTCCACCCGTCGTGCCGCTGCCGCCACACACACGGCTGCGGGCGCTCGATCTGGCCGATCTTGTAGAGATCGCGGCGCTGGATCTGGCCGCTTTTGGTGCGGATCGCATGCCTGTGCTTGCGCGCCTCCTAAATGTCTCGAAGGGTCTGGCCCTTATACGAGACGGCCGCATCGCCGCCTTCTCGCTTTGCCGCCGCTTCGGGCGCGGTCATGTCATCGGTCCGGTCGTCGCAGCAAGCGACGAAGAGGCAATCGCTGTTATCAGACCGCATGTCGCTGACCATGCGGGCAGCTTCCTGCGAATCGATACCCGCCAGCAGACCGGCGCCTTTCCGCAATTCCTCGCGCAATCGGGGTTGCCGGTTTACGACACGGTGACGAGCATGTCGCTGAGACGGGCTTGGCTGCCGGAGGACGGCAGCGAAGGACCGCGCGTTTACGGTTTGGCCAGCCAAGCCTTAGGGTAGCAGCCCTAAGACCTATGCGAGCAACAGCATTCGGCCGTCTTTGCATAGGATGATGCGGAACGTGATTCGAGCATGACGTTTCCGAGTTGAGCGACGTGGAAAACACCGCCAGGCAAATTCCAAGCAGTTTTCGATCGCAGGCAGAAGCCTTTGACTATTTCGACAGTCTCAGTGTGACGTCGGTCACCGAACTTGCCGGTCTTTGGCGAGGTCATGGCGTGGCGTGCGGCCACCCGCTGGATGGTGTCTTGGAAAATCTCGGATGGTACGGCAAGCGCTTCACCACCGATCATAGAGCCGATGCTCTGTTGTTTGCGGTGGGACCTCATCGGCTCGTGGCCATCGACCCGGAAATGATCCCTCTGAAATTGGTCCTGCGCTTTCATCGCTTCGGGCGGACCAGGATAGCCCGTAGCTGGTTCTCGTATCTGCAGAAAATGTGGCGGGCAAACGGGCCGGTCGCCTCTCTCAGGCCCATGTTCTTCAGGGGCAAGACCAGCGCGGCAATGGTGTACGACAGGCAGCCGATTATCGACCATTTCCGAAGAATTGACGATAATCGACTCCTCGGCGTTATGGTCGTCGAGGGAGATAGCCGCCATTATTTTTTCGTTCTCACGCGTACGATCGCCGATGGCATCAGGTAAGGGTTTTACGACTCTCCTATCCGCTGGCGCGCTGCCTGCCACGATGCGCGATCGCAGTGACGGGCGTCATTATGACTGTTCTCCGCAAACGCCTGCGCTATTTAACCTACAAACAGGGTATAGAACGCCGCGTCCTGCGGACCCGGCTTGGCAGTAGATAAAGGATACAAGGAGGCCCTTGATTCAGAGTAGCTATATGAATAGCTCGTTCGGGTGGCATTCAGGTTAGAGCTGTATGATCCCCCCATATCGCCGACATAGGAGGAAGCGAAAGATGTTTGGACGTTTGACAAGATTCTCTTGCATTGCGTTGGTCGGACTGGCCACGGTGCAATTGTTACCGTCGGCCGCCATGGCGCAATATTACGACGACGATCAGGATTACAGGCCGCCCCCGCGTTGGGATAATCGCCAAGATCAGGACTGGGGTCGCTCGCGAGGTGATTGGGACGGTGGCTGCGGCCGGCGCGAACTCATGCGAGCCGCCCGCGAAGAGGGTTTCCGGCGCATCGATTCCATCCAGTCGAACGGTCGGCGCATCATCGTCCGTGGCTGGAATGATGGCGGTCCCGACCGCATGGCCTTCGCCAACAGACGTGGTTGCCCGGCTCTCAACTAGCAGCGATGATACTTCATCGCGAGCCGATGTAACCGGCAGGCAGAGCATGCTTTCGCATGCTCTGCCGCGGTGGTCGAGTTCGGCGGAGAGCAGCCCCTCAGCCGATCATTTCCTGAGGCCTTGAGTTAGGGAGATGAAAAGGGTTTGGCGGGGGCATTTCGGTAATTGCAGGCTGGAACGGTTTCCCGACAGCCAGTTCAGTGCAAGCGACGCAGTCAAACTTTGGGGAGAAAGCCCCCCGCATCGACGCGTTCATCCTGAGGCGATTTACTATGCGAAATCAATGAGGCCCGGCATGGGATGTCGGGCCTTAATTGTGGGTTAGTCGCAACGGCGAATCGTCCTTGTTATCCGATCGCCATCTTCATTCACGCGAGTAACTGTCTTAGTGAAGCAGCGGTCGCTGTCGTAATAACGGTCGCGGTCCCGGACCCTGCCGATCGAAATGCCGTGATTGCTTATGATCACGCCAGCGCGATCACGATGGTGCCGCGGATAGTAGCCGTCATCATAAGAAGGACCGCCGATGATGACATCGTCCGCAAATGCAGGGACGGCAACGAAACCCATAGCGAGAGCTGCCATTGCGCAGCCAATGATTGTATTTCGCATGTGCTTATCCTCCTTGCTTGCATGTTTAAGCAACGAATAAGGAGGGACATGGTTCCAACATTTGACTGCCGTCGAACATCGCGCCGATACGCTTGGCAAGCCGTCCAACCATCAATTGGCGCCTTTTCCGCGCGGTTCAGCGCCAGCCGAGGGCAGGGGCAACGTGAGTCAGAATAGCTTCGATGACATGCGCGTTATAGTTCACGCCGAGCTGGTTCGGAACGGTTAGAAGCAACGTGTCGGCCTCGGCAATGGCCTCATCCTCGGCCAGTTCCTTGATGAGTGCATCCGGCTCCGCGGCATAGCTGCGGCCGAAGATCGCCCGTGTCTTCTCGTCGATGAAGCCGATCTTGTCCTCATTCTGATTGCCGTATCCGAAGTAGGCGCGGTCGCGGTCGTCCACGAGTGCAAAGATGCTGCGGCTGACCGACACCCGCGGCTCGCGCTTATGGCCGGCCGCCTTCCATGCCTCGCGAAACACTCTGATCTGGTCCGCTTGCTGGATGTGGAAGGGAAGCCCGCTCTCGTCGTCCTTGAGCGTGGAGCTCTGTAGGTTCATCCCCAGCTTTGCCGCCCAGGCAGCAGTGGCGTTCGAACTGGCGCCCCACCAGATCCGGTCGCGCAGGCCTTCGGAGTGCGGCTCGATGCGCAGGAGGCCCGGCGGGTTTGGAAACATCGGCCGCGGGTTGGGCTGCGCGAAGCCTTCGCCGCGCAACACATCGAACAGGACCTCGGCATGGCGCCGGGCCATCTGAGACTCACTTTCGCCTTCGGCCGGCGCATAGCCGAAATGGCGCCATCCATCGATAACCTGCTCCGGGGAGCCGCGGCTGATACCGAGCTGCAGGCGCCCGCCGGCGATGATGTCGGCAGCGCCGGCATCCTCGGCCATATAAAGCGGATTCTCGTAACGCATGTCGATGACCGCCGTGCCGATCTCGATGCGGCTGGTCTTCGCGCCAACGGCCGCCAGCAGCGGGAACGGCGAGCCAAGCTGGCGGGCGAAATGGTGCACTCGAAAATACGCTCCATCTGCGCCCAGTTCCTCGGCCGCGACGGCAAGGTCTATAGACTGCAGAAGCGCATCGGACGCCGAGCGCGTCTGCGATTGGGACGAGGGCGTCCAGTGCCCGAACGATAGGAAGCCGATTTTCTTCATCGTCATGTAGCCTCAAAATTGTGGCGCAGCGTACCTCTTGGCACAATTCCTGCTGGACATACAGTGTAATGACGCACCGAGCACAACTTCGCCGAACTCTGATATACTTGAGAGGCGTGTTCAGAATGTCAGGAGGCACTTATGTTGTTTCGACTTCTTCTCGCTGGCGCGCTAATTGCAGCGACGGTTGTGATTCAAGCCGTGTTTATGTCGGCCGGGCTGGGAGTTTTTCGCCGGATGGAAGTAAGTCGCCGGGATTTCCTGCTCCGGCGACCCACCATTGTAACCGTGGTATGGGTGGTTTACTTGATCGTTCCGATTATACTCGATGTTTTCATTTGGGCGTCGTTCTATTACATGTCGTCAGCTCTTCCCAATCTTGAAGATGCTGTCTACTTCTCCACTGTCACGTTCACCACTGTGGGGTACGGCGACATAGTTCTTGGAAAGGAGTGGCGGCAGATCGCCACTTTCGAGGCAATCAACGGCTGGATCATATTTGGATGGGCAACGGCTCTCATGATGGCCGTCATTCAACGGCTATATTTTCGTCCCGATGGCCAGTCGCAGCAATGAGCCGTTTGTGCCGTATTATTTCCTTTCCTTATGACGGCGCGCCGGGCGGCAGAAGAAACAATGTGAGTCCGAAAATGGCATAGACAGCCAGTGCCATGACACCCGCGTACCATGCGCCGCGCCCGCCATTTGACAGTAGAGTGGCGGCGAGCGTCGCGACCAGCATCATCGTGACCGCGCCCCTCCAAAATTCAAGAGACATCGGCGCCGGGCCGAGGAAATAGCTGACGAGCACCAGGACCGGAGCGACGAAGAGAGCAATCTGGGCCGCGCTTCCTAACGCGATGCTGACGCTGAGGTCCAATCTATTTGCGCGCGCCGCGGAAAATGCGGTCGTCATTTCTGCCGCTGCCCCCACGAGAGCGACGACGATAAAGCCTACAAACGCGGGTGTCATGCCGAGATGGGTGGCGGCGATCTGGACGGAACCGACGAAGATTTCACTGATCACTGCGACGAATAGAGTAACGATAACCAGAATGATGATGCTTACCGAAAGTGGCCACAGCTTCTCGCTTTCATGGCCCTCGCTCGCGCTCGCGAAAAGCTCGCGGTGCGTCCTCAGAGAGAAAAACATACCTAGTGCGTAGACGGCAATGAGGAGGAGAGCCAGCCCCAGGCTCAGGTTTTGGACAGTGGCGGTGTCCGGTGCGCGATCCGCTTCACTCACCAGGGAGGGGACCAGAATGGCGATCGTAGCGAGGAACAGAAGGCAGGCCTGAAAGCGCGCATTGACCCTGTTGAATTCCTGGACATGATGGCGGAGGCCGCCAAACAGAAAAGCGCCACCCAACATAAAGAGCGTATTGGTGACGATCGCACCGGCAAGTGAAGCCTTGACCAGCAGATATTGACCCGATTGCAACGCGGCAAGCGAGATCACCAGTTCCGTCAAATTTCCGAGAGTGGCGTTGAGCAGGCCACCAACCGCATCGCCAGTCTTGGCCGCGACAGCTTCCGTGGCGCGGCTCAACAGCGCCGCCAATGGCACGATCGCCACGATCGACATGAGAAACAGCAGCGTATGTGCTTCCGGCGTAACCTGCTCCAGAATGATGGCGACCGGCACGAAAACGACAAGCGCAAGAAGTGGCTGTTGGCTGACTTCGGTTTTAATGATTCCGCCGATAGTGAAGCCTGACGAAGCAATGGGGCTTCTTCCCTCAGAATCGCCCATGACCAACCCCCCAGGTTTTCGAAGCGCTCTGCAGCTAAATCTGCGATGGCTGATTTGATGTTTTCCATCGAGAGCGCGACTAGGTCTGCTATAACTTACCATAGGATCGCGGCTTGAGAAACAGGAGCCAGCTATGCGGCGCATCATCCTTCTTGCAGTCGTCGGCCTGATCACCTGTTCATGCGATCAGACGGGCACAAGCTCGTTGCAGCCAATTCCGGGGAGCATCACCTACGGCGGCCAGCCGAGGATGAAGCTCACGAAATCTCCCATTGGCAGCCAAGTCCCGCACCGTTTCACCGACCAGTGGGGAGATGATGTCTTCGAAACCTATATCATCCAGCCGGATCGCAGCCTCAGACTGGTTGACCGGAAAATCATCGAGCGACCGTTTTAGGGTCGTACGCTTTATACTTCAGTGTAAACTAATATTTTAGATGATTTTGCGATACTGGTAGTATTTGTCTTTCTACTGCAAGTCGAGTTCAAAACAAAATTGGCAAATGACAAATAATTAAGCATGTTTGTGTAGTCTCGTATTCTATCTTTACGGGGAGGCACCCATGGCGTCAATTCAGAATAAAATCATCATTGCAAGCGTCTCGATTTTCGCGTTGGCAGGGGGCGCGACGGGTGTTGGCGTATGGTCGACATCCATCCTATCCGGAAACAACGCCGAAGTTGCCCGATCGGCACAAGTGCTGCGAAACCACATGCAGGCCGACATGATGCATGACGCGCTTCGCGCTGACGTGCTTGCCGCTCTGCTGGCAACCAATCCGGCTGCCGGTTTGGCGGCGGACGCGGTGAAGGCTGATCTGGCGGAGCACGAGGCGTCGTTCCGGGAAATGATCGCGGCCAACAAGGCACTCGCGACCGATGCGGCCACGCAACATGTGCTTGGCGGTCTTGAGCCGCCGCTCCTTGCCTATATCGACAGCGCCAAGAAGATGGTCGACCTTGCAGGCAAAGATCAGTCCGCGGCCATGAAATCGCTACCAGAATTCATGAACCAGTTTTCCGCGTTGGAAACTGTGATGGAACAGACTGGAGATCAGATCAACGCGGTCTCCGAAGAGATCACAAAGCGCAGCGCTGATACGCAAGCTCTTGTCGACACGCTTTTGAAAGTGATTCTCGGGCTGACCGCGCTGTTCTCGGTCGGTCTCTATTGGCTGACCCGGAAGACGGTCACCAAGCCGATGCTCGCTCTTTCCGGCGACATGAAGAAACTTGCGAGCGGCGACACCAACATCACCTCCGCAGGTGCCGGTCGTTCGGATGAAATCGGCGCCATGGCATCGGCTGTCGAAGTCTTCCGACGAGCAGCAATTGCCAACAAGCAGCTCGAACACGACGCCGAGGCAGCTCGCGAGGAAGCCGAAGCCGACCGGATCGCGTCGCGAAAGCAGGCCGATGAAGATGCCGGCGCGCGCCTTCGTGCCGCCACAGCGGGCCTTGGTGCCGGGTTGAAGAGGCTCGCTGCCGGCGATCTTGCATTTCAACTCGATGAGCCCTTCTCGCCGGACTTCGAGAGCCTTCGCCATGATTTCAACAGCTCGGTGAAGCAACTTGGAGATACGTTGAGCGCCATCTCAATGGCGATCACGGCGATCGACGACGGCACCAGGGAGATCGCATCGGGCGCCAATGATCTTTCCAGACGAACTGAACAACAGGCAGCATCGCTTGAAGAGACGGCGGCGGCACTCGATCAGATTACGGTGAACGTGTCGAATTCGAGCAAGCGCACGGACGAGGCCCGCGCAGAGGCGACGAAAGCAAACCATAGCGCCGCAAAATCCGCCGAAGTCGTGTCGCATGCCGAAGAAGCAATGCGTCGTATCGAGGCCTCCGCAGAACAGATCTCCAGCATTATCGGCGTTATCGATGAAATCGCCTTCCAGACAAATCTTCTGGCGCTGAACGCAGGCGTCGAAGCTGCTCGCGCAGGCGAGGCCGGCAAGGGTTTTGCCGTCGTCGCGCAAGAGGTGCGTGAACTCGCACAAAGATCGGCTCAAGCCGCCAAGGAAATCAAAGGACATATCCAGAAGTCCTCGGACGAGGTCGAAAGCGGCGTGAAGCTGGTGCTCGATACCGGTCAGGCTCTGAAGACCATCAGCGGGCAAATTGCCGGCATCAATCAGCATATGGACGCGATCGCCACCTCCGCCAAGGAGCAATCGACCGGGCTTGCCGAAGTCAACGTCGCCGTCAATTCCATGGATCAGACAACGCAGCAGAACGCGGCGATGGTCGAACAGTCCACGGCCGCATCGGCGAGCCTTGCTCAGGAAGCGGCCAAACTTCGCGATCTCGTCTCGCAGTTCAAGCTGCAGGCGGCTGCGATGCAATCCGTTGCGCCGCGCCGCGTAAGGGGCGATATGGCCGCGTAACGGCTCCATTGACTGAGCTCACTGTCACGCGTGCGCTCAGTCGGGTGCTTTTCGATTGCCAAGGCCGGCACCCCACGCCCGCACCGTCTCGGCCACCGTCCTCAGGTGGTCGGCGGCGGTGAAGCCCGAAACTGCCTTCCGCGGTTTCAGATCATGATCGCCATCTTCGAGCCAGACTATTTCAATGGCATCCGACAACACATAACGGGCCACTTCCTCACGAGTGCCGAATTCATCGCGCGTGCCCTGGCAGATCAAGGTCGGAGTCTTCAATTCGGCAAGGTGGGCCGTGCGCAGATTTTCGGGTTTTCCCGGCGGATGAAAGGGGTAACCCAGGCAGAGCAGACCGGCGATCTTGCCGGCCGCGTAGAGTTCGTCCGCGATCATGCTTGCTACGCGGCCGCCCATTGATTTGCCTCCGATAATGAGTGGACCGGCGGCGCCGAGCTCCGTGATCGCGGCCAGATATTCGTCCTTCAGCGTTTCCGCCCGGGGCGGCGGTTTTCGTAAGCCGGAACTGCGCCGGCCGGCCATGTAGGCGAATTCAAAACGAGCAACACGAATATTGCGTTCGGCGAGGGCGCCAGCGGCAGCGTTCATCGAAGCGGAATCCATCGGCGCACCCGCGCCATGCGCGAGGAGAATGGTGATTCCAGCATCTTCCGGGCCTTGAAGAAGAAACTTGCCGTTTGCGATCGTCATGCGGCTAGTTTTCGCCCATGCCTTCCGGTTTGACAATCAGGCGCATGAAAAACCTGGATCAAACAATCGCAGGCCGAATGGCAGTTAAAGCCGTTGCTTTGTTCCGGCGCTTTTGCCATCGGAGCTTTTCGAACGTTCCTCGAAGCGCTCGGGACCTTTTGCAAGGCTCGAACCTTTTTTGGCTTCCACTTTCTTCTCTTCCTTCGCTGCGCTCTTCCTCAATCCACGCGCGGCTTGCCTACCTTTTTCTGTAGGTGCTTGCTCGATACCCATTGCCTTTTCCTCCGCGGCTGCTGATGAAACCCAACGGTTAAGTTCTAACTTCGTTCCGCCGAGGTTTTGAGCTGTGGGTATCGGCTAACGGCAGCTTAAACGATGTCCTTGAGCCCATCCAACGGCCCGGTCAGGGCCGTTCGCGGCGGCACGAGGTCCGGGCGGATAAGATGGATTTTCGGTGGTGTCCGCGTTTCCTCGATCAGTTCGAACGCCTTGGTAATCATGCCCTCCACATCCTGGCGCATCATGATAACCGGGAAGGGGAGGAAGGATCCGAACGGATCATAGTCGTAGCAGCCGACGACCAGATCCGCGAAGGTTTCGTGCGGATGGGCCGACATGAAGCGCAGCAGCCCTTCGAAGTTGATCGACGAGTTGATGAAGAGTGCGCGCGGCAGACGGCCAGCCTTCTCGAAAAACGTCTCGAAGGCAATTCGGGCCGTGTTGGGGGAATAGCCGGTCGGTTGAATCGACACTTCGGGATCGGCTCCAAGAAGCGCGCGTTTGACTTCCCGGAAGCCGCGGATGCGTTCGCGGCTGGCGTGATCGTTTCGCCCGCCGAACAGGAAGAGTTCATCGGGGCTTAAGGGATCGTCGGGGGCAAAGTGATGGATGATCGCTTCCGTCAGGATGCGGCCGCCTTCGTAATTGTCGCTGATGACCGAATGGACCTTCGTGCCTGGAAGGTCGATGTTGATGTGTTTCAGCCCTGCGGCTTCGCAGACTTCGTGCACGCCGTCCGGGTCCGTCGCGCCGCATATGAACAGCTCGTCAATGGAATAGGAGATCAGGTTCTCGGCGGTCTCGCGCTCTTCCTGGGGGTCGCGGCTGGAGCTGACCACGATCGGACATTGGCCACGTTGCCGCACATGGGCTTCGAAAGTCTGAGCCATCGAGGAGAAGTAGCGATTGTCATAAACGGGCAGCATCAGCCCCACCAATCCCGAGCGGGATCTGCGCAGCCCCTGGGCCTGCCGGTTGGTGGTATACTGGTGCTTTTCCGCGAGATCGCGAATGAGGTCGGCCGTGCTTTCCTTGATGCGGCGCTTGCGCCATGTGCCGTTCAGGACCGCGCTGACGGTCGAGGGAGAAATTCCGGAGAGCACAGATAGGTCATAGATCGTGGCCTTCTTTCGACTGTCTTTCTTCATCAGCGTCTCCTCGGTTTCTCTTAGCGTCCGAGTCCTCTTGACGAAAGGATAGATCTCATCGATATTCATTGCACCATCGATTGTGCAAAAAAGAAAGATCGATTGTGCACAGCAATGGTGCCGTTTGAGGAAGCGGCTGCCAAAGGGAGGCGGGGCACTTATTCGCCACCCACGCCGGGAGGAAGGCCGTCGGTCTAGGCGCGCCTGTTTGTTCCCCGAGGGGAACTGTGGAGGAGAAGATCATGAAGAGATTTATCGTGGCTGCGCTCGCAGCGTCGCTGTCGCTTGCGACCGCCACAATGGCCTTTGCCCAGGACACCGGCAAGGTCGGCATCGTCGTGAAGATCGGCGGCATCCCATGGTTCAATGCCATGGAAGCCGGCATCAAGGAGCAGGGAAAGAAACTCGGCGTCGATGCCTCGATGATCGGTCCGACAAGCGCCGATCCGGCGCTTCAAGTACGCGCCATTGAGGATCTGATCGCTCAGGGCGTCAAGGTCATCGGCGTCGTTCCCAACGATGCCAAGGTTCTCGAGCCCGTTCTCAGCAAGGCGAAGGAAAAGGGTATCATCGTCATTACGCATGAATCGCCGGGCCAGAAGGGTGCGGACTGGGACTTCGAGCTTGCCTCCTCGACCGGCTTCGGTGAAGCGCACGCCAAGCTTCTCGCCGAGAAAATGGGCGGCAAGGGCGAGTATGCAGTCTTCGTCGGTTCGCTGACGGTGCCGTTGCACAATGCCTGGGCCGATGCGGCGATTGCCTATCTCAAGAAGAATTATCCGGATATGAAGCTCGTCGGCGATCGTTACGGCGTGGCAGAAGACGTCGACAAGAGCCGCAGCACGGCGCTCGATCTCATTTCCGCACATCCGGATCTCAAGGGCTTCCTCGCCTTCGGCAGCCAGGGTCCGATCGGCGCAGGCCGCGCGATCGAAGAGCGTCGCAAGGTCGGCAAGATCTTCGTGCTTGGCCCCTTCTCCCCCGGACAAGGACAGAAACTCCTGAAATCGGATGCGATTTCCGGCGGCTTCATGTGGAACCCTAAGCAGGCGGGAGAGGTGTTCGTGACACTTTCGCAGAAGCTGATGAAGGGTGGGCAGATCAAGGACGGCGAGCAGATCGAAGGCTTGGGCACAATCCATCCGGACTTCGAAAAGCACAATATCATCGTGGACCAGCTCGTTCCGATCAACAAGAAGACGGTTGCCGATCTCGCGGCAATGGGCCTCTGAAACAAGACCGGTTCTCCCGGCAGGCTGGGCCGGCTTCGGCTGGCCCGGCATGTCCTCACCCATCCAAGGTATGACGGGCGGATCCGCATGTCTGAGATCGAAAGCGCGAATGCGAGCGGCGGAGCGCTGCTATCTCTTCGCGACATCAACATAACGTTCGGTGGCGTCAAAGCCTTGAAGAACGTGGCCTTCGAGGTCCATCCGGGCGAGGTTCACTGCCTTGCCGGCGAGAACGGCTCGGGCAAAAGCACGCTGATCAAGATCATCACCGGTGTCTATCGTCCGGCGCCCGGCGCCATCATCGAATATGACGGCCAGACCTATTCCCATATGTCGCCCGTGACCGCGCAGGCGAAGGGAATCCAGGTCATCTGGCAGGATCTCGCGCTGTTTCCAGAGATGAGCGTAGCCGAAAACATCGCGTTTCAGACGGTGCTCGGCCGCTGGCCCCGCCTCGTCAATTACGCGCAGATACGGCAGCTTGCGATGAACGCGCTGAAACGGCTGGGCGTTGCGCTCGATGTCGATCTGCCGCTCAAGGAATTCGCTATCGCCCAACGGCAGATCGTGGCCATTGCCCGCGCCTTGGTCGGCGAAGCGAAGATCGTCTTCATGGACGAGCCGACCGCCTCGCTTACCCAATCCGAAACCAACCACCTTCTCGAGATCGTCCGCAATCTCTCTGCCTCCGGCGTCGCTGTCGTCTTCGTCAGTCACCGGCTTGCGGAAGTGCTCGACATATCGAGCAGGTTGACGGTGCTTAGGGACGGTGCACTTGTCGGCGTTTATCCGACCGAGGGCATGACGCAATCCCGCATCACCGAACTGATGACGGGAAAGACCTTCGACACCCATGTTCGGGCGACGCCGAAGGATCAGCAGCCCGTTGTCCTCGATGTCAGGTCGCTCAGCCGGCGCGGTCAGTTCGAGGATATTTCGCTGACGGTGCGGCGTGGCGAAACGCTCGGCATTACCGGGCTACTCGGCGCCGGACGGACGGAACTTGCCCTTGCTCTCTTCGGCATGACGAGACCGGATTCCGGTACGATCGCGCTTGATGGCAGGGCAGTGCGCTTCTCTTCCAATCGCGATGCGATCCAGGCGGGCATCGCCTATCTTTCCGAGGACCGCCTGTCGCTCGGCCTCATCCAACCGCAATCGATCGCCGACAATCTCGTGATCTCGTCGCTGCGCAAGATCTTCTCCGGCGGCTTCCTCTCCGAGGATAGGAAGGAAAGCCTTGTCGCCCGCTGGATCCGCCAACTCGGTATCAAGATCGGGTTGCCGGAGGATGCGATTTCGACATTGTCAGGCGGCAATCAGCAGCGCGTCGCCATCGCCAAATGGCTGGCGACCGACCCGAAGCTTTTGATCCTCGATGCGCCAACCGTTGGCGTCGACGTCGGCGCGCGGGCCGGCATCTTCGATATCGTCGCCAAGCTCGCGGAAACCGGGCTGGCGATCATCCTGATTTCCGATGAGGTGCCTGAGGTCTATTTCAATGCGGACCGCGTGCTGCACATGGCGCAGGGCAGGATCATCGGAGCGTTCGATCCACGGCAATGTTCCCTTCACGATATTGAGGCTGCCGTCTATGCGTAATTTCATCAGCACCCATGCGACGGAAATTTCCCTGCTGGCAGTGATGATCGTCATCTGCGCCTTCCTGTCTTTCGCCACGGATAATTTCTTCTCCCTCGGCAATGCCTTCGATCTCCTGAATATCAGCGCCGTCAACATCATCTTCGCCGTCGGCCTGCTGGTTGTTCTGATCGCCGGCGGCATCGATATCTCCTTCGCCGTCGGTGCGTCCGTCGTGCAATATGTGACGGCGATCGCGCTTGGTTGGATCGGCGGGGGAGGCTGGGTTTCGGGCCTCATCATCGCCGGATCGATCGGCATCCTGCTCGGAGCGATCAACGCTTTCCTGATCCATCGCTTCCGGATCATTTCGATCGTCGCGACCATCTCCACCTTCAACATCTATTTCGGGCTTCTCATGTTCTTCACTAAGGGCGTGTCGATCTACGACTTGCCCGACTGGCTCACGGACAAGGTCGTCCTGTTCGAGCATGAGATGCCCGACGGCACCTGGATCGAGATCACGCTTCCTGTCCTGGTCATGGTGATCTGTGTCGTCGCCACCTGGGCGCTGATCACCCGCACCACCATCGGCCGTCAGCTCTATGCCTTTGGCGACAATCCCGAAGGGGCGCGCCGTTTCGGCATCATTATCGGCGCGATGCAATTCATCGCTTTCGGCTGGCTGGGATTGATGGCCGGCATCGGCGGGCTGGTGCAGGCGCATTATGCGCAGGAAGTGGTCCCGAATGCGCTCTACGGTCGTGAGCTCGACGTGCTCGCCGCAGTAGTTCTCGGCGGTGCGCGTCTCGGCGGCGGCAAGGGATCGGTGCTCGGCTGCGTTCTCGGCGTGCTACTGATCTCCATCACGCAGAACGGCCTCAATCTGATGGGCGTCTCGCCTTTTGCGTTCAAGATGATCATCGGCGCCATCATTCTGGTCGCCATCACGCTATCGAATACGCGGATCGACAAGCTTGTGCCGCTCCTGCGCAGAGAGGGGCAGACACGATGACCGTTCTCGTCGAAAGTTTCCAGAAACGCCTGGGCCCGGAAATGGCTGGCCCCTTCTTCGCCTTCATTGCCGTGATGATTTTTTTCGGGCTCGCTTCGCCGCAATTTCTGAGCCAGGCGACCTTCGGTTCGGTTGCTTTCCAACTGCCCGAGCTTGGCCTCCTGACGCTGGCGATGCTGCTGCCTATTCTGACGGGTGGGCTCAACCTGGCCATAACGTTCACGGCGAATATCGCCGGATTGACGGTTGCCTGGGTGCTGCAGGCAAATGGCGGGGTGGATGCCGGACCTTTGGCATTCGCCCTCGGATGTGTGCTGGCGCTCGCAGCCGGCGCGGCGAGCGGCGTGATAATGGGTTGCGTCATCGCCTATACGCGCGCCCATCCCATTCTCGTGTCGCTTTCGATGATGATCTTCCTGCGCGGCCTTGGCGAATTTCTCACCCGGGGCGGTGACGTATCCGGCTTTCCGGATTTCATCCGGCCGTTGGGGCATGGGTCGGTGCTCGGCATCCCCGTGCCCCTGATCATCTTCATCGTCTGCGTTCTCGTCTGGCACCTGCTGCTGACGCGCATGAAGCTTGGCTTCAATACCTATATGATCGGCTCCAATATCGAGGCTGCGCGCTATTCCGGCGTCAACACGCGCAAGGTCGTCGTCCTCGTTTACACGCTCTCCGGCGCCATGTGCGCGGTGGCCGGCATCATCATGCTGGCGCGTTTCAATTCCGTCCGCGTCGGCCACGGCGAATCCTATCTGCTGATCACGGTGCTCGCCTGCTTCCTGGGTGGCGTCAATCCGTTCGGCGGCTTCGGCCGTGTGATCCCCGTCTTCGTGGCACTGGTCGTTCTGCAGCTTCTGTCCTCGGGGCTGAACCTGATGGGAGCCAACCAGCATCTGGCGACCGCTGTCTGGGGCCTGCTTCTCGTCGGCGTGATGTTCCTGCGCTGGGTTGCCTCCCACTACAAATTTCTCAACAACAGAAAAGGATGAAAGCTATGGAAGGCTTCGGTGTTCATACCAGCATGTGGACGATGAACTGGGACCGGGCAGGGGCCGAGCGGGCCGTCGCCGCCGCCGTCAAATACAAGGTGGATTTCATCGAAATTCCGATGCTCAATCCGCCCGCAGTCGATACGGCCCATACCAAGGCGTTGCTGGAAAAACATAAGCTTCGGGCCGTTTGTTCGCTCGGTCTTCCCGAACGCGCCTGGGCGTCCGTTCGCCCCGAAGCGGCAATCGACCATCTTGCCATCGCGATCGACAAGACGGCTGATCTTGGCGGTGAGGCCCTGTCCGGCGTGATCTATGGCGGCATCGGTGAGCGCACGGGCGTACCCCCGACGCAAAGGGAGTATGACAACATCGCCCGGGTTTTGACGGCCGCAGCCAAACATGCCAAGGGTCGCGGCATCGAACTCGGCGTCGAGGCGGTCAACCGCTACGAGAACCATCTCATCAATACCGGCCGCCAGGCGGTCGAGATGATCGAGCGGGTCGGCGCCGACAACGTGTTCGTGCATCTCGATACCTACCACATGAACATCGAGGAAAAGGGCGTCGGCAACGGCATCCTGGCGGCGCGCGATCACCTGAAATACATACACCTGTCGGAAAGCGACCGAGGCACGCCCGGCTATGGCACCTGCGATTGGGATGAGATCTACGCGACGCTCGCCGCTATCGGCTTCAAGGGCGGGCTTGCGATGGAAAGCTTCATCAACATGCCGCCGGAGTTGGCCTACGGGCTGTCGGTCTGGCGCCCCGTCGCCAAGGATGAGGAGGAAGTTATGGGCAACGGCCTGCCATTCCTGCGCAATAAGGCGAAGCAGTATGGCTTGATATGACGCCGATGGCGGGATGTCCTCCGTCTGGTTTGTGGCGAAAGATCACGCATCGGGAATGAATCTTGCGAACGAACTTCCGTCCGGTGCGTTGAGGGAGGTGCGAATGATCTAGGAGGAAACCTTATGAAAAAGCTTGCTCTTATTGTCACCGCAGTCTCGCTCGGGCTCGCCGTTCCTACTGCCGACGCAGCGACGGTGCATCGGTCGCAAAAACACACCCACAAGGAACAGGTCGAGGCAGGCCCTAAGGAACGCCTCGGCACACTTTCCTGCCAAGTTGCGGGAGGCGTCGGTATGATTATCGGCTCCAATAAATCCGTCGATTGCAGGTTCAAGCGAAGTTCAGGTCCGTCAGAGCACTATGTCGGTTCCATCGGCAAGCTCGGTGTCGACATCGGCGTGACAGGCAAGTCCTATCTGAGCTGGGTCGTCTACAGCATCCATCCGACTCGCGCCGGCGAAGGCGCTTTGGCCGGCAGCTATGTCGGCGCATCCGCCGGCGCCGCAGTGGGCGTCGGTTTGGGAGCAAACGCGCTCGTTGGCGGCTCTTCGAAGAATTTCGGTCTGCAGCCGCTGAGTGGCGAAGCTGGTACGGGACTTAACGTTGCTGCCGGTGTGTCGAGGCTGCAATTGCGCCCGGCTAGATAAACGCTTCAAGGAACGTATTCGCCGCGTGCCCACGGGATGGGCCAGGGGGTGAATGTAGGCTTGTAAGAGAGACATCCTAACCGCCGGGTTTCGCGCCCGGCGGTTCGTGACATCTATGCCGTTGTAGGCAATGCGGCCCTATGCCGTCCTCTGCTCCGCCATGGCGCGCGGTCGCCAATATATTGCGCGGCAATTTTCCCGAACAGCATCCCTCGATCGCCCGCCGTGCCACCCGATTGGCCGACGTGCCGGCGATCACGCCTTCGTGACAATCTCGGCTGTAACGAATCTCCTCCTGCGAACGAGTACCTGATGTGCCCCCAAGACAGGGGCGTTAACGAACCCAAATGGAGATAGTTCATGCTGAAAGCTACTGTGAGTTCTGTCCTGCTCGCCGGCGCGGTTACGACGGCGCTTGCGTCCATGGCCGCCGCCGCACCGCTGACGAAGGCTGAAGCCAGTGCTGCCATCGCGGCTCACAAGGAGAAGTGCTACGGTGTTGCGCTGAAGGGCCAAAACGATTGCGCCGCCGGCCCGGGAACCACTTGCCAGGGTACGTCGACCGTCGATTTCCAGGGCAATTCCTGGAAGTTTGTTCAGGGTGGCACCTGCGCCTCGCTCGACATTCCCGGCGGCCGCCACGGTTCGCTAATGCCCCTCAAGCGCGACCTCTGATCGAACCGGCTATCGGAAAGCGGAGAAGACATGATGAACGCCCACTATCGAACCGTCGCTCCTGTCGTCGAAGCGGGTGCCGAGCTCCGCTTTCCCTCCTATTTTGTTCATGGCTTGGCAGGCACGAGCTTCAAGCCGGAACATCTGCCTGCCATACTCGCGGAAACAGGACGGCAAGGGTTTTTCGAAATCCATGCCGAGAACTATATGGGCGCTGGCGGCCCGCCCCATCACGCCCTTGAGCTTGTGCGTCGAGACCACCCGATCTCGCTCCATGGCGTCTGCATGTCCCTCGGTGGGCCACAACCCCTGAACAAGGACCATCTCCGGCGTTTTCGCGAGCTGGTGATCAGATATGAGCCAGCCCTCGTGTCCGAGCACCTGGCATGGTCGACCCACGAGAATACCTATCTGAATGATCTGCTGCCCCTGCCATATACGAGCGCTACGCTCACGCATGTCTGCGATCACATCGACGAAATGCAGACGGCGATCGGACGTCCCATTTTGCTGGAAAATCCATCGACCTACGTGCTTTTCGCCGAATCCTCCATGAGCGAAACGGATTTTATCGGTGAGATTGCAGGGCGGACAGGCTGCGGTCTTTTGCTCGACGTCAACAACGTCTTTGTTTCGGCGACGAACCACGGCTATTCGGCGCTGGATTATCTTGCCGATTTCCCCTTGTCGAAAGTCGGTGAGATCCATCTCGCAGGCCATGCGGAGCAGATGGATGATGAAGGCGAGCTACTGTTGATCGATAGTCACGACGGGCCTGTCGCTGACGCGGTCTGGCGTCTTTATGAGATCGTCATCGAGCGATGCGGCGCTGTTCCGTCGCTGGTCGAATGGGACAGCAAAATCCCCGATTGGCCGGTCTTGCGCGCCGAGGCCGTCGCAGCGCAAGCGATCCTCGATCGGCAATCTCAAACCTTGGGCAAATCCCATGCGTTCCGCTGAAGTCCTGTCCATCGGGCGCGGCGACCCGTTATTCGCTTCGACGTTTTCCAAGTCGCTGTTGAACCCCGAACAACAAACGCCGGCTTCCCTTGTCGGCGCGCATGGGAAAGCTGCCGACAAGCGCTATAACGTCTACCGCAATAACGTCACCGTGAGCCTAATCGAGGCACTGGCCGCGATTTTCCCGGCGACCCAGCGCATAACGGGACCGGATTTCTTTCGTGCGATGGCGCGCTTGCACATTCGCGAGACGCCGCCGACATCACCGCTTTTGTTCGAATATGGTCACCACTTTCCCGCTTTCATCGATGCCTACGAATACGCACAGCCGATGCCGTGGCTGGGCGATGTCGCGCGGCTGGAGCGGGCCTGGCTGGACGCCTATCACGCCGCCGATTGCCCGGTGATCTCGGCAGATGATTTGTCGGCCGTCGCGCCGCACGAGTTATCCGAGCTTCGATTTCGCGCCCATCCGGCGACAAGAATTCTGTCTTCCAAATTTCCGGCCGTGACGATCTTCGTCGCCAACCGAGGCTCCGAGCCGGTGGAGCGCATCGAGTGCGTCGTTCCCGAGGACGCGCTGATCACGCGGCCGGAACTCGACGTCGTGGTTCGGCTGCTGCAGCCCGGTGGGGCCTCGTTCCTAATATGCCTCGCCGACGGCGGTAGCCTCGGATCGGCTGCGGCAGCAGCTCTGAACGTCAATCCTGCCTTCGATCTCGCCGGCATGATCGCCGAGATGATCGAAGCCGGCGCTTTTACTGAGATTTACGTGGAGAATTCCGATGTCGAAAACACTTGACACTTCGGTTGCCGGCAAGCCGTTCGCACCGATCGTCGGATTGCTCGAAAAAGCAAGCCGGTTGATACAGACGATCGCGCAGCCATCCCTGGTGCAACTCGTCCTGCGTATCGGATTGGCCGTGCCATTCTGGCGTTCCGGCATCCTCAAATGGGACGGATTTCTGCAGTTGAGCGATACGGCCGTGGAGCTCTTTTCGGATGAGTTCATGCTCCATCTTCCAGGCGGGCCATATCCCTATCCCGCACCGGCGGTGATGGCATTCCTATCAGGTTCGGGAGAGGTCGTATTTTCAACTCTCCTTGTGCTCGGCCTTACCACGCGTTTTGCCGCGACCGGTCTTCTCGCCATGACCGCCATCGTGGAACTGACCGTTCCCGATGGATGGCCCGTTCATATCACTTGGGCGGCGATGGCGCTCGGCCTAATGGCCTGGGGGCCGGGACGTTTGTCCTTGGATTATCTCGTCGGAAAGGTTTTCGGGTTTGATGCGCCGTTCCGGACGGCGTCGCCTACAATGCCGGGAAAAAGTCAGCCGTAGGGCTGGAGGTATCAGGTCTTGCCGAAATGAAGCGCCCGCTGCAGCTTTCACTTGACGCGAAAGGTGGCGCGACGTTCACTCCACTTCGGAGATAATGCTGATGACCGAACTTGCCTCATACAGTTTCAGGAACGACCCGGACGTGCCGCCTCACGATCATGACAAGGGTCTTATCGTTTTCGACCATGAGTGCATTTTCTGTTCGTCGTTCATCCGCTTTGTCTTCGCTCACGACCCTTCCGGTCGTTTCCTGTTCACGGCCGCGCAGTCTCCGCTTGGACAGGCGCTTTATCGGCACTACGGCCTCGATCCGACGGATTTATCGACCAACTTGGTAATCGTTGACGGCATCCTGCACACGAAGATGGACGCCTTCGCCACCGCCATGCGGTGTCTCGGTTTTCCCTGGAGCCTGCTTGCGGTGGTGAACCTGATGCCACGGCGGTTGGCCAACGCCGCATATGATCTGATCGCCAGACACAGATACCGCCTTTCCGGCAAATACGAGACCTGCCTCGTGCCATCCAGGGAATTGAGGGCGCGCGTCATCGAATAACGGTTTGCTGCTGTCGGCGATAAGCCAAAGCATGCAAATTCCGCTGGCGGAGCGACCAGCCTTGCCGGCATGGAAGACTGCGAGAGATATTGCCGACGCACTCCCGGGACGGAGGCTACAAGGATGCGTGTCCGAATGGATTTCTGTCGATCGTTGTCGGCTGAGACGTTGCGGCTGGATAGCTCGGGTTCAAGGGGACGTCGGCACGGTGCGATGCTGAAGGGCAATGTTTCATTTCGATGGCGAGAAGCGTTACGGCTTCTGCCAATGCCTTCTCCGCATCGGTAAATGAGGGCGCCGAACCTGCCTGTCTCGCCTGGCCATATATTTCCGCAGATGCCATAACGCGCTCCGCGAGGTAATGACATTCAGGAGTCGCTTCGACAAAGTTCAGGGCGAATCGGAGATTGATCGCGACCTGGAGGACGAAAGCAGCGGCTGAGAAATCAACAATGGCGCCGGGCGGTTTCGTCTGATCCAGGTACGTCTTCCACTGTGTTGTCATTTTGATGCCTTTCGCACCCGGTCCCTTCGATATAAACCGGAAAAGCCGTCGGGAATTTCTGTGCTGGCGCCCGTCCGGGCGCCATGCGTGCTCCGCGCCGCATCTGCGACTGCGATCAAAACAAATGAGTTGTCGAGCGTGCCCCAGACAGATGGCCCCTTTCCCATCTGCCGCAGAGCGTGACGAAAGACATTCATCCCCACCCCTTCGTCAGTGTGGTCACTATCTTTCCAAGCAGTAGTAAGCGCAGGGCGGGCACCCTTTCAATCGCGCTGTTCCCCATTCAGGCTTCAGTCCAGCCTCCCTTCCGACCTTTGTCCGATAGCAAGCTGGGACCAAGGTCTTAGTCGAAATTGCAGAAGTCCGAGATTGGCGTTTTTGCCGAGACAAAGGTTGACGGCTCCGTCCGCAAAAACGATGTGATGTCGTGGCGGAAGGCTGTTTTCAATTTGGTGACTGCACGATCTTTTTCGCGCAGTGTGCGTTCATGAACGTGTGGGAGGCCAGCTATGTCTTTACGCGGAAAGTCGATCGCCGTTTTTCTCGGTGTTTCCTTTACGCTTGTGCTTGTGGCAACGCCTTACACCGTCGAGATTCGTGGATCCTCCATCGGGCTTGTCGCGCAAACCGCGGATGCAAAAAGCGGAGGCAATGGTAACGGCGGCGGCAATGGTAATGGCGGCGGCAACGGCGGGGGTAACGGCAACGGCGGCGGCAATGGTAACGGCGGCGGTAATAGCGGCAACGGCGGCAGCAATGGAAATGCCGGTGGAAACGGCAATGGCAAAGCCAACGGAAAAAGCGCTACCTCGACCCAAACCGACGCGGACGACTCAACCGATGATGACGCATCGATGACGGTGCGCCACGACGACGGCATGAGCGAAGAAATAGAAAATGGACGCTATGTCATGAAGGATTCGAAGGGTCGCACCATCATCAATCGTAGCGCGACCGCAGCCGATCAGCGGAGACTGAAGTCCTTCCTTCACTAACCCCGGCTTTCAAGCGCATCGCGAAAGGCCATCGCAGCCTCCGTTCGGTTTGCAACACCCAATTTGGCGAAAATCTGGGTCATATGATGCTTCACCGTCTTTTCGTGGAGATCTAGCTTCAGCCCGATATGCTTATTGCTCAATCCTTCCGCAACGAGCTGAAGGACCTCGCTTTCCCGGCCTGTCAAGTCGCGCAGGAGATCCGCTTTTTTCGAGGAGGCGTTGCCGTCGCCGGAGATCAGGCGAGCGGAAAGAGTGGGGGCGACATAGCTTTCTCCCGAAGCCACGGTGCGGAGGATGTCAGCCAGCGCTCTCGATCCTACCCCCTTCAGCACATATCCCTTCGCCCCGCTCTTGAGAGCCGTCGTCACATCGTCGTTTGCTTCAGAAACCGTCAGCATCACGATCTTCTGACCCGGCACCCGCTCGAGGATCAGCGGAAGTGCGTTCAGGCCCCCGCCAGGCATGGAGATATCCAACAACAAAACGTCTGGACGTTCGTTCTCGGATATTCGGATCGCATCTTCCTTCGTGCTGCCTTCGCCAACGATCGCAAAGCCGTCGATCTCGCCAAGGCTGCGAATGACCCCTTCCCGGAACAGCGGATGATCATCGATCACCGCCAGACTGATTGCCGTCGTCATATCTGCTCCATTTCCATTGCGTTCAGCGACATTTGAACCACGGTGCCACTTTCGGAAGACTTTAATTCGAAAGTGCCTCCGAGGCTTTCTACCCGCTCTCTCAGGCCTGCCAAACCGATACTGCTTGGCGGTATATAGGCCGGATCGAAGCCGGGTCCCTCATCCGATACTGCTATTGTGATCTGCCCGCCGTCGATTGTTTGTTTTACTTGCTGTGCTGCGCCCTTACCATGGCGATAGCCATTATTCAGCGCTTCTTGAACGAAGCGGTATATACATATCTTGGTGGATGTCGAAAGCTCTTGCGTCGTGCCGGAAATGGATAAGCCGACCGCAATGCCGGTTCGTTGCTCATGGGAGCGCACGGCACGCTGCAATAGTTCGGGCAGGTTTGCCGATTCGATATGCGGCAGCACCAGCCCGCTGCAGATGCTTCTAATATCTGCCATCGCATCGTCCAGGCTCGACTTAATTGCGGCAAGCGATCGCTCTCGCTCACGTGCCGGAGTGCGTGGATTGATCAGGGCCTCGCTATCCAATCTCAGGGATGCATAGGCAACGAGTTGGGCAGGGCCATCATGCAAATCGGCACCGATGCGCCTGAGGTAGCTTTCATTGAGGGAAGCGGCGCGTTGTGAGGCTCTTTGAACCCGGGCGTGCAAAATCTCGTTCTGCTGTAGAAGCGTCGATAGCTCGCCGATGCGTGCTTTCAAGGCGCTGCGCTGGCTTTCGATCGTTCGGCTTCCGCGAAGGACGATAACGGAAAGAATGAGAAAGAACGTCAGCGTGAACAGGGCGACAGCCACCCAGCTTCTGAAACGCGCCTGGTTCAGGCTGCGCTCGAAATCGTACGCCACCTCATAAAATTCGGAAACGGCCACGACTTTGCCCGACCAGGGCTGGAGGACCGGATTGTAGATCTCCAGAAGCGGCTTGCCACTGTTGCGCTCGGCGACACTTTCGACGTCATCAAGCTGGTTGAACTGCGCCACCATCGTGCCGGCAAATGCCGTTTTCAGGTCATTGCTGAGCGGGAACTGTTTGCCCATGAGGTTTTTGTCGTTCGAATAAAGGATGGTGCCGTCGTTACGCCACAGGCGAAAGGACATGAGGCGACTGCCAAGCGCACCCTCGCCGAGTGTTTCGTCGAGAGCGTGAGTCACCGTATCGTCCAGAACCTCCGTCGTCTGCATATCGGGGAGCAAAGGCGCAATGACGCTGTCGACATAGAGAGCGGTGCTGGCGGCGGAGTTGCGCGTGACAGCCTCCTCGATAAGGTTGGTGACGAAAGCGCCGACGAGAAGCAGCGCGCAGGCGGAAACGAAACCGCCGATCAGCAGAAATTGTTTTGCCAGCGATTGAGAATTCCAGCTCGCGAGTAAACGAACCGGCGACAGCATTGATTTAAGGCTCGTCTGCATGTCTGGCTACTTTCAGCGATAACCACCCAATACGGCATACCTATCGTAGCCGGGCAGCGCGTCAAATGGCGAAAATTCATCTCACCGGCAAGTTTCGGAATTGACGTCCCCCGAGCCCCGTTGAATCGATGAGACTTTCGGCCATATCGGCGATCAGGCTAAGGTCCGATCACCGATGGCATTGGTCTGACCCATGTAGAAACTTTCTTTTCTAGCAATATTGTGGCGATCAACGCGGTTGCTCGTTGCTCGTCCCGCGTCGCGGTTGCGTGGGGCGAGCGGCGTGGTTGCTCGTCCCTCGTCCCTCATCACCGTTGCGTAGCACCGGAAGGGCGCACGTTTGGAATGAAAGGAAGAAGCATATGAAATTCGGATCAGTCTTCGGAACGACCATTGTCGCCGTGACGCTCGCCGTTGTTCCGGCCGGTGGCGCCGTTGTGGGTCTCACAAGCCTCGCGTATGCCAAGGGCGGAAACGGAAACGGCAACGGCGGCGGCCATGGAAACGGCGGCGGTAATGGCAATAGCGGGAGCCACGGCAGCGCCAATTCGAGTCATGCTAAGTCCGATGACGCGGATTCAAGCGACACGGATGGGGATGTGGATACCAATGTGGGCCACGTCAAGCATGCGCCTCACGTCTCGAAGTCGGCTGTTGCCAATCAGAAGCTTGAGAAACATAACGTGACCAAGGTCAAAACGCAGGCGGCGGAGCTTGGTAGCCTCAATTCCCTCAAGCGGAATTATCATGCCTACATGAATTCCAAGGATCCGAAATTCGCAGCAATCGCGGCCTATGTCAGGGACTATGCCGAATTCGAAATGCAGTACGGAACCAATGCTATACCGACAGACCCAGCCCTCAGTGACGACGCGCTTCGTTCGGCGCTTGCTCAGGCTTCGAAAAATGGCGTCGTGACAGATAGAACGCTGGCGGAGGCCAAGGATGTCCTGGGTGTCGGCCCCGCCGTCGGAAAGATAGATCAGGTTCGCGATGCGTTGGAAGCATCGACACCGGCGCCATCGGACGACGTAACAGATCCGGATGATTGAACAACCGCTGCGGCGGGTGCGAAAAGGCCCCCCAACCGGAAGCACCCGTCGCTACGCAGAGCGACCAACACGCCGCCCAATCGTGTTGGTCGCTCTTTCGTTATATGATGTCGCCTATATCGCCAGACCTCGGCGGTGCGTCACTTGCCTGTCATTTTTTTAAGACACATCTTGTTCGGCATGCTTCTATGCTGCTTCGCGGTAAGCGGGTTTCAGCGCCCGGCTTCTTGCGAGGAGTGGAATGCGGTTTAGCCATGGGCTGGCCGCTCTGTCTCGGCCTTGAAGCGGCCTGCACATGAGGGCGAATCCCGCTCATATGCAGATATTAAAGTGCTTTCGCTTCTTTGCGCGTTCTCAATCAAACGGCGACAGAGGCACGTGAATCGTTTCTGCCTGTAGAGAATGAAGAAGAATCTTATGACGAATCTTCGCAGTCAATGCAGCGAGCAAGCCACATGAGGCGCTCTCTCTCGCGAAAACCAAATGCGATCGCTTATTATACGGATTTTGTCGTCTACCCGATCATCACTGCCGGACTGATCGCTGCCTATTTTGCTTGGGGCTATGATGGCCGGCCTTTGATCTGGCTCGCCGCGATCGTGATCGGCTCAGCCGCATGGACGCTGGTCGAGTATCTTATCCACCGCTTCGTGCTGCATCACGTCGTTTATGTGCGCGATATGCACATCCAACATCACCACGCGCCGACCGAGCTGATCGACACGCCGATCTGGCTAAGCCTGTCTTTCATGGCCGCGGGCGTGTTGTTGCCATCGTGGTGGGCTTTCGGCTTCGGCGTGGCGTCAGGCTTCACCGTCGGCATGACGCTTGGCTATCTCACGTATGGCACGATGCATCACGCCATGCATCACTGGCGGATTCCGCACGGCACCTATCTCTACCGCGCCAAGCGCTGGCACGCGCAGCATCATGCCTCTACCGACGAGGGGAATTATGGTGTCTCGTCGCTTTTCTGGGATCACGTGTTCGGCACGGTGCTGCCGGATCCGGCCGTGAAGAGCAGGGAGAGGCGGGGCGGTGGCTGAGTGCGTTCTCGAACCCACTCATCGCATAAGCGCATGATCTTCCATATACAAGTTGATCGGCATTTTTATTCCTCGAACATCTTGCCGCTGCGTGCTTCGAGCCGGTACCGGTGTCCGGGATAGACGAGGCGGGCGATGGAGACCACTTGTCGCGCTGACCAAGTGCGCCGGCGGATCGCCAGGCACGGCTCGGTTTTCAGGACGGTCAGGAGCTTGCATTCCCAGGGTTGCGGCATCGCGGCCTCGACGATGTGTTCTGAACCGCTGAGCGGGGCGGCAGCCGTCAGATAGGCATTCGGCGTCAGCGTCGTGAAATCCTGATCGAGATATTCGGGCGCTGCTTCCGGGTGGACGAAACGGTCCTCAATCTGCACCGGAACGCCATTTTCGCTGTGGACGATCAGCGAGTGAAAAACCGCCGCCCCGATCTCCAGCTCCAGCGCGTCCGCAACCTCGGGAGAGGCGGTTTCCCGGGCCAAAACGACGACGGAGGCCTCGTGGACATGGCCGCGCTCGGCGATCTCATCGGCTATGTTGCGCACCTCGAATAATGCCGAATACCCTTTGCGCTCGGCGACGAAGGAGCCCACGCCCTGGATGCGAACGAGTTCGCCTTCATTGGCAAGCTCCCGCAGCGCCCGGTTGGCAGTCATCTTGCTGACGCCTAGTTCGACGACCAGCTCGTTTTCAGAGGGTACGCGATGCTTCGGCGGCCATTCGCCGCTGTGGATTCGATCCAGGATCATCTGCTTGACGCCGGCGTAAAGCGGACCGGAGTCGTTTTCGGCCAGCTCACGTTTCCGATCGGTAGCGCGTTTCATTGCCTAATCCTTGTGCAGTCGCGAAATTCGCATTGTAAATCGACTTGGCACTTGCATAACACAAAATATCACATATGGTACCCTATACAACCATCCGATCGATGTGACCAGCAAATGAGGTCCGCGACCGGCAAGCCGGCGAAGACTGGCGTAAAAAGAAATTGGCTATTTCGATCTCAAGAGGAGAACATCGATGAAGATTAGACATGCCCTTCTTTCCAGCGCTCTGGCGCTCACCGTTCTCTCCGGCCCTGCGGCCCAGGCAAAGGACTGGAAGACCGTTACCATCACGCTCGAAGGCGCTTATGCGCCGTGGAACCTGACCAACTCCGACGGCACGCTCGGCGGCTTCGAACCGGAGCTGGCCAAGGTGCTGTGCGAGCGGGCGAAGGTTGAATGCAAGCTCGTGGCCTCCGATTGGGACGGCATGATACCGGCTTTGAACGCCGGCAAGTTCGATGTGATCATGGATGCGCTATCGATCACCGACGAGCGCAAGCAGGTCATCGACTTCACCGTTCCCTATGCCGCGACACCGGCCGCTTTCGCGACCGCAAAGGACAGCCCGCTGGCCAATGCTGCCGGCACCGGCGCAACCGTCAAGATGACGCCCGGCCAGACCGGCGTTAAGGAGATCGACGCGCTGAAGGCGGCCTTTAAGGGCAAGACCATCGGCATTCAAGCCGCTACCGTTTACGCCAAGTTCATCTACGACAATTTCGGCGACGTCGCGACGATCCGCGAATACAAGACCGGCGCCGACCGTGACCTCGATCTGCAGAACGGCCGAATCGATCTCGGCTTCGACGATGCCGTCTATTTCCAGACCGCTTTCGATGCCGCCAACGGCGCACTCGCCTTCACCGGCCCGCAAGTCGCCGGCCCGATCTGGGGCGTCGGCGAAGGCCTCGGCGTCCGCAAGTCCGACACGGACCTGCGCGACATGTTCAGCGCGGCAATCAAGTCGGCACTTGCCGACGGCACTGTGAAGAACCTCTCCATGAAGTGGTTCAAGACGGACGTCTCTCCGCAGGAATGATCGTTCGCCGGCGCTTCCGGATGACGGAGGCGCCGGCTCTCGGCTTCAATGCCGCTTCCCGCATGTTATGTTTGGCTAATCAAGAAAACAGACCGCTCGGTACGGGGAACGAACGAGATGGCGATATTGCAATTGATCGGTTTCGGCTCGACCGGATGGGGCGCTCTGCTTCTGCTCGGGGCGCTGATGACGCTATGCGTTACCGCGGTCGCATTGGCGATCGGCGCTGTCTTCGGCGCCATCATCGCGGCGGCGAAGCTTTCCGGCAATCTCATCCTGAAGACGCTTGGAAACGTCTATACAACCGTTTTCCGCGGCGTGCCGGAACTGCTCATCATCTATCTTATCTATTTCGGCGGCTCGAGCGCCATAACCAGCATCGGCAAATCCCTCGGCTATGAAGGGTTTCTGGGGATGCCGTCCTTTGCTGCCGGTGCGCTCGCCGTCGGCATCATCTCCGGCGCCTATCAGGCGGAAGTGTTCCGCGGCGCCTATCTCGCTATTTCCAAGGGCGAGCTTGAAGCCGCCTCGGCGATCGGGATGCATAAAGGCTTGAGATTTCGGCGCATCATCATGCCGCAAGTGCTGCGCTACGCTATTCCCGGCATGGGCAATGTCTGGCAGTTGAGCCTCAAGGATTCGGCGCTGATTTCGGTCACCGGCCTTGCCGAGCTGATGCGCACCAGCCAGGTCGCCGCCGGTTCGACGCGGCAATATTTCCTGTTCTTCATCGTGGGCGGCGCGCTCTATCTCATTTTGACGAGCCTGTCGGATCGTATCTTCAACGGCGCCGAACGGCGCGCCAATCGCAGCATGCCCTCCGCAATGGGCCAGGCCTGAGGATCGATCATGGATTTCGCTTTTCTCGGACAGACCATGCTCACCCTGCTCGAAGCTCTGCCGACGACGCTGGCGCTGTTTTTCTTGTCGATCGCCATCGGCGGCGTCCTCGCTATCCTGATCGTCTGGATGCGGGTCGGCGGCAATCCGATCTTCACCGCCATCGCTAAGGGCTACATCTTCATCTTCCGCGGCTCGCCGCTGCTCATCCAGATGTTCCTCATCTTTTACGGGCTCGCCCAGTTCGGCTTCATCCGTTACGGGCCCCTCTGGCCGCTGCTGCGCGAGCCTTTCGTCTGTGCCGTGCTGTCGCTGGCGCTCTGCACCGCCGGTTATACGGCGGAGATCTTCCGGGGCGGCATTCGTGCAGTCTCGCCGCGTGAAATCGAGGCGGCGCGTTCGATCGGCATGTCCGGCTTCCTGCTGGTGCGGCGCGTCCTGGCGCCGATCGCCTTCCGCCACGCGTTGCCTGCCTATTCGACCGAAATCGTACTGATGATGAAGTCGACGGCGCTCGCAAGTCTCGTCACAGTCTGGGAAGTGACCGGCGTTGCCCAGCGACTGATCTCGCATACCTACCGCACGATGGAGGTCTTCCTCTGCGCGGCGGCTATCTACCTCATCTTGAATTTCATCATTCTGCAGGCGCTCGGCCTGCTGGAATATCGTCTGTCCCGCCATCGTCGCGCCGTTCCGGCGGCGCTGAAGGCGTGAGGCAACTGGCCTAGATCTGGATTGGAGAGATCATGCCCGGCGTCACCCGACTTTCGGTCCGTAATATCCGCAAGAGCTTCGGCACGCACGAGGTTCTGCGCGGCATTTCCCTCGATGCACAGGATGGCGACGTCATCTCGCTGCTTGGCGCCTCCGGCTCGGGCAAATCCACCTTCCTGCGCTGCATCAATCTTTTGGAGACCGCCACCGACGGCGAAATCTGGGTCGATGGCGAGCAGATCCGCATGGTGCACAAGGGCGGCAAAACCAAGCCGGCGAGCCAGAAACAAGTGGATCATATCCGCTCCGAGCTAGGCATGGTGTTCCAGTCCTTCAATCTCTGGTCCCACATGACGATCCTGCAGAACGTCATTGAGGGGCCGGTGCATGTGCTGAAGCGGCCGCGGGCCGAGTGCATCGCCGAAGCTGAAGCGTTGTTGGAAAAGGTCGGCATCGCCGACAAGCGTCATGCCTATCCGGCGCTCCTCTCCGGCGGCCAGCAGCAGCGCGCGGCGATCGCCCGCTCGCTCGCCATGAAGCCGAAGGTCATGCTGTTCGACGAGCCGACCTCGGCGCTCGATCCCGAGCTGGTTGGCGAAGTGCTGCGCGTCATGCGTTCCCTGGCGGAAGAGGGCATGACCATGCTCGTCGTCACGCACGAGATGAGCTTTGCCCGCAACGTCTCCAACCGCGTCGTCTTCATGCGCGAGGGCCTGATCGAAAGCAGCGGCCCGCCGCAGGAAATGTTCGGCAGCGGCGCCTCGCCGGCCTTCCGCCAGTTCATCGGACATTTCGGAACCCCGACATGACGATTACGCTTCGAACGGTGCTCGGCTGGCGGGATATCGCCAGCGTGGCGGAGGGCGCGCCTCTCTCGCTTGCGCCCGCCGTCCGGGAGCGCATCGTCTATGCGAGCCGGATTGTCGAACGCATCGTCGAGACCGGCGTGCGCGCCTATGGCGTCAATACCGGCGTCGGCGCGCTGTCGGATACGGTGGTCGACCGTGAATCGCAAAGCCGCCTGTCGCGCAATATCATCCTCAGCCACGCCTGCGGCGTCGGCGAGCTGTTGGCGCCGCGTGAGGTGCGCGCCATTATCGCCGCGCAGATTGCCAATTTCGCCCATGGCCATTCCGGCGTGCGGCTGGAGATCGTCAGTCATCTCGCGGCCTTTCTCGAAAAGGATTGCATTCCCGACGTGCCCTCGAAAGGTTCGGCCGGGTATCTGACGCACAATGCCCATACAGCGCTGGTGCTGATCGGGGAGGGCAGTGCCAAGGTCGCCGGTAAAGCCATGTCCGGTCGTGAGGCATTGGCGGCGATCGGTCTTGAACCGCTCGTGCTCGGCGCCAAGGAAGGACTGAGCCTCGTCAACGGCACGGCCTGCGCCACTGGCCTTTCCAGCGTGGCATTGGCGCGCGCCGAGCGCCTGCTCGCCTGGGCCGATGCCGTCGCGGCGCTGACGCTGGAGGCCGCAGGTTGTCAGGTGGCGGCATTCGACGAAGCCGTGTTGGCGTTGCGCCCCTCCAAGGGCATCGTCACGGTCGGCGCATCGCTGCGCGCCCGCTTGCAAGGTAGCGGCCTGATTGCAGCGGCTTTGGGCCGGCGTACGCAGGATGCTCTCAGCCTGCGCGCCATTCCGCATGCCCATGGCGCGGCACGCGACGTCTTCGACAATTCCGCAGATGTTGTCGACCAAGAGCTTGCTTCCGTCACCGATAATCCGGCGGTTTCCGGCACGCCGGAGAATCCGATAGTCTCGTCGGAGGCGCATGCGGTTGCTCCGGCACTCGGACAGGCCTCCGACAGCCTCGCGATCGCGCTTGCCCAGCTTGCGGCGATGAGCGAGCGGCGCACGGATCGGCTGGTCAATCCGCTCGTCAGCGGTCTGCCGCCCTTCCTCGCCAGCGACGCCGGCAGCAATTCCGGTTTCATGATCGCGCAATATACGGCTGCAGCGCTAGCCAATGAGAACCGCCGGCTGGCGGCACCCGCCAGCACCGACGGCGGCCTGACCTCCGGCCTGCAGGAGGATTTCCTGGCGCATCCGACAGCGGCGGCAAACAAGCTGCTCGCGGTGATCGACAATGCCGAATATATCCTGGCGATAGAATTGATGGCGGCGGCGCAGGCGCATGACTTCCTCAGTGCCGCGGGAGGCCGTGCCGCTGGCACGGACGTGATCTACCAGATGGTGCGCGACCGTATTCCGCATTATGGCGACGACCGGCCCTTGAGCGGCGATATGGAAGCCTTGCGAAACCTCGTTCGCGAGACGCTGCCGCCCGATTTTGCCAAATAGGATGGCTTTATGACCGCTCAGTTCGACGTCGCCGTCATCGGCCTCGGCGCCATGGGAAGCGCGGCAATTTCCTTTCTCTCGGCGCGTGGCGTCAAGGCGATCGGCATCGACGCTCACTTTCCCGCCCATGCCTTGGGTTCGTCGCATGGCGACAGCCGGCTGATCCGCCTCGGCTATTTCGAGGACCCGTCCTATGTGCCGTTGCTGCGGCGCGCCTATGAGAACTGGCGGGCGCTGGAAGCGCGGCTGCGCACCGACATCCTGACGATCACCGGTGTCCTGCAGATCGGCAAGCCGGATAGCAAGATCGTCAGCGGCACCCTGGCTTCCTGCGAGCTGCATCAGCTACCCCACGAGGAACTGGATCGGAAGGCGATGGCGACGCGTTTTCCGGCCTTTGCGTTGGACGAAGACGAAGTTGCGGTGCTCGATCCGCAAGGTGGCTATCTCCGTCCGGAAGCGGCTGTCATGGGCTATCTGAAGCTCGCGGCCGAGGATGGCGCGGTCCTGCATTTCGGCGAGAAGGTGACGGCAATCGAGCCCGATGATGCCGGCGTGACGATTTCATCTGATGTAGGCCGCTATCGCGCCAGACGGGTGATCGTCTCGACCGGTTCATGGATCGCCGAACTGGTGCCGCAGTTGAGGGAGTATGCCAATCCGATCCGCCAGGTCGTTGCCTGGTATCAACCGCGCGACGGCTTCGTGACGCAGCCGCATCGCATGCCCGCCTTCCTCCGCGACGAGGGGGAGGACGGTTCCTATTTCGGCTTCCCGGCAATCGGCGTCGACGGCGTCAAGATTGGCCGCCATGCGCATTTCATGGAGCCGATCGATCCGAACCAGCCGAACCCGCCCGTCAATGACAGGGACAAGGCGCTCCTGGATAACTTCATCGCAAAGCGCCTGCCAGCCGCCGCGGGCTTTCGCGTCAATGCCATCACCTGCCGCTACACGATGCTGCCGAGCGAGGATTTCCTGATCGATCTCATGCCCGGCGAGCCGAATGTCGTCGTCGCCTCACCCTGTTCCGGCCATGGCTTCAAATTCACCAGCGTCGTCGGAGAAATTCTTGCCGATCTCGCGATGGAGGGCGGCACGAGGCTGCCGATATCGGCCTTCTCCTTCGAGGCGATGGAGAATTTCCTTGCGCCGCGGAAGATGCAGGCTCGCGCCAAGCAATAGCGGGCGCCGGATTGGGCCGTGTTACTGCTGTGGGTTGTTCGTCTTGGGTGGCAGCAGATTGGCTAATTCCATCGGGAAGGGAAACAGGATCGTCGACGTCTTTTCGCCGGCGATGACATTCAGCGTGCTCAAGTAGCGAAGCTGCATGGCCTCCGGTTGCTTGGCCAAAACCTCGGCTGCTTCGAGCAGCTTCGCCGCCGCCTGCTGCTCGCCTTCGGCATTGATGATCTTGGCACGCCGCTCGCGTTCCGCCTCCGCCTGGCGGGCGATTGCGCGGATCATGGTTTCGTTGATATCGACATGTTTGATCTCGACATTGGCGACCTTGATGCCCCAGGCATCAGTCTGGGCATCGAGGATCTCCTGAATGTCGCTGTTGAGCTTGTCGCGCTCCGCCAGCATCTCATCGAGGTCGTGCTTGCCGAGCACCGAGCGTAGCGTCGTCTGGGCGAGCTGGCTTGTCGCCATCATGAAGTCCTCGACCTGGATCGTCGATCTCTCTGGATCGATGACCCGGAAATAGATCACGGCGCTGACGCGGACCGAGACGTTGTCATGCGAAATGACATCCTGGCCGGGCACGTCGAGCACCCTTGTGCGCAGGTCGACTCGCATCATCTGCTGGACATAGGGGACGAGCAGGAACAGGCCGGGTCCCTTGACGCCGGTGAAGCGGCCGAGCGTGAAAACCACCCCGCGCTCGTATTCCCGCAATATTTTGATCGCGGACGCAACGACGAGCAGCAAGATCAGGATGACCACAAGATAGAAGGCGAGATCTGCAAACATGCCCATGATTTTTCCTCCTGCTTTCCGGAGCTGCCGCTTTTCTAAGTGCTGCGGATCACCTCGAGCGTCAGGCCGTTGCGGCCGGTCACTGTAACGGCGTCACCGGTGGCAAGTGGCTCCGAGGACACTGCCTTCCAGCGCTCGCCATGGGCGATGACGTAGCCTGCGGTGCCCGTCCAACTGTCGACTTTGCCCGGGATGCCGATCATCTGTTCCGTGCCGGTGCCGACTTTGCGCCAGCGGGAGAGGATCGCGAGGCGGGCGACGACGAGGCTGAATGCAAAGGCTGCGACGGCGATACCGCCTAGTACGCCCCAGGACACTTCAAAGCCTGGAATATCCGTATCGAACAGAATGGCCGCCCCGAGCACGAGTGCAATTCCACCGCCCATGCCAAGGGCGCCAAAGGAGGGCGAATGCGCTTCGGCAACGGTGAGGCCCACGCCCATGATGATCAATCCGACGCCGGCATAGCTCACCGGCAACAATGCCAGGGCGTAGAGACCGAGCAGCAGGCATATGCCGCCGATCGTGCCGGGGACAAATGTTCCAGGGGTGAGAAATTCGAAGATGATGCCGTAGATGCCGACCATCATCAGGATGAGCGCGATGTTAGGATCGGTAATCACGGAAAGAAGGCGTGTGCGCCAGTCCGGTTCGAATTCGCGAAGGGTAAGGCCGGCGGTATCGAGACGGATATCCGTCTGGCCAACACGAACCGTGCGTCCCTGCGACTGAGTTAAAAGGTCTTCGATGGTGTTCGCCGTGAAATCGACGACATGCTCGTGAACGGCGGCGGTTGAAGAAAGGCTCGCGGCCTCTCGCACGGCCCGTTCCGCCCAATCGACGTTGCGATTGCGCAGTTCAGCCAGCCCGCGAATATAGGCGACGGCATCGTTGATCGCTTTCGCTTCGCTGGCGCTGCGGGGGACTTGTCCCTGTGTGCTATCCGGCTTTTTCGGAGTGTCCTTATCGGGCTCCGTACCGCCAAAAGGGCTGCCGCCGATGGCGATCGGAGTGGCCGCGCCGATATTGGTGCCCGGCGCCATCGCCGCGATATGGCTTGCATAGAGAATATAGGTACCGGCGCTGGCGGCCCGGGCGCCACTTGGCGCCACGAATCCCGCCACAGGCACAGGCGAGGCAAGGATCGCCCTGATAATGTCTCGCATCGATGTGTCGAGACCGCCGGGCGTATCGATCTGCAGGACGACCAGGTTCGCGCCATCGGCGCTTGCACGTTGAAGGCCGCGCCGTATATAGTCCGATGTCGCCGGGCCGATGGCGCCGTTCACCTTGAGGACAATAGCAATGCGCTCTGCTCCGAATGTCGGTGAGGCGGTTAGGCCGAACGCTGATGCCAGAGCCAGCATCAAGGCGAGGATTGGCGGCATTCGTCGCCAAAGCTTCAAACACTGCGCTATCGTTCGCCGAGCATTCATTTTCATAAATATATGGCAGCGTCGTCAAACGGTAAGTGGAAACCGTCCCTGTCGATTTCCATTATTTTTAAAGGAGCTAAGGAGCTCAACGGATCCAGATGTCTCAGGCCACGAAGCCCGAATCCTGGGGCGGAACCAGCGACTTCCATAGGCGGCGCTCCGATGTTTGCCGCATGCCAACGTCCCTACGGTGCAAATGAGGCAAGCGAATGCTGTGGTTTCTTCCCAGCTTTGGGATTGCTGGAGCTTCGGCCCGGCGCAGTGCGTGGAGCACATTAAGAGAGTGAAGGCCCTCGAGCATTTCACTTTCCTCGCCCAGTTGCAGCACATGTATCTTATGAAACCCGTTTCGGGCGGGCTGGAGGCGGTAAGGCCTATTGGCCAATTGACGATCGGAGCTCCAGAACGTTTAGACACTCCATGTCCGAGTCATGCGCCTAATACCTAGATAGCTATTGCGAACGTTGACGGCAGCGACCAACCTCTCGGCGAGGATGCCATTTTCGGCGTGAAGCCGGAGTTGATCCGTGAATTCGAGCGCGTGAGCATCGGTGGCGCACCATCCTGGCGGCTCGAATTCACATTTGTCATGGCGTGCGCAAAACAGGGAGCCGAAGCATGAGTCGCAATTTCGTCTATAGCGGCAGTCCCGCCCATATCGTCTTCGGCGAAGGCAAAAGCGCGCTTGCCGGAGAGTGGGTGGAGAAGCTCGGATGCAGGCTCGCGCTCGTCCTCTCCACGCCCCAGCGGAAGGCGGATGCCGAGGCTTTGGCGGCGCGTCTCGGGCCACTTGCGGCGGGCGTTTTTGCCGGCGCTGTCATGCATACGCCTGTCGATGTCACCGAAAAGGCGATGGAGGTCGTGCGGCAGACCGGTTGCGATTGCGTCGTTTCACTTGGCGGCGGCTCCACGACCGGCCTCGGCAAGGCGATCGCTTTTCGCACCGACCAGCCGCAGATCGTCATCCCGACCACCTATGCCGGCTCCGAAGTGACCCCGATCCTCGGCCAGACCGAGGATGGACGGAAGACGACTGTGCGCCATGCAAGCATCCTACCGGAAGTCGTGATCTACGATCCGGTGCTCACCACCGGTCTGCCCGTCGGCATGAGCGTCACCAGCGGGCTGAATGCCATGGCGCATGCCATCGAGGCCCTGTATGCGCAGGACCGAAACCCGATTTCGACGCTGATGGCCGTCGAGGGCCTCCGGGCCTTCAAGACCGGCCTGCCGGCGATCATCGCATCGCCCGGGGATGTCGATAGACGGGCGGATGCGCTCTACGGCGCCTGGCTCTGCGGCACCGTGCTCGGCACGGTCGGAATGGCGCTGCATCACAAGATCTGCCACACGCTCGGCGGTACGTTCGACACGCCGCATGCCGAAACGCATGCGATCATGCTGCCGCATACGGCGGCGTACAACGCGGCCGCGGTGCCGGAGCTGCTGGCATCGGCCGCGACGATTTTCGGCGACTCGGTCGGCGGCGGGCTTTGGGATTTCGCTAGGGCTGTGGGCGCCCCGATGGCGCTGAGGGATCTGGGGCTCAGCGAAGCGGATCTCGATCGCGCCGCTCAGATCGCGACCGAGAACCCCTATTGGAACCCGCGGCCGATCGACCGGCAATCCATTCGCTGCCTGTTGCAGGATGCCTGGGAGGGCAGGCGACCGCAGTAACATCATGCTGACGATCCGGTCGCCGAGCTGCGCCGCGTCTTCGCATCGATTTTGGACCAATGAGGATGATGGACATGGATGCGCATGAAAAGGGATTCTTCACCGAAGAGAGTTCGGTCGAGGTCGTCACCGGCCGCAACCGCAATGCCAAGGACGAACGGCTGAAACAGGTGATGGAAGTCATCACCCGCAAAGTGCACGAGGCGGTGAAGGAGATCGAGCCGACACAGGAAGAATGGCTGCAGGCCATTCTGTTCCTCACCCGCACCGGTCAGATCTGCAATGAGTGGCGGCAGGAATTCATCCTGCTCTCCGATGTGCTTGGCGTCTCGATGCTGGTCGACGCGATCAACAACCGCAAGCCATCGGGCGCTTCGGAAAGCACTGTGCTGGGGCCATTCCATATCGATGGCGCGCCAGAGCTGGAGATGGGCGCCAACATCTGCCTCGATCAGAAGGGCGAGGACATGTTCATTTCCGGCCGTATCCTCGACACGGACGGCCGGCCGATCGAAAGCGCTGTTATCGATGTCTGGCAGGCCAATGATGAAGGTTTCTACGATGTCCAGCAGCAGGGCGTACAACCGGATTTCAATCTGCGCGGCGTTTTTCGCACTGGTGCCGACGGCCGTTACTGGTTCCGGGCGGTGAAGCCGAAATATTATCCGATCCCCGACGACGGTCCGGTCGGCCAGCTTCTCGGCCAGCTCGGCCGCCATCCCTACCGTCCGGCGCATCTGCACTACATCATCAAGGCCAGGGGTTTCGAGCCCCTGGTGACACACATCTTCGATCCGGATGATCCTTACATCAATTCCGATGCGGTCTTCGGCGTGAAGGAGAGCCTGCTTGCCCGGTTCAAGCGGACAAATGATCCTTCACGCGCAAAAGAATACGGCTTCCAAGGAGCTTTCTGGGATGTCGAGCACGATTTCGTGCTTGCGGCCAAATCACAGATGATGGGTTGATCAGATCTTCGGGGATGTTGCGGCCCCGATCTCTCTTTCTCTGGCGACCCGCTCTTTTCGCGATATCTGCTGTTCCACGACGAAGACGAGCAGGCCACCGATGGCCAGGCATCCGGCCAGGAAGAACATCGGGGCAATCGTGCTTCCCGTTGCGTCTTTGATCCATGGCACGACGTTCTGGGCAATGAAGCCGCCGAGATTGCCAACGGAGTTGATGGCCGCAAGGCCCGCCGCGGCGCCGGCGCCCCTCAGGAACCGTGACGGCAGGCTCCAGAAGACCGGCTGACCGGAAAAGATACCGGCGGCAGCGATGCACAGAAACGCGAGCTGCAGCGTATGGTCCGGGATTAGTGCGGAAAGCAGGAGCGACAGCGCTCCGACGAAGGCCGGGATGACGATATAGGGCGTCTTCGATTTCGCCTTTGCCGCCATGGCGGGAACGACATAGAGGCTGATTGCGACTAGGATCCATGGAATGATGTTCAGGAAACCGTTCTCGGTGTTGCCGACGCCGAAGCTTTTCACGATCGTCGGCAGCCAGTAGCTGAGGCCATAGGCTGCAAGCGGAAAGGCGATATAGCAGAGCGCCATCAGCAGCACGCGCGGATCGACGAGGGCTTTGAAGCCGTTATCAGCGTTCTTGTCCATGCCGGCATTTTCCGAGGTAAGCTTATCCTGCAGCCAGCGCTTCTCCTGGTCGGTGAGAAAGTGCGCCTGCTCCGGCCGGTCCGCCAGATAGAATATCGTCACCACGCCCAAGATGATGGCCGGAATACCAGTCGCGATGAACACCCACTGCCAGCCAGCGATATCGTAGAGCCCGTCGAGATCGAGCAGCATACCGCCGAGCGGCGCGCCGACGGCGTTGGCGAATGCGCTGAAGATCATGAACAGCCCGACCATCGTGCCGCGATAGGCGGACGGAAACCAGAGCGTGAGAAGATAGAGAACGCCGGGGAAGAAGCCTGCCTCGCAAGCGCCGAGAAGGAAGCGCAGGATGTAGAACATCGTCGCATTCTGCGTATAGGCGAGCAGCGTCGTCACGATGCCCCAGGAGATCAGAATTCTGGCGAACCATCTGCTGGCGCCAAATCGTTCCAGCATCAGATTGCTCGGCACTTCGAAGATGAAGTAACCGATGAAAAACAGAGATGCGCCAAGGCCATAGGCATACTCGCTCATCCCAAGCGCATCGACCATCTGCAGCTTGGCGAAACTGACATTCTGCCGGTCGATATAGGCGACCAGATACAGGAGCCCCAAAAAGGGCATCAGACGCCAAGTGATTTTAGAGACGAGCTGTTTTTCGTCGACCATGGCTGTTTCTCCTAAAATTTCATGGGATTTCTTGAGCGCTCGAGGATGAGCGGACTGATTATTTCGCCTTTTAGATGTAGCGGCAGGAGGGTGTGGCAATACGCGGTCGACAAGTTCGTTGCGGATGGCAGCATCCGATTGTCGGTCGAACCACGTCTGCGGTGCTGATTTTCTTAAAAATCTTTTTCGCTGCGATCCGTTTCCATCCTCGGAGTCGTCTTTGCTGTGTCCGAAACAGAAGGAGACAGGGCATGTCCAACGAGTCCGTTACTTTGATCAATCTGCTGAAGGTCAAACCTGGGCAGCAGGAGGCGCTGATCGCGCTCTTGAAGCAGAACATCGACACAGTGATCCGCACGCTCCATGGCTGGAAGACGACCCGGCTGATCGCGGCAAAGGACGGCGCCAGTGTCGTCATCTATTCCGAGTGGGAGACCTCCGCCGCCGTCGAGGCGATGCGCAGCGATCCGCGCATGCAAGCCTATTTTCCAAAGATTGCTGAGTTGGCGAGCTTGGACTCCACGGTAGGCTCGGTGGTTTTGAGCGAAAGCCGATAAGGATGAGTGCACAAGTAAATTTGCGTTAAACAAATAACTAAGGAGAACTGCAATGGCTCGGATGGTCGTTATTTACCCGACACCGAAGAACATCGAGGAATTTGACCGGCATTACTTTGAAGTCCACGTGCCCCTCGCCAAGAAAATTCCGGGTCTCAGGAAATACGAGGTCAGCGACGGACCCATCGCAACGGTGGTTGGAGGCTCCACGATTCATCGGATCGGAACGCTGTATTTCGACGACCTCGCGGCGATCGAAAGGGCATTTGCCAGCCCGGAGGGACAGGCGACCAGGGCGGACCGCCAGCTTTTTGCGCCTGATGACTCGGGCGTTCAAATGTTCCTTTTCGACAACCGGGAAGTTTGAGCCCATCCCCCTCGTCCCGCGGGCGAGGGGAAACGATGGTGGCCGCTTATACAGGTCGTGAAGATCGCAAATCAGGCAAAAAGGACTGAGCGATGCCAGCAACCAAAGTAATTTTGGTCCTCATCCGCAATGGTTGGCACAACCGTTCGGCGTGGGATAGAGTTGCGCGCGGAAGCGCCGTAGGTTTCGACACATGAGCACCGACGAATTCGAAGATCGTTTGAGAGCGCTGCGGCCACGCCTTCATCGCTACTGCGCGCGCATGACAGGGTCGGCGGTCAACGGCGAGGATGTATTGCAGGATGCCCTCGTCAAGGCTCTTCACGCGCGGGCCCAGGGCGCCGAGGTGGATAATCTCGAGGGCTGGCTGTTTCGCATCGCCCACAATGCGAGCCTCGATTTCCTGCGCGACAGGTCCCGCAAGACGGTCGTTGCGCTCACCGAAGACATGGAAGCGGCGCCCATACCTGAGGCCGACATCGTAGCGATCAGCTTCCAGACGTTTCTACGGCTGCCTGAGCTTCAGCGCTGCGCGGTGATCCTCAAGGATGTCCTCGGTCATTCGGTCGAGGAGATAGCTGGCATTGCCGAGTGTTCTCCGGCCGCCGCCAAATCGGCGCTCCAACGCGGGCGAGCGGCGTTACGGCAACTCGCACAAGAGCCCGAAGACCTCCGATTGCCGCTGATATCCGACCCGGATCGGCGGAAGATCACCGCTTACGTCGATCTGTTTCGCAGTGGCGATTTCGACGCGATCCGCGCCATGCTCGCCGACGACGTGAAGCTGGATCTGGTGAACCGGCTCCGGCTGGAAGGCCGCGACAAGATTGGCATCTATTTCACGCGCTATGCGGAAGAGACGAGATGGCGCTTCGCCCTCGGCGCCATTGAAGGACAGCCGGCCATGCTGGTCTTTGACAGCACTGGCCCGATGGACAGACCCGCGCATTTTGTCCTGGTCGGCTGGTCGGAAAACCGGATCATCGAGATCCGCGATTTCTTGTTCGCGCCCTATGTGCTCGAGGCCGTAGATTGGGTGCGACTAGGCTGAAAGCTTATGGTCGAGTCCTGATCCGCCCTCGGCTCAATTCGACCGCGATGCCAACCAGCTATGCCATTCTTCCTCGCTGCCGTGGAAAGCATTGAGGTCAATCCGCCCTTCGACCCCATGCGTCAGGCCGGAACCGGAATATTGCCAGAAGAGCCATTTGCGTCCCGGATAGACCTGGGAGGGATGTGCGGCCACCGAGCGCAGCCAGAAGGGATAGTCGGTGAATTCGCCCCTCAAGTTGTCGCGGTAGAAATCCGGCGCGGTATAGATGATCGGGCGTTGGCCGTAATACCGCTCCAGCTTATCCATAAAAACCTGCATTTTTTCCAGAACGTGCTCGCGTGAGGGTTTTCTCCTGCAGCTCGACTCGCCATTCCACTCGACGTCTATGACCGGCGGCAGAGCGCCGGCCTCCCTCGGTACGTTGCGGATGAACCAATCGGCTTGCTCGCCGGCAGTCCGGCACCAGTAGAAGAAGTGATAGGCACCCCGTTTCAGCCCTGCTTCCTTGGCTCTGCGCCAGTTCTTCTTGAACATGGGATCGAGATGATCGCCGCCGTCGGTCGCCTTCAAATAGACGAAGTTCGCACCCTGCGCCTGCAACTTCTCCCAATCGATATCACCCTGCCAGCGTGAAACGTCGACGCCGTGCACGGCGAGTTTTCTGGGTGAGGAACTGCCGAAGTTGATGGGCTTGGCGTCCCGGAAGCGACGGCTGTAGATTTGCATTCGCGTTTGCGGCGCGGCGCTGATCGCTGGGTTCACCGGCATGAGCAGAGCGACCGGTTTTTCCGCGGGAACGGGCACGCCGTCGGTCTTGGCTGTTGGCACGAACGCCTGCGGCTCCGGAGGTGTTTCCGTCCATGTCAGCGCTTGCCGTTGCTGCTGCTGTTTGACCACTTGCGGAGCGGTGCTGCCGACCTCAGCGGTCGGCACAGGTCCGCTCGAGCGGGTGATGGAATTGGTCGTCTCCTGCGACGGTGGCGCGACCGGGATGTCTTCCGGACCGGAGCTGGCGGCGCATGCCGACAAGATCAAGGAGGTGAGAAAGATTGCTGACACAGCCGCTAGACGCATATGAACCCGCACGCAAAACAACAGTCGACGGCAGAATCCATGTAGTCGGACACCCGCCGACATGAATTGCTAATGGAGAATTACCAAAAAAGATTGAATCCAATCTTTACGGGTCAATAATCGGGTTTCGTGGTGTTTGGTCTGGTGCACGCCGGATCAGGGCCGGCGTGCACCGTTTTGTTGGCGGGACAGAAGCCTCAGCCAAGGCGTCAAATGGAAGACGCTCATGAGCAAATACATCGAGACCATTCCGCCAAGTGGTAAAGCCCCCGACATGGCCGAGCAGATCATATCCTGATCGCCGACAGCGGCGGTCAGCAGCGCCATGATCGCGAATGTCGGCGCCGCGGCGAGGGACAGCCAGTGAGAGATGCCAACGGCGACAGCCTCACCGGCAGACCCGCCGGCGGCGAGAAAGCCGTCTTTCGAAGGGGTGGGTTCACTAAACATCGACACGTCAGCTCCGGCCGTACTGGTCATGATGGCGCCACCAGATCCCATTCTCGTTGCGTCCCTTGGGGGCACGATCGAGCCACTGGTACATGCCCCAGAGGCCATCCAGCCCGCGCGCATAGCTGGAATAGGTGTGGTAGACGACGCCGTCATCGAGCGCGAAGGCGCTGAGGCCCGGCCTTTCGCGCGTAAATGTGGCAGCGTCGGTTCCGGTCATGGCCGCCATTTGCGAGACCGGTTTCTCGCTGCCGCGCTCCTGCCGAGGTTGAGGTGAAGGCGCCTCGCGTCTGAAATTATATTCAATGCCGCCCTCGCGCTGCTGGTCCTCGGTGAAGCAGACGCTGAAATCGCCATTGAAATCGCTGCCGAACGAGGACGCCCAGGGGAAGGTCCACCCCATTCGCTGCTTGAATGCCTGCAGCTTTGCAAGTGGTGCGCGCGATATCGCCGAGAAGGCGACATCGTGGTTTTCGAGATGGACGACGAAGCCGTTGAATCCATCCGCGATCGAAGAGCAGGATGGGCAGCCGGCCGTATAGTCGGGACCGAACATGAAGTGGTAGACGAGGAGCTGCGAGCGTCCCTTAAAGAGATCGGCGAGCGAGGCTCTGCCATTCTCCGTCTCGAAACGATAGTCCTTTTCGATCCGTACCCAGGGGAGGGCTTGCCGACGCAGCGCCAATTCGTCGCTTCGCCGCGTCAGCTCCTTCTCCTCCGCGAGCAGGTCCAACCGTGCAGCCAGCCATTCTTTGCGTGTCGCTGTCATATGTGCGGTCATCATTTTTCTCCCTTGGCTATCTGCCGCCGTATCATTCAAGATGCGACGTGCTGTTTGGTGGTCGTCCGTAAACTACGCCCGGCTATCGAGAGGATGGGAGTTACAAGTTTGACGGGATTTCGATGGACTCGATGATCACCGCTGCGGCCTATGCGCTTGCGGCGGGCGATCCTCTCGGCGCGTTGAAGCGGGTTGCCCTGCGCGATGATGCGCCGGCGCTAGCGCTGAGGGGCATCGCGATGGCGCAACTCGGTGATCTCGGCCGTGCAAAGGTGCTCCTCAAGAGTGCTACGCGCGCCTTCGGGCCAAAGGAGGGGATGGCCCGCGCCCGGTGTGTCGTCGCCGAAGCGGAGATCGCGCTCGTCTCGCGCGACCTTACTTGGCCCGCCAGGGCGCTTGCCGCGGCGCGGGCGACCCTCGAGGCACATGGCGACCGCGTGAATGCCGCCCATGCCCGCAATCTCGAAGTCCGGCGCCTGCTGTTGATCGGCCATCTCGATGAGGCCGAGCGCGTGCTCGCCGAACTTGACCCGACACCGCTTCCTCCCGCCTCGAGGGCGGCTTACGAGCTGGTCGTTGCCGGCATCGCCATTCGCCGCCTGCAGACGAAGGCAGCGCGTGCAGCACTTACGCGGGCAGGGCAGGCCGCAAGTGCAGCGGATATTCCTGCGCTGACGGCGGAGGTCGAAAGCGCCTCCCTCGTCCTGCACACTGCCGCGGCGCGCCTGATGCTGCGTGGCGAGGAGCGCCCGCTCCTGCTTGAAGAGGTGGAAACGCTTCTGGAGTCGGGGACGCTGGTGGTGGACGCATGTCGTAACGTCGTCCGGAATGCAGGGGCGGTGGTTTCGCTTGCGACGCGCCCGGTCTTGTTCGCGCTTGCACGCGCGTTGGGCGAAGCCTGGCCCGCAGATGTGCCGAGGAGCACACTTCTCACCCGCGCCTTTCGGGCCAAACATGCCGATGAATCGCATCGCGCTCGGCTGCGTGTCGAAATAGGGCGGCTTCGCGCCGAGCTTCGGACGCTGGCGGATGTTCGGGCTACGAAACGTGGCTTTACATTGGCGCCGCGCCGCGCCAGCGAAGTCGCCGTGCTGGCGCCGCCCGTCGAAGAGCAGCATGCGGCGCTGCTCGCCTTTCTTGCCGACGGCGAGTCCTGGTCGAGCTCCGCGCTGGCGATTGCGCTTGGAGCGAGCCCGCGCACGGTGCAGCGGGCGCTCGAACAGCTTGCGGAAGCAGGTAAGGTACAGTCGCTAGGTCTTGGGAGGGCACGCCGCTGGATGACCCCGCCCGTGCTCGGATTCCCGACAATCTTGTTATTCCCCGGTCCTCTGCCGAACGAATAGGATGACAGCATGAAACGATCTCAAGCCGAAATTCTTCGTGAATATGGACCTTTTCCCGGTGCCGACCGCGTGAACGGCGTTACCTTCGACGGCCAGCACGTCTGGTTTGCCTCCGGAGACCGGTTGAACGCCTTCGATCCGGCAAAGGGGGAGGAGGTGCTGCATTCGATCGAAGTCGCCTCTCATGCGGGAACGGCCTTCGACGGTCAGCATCTGTTTCAGATCGCCGAGAATATCATCCAGAAAATCGATCCGAAGACCGGTCGCGTGCTCGCCACGATCCCGGCGCCTGGCCATGGCGGCGACTCCGGGCTCGCATGGGCCGAGGGGACGCTCTGGGTTGGGCAGCATCGCGGCCGGAAGATCCATCAAATCGATCCGCAAACGGGGGCGATCCTCCGCACCATCGAGTCCAACCGCGTCGTAACCGGGGTCACCTGGGTCGACGGCGAACTCTGGCACGGCACCTGGGAAGGTGACGAGAGTGATGTGAGGCGGATCGATCCCGAAACGGGAAAGGTCCTGGAAAGGCTCGACATGCCGGCTGGAGTGGGTGTGTCGGGACTGGAGTCCGATGGCGGAGATCAGTTCTTCTGCGGCGGAGGCGGCAGCGGTAAGGTGAGAGCTGTCCGCCGGCCAAGCCGCGCGCCCAAGGCCAAAGGCTAGCGGCCCTCAAAACTGTTTAGCGAATGCCGAGCGGATGTTTCGCGTCAGGCGAATCGAAGGTGGATGTCGTTCGAAAAGGCAAGCCATCCGGGCGGCTTTGCGCATCAATTGGTTTTCCCGTCCCTCCATATTCACAGATTTTCCGGGAACGAGAAGCCGGCGCCGACTTCTCCATTGCCGTTACTGCGCGCTCTATGAGCGGTGAAAAATCCGTTAACTATCCGTTGCTTGGTCATCGTTCGTCAGATGTCGTCCATGGACGCATGACCAGCGTCTGCGCGTGGCCATAGGCTCGACCGGCGCTGCGCGACGATTTTTGCTTGTTCATATTACATTGCTGAAATAAAAGGTTATCGGCGCGTTAACAGGCGCCTGTCCCAAGACTCAAAAAAGACTTCGCAAGAATCTATGTAGAGAAGGAGACGATAATGTCCATTTCACTCAATAATTTCAATGAGGTTCCACCGCAAGCCGTGCATGCGGACGATGTCGCGGCGCGTGTGAAGGCAGCCCGTGAAACCGTGGGCTACAGCATTGAAGATCTGGCGGTGACCTGTGGTCTCGCCAATGAGGAAATCATAGGCATCGAAGATGGCGCAGATATTGATCCGGCTAAACTGAAGCGGATCGCCAATGCACTTCAGCTTCCGCCGTCAGCGTTCCTGGCGGTTTAATTTTGAAAGAATCTGGTCGGCCTTGCCCCCCAGCAAGAGCCGACCAGCGGGGGCACTAATATTCCCATTGGCGAGCACTCCGGTGGTGACGTGTTCCCCCATAGCATATTGCTCTTCTTTATCTCTTACGTTTGATGGCTTTCGCCTCCGCCGCATGGCCGAGGTTCGTAGCGTCTCCGCGCCTTGGGTTTTCCAACATAGATGATGCTGTCGAGATCGCGGTGATGACGAGCACCGATCGATGTCGGCGTCACTCGCTCCCGGCCACGGCTCCAATCACGCATTCCAATGTTCCGGGCTATATTGACATCACCTGTCTCACCGCTATCATTCCATTATAAAATTTAATGTTCCGTAATAACGGAATAAACAAGGGGATGATATCGTGCGAAGCAAATTTGCCTTTCTGCTGGGAGCAGCTCTTCTCATCATGCCATCGGCGCTTCTGGCGCAAGAAAAGGGCGGCGTGATCAATGTCGCGACAATTGGTGAGCCGCCGACATTGGATCCGATGGTTTCGACGGCCGATCTGGTCGGCATCGTTTCGCAGCATATTTTCGAAACGCTTTTTACCTTCGACAAGAATTGGAAGGTAACGCCGCTTCTGGCCGAGAGCATGCCCGACATCAGCGCTGACGGCAAAACCTATACGATCAAGCTTCGCACCGGCATCAAGTTCCACGACAATAGCGAGATGACATCGGAAGATGTCGTTGCCTCGCTCAATCGCTGGACCAAGATCGCCTCACGCGGCAAGCAGACTGCGGCTATGATCGACAGCATCTCGGCGGTCGATCCCTCGACGGTCAAGATCGTGTTGAAGCAACCCTATGCGCCGCTTCTCTCCCTGCTCGCCTTCAACAATTCGGCCGCGATCATCATTCCGGCCAAGCATCAAGAAGACCCGATGACCACCTTCATCGGCACCGGTCCCTATATGCTGAAAGAGCGCAAGGCTGACCAATATATTCAGTTGGTGCGCTTCGATGGTTATAAGTCCCGCAGCGGCGAGGCCGATGGTTATGGCGGCGCCCGGCATCAATATCTTGATGAAATCCGTTTCGTCCCCGTTCCCGACGCCAATACCCGCGTCGAGGCGGCAGTTGCCGGCCAATATGATTATGTCGATTCACTGCCGGTCGAATCTTTCGACCGCGTGAAGGGCTCGGCGGCGTCCCAGCCGGTCATGCTGAAACCCTTCGGCTATCCGGTCTTCGTCTTCAACACAGCGAACGGCATCACCAAGAATATAGAGATCCGTAAAGCGGTACGCACAGCGCTCAGCATGGAGGACATGCTGGCCGCTGCCTTCGGCAGCACTGATTTCTATGCGCTCGATGCCGCATTTTATCCAAAGTCCTACGCCTGGAACACGGATGCCGGCACAAGCGGCGCCTATAACGTCGCCGATCCCGAGGCCGCCGGCGCTCTGCTGAAGAAGGCGGGCTATAATGGCGAGCCGCTGCGTATCCTCACCAGCCGTCAATACGAATTCCATTACAAGATGGCGCAGGTTGCCGCCGAATATCTGAAGCAGGCCGGCTTCAAGGTCGATTTGCAGGTTGTCGATTGGGCGACGCTAACGCAGCGCCGTGCCGATCCAAAACTGTGGGACATCTATATCTCCCACAGCCCCTTCCTGCCCGAGCCGGCTTTGATGGGGCAGATGTCGACGAGCGCGCCCGGCTGGTGGGACACCCCGGCCCGAAAGGTCGCGGTCGATGCTTTCAATTCCGCCGTTGATCCCGACAAGCGCGTAGCGCTGTGGGCTGATGTCCAAAAGGTGATGTACGACGAAGTACCGCTGATCAAGATCGGCGACTTCAATGCCCTGGCCGCCAAATCGCAGAAGCTCGAAGGGGTCGAGGCGGCGCCCTGGCCGTATTTCTGGAACGCGTCGGTCAAGAAGTAGCAGCCCATAGGCTCGTCATTCCGGCCGCGATGGAAGCGGCCGGAGGATCGGACAAGACATGATACGCTATATCCTCCAGCGCCTTTTCGGCATGATCGTCGTGATGTTCCTCGTGGTCACGATCGTCTTCGTGATCGTGCGCGTCACTCCTGGCGATCCGGCTGCCGTCATGCTCGGTCCGGATGCGACGGCGCAGGACATTGCGAGCCTCAGAACGAGGCTCGGCCTCGATCAGCCGCTAGCCCTGCAATACCTCTATTACTTCGGTCAGCTTCTGCGGGGCGATCTCGGTCAGTCGATCTTTCTGAACGAGCCGGTGACCTCGGCGCTGGTCGAGCGCGCCGAGCCCACCTTCTTTCTGACGGTGTTCTCGCTGGTCATCGCCAGCATCATCGCCCTGCCGATTGGCATCTATTCCGCCTATCGCCGCGGCTCGCTGTTTGATCAGGCTGCGACGGCGCTTGCCATGCTGGCGGCCAGTATTCCGAGTTTCTGGCTCGGCCTGATCCTCATTCAGTCCTTCGCCGTTCGCCACGGTATCTTTCCCGTCTCCGGATATGGCGGACCGGGTTCGTCATTCGTGGACCGGATGTATCACCTGGCACTGCCCTCGATCGTGCTCGGCGTCGTCTCCTCGGCGCTGATCCTGCGCTTCACCCGCGCCTCGATGCTGGATGTGCTCGGTGACGACTATATCCGCACCGCCCGCGCCAAGGGGCTTATCGAGCGCAAGGTCATCCTGAAGCATGCGCTGAAAAACGCGCTGATCCCGATCCTCACCGTCATCGGGTTGACCGCGGCGGTGCTCATTTCCGGCGCGGTGGTGACCGAGACCATCTTCAGCCTGCCGGGCATTGGTAATCTCGTGGTGTCGGCCGTGCTCCGACGCGACTACCCGGTGATCCAGGGCGCACTGCTCGTCATTGCCGGGCTTTACGTCCTGATCAATTTTGCGATCGACATGCTCTATCTGCTGGTTGATCCGAGGGTGCGCTATTGATGGCCGCGATTTCAGACACAAGCGCCGGCGCCGAGCGCCGCAAATTCGCCAGACGTCTCTTCAAGCGCAAAACCGTCGTCTTCGGTGTCGCCGTGCTGACGATATTCGTGCTGCTCGCCGTCTTCGCGCCGTTGATTGCGCCCTATGCGCCAGGCAAGCTGTCTATCGTAAACCGGCTGAAGCCGCCAAGCTTCATCCACCTCTTCGGAACCGATGAGTTCGGCCGCGATGTCTTCACCCGCACCATCTATGCCGGCCGTCTGTCATTGCTGGTCGGTGGCGCGGTCGTCGCGCTGGCAGCTGTCATCGGCGTTACGCTCGGCCTCCTCGCCGGCTTTTTCAAGCAATTGGATACGCCGATCGCCCGGCTGGTCGATGCGATGATGGCATTTCCCGATATCCTGCTGGCGATCGCGCTGGTCGCTGCCCTGGGGCCGTCGCTGACGACGGTCATCATCGCGCTCAGCATCGTCTATGCGCCGCGGCTGGCGCGTATCGTCCGCGCCTCGACGCTGGTCATCCGCGAACTGCCCTATGTGGAGGCGGCGCGCGCGCTCGGCGTCTCGACCCTGCATATCATGACGCGACATGTGCTCAGAAACCTGCTGTCGCCGATCCTGGTGCAGGGCACCTTCCTGTTTGCCAACGCCATGCTCGCCGAAGCCGGCCTTTCCTTCCTCGGCCTTGGCGTGAGCCCGGATATTCCGACCTGGGGAACGATGATCGCCGCCGGCCGGCAATATCTCGATCAGGCCGATTGGATGACGCTCTTCCCGGGTTTTGCCATCATTCTCTCCGTTCTGTCGTTGCAGATGGTCGGCGACGGATTGCGCGACATTCTCGATCCCAGACTTCGAAAGGACTTGTAGCCCATGTCTTCCGGATATGAACCGAAGCGGCCATTGCTGATCGCCAACGTCAAGCCGATGGCTTTCGGGCAGGCGACGTCAGGCGGCGTCACTGACGTGCTGGTCGGCGCGGATGGGCGTATCGCCGAGGTTGGACCATCGCTTGCCGTCTCGGCCGATGTCGAAAGGATCGATGGCAAGGGTGCCTGGATGTCGCCGGGCTGGATCGACCTGCACGTCCATATATGGCATGGCGGGACCGACATTTCCCTCCGCCCATCGGAATGCGGCGTCGAACGCGGCGTGACGACCTTGGTTGACGCCGGCTCGGCGGGTGAAGCGAATTTCCATGGCTTCCGTGAATATATCATCGAGCCGGCGCGCGAACGCATCAAGGCGTTTCTCAATCTCGGTTCGATCGGTCTCGTCGCCTGCAATCGCGTCAGCGAATTGATAGACATCCGCTCGATCGATTTCGACCGCATGCTGCAGGTCTATGCCGACAACAGCGAGCATATTGTCGGCATCAAGGTGCGCGCGAGCCATGTGATTACTGGCTCCTGGGGCATCACGCCCGTCAAGCTCGGTAAGAAGATCGCCAAGATACTGAAGATCCCGATGATGGTGCATGTCGGCGAGCCGCCGGCGCTCTATGACGAGGTGCTGGAGATCCTCGGACCCGGCGATATCATTACGCATTGCTTCAACGGCAAGGCCGGCAGCAGCCTCATAGAGGACGAGGATCTCTTCAATCTCGCCGAGCGTTGCGCTGGTGAGGGCATCCGCCTCGATATCGGCCATGGCGGCGCGTCTTTCTCCTTCCGCGTCGCCGAGGCCGCCATCCAGCGCGGGCTTCTGCCGTTCTCGATCTCCACCGATCTGCATAACCGGTCGTTGAATTCCCCGGTCTGGGATCTCGCGACGACGATGTCGAAGCTGCTGTCGGTCGGCATGCCCTTTGAGAAGGTGATCGAAGCGGTCACGCATGCACCGGCCTCGGCCATCAAGCTGCCGCTTATCGATCGGCTCGCGGTCGGGGAGCGGGCCGAATTCACGATCTTCGACCTTGTGGAGTCCGATATCGAGGCGGTGGATTCGATGGGGGATGCCGCCGTGCTGAAACAGCTTTTCGAACCGCGATACGCAGTCATCGGCGCTGACGCCTTTGCCGCGAGCCGTTACATCCCGCGGGCGCGAAAAATGACGCCCCATGGCCACAGCCATTGATAGCTGAGTTCCGAATTTAATGATTGTACGACAGGAGTTTGCGTGAACCAGTCTTCCGCCACCGCCGAGAGCGCACAGGGTTCGCCCTATGAACGCCTCTCCACCCTCGGCATCGTGCTGCCGCCACCGCCGCCGCCGATAGCCAACTTCGTGACGCATGTTTGCGAAGGCAACATGCTCTATCTATCCGGCCAGGGTCCGCGCGAGGCCGACGGCACCCTGCATTTCGGCAAGGTCGGCGCCGAGGTCGGCATCGAGCAGGCCTACGCCGATGCGCGGCTGACCGGCATCAATCTTCTGGCCGTCATGCAGGATGCGCTCGGCGATCTCAAGCGCGTCAAGCGTGTGGTGAAGCTTTTGGGCATGGTCAACGCCACGCCCGATTTCGCCGATCATCCGAGCGTCATCAACGGCTGCTCCGACCTGTTCATCGAGGTTTTCGGAGCGGCCGGCCAACATGCCCGCTCCGCTGTCGGCTTCGGCTCATTGCCGGGCAATATCACCGTGGAGATCGAAGCGATCGTGGCTTTGCACGGCTGAGGAAGGGACAGGACGTCAATGGCCACGCCAACCCATCAATCTCTCGATCTTTTCCGCCGAGCTTCGAACCTGTGCGACGTAGTGACCTTCGTCGGAAAAGGCTTTCTGTTCCGGCAGAACGATGGAGATGGTGGCGACGCAGTGGCCATCGCGGTCGCATACGGGCGAAGCAATGCAGGCCACGGCATAGTCGGATTCTCCGGCCTGGATCGACAGACGGGCTTCCAGCGCTTTCGCCGCAGCCGTCGACAGCGTCACCGGGTCGACATCGGCGCGGCCGGTCGGAGAGGTGCGTGCACAGTGCCGGAAAAGCGCGATGCGCTCTTCCTCCGGCAGATGACCGACGAGCAGGCGGCCGGACGCCGTCCAGTTGAGCGGTACCCGCGTGCCGACGCGCGAGGCGACTTGGAAGTGGCTTGGACCATCGGCCATGGCGAGAACGAGCATATGGTCGCCGTCGCGGCCGCAGACCTGAACGGTTTCGCCGGCCTGCCGGCAGAGATCGTGCATTTCATGGGTGGCAACGCTCATGAAATCGAGCGATCGGGCATAGGCGAGGCCGTAGTGGTAAAGACGGGAGCCGAGCCAGATCGTGCCATCGGCATTGCGGCTAAGCAGGTTCTTCTCAACGAGGTCGTCGACGATAACGTAGACGGTCGAGAGCGGTGCGCCGATCGCCTTAGCGACCGCGTAGACACCGCAAGACGTGCCGGTTTCGTAGAGGTGATCGATGACCTGCAGCGCCCGGTCGATGCCGCTGACGCGCGAGCGCCGCGCTCCCTTGACGGCGGCAGCGTCGTTTTCATTGGCCGTCTCGCTCTCGGAGTAGCCGATGGGTGATGTCTTTGCGTCCAAAAACCGAACTCCCGTTCAAATCGGTGGTTTGTTACATAATTATGGCATAGCTGTCGATGGTCCGGTACTGCAAGCGCCGCCCCGCCAGCAAAAAAATCTGGAGGTTCCCATGCCGAATGAAGACATTCGTCCGTCCGTCGGACTTCGCCCCGTCATCAATGTCTCGGGCACGATGACGAGCCTCGGGGCATCGATCGTTGTTCCCCAAGCGATTGCGGCAATGGGCTCCATTCTGCCGCAGTTCGTGGAGATCAACGACCTGCAGCGCAAGGCGAGTGCGGTCATCGCGCGGCTGACCGGGGGCGAAGCGGGGTTCGTTACGGCCTCCTGCTCGGCAGGCATCAGCCTGGCGGTCGCCGCCGCCATCACCGGCAACGACCTCGCCGCGATCGAGCGTCTTCCCGACGTTCGCGGCGATAAGAACGAAGTCATCGTTCAGATGGGACATGTGGTGAGCTATGGCGCCCCGGTCGATCAGGCGGTGCGGCTTTCGGGTGGCAAGGTCGTGCTGATCGGCCAGGCGACCTCGACCTACCGGCATCATCTGGAAGGTGCGATCACGGAGAAGACGGCGGCCGCCCTTTATGTCGTTTCGCATCATGTCGTTGACTACGGGATGTTGAGCCTCAAGGAATTCTGCGAGATCGCCCATGCCAAGGGCGTGCCTGTCATCGTCGATGCGGCTTCCGAATATGATCTGCGCGTCTTCCTGGAGCAGGGCGCGGATCTTGTTCTTTATTCCGGCCACAAATTCCTGGGCGGCCCGACCTCGGGCATCGTCGCGGGACGCAAGGACATGGTGCGCAACACCTTCCTGCAGAACCTCGGCATTGGCCGTGGCATGAAGGTTGGCAAGGAAAGCATCTTCGGCGCCATGGCGGCGCTCGAAGCCTGGGAGACGCGCGACCATGCCGGCATACGCGAGCGCGAGACCGGCTATCTCCATCTCTGGCACGACCGCTTCGACGGCCGCCCCGGTGTCAAAGCCGTGATCGAATCCGACCCGACCAACAATCCGCTCGACCGCCTGCGTCTCACCATCGATCCGCGCGAGGCTCACATCACCGCCTGGGACCTGGCCGACGCCTTGGCCCGGGGAACCCCGCCGATTATCGTTCGCGACCACGAAGTCGAGCACAATTATTTCTACCTCGATCCCTGCAATCTGCATCCCGGCGAGGAGACAATCGTGGCCACTCGCATCGGCGAAGAACTCGACAAGGCGCAAGCCTCAAACGAGATCATCGCAACCTCACTCGAAGATCGCAGCCGCCGCCGTTTCGACGGCCTGTTGCGTTGGCCGGATTGAGACGGTGAGTAAGGGGACGATGATGGCCGGCAGCGACGCCCAGACTTCACAGCTCACCGAGCCAGTGCTCTCGGTGGAGGGAATGACGACCTCCTTCCTGGCAGAGGGGGCTTGGAAGCCGGTGGTGCGTGACGTGTCTTTCACCGTGGCGCCAGGTGAAACCGTGGCGATCGTCGGGGAATCCGGCTCCGGCAAAAGCGTCACGTCGCTGTCGATCATGCGGCTGCTGCAGCAGGACATGAGCCGGATCACCGGCCGCATCACGCTCGGCGGCAGGGATATTCTGGCGCTTTCGGAAGCGGAGATGCGCAAAGTCCGTGGCAAGGATGTCGCGATGATCTTCCAGGAGCCGATGACTAGCCTCAATCCGCTCTTCACCATCGGCGACCAGATTTCCGAGGCGCTGCTCTGCCACGGCGAGATGTCCAGTGCTGAAGCGAAGGCCGAGACGATCCGCCTTCTGGAGCGCGTGCGCATTCCATCGGCCGCCTCGCGCTTCGACGAATATCCGCACCGCTTCTCCGGCGGCATGCGCCAGCGCGTGATGATCGCCATGGCGCTCGCCTCGCGCCCGAGGCTGCTGATTGCCGACGAGCCGACCACGGCGCTCGACGTCACCATTCAGGGCCAGATCCTCGATCTCATCAAGATGCTGCAGGAAGAGCAGGGAACATCTGTTCTGTTCATCACCCACGACATGGGCGTGGTCGCTGAGATCGCCGACCGCACTATCGTCATGTATCGCGGCGAGCAGGTCGAGACGGGCGCGACCAGCGAGGTCTTCTTCCACGCCAAGCATCCCTACACGCGGGCGCTGCTTTCGGCTGTCCCCGTGCTCGGATCCATGAAGGGGCGCGAGCGACCTCTGCGGTTTCCGGTACTCAACAGCGAGACCGGTCAGGCTGAGCCATTGACGGAGGTGGCCGATACCGTCTCGGCGGCGCAGCGGCCGGTGCTGGAGGTGAAAAACCTCTGCAAACGGTTCGACATTCATTCCGGTCTTTTCGGGCGGCTACAGGGCAGGGTGCATGCCGTCGAAAACGTCTCCTTCGATCTGCAAGCCGGCGAGACGCTGTCGCTGGTCGGTGAATCCGGTTGCGGCAAGTCGACAACGGGCCGCGCCATCATGCGCTTGATCGAGCCGCAGAGCGGCTCGGTGCTTGTCGACGGCGAGGAGATGCTGGCTCTTGATCGCAAGGGTCTGCGCGATATGCGCCGCAAGGTGCAGATGATCTTCCAGGACCCCTTTGCCAGCCTCAATCCGCGCATGACGATCGGCGCCGCCGTCGCCGAACCCTATCTCGAACACAAGATGGGAACGGCGAAAGAGGCACGCGACAAGGTCGCCGACCTTCTGGTGAAGGTCGGGCTCTCGCCGGACATGGCGACGCGCTATCCGCATGAGTTTTCCGGCGGGCAGCGTCAGCGCATCTGCATCGCCCGCGCGCTCACCCTCGATCCCAAAGTGATCATCGCGGACGAGAGCGTTTCCGCCCTCGACGTTTCGATCAAGGCACAGGTCATCAACCTGCTGCTCGACCTGCAGCAAAGCCTGAACCTCGCCTTCCTGTTTATTTCGCATGACATGGCCGTTGTGGAGCGCGTCAGCCACCGCGTCGCGGTAATGTATCTCGGCGAAATCGTCGAGATCGGGCCGCGCCAGGCGGTGTTCGAGAACCCGCAGCACCCCTATACAAAGAAGCTGATGTCGGCGGTGCCCGTTCCCGATCCGGCTCGGCGGAGACTGAAGCATGGCATTGCCGCCGACGAGTTGAAAAGCCCGATCCGGCCTCCGGACCACAAGATGCAGCCGCTAAGATATGTGGAAATCTCGCCCGGCCATCAGGTTGCCCTCTGACGGCCGGAGCTTTTGTGCCCGTGTCGCCGTCGCAGCGTTGCAGGCCGTGCCTGGACATACTGTTTAGCCGCCGGTGATGTTATCGTTGCACGACGAGCCTTATCTTGAGGATATTCCATGGATTCTTCCCTGCAACCCCGACCGACAGAGGCGGGCATTCTGCAATTCATGGAGATCTGCGATTCCTTCTATCCGCCTGATGCGGTGACGGCGTCCATCGAGCAGCAGCGGCAGTGGTATGACGCACTTTGCAGCCGCTTCGATCGCCCGCTGCCTGACGGCATGCGCACGCAGGATGAGGCAGTGATGGGGAGAATCCCGGTCAGGCGTTATCAGCCGCAGACGATCCGAACCCCGGCATGCCTGCTCTACCTTCATGGCGGCGGCTTCGTGGTCGGTTCCCTGCAAAGCCACCATGCGATTTGCGCTGAGATCGCCGACCATGTCGGGGCCGAGCTGGTGTCGGTCGATTATCGCCTTGCGCCCGAGCATCGCTGGCCGGCGCAGACGGATGATTGTTTTCTTGTTCTCAAGCAGTTGCTTGCCGAAGGAAAGACCGTCCTGCTGATCGGCGATAGCGCCGGCGGTAATCTGGCGGCGGGGCTCGCCGTTCGAGCTAAGGGTGAGCGGCTCTCCGGCATTGTCGGGCAGATATTGATCTATCCGGCGCTCGGCGGGGATCTTGTTTCCGGTTCCTATGAGGAGATGGCGAATGCGCCGGGGCTGACGACCGCCGATGTCGGCTATTATCGCAGCGTGTTGCAGGCACCCGCCGGCGATCCGGTCGCCGAGCCTCTTGCCTCATCGTCATTCGCCGGCCTTCCACCAGCCTTCATAACGGTCGCGTATTTCGATCCGTTGCGGGACGATGGCCGCAATTATGCGGCAAGGCTTGCCGCGGCGGGTGTCGAGGTCTGGTTTCGCGAGGAGCCGCAGATGGTGCATGCCTGGCTGCGTGCCCGGCATATGAGCGATGGCGCGAGCGCCGGTTTTCGCGCCATATGCGAGGCAGTGAGCCGTTTTGCGGGATCGAACTGATCACATCAGATCGCGCGGAATTCGCTTTTCCTCGAAAATTTTTTCGAAAATTTGCGTATTGCCTTCAAAGGCGATGACGGACGCACGGATGATCCATTCGGCTGCCGTGCAAGAAATCGTCGCCGTCGCCACCGTGCGGACATACCATCCCGGCCGCCGCATGTCGCATGTCCAGATCGAGGTTCCACTCATCGACAGCGGATCGTCCGGCGCGATAGACCAGACCTCTTCGCGGAGCTGGCGCGTCGAAAGACCTGTGCCCGGATGTTCGAAGAGGCCGGTATCCTCCCGGATTTCATAGAGGGTCTTGTTGGCGGAGAGATCGCGCACGACCTGACGCTTCGTCGAGGCCGGGGCATGTTCGATATATTTCGGCAGCGGATCGGGATTGTCCGGCTGCTTGATGTCGATGGCTTCATGTTCGCCGAGCTTTGGCAGGCCGAAACCAATGGAGGCGATGTCGATCGTCAGACCCGGATTTTCCGGCGGCGGCAGGATCATTGGCCAGTATGCGGTGGAGAGCGAAAGAGCGATGCGGTGGCCTTTGCGGAAGCGATAACCGCAGGCATCCAGCGTTAGCCTGATGGTGGTGCGTTCGCCCTTCTTCAGGGGCTGGGGTTCGGCATTGCCCTCTCGATGAGCAAGATTGAGCACGCCGAAAGAGACGCGTGTCGCTGTGCCGTCCGGGTGGAGATCGATGAGCCTGGCGCAAAGATTGGCCGTTTCGGCATCGCAGCGTAGCGACAGAGTGACGACCGGACGGCCGAGATAGTCATGATCGACGGCCAGCGGCGTGGTCTGGAAGGTCAGCGAACCGGCGTCATCGAGGCGCTGGTCGATCGCCATTTCGGCATCCGGTTTCAGCGTGAAATATTCGCCCGAAGTCGTCCCCGTATCGAGGGGCGAGCGCAAATAGACGGCATGTTCCGGCGCATGCGGGATCGGCATGCCTTCCATCAGCGTGCCGAACTGTTCGACATAGAAGCATTGCATCTCCGGCTTTTGCCAATCCTGCTTGGCGATCCAGAAGCCGGGATCGAAATCGCGGCGCGGCGCAGGCTTCACTGCGTCGAGAATATAGGCGCGCACCTGCGGCACGCCCTCTACACCATTTTTGTCGCCGCGCAGCCAGCGGTTCCACCAGGCGATCGCCTCGCCGTGGAAATCGGCGCGGGGTTTCGGCCAGGCAAAATGCGGATATTTATGAACCCACGGACCGATCAGCGCTTTCGCCCTATCGCCGAGACCTTCGACGGCCATCAGCGGCGTGTTGCGATAGCCATCCGCCCAACCGGCAATGACAAGGGCGGGGATTTCGACATCGGCGAAATTCTCGCAGATCGAGCCGTGCCGCCAGAAATCGTCGCGGCGCTGATGCTGGAGCCATTCCTCCATGAAAAAGGGCTCATTCTCCAGGCGTTGCAGCCACATATCCCGCCAGCGATCGCCGACGATCTCCGGGTCGGGAGAGCGGGACTGATAACCGAGCATGGTCGCAGCCCAGGAGAGCTGCGCCGAGAGATGGCAGCCATTCTTGTAGTGGATATCGTCATTATAGCGGTCGACCGTGGAGGCGATCGATATCACTGCCTTGAGCGCGGGCGGGCGCAGCGCCGCGACCTGCAAGCTGTTAAACCCGCCCCAGGAAATGCCCATCATGCCGACGGAGCCGTTCGACCAGGGTTGTGCTGCGATCCAGGCGATCAGTTCGCAGGCATTGGCGAGTTCGAGCTCCGTATATTCGCCGTCGATAACGCCATCGGATTCGCCGGAGCCGCGAATATCGACGCGAACACCGGCGATGCCGGCTGCGGCAAACACCGGGTAAGTCGATTCATCGCGGGGGCTCGTTCCATCGCGTTTGCGGTAAGGCAGGAATTCGAACACGGCCGGCACCGGATCGCTTTCCGCACCGTCCGGCATCCAGATGCGCGCCGCAAGACGCGTGCCGTCCTTCAGCGTGATCCAATGGTTTTCGATCGTGGTAAAGCTGCGGTCGGTCATGGCAGGCTCATTCCGATATTGCTGGAGCGATGATTTTAAAGCCGCGGGGAGCGAACGTCATGCTATCAATTTCCCGCGCTTTCCATCTTTCTCGTCGTCAGGACACGCTCCAGCCAACCGATCTCCATTTCGGGCACCGATTTCAACAGCAGATCCGTATAGTCGTCGAAAGGCGGCGAAAGCACCTTCGATTTCGGCCCGAAGCGCACGAGCTTGCCGCGATGCATGACCGCGACACTATCGGCGATGGCACGCACGATGGCGATATCGTGGGTGATGAAGATGTAGGAAAGCTGGGATTCCTCTTGCAGCCGTATCAGCAGTTTCAGGATGCCTTCAGCAACGAGCGGATCAAGCGCCGAGGTGGGCTCGTCGCAGAGGATGAGTTCCGGCTTGGCCGCCAGGGCACGCGCAATCGCGACACGCTGTTTCTGGCCTCCGGAAAGCTCGGCCGGATAACGGTCGATGAAACCATTGCCCATCTCGATCTCTTCGAGCAGCTCTTTCACCCGCGCCGTCTTTGCCGCGCCCCGCAGGCCATAATAGAAGGTGAGGGGACGACCGATGATATCGCGCACCGTCTGGCGGGGATTCATGGCCGTATCGGCCATCTGGTAGATCAGTTGAATGCGCCGCAGCTCGTTGCGTGAGCGGTTTCTGAGGGCTGGAGTCAGCGGTTTCTTATCGAAAGAAATCCCGCCGTCGCTTGGCGGCAGCAGTCCGGTGATGACACGGGCAAGCGTCGATTTACCAGAGCCGGATTCACCGACAATGGCAAGCGTCTGACCTTTTGGTACATGTAGAGAAACATCGTGCAGCACCTTGAAACCGTTCGAATATTGCGCGCTGACGTGTTCGACTTTCAAAAGCGTGTCGGATTGATCGACCGCCTCCTCGCGTGCGGTCTGGCGAACGTTGACGAGCGCGCGGGTATAGTCTTCCCGCGGCGCCTCGATGATCTGCTGCACGGGCCCGTATTCCACCTTTTTGCCGTGCCGCAATACCATGATGTCGTCGGAGATCTGCGCGACGACGGCAAGGTCATGGGTGATGTAAAGGGCTGCCGTATGGGTCTCCTCGATGGCGTGCTTGATCGCCGCCAGAACGTCGATCTGCGTCGTCACGTCGAGTGCGGTCGTCGGCTCGTCGAAGACGATCAGCTCGGGGTTGGAGCAGAGCGCCATCGCGGTCATTGCGCGTTGAAGCTGGCCGCCGGAGACCTGGTGTGGAAAGCGGTCGCCGAAGGTCTCGGGATTGGGCAGGCCAAGGACCCGGAAGAGGTAAAGCGCGCGCTTCCTCGCTTCGTCCTTCGTCATCAAGCCGTGCTTGACGGAGGCTTCTATCACCTGTTCGCCCAGCCTGTGGGCCGGATTGAAGGCCGCCGCAGCCGATTGCGCGACATAGCAGACGCGTGCCCCGCGAATCCTGCGGATGCCTGATTTTCCGATCGGGAGGATATCGACGCCGTTGAGCAACACTGTGCCGCCGATGATTTCGGCGCCGCCGCGGCCATAGGCAAGCGCCGAAAGTCCGATAGTGGATTTGCCGGCGCCGGACTCGCCGATCAGGCCGAGCACCTTGCCCTTCTGTAGATCGAAGGAGACGCCGTTGACGATCGTGACCCGCTTCGGCGGCTCGCCGGGCGGATAGCTGGTCGCTTCGATCTTGAGATCGCGAACGGAAAGAAGCTCAGGCATCGCCACGTCCTCCCTTGAGGCTGGAGGTGCGCTTCAAGAGCCAGTCGACCACCAGATTGACACAGACCGCGAGCGCCGCAATCGCGGAGCCCGGCACGAGAGCGGCGGAAATGCCGAAGATGATGCCGTCCTTATTGTCCTTGACCATGCCGCCCCAATCGGCCGACGGCGGCTGTATGCCGAGCCCGAGGAATGACAGCGTCGACAGGAACAGGATCGAAAAGGCAAAACGCAGGCCGAACTCCGCCAGCAATGGCGAGAGCGTGTTCGGCAGGATTTCACGGAAGATGATCCAGACCTTGCCTTCGCCGCGCAGTTTGGCGGCTTCCACGAACTCCATGACCGCGACGTCCAGCGCGACGGCGCGGCCGAGGCGATAGACGCGCGTGGAATCGAGGATCGCCATGACGAGGATGAGCACGGCGAGATTCTGCGGTAGCACGGCGAGCACCACCAGCGCGAAGATCAAGGTCGGGATGGACATCATCAGATCGTTGAAACGCGAGAAGACCGTGTCGATCAATCCGCGCGAGACAGCGGCGGTGAAGCTGAGGATGATGCCGAGCGAAAACGAAATGATCGTCGCGGCCAGCGCCACGAACAGCGTGGTGCGGGCGCCGTAGATAAGCCGCGAAAGGATATCGCGGCCGAGATTGTCAAGGCCGAAGAAATACTGCGCGTCGGCTGGCTGCCAGACGTTGCCGACGACTTCGGTTTCGCCATAGGGCGCGATCAGGGGGGCAAAGATCGCGCAGATGAAAGCCAGCAGAATGCCGATGATGCCGACCCAGGCAGTGATGGGGATGTCTCTCAATCTCATCGTGGATGCCTCAGGCGCGGGTTGGCGACGATCGCCAGGATATCGGCAACCATGTTGAGCAGGATGTAGACGGCGGCGAAGATCAGGCCGCAGGCCTGGACCACCGGCATGTCGCGCACGGTGACGGCATCGACCATGTACTGGCCCATGCCGGGATAGACGAAGACGACTTCCACCACCACGACACCGACGATGAGATAGGCAAGGTTCAGCGCCACGACGTTGATGATCGGCGCCAGCGCATTGGGGGCGGCATGTTTGACGATCGCGCGGAAGGCGCTGAGACCCTTCAATTCCGCGGTTTCCATGTAGGCGGACGACATCACCGAGAGGATCGCGGCCCGTGTCATGCGCATCATGTGGGCGAGGACGACGAGCACCAGCGTTGCCGTCGGCAGCGCGATGGCCTTCAATCGGTCGACAAAGCCCATACCGTCATAGACGGTCGCCGGAAAGGTCGCGACCCCGAATTTCACGGCGAAAAACAGAATGAGCAGATAACCGATGAAAAATTCCGGCAATGAAATCGCCGCCAGTGAGATCACGTTGATGATCTTGTCGGGCAAACGGTTTCGGAAATGCACGGCCAGCATGCCGAGTCCGACGGCAAGCGGCACGGAGATCACTGCGGCAAAGGCGGCAAGGAAAAGCGAATTGCCGAGACGTTTGCCGATTTGTTCGCTGACGGAGTTCTTGCTGGCCCAGGATGTGCCGAAATCCCCCTGCACGGCGTTGCCGAGCCATTCGACATAGCGAGTGGTCACAGGCCGATTGAGGCCGAGCTCGGCGCGGATATTGGCGACGGCCTGCGGTGTCGCCGACTGGCCGAGATAGGTGGTCGCGAAATCGCCCGGCAAGGCTTCGAGGCCGCCGAAGATCAGGATCGAGACCGCGAAAAGCAGCACGAGGCTGAGCAGGAGACGCTCGACGATGAGCGACAACAGCGGAAAGCGCTGCTTGAACCGCAATCCGGGCAGCACTGTGCTGGGTTGTAGATTGGACATGACTGATGCCTCGCGCTGAAACGTCTGGAGGACCGCGAAGGTTTTCCGCGATCCCGGTTCCGTTAGAGATAAGGGCGTTTCTGCCCTGCTTTGGGCATCAGGTCTCCAACCAGACGCGGGTCGCGACGTAGCCGTTCGACATATCGTTGCCGATGTCGTGGACATAGCCCTTCACCTGCTTGGTGGAGGCGTTCACGAAGTCGTTGAACATCGGCAGAATGACACCGCCCTCGTCGCGGACCATCATCGCCATGCTGCGATAAAGCTCCTTGCGCTTGGCCTCGTCGAGTTCGGAGCGGGCTTCCAGGAGAAGCTTGTCGAAGTCCGGACGCTTGAAGCGGGTGTCGTTCCAATCCGCCGTCGAGAGATAGGCGGTGGAATACATCTGATCCTGCGTCGGGCGGCCGCCCCAATAAGAGGTTGAGAAGGGCTGGACATTCCAGACGTTGGTCCAGTAGCCGTCGCCCGGCTCGCGCTTGACCTCGATGTTGATGCCGGCCTTCTTGCAGCTTTCCTGATAGAGGACCGCGGCGTCGACAGCGCCCGGGAAGGCGACTTCCGAGGTGCGCAGCAGCACGGAGCCGCTGTGGCCGGACTTCTTGTAGTGGAAGGCTGCCTTATCGGGATCGTAGGTACGCTGCTCGATGCCTTCGGGGAAGAGGGCGTAGGTGCTATTGATCGGAAAGTCGTTGCCGACCTTGCCGTAACCGCCGAGGATCTTCTTCACCATGGTTTCGCGGTCCATGGCATATTTCAGCGCCAGGCGAAGGTCGTTATTGTCGAAGGGCGCTGTGGTGCAATGCATGATAAACACGTAATGCCCGCGGCCGGCGGTCGACAGGATTTCGACATTGGGCGCGCGCTTCAACAGGTCCACGGTCTTTGGATCGACGCGATTGATGTAGTGCACCTGACCGGACGACAGCGCGGCGATACGTGCCGTCGCATCGTTCATGCCGATGATTTCGATCGAGTCGACATAACCGCGATCAGTACGCCAATCGTCCTTGTTCTTCTCGAACGTCGCGCGCACGCCGGGCTCGAAACTGACGAGCTTGTAAGGACCGGTGCCGATCGAGGCGAGGGGATCGTCATTACCGCCATTCGGCTGGATGACGAGATGGTAGTCGGAGAGGAGCAACGGCATGTCGGCGTTGCCTTCGGTCAGCGTCAGGACGAGATTGTCGCCGTCGGCCTTGATCTCCTTGATCGATTTCATGACGCCGAGCGCGCCTGATTCCGACTTGCTGTCGGTGTGGCGCTTGAGCGTGGCGACGACGTCGTCGATGGTTAGCTCCTTGCCATTGTGGAACTTGACGCCCTTGCGGATCTTGAAGGTCCAGGTGGCCGCGTCCTTCGACGGCTCCCAGGATTCGGCAAGTGCCGGCACGGCGGCACCGGTCAGGGGATGAGATTCCACCAGCATGTCGCCCCAGCAACGGCCGACGCAGAACATGAACTGTGACAGGAATTTTGCCGGGTCCTTGGAATCGGTTGCGGCACCGCCTTCGAGGCCGAGTTTCAGATGGCCACCGCGCTTCGGTTCGGCTGCCATCGCGCTTTCGGTGAAAAGCTGATCGGCAAGTGCCAATGTCATGCCGGCCGCCATGGCGCGCCCTATGAATTCGCGACGGCTGAGACCGCCGGAGGTCACACGGCTTGCCAAGTGTTTCGTGTAATCTTTCATTCCCCTGTTCCTTCTTCTTGATGCGTTGATAGAACTTTCGGGCAAAGCTTCGGATGCGGTTTCCTCTCCGCCGGAAGCTCGATTGCCCGCGATCATGCGGGAAAATAATGCGGTTGTCGCCGCCTTCTCACTTTCCTTTCCAGATTGGGCTTCGCTTCTCCGCGAATGCCCTTGCGCCTTCCAACTGATCCTCGCTCGAATAGAGGGCATCGACGGTCGCAAACTGCCGTTTGGTGATCTTGTTCATGGCAGTCTGAAACGTCGTTCCCTCCGCTTCGCGGACAATTTCCTTGATGGCTGCGTAGACGAGCGGCGGGCCGCTTTCGAGAAGCCGGGCAAGTTCCCAGGCTCGGCTCATCAATTGATCCGCAGCGACGATCTCATTGACGAAGCCCCAACGATGAGCCTCGGCAACGTCAAGCCAGCGGCCGGTCAGGAGCATGTCCATGGCGATATGATAGGGAATGCGCTTCGGTAATTTGATCGATGCAGCATCTGCGACGGTCCCCGAGCGGATTTCCGGAAGGGCGAAGGTCGCGTGTTCGGCGGCGATGATCAGATCGGTGGAAAGGGCAATCTCCAGGCCGCCGCCGCAACAGATGCCATTGACGGCGCAAATCACCGGCTTGTTGAGATCGCGAAGCTCCTGCAGGCCCCCGAAACCGCCGACGCCATAGTCGCCGTCGACCGCATCGCCGGCGGCAGCCGCCTTCAAATCCCAGCCGGCCGAAAAGAACTTCTCGCCGGCACCGGAAATGATCGCCACGCGCAGATCGGGGTCGTCACGGAAATCGCGGAAGATCAGCCCCATCTCGCGGCTTGTCCCAAGGTCGATGGCGTTCGCCTTCGGTCGGTCGATGATGACCTCCAAGATACCGTTGTCGCGCCTTGTGCCAATGGGGCTGTGCAACTTCCGCTACCTCCTTCGCCGGATGAGGGCATCCGCGGCAATGACGCCACGATTTTCAGGCAGAACCATCAATGGATTAATGTCCAGTTCTTCCAGTCGTGCGGCGTTTTTTACGACATATTCTGCCGCTGATAAGACGGCGTCGGCAACTGCATCGAGACTGCTCTTCGCCCCGCCACGATAGCCTTCGATCAACTTCCTGACCTTCAGCCGCGATATGGCGTCCAACACGTCTGTCTTCGTCACGGGAAGGGCTAAAATAACGGAGTCTTCAAGCAATTCCACTAGGATTCCACCCGCGCCGATCGTCAATGCCAATCCGACGACGGGATCGCGTACGGCGCCGACGATCAACTCGGCGACGGGGCGCTCGACCATCCGTTCGACGAGGTATCCGGAGGCGATCGGAACCATCCGCTGCGCCGCTCTTTGCACCGCCTCCACATCCCAGAGGTTGAGTGCGACGGCTCCGACCTCGGACTTGTGTTCGACGCCCAACGCCTTCAGGGCAACAGGAAAGCCGATACGGCGCGCCTGTTCTGCGGCCTCGCTCGGATTGGATGCCGTTTCGCCTAAGGGAATGGCGAGACCGGCGGCGGACAACTCCGCTTTGGCCGCCGCCTCGCTCAAGGTTTCGATCTCGCCTGCGATCACGGGAATATCGAGCAGCGGTAGCGGGGATTGAGCACGCCAGGCCATTCCGATCCGGCTTGCCACTTCCGCCGCCGTGATGGCTTCGCTAATGCCGCAGAGAGGCACTATGCCATCCCGCATTAGCTGCAAGGCAATCGTTTCCGGCATGTTTTCCGGCAGCGTCGCCAGGATGCCAGCGCGGGCGCCAGTGCGTTTTGCCGCAGCAGCAACGGCGGCAACCGTCGTCATCCAGTCCGCTGCATCGCAACGATCGTCGCGCGGAAAATCGAGGACGATCAGATTGAGCGCGTAGTCGCCTTCGAACATGGCGGTGAAGGCCTCCGATTGGCGTGAAAGATCGCCCCAAACGAAGGTGTGGTAGTCGAGAGGATTGGAGAGCGTCACCATCTCGCCGAGGCTGTGCCGCAAGGCCGGCAATTGCTCCGGTTTCAGAGCGCGAAAATCCACCGCCCGGCCGGTCGCAGCATCGGCCATTAGCGAGGCCTCCCCGCCGGAACAGCTCATCGAAGAGATCGCATTGCTTTGCAGTGGGCCAGTCACGTGCAGCAGTTTCAGCGTTTCGACGAGTTCCGGCAGGGTCGCGACCCGGCCGATGCCGAGGCGAGCGAGAACCGCATCGGCAACGGCATCGCTGCCGGCCAGGGATGCCGTATGCGAAACGGCGGCGCGCTGCGCCTGTTCGGATTTGCCGACCTTCAGAGCGATGACGGGTTTGCGCAATTCCCTCGCACGCACGGCAAGTTTTTGAAGGGTCTGGACGTTGCCGAACCCCTCGATATGCAGGCCGATCGCCGTAACGCGAGGATCTTCCAGGACGGCGAGGGCGAGATCGCACAATCCGATCTGCGCCTGGTTGCCTGCCGTCATCAGATAGCTGATGGGGAGGCCACGCCTTTGCATGGAGAGATTGATGGCGATGTTCGAGGATTGGGTGAGAATGGCAACACCGCGTTCGACACGCACCATTCCGTGCTGATCGGGCCAGAGCAGGGCGCCATCGAGACCGTTGATCACGCCATAACAATTCGGCCCGACGATCGGCATGTCGCCGGCCGCATCGACCAAGGCCTCCTGCAAAGTGGCACCATCGGCCAGTTCGGCGACGGCTTCGCTGAAGCCGGAGGCGTAGCAGACGGCGCCGCCGGCGCCTCTGGCTGAAAGCGCGCGCACGATATCGATAGTCAGCATCCGGTTAACACCGACGAAGGCGGCATCCGGTGCGGCGGGCAGGTCTTCCACCGATCGATAACAGCGGCGCCCAAGTACGTTATCGAGCGTCGGATGCACCGGCCAGATGTCCCCGGCAAAACCCATGCGATCGCATTGTTCGATGACCCGGCGCGCCTCACGGCCGCCGAAGACGGCGATCGTTTGCGGTCTGATCAGGCGATCGAGCGGGCGTTGCGTCATCCGATCACGCTCCGAATGGCCGCAGCAGATCGCGGCTGATGATGTGACGCTGAATTTCCGAGGTTCCGTCCCAGATGCGTTCGACGCGCGCATCGCGCCAGAAACGGGCAAGCGGCAGGTCGTCCATCAAGCCCATGCCGCCGAAAATCTGGATCGCCTCGTCGGTGACGCGGGCAAGCATTTCGGAGGCGTAGAGCTTGGCGGACGCAATCTCGCGATTGGCCGGGATGCCGGCATCCAGTTTCCACGCGGCGGATAGTGTCAGCAGGTCGGCGGCGTCGATCTCCGTGATCATGTCGGCAAGCTTGAACGACACGCCCTGATTGGCGCCTATCGGTTTGCCGAATTGTTTCCGCTCCGCCGCATAGGGCAGCGCCAGATCGAAGACACGGCGAGCGCGCCCGACACAGCTCGCGGCGACCGTCAGACGCGTCCCGTAAAGCCACTCATTGGCAATATCGAAGCCGCGATGCACCCCACCCAGCACTTGGGATTTAGGCAGACGGCAATCCGTGAAGCTCAGTATGACGTTGTGATAGCCGCGATGGGAAACTGAATCGTAGCCCTTGAGGATCTCGAACCCCGGCGTGCCGCGATCGACCAGGAAAGCGGTGATCTTCTTCTTCACGCCCCTCGGCGTTTCCTCTTCGCCGGTTGCGGCAAAGACGATGACGAAATCGGCGATGTCTGCGTGCGAGATGAAATGTTTGGTGCCGTTCAGAACGAAATCGTCGCCATCCTGCCGGGCTGCGCATTTCATGCCGCGCATGTCGGAGCCGGCGTCGGGTTCGGTGATGGCGAGCGCGTCAATCTTCTCGCCACGCACGGCCGGCAGAAGATAGCGTTCGCGCTGCTCGCCCTCGCAGGCCATCAGAATTCCGGAAGGGCGGCCGAAGAAGACGGTGAGCCCCATCGAGCCCCGACCCAGCTCGCGCTCGACAAGGGTGAAGGTGACGTGATCAAGCCCGGCGCCACCGATTTCCTCGGGGAAATTGCAGGCATAGAAGCCGAGCTCGATGCATTTGCGCCGGATCTCGTCGCCAAGCTCAGGCGGCACGAGGCCGGTGCGCTCGACCTCGTTCTCATGCGGATAAATCTCCGTCTCCACGAAGTCGCGGACCGTCTGGACGATCATCTCCTGCTCTTCGTTGAGCCCGAAATTCATGATCGCTTCCTCCTAGCGCTTTTGTCCGACATGACGCCCGACGCCTTCGGGCACAGGCAGTCTTGCATGGGCCTCGGCAATCGGCCTTATTTTGCTCAGCACCTCCTCCGGTGCGGGAGCGGCTTTTCCGGCTTTGGCATCGACATGCAGCAACATCTGTTCGGCGGTGGCGATGGCTTCGCCGTTTGCCGTGTCGTAGATCGTATGGAACACATGCAGTCGCTTCTCGTCGGCTGACAGAAGCTGGCAGGTCGAATGGATGGCTTGTCCGAGCTTGGCTTCGCCGAGATGGCGGATATGCGTCTCCACGGTATAGTAGCTGTAACCGCGCTCCACATAGGCGAGGTCGACGCCGATCAGACGCAGCAACGCGTCAGACGTGTCGCCGAAGACCTGCAGATAGCGATGCTCGGTCATGTGACCGTTGTAGTCCACCCATGCAGGGCTGACTTTGGTTTCGATCAGACGCAGAGGCTGCGCGACATCCGACAGCATTTTGCCGCCGCCGGCGGAGGCCCAGAGGCCGTGCTCGAATTCCTTAAGCAGCTTGCCGGCGCCCCAGCCCTTGCCGCCATGGCCGCCCTTCAGCGTCTGCAGGATGCCGACGAGATTTTCGTCGCGAATGCGCTCCAGCTCGCGGATCGACAGGCCTGCCGCCTGTTCGTCCGACTGCTGGCCGATCTTTTCGACAAGGGCGTCGTCGAGATCGACGACATCCATAAGCTTCGTCCAGTTCCATTGCAGGGCCGGGCCGAACTGCGCCAGGAAGTGCCGCATACCCGCTTCGCCGCCGGCAATGCGGTAGGTCTGGAACAGACCCATCTGCGCCCAGCGCAGGCCGAAGGAATAGCGGATGACGTCATCCAGCGTCTCTACCGTGCAGATATCGTCCTTGATCAGCCAAAGCGCCTCGCGCCACAGGGCTTCCAGCAGACGGTCGCCGACGAAAGCTTCGATCTCCTTGGCAATGTGCACGCCCTTCATGCCGATTGGCGGCAGTCGCTCCATCGCTGCCCTGATCGTCGCAGCACTGGTCTTTTCGCCACCGACGATCTCGACGAGCGGCAGCAGATAGACAGGGTTATAGGGGTGGGCGACGAAGAGGCGCTCGGGGTGGCGCATGTCGCGCTGCAGGTCCGTCGGCAGCAGCCCGGAAGTCGATGAGCCGATGAGAGCATCGGGCTTTGCGGCCGCATCGATTTGCGTCAGCACGCTGCGCTTGAGGTCCAGCCGCTCGGGCACGCTTTCCTGGATCCAGTCGGCATCGCCGACGGCCGCTTCCAGCGTATCCTTGAAGATGAGCTTGCCACGCGGCGGAAGCGGCGCACCGGTCAGCATCGCATAGGCTTTTTCCGCGTTCGCCAGAACTTCGCCGACGATGCGGGTCGCTTCCGGATGCGGGTCGAAGACATCGACATCGATACCCGCCAGCAGAAAGCGGGCAATCCATCCGCCGCCGATGACGCCGCCGCCGATGCAGGCTGCCTTGTTGATCCTGGTCATGGTGGCCTCAGCGCTTCGTCAGTTTTAGCTTCTTGCGGACATCCTCGGGGCCGATGATGCGCGCGCCCATGCCTTCGACCACCTGCACCGCCTTTTCGACGAGCTGCGCATTGGTCGCGAGCATGCCCTTTCCGGCATAGAGATTGTCCTCGAGCCCAACGCGAACGTTGCCGCCGGCAAGGATCGCCGCCGCCGGATAGGCCATGGCGTTACGGCCGATCGAAAAGGCCGAGAAGGTCCAGCTTTCGGGAACGTTATTGACCATCGCCATAAAGGTGTTGAGGTCATCGGGCGCCCCCCAGGGGATGCCCATGCAAAGCTGGATGAGGACCGGGTCCTCAATAAGACCCTCCTCGGCAAGCTGCTTGGCAAACCAGAGATGACCGGTATCGAAAGCTTCGATCTCGGGACGCACGCCGAGATCCGTCATCTTCTTTGCCATCGCCCGCAGCATGGTGGGCGTGTTGGTCATGACATAGTCGCCGAGACTGAAGTTCATCGTGCCGCAATCGAGCGTGCAGATTTCCGGCAGGCATTCGGCGACGTGGCTGACGCGCTCGGAGGCGCCTGCCATGTCAGTACCGCGGGCGTTAAGGGGCAGGGGGCTTTCAACATCGCCGAAGATCAGGTCGCCGCCCATGCCGGCGGTCAGGTTGAGCACCACATCGACATCCGCAGAGCGGATGCGATCCGTCACTTCCCTGTAGAGATCGTTGCGGCGGCTCGCGGCGCCGGTCTCGGGGTCGCGGACATGGCAGTGGACGACGGCGGCACCAGCCTTGGCGGCATCGATCGCGGATTCCGCGATCTGCTTGGGAGTGATCGGAACATGGCTGGATTTGGAAACCGTGTCGCCGGCGCCGGTGACGGCGCAGGTGATGAAGACATCGCGGTTCATCGCAAGAGGCATTTTTGTTCTCCCTCGTATTGAGCCCATTACGAGGCATGCGACGTTCCCATGCTTTGCATTTTCGGAAGAAAACGATACATTACCGGAAATATCAGGGAATGCCCGTGCTGACTTCGTCCAACACACCACTCGACATCGATCTGCTGGTGCTTCCGGAAACGAACCTGATCCTGATTGCTTCGGTGATCGAACCGTTGCGTGGGGCCAATCGTATCTCCGGAGCCGAGATCTATCGCTGGCGCTTGTTTACACTTGATGGCGCGCCCGTCGAAACGACGAGCCATATCCCGGTTCCTGCGTCGGGCGGCTTCCGCCCCACAAGCGACACCACTCCGCTCTTCGTGCTGGCGAGCTACAATTGGCGGCGCAGCGCGACGCAGGCGCTGAAGATGCAATTGTCGCAGACGGCGCGCTACCGTTCGATGATGGCGGGCATCGAATCCGGTAGTTGGCTGCTCGCCGAGGCAAGCCTTCTCGACGATGTTTCGGCGGCTGTTCATTGGGAGGATTTCGACGATTTCGCGCTAGCCTATCCGCAGGTCCGTGCCGTCAAGGATCGTTTCGTGATCGACGGCAAGCGCATCACCACCGCCGGCTCGCTGCCGACCGTCGACCTGATGCTGGAGATCATCCGGCGGCGGCAGGGCTATTCACTTGCGCTCGAAGTCAGCAGGCTTTTTATCTACGAGCCGGCCAATACGCGGAGCGCGGCTGAGCTTTCGCCCTCGACCGCCGGCTTGCGGATGCGCGACCCGCGCGTTGCACAGGCCATTCGTCTGATGGAGGAAAACATCGAGCAACCGCTGGTCCTGACGCGCCTGGCGCGGCGCATCGGCCTCAGCGCTCGCCATCTCCAGGCGCTCTTTCAGGAAAGCATCGGCGCGCCTCCACATGTGCATTATCTCGCCCTTCGGCTCAACGCCGCGCGCCGCAAGGTGATCGAGACCAAGGATTCTTTCGCTGAGATTGCCGCGGCAACCGGCTTCAACTCGGCTTCGGCATTTTCCCGAAGCTATCGCGCCAGTTTTTCGGAAAGTCCCTCCGGCACGCGGCGGCGCCTGCGCGGGCGCTCTACGGCTGCAGCAGAGCCGACATAGGCTGGAAGGCTTCCCGCACCATTTCCGCGAGCTCCTGGATCGCCTCGCTGGAATGATAGGGATTGCGGCGAAGCACGACGCGCGAGGAATCGACCGGCGGAAAGCCGTCGTCGCTCGTCAGCTCCCGGCAGCCATGCGGAATGTTGCTGCGGGATAGTGTCGTAACGGCAAGGCCGGCGGAGACGGCGTTTTTCAGGCCGGAACTGGTATCGGCAACGAAGGCGATGCGATAGGGCCGCGCCTGCTGCTCCAGGGAACGCAGGGCAAAGTCGCGCGCCCAGGTCGAGTTCCGGTATGTTGCAACAGGCAGCGGCGTTGCGTCATGCAAGCGGTGCACCAATGATGTCACCCAGACTGTCGGATCGATGCAGAGCACCTCGCCAGTGGTCTGATTGCTCCAGTCGAAGACCACAGCGATATCGAGTTCGTCCTTCTCCAGCGCGCTGAGATTTCGAGCGGTGTAGTCGCAGGAAACGGTCACTTCGACGGCCGGGTGCCGGACAGCGAAGGCGGCAAGCGCCGCGGGCAGGACAGTCTGGCTGTATTCTTCTGGAATTCCGATCCGCACAGGTCCATTCAACGGCTTGGTGCGGATCGTCGCAGCGGCCTCGTTCAAGAGGTCGACGATCCGTCGGGCGTAGGGCAGCAACTGATTTCCCGGCCGGGTCAGCACGACCCCACGTGCGCTTCTTTCGAATAGCGCCTCGCCGACAATTTCTTCGAGACGCTTGATTTGGGCGCTGACGGCCGATTGCGTGCGGCCAATGCGCTGTGCGGCAACGGAAAAATTCGACGTCTCGGTGATGATGAGAAACGTCCGGAGCAAATCGCTTTCGATGGGTTCGCGCATGGGCAAGCCACAAAAATTTCCGATGGCATATATCTCTACTATTCGTTTGTCTGATGTCAAATATCGGCGCACACAGGGGCGATCCGTTCAGGTGCTTCGCTTCCGAGATACCGCACATGACCATTCAGGCCCCCGCCAGATCATTCTCTGCCAATGAGTACGAAAAGGGCGTCGCCCTCGTCGTTGCGGCAACGCTCGCTTGGAGCGCCAGCGGCGTCTATGCGCGGCTGCTGACGACGGATATCTGGACGGCGATCGCCTGGCGGTCCCTGTTCGGCGGATTGTTCCTGCTGATCCCGAGCTTCTTTCTTGAAGGCGGATTCTCGCGTCGCCAATGGAGCTCGGTCTTTCACCCGTCGGGGCTTGCGATGATCGCCTGCCAAACCTTCAGCCAGGCCTGCTTCATCGGCGCGCTTTATATGACCACAGTCGCGAATGTGACCATGATCTATGCCACGGCGCCCTTCATCGCCGCCTTCCTCGGCTGGGCGATCTTGAAGGAGCGGGTGCCGCGGAGAACGCTGATTGCAGGCGGCGTCTGCCTGCTCGGCGTGGCGATCATCGTTGCCTCCTCGATCGGCGGCGGCACCGGTCTCGGCGATCTCCTAGCGCTCGGGATGACGGCCTCATTCGCCCTGGTCATCATCATTCCGCGCATCGACCGCAGTGTACCGAGCCTGCCGCCGACTATCATCGGTGCCTTCCTGACACTCGTCATCTTTGCGCCGTTCAGCTCGGTCGGTTCGCTCGATCTGCACAACTGGCTGGTGCTTGCCGCCTTTGGAGCAACCAATTTCTCCTTTGCGCTCGTCCTGTTTCTCGCCGGCGCGAAGCGCATGCCGCCCGCGGACGCCGCTCTTATCGGGACGATGGAGATTGTGCTCACGCCATTCTGGGTCTGGCTGTTTTTTTCCGAAAAACCGCCGCTTGCCACCTTCGTCGGCGGCGCCATCATTCTTGCCACCGTCCTCTGGCACACGTTCATCGATCTCAAGAAGAGCCGGCGCAGCCCAGAGCCTAGAACAAGATGCCCGTAAGACCAGACCTGGAAGGACCGAGAGGAGCAATATGACCTCAGCGATCTCCATGACGAATATAAATATTCTCTTATAAGCTGTATATTTGTTCAGCTAACATTCATTTAGCGGAAGGCAAATAAACAATCGCCGCAACGCCTTGCGGTTGATTGAGGCTCGGCTGCTGACAGCTCACGAGGCAGGCGGCCGGGCCTCTCAAGTCCCTGAACGGCACGGATAACTCGCATGCGGCTGCTTCTCGCTTTGATTGACTGGCTCTCGGAGCGACGCCGGAAGCGGGCGGAGCAGGAGACCGTTCACTATTCCGCCGATGATCCATGGGTGCTCCGGCAGATCGAAGCGTTCGAGCGAGAATTGAAGCAATAAAGCGCACCAGTGAAATGCGGACGTAGAGCCGGACGTTTTCCTCCGGATCGACCGATATTGATAATGACTTGGACCTCACACGAGTCATCCCACTGGCGATAGGGATCTTGTCGTGGTGACGAGCGTCTTATTCGCGCTCCCCGCGGACACTCCAGTAAAATACGTCGAGCTTGTGGCTGGGAGTTGCGCCTTGGAACGTATCACCGAAAGCCTTGTCGAGGATGGAGGGGTTGAAGACGACCTTTTGTGAAAGAAACTCAAAAAAACTGGCGACCAGCAACTGACGCGCGGTACCGCTGTCGTCATTCTCGGGCCGAGCCTTCCCGAAGACTGCGTAGCGATCGTTAGTATAAGTCCTCGTGCCGTTGTCATATGCGCATCCCGGGATCATCTTGACGTTTTCGGTAATGATTTCGAGATCACCCACGAAATAATGAAAATCGTCATGGCAGAATGCGTTTGCCGCGGCCGTATAGCCGCTGTAGGACTTGACCCTATTTTCAGTACCTTCCCCGCACAAAGGCTTTGAATCCGGATTCAGCGGATCGCCGCGCAAGTAATCGATTAGCGCGTCTTCGAATTTGGGAAGCTCATGCGCAATCAGAAGCGCGTTGATTCCCTCATTCTGGGCTGTCGTCCCACCTACAAGACCGATTAATGGCTTTTTGGGGTAGGAACAGATTTTATCCGGCGGATCCTCCCCCTTGCGTGTAATGTAGCTTATCCCGGTCAAAAAGAGCGGCGCAGAAACCATGAAGCCGTTGCGCCGTTCATTGGTGATCGTTGCCGGATCGCAGAGTATGTCAAACTTCACGCCAAGGTCGAGGAAACGCGAATCGTTTATCGGGGAAATAGTGTTGTTCGTGGTGGCGTCTTTGCCTGCAACGGTGGCCGCACCTGCTGAAGCTTCTTTTTCACGCGCCTCGTCAATGTCGTAGATGCCGATGTCATTGAAGGTCAATTCGCCTGGCTTTGCGTCCAGTATCATCTCGGCGAGGGCGGCATCACATATTCGCACCATGTAGCCCGTATAACCGGCTCGCTCCAACGGACCGCGTGCCGCATCGGATGCCTTCTCGCCGGGCAGGCTCGACCTATAAGAAAATGGCCGGGCATCGCTTCGGACCCCGATGCAAAGCTGCGTCTTCTCGTTGCATGTCGTGACTGGCGGTTGCTGGGGAGGCTCGGCTTCCGCGACCCCTCCCGCAATAAAGGCAAAACACGCAAAAAGCGAACTGAGCAGTGCAGTATTCATTGATCGCCCCCTTAGTTCAGTTTCTATTTCGCGTCGTCGTCTCCAGCCTCCGTAATCTCAAGCATAACGGCAAATGTCAGAAGAAATAGAAATGGAACGAAGCAAAAAATAAACGTGTCTCTCGTTTGTTGAGAGAACAAAGCGGCTTTTGGTGCTGAGGGAAGTGCAGATCCATAGGTCAGGAAAATCGCAAGCCACATATATCCCGCATATACTGCAGAGAAAATAATACTGATTAATACTGTCCAAAAAACACTGAGATGTCTGTGCTTATCCATAATAACGAGGGCCGCGAATGAGAGGATCAACCCGGCCCCAAAATGAAGGGCAAAAAATTCTCCCGATTGTTCGAATAAAAAGATGATTTGCGTTTGTGTCAGATGAAAATTTACGGCCCATGCCAACTTAGCAAAGTTGACCGCAGCCGACGCAAAAACTGCGATAAGCCCCGACAGCAAGGACATGCCAAGCAGCGTTAGGAACGGAAATTGATAGAATTTCCAGTCCGTTCGCCATGATTGTTGCTCGATGCGCACCTCGCGCGCGACGAGCACAAAGAAAACGCTCAAGAGAACCAGAAGTCCCGAATGAAGAGTATCCCAGGCTGTCGTTTCGATGAAAATGGGCCGTTGCGTAAGATTATATCGGCGAATGGCTTCCTTCGTCTTGCAATCGGCGTCAGTTGGGGAACAAACAGGTTGGGCGATGGTATCCTTAGTATTTAATTTATCATTGTTCGCGCCTGCATTGTTGTTTGCTCTCACTTGATTAGCAATTTCGTTCTCTAAGACGCGTGTTTGTTCGCTATACACGCCCGAATCACTTTGCACTTTCCAGTCACGCCACTGGTTGTAAATGAGAAAAGTCGCGATCGCGCCAAGGACCAAGCCAACCATCATGCTGATCGCGAACGAGTTTTGTTCGGCGTTATATTTTTCCTGGATTCGCTTTATGGTTTTTTCCATCGGGCTCAGAGGTCTTGTTTCTTCTTTCCTTTGAGACTTCTGACCGAGTTTCGGAGGGCGCCTGCGGAGCAAGCCGCTTTGGCTGAAGACAGACCGGTTATTGCGCACAAATAAGACGGCGAACACTGCCATCGTATTCGATCGCGCGATCGCCGCTTCGCGCTGGAGATTCGAAAGCGCGTCCCATATTTCATGTATATCGGGCTTTGCGGCTCCGTCTTCGCCGCCGGATTGAAGCTTCTTTTGTAAAGCAGCTATGAGGTCATGCAAGGCGGTGAGCTGCCCATCGAGTTTGTTCGACAGTGCTTCCAGCTCAGACATTTGATATAAGCGGGAAGTACAGCATTCGATTATTCGCGTTTGTAGCGACCGAGAGATAGTCAATCGTGGCCAACGATGACTCAATCTCCGCTATTTTCCTGCTTAAACCGATACTACTCTTGATTGATTCAGTCGCGTCGCGAAAACTTGTGACCAACAATCCCGGTTGATCTCTTAGGAACTCCTCATAGTCCACGCTGCGTAGACTCTCTATGACCCTGTAGACGCCCCGGGGGATGCCGGCCATCCGATGAGCAAGACTTCTCATCGTCGCTTCGATGGGTTTGACAGCGCCAATCGACAGGAATGAAATTAAGAGGGCAGAAACGAAGATGGGTTTGCCGTAGCTCGTCGCAGACAGTACCGACGGGTCACTTGCGGGCAACAGGACGTTGTCGGTTGCACCGATTTCGCTTCTGGCCTTGCTCGCGCTCAATAACAGGTCATACACCTCTGCCGACCCCAAGACCACGGCGTAGACGATAAGGTATAAGGCAGCATAGAAGGTGAAACCGGCGATAATCTCGCCGGTCGTGCAGAGGTTCCTGACCTCGACTTCTTTGAGAATCGGGTGCAGCGAGAATGGATGGTCGCCGGTTTGCGAGTTGAAATTCCGAAATGCCTCGATCAGCAGCGTCACCGCTCCGGCTGCAATGGCGCCCGCGTAGATCAAATCGTTCATCGCCAGGCGTCCGAGGTCTATCTCTCAGGGGCAGTTTTGAGCTGATGAATTGCAGGGACCAGCGGCCATTGCTCGGTTCTCGTCAACGACGACAAAACCAGCAATTCCAAAAGCGAGGACACTCATCATCAATAAGAACTTGATCATGTGTTCACTCTTTTAATGGTGGTGATTTTTAATTATATCGCACTTAAAACTTGCGTCAACTGCGTGGCAAAGGACGTATGTTCGCCTGTTAGTCGACATATGTCGCCGTTCAGCTTTATGGCCAAAGCTCGTAGAAGTGCTGGACCGGCCCATGACCGGTGCCGACGGTGAGCGTTTGGGCCGCCGCAACCGCGCCCGCAAGATAATGCTTGGCGGTGGCAACAGCTTCCGTCAGTGTCGAACCCTTTGCAATCTCCGCCGCCAAGGCGCTGGACAGCGTGCAGCCGGTTCCATGCGTATTCTTGGTTGGCATGCGACCGGCTTCGAACCAGGTCAGCCCCTCCGGGCTTGCGAGAACATCAGGGCTTTCATTGCCGGCAAGATGCCCGCCCTTGACCAGAACGGCCAGCGGGCCGAGCTTTGCTAAGCTTTCTGCCTGCCGCGCCATCGTCTCGCGATTTTCGGCAACGGGTTCGTGCAGAAGCGCCGCCGCTTCCGGCAGATTGGGCGTCAGCAGCGTGGCCAGGGGAAGAAGCTGGTTGGTCAGGACGTCGACGGCATCCGCGGCAAGCAGCGCTGCACCGCCCTTGGCGATCATGACGGGGTCCAGCACGATCGGCACGCCTCGATGGGGAGCGAGCGCATCGGCAACGGCTTCGGCGATTGCCGCATTGGCAATCATGCCGATCTTGACGGCATCGACGCGTATATCGGCAAAGATCGCCTTGATCTGATCGGCGACGAACTGCGGAGGAACGGGGTGAACGCCGGAAACGCCTTGCGTGTTCTGGGCCGTCAACGCGGTCAGCGCCGCCATGCCGTAGATGCCGCGTGCCGAAAATGTCTTCAGGTCGGCTTGAATGCCGGCGCCGCCGGAGGGGTCGGAGCCGGCGATGGAGAGGACGTTTCGGATCATGGGCGTGCCTTTCTGATCCAGCCGGTAGACAACGCACCGGAGATTGCGGCGAATTCGCCGACCTCCGTTTCGGCAAACGCCGTCGCGACCAAGTTGGTGATGCATTGCACCAGTGGAGGGTTTGTCCGCATGGCCGTCAGCAGCGCGCCGGGAGTGGTTTTATCTTGCATATCGCCCCTTTCGGGCGGGGCGAGACGCGAAGGGGACAACGACAAGAGCACGCCGAGACCCCGAGCGACTCCCTCCGCCAGCATTATCTGGTTCAGGTTCAAAGGGTGCTTCTCAGCCCATCACGCGACGGGCGCCCCTGTCTCTCATCACCGTCTTTTTCGCAGAGAAAGACCGCCCTGTCACCAGCAAATCGCAGTATCGAGATGACCGAGCTTCCGCAGCGTTGAATGTCTCTAGTGGTGGTGGCCCGCCTCCGGCCCGTGTTTTGGCTTTCTGATGAACAAGGCCGCCGCGATCGCTCCCAGCGAGATGATCGCCCCACAGAGAAATGCCGCCTTAATGCCGCCGGTCGTTGCCGTAAGGATACTGGCGCCGCTGGCGGAGAGGCTGGTGGACCGGAGCGTCATGATCGCGACAAACAGCGCGGTGCCGGCGGCTCCGGCGACTTGCTGGGTCGCACCGAGCATGGCGCTGCCATGCGAATAGAGGTTTGGCGGTAGCGATCCCAGGCTGACGGTGAATAGCGGCGTGAACATCAGCGCAAGACCGATGCTGAGCACGATATGGGCGATCAGCAGCATCCAAAACGGCGTATCCTGCTGAATGAAAACCAGTCCGCCCATCACCATGCTGAGCATGATGGCTCCCGGAATGATCAACGGCGCAGGACCATGTTTGTCGAACAGGCGCCCGACGGTCGGCGCGCAAAGGCCCATGATCAGCCCGCCGGGCAGCAACAGCAGTCCGGTTTGCAGCGTCGACAATCCCAGCACGTTTTGCAGATAGATGGGCAGCAAGATGAAGACGCCGAACATCGACATCATCAGAATGGCCATCATGGCAGCAGCGATCGTGAAGGTTTTTGTGGTCAAGGTGCGCAGATCGAGCAGCGCTCTATCCTGTTTCTGCAAATGCAACTGACGCAGTACGAAAACCGCGATGACGACAGCGCCGGTCAGGAGCGGAATCCATGGCGACACCACCGGCGCGCGAAGTGCTGCGTCGCCGAGCCCGCTGAGGCCGTAGACGAAACCGCCGAAACCGATGGCTGAGAGGATGATCGAAAAGATATCGATCGGCGCGGTGGTTGGAACCGTCACGTTCTTCATCCGCAAGGCGCCAAGCGTCAATGCGCCCAACGCGATCGGCAAGACCAGGAGGAACAGCCAGCGCCATTCGAGCGCCGAAAGGATGAGGCCGGAAATGGTGGGCCCGATGGCCGGCGCCACGGAAATGACGACCGAGATATTACCCATGGTCCTGCCGCGGGAGTCCGGCGGCACCAAGGTCATCACTGTCGTCATCAGCAGTGGCATCATGATCGCCGTGCCCGAGGCTTGCACGATCCGCCCGAGAACAAGCGCCGCGAAACCCGGCGCCAGCGCCGAGATCAGCGTACCGGCGCTGAAGAGCGACATGGCGAGAATGAATACTGGCCGGGTGTTGAGCCGTTGCAGCAGGTATCCGGTGATCGGGATGACGACGGCCATGGTCAGCATGAAGGCCGTGGTCAACCACTGAGCGGCACTCGCGGTGATATCGAGATCCGCCATCAGATGGGGGAGCGCAACACCCATGATGGTTTCGTTGAGAATGACGACAAAAGCCGACACCAGCAGCAGGGCTATAACGAGTTTGTTGCGGGCACTATGGTCTTCCACGGTGGGAATATCCTGTTCCACATCGGCAAAAGTCTGGCTTTCGGTCGTCATGGTGCTGCCTTGAGTTTGAATTCAGAAGGGCAATCGAATTGCCTGGAACGGTGAACCGCTTGGCGCTTTCCCGATTATGACGAACGGCCGCGTGAGATTACGACACGTGCAGCGAATTATTTTTGCGCCATTGATTGTCTGAGCAACGCGCGCCTGCAATTCTTGCCGGTTGCTCACCGGCAAGAATGCTAATGGGCTGACAAAGGTCAACCCTAAAGATGTTTCGGTTGGCCTGGTCCGGAGAGAGAATTTGAAGTGACAGAATGGGCCGCCTTCAGACCCATGCGCTACTTGCATGGGTGCAGTGAAGCCTTGGCGCTGCAATAACCGAGGGTGCCGTATTATATACCTCTCATCGAAGCAAAGGGGAGCGCCACGGACGGCAGCTCGGCTTCGAATGCCCGAAGAAAGGGGATCATCATGAACGTAGCACGCTCTTTCAACAACTGGCGGAAGTATCGTCAAACGGTCGCCGAACTGGGCCGTATGTCCACGCGCGAACTGGATGACCTCGGTATCGGCCGCGGCGACATCCGCAACATCGCTCGTGGCGCGGTTGCTCGCTAACGGCTCATAAACGCCATAACTTCGACTTTTCGTCAGCGCCTGCTTCCTCCCGAGCGGGCGCTTTTGTTTTGCGCACGCTGTCGGCGGTTTCCCGCATTTTCAATGTAAGTCGATGCTAATGGAGCATCCCGCTTTTCGCATAACGCATGCCTGCCCTGCAAAGAAATGCCTATGAACTGAGCAAATCTGCGATATGATCTTGGTTATCGAAGCGATGCACCTCCTCCCGCATCCCTTCGTGATGTAGGCGCCCTTATCCTCCTCCCAAGGTCGTCTGCGGGAACAGTAGCACTCCTCCTCCCAGCTACTGTTCGGTTCTTTTCGAAAGCCTGCCGCACCTCCTCCCGCGGCAGGCTTTTTCGTTTGGAGCTTCGGCAACAGCAGGGAGAGTTGATCGATTCTCGATGTTGTCATGAGGCTCAATGAGCTTTTCGCCGTAGAGGGGCCGCGCCTGCGCTTGCCGGATGACCCATTCGTGCGGAAAATATCGAGCAATCGTTGGTGCCGCCATCTGCGTCCCATCGGCAAGTCAGCTTCGCTCCATCTTATTTGTCCTAATGTTCCGTGCCCGAAATCATCCTGCGGGCCTCGTGCAGATCGCGGCGCTTGACGCGTTTCGATCTCAGGACTGTGAGAGGAATGTTTCCGCATGCTGAAGACCTTTGACGACTACGCCCCCGGCCTTGCCCCGAACGGCAAAATGGCTGAGACCGCAGGCGCGCCGTTAAAGCCGTCCGGCAAGGACAAGGATGCGCTTCTCACCTGCCTGATTTCCGGTGGGGACGAGAGATTGGAGTGCGACGCTGCAACCGGTCTCAACATGTATGGTTACGGGCCATCGCCCCGGCCGCAGGATCTGGCCTTCGGCTCCTCGACGGCATCGACCATTTCCGCACCGGCTTTCGCGGCGGTCGGCGCTTATTATGCTGATCTTTTGCGGGAGATGGAAACGCGGGCTGCGACCGACATCTACGCGCGGGATATCGCGCGGATGCGGACGAAACTGCTGCATCTGCTTGGCCTCGATCAAGGCTCAGGGCCTTCGCGGGTGGATGCCGTCATGGCGACGTCAGGCACCGATATCCATCTTTTCGCTGCGGAGCTGCTGGCGCGCCAGGACGATCGGACCTTGATGACCATCACGCTGATGGGCAACGAGACCGGGAGCGGGGTGATGACTGCCGCAGCCGGGCGTCACTTCATGAGCCGCGTCAGCAGCAATAGGCCCGTCGCCAAGGGTGAGGAACTAAGCCCGGGACATGCCACGCGAAATACGACGGTCGCGGTGCGCAATCCGGATGGCACGTTGCGGAGCGAAGAAGAGATAGAATTGGAATTGAGGGGGTTGATCGAGCTTGCCCGCGCGGCAGAACTCAGATGCCTTTTGGTCGTCACGGATGTTTCCAAGACCAGCCTGCTGGCGCCAGGCCTCGAAACGGTCTTTCGCCTGAAAGCGCGCTTCGGCGCTATGCTCGATATCATGATCGATGCCTGCCAGTTTCGCGTCTCCGGGGCAACGATCCGTGCCTATCTGGCCCATGATTTCCTTGTGGCCGTCACCGGCTCCAAATTCCTGGCCGGTCCGATTTTCAGCGGGGCGCTGCTGTGTCCGCCTCGGATGTCGGATCGCTTGAAACAGCGGCCTTTGTCTCCGGCTTTTGCCGATTATTGCGCGAAAGCGGATTGGCCGGAAGGCTGGGTGGCCCGGGACGCGTTGCCAGATCACGCCAATTTCGGCCTCTTGCTGCGATGGAAGGCGGCGCTGTTGGAACTGGAGCGCTTCGTTGGCATGCCTGAGCAAAAGGTGATTTCGGTGCTGAACACTTTTGCAGAGGCGGTCGGAGAGCGGCTGAAGCACGATAGCGCCTTCGAACTGCTCGATAGCCGGCCGATAGACCGGAAGAGCCTGTGGGGCGACTCGCACGCCCCGCGCTGGGATGAAATACCTTCGATCTTCTCATTCTATCTGCGCAATCCCCATCAGGACGGCATCCTGACGGCGACGGAGATGGCCGCGGTGTACAAGAACCTTGCCGTCGAGCAGAACGGCCTTACACCGGTGCGTCTCGGTCAGCCCGTTCGCTGCGCCGATTTCGGTGACATGCCCGCCAGTGCCTTGAGGATATGCCTGAGTGCGCCGTTGATCGTGCGGGCTTGTGAGAGTGCCGATGCGCTTGATGAGCTCATCTCACAGGCAATGACGGTCCTAGATCGAACGGCTGACATGGCCGCGCAATTGGCATCCCAGCCGAGCATGGCCCGCACGTCAGGCGTCCAAGCCTAGCATCCCACCGAAGCGGCGACAGCAGGGCATCTCAGGCGGCGGCACTATGTTCGCCCCTGGCCGCCGTCCATACCTCACGCGCCGCATCGGCGTTCATGGCGGCGATGGCGATGCCGACGATCAGGTCCGGCCAGGCGGAATTCCAGAGAAATGCGGTCACGAGACCTGCCGCAATGATGGCGACATTGGCGAGCGTGTCGTTGCGAGCCGATAAAAACGCTGCCCGGGTTAGGCTGCCGCCATGCGCGCGAAAACGGGCTAGCATCATGGCGCAGGAAAGATTGATGGCGAGCGCGCCGAGGCCCGCCAGCGATAGGGGCAGCGGTTCCGGCGCAACCGGCATCATGAATTTCTTCCAGGCGGTCCAGATGGTCGCCAGCCCGGGAACGAGCAGGATCGCTGCAAGAGCCATGCCAACGCGGGCGCGATTGCGGGCGCTCCAGCCTAGTGCCATCAGGATCAGGAGATTAACCGACGTGTCTTCGAGGAAATCGACGCTGTCGGCAAAGAGCGATACCGAACCGATGGACAGCGCGACCACAAACTCGACACAGAAATAGCCGAGGTTAAGAAGCGCCACACGTTTGACCACGTTGCGGAGTGTAATGTTGGTCATATCAGCTCTTCACACTCCTCGCCGACCCCAGCTTATCGAGAGCTATTAGGTCTTCCTTACAACCCGCTGAAATCCACCAAACCTCAGCTAAGCGACCGAACAAGACGAATATGGGCTGAACCTAAGTCGCTGCGGTGAGTTTTCAGTTTAACGTCAGCTCGCCGCGATAACAGCTTGGCCACGCCAGACGCAGAACCCTCGTGGCCTTCGGAGAATAAGATTGAATCTCATAGTACTGCGTGATTCTCCTGTTCCGGAGTTCGTGCGCCAGCCTATTCCAGGCCATTTAAAATATCGCGCCGATATCGACGGGCTTCGCGCGCTGGCGATCCTGCCAGTCGTGCTGTATCACGCGGGCATTCCGGGGTTCAGCGGCGGTTTCGTCGGCGTCGATGTTTTCTTCGTCATCTCCGGGTTCCTGATGGCTTCGCTGATCTCGGGTGAGGTTGCTCGCGACGATTTCAGCATCGTGCGTTTCTACGAGAGGCGAATACGGCGAATTTTTCCGGCGCTCTTTGCCGTCCTTGCAGCCTCGTCCATAGCGGCATGGTTGCTTCTGATGCCGGTCGAGCTGGAATATTTCGCCCGCAGTGTAAAGGCCGCCGCATTGTTCACCTCGAACATTCAGTTCGAGAAGGAGAGCGGTTATTTCGACATCGGCGCGCAGTTGAAACCGCTGCTGCACACCTGGTCGCTGGCAGTCGAAGAGCAGTTCTACATCCTGTTTCCGCTGCTGCTGTTGGCGGTCAACCGATTTGCGCGGCGCTATACGGTGCCCATTCTGCTTGGCCTGTTGATCGCCTCGTTCGCGGCGAGTGCCTGGACGGTCTTCCGCACGCCTGCGGCGGCATTCTACCTGTTGCAGTTCCGCGCCTGGGAATTGCTGATCGGCGCTTTGCTGGCTTTCCATGTGATACCGAGACCGGCCCGGCCTGTGGTGCGGGAGAGCCTTGCGGCCCTCGGCGTAATCCTGATCGCCATCGCCGTCTTCGGTTTCACCGATCATACTCTATTTCCCGGCCCTGCCGCTTTGCTGCCCTGCCTCGGTGCGGCCCTGGTGATCTATGCTGGAGCGGAACATGGATTGGCCGGACGAGCGCTGCGGGCGAGGCCGCTAGTGTTCGTCGGCCTGGTTTCCTATTCCCTCTATCTCTGGCATTGGCCGATCATCGTCTTCACACGCGAAATCTTTGGCCGCGAGCTTTCCCCGGTCCAGAGTGGCTTGATCGTCGTCGTCTCGCTCGCTCTCGCCTCATTTTCGTGGCGGTTCATCGAGCAGCCTTTTCGCGGTCGTGGCAGTCGTTTGGGTCGAAGGCCCTTATTCGCGGCCGCAGCAGTGGTCATGGTCGCGGTGGTCGGATTCGGTAGCTACGTCATTCGCGACAATGGTGCGCCGAGCCGCCTCCCGGCCGATGTACAGAAGGTCTACGCCGCAACATATGACATCAGCCGTTACGGCGCACCGCCATGTTTTGCCGACTCCGATACGACCGGCCCGTCTCTATCAGACATACGCGCGGGAAAACTTTGTCCGCTCGGCGCTGACGGATCGGCCTCTCCTTCCTTCCTTGTTTGGGGAGATTCGCATTCCGGAGCTATGTCTCCGGCGATTGACGAGGCGGCGAAACAGGCTGGCGTTTCCGGTCTGTTTGCGGGACATGCGTCATGTCCGCCATTGCCGGATGCGCAGCTTCCGGCTCGCGGTGATGTGAAGCGGTGCGGCGAGTTCAATGCAGCCGTCCGTGATCTCGTTAGATCGAAGCATATTCCGCTGGTATTCCTGATCGCCTACTGGCCGAAATATGTGCATGATGCCGAGTTGCCGCATGAGGGCGTCTACTTCGACCCATCGGTGCCGCCGCCATTAGAGGACAAGTCCGCACCAGTCACGGCATCCCTCGACAGGCTGGTGGCGGAGCTGACGCAGCAGGGAACCAAGGTTGTGTTGGTCATGGACGTGCCGGAAATGGGCCGGTACATGCCGGAAGCCGTCGCCAAGGCTGTGATGACCAAGACATCGACGGAGGTTGCCCCGCCGTGGAGTTACGTTGCGAAACGGCAGGCATTGTCGCGCGCTATTCTGGCTGGTCTAGCGGCCAAATACGGCGCGGCTATAGTCGACCCGCTGCCTGCGATCTGCCACGATGGGCATTGCGACGCGACACAAGACGGCATGCCGCTCTATAAGGATGCCGACCACATCACAGCCACTACCTCGAAAAGGCTCAGCTACCTGTTCTCTCCCATATTCTCGGCCCCGAAGCGAACATCCGCTGCCTTCGGTAATTCATAACCGGTTCAACGCAAGATGCCTTGAGCCTTCAGTGCATTCCACCGCCGCCTTTTCCAAGGTCGATATTGCTGAGGATCAGGGCAAGTGGGATTGCCGAGAGGGCGATGAGAGTCAGCACGTAAAAAACGTCGATATAGGCGAGATAGCTCGATTGCATCTGAACCTGTTGTCCGATCCATGCTGTCGCCTGCGATTGCGCGTCGGCCATGGTCGCGCCTTTCTGCGCAAAGTAGCGCGTCATGGTCTGGAGGGTCTCCTGGTAGGCTGGGGCGGATGGGACTATGTGTTCGACGAGCCGGCTTTGGTGCCATTGCTCGCGATGTGCCAGAACGTTCAAGGCAATGCAGACACCGATCGAGCCGCCGATATTGCGCGCCGCGTTGATCATGGCGGAGGCCTGATTGGTCTGGTCCGGCCGCAGGCCGTAATAAGAGGCTGAGGTGATCGCGATGAAGATCAACGGCAGGCCCAATCCGATATAAAGCCGCGACCAGACGAAGAACGCAAAATTGAGGTTGGGATTGAGCCGCGTCAGCCACCACATCGACCCTGCAATGATCAATGCACCGGTGGCGATCATGTATTTCGGCTGGACCACCGTGGTCAGGCGACCCGCGACGAACATCATGACCATGGTGACGAGACCGCCCGGCGATAGCGCGAGGCCGGCCCAGGTGGCGGTGTATCCATAATCCTGCTGCAGGACCTGCGGAAGGAATTGCGTCGTCGCGATCAGGATCGCGCCGGTTGCCATCATGACGATGAAGCAGGATCCGAACTGCCGGGTTCCAAGCAGCCGTCCATCAATGATCGGGTTCGATTTCGTCAGCACCCAGGGGATCGCCAGTGCAAAGGCCAACACACAAAGCGCCGTCATAGCGATGATGAAATTTGAATCGAACCAAAGTTCCGTCTGACCGCGATCGAGAACGAGTTCGAGCGAACCGAGAAATGTTGCCACAAGCAGGAAGCCGACAAGATCGAAGCGGATGCCTTGCCTGCGGAGCTCCTGCCGTTTTCGGCGCATTTCCTGCGATCGCTCCACCAGAAAATAGACGAGGATGAAGGCAAAGACGCCCACCGGGCCGTTGATCAGGAAACACCAGTGCCATGAATAATTATCCGAGAGATAGCCGCCGAGCGTGGGGCCGATCACTGGCGCCACCACGACCGCAACGCCGAACATCGCAAATGCCTGGCCGCGTTTTGCCGGCGGAAATGAATCGGCGAGGATCGCCTGCGACGTCGGCACCATGCCGCCGCCGGCAAATCCCTGGATGACGCGGAAGATGAGAAGCGATTGGAGATTCCACGCCAGTCCGCAGAGAACGGAGGCGATCGTGAAGATCGCGAGGCAAGAGAGATAGAAGCGACGTCTGCCATATCGTTCGGCGATGAAGCTGCTGGCGACCAAAATGGTTGCGTTGGAAACGAGATAGGTCGTAACCACCCAGGAAGCCTCGTCCGCGCTGACTGCAAGGCCGCCCGAAATATAGCGCAGCGCCACATTGGCGATCGTCGTGTCCAGGACTTCCATGAAGGTCGCAAGCGAGACCACGACCGCGATCAGCCATGGATTGGTGGCGCCCGCGGCGGGGGTGGTCGCTCCGCCAGCGGTTGTGTTTGCGCCGCTCATGTCAGCGCCTCGGCCGGACGGTGACCGTGGGGACCACGGACATGCCAGGGCCGATCGAGAGATCCGCCGGCCAATTGTCGACGACAATCTTCACCGGCACGCGCTGTGTGACCTTCACATAGTTGCCGGTCGCGTTCTCGGCGGGAAGCAGGGAGAACGCCGTGCCGGAGCCGGGCTGAACCGATGCGACCTTGCCGTGCAGCTTGTGATCCGGATAGGCATCGATCGTCACATCCACCGGCTGCCCCGGCCGCATGTCGGTCAACTGCGTCTCCTTGAAATTCGCGGTGATCCAGATTTCGTCGGGAACGAACATCGAGATGGCCTGTCCGGCTTCGATGTATTGCCCTTTGGCACCAGTGAGGCGGACGACACAGCCGCGTTGGGCCGCGACGATCGTCGTATATTTGAGGTTCTGCTGCGCCTCTTCGGCCTGAGCCCGCGCCTGGCTCAAACTCGCGGCAGAACTCGCCCTCTGGGCTTCGGCAACCGCCTTGTTCTTCTGCGCCGAGGTTACGTTTGCCTCGGCCTGTGCAAGGCTCGCCTGGCTCTGCTGCAGGTTGGAGGTCGCCTGCTGCACCGCCTGCACGCTGCCGGAACCGCTTTTGACCAGTTGCTGCTGGCGTGCGGCCTCCTGCTGTGCATATTGCAGCGCGGCCGCTGTCGAGTTCTGCTGGGCCTTTGCGACATCGATCGCGGCGCCTGCAGCGTCGATCTGGGCACCGGCGCTTTGGAGCGCGGCGGCCGCAACATTCACCTGTCCGTTGGCTTGGTCGAGGGTGATCTGGTAATCGCGCGGATCGATCTTCAGGATGACATCGCCAGCCTGAACATGCTGATTGTCGGTCACGGGAACATCGGTGACATAGCCGGAAACCTTCATGGCAAGCGAGAAGCTGCGAGCGTCGATGAAGGCGTCGTCGGTCGATTCATAAGGCTGGAAATAGATCTGCCAGGCGAACCACGTGGCGGCGGCAAGGGCAGCGACAACAATCAGGCCAAGCAGGATCCAAAGGGGATGCCTGCGGACGAATGACGGACGCTTTTTCTCCACCCGGTCAGTCTGGTGATCGTTGCCGGGATGGACACGTTCAATCCGAGGTTCGGTCTGGTTGTCTTTCTGAGCGAGATGCTGATCATCGACCACGGCACAACTCTCATATCTGTTGGCCATAGGGTCGGTAACGTTTGGGTAGAAGATCAGTTCCTGATCGCTTCGATCGGCGCCCCGGCATGGCGGTTTTGTCGCAGGGCCGAAGACATGCTCTAATCACCCACGCGTGGTCGTCGGTCGTCACCATCGAAGCCTGCAAAATCTCCCCGAACAATGCCATGGCGCTGGAGCTTGTCGTAGAAAGTCTTCCGCGGGATGCCGAGGGCCTCGATCGTACGGCGGACATCGCCGCCGTTTTGAGCGAGGGTCTCGCGGATCAGCTCGGCCTCATAGCGCTCGATGCGGGCGGGCAGGGGCAATGTGTTATCTGCGGAGACGATTTCGCTTGCCTTCGGCTCCGCCGCCGATTCCAGACCTAGAACGAAACGCTCCGCGAAATGCGAAAGCTCGCGAACATTGCCCGGCCAATCGTGGTTCTGCAGACGATGACGGACAGCGGCGGACATGGCGGGCACTTCGCGCTTGAAGCGGCTGGCGGCGCGATCCGCGAAATAGCCGAAGAGCAGGGGGATATCATCGCGCCGGTCGCGCAGCGGCGGGATGGATATGGTGACGACGTTGAGGCGGTAATAGAGATCCTCACGGAAGTCGCCGCGTTGGCGCGGGTCGCCGAGATCGACCTTCGCGGCCGCCACCACGCGGAGGTCGACAGGACGCACCTCGTTGGTGCCGAGCGGGGTCACTTCCCGCATTTCCAGCACACGCAGCATCTGTACCTGTATTGCCGGCGGCATGCTTTCAATCTCATCGAGAAACAGCGTGCCGGCGCTTGAATGCTCGATGCGGCCGATGCGCTTCTTCTGCGCGCCGGTAAAGGCGCCGGGCTCGTGGCCGAAAAGCTCGCTTTCGATGACGGTCTCCGGCAGCGCGCCGCAATTGAGCGCCACGAAATTGCCCTTGGCGCGCCGGCTCCAGCGATGCAAGAGGCTTGCGACTACCTCCTTGCCGCTGCCGGTCTCGCCGGTCACCAGCACATCGACATCCGTATCCGCGATCTGCCGCAGCGTATGACGCAGCCGCTCCATCGCAGGGGTCTGGCCAATCAACGGCAGATCGCCCTGTGCCTGTTCGGCCGCAATGCGGAGCGCGCGGTTTTCCAGAACGAGCCGGCGCTTTTCCGCCGCCCGCCGCACGCTTTGTACCAACCGGTCGGTGGCGAAGGGTTTCGTGATGAAGTCATAGGCGCCGTCCTGGATCGCCTTGACCGCCATTGGGATATCGCCATGGCCGGTGACCAGGATGACCGGCAGGTCCGCATCCTGCTCTTTGACGCGACTGAATAGCTGCTGTCCATCCATCTGCGGCATGCGGATATCGGAGACGATGACGCCTGCAAAACCGGCCTCCAGCGCGCCGAGTGCATCGGCCGCGGTGGAGAAGGCGGAAACGGAAAAGCCGGCGAGTTCTAGCGTCTGCTTCGTCGCTTTCAGCAGGTCCCTGTCGTCGTCGATTAGAAAGACCGCGGAAACGTCGCTCATGAAATTGCCCTGCGCAAATGAATGGTGAAACGGGTGCCGTTCTTGCCGCTTTCAACCTCGATGCGGCCGCCATAGTCGGCGACGATGTCCTTGGAGATAACAAGACCGAGGCCGAAGCCCTTTTCCTTCGATGTGTTGAAAGGCGTGAACAGCGAATGGAGGATCGCCGGCGGAATACCGGGGCCGTTGTCAGAGACGATGACAGCAATGCCGTCGGTCGTTTCCTGCACCGAAACCTCGACTTTCGGCTGTTCGCGCCCTTCCAGCGCTTCGAGCGCGTTTTGGAAGAGATTGATCAGCACCTGCTCGAGCCGAACGCGTGTGCCGATGACCGCCAATCCGGCGGGCGGAGGATCGATCGCCAGCGCATCGAGCCGGCCGGCAAAGCGGCTTCTGAGCAGGATCACGGCGCCTTCGATGACGCTCCTCAGTTCCACCGGTTCCGGCGCGGTTCGTCCCTTGCGGGCAAATGCCTTCAACTCTTCGGTAATCGTGCCGATCCGTTCGGTCAGGGCGGCTATGGAAGTAAGATTTTCCTTTACCGGCGCGATCTGCTGTCGCTCCAGGAAGATATGGGCATTGTCGGCATAGGCGCGAATGGTCGCGACCGGCTGGTTGATCTCATGGGCGACGCCGGCGGCGACCTGGCCGAGGATTGCTAGGCGATTGGCCTGTACCAGATCCTGCTGCACGACCTGCAGCTTCGCCTCCGTCGTGCGGTGATCGGCAATTTCCGCTTCGAGCCGATCCCGGGCGCGGCTGAGATCTTCGGTGCGCTCCAATACGCGCCGTTCCAGCTCCTCGCGAGCGACCCTGCTGATGGCGATCTGCATCACGGATACGTGGCGGCGCCTTAGCAGGAAGGCGGCGATCGCCAGGATCGGCACCAGCACAGTCAGGACGAGGAAGCGCGTTTCACGGACCGTGGAAGAAATTGCCTGATCCGTCGGGACGAGATAGTCCAACTGCCAGGGCGTCGAGGGGATTGCTGTTCTCAGCCGCAGATATTCCGCAGCGCTGCTTCCCGGTAGGACCGCGCGCACGATCGAGACATCCGGACCGATCGCTTCGGGGCGGGCGATCGGCAGAGGTGTCAGCGACGCATCGCCGAATTGCAGGCTCTTGCGGATGGCGGCGAGGTTTTCAGCAGGCAGCGGTGATGCCGTCATGAAGCGCCAGGAGGGAACGCTGGTGATCAGCACGACCCCATGCTCGTCGGTGACATAGGCCGGACGGCCGGCTTCCCGCCAATCGGCTTCGAGCTGGTCAAATTCCATCTTGACCACCACGACACCCAGCGCGTTCTCCGCGTCGCCGACGCGGCGGGAAATGTAAAGCCCGGGGCGGTTGCTGACATTGCCGAGCGCGAAATGCTCCGCCGTTCCCGCCTCCATCGCCCGCCGGAAATAATCACGGAAGGAATAATCATTGCCGACGAAGCTCAGTGGTTCGCGCCAGTTGCTGGATGCGATCGCGACACCGTCCTTGCCGGTGACGTAGAGCACCGAGGCCTTGGTACCGGAGACGAGGCTTTCGAGCTTGCGGTCGAGCGTGGTAACGGCATCGCCTTTGGCCGCCGCAAGTGCGTCGCGCACCTGCTGGTCGTCCGCGAGGAGAAGCGGCAAGGCGCGGGGCCGTTCGAGGACGGCTCTCAGCAGTGCGACCTTCAGGTTCGCGTCGGTGCGACCCTGGACCTGCAATGCCTCGATTGCGGTCATGCGGCCGTAAACGCCGGCGCCATAGAGCGCGGCTGCGATGAGGATCGCGCAGAAAGCCGTAAAGACCAACCAGACACGGCGAGAGCGCCGGCCTAGCTGCTCTGGCGTCGAAAATCGTTCCATGGTTGGCCGCTGCAGCATCATGACATTGTGCATGATTTCGCGCGTATCGCAATTCGATCTGTGCGGATTGCCGCACAGATTTGGAGATCTAGCTACCGACCTTCATAAAATCTGCTTTTATATCAATAAATTATTAGGAAATCCTTCATTTGGCACGCCCGTTGCAACGATCCGTCAAACAGTCGGAGGCTGTTGAAGATCAGTAGTCGTTGCCCGGAGGGCCGAAGGATCGGTTGGGCATAACGGAGGATATCATGATTGCACCCGTCGCTGCCGAGACACACGGCAAAATTCCCTTTTACAGGCATCTCTATGTGCAGGTTCTTGTCGCGATCGCCGCCGGCATCCTGCTTGGACATTTCTATCCGCAGATCGGTGCGTCTCTGCAGCCGCTCGGCGATGCCTTCATCAAGTTGGTCCGCATGGTCATCGCGCCGGTCATCTTCCTGACGGTCACCACCGGCATCGCGGGCATGTCGGATCTCAAGAAGTTCGGCCGCGTCGTCGGCAAGGCGTTCATCTACTTCCTGACCTTCTCGACGCTGGCACTGATCGTCGGCCTCATCATCTCGAACGTCGTACAGCCGGGCGCTGGTATGCACATCGATCCGGCAACGCTGGATACGAAGGCCGTCAACAATTACGCCGCTCAGGCTCATGACGCGACGGTGGTCGGCTTCCTGATGAACATCATTCCGGACACGATCGTCGGCGCCTTCGCCAAGGGGGACATCCTCCAGGTGCTGTTCTTCTCGGTCGTCTTCGGTATCGCACTCGGCGCTGTCGGCGAACGCGGCCGCCCTGTACAGGACTTCCTGCAGGCACTGACCACGCCGATCTTCCGCATGGTCGCCCTGTTGATGAAGTTCGCGCCCATCGGTGCTTTCGGCGCCATGGCTTTCACCATCGGCAAATACGGCATCGGCACGATCGCCAACCTGGCCTTCCTGATCGGCACCTTCTACGCTACATCGCTGCTGTTCGTGCTCGTCGTTCTCGGCGCCGTCGCGCGCTACAACGGCTTCTCGATCCTGGCGCTGATCCGCTACATCAAGGAAGAATTGCTGCTCGTTCTCGGCACCTCGTCGTCGGAAGCAGCACTTCCCGGCCTGATGAACAAGATGGAACGCGCAGGCTGCAAGCGCTCGGTCGTCGGTCTCGTTATCCCGACAGGCTATTCCTTCAACCTCGATGGCACCAACATCTACATGACCCTGGCGGCGCTGTTCATCGCGCAGGCGACCGATACTTCGCTCTCGCTCACTGACCAGATCTTGCTGCTGCTCGTGGCCATGCTGAGCTCCAAGGGGGCTGCCGGTATCACCGGTGCCGGCTTCATCACGCTGGCCGCTACCCTTGCCGTCGTGCCGTCGGTTCCGATCGCCGGCATGGCGCTCATCCTCGGCATCGATCGCTTCATGTCGGAATGCCGCGCCCTGACGAATTTCGTCGGCAATGCCGTTGCGACTATCGTCGTCGCCCGCTGGGAAAACGAACTCGACCAGACTAAGTTTGCCGCCGCCATGGCTGGGCGATTGACCAGTGACGTCGATCCGCCGGCGTTGCAGGCAGCGGAATAACGACGCTATCGGCATCTCTGGAAAATGCGAACGGCCTCCCTTCATGGGAGGCCGTTTTCAGTTTCTGCACCCTGAATTAAACCGGAACATCGGCCGCCAACAGACGTTTTCCATTGACACTGCAGGCCGTGCCAAACGGACGTGATGGTGCTGAAGAACATGGAGATTTTTCCGTTTTCTCTCCATGGCCAACGAAATGGCAGGCGAGCTTCCAATCCATCCGGTCTGCAGCCCGCACTTTCATCGATGGAGAACAGCATGGACGAGAGCTTCAAGCTTTGTCGGCCGGTTCCGATCGCAACAGTTGGCAATCGCGATGCCGGTCACATCACGAGCGTGGTGTCATCGCCAGTACGAGCAACGACCACGCCATCAACTTCACCTAAGTCTGAAGCCAAGCATCGATCGCTTGGACGGTTCCTGCTGCTGGCGGCTGCGCTAACAGTTGCAATGCCGGGACTCATGTCCGCGCAACAGCTCAAGATGCCGAACAGCGAACGCTGCCGGGCTCCCGACGCCAATAGCCAGACCCAAGGTGAAAACCAAACCGCATTGGCTGATCCTCAGGATAACGACGATAAACTTTCGGATTGCGGCGGTGTGCTGAAGCCGCCTGTGACTGGAGACAGCGCTATGGAAAAGCCTGCGCCGCGTGGCGGCAAGACACCGGTTATTCCGCCTAGCGAGGTCCCGGGCCAGCAGGAACAGCAGACGCCGGAAGCCAAATAATCCGTTTTGGGAACTCTACGGCTTGGGTTCCGGTTGCTCGATGGTTTTCTGAGCGACAGTCGAATCCTGGTTCTTTCCGGTCACGAACGGCTTGATGACGAGGATGCTGAGGATCGAGGCGACCATCAATCCGATAATGATGATCAACAGTGCGCGCATGCTTGCCTACGCTTTCTATCGCGGCCTACGAACACAAAGATTGCTGTCGTGACCGCTGATGCCGCTTACCTGCCGCGAATGGGTCTCGACGCGTCGCTTGGCCTCGTCGTTTTCGACGGATCCTTCGATGAGAACGCGGCCATTGTTGACGGTGACGAAGACGCCGGAGATATCCAGCAGCGGGTCTTCGCTCAGTTTCCTATGGATTTCCGCGCGAATCTCCGCATCCGGCCGCCACTGCGATTCGGATACCTTGAAAGGGTTTTTCTCAGGCTTTGTCGACGGCGCATATGTCTTGGGCTGACGTCGCATGACGCTTTCCCTTCGTTGGGTTCATGAAATGCAACATGAAAAACGCCATAAGGTTCCATCTCGCAGCCCCGGGCCGCCTATCGACTCCTGAGGACCTCGTGCAGCAAAAAGCCGGCAAGGCCGCCGATTGCCAGCATCGTAACATTGCGCATCGTGCGGTGCTCTCGCGGCTGCGAGGCTCTGACCGCCTCCGCAATCCGGCCGGCGGCAGCATCCAGGGCTTGCTTGCGTTGCCTGTCACAATCCGGCGTATCTGCCGACCGAAAGTCGTCCGTGCCCGGCTCCGCGTAGGTGAAGTTCACTTCCAGCCTCTCCATATCAGGCGCAAGGGCATCGATGTCTCCGGAGCCGCCGGCAGCCTGATCAAGCGCCTGCTGGGTGCGGATATCGGCGTCAGCGGAGGGGGTGGCGTTGGTTTCCATCTCTCTCATTTTGGCCATGGCATCCTCCTTTTGTTCGAAGGGCAAACCATCGCCAGTCAAGAATGTTCCCCGTGAGCATTCTTGTGCATTTCATGGTCATGTAGTCGTCGTCGTCATCTCGAAAGAGACTACTTTGTAGCGCTCTTCGACATCAGCCAGCAGTTTTGGCGCGCCGCCGCTGATACCCCCATGCTTCCATCGCACCTGATAGGCGGCATGAGCCGCGCCGTCGGCCTCATTTATCGATTTGCCGACAAAGCAGAAGGAATATCCGAGTGGAGCGAAGGCCGTTTCGATCTTTGCAATATCGGCGCTGTCGGCAAGCTCGATCACCACGCGCGCCTTTTGCTTATGCGATATCAGCTCATCGAACCATTTAAAGAGTGTGAGCACGATGAAGGCCACCATAGCTCCGGCGGACCCGACCACAAGTTGCCCGCCGCCAATGCACAGGCCGATTGCCGTCATGATCCAAAGCGTTGCCGCTGTTGTCACGCCTGTGACCAGATCGCCGCGCTTGAGGATGGCACCACCGCCGATAAAGCCGACGCCCGTCAGCACGCCGAGCGGAAAACGCAGTATGTCCATGGAGACGAATGATTGGAATGTTTTGCCCGTCATGGGGAGCAGCAAATTGGCCTGAATCATGGTCAGGCATGCCGCCAATCCGACCAGGATCGTCGTCCGAAATCCGGCGGCGTGCCCACCTGCCTCGCGATTGAGGCCAATCAGCCCGCCGGCGGCGACGACCAATAGGACGCGCATCGCGATATCCATCCAAGTGGGATTCAAAGGCATGAGCTCGATCATCGTACTCGGCATCGCACCCTCCTGACGTTCGTGGCCGGCTTGAATGCCGGAACAAAGCTGAAAGGATTTCGTTCCGCCTTCAAGGAGATGAAAGGGCTCGCCGCGATTCCGGGCCTATGAAACCTCAGGAGAATGCATATGACTATGACTGCAAAAGAGATCGTCTCCGTTCTTGGACCAGTCGATGAGACTCTGATGGCCGATATCTCCGCGACCGGCGCAACTCTGGGCGAGCTTGCGGAGGCTTGGGCCTGGGTCAACAATGACGAGGCTCTGATCGGCGAGGGCAGGACTCTGCCGAGCGGCAAGGTAGCCACGCTTGTCGATCTGCTTTCTGCCGATGAGGACGACGAATTCGCGATGTAATTTCGATTATCCGCGCTGTGGACGGGAACAGATCGGCGCTTCGCCTGTTGTTGTAGCGGGCTCTCAGCGGAGGGCACCGCGACCAGTGGGGTGCCGGGCGCCGCCCGATCTAAGGTCGCCGGAAAGATTGTCCTGTGCCTAAAGGCCGGACGAAGCGTCCGCTCATGGAGGAACCAATGAAAGTTCGAGACGCCATGACGCACGACGTGCGCATTACCAATCCTGACGAAACGATCCTGCAGGCTGCACGGACGATGGCGGATCTCGACGCCGGTGTCCTGCCTGTCGGCGACCATGACCGCCTAGTCGGCATGATCACCGATCGCGATATCGCCATTCGCGGCATCGCCAATGGCAAGGGGCCGGACGCGAAGGTCCGCGATGTGATGACATCGGAAGTCAAATATTGCTTCGATGATCAGGAGATCGACGAGGTCTGCCGGAACATGGGCAACATCAAGGTCCGTCGCTTGCCGGTGCTGGATCACAGCAAACGGCTGGTCGGTATCCTCTCGCTCGGCGATATCGCCCTGTCGCAAAGCAACGGTAGTGCCGGCCAAGCGCTGAGCGGCATTTCCCGCCATGGTGGCGAGCATAGCCAGACGGCGTGAACGGCGGCTTGTGCGGGAGTGGAGACAGCCGGCCATGCACGGGCGTCTTCATATGGTGGAAAAACAGATCGCCGGGCGCGGCATTCGCGACCCGGCGCTGCTGAATGCCATGCGCCTGATTCCACGGGAAAACTTCGTCGAAAAGGGCTTCGAGATGTTTGCTTATAACGACTGTCCGCTGCCGATCGGCAAGGGGCAGACGATCTCTCAGCCCTACATGGTTGCGCTGATGATCGAGGCAGCCGAAGTCAAGTCCATCGACACGGTTCTCGAAATCGGCGCGGGGCTTGGCTATGCGACCGCTATCCTCAGCCGCATGGCGGCTCATGTGTTTGCCGTGGAGCGCCATGCCTCGCTTGCGGCCGGAGCGACCGAACGACTACAGCGTCTTGGCTATGACAATATCGATTTGCGTTGCGGAGACGGTTCAAAGGGGTGGCCGAAGGCCGCCCCCTTCGACGCCATCCTTGTTTCAGCCGCCGCGCCGGAGGTGCCCCAGGCCCTGAAAGAACAATTGACCGTAGGCGGCCGGCTGGTCATCCCCGTAGGGCCGGAAGAGAGCAGGCAGACGCTTCTGAAAATTGTGCGGAAAGGCCCGGATAATTTTACCACCCAAAATCTCGGCGCCGTGATTTTCGTGCCGCTGATCAGCGAGCATGGCGGAACTGAAGACTATAATTGATCACATTGCTTTTGCCGCGAAGTACGCACGCCCTCTCTGTATTCGTTCATCTTGCAAACGCGTGCAAATGCCGCATGACCTTACGGCACCCATCAACAGCTTTCTTCATAAAACTGTCACGACATCGGCTCACAGGATGATGCACGCAATTGCAAAACCGAGCAAAGCCGCATGCCGGCTGGAGAGAAGCGTGTCGCAGAAAGTGTTCGTGAGCGCACAAGAAGTCGCGGACTGCGCGGGGGTGTCCCGCTCGGCCGTTTCGCGCACGTTCACACCAGGGGCGAGCGTGTCGCCGGAGACGCGCCGGAAAGTGCTCGAGGCCGCCGATGCGCTCGGCTATCACGTCAATCATCTCGCCCGCGGGCTGATGCGCAACGAAAGCGGCATCGTATGCCTGATCGTGTCCGACATGGCCACCCCGCATCGCTCCGGCCTGATCAAGGCACTGACACAGGAACTGCAGCACAGCGGCAAGATTGCCATGCTCGTCAACACCGATCTGCTGGACGGTAGTGTCGACCTCGCGTTGCGCCAGGCGATCCGCTACCGCGCCGATGCCTCGATCATTATCTCCGGGATGCCCGATAAGTCGATTACGCAACTCTGCCTGAAGAGTGGCCAGCGATTGGTGTTGATCAATCGCGATGACGAGCAGGACGGGCCCTTGCGGATCAATCTCGACGACGAAGAGGCTGCTGCCCGCGTCGTCACCGCCTTCCTTCGTGCCGGCTGCCGCAGGCTCGCCTTTGCCAATTCGGAGGCCGGCACACCAAGCCTCATGGCAAGGGAGCACGGCTTCGTCGCTGCGGCCAGGGCGCATGGTCTAGAGGTCGTCGTCGAGCGCTACGGGTGGACAAGCTATGAGAGCGGCAGGGTCCTTGCGCAGAGGCTCCTAACTCTTCACGAGCGCCCGGATGCCGTCTTCTGCGCGACCGATCTGCTTGCCTGCGGCTTCATAGATGCCGCCCGCCACCAGTTTCGCATTTCCGTTCCCGACCAGCTCTGCGTTGCCGGTTTCGACGATATCGAGCAGGCCTCCTGGGCATCCTACCAACTAACGACCTTTGCTCAGCCGCTTGCCACGATGGCGCGGGAGGCGGTCGCGTGGCTGGAGAGCAAGGAGGCGGCGAAGCCTGAAGGACGGGTACATGCCATCCGTCTTCATGCCGATCTCGTGTGGCGCAACTCGATCAGGGGTGGCTGACGACATGGCACCTTTGACCTCAGGGCAGACAAAATCCTCGAGAGGAACGGACAGATTTCTTTCCGATCTCGCCTCCCATGCGGATGAGCTCTTTAACGGCCCCGTATATGAGCAATGTGCTGCGATCTGTTACCGGAGAAATGAGGAGCTTGGTATATCGGAAGTGCTTCTCGTCACCAGCCGCGAAAGCGGGCGCTGGGTTATTCCGAAGGGCTGGCCGATAAAAGGGAAAAAGCCGCATGAGGTGGCCGCGATCGAGGCTTTCGAGGAAGCCGGCGTTCGCGGCAAGATCAAGAAGAAACCTTTCGGCTATTTCACCTATCTGAAGCAGCTCGCCGACGGCAACCGCGTTCCCTGCATTGTGCAACTGCATTTGCTCGAAGTCGAAAAAATCTACGAGGATTTTCCGGAAAGAGGCCAACGCCGCAACGCATGGGTCTCCTTCATCGAGGCTGCGAACCGCGTGCGCGAACCGGAACTCAAGGGCCTTCTTCTGGTGGCTGACCGAAAGCTTAGGCGGGCGAAAGCAAAGAGATAGCGTTCGCCACGTCCGTCCTCAGCCAATCTCCGTTCGCCCGCTCATCGCCAGCCGCAGCGGAATGCGCGTCGCAGCTACCGCCGGCAATGCACCGCCGACGGCGCCGATGATCAAGGACAGCCAAACGGCCTTCGTTACCAGGGCAGGAGACAGGACCAGTTGAAACCCGATCTGCGTATGATCGGCGCTCATCGTTGAGGCGGTCCAGCCGTTGAGGACGGCATAAGAAAAGCCGACGCCGATCAGGCATCCGAAGCAGGTCAGGATCATTGCCTCGATCCAAGTGCCGGCAAAGGCAGCCCGCCGGCTGAAGCCGATTGCGCGGACGGTGGCAATCTCGGTGCTGCGATCCGACACGGAGCTGAACATGGTCGTCATCGCACCGACCACCGCGCCCGCGGCCATGATCACCGCCAGCGGCCAGCCGAGAAGGAGGATCAGCTTCGACGTGCGTTCTGCGAGCGCTGCGAAATAATCCTGTTCCGACCGCAGAGTTAGCCCGATCTGCGGCGTATCTGCCGCCATGGATTGTAGTGCCGGCAAGGCTTCCTGCGCGGTGAGCTTGATCCTGACGCTCTCAACCAGATTGGGCCGGTTGAACAACGTCTGCACCACGCCGATATCCGCCAGCATTTCGGATTCGAAGACGGAGCCGCCGGCGTCGAAAATACCGACGACGGTCCATTTCGATGTGCCGAGCGTGAGCCGTTCGCCAAGCGCCAATCCCTTGTAGTCAAGGCTCAGCCGACGCCCGACGATGATCTCGCTGGCGCCGGGATTAAACATACGGCCATCAACGATCCTGACATTCGGGCGCAGGCTGAGCCCGAACGGACCGATGCCGCGCAAGGAGAGTGTTGAAAGCAACCCGCCGGTCTTCTGCGGCACATCCACCGGGACGACCATTTCCGGCGACATCACTGAAGCTCCGGCCGCATTGGTCGCGATTCCGGCAGCGCCCTCGAGGAAATGAAGCTGGGACGGTTCGATCCGGCTGCCGAGCTCCGTCGCCGCCCCTTTTCCCAGAGCAATGACGATATTCTTGGAGCCAGCTTGCAGCAGGGAAGTCCGACAGCCGTTCGACATCGCCAGGAAGCCGAGCAGAACCGCAACGACCATCGCAACGGAAAAGACCAGGGAAAGGGAAATCCATGTCCGACGGCGAAGCGATTTCAGATTGGATATGGTCAAGGCCATGGATTGATTGATGATTGTGCTCATCGTCTCATCTTTCTCTTAAAGCGGCGTTGGGCGGCACTCGAATGGCATTGAAGGCTGGCGCGACACCCGTTGCGAGCGCTAGCAGGACAGCGAGGCCGGTTGCTTCGAGAATGATCGTGGGGGTGAGCACGAGATCCGGCACGATCGTGCGCAGCGGCTCGCACAGAAACATGACAGCCGTAAAGGCAAAACCGAGGCCGAAGCTCAGGCCTACCGCAAACAGGGCGAAGGTCTCAGCCAGAATATTGCCGAGGATGAAGCGCCGCGAAAAGCCGAGGACCTTCAGCACGCCGATCTCCCGTGTTCGTTCGCGGATGGCGAAGAACATGGTGTTGGCGACGATCATCAGCATGGTCACGAATGCCACGCCGATCACCAGACGCACGATGGTCGCGATATCGGCAAACTGCGCGATAAAGGCCCTCATGAACTCGGCTTCCGTCCTCGTCCGTGTCTCGTAAGCGGAGTTGGCAAAGAGGGTGTCGATGGCTTTGATGACGTCGTCGGCGCGGACACCGTTCTTCGGCACGATGCCGAAGCTGCTGATGGTGTTGCGATCGGTACTGCGCTCGGAATTGACGTAGTCATACCGCGCCATCACGAAATGGGTATCGGCGGATTGCTTGCCATCCAATATGCCGACGATTTCGAATTCGAAGTCCGAACTGCCGTCGGTCTTGAAGAAGCTGGAGGTATTCAGCGTGATCTTCTGGCCGAGCACCCAACCCTCCTGTGTTGCGATGCTCCGGCCGGCGATGGCGCCATTCCGGATTTGGGCGAAGCGGCTGAGAGCATCGGCTGGGATATCGTATTGATCGCCGATGAAGCCGGCGAAGGTGCCGGGCTCCGCCGCCGTCAGGCCCAGAAAATTCGCCGGTGTCCGGTAGGTCGCGCGGCTGCGCGCCATGTAGGTTGCCACGGCGACATCGGGCAGGACCCGGATCTTGTCGTAATAGCTGATCGGCAAAGGCAGCGTGTCGCCGACCTTGTTGGTCACGATCAGACGCTCCGAATCTACCTCACCACCCAAAAAGCCGTGTTCGAAACTCGTCAGGATGAGGTGGATGAAGAAGGCGATGGCGATGCTCGCGATCAGCAGGGCGCTGCGCATCGGTTTGCGTGCCATGGTCCGGCGAATGAGAGTGAAGCGGCTCATGATGATCACGCAGCCTCGCGCTCGACAAAATGGCCTTTGTCCAGGCGCAGAACACGTCTGGCGGAGCGCGCCGCCGCATCGTCATGGGTGACCATGACGATGGTCTTGCCGAGCTCCGAGTTGAGGATGCGCAGCATGGCGAGCACGTCTTCAGCGGACTCGCGATCGAGATCGCCGGTTGGCTCGTCGCAGAGCAGCAGTTTCGGATCGCTTGCCAGCGCCCTGGCGATCCCCACCCGCTGCTGTTGGCCGCCTGAAAGTTCCGACGGCAGATGCTTGCGCCGGTCGGTGAGGCCGACGAGGGAGAGGATCGTTTCGACCCGCTCGCGACGCTGGCGTCCGGTCAGACTCGTCAGCAACAGTGGAAGCTCGATATTCTGCTCCGCCGTCAGCATCGGCATCAGATTATAGAACTGAAATACGAAGCCGATATTGGCGCCTCGCCACTTTGTCAGGGCGCTTTCGTTCATTCGGCTGATGCGCGCATGGCCGAAATTGATGTCGCCGGCATCGGGGCGATCGATACCGCCGATGAGGTTCAGAAGGGTGGATTTGCCGGAGCCGGAAGGGCCGACGATCGCGACGAAATCGCCTCCTCGGATGGTCATGGTCAGATCCGAAAAGATCGTCACGGCGTTCTTTCCGATGCGGTAGTCCTTGCGCACATTGTTGATCGAAATGCTGCCGTCTTCCGGCGTCGATGCGCTCTCATCCATCTCAAAATCCTCTTTCGTCCAGGTTTGCTTGAAGGTCCGGAGCGTCCAAAGTGACCTTTGCGGCCATGTTGGGCAGCACCCGGGAGGGTGGCGTCAGGAATTCCAGCCGAGCGGTCACGGTGCCCTTCTGCAGCGAGGCCGCTGGTACGATGGTCCGCACCCGCATTTTGAATGGCCGGTCTGGAAAGGCGTCGAGAATGGCCACCGCCGTCTGGCCGGGCTGTATCCGTGCGGCATTGGACTGCGCGATGTCGGCATCGACGGTCAGGGAGTTCGGGTCGAGAAGGATTGCGATCCCGTCTCGCGGTCCGCCGCCATCCGTCCCCGAGGCAACCATATCGCCGAGGCCAACCAGCCGGGTGACGACCACGCCGTCGAAAGGTGCGATAATCTGATGGAGCGACAGGGTTCTTTCCTGCTTCTCCACCTGCAGTCGCGCGGTCTCGGCTGCCTGCCGCGCAGAGTCGAGATCGCTGGTCAATTGCACGACCGCCAGGCTATCGGCGTCGAGGTTGCTGGTCGCGACGACACCGCGCTCGAGAAGGAGCTTGGTGCGTTCGAGGGTTTTGCGGGCCTGCTCCAGCGAAACCTCGACGCGGCGTGCCGCTGCGACGGCGGCAGCGGCCTGGGATTTGGCAATCCTCAGCTCAATCTCATCCGTCGTCTTATCCAGACGGGCAATGACCTGTCCCGCCAGAAAATGATCGCCGACATCCAGCGGCAGGTCGACCACTCTGCCGCCTATCTCCGGCCGCAGGGTGATCATCCGCCCGGCAACGACATAGCCGGACCCGACAATCGTTTGGGGCAGGGGTTTTGCAGTTTGCTCCTGGGCGGTGGGAGCTTTGCTTTGTGAGGACGTTTCGGTCCCTTTTGCCGGCTCGGTGACAATTCTCGTCGCGAAAGGTTTCCAAGGCGCATCGGATGGCACGGGGGTGAAATAGACGGCCGCGAATGTTGCGGCCATGCCTGCCAGTATCATACCGAGCATCCGCAATCGGCCGGTGGGGCGTGAGGCGCGGGGAGGCGGCTCAACGCGCTCGATCGATAGCGACCGAAGCCGAGTTGCGATATTCGCGTCAGAATTCATGGGCGGGTCTCCAGACGTTTACGGCGTCAATGTCCGCCACCGAAGCGTATTGGGCGACCTCGATCATGATTCAGCACGTCTCAGATCGCGATCTGGATCGCCGGGAGCCGCGAGTCAGGCCATAGTGGCGGCAAATATGGTTGCCCCGGGGAAGGGTCTCATGCTGTTCGTGCCGCTGCCGTTCGTCGTCGCCTTCATGCTTCTTCTGCTGTTTCTGACAGTGGTGCGGCGTGATGACGAGCTGGCGGCAAACCGCCCTTTCCTCGTCCTGCTTCTGGCTTGTGCCTTGCAGTCGGTTTTCGTTGGGCTGCGCTGGGGCTATGGCTTGCAGCAGGTCGGCCATCTGACGCTCGCCTTGGCAACGATCATGCCGCCCCTTGTTTATGCCGGTGTTCGCAGGTTGGGTGCGGACAGCCGCCGCCGCTGGCCCGCTCTTTTGATATTCTATGGCTTTCCTGCTGTTGTCATCGCCTTGCTGGTCGTCGTCTGGCCGGAGGCTATCGATATCGCCATGATCCTGATTTACGTGGCCTACGCCCTCGCACTGCTCTGGCTCGTCCGGTCCGGTCCCGACGTGCTGCGCCTTGCGCCCTTCGAAGCGGCGCAGCCGGCCCATCGCGCGCTCGTCTTTGCCGCTGGCGCATTGTGTTTCTCAGCAATGGTCGACGCACTGGTGCTGTTCGATTTCGAATCGACCCGTGGCGCGCATGCCGGCATGATCATCAGCATCGCCAATCTTCTCGGCCTGTTCATGCTCGGCACTGCGGCAGCCGCGGCCAGCCGCAACTCCACGCCCACCGAAAGCTTGGAGGCCGCGCCTCCATATGACCTCGCCGAAGACAAGGATACGATCGCCAAAATCCATGAGCTGATGCAGGAGAAAAAGCTCTACCGCGACGCCAATCTTAATCTTGAGCGTCTGGCCCGTAAGGCAGGGATACCATCGCGGCGCATTTCGGCCGCCATCAACCGGAGCATGGCCAAGAACGTCTCGCAATATGTCAACGATTATCGCATCGCCGAGGCATGCCGCCTGCTGGCCGAAACCGAGCGATCGGTAACCGAGATCATGCTGGAAGCCGGTTTCCTGACGAAATCGAATTTCAACCGCGAATTCCGCCGTGTCACCGACATGACGCCTGTCGGCTGGCGCGAGAAGTGCGCCTATTCCGCAGGTCCGGCTTAGCTGCGGCTGGCCTCGTCTGTGCCTCCGAAGCTGTGTCCATCACCGCGGATAAGCAACTATCCATTGCGGATGGCCGATCTCTGCTACTATGCGATCGGACAACAAATCACCGAAGAATTGTCAAAAAAGTATCAGTCTTGCGTCGATGGCGTAGTAGCGGCCATGGATATCCGCGCGTAAAGTCCCATTGTCGGAAAAGAAACAATGGCCTCTGGGAGGAGGTGCCGGCGGGGAATAAGCCCAGCCGAGTGCAGGCAGGAGGACGACATGAATCCAGATTTGGAAGTGGTCGCGATCGGCAGCGCCGAGTCCTTCAAGGCATGGGAACATGGCTATCCCTATCGCACGGTCCGCTGGCACTTCCATCCCGAATATGAAATCCACCATGTCGTCGCAACGACGGGACAATATTTCGTCGGCGATTTCATCGGGGAATTCGAGCCGGGAAATCTCGTGCTCACAGGCCCGAACCTGCCGCACAACTGGGTGAGCGATGTGCCTCCGGGCACATGCCTGCCACTGCGCTGCCGGGTCCTTCAGTTCTCCGAATCCTTCTTTGCTGACGCAAACAGGGTTTTTCCCGAGCTTTCCGGATGTATCGACATTCTGGAGATGAGCCGTCGTGGCGTTCTGTTTACGCCGGAAACTGCAGGGGTTGTCGGGCCGATCCTCGGTGAATTGGTCGAAGCCAAAGGAATTCGCCGCATCGAGCTTTTCATGAATGTGCTCAATGCATTGAGCAGCGCCAAGAATGCCAGCACTCTCGCCAGCACGCGTTATCATCCCGATCCTTCGGGCTTCATGTCGGCCGGGGTCAACCATGCGTTGGCCTATATCAACACGCATCTGACGGAGCCGTTCAGCGAAGCTGATCTTGCCGAGTTGACCGGCCAGAGCCCGAGTTCGTTTTCCCGCAGCTTCCGCCGGCATACCGGCATGGCGCTCGTTCAATACGTCAATCGGCTGCGGATCAACTTCGCCTGCCACCTGCTGATGAGCAAAGCCGAAATGTCGATAACCGACATCTGCTTTGCCGCGGGTTTCAACAATATCTCGAACTTCAATCGTCGTTTTCTGGATCAGAAGGGCATGGCGCCCTCGCGCTTCAGAACATTGCTGGCACAGAACGTAAGAGCGGTGGAGGCCGCGTAAAACAAGGAGGACCGGGAGGAGAGACCAGACAATCGGGGCAAGGAGGACCGGGTCATGCGAATGACCCGAAGGGGAACCTTTGTCCGTAAATCAGCTCATAAGCATCGCGCTCAAGACATGAGCCGAGGCTTCATCGACACAACTATCATTTGGAGCGGAGGAATTCCAATGACCCAATTCGCATTGAAACTTGCAGGCGTTGCAACACTCGCCATCGGTCTTCTGAGCGGCACATCCGCATTTGCCCAGTCCGCGAAAGTCACGGACGCGACGGTCGCTTTCCTGATGCCCGATCAGAGCTCGACGCGCTACGAGGAGCATGACTATCCGGGTTTCCAGGCGGAGATGAAGAAGCTCTGCGCCGGCTGTAAGGTCATCTATCAGAATGCAAACGGCGACGCTTCGCGTCAGCAGCAGCAGTTCAACTCCGCGATTTCTCAGGGCGCCAAGGCAATCGTGCTCGATCCGGTCGACTCGACGGCCGCAGCGTCTCTCGTCAAGATGGCGCAGAGCCAGGGCGTAAAGGTCATTGCCTATGACCGTCCGATCCCATCGGCGGTGGCCGACTATTATGTTTCCTTCAACAACGAGGAAATCGGCAAGATGATCGCCAAATCGCTAGTCGATCATCTGAAGGCGAAGAACGTGAAGGCTGGTGATGGCGGCCTTCTGGAAATCAACGGTTCGCCGACCGATGCGGCGGCAGGCCTGATCAAGAAGGGCATCCATGCCGGTCTTGCTGAAGGCGGCTATCCGGTGCTTGCCGAGTTCGACACCCCGGAATGGGCGCCGCCGAAGGCACAGCAATGGGCAAGCGGCCAGATCACCCGCTTCGGCAAGAAGATTCTGGGTGTTGTCGCAGCCAATGACGGCACCGGCGGTGCGGCTGTTGCCGCTTTCAAGGCCGCCGGCGTCGATCCCGTGCCGCCGGTTACCGGCAATGACGCGACGATCGCAGGCCTGCAGCTCATCATCGCCGGCGACCAGTACAACACGATCTCCAAGCCGAGCGAGATCGTTGCCGCGGCAGCGGCGAATGTCGCAATTCAGTTGCTGTCGGGCGAAACGCCGAAGGCTGATACGAAACTCTTCGACACGCCGACGCAACTCTTCGTGCCTGCACTCGTTACCGCGGAGAACCTGAAGGCCGAGATCATCGACAAGCAGGTCAACGACAAGCCGATCCAGACTGCGGAGCAGCTCTGCGGAGATCGCTATGCGGAAGGCTGCAAGAAGCTCGGTATCGCGAAGTGATCATATCCTCCCGCCAATTCCTCCGGCCGCTTACGGGCGGCCGGAGGACCGGGAACTCATCCTGTTCCGTTCATATAGAAAGGCTCGCGACATATGACTGACGCTTCCGACCAGACAGCCGCGGCAGGCGAGTTGGTGCTCAGCCTGCGAGGCATCTCCAAACATTTCGGCGCGGTGTCGGCGCTGACCGATATCGATCTGGATGTGCATGCGGGCGAAGTCGTCGCTCTCGTGGGCGACAACGGTGCCGGCAAGTCGACGCTCGTCAAGATTCTCGCCGGCGTCCACCAGCCGAGTGCCGGCACGATCACCTTTCGCGGTTCCAAGGTGACGCTGAGTGATCCCAGCACCGCCCTGCATCTGGGCATTGCCACCGTCTTCCAGGATCTGGCGCTCTGTGAAAATCTGGATGTCGTCGCCAATATCTTCCTCGGGCGGGAACTCAGTCCGCTGCGACTGGACGAGACCGCGATGGAGGTCCGTGCCTGGACGCTGCTGAACGAACTTTCGGCCCGCATCCCAAGTGTCCGTATTCCGATCGCATCGCTCTCCGGCGGGCAACGCCAGACGGTGGCGATCGCCCGTTCGCTGCTTCTGGAGCCGAAACTCATCCTGCTCGATGAGCCGACGGCAGCCCTCGGGGTCGCCCAGACGGCCGAGGTTCTGAACCTCATCGAGCGCGTCCGCGATCGAGGCCTGGGGGTGGTCATGATCAGCCACAACATGGAAGACGTTCGGGCCGTGGCGGATCGCATCGTCGTGTTGCGGCTCGGCCGGAACAACGGAATTTTCTACCCTGACGCAACGAACCAGGAACTGGTCAGCGCGATTACCGGCGCCACGGAAAATGCCGTTTCGCGCCGCGCCGGCCGCCGTCAGGCACAGCGGCAAATAGGGCAGGAGGGTCAGATATGACCAGCGACATCAAACAGGCGGGAACGCTCCTCGACCGCAGCGATATTCGTGTCAAACACGAAGCAGGTCTTAGTGGCACGATCCGCGCGTCGATCGACAAGGTGCGCTCGGGCGATCTCGGCTCGCTGCCGGTGGTCGTTGGTCTCATCATCATCTGGACTGTCTTCGGCACCCTCAATCCGACGTTCCTTTCGAGCAACAACCTTGCGAACCTCCTGTTCGATGCATCGACGGTCGGCGTCATCTCGCTCGGAATCGTCTGCGTTCTGATGGTGGGGGAGATCGATCTGTCTGTCGGCTCGATCAGCGGCTTTGCTTCCGCCATGGTCGGCATGCTCTGGGTCAACGAGGGCTGGCCGGTAGCTATTGGCGTTATCGCCGCACTTCTCGTCGGTGGGTTGATCGGTTCGCTCTATGCCCTGCTTTTCAATCGCCTGGGAATGCCGAGCTTCGTTTCGACCTTGGCGGGCCTGCTAGCGGTGCTCGGCATGCAGCTATACCTGCTTGGCGCCACGGGTTCGATCAACCTGCCCTATGGGTCGGCGATCGTGAACTTCGGCCAGCTCATGGTCATCCCGCGTCCGCTCGCTTATGTCTTCGCGCTGCTTCCCGGCATCGTGATGCTGGTTTCGGGTTATCGTGCGGCTCTGCGCCGTCGCGAGGCCAATCTCTCCTCGCGGTCGATCGGCGGCCTTGTGGTACGCGCCGTTGCGATCACCGTCGCGCTCGAATTCGTCGCTTTCTACCTCAATCAGGACCGTGGCATCCCGTGGATGTTCGCGCTCTTCGTAGCACTCGCCATCATCATGAATTATGCGCTGACGCGGACCCAATGGGGCCGATCAATGGCGGCTGTCGGCGGCAATCGTGAGGCGGCGCGGCGCGCGGGCATCAATGTCCGGTTCATCTATACGAGCGCCTTCGTTCTCTGCGCGATGTTTGCAGCGCTTGGCGGCGTACTCGCGGCGGCGCGGCTGGCTTCGGCAAGCCAGCAGGCCGGTACGGGCGATGTCAATTTGAATGCGATCGCCGCAGCCGTCATCGGCGGAACGAGCCTCTTCGGCGGCCGCGGCAGCGCATATTCGGCGCTGCTCGGCATCATCGTCATCCAGTCGATCGCAAGCGGGCTGACGATGCTCGATCTGTCCTCGGCGCTTCGCTACATGATCACCGGTGCTGTCCTCGCCATTGCCGTCATCGTCGACTCGCTGGCGCGCCGGTCGAGAGTTTCCCACGGCCGGGCCTGATACAACGACCAAGGTAAGGATTGATATGAGACAGGAACTTTCTGGAAAGGTCGCAGCCATTACCGGGGCAGCCTCGGGGATCGGCCTTGAATGCGCTAAATCGCTATTGCAAGAGGGCGTCAGCGTTGCCCTCGTCGACAGGGCCGAGGAGTCCCTGAAGAACATATGCTCCGAGCTTGGTCCGGAGGCTTTTCCTCTGGTCATCGACCTCACCAATCCCGCCAGCGTCGCGACCATGATGCCGCAGATATTGGAGAGGTTCGGAAAGCTCGATATCTTTCATGCCAATGCCGGCTCCTATATCGGCGGCGAGGTGGTCGATGGAGATCCCGATGCCTGGGACCGGATGCTGAACCTGAACGTCAACGCGGCCTTCAGATCGGTCCAGGCAGTATTGCCGCACATGGTCGAGAGGAAGACCGGCGATATCATCATGACCAGTTCCATCGCCGGCCTGGTTCCCGTCGTCTGGGAGCCGATCTATACGGCCTCCAAGCATGCGGTGCAGGCCTTCGTCCATACGGTTCGACGGCAAGTCGCCAAACATGGTATTCGCGTGGGGGCAGTTGCTCCCGGCCCGGTGGTAACGGCCCTGATCAGCGACTGGCCCAAGGCAAAGCTCGATGAAACCATCGCGGCGGGCGGATTGATGGAAGCGACGGAGGTTGCCGAGGCGGTCTTGTTCATGCTGTCCAGACCTCGCAACGTCACGATCCGCGATCTCGTCATCCTTCCGAACAGCACGGACCTCTGAAAATGACGCAATATTTCATCGGTGTCGACGTCGGTACAGGCAGCGCCCGGGCGGGTGTCTTCACGGAGAACGGTAGTCTGCTGGCTTCGGCAAAACGCCCGATCAGGATCTGGCATGAGGCCGGCAGCATTGTCGAGCAATCCAGCGAACAGATATGGCGAGCGGTTTGCGACAGCGTCAAGGAAGCCGTCGCCTCGGCCGGAATCCAGGCCACGGCCGTCGCCGGGCTGGGTTTCGACGCGACCTGCTCTCTCGTCGTCGTCAAGGTTGACGGCGCGCCGGTTGCCGTCGGGCCGTCCGGCGATCCGAATCGCAACATCATCGTCTGGATGGACCATCGCGCCGCCGGCGAAGCGGCCGAAATCAACAGCGGCAATCATGAGGTTCTGCGTTACGTTGGAGGTACTATCTCGCCGGAGATGGAAACCCCGAAGCTTCTCTGGCTGAAGCGCAATCTGCCGCAGTCCTTTGCGGCTGCCGATCACTTCTTCGACCTTGCGGACTATCTCACCTGGCGTGCGACGGGCTCGCTCAGCCGATCGGTCTGCACCGTTACCTGTAAGTGGACCTATCTTGCCCATGAGAAGCGTTGGGATGCGGACTATTTCAAGGCTATCGGCCTGGCAGAGCTGGCAGCCGAAGGCTTTTCGAGACTCGGTACGGATATCGTCGAGCCTGGCGCGGCGCTGGCAAGCGGGCTGACAGAGATCGCAGCCTTGGATCTAGGATTGCCGATCGGAACCTCCGTCGGAGCGGCGCTGATCGATGCCCATGCGGGCGGCGTCGGCACGCTCGGAGGGGACGGCGCAGATGGCCAATCGAAAGTGCAAAACAGACTTGCCTATGTCTTCGGCACATCGGCCTGCTCGATGGCTTCGAGCGACAATCCCGTCTTTGTCGGGGGCGTATGGGGACCATATTACTCGGCAATGATACCGGGGCTCTGGCTGACCGAAGGCGGCCAGTCGGCAGCGGGAGCGGCGATCGACCATCTGGTTACGATGCATCCCGCATCTGCCGAGGCGCGCGCCAAGGCGGAAATGGAAAGCCTTTCGCTGGTTGCGTGGCTTGACCGTCAAGCGACCGAATTGTGCCCTGACCTGACGCGTGCCGTCGAGCTTGCAAAGTCTGTCCATGTGGTTCCGGAATTCCTCGGAAACCGGTCACCCCATGCCGATCCCGACGCCCGCGCGGTGATCGCGGGCGTTGGACTTGAGGTCGAAATCGCCGACCTGATTTCGCTCTATGTCGCCGGTCTCTGCGGTATCGGCTATGGCCTCAGGCAGCTTTTGGAGACGCTGTCAAAAGACGGCATCGACATTGGTACGATCGTTGCGAGCGGCGGCGCCGCGCAAAGCAATCTCGTGCGGCAGCTTCTGGCCGATACGACGAACACCCCGGTGGCGATCGCCAATACCGAGGAGCCGGTATTGCTTGGCGCGGCGATGCTGGGAGCCGTTTCCGCCGGACGCTATGTTTCGCTGCTGGAGGCGATGAAAGCAATGTCGAGCCTCTCGACAGTCTTCTCGCCTGCAGGCGGCACGATCGAGACGCTACACAGGAACCGTTATCGGGCTTTCGAGCTGTTGCAGTCGGCAGACCGGCAAATTCGTGGATTCGCCGCAGCGGGCGGATGAGCAGTGTCACTTGCATACTGCGGATATTCGCGGTGATATTAATTACGCAAAAAGTTCGCTCAGCTCCGTCCGCGCGACATCGCGGAGCCTTTCTGCCTCGCTCATGTCGATCGAACGGTACGGCCAGCGCAGGCGCGTGCCGACGGGTCCCCAGTTGCCGATAGCGCAGAGAAGCTTGTCGAGCGCTGCGTTCGAATAGCCTAATCGCTGGCGATAGGGAACGATATGCGTTTCCATGAACTTGCAAATTCGGCGCTCCAAAGCGAGAGCGGCATGAATGTCGTCCTGCATCGATGCTGTCCACATCTGTGCACCTCGGGGGCTTAGACAGGCGACATTGGAAAAGGATCCCGCCGCAACACCCTCCATAATGCCGGTTGCAAGATGATGGCCGGGGACAAAGAGTGAGAGTTCCGAAAGGTGCTGGCGCGCGTCCGCGTACCATTGCTTGTCGCCATCAGCCACCTTGGCGCCGATGACGCCTGGTACCGCAGCGCAGATCCTGCCCAGTTCTTCCGGCGTCAGGACACGTTTGGCATGCGGTGGATTGTAGAGGATCAGCGGAATGCCGCTTCCGACATCGACAGACCGGTTCAAAAAATCGATCGCTTCCCGATCCGTTACAGGCCACCAGTCGGGCAGGATAACTTGAATCGCCAGCGGTTTCAGGAGCGCCGAACGCCGAACCCGCTCCAGCATGATGCGAGCATCCGGTTGGCAAGCGCCGATGACGAAGTTCATACTGGCAGCAGCGCATCGTTCGGCCAACATCGATTGAATGCGGTCGAATTCGTCTTCGGTCTGGCTATGGAATTCCCCCGCCGTACCATTCGAATAGATGCCGTCGACGCCGGCCGCGATCAGGAGATCGATTTCCTCGCCGAACTTTGCGAATTCGATGTCATCATCCACCCCGATCGGCAGGAGAAGGGTCGCCCAATTGCCGGCGATGGCATGCCGCTTTTTTGCCGTCATTGATTGCCCCTCAATTTAAATCGTCGCGAATGCAGGCCTTGAAATGACCCGGCGCGACCTCTCTCAGCTCCGGGATGGCCTTCCCGCAGGCGTCCAATGCGTGCGGACAGCGGGTGCGGAAGACACAGCCGGAGGGTGGATTGGCCGGGCTCGGTATGTCACCTCTGAGGATCTGACGGTCGCGCCGGAGATTGGGATTGGTCGAGGGAATCGCGGAGAGCAGCGCACGCGTATAGGGATGCTGTGGGCTGGCGTAGAGATCGGCACTCGGCGCGATTTCCATGATGCGGCCGAGATAGAGCACGATCACTCGGTCGCAGATATATTCGACGACGGCCAGATCATGCGAAATGAAGAGCATGGTCAGGCCGAGTCGCATTTGCAATTCGCGCAGCAGATTGATGATCTGCGCCTGAATAGAGACATCAAGTGCGGAGACCGGCTCGTCGGCCACGATGAATTCCGGCGACAGGGTCAAGGCGCGGGCGATGCCGATGCGCTGGCGCTGGCCGCCTGAAAATTCGTGTGCATAGCGATTGATCGCATCGACGGGCAAATCGACCTGGGCGAGGGCGGAGCGCGCCCGCTCGAGCCGTTCCTTGCCGGTTCCGATGCACTGGATCTTCAACCCTTCCGTCAAGATCTCGCCGATCGTCATGCGCGGCGAGAGGCTGGCGAAAGGATCCTGAAAAATATATTGCATGCGCGGCCGTGTGCGCCTTAGAGCGGAGGCGGAAAGCGTGGTCAGTTCGACACCATCGAAGCGGACGCTGCCTGCCGAGGGTTCGACGAGACGCAGGATCGAACGTCCGATCGTGGTTTTTCCGCTGCCGGATTCGCCAACAAGCCCGACGACCTCGCCTTTGGCGATATCGAAGGAGATATTCTGAAGAACGTTCAGCTTCATGCCTCGGGACGTATAGTGTTTCCCGAGATCGCGAACGGAGAGCAAAGGCTCGCTCATCTAGATCTCCTGCCATCTTATGCAGCGGCTGCGGTGCCCCGAACCGACCTCTTCGAGCACCGGAACGGCGACGCGGCAGGCATCGATAGCGAATTTGCAGCGCGGGGAAAATGCGCAACCGGCCGGCATGTTCATCAGGCTGGGGACCACACCCGGAATGGCGGCGAGTTTCTCGCCGGCCTGCTTCATCCGCGCCGCATCGCCAAGACGCGGCATGGAGGCGAGAAGGCCCATCGTATAGGGGTGGCGCGGATCGCCAAAAACCTCGCCGACCGGCCCCTCTTCGACGATCCGGCCCGCATACATGACCGCAACGCGATGGGCGATCTCCGCAACAACGCCGAGATTGTGCGTGATAAACAGCATGGCCATGCCGCGTTCGCGCTGCAGCCTAAGGAGCAGATCGAGAATTTGCGCCTGGATTGTCACATCGAGCGCCGTTGTCGGTTCATCCGCAATCAGCAATGTCGGATCGCACGCCAGCGCCATGGCGATGGTCGCTCTCTGCCGCATGCCGCCCGAGAGTTCATGCGGATATTGTCCGGCGCGTCGCTTCGCATCCGGAATACCGACGCTGTCGAGGAGTTGCACGGCCGCATTCATCGCGGCTTTCCGACCCGCGCCGCGATGAATGCGGATCGGTTCCGATATCTGGTCGCCGATCGTGAAGACGGGATTGAGGCTCGACATCGGCTCCTGAAACACCATGCCGATATCATCGCCCCTGATCCTGCGCATATCCTCATCGTCAAGAGAGACCAGATTGTGGACCGCGCCGTTCTTGCTCCTCAGGTGGATAGTGCCCGCGGCGATCCTGCCGATGTTGCGGGTGAGCAAACGCATGACGGAAAGGCTGGTCACCGATTTGCCGGACCCGGATTCGCCGACGAGCGCCAGGGTCTTACCGGCTGCAACGGTCAGATCGATATCGTTGACAGCCGTGATCTCGCTGCCGCGGATACGGAAGATCGTTCGCAGCCCCTTGATGTCGAGAACGGGATCGGCGGTCGGCTCCATTATGTGCCTCAGTTCAGCAGGCCGGTTGCGCGCAGGATTTCATCGATCCGTGCGGTTTCAGCCGCGTTCAGCGAAGCGCGGGGCCGCGGCATGATGGCGCTATCGATGATCCCGAGGCTGCGCATGGCGGCTTTGAAAGCGCCTATACCGGATGCGCCGCCGCTAACGCGGCCCTGGGCGACCCAAACGATTTCGAAGAGGCGGCAAAGGCGCTCCTGTTCTTTTCGAGCGGCGGCCCAATCGCCGCGCTGTGCGGCCTCCCACAGGCGCACATAGCCATGCGGGTCGACGTTGGCGATGCCCGGAACGACACCGTGAGCGCCCATCAGCAAGGCATTATCGACGACGATCTCGGAGCCGGTCATCAGGAAGACATCCTCGTGGTCGGCGAGATCGAGTAGCGCATAGCGGAAATTGCCGTCATCGCCGCTTGAATCCTTGAGGCCGATGATGGTGCCTTCCTTGGCGAGCGTCACGACGGTCTGCCGCTGCAGTTTCACATGGACGCAGACGGGAATGTCGTAGGCGACCAGCGGAACGTCCACCGCATCCCTGATATAGCGGAAATGATCGAGGATCTCGGATTGGCTGGTGACCGTATAGAAGGGTGCCGTGACCACTACCGCGTCGGCCCCAGCGGCCTTCGCGACCTTCGAGTGCGCGATGACGCGATCGGTCGTCGGATCGATGGCGCCGACGATGAGCGGCACGCGGCCGTTCACCACCTTTGCCGAATGCTCGATGATCTCACGCCGCGTCTTTTCGTCGTGAAAGACGACTTCGCTTGTCGAGCCGAGCACGAAGACGCCGTGGCAGCCGGCATCGATCAGATGTTCAAGAACCCGCGTATAGGACGGATAGTCGACAGTGAAATCCGGATTGAGCGGCGTTACGACAGGGGGGACGACACCCTTGAATTTGGTCATGTTTGCTTTCTTTCGGTTGTCAGTTCAGTTCGGCACGGGGATCGAAGGCATCTCTGAGGCCATCGCCGATGAAGTTGATTGCAAGCACGGCAAGGATCAGCGCTCCGCCGGGGAAGAGCCATTGCCAGGGATATTGTTCGAGCACAGCGGTCGACCGGGCGGCGTTCAGCATGTTGCCCCAGCTTGCCGCAGGCGGGGCAATGCCGAGACCGAGGAAGGACAGACCCGCCTCCAGCAGGATGGCATTGGCGATCTGCAGCGTTGCGTAGACGACGAGGATGTCGATCGCGTTCGGCAGGCCATGGCGAAAAAGCAGGTGTCCAATGCCGGCGCCCATACCGCGCGAGGCCATGACGAAATCGCGCTCGCGCAGTTCCAGAAGCCGCGAGCGGACCATGCGCGCAAGAAGCGGCCAGGAGAGCAGCGAGATGACCAGCACCGTCGGCCAGATGCCAGTGCCGGCGATCGAGGCGAGCACCAGCAGGAAGATGACAGGCGGCAGGGTCATCACCAGATCGACGAAGCGCATGGAGACGGCATCAGCCCACCGGCCGGCGAGTGCCGAGACGGCGCCGAAGAGGAAGCCGATGATCGCGGAAAGGGCGGTCGATGCGGCGGCAACGAGCAGCGAAATCCGCCCGCCTTCCAGAACACGCGCAAACACGTCGCGGCCGACTCCATCGGTTCCGAACCAGTGCGTCGCCGTCGGGCCGCTGTTCATGGCCAGCAGATCGATATCGTTCGGCTGAAACTTCCACCACAGCGGATAGGAGAGGATCAGCAGCAACATTGGAATAGCGACGCAAATGCCGGCGACGGCGGCGTGGTTCAATAGAAAGCGTTCGAATGCGCGAGCGAGCGGCCCGGGGCTGCGGCGGGACGTGGAGCGAGCAAACATCGTCAGCCCACCTTGATGCGCGGATCGACAACCGCGTAGGTGATATCGGTCAGAAGATTAACGACGATGACGCAGATGCCGATGACGAGCGTCGCGCCCATGATGACGGGGTAGTCTCGCGTCTCCACTGCATTGACGAGAAGCAGGCCCATGCCCGGCCAGTTAAAGACGCTCTCGATGAAGATGGCGCCGCCGATCGCAAGCCCGATGGTCGAGCCGATGAGGGTTACGATGGGAAGGAGGGCATTGCGCAGCGCATGCTTGGTGATGACCCAGAACTCCTTCACTCCCTTGGCGCGAGCCGTGCGCACGTAATCCTGATTGAGGACTTCGAGCAGCGAAGCGCGCATATAACGCGTGATCAATGCGGCCTGCGCGATGGACAGCAGCGCGGCGGGCAGGATCAGGTGATGAATAAGATCACCGATCGAAAATTCCTCGCCAGGCGTCAGCATGCCGCCGGAGGGCATCCAATGCAGGCGAACGGAGAAGACATAGAGGCCAATGAGGGCGCTGAGGAACGCAGGGCTGGAAATACCGGCAAGCGCGAACACCGAGAAGGACAGGTCGGCGAGCGAATTGCGGCGGACGGCGCTGAAAACGCCCACGGCAATGCCGGCAATAACGGCGATCACAAGCGCCGAACCCATGAGAAGCACCGTCGGTCCGATCCGTGACAGCACAAGACCGAGAACCGGCTGGTCGAGACGTTTGATCGAATAGCCGAGATTGCCCGTCAGCGCGTTCTGCAGCCATCCAAGGTATTGCAGCGGCAAGGGCTGGTCGAGCCCCAAACTCCTGCGCAGGTTCGCAAGGTCGGTCGGCGACATCGGGACATTCGGATCGATATAAGCATCGATCGGATCGCCGGGCGTCAGACGCAAGAGGAGGAAGATCAGCATGCTCAGGGCGATGAGCATGCCAGCCCCTATGGCCAGGCGTCGAAGGCTGTATCGAAGCATTGTAAATCCTGTCAGGATGGCCGAGGCCGCCCTCAAGGCTTTGGAAGGAAACGCCTTATTCGGCGATCGACCATTTCTGCGGATTGGCCTGATAAGGCCCGCCGCCAGGCGCCGGCGTCCAGACGAAATCCTTCACCTTGGACGAGACGATGCCATAGCGCTTTGCCACCCAGAGCGTTGCCCAGGGCAAGTTCGTATTCATGACCTTGCAGACGTCCTGATAGCGGCCGTCGCGTTTGGAACCGTCGGTCTCGGTCAGTGCGGCGTTGAGCGCGGCGCTCAGATCCGGCATGCGCGCTCGAACGACATTCGCTCCGGCTGGCGGAATCTGGCTTTCGTTCAGCCCGACATTGATGCTTCCGGCATCCGGTCCGTTCTGAAGTCCGGCGTAGACCATTTGGAACTGCGCGACATCCGGTTTCGCGTTGAGCACGATGCTGTTGTAAGTCGGCGCATCGACGGCGCGTGGGACGACATTGATGCCGACTTGGGCGAGCATCGCTTGGACAGCAGCCAGAACATTGGTCGCGAGCGGCGTTGTGTAATAGGTCAGCAGCGTGATCGGCTTGCTACCGTTGATCTGATCCCATCCCGCTTCCGTCAGCAACTGTTTGGCTTTTGCCGGGTCGTAGGCATAGTCGTCGATGCCTTTTGGTATCAGTTGCTCGGCAACATAGGCGCAATTGGCAGGCTTGGCCGCGCCGCCATAGAGGCTCTTGATGATGGCATCGCGATTGATCGCGTACATCACCGCCTTGCGGACGCGCGGATCCTTCCAGATGGGGGAATCGTGGTTGAAGCCGAGATAGTTGACGACGAAAGAATCGCCTTCGATGACCCTGAAATTCTTATCGTCCTTGAAAGTCGGCACGTCGTTGGAATCGACGTAAGTGAACTGGATTTCACCGGATCTCAGAGCCGCGATCGCCGCAGCCGGATTGGCGAAATAGCGGTTGATGATGCGTTCGAGCGCAGGCTTGCCGCCGCGGTATTCGGTGTTGGTGGCGAGCTCGACATATTGATCGGATACGTATTTCGTGAACTTGAAAGGTCCAGTGCCGATCGGCGTGGTGGACCACCATGTACTCTTGGCCAACTGATCGGCCGGTATCGCGGACAGGGCATGTTGCGGCAGCATCATGACCTTGGTCATGGTATCGAGAAAGCTGCCGGTCGGCGCGCTCAGCTTGACCACAACCGTGTGCTCGTCCGGCGTTTCGACGGATGAAATGCTCTGCAGCCGGGCGGCGAGTACCGAACCGGTCTTGGCGTTCATGGCGAGGCCGATGGTGAACTTGGCGTCCTTGGCCGTAAATGCCTGGCCATCATGCCATTTGGCGTCCGTCAGCTTGAACGTGTAGGTCTTCTGATCCGGGCTCACCTCGTAGGAGCTAGCGAGTTCGCCGACGACTTTCTGCAGCTTCTCGTCATAGGCGACGAGCGGTTCGTAATAGATGCTGAGCCAGGTGAATCCGGCCGTTGCGGCAAGAGGATTGAAGTTGCCCTGGAAGCCGCCCGGGCCGACATCGAAGCCGCCGGAAAGGGTCGCGGCCCGCGCCTGGCCGACAAGGGCCGGAATTGCGGTCGTCGACAGCATGGCTGCAAGGGCGATGACGGATAGTCTATATGCTCTCCTCATGTGTTCCTCCCACATTTGAACTTGTCTTGTTGTTGGCAATCACCCGGGCAATGCCTTCGTAGTGCCGATCCAGGCGTCTGCGCGCCTCCTCCAGATCTTTTGCTTCCACTGCATCCACGATCGCAGCGTGATCGCGCCAGGTCGCCATCGGGTCGAGGTTCTCCAGGTTCACGAAATCCGAAGCCTTGTAGAAAGCGAGCCAGAAGACATCGATCAGCCGCACGAGCGTTTCATTGTGCTGGCAGCGAAAGAGCAGCCGGTGAAAGAGCTGATCGTCTTCGGCAAAGGTCTCTCCGCGCTCGGCATGGACGCGCATCCTGTTGACCGTGCTGCGCAGTTCGGCGATGTCTTCCTCGCCGATCATCTCGATGGTCTTGCTAATCAATCCCACTTCCAGCGTGCGGCGGATTTCGAGGACCTCCTCGATTTGCCGCAGCGCGCCACCGAGGCCATAGGCGAGATTGTCGAGCAACGGTTCGAAGGAAAAAGCCTTCACGAAGATGCCGACACCGCGCCGCGTCTCCAGCACACCGAGCGATTCCAGCGCCTTAATCCCCTCCCGCAGCGAATTCCGGCTGACGCCGAGCTGCGTCGCGAGCTCTCCTTCGGCCGGCAGAAGCGTGCCGGGCGCTAAACCGTTTTCATCGATATAGGCGCGCAAACTCTCCTGCACGGAAACATGCAGCAGGGGTGCGCGGGTCAGGGGCTTCATCGATTTCAAGGCCATCGTTGGTTCTTCCGCGCATATTCGTAATGGAGATGAAGCTTACATATCCACTTGTAGGATATCTGTCAAATGGCGGCCTACCGATTGATGCCGAGTGGCCAACTTGATCGCCCGCCACACTTGAAATGCTCCTCCGCTTCCGGCAAACAGCCGCAAGAACGAGGACGAGGAAATGAGGCACATCTATTTAGTCGGCATCGGAACGGGTAATCCCGAGCACCTGACAGTGCAGGCGATCAATGCGCTGAATAAGGTGGATGTCATTTTCATCCCCAGCAAAGGGGCGGCCAAGGCCGAGCTTGCCGATGTGCGGAAAGACATCTGCCAGCGTTATGTGACGAACAAGGCCATCCGCTTCGTCGACTATGCCGTGCCGGTACGCCAGACTGCGGATCGCAGCTACGTGCAAAGCGTCGATGACTGGCATGCCCAGATTTCGTCGACCTACGAGGGGTTGTTCGAGGATCATATGGCGGAACACGGAAGCGCTGCCTTCCTGGTCTGGGGCGATCCCAGTCTCTACGACAGCACGATCCGCATCATCGAGCGGGTCAAGGCACGGGACCGTGTTGCCCTGGGCTATAGCGTCATACCCGGAATCACCAGCATCCAGGCTTTGACGGCAAGCCATCGCATTCCGCTCAATCTTGTCGGAAAGCCGGTGCAGATCACGACTGGGCGCCGACTGGCCGAGAGCTTTCCGGGTATGGTCGAGACAGCCGTTGTCATGCTCGACGGCGAGCTGGCTTTCAGCAAGATCGATGATCCCGATGCCTATATTTATTGGGGCGCCTACCTCGGCACCGAGGATGAAATCACCATTGCAGGCCGCCTTGCCGATGTGTCTGACCGTATCGTGGCGACCCGGTCGGAAGTGCGTGCGGAGCATGGGTGGATCATGGATATCTATCTGCTGCGCAAAGGCTCAGATTTCGACGATCAGGCATGAGGCACTGTGCCGCCGCCAAATTGTTTGCCCGCCGATGAGGATTATGTAAGGACATGTCCTTCGGGAAGGATGGTCCTATGGCGAAGGCCGACAGGCAATTGGTGGAAGAGCGCGATATTTCCTTGCGAAAGGATATCGATGCCGTTGCCTGCGTTCCGGGCGCGTCGCCGATGGCCCGCGGCGCCTGCCCGTCGCTCAGTGCCCCGATGATGACTGGTGACGGACTGCTCGTGCGGCTGCGTCCGACGAAGCCGGGCCTGACGATCGGGCAATTCCGGACGCTTGCCCAGGCGGCGGAGAGACATGGCAACGGATTGATGGAAATCACGGCGCGCGGCAATCTTCAACTGCGCGGCATGACTACCGAAAGCATGAGCGGACTTGCCGCGGATATCGAACGAGCCGACATCGTCCCGGAAACCGGCGTCACGATTGAGATCCCGCCGTTCAGCGGACTGGACCCACTGGAGATCGCCGATGCCAGGGAGTTAGCCAGCCGGCTTCGTCAACAGATCGGCGCCCTCGATCCTAAGCCGATACTGGCACCCAAGCTGGCCATTATCATCGATGCCGGCGGGCGGCTGAGCCTCGATACGATCACCGCGGATATTCGGTTGAAGGCGGCGAGAACCGCCAATGGTTCGACGGCATGGGTTCTCGCAATCGGCGGTACGGCAAAAACGGCGAAGGTTCTTGCATCTTTGTCCACCGAACAATCCATATCGGCTGTCATCAAGCTGCTGAAAACGCTGGTGTTTCTCGGACCGCGCGCACGCGGCCGCGATCTGGATGTAAACAGCCTGCGCATAGAGTATCAGTCGCCGGCAGCCAGCGTACTCGGCACAGCCGACCCGCATGTTTCACCAATCGGCATCCATTCTCTCGGCGGCGATCGTCTCGCGCTCGGCCTGCGCCCATCCTTCGGGCAGATCCATGCGAGAGACATTCTCCGCTTTCTCGCCATCGCCGAGGCCGCTGGAGCAAGCGAAATCCGCACTGCGCCGGAGCACGCCATGGTGGTGCTGGGGCTGGGGCTCGAGGCGGCAAAGGCCGTTCAGTCGGCCGCAGCCGATTGCGGTTTTCGGACGCGTGCCGATGATCCGTCAAATCACCTGGAAGTCTGCGCCGGAGCAGGGGCTTGCGCTTCCGCTTTCTACGCGACGAAATCCGCAGCGGCGGATCTTCTGGACCTAGCCCCCGAACTGCTCGACGGCTCGCTCTCGGTGCATCTGTCCGGCTGCCGCAAAGGCTGTGCCCATCCGGGCAATAGTGCAGTCACCATTGTCGGTGCGCCAATGGGCTATGGGGTTGTCGTAAATGGGTCCGCATCGAGCGAGCCTGTGGCCTACATCGGGAAAGAAGAGTTAAAATCCGCTCTGGCAGAGATGAACAGGCTGGTGCGGAATAACAAAGTTGCTGGCGAATCGGCGGAGGAGTGTCTTACACGGCTCGGCACCGACGCGATCGTTACAGCACTACGACAGGGGTAGGAATGCCGGACTATGATTATATCCGCGAGGGCAATGCGATCTATGAGCGCTCCTTCGCGATCATCCGCAGCGAGGCCGATCTGTCGCGCTTTTCGGAAGCTGAGGCCGACGTTGCGGTACGCATGATCCATGCCTGCGGCCTCGTCGAAGCCTCGGAACACTTCGTCTTCTCTCCCGATTTCGTCGCGACTGCCCGCGCGGCGCTTGCCAACGGCGCGCCGATCTTCTGCGATGCCGAAATGGTCGCTCACGGTGTTACGCGCGCGCGCCTACCGGCGGCCAATGAGGTGATTTGCACGCTGCATGATCCCCGCACGTCGGAACTGGCGAAGACGACCGGCAATACACGCTCGGCAGCCGCGATGCATCTCTGGGGCGATCGTCTGGCAGGCGCTGTCGTCGCCATCGGCAATGCGCCGACGGCGTTGTTCCATCTCCTCGAAATGCTGCGCGACGGAGCGCCGAAGCCGGTCGCTATCATCGGCATGCCCGTCGGATTCGTTGGCGCTGCTGAATCCAAGGACGCGTTGGCGGAAAATTCCTATGGCGTTCCCTATGCCATCGTTCGTGGCCGTCTTGGCGGCAGCGCCATCACCGCCGCCGCGATCAACGCATTGGCGAGGTCTGGCCTATGAGCGCGCAGTCTACTGGCCGGCTGATCGGCGTTGGCACCGGGCCTGGCGATCCGGAATTGCTGACGGTCAAGGCAGTCAAAGCCCTGGAGAAAGCCGAGGTCGTCGCTTATTTCGCCAAGCAGGGTAAAAATGGCAATGGTCGCGGCGTCGTTGGGGATGTGCTCAGAACCGACGTGACGCTGCTGCCGCTCTACTATCCCGTGACGACGGAAATCGACAAGAACGAGGCGGAGTACAAGAGACAGATCACCGATTTCTACGATGCCTCCGCCGAGATGGTCGCTGCCTACCTAAAGGATGGCAAGACGGTAGCCGTGCTCAGCGAAGGCGATCCGCTGTTCTACGGTTCCTATATGCATCTGCATGTGCGGCTTGCCGACCGCTATCCGACAGAAGTCATTCCTGGCGTAACGGCGATGTCCGGCTGCTGGTCGCTGGCCGGCATGCCGATGGTGCAGGGGGATGATGTTCTTTCCGTGCTTCCGGGCACCATGGCGGAAGCCGAACTTGCCCGGCGCCTCGCCGACACCCAGGCGGCGGTGATCATGAAGGTCGGCCGCAACTTGCCGAAAATCCGCCGTGCCCTTGAAGCTGCAGGACGCCTTGACGAGGCAATCTATGTCGAGCGCGGAACGATGGCGAATGGCGCGGTCACACCCCTCACGAAGAGGGGGGATGCGGAAGCTCCCTATTTCTCGCTGATCCTTATTCCCGGTTGGAAAGACAAGCCATGAGCGGCCGTCTCTATGTCATCGGCACCGGTCCCGGCAATCCGGCGCAGATGACGCCGGAAGCGCTGGCGGCTGTGGCCGACTCGGCGGAATTTTTCGGTTATGGCCCGTATCTCGATCGCCTGTCGCTACGACCTGATCAGCTTCGCCACGCCTCCGACAACCGCGAGGAGCTGGATCGCGCCAAGACGGCGCTGGAGCGTGCGGTCGCCGGCGCCAATGTCTGCGTCGTTTCGGGTGGCGATCCCGGCGTTTTTGCCATGGCGGCAGCAGTCTGCGAGGCGATCGACAATGGACCGAGCGAATGGCGGGATGTCGATCTCGTCGTCGTGCCGGGTATCACCGCCATGCTCGCCGTCGCGGCTCGCATTGGGGCGCCCTTGGGGCACGATTTCTGCGCCATCTCGCTATCAGACAATCTAAAGCCCTGGAATATAATAGAAAATAGGCTGCGCCTGGTTGCGGAAGCAGGGCTTGTGATCGCCCTCTACAATCCCATCAGCAAAGCACGCCCCTGGCAGCTCGGCAAAGCCTTCGACATCTTGCGTGAGGTTCTGCCTGCCGACGTTCCTGTCATTTTCGGCCGCGCTGCGGGCCGGCCGGATGAACGCATGACAGTTGCAAGGTTGGCGGATGCGCAAGCGTCGAGCGCTGATATGGCGACCTGCGTCATCATCGGTTCGGCCGAGACTCGTGTCATTGCCCGAGAGACAAAACCCGATCTGGTTTATACGCCACGCTTCATCAAGGACGGGGCAAGATGATCGATATGGTGCAGCGCCGCCTCGACAGTCTCGACCGCCAGCATATCGGCAACGGGTGCGCGCTCGATCATGATCACTTCGATGCCGAGTTGCCGCGCCGCCTCGATCTTCGCGTAGGTCGCACTGCCGCCGCTGTTCTTCGTCACGATCACGTCGATACGATGGTGCCGCAACATGACCAGCTCGTCCGCCAGCCGGAACGGACCCTTGGAATGGATATAGGTGATGTTGGGCGCTGTCAGCGGCGGCTCGACCGGATCGACGCTGCGCACCCAATAATGATGGATGGGCGCGGCATTAGCGTAATGCGCCTCCTGTCGGCCGATCGCCAGGAAGACGTGACGAGGGGTCGGACCAAGCGCAGCAATTGCCTTCGAAACAGTTTGCACCGAGCGCCAACGATCGCCCTCGACGGGCAGCCAGGCCGGCCTGCGAAGTGCGAAGGCGGAGATGCCGCTCAGGGTAGCCGCTTCCGCGGCATTGGCGGAAATGCGGGCGGCGAAGGGATGGGTCGCGTCTATCAGCAGATTGATCGCCTCATCCACCAAATAGCGGGAAAGCCCCTCAGCACCGCCGAACCCGCCGCTGCGCACGGGAACCGGCTGCGGAGCCGGATCGACGGTTCTGCCGGCCAGCGACAACACAACGTCGAGATCGGCGCGCGCCGCCAGCGCCTCCGCCAATTGACGGGCTTCCGTCGTGCCGCCCAAGATCAGAATGCGGGTCTTGCCCATGTCTGAGATGCCTTCCACTCAACGCTGGCTCACTCTTATCGGCATCGGCGAGGACGGTCCAGCCGGGCTTGGCGACGATGCGAAACGTCTGATTGCTGCGGCGCCCGTCGTCTTCGGCGGCACGCGGCATATCGAACTGATGCAGGCGCTGATCAAGGGCGAAGCGCGGAGCTGGCTGAGCCCCTTCGAGAAATCCGTTGAAGCCGTGCTGGCGCGACGCGGAATGCCGACCGTCGTTCTTGCCTCCGGCGATCCCTTCTTCTATGGCGCCGGCGCCACGCTCTCGCGGCATGTTCCGGCATCTGAGATGACCGTCATTCCGGCACCCTCTTCCTTCAGCCTTGCCGCCTCGCGCCTCGGCTGGCCTTTGCAGGACGTGACCGTTCTTTCCCTGCATGGCCGGCCGCTCGACCTCATCCGCCCGCATCTCCATCACGGCCGCAAGATCCTGGCCCTGACGTCGGATGGTGAAGGTCCCGCCGATCTGGCGCGTCTGTTGCAGGAAAGCGGATTTGGCCAATCGACGCTGACAGTTCTCGAAGCTCTGGGTGGACCCGATGAGCGGGTTTCGACGCGGCGGGCGGCGGATTTCACGCTTTCCGGCATCAATGATTTGAACCTTTGTGGTATCGAAGTTGCGGCAGTTGATGGCGCTCGCATCCTGCCGTTCAGCGCCGGACTGGATGACAGCCTGTTCGAACATGATGGCCAGATCACCAAACGGGAAATCCGGGCAATGACCTCGTCGGCGCTGGCGCCGCGCCACGGCGAGTTGTTGTGGGATATTGGCGCTGGCTCCGGTTCCATCGGCATTGAATGGATGCTGGCGCATCCTTCGATGCGCGCCGTCGCGGTCGAATCTTCCAGCGAACGCGCTGCTCGCATTCGCCGTAATGCGGCAAGCTTCGGCGTTCCGGGGCTTACCATCATCGAAGGACAGGCGCCGCAAGCGCTTGCAGGTCTGCCGGCACCGGATGCGATCTTCATCGGCGGGGGCGGCAGTGAAGCCGGCGTCATGGATGCGGCCATTGCCGGATTGAAAAGGGGAGGGCGGCTGGTCGCCAACGCGGTGACTACCGAGATGGAGGCTGTCCTGCTTGCCGAACACGCCCGTCGCGGCGGCTCGCTGATCCGTATCGATATCGCCCGCGCCGCACCCGTTGGCGCCATGACCGGCTGGCGGCCGGCCATGCCGGTGACGCAATGGTCCTGGGTCAAACCATAAAAATGAAAAACGAGGTAGCGGAATGACGGTGCATTTCATCGGAGCGGGGCCTGGAGCTGCGGACCTGATCACCGTGCGTGGGAGGGATCTGATCGGCAAGTGCCCGGTCTGTCTCTATGCAGGCTCGATCGTCTCGCCGGAACTCCTGCAATATTGCCCGCCCGGCGCCCGTATCATCGATACGGCGCCGATGTCGCTCGATGAGATCGAGGCCGAATATCTAAAGGCTGCCGCGTCCGGCGAGGATGTCGCCCGCCTGCATTCGGGTGACCTCTCCGTGTGGAGCGCCGTCGCCGAGCAGATCCGCCGTCTGGAAAGGCACGGCATCCCTTATACACTGACCCCCGGCGTTCCCGCTTTCGCAGCGGCGGCGTCTGCGCTCGGGCGCGAGCTGACCATACCTGCCGTCGCACAAAGCCTTGTCCTGACACGCGTTTCCGGCCGCGCTTCGCCGATGCCGAACAATGAAACACTGGAAAAATTCGGCGCCACGGGCGCGACGCTCGCCATCCATCTGGCAATCCACGCACTCGGGCAGGTGGTCGAGGAACTGACGCCGCTTTATGGCGCGGATTGCCCGGTTGCTATCGTTGTTAAAGCCTCCTGGCCGGACGAACGCGTCCTTCGCGGCACGCTAGGCACGATCGAGGCAAAGGTGGCGGCAGAACCGATCGAGCGTACGGCGTTGATTTTCGTCGGCCCATCGCTGGGCGCCAACGATTTCCGCGAAAGCTCGCTCTATGATCCCGCCTATCAGCGGCGTTTCCGAGGCAGGGAATAACGGCGGCGTGCGCTTCGGGAATTTGCATATCATTCCGTCAGCGTATGGCTTGCATAATCGTCGGCTGCACTTGCGCAATTGACCAACGAGACGCAGTGGTCTCGTTGGTCACGCCGCCATCAAACGTGTGCGGCCAGATATGCCATGCTTTCCTTCAAAGCTTCGACGGGCTCCTTCAGCGCATGCACATCCGGCGCAAAGGGCTCGAAGGAGAAGGGGCCGGCATAGCCGGCGGACAATAGCGCCCGCATCTGTCCGACATTGTCGAGACGATCGCTGGCATCGACCAGAACGCGATGCGGATCGCGCATATCGGCAACCGAGACGGCGGAATCGTTGACGCCGGAAATATGAACCAATCCGGTGAGATTGGGGAAAGTTGCTGCTTCGCCAGCGAGATGATGATGGAAGGTGTCGTGAACAAGACGGAAGATCGATTGCGCGCCGAGCTTTTCGATCGCAGCGGCGGCTTCGGTCTTCGAGCGCAATGAGCAGATCTCGAAGCCAAGCGGTTCCACCAGGCCAATGATCCCGGCGGCATCCAGCATCGGCTTCAGCGCCGTCAACGCCGTTTCGAGGTTCTGCCTGCGCGCCTCGGGCTCCCTGCCGCTACCGTCATTGACGGGAACGAGCACCAGCGCTTTTGCGCCGCAATCCCGCGCATAGCCGATGAGTTCCGCCGCTTCCGTGGCGCGCGCCTCGTTCCACTCGTTGAAACGCTGCAGCGCGTTGATCGAGATGATCGTCAGTCCATGACGCGCCGCGAGTTCCTTGACCGCTGCTGCCGGCGTTCCGTCCAGGATAGCATTGCCGGCCAAATCATTGCGGATTTCGACGCTATCGATGCCGAGTGTTTTCGCCGCGGAAAAGAACGATTCCAGGCTGAGGGACGGCGCACACATATGATTGAGCGCGAAACGAATGGAACTCATGGCAGGCATTCCTCCTCTTGGTCGCCGGCCCAACAGGACGTCGATCAGCCGTGCGTATTCCGCAAATGACTATCGACAATCACGCGGCCGATCCACAGGCAAGCACCGGCTTCTTCCATCATCCATGATAGAAATATTCTGCCCGATGATGGGATTCCATCACATTCGCTAGATATTTTCCGAGACGAAAATATCGAAGGGCAGGAAGGACTGCCCCGGCATTGCCGCTTCGCCGCGTTCGATGGCGCCGATCATCAAATCCATGAGTTCCTTACAGAGCGAAGGGAGAGGGGTGCCGATGACCATGGTGACGACATCGTCGGCGAGTGCCGCCTTCGATTCCGGTGTCAGCTCGTTGACGACGACGATCAGCTTGCCGGCAAGCCCCTCCTCGCGAATGGCGGAAATCGCGCCTTCCATGCCGCCGCCACAGACATAAAAGCCGATGAGATCGGGATGTTTCTGCAGCAGGTTGAGGGTTGCCTCATGGGTGATTTCCGCCGTGTCCAGATTGATCAGCGTATCCAGCACCTCGAAATCCGGCGCGTTCTCGCGAAAATAGGAGCGAAAGCCGATCTCGCGCAGTTCATGCCCGTGAAAGCGATGGCTTCCGACGAAGCAGGCGACCTTGCCTGGATGGCGAGCAGATCGGGCGATCGTCCAGGCGGCGGTGCGCCCGACCTTGCGGTTGTCGACACCGACATAGGTTTCGCGAACGCCTGTCGCGAAATCGGAGAGCAGCGAAAAGACCGGGATGCCTTTTTCCTTCAGCGCTTCTATTGCCGTCGTCACTGCAGGATAATCGGGCGCAACCAGGGCGATCGCCTGGCTCCGCGCTGCCATGGATTTCAGCTTCTCGACAATTGCCGTCGGGGTCGATGCGGCGACGAAATCGATATGCGCATGGACGCGCGCGGTTGCGAGTACCTGTGCCGCCGCGCCAATCTCCTTGGCAAACGACTGGTAGAAGGGCTGGGACGGTTTCTGCAGCAGGAACCCCAATCGATATTGGGGCAGATCCTCAAAGACGCGCTGCCGCAGCAAACCCACGGCATGGTAGCCGATCGATTGCGCCGCCTCATAGACGCGCTTAGCCGTCTCCTCCCGGACGCGATGGCGTCCGTTCAGCACGCGGTCGATGGTTGCGACGCTGACGCCGGAAGCCTTAGCGAGATCAGCGATGGTTGGTCTGCGCATGGATGGTCCTGAGGTATTCCATCATGAATGAGATGGAGGATTGATGGAATATGATAGATTCCATCATCGTTGCATTGAGGCAAGCAAAAACTCGACCTATCATCCCCGTCATCAGGTGCGGCGCGCTGGTTTGCGACGCGGGAGGCAGGAATGAGCGAGACAGGAAAGCGTGATTACAGCCTGCTTGGTCCAAGCGGCCGGCAGGCGGTCGAAACCGGATTGGCGGCGGCGGAGTGGTATCATACCGAGATTGCCCGCAAGGAGATGAAGGCGCTGATGCAGCGCTCCGATGACGCCGCCATCCGCGACACGATCATCTGGCTCGGCAGCATGGCGATCCTTGCCGGCCTCGGCATCTTTTTCTGGGGTTCCTGGCTTTGTGTCCCCTTCTTCCTGGCTTACGGCGTGCTTTACGGTTCGGCCTCTGATAGCCGCTGGCACGAATGCGGCCATGGCACGGCGTTCAAGACCCGCTGGATGAACGATGCGGTCTATGAGATCGCCTGCTTCATGATCATGCGCAATCCGGTGACCTGGCGCTGGAGCCATACCCGCCATCACACCGACACCGTCATCGTCGGCCGCGATCCGGAGATCGCCGTCATGCGGCCGCCGGATCTCGTGCGCCTGGTCCTGAACTTCTTCGGCATCGTCGATGTCTTCTATGCGATGCTCGACATGGTCCGCAATGCCTTCGGCATCATCAGCGCCACGGAGAAAACCTTCATTCCCGAGATGGAGCAGCCGAAGGCGATCCGCATCGCCCGCATCTGGAGCCTCATCTATATCGCCACCATCGCCGCCGCTATTGCCATGGGCTCTGTCCTGCCGCTGGTGCTGATCGGCCTGCCGAGGCTCTACGGCGCCTGGCATCATGTGCTGACCGGCCTGTTGCAGCATGGCGGCTTGGCCGACAATGTCATCGACCACCGGCTGAACAGCCGCACGGTGCTGATGAACCCGATAAGCCGCTTCATCTATTGGAACATGAACTATCATGTCGAACACCACATGTTCCCGATGGTGCCCTATCATGCGCTGCCGAAGCTGCATGCGATGATCAAACACGATCTGCCGCGGCCCAATCCGTCGATCTGGTCGGGCTACCGCGAGATGATCCCGGCCTTCCTGCGGCAGTTGCGCAACGAGGATTATTTCCTGAAGCGCGACCTGCCGCCGACGGCGAGGCCCTATCGCGAGGAATTCCACAACGGGCTGGCCGAAGCGGCACAATAACCGACTGACAATGTGAAAACAGGGAGGCAGGAATGAGCGGCAACTGGATTAAGGTCTGCGCGGCGGATGCGATCGACGAGGAGGACGTCATGCGCTTCGACCATGGCGGCAAGACCTTCGCGATCTATCGCAGTCCGGAAGACGACTATTTTGCCACCGACGGCCTGTGCACGCACGAGCAGGTCCATCTTGCCGACGGGCTGGTGATGGACAACATCATCGAATGTCCCAAGCACAACGGCCGCTTCGACTATCGCACCGGCGAGGCCAAGGGCGCCCCCGTCTGCGTCAACCTCAAAACCTATCCCGTCAAGGTCGAAAACGGTGCCGTTTTCATTGCGCTATAAGGGGAAAGCCATGCTGCATTTCGTCATTATCGGGGCTGGAGAGTGCGGCGCCCGCGCCGCCTTTGCGCTCAGGGAAAAGGGCTTTAACGGTGACATCACACTGATCGGCGCCGAGCCGGTTGCGCCCTATGAACGTCCGCCACTGTCGAAGGAGGGACTTGTCCTTGCCCATGAGCCGAAATTCGTGGCCGCCTTGGAACACTATGCCGACCAGCGCATCGACCTGCGGGTTTCCACGCACGCGACCGACATCGATCCGATCGGCAAGGTGGTCACACTCTCGGACGGAGAGCAGCTTAGCTACGACAAACTGCTGCTGGCGACCGGCGCATCTGCGCGCAGCTTTCCCGGCATTATCGGAACCGGCGAGCTTATTCGCATGCTCCGCACCCATGCCGATGCCACGGCGCTGCGGCCGGCATTACTCCCCGGCCGGCATATCGCCATCATCGGCGGCGGCTTTATCGGTCTCGAGCTGGCGGCGACGGCGCGCAAGCTTGGCGCCGATGTCACCGTGATCGAAGGCCTGCCGCGCGTCCTGAAGCGGGGCGTGCCGGAAGCGGTTGCCGAGGTGATAACGCAACGTCATCGGGACGAAGGCGTCGATATCCGCTGCGGCGAGACCATTGCGGCAGTGGAGGAAGGTGCGACCGGTGCGATTGTTCGCTTGGGCGACGGCGAGGAACTCTCCGCCGATCTCGTGCTCATCGGCATCGGTGCTCAACCGAATGTCGCGCTCGCCGAGAAAGCGGGTCTTGCGGTCGACAACGGCATTGCCGTCAACGAGCGGCTGGAAACCTCTGCAGCCGATATCTACGCCGCAGGCGATTGCTGCTCCTTTCCGCTGGCACTTTATGGCGGGCGACGGGTTCGCCTGGAATCCTGGCGCAACGCACAGGAACAGGGAACTTTGGCTGCGGCCAATTTGCTGGGCGCGGGGGACAGCATCTCCGCCGTGCCGTGGTTCTGGTCCGATCAATATGATCTGACGCTGCAAATTGCCGGCCTTGCCGATGGCGCGACGACGATGCTCAGGCGTGACCTTGGCGAAGGAGCCTTCATCCTCTTCCATCTCGATGAGACCGGCCGGCTGCTGGCGGCCAGCGGCATCGGTCGCGGCAATGCAGTCGCCCGCGATATTCGTCTCGCCGAAATGCTGATTGCCGCCCGCGCTCGTCCCGATCCGGAAGCGCTGACGGCGAGCCATGTCAAACTCAAATCACTTCTTGCCGCATGAAGAGTCCTTACCCCAGGAGTTTCCAATGAAGAAACATAATCGTGCAACGGTCGCCGACCTGCTGGCGCTCAAAGGACAGCGGCAGCTCACCATGTTGCGCGTCACCTCGCTGGAGGAAGCCGAAGCGGCGGAAAAGGCCGGGATTGATATGCTTTCCGTACCGCCGGCACTGCTTGGCCCCGTATTCCGCGAGGCTGCTCCGAGCCCCTTTGCTGTTCCTGGCCTCGAATATGGCGATTACGTCTCGGCGGAAGAGTACATGCGGGAGGCGTTCAGGGCGCTGAAGGCCGGTGGCGACGCCGTTTATTGCGCCGCCGGGCTGCAAACGATTCGGCGGATGCGCGAAGAGGGCATTCCGGTCTGCGGCCATGTCGGCCTCATTCCGTCTAAGGCGACCTGGACGGGTGGCTTTCGCGCCGTCGGCAAGACCGCGGCAAGCGCTTTCGAGATCTGGCGCCAAACCAAGGCACTGGAAGAGGCGGGCGCCTTTGCGGCGGAGATTGAAGTCGTGCCTGGCGATGTCGCTTCCGCGATCAGCGCGAACACATCGATGCTGATGATTTCCATGGGTGCCGGAAGCGGATGCGATGCCCAATATCTCTTTGCCGACGATGTGCTGGGCAGTAATCGCGGTCATAGGCCGCGTCACGCCAAGGTGTATCGCGATTTTGCGGCCGAATATGACAGGCTGCAGAATGAACGCACCGCCGCTTTCAAGGAATTTGCCGAGGACGTTCGCTCGGGCGCCTATCCGGCAAAAGGGCATCTCGTCGCAATCGACGAAGGGGAGCTACAGGCGTTTCTCCGGCTGCTTTCCCAAGGCGGTCGATAACGCCACAGGTGGCGTTTCATGATTTTTTCCAATCGGACGACATAAGATGAAAAATTTCGTACTGACCGTATCCTGCAAATCGACGCGCGGGATCGTTGCGGCGATAGCGAATTATCTGGCCGACCAGGGCTGCAATATCGTCGACTCCAGCCAGTTCGACGATCTCGATACCGGCAAGTTCTTCATGCGGGTCTCCTTCATCTCCGAGGAAGGCGTCAAGCAGGAGGCATTGGTCGAAGGTTTCAAGCCGGTCGCCGAGAAATTCGAGATGGATGCCGAGATCTATGATGCCCAGAAGCGCATGAAGGTGCTCTTGATGGTGTCGCGCTTCGGCCATTGCCTCAACGACCTGCTGTACCGCTGGAAGATCGGCGCGCTGCCGATCGACATCGTCGGCGTCGTCTCCAACCATTTCGACTACCAGAAGGTGGTCGTCAACCACGATATCCCCTTCCACCACATCAAGGTGACGAAGGACAACAAGCCGCAGGCCGAAGCGCAACTGCTGGACCTCGTCGAGCAGACAGGCACCGAACTGATCGTGCTGGCCCGCTACATGCAGGTGCTGTCGGACGCCATGTGCAAGAAGATGTCGGGCAAGATCATCAACATCCACCATTCCTTCCTGCCGAGCTTCAAGGGCGCCAACCCGTACAAGCAGGCCTATGAGCGCGGCGTGAAGCTGATCGGGGCGACGGCACATTACGTCACCGGCGATCTCGACGAAGGTCCGATCATCGAGCAGGACACAGCCCGCATCACGCATGCGCAGTCGGCGGAAGACTATGTCTCGATCGGCCGCGATGTCGAAAGCCAGGTGCTGGCGCGGGCCATCCATGCCCATATCCACTACCGCACCTTCCTCAACGGCAACCGCACCATCGTCTTCCCGGCAAGCCCCGGAAGCTATGCCTCGGAGCGGATGGGGTAGGCGATGGCTGACATCATCGATGGCAAGCAGGTGGCTGCTTCGGTAATTGATGCGGTGAAGACGGCGACCGCAGCACTGGAAAAAGAGACGGGTGTGAAGACCGGCCTTGCCGTCGTCATCGTCGGCGATGATCCGGCGAGCCACACCTATGTCGGCGCCAAGGGCCGCATGGCCAAGGAATGCGGTTTTACCTCCATCCAGCATACGCTGCCGGCCGAGACGACACAGGACGAGCTGGCAAAGCTTGTCCAGTCCCTCAACGAGGATGCCGGCATTCATGGCATCCTGGTGCAACTGCCGCTGCCGAAACATCTAAATGCCGAAGCGATCATCCAGTCGATCCGGCCGGACAAGGATGTCGATGGCCTGCATGTGGTCAATGCCGGCAAGCTGGCGACCGGCGATCTTGCCACCGGGCTGATCTCCTGCACGCCGGCCGGCGCCATGCTGCTGGTGCGCCGCATCCATGGCGAGGACCTGTCGGGTCTGAATGCCGTCGTCATCGGCCGCTCGAACCTGTTCGGCAAGCCGATGGCGCAATTGCTGCTCAATGCCAATGCGACGGTGACGACGGCCCATTCCCGCACCAAGGACCTGCCGGCGGTTGCCCGCAGTGCCGATATTCTGGTGGCGGCGGTCGGCCGGCCGGAAATGGTCAAGGCGGATTGGGTGAAGCCGGGAGCGACGGTGATCGATGTCGGCATCAACCGCATCGCCGCACCGGAACGCGGCGAGGGCAAGAGCCGGCTGGTCGGCGATGTCGCCTTTGCCGAGGCGGCGGAAGTGGCCGCTGCCATCACCCCGGTTCCGGGCGGCGTCGGGCCGATGACCATCGCCATGCTGATGGCCAATACGGTGATCGCCGCCCATCGTGCTGCCGGCAAGCCAGCGCCGCGGTTCTGAGATCACACCACCTAAATCATATCAATCGGCCGGTGCCACGCCGGTCGAGGCACGCACGATCAGCTCGGTCTTCCAAAGCTCCTGCTCGGGAAATGTCTCGAGCTGCTTGATCTCGCCGATCAGCCGCTCGGCGATCGTTTTTCACAATGGTGCAGACAGAATGCGACAGACGCCGAATCACGCGTCTGTATCGTTCTGCGACGATTTGAAATTCGTAAACGCCGACACCAAATGCCGTTGAATAAAATGTGCTACCCGCCGCGGCACCTGACGACCCAGGTGGCAGCGTGAAGCTGATAGTTGCATATTGGTCACAGCGCCCGAAGCTTGTAGTAAGGGGACCTTCATATAATTGACAAACATACCGTTGGTTTGTAAACAAAGCTCAGGACATGAATATGTCTTGCGGTCGAAGCATCGGCCGCATCGGTAGGGTATTTCAGGGCCGTGTCGCGGGGCTGATTGGGCGGAACAAGAGGGACTCAAGCCAGCATCAAGCAGGGCAATCGCAGATCTGTTCGATCGCGTTGATGCGAGGTCAATTCTGCATGGGGTTGGTAGTGAACCTCCATGCGTGCGGAATCTCTGAAATGCATATTGCAACCAGGAGTTTAAAATGAATTTGAAAAGCCTTCTGATCAGCTCTGCTGCTTCGCTCGCAGCAGTTTCCGGGGCCCATGCCGCGGACGCTATTGTCGCTGCCGAGCCGGAGCCTCTTCAGTACGTTCGCATTTGCGACGCTTATGGTGCTGGCTACTTCTTCATTCCGGGTACCGAGACTTGCTTGAAGATCGGCGGCCAAGTTCGTACCGAAGGTGAATGGTACGATGCCTACAGCCCGACGAACAAGACCGGAACGTTGTGGCATACCCGCGCCGAGCTGAGCCTCGACACCGCAACCGACACCGAATACGGCCCTCTGAAGACCAACACGGTTCTCCGTTGGGACTGGAGTGAAGGCAATTCGACAAGCACCAAGCTGCTGTTTGCCAATATCAGCCTCGGCGGATTCACTGTCGGTAAGGCAGACTCCCAGTACAACTCGTACATCGGTTACGCCGGCGACGTCATCAACGACGACGTGATCTACGACGGCCCGTATGAACTCAACCAGTTGACCTACAACTATGACGCCGGCAACGGCTTCACGGCTGTGATCTCGGTCGAAGATAGCTACTCCAGCGGCTCGGATGCATCCTATGGAGCGAGCTGGTGGGGTGACGACAAGGCGGATCACTACGCTCCTGACGTCGTTGCCGGTGCTGGGTTCAAGTCTGGCATCTGGGGTGTCAAGGTCGTCGGCGGTTACGATTCGATCGTCGAAGAAGGTGCCGTCAAGGCTCGCGTCGACGCCGATTTCGGCGCTTTCTCTGCCTTCTTGATGGGTGGCTGGAACACGGACGGCGACAAGCTGAACAAGTACGCCGGTACGAACCTGGATCGTTCCGCTTGCCCGGCAGGCCGTCCTGATCTTTGCGGCTGGGGTGACTGGGCTGTCTGGGGCGGCGTTGGCGTTCCGATCAACGACAAGCTGAAGTGGAACCTGCAGCTCGCTTACACCGACTCCAAGATCTTCGCCGCCACGACGAACATCAAGTGGAACCCGGTCAAGAACCTGCTGATCGAACCCGAAGTCTCCTACACCGATTGGGATTCGGTCAATCAGGACCAGTGGGCCGGTATCCTGCGCTTCCAGCGTAGCTTCTAATCTGAAATTATCCGGCCCCCCTTTGCCGGGTAAGAGAAGCCTGCGGTTTCCAATCCTGCGGGCTTCTCACACCGATCGGTTGACCTCCGATCAAATACGGAAAGGGTTCGGCTTTCCCTGCCGAACCCTTTTCACTAGGCACTCCGCTGTAGCTTACCTAATGCGTCGGAAACCATGTGGTCAGGATCATTTTGATAAGAGCTTGCCCACAGGGAACCAATTCAAAATCGCCCTTATCGAGAGCCCATTCGGCGACCAATCCTCCAATGACCGCAGTCAAAGCGGAAGCGGCGGTATCTGCCGACCACGGCGGAGGCAACGGCTTGTCGGCATCCATGGAGTGGAAAATTCTCGCAAAGTGCTCCTGCATATCGTGCCGGAAAGAGTCTGTGTTTTCCGCCGCGTCATCACAAAATGCCATGTCGAGATACATGATGACTTTCAGTAGCCCACGCTTGCGCGGCTCCTGCTGAATCTCTGCGAATGTCGCCGAAATCGTATCTATGAGCAGCTCAAGCGGATTGGGCGGATGTCCTTCGGCAATTCGCTCCGCAAGTTCCTGGAAGGGCTGCTGCGCCTTGTCGCGGATCGAAAACAAGAGACCTTGCTTGTTCTTGAAATGCCAATGAACTGCGCCGCGGGTAACACCGGCCGCCGAGGCTATTTCGTCCAGCGTGACATTTTCATAGCCGTTGTCGAGAAACAGCGCCTCCGCCGAGCGTAATATCTCACGTCTGGTTTCAGCCGCTTCCTCCTTTGTGCGTCTCATTCATTCCCCTCCAATTTCCGCGCCGCGCCCCTTCAGCTCTGTCACAATAGTCATAACGTCGATTATTGTGCTTACAACACCGTTACCTTGCGCGATGTTTTCCCCGGTTATTCTACGGCTGTTGCGGCGCGCGGTCACCGACGACCGCGAAGGCGGCCCTCGTTCGAGCAAAGCCGCTCCTTCTTGGGGCGGCAAGCCCGGCTACCTGGCGGATTTCTGCGTGCTGCCGGTATATGTCCGGCTAATGTCGGTAAAGCCGCTCGATGATTCAAAATCAAACATTCTTTGGGTTACCAGAGCGGCCGCGCCGCGGGCCCAAGAATTATCTTCCCAGTCCGGAAGCAGGGAAGGTGCTGTCCTGAAGGTCCTGGCGGTCAGGGCTTCCCGAAGTGGCCCGAGAAAATGTTCGCCAAGCGAGACGGCTTCGCCGCCGGCAACGATGACTTCCGGATCCGTGACATTGACGAGATTGGCGAGCGCCGTTCCTATGCTTTTGCCGGAATGTTCGACAAGCGCGACTGCCGTCGGATCGCCGGCAGCCAAAGCGCTTCGCAGTTCAGGAAGGCCTCGTTCCCCGCCATGTCCGGTTGCCTCGCGCCAGCGTCTCAAGATCGACGCTTCGGAATGATATGCCATGAGACAGCCGCGTTTGCCGCATTCGCATATCCGGCCATTTTCTTCATAAAGCGTATGCCCGAACTTGCCGGCCGCACCATTTGCGCCGCGATAGAGCTTTCCCTCGATGACGAGCGCGCAGCTTATGCCGACGCCGACAGCGAGAACGGCCATATTGCGATGTTGTCGCCCCAAGCCAAAAAGTTGCTGGGCGATGGCATAGGCGTTGGTGTCGTCTTCCAGCCAGACCGGCACGTTGGCACGATTCGCCACGAGTGAGGCGAGGGGAATATTGTCCCAATTGAAGCGATGACTGCGGACGCATGCGGTCTGTTCATCATTGATAACGCCGGGCATGGAGATGCCGATCCCTGCAAGCTTGGCATGCGGTCGTCCGGCGAGCTTGACCATTTCGGGAACAGTGCTGGCCAGCAGGTCGGCAACGTAGTCCGGCTGGTGACCGGCAAGGGGGATCCGCATGGCCGCCACGGGATTGGTCGCAAGGTCTGTTGCGACGCATTCCACGGAATCCACCATCAACTTGAACCCGACCACGAGCCCGTGCTCATAATTGATCTGTACCGGGATCGGGCGCCTGCCGGTGAGGCCGGTTACGGCTTGGCCTTCTACAACGATGCCTTCCTCACAGAGATCGCCGACAACGAAGGTCACGGCTGCAGGGCTTAGCCCTGTAATTGTTGCGATATCGGCGCGACTTCGCGGCCCCTCCATGCGCAAAAGATTGAGGATCAGGCGTCGATTTAGCGCCCTTGCCGTGCTCTGGTCGCCCTTCAGCTTCACTTTTAGTTCCTTAATTTTGTAAATTAATTATTGCAGGCTCTATCGATCTATGCATAACTCCACCCGCCGATCAACTCCGGATGCGGTTTCCGTCCTGAGAATAAGCGACAAAATCGGCGCGTTAAATGCCTGACATGCATCTCGAGGGGAGGGCTTGCCAGGACGTGTTGATCGATCAACTGGGAGGAACTCCATGGTGCATTTCAAGCAAATTTTTCCGTCCACTCGCCGCAACTTCCTGAAAGGCGCAGGTGCCGTATCGGCGGCAGCTCTGGCGGGCGGCCTGTCCGCGCCCGCAATTGCCCAGGCGCAGAAAGTCACGGTGATCTCGGCGGAGAACAATGCGGAGGCGCTTGCAGCGCTGAAGAAAATCGCCGAGGCTTTCGGAAAGGAAGCCGGGGTCAGCGTCGTCATCAACAACATGGATCACGAGGCCCACAAGACAGCCATTCGCAACTACCTTGTTGCAGGGGCGCCCGACATTTGCACATGGTTTTCGGGCAATCGCATGCGTGCTTTCGTAAAGCGCGGCCTGTTCGACGATATTTCCGATCTGTTCGAGAAGGAAAAATACAAGGATGTGCTCGGTGCGACGACGGGAACGGTCACGGTCGATGGCAAGCAATATGGCCTGCCGACCGGCGGCACCCTTTGGGGGATGTTCTACCGTAAGGATGTCTTCGATCAGCATGGCCTGACTGTGCCGACGACGGCCGAGGAATTTGTGGCTTACGGCGACAAGTGCAAGGCCGCCGGCCTCACGCCGATCGCCATGGGAACCAAGGAGCTTTGGCCGGCTGCCGGCTGGTTCGATCAAATGAACCTGCGCATCAATGGCCTCGACAAGCACATGGCGCTGATGAACGGCGAGATGAGCTATCTCGACCCATCCCTGAAGCCGGTTTTCGATCAATGGGAAGGGATGATCAACAAGGAGTTCTTCACCGCCAATCATACATCGTTCGGCTGGCAGGAGGCCGCAGCGCTGCTTGCCCAGAAGAAGGCCGGCATGATGAATCTCGGCGCCTTTTTGAAGTCCGCCTTCACCGCCGAGGATTTGCCGCAACTGTCCTATGCCACTTTCCCGGTTATGGACCCGAAGGTCGGTCACTTCGAAGAATTCTCGGTCAATTCGATCCATATTCCCGCAAACGCGAAGAACAAGCAGGGCGCTCGCGAATTCCTTGCCTATTTCTATAAACCGGAAAATCTCGCGGCCTATCTGGAGCCCGGCGGAAACGTACCACCGCGCAACGATCTTCCGCCCAGCAAGGACCCACTCGTCAACGTGGCGGTAGAGACCTTGAAGAAGCTGCAGGGAGCTTCTCAGTATTACGATCGCGACAGCGACCCCGATATGGCCCAGGCCGGCCTTGTCGGCTTCCAGGAATTCATGGCGAAGCCCGATCGGCGCGACTCCATTCTTCAGCGCCTCGAAGGGACCCGCAAGCGCATCTACAAACTCTAGTTCTCCTCCCGGTGACCGGGGAGCGGAAGCGCGCTTCCGCTCCTTCATAACTCCAATGAGGCTCTGGATATGTTGATGATTTGGCGCCGCCAGCGTTGGTGGCTCACCCCCACTTTGCTTATTGCACCCGCGATCCTGCTCTTTTTCACGGTCATCCTGCTGTCGGCCGTGCGGAGCGTCTGGATCAGTTTTCACGAGTGGGATGGTTTCGGCCCGATGAACTGGGTCGGTTTTGGAAATTACATCGAGCTTTTCAACGACCCGCAATTTTACGTTTCGCTGAAGAACAATCTCATCTGGCTGATCATGTTCATGGCCGCGCCGCCGCTCGGGCTAGCCATAGCATTGCTGGTCAATCAGAAAATAAGGGGCATGCGCTTCCTGAAGTCACTGTTCTTCATCCCGCTGGTGCTGGCTTCGGTCACGGTAGGGGTCGTGTTCACATGGGTCTATACGCCGGAGTTCGGACTTCTTGCCCTGATCTTCAAGGCATTTGGCGCGACCGCCCCAGCCGTTCTTTCAGACGAGCATTTCGTGACGTTTGCGATCGTCATCGCAGCACTTTGGCCGCAGGTCACGTTCTGCATGGTTCTCTATCTCGCGGGGCTGAACAATCTGAGCGAGGAGCTCATAGGTGCTGGCCGCGTCGACGGGGCGAGGGGATGGAACATGCTTTGGCACATCGTCCTGCCTCAACTGACGCAGGTGACCTTCATCGCCATCGCGGTGACGGTGGTCGGCGCGCTTCGATCCTTTGACATGATCTCCGTCATGACGGCCGGCGGCCCGTTCGGATCGTCTTCCGTGCTGGCCTATCAGATGTACGAGCAATCGATCTTCTCCTATCGCTTCGGCTACGGAGCGGCGATCGCATCCGTTCTCTTCGTGATCATGGCCGCATTCATCGCCTGGTACCTGGCACGCATCATTCGCACAGAAGAGAGAGGTGGCTGATGTATCCTCGCCCTATTCCGGAAACAGCCATCTGGCAGCGACGGTTTTATGTGCTGGCGGTGCTGCTTGTTCTCCTGCTTTGGCTCTGCCCTCTGTTTGCGATCATCCTGACGTCGTTCCGTTCGACGACCGATGTCATGAGTGGCAATCTGTGGGGGTGGCCGACCGAGCTTGGTCTGATCGACAATTATACCGCGGTCTTCACCCAGACCCCGATGGCCCAGTATTTCCTGAACAGCCTAACGATTACCATTCCTTCGGTAATCGGCGTCCTGGTTCTGAGCACGCTCGCGGGCTTTGTTCTCTCCCGCTACCGCTTTCCGGGCAATATGCTGATCTTTGCGCTCTTCGTCGGCGGCAATTTCCTGCCGCACCAGATCATGATGATCCCCGTGCGCGATCTTATGGTGCGGCTGAATCTGATCGATACGACGGCGGCGCTGATCATCTTCCACGTTGCCTTCCAGACAGGATTTGCGACGCTTTTCATGCGGAATTTCATCGCGGCCTTGCCCGATGAACTCTTTCAGGCTGCCCGCGCTGAAGGCGCGACACCTTTCCAGACGCTGATACATGTTGCCGTGCCGCTGGTCCGGCCGGCTCTCGCGGCGTTGGCCATTCTGATCTTTACGTTCATCTGGAACGACTACTTCTGGGCGGTGGTGCTGACGGTCAGCGACTCCGTGAAGCCCGTGACTGCCGGTCTGGCCAATCTGCGCGGGGAATGGGTTTCGGCATGGAACCTCATCTCGGCAGGCACGATCGTCGTCGCGGTGCCGCCTGTCGTCATGTTCTTCCTCATGCAGCGCCATTTCATCGCCGGTCTGACCATGGGGGCCGTCAAAGGATGAGCGAGACGGCATTTCCTTTCCCAGAACTCAAGAACCCAACAGCAGAGAGCCAGGAAACATGACCAGCCTCGAACTGCGACAGATCAACAAGAACTATGGTGCATACCATGCATTGCGCGGGATCGACCTTGCCGTCGAGCAGGGCGAGTTCATCGTCATGGTCGGACCTTCCGGTTGCGGCAAGTCGACCCTCCTCAAGACGATCGCCGGTCTGGAAGGGATTTCGTCCGGCCAGATCCTGATCAATGGCCGCGACGTCAGCAAGGAAGAGCCGGGGGATCGTGGCATCGCCATGGTTTTCCAGTCCTATGCCCTTTACCCGCATATGACCGTGGCGGAGAACATGGGGTTTGGCCTGCGCATGGCCAAGCGGCCGAAGGCAGAAATCGATGCCGCCGTCGCGCGCGCCGCGAAGGTCCTGCGCATCACCGATCAGCTTGAGAAGCGGCCCAAGCAATTATCCGGCGGCCAGCGGCAGCGCGTTGCCATCGGCCGTGCCATTACCCGTTCTCCCGACGTGTTCCTCTTCGATGAACCTCTCTCGAATCTCGACGCGGCGCTGAGGACGCAGATGCGCGTCGAGCTGAGCAGTCTGCATACGGAACTCGGCGCGACCATGGTCTACGTAACCCACGATCAGGTGGAGGCCATGACCATGGCGAGCCGGATCGTGGTGTTGAACCAGGGTGTGATCGAACAGGTAGGCTCACCGCTGGAGCTCTACCGAAATCCGGAAAATCTCTTCGTTGCGGGCTTCCTTGGGGCTCCGAGAATGAATTTCCTTGCCGTAACCGTGGACGAAGTCTCCGGTCGAGTGGTTCGGGTCTCTGCTCCCGGCATCGTCCCGCTGACGGTCGAATTGTCCGATGGAGTGGCGCTGCAAAAGGGCGCCGATCTGACGCTGGGTGTCCGGCCGGAAAACATATCGATCGTCACAGACGTCGCGCATGGTGGCGCGATCGAAGGGCAGGTGCAACTGGTTGAGCACCTCGGTCGCGAGACCATCCTCTATGTCGATGCCGGCAGCCTGCGTACCATCGCCTCGGAAAGCGGCACCGGAAATATTACCGTCCAGCTTAGCTATGTCGCGCCGTTCACATCTGGCCAGGCTGTGGCTCTGAAGCTCGACGCCAGGGAGCTTTATCTCTTCTCATCGAACGGCGGACGCACGATCAGTGCCCGCAAAACCATCATCGACAAATGAATTCGGGAAATAAGACCGTGTCTGACAAGAACATTGCGAAGACCCCATCCGCTTGGAATACCGTCAAGACCGACCGCTTTCTCGTCGGTGCCCCCCACTATCCCGAGCATGTCGACGAGAGCTACTGGGAGCGCGATGCGGAACGCATGGCGAAGGCGGGCTTCAATGTGGTGAGAATGGCGGAATTCGCCTGGCATATCCTCGAGCCCAGGCTCGGCACCTTTGATTTCGATCTGTTCGATCGCGCCATCGCCATACTCGGGCGGTACGGGATCGATACGATCATGTGCACGCCGACAGCCACGCCACCGCGCTGGCTGACCGTTGCTCATCCGGAGATCCTGCGCGTGGACGGCAAAGGCCGTCCCATGAGCCATGGATCGCGTCAGCATTGCGATACGGCAAGTCCCGTCTTCCGCGAACACAGCCGCCGCATCACCAAGGCAATGGCCGAACATTATCGGGACAATCCGCATGTTGTCGGCTGGCAGACCGACAATGAGCTAAACACGAGCATGCCGGAGAGCTACTCGAAGGCGACATTGAGCGAATTTCAGATCTTTCTTGCCGAGAAGTACGGCGATATCGGCAAGCTGAACGCTGCATGGGGCGGTGACTTCTGGGCAACTGCCTATGACAGTTTCGACCAGGTCGTGCTTCCGATCGAATTCGGCCCGACCTTCCCCAGTCCCGGCCATGTGCAGGATTACCACCGCTTCCTCGCATTTGCGACCGCACGGTTTCAGCACGATCAGGTCGAGATTCTGCGGGCCACGAACCCGTCGTGGTTCGTCTTCCACAATCTCGGCGGCTTGCGGGATATCGACTTCCGCGGTCAGTTCACCACGGATCTCGATTTCGTCGGCTACGACATCTATCCGATGCTCTACGATGAGTTTCAGCGCATCGGAAATCACGCAAAGGTTCAGGCACTGCACCTGGATATATGCCGCGGCTTTTCGGGGAACTACATCGTGCCGGAGCAACAGTCCGGCTTCGGCAGCCAGCCGGGCTTCTGCACGCTGACGCCAGAGCCGGGCGAGCTTCGGCGCATGGCCATGTCATCGGTCGCGCATGGTGCTGACGGGCTGATGTTCTTCCGCTGGCGTCCGGCCCATTTCGGCGCCGAGATCTACTGGATGGGCATCATCGACCACGACGACGTCGGCCGCCATCGCTATGACGAAGCCAAGCAGTTTGCGACCGAAATGACGGCGCTGAAGGACAAGATCCTTGGCACCTACGTGCGTATGGATGTGGGCATTGCCGGCTCGGACTTTGACAATCAGGAAGCCCATAAGACCTACGCAATCGGACTGCCAAGCCCGCAAGACGATGCGGTTCTGCTGCACCAGTATTGCTACGACCGCGGCATCGCTTGCGGCTTCATCCATCCAGAGGATGATCTGTCGAAGCTGAAGCTGTTCTACGTTCCGCATTGGGTGATGTGGAAGGATGAATGGACTGAAAAACTCAAAGCTTTTGCGGAGCAGGGCGGCACGGTCGTTATCGGCGCACGCACCGGAACGCGGAATGAGGACAATCACGTCATCCGGCAGACGGCCCCGGGCACGTCTCTTTCCAACCTCACCGGCGTACGGGTCGAAGACTTCGGTCGTCTCGCCGCCCCGGGCGCCAACGGACTGTTCGACGTGATGGAGCGATCCGGGGGCCTGGTGGTGCCGCCAAACAAGCCCGCTGAATCCCATCGCAGGACGCGCCGTTTCAAGATCGGCAACCAGGAACTGCCCGCCGGACACTTCTACGAAAACCTCTTGGTCGACCCGGATGTCGAGATCGTCTCCGCCTGGTCCAATCGCTATGCGGACGGTCTACCCATGGCGACGTCGCGCAAGGTCGGCAAGGGTCAGGTCGTCTATGTCGGCACCTATCTCACGCCCGAGCTGACGGCTGCACTGGCCGAACGGCTGTTCCCGGCGGCAGGTGTGCAGCCGCTGGTGGACGATCTTCCTGATGGCGTCGAGGTCACCATGCGCATGAATGACGAGCGCAGGCTGCTGTTCATCCAGAACTACACCGATCAGCCCGCTAGCCTCACCGCCGTGGCGCCCGGCAAGAACCTTCTCGATAATGGAAAGGCTGTCGCCGGCGGGCTCGATCTGGATGGCTATGACTGCGCCATCATTGAATTGGAGCGCTGAGCCCATTTGCAGGACCCGGCCGGACCGCCGCCGATTTTTTGCCGACACACAGCAATCGGTTGGCGGTCGTGTCGAGGCAATCGGCGCGCGCTTCGTGCGCCGAGCGAGATCAGCGCGTCAGGTTCTCAATCGGAACTCGCAAATGAATTCGAAGCCCTTCCGGCCTCCATTCCCGTGTGATCGATCCGTTGAGCGAACCTTCGACGGTCACCCGCTCAAGTTGGGATCCGAAGCCTGAGCTCGGCCCAGGCGCTGTAACAGCCGGGCCGCCGGTTTCAGTCCAGATGAGGCTGAGCTCGCCGTCCGTCGCTAGGTCGATTCTGATTTGTCCCTCCGGGAGGGAAAGCGCCCCGTATTTGATCGCGTTGGTGGCGAATTCATGTAACAGCAATGCCAAGGATGTCAGCGCGGAGCCCCCAACCGGCGCATCCGATCCATGAATCTGTATCCTCTGCCGGTCATCCTCCCGATGAACGGCAAGAACCGCGTCAAAGAGGGAAAAGAGAGTCGTCGACGATCGAGCGGCTACATCTCCGGAAAGATCCGGCAATGTCAGATCATGAGCGCGAGCCAAGGAGACGATCCGTTTGCGCAGATTGTCGGCGAGATCCTGCGCACTCGTGGCCGAACGCTGGCTCATCGTGATCAATGCATTGGTGATTGCGAACAGATTCTTGATGCGATGGTTCATCTCCCGCAGGAGCAGCGTCTGGCGTTCGTGTTCACGTTTGCGCTCGGAAATGTCCCGCGCGATTTTCGACGCTCCGATGATCGAGCCGTCCTGATTGCGGATCGGCGACACGGTGAGGGAGACATCGACCAGGCTGCCATCCTTGCGTCGGCGCACCGTCTCATAGTGATCGACCCGTTCGCCTCGGCGGATTCGCCCGATGATCGTTGTTTCCTCGTGAAGTCGCTCATCCGGGATCAGAATGGTAATCGGCTGGCCGATCATTTCTGCCGCCGTAAATCCGAACAGGCGTTCGGCGCCCCGGTTCCAGCTTGTGATGATGCCGCCAAGGGTCTTGCTGATGATCGCGTCATCGGAATTTTCAACGATGGCGACCAGCCAGGCATCCGCCGAAGGTGCCTGCGGTCCAAATTGCTGGGTGAGATTCTCGCTCAAGCTTCTACTCGGAGTAGGTTCGTCTTCGTTCGCTGCCCCCTCGGAATCTGATGCTGACACGGAGACCAAAGAAACCGTTTCGTCAGCCGCCATCGCCTTTCCTTTCCCCATCATCATCTCCCGGACGGTAGAGGTCGCATGGGCCCCACCCTATCCACACGCCAAGGTAGCCACAACCAATATTATCGCCGCTCTATGGTCCAACGCCGCTGTTGCCGTGTCCTGATATCGAGGCTGCGTGTATTCGGCGCGTCACCTGCGATCGGCCGCTGATTATACCCCTTCGGCAATCACAGTCACGTGATTGGCGGAGCGATGGGAAGAGCTTTGGGAACAACCGGTTTCCGCAGATGTTCGATACATGCTCCAACCGCATGCTCGGATCGCCAAATGTCCTGTTCAGGGACGCGGACCATGCCGGCTCTCGCAGCTTCGAACTATGATATCGATGGCGGGAGTGCATCGAGGACGCCCAGAATGACGACTGTCGGCAGAGGTGCATAGGATCTGAGTTTGGTCATGCCATCCGTTCCGACCAATACCATTTCGAATTCGTCGTTTTCCGGACCTTGCAGATCGCGGCGTATATCGTCGGCATTGAGTTCGTACGGTTCCTCGAAGAGCTGAAAGACTCCGCCGCCGGCGACCCTCAGCACGGTCACGTTACGATCGGTCAGGTTCTTTTCATGATGTAGAAGCTCCTCCTCCTGCCTGATCGGCCGGTCGTCGTTGGAGTCCTCGAAGATCACGAGGACATTGCACCTGTTCCGAAACGATGCGAGGCTGGGACAGGGATCATCTAATTTGCCACCCGCCCCGGCGAATTCTCTGAACAGAGACCTGAGCATCGGAAATTCTCCTTGTGGAAGTGCAGCCCAGTGTTGCTGGGTGAAAATCAAGCCATGAGGCGTCAGGAATATAAATCCATCAGCAGCTCGTCTTGTTCCCGCCAGTTCGTCTCTTGGATCGTGCCCGGCCTCGGTCACTTCATGCCTCACAAAAAATCTGTCCCTGAAGGTTGAGGCTGCCTCGCATGCGCGCAACGCGCCGCTCGGCGTCGGCTATGTCATATGCCCAAAAGCTGACGCTGAAGATCCTGCCGTCGAACTCATAGTCGGCGAGGAAGCAAAACATATGCAGCCCGAAGTCGTCGACGGTGCGAAACTCGGCCTCCGGATTGCTCTCCTCCCGCCAAGCCTTCGAAAACTTGATAACGGTCATCACCGAAACTCCTGTTCTATTCGGTCTATTCGACCAAACCCGTCAGGGGGGCGTTTGTTGCCTATAGAAGCGGCAGGCATAGGGCCCGCGACTTCGGTTGTATGGATCGCAATCAAAATGCCGAGGGGCGGGAACAATGGCGGGCTTGCCAGCTTAGACCGGGTAGTCACGACAAAGAGGAGGCTGAGATGAGCGCATCTCAAACGACGACGGAACACGACAAAATCCGTAATTGGGTGAAAGCCAGGAATGGCCGCCCAGCCCGGGTCAAAGGTGCGAAGAAGGGCGGAATTTTGCGGATTGATTTCGGCAGGCCTGAAGAGACGCTCGAAGAGATTTCCTGGGAGGAGTTTTTCCGGATCTTCGACGAGAACGAACTCGCCTTTCTCTACCAGGAGAAGACGGAAAGCGGCGACAAAAGCTGGTTCACGAAATTCGTCAGTCGCCATTGATAGGCAAGGCGGAATGGATTTTGCCTGGGGAAGGGAGCCGGCACTTACACATAAGGCGCGTCTTGGCCGCCGCAGCCTCGGCTGCGGCGGGTAATAATGATTGGGAGGATCTGTTCGGCTTATTGCGACGCAACTCTCGCAAAAGCGGAATGTTCCCACGGCCGCGCGGAAATATGATTGATGCCTTTAAAATTGGAACTTCGCGCAGAAACGCTCCTCCGGAATTGCAGCGGAACAATGAGAACGCGCAGGGGTTCGACTATGAAGCCGATATTCGACGCGGCCGCAGATCTTTGCCGCAATGAGCAGGTGAAGAAAGCCTGTCGAAAGAACGGCTATCCCCAACAGTAAAAGGAGAATGTCATGGCTTTGACATTGATCAGCAAAGCCTTTGCGCAGGATCAGCCGATCCCCCGGAAATATGCGCGAGCGGGCGAGAACCTTTTTCCGCCGCTTGCCTGGAGCGGCGCTCCAAATGGAACCAGGAGTTTCGCTCTGATCGTCGAAGATCCGGACGCTCCGAGCGGCACCTTTCGCCACTGCGGCATCGCCAACATCCCGGCGCAATGGACCGATCTCGCCGAAAGCGCCGATACGGCGCCGGATCGGGCGACGCGGTTCTACAGGAATGATTTCGGCAATGCTCGCTACGACGGCCCGCAACCGCCGCCCGGCGATCGTCCTCATCACTACATTTTCCGCCTTGTAGCCCTCGACGTCCCGAGGCTTTCGATTCCCGATGCTGCCGGCATAGGTGCGATGTGGGCTGAGGCGAAGAAGCATGTGCTCGCGGAAGCGAGCGTCACAGGCACGTACCAGACGCAATAGCCCAAAGGAGACGGCAATGCATTTGGATAGTAAGATGCAGCAATGCGTCGAAAACTGCCTGCGCTGCTACAGCGTTTGTTTGTCCACGGCGATGAACCATTGCCTGGAAGCCGGTGGCGAGCATACCGAGCCGCAGCATTTCAGGTTGATGATGGCTTGTGCGGAGATATGCCGCACGTCGGCACATTTCATGCTGATCGCTTCAAGGCACCATCCGCATGTTTGCCGCGAATGCGCGGAGATCTGCGGCGAATGTGCTGCCGATTGTGAACGGATCGGCGATATGGCGGAGTGTGCTGACGCCTGCCGTAAGTGCGCCGAGACCTGCCGGCACATGGCGTGCACGTAAGATCGCGGCTTCGCCGGAACACAGGTGAGGCGAAAATGAATGACGATAAGGAGACAGACCAGAAGCGAGCGGAACCTCCGACATTCGCGGCTCAAGATGTCCGGCAGGGCGAGATCATTCTGAAGCGCCGTTGGCAGCGTCTGGTTTTCATCGGTGGCCTGGTGGCCGTGGTTCTCGTCATCCTGCTGCTGCGATTTGCCGGGTGAGGAGAAAGGTAATGGCGCGTGCAGGGAAGAAAGACTTCGCACGCGGAGCGCAGGGCAAAGGCGATGCCTCAGGCGCGCTCGCCGTGCTTTCTAATGCGCCATGCGTTCATTTGAACGTGTAAAAGATCGCTTTAGTCTTTTGAATTTCAAGTACCTTATCCGTTTTCAGATGATCCGAAGACGGGATGCTCTACTGCCAGAGGACCATTAATCGAAGGAGGTCCATGATGCCTGCGAAATCGAAGTCTCAACAGAAGGCCGCCGGTGCGGCCCTTGCCGCCAAACGCGGCGAAAAGAAAAAGAGCGAATTAAAAGGCGCTTCCAAGAGCATGGTCGATTCCATGAGCGAGAAGGAACTTCACGACATGGCGTCCACCAAGCGGAAGGGAAAGCCGGAGCACGCCTCAAAGTCCTGAGCCGGATAACGCAGCTCAAGGGCGCGCTGCGGTGAAGCCTTATTGGTTCGCAAGAAAATAGACGACAAGCTGGTCACCGACGGATGTTTCCAAGAAGTGATGGCTGACGCCATGATGACCGTATATTGCTTACCGCCGACTTGGTGCCGCCCCCTGCAGTCACTCCAGCTCTTCCAGCCAGCGCAGCACCGCCACCTCGTCTTCATCCAGCCATTTCAGAATGCTGGAATTCTTCCTCACTTTCGTCTCGGCGATTTTCGCCAGGCTGCCATTCTCGAAACCGTCGAACACGCCTGGATGTATGTAGGATCCGCGGCAGACGGCGCGCGTGTTCACAAGCTTCCCTGCCACTGCATCGATGATTTCGTTGATCTGCCTTGCCCGCGCTGCGGCGCTGCTGCCGGGTTCGATGATCGCCAGTGCCGAAGCTGCCATCCGCGTGGCGCCCCAGATCCGGAATTGCCGTGAGCTGAAGTAGTTGCCAGCCGCGGCCTCGCGAATATAGGCATTGACGTCTTGCGAGCGGATCGGGTGGAGAACACCGTTCTCATCGACATATTGGAACAGATGCTGGCCCGGCAGTTCCTGCAGCATGCGTATGGCGCGTATGATGCGGCGGTCGGTGTAGCTCAATCGCCATTCCTTGCCGGATTTGCCCTTGAAACGAAACTGCAGGCGCGATCCAACCAGTTTGACATGCCTGCTGCGCAAGGTGGTCAGCCCATAGGAGCCATTTTCCATCGCATAGGCCTCGTTGCCGATGCGGATGAAAAGCTTGTCCATCAGCCAGACGACGGTGGCGAGCGCCTTCGCCAATCCGGGCTTCCTGCGGCGGAGATCGATATCGATCCGTTTGCGGATATCAGGCAATGCCCGAGCGAACTCCACCAGTTGCGCGAATTTTTCCCGATCGCGATCCGCAATCCAATTCGGATGATAACGATATTGTTTCCGCCCCCTGGCATCGCGACCGACGGCTTGCAAATGCGATCTCGGATCGGGCGAAATAATGACGTCGGTATAAGCGGGAGGAATGACGAGTGCGGCAAAGCGCTGGAGTTCCGCCTCATCGTTGATCCGGTTTCCCCGCTGATCGTAATAGAGAAAGCCTTTTTTGCCCTTCCTGCGGGTAATCCCGCTATCCAACGCCGCGAGGTAAACGACTTCAGATTCGTCTCCCATTGTTGATGGGGCTTTCGAACCGGTTGCCTCGGGTGGGGTAGGGCCAGCAGCGATCGGCAATTGCCCTGATGCTAGCGCGGCTCCGGCGCATGCTGCGCCGGTATCGACGGCACTTGGTTCCTGTCCCAATTGCAGGCCGCTCTCAGTCATCGCCTTTTTGCTTCAGCGCATCGGAGACCTTCCGCTTGCGTGGATGATTGATGTTCTCGTCATTGGCGTCACGCGTTGCTTCCCCGCCATCCTTGGCAGGAAGATAACCTGCGGGCTTGGAGCCTGCCGGGCCTTCCCATCTCGGGGACTGGTCGGTCGTTCCCGGCGCGCCGTCACGTGGTTGCTGATGTTTCATCGCTGGTCTCCTATGGAACTGGCGTTCTGGCATTTCGCCGGTCTCGCCGCCGGGAGGTGAGCAGCGCTCTTCGATCCCGCCATGGTGAATGTAACCCACGGCCGGAACACATTGTTCCATCGACGATGAAGGAGAGCGTGCGGCGGTAACCCGCCCTATCTCGGATCGCGCCGCCTACGGCGCTCCATTGACCTCCACAATATTCAAATCAGGATCGCGAAGGTAGAGCTGCGGGAAATCAGCATGGCCGGTGCGAAAGATCAGCAGGCACTTTGGATCGCCTTGAGGCAGGTCCTCTCGAAAGCCGAGGGTTTTCAGCCGTTCGACAACACCCTCGAAGTCATCCGTACGAAAGGCGAAATGCCAATCATTGCGGTCGATCGCGGGATTCTTGCGAAACGTGCCTTCGGGATTGACGATGAGATGGATCTGCAGGCTGCCACAGGCAAGCCAAGCTCCATCCACCGGAAAATTCGGCCGCGGAATTTGAACAAGCTCGAACACCTTGCAATAGAAAGGCAGCGACTTTTCCAGATCGGTGGTGACGATCGATACATGATGCAAGGCAAGCAGAGACATCACTCTTCCTCCTCAACCAAGTCGCGATGACCATAACAGCGGGGCACTTAAAGTGTAGCCGTCTTGCGAAATCGGAGCGCCCTAACGTCGGCTACGGGGCCAAGCATATCTGGTGACCGGCCTCTCCGATGCTCGGCTGAATCGGATATCAAGACGACAGGCCCCAGGCGACTGTCCAAGGGCCGATTTGAGCGCTGGCAATATTGCCCGATGTAAAGAGCGTCTGTGCATCGGCAGGGATTGTGGCGGCAATGGCCTTGTCCGACAAATTGGCAATAAGACCGAGCTTTGCCTGGCCCAGTCGCCAGGTGACGCGCACCAGTGAGCCGCTTTTGTCGTGGACGGCCGAGTGACCTTGGGCGTGTGGGAGAAGTGGCACGATCTTTTCGCGCCGGAGCGTTATCAGCCGCTCGTAATAGGCGTTGAGTGCCTTGTCCTGCTCCGCCTCGTCCCAACGCAGCTTTGCGCTGCGAAAAGTGGCCTCTGAGGTCGGATCGGGCGCATCCTCTGCATCGAAGCCAGGTAGGCGTGATAGTTCCTCCTTTCGGCCGAGCCTCACCTTGCTATTCAGTTCCTCGTCGAAATCGCAAAAGAAGGGAAAAGGTGTGATGGCACCCCATTCCTCGCCCATGAACAGCATCGGGATTTGCGGTGAGAGCAGATAGACGGCCGCGATTGCTTTTATGGCTTCAATCGAATGGGAAGTGACCATACGGTCGCCCATGGCCCTGTTGCCGATCTGGTCGTGGTTCTGCATGAAGGAAATAAAGGCCGTTGGCGGCAGACCGGCGCTGGGCGATCCTCGGGATCGCCCTCGATACCCCATGTGTTCCCCTTGAAATACGAAGCCCTCGGCAAGCGCCCGGCCTATGTGCGATCGATAATCGACATAGTCGCGGTAGTAGCCGAAGGTCTCGCCGGTCGCTGCCACGTGGAGGGCATGGTGGATATCGTCGTTCCATTGGGCCGTGAAGTGAGACGGCTTGCCATGAGGATCGCGAGCCAAAAGACCTGAATTGTTGTCCTCATTCTCAAGGATGAGATGGATGTGGCGATCGGGGAGCGCCTGTCTGACGCTGTCGGCCAGCTCGTTCAGGACATGCGGATCGCTGTCGTCCTTGATTGCATGAACGGCATCGAGCCGCAGACCATCCATGCGAAACACGCTTAACCAGTAGATGGCGTTCTGGATGACAAAATCGCGTACGAAGCGGCTGCCCTCGCCATCATAGTTGAGACCATTGCCCCAGGGGCTTTTGTGCCGGTTGCTGAAGATCGGTGCGTAAGTGGACAGGTAATTTCCGTCCGGGCCGAAGTGGTTATAGACGACGTCCAGGAAAACGCAGATGCCACGCTCATGTGCCGCGTCGACGAGCATTTTCAGATCTTCGGGACGACCATAGCTGCTGTCCGGCGCATAGGGCAGAACGCCGTCATAGCCCCAGCCATATCGCCCCGAAAAATCACTGAGTGGCATGAGCTGGATCGCCGTGATGCCGAGCCGTTGCAGATGATCGAGCTTTTCGATGGCGGACAGGAAGGTGCCGGCTTCCGTAAACGCTCCGACATGCAGTTCGTAGATGACGATTTCCTCCCAAGGCCGGCCTTTCCAACGCTCCATGCGCCACTCGAACGTCTGATCGATCAGTTCGCTGGGGCCATGAACATCGTTTGGCTGGAAACGCGATGCCTGATCCGGCACTTCCAGACCGTCGGAGAGCACGAACTTGTAAAGATCACCCGGGCGTGCCTGCGGTACATCAGCGATATGCCATCCGTCCTGCTGCCGGCGCATCTCCCGTTCCCCGTGCTGCTCGATCCTGACTTTCACACGGTCCTGCAACGGCGCCCAGAGGCGGAACGTGACGGAATGCGCCTTGATATCAGGCCCGAATGTGAAGCTGTTTTGCATGTCCTCTCCGCCCGTGTCGTCGCTTTGAATTCTGCACGTCCTCCAACGCATCCTGTCGGCGAGTGTTCCTCAGCCCGGAACAGATCTTGTTTGGCTCCGTTGATAGAAGCCATTCTTATGCAGGGGAAAGCTATGCGTGTTCCGACCTCCTCCTACCGCCTGCAATGTCGCGGCGACGTCACTTTCGACCGGGCGTGCGAGCTTGTTCCTTATCTGCAAGATCTCGGCATCAGCCACCTCTACCTCTCGCCGATCTTCACGGCTACGAAAGGGTCGACGCATGGCTACGACATCACCGATCCAAACGGGATCGACCCGGCGATAGGCGGTCGCAAGGGGTTCGACATGCTGACGGCAAGTTTGCAAAGAGCCGGACTCGGCCTCATCGTCGATATCGTTCCGAACCATATGGCTGCCTCGCTCGAAAACGGCTGGTGGCGCGACGTGCTACGACATGGGCCGAAAAGCATTTATGCCGGCCATTTCGACATCGATTGGAGCGAGAAGTTGACATTGCCGTGGCTTGGTAAGCCTCTTGAAGAAGCCCTCGCGGCCGGCGAGCTTCAGCTCCGTTACGATCCCACCGTAGGTCCTTTGCAATTGGCTTATTTCGACAATTGCTTTCCACTCTCCGAAGGCAGCGCCCAATTTATGATAGCGCAGACAGGCGGGGATACCGAGCGATTGCAGGCTTTTTCACGGGATGCAGCGAAAATGAAAGAGCTGATCCAAGAGCAGCACTGGCAATTGCTTCTTTGGAAAGATGCCGCACGGCACCTCAACTACCGCCGCTTCTTCGAGGTCGCGGGACTGGTCGGCATAAGGGTGGAAGACGAGCGGGTCTTTGAAGACACGCATCGGCTGACGATAGAACTGGTCCGGTCCGGTCAAGTACAGGGTTTGCGCATCGATCATATCGACGGGCTTGCGGATCCGAAAACCTATCTTGAACGCCTGCGGCGGGCGGTCGGTGCCGACACGTTCATCGTGGTTGAGAAAATCCTTGGCCGCGGCGAGAACCTGCCGACGGGCTGGCCCGTGTCGGGCACCACCGGATACGAATTCATCTCCGCCATGGCGGACCTCTTCGTTGCAGACGAGGGCTTACAAAAAATCGAGGCAGCATACGCGACCGTCGACAATGAGCATTCCGACTTTGCCACTGGTTTGCGCAACGCGAAGCTGCTGATGGTCGAGCGCAATTTCGCCGGCGAGATGGCGCGCCTGACCAGGTTGGGCAAGTCGATTTTTCCTAGAGTCAGCGGAGCGGAAGTGTTGTCGGCGCTTCGGGAGCTGTTGGTCGCCTTTCCGGTCTATCGTACTTATGGTTACCGGGGAGCTCTGTCTGCGGCGGATGATGCGGTCCTTTGTATGGCGATAGAAAAGGCGCGAGCCAGATTGCCGGCGGTGGACGCTTTGGACGCGATCGGCAGCCTGTTGCGCGGAGAAAACGCGGATGACCGGGTTGTGGAGTTTCGAGCCAGATTTCAGCAACTCAGCGGTCCGATCATGGCAAAGGCCGTCGAAGATACGCTGTTTTATCGGTACAATCGCCTGATCGCGATGAATGAGGTCGGTGGCGAACCCGCAAAGCCGCCGCGTGGCGTTGCCGCCTTTCACCAAGCGATGGCGGATCGACTTCAGCGCCAGCCGTATGGGCTTTCCGCGACGTCGACGCATGACACGAAACGCGGAGAAGACGCGCGTGCGCGTCTCTACAGCCTTTCACTGCATCCTGACGTCTGGATCGACGGTGTCGCGCGGTGGCGCGCGTTGAATGCAACCTTTCGCACCGATCTTGCGGACGAGCCGGCGCCGGAGCCCAATATCGAATGGATGTTGTATCAGACACTGGCAGGAATCTGGCCTGACGATATCGGGCAAAGCGATACGGATGAGCTGAAAGACCGGTTTTCGGCCTTTGTGTTGAAGGCGATACGCGAGGCGAAGTTGCGAACGGATTGGATGGAGGAAAAGCCCGAATATGAAAAGGCAGTTTTGGATTACACCGCCGCTTTGCTTTCGCCTCAAAACCACGATTTCCTGAGCGACTTCAGAAAGACACTGCAACCATTTATTAAGCTTGGTTATTTGAACGGCCTGTCTCAGTTGCTGATCAAGCTCACCGCCCCTGGCATCCCCGATATCTACCAGGGGGCTGAGGGTCTCGATTTCAGTATGGTCGACCCGGATAACCGAAGGCCAATCGATTATCGTGCAGCCGGCGCGGTGCAAGTCCTATCTCCCTTCGAAAAGCCGTGGGCCACATCCCTGAAACGGCAGATCATCCGAAGCGTCCTGCGCCATCGAAACGACCATCCTCAACTCTTTCTCGAAGGCAGCTACCTGCCCCTTGAGGTCAAGGGACAGCGGCCGGACAACCTCGTCGCCTTTGCCCGAGTTCATCACCAGGAGGCGGCAATCACGATCGTCCCGCGGCTGGCGGATGCTGCCGGTACCGGAGCTGATTTCTGGGAGAACACGGCGGTGTCGATACCGCCAAGGCTTCGTGGGCAGATGCGGGATCTGCTGACGGGTAAGTCGCTTATTGCTGGCAATGTTTCCGCGGCGCAATTGTTTGAGGAACTTCCCGTCTCCTTCCTTGTCACATCCAACTAACTATTTTGTCGGCCAATCCACAGCCGTCGGTGTGCCGGAACAAAACGTGTCGTTGCGGGGTTTGTGGGTGCATCAAAGAAGAGGCCTGCATGACACAAGACGGAAAGCGATATTCGATCGAGCCAGGCGATTTCACGCGTCTCGGAGCAAATTACGACGGACAGGGCGTCAACTTCGGGCTCTTCAGCGCCTATGCGGAAAAGGTGGAACTCTGTCTCTTCGATGAGACCGGAACTCGGGAGATCGAGCGGATTGTTTTGCCGGAATTCACCAATGAGATCTGGCATGGCTATATGCCGGACCTGAAACCCGGCGGTCTATACGGCTACCGTGTTCATGGGCCGTTTGATCCCGATGGGGGTCATCGCTTCAACCCGAACAAGCTGCTGATCGACCCCTACGCCCGCGAATTGGTGGGCAATGTCGAATGGTCGCAAGCGCAATTCGGCTACATTCTGGATGACGAGCTGAAAGATTTGTCTTTCGACGAGACGGATAGTGGCCCCCTGATGCCGAAGTGCCGCGTCATCGATCTCAATGGCAGAGATAAAACTCCCTACCCAAAGCCGTCCGTTCCATGGTCGCAAACGATTTTTTATGAATCTCACGTCAAGGGATTGACGATGCTGCATCCGGCAATTCCAGGGGAACTGCGCGGCACGTTTGACGGGCTCGGCCAGAAAGCGATCGTCGACTATGTCAAAAGCCTTGGCATTACCTCGATCGAGCTGCTTCCGATCCACTCTTTTCCGGATGACGGCCATCTGCTCGACAAGGGCCTCAGCAACTACTGGGGCTACAATACGCTCGCCTTTTTTGCACCGGCTTCGCGCTACTACGGTCCGAAAGGCTTTGCAGGCTTCCGTGAAATGGTGCGCGCCTTCCATGACGGCGGCATCGAGGTGATCCTGGACGTCGTCTACAATCATACGGCCGAAGGCAACGAGCTTGGCCCGACCCTCTCGTTCAAAGGCATCGACAATTTTTCATATTATCGCACTCTGCCCGACACGCCACGCTACTACATCAACGACACGGGCACCGGTAACACCATCAATACGTCTCACCCACGCGTACTGCAGATGGTGACGGACTCGCTTCGCTATTGGGCTGAGGAGATGGAGGTTGATGGCTTCCGCTTCGATCTCGGCACAATTCTCGGCCGGGAACCGCAAGGCTTCGACCAGCGCAGCGGCTTTTTTGATGCGGTTGGCCAAGATCCGGTGCTCTCCAAAATCAAGCTTGTAGGCGAGCCGTGGGATATCGGCCCCGGCGGGTATCATGTCGGCGGCTTTCCGCCGGGCTGGGCAGAATGGAACGACAAATATCGCGATACGATCCGCGACTACTGGAACGGCACCCCGGGCACGACGAGAGATTTCGCCGCGCGCATCCTCGGCTCGGGCGACGTCTATGATCTGCGCGGGCGCCGACCATGGGCGAGCGTCAACTTCTTTGCGGCCCACGACGGCTTTACCCTCAACGATCTCGTCTCTTACAACGACAAGCACAACGAGGCCAATGGCGAGGACAACGAGGACGGCCACAACGACAACCGCAGTTTCAACTATGGTGCCGAAGGGCCAACGGAAGACGAGGACATCAACACGACGCGAGATCGTCAGAAGCGGAATTTCATGGCGACCCTGTTCCTGTCGCATGGGACGCCGATGTTGCTCGCCGGCGACGAGTTCGGCCGCAGCCAGATGGGCAACAATAACGGCTATTGCCAGGACAATGAGCTTAGCTGGCTACACTGGGAGGCACCCTATGAGAGTGCCGAAACACTCCGCGCTTTCACCAAACGTCTAATTGCGCTTCGACAGGATCATTCGATCTTCAGGCGGGAGAATTGGCGCGATGGCTTGATCGTCATCTGGCTCAATCCCGGCGGTGGCGAGCATGCCGAAGAACATTGGGAAGATGAGGCAAGCACGACCATCGGACTGCGTCTGTCACGTGAGCACCCCTTCGAGGAAGGGTGGGACGACGTGCTGCTCCTGTTCAATCCTCAGGATGAAAATGTCGACTTCAGCCTGCCCGATGACAAAAGCTGGGTTTTGGAACTCACCACATCGGATCCGATGGCGAGGGGCGTAGAAGCAATCGCCGAGCAAAGCCTGCAGCTCGAAGCCCGAAGCTTAGCGGTTCTGCGGCCGATCTGAATTGGCGCATTCGAGGCGGCGGCCATGCTTGCCATATTCCGGCATGCGCGAGCTTCCAGCGTTGCCGTCCACTATGGATGTCATACCACCCACGGATCGACCAGCTCAATCCCAAAGCCTTCGAAATCTCTTATGTTGCGCGTTGCAAGGGCAAGATTATGGGCAATCGCCGTGGCAGCGATCAGGCCGTCCATGGACGACAGGCCGCGGCCGTTCCGCTTTGCGAGGCCCATCAGATCGCCCCAGGCCACGGCAACCGGTTCATTCACAGGGAGGACACGATGCTCGAAGCGTTGCGGCAGGTCCTGGGCAAGCCATTCAGTCAGCGCGTCGCGCTTCCGCCCGCTATCCATCAGTGCAACCCCGCGCCGGATCTCCGCGATCGATACGACACTGATGAAGGAGCGATCCTCGTCGAGACCATCTAGCCATTTCAAAACATGCGCATCAGGGCGCGGTCTTGTCACCTCAGACAGGACATTGGTGTCTAGCAGCAGTCTCACAGCGAAAGATCACGCGGGTCGTCGCGCTGACGTTCGAGGTCCAGATCGGCGCCGCGCAGGGGTGACCCCATCAGAAACTCTGCAAGCGTGCCTTTGCGCGCAGTCTTCCGATGCCACTCTTCGGCAGAGACGACGACGACACTTGGCTTGCCGTTTCGCGTAATTGTCTGCGGCGCGGATTGCGCGCATTCGATGACCTCGGAAAGTTTCGCCTTTGCGCTGGCGACAGTCCAATTTTGCTCGCTTGGTGTTGGTCGCATTGCTCGTTTCTTCCTGACCATTGTGACTATAATGACTATATAAGACCAGGATCGTCGAGTGGCAAGCGGCCAGACATTTTGACCGCAACATCATCGAATGTTTCACTGCCGCTCAGGTGAAAGATTTCCCGATCGTATCGGCAACGTGAGCGCCACGACTGCCCATGGGAAGGGCGGGGCCGATGGTCGTGTCAACCGCCGTCTGGTGCTCCAGTTCCGCGTTGACTTCCGCCCCGACCAGCAAGATCACCATGGACAGCCAGATCCAGATCAGAAAGCCGATCAGAGCGCCAAGCGTGCCATAGGTGGCATCGTAGTTGGCAAAGTTCTTGAGGTAGATAGAGAACAGCAGGGACATGGCGATCCAGCCTGCGGTTGCCAGTGCGGCTCCCCAGGTGAGCCATCGCACCTTCGCTGGTTCCCGGCTTGGGCCGAACCGGTAAATTGCCGTCACCGCAATGATCATGAGAACCAACAGAATTGGCCAGCGCAGGATCAGCACGAGGTTCTCCTTCCACTGGTCGAGCCAAAGCAAAGACAAGGCCAGCGGCATGATGGCGACCGATCCAATGACCAATATGGCCGCCAATATTGCACATAGCGTAAAACAGAGCGCGATGAGATTGAGGCGGACTAGCCCGCGCTTTTCGGCTTCTTCATAAGCAACATTCATCGCATCGAAGAGTGCCAATGTTCCGCTATGCGTGCTCCACAAGGCGACCCCCAATCCGAGAAACAACGCCACGCTCAGCGTCTCGCTCCGCCGTTCCACGAGATCGTTCAGCCGATCGGCGATCATGTCAAAGGAGCCGGGGGGAAGGAGAAGGGCAAGTGAACGGAGATGATCACTGATGCTCGCGGGATCGGCAACGAAGCCATAGAGCGAAACGAGTGCTGCAAGTGCAGGAAAGAGCGCAAGCAGAAGATAAAAGGTCACGCCTGCGGCAACGAGCGTAATGCGATCGTCGCTGACCTCGTGGATGACGCGCCAGAACACATCACGCAAGCCGCGGGCCGGTATTTGCTCCGGAACGGCTGCAAATCGCCCGAGTTCCTGATGGAGCGCGTGGTCTCCAGCCTTAGCAGGCCCGGCTTCGATATGTTCTCGCTTCACGAATGCACGAGCCACGAGCAAGGCGAGGATCGCAATACTAGTTGTTTGAAATAGGGAAGCCGTACTTTGTGGACGACCATGGCGGACACGCTTTCTCATCAGGTTACTCCATCAGACAGCCCATCGCTTTGCGGTAACGCTTAACCTGACGAAAAGATGCGCCGGACGCCGTGCGGAACGACGCGCGGTACCCGCGGGCCATCCGGATGCTATTTTTCAGCTTCGATAACGACGATCGATCTGTCAGCGGCGTCGATCAGTGAATTGGCAATTCCTCCGTAGGAAAGCCTTTTGCCCGCTTGCCTGCTGACGCCCAGCACTATCAGATTTGCGCGGCGGCGCCTGGCGTTTCGTAATATAGCCAGCTCCGGCGATGTCCCTCGTTCAACGGTTTTCTGAATGTCGAGGCCATAATTTGCCGCGATTTCGTCGACGCGTTTGAAGGCTTCTTCATGAAGATCGCTCGTATCGCTGAGGCGGGGGCGCCGAAGGAGTTGCTGGGGATCGGTGACGTATACGACGGCGATTTCACAAGCCGCAGCTTTTGCGATTGCCGAAGCGAATTCGACGGCGCGGGTGGAGCGCTCCGTCCCTGAGACCGGAACGAGGATGCGGAGTTTACTATCCTCTTCTGGTACCCGCCCTCTGCTGAAGGTAATGGCTACGGTTCCCTGAAACGAGGACGTCATCTTTGTAAAACGCTCGTCCAGCCCCCCGGCGTCGGCGATGGCTGGTTCGGCTCCGATGATCATCAGGTCGTGTCCTTGCTCAGCGCTTTCGGAAAGTGCTCGCTCCAGATCGCCGCCTTTCTTTCTGCCGGTGACGTGGACGTCCGAGGGTGTGGCAGAATTGGCATCGGATTGCGCCACGGATTTCGTTGCGGTTGCCTTGACGCGATCTACAAATGTTGCGACGCCGTCTGCGTCCGACCGCTGCTCGCTCGTCTCACTCTTTGCCTCGTCGTCAATACGCAGCACAGTCACCGGCATCTGCCTGATCGCGGCGAGGAACCCTGAGATTCTAGAGGCCAGGTTGCCATTTTTAGACAGATCGACCGCCAGCAATATGCGTTCAAATTTGCCGAGGTAGCTCGCCTTTTCGAACTCCTCGCTCTCCAGCCGGTTCTGCTCCTCTGCCCGAACCGGCAACCGCGCAAGCGCCCATCGCAAAGTCGGCGGCATGAGCATTGTTGTGACGACGGCCATTGCTACAATGATGGAAAACAACCGCTGATCCAGGACGCCGACGGAAAGTCCGATGGAAGCAACGATCACCTCGGTAGAACCCCTCGCGTTCATACCGCAGCCGAGCGCAATGGCTTCCGAATTTGAGAACCCCCCGAAACGGCCACCGAGAAATGCGCCGCCGAACTTTCCGATGCTGGCGATGACGATCAAGCCGCTTGCCAGCAACAGGATTGCCGGATCCCGAAGGACCGTTAGATCTGTCTGAAGCCCGGTGAGACCAAAGAACACAGGCATAAACAGAGCCGTCGTCAGCGCTCGAAGCTGCGTGTCTATTTGACGTGTCAGGATGGGCGACTGTCCGACGAGGATGCCTGCCACAAACGCGCCCAAGACCGTATGAACGCCAATTAAATCGGTGATGATCGCCATGACGCCCATGATCGCGACAATGGCACTGAGGACGGGAAGGTCGCTTTTGAAGCGGTCGTTCGTCCAACGGATTATCTCGAAGACGACACGTCGTCCAATCGTAAAGCTCACTCCCATGAACATAAGAGTGCCGATCACGCTCTTTGCAAGCGTCGGCAGCTCGACTCCTCCTTTTTCCGCAAGGGAGAAGGTGACCGAGATGATGACCCAGCCAACCGTGTCGTCGATGATGGCGGAGGCAACGATCAACTGACCGATATTTCTCCTCATGAAGTCCATTTCGCGAACGACGGAGGCGACGATTTTCACCGACGAGATGGAAAGCGCCGTACCCAGGAACAGCGAGGCCACAAGTCTCTTTTCGGGGTCGGGAAGCAAGCTCGCCGGAAGGAGTTCGCCAAGCGCAAAACCTGCCGCGAAGGGGACGACGATGCCCGTGAACGAGACACCTAATGCCGCGCGCCGCATTCGTCGCGCCAAGCCGAGGTCGGTCTCCATTCCCGCCAACAGAAGTAGAAAAAGTATGCCTAGCTGCGCCACCGAGTTGATCATGCTTTTTTGCGCATCGTCGGCGGGAAACACTATGGTCTGAAAATCAGGCAGGATCGCACCGAGAACGGACGGACCAAGCAATACCCCACCGATGATTTGGCCCATGATCGAAGGCTGCCCGATGCGCACCATAAGTTCCCCGAGCAATCGCCCGACGATAACCAGGATGACAATTTGAATAAGGAAAAGTCCTTCGGAGGGCACGGCGGTATGGCCTTCATTCGCGGCGAAAGCCGATGTCGCAATGCCTGCATAAAGTAGCAGGCCGATCAAAATCGGACCTGAGTATCGCTTTCCGAGGTTCATTGATCTCATGAGGGCCTTGCTCACCGCGGAGAACCTGACGCGAACGAGTGTCGATAGTGAAGGGGCTAGCAGGCGGGGTATTTAGCTCGCTTGACGAAGCGCTCAGATGTCGTTTCGACTGGGAAACCTCTCAATGCATTCAACGTCTTGCGCCGATGTCCTGCTCATTTGTGGCTTGCTATATCTGATCGCCATGGGGCTCTTTCTTGTTCAAGAGGCATGCTGGCGAGTTAACGCGGCCCTTGAGATGGAGTTCCTTCGATTGCGCCGCTCCAGACCGACGCCACTTAAGAGGCCCTGACATCAAAGGGCCACTGAGGACTTTGGCGGCTTGTTTGCCGGCCTCTCCGTGACCTCAATTCGCCCATCATTGGATCCAGCTCCCTTGGCTTCGCAGTGGCCGAATACCGGCCTTTTGCCTGGCGGTTGCTGGATGAATTTGCCTGTCGCATCAGACTTCACTCTCGGGAAGATGGCTTCCCGGCGGCTTGCACTTTCATAATTGTATTCTTACTAAACACTCATTGTGTACAACAAGTACACAATTATTGACACGAGCGGCTGAGCGTGCAATGATCCCCTCATCAGGAAAGAGAAGCGGAGTTTTCCCATGGCGAAGACCGTAAAGAGCAGCCTCTATGAGGACTTGAAGCGCCAGATCCTGACGATGGAGCTGGATCCCGATGCCGATCTTGATGAGGTGAGCCTCAGCGTGCGTTACGGTCTTTCGCGCACCCCGGTTCGCGACATCTTCCGGCGGCTTGCGGGGGAGGGCTATATCGATATTCGCGAGAACCGCGGAGCTCGGGTCATTCCGATGAACCACGCGACGCTCAGGAACTTCTTTCTGGTTGCGCCGATGATTTACGCGGCGATCGGCCGCCTCGCGGTACAGAACTTCAAGCCGGCCCAGCTTGCCGATCTGAAGGAGACGCAGGAGCGGTTTCGCCAGGCCAGCGTGGACATGGACGCGTTTACGATGGTTCTCGAGAACAATCGTTTCCACGAAATCTTCGGCGAGATGTCGGCCAACGTCTATCTGCAGCCGAGCCTCGGCCGGCTCCTGATCGACCATGCGCGCATCGGGCACACCTTCTTCCGTCCGAGAAATCAGGACATGCGGCGCCGCCTGCAGGTGGCGGTCGAGCACCATGACAGCTTCATCGAGGCCTTGAGCGCTCACGACGAAGACGCCGTCGTCGACCTGGTCTTCGAGCATTGGGAACTGTCCCGCGAGAACATGGAAATGTTCATCGCGCCACAAGGACTTAAGTCGGACGCCATGATCGGCGGTCCGAGCGTGCAATCATTGGAGAAACTGCCGTGAAGTTTGAAGGTATCTACACGCCTGCGATCACGCCGCTGAGCTCGGACGGGCAGATCGACCGGGCCGGGTTTGCTGCGGTCCTGGAATCCCTGATCGATGCCGGCGTGCATGGCATCATTGTCGGCGGATCGACGGGCGAATATTATGCCCAGAGCAGCCAGGAACGTTTCGAGCTCGGCGCCTACGCCAAGGAGGTGATCGGCAACCGGTTGCCGCTGATCATCGGCACCGGCGCGACGCGCACCGAAGATTCGGTCGAATACGCCAAGGCGGCCAAGGACATCGGCGCCGATGCCATCCTGGTGTCGTCGCCACCCTATGCCCTGCCGACCGAGCGCGAAAACGCCGTTCATGCACTGACCGTCGACCGCGCCGCCAACCTGCCGATCATGCTCTACAACTATCCCGCCCGCATGGGTGTGATGATGGGCGAGGAGTATTTCTCCCGCGTCGGCAAATCCAAGAACGTGGTGGCGATCAAGGAAAGCTCCGGCGACATGGGCAACCTGCATCGGCTCGCCCGGAAGTTTCCGCACATCGCGCTGTCATGCGGCTGGGACGATCAGGCGCTCGAATTCTTCGCCTGGGGCGCCAGGAGCTGGGTCTGCGCCGGCTCCAACTTCCTGCCGCGCGAGCATGTCGCGCTCTACGAGGCCTGTGTCATCGAGAAGAACTTCGACAAGGGCCGGGCGATCATGGCGGCGATGCTGCCGCTGATGGATTTCCTCGAATGCGGCAAATTCGTGCAGTCGATCAAACATGGCTGCGAGATCATCGGCCTGAAAGCCGGTCCGGTCCGCGCGCCGCTGCGCGGACTGAACTCCGAAGAGAAAAGAACCCTTGAGACCGTTGTTTCCACCTTGAAGCGCACGGTCGCCCAGACCACCTCGGGAGCCAATCATGCATGAACCCTTGACCGCAGCCGAATACAAGGCAATCGCCGCCGGCCTTCAGTTCCCGACCAATGCCTTCATCGATGGCAGCTTCCGTCCGGCCAATTCCGGCAAGACGTTCAAGACGACGAACCCGGCGACCGGCGAACTTCTGGCGGACGTTGCCGCCTGTGACGCAAGCGATGTCGATTACGCCGTCCTCAAGGCAAGAGAGGCGTTCGAGGATGGCCGCTGGCGGCAACTGTCGCCCGGCGAGCGCAAGGCGACGCTGATCAAGTTCGCCAAGCTGCTTGAAGACAACCGCCATGAACTGGCGGTGATGGAAAGCCTCGACAGCGGCAAGCCGGTTCGCGAATGCCAGACCGTCGACGTGCCCGATACCATCCACACCCTTCGCTGGCACGCCGAGGCAATCGACAAGCTCTATGACAACACCAATCCGGTCGGCCCGAATGCGCTGGCGATGGTGGTGCGCGAGCCGATCGGTGTCGTCGGCTGCGTCCTGCCCTGGAACTTCCCGCTTTTGATGCTCGCCTGGAAGATCGGCCCGGCATTGGCGGCCGGTTGCTCGGTCGTCGTCAAGCCGGCGCAGGAGACGACGCTGACGACGCTGCGGGTTGCCGAACTTGCGCATGAAGCCGGCATCCCGGCCGGTGTCTTCAATGTCGTCACCGGCAGCGGCCGGGAGGTCGGCGAGCCGCTCGGCCTGCACATGGATGTCGACATGGTGGCCTTCACCGGCTCGACGCCGACCGGGCGACGCTTCCTGCATTATTCCGCCGATTCCAACCTGAAGAAGGTCGTGCTCGAATGCGGCGGCAAGAACCCGGCCGTGGTGCTGGAGGATGCAGAGGATCTCGATCTCGTCGCCGAGCAGGTGGTGAATGGCGCCTTCTGGAACATGGGCGAAAACTGCAGCGCCAGTTCCCGCCTCATCGTCCATGCCAAGATCAAGGACGAGCTTTTGAAGCGCATCGGTGCCTATATGCGCGAGTGGAAGACGGGCGATCCGCTCGATCCGGAAAACCGCGTCGGTGCGCTGGTCAGCAAGAACCACTATGAGAAGGTCACCTCCTTCCTCGACGACGTCAAAAGCGAGAAGCTGACGATCGCCCATGGCGGCGAAACACATGGCGGCATCTTCGTCGAGCCGACGGTGGTCGACGGCGTCACCTCCTCCAGCCGGCTGTTCAAGGAAGAGATCTTCGGGCCGATCCTGTCGGTGACGACGTTCAACACGCTGGCCGAGGCGGTCGCCCTTGCCAACGACACCAATTATGGCCTGACGGCATCGGTCTATACCGGCAGCCTGAAGCATGCGATCCGCCTGTCGCGCGACATCCGGGCCGGCCTCGTCACGGTCAACTGCTTCGGCGAAGGCGACGCGACGACCCCGTTCGGCGGCTACAAGGAATCCGGCTTCGGCGGCCGCGACAAGTCGATCTTCGCACACGACAACTACTGCGAACTCAAGACCATCTGGATCGACATCTCCGATCGCTCCGTCGACGAGACCATCCGATGACCCGGCATGTGATCAAGCGCCTACCGATTGATACCGGCGTTTCGGGATGGGAGGCGATTAGCGAACGCGCCTATCCCGTGACGGCGCTTGACCACGACATTACTGCGGACTGGCTGATCATCGGCGCAGGATTTGCCGGGCTATCTGCGGCCCGGCGCCTCTCGCAATCGCGGCCGCAGGACAAGATCGTCATTCTTGAGGCTCGTGAACTCGCAAAAGGACCGGCCGGACGAAATTCCGGCTTCATGATCGACGTGCCGCACAATCTCTCGTCCGGCGAGTACTCGGTTGCCGACGAGCAGTCCACCAAGGACGAGATCAGACAGAACCGCCTGGCAATCGCGTTCGCCGCGGATGTTGCGGCCGAGTATGGCCTGTCCAAGGAAACATTCGATCCATCGGGCAAGACGAACGCCGCTGCGTCGGACAGGGGCTTGGGGCTCAACGAGAATTACAGAAAGTCCCTCGAGAAGATCGGCGAAGATTATCGCGTTCTCGATGCCGATCAGATGCGGGAAATGACCGGCTCGCACTATTATCGAGGAGGGCTCTATACCCCAGGGGCCGTGCTGATCCAGCCGGCGGAATATATCCGGGGCTTGGCGCGCGGATTGCGATCAAAAATCGATCTTTACGAGCATTCACCGGTGCTGGAGCTTTCGCGCGAAGGCAGGTTCTGGAAGGCCAAGTCAAACCGCGGATCCGTGTCTGCGCCGAAGGTCATTCTGGGTGTGAACGGCCACATCGAAAGCTTCGGCCACTTTCGCCGCCGCTTGATGCACATCTTTACCTACGCATCGATGACCACCGCCTTCTCACAGAACGAATATGGCGGCGTTACCGGAGCGGACCGCTGGGCGCTTCTGCCTGCAGACCCCATGGGCGCGACCGTACGCAAGATCACCACAAACGGCCTGTCCCGCATCGTCATAAGGACGAGGTTCACATACGATCCAAGCCTCCAGGTGTCGGATAGGCGTGTCGCCGGCATAGCTGCCGAGCAGCGCCGGTCATTCGATGCCCGTTTCCCCGGACTGAAAGGCTTGCCCCTGGAATATAGCTGGGCCGGTGCGCTGTGCCTCAGCCGGAACCATGTGCCAGCATTTGGTGAGGTCGAAGAAGGGCTCTTTTCTGCCTGCTGCGAAAATGGCCTCGGCACCGTCAAGAGCACACTCGCGGGGATGATGGCTGCCGATCTGGCGACAGGGGCGGGTAGCCCTGAACTCGAACAATACAGAAATCAACCGGAGCCGAGCAAGTTGCCGCCCGAGCCGATCGCATGGCTCGGCGTGAACTCGGTCATCCGGCTGCAGGAGTTGCGTGCAGGCCGCGAGGGATGATCCCTCGCCGCGCAATAATGAGGATCGAGCCAAGCGCAGATCTTCAGAAGAATGGGAACGAGAACTAGGAGTAAAAACAATGAAGGCTTTGTGGAAGGCGCTTTGCGCCGCTGCGATGATCGGAATGAGCATGTTTCCTGCTCATGCTGAAGAGAAAACCATCACCATCGGCACCATGTCCTGGGAGGATCTGACCCCTATCACGGGCATCACCAAAAAGGTCCTCGAAGATTCGGGCTATACGGTCAAGGTTCTGCCCTTTTCGGAATGGGGTATCGCCTACGCTGCCTTGAGCAAGGGTGACATTCAGATCCTTGCATCTCAGACCGATTATGTTGCTCAGGACTATTGGGACAAGAACAAGAACCGTCTGGAGAAAATCTCGCCGGTTTCCCACGGCCTTTACCAAGCCATCGCCGTCCCCAACTACGTTCCGATCGACTCTACGGACCAGCTGAACGACAATGCCGACAAGTTCGGCGGCAAGATCGTCGGCATCGAGCCGGGCTCGGGCCTGATGCGTGACGCGGCCAATGCCGTCAAAGAATACGGTCTTAAGCTGCAACTCGTGGAAGGCAGCACGGCAGCTATGACCGCTGCTCTGAAATCGGCCATTGATCGCAAGGAATGGATTGCCGTTACGATCTGGGAACCGTCTTGGATGATGCAGAAGTATCCGGTCAAGTTCCTCAAGGATCCGAAGGGCGTGTTCCCGCCTCCGCAGAGCTACTACTGGATCGGCAAGAAGGGTTTTTCGGCTGACAATCCACATGCTCGCGAAGTCATCGCCAGCGTCTATGTTCCGCTTGCTGATATCACGGCGATGAACGGCGCCGTCAGCGATGGCAAGACCATGGATCAGGCCGTCCAGGATTGGATCGGGGCCCATGCCGACCTGATCAAGCGCTGGGAAAACATCAAGAAAAACTAATCGTATCCTGGCCGTCCGGCTCGCCGGGCGGCCATCCTGAAGCCCAACGAGAGAAGCCAGCACCAATTGGCTCAAAGGGGATCGCTATGAAAACAAATGTCGATACCAATGAAGTTCTGATTGACTGCCAATCCGTCTGGAAAGTCTTCGGAGACAAGTCCGCCGCCGCGATGAAGTCCATCGGAGAGCGCGGTCTCGGGAAAAAGCAGGTCCTGCAGGAGTTCAACTGTGTCGTCGGCGTGTCCGATGCGAGCATCGAGGTTCGGCGCGGCGAAATCTTCTGCATCATGGGCCTGTCGGGCAGCGGTAAGTCGACGCTGATCCGTCTCCTCAACAAGCTGATCACGCCCAGCGCCGGAAAGGTTCTGGTCAAGGGACGCGACCTAGCCGCCTTATCTCCCGTCGATCTGCGGCAGATGCGCGCCCGGCATATCGGAATGGTCTTTCAGAGCGTCGCACTCTTGCCGCACAAGACGGTCCTGGAGAATGCGGCCTTCGGCCTCGAGGTGCAGGGAATTCCAAAGTCCGAGCGAAACGAGACGGCACGCGCGGCCTTGGAGAAGGTCGGCCTTGCTGATTGGACGAACCGCTATCCTCAGGAACTTTCCGGCGGCATGCAGCAACGCGTCGGCCTTGCTCGCGCGCTAGCTGCCGATCCGGAAATCATTCTCATGGACGAGCCGTTCAGCGCGCTGGATCCTCTGATCCGGCGGCAGCTTCAGGACGAATTCCGGCAGCTTACCAAAGCTCTCGGGAAGTCCGCTGTCTTCATTACCCACGATCTCGACGAGGCCATCCGGATCGGCGACCGCATCGCAATCATGAAGGATGGCGTGATCATCCAGACCGGCACCGCCGAGGAGATCATCCTCAATCCCGCTGACGACTACGTCGCAGAATTCGTTGCCGGGATATCGCGCCTTCATCTGATCAAGGCGCATTCCGTCATGCGCAGCGTCGCCGAGTTCCAGCAGAGTCAGCCGAATTCCGACATTTCTTCGTTGGCACGCACGACACCGGACGCCGATATCGACGAGCTCATCACATTGACGATGCAGTCGAACCGCGACGCCATTGCTGTCGTGGACAATGGTCAGGTGATCGGCGTCGTCACACCGCGAAGCTTGTTGATGGGCGTCAAGGGAACGTCCACCAGCAATCTCGCCGCGGCGTGACACCTAACTGGAGTTCAGCGACATGGAAAGTTCAGGCTTTACCGATGTTTTTGACGAATGGACGGACTCCGCCCTCGGCTGGGTGAGCGACAATGGCGAGTCCCTTTTCGACAATGTTCGATGGGTTCTCGAAGGGCTCTACGGTGCAATCCTATGGCTTCTCGAGCTCCCACCATTCTATGTGGTTGCTCTTGTCGTCGCCCTTATCGGCTGGCGGCTGGTCAATATCTGGTTTGCCGTGCTCAGCGGCGTTGCGCTTGCCCTCTGCTTTTCCATGGGGCTTTGGCCGGAAACGATGAGCACTCTGGCTCTGGTGCTCACCGCGACCGTACTCGCGCTAGCGCTTGGAATTCCGATCGGCATCGCCGCCGGGTTCTTCACCGCGCTGGATCGCTTCATGGAGCCCGGCCTCGATTTGATCCAGACGCTTCCGCCATATATCTACCTGCTGCCGGCGATCGCGCTGCTCGGCTACGGGCCGGCGACGGCGCTGATCGCCACGATCGTAGTTGCGATGCCGCCGGCCATCAGACTGACGTCGCTGGGTATCCGGATGACGCCGAAGGAGTTCATCGAACTCGGCGAGGCGAGCGGCATCAGGCCGAGCCAGATGTTCTTCAAGATCCGCTTGCCGTTTGCTCTTCCGAGCATCATGGCCGGTATCAACCAGAGCCTTATGATGGCATTCGGGATGGTCGTCATCGCGGGTATCGTCGGCTCCGGCGGGCTGGGGGAGACGATCTACGGTGCGATCCGCACGCTCGATATCGCAACATCCATTAACGGTGCGATTGCCATCGTGGTTCTGACGATGGTGATTGACCGGATCACCCAGAGCGCCGCAAGCTTCGGTACGGGGAGGAAGCCATGAGCCCTTCGATCCTGCAGTTTTCACCAGGCGCCTTCCTTGCCCCGGCGGTCGACTGGCTGAACACCAACCTTCATCCGCTGTTCGCGGCGATCAGCACTATCATCGAGGCAGTCCTTTCAGGGATCGAGGCGGCTCTGCTCTTCGTGCCGTCCTATGCGCTGATCGCGATCGTTGTCGTTCTGGCATTTGTGGCCGTGGGGCTCCGCGCCGCGATCCTGTCGGGCCTTTGCCTTGGGTTTTGCCTTCTCGTCGGACTCTGGACGGCGTCCATGCAGACCGTTGCCTTGGTGACAGTCGCCGTCCTGATATCCGTTCTCATCGCGTTTCCGATCGGTGTTCTCTGCTCCCGCTATAAGGCCCTGCAAGCGACGGTGCGACCGATACTGGACGTGATGCAGACCGTTCCGCCGTGGGTCTACCTCATTCCGGCCGTGATGATCTTCAGCCTTGGGCGGGTGCCGGCAATCATAGCCACCATTGTCTATGGCATTCCGCCGATGCTCCGGTTGACCACGCTCGCATTCAACCAGGTGCCGAGGGAGTTCAAGGAGCTCGGCAGTGCCATCGGTGCGCATCCCCGTGCCATCCTTTGGAAGATTGAAATTCCCTTGGCAAAGCGGACCCTTCTGGTCGGCCTCAATCAGTGCATTCTTCTCTCTCTGGCGATGGTGGTCTTGGCCGGTCTGGTCGGCGCAGGTGGCCTCGGCGCGGAGGTCACGCGCGGTCTGACACGCATGGAGATGGGTCTGGGTCTCAGGGCTGGTTTGGCAATCGTGGCGGTCGCGCTGCTCCTCGACAGGCTGTCCCGCGGTCTGCTGGACCGTGACAAGCTTCCAGTGTCGAAATGACATCAAGGACACCCACGATGAGAAACAGCTTTTTCTGCATCGATGCGCACACCTGCGGAAATCCCGTGCGGCTGGTCGCAGGCGGCGGTCCGCTTCTGCCGCACGCACCGATGGGCGAGCGGCGAGAGATATTTCTTCGGGATCATGATTGGGTTCGCAAGGCGCTGATGTTCGAGCCGAGGGGGCACGACATCATGTCCGGCGCGATCATATATCCGGCCTACCGCGATGATTGCGACATAGCGGTCCTGTTCATCGAGGTCAGCGGTTGCCTGCCGATGTGCGGGGCAGGCACCATCGGGCTTGTTACCGCTGCGATCGAGGAAGGTCTGGTTCAGCCGCGCGAGCCCGGGAAGCTCTCGATAGAAACCCCCGCTGGAAGGGTGGATGTCACGTTCGAGACGAGCGGAGATCATGTCGATTCCGTCCGGCTCTTCAATGTGCCGAGTTATCTCCACGCAGCGGATGTTGAGGTGAATGTGCCTGGCATGGGACGTCTGCGTGTCGATATTGCCTATGGCGGCAACTACTACGCGGTGGTGGAGCCGCAAGAAAACTGGAGCGGTCTCGACGGCATGACTGCGGCCGATATCGTCGGTTGCAGTCAGAAGCTCAGGACCGCTCTCGCCGGCATATGTGATCCGATCCATCCGGATGATGCCCGCATTCGTGGCGTTCACCATGCGATATGGTGCGATCGTCCGGTCAACGATGCCTCCGATGGCCGTTGCGCGGTGTTTTATGGTGAAAAGGCCATCGATCGGTCGCCGGGCGGCACCGGCACATCAGCGCGGATGGCGCAATTGCATGCAAAGGGACGTCTGGCTGTCGGATCGACATACCGTCATGAAAGCTTGATCGGAACCATCTTCGAAGGCCGGCTCGAAGCCGAGGTTAGTATCGGAGCTTATAAAGGCATCCTTCCGAGCATCGGAGGCTGGGCACGCGTCATCGGCCACAACACGATTTTTGTCGATGAACGCGATCCACTCGCGCACGGCTTCCAGATCCGATAAAATAGGTCTTTGCGGTCTTTGGAAGCGGCAGGGAGATAAAGAGATGCTTGAGAAATATCGGCCGGAAGATGACGTCGTCACGTCCGCCAGCCGTCTCAAGGTGGGGTTCATCTTGGCGCGGTCGTTCACTTTGTCCGCCTTCGCGCTCTTCGTGGATACGTTGCGGCTTGCAAGCGACAAACAGGATCGTTCCGGAAGGGTTCTTGCGGACTGGCAGGTGATTGGAAGCACGAGGCACCTCATAGCCTCGAGCTGTGGCGTCCAGGTCGCTCCGACGTCGGATCTCGTTGATCCCTCGCGGTTCGACTACATCGCGGTCGTCGGCGGCCTTCTGACCGTCGAAAACCCCGTCGACCAGGAGACAATTGCATATCTCAAGCAGGCGGACGCCAAGAAGGTGCCACTGATCGGCGTGTGCACCGGGTCATTCATTCTTGCTGCGGCGGGCCTCATGAAACGGCACGAATCCTGTGTAAGCTGGCTGCATTACGAGAAGTTTCGAGAGCGCTTCCCCGAGCTCAAGGTCCGCTCCGACCGACTGTTCAATCTCGATCGCCAGCGAGGATCGTGCGCAGGCGGCAGCAGCGCCGCCGACTTGGCGGCATTGCTGGTCAGGAAATACATCAGCCGTGACGCGGAGCGAAATGCGCTGGAGGTCCTGCAGATCGAGAAGGCCCGAACCACCGCGGACATCCAGCCCCGTCGTCCGCTGTACGAAGACTATGACGATGCCCGCGTGAAGGCGGCAATGATCGCAATGGAACAGTTCGTCGATGGCAGCCTGCCGATTCCCAAGTTGGCTGCCAAGGTTGGACTGTCACGGCGGCAACTGGAGAGAATTTTCATCGAAAAGACGGGAATGTCTCCTGCCAAGGCATACAACCGGGTTCGCATGGAGCGGGCGAAGTCGATTCTTGCCCGGTCGAAGGCGCCTCTCATCGAGATCGCGCTGGATGTCGGATTTGAAAACACGTCGCAGTTCACGAGGACATTCAAGCGCACATTTGGGCAGACGCCGTCGCAACATCGCGCGGCGGTTTTGAGCGCCCGCTCCGTTTGATTGATACGATCACGGACTTAATGCGGTACCTATGAGGAGACTTCGCTGAACCACCGCGACGCGGCCTCAGCAGCCTGCTCAAGGTTAGGGGCAGCGTCAGCCGCCCAGGCGACGACGCCGTCCGGGCGCACGAGCACAGCGCTTAACCCCAGCCGATCCCTGACATCACTTGCGATATAAGTTATCCGCCCACGCCAGCGGCTTGCAAGCGCGCGCAGGGGAGAGCGCAGGTCAAAGTCCAGCAGGATGCCTTGCCCCTTCCTGAGAAGTTCTCCGAGCGTTGTCCCGTCGGTCAACTCGAAATCGGGTACGCTGCGGCCGATCAGCGGGTGGAGGCTTGCAAGGTCGTAGCGGAGTGAAACGCCCCACACCCGCTCGGCGAAGTATGTCGCGCCGTCGTGCGTGTCGATGAGGTCGCGGATGATGGCTTCGAGCGCGCGCGAACTCTGGGTCGGCCGCATGAGCGCGACCTGGGCGCGCGACCAGTCGAGGACCTGAGCTCCGACTGGATGCCGTTCACGCCAGTAGCTGTCAAGCAGATCGGTCGGGGCATCGCCGCGGATGATGGCAGCAAGTTTCCAGCCAAGGTTCATCGCGTCGCCAAGCCCGAGATTGAGCCCTTGGCCACCCAATGGCGAGTGGATGTGCGCGGCGTCGCCGGCGAGCAGCACTCGTCCTTTTCGATAGGTGGTCGCTTGATAGGCGCGGTCCGTCCAGGTCGTAGCGAGCCCGAGGGCCGTCACTGTGACCTCGGCGCCGGAGGCACGGCGCAATACCGCCTGCACATGGTCAAGCGTGATCGGCTGGGTTCGATGGAAAGCGCCACCGTCGAAATCGACCATCGCGATCGTTCCTGGCGGCGCGTAGTTATACATGCCCGTTGGCGTGTAGGTACGGCCCGGTCGGAGCTTGTCCGGATCAGCCAACTCGACTTCGGCCGAATAGCCGGTGAACTCGGGATCCGTACCGACAAAGTCGAAGCCGCCAGCCTTGCGCACAGTGCTGCGGCCGCCATCACATCCAACAAGCCAGCGTCCGAGGATGGTCTCGCCGCCGGCGCGGACGGTCACGTCTTCGTCCGCTTGATCGAACGTCTCGACGCCGAAGCCGCGCCGGATCTCGACACCCATCGCGCCTGCCCGAGCGGCGAGGGCATTTTCGAGCGACTCCATGTCCACCATCATGCTGGTCCCGGCAGGGCTCGGCAGACGATATGGCCACTGCGATGTGTCGATGTTGTCATAGTAGAACTGGATGCCGGCGAAATGACCGGCCGGCCGGCGCGGCTGTTGCATCCAGTGGGCGGCTGATCGCGTTGCGCCCAAGATATCGTTCTCGCGCTGCGCCGCGACGACGGCGTCCAAAAGGCCGCGACGGTGAAAGGCTTCGATGGTGGGAGACGAAAGGCCGCGCATGCCGAACGGCAGGCGCTTCAAGGGGGAGCGTGGATCCTCGGCCTGCTCCAGCACCAGCACTGAAAGATCGAAGAGCTGCAGCTCGCAGGCGAGAAACAAGCCGACAGGGCCGGCTCCGGCAATCACAACATCATAGGGGATCGGGTGGTGGCTGGGCATGAAGTACTCCTGTGTCGATGTTCGACCGGAGCGTTCCTCGATTTTGAGTACCACACGGACGAACGATTGGGCGCCCGGGCGGCGTCCGATGTTCGTCGTGGGGATCTCGTGCACGAAGCCAAAGACCAGAGCTTTCGTTACCGAAAGGACTTGGGCTTACCAGACCAAGTCCGCCTTTTCCGACGTCGGCTGTATAACGGATTGGCGACTGGTCTGCAACGGGAGCTTGGCTTCTCTAGGCGCGGCAGAGCTGAAAGGACAGTGCGGAGGAGCGCTCCTAATGGACGCGATCCGTCAAATCCTGAAGCGAAAATAGGCTTCCAGGTCAAAACGTGATAGTTTTACGACAGCCTTTGAACGGTGCCGACCTATATCCCGACCCATAACAACAACCGAGGATACACCGATGCATAAGCTGCTCATCTCCACCGCGATTGCCAGTATCGTTGGATTCAGTGCGGCGTCGGCCGCGGATGTTGTAACCCAGGCACCGGAAGCGCCTGTCGTCGAAACTCCGGCAGGTTTCACTTGGGCAGGTGCCTATGCCGGTATTCGTGGCGGCGGCAATTGGGTCAATGGGGATTTCAGCATTCCCGGCGCAAGCACGTCTGAAGATCTGAGCGGCGGCCTCGTCGGTGGCTTCATCGGCTACAATTGGCAATTTGAGAATAATGTTGTGCTCGGTCTCGAAGGCGACCTGAATTATAACTGGAACAAAGATACTATCGCACCCGGCATCGATGTTGGGACGGACATTGATGGTTCGGTCCGCGCCCGCCTCGGCTATGCTTTCGATCGCGCTCTGATCTATGCGACAGGCGGCTGGGAAGCGACGCGTGGGTTTGTCGACACGGGCAGCAAAGACACCAAAACCTTCAACGGCTGGACGGTTGGCGCCGGCGTTGATTATGCCTTCACCAATCGGGTCTTCGGACGCTTGGAATACCGCTACACCGACTTCGGCGATAAGGATATCAACGGCGTGAACGTCGATCTGAAGCAGAACGCCGTTGTCGTCGGTATCGGCGTGAAATTCTGGTGATTGGTTTCAGCAGATAACGTCAGGCGCCTCGCAAGTCACCGCGGCCGCATCGGAAGACGATCCTCAGCCTTATGGCAGCGGGACGTCAGCACGGTCTCTAGGCTGACGAGGAAGCCATGCTGGCGCGAACTCCGCTGGCTCAGTGGATCTTCTGAAGCGCGCTCCCCTTATGCGCTGCAATATGGTCGGTCTTGTCGCTCTTGATTTCGTACTGCGGATCGTCGGCCGAAGCGCGATGCGTATGGCTTTTATAATCAAAATCGCGGGTGTGAATTTTGGTGATCGTGCCGCTGACATGGCCCGCTTCGGAGTTCCAGCTCACATGATCGCCAACTTTGAATGTTTTTCCCACGGCGTTTTGCTTCCGTACTGGACTCTCTTACGCCATTAACGCGACCTCGTGCTCTTTGTTCATTCAGCACGAAAGCACTGGCGGCCGCTAAAGAGCGTGAACCGTGAACTGCAGATAGGCGGCAAGGCTGACAGCCGAAAGTCCCACAATGATGACGGGATGGGGGAGGCCCTTGCTGATGGTCGCAAGTACCAGGCCGAGCAGAACGATCATTCCTCCCAGTAACAATCCTTTGTCGGCAACGGAGAGCGCGAGGGCGGACAGGCAGACGGCCGCGGCGACCATCGTCACCGGCATCTGGTTTTGAAGAGGCTCGCTTCGGCTTGTGAAGGTGAGCAGGAACCTGTTCCAGCTCAGCCCGAGAGAAATGCTTAGAAGCAAGGAGGGGAGAACATGCCACATGAAATATCGTCTCTTCTGATGTCGATCATAGAGAAGCAATCCATGTGCCAAAGGTGAGAAACTGCGATTTCGCAAGGGCAAGTCGGGACGCCGACAAGGTTGGCTGCCTGTTTGGAAGTCGATTTGCCGTTCTCTTCGGCATTCAAGTTGGACATTACGGCTAAGGCCTGAGAGCTCAGCGGTATCGCAACTCGGTTTGCGTGACGACCACATCCATGGGAATGTCGTGAGCAAGGGGATGAATGGTGGCGATCTTCTGGGACTCGAAGCCGACGCCGATGATAAAAGGCTTGCGGTCGAAACTAGCCAGTGTTCTGTCGAAAAAGCCGCCCCCATAACCAAGCCGGAAGCATTCAGCATCGAAGCCGACGAGGGGCGCTATGACGATGTCCGGAACGGCTTGCGCACCTTCCGCAGGCACCGGGATATTCCAAACGCCACGTTCAAGCCGGTCACCCATTTTCCACGACCGGAATATCAATGGTTCGGCTTTGGCGACGACCACGGGCAGCAGGCAAATGGCGCCACGGGCAGTCAAGGCGGCCATCCATCCTCGGAGATCGGGTTCTCCGAGGAACGGCCAAAACAGGCTTATGTGTTTACCGGAGACCTTAGTGACAATCCGGTCAAGATGGCTCGCGATGGCGCGCGTATAGTCCTTGCGCTGCGCTACCGGTAAGGCCCTGCGTTCATCGATCAGCTTCTGCCGTTCCGGCTTTCGCCAGGCAAAGACCTCTGAGTCCGTGGCAAAGGCGGGCGAAATGCCGCTATAGGCGCGATCGACTTCGTGCAGCATGCACGCGGGCGACGCGTATTCATGCGCTTCTTCGTCCATCTCCGATCGATCTGATTTTGTCATCCGCTCTTTGATCTCTCCCGCTTGACGGTTCGAGGCGAAAACCCGCTTGAGCAGCGGCAATGATTTTTATATAGGGAACGATATGGTAATTTAATTCCTGAATCGAGATCTTTTTGGACCTATCATCGATCGAGATATTCCTCGCCGTCGCCGGTGACCGCAGCGTGACCAAGGCGGCCAAAGCCGTCGGCCGCGCGCCGTCGAATGTGACGACCCGAATTCAGCAGTTGGAGGATGATCTCGGCGTCCTGCTCTTCAGCCGCGACGGCAAAAAGATGACTTTGACGCGAGAAGGCGAGACATTTCTGGTCTATGCCAATCGCCTCGCCGCCTTGGCGCTGGAAGCGAGACAGGCCGTCAGGCCCCTGCAGCCTTCCGGGACATTGCGTGTCGGGACGATGGAAAGCACGGCGGCAAGCCGATTGCCGGCAGCGCTCACCCAATTCAACCGGATGTGGCCCGATGTGTCGCTTCATCTGACATTGGGTGCATCGCGCGATCTCACCCGGGACGTTCTTGGTGACGTATTGGACTGTGCGCTGATCGCCCGCCCGCCGAAAACGATGCTTGACGAAGATGCGGATTTTGATGCCGAGCTTGAGAGCCTTGAAGTAGAACCTGTCTTTGTCGAGGATCTATTGCTCGTATTGCCGTCCGGGCATCCGCCCATTCAATCCGCCGCCGACTTGCGGGTCGGATCGCTTGCTGCTCTCGAACCCGGATGCACCTATCGAAGGATTGCCGAAAGCTGGGCGCGAAAATCGAGTGGCTTGCAGACGAGAGAGCTTGGCTCCTACCACGCGATCCTGGCAAGCGTTGCAACCGGGGGCGCGGCAGGTGTCATGCCGAAATCGGTTCTCGATCTCATGCACTGGCCGACGAATTCTCCGACCCATCAACTGGGAGCCGTCGACACGATCCTCATCTATCCTAGGAATGATCGGCCAACCGCCTTCAAAGCGTTTCACGAAGTCCTCAGCGCGGCCAAGAGCCGGGATCCGCGGCTGGTAACAAACTAAACGGCGCCTCCACCCACTCACAAACAATCTTTCCTAAACTGGTTTCATCATGCAGCATCCAGACTCCCCCAAGGTGGGGCCGAGCCGTTTCCGCTTGTTTTCGCCAATCCTCGCTGGGGCAACCCTGCATGAACGATTGATGGCTTGCCTTGGGGCCTTGATCGGTATCGGCCTTACCGGCGTCATCAGCGGCTATCTCTTCGGGCAAGGACCCCATCTACCGCTCATCGTCGCACCGATGGGCGCATCGGCGGTGCTTCTTTTCGCGGTCCCGTCCAGTCCGCTTGCCCAGCCCTGGTCGATTATCGGCGGCAACACCATTTCCGCCATGATGGGCATCATTGCAGGCTATTTCATTCATGATCCGATTATCGCAATCGGGGTCGGCGTCTCACTTGCGATCGGTGCGATGTCTTTCACCCGATGCCTCCATCCACCCGGCGGCGCGGCAGCTCTGACCGCCGTTCTCGGCGGCCCGGTCGTTGCAAGTTGGGGTTTCTTCTTTCCGTTCATCCCCGTGGCCTTGAACTCCTGCATACTGGTCGGCCTCGGCTTGGTGTTTCACAGGTTTGCCAAGCGCAACTATCCGCATGTTGTCGCAAAGCCGACGGAAAACACCCATCAGACGCGTGACCTGCCGTCGGTCCTGCGCGTGGGCTTCCGGGAAGAAGACGTCGATGCCGCTCTGGCCGCGCTCGATGAGACCTTCGATATCGATCGGGCCGATCTCAGCCGCCTGCTGCGGCAAGTCGAATTGCAGGCAGCGGTGCGGTCGCACGGCAACATAAGCTGCGCCGACATCATGTCACGCGACGTCATCGCCATCAGCGAGGGCACCGAGCCGGATCATGCCCGGCATCTTCTGTTGAAGCACAACATCCGCACACTGCCGGTAAAGGATCGGGAAGGCCGCTTGATCGGTACGATTGGCCTGCGTGAATTGTCTGACAGCATCGATAGCATCGCGGGCGCGATATCGAAGCCGGCCGTGGCGGACGCAGCCGATCCTGCACTATCGCTGTTGCCTGTTCTGACCGACGGGCGCACGCATGCGGTGATTATCGTGGACACCGACCGCCGTGTCCTTGGCCTGATATCGCAGACGGATCTTCTGAGTGCCATGGCGCGGCTTTTGTCAAACAACAACGCGGCGGCGCTGGCCGACGCTTGAGGCAGGTCATGGCTGCCAATGCCTCTGGGTATGGCCGTTACATTTATGTCCAAGCCATCAGCCAATAACGAAACGTGAGGGCAATATCATTGCTCAGCGCCGTCACTAACTGTGCGCTGCAGCAAAAAAGATATGAAATGCATTGCGCTGCGCAAGACGGGCGCTTGACCATTTCGATTTCGGCGCCATTTGAGCCCCAGCCTTCGATTTCGTGACCTTGCACGGCTGCTTCGGCGGGAACCAGATGGAGTTGTAACATCGCTAATGAATCGGATGAAAGCTTGAGGTCGCCGCCTTCCTGGGAAACGGGAAGCGCGATTCTCGAGTCGGACGAGATCGTCTTCGAACACTTGAGCGAGAACCGGTCCGGCGCGGCGCTGAAAGGGGCGTTCTGGTCGGCGTTGGATACGCTGATACCGACGGCGCTGAACAGCCTCGTTTTCATTGTCACGTCGAGATATCTGCTGCCGCAGGACTTTGGCCTTGTGGCGCTGGCCTTCAGTATCGTGAGCTTTGCCGCCGGCCTTGGGCCGACCGCGTTCGGCGAAGCGTTGATCCAGCAGAAGACCATTCGCCAAAGCCACCTCGATACCGTGTTCTGGCTGTCGTTCGCGTCGGCGGCGATCCTTTACCTCGTGCTTTTCGCGGGATCCTCCTACATTGCGCATGCCCTGGGCCATGACGAAATCGTCGGCTTGCTGATGATTATCGGCTTGAAGATTTTCTTCGACATGATGATCATCGTTCCCAATGCCCTTATCGGCCGCACGATGTCCTTTCATCTCGCCGCCGTCCGCACGGCGATCGCTACGGTCGTATCGGGCCTCGTATGCCTGGCCTTGATTTTCGCCGGCTTCGGCCTCTGGGCACTGGCGATCGCGCAGATCGCCGCACCTGCCGCCGGATGCATAGCCGCCTTCTGGGGCGCGGGATGGCTTCCGGGTGTGCGGATCAAGTGGAGCAGTCTTCGCGAGCTCCTGCATTACGGCGTCTTTGCGTCCGGCAATCGCTTCCTCCAGTCCATGAGCCTCGATCAGCTCATCATAGGCACGCTCGTCAGTCCGGCCGCGCTCGGCATCTATAATTTCGCCCGGCGGCTTTTCGAAATGATCAACAATGTCGTTGCCGGCGGCCTGACCTCGGTCACGCACGTTCTCCTGTCGTCGCTGCAGCATGATCAGAACAAGGTCCGTGAGGCATTCCTCATGGCAACGTTTGGCTGCTCGCTGGTGTCATTTCCGGCCTTTATGGGCCTTGCCGCCGTGGCCGACGACGCCATTCCGTTGATCTTCGGGCAACACTGGGCGGCTGCGATCTGGCCGGTGCGGTTTTTCTGCGTCATCGGATTGATGAGCGGCATCGGCGTTGTCCAGGCATCCTTGATCACCAGCCAGGGCAAGTCGGACTGGTGGTTCTACTACCAGCTCGTGCGAAACATCGTCACGATCATTACCGTGCTGCTGCTTTACCCATATGGCGTGACCACCATCGTCTTCGCACTGATGCTCGAAGTGCTGCTCCTTTGGCCGGTAACGCTCTGGATGGTTTCGCGCCTGATTGCACTCAGCGTCGGAGCCTATTTCGCCCAGTTCCTTAGGCCGATAGCTGCCTATGTCGGAATGCTTGCCGCGGTGCTCGGCGCTTCGGCATTGCTGCAGGACTGGAGCCCGGCCTCGCGCCTGGCAATCGAAATATCCGTCGGCGCGATCGTCTATACGAGCCTGATCTTCGTCCTTTGCCGGGAGAGGGCTCTTTTCCTGGCAAAGACAATGCTCCGGCGGCGCTAACTTTCGTTCGGCTCAGCGGCCGAGCATCGAAATCGATTGTTTATTCCAATGTCCCTGTCGGATGCAGGGCCGATGCGATCGCAAAAGAGGGAATTATGTCACTCGTTACGTTCATCATCCCGGTTCGACACCAGGACAATGCCAAGGATTGGCCGGCGCTGAAAGAACGGTTGTCCCAAACCGTGGCGTCGATTGCCGGTCAATCGAATCCCGATTGGAGCGCCGTTATCGTTGCGAACGAAGGTGCGGATCTCCCCGATCTGCCGCCGCAGTTTTCAGTCGAACGCGTTACGTTTCCCCCGAACCAGCTCCACGATTTGGATAGCGCGGACAGAGAAAAGGTCTACGACGCGTTCCGCCTGGACAAGGGCCGCCGCGTGCTGAGCGGTATGCTTTCAGCCCGGGATTCGCGGTTTTTCATGATCGTAGACGATGATGACTTCGTCAGCGCCAATATCGTCAGCTACGTTGCGCAGCACCCGGATACGAACGGCTGGAAGATCGACAAGGGCTACCTCTGGAACGAAGGCGGCCGGTTGATCATGCATTACGATGATTTCGCGAATTACTGCGGCACATCATTGATCGTGCAATCGCGTCTCTACGACCTTCCGGCGACACTTGAGGTTGCCGATATCGACTATGTGAAGTCGATGCTGGGCAGTCATGTGCGTATCGCAAACATATTGGCCGAGCGCGGCACGCCCCTCGAGGCACTGCCGTTTCGCGGTGCCATTTACCGGGTTGGGCATAGCGGCGCGCACAGCAAGTCCGCCAGTCTGCTGTCGACCTATTTTTTCAATGCCCGCGCGCTTCGGCGCCCTCGCCAACTTCTTCGCAATCTCACGCGGGTTCGTCCGCTCGATCGCGGCCTGCGCAACGAATTTTTCGGTGCTGCCAGCGCCAACAACGTGAAATGGTGACCAGTTGTGAAAGCATCTGATAGTTCAGCGACGGGAGAAGACCTTAGGTCGATCCCTGTCCCACCGCAGCGACGCTCGCTTCAGGCGGGTCGGACAAGCCATCGATATGCATCGCTCGACGCGATGCGGGGCCTCGCGGCATTTGCGGTCGTTGTCTATCACCTTCAACGGCCGTATGCGCCTTTGGCCTATGTCGCGGTCGACTTCTTTTTCGTTCTGAGCGGCTTCGTCATTGCAAGGGCATATAGCGAAAAGCTCGCCAGCGGCATGCCGCTGGCGGCCTTTATGAAAGCCCGCTACGCGCGCCTCTATCCGTTGTTCATACTCGGAACCTTCTATGGACTGGTGCAATTGCTGGCCCATTGGAATTGGTCGACCGACAGTGTCGGCGATTTGCTCGCAAGCCTGATCTCGACCGCATTCATGCTGCCGTCTCCGAGCTTTCTGACGAGATCCGCAACGGATTTGTGGCCGTTATATCCTTTGAACGGGCCTGCGTGGTCGCTATTCTGGGAGCTGCTCGTCAATCTGGTATTCGCCCTGATGCTTTTCAGGATGAGAACGAAATACCTGGCTATTCTAGCCGCGGTGTCGCTTGCGTGCCTGCTCGCATCCGTCGCCTTGCACCGCTCCCTCGACCTCGGCTGGGAATGGCGATCGGTCGACGGCGGGCTGGCTCGCGTGTTTTTCTCGTTTGTCGTCGGCATGATCATATTCAGGCTTCAGAAAGACAGGCGGCCCGTCACCACCTATTTTGCGCTCCTGCCGATCTCCTTGATTTTCGCTCTACTGTTTCTGCCGACCTATTCGCTGAAATTCGCTCTGCTCTTCTGCATCGTCATTTCGCCGCTTATCGTCCTTGCCGGCACATATCTGGAAATTCCGGAGAAGATTCAGCCGATTGGCATATTTCTCGGCTATCTCTCCTATCCGATCTATATGTGTCACAGGGGCTTTACCGAAATATATGAGCACTTCGTCCACAGCGACCACATGTCGCCGTGGATCTACATCGGAGGCTTTTTGGTGCTGATTTCGGTGATATCGCTTTTGTCGGCCCAGCTTGTCTCCATCGTGCCGAGATTTGCGTTTTCTGCAAAGGTGCGAACGCCGTAGACGCCAAAGCGTTTGATCGGAGGCAGGAACGATTCTCCCGCCGGTGGTCGTTCTCCATTTCGGTTTGATATATGAGCGTGTATGTCTGCGGAAGGGGTGAAGCAATGTTCGTTGAGCGCGCGCAAAATGGGGATTTTATTGTCGATTCTTCGGAAATCGCCGCTCGGTTTGGTCTCTCGCTTGCAGAATTTCGCCGCTACATGCAGCGCGGCTCCGTCACCTCTTCCGTGGAGGTGGGCACGGAAGATCACGCGGGAACGAAACGCCTTTCCTTGCGACTAGGCAACCGCATGTGGCGCGCGATTCTCGATGACGAGAACAGGGTGAAGCACGAGGAAATGACATTTCTCGGCAGGCAGCATGCGACACCCAAATCCTGATACGACCCCTTCTACTGCGATGGTATCGAGGAATCCCTTTTCCCCGCGTGTATTGTGCGCAGCGCTGTAATCACCCGGTCAGCCATATCGGCGCAGCGGGCACCATCGAAGGGAAAGAGGGCGGAAAATGCCCCGGAAAACTGCTTTTCTATCGAAAGCCGCATCATCTTGCGGGCACGGTGCAGCCGGGTCTTGGTGGTCTCCGGCTTGATGTTGAGGAGGAACGCCGTTTCCTCCGTGCTGAAGCCTTCCACGTCGCGCAGAATGAAGACGGTGCGGAACTTGGCGGGCAGGGCATCCACCGCATGTTCCAGCAGACGCCTCGTCTGATTTCGCGCCAATTCAGCCTCGGGATCGGCTGGCGCGAGCGAGGAGGGGAAGTGCAACAAACCGCCGCATGACGCCTTGTTCTGCATGTCGATCTCCTCAAGCCCGGTAAAGTCGCGTCGTCGCTGCATGCGGGCAAACGCTTCGTTGAGCGCAATCCTCGTCAGCCAGGTTGATAATGTTGAACTGCCGCGGAATGCCGCCAGATTGATGAACGCTTGCACATAGGTTGCCTGTACAACGTCCTCCGCTTCAGCGTCGTTGCCGACGATGGCGCGCGCCGTTCGAAACAAGCGTTGGTTGTTGCGCTGGACAATGATCCGGATGGCATCCTCATCGCCAGCCTTGGCGCGAGCGATGAGTTCGGCTTCCGAATAGGTGGAAGGATCCGGTTGTCGCTTGACTGCGGCGGAGACGGCAGTCATCGTGGCTCCTCTCTCTCCCTACGGCTGTACATTCAGTTCCCCGATCATCATCGGATGAAAGCGGCAGTAAAATTTCACGTCGCCGGTGCGTTCGATGGTCATTTTCTTTTGCGACTTGGCCGGCAGGTCGATGTCGAAGCTGGCATCGCGCGCGGTGGCCGTGTGGCGGAATATATCATCGTTACGCCAGACGATCACGTCGCCGACGTGCAACGTGGTCGGCGGCAGGCCGAATTTCATATTCGCGATGGCGATTTGATATTCGGCCGACTTCGTCACCGTGCTGACCGTCATGAGCAGCAACCCCACGACAATCACCGATAGACGCTTTGTATTCATCGCGCCCATCGCCGGTTCATTTCATCGCCGCGGCAAGATGTTCCGCATGCGTTTGATGTTCCTGGAAGAGTGTAAGGCCGGTCTCCAACAGTGACTTGAGTTCGGCATTCTTTGCCGATGGGATCAGTTGCTTGGAAAGCGCGTCGTTGACCGCCTTGTGATAGGCCACTTCATTGTCGATATAGGCCTTGTCGAAGGCCTTGCCGTCCAACTTGCCGAGCTTGGCCAGTTCCTTGCTGGCTTGGGCACTCAGCGACTTGCTGACGTCATTGTCCTCAGGCGTGACCTTGAGTTTTTTGACCAGCGCCAGCGCCTGCTCGTTAACGGATTTGTGGTCGCGCTCCATAGTCTTGGCGAATTCGACCACCTCCGGATTCTTGCTTTTTTTCACCGCCTGCTCGGCAGCCGTGACGTCGATCTGTCCGGCGGTGTAGGCGATATGGGCGATTTGTGGATCGGAGATTTTCGCATCTGCGGCGATTGCCGCAGTGCTGGCCAAGCCCAGCAGGAATGTCGCGGTCAGAATGTGCTTGAACATGATTTCTCTCCCGTTCGTTGTTAATCCCGAGCGAACATTGAATGTCACGCGTCCTTCGTCCGTTGGTCCGGTGTCGGAACTAGCCATTGGATAGAGTTGAGAGAAAAAGGTTCCCAAAAAAATCGCGGACTTTTTGGAGTCAGGTGATTTTGGGCGAAGGAGCGCTTTGTTCTTTGTGGAAGAATTTTTGGTCTGAATGATAGAATTCTATCATTCGAATATTTCCCGAGTAGGAGGCCTCGAAAGGAAAAAATGTCTGATCCGCTACTCATTGGGCGCCGTCCCGCTCCATCACGCCTTAGCGAGATCAGCGATGGTTGGTCTGCGCATGGATGGTCCTGAGGTATTCCATCATGAATGAGATGGAGGATTGATGGAATATGATAGATTCCATCATCGTTGCATTGAGGCAAGCAAAAACTCGACCTATCATCCCCGTCATCAGGTGCGGCGCGCTGGTTTGCGACGCGGGAGGCAGGAATGAGCGAGACAGGAAAGCGTGATTACAGCCTGCTTGGTCCAAGCGGCCGGCAGGCGGTCGAAACCGGATTGGCGGCGGCGGAGTGGTATCATACCGAGATTGCCCGCAAGGAGATGAAGGCGCTGATGCAGCGCTCCGATGACGCCGCCATCCGCGACACGATCATCTGGCTCGGCAGCATGGCGATCCTTGCCGGCCTCGGCATCTTTTTCTGGGGTTCCTGGCTTTGTGTCCCCTTCTTCCTGGCTTACGGCGTGCTTTACGGTTCGGCCTCTGATAGCCGCTGGCACGAATGCGGCCATGGCACGGCGTTCAAGACCCGCTGGATGAACGATGCGGTCTATGAGATCGCCTGCTTCATGATCATGCGCAATCCGGTGACCTGGCGCTGGAGCCATACCCGCCATCACACCGACACCGTCATCGTCGGCCGCGATCCGGAGATCGCCGTCATGCGGCCGCCGGATCTCGTGCGCCTGGTCCTGAACTTCTTCGGCATCGTCGATGTCTTCTATGCGATGCTCGACATGGTCCGCAATGCCTTCGGCATCATCAGCGCCACGGAGAAAACCTTCATTCCCGAGATGGAGCAGCCGAAGGCGATCCGCATCGCCCGCATCTGGAGCCTCATCTATATCGCCACCATCGCCGCCGCTATTGCCATGGGCTCTGTCCTGCCGCTGGTGCTGATCGGCCTGCCGAGGCTCTACGGCGCCTGGCATCATGTGCTGACCGGCCTGTTGCAGCATGGCGGCTTGGCCGACAATGTCATCGACCACCGGCTGAACAGCCGCACGGTGCTGATGAACCCGATAAGCCGCTTCATCTATTGGAACATGAACTATCATGTCGAACACCACATGTTCCCGATGGTGCCCTATCATGCGCTGCCGAAGCTGCATGCGATGATCAAACACGATCTGCCGCGGCCCAATCCGTCGATCTGGTCGGGCTACCGCGAGATGATCCCGGCCTTCCTGCGGCAGTTGCGCAACGAGGATTATTTCCTGAAGCGCGACCTGCCGCCGACGGCGAGGCCCTATCGCGAGGAATTCCACAACGGGCTGGCCGAAGCGGCACAATAACCGACTGACAATGTGAAAACAGGGAGGCAGGAATGAGCGGCAACTGGATTAAGGTCTGCGCGGCGGATGCGATCGACGAGGAGGACGTCATGCGCTTCGACCATGGCGGCAAGACCTTCGCGATCTATCGCAGTCCGGAAGACGACTATTTTGCCACCGACGGCCTGTGCACGCACGAGCAGGTCCATCTTGCCGACGGGCTGGTGATGGACAACATCATCGAATGTCCCAAGCACAACGGCCGCTTCGACTATCGCACCGGCGAGGCCAAGGGCGCCCCCGTCTGCGTCAACCTCAAAACCTATCCCGTCAAGGTCGAAAACGGTGCCGTTTTCATCGATATATGAGGGGCAGGCGATATTCGACTTGGGCTATCCGCATTCACATGACCATCGGTCCTTGACGAATAGTATCGAGCTATAAATCTCTCCCCATCCAATTCTTATGGGGGACGCGATGAAAATTCTCGGCATATCGGGCAGCCTTCGCAAGGGCTCATTCAACACGGCACTGCTGCACGCCGCTGTCGCGCTCGCGCCGCCGGGCGTTGAACTCATCGCCGGGACGATCCATGGCATTCCGCTTTATGACGCCGATGTCGAGGCCGAAGGTATTCCGGAAAAGGTGAGCGAGCTCAAGGAGCTGGCCGCAGCCTCCGACGGCCTGATCCTGTTCACGCCGGAATACAACAATTCGCTTCCAGGCGTCTTCAAGAACGCGATCGACTGGATGAGCAGGCCGCCCAGCGATATTCCCCGCGTCTTCCGGGCAAAACCCGTCGCCGTTCTCGGCGCCTCGCCCGGCAATTTCGGCACGATCCTTAGCCAGACTGCCTGGCTGCCCGTTCTGCGCACGCTCGGCGCCAATCCCTGGTTCGGCGGCCGGCTGATGGTGTCGCGCGCCGGCAGCGTGTTCGATGCGGAAGGTCAAATCGTCGACGAGAAAGTGAAGCAGAACCTCGCCGCCTTCGTCGAGGGTTTCGCCGCCTTTGTCGAAAGCACGCAAAAAAGCTGATCGACACATTTCGTGTAGTAAGGCAGATGCGGGAGCCTATGATCGAAAGATCGAATGGCCTATTATGATCGGCAGCGTCGGTTCGGCCGGCGCTTCCGGGGCCGCATACCATCCTTCCTTCGAGCCGAAATGAAATCCAATACTGCCGGTTATGTCTTCACGCTGTTGGCGATCAGCATATTCGCCATACAGGACGGCATCTCAAAACATCTGGTGAGTGCCTATCCGCCGCTCTTCGTGGCGATGATCCGCTACTGGGCCTTCATGCTTTTTGCCGTGGCGTTGGCGTCGCGCTCACCAGGCGGATTGCGTGTCGCCATCCGCACCAAACGGTCGCGCCTGCAGATCGCCCGAGGGCTGCTGCTAGCCGCGCAGATCGTGGTCGCCATCTCGTCCTTCGTCATCGTCGGCCTTGCTCGTTCGCAGGCGATCTTCTCGTCCGGACCATTGATGGTCGCGTTATTGTCCGTGCCGATCCTTGGCGAAAGGGTCGGTTGGCGGCGCTGGCTGGCAATCTGCATTGGCTTCGTCGGCGTGCTGCTGATCCTGAAGCCGGAAAGCGGCTTTTTCGACATTCGTTTCCTGCTGCCGCTTGCCGGTGCCCTGTTGTTTTCGCTGTATGTCGTTCTCACCCGCTATGTCAGCCGGGACGATTCCGCGATGACGAGCTTTCTTTACACCGGCGTCGTCGGCGCCGTTGCCATGAGCTGCATCGGACCGTTCTTCTGGGCACCGGTTGTGCCGTATGACTGGGCTTTCCTGGGTGTGCTCTGCCTCACGGGCATGTCGAGCCACTATTTTCTCATTCGCGCCTATGACCTTCTCGACGCGGTGGTGATCCAGCCGCTCACTTATCTGCAGCTCGTCTTCTCGGCGATCATCGCCGTCTCGATCTTCGGCGAGACGCTCAATGTCTATACTGTGATAGGAGCCATCATCGTCGTGGCTGCGGGCATCTTCACGATTTGGCGCGAACACGTCCTGGCACGCGCCGGTGCCAGGACGTTGAAAGCGTAGGGGAGAGCGGTTCAGCGTTTTACGGAATCGCCTTCCCGCTCTATCACTTTGTTTTTACGCATTCCGGACCGAAAACCGGTTCGCACTTTTCCTGGATTGCTCTAGGCGTCGATTTCTGCCTTCGGTTGTTCCTCGGTGTAGTAGCTGGTGTATTTCTGCCGGTAGCGCTCCGTGCCGCCGAAGTCGCTGTAGCGCGACAGTTCCGACATATCCGTCTTGTTGAGGATGACGCCGAGAACACGCGAATTGATCTGCGGCTCCTGTTCCAGCAAATCCCTGACGAGATTGGTCGGCGTCGCGCCCCACTCGGCAACAAAGAGGAAAGCGTCCACCTGCGGCGCGAACGCCTTGGCGTCGATGACCGGGCCTAGCGGCGCAAGGTCGACGACGATGTAGTCGAACATCTTCCGCGCGCTTTCCATCAGGTTCAGCATGCCCTGCGAAGACAGGAGCTCGCTGGTATGCAGCAGATGATCGCGTAGAACCACCGGCAGAATAGCAAGCTTGGTGCGTGGATCGACCCTGACGGCACTTGCCCAGGGAATTTCGCCGAGAGCCGCCTCGATGAGGCCGGTCTGCGGCGGTGATTTCAGCATCCGGCTCAAACCGGGATTGCGCAAGTCGGCATCGATCAGCAGCGTGCGTTTGCCGCTGCTCGCGAGCAGCGCGGCAAAATTGGCGGCCGTCGTCGACTTGCCTTCGCCGGGCAATGCCGAGACAACGCCGATCACGCGGTCAGCCCGTCCTTGCAGCATGACATCGCTGGCAAGCTTGGCGTTGCGCAGGGTTTCGGCGAATATCGAGCGCGGGGCCTCGACCGAGACACGCATGATCCGTTCGAAAGCGACACCGGTCTCGGCATCCTCGGCCGTTGCCGGCCCGACTTTGAGCTTGCGACCCTTCTTTTTCTTCTTGTCGAATGTCTGTTGGCCGAGCAGCGGCAAATAGCCCAGGAATTTGAGGCCGAGCGCTGCGCGCACATCGGCTTCGACCCGGAAGTAGCGGTCGCGGAATTCCTGCAGCGCGGCAAAGGCACCGCCGGCCATCAAGCCGAGCACGATCGAAAGTGCCAGGACGAGCGTCTTTTTCGGGCTTGACGGCGCGGATGGCACACCGGCGGCGGAGATGACGCGGGCCTTGGCGATCGGGAAGGAGCGTTGCTGCGATGCCTCCTCATAACGGCTGAGATAGGATTCGTAGAGCGTCTTCAGCGCTGTCGCTTTCTGGTTCAGCGCATTCAATTGCACGAGGGATTTATTGGCCTCGGAGTTCTTGCCGACCACGCCTTCGATGCTGTTGCGCAGCGACACCGCACGCGATTGTGCTACGTCGAATTCATTCTTGTAGCTCGCCGTCAGTTGCTGCAGTTCCTGGTAAATCTGCCGCGTGATGTCTTCGCGCTCCGCCTTCAGCGCCACGGCCTGGGGATGACTGGCGCCGAAATTCTGCGTCACGTCCTGCTCGCGCTTCTGCACATTGAGATAACGCGTCTTCAGATCCTGCAATACGCTATTGTCGGTCTGACTGGACGAGATCGTCGCGTTTTTCACCGCATTGTCCGGTCCCTGATCGATGATCGATTTGTATTGATAATAGCGCGCCGAGGCGCTGGCGGTATCGGCCTGAGCGATGATCAGTTGCTTGTTGAGATCGGAAATCTGCTGTTCCGACATCAGTTCGCCGCCGGTCGAGGTCAGACCGTTCTCGGCCTTATATTTTTCGACATCGAGCGAAGCCTGTTGCGAACGCTCGCGCAGGTCGTTCAGTCGCTCCTGCAGCCAGACGGATGCCCGCTCGGTCGCATCGAAATTGGCATTGAGCTGATCCGTCAGATAAGCGTCGGCATAGGCCGCAGTGACCTTGGCGGCCAATTGCTGATCGGTCGAGCCGAAGGATACGGAGACGACGGAACTGCGGGTGACGCGCTCCACCTTCAGAGCGTCCTGCAATGTCGCGGCGATTTGCTGACGTTGCGCCTCGCGCGCCTCTTCGGCAGTTAGCGGCGGCTTCGCCGGTTTAAAGGCGCTGGCAATCAGCTTCACGCCGGATTTGATCAGCGCTACCGGCGACTGCGGCGGATTGAGGATCGCGTCATTGTTGACGAGGCCTGCCGCATCGACGACGCGCAAGGCCATCTCGTTGGATTTCAGGATTTCGACAGCGCTGGCGATCTCCATGTCGGCCTGCTGGCTGCTGGCCTGCGGCGGCTGGTCCTCCGCATATTTGGTCATGGTTTCGTCGAGCAATATCTGTGTCGCTGACGTATAGGTCGAAGGTGCGGTCAGCAGATAAGCGACCGCCAGTGCGACGAAGATGACCACACCGGCGAGGATGGTGCGGATGCGACGGGTGATGACCGCCATCAGCCGGTCTAGGTCAATGAAACCATCCTGCTCCTCCTTTGGAAGAGCGCTGTGGAAGGTGAAATTCTTCTGATGCATGGCGACCACCTTGTCGGAGAAGCCTAAATGAATAGCGGCAATGGCCTGCGGCCATCGAGGCCGCAGGCGAAAGTGTGAAGCGGCTTAAGCTGCGGTCATCTGCGCTTCGTGCGAGAGAACCAGGCTTCGGATCGAGTCGTAAACGAGACCGCCAATGTCCGCGCGTGCCAGCGCGAAGGCGACGTTCGCCTCGATAAAGCCTTGCTTCGATCCGCAATCGAAAGTCCGTCCGCTATAAGCCTGGGCATGGAAGTCCTGTGTTTGAGACAGGCGCAGCATGCCGTCGGTTAGCTGGATCTCGTTGCCAGCGCCGCGTTCCTGCCGCGCCAGGATGTCGAAGATCTCAGGCTGGAGAATATAGCGCCCATTGAGGTAAAAGTTAGAAGGCGCCTCCGACGGATGCGGTTTCTCAACCATTTTGGTCACACCGAAGCCGTGGCGAACCGGCGCTCCACGGCCGATAATGCCGTATTTCGAGGTCTCTTCCGGCGCACATTCCTCGACCGCGACGATATTGCCGCCGACTTCGTCATAGAGTTCCATCAGCCCGGCCATGCAGCCGCGCAGGCCATGGCAGACCATATCGGGCAGCAGCAGCGCAAACGGCTCATTGCCGATCAGGTCTCGAGCGCACCATACGGCATGGCCGAGGCCGAGCGGCGCCTGCTGGCGGGTAAAGCTGACCGAGCCGGCCCGCGGCAGAAGACGCTCCAGTTCGGAAACCTGCTTTGTCTTGCCCGCTCTATGCAGCGAGGAGATCAGCTCCGGCGTATCGTCGAAATGATCCTCGATTGCCGATTTGTTGCGGCTGGTGACGAAGACGATGTGCTCTATGCCGGCCTCGATGGCCTCGTCGACGGCATATTGCACCACCGGACGATCGACAATTGTCAACATTTCCTTGGGCATCGCCTTGGTGGCCGGCAGGAAACGGGTTCCGTTGCCAGCAACTGGGATGATTGCTTTTCTCACACGATGCTTAGGGTCCATAGCTCTATCCTTTGTTAGAGTGAGGGCCTGCGCCCAAACTGGGGAGGGAGGGGGAGATCGGGGACGCCGACGCGACTTCGCCGCCGCCCTGCAGGACGGTTGTCTCGCCGTTGCCCCGAAGAAGGGCGGCAAGACGACGCAGACGGGCCGCGATCGGCATGCGCAAATGACGAACCGCGCCCGGATTGCAGCAGGCAATTTTCAGCGCGTTCGGTAAGGAACCGTCCTTGATGCTGTCGACAAGCATTAGGAAGGATAGTGTTTCTTTCAGGTTGCGCGTCCGTCGCCGTTGGGCGGCCAGAGCGGCGGCACCGAAAGGATGTGTAGAGAAAAACTTCTGGTCGGCGGCAATCATCGCCTCGACATCTTGCCGCTTCAGCACGCGCGAGATCGAACCTTCGCGAATGTAATAGAGATAACCGGCTGTCGGTTCGACAGCGCAGACGCCGCCTTTAGCCAATGCGGAGGCGAGAAAAATATAGTCCTCGCCGATCCTGAGGGCCTCGTCGAAGCGCAGGTGGTGCTTCTCGAGAAAGGCGCGCTCGAAGACGGGCTTCATGTAGCCGAAATTATGCTCGGAGCGGAAAATCATGTTCGACATGATGAATTTCTGCAGCGTCAGAACCGGCAGGCGCGCGAGTACGGCTTCCGGAAACATCATGCCCGCCGCCTCATCCGCTCCCCTGATAACATCGAGATTGTCGACGACGATCTGGGCCTCGGCCTTTTCGGCCCGTGCAATCAGCCGTGCCATGCGGTCCGGGCGTAGCGCATCGTCGGAATCAAGCACGGCAACCCAACGGCCGCGAGCGGCGTCAAGGCCGGCATTGCGTGCCGCGGCGGGACCGCCGTTACGGGGCATGGCAACGAGCCGAACGCGCGGATCGGGGTGGTTGCCGGCAATCGTCGGGGTATTGTCGCTGGAACAATCGTCGACGACGATCACCTCCATGCTGACGGCACCCTGCGCCAACGCGCTGTCAATGGCGCGCTCCAGAGTGTCCTCGGCGTTGTAGGCTGCGATGACGAAACTGACATCAGGGATGAAATCCGTCATTGCGGTGCTTTCTCCAAACTTCCGTATTGTTCGATTTCGCGGACACCGAACAGGCCGCTGACGACGCCGGCGTGCATGATGCCACGCAGGCCGTAGCGATGGCGCTGCACGGGAAAAGCGGCGAGAAGCGCGGCGGCGGCAAAGCAATAGCCGGATTTGGCGCCAGCCAGCGCGATCGCCTTCCACCGGCGAAGACCGGCCGACGTCTCCAGCAGCATCCGCCCATGCGTCTGCCCCATGCGGAACCGTCGCTTCGTGAGCCAGGCAACCGTTGCCCGCCCACTTGGCACGGGTTCGTAGACCATGGCATCCTCAGCAAAGGCGATCTTCCCGCCCGCCCTATGCATGTGGGCGAAAAATTCCGTATCTTCGCCACCGCTGCGCCCCAGCGCGATGTTGAAGCGGCGGCCGGCAAGCGACGGCGCGTTGCGTCGCAGCAGGGCATTGCAGGTATAGCCCGTGCGGATATCGCCGGAGACCCAGACCGGCAATGTCGAATGGAAATCGCCGCGCCGCATCCAGCCCGGCGCGACGTTCGGATAGACGGCGCTGACGGGGCCGAGCACCGCGTCGGCTCCGGTGGTATCCGCGGTCACCAGCAATTCGGCCAGCCAATCCTCGGATGCGGTCTCGTCGTCGTCGATGAAAGCCACGAAATCGCCGGTCGCATGCTCGAGGCAGGCGTTGCGAGCGATCGAAATGTTCGAAGCGGGGCAATGCACATAGGCAATCTCGAAAGGCACCGCCGAACGCATGGCTTCGACGCGGTGGCGTGCACTTGGCGTCACGTCATTGTCGGCAACGATGATACGGACAGTAACGCCCACAGGAACGGTCAAGACCGCCAGCGACAGCAGCGTCTGATCCAGCTCGGCGCGGCGATAGGTGCAAACGGCGATATCGATCCTCACGGATCGGCGCTCCGGGTTTCGCGTCATGACACCACCTTGCGTGCACGGAAGCTGAAGACTTCCATCCAGAAACCCATCGACCAGGCAAAATGCATAACCATGGCCGAGACGGCGGCGAGAGGTCCGTACGGATTCCGCTCGCCGAGCGCGATCCAGAAGCCGTAGGCAACGCATGCAAAAGCCCAAAGGCTGATGGGAACGACCGCAATCCAACTGAGGATCGCCAGAAACGCGCCGACGGAGATCGGCACCACGGCCAGCGGCAGCATCTGGCGGACGCTCGGCATGCTGCGGTGCTTGAGGATATTGCGGGCACGGCCGCGGCCGTAGCCAAGATACTGTCGGAAAAGCGTCGGAACGCTGGAGCGCGGATAATAGGTCATCGCCGTCTTGTCGGTGAGCCAGATGCGGTAGCCGGCCTTCCGCAGGCGATAGTCGAGCTCGGCATCCTCATTGTGGCTGAAGGCTTCGTCATAGCCGCCGACGGCGCGGAAAGCAGTGATGCGCATCAGCGCATGATGACCGTGATCGGCCCAATGCCCCTTGGCGCCTTCGCGGTGCTTTGAGCCGCCATTGCCGAGCTTGGAATTCTGCGCCACCGCCGTCGCCTTCTGGAAAGCGCTAAAGCCCATGGTACGCATGGCGACGACAACCGAATCCGCCCCAGTCGCCTGCGCCTCCTGCGCGAGGATCTGGCAGTAGTCGCTGGGATAATCGCCATGGGCGTCGATGCGAATGAAATAATCGTAGTCGCGGCCAAAGGTTTCGATGGCAAGATTGATCGCAGCACTTTGTAGCCGCTTCGGGTTGTCGAGCAGGAGAATGCGCGGATCGGCTGCGGCGATCTCCTTGACGATGTCGCGCGTTCTATCCGTGCTACCACCATCGGCAACCACGATCCGGGCATCAAGTTCGTCCAGAGCACTACCGAGCTTGGCAATCAGCGGCTCGATATGCTTCTCCTCATTGAGGCAGGGAATAACGATTAAGCAACGCATATCCATGGGAATTCCGGTCTTCATTGCAATCCACCTCTATTGCGATGCATTTGTGGGAGGGCTTTTAATTCGGCGGTTTGGCCACTGGCGCGGGTAAGGGAGGCCAGCCGCTGCACCAATCCTTGGCATTCGGCGCGGTCGGTCATCCATTGCCTGCGGTCCTGCGCGGCCAAGGCGTTGAAAGCGGCGAGGTAGCGCTCCTTATTTATGTCGCCCAGGAGGGCGACAAGGTGCGCAGCATCCGCCTTCTCGAGCGTCAGCCCAATTTTTCGGTTTGCCAGGAACCGTGCGGTTTCAGTGCCATTGAAGGCGATCGGCACGGCGCCATGCAGGCCGCCTTCATAGAGACGGTTCGGCAACAGCCAATTGGAATTCAGCCCTTCTTCGAAGAAGTCGATCGCCCACGAGAACTGCACCTCGCCATAGATCGCCGCGAGATCCTCGGGATTTTTGTAGGGGCCACCGAAGCGCATGAAAGGCGCATCGCGCACGAAGCCATCGAAATCACTGAACTCGGAATAGGCCGGCCGGCCACGCAAGACGATCTCGAAGCGGCCTTCCATCTGACGTGAAAATTCAGCAAGCATTTCCAGTGATTTGCGACAGCGAAGCGCGCCGAACCAGCCGATCTTCCAGGGCTCGTTGGCGGCCGGCAATCGCGGCGCAACGGTAATTTCAGCCCCGATACCCTCGATCGCCAGGACTTTGTTCTCGAGAAGGAGGATCGGCAGGTCGAGGCCCGAGCGAGAGCGGAAATAATGCTCGACAAAGGCCGGCGAACTGGTCAGCAGCAGCGCCGCATCCGCGCCGAAATGGCGCTCGATGCCACGAAGGGCGCCGCCGAAGGCGTCCTTGCGCAGCAGCAGTCGGTGAATATCGAGGCACTCGTAGACAACGGGCATATCGCCGCCGAAGATCGACTTGGCGCGATTGGCCACGGCCAGCATTTCAAGATTGCGGCCGATGATCACGTCTGGCTTTTCAATCGAACGCAGCAATCCGCGCAGTTGCAGAGCAGACTTGGCAACGGCAGCGATACGCTGTGCGAACTGCGCATCACGCGTCCGCCCGAGTTCGATCGGTTCGACACCGTGCACGGCAGCCAACGCGTTGTCATCGCGCCGAAAGCCTGCCAGCGTTACTTTCGCCCCACCCGCCTGCAGCATCAGCACCCGCCTGCGGACGGCGGGGTCGGCGAGATCGTGGACGAAATAGAGAATATGCAGCATGAAAACTTCCGCTCTCGTACCCGGTCGGATGCCAGGTGCCTCGTTTCGTTCGTGTTGCACCACGTTCATTGCTCCGGCTGCGAAATCCGCTTCGCAGCCGGAATGTTTCAGTTGATCTTGCAGGCGACCGATTCCGGGAACTGGCACTTATCGCCCGCTGCCGTGAAGGCAACGCGATCGATCTGCATGGTCGCCGGCCCACCGCCATAGGCGAACTTGCCCATCCAGCCGCTCAACGTGTCTGTGCCCCAAAGGCTGAAGAAGATCTTCTGCGCATGCGTCGGGATCTTCGACGGATCGGTAACCTCCTGGACGAGCTTGCCGTTCAGGTAGTAGCGGAGCCGATCCTTTTCCCAGACGAAGGCGTAATCGTTGAAGCCTTGATCGGCGCCGCCGGCGACCGGGACGAGTTTCTCATTGCCGCCTTTGGCGCCAATATATTGATTGACCTGAACCTGTCCGAGGTTCTTGCCGAGCACTTCGAAATCGATCTCGTCGTGCGGTTTCTTGTCGGTCGGACCTATATAGGTGAAGAAAGCCGAATTAAGGCCGGAGCCGGTCGCGGTGCGATAACGCGCCTCATAGGTGCCGTAGCCATAGGTCTTGGTCGTCTGGATCTCGCCGCAGGCATAGTCCCGTTGGCCGGTCTTGGCCTGGGTGAATTGAAGCTGCAGCATGCCGCCCTCGACACTGACCTCCTTCTTGGACCAGGTGCAGTTCTGGTGCGGGCCGTTGTTCCAGCCATCCGAAACGAACCACCGGCCGCTGTCGATCCGGTCGAAATTGTCGACGAAAGACTTGCCGTTCGGCTGATCCTCCTGCGCGGAAACTGCGCAAGGGATGAGACCGACGCTCAAGACTGCGAATGCAACAAGGTTAAGTCCCCGGGAATGGAAGATCGGTTTCGTCATGTGTCACCTTTACTCGGAGGTTGCCCGCCGGCCATCGGCCAGGGCTTCGACACGCGGCCGCATGCGGCTGCCGGTCAGTAGATTGTAGAAAGAGGGCAGGGCGTTGCGCGCCATGCCGTTGGTCAAAGGCAGCACCGTCAGGGTGATGGCGGCGGCCAGCAGGTAGAAGACGGGATAGAGATCCACGCCGGTTCGGTTCCACAGAATCCAGAGGCTCAGCAGCAGCGGGTGATGGGCGCAGAAGATCCAGAAGCTCAAGCCGCCGGTTTCCGCCAATTGCTGACCAACCTTGCTCTTGATCAGGATTGCCGACAGCGCCCAGAAGCCTGGAATACCGGCGAGCACCATCATATCCCGGCTGAATTCCAGCCATACTGGCGGTTCCGGCGCGGTCAAATAAGCCACTGTCGCCCACAGAATCGCGAGTGCGAGAAAGGCTGCGCCGATGGGGGCCGCGTATCGGTCGATGATGGTTAGATCGATGCGATAGAGGCTGAGATAGATGCCGAAACTGAAGCTGAAGAGGATGGAGTTCCTGAGCACGATGCCAAGCGGTACCGGCAACGCCGCGAGCATCAGCAGAAATACCAGCGTCGGCAGCGGGTAGCGGCGGATCAGTATCGCCAGCAGCGGCGAAAGCAGGATGCAAACGAAGAGATCGCGCAGAAAATAGAGGGGCAAATCAATCGGCGCGCCTTCGGTGGCAAACAGAAGTGTAGCGAGGGTGCGCGGGCTGGCATTCGTCAGATCCGGCAGATAGCCATCGCCGATACCGCTGGCCTGCAGGATCAGCACAAAAAGAAAAAAGGCGCTGTTCCATAGCAGAAATGGCAGGAGAACGGTCCTTGTCTTGCGGCGGACGGTCTTGCCGTAGTCCAGCGAGGCCGCGCCGTGGCGGAAAAGCAAATAGCCGGAAATGGCGCTCAGGCAGGGAACGCCCACGCGAAATAGGCTGTCGCGCAGGAAGACCCGAAGCCAATCAAAGAGGCCATAGGCGCCGTTGAATGGGCTGGAATCCGTATCAAACGGGATATGTACAAATACGATGCCCGAGATGAGCACGATGCGCATGAGATTGATCCGCGAAGACACGTTGGCAGTCACATTCACGATAGCTGTCACCCCTTTTTCGGACCGCTCCCCCCTTGCAGCCGTTTCAACCAGAGCAGACTAGAGCCCGCAGACGTAAGCTAGGGCGATCTGGCGAAAGGAAATATGGCACTGCAGCAAAAAACCGGGGTATATGGCCTCACAGACGTGTCCTGGCGCGATGAAAGAGATGAAGAAACATCTAATTCAATCGGATTAATACCTATGGAAGTGGTTGGTTTAAAACGATTTTAAGAGTGGTATAATGTTAACGCGATAGCGTGGAATTACACGCTGCGGCAGCACCAAATTTTTTTCCACCGGCCGAGGATTTTTTTGCATTGCCGCAGATCGCACGATCAATCGTGATCAAAATAGGGCGATGATGCAAGCTTATTGAGAAAATGCGAATAAGATCACTCACTTATGGGTTGCGATTTCGTTTTCGACCTTCTGCTTGAGCCGACGAAGGTTACGATGTCGACGATGGCAAATGCTCTCGTTCTCGATAAAACGCACTCTCCGTCATTGTTCGGAACAGATCGGGCACTAACTGTTGAGGCCACGGCGACATCCTGTCTTTCGGGACCGGCTGAAAATTCAGCGATGGAGAGTGTCGAAAAGCGCATGGCGGTCCCTATGAAAAGGGGCCACAAACTCTTTATTGAAAACCGTAAAGGCTCGAAAATGGCGTCGATCACGATTGTTATTCCCTTCTACCAGAGGCAGACAGGCATTTTGCAGCGTGCATTGACATCGATATCCAAGCAGGTGTTTCAGGATTTCGATATCCTCATTGTCGACGATGAATCGCCGCTTCCGGCAGAAAACGAGCTTCAGGCGCTTAGCGAAGAAGAGCGGGCGCGAATTACGGTTATCCGTCAGGCCAATGCGGGACCGGGTGGCGCACGCAATACCGGCCTCGACAACGTGCCGGCTTCAAGCCGTTTTGTCGCCCTCCTGGATTCCGACGACGAATGGGCGCCGCAACATCTCAGCAACGCCTTCGAAGCACTGACGCGGCACGATGCTGATTGTTATTGGGACTCGATCGAAGGGGGCGAGGAGTTCTCCTACCATTTCAGCATGGCGGAACTGGCAAAATCAGTGAATGCCACCCGTCTCTCCCAAACGCCGTCGCTTATCGAAGTTCCTGATATCGCCAGCGTCATGCTGAAAGATTGGAGCTTTCTGCATCTCTCCTGCATGGTGATCGGCCGACCACTGTTCGAGAAAATCCGTTTCGAGGCCGCATTGCGGCTGGCGGCAGAGGATGTGTTGTTCTTCTGCGACTGCATCCTGGCGGCCAAACGCGTGTTGTTGTGTGAAGATACCGGCGCGCTGCGTGGCGAAGGCATGAATATCTTTCACAGCATTGATAATGATTCACCGCAATTCCTCCGGCAGCAATTCAACACCTGGACCGCGCTTAATACGCTGGAACAGCGGTTCTTGCGCCGGCCGCAGGATATAGCGGCCATTCGCGCCTATAAAAACCGCGCCCGCAAACAGGCGCTGTGGAGCCAGGCGCGGCAGTTGCGGCGCAAGCGTTTGCCGCAACTTGGGCTACTGGCGCAATGGGCGTGGAAAGACCCGGCAATATTGCAGAGTGCGGTGCAGCTTGCCGCGGGCAAGTTGGCGCCCTAGTTTTCGCACCTGCAGCAAAGCTGTCCATACCTGTTACTGAAGAGCCAACGTATGTTCAGCTATTATCTACATCACCAAGGAGACCTGCATGAAGCCGTTCCACTGGGAATCCACCCATGGTAATTTCGGTGACGATCTCAATCTCTGGCTCTGGGATTTCCTGCTTCCCGGCCTGCGCGACGTTCATAAAGAAACACTGCTGGTCGGTGTCGGAACCGTACTCAACACCCTGATCCTGCCGCTCGACGGCCACAAGCTCGTGATTGGCAGCGGCTTCGGCTACGGCTCGCTTCCCGACATGAGCGACAGGACCAAGTGGGATATCCGCAGCGTTCGCGGCCCGCTGACGGCGGAAAAGGTAGGCCTTCCGCAGGACATGGGCGTCATCGATCCGGCCGTGATGGTGACCGAAATGCCGGAATTCAAAAACCTGCCGAAAAGTAATCGCCGCACCTTCGTCCCGCATTGGGAGTCGGCGGCAGCGGGCCTATGGCCGGAGATCTGCAAGACCGTCGGCCTCTCCTATCTCGACCCCCGCGGCGAGGCCAAGGCCGTGATCCGCGAGATTGCGACCTCCGAGCTGATTGTCGCCGAGTCCATGCATGGCGCAATCCTGGCCGATGCCTTCCGGGTACCGTGGATCGCCGTCAGTACGTCACGGGCGATCAATAGCTTCAAGTGGAACGACTGGGCTCGCTCGCTCGGCGTCACCTATGCGCCAAAACACATTCCGGTTTCCACCCGCGCGGAAGCGATTGCCAAGGGTGCCCGGTTCTGGGGCGTCGGTTTCGAACGGGACGAGCACGCCACCGAAGAGCTGGAGAAGCACCGGCATGGGGGAACGGTGGTCCTTGCCGATCCCGAACAGACCCGCCTCAGGGTGATGGCGAAGCAGGCGCTTGCCGTGCCCTCGGCGCTCGCGCTTTGGCAGGCCAGCAAGGCGAAGCCGCAATTGAGCGCCGACGCCGCCCTTGCCAGCCGCAAGCAACGCTTCTTCGACGTTATCGAAGGCGTGCGCCGCGACTACTTCTGATAGCGAGAAGCATTATTCAGGAGCGGCCTGCAGCAGATAGCGCAGGCCGTTCGTTCCCGAATGCGCGATCGGCACCCCGCCGCCCTTCCGGAAACGTTCCGTTTTGTCGGCAAGAATGCCGCCGGCAATGGCCGGAATGGCGGTGGGCTTGCCCAATGCGTAAGAGGCGGCCGCTGCCAGGCCCGATTGTCCCTTGATATCGAGAAAGCGCCGCAGCTCATAGCGGCTGCGAACATGCTGCTCATGGCGGCGGATGGCGGCTGCGTCGGCCGGGGAAAGCCCGCCGGCTGACAGGATCGCCCGATCGGCTTGGTAAAGCCGATGCAGATCCTCGGTGCGATGCTGGCCGCTCAGGGAGTTGCTGCGCACCACTGCGCCATAGCCGCAGCTATGGATGACCTTGTAGCGTGCAGCCTTTGCAAGCGCCCGTACGTAGAGATCGTAGTCCTCACCGAGGCGCAGGGCTTCGTTGTAGCGCAGGCCATGAGCATCCAAAAACGATCGGCGCATCAACGGCTTCAGGAAGCCGATCTCGCCGCGCCGGACGCCGCGCTTGGAAATGTTGCCTTCGACAAAGGCGACCAGATCGAGAAAACGCGGCTTCGGATCGAAATGATCGAGCATTGTAATCGCATCGGGAACCGTATCGGCATTGACGAAAGCGATGTTGTCAGCGACGAAATCCCAATCGTCGCTTGCGAGCAACGGCTTGAACCGCCCTGGAAAAAAGAAATCATCGGCATCGAGGATGCTGATCAGGGGAGCGCGCGAAACCTCGATCGCATGGTTGCGTGCTGCCGCTGGGCCGCGATTTTTCTCGAATTCATGGATGATCAGACGCCCGCTGCCGTCGTCCGCGAGGCCGGCGGAGGCGGCGGTGCCATCTATCGAGCCATCGTCGATAACAACGACTTCTGCCACTTCGGGCTCGCGAAGTGCAGAAGCGACGGCAAGGCCAATGGTGTCGCTGGCATTCTTCGCGGCAATAATTACACAGACATTGTTTTCGGCACTGTCAGTCACATCAGCCTCCATTATTCCGCGGGAGACTTAGGACGACATCAGCCATAGGCAAGCACGTCACCGTCAAAAGATCCGCTGGCGGCGACCTCAGGGGTTGAAGCGTTCGGAGCGATTGAGATTTGAAGCGTGTAGGCCGGTGACCTTTTCGTCATCACGCAACGATGTGGCAGCCGTGTTTTGACGCAGCAATGCCTGTCGCGCAGTCCGCTCCTTCCATACGAGGAAGAGGATGCCAATAAAGTAACCGATCTGCAGTAGCACGGCGCAAATTACCGTTTCGACCAACGTGGTCGAAAAAGAATGCGTCAGGAAGTAGGTCGCGATGGCAAATACCGCCAGGGCGCCGAGCATGCTGATGAAAACGCGTGGCGCATACATGGCGTTACCTCGCGCACACAGTCATCAGGAAAAGAGCGATCAAGGCCTTGCCTCCCTTAATAAGACCCACAAGCCAAATATATTTAATGAATCTTTTAGATTCAACTAAATGACCGCGGTCCGTTTACGATTTTGAACGAATACGACTTTAGCGCATCACCTGTTAAAACTACTCCTCCATAATACGTGCAATTGCAGCCCATATGTTTTCTCTTTCTCCATATTTCTTATTAAAGTTGTCCAGTTTGTAAATATATACAATTTTAATGACCTTAGTGATCGGACGCGGCCGAGCCAGAATTTAATCAATTCAATCAACTTTTATTACAAAGTTCGGCCGTCGCGAGCGGCAATATGTGCGCCGCAATATGGTGTTGCAACGCAATATTTTCGGTGAAAAATCAAGATTGCGCATGAACGCTCAAGAGTGAGCAAAGCCTATTCCAACAAGACCGGATGAACAAATCCGCGCTATAGCCGTTAACATTCTCTCCCATCGCCATCCGTAACGTAAGATGCGCATTTTTTAGCCGTCTATACAATACATTCTTTAGTATAAATATTATATAAGGAATGTCTAAACTTAAGAAATCTAATGCATCGGGGGTAAAACCCGACCCCGATTCCGTGTCGCCACAAAAATTTGGCTTAAAAAATCATAATCGCCACCTACACTCCTCACTGCATAGCCCTAACTAGGCGACCGAGACATTTCCGACCAATTCGCCAACATGAATGGAGTCATCTCTATGAAGTCTGCGACGAGATCGGCCACATCGGCTTTTTTCAGCGCTCCGGAACGTGACGTCTTTCCGCCAACAGGTGGATTCTTGAAGAGGACGTTCGACGTCACCACTGCATTAACGGCGCTGATTTTCATCAGCCCCATCTTCCTTATGCTTATGCTCCTGGTAAAGCTTTCGGATCGGGGTCCCGTTTTTTACGGACATCGCCGCATCGGACACAACGGCAAGACCTTCCGTTGCCTGAAGTTCCGTACCATGGTCGTCGATGGCGACAAGGTTCTGAAGGCCTATCTGCAGGCCAATCCCAGAGCAATGGAAGAATGGCGTGCAACACGCAAACTGCAGGACGACCCCCGCGTCACCCTTGTCGGCGCGGTGCTTCGCAAACTCAGCCTCGACGAGCTGCCGCAGCTTATCAATATCATTCGCGGTGAAATGAGCGTCGTCGGCCCGCGTCCTGTCGTCGAAGACGAACTGGAGCTCTACGAACACGCAGCGATCTACTACCTCCAATCCCGCCCGGGCCTGACAGGCCTCTGGCAGGTGAGCGGTCGTAACGACGTGTCCTATGCCAGCCGTGTTGCCTTCGACACCCACTACGTCAAGAACTGGTCTCTGAGCAGCGACGTGGTCATCATCGCCAAAACCATTCCCGCGGTCTGCCTATCGCGTGGCAGCTACTGATGGCGAACGCAGATACCGCAGCGAAGCGCCTGCGGTTTTCCCGCAAGTGCGGGCTGCATCCAATAACTGGAAAGATCCTGCATGATTGAAATTCAGTCTCCTGGTAAGTCCGTTGGCACGGCTACACCTTTTCGTTGCGCAGCTCTTATGCTTCTCAGCCTCTGCATGCTGTCGGGTAATGCCGGTGCCGATAATCTTCCGGGATATCACCTGGGAGTCATGGACAAGCTGCACATTCGCGTTGCCGAATGGCAGACGGCGGAGGGCTCGGTCCGCGATTGGTCGATGATATCAGGTGATTACACCGTCGGCCCCTCCGGCTCGGTTTCCATCCCCTTCATCGGTGACATGCCGGCCAGCGGCAAGACGACGGACGAAATCGCCGAAGCGATCGGCGTCGGGCTGCAAAAACAATTCGGCCTGCGCGATCGCCCCTCGGCTTCCGTAGAGCTTTCGCAATTCCGGCCCATCTATCTCACCGGCGAGGTTCAGAATCCGGGCCAATATCCTTTCGTGCCCAACCTCACTGTCCTTAAGGCGGTCAGTCTTGGCGGCGGCCTGCACCGCGCCGATGCCGGCCAGCGCTTTGCCCGGGACTACATCAATGCCAAGGGCGATGCCGTCGTCCTCATGGCCGAGCGTGGACGCCTGTTGATCCGCAAGGCGCGTCTTCTGGCAGAAGTCGCCGGCAAAGATCAGATCGATGTTCCGCCGGAGCTGCAGAAATTGCCACAATCGGCCGACCTGCTCGCCAGCGAAGAAGCCCTGATGAAAACGCGCGGCGAGCGCATGAAGACGCAGTTGCAGGCGCTGGCAGACTTGAAGGTGCTGCTGCAAAGCGAAGTCGAGGCGCTGGGGAAGAAGACCGATACGCTAAGCCGCCAGCTCGACCTGGCCAAGGCGGACCGCGACAAGGTCGAAAGTTTGGCCGAAAGAGGGTTGGAACTTGCCTCCCGCAGGATTTCGGCCGAACAGCGCGCCTCCGACGTGGAGACCAACCTGCTGGATACCGACACGGCATCGCTGAATGCCAAGCAGAGCATCAGCAAGGCCGACCAGGATGAAAATACGCTGCGCAACGACTGGCAAAATTCGCTCGCGCAGGATTTGCAGGACACCGATACCCAATTGGAAACACTGCAACTCAAGCTCTCCACCAGCCAGGCATTGATGCAGGAAGCGGTCGCGCAATCGGCCGATGCCAGCAATCTCGATGCCAACGGGCATAGCGTCAATATCGTCTATGCCATCGTGCGGGATGATAACGGGCAGCCGAAGGAAATTCCGGCCGATGAGAACACCCAGGTCCTGCCTGGCGACCTCATCAAGGTCAGCGCCGGTCTTGCCATGCGTTAAGGAGGGTCGATGCAGATCGCGAAATCGACCTTTATTCGTCCAGGGAGCAACGCCACCTACGGTATGGTGGCGGTTGCGCTCTCTTTCTTCGTCTTCGCTTATTCCTCCCGCTTCGGGCAGGCCTCTATTCTTGCCTACTATGGCCTCTGGTTTCCGCTGGTCCTGATCGGCTATCGCAGCACGCTCGGCAACTATCAAAAGCAGCTCTGGCTCTTCGCCTTCGGCGTGTTTACCTGCCTGTCGATCTTCTGGTCTGCCGTGCCATCCATTACGGCACGCGCTGCGATCCAGTACATGACGCACATCATCTGCGCATTGATCGCCATGCGCACGCTGGATATTCGCACTCTCACACGCGGCGGGATTGCCGGCGTGGGCCTCGTGCTGCTCTATTCGATCCTCTTCGGCTATTACGCCTATGACCCGCTCGACGGCACCTACAGCTTCGTCGGCGCCTTCGACTCGAAGAACCAGCTCGGCTTCTACGCCTCGCTCGGCATTTATTTCGCCTTCGCCGCCGTCTTCATCCTCGGCGAGCGCCGCATCTGGCTGCTGGGCGGTGGCATTGCCGGCCTGCTGTCCGCCTATTGCCTGCTCGCCTCGCAATCGGCGACCTCGGTTTTGACCACAGGCTTGGTCGTCGTGCTCAGTATCGGCATGCGGGGCATCCTGTTCCTGTCGCCTCGGCAGCGTAAGAGGCTCTTTGTCGTTTTGGCCGTAACCGGTTTGGCGGTCGCTGTCGCCGGTGTCAATTTCGGTGGCGTTGACCTCGTCCTCGGTGCCTTCGGTAAGGACTCGACGCTGACGGGTCGCACCTATTTGTGGCAACAGGGCATCGAAGCAATCTGGCAGCATCCCTTCTTCGGCGTCGGCTACCAAGCCTATTGGGTACAGGGCTTTTCAGAGCCGGAGCGCTTGTGGGACGAATTCTACATCGCCTCTCGCGCTGGCTTCCATTTCCACAACACCTTCATCGAAACGACCGTCGAGACCGGCCTGATCGGCGTCTGCCTGCTCATCGCGATCCTGCTCACCGCCGTCATCGGCCATATCAAGCGGTTCCTGAGCGACATTAGAAATGATGAATCCTATGTTCTGCTCGGCGTTGCGACGCTGCTTCTGATCCGCGCCTTCGTCGAGATCGACATTCTCAATCCATACCATGTCGGCTCATTCCTGTTTTACTTCACCGCGGGCAAGCTGACGATGAAGACGCGGGCGCCGAAGGCCGCCCCGCTCATTCCCGACGATCGGATGGAGTTTACGCCATCGATGAATTGGGAGCCGCGGATCAGCAGATGAAGACCCTCTACGGCATTCAATATCTGCGCGGCTTTGCCGCTCTCGCCGTGGTCCTGTTCCACGCCGCAGAGCGCACCGGCAGCCATTTCCGCATTGGAGCGGCTGGCGTCGACGTCTTTTTCGTCATCAGCGGTTTCATCATGTGGACGATGAGCGAGCGCCGGCCGGTGACGCCATTGCGTTTCCTGCTCGATCGCTTGCAGCGCATCGCCCCGTCTTACTGGATCGTCACCAGCATCATGATCGCGGGTGGGCTTGCCGGCCTGTTTCCGAATATGAAGCTGACGGCCGGGCATGTCTTAGGCTCGCTGTTCTTCATCCCCGTGCGCTCGCCGAGCAATGGAGAGATCTGGCCGGTTCTCGTGCAGGGATGGACGTTGAATTTCGAGATGTTCTTCTACGTCATCTTCGCCGCGACCTTGCTGTTGTCGCGCCGTCTGCAGCTTGCCAGCATGGCCGGCGTCTTCCTTGCGTTCGTCATCGCCGGCAACATTTTCAATCCGCAATCCTCCCTGTTTATCACCTATACGCAGCCAATCATCCTTGAGTTCGTCGCCGGTGCAGTCCTTGGCCGGCTGTGGCTAGCGGGGAGGACGCCGGGCGCCGGCCTTGGCCTTGCCTTGGCGATCGCCGCGTTGTCGGGTTTTGCCGCCATCGAGCTTATCGGCCTCGACTTCAATGAAGTGACATGCGCACCGCTCGCCGTGGCGCTCGTGCTTGGCGTGGTATCGCTGGAGAGAAGCGGTAAGCTGCCAAATATTCCGCTGCTCACCTATCTCGGCAACAGCTCCTATTCGATCTATCTCTGGCACACGCTGGCGATCTCGGTGGTCATCAAAATGGTTGCATCCACGCAGATGCCCTACGACGTCGCGACGTTCCTCGGCGTCATCTCGGGTACCTTACTCGGCATCTGCGCCTACGAAGCGGTCGAAAAGCCGCTCCGCAATCTGTTGAGGAACTTGAGCTGGCAAAGGTCACGCCCATCGCCGGCGTGATCGATGCTCAAACCTTGGTCTCGATCTGATGCCGGATGTCATTCGCTAGGGGATGCAAATCCCTCGATGTCGAGGGGCCGACGAGGCTATAGCCATGCCGTCGCTCGCCCAGGTGACGCCGGTAGCCGCATCTTCGAAATGTTTGACCACGTGATGCCAACGTGAATCGGCGAGCCATTTCGGCCCGCCGACATCGTCATTCGATTTTGATAGTCCTCAGAGACGCCGCCGCCGCAACTGATCGAAATAGACGATCACGATGATCAGCACGCCGGTGATGATGCGCTGCCAGAAGGAATTCAGGTTCAGCAGGTTGGCGCCGTTGTTGATGGTGGCGAGGATGAAGGCGCCGATCAGTGGGCCGTAGACGGAGCCGACGGCGCCGAAAAGGCTGGTGCCGCCGATGACCGAAGAGGCGATTGCCTGCAATTCCCAGCCATCCGCCTGCGTCGCATTGCCGATGGCGATGCGCGAGGCGAGCAGGACACCGACGAAAGCGGCGCAGGTGCCTGACAGAATATAGGCGAGGTAGATCATCCAGGTGACGTTGACGCCGGAGAGGCGCGCGGCTTCGCGGTTCGAACCGACGGCGAAGAGATAGCGGCCCCAGCGGCTGAGATGCAGGAAGATGAAAGCCGGTATCGCCACGAGGATGACCATCCAGAACAGGCTCGGAATCCCCAAGAAATCGGCGACGGCGAAATTGGTGAAATCGTCGTTGACGATATTGATCGTCGAGCCGTTGGTGATGAGCAGGCCGATGCCGCGCAGGGACGTCAATGTCGCCAGCGTGATGATGAACGGCGGCAGGCCCATGCGGACGATGCCGAAGGCGTGGAATGCGCCGATCAGCACGCCGAAAGCCAGCGTAATGAGAATGGCGGCGGAAACCGGAAATCCGGCCTGCAGCAGCCAGGCGATGATAACGGTGCAGAAGCCGACAATGGCGCCGACGGATAGGTCGATGCCCGCCGTGATGATGACGAAGGTCTGGCCGAGGGCCAGGATCGCCGTCATCGAGCCCTGGCGCATCAGGTTGGTGATGTTGAGCGGCGTCCAGAATTTGTCTGTCCAAAAGCCCAGGACGACCCAAAGAGCAAGTAGAAGAAGGATCAGCGTCAAGCTGAAGAGGATATTCATCTTGCGCCGCGGTGCGACGGTGGGGCCTTCTGTAGTATTGGCGGCCATTGTTGTTCTCCCTCTTTCTATCCTTATCTTATGTGTCGTTCAGACGCCGATCGCCTCGCCGAGGACTTCCTCATGCGTGGCAGCGTGAAAATCATGGCTGGCGACGAGCTGGCCGCGGCGGAAGACATGGAGCCGGTCGGCGAGCTCGTAGACTTCCGGTAGGTAGGACGAGATGACGATGATGCCCGCGCCACCCCGCAAGAGCTTGGCGAACAACCGGTAGATCTCCGCCTTGGTGCCGACATCGACGCCCACGGTCGGCTCATCGAAAATGAAGAGCTTGGCGCCGTGGCTGAGCCACTTGCCAATGACGACCTTCTGCTGGTTGCCGCCGGACATGGCCGAAACGAGAACCCGCCGGCTCGGCGTCTTGATGCTGAGATCGCGTATCTGCCGATCGGCATTGGCCGCTTCGCTGCTATTGTTGATGATCGGCCCCTGGCTCAGTCGCTTAAACACCGGCAGGTTGATGTTGAGTCCGATCGGCAGGTTGAGGCAAAGCCCCTGATCGCGGCGGCTTTCCGGCGCGAGCGCAATGCCGAGGTCCATGGCATCCCGCTCGCTGCGAATATCGACCTTCCGGCCCTGCCAGTAGATCTCGCCCGCAGACAGTGGCTGACGGCCGTAAAGCCCAAGCGCGAATTCGCTGCGGCCGGCGCCGATCAAGCCATAGAGCCCGACGATCTCGCCGGCCCGGACGCTCAGGGAGACATTTTCAAAGCCGGGGCCGGAGAGACCGCGGGTTTCCAGGATGGTCTCGCCGATCGGAATCTCTTCCTTATGATAGATCTGCTCGATCGAGCGGTTGATCATCAGCTTGATCAACTCGTCCTCATTGGTCTCGCCGACCGCGCGCGTGCCGACATGGGTGCCGTCACGCAGGACCGAGACACGGTCCGCCAATTCGAAGACCTCTTCCATACGGTGGCTGATATAGACGATGGTGACGCCCTCGGCCTGCAGGCGGCGGATCAGCTTGAAGAGCTGCGCGGATTCTTTGCGGGTAAGGTAAGCCGTCGGCTCGTCGAAGATCAGGAATTGGGTACCGCGCATTGCGGCGCGGGCGGTGGCTACGAGCTGCTGCTGGCCGATGGTGAGCGAGCTTAGCAGCGCGGCTGCCGGCAGGCCAAAGCCAAGATCGTCAAGCACGGTCTGCGCCAGCTTCTCCATCTGCTTCTTGCGCATCAGCCCTAAGCGATTGACCTCGTCGCCGAGAAAAAGATTGGCCGCGACGGTCAGATGGGGGCAGAGCACCACCTCCTGATGCACGGCATTGATGCCGCGGGCGATCGCCTCGTTCGGATTGGAAAGTCCGACCGGATGACCGCACCAGAATATTTCACCCGCCGTCCTGGTGATGACACCGGTCAGGAGTTTGATAAGTGTCGACTTGCCGGCGCCGTTTTCGCCGACGATGGCGTGGATTTCGCCCGCCAGAAAGGTGATCGTCGCGGGCTTCAGCGCCTCGACATAGCCATAGCGCTTCTGCAGCCCCCTGAGTTCGAGGATGGGCGAACCCGCCGGAACGCGGTTTGCTTCCGTCCGGATATTGTCATCGTGTCGATGACTGATCTCTTCGAGGTTCGTCATGGCTCTCCTCCCTTAACCGATCACTCGCTCCGTTCGTCTCCGCAAACGAAGCTGGAATGAAAACAGGCCGCGCCCGGCCTCCCAGGCGCGGCCCTCAGCTCGTTACTTGACCTTCGGATTGATCAGGGCGTCGATCTTCGGATCGCTCATATTCGCCTTGGTCACGAGGTTTGCGCCGGTGTCGACATTAGCCTCGACCTTTTCCTTCTTGGAGGCGGCTAGCGCCGTCTTGATGCCGTCATAACCCATACGATAAGGGTCCTGGACGACGAGGCCGGCGAGAACGCCGGACTTCAGGAAGCCGACGGTCTTGTCGTCATTGTCGAAGCCGATGACCTTGATCTTGTCGCCGAGCTTGTTTTCGGCAATCGCTTGGCCGACGCCCTGCGCCATGATCAGGTTCGAGGCGAAGACGCCGACAAGCTTCGGATTGGCCGTGATCAGGTCGGTCATGATGTTGAGGCCGGTCGTGGCCTGACCGTCGGCATATTTATCGGCGACGACCTTCAGGCCAGGATACTTGCTCTTGATCTCGTCCAGAAAGCCCTGGCGGCGCTGATCGAGTGAGCCGACACCCGGCAGGCTGGTGATGATGGCGACTTCGCCTTCTTCCTTGCCGGTCATACCCTTGATCGCTGCGGCAAGACCGTCAGCGGCGATGCGTCCGCCGGCCGTATTGTCGGTCGTCAGGAAGGATACGAAGGCTTTGGAATCGGCGGCCGAGTCGATACCGACCACTGGCACGGACTTCGCGGCCTCATCCACCGGCTTGCCGAGTGCTTTGCGTTCGGTCGGCGCGATAACGACGGCTGCCGGTTTGCCGGCAACGGCGTTTTCGAGAATGCTGATCTGACCGTTGATGTCGGATTCCGACTGGGCGCCGAGTTCCGGCACCTTGACGCCAAGATCCTTGCCCGCCTGGCGAGCGCCGGCAAGAACGATCTGCCAGTAGAAGGATGTCGTATCCTTGACGATGATCGGGATGGTCACATCGGCCGCGAAGGATTGCACCGGCATGGCGACGGCAATGATCGCCGCGCCGGCAAGACCGGCAAAAGTGCGGCGGGACAGAAGGGATTTGGCGATGTTCATTGATTTCTCCTCTCAACGCGCTCTGCTCCTGCACACCGGCCGTTGAACGCTTGCGGCTCGGTATCGTGAGCCCTGACGGGCTCACGCATCGCGGAGATGTTTGTTGCGCAATCCTCATATTTTTCGGGACCACGCGGTACCATCCACGCCAAAACAGGCTTTCCTCCTCCTCGGAGCCGCCTCTCGCGGCGGCCCGATAGCTCCTTATTCTTTTTCAAACCCGGACAGCTTCGTCTCCCAAGGGTGGCGCGACCAGGGTCAATCCTTCGAATTCCGCATAGAGGCTGGCCGGAAGCTCAGGCTCCACGAGCTGCATATTGCGGATGAGACTTTCCGGTTTCGCTGTGCCGATCAGCACCGAAGCCACGGACGGATGGCGAAGCGGAAACTGTATTGCCGGTGCGGCAAGCGGCAGGCCATGGCGCTGGGCGATATCTTCCATCGCCTTGACCTGGGCCAAAACGTCCGTTGTCGCCGGAAGATAATCGAAATGCGCGCCGGGCACGGGGCCGGTCGCAAGAATGCCGGAATTGAAGACGCCGCCAACCACAAGCGACGTGCCTTTCCTCTCGCAGAGCGGCAGCAGCTCAGCCACCGCCGAACGGTCGAGTAGGGTATAGCGGCCAGCGAGCAGGATACAGTCGATGTCCGCCTCACGCATGACGTCGAGGCAGATCGGTACCTCATTGACGCCGAGACCATAAGCCTTGATCGCGCCCGAGGACTTCAGCTCCTCCAATGCCTTCAGCCCGGAGCCCAGGAACTGGCCGAGATGGTGCTCATTCAGCGCCTTGCCATGGGTGTAGCCGCCGATATCGTGAACGTAGAGAATGTCGATGCGGTTGAGGCCGAGGCGGGCATAGCTGAAGTCGACCGACCGCATGATGCCGTCATAGGAATAATCATAATCCGCATCGAAGGGCAGGGGGTCGACATAGCCGTAGTTCGGGACCTTGTCGCTCGCAACCGGCCGCATCAGCCGCCCGACCTTGGTCGAAAGGACATAGCTGTCTTCCGGCTGGTCGCGCAGGAAATCGCCGACGCGGCGTTCACCGAGACCGAAGCCGTACCAAGGCGCAACATCGAAATAGCGGATACCGCTATCCCACGCCGCCTGCAGGGTGTTCATGGCCTGGTCACGTGGGCAGGTGCGGTAAAGACCGCCGAGCGCTGCGGCCCCGAAACTGAATTCGGTGACCTCCAGGCTTGTCCTGCCGATTCTTCTCCTCTTCATCACCTCTCCCTTGTGATGGCATGCATTACCTATTTAAAGCGTCGCTCCGAGGTGCCAGGGAACGAACTCGTTGTCGCCATAGCCGAAGGTTTCGCTTTTCGTCTTCTTGCCCGACGCAATCTCGATGATCAGTTCGAAGATCTCGCGGCCTTTGCCCGATATCGTCGCCTCGCCAGTGGCTATGGTACCGCAATCGATATCCATGTCCTCTTCCATAGATCGGTAAAGCGCCGAATTGCTCGACAGCTTGAACGAAGGCGCTGGGCGAGAGCCAAAACAACTGCCGCGACCTGTCGTGAAGGCGATCATATTCGCTCCGCCTGCCACCTGGCCGGTTGCCGAAACTGGATCATAACCGGGCGTGTCCATAAAGACGAGGCCATGGTCCGTTACCCGTTCGGCGTAGCTGTAAACGGCTGTCAGGGGCGAGCGACCGCCTTTGGCCACAGCGCCGAGCGACTTTTCCAGAATGGTCGTAAGCCCGCCGCGCTTGTTGCCGGGTGAGGGATTATTATCGAGCGAGGCGCCGTGCATGGCGACATATTTTTCCCACCAGTCGATTTTCGCATCGAGTTTGGCGGCGACCGCGTCGCTGATCGCGCGGCTGCGCAGCAAATGCTCCGCACCGTAGATTTCCGAGGTCTCCGACAGGATTGCCGTGCCGCCCGCAGCCGCCAGCAAATCGGCGGCAGCACCCAGCGCCGGATTGGCGGTGATGCCAGAGAAACCATCGGAGCCACCGCATTGCAGGCCGACGATGATCTCGCTGATCGAGATGGGCTCGCGGCGAGCCTGACCGACTTCCTCAGCGATCTCCTTCAGGACACCCATGGCGAGCGCCACGGCGCGGCGCGAGCCACCGGCATCCTGAATGTTGAAATGCCGCTTGCTGGCGCCGGCGCCGCTCTGGCCATAAAGCGTGAGCTGGTTGACCTCGCAGCCGAGGCCGATCATCAGCACGCCACCAAAATTCACATGACGGGTGTAGCCGGCAAGCGTGCGATGCAGCGTCTGCATGCCGTCGCCGGTCGAACTCATGCCACAACCCTGGTCGTGGACGATCGGCACGAAACCATCGATGCCGTCATAATGGGGCAGGAGCGTCCGGTTTGCCTCTTCTGCAATGGCGCGGCAAACCGTGGTGGAACAGTTCACACTGGCAATGATGCCGATATAGTTGCGCGTTGCCGCCCGGCCGTCGGCACGGCGAAAGCCCATGAACGTCCGAGCCTTGTCGGCCTCAGTTGCTGCTTCCGGCGCCGCGTTGGCGGTCGCAGCAAGGCGGTCATTTTCGAAGTGAAGGTTATGGCTGTGGACATGATCGCCAGCCTTGACCTCGGCTGTCGTGCGGCCAATCGCTTGGCCGTATTTCACGACGGGCATGCCGATGGCGATGTCTTGAATGGCGAACTTATGGCCGGGATCGATCTTGTCGCGTGTCACAACCCCATTGGCGACCGTAGCACCAGCCGCAATCGCCGCCGTCGCCACCGCAACATTGTCGCCTTCCGACAGAAGGATCCAAGGTTGGCTGTTCAATGTCCTCTCCCTGAACAATCTTGTTTTTCGGCATTGGCTTGGGGACCATTGCCGATTGATTTTGTTTTTTATCTACAATAAACATTTTGGTGTCAACGAGGAAATCGCTCACCAACCTGGGAGGAGGTCGGGCGCGACAGGAGAGGACACAATCGCGGCGCATCCGGCGGCATTCCCGAATTTGACTGCCACTCGATCATGGGTCAGACATCGCCGTCGACGTGGGGCCGCGGACTATAAAAGAGGGGGAAAATGGCGAGACAAAACACGCTCTTCAAGGATGCGTATAATCGCTATGTCGCCGGACTGAAGCTGGACGCCGCCTTGCCGACCGAGCCTGAAATCGCTGCCGAACTTGGCATTAGCCGCAGCACGGCGCGCGCCATTCTGCTGCGTCTAAGTGACGCTGGCATCATCCGCTGGAACAAGCGGCAGAAGACCGTGCTGCGTCAGCCGACCGAAGCCGATTTCTTTCCGGAAGAAGAGACCAATTCGCTGCACGACATCATCGAACGCAGCTTCATGCTGCGCATCCTCTCCGACGAAGCGCAGCCCGGAATGCAGATCAACGAATTGGAACTGGCGCGCGAGATCGGCACGGGAACGTCTGTCGTGCGCGAATTCCTCATCCGCTTCAGCCGCTTCGGTCTGATCGAAAAGCGACCGAACAGTCATTGGATCCTGAAGGGGTTTACCAGCGAATTCGCTCTGGAGCTTGCCGAGGTGCGCGAAATGTTCGAGCTGCATTCGGCTGCCGAGTTCGGGCGCCTGCCGGCAGGACATCCGGCCTGGACCGCTCTGGCGGCCATCAAGCAAGAGCACTATGACTTGCAAGAGGATTTCGAGGCGCGTTATCGCGATTTCTCGCAGCTCGACGAGCGCTTTCACCTTCTCATCCATCGCGCCTCGAACAACCGCTTCATCGCCGATTTCTACGACGCGATCGCCATCGTTTTTCACTATCACTATCAGTGGAACAAGGCCTTCGCCCGAGAGCGCAATGCGCGCGCCATCACCGAACATCTCGATTATATCGAGGCGTTGCAATCCCGCGATCCGGAGTGGATCGACAGGGCTTGCCGTACCCATCTTGCCTCAGCGCGACAGACGCTGCTGCAATCCATTCCGCAGAATGCAAGCGAGGCTGCAGGTTCAAGCATTCCGAATATTCGAGGTTAAAAAGTATTTCGCCAGCGCCGCGTTTAAACGGCACCGGCGAAGCTTATTGGCACAAAGCTGATACTATCTCACGAATTCCCTGATCTTGTAGGCGACTTCCGTCCGGTTCGTCGCATTCAGTTTCTTCATGATATTGCGGATGTGTACTTTGACCGTGCTTTCGCAAAGGTCCATTTCATAGGCGATAATCTTGTTGGCCTTGCCGCGCCGAAGAGCTTCGGCGACGACGACTTCACGCGGCGTAAACAGACTGTCGGCGCAGCGTGTTCCGCTGGTTACAGAGGCGATGACCTCCTTGGCAGCGAGAATGCTGCTGGCCGGCACGAACACGCCGCCTGCACGGGCGAGCGCTACGGCTTCGGCGGCGACATTGATTCCGACGCTGGTCGGGATGTAACCGCGAGCGCCGCATTCCAGCGCTTTGAGAAGTTGCGCAAGTTCGTCGCTCTCAGCCCCGACAATAACGGGGCTTGCCTTGAACCTCTCCGCAAGGGCGGAGATCTTATCGCAGACGTCTGCATCCGAAACCTTGCGTCCGCCGATCATGAAAAGAATTGCGGACGGTTCGCTCTGCATACGGCGCTTCTGCCATTCTTCGAATGATCCGACGGTGACGATATTCATGCTTTCGTCATATTCCGTCAGGCTCCGGGACAGGCATTCCCTGTCCAAAGCTCGGGCATCGATTAGGAGAAGATAGTCCTCGCATTCGTCGGTACTTACCGCGCCTGCCGCGGTGAAAGCCCGCAATGAATCCGACGCGCGGACTGAAATAAGACGGGTTGCTGTTTCTGTCCCAAATTTCTCATTCGCTAAAGACTGCCTGTCCATGGCCGTTACTCCTTACTCCACACTTGGCCTCTATTCTTCAGAATCCATATGAGTAGGTATTATTTCAAAGTAACTGAATAGATATACCGAACCAAACCGATAAATTTCGTGTTGACTCATAGCATTCCTCCTGTCCTTGAAATGTAACTTACCTGATCACAAGAAGGATAATCGCTGATTCTATTTAGTCGGACATTAACATATGTTAATAAAGTCTAAAAATATTCGCCTCACGATTGTTATCGACTTGAAATAACGCGAGCGCGCTCGCGCCGGACTTTAAATCATATGCGGCGTGAAATAGGTTTCGTCGAAATCGACGAGTTCCGCGAGCTTGTGGCGGTCGAGAAATTCGACGATGCCATTGCGGAACGACAAAAGTCCGCCCAACCTCATATCCCTGAGGACGCGGTTGATATGTACCGTCGACAGGCCGACGGCATCGCCGATATCGGCTTGCGTCAGCGGGCATTCGAAACCATCGAAGTTCGGCTTTAGCCGCGACGGACCAAGCCGGGTCGCCAGCTCGAGCAGCAGGTGGCCAGTGCGCTCCAGAGCGTCACGGCGGCCGATATTGGCGAGCCGCTCGGACATGCGCGCCTGCCGCCGCATCATCTCGGTGAGTACGATGCGATAGAGTCGCGAAGAAACGTCCAGGGTTGTATGGGAGGTGAAATCCGGGAATTCCATGACGGTGACTTTGGAGAGAGCCTGTACCGTCTCGCGCGCCAGTTCTACCGAAGGAGTGGAGATCATGTCACCACGGAGCGCAAACTCGATGACGATGCGCGTGCCGTTCGGCAGCATCTTACTGGAAACCGCCCATCCGCTGACGAGAAAAAGCAGACGCGGCGTATCGTCGTCATAATCGTAGATGGTTTCACCGGGAGCATATGTGCGCGGAATGCCGCCCGTCAGTTCTGATTTCTGACGATATAGATCAGGACTAACAGTCTGTAGACGCCCTATGGAAACCTGCGTTGTCATACGTGCCCCCGAACCAAATACCATATCGGGAAGGTTCTCAATAACCTGTCCCTTGAAGGTATATCACGTTACGTATGGCAAGTATATAGCACGCAACTTTCGGCGTGGCTCGTAGTCTATATTGATTATGTGAATTCTCTTCGAAATCACACGGCGATTAATTTGCCTGTCATATGATTAAAGCATCTAACATCGCTCATTATACATGGTAATTACCCCGGAATTTCTTGGTATTAATTCGATGCCGCCGCGCGATGATCATTTCGTATTACGGAGGACATCTCGGCGGCGATATTCTGATCCCTCCGGGTGAGATTCCGACGCATATCGGCAATTCCAGCTTCTGCCTCGGCCATAATCACCCGATGGTGGTGCGATTCGATTCCTTCCGAATCGGCCGCCCTTAACAATCGAGCAATATCAGATACCGACGTCCCGCTGCCGTTGAGGAAGTAGGACTGCCGGCCAACCGATCGGAAGAAGCCCTCGACCTTCTTGTCCCAGCCCAGCCCGACATGAGGAATCCCCAGGGAATAGGCGGCGATACAGGCATGCAGCCGATGGGCGAGGATGACATTGGCCGACCGCAGGATCCGAATCAGCTCTTCCGGCGCGCGTGGACGCGGGGCGAGCTGCAGCGCGCCGGATAGGGCGAGACGGTGCATCAGGACCTCGTCCATTATTCGTTGGGCGAAGATCTGGTCCTCGCTGGCGCCGTTGCAGAACAAGCACACGCGATATCCATCCTGCACCAACAGTCGAATGAGATCCCGATATTCGGCGATGTCCTGCAGCGGAATGGCAGAGGCCTTCTGGCTGGCATGCCGTTGCAGAATGACCGGCTCCGTCACGCACAGGCCGATGATTGGCCGGCGCTTCGGCGACGCTGGACTGCAATCATCACTGACGAGCGTCCGTGCGAGCAATCCTGGATCGTGAACGATCTTCGCTTCCGGCCCATTAGGAAAGTGCCGGCGCCAACTGTCTTGGGCGAAGCTGTCGCGCACCGAGAGGTGGACGAGATTGGTCTGCTTCAGCCGGCCAAAGAGGCGCGCCGCCGGTGCGGACCAATGGCCGCTGACACCGACTGCATAGATCGCCAATGGCCGATTGTGGCGCCGGACGCTATCGAGCACGGTGCCGACTTTCAGGGGGAAATTGAGATCGTCATCTTGAAAGAGATTGCCGCCGCCAATCACCACCGCATCCGCGGCAGCGATCTTGGCATCCCATCGGCCTCGCAATTTCCGAAGCGAGCGTCCGAGAACATAGCCTACGGCCCAACGTCGTGCGAAGCCGGGCAGCCGGTGCAGCACCTTCAGCGCCTGCTGACGCCGGCCGCTTCCTCCGCTCGTCCCGAAACCTTCCCGTCCGGCGAGATCGATCGTCTCCACCTCGATATGGCCGCCTTCCTTGGTCAGCCCAGCCTCGACGCATTGCGCCAGCAGACCGTCTCCAAGATTTTCGCTGTATTTGACGTTGAATACGACAATCTTCACGGCAATCTCCCGACAATACCAATTTGCCGCATGCGCGCCGCCGGCGCGTCGTGCGCGCGAACCAGAGATGGGACCGTGAGGGCGGAGACGCTGCCTGCGAGAATGTAGAACATCAATCCGAGATCATAGACGGTGCCTGACGTGGCCGCGGACACCAGCACGGTGATGAACCCGGCCTTGGCGGCCCGGGCAACGGCCGCGGCTTCCCGGGATGGCAGGTTCCTCGGCCGGGTATCGGCTTTCAGGATCAGCAGCACGAAGAGCGCAAAGATCAGCGCGCCGGGAATGCCGAGATTGGAAAGCAGCACGAGGCCGAAGCTCGATGCACGCGCGCTGCCCAATCCCGCGCCGAAGCCTTGGGTGTCGATGAATGTCTGATAGGCCATGGAATTCCACATGAAGCGCTCGCGACCGGACTGGCTGTCGGCTTTCGAGAACAGCATCTCGTCGAGGAAGTCGTGCAAGCCGTTGGCAAGATCGGGCATGGCGATCAGGACGAAGAGAATGACAAGCGGCATTGCCGCCATGATGGCGACGATCATAACCGGCCGCCCGGTGCCTGGTTCGTTGCGCGAAGCCAGGAAAGATTGCAGGCAAAGCACCGGCAAGACCAGGCCAAGGCCGACGAGGGCTGTTGCCGATGTCGAGAGGATCAGGGCCACCAGAAGCAGGCCGGCGATAATGCCGGTGGCGCGGGATCTGATGCCGCTTAGCCATAGACTGGCCGTCATTGCAAAAAGTACGAGCGTGAAATCCGCAAAGGCCGACGCTTCAGGAAATGTCCCCGAGATCCGCTTCAGTCCACCTTTCTCGGCATTGGTCAGCAGCGCATAGTTGGCGGTTCGCACGAAACCGAGAAGGAATTCCGTGTGACTGAAATAAGTAATAATGTCAGCAAGGGCGAAGCCGAGATTGACGCTGGCGACCACCAGCATTCCATTGATCAGATTGGTGGGAGTGCCGCCTTTGCGAATGAAGGCAAAAGTGGCCGCAAAGCAGACGAGGCCACCAATCGCATAGACGGATTGGGTGATATTGTTTGACGAAAACTTCAGCGGCACCAGCGAAATGAAGTTGCGCCCGCCTACCGCCCGCTCGACGGTCATCGTCTCCGTCATGCCCTGGAACAGCCGCGGGAAAAAGACGGCTGTTGCCAAGCCGAAGAGGGTCAGCACCAGAAGGCAGAAACCGGGACGCGGCGGCGCCAAGGCAGCAAAAAGCGGTCCTTCGCCATAGGCCAGGAACAAGCGCACGCCGAAGAACAGCAAAAAAAGGCTCGGCACCAGAACCGATGCGCCGCCAAGGCCCGGCACGCTGAAGGCGGCAGCCGCGCCGAACACCGTAGACAGGATCATGACGGTAAACGACCATCGAACGGGCGCAGCCAGCATGGCCACGCCGACGACAAACGTTAGTAAACCCATGAAATTCATATGCCGTCCGCTCCGAAATATCGTCTATTTCATCAGGACAAAAACTATCACGGCGCCGGCTGGCTTGTATTTCCGCCGCGCTTAAGCCCTTTGGGGTACCGCATAAACCGAAATGGGTTCTGTACCGGATAGGCGCCGCCGCGTTAGCGTCAGAGTATGGATCATTTGTTCAAACATAGACGACCATGGTCGATCGGCCGCCGCGGATTTCTGCGTGCAGGCTTTGGCGCCACGCTTGCATTGCTTGGCAGCGATCTTGCCGCGCAAGCGGGCGACACGGGAGACGCGCTCGACATTAGCAATATGACGCTGACCTTCGAGGATAATTTCGACAGCCTCAGCGTCTCACCCTGGGGGCCGGGCACCCGCTGGATCGCGCACACACCCTGGAACGGTGATTTCGGCGGAGCGCGCTTTACCGACCCCAAGGGCGATTTCCCCTTCAAGACGGAAGACGGCATGTTGCGCATCACGGCGGCGCGCGACGGCAAAGGCGAATGGCGCTCCGGTCTGCTCGCTTCGGTCGATGCGAAGGGCAATGGCTTTTCACAGGAATACGGCTATTTCGAAATGCGCGCCCGCTTGCCGGACGGCCCCGGCGTCTGGCCGGCCTTCTGGCTGATCGGGAAGGACCGCTCGAAATCCACGGCCGAAATCGATGTCATCGAATATTATGGCGACAAGCCGGGTGCCTATTCCTCTACCGTGCATGTCTGGCACCGCGGCGGCAAGCATGAGTCCGATTTTTCGCGCATCAATGTCTATGAAACGACAAGCCCGACGGACATGCACACCTACGGCGTAAAGATCGATACCGATTTCATACGCATGTATTTCGACGGCAAATTCGTTTGGAAGACCAAAGTCCTGCCGGAACATCGCCAGCCGATGTATATTCTTTTGAATCTGGGCATCGTCGACAGCGTCACCAAAATGGTCGCCCCGGATCCCTGCTTCATGTTTGTCGACTATGTCAGGGCCTATCAATTCAAATAGGCGCCTGGCCTTGGTGCATTCTCTCTGCAGAGGCGCCCGTAGTCTGCACTCCTTGATATGAGCGGAAATAAAGAAACTTCCTTTTGAGGCGGGGTGCGTTCGCACGACCCGCCCAATCTTCTTCACCCGTAATGCTTTTGGCCAGCTCGCGGCCGCCTCGGCGGCCTCCTCCGACGAAATGTCTACGTCGGCTAAGGCTTAAGACTTTCGTTGAGGAGGGCAGTCATCCCAATGATCAACTGGTGATTTTCCGGCAGCGTGAAATTCTGCAGGCGACGATAAGGCACAGATATCGTGCCGTCGCAGGCAGCAAACGTAGCCCGGAGCACAGCGATGATCGATTTCGATTCTGAAGAGAAAGCCAATTCTCCCGTAATCATGCATTACGACCGAGACCGCAACCTTCATGACATGGTGCATGAACAGGCCCTGGCCGCGCCGCACGCCACCGCTGTCGTTTTCGGCGATTCGGCACTCAGCTACCGCGAACTTGACCGGCTCTCCGACTCATTGGCGGCCTATCTCGTAAAACTCGGCATCCGCAAGGCCGACATCGTCGGCCTGTTCCTGCCGCGTAGCCTCAATGCCATCGTCTGCAAGCTCGCCATTCTCAAGGCCGGCGGCGCCTATCTCCCCCTCGATCCTGCTTTTCCGATCGAGCACCTCGATCACGTCATCGGCGAATGCGAGCCGAAGGTGGTCTTTGTCGATTCGGCCTATGGCGACAAGATCAGCATCGTTCCCAGCATGCGCGGCCGCGTCATCGAGGCGAGCGCCATCATTGCGGAAATGACCATCCGTCCGCCCCAGCCGCGGCCTTCCGTCAAGATCGGCGGCGATGATGTGGCCTATGTCATGTACACCTCCGGTTCGACCGGCCGCCCGAAAGGCACCGCGATCGCACATCGCAGTATCGCCCGCGTCGTCCTGGATCAGACCTATGTCGAATTTCGGCCTGATGATGTGGTCCTGCACACCGCAACGATCGCCTTCGACGCCGCGACCCTGGAGATCTGGGGGGCATTGCTCAACGGCAGCAAGCTTGTCGGCATGCCGGATACCAGCTTCTCCGTCGCTCGGCTCTGCAACCTCATACGCGAAACCGGCGTCAGCATCATGTTCCTGACGACAGGGCTCTTCAACGTCTTTGCCGACCACGCGGACGGCGACCTGCCGCAGCTTCGCCATGTCCTGTTCGGCGGCGACGTCGGATCGGCGGTTCATGCGCGCCGTTTTCTCGACCGCTTTCCTGGCTGCAAGCTCACAAATGCCTATGGACCGACCGAAACGACGGTTTTCGCGACAGCATTCGAAGTGCCTCCGAATTTTTCCGGGCAGGAATTGCCGATCGGCAGAGCCATCGCGCATACGGGCATTGCCGTTCTCGACGAGGAATTGCGGGAGGTCCCGTACGGGACCGAGGGGCAGTTGGCGATATCGGGCGACGGGCTTGCGATCGGCTATTTCAAACGTCCGGAGATGACCGCGGAGAAGTTCGTGACGATCGGCACGAACAATGGACAAAAGCGATACTATCTGACTGGCGATCTCGCCGTTCTGCATGCGGACGGCATGGTCGCCTTCAAGGGACGTCGCGACCGGCAGGTCAAGATCAATGGCAAACGTATCGAGCTCGATGAAATCGAGGCCACGCTAAGACGCGATCCGCGCCTTGCCGACGGCATCGTCCTTTGCCACGTCCAAAGCGCGACGCTGAAGCGCATCGTCGCCTACCTGTGCCCCCGTCAGGGGAGCGCAGGTCCCGATTTCGTGCCAAGCGTCATGGCAGCGCTACGCGCGGCACTTCCAGCCTACATGATCCCGAGCGCGGCCGTGGTCGTCGACGCATTTCCGCTGACGCCGGCCGGCAAGGTCGATCGCTCCAAGCTTCAGCCGCCGCCTATGGAGCAGATCGAGATTGCGCCTGATGCCATCGCCAAGAGCCAGACAGAGACACTTCTGACAAGGCTCTGGCAGGACGCGCTGGGCACGGGAAAAATCGACCTCGACAGAAACTTCTTCGACCTCGGCGGAACCTCGCTTCAGCTCATGGAAATCCATGCAGGCCTTGAGGCCGAGCTCGAACGTTCCGTCGACGTCGTTGCCTTGTTCAAGCATCCGACGATCCGCGAATTGGCGCGCCACGTCGACGGCAAGGCTTCGGGTTCGGCACGGGCTATCGCCGCCGCCCAGCGCGCAGCTCTTCAGAGAAAGACCATGTCCCAATTCCGCAGGAGTTCTTCATGACGAGAGATTATGAAACCGGTCATGCCAATGGCGATGAGAGTGATTTCGATAGCAATCAGGATTGGGACAATCAGGATTCGGGCGGTATCGCAATTATCGGCATGTCCGGTCGCTTCCCGGGAGCGCCTTCGGTGGAGGCGCTTTGGCAACTGATTTGTGAGGGGCGGAATGCCTTCTCGCAATTCTCGCCGGAAGAACTCGAAGATGCCTTTACCGACGAGGAGCGCGCGCAGCCGAATTTTGTTCCGGCCCGGCCGCATCTTCGCGATGTCGAGCTGTTCGATGCTGATTTCTTCGGAATGTATCCGCGCGAAGCGGCGCTGACTGACCCGCAGCACAGGGTCTTCCTGGAAATCTGCTGGGAAGCGCTCGAAGATGGCGGCTACGATCCGCAGCGTTACCCCGGAATGATCGGCGTCTTCGCCGGCTCCTCGATGCCGACCTATCTGATCAACAACGTTCTGGGCGATCGCGCCAAGGCGGAGGAATTTACCTCCAACTATCAGATCGGCTGCTTCCAACATCTTGTCGGCGCACTCAACGACACGCTTGCGACACGCATCGCCTATAAATTCAATCTGCGTGGCCCCGCCTTCACGCTGCAATCGGCTTGCTCCACTTCGCTGCTGGCCGTGTCGCAGGCCTGCCAGAACCTGTTGACCTATAGCTGCGACATGGCGCTTGCCGGCGGCGTCTCAATCACCATCCCGCAAAGGCGTGGCTATATCTATCAGGAAGGCGGCATGGCCTCGCCTGATGGCACCTGCCGTCCCTTCGATGCAAACGCTGCCGGGACAGTCTTCGCGAGCGGCGCCGGCGTCGTGCTTCTGAAGCGCCAGGAAGATGCGCTGCGAGATGGCGACCATATCTATGCGGTTATCCGAGGCTATGGCGTCAACAATGATGGCTCCGACAAGGTCGGTTTCGTCGCACCGAGCGTCGAAGGCCAGGCCGAAGCGATTTCGGCAGCCTTTGCCAATGCCGCCGTCTCACCAGCAAGCATCGGCTATGTCGAATGCCACGGCACCGCGACGCCGCTTGGCGACCCCATCGAATTCAGCGGCCTCAAGGGTGCCTTTTCGGAGGATCCGCCCGCGCCGGCAAGCTGCGCGCTTGGATCGGTGAAAGGCAACATCGGCCATACGGACGCCGCCGCCGGCGTTACCGGCCTCATCAAGACCGCGCTTGCGCTGGGCAAGGCGAAGATACCGCCCATGCCCAACTACGAGAAACCGAATCCGCGCATCGATCTCGATCACAGCCCCTTCTACATTCCGACAGAAATGATCGATTGGCCGGAAACGGAAGGGCCGCGCCGCGCCGGCGTCAGTGCGTTCGGTGTCGGCGGCACGAACATTCACGTCATCGTCGAGGAGCCGCCGGTTCTTCGCGACGAGCCTGTCGATGAGCGGGAAAGACCATACCTTCTGCCACTTTCGGCACCCAACGCAGCCGCTCTTTCAGCGATGCGCACCAATCTTGGTGACCATCTTGCCAAGAATCCCGGGCTGCCTCTAGCGCAGGTGACTCATACGCTGCAGACCGGCCGGCGTGAGTTCAATCATCGCCTCGCCATTGCCGCCAGCACCACGGAGGAGGCGATCGATCGCCTGACGGCGGAGCGCTACCAGCCGCTCGTTGCCGCGGATCAACCGCCCGTCGCCTTCATGTTTCCGGGGCAGGGCGCTCAATATGCCGGCATGGGCGCCGGTCTCTATAGCGCGGAGCCGGAATTCGCCCGCTGGATCGACCGCGGCGCCGAGCTCCTGAAGATGACGCTGGGCGTCGATCTGCGCGACTATATCTGCCACACCGGCCCGGTGACCCAGGCCATGGCCGACGAGCAGCGTGAGACGCGCATCGCTCAGCCCTGCCTCTATCTCGTCGAATACGCGCTGGCGCGGCTGTGGTTGAGCCGTGGCGTCAAGCCCTATGCGATGATCGGCCATAGCGTCGGCGAATTCGTCGCCGCAACGCTCGCCAATGTCATCTCCTTCGAAGACGGCTTGCGGCTGGTCGCCAACCGGGGGCGGCTGATGCAGAACCAGCCGCAGGGTGCAATGGTGTCGGTTCGCGCCGATGCCGAAACCGTCGCCATGCATCTGCGGGGCAAGGTCGAGATCGCTGCGATCAATGCGCCGAAACTCTCCGTCATTTCGGGGCCGTTCGAAGATATCGATACGGTCTGCACCGTGCTCGAATCCGCCGGCATTGCCTTCAGCCGGCTGCATACTTCGCATGCCTTCCACTCGGCGATGATGGATGACGCCGTTATTGCCCTGCGCGAAGAGACGGCAAAGACCACTTACGGCACGGCCACCATGCCGTATATTTCCTGCGTCACCGGCGACTGGCAGACCGGCGAACGCGGAACCTCGCCGGACTATTGGGCAACGCATTGCCGCGACGCAGTTCACTTCGCCGATGGGCTCATGACGCTCTGCCGTGGCCGCAAACCGGTGCTCTTGGAAGTCGGCCCCGGCCGAACACTATCGGTCTTTGCCGCGCAGACGATTGCACGTGACGGTGTTGCCGCCATCGTGCAGTCCTTGCCTGAGCATGACCGCGCCTTTGCCGCTTCCGAGACCCTGGCGGAAGCACATGGAAAGCTCTGGATGGCCGGCTACCCGCTGGAATGGCCGGCTCTGCCCGCCAGCGCCCAGCAGCGCCTGGGCCTGCCGACCTACCCGTTCCAGCGCCAGCGTCACTGGATCGATGCGCCGCAATCCTCCCGCCGCGCGGCGAGCCAACCGGCTCTGCCCGCTCAAGTTCCTGTGCCCGCTGCCTCTTTCGCAGCCGATGTCAACCTTGTCGATGAGAACAAAGCCATGAACGTCGTAACACCACTCTCTCTTTCCGATCGCGTCCTCACACTTGAAACCTCCCTGTTGACCTTGCTCAGCGAAATGTCAGGGGAGACGTTGGGGGTCACCGAGCGGGCCGTGACTTTCCTCGAACTCGGTTTCGACTCACTGTTCGTGGGCCAGTTCGCGCAGCGTATTGAGAAGGAATACAAGGTTAAACTCTCCTTCCGTGAGCTGCTCAGCAACATTCCCTCGGTCGCCGATCTGGCACTCCATCTCGACCAGCAGATGCCGCCGGATGCCGTGAAACCAGTCGCGGCACCGGTAGCGGCGCAGGTTGTCGCTCCCGCTGCGCCGGCTGCAGCGGCACCCTCACCAATCGCTGTCCCGGCGGCGCTTCCAGTCGCGCCGATGCCGATGATGTCTGCCGCTTCGCCCGATTTGGCTGCTGTGCTGCAATCGCAGATCCAGCTTGCACAGTCGCTGTTTGCCCAACAGTTGGCGATCCTCCAGGGCGGCACGGCGCTCGTCCCGGCCGCCGCTGCGGCGATCCCAGCAGTTGCACCGCCGGTTTCTGTGCCCGTCATCACTCCTGCTGCCGCGCCTGCCGCTCCAGCAGCCGTCAAGCCGGCGTCGGACACAGCGGAGACCGAATTCGGCACGGAGCGTATCAAGCTCTACCGTCCCGGCGCAAAGAGCCTTGCGCCGGAGATAACCAATGCGAAACGGGCCTTCATCGCCGATCTGACCGCCGCTTATGAAGCGAAGAACGCCAAGTCCAAGGCCTTCACCAAGGCCAATCGCCATTGGCTTGCCGACCCGCGCACGGCTTCGGGCTTCCGCGCCGACTGGAAGGAAATGGTCTTCCCGATCGTCTGCGACCATTCCAAGGGCGCACATATTTGGGATGTCGACGGCAACAAATACGTCGATCTAGTCAACGGCTTCGGGCAGACCGCCTTCGGTCACGCCCCGGATTTCGTCATCGATGCGATCAAGGCCCAGGCCGATATCGGCTTTGCCATCGGCCCGCAAACGCCGCTCGCCGGCGAGGTCGCCGGAATGATCGCCGAAGTGACCGGTCATGAGCGCGTCACCTTCTGCAACACCGGTTCGGAAGCCGTCATGGCCGCCATGCGTCTCGCCCGTGCCGTCACCGGCCGCGACCGCATCGTGGTCTTCGCCAATGACTACCACGGCCAGTTCGACGAAGTGCTGGTCAAGGGCCGCAATCGGGCCGACCGGCCGATCGCCTTGCCGATCGCTTCCGGCATTCCGATGGGCTCGGTATCCAACATGACCGTGCTGCGCTACGGCGCACCGGAAAGCCTCGATTTCATCCGCGCCAATGCTGAGGAAATTGCGGCCGTTATCATTGAACCTATCCAAAGCCGCCATCCGGAATTGCAGCCGATCGAATTTGTTCGTGAGCTGCGTGATGTCGCCACCAAGTCTGAATTCGCCCTGGTCTTCGATGAAGTCGTCACTGGCTTCCGCGTCGATCCCGGCGGCATGCAGGCGATCTGGGGCATCAAGGGCGATATGGCGACTTATGGCAAAGTTGTCGGCGGCGGCATGCCGATCGGAGTCTTGGTTGGAAGCGCACGTTTCATGGATGCTCTCGACGGCGGCCACTGGAATTACGGCGATGACTCCGTTCCCATGACCGCCCCGACTTTTTTTGCCGGCACATTCGTACGTCACCCGCTGGTGCTTGCCGCGGCACATGCCGTCCTGCATCACATCAAGGGTGAGGGTGCGGAGCTTTATGGACGCGTCGCCGAACGAACCCAGGCACTCGTCGCCGAAATGAAGGCGGAACTCGCAAGGCGCGGCATTGCCGATGTCGTTCACGGCTATAAGAGCTGGTTCGCCGCCGACTTCAGCAGCCAGGATTCGCTGGGGTCGCTGTTTTATGCTCAGATGCGCCTGAACGGCGTCCACATCCAGGAAGGCTATCCATGCTTCCTGACCACGGCCCATAGCGAAGACGATTTCCAGACGATCGCCAAGGCCTTCCGCGACACTCTCGACGCGCTGCAGTCGGTGGGAATCCTCGCCCCTGCCGAAGATAAACCAGCCCGATCGGTGGAAACGAAAATACCGGTCGTGGCGCGCGCACCGCGGCCGCAATCCGCACCGCTGACAGAGGCGCAGACGGAAATCTGGCTGGCGGCGCAGGCCGGCGACGAAGCCTCGTGCTCGTTCAACGAATCCTTTTCATTGAAGCTCGAAGGCGCTTTCGACGAGAAAGCGTTCCGCAAAGCCATCGATACCGTCGTTGACCGCCACGATGCCTTCCATATCCGTTTTGATCGCAGCGGTCAGTTCTTCCACTTCATTCCGGATTTCAAACTCGATCTGCCGCTGGTCGATGGTGCTAACGAAGCTCATCTGCGTCAGATCATCGAAGACGAGGCGCTGACGCCGTTCGACCTCGTGAACGGTCCTCTGGTCCGTGCCAGCATCGTGAAGCTCGGTCACGACAAGCATGTCTTCGTCTTCACGGGCCACCACATCGTCTGCGATGGCTGGTCGATCAACGTGTTCGTCGATGAGTTGTCGACGGCTTACGCCGCCTACCAGCAGGGCGACACGCCGCACTTCGAATCGGCTCTGTCCTTCGCCACCTATTCGACCGACTTCGCACCGAAGCCGGAGAAGTCCGGGGCTACGGAGCAATTCTGGCTCGACCAGTTCAAGACGGTTCCCGATCTGCCGGAAATGCCGCTTGATCGGCCGCGCCCGGAATATCGCAGCTTTGCCGGCGGAACCTGCACCGGCTTCATCGGCGAGGAAGTCTATAAGACCCTGAAGAAGGCGGGAGCAAAATCGGGTGCAACGCTGTTCTCCACCCTACTTGCCGCCCTGCAGGTGACGATCTCGCGGCTTTCCGGCCAGGAGGACATCGTCATCGCCATCCCTTCTGCGGGCCAGAGCCTGGTCGGTGACCAGATCCTCGTCGGCCACTGCGTCAACCTCCTGCCGCTGCGTCAGACCGTGACGTCAACAGAATCCTTCGTCACCCACCTGAAGGCAACGCAACAGTTAGTCTTCCAGGCGTTTGAGCATCAGGACTACACCTACGGCACGCTGGTGCGCAAACTCGGGATCAAACGCGACTCGCGGCGCCTGCCGCTCACCGAGATCCAGTTCAACCTGGAGCGGATGGCCGGCGGCGGCGCCTTCGGCAACCTGAAGCCGACGATCGAGCCGAATGCGAAGGCCTTCTCCAACTTTGACATGTTCTTCAACATGATCGAGGCCGCGGATCACATTCGCATCGATGTCGACTACAATGCCGACGTCTTCGACCGCGCCACCATCGAGCGCTGGATAGGCCATTTCTCGACGCTGGCTGCGGCACTCGCGAAAGATATGGAGCGCAAGGTTTCCGAACTGTCGCTGCTGACGGCGGACGAGAAATCCTGGCTGATCGAAAGCCTCAATCATACGGCGATGGACTACAATCATGATGAGTTTGCCTTCTCGCTCTTCGCCCGCAAGGCAGCAGAACATCCGCATGCCGTCGCCGCCGAACATGACGGCCATACGATCACCTACGGCGAACTCGAAACCCGCTCCAACCAGCTTGCCCTCTATCTGCAGATGGCGATCCCCGAACCCGGGCAGCGCATCGCGCTTCTCGTCGAGCGCTCGCTGGAAATGATCGTCGCTCTCTTGGCGGTCATGAAGGCCGGGCACACCTATGTGCCCATGGACCCGGCCCATCCTGAGCCGCGGTTGCGTCAGACTCTGGATATCGCCCGCGTCGGCGGCCTGATTTGCGATAGCGACGAGATGGCACGGCTTGCAGCCTCAGGCACGCCGATCATCCGTACCGACAAGGACGCGAAGGCGATCGGCTCGATGACAGGGGCCACCCTGAAGAGCCTGCCGACTGACACCACGGCTCCGGCCTATATCATCTTTACCTCCGGCTCGACCGGCATGCCGAAGGGCGTCGAAGTGTCCCACCGGGCGCTGACGAACTTCCTCCTTTCCATGGCGAAGGAGCCGGGATTCACCGCCAATGACACGCTGATTGCCGTAACGACGATCTCCTTCGATATCGCCGGGCTGGAAATCTACCTGCCGTTGATATCGGGCGGAAAGGTCGTCGTCGCCAACCGGATGCAGGTGCAGGATGGCTTCGCGCTGGTGCGGCTGATCAATGAGCATAATGCGACGGTGCTGCAGGCAACCCCCACGCTCTGGCAGATGCTGACGGAGGCGGGCCTCAAGGAGCGGCCGAATCTGAAGATGCTCTGCGGCGGCGAACCGTTGCCGAAGGAGCTGGCGAAATCGCTGCTGACGATCGGGGGCGAGCTCTGGAACATGTATGGCCCGACGGAGACGACGATCTGGTCTTCGCTGCAGCGGATCACCGATGCGGATCAGCCGATCACCATCGGCCACCCGATCGCCAACACCCAGCTCTATATTCTCGACCAGAACAACAGCATCGCGCCGATTGGCGTAACCGGCGAGCTGCATATCGGCGGCGATGGCTTGGCGAACGGTTATTTCGACCGGCTTGACCTGACCGAGAAAGCCTTCGTGCCGTTCTGCTTCGCCACCGGCAGGCCGAAGAGACTTTACAAAACCGGCGATGTCGGCCGGCGCCTGGCCGACGGGTCGCTGCAACTGCTCGGACGACGCGACCAGCAGATCAAGCTTCGCGGCTTCCGCATCGAACTCGGCGACATCGAAGCCGTCGTCTCCAAAGCCGAAGGCGTTCGCCAATGCGCCGTCGTTGCGGCGGAGAACCAGAAGGGCGACTGCTCTCTCGTCTGCTATGTCGTACCCACGATCAGCGGCATCGAGCTTTCGCCGGCCAATCTTGCCGCACATGCCAAGGCCAATCTTCCCGGCCATATGGTGCCGAGCTTCTGGGTGACTGAAAGCGAGCTGCCGCAGACTGCCAATGGCAAGCTCGACCGGAAGAGCCTGCAGTTGCGCGGCGTGCCGCAGCGCGAGGCTGCAGTCGTCAAGGTTCAACCCAAGACAGAGACGGAGCGGCGGATCCTGACGATCTGGGAGGAGGTGCTGAACCTCGGAGATATCAGCGTCGACGACAATCTCTACGCGCTGGGTGCCGACTCGCTGACTATCTTCCGCATCGCCGCCCGCATGCTCGACACCGGCCTGCCACTGGAGGCGAAGCATCTGCTGCGTCATCCCTCGGTAGCCGAGCTGGCGGCCTTTGCAGACAGCCAAGGGGAGATCAAGGCTGACCCGGCTCAGTTCCACGTTCCATCATTGAAAGACTTCCGTAACGGCGCACGCCGCGGATTGGAGAGGGCAATATGAGTAGTGTTGAAAACAGCCCCGTAGGCCAGGTTGCCGATCTGGAGATCATCGGCGAGTTTCCCTGCACGCAGACGCAATTGCGCTGCTGGATTCTCGACCAGTTGCTCCCCGGCAATCCAGCGCTCAATGTTGCGGTTCGCTGGGAAATTCGCGGCGCGTTCAAAGCCGCGACCATCGAGGCGGCCTTTCGCAAGGTGATCCAGCGTCATGAGATTCTGAGGACGCGATTCATCGAAAGGGAAGGCCGCCCCTTCCAGCAGGCGGTGGACCGGATCGATTTCAAGATGTCGGTGATCGATCTTCGCAGCATGGCGGCCGATCAGCGCCAGACAAGAATCCTGTCGATCGGCGAGGAGACGGCACAGGCTCCTTTCGACCTTAGCAAGCCCGGGCTCTTTCGAGTCTCGCTGCTGATGGCCGAAAATGACCGCGGGGTTCTCCTCATCACCGCCCACCAGAGCTGCTTCGATGGTTGGTCGATCCGCGTGCTCGGACGGGAAGTGGGGGAAATCGCCGCCGCCATCGATGCCGGCCGGCAGCCTGTCCTCCCTGATTTGCCGCTCCAATATGGCGACTATGCTCTCTGGCAGCAGGAATATCTGCAGAGCTACGGTTTCGAGACGGAGAAGACCTTCTGGCGGGAGAAGCTCACCGGCGCGCCTTACTTCGAAGTGACGCCGGACCATCCGCGCGGCCGTGTGAAGACCAATCACGGCAATATTCTCTCCGTCGCGCAGCCTCTCGCCTTCAGCGAGCGCATGGATGCCGCCGCACGCGCTCATCGCGTCTCGCAATACAGCTACGGCGCCGCCATCATCAGCGCCATGCTGCATCGGCTGACGAATGCCGAGACCGTGATGTTCGGCTCACAGGTGGCAGGCCGCGAACATTCCGATCTCGAAGATCTGATCGGCGTCTTCATCAACAATCTTGTGCTGCGCTTCGATTTTTCTTCCGACATCTCGTTCGCGCAGCATATCCATTCGGTCAGCGAGACGGTGGAGGGGGCGCTGAACCATCAGCGTATGCCGTTCAACAAGCTGGTGGAGCTGATCAACCCGGTCCGCGATCCCTCGCGTAATCCGCTGATCTCCGTGAATTTCAACCTGCAGAAGGCGTTTCTGGAGGATCATCGCTATGGCGGCTTCGAGCTGATCAGCTCGCCGTCGCAATCGCCCGGCGTCATCTACGATCTGAGCTTCATCATGATCGGCCGACCGACGGGCTGGCGCATGTCGATCGAATACAATGCCGATCTCTTCGATGCGCGCACGATCGAAAGCCTGCTGCAGCTCTGGCAGAAGGCGTATGAGGTCGCCCTCGACCATCCCGAGGCAATGCTGTCGTCGCTGACCGTGCCCGAACGGCAAGCAGTTGCTGCCGCCAAGGACGCATCGGCAACGGAGCTTTCCGGGAGCCAGGCTTCGGCCGATACGCCGGTGGCGAAGAAGATGGCTGCGCTGGCGGCCCTCTGGCAGGACATTCTCCAAGTTCCGCAGGTACGGCCGAAGGACGATTTCTTCGCTCTCGGCGGTCATTCCCTGCTGGCGCTGCGGCTGCTGTCGGCCGTGCGGGACAAATTCAACGTCAAGCCGACGCTGGAACTTCTGTTCAAGGAGCCGACGCTCGAGGGCTTTGCCGCCGCGATCTTCGACACGCCGAAGGCGGAGGAACCCGCCGCCGCGATCGCCAATCCCTGGGAAATGATCACCTGCAAACGCGGCACAGGGCCGGCCTCGGTTTATACGCTCAACCATCCCTTCCTCTATTACCGCCTGGCAAACGAATTGCCGGATACGGTGTCGGTTCACAACATCAACATGTTCAATACCGATCTCGGAAATCTGGCTGGTATGCGGCTCGAGGATATTGCCCGCTATGCGGTCGATGCCATGCAGATCGATGTCAGCGCCGGGCCTGTTGGCCTCGCCGGGCTCTGCGTCAACGGGACGCTGGCGATGGAGGTAACCCGGCAGTTGCGGGAGAAGGGGGCTGATGTCAGCTTTACCGCAATCATCGATACATGGGCGCCAGGCTACTTCCGCTCGCTGCCAAAAAGGGAGCAGAAGCGGTGGAACAGGGAGCGGCGCGTCAAACGCCTGGTCTACTTCACGAAGAAGGTACTGTCGGGCCGGATGCCGCTGATCGTGTTCCTCAAGGAGTTCAATTTCTCGCTCGCGCTCCTGAAAATGTTCGGCGTCAAAGCCGGGCAATATTCACCTGACGAAGAGGCCAATGCGGCGGTGACGGATCTGCTGGTGGCGGCTGCGCGCAGCTACAAGCCGGTGCAGAGCAAGGACCCTTCTGTGATACTCTTGCGCAGCCAGGCCAATCATCCCCGCGCTCGCAAGCTGCTGTTCGGCTGGGGCGACGCGGTGGCGGCAGAAACCACCGTTGTCGACATTAAAGGCTGGCATGAGGACTCCGTGGCCGAACTCGCATCGGTCATCTCCAAGAAGTTCGGCGGCGCTTAGGCGCCGCTTCGAAAAATATCCGGCGAAACCGCATAGGAAACGCGATCATGGATATGACCAGGCCTTTGAGGATCGGTGTTCTTGCCGGGCATAAGGACGGCTTTGAGAATTGGGAGCTGATGGTTTTTGACCGGGTTCTTGCCGATCCGCGCTTCGAACTCGTTACGCTGCTCGTTCATCCACGGGCTTTCGGTAACCGGAAGACGTCGTCGCTGTTTGCCTTGGAAGCACGGCTGGAGGGTAAACTGCTAGCCCGGCAGCCTGCCTATATCCCGAAGCATTTCGATGCCGGCCGCCAGCGCGTCGACTATCTCGAAGCCATTGGCGGCCGTAACACGACCAATGGCAGCGTCGCTTCCGCATTACTCAAGCGTCTCGATCTCGATCTGGTCATACGCACTACGCCGGAGGGCTTGCCCGACGATGCGATCCGGGCACTGCCGTTTGGCGAATGGGCCTTCAATTTCTCCGATCAGCGATCGGAACATGTCGATTGGTACAGCTATGCCGATGTCATTGCCAGGGCACCGGTGACGGACCTGACGCTTTATGCCAAGCGCGGCGATGAAACCCAGCTTGCCCAGATTGCTACCTCCTCATTCAACATAAAATTCAGCGCGGCGCGCAATGCCGCTTTCGTGCGGGAGCGTGGCGTGACGCTTTTGATGCGCGAACTTGGGCGTTTGGCCGATACGCGTCAGCTCGACACAACGGTATTGGCGCGCCCGCCAGTCACTTCAGCCCCATCATTCGGCGATCTCTTCCGCTATACCGGCGCATTGTCAGGTTATCTCTCAGCAAAAGCGCTTAAAGCATTGAAATCAAAACTACGCTTCGGTTCGTCCATTTGGACGCTCTATACCGGTCGTGGGCGGATAGATGATTTCGATCCTAGCCAGGCGATCGAAATCCCGCCGACCAGGGGCGACATCAAGGCCGATCCCTTCCTCTTCCAGCATGATGGTGAATGCTACCTGTTTTACGAAGCCTATGCGGATGGCGACCGCAAGGCGCATATCGCCGTTGGCCGCTTCAACGGCGACAAGATTGAGCGGCTCGGCGTAGCGCTCGATTGCCCGCACCATCTCTCCTATCCGTTCGTGTTCCGCGACGGCGACGACATCTTCATGATGCCGGAGGCGCATCAGTCGCACCGGCTCGAGATCTGGCGTTGCACCGAATTCCCATTGAAATGGGAGCTTTATTCCACCGCCCTCGAAGGCCAATCGGCTGCCGACAGCATTCTGACGCGTCACGGCAACAAATGGTGGCTCTTCACCAATCTCTCGGATCATCACGCCTATGAAGATCACTGTAACGAGCTCTATGTCTTCGAGGTCGACGGTCCGGAGCTGAAGCGCGTCGTGCCGCATAAACGCAATCCCGTCGTCATCGGCAGCACCGTGGCCCGCAATGCCGGGCGCATCTTCGAGCGCGACGGCAAGATCTACAGGCCGTCGCAGCGAAATTCCCACGGCCTCTACGGTTATGGGCTGAACATCATGGAGATCGAAGAGCTCACGCTCGATCATTATCGCGAACGCTGCATCCGCACCATCACGCCGGACTTCAAGACCGGGCTTCTCGGCTGCCATCATTTCGATGCAGCGGGCGGGCGCTACATCATGGACGCGAGATTGAGCATTTAAAGCCTGTCGCGCGGGTGATGATCATCAACGAACTGTTCTTGCACGAAATGCTGGACAAAGGCCGCCCAGCGAGGGGAGACAGAACTGATGGACAAGGACGCCGATAATAAGGCCGATCATGTCGGCCCAAAAGGGTTTACGCGCCGGGCGGTGCTCACGACTGGCGGTTCGCTGGCGGCGGTGCAAATCGCCGGCAGGATTGGCGTGGGTGGATTGGCCGCAGCGCTTGCCTCCGGAACGGCCGCGTTGGCTCAGTCGACCAAGCCGAACATTGTTTTTATCCTCGCCGACGATTTGGGCTGGAAGGATGTCGGGTTTCACGGCTCTGACATAAGGACGCCAAATATCGACCAACTGGCGGAGAAAGGCGCCCGGCTTGAGCAATACTACGCCCAGCCCATGTGCACGCCGACCCGGGCGGCGTTCATGACGGGCCGCTACCCGTTCCGCTACGGCATGCAGACCGCCGTCATTCCCCAGGGCGGTACCTACGGCTTGGCGCTCGATGACTATCTCTTGCCGGAAATGTTGAAGGAAGCAGGTTATGCCACCGCCGCGAGCGGCAAATGGCACCTCGGTCACGCCAAAACGGCATTCTGGCCGCGCCAGCGCGGATTCGATTCATTCTATGGTGCTCTGCTTGGCGAGATCGATCACTTCACGCATAAGTCGGCGAACGGCAATGCGGATTGGTACCGGAACAACGAAGCCATCGAGGAGGAAGGATTCGACAACGTCCTCTTCGCTACCGAAGCCGTGCGAGTGATCAACGAGCACGATCAGTCGAAGCCTTTGTTCCTGTATCTGGCCTTCACGTCGCCGCATACGCCCTTCCAGGCGCCGAAGGAGTATATTGAACGCAACAGCCATATCGCCGACGAGAGCCGGCGAAACTATGCGGCGATGATCTCGGTGATGGACGATGGCATCGGCAGAGTCATCGAAGCTCTCGAAACGCGCGGCATGCGCGAGAACACGCTCATTGTCTTTCACAGCGACAATGGCGGCGTGGTCAATGCTTTCTTTGCAGGGGAAAGCGATGTCAAGGGCAAGCTTCCGGCCGACAACGGTCCTTACCGGGAGGGCAAGGGGACGACCTATGAAGGAGGTACGCGCGTCGCTGGCCTGGTCAACTGGCCGGGAAAGATCAAGCCTGGTACCGCCGACGGAATGATGCATGTCGTTGACATGTACCCGACCTTGGCGGCTCTGGCCGGTGCCAAGCTCGGCAAGAACAAGCCGCTGGACGGGATGGACATGTGGCCGATGCTTGGCGAAGGAAAGCCATCGCCACGCAGCGAGATCGTCTATAACATCGAACCAATGACGGCCGCCGTGCGCCAGGACGATTGGAAGCTTGTGTGGAAGGCGACGTTGCCGCCGAAAATCGAACTCTTCGATCTTTCGAAGGATACGTCCGAGACCACAAACCTTGCCGATCAGAGCCCCGAAATGGTCCAGAAACTGCAGGCGCGGATCATCGAGCTCGCCTCACAGATGGCTCCGCCGCTCATCATGCAGGACGCCGTGCGATTGCTTTTGCATTCGGACACGGTGCTGCCCGACGCGGCTGAAATGTTCAATGTCGGAGATTGATGGGCAATTCTTTCGTGGCGGCAAACGCGGTTTTGCGATAGCGACACGCGTAAAATCAAGAACCTAAAGCGCGCGGAGCGAATCCCAGAGATCGCGATGCGCTTTAGGCGTCTCATCCTCCATCCTCATCGCTGCGATAGCGCAGGCCGACCGGACGACCCTTTGTGAGAGCAACAACAGCGCCGGCGAACGTGGCCGGTGTTTCAAGCTCTAGAATCCGCCAGTTGAAAGGCGCTTCCGGATCGCCCTCCAACCGCTCCAATCTCGGTTCACTTGTCCAATCGAATGTTACGTCGAAACTGTCGAGCGCCAGCGAGAGCCCCTCGCCATGCGCCTTGACGAAGGCCTCCTTGCGCGTCCAGCAGCGGTAGAAACCGTCGAGATAGGCCTCCGGCGGCAGTGCCCGCAGGGTCAGGCATTCCTTACGGGAAAAGAAACGGCCGGCGATGTCTTCCTTGAGGAAGCGGATTTCCTCGACATCGATACCAAGCTCGTAGTGATCGGAGATCGCCAGCGCCGCAAGATCGGCGCTGTGGCTCAGATTGAAGTAGAGGGGGGCACCGTCAGGAAGGGCGACGGAAGGCTTGCCGTAGTCGTTATACGTGAAGGACACCTTTTGCGGCGACAGGCCGAGATACTGCCCGAGGATGGATCGCAACCGTCCCCTTCCAACTATGAACCGTTGTCTGTCGCGTTCGCGCACGAAGCGCGCAGCTCTTGTGAGCTCTTCAACGGACAAGAGCGCTGCGAACCCATCGAGCTGAGACGGCGTCGCATCGAGGCTCCAGGTCCAGACGTCGATAACGTCTGGACCGATGACTTCAAAACTAGGTTGTTGCATAGGAGAGCTTGCCGCTGGCGGTCGGGCCTTGGCGAACCATGCGCCGTGCCAAATATGCCATCAGCGCCGCCGGATAGTTCTCGCCCAGGCTGATGCGGCAAGTGCGCTTCAGGATATCCAGCGTCTGCGCGCACATGTCAGGCGTATATTCGATCTTTCGATCCGTCCAATTATAGGGGTTCATTGCAGGGTGGCCGCTGCGCTGCTGCAGCACCGGCTGCCAATTGGTGTAGACGTGGCGGCTGGAATCATAGAGCCGATAGACGCCACGCCTGTTTTCCTCGGCAAACTGTCTGGCGTCGTCGGGCGTTTCGAAGATGACATGCAAGCCGGCGGCGTTGGCGACATCATTGTGCGGACCGATGCGCATCCTGTCACTCTTCGACAGGATCTCGGTCATCATGTCGTAGCGCTTGCGCATCCGTGCAATCATCGGATCGAGCCGCTTCAGTTGGACGCGCAGCATGGCACCCTGGATTTGGCTCGCCTTGAAATTCACGCCGAGCATCGGCGGTTCGTTGGCATTGTCGAGATGGCCGCGAAACAGCGAGCCGATGTCGTGATACATGCGCGCCCGGGCAAAAAGCTGCGGATCGTTGGTGACGACTGCGCCGCCTTCGCCGATGTTCATGTTCTTGAACTGGTTGAAGCTATAGGCGCCGAGGTCGCCGATCGTGCCCGTCCGCTTGTTCTTGTAGGTCAGGCCGACGGCCTGGCACGCATCCTCGATGACAAGGAGACCATGCTCGCGGGCGATGCGCATGATGCTGTCCATGTCGCAGACCATGTTCGACATGTGCACGGGAATGATCGCCTTCGTCTGCGGGGTGATTTTCCGGACGATATCGGCAGGATCCATCGTCAATGTCTGGTCTATGTCGACCAGGACCGGCACAGCGCCGGCGGCCAAAGGCGCCGCGGCGGTGGCGATCCAGGTATAGGCGGGCACCAGCACTTCGTCGCCGGGGCCGATGCCGGCCGCGACCAGCGCCGAAATCAGCGCCCCGGTGCCGCTGCTCATCGTCAGCGCATGCTGTACGCCGAACTTGGCGCAGAAATCGGCCTCGAACCGCAACAGGGGACCGCCTGTGTCGTCGCCATAGCGCGCCAATTTTCCCGACGCAAATACCGGCGCAAGCGCCATCCATTCCCGCAATCCGACTTTAGCCATATCTTCGCTCCCGATGAAATCAGCGGCTCTCGTCTTTGAGCCTAGCGCCCGTTCGCTCTGTTTTCAGCATGGCTTTCCGGCCAGAAAGGCTTGGTGCAGAGCCAATCGACCTATCCAAAATCGGTAGCTCACATACGCATCTATGCCTGATTGGACGATTATCCGCGAAGCCGCGATTCCGATAGAAAAACAAGGAATTGTGGGAGAATGTTATCATGGCGATCCGCGACCTCAGATCAGCCCCGGACAATACGCTGCTACATGCCGATATCGCCATCGTCGGCGGTGGTCCCGCGGGCATCACAATCGCACAGGAATTTGCAAATACGCCAGTTCGCATCCTCGTCATCGATAGCGGCGGCCTCGATTACGAGCCCGAATTGCAGACACTGAACGCGGTCGAAAATATCGGCGAGCCTGTTGCGCGCGCCGGCATCGAGCCGGTTGGGCGCGGTTACAGCGGCGGCTTGGAGTGGTTGAACGAGATACCGGCCTTCGAGCTGCGCAACCGGCTTCTCGGCGGCAGCACTCATACGTGGGTCGGCAAATGCGCGGCCTTCGACGAGATCGATTTCGCAAGGCGGCCGTGGCTGTCGCTGTCCGGCTGGCCGATCGGGCGCGATGAGCTGCAGATAGCACTGGATCGTGCCGGCGACCTCCTCAATCTCGGACCCAATCTTTACGACGAGCGCCTTTATGAACGGCTGCATTCCCGCCCGACCGATCTTGGCATGAACAGCGATCTTCTCCGTCCGTTCTTCTGGCAATTCAGCCATGAGCGGAATCGGCGCGGCGAACCGATGCGCTTCAACAGATGCGCGCGCAAGATCAATGCGACGAATATCGATTTTCTGACACATGCGACGGTGACGGAGGTCGTTCTCGACCACAATGGCCGCCGGGCCACGTCCTTGAATGTGACGAGCCTTGAAGGAAACAAGGCCATCGTCGACGCCAGGACGATCGTACTTTGCGGCGGCGGCATTGAGAATGCCCGATTGCTGCTGGCCTCAAACACGTTGATGAGGTCCGGCATTGGCAACAGCCGGGATGTCGTCGGCCGCTATCTTGCCGATCATCCCCGCACGTCGCTTGCCCGCGTCATCGGGCGCGATATCGATCGGATCGCCCGGCATTTCAATTTCTATGGTCTGTCGCATAAAGGGCGAACGCATTTTTATCTGCAGGGACTGTCTCTCAGTCCGGACATGCAGGTGCGGGAAGGTCTTACCAATTGCGCGGCCTATCCGGTCCAGATCCACGCTGACGACGACCCGTGGGTTGCGCTGAAGCGCGTGGCGCACGGCTCACACCGGACATTGGCGCATGATCTTTCGGCCATCGGACGATCGCCCGGAATGATCGCATCCGGCCTCTACAACAGGCTGATCCGCAAACGCGGCTTGCCGCACCGGTCGACCGAGCTGCGTTTCGACGTCATGGCGGAGCAAAAGCTTGACCCCGAAAGCCGGGTCACGCTTTCGCACACACGTGATCGCTTCGGCAGGCCTCTGCCTCGAGTGGATTGGCAGATAGGATCATGTGAAATCAAGAGCATAAAGCGACTGGCGCAAGTGATTTCAAAGGAATTCGGCCGCATCGGCTTGCCGCGGCCGCAGCTTGCCGACTGGATCGCCATGGATGACGACGGCAGCGCGGCTTTCATGGATATGGCGCATCCATCCTGCACGACGCGCATGGGAACCGATCGCGCCACTAGCGTCGTCGATCCGAACGCGATGGTCCATGGTATCGACGGATTGTTCGTCGCAGGCAGCTCGGTCTTTCCGACGGGCGGCCACGCTAATCCGACATTGATGCTGCTGACGCTGGCAATCCGTCTCGCCGATCATCTCAAGGCGCGGCATGCAATCGAGAGGCCCTATGTCATTGCTGAAGGATTATCGTCGGTCATGGTGAAGACAGTCTGATGTCTCTATTGACCTTCAGGTTCAAGCTGTCTCACCTCGGTGGCATCTTGTCGAATTTCGGCAGTGCAGGATCGAGGTGATCCCAGGCATATCCGGCCGCGGTCCAGGATACCAATTGCGGCTCATAGCGGCTTGGCTCATCGAGGCTTGCCGGCGTGACGATGAACACATCCGGCATGTCGGGAAACGTCATATAGACGGACGAGCCGCATGTCGGGCAGAAGCCGCGCCGCTTCACGGTTCCGCCGTCACCAACGGTCTGCCAGTGCGACGCTTCTCCCTCGACCTTCACCTCAGCCGCAACAAAAGTCAGATGCGATTGATGGCCGGTGCCGCTGTCGCGCTGACATTGCCGGCACTGGCAGTCAACCATGACGGCTGGTTCGCCGGCGATTTCGTAGCGGATCGCGCCGCAGGCGCAGCCGCCGACATAGTGCTTGTTCATGTCGTTCTCCTATTGCTTCAATGCGATGTTTGCGAAGACGCCTCTTCGGCGACCACCATGTCGAGCCTCTTGACCACCTTTTTCCAGCCTTCGCTCATGTTGCGGTAGGCGGTATCGTTCTTCGGAAGCACGAAGCCGGAATGGACGAGGCGCAGGCGCGTGCCCGCCTCGGCCTTGGAGAGGGTGAAGGTGACCACCGTGTCCAGTTTTGAGCCGTAGCCATCATTGGCCGCATGGCCGCCCCTCCAGGCATAGGACAGCCGCTCATTCGGCACGACCTCCAGCACTTCGCAGTGAATGGTGCCGTCCCATTCGCCTGCGGGCGTGGTTTGAAAGGTGAAGTGGCAGCCGGCCACAGGCTCGAAACCCTTCGGCGCCATCAGCCAGCGGCTGATCAGTTCGCCGCTGGTCAAGGCCTTCCAGATTATCGCCGGCGCATGCGGGAAAACTTCTTCGGCCACAATGGCCTGCGTGTCTTTACTCACGGCTTGGTTCATGGGTCGATTTCCTTCAGCAGGTTTCTCAGATCGGCAAAGCGTTCGCGCCAGAAGACGCCATAGTGGCTCATCCAGTCGACCAGCGGCTCCAGGCCATCTGGCTGGGCACGATAATAGACGTTGCGACCCTCGGGGCGCTCGCAGACAAGGCCAGCCTGTTTCAAGGACTTGAGATGTTGGGAGATGGCGCCCTGCGTGACACTGCTGCCGCGGGTCAATTCGACCACGGTGATCTCGTCGGAATTGACGATGCGCTCGAACACGGCCCGCCTCGTGGGATCGGCAAGGGCGCGCATGACGGCAGTTATGGTGTCGGTTTCGATCATGGGAAATCAAATAGCAATGACTAATCAATTAGTCAATACTATTTGATTTGACCCATGTACGAAGGGGCGGCTCTCGCCGCCCCTTCGACTGCGTTCCGGGAATATCTCTAGCCGAGGCGGAAATAGAAGCCGGCGCTTTCGCTTCGTCCCAATTCCGGATGGGTGTCGATGAGGTGAGACAGAGATGGGATCGCCCAACGGTCGACCTGCGTGTAACCGAGCTCTGTCAAATCGCTGAGGAAGGTGGCTTCGTCGCGCATCTGATAAGGCACATAGGCGCCGCTTATTCGTTCCAGCGTCACGACCGTGCCTCTCTTGTGGAGGGCGACCTTGTTGAGGATCACATGCCGGGGCAACGCCGGCAGGCGCTGCAGCAGGCTGGAGAGCGGCACATCCAGATATTGCATCAAGCCTGAGCCCAGGAAAAGCGGTATGCCGGCGGCTTCCTCGATTCGGTCGACGAAGGTGAGGCCGGTCAGACCATCGCGCTCCGCCAAACGCCGTCCAGCGCGGGTGAAGGAGGGAAGATCATAGACGACCCAACGGAAGGAGTCGTCGAACTGCAGTAACGGCCGGAAAGCCCTGTATTTCGTTCCCATATGGCCGCCGGCGTCGATTACACCGTCAACCTCCTGCATCAGGTTGCGCATCCAGAACATAACCGGATAGTCCCATGGCAAGACCTGGCACATTTTGGAAAAGCCGACATTGGTGATTTCCTCGTGGTCGTAACCGGCCATCGGCATGGTCTTGGCGGCGGCAAAGGCAGCTTCGTAGGAACTGTAAGCTCCGGTAAATCGCCGCGGAAATGGCGATAGATACCGCAGGCGCCCGCCGGCCGCACGCAGCGGCGACAAAGACCGGCCAAGACTGCGGACCGTTTCGCCAAGGATCGAGCGCTTGTTCTCTGACAAAGATGCCGTCGCCATTGTCATGTCCTCAACTGGCCTCGAACGGCCTTTCTCGTTTTGAAAATTGTCAGGCCTATCGTCGGCCGACCGCAAAGATCGGGATCGGGATCCCTATCAATTTCTGAAGGATCGCAAGGGTGAGAACGTAGGTCGCTCCGCCGGACACCACTTGGATCGCCAATGTTGCCAGGTGCCGCAGCGCAGACGCTTCGGCGAGATAACCGAGCGAATAGACCGTTGCCGCCATGGCTGCGATGGCAACGGCAACGTAGGCACAGTCGCTGATCACCCGCCTCCATGCGAGGCCGCCATAGTTGCGCTGCAGATGCATCGATACCACAAAGGAAATCAGCGATGCCAGGCATTGGCTCAAAGCCGCCGCCTCGACGCCGAAGGGCGCGAAGAGAACGATCAGGCCGACCGAGATAGCGCCGTTGAGCAACAGCGCGGCAGGCATATGCCTGATATTGCCGGACAGAGAAAGCAGCGGCTCGGTGACATAGCCGGGCGTCAGCAGCACCTGCTTGACCGAGAGGATCGTCACGAGGATCGCTGCCGGCGCCCATTTGTCGCCGAGCACCACGTCGATCAAGCTGGATGAAATCAGCGACAGCCCGAGATAGATCGGCGCCGAGATCGCCATCAGAAGGGTCATGAAGGTGGTCGCGGCGGGACCGACATCGCGGGATGTTTTGCCGTTGGCATCGATCTTGACGGTCGCCCGGCGGAACAACGTCCAGGCGAGCATGCGCGCCGGCTCGCCGATGAGTTCGGAGAAGGCGGCGATGATCCGTTCTGCAACGCGATAATAACCGGCTTCCGCGAGACCGAGAAAGCTGCCGATCGCCAGTGTGCCCGAATAGGAGCGCAGGAAGATGATCAGCCGGTTTGCCAGAATATGACGCGAGAACTCGAGGATTTCGCGCGCGAACGGAAAGGTGAGGCGTGGTTTGGGATACCAACGTGCGACGATGGCAGAGGCGAATACGCCGACGAGCAGTGTCGCAAGCCTTCCCGCCACGAGCGAGAAGACGTTCCAACCAATCCATAGGCCGAGCATAGTCACGCCCAGCCCGATAAGCTCGGATGCGATACGGATTGCCGCCTGTTTGCGCAACTGCCCCCTTGCGACTAGCAGTCCGTCATAGACGACTGAAAGCGACGAGGGCAGGAACCAGCAGCTGAAGAGGCAGAGCAGCATGCCTTCCCAGGGCTGATGGAAGACAAACCAGACCACCGCGGCTATCGAGAGGCCGACGATCGTTATCAGGATTCCGGAGATGACCGAGATCGTGCCGACCTGGTCGAGCTCATCCCGCGTGCACTCCGTTTTCATGATGAACTCGCCCCAGCCGCCCTCGGCAACAACGACGAGCAGGATCACGATGGCGGAACTATAGGCGTAGAGGCCGAATTCGGCAGACTCCAGAACACGCGCTGCGACGAGGAAAACGACGAGCTGCACGACCTGGGAGACGATCTTCGAAACCAAGGTCGAAGCACCGTCGCCGATGACGGACGGCAAGCGCAGGCGAAGCCATCGCGGCAAACCGAATCGGCCGGAAGATGGAGGGGGAAGGGGCATCCCGTCCATCAGCGCACCGCCTGCGTCGGAGAAAAGAAAGGCAAAAACCCTCCGTTTTTCCACCGCTGACTCATCGCGGCCCCATAATATTGTGTGGGTTTCTTTAAGAAAAACCAGATTTTCTTAAGATAAATCATGTAACGTTCCCATTCGGAACACAATCTTGCGCCAAGGGGAACGCTCCAAAAACTAAGCAAACTGGCGTTGAACGGCCTAACGTCACGTAAGTTGCGACCTGGGCCTGAGAAGATGTTTTTGGTTGGTGTTCGCCCAACAGAGGGTTTTTCGTAAACTGTCATGAGACAACATGCAGAACAGGTTATGAAGGACGTCGATCCCGATCGCACGGCAGCCGGGCGCCGGCGCTTTCCGCGCCGGAAATTCGTGCTCCGTTGGCTGCTGATACTGTTTTGTCTCGCGGTCTGGGCTGCGGTCGCCATCTTCTTCATTTGGTGAGTCGTTCCTTTTCATTGCGGGCAAGCAGCACGACGCCGACGGTCTTCCAGAGAATGGCGACGTCCGTCCAGAATGAGCATGCATGGTAGTAGTCGACATCGAACTGTACCCGCTCCTCATAGGAGGTGTCGGCGCAGCGGTTGACCTGCCATAGGCCGGTGATGCCGGGCTGTAGTGCCAAGTAGCAGTACAATTGCGATCCGTAGCGATCGAGTTCTGCGGCCACCACCGGGCGTGGCCCGACCAAGCTCATCTCGCCACGCAGCACGTTGAGAAGCTGCGGCAGTTCATCGGCGCTGCTCATGCGCAGATATTTGCCGAGCCAGTGAACGCGCGGATCGTTCATCAGCTTCTGCGTGGCCAGCCATTCCCTCTTCCGTTCCGGCTCCCGCTCCAGCAACTCAGCCAGGCGCTTGTCTGCATCCTTGCGCATGGAACGGAACTTCAGGCATTGGAACGGGCGGCCCTCTCGGCCGACGCGCGTATGGCGGTAGATGATGGGGCGGCCATCGACCAATAGCAGCGCGATGGCGATTACAAGAAGCGCCGGGGCGAGAAACAGCAGGCCTACGGCCGAAAGCAGTATATCGACGCTACGCTTGGCGCGGCTGCGCCTTGCTGTCTGTTTCAAATCACGAAGCGGTTGCTCATCATGAGCATAGCCATCAAAAGCCGACAGCATCTCTTGAACCTCTCGACATTGCCGAACCGTTTCACAAAGCTGCCAGTTGCCCTCAAGCTTGACAATTGACCCTGCGGGTATTGCCCTAGTCCCATTGACGTAAAGCCGGGAAAGCACGGCTAGGTCGGCAGGTAATTCGTCTACTCAACTAACCGATTGGTGATTGTCCAGCAGCTTCCGGATAGTCCTCGGCGAGGGCAGCGGAGGCGGCCGTGCGCTCGAGAATGCGGTCGTAGAGGGTGATCAGTGCGTCCCGCCAGGAGGCCGGTGTATGGGCAAGACCACTGGACCGGCGCATGCAGTTGACGCTCATCAGGCGGATCAGCATGTTATCGCCTGCAAGGCGGCGCATTGCGCCGGCAAGCGTTTCTACCTTGCCGCTCTGAAAGGTCAGCCCGCAGCCGAGCTCGGCAATTTCGTCGCCGAGAAGCGCCGCGTCTGGAAGGATGACCGGAATACCGCTGGTCACCGCTTCCAGCGCGGCGAGCCCGAAAGGCTCCGGAACGCGCGAGGAAACGACGAGCGCTCGGGCATTGCCGATGATGTCGCGCATCTCCTCCTTGGATTTCCAGCCGTGAATGACCACCTCCGGATAGTCGCGTTCCAGCAGCGCGCGGCCCGCGCCGTCGCCGATGATGTGGAGACTTATGCCGGCAAGCCGCGCCGCCATGGCGGCATCTTCGAATCCCTTTTCCGGTTCGAGCCGACCGACGAAGAAGAAATCGCGTTTCTTCCATGGCTGCATCGGCTGCTTCAGAAAGGGTTCGACCGGATTGCGGATGATCTCGATATTGTCTGTTTCGATACCGCTACGGTCGAAATAGTCGCGCATGCGCTGGTGCACGATGACGATATTGGCCGGCGTTTGATGAGTGGGATAAAAGTGCTCCCGCAGCACATGCCGCGCCGATCGCCAGACCTTCTCGTGATAACCGCGCTTGTCGCACTGCGTCGTCAGGCATTGCATCGACATCGGCGTGAGGCGGCACACATCGTTTTTTCGATAGTTCGCAAAGCCGCCGTTCGGGCAGGATAAGAAATAGTCATGGGCGTGCAGCACGACCCGCTCGCGCACCGGCCACAGCGCCCGAAAGATCGACGGCGAAAGGATCTTCGACCAGCCATGTACATGGTAGATCGTAGCTGGCGTGTCCTTTCGGGTGATGAGATCCTGCAGCGCAGTATAGGCGCTCTTGCTGTATAGTCCGCTGGCGAGGGCGTTCATCCGGCCTTGCTGGGTCAGTGGCAGGCCATCGAGATTGATGGTGTCCAACGCCGGCGGATTGTCGCCGGCGGTGTCGCCGGCGAAATAGGTGACTGGAATTCCAGCGTGTTGCAATAGATCGGCAGAAAGGATCGCCAGATTCGATGCTCCGCCAACTTTGACGGAGCGATCGTTGATGATGACGACCCGATCGGGACGGGGTGGGCTCACGAGATTACTCCAGCGCTTCGACGTTTTGCGGCGCAAGCCTGCCCTTCAGCAGATCGAGACAGGCCATCGCATTGCCCTTCAGCCGTCCCTTGCGGTCGACCCACGGCTCGGGCCGCCAGGCTTTGACGAGGTTGGCGGCTAGGTTGCGGCCGATCTGGATGGACGCGTGACGGACGCTCATGGTTCGCTTGCGCATGAGATAGACGGGATTGGCGATTTGCGAATAACCGAGCCGGACGCCGGCCGAGCGGCCGACCTTCGTGCCGAGATGTACGCCTTCCAACTGCTTGGCGCTGACCACCTGGCCGTAGCGGGCGACGATCCGGCTGAAATCGACATCCTCGAGCCAGCCATAGAAGGGCAGGTTCTCGTCGAAGCGCAGATTGCCGGCTTTGATGATCGTGGTGCGGACCGCCATGTTGCAACCATAGGCGTTGTAGACCGGCTGGAACTGGGCCGTCGGATCCGACCGCCGCCGGCTCTTCGATTCCACCATTCGCAGCCCGTCGCGAACGGAGATGCCGGGGCCGGTGATCCCGTCTGCAAGCACCGTGCCGGTGCACATGACGATGTCCGGATGGAATTGGAACAGCCGTTCCGTCTCCTCGAGGTAGTTCGGCGTCATCAGGAAATCATCATCGACGAAGAGGACGACGTCCGAATCGGGAATGTTGTCGAGGATCCGGTTGCGCTGGCGGCAGAGTCCCCGTTCGGAAATCAGCACGCGCACCGGAAAATCGAGATCGCGCAGGCAGCTCGGATCGATGTCCTCCGGCGAGGCGAGGCAGACGACCACTTCGTCCGGCTTGCGCGTCTGGCGCGCCATATGCGGAAGGATCGAGGACAGGATGTCCCGCCGGCCGGCACTGGCGATGCCGACGACCAGCTTGAGCGGGCGGCCAGCCGGACGGCCTTCGAGCCGCTTGGCGGAAAAGCGGGTTTCGCGCGGCTGCGGCTTGCGCCACCAGTGATGGCGCTCGGCATGCCGGCGCTTTTCGCTGCTGCGGTTGGCGATGATGCCGAGGATATTGATCGGCGTCGTACCAAAGCTTGCAAGCGCGTCGGACAGCCGCTCCACCGTCATCTTGTTGGTATGGCCGACAACGACGACGATGCCTTCGAGATAGGAGCAGATGACGCGTGTATCGGCGGAGTCTTCGAAGGCCGACATGTCGACGATGACCACCTTGTAGCGCCGGCGCAGCAGATCGATTTCCGCCTTGAGCGCCGGCAGATGGCCATAGCGCTGGAATGCGGCAACGGATTTCTCCGTCTCGTCGACCGTGACGACGGGAATGCCGTTGCCATAGGACTGCGACGACAGCCTGTCGATTTCCGGATCATGATCGATCGTTGCGATGGACAAGCCGTTTTCATGTGCGACTGAATAACGCCGCGGCACTTCGTTCATGCGCAGCAGATCCATGCCGAAATCCGCGCCCGATTCCATTGCCACGCCGCTGAGGCGGGCATTGAGGAAATCGGCGTCTACCAGCACCACGGATGTGCCCTCGTTCTGATAGAGCTGAGCGAGATTGGTCGCGATCGTCGTCTTGCCTTCGCCTGTGCCGACCGAAGTGATGCCAATCACCATCGGCGCATTCGGCTGGAAGGCGGAGTCGACCGAATGTTTTACCCCACGCAAGGCTTCGGAAAATTGCGAGTAGGGCGTGTCGAGCACGGATCTCAGCGGTGACATGGTTCGTCGCCACGTCGAGCCACCGCCTACGATATGACCGGGCACGAAGGACGGGCCGGCATAGACAGGCACATGGCCGAGCGAGGTGATGCCGAGTTCGCGCCGCAGCTTTTCGCTGGAGCTGACGCGCCGGTCCATGCCGTCACGCAGCAGCGCCATCCCAAGTCCCAAGGCAAGGCCGAGCATGGCGGAGAAAGGAATGACGATCGAGGATTTCGGCCAGTTCTTCGTCAGCGGCACGGCGGCAGCCGTGACGATGCGGGCATTGCCGAGCGGGAAGGATTCCTTCTGCAGCGCGCCGATCAATTGCTGCAGGATGCTTTCATACATGCGGCGATAGGTCGTTGCGCGGCTCTCCATTTCGGAAAGTTCGACACGCGCCAGGTTCTTGTCGGTACCGGTTTCCGTCAGCGCGGCCAGCTCGTCGTTGAGCAGCTTCTCCCGGGTTTGGGCTACTTCCAGATTGGAGCGATAGACCGCCTGGATGCGGGAAAACTCCTTCTGCATCTCGCTTTTCAGCCGATTGATCTCGTCCTGCGCAGCCGCGATTGCCGGGTTGCCGGCATCGTACCGACTGGTAAGGTTGTTGAGCTTGGTCGTTGCGGTGCTCAGATCTTCCTGCAGTTTCTGTATGCGCGGGTTGTTGATCGTCTCGTCGACATCGCCCTCGACCTTCTCGCCGGCCATAAGCCGGGTGAGCGTCGCAAGCTTGGCGGATTCTGCGGCCGTCTGTGCCCGGGCTGCCAGCGCCTGGCTGCTGATTTCAGACAATTGCTGCTGGTCGAGCGAGGAGGAGGCGCTGATTTCCATGATGCCGTTCTTGGCACGGAACTCTTCGACGCTCATAGCGGCCTCGCGGGCCTGCCGCCCGACCTCGATCAGCCGCGTCTCCAACCATTTAGCGCCGCTTTGTGCGGCGGAGGCGCGCTCGGTCAGCCCCGTGCGGATATAGGCGGCGGCGATCGCGTTCGCCGCCAGTGCCGCCTTACGCGGATCGGTGGAACTATAGCCGATTTCCAGAATGTAGGATTGGCCGACACGGTTGACCGAGACCCTGGAGAGAAACGAGGCCATAGTGCGGCGCATCAGATCGTCTTGGGTCGGGACAGGCTTTACTTCTTCGTCGTGGCTGTGGGTGAAATAGGCGCTGATGCTATGCAGTTTGTCACGCAGGGCTCCCTGCCACGACATGCCCCCGACGATCTCGGGGTCTTCACTGAGATTGAGCTTCTCGATCACCGCGCGGGCGATGGCCTCCGATTTGACGATCTCAACCTGGCTGGCGATTTCCGCAGCCTCGATGATGACCGTGCCGCTGAAGGCGTCCTGGGACGCAATGCGGCCTTGTTCCGGATCCATCACCAGGCGGGTTGTAGCCTGATAGATCGGCTGGGTGGTCATCACGTAGTATGAGCCGATGCCGAGCCCCATCGCGGTAAAGGTGATGAAGATCAGCACATGACGCTGCATGAACCGCCAAATATCGCGAAAGGAAATATATTCGCTTCCGTTTGATCGCTTGGCCTCGGATTGAGCTCCGGGTACGCTTTTACCAATCTCGTGAACTGCCATGATACTTCCGCCCGACCTTGCTTTTGATGGTGGTTATTGGGATTGCGTGGGATCGATCGAGGACAGCACCGTGCCGTCCAGGCTGCCGGAAACGTTGTAGCGAACATCCAGCACATCGCCCGGCTGCACCTCCGTCGTTTCTTGCACCTCGGTTGTGGTGCCTGCATCGCCGCCGCGCGTGATCCAATATTCGAGCGGCTGGAGATCGATCGCCTTCATGCTCTGGGAGCGAGACAGCGAAGCGCCGGCGATCTGCAGCAGTTGCAGCGTCGTGTTGCGCTTCAGCTTGGTGTCTTCGATTTCGGTTTCGGTCGCCTGCAATTGCTGTCCGACCTCGGTCTTGCGCTGCCCTTTGAGGTTCAGCGCATCGCGTTGGGTCTCGCTGAGCTTTTGCTTGGCCTGCATCGAGGCGACGACGAGATCGAGCTTGCCGCTCTGCATGTCAGCGACGACGCGTTCCAGGGAGGTCTTGCGCGAGGTGGTGAGGATCTTGGTGTCGACCAGCTTGGAAATGTCCTGCAATTCGTCCTGGGCGATCTTCACCTGCTCGTCCTGGGATGTCATTTTCTCGTCGAGAATGTCGATCTCGTTGCGCAGCAAGGTTTCGAGCTCGGCGGCAGCTTGAAGCTGTTGGCGCATCGCCTCGGCCCTGGCATTGAAGACATCGATTTCGCTGGTCATGATCTGCTTGATGGCCGAGCCTTCAGGCGCCGCCTTGATTTCCATCGGAAAATCGATGGTCGTCTGGTCATTCAGCTCAGCCATCAACCGGGCGCGCCGAGCGCCGAGCTGCTTCAATTGCAGCTCCATCCGGTTAATCTCGCCGGCATAGCTGATCTGCTGCGCATTGTTGTATTCGCCGGTCGGACTGGTGCGGCGCTCGCGGCCGCCGGCCATGGCAACGGCCTGCTTGACCGTAAGCCCCGGCCGGAATTCCAGCTCGCTTGGCTTCTCGACTGAACCGGTGACGTAGATCATCGGATATTTCACCACTTCGACGGACGCCGTCGGAGCGGTGGCAAGCCCGGTGATCTGCTTCAGCCGATCGCCGATTTCTGCGGAGACACCTACAGTGGTCTTATCGAGGACCGTCATCTCGCCGATCATCGGGATGGAGATCGTTCCGGATTGCGAAACGACATATTCGCCGTTCAGCGCCGTCCATTCCTTATATTCGCCGGTCGCGGCGACCCATTCGACGATCGCTACCTTCATCCGCGTCTGAGGCTTGATGTGATAGACATCGTCCGATGCGGCACTCGCTTTGTCGATAAAGGCGGTTCCCGAAAGTGCCAGGGCAAGGAACAGACCGAGGATGGTGCCCGGCGTCTTCCGGCGGGCTTGTGCGTGAAGAGCAGAAATTGTCAACATGAGGCGCGATCTCGTTTCGTGTCGGTCGCGCCACCGCCAACCCTGCCGCAGCGCTATGGACTGAGATCATCCCTTGAACGCTTTTCGAGTAAATCCCCTGCCGTAGGGTTACGGCTAATCCCTTCTGAGGAAGGAATGGGTGGGGCTCAGCGTTCGGGTAACAGCGAATATAACATTGAGTTTAAACTGTTTTTGGCCGCCTAGACCTTTTGGTCATGACCTTCCACCATTTGGATGCGATGGAGGACCGATGTGGGTTCTGTCGCATTGCCCGCCGCCCGCCAATGATGTCTCGATCAACGGCGGAGGAAGAAGGATGCGGGTAGCCATCGTTCATTATTGGCTGGTGTCGATGCGGGGCGGCGAGAAAGTGGTCGAAGCGCTCTGCGACATGTATCCGGACGCCGATATCTTCACGCTCGTCTATGATGAGAGCCGCGTCTCCGAAAAGATCAGGAAACACAAGGTCACGACATCGTTCCTGCAGCGCATCCCCGGCGCCATCAAAGGCTATCAGTCACTGCTGCCACTGATGCCCTTCGCACTGGAGAGCTTCGATCTCAGCGGTTACGACCTGATCATCTCCAGCGAATCAGGCCCGGCAAAGGGCATTATCCCGCCGCCGCAAGCAACGCACGTCTGCTACTGCCACTCGCCGATGCGCTACCTCTGGGACCACTATCATTTCTATCGCTCCAATGCCGGCCTTGCCTCGCGGCTGATGTTGCCGGTGCTGGCGCCGCTGTTGCGGACCTGGGACGTCAACACCAGCCTGCGCGTCGATCGCTTCATCGCCAACTCCCACCATGTCAGCGCCCGCATCGGCAAATATTACCGTCGCCCGGCAACCGTGCTCTATCCGCCGGTCTCGGTGGACGATTTCATCCCGGCGGCGGCAACGGAGGACTTCTATCTCTGCGCCGGCCAGCTCATTCCCTACAAGCGGATCGACCTCGCTGTCCGGGCTTTTACCAAGATGAACCGCAATCTGGTCATCATCGGCGAGGGCAAGGAAATGGAGAAACTCAAACGTTTGGCCGGACCGACCATCACCTTCCTCGGCCGTGCGCCGTTCTCGGTGCTGAAGGAGAAGTTGGCTCGCTGCCGCGCACTGATTTTCCCGGGCGAAGAGGATTTCGGCATCGTTCCGGTCGAGGCCATGGCCAGCGGCCGTCCCGTCATCGCCTTTGGCAGCGGCGGCGCGCTGGAAACGGTCGTTCCAGGCCTCAGCGGTATATTGTTCGGGGAACAATCCGTGGAAGCGCTTATGGACGCGGTGCATGATTTCGAAGACCATGAGGATGCTTTCCGTCCGGACGTCCTGCGCGCGCATGCGGCTCAATTCAGCCTTCGCAATTTCACGACAGGCATGCAGGCGATAATCGATGAGGAATTGCTGGCACGTAAACCGGTTCTGCCACGCAACGACCGGAGCACCGCTGCCATCCAACGCCTGTTCGAGGGACAGTTCCCCGCGCCGGCAGCGGAAACGCCGCAACGCGTCGCCACGACCGACCCGGTGACGGTGCACGCGCCGACTTTTTGATTTATATTCGGCCACTGGAAGATGTCATTCGAATGCATGACATTGTTCCTCAGCCGAGGGAGGCTGAAATGGCATCGGATGTAATGGTCCAGACTCAAATCGACGCTGAAATCAAAGAACGCGCAGCGGCCGTTCTCGAGACCATGGGATTAACGGTCTCGGATGCCATCCGCATCCTGCTGACCCGTACGGCGAATGAGGGCGCTCTGCCACTCGAACTCGTCAGCAACAGCGCTGTCCACGATGCATGGCTGCGCGCGAAAGTTCTGCAGGCGCTCGAGGATGCCAGACCCGATGTCGATGATGCCGATGAGGAAAGGCATTTTTCCCCAGGGCGAAGGCACGCTTGACGTGCCCGACTATTGAAGGCGGACGCCTCGACGAAGTAAATGCACTTTCCGGGATGCGCCAGCATTCGGAGCGGTGTATGGGATCAGCAAGTCCTGCCGATCTCTTGAGATATCCCCGTTATGCGCCTCAGCAACATTGCCATGTATACCGGTCAGCCGCCGCTTGTTGCCGCGACGGACGCTCTCTGGGCCTATATCGGCGACCGGCTGCGAAAAGCGGGCGTGGCGGATGTCCCCGAGACATTGGAGAAGGGCATCACGCATGACGAGGCCTGGGTGCAGCCTGGGATGCTGCTGGCGCAGACTTGCGGCTTTCCCTATGTCAAATACCTGCGAGGCAGGGTCCAGCTTGTGGCGACGCCGGTCTATGACCTGCCGGGTTGCGATGGCCCGTCGATGCGCAGCTTCATCATTGTTCGCAAGGACTCGGCAATAGAGGCGCTTGCCGATCTTCGCGGACTGACCGCCGCCATCAACGATCCCGGCAGCAATTCCGGCTCCAATCTCTTCCGTGCGGCCATCGCGCCGCTCGCTAAAGGCGGCAGCTTCTTCGGTCGCGTCATCGAAACCGGCGGGCATCTGCGCAGCATCGATGCCGTGACCGACGGCAGAGCTGATGTCGCAGCGATTGACTGCATCACCTTCGGAAACGCCAAACGCTTCGATCCGGACCGTGTCGCTGATATCCGCATTCTGGCGGAAACGGTCAGCGGGCCGGGCTTGCCGTTCATCACCGGCATGGAAACTTCGGCGGAAGAACTGACGCTGCTGCGCCAAATTCTCTCCGGCATCGCAAGCGAGCCCACGCTTGCGGATGTCCGCGATACGTTGTCGTTGTTGCGCTTTGAGGTGCTTGGCGATGCCGATTATGAGGCGCTGGCCGAGCTGGAGCGGCAGGCGATCACGTTGGGCTATCCCGTCATCGCCTGAGCCTGCTTTTAGGCCGTCATTCCACGGCCAGCCCTACCGTTTGCGTCGCAAAGCGCGAGGACGAGACTTCGATGATGATTGCCCCGGCTTCGCCGGTCGCTTGCAGCCAGAAGCCCGTGGTGCCTCCCTGGAAGGCTATCGTCTTCGGGCCGATAACCTTAGCAGGGCCGGTGACCTTGACCGTCGCGACTTCGTTCAGGAAGGGCAGACGGGAGCCTGCTTGGTCAAGCGCACGGACGATGACACGCGTCGTGTCGCGATCACCGGCGCGAAGCGTCAGGCTGTCGGCCTTCACCTCGATCATCGTCGGAAGGGGATTGGCGACCATGTGCAGCGTTGCCACCGCCTTGCCACCAATAAACCCGGTGAAATGCGCGTCCTCCCATTCCATGCCCCAGACGCCCAATTCGTCCTTCGTGAAATGGCGATGGTCGAAGACGACGGGCGGATGCGGCAGATGCGGGAAATTCTCCCGGTCCGGGCTGATACGCTTGACGAGCGAGCCGTAGCGCAACTCGATTTCATCGCAATTCGTGAGCACGATCAGCGGCAGCACGCCGCCGATATTGCGCTCGCCGCGTGCCCATTGGGTCACGGGCTTCATAACGACCTCGTCGGAAGGCTCGCACTGGCTGATATAGGCGTAGGCCGCGAATTTCGGCTCGCGGAACATGTCCATGACGCCGTGATAGCAGATGCGGTCGCCGGAGCCGAAATCGCTATGGGTATTGTAGTCGAACATGCACCAGCCGATGGCGCCTGATATCGACGGGTCGCCATAGGCGGCGTTCAGCACTTCCAGATGCCGGCGCACATGCTCGGCCTGCCGTTGCTCCTGATCGTAGATCTTCGTCGGGTACATGTGGCCGCCGAATTCGGTGATCAGATAGGGCACGTTCTTAGAGAGGCCGGTATTCTCCTGCTGCGATCTGAGAGGTGTGCGCGGGCGGTTGGCGCCCGGCAGCTCCTCGTTGCCGAGAATGAAGTCGTTCATCGTATAGACGTCTTCAAGCAACTCGCTCTCGGTGATGTAGCGCACGCCACCGGTCTGGCGCGTCGGATCGAGTTCGCGGGCAAGCCTGTTGGTCTCGACGTAAAAATCATGGGAATCCTGCGATTCGTTGATGCGAACACCCCAGATGATGATCGAGGGATGGTTCCAGTCGCGTTCGATCATGCGGCGGACGTTGCGGATCGATTCCTGTTTCCACTCTTCGCCGCCAATATGTTGCCAACCGGGGATTTCCTCGAAGACCAGTAGGCCGATGCGGTCGCAATGATCGAGGAACCAGGTCGATTGCGGATAATGCGATGTGCGCACCACGTTGCACTTCAACGTGTGCTTCATGATCTCGGCGTCACGCTCCTGCGCGGAGCGGCCCATGGCATAGCCGGCATAGGGGAAGGCCTGGTGACGGTTGAGACCGCGCAGCTTCAGCTTGCGCCCGTTCAGCAGAAAACCTTCGGCGGTGAACTCGGCGGTGCGGAAGCCGAAATTTACCGCGTACCGATCTGATCCATGGTTGGTTTTCAGCTCGGCATCGATCGTATAAAGCACGGGATCGTCGAGTTCCCACAGCGAGATGCCGGTCAGATTGTCGAAGGCGAAGGTAACGCTGCCGCCCGAGATCTCGGCGACGACCGAGGCCAGCACCGTGCCATCCGCTGCGCAGAGGCGGGTTTCCATCGCGCCGTTGAAGGCGAGGCCCTGCGGATTGGCGATGTCGCAGCGAACGGTCGCGGATTTTGCAGCGGCAAGCACATTGCCGGTCTCGACCTTGATGTTGGCGATCGAGACGGGCGCTGCCACCTTCAGCCAGACATCGCGGTAGATACCGGCATAGGTGAGATAGTCGATACGGCCGCCGAAGGGCGGGATTTCCGGGTTCTCGCTGCCGTCGATCTTGACGGTGAGGAGATTGTCGCCCTCCCGCAGGCGGCCAGTCAGCCGCGCTTCGAAGGGTGTGTAGCCGTCTTTGTGGGCGACGACTTCTTCGCCATTGAGATAGACGACCGCATCGGCCATCGCAGCATCGAACACCAGCGATACTTCGCGCCCGGCGAAATCAGCGCTCCAGGGCAGGATCTTCTGGTAGGTGAAGGCGCGCTGATAGGATTTCTCGTCGAAATAGTTGAACGGCAGCTCAACCGCGGTGTGCGGCAAGGTGACGGGCTTTCCCGCATGAAGGCGGCCAACTTCGGCAAGCGAAAAACCTTCCTGAAAACTCCAGGATTCATTGAAAGCGACAACAGAGCGCATGTTCATTCCTATCGATGGAGCCCGTCGCAGCCTGGACGAACGCGTATTGCTTGGAAAAGGCGCGGTTGCGATGCGAAGCATGGTCGCAGCCGGGCGATATCTATACAGGCCTGTCGCGACGGTGCAACGAAATCGGATCTCGGATCGTCATTTCCCGGTGGTCACCCTCTTGCTCGCGACGCAAAAACCATACAATATGCATACATTCCTTTGGAGATACCGATATGAGCGATGATCAGGCAGCGCCCTTCTGGGCACCCTCTATCAGCAGGGTGGCCGGGCCGGTCTATCTGGCGATCGCCGATGCCTTGCAGGCCGACATCCGCGCCGGCCGCTTGGCGATCGGTGCGCGCCTGCCACCGCAGCGCGCGCTAGCCGAGGCGCTCGGCATCGATTTCACCACCGTCACCCGCGCCTACGCCGAAGCGCGCAAACGGGGTTTGGTGGAAGGCCGGGTCGGGCAGGGGACCTATGTCAGCCAGGGCCGGGCAGCGCCGCCACGCCAAAAATCCATTCCCAGCGGGCTGGTCGATATGAGCATGAACCTGCCGCCGCGCTTCGATGACGAAGCCCTGACGGAGCGGATGTGGCAGGGGATCAGCGGGCTGGAATTCAGCGATGGGCTGGACCTGCTGCTGCGCTACCAACAGCCAGGCGGCGCCGTCCGGGACCGCGCGGCCGGAGCGGAATGGCTCTCAGGCCGGCTGCCCGGTATCGGGCCGGAACGTATTCTCGTGTGCCCCGGCGCTCAGGGCGCGATACTCGCCATCACCCGCATGCTGACGGCCCCTGGCGACACAGTCTGCGCTGAGGCGCTGACCTATCCAGGCTTCCTCTCCGTGGCGGCGCATTTGCGGCTTAATGTTGCTGCTATAGAAACCGACGATAAAGGTCTGATTCCAGAAACTTTTGAGGAGTTCTGCCTCAGTAGGCGCCCAAAGGCGCTTTATTGCAATCCCACCATCAACAACCCGACGACGATCACGTTGCCGCTGTCGCGGCGCAAGGCCATTCTCGACATCGCCGCCCGTTACGATGTCGCTGTTATCGAGGACGATGCCTATGGCGCGCTGCCGATACAGCCGGTCGCGCCGCTGGCGGCGCTTGCGCCGGAGCGGGTCTATCACATCGCCGGCCTCGCCAAGTGTCTGTCGCCCGCGCTGCGCATCGCCTATCTCGCTTTGCCGGATCTGCGCGCGGCAACCAGGCTTGCCGGCGTCATCCGCGCGACCGCCGCCATGGCCTCGCCGCTTTCCGCCGCGATCGCCAGCCGCTGGATCGAAGACGGTACGGCCGAGGCTGTGCTGGCGGCGATCCGCCAGGAGACGAAGGCACGGCAGGCGATTGCGGCGGAATTGCTGCCTGCCGCCAATCTGCTTGTCGATCCGGAAGGCTTCCATGCCTGGCTGCGGCTGCCGTCCGAATGGTCGCGCGGCGAATTCACGGCGCGACTGCGCTCTGCCGGCATTGGCGTCGTCGCGAGCGATGCCTTTGCCCTTGGTCCGGCGCCGGAAGCGGTCCGCCTTGGGCTCGGCGTTGCGGAAGATCGCGACCATCTTCGCCAGAGCCTCGGCATTGTCGCCGATCTGCTGGCAGAGACACCGGCCGCTTCGGCGATCGTCATCTGATCGGACAAATTGCCGCGCCCGTAATAGTCCCTCGAACAATATGCATACAATAATTGACAATGTATGCATATTGTGCCATACGTCTTTCAACAGGACGGCAGGCGGCTTGAGGGTCGCCCACAGTGCCGCCCGGCTTCGGGACGATCCGCATGGGGCGCTTCGCCCGCGAGGCTCTCGGGCAATACGCTCCAAAGCGAATGCCCGGTTCTTGGAAGGGACAAAACAATGTCATCCGAAGATTCATGGCCGCCGCTTCCCCCACTCCAGACCGGTTTGCGCAACCGCTGCCCGCGCTGCGGGCAAGGTCATCTGTTCAAAGGTTTCCTGACGCTCCGGCCGTCCTGCGAGGTCTGCGGCCTCGACTATTCCTTTGCCGATCCGGCCGATGGTCCGGCCTTCTTCGTCATCTGCTTTGCTTGCATTCCAAGCGTCGCGCTTGCGGTCTGGCTCGAGGTGGCTTTCCAAGCTCCTTATTGGGTGCATGCCTTCACGACGCTGCCGTTCATGCTGCTCACCTGCATCCCGCCGCTGCGTCCGTTGAAGGGCTGGCTGGTGGCGAGCCAATATTTCTACAAGGCGGAAGAAGGAAAGCTGGTGCGGCTGGAAACGCCTGGTAACGACGACCTGCATCCGCATTCCGCATAGGCCGAGCTATCTTGTCCGCGCATTCTTGATGTCCTCTCCTGGGCTCCGCACTGCCGCGTACATGCCGGTGGTGCGGAATTCCGTAGGGTTGATGCCGTAGGTGCGCCGGAAAGCTTTCGAGAAATAATTGGCATCGTCGAAGCCAGACATGATCGCGACTTCCTTGACCGGAATGAAGGCTGCCTTGGTCAGGAGCTTGGCGGCCCTCTGCATGCGCTGCTGCAGCACGAATTCCGCCGGCGGCAAACCTTCGCTATCGGCGAAGACACGCGAGAAATGGGCGCGGCTGAGGCCGCTGACCCGCGCAAGATCACTGACCGGCAAAGGCTTGTCGAGATTGGCATCGATATAGTCGATCACCGGCTGCATGGCCGAGCGGTCGGCGGCAACCGCATGCGAGCCGAAGACATCGTCATAGAGCGCCATCGCGGCTTCATAGGCCACCGCCGAGGCAGAGGCTGGCGTCGTGGCGCCCCTTACGAGGCGGAGGCTGCAATCGGCAAGATGATCGATCGTCGACGGCTGCAGTTTCAGGAGCGGTCCGGCGGCGGTGAGGATCAGGCGATGAATACGCAGCGCCTCCTCGCCATTCATCGATATCCAGAAATATTCCCAGCGCTCACCTTTTTCCAACCAGTAGCGATGGTTGTGCGGCACCAGCACCAACAGCGTGTCACCGGCGCCGACACGGTAGTTGCGGTTTTCATAACGCAGCCGGCCGCTGCCGCCGATCGTGTGCTGCAGCACCGTGAAAGGCGTCTGGCCGCGCCTGCGTCCATCCCAATCGTAAGGCTCGTTGTCCCTTATTTCGTAGCCGGCGCTGGTCGGCATGGCGTGCAGCCGGTGGCGTCCACGCGGCAATGAGACGGTCCGCATGGTCTGGCCGTTGGCGATCAAATCTTGCAGCACAAAATTACCCTTGAAAGCATAATAGTTCTCTGGTCGACCCGACGATTATAGGCATAATTCCTCTCAGAAAACAGCGTGCACCTGCCGATGAGGACCGGCAGAAGGAGGAGAAGGTGCTGATTTTACTGTGTCGCGCTGTCTCTGCGATCATAGAATGAAAACACCAGCCTCTTCTCCGCTGCTGATTGTTCGACCGACTTTAAGGTGAGGATCATGAGTTTCAAAATCGCCATCATCGGCGCAGGCAGCGTCGGCTTCACGAAAAAACTGTTCACCGACATTCTCTGCGTGCCGGAGTTCCGGGATGTCGAATTCGCGCTGACCGATGTCAGCGAGCACAATCTTACGATGATCAAGGCGATCCTCGACAAGATCGTCGAGGCGAACAAGTTGCCGACGCGGGTGACGGCCACGACAGAACGGCGCAAGGCTCTCGATGGCGCGCGCTACGTCATCAGTTGCGTGCGCGTCGGCGGGCTGGAAGCCTATGCCGAAGATATCCGCATCCCCCTGAAATACGGTATCGACCAATGCGTCGGCGACACGATCTGCGCAGGCGGCATTCTCTACGGCCAGCGCAACATTCCCGTCATTCTCGACTTCTGCAAGGATATTCGCGAAGTCGCTGAAACGGGCGCGAAGTTCCTGAACTATGCCAACCCGATGGCGATGAACACCTGGGCGGCGATCGAATACGGCAAGGTCGATACGATCGGCCTCTGCCATGGCGTTCAGCACGGGGCCGAGCAGATCGCCGAAGTTCTCGGCGCCAAGGACAAATCGGAGCTCGACTATATCTGCTCGGGCATCAATCACCAGACCTGGTTCGTCGACCTGCGTCTCAACGGCCGCAAGATCGGCAAGGACGAGCTGATTGCCGCTTTCGAGGCACACCCTGTCTATTCGCAGCAGGAAAAGCTGCGCATCGATGTGCTGAAGCGTTTCGGCGTCTATTCCACTGAAAGCAATGGACATCTCTCGGAATATCTGCCCTGGTATCGCAAGCGGCCAGACGAGATCAACAAGTGGATCGACATGTCCGACTGGATCCACGGCGAGACGGGCGGTTATCTCCGCCATTCGACGGAGACCCGCAACTGGTTCGAGACGGAGTTCCCGCAGATCCTCGAGAGCGCCTCGAAGCCGATCGACCCCGCCAAGCGCTCGAACGAGCATGCAAGCCATATTCTCGAAGCGCTGGAGACCAACCGCGTCTATCGCGGCCACTTCAACGTCAAGAATAATGGCGTCATCACCAATCTGCCCGCGGACGCCATCATCGAATCGCCCGGCTTCGTCGATCGCTTCGGCATCAACATGGTGGCGGGCGTCACGCTGCCCGAAGCCTGCGCCGCGACCTGCATTTCCTCGATCAATGTTCAGCGTATGTCGGTTCATGCGGCCGTCAGCGGCGATCTCGACCTGCTGAAACTCGCGGTTCTGCACGATCCGCTGGTCGGCGCCGTATCGACACCGGAAGAGGTCTGGCAGATGGTGGACGAAATGATTGTGGCCGAAGCTCGCTGGTTGCCGCAATATGCCGATGCAGTCGAAGGCGCCAAGGACCGCCTGTCGCGCGGCAAGGTGAAAACCCGCGACTGGAAGGGTGCGGCCAGCCGCAACGTACGCTCGATCGAGGAGCTGAGAGCGGAAAAAGCAGCCGTGAAGCAGGCTGGCTAGCGAATGGACATTCGGGACAGGTTGGCTGCGGCGGGACTTTCAGGAGGAGGCCCGTCGCGCAAAGCCAACCGGTTCCCTTTCGATGGAGGAGTGCGGCGCACCCGCGGGGCGCTCGCGACAATGGGAGAGAGAAAACGATGAGACATTTTCGACCGATCAGCATTCTTGCGGCATTGACGATTGCCACATCCGCGATCGCCATGAGCGCCTACGCGTCCGAACCGACGGTGCCGCCCGTACCGCCAGTTTTCCCGGCCGAAGGCAAGATCAAATATGTGGCACGCGATTCCATCCTGGAGTTCAAGACGCTGCCGGAATATCACGAGCCGGACTGGGTTACCGAGAAATTCGTCAAGACCGGCAAGTTGCCGCCGGTCAAGGATCGCCTGCCGAAGGAACCGCTCGTTTTCAAGACCGGCAACATGCCTGACGGCACCGGCGTCTATGGCGATACGCTGCGCCATGTCATCGGCGGCCGGCCGGAAGGCTGGAACTATGGCGCCGGCCAGACGCAAGGGTGGGGCGGCATCGATATCGGCCTCTCCGAGTGCTTGACGCGCACTGCGCCGCTGTTCCAGGTCGAGGCGAAGGACACCGAACCGCTGCCGAACCTTGCCAAGGGCTGGGAATGGTCGCCGGACGGCCATAAGCTCACCATGCATCTGATCGAAGGCGCGAAATGGTCCGACGGCGTGCCCTTCAATGCCGACGACATCATGTTCTATTGGGAAGACGAGGTCATCGATCCGAACGTTTCGCCGCTCGGCGGCGGCGCATCGCCGGAAGCTTTCGGCGAGGGGACGACCCTCAAGAAGATCGATGATTACACCATCGAGTGGACCTTTAAGGACGCCTTCCCGAAACAATATCTCTACACGATGGCCTATCCCAATTTTTGCCCAGGCCCGTCGCACATCCTGAAGCCGCAGCATCCGAAATATTCGAAGAACACGTATGACCAGTTCAAGAATGCTTTCCCGCCGGAATATATGAACATACCGGTCATGGGTGCCTGGGTGCCGGTCGAGTACCGATCCGATGACATTATCGTCCTGCGCCGCAATCCGTATTACTGGAAGGTCGACGAGAAGGGCAATCAACTGCCTTATCTCAACGAGCTACACTATAAGCTTTCGACCTGGGCGGACCGCGACGTGCAGGCGGTTGCCGGCTCCGGCGACCTTTCCAATCTGGAGCAGCCGGAAAACTTCGTCGCTTCGCTGAAGCGCGCCGCCCAGCCGGACGCCCCTGCGCGTCTCGCCTTCGGCCCGCGCCTCATCGGCTATAACCTGCAGATGAACTTCTCCGCCAACGGCTGGGGCAACCCGGACGCACGTGGTCAGGCAGTCCGCGAGCTGAACCGCAACGAGGATTTCCGCAAGGCCGTGACCATGGCGCTCGACCGCAAGGCGATCGGTGACTCCCTGGTCAAGGGGCCGTTCACGGCGATCTATCCGGGCGGCCTTTCTTCGGGCACCAGCTTCTATGATCGCAACTCGACCGTCTATTATCCCTTCGATCTGAAGGGCGCCAAGGAACTGCTTTCCAAGGCGGGCCTCAAGGACACGGATGGTGACGGCATCGTCAACTTCCCGGCCGGCACCGCCGGCGGTAAGGATGTCGAGATCACGCTCTTGGTCAACAATGACTACACCACGGACAAGAGCCTTGCCGAGGGCGTCGTGGCCCAGATGGAAAAGCTCGGGCTTCGCGTGATCATCAATGCACTCGACGGACCGAAGCGCGACGACGCCAACTATAGCGGCCGCTTCGACTGGATGGTCCGGCGTAACACCACGGAGCTGGCCTCCGTCGTGCAGAACACCGAACAGCTCGCCCCGGTCGGCCCGCGCACGAGCTGGAACCACCGCGCTCCCGAAAGTGGCCAGTTGGACCTGATGCCTTTCGAAAAGGAGATGGTCGATGTTGTCAATAAGTTCACGACCTCGCAGAATAGCGACGAGCGTGTGGCCCTGATGAAGCAGTACCAGAAAGTCTCGACCGAGCATCTCTACAATATCGGTCTGACGGAATATCCGGGCGCGCTCATCATCAACAAGCGCTTCTCGAACGTTCCTCCGGGCACGCCGATCTTCATGTTCAACTGGGCAGAAGACTCCATCATTCGCGAGCGCATGTGGGTCGCGGCCGACAAGCAAGGCAAATACGAGTTGTTCCCGCAGCAGCTTCCGGGTGCGCCGGGCAGCGCTGGCCCGATCAACTAACGGAGCAACGGTAGCCGGCCCCACGGGCCGGCTACCCGCTAACCAAGCAAAAATTCCGGCTGCATCGCGGTGCAGCCGGGCAAGGGTGAACTCAGCCGGTCCGTGCTATCCTCAGGGGATGCAGACCTCCGGCGGCAAGAAGAGAAGCGAACCGTCCCATGTTGCGATTCCTGCTCGTGCGCATAGCCTCTGCCATACCTGTGCTCGTCATTCTGAGCGTGGTGACTTTTGCCATCATCCAGGCGCCGCCGGGGGACTATGCAGATTTCATCCGTTCGCAGTTGATGAACCAGGGCGGCGCGTCCTTCGCCCAGGCTGATGAGCAAGCGCAAATCTACCGTCGCGAACACGGCCTCGATAAGCCGCTGGTCGTGCAATACTTCAACTGGATCGGCGGCATCGTCACCAAGGGTGATTTCGGCTACAGCATGTTCTACAACAAGCCGGTCGCGGATGTCGTCGGCGAACGCTTGCCGCGCACCCTGGCGCTCGCGCTTGTTTGCCATCTCTTCGCTTCCGTTCTCGGCATCGGCTTCGGCATATGGGCCGCTACTAGGCAATATAGCTGGATTGACAGCCTGCTTTCCGGCATCTCATTTCTCGGCATGACGGTGCCGCGCTTCCTGATGGCGCTGATCATCGTTTATATCCTCGTCTTTCAGCTCAACGTCTCGGAAATCGGCAGCTTCTATTCGCCGCAATATGGCGGCGCGCCGTGGTCCTGGGCTAAGTTCGTCGATCTGGTCAAGCATGTCTGGCCGGTCGTGGCGATCGCCACTTTCGGGGGGCTCGCCTACAACATGCGTGTCATGCGCGGCAATCTGCTCGACACGCTGAATGCGCAATATGTCGAGACCGCGCGTGCGAAAGGACTCTCCGGCGGCGCCGTCGTCATGCGCCATGCGGTGCCGAACGCCTTGCATCCGCTCGTCATGTATCAGGGTGTCGTGCTGCCTTATATGCTGACCGGCGAGATCGAAACCGCCATTATTTTCGCGCTGCCGACCGTAGGGCCGGCGATCGTCGGCTCGATGGCGGTCGGCGATGTCTACGTCACCGCCACCTTCATGATGGTGCTGTCGGCGACGCTGATCATCGGCAACATCATTGCCGATATGCTGCTCGCCTTGCTCGATCCCCGCGTTCGCCAACAGGGAGGGATCCACTGATGCTCGCCTTCAGTACATCCGCGCCACCGCTCGATGACAACAAGATCAAATCGAAAAGCGGCAATGAGAGCTACATCGCGCTTGTCTGGCGACGCCTGAAGCGCTCCTGGACAGGCATGGGCGGCCTCATCCTCGTCATCCTCTTGCTGCTGATGTCGCTCTTTGCCGAATTCGTCGCCCCCGACGATCCCAAGGCGACTGACACCGGCTTTGCGCCGCCGCAGGTGATCAGCTTCCATGACAAGGACGGCAATTTCGTCTTCCAGCCGCGTGTCTATGCGCTTGCAGAAACCGATGAGCTTGATCCCGTCACCTTTCAGCCGGTGGTCGGGCCGGACTATAACAATCCGCGTCTGCTCGGTTTCTTCGTCAAGGGCGCGCCCTATAACCTGTTTGGCCTGATCCCTGGCAATCGCCACCTCTTCGGCTCGGTCGACGGCCAGCCCGTGCATTTCCTCGGCACCGACAAGTTCGGCCGCGACGTGCTCTCCCGCGCCATCTACGGCTCGCGCATCTCGCTGATGATTGCACTGACAGTCGTCTTCATTGTCACGATCGTCGGCACCACCGTCGGCATGGTCTCAGGCTATTTCGGCGGTACGCTTGATACCTGGATCCAGCGCTTCGTCGAGCTGGTGCTCGCCTTTCCGCAATTGCCGCTTTATCTGGCGCTGACCTCGTTGATCCCGGTGACGGCGCCGACCAATGTCTTCCTCGCCTTCGTCATCATCGTCATGTCGGCGCTCGGCTGGGCGCAGATGTCGCGCGAGGTGCGCGGCAAGACCTTGGCCTTGGCGCGGATCGATTATGTGCGCGCCGCCATGGCGGTAGGGGCGACGGACTGGCGCATTATCCTGCAGCACATTTTCCCGAACGTGATGAGCCATGTCATCGTGACCGTGACGCTGGCAATTCCGAGCGTCGTACTGCTCGAATCCTTCCTTGGCTTCCTTGGTTTCGCGGTCAAGCCGCCGCTGATCTCCTGGGGGCTGATGCTGCAGGATACGTCGACCTATTCGGTCATCGGCTCCTATCCCTGGATTCTCTCGCCCGTCGCCTTCGTGCTCGTCACCGTCTTTGCATTCAATGCGCTCGGCGACGGTCTGCGCGACGCCATCGATCCCTATTGAGAGGAGACGGACCATGGCTCTCGCACTCGTCAATCCCTTTGCCCCCGATATCAGGCTCGATGCTGCCGGCAAGACCGTGCCGCCCGTCATCGACGCCCGCAATGTCGCCGTCAAATTCAAGGTGGAGGACGGCATCGTCGACGCCGTCAAGGATATCTCCTTCCAGCTCTACCGTGGCGAAACCATCGCTATCGTCGGTGAATCCGGCTCGGGAAAATCGGTGACCGCCCGCACGGTGATGGGGTTGCTTACCAAACGCGCCGTCGTCTCGGAAAAATCCACCGTCAGCTACGACGGCAAGAATGTGCTGAAATTTTCCGAACGCGCCCGTCGGCAATTGCGCGGCGACCGCATCTCGATGATCTTCCAGGAGCCGATGAGTTCGCTGAACCCGATCTACACAATCGGCAGCCAGATCGTCGAGGCAATCCGCGTCCATCGCAGGATCGGCCGCCGCGAGGCAGAGAAGCGGGCCCTGGCGCTGCTGCAGCAAGTCCAGATTCCCGATCCTGAGGCACGGCTCAAGCAATATCCTCATCAGCTTTCCGGCGGCCAGCGCCAGCGCGTGATGATCGCCATGGCGCTCGCCAATGATCCGGATGTGCTGATCGCCGACGAGCCGACCACCGCGCTCGACGTTACCGTGCAGGCTCAGATCCTGAACCTGATCCGCAACCTGCAAAAACAGCTCGGCATGGCGGTGATCCTGATCACCCACGACCTGACCGTGGTCAGGCAGTTCTCCGACTATGTCTACGTCATGCAGCATGGCGAGATGCGCGAGCACAATACGACGGAAGAGCTCTTTGCCCGTCCGCAACATTCCTATACGCAACATCTGCTCGCCTCCGAGCCGAGAGGGCAGGCAAAGCCGTTGCCGCCGGATTGCGACACCATCCTTGAAGGCAAATCCGTCAAGGTCGCCTTCATGCTGCGCCACGGCACCTTCCTCAAACCGGATATGCGTGAACTGGTCGCCGTCGACGGCCTCAGCCTGGAGCTCCGCCGGCACGAGACGCTGGGGCTCGTCGGCGAATCTGGCTCCGGCAAGACCACGTTCGGCCAAGCCCTGCTACGGCTGATCGATGCCGACAGCGGCGAAATCTATTTCGACCGGCAGGCCATCCACGGCCGCTCGCGGGCCGAGATGCGGCCCTTGCGCTCACGCATGCAGATCGTTTTCCAAGACCCGTTCTCCTCGCTCAACCCGCGCATGCCGATAGGCCAGATCATTGCCGAGGGGCTGGTGGTCAACAATATCGGTGCCAACAAGGCGGAGCGGCTGGAGCGGGTGAAGGAAGCACTGGTCAGCGCCGGCATGCCCTCGAATATCCTGTCGCGCTTTCCGCACGAATTCTCTGGTGGCCAGCGCCAGCGCATCGCCATTGCGCGGGCTATCGCGCTCGAGCCGGAATTCATCCTGCTCGACGAGCCGACCTCGGCGCTCGATCTCTCCGTTCAAGCGCAGATCCTCGATCTCTTGCGCAAGCTGCAGGACGAACGGGGTCTGAGTTATCTTTTCATCTCCCACGACCTCAAGGTCGTCCGCGCCCTTTGCCATCGCGTCATCGTCATGCAGCACGGCAAGATCATGGAAGAGGGGCCGGTCGACGACGTTCTTTCCCATCCCAAGACCGCTTACACCGAACGCCTCGTGAAGGCGGCGTTCGAGGTAGCTTCATAAGCATTCAGGAGACTTTCACATGGCAGGCAATCCCAAGATCACCTTTATCGGCGCCGGTTCGACCGTGTTCATGAAGAATATCATCGGCGACGTTTTGCAACGCCCGGCGCTTACGGGCGCGAAAATTGCGCTGATGGATCTCAATCCGCAGCGGCTGGAAGAAAGCGCCATCGTTGCCCGCAAACTGGCTTCGACGCTTGGCGCATCGGCCGTTGTCGAGACCTTTACCGATCAGCGCAAGGCGCTGGACGGAGCAGATTTCGTCGTCGTCGCCTTTCAGATCGGTGGTTACGAGCCCTGCACCGTGACCGATTTCGAGGTGCCGAAGAAATACGGCCTGCGCCAGACGATCGCCGACACACTCGGCGTCGGCGGCATCATGCGCGGGCTTAGAACCGTGCCGCATCTCTGGAAGATCTGCGAGGACATGCTCGCCGTCTGCCCCGAGGCGGTCATGTTGCAATACGTCAACCCGATGGCGATCAACACCTGGGCGATCGCCGAGAAGTTTCCGACGATCAAGCAGGTAGGCCTTTGCCATTCCGTTCAGGGCACGGCAATGGAATTGGCCAAGGATCTCGACATTCCCTATGACGAAATCCGCTACCGCTCGGCCGGCATCAACCATATGGCCTTCTACCTGAAATTCGAGCATCGCCAGGCGGATGGTTCCTATCGCGATCTCTATCCCGATCTCGTGCGCGCCTATCGCGAGGGGCGGGCGCCGAAGCCCGGTTGGAACCCGCGTTGCCCTAATAAGGTCCGCTATGAGATGCTGACCCGGCTCGGCTATTTCGTCACCGAAAGTTCGGAGCATTTCGCCGAGTACACGCCTTATTTCATCAAGGAAGGTCGCGAAGACCTGATCGAGAAATTCGGTATCCCGCTCGATGAGTATCCGAAGCGCTGCATCGAGCAGATCGCACGCTGGAAGAACCAGGCCGACGAATATCGCAGCGCGGACAAGATAGAAGTGAGCCAATCGAAGGAATATGCTTCCTCGATCATCAATTCGATCTGGACCGGCGAACCTTCGGTCATCTACGGCAACGTCCGCAATAATGGCTGCATCACTTCGCTGCCCTATAATTGCGCCGCCGAGGTTCCATGCCTGGTCGACGCCTCCGGCATCCAGCCGACCTTCGTCGGTGACCTGCCGCCGCAATTGACCGCGCTGATCCGCACCAACATCAACGTGCAGGAACTGACGGTGCAGGCCTTGATGACCGAGAACCGGGAACACATCTACCATGCGGCGATGATGGACCCGCACACCGCCGCCGAGCTGGATCTCGACCAGATCTGGTCGCTGGTCGACGAGCTCTTGGCCACCCATGGCACCTGGCTGCCCGAATGGGCGCGCAGCGACCGCAAGGTTCAGGCCGCTTGAAACCACTCTCCCGGTTTTGCGGCCGGAAAGGCCTCGCAGCATCGCTGCGGGGCCTTGCTTTTTTGTCGTCATGGAGAAGGTGAAAATCCAAAGACCTGCTATCCTTCGAGCCGATCCAAGGTGGCAAAGCCTCTCTGCCTGCGCTAAAAAACGGGGTGAACCTGGGAGAGAGCAAACACATGGCAAGTTCTGACATTTTCAGCACGGGAATCTTTGTCGGCCGCATCTGGCGCCCTGATGTTAAAGGCCCGGCTGTCGTCGTCGTCCGCGACGGCGCGCTCTACGACATCACTTCGAAAGACGCGCCGACCGTGCGTGACCTCCTCGAGAAGGACGATCCGGTCGGTTTTATCCGCGCACAAAAGGGCGAAGCCGTCGCCAAGCTCGATAATCTGCTTGCCACCAAAGCCGACCCGTCAGTCGTCCATCTCCTTGCTCCCATCGACCTGCAGGCGATCAAGGCCTGCGGCGTCACCTTCGCCCGCTCGATGCTGGAGCGCGTTATCGAGGAGCGCGCCGCCGGCAATCCGAATCTTGCGGAGGCAATCCGCGGCAAGGTCAGCGCCCTGATAGGCGACAGTCTTCGCAACCTGAAGGCCGGTTCACCGGAAGCTGCCAAGGTGAAGGCAGCTCTGATCGAGGAGGGCGTCTGGTCGCAATATCTTGAAGTCGGCATCGGCCCGGATGCCGAGGTCTTCTCCAAGTCGCAGGTCATGTCCTCTGTCGGCACGGGTGCCGATGTCGGCCTGCACCCGATCTCAAAGTGGAACAATCCCGAGCCGGAAATCGTGCTGGCTGTCGATAGCCAAGGCCGTGTCAAGGGCGCAACGCTCGGCAATGACGTCAATCTCCGCGATGTGGAGGGGCGCTCGGCGTTGCTGCTCGGCAAGGCGAAGGACAACAACGCCTCCTGTTCGATCGGCCCTTTCATCCGCCTGTTTGACGAGACCTATACACTCGACGACGTGCGCAATGCCGATCTCGACCTCAAGGTTGAAGGCGAGGACGGCTATGTGCTGCATGGGCGCTCATCAATGAAGGAAATCAGCCGCGATCCCCTCGATCTCGTCTCCCAGACCATCGGCCGCCATCACCAATACCCGGACGGCTTCGTCCTCTTCATGGGCACGCTCTTTGCACCCGTCGAAGATCGCGACACGCCCGGTCAGGGATTCACCCACAAGGTCGGCGATATCGTCACCATTTCGAACGACAAGCTCGGCGCATTGAAGAACCGGGTGCTGTTGTCGACGAAATGCACTCCCTGGACGTTTGGAACGTCGCATTTGATGCGCAATTTGGCTGGGCGTGGGCTGATTTGATGGAGACGTGAAGGGAGACTCGGCTGCCATAATACCCAGGCGAAAGGAGGTACGGTTTGAGCAATCAAAGGTGATTTGCTACGGCCATGCTTCAGAAACCCAAGTAGCCGCCGCTAGCCTATGGATTGTCGGGGCCAGCGCCTCCAACAAAGCACTCAAAGGCTGTATGGCTGCACAGGGCTTTGCTCCAAAGATCCAACATGTGGTCCAGATCGCCGCGATATCGACACAAGCCGGCGACACTCCGAAACCGTCTTGTCAAGCATAGCGCCGGAGAGAAGCATACCGCTTGTTCTGGGATAGGGCATGCCGTCGTCCCGGAGTATCTCTATGAGGCGATCCAATTCAATCTGTTTCTCACGCTCGGTCATCGCTCTATAGTTCCGATCGCAAAGGATGAAAGCCATGAACACCATGACCTGTCCTTACTGCATCAGAGAATTTGAGCGCGTCGAATACCGAGGACAACGTGACAATCAAGGCAATGAGCCATCCATTATCCGTATGAAGGTTGTAGGAAATATGGGACCGAAGATCCGAAACCTCACCCGCTAAGACATACGTTAGGGGAAAGCCTTCCTTATGTGGTCATGCGATGGAGGTAGCGGCACGCAGCATCATCTCGCCCATAGCTATGAGTAAAGGGAAAGGTGCCCATCAAAGCGGGTGCTTGCGGATGAAGTATGCACTCGCGCGAGACCTGAAAAGGTCGGCTAAATCTCAATGCGTCGACACTGACTGCTGCTGGTTCTGGCGGCTGCGGGCGGCGGTGAGTTCGGAGGTGGTGTGATTGAGGCGGTCGGCGAGGACGCGCATGATTTCGACGGCCATTTCGGGAAAATCGCTGAGCAGTTTCAGGAAATGCTCCTTGCTGATCTTCAGCGCCTCCAGCCGCGACGTCGCCTTGACGGTAGCGGTGCGGGAGACGTCGCAGAGAATGGCGATTTCACCGACGATGGAGTTGATGTCGACTTCGGCGACCTTGATCTCTCCAGCCGGGCTATCGACAAGAATATCAGCAGTTCCGGAAAGAACAACGTAGGCGGCATCGCCCTGGTCGCCCTGATGAAACAAAACTTGACCGGCATTGTAGCTGACGCGATCCGACGTAAATGCCAAAAGCTTCAACTTTGCGGGTGCGATGCGCGAAAAAATCGGCACCCGCTTTAGCATTTCAACTTCGTCTTTCAGAAGCATGAGCTTCAAACCCCCAGTGTCGGGCCCCAGATACCACCGTTGCAATAGGATATTACGATAACAGTTCTTTGAACATACCGTTTTTCTCTAAAAGATCGGTGGAGGTGCCGCTTTCAACCAGGCTGCCGCGATCGAAAACCAGAACGCGATCAAACAGCTCCGCAAAGCCCGGATTCGATAGGACCCAGACGACGGCGGGCGCATATTCGCTTCTGTCGAGCCCCGTCAGGACAGCGCGGGCGATCTGATCCTGAACGCGATGGTCGAGCGCCGGCAGCGGCCGGTTGCAGATGATGTAATCTGCCCGCTTCAGCAAGGCGCGGCCAAGATTGAGTTTCTGCCGCTGCACGTTGGTCAGCCGCTTGCCGCCGGAACCAACGTCGAAATCGAGGCCGATCGACAATACACTATCCTGCATGCCCAGCCGTTCGAAGACATCATACAGGATGGTGTGGATACGCTCGGGCGCATCGGCCTGCTGGTGGGCAATTCGGCCGAAAAGCACGTTGTCCATCAATGTCGCCGAGGCGGTGAAGCGCTCGGGGTCGTAGCGCTCGATCACGCGCGCGAGATCAGCCGGGATATGTTCATGGAACTTGGCGCGCGCCTTGACGATCTTGTCCATCAGCGTCTGCGTCAGGAGACCGAAGCGGTGACGGGGTTCGATGTAGGAGAAGCTGAGGCGGATGATGGCCACTCGCTCATCGGGCGTCGCGGCGCTGAAGCCCTTGCCGTTCAGCTTCTGCAGCAACGCTTCGTATGTCGGGATATCCTCCGCGGTCATGAAGGTGAGTTGCTGGAAGAAGGGGTGATCCGGCGGCAGATCGGTGAAGAGTTCGACGGCGTTCTCGGCGATCTCCAGGCCCATGTCGTAGAGGTCGGTCTCGAGGCCGGTATCCGTAAACAGCTTCTGGAAATAGGGATGAGCGGCGAGCTTGCGGTTGGTCATCAGCGGCCGCTTCAGCGTACCGAACAACAGGTTTTCGCCGACGGTTGCCTGCGGATTGTAGGCGTCGAATTCGAACGGCACGACAAGCCCGTCGAGATTTTCCTCCTGCAGTCTGACGCGTAGCGCCTGGCGCAGCTCGACAATGCGGGAGGTAAGATCATCATGCGCGGTCGTATCGACATTCGAGCGCAGCGCCATGTCGAGAATATCCTGGGACATGGCGACAGCATCGAGAACAGGGCGGATGACCGAGTAGATATCATCCGGACCGGTGGCGCCGGCAGCGCCATAATCGACCCAGTCGCTGCTGAGATCCAGCTCTGGATTGCCGGCGCGCCGTGCCTCTGCCATCTGCCATTTGAGCTTGGTGGCCGCCTCGTCGTCATAGTCGGCCGCGGTCAGCGGCGCATGCTTCAGGCCATAGAGAAGATTGTTGCGCAACGTACCGTGGAAGAAGAAGGTGTCCGACGAGGCATAGGCGATGCGCCGCCCCGTCAGCGATTCCGGCAGTTCCAGCAAGTCGCGGCCATCGATGGAGATGCGGCCGGTATCCGGCCAGACCAGTCGACCGAGCGCTTCGGCAAGGTATTCGCCACCGGCGCCGCTGTCGCCGACGATCGCGACCGTTTCGCCGGGATGGATCTCGACGGAGACGTGATCCAGCACGCGGGCACCGCTGTCGTCGATCACCGTGAGATTGGTTGCGACCAGCGGATGGGTGATGCGGCCGGCGGGCGCGGGCGAGATAACCTGGATCTTCGGTTCGATCAGGCCATCCACGCTGAACTGCTCGACGACCTGATTGTATTTGACCTGCACGTCCTGGCGCGATTGATCCCAGTCGATGAGTTCCTTCAGCGGCCCCGGCAAGTCCTTGTAGGCGTTGATGACAGCCACGAGCTGGCCGATATCGAGCCGGCCCTGCAGCGCAAAGAAGCCGCCGATGGAATAGAACAGGAAGGGCGTGACCTGAGCGAGGAAGTTGTTGATGAATTTCACCAGGAACTTCCACTGATAGAGGTCGTAGCGGATCGAGAAGATCAGCCCGAGACGGTAGGCGATGTCGGCACGCTCCAGGTTGGTGGTATCGTTGGCATGGATGGTGCCTATGCCTTCGACGATTTCGCCGACACGGCCGGACAGTTCGCGCGCAGTGAGCTGCCGTTGACGTCCAAGTTCCAGCAGCCGCTTGCGCATGCGCGGGATGACGACCGCCTGCACTGCGACGATGCCCGCGGCGATCATGCCCAGCCAGAAATTCTGCATGATGATGAACACGAGCGCGGTGATCGCCTGGCCACCGAGAAGCGCCGGCTGCACAAAAGCGTCGCCGGTGAAGCCGCCCATCGGCTCCACCTCGTCCTTGATCATGGTGGCGATTTCGGCCGGCTTCACCCGCTTGAAATGCGCGGGCGGGAAACGCAGCACGCGGTCGATCAGCTCGAAGCGAATGCGGCGCAGCATGCGCTCGCCCAGCCGGCCCTTATAGGTGTTGATATAAAGCTTGAAGAGACCATTGAGGATGACAAGCGCCAGGAAGACCAGGCTGAGCGCGATCAGCATCCAAAAACGGGTGAGCTGCAGGCCCTGAAAGACTTCGAAGTGCCCGAGCACCGGCACGTCGAAAGAAATGTGCATGAAGGTCTGGGTTTGCCCCGGACGCTCGAAACCCTTGCCCTGGATTGGTCCATTGACGATCTGCTTCGGCAAGTCGAAGGACAGAAAGTAAGGGATCATCGAAGCGGCGACGATCGTCAGGATCCAGATTTGCTCCAGCCGGGTATTCGACCAGATGTAACGCGCTAGACTTTTTTCCATCGCTTATTGCATGCTTCCAAATTCAACAGTCTTCGCCGCCGGTGTTGACGCCGATGTTGCAGAGGTGCGGGAGGAGTTCATCGTGAATGCGCGCCCCATCTTGAAAACGAAACGTCGCCCGGTCTTTCGTCCAGGTGCCCTTCCGATTCATTGAATTTTCAATTTATATCACAGGATCGCAGAAAACGAGGGGGCAAAACGATAGGTATTGTGACGGAAGCATTGCTGCAACCGTTATCTCTGGCGAATGACCGCCGAGGTTCGCTCGGCGCCGGCAAGATCGATATCAGGGTTTGACGGTTTTGGCCGCGATAGCGCTGTCTCCACCGCATTGGCGAGCTGATCCGTCGTCAACCCCGCTTCCGGCAAGGCCAGTGCTAGCCCGAGCTTCTCCAGCCGCTCGGCGCGCACCGATTGCTCCGTCTCGCCGCCCGCCGTGAACGGAACCAGGATAGAGCGGCAGCCGGTGACGAGGAGATCGCCGACCGTGTTATAGCCCGCCTGCGAGATTGACAGTTCCGCCCCCCTCAGCAAGGACGGGAAATCCTTGCGGAAACGGACGAGGTCGACATTGCCGGGTGCGTCGCTCGTCAACGCGGCGAAGTCTTGTTCCGGCAGGTTCGGCCCGGTGACCAGCAGCCAGCGGCGATCGACAGCCACGCGACTTGCCGCCTCCAGCGAGGCACGGATCAGGTCGCGCCCGACGGCACCGCCGCCGGCGGAAACCACGATATCGAAGATCTCGGTCGGCTCGGGCGGCAGCGGCGGCGCAACCAGGCCGGTATAGGTGATCTTGTCGGATATGGCTGAGGTGAGTGGAAATGTCTCCTCCAGCCGGACGAAATTGGGATCGCCATGGACGAGAACGCCATCGAAATGATCCCGCAGCAGCGCCACCGTCTCTTCATCGCGCCCCGGCTTCTTCTGCTGCTGCAGGATATCGCGCACCGAGGTGTAGAGTTTCGGCTTCGGATTGGCTCTCGCGACGGCATCGAGCAGCGGCAGGAGTTCGAAGCGCATTTGACGGCGGCCGAAAGGAAATGCCTCGATGATGACGATATCAGGCGAAGCCGTCCGAAAAGCATCCAGCAATTGGTCGCGGCGCGCGGCCAGAAAGTCCTCGCCGACGGCATTTCCCAACTGATCGGCGAGTCCGGAGAAACCGGCGCTGCTGGCCACCACCGGCGGCAGGGTGACGGAGGTGACATCCGGACCAGGAAAGCCGTTCACCGGCACGCCGCCGGTAACGACCGTTACCTCGCAACCATCCTTCGCCATGGCGCTGGCGATACGGCTGGCGCGGGCGAGATGGCCGATGCCGAGCAAGTGCTGAACATAGAAAAAAACGCGGGGGGACGACGTGTGGAGGGGCGTCATGCGGATTTGCGCCATTGCTCTTCTTTTTGCCACTGTTCCTCGAACAGTCGCGTCAATTGCCAGATGCTGGAATGATGGTCGAAATGCTCGCGCACCCGTTTCTCGGCGGCGTCGCCGAGCCGATGGCGCAGCGCCGGGTTGCGTATCGCCCGTTCCATTGCCGCCGCCAGCGCCTTCGGATCTTCCGGCGGCACGACGAAGCCATTTTCGCCATCGGTCAGCAGCTCCGGCACACCGGAAATATTGGTGGAGAGGCAGGCCAGGCGCTGGCTGGACGCCTCGACCAGCACGTTCGGCAGACCGTCGCGGTCGCCATCCGCCGCCACACGGCAGGCAAGGGCGAAGAGATCCGCCTGGCGGTAGTGCGCCAGCACATCCTCCTGCGCCATGGCGCCTTTCCAGGTGATGCGGTCGGTAATGCCCAGTGTCTCGGCGAGCGCCTTCAGCTTCGCCAGCCCATCGCCGCCGCCAATATGGGTAAAGCGCCAATGGAGATCGGCGGGCAGCAGCGCCAATGCCCTCAGCAGCACATCGTAACCCTTCTTCTCCACCGCACGCCCGACGCTGAGCAGCAGAGCGGGTTCCAGTGCCTGCGAACCATCGCGATCGGAGTGGTGGCCTGTGAAGGGCGCGAAACGTGCGAGATCGAGGCCATGATAGCTGAGGTGTACATTCTCGGGCATTGCGGTCAGATCACGCATGTGTTCAAAGCCACTGCGCGTGCAGGTCACCGTCCAGCGGGCGCGTTCGAGCTTTTCCGACAGCTCCCAGTCCGGCGAGGTCCAGATATCCTTGGCATGCGCCGAGCACGTCCAGGGAATACCCGTCATGATGCTGGCATAGGCCGTCACCGAGGCTGGCGTATGGATGAAATGCGCATGCAGCCACTCGCCATTGTCGGGCCATTCATGCGCCAGCACCAGCGCCTGGCCGAAACGTCGAACGCGGTTCGGCGTGATGTCGCGCTTGAGATCGGCCCAGAACTGCCTCAGCAACGGCTTGAAACCGGGCTTTCTGATCCCGGCCAGGAAGGCGCGCAGCACGCGCAACGGCTCGTTGTGCAGATATTCCGGCAGGTAAACGACCCGCGCCTTGATCTCATCATGGACAGGATGGCGCTTCTTGTCCGTCGGCTTACGCATCGAGATCAGCGTCAGGTCGAAGCCGGCTCGCTCCAGGCCAAGCAGCTCCTGTGCGATGAAGGTCTCGGACAAGCGGGGATAGCCCTTGAGAACCACCAGGATTTTTTTCCGCATCGATCGGTTCCGATGCTCTATTCGGCGACGATCGACAGTGGCGGATAGTGGTCGCGGTCGTCAAACCATTCGCCGACGATGCGGGAAATATGGACCAGACCTTCCAGCCGCATGTTCCCGCCGCTCGCCGATGGTGGTGCGCGGGTCGGCAAGCGCTTTAGCGCCGCCGCAAGCTGTTTCGGATCGGCAGACTCCTCCGGCAGCAGCATGTCGACAAGGCCGAGCTCGCTTGCCCGCTGAGCGCGGATCAACTGTTCCTCGCGTGGGCGCGTACGCGGAATGATCAGCGCCGGCTTGTCGAAGGACAGTATCTCGCAATAGGTGTTGTAGCCGCCCATGGCGACGACGCCTTTGGCGCCGGCGATCAGCTCTTCCATCTTGTTGTCGAACTCGATCACCTGCAGACAGGCAATTTTACTCGCGCGCTCTAGCAACTGGTTACGCTCCTTGGCCGGCATGTAGGGACCAAGCACGATCAACGTCTTGTGTTGTAGCGTATTGTCATGCTCGAAAGCGCCGATGACATCGCTGACCAGATCGGCGCCGTCGCCACCGCCGCCGGTCGTGACCAGAATGTAATCCTCGTCAGGCACATGTTCCGACTTCGTGCCCAAGGTGGATACACTACGCTGCAGGAATCCGACGAACTCCATCTTCCGGCGCACGCCGGGCGGCACATCGAGGCCGACAAGCGGATCATGGAAATCCGGCGGGCCATAGACCCAGACGCGATCGTAAAACTGATCGATCTTCTGCAGAGCGTTGTTTTTCTTCCACTCCGCTTCCAACAGGTGCGGCGCGTCCATGACGTCGCGCATGCCGAGCACGAGCGTCGTGCCACGCGCCTTCAGATATTGCAGGGTCTCCTCGACCTCGCCCTTCAGGCCCATCGGCTCCTTGTCGACGATGAAGATGTCGGGCTGAAAGGTCTCCGCGGTGTGGCGGATGATCGACTGGCGCATCTTCAGCGTTTCCTGAAGATCGATATGGCTTGCCATCGACGTATATTCACCGTCGCGCAGTTTGATGACGCTCGGCACCTTCACGAAATCGACTCGCGCTCGATAATCGAAAGCACCGGCGATCGTCGCGCCGGAAACGATCAGGACGTTCAGCCCGCGATAATCCTCGACAAGCGCGTGCGCGATGGTTCGACACCGCCTGAGGTGACCGAGACCGAACGTGTCATGACTATACATGAGGATTCGAGCATCTTCTAAGCGCCGCTTCATGGGCAAAACCTCAGGAATGAAAGTCATTTTCGCACGTTGTCAGCAAACGACGTCCGCGGCCGCTCTTCGAATTGCAACTCATTTCTGGCCACGCTTTCCGCTATTTGTAGGGATCGGCCGCGTCGCGCAAGCCGTCTCCTAAAAAGTTGAACGCCAAAATGACCAAAATTACCGGGACCATCGGGAAAAGGAGCCACGGGTAAAATGCAATGACGCTGACGTTCTTTGCCTCCGTCAGCAGAATGCCCCAACTTGTGATCGGGGGGCGAAGACCGAGCCCCAGGAAGCTCAGCGCGGTTTCGCCAAGGATCATGCTGGGGATCGAAATCGTCGCCGTCGCGATCAGATGCGACATGAAGCCTGGTATAAGATGACGCGCAATAATACGCGGCGAGCTTGCACCCATCAATTGTGCAGCAAGTACATAGTCCTCTTCGCGCAAAGACAAGAGCTTGGAACGAACTGCGCGTGCCAGCCCTGTCCAATCGAGAATACCGAGGATGATGGTGATGCCGAAATAGACGATGATGGGGCTCCAGGTCACCGGCATGATCGCCGCTAGCGCCATCCACAAGGGCAGGCTCGGCAACGACTGCAGCACTTCGATGACCCGTTGGACGAGAAGGTCGAAAACACCGCCATGATAGCCCGCGAGCCCGCCGATGACGATCCCGAGCACGAAGCTGATGGCGATGCCGATCAGTCCGATCGTCAGGGAGATGCGCGCGCCATAGATGATACGGGACAATACGTCGCGACCCAGTCGGTCGGTGCCGAGCAGGAACATTTGGCCGCCGACGGCGGGGCAGACCAGATGGATGTTCGCGTCCACAAGACCCCAGAAACGATAGGCGTCGCCATGACAGAAGAAGCGAATCGGCTGCACGTCCTCTGTCTTGTCGGTATAGATCCGCCGCAGCGTATCGAGATTGAGCGTCATCTTGCGGCCATAGACGAAGGGGCCGACGAATTCGCCGTTGTTGAAGAAATGCACCCTCTGCGGCGGCGAATGAATGTATTCGACATTGCGGGTATGCAGGCCGTAGGGCGCCAGGAATTCCGAAATCAGAATCATGGCGTAAAGCAGCAGCAGGAAGATGCCGGAGGCGAGAGCAAGCTTGTGCCGCTTGAACTTCCACCACATCAGCCGCTTCTGCGAGGCCTGGTAGTAACGCGCCTGACCGGCCGACATGGCCTCGAACTGCTCCGGATCGAAGGCGGCGGTTGAAACGTAATGCTCTAGCGGGGCGCCTGGGCGCGGCAGGGGTGCGTTCACTTTGTACTCCTGCCTTGCAAGCGGATGCGGGGATCGAGGAAGCCGAGGGCGATATCGGAGATCAACACGCCGATAACGTTCAGGAAAGCGAGGAACATCAGGAACGAGCCGGCGAGATACATATCCTGGCTTTGCAACGCCTTGATCAGCATCGGCCCGGTCGTCTCCAGAGACAGCACGATGGCGGTGATTTCGGCGCCGGAAATGATCGACGGCAGGATCGAGCCAATATCGGCGACGAAGAAATTAAGCGCCATGCGTAGTGGATATTTCACCAGTGCCCTGAGCGGGTGCAACCCCTTGGCGCGGGCGGTGATGACATATTGCTTCTGCATTTCGTCGAGCAGGTTGGCGCGCAGGCGTCTGATCATGCCGGCGGTGCCAGCAGTGCCGACGATGATGACGGGAATCCACAGATGCGAGAGGATCGAGCGCGCCTTTTCCCAGCTCATCGGCTGCGATAGATATTTCTGATCCATCAGATGGCCGATGGTGACGCCGAACCAGATATTGGCGAAATACATCAGGATCAGCGCCAGCATGAAATTCGGAATTGCGATGCCGAGCAGGCCGAGGAAAGTCAGGCCGTAGTCACCCCAGCTATATTGATGGGTGGCGGAGTAGATGCCGATTGGGAAGGCGACCAGCCACGTCAACATGATCGTCGTCATCGAAACAAGGATCGTCAGCCACAACCTGTCGCCGACGACCTCCGAGACCGGCAGTTGATATTCGAAGGAATAGCCGAAATCGCCATGCAGCATGCCGGCGACCCAATAGACATATTGCAAGGCAATGGGCTTATCGAGCCCGTATTCGTGGCGAAGATCCTGGATCTCTTGCAGATTGGCACTCTCGCCCTGCGCGCGAAGTTCGGCGATCTGGCTTTCGAAGAAATCGCCTGGCGGCAACTGGATGATGGTGAAGACCAACATCGAGATGACGAGCAGTGTCGGAACCATCACCGCAAGGCGCCAAAGGATATATTTAAACACGCGGTTGATCCTCCTTCAGCCAGAAGGTGTCAGGCATATAGACGCCGAGATAGCAGGTCGGATCGAAACCGTAGAGCGCTTTTTCCGGCACATTCTGCAAACGTGACGCACGCACGACCGGCTGCAGCGTGCCATTGATCAGGCCGATGGAAAAGACCTGATCGGTATAGATCTCCAGCATCTGATGCCAGATTCCGGCCCGCTCGAAGGATGAAGTCGACTCGCCCCATTTTCCCAGCAACTCGACGAGCTTCTTGACCTCCGGCAGATCGGGTGCCGTGCCCTGAGTGCCGCGGGAGAGATAATACATGCCCCAGAGCGGCCATTGCATCTGGTCGTCCATGGTCGGCGCAAGCTGGCCGGGATTCATGTCGGCGGTCGCCACTCCATTGTCGAGGCCGTACCAGATCGACATCATGACGCGCCCGCCCATGGCGCGGCTGCGGAAGATGTCGCGCTGCGATGTGCGGGTGAAGAGCGCGATGCCGACTTTGCGCCAGTGGTCGATGACGAGCTCCAGCACATCGGTGTCGAGGGTGCTTTCGCCGGCGGTCTCAACGGTGATTTCTGCCCGTCGACCATCCGGCAGCAGGCGAATGCCGTCCGCATCTCGCTTGTCGAGGCCGGCGGCATCGAGCAAGGTGTTGGCCTGGGCCGGATCATGGGCGATCCAGGCCTTGGCATATTCCGGCTTGTAGAGCGGGCTTTCCGGCAGCACGGTGTCGGCGCTTTCGGTGCCGAGGCCATAGAAAACCGCCATATTGATCTCGTGGCGGTCGATAGCCAGCGACAAGGCGCGGCGCACCCGCACGTCGCACAACACCTGCCGCCAGACCGGATCGGCGCTATTGAGGTTCGGCATCAGCGCGACGCGCGACCCGCGCGTCGCCTTCCAAAGATTGACCTTGATCGGGTAACGTTTCTCCGCGTCCCTCAGGAAGGTATAGTCGTCGAAATCGATACCGGTCGCCTGCAGATCGCTTTCGCCGGTGCCGGCCTTGGCCGAAATGATCGCGGATGAGCTGACGTTCAGAACAAAGCGATCGACATACGGCAATTGCTTGCCGTTTTCATCGATGCGATGGAAATAGGGATTGCGCTCGAACACGAATTGCTCGGCCGGCGGTGCGGTCGTGTTGTGCCAGGGATCCAGCACCGGCAGCTCGGGATTTTCCTGACGATAAACGCGAGCCATCTTGATGTGCAGGTCAGCGACTTTCTTGACGCGATACTGCTTCATCAGCGCCGAAAGGCGGATATCGTCCTGATATTTCGGATGGAACTGCTTGAGATAATGGCTGGGGCCGACCAGCACCAAGGCCTGCGGCGCGGCAAGATTTGGCAGGAAATACGGATTGGGCTGGTCCCAGCTATAACGCACCGTCACCTCATCGATGACTTCGAAGCGCGGCAGATCGCCATGCGGACGCAGCTCCAGCGCGCCACCGCCCGGCGTCAACTTCTTATTGAGAATGACATCTTCCCACCAGTAACGGAAATCGTCTGATGTGAACGGATGGCCGTCCGACCACTTATGACCCTCACGCAGCTTGAAGGTGAAAATACAGTCGTTTTCAACCGTGTAGGATTCGAGGATATCCGGCTGCAGCGTCAGCGTCTGATCATAACCCACCAGACGGGCATAACCGTAGACATTCATAAGACGCAGATCGTTCTGGCCGCCGATGAGCATGCGTATCGAGCCGCCATAGCGGCCGGGCTCGCGACCGAGTGCGGCGAGATTGATGATACGGGGCATCTTCGGCAGGCGCTGCGCCAGCGGCGGCATCTGGCCGGCCCGCAGCCAGTCGTGCAGGAAGTCGGGTTCATTGTCGGCATCCGCCGCGACAGCCGGCAGCGGCAACACGGAAGATGCAAGAAAACCGAGAAAGGTTCGACGGGTTACCACGTGCGTAATTCCTGAACATCGGCGCCGCGGCGAGCGCGCACGAAATGACCGCCGCCAAGATCGGCGTAGGCGAGGTCACCGCCTTCGTCCTCTGCAAATTGCGGTCCCCAACTCTGCTTGGCGGCCGGACCTTCGGCATTCAAGGCGGAGAAATCAAGCGGCCGGTCGAGATCGGGGAAGGGGACTGCTGCGAGCAGAGAGCGGGTGTAGGGATGGACAGGATCGCGCAGGATGATCTCCCGCGGCGCGATTTCGACGATGCGGCCGCGGGCCATGACGGCGATGCGGTCCGCCATATAGTCGACGACGGCGAGATTGTGCGAGATGAAGAGATAAGTGAGGCCAAGTTCCTTCTGCAAATCCTTGAGAAGATTGAGGATCTGCGCCTGAACTGAGACGTCGAGCGCCGAAACGGGCTCGTCGAGGATCAGGAGCTTCGGCCCGAGCGCCAGGGCGCGGGCGATGCCGATGCGCTGGCGCTGGCCGCCGGAAAAGCTGTGGGGATAGCGGCTCAAATAATGCTGGTCGAGCCCGATCGCCTGCATCAGTCCCTTGACCTTCTCCTTGCGCTCACTGCTGTCGCCATGCTCATGGATTTCAAGGGGTTCGCTTAGAATATTGCGGATCGTCATGCGCGGCGACAGGGATGAAACCGGATCCTGGAACACCATCTGGATCTTGGTCCTGAGTTCCATGAGATCGTCGCCCTTGACCGCCAGCACATCGATCTTGCCGTCGCCGTCGTCGAACGTCACCGAACCGTCATCCGCGCTGACGGCGCGCATCAAAATCTTGCTAATCGTCGTCTTCCCGCATCCGCTTTCGCCGACGAGGCCCAGACATTCGCCGCGGCGGATGTCGAAGCTGACATCGTCGACGGCGCGGAACTTCGTGCCCGCCCGCCGTCCGAACAGCCCGCTTCCTTTCGAGGTATAGGTCTTGGTGAGATTGCGCACCGAGAGCAGCATCTGCGCGGCGTCGCCGTTGGTCTTGGCCGATTTCTTCTTGCCCGAGAACGTGCCGATATTGACCGGCACGTCGCGAAGCGATTTCAGCCGCTCCCCGGGTTTCATGTCGAAATGCGGCACCGCCGACATCAACGCCTTCAGATATCGATGCTGTGGCTGGCGGAAGATCGTATCGACCGGTCCGACCTCCATGATCTCGCCATGATAGATGACCACGACCTCGTCGGCCATATTGGCGACGACGCCAAGATCATGGGTGATCAGCAGTATGGCCATGTTGAACTTCTGCTGCAGGTTGCGCAGCAGGCCGAGAATCTGCGCCTGGATCGTAACGTCCAATGCCGTCGTTGGCTCGTCGGCGATGAGAAGCGCCGGATTGCAGATCAGCGCCATGGCGATCATCGCGCGCTGACGCATGCCGCCGGACAGTTCGAACGGGTACATGTCGAAGGTGCGGTGCGGGTTCTGAAAGCCGACGAGGCCCAGCATCTCCTCGGTCTTTTCGCGCTGCTCGGCCTTGCTGATGGCCGGATTATGGATGCGAAGCGCCTCGCTGATCTGATTGCCAACCGTATGCAGCGGCGAGAGCGAGGTCATCGGCTCTTGAAAAATATTGGCCATACGCGCGCCGCGAAGCTGGCGCATCTCCATGCTGTCGCGTGGCAACTGCAGAACGTCGGTTGTCACGCCATCGAGCGGATCGGTAAAAAGAATGCGGCCCGTTGCCTTAGCCGGTGTCGGCAGGATACCCATGATCGACTGGCTGATGATCGATTTGCCGGAACCGGACTCGCCCACCAGCGCCGTTACCTTACCGGGAAGCACCCGGAGATTGGCGCTTTTGACCACCCGCAACTTGTCGCCGTAGATCGAGAACGAGACGTCGAGGTTCTCGATACGCAATAAATCAGTCCCTGACGCCATACTATAGTAGTTCCCGCTTACACGACCTTATGGCCCCGTATGGCACACTAACGTAGCCCATAACGGGTGTCCAGTTAGTCAAAGGGCTGTGCATCAACCGTTAAAAAACTGTCGCTTTTCCAGTGATCTATAGGAGGATGCTCAACTATGAGCTCCTGAATGTCACTGGATGAACTTCTCGACTTGCTGGCGGTTCTCGAACTTCTTGGCATCCCGGTGCAGCAGGATGACCTGTTCCGCCTCCGACAAGCCGTCGGCGGCCACATCATGAAAGACTTCCGTCGTCCCATTTGCATCGGCTATGGCTTTCGGATGTACGACCGTGAAGCGTTGGCGGACGCCGCGCAATCTCTCTTCGCCGAGCGTTACCCATTCGCCGCCGGTGTAGCCCGCAAAGGCCTGGCTTGCGACCACCTCCGTCGAATACTTTTTGGTCAGCGATTGCAGCCGCTGCACTTCATTGACGGCGGCGCCGAAGGCGGAGAAGGTCAGGCGATCCTTCAGCCCGACATTGCCGAACATGACATTGCCGACATGCAGACCGATGCCGTAGCGCACTTCGCTCAAGCCTCGCGTCTTGCGATCCTTGTTGAGGGCGGCAACACGGCCCTGCGCATGGAAAACGGCTGACAGTGCCGCCTCGCAGGCGACCTTGGAGGGGTCCTTGTGCCGCCCGCAGGGATAGACGGCAAGGAAACCGTCGCCAAGGAAACTCAAGATCTCCCCGCCGTTACGGTTGAACGGCGCAGCGATGGCGTCGAAGAATTCGTTCAGCGTATCGATATAGGCTTGGCGCCCTTCTTTCTCGGCATAGAGGGTCGATTGCCGCATGTCGCCCATGACGAGGGCGGCGCGGATCGTCTCGCCGTCGCCGCGGCGGATTTGCCCATTCAGCACGCGCTTGCCGGCGTCGCCGCCGAGGTAGGTGGTGAGCATATTGTTGGCGAGCTTGCCAAGCACCGCCATCTTGGCGGCCATGGCGAGATGGTTCTGCATGCGCATCAGCGCGCCGATCATCTCCTCACTGAAGCCGCTGATGCTGTCGGTCGACCAAGAGCCCATCATGCCCTGGGCGGAACCGGCGCCGAAAGTCTGCACGAAGGCGATATAGTCGGTGATCTTTTCCTTGCGCAGGTCCTCGAAGACGGGAAACTCCAGCGGCCCGTCGACATCGACGCGACGGCGCAGGTGCAGGAGATTGTTGGAGAGCAGATAATAATAGGGGCTCTGCACGAAGCGCTCCGGCTTGTCGTTCACATGCCGATAGCCTTCGATCGTCAGGCCACCGGCGCGGCGCCAGGTGAAGCCGAGGGCATCATAGAGCGGATGCAGCATCGAAAAGGTCAGATGCACGCGGGCGATCGGCAGGCCTGAAGCGGCGATGCGTTCGCAAAAGCCGCGAACGATGCTCTCAAGATTTTCGCCTGTCAGCGCCGACTGTGTCAGCCATTCGGCGACCTTGTCGAGAAAAATATCGGAAACACTCGAATGAACGGTCATCATCCCGTGGCCTATTCCTTGCAATCCCAAATGCTCCGACCCGGCAACGCGCCATCTACCAAATGATATGGGCGCGGCGTTAAGGTCGTGTCCAAGCATTTTGGCACGGGTCGAATGAGCGAACCATGCAACAGACGACGGCACATTTTCCCAGAAGGTTTGAATTTTGCCGGCGCCGTGAAAGATTTGCTGCGCCTTCTACGCGTCCTGGTGGACACATGGCACAACAAAAAAGGGCCGCCAGAACTGCCGGCTCTCGTTTTGTTCTTGTTTAGATAAGCCTCTCATGCCGCTGAAACAATGGCCAAAAACGATGCGATCCAAGAAAATTTTCCCATAGAGAAAAACCTCATGGTGTGCCGGGCGAGGCCAGCGGTGCATCCAACGCCGGAGAAACGGCGGCACGCAACTTTTCCCGCAATGCCATAGCCGCCATCGCATAGCCGCCGCTGGCCCCGTCGATGAAATGCATGTGATCGCGCATCAGCGGCGTCGGCACGAAACATGTCATCAGTGCGCTTTGCTGCCGATGCAGGCCGTAGCGGCAGACGCCTGCGGCTTCGGCCTCGCGCAACCGAGCTTCAATCCGGGAAAGATGCGCGGCGTCCACGTCGATGGTCATCTTCAGGCCATCGTCGAATTTGCGAAAATCGGAATTTGCGGCAAGGTCACGCCGGTAGATCTTGGCATCGAAGGTTGCCGCGCGAATGCCGAACTTGTCGAGGATATAGATGACAACGATCTGGGCGGCGATCGAAAGTTTCCGCAGCCAGCGATTGGCGACCGACGCCGTTGCGCGGGCCTCGATATCGGCGCCTTCGAAGGCAAGTGCCGGTGTCGGCCCTTCGACCGGCACGGGATGGCCGCCGCGGTTCTGCTCCATGGAAATGGCGATGATATCGGCAACGAGGCGTTGGAACTCGGGGCCGTTGCCGGCAGCATCGGGAACGGCGATGATCGAGACGATCTCGCCATTATGCGCGTCGATCGGATTCCATCGGCAGGAGAGACCGGTCAGATCCGGCCGCGTCTCCTGTGGCGCCGCTTCGACCGCAAAGCGTCCCGCCTTCATCTGCTTTTCCGCCCAGCTTGCGCCGCCGCCGGAAAACATGGCATAGGAGACGAAGTCACTGGGGCTGAAGCGGGCGACGCGCACATCCAGCCCCTCGGCGCGAACGTCCGCCATCGGCACCAGCGCGGTACGCAGGCTGAGCTCCAACTCCTCCGTGACCCATGTCCGCACCGCGGCCAGTGCCTGCCGCACACGATCCTCACCGGAGGGAGGAATGGCCACCAGAGCGCCGTCGCCGCCAAAGACAAAGGGATAGTCGCCATTGTCCAGCGCGTTGAGCACGGCTGAAATCACGCTGGCGCCGGCCATATTGACGGATTTGTAGCGGCCCGATGCGATCGCCTTGGTCGAGCTGACGATATCGGCCACTGCCAGGAGCCAGTCATCGGGAAGCGGCTGATAGTTATTGCTGTCGGTGACGCCTTCGAAATCGGTGAAAACCGACAAAGTACGGAAGAAATCGTCGTTCGATAGATCGGCCATGACATCCCCCTTAAGCGCGCGACGCATATCCCTACAACAACTGCATCGAAAAACCAGCAGGCGGTCGACGCGGTATCATTCGCCATGCTACTCCGGCTGCGGGAGAGACACCACGACGCCAAGGACGTATACGAATGAGCCGCCTGGATAGTTTCATCCGCCGCCTGACCGCACAACGGGATATTCTCAATGCCGTTGTCGATGAGGTCAAAGCGCTGGACGGCCCCGTATTGGAGCTTGGGCTCGGCAACGGCCGCACCTTCGATCATCTGCGCGAGCTTTTTCCGGACCGCCGCGTCGTCGCCTTCGATCGGGCTGCCCATGCCTACGGCTCGTCAATGCCGGAGGACGGCAATCTCGTGCTCGGCGAAATCAAGGACACCGCCAGAGATTTCATCGGTATCGGCGCATCGCTCGCCCATGCCGATATCGGCACAGGTTACGAGGACAAGGACGCGGTGACACTGACTTGGCTGCCCGAAATCATGGCCGGTGTTCTCGCATCGCATGGTCTCGCTGTCAGCGGCCTGCCGCTCGATCATCCCGATCTCGAAGCACTGTCCTTGCCGTCAGGTGTGAAAGAGGGGCGCTATTTCATCTATCGCCGCAGATAGCCGTCAGCGCAGGAACAACACGTCGAACTGGTCGCCTTCGACCGGCAGGTCGGTAACCTTCATCGCCACGCTGCGGTCCTCGAAAAAGACGAGGCATTCGGCGTAATAGCCGGCGAGATCGGCGACGAAGGTGATCGCCTGATCCCGGCCGTAAAAGGTGGGCGTAAACTCCATATAGAGCGGCACTTTGCGGGCCATCAGCGCCTGCATCGACCTGACGGCAACGGGCTCGTAGCCCTCGATATCCATCCAGATCAGCCCGATATCGGCGGCCTCGACGCCGGCATCGGCAAGAATATCGGCGACGGGACGGACGGGTACGGAGATCTTTTCGTCACTTGCGCTCTGGCGAAAGACGCTGCTTTTGCCGTGGTTCTTATGGTTCAGGTAGAAATCGAGCTGTCCTTCGCGATCGCCAGCGGCGCAATTGACCGCCGTGACCATATCCTGCATGCCGTTATCGGCGATATTGACGGACAGAAGCCGAAAATTACGCGGGTCCGGCTCGATGGTAACGATATGGCGATACGCGCCGCTTAGGGCGAAATAGCTGGTCTGAGTACCGATATTGCCCCCGAGTTCGAGTAGCACCGTGCCCATTCTCAGCAGACCGCTCTCGCGCAGAATCGTCAGCAACCGGTCGACATGATCGCGCTCGAAATGGCCTTTGCGAAACACTTTACGGCCGATGTAGTCAGCGGGCGAGAAGGTTAGAACATGATCACCGCAATCGATCGTCATCGTCTTCACGCGCGGGCCGATGGCGCTGATCAAGATCTCACGGCCGAGACGTGTATCGAATAAGCGTGTGGCGATGCGATCCCTGATCTTGCGAAGGGTTCGTCTCCAGTACTTGGCGGTCAAAATCTTACGGTCGGACATGGTGGCCATCCCTACACGCCAAGACGGCCTATGCAAAGCGACCGCTCTCCTCCTTCGGAACGATATAGACGCGCAGAGGCTCGCCGCGGCCGCGAACGGCGATCTCCCGGCTTTCGATGCCGGCGATATCGATGCCGGAAAGGGTCGCCACCGGCTCGGAGAAGACCAGGGCGCGGCTAAATTCTTTGGCGACGCTTTCCAGGCGGCTCGCCACATTGACGGTGTCGCCGATCGCCGTCACGTTCTTGACGTTGCCATAGCCCATCGAACCGACCACGGCCAAGCCAGTATGAAGACCGACGACGACTTCGAGGGGGACCGATAGCTCGTCTGCCAGCTCCTCGCCGAGTTTGCCGATCTCCCTGATGATCTCGGCGGCTGCTTTGAGCGCCTGCCGGTTGGCTTCCTGCGGCGTGGTGCGCAGGCCGAACAGGGCCATGGCGCCGTCGCCGATAAACTTGTCCATCCGGCCGCCATTAACTTCGATGATACGCCCGACGATCGCGAAATAGCGGTTGAGCAGGAAGACGATATCGAAGGGCAGGCGCGATTCGGTCAGCGTCGTGAAATGCCGCAGATCGCAGAAAAAGACGACGATCTCACGCTCGCGGCCGGGGCTTGCCGTTTGGCTGTAGACGGGAATGTTCGATTCCGCCATCGGCGTCAGAAGGGGCAGGACGCTGACGTTTCCTGTCGGACGTAACTGGCAGGCGAGGCGGACGTCCGGCGTGGCGCCGATGCGGTTCAGCGTCTTCTGTTCCAGCGCTTCAGGCGGCGGCAGATTATCCGCGCCCTCGATGATCTGGACGCGGCAGGTGGAACACTGACCCTTGCCGCCGCAGACGGAGTAATGCGGGATGCCGCCGAGGCGACTTGCTTCGAGCACGGTGAAGCCGCGGGGCGCATACACGACTTCGCCGCCGGCATAGCGGACCGCGAACTGATGCTGCCGTTCGCGCAGCTTGCGATGAGTGCGGAAAGCAAAAAGGCTGATGATCGATGCGCTGAAGGCGCCGTAGAAACCCACGCGATATGGCCATATGGCGCTGACCATCTGCCTGCCGGGTATGGACCCGGCTTCGCCATAGCTGCGCATGTCGCTGTAATAACCGCCCCGAAAACCGCGTTCGTCATTCTGCGCCACCTCATGCGACACTGTTCGGCCCATGGCGGCGAAACCGAGCAAAGCGAGAACGGGCAGGACGATGGCGAAAGACAGCATGAGGGGTGCGATAGCCGTATACCAGGAGCGATATCGCAGCCAGAAATGGATACCGATACAGCCATGGATCCAGACGACCACCAGCACGACCGCCTGGCGCACGCCGTTTGCCGGCGATGTGATCCAGAGACTGTGAACGATAGCGCGGTAATTGTCCTGATAGCCGTAGATATCATGCAGGATGCGCGTACCGATGATGTGGTCGATCAAAAGAACCGGAACCAGCAAACCGGTGACGATCTGGAAGGCCTCACCGGCCGGCATGACCAGAGTGCGGCGCTTGTAAAGCATGCGCAGGACGAGCAGGATATGAACGATCAGCGCGCCGTAGAGAAGAACGGTGCCCACCGGATTGCGCCAGACGGCCATGAACCAGTGCTGCGCGTGATCGGCGACGCTCAGCGAAATCAATCCGAGCGAATGATTGGCCAGATGCATGATCACGAAGACGAAAATGATCAAACCGGAGCCGAGGCGGAACTTTCGCGCAAGACGATCGGAGATGATGGGTTTTCTCGCCTCGGTGGTCATCAAATCCAGATCATATTGCCCGTTCACAAAAGAACGGAAAGCGGTTATCGCCTAAATCATCTAGCTCCGATGCCGCATGGTGTCGAGGATGCGGCTTTTGAAGCGGGAGCCTTATTGTCAAGCAACCTGTCGGAATTCAGGCAATTTCCGGGCCAAACTATCACGTTTTTGTCAACTATTCGCTTGTGCCATGAAGATCGCCTTCTATGCTCCATTGAAATCGCCCAATCATCCGGTGCCGTCGGGTGATCGGCTGATGGCGCGCCTGATCATCTCGGCCCTGGAGATGGCAGGACATAAGGTCGAGATCGCCTCCGAGTTGCGCAGTTTCAGGCCGACGCCGGGGGACGCATCGTCTGCCGAGATCGCCCGGAAAGCGGCGGAAGAAACAGATAGATTGCTGGAGAAATGGCGGACAGAGCCGCGGCCGGATTTATGGTTTACCTACCATCCCTACTACAAGACGCCCGACCTGATCGGCCCCCCGGTTACGGCGTCGCTCGGCATTCCCTACGTCACCGCCGAGGCATCCTATAGCAGGCGACATGATGCTGGCGGCTGGGGCGAAAACCAGCGCCTGATCGCCGAAGCCGTACGGCAGGCTGCCGTCAATCTGTGTTTTACCGAGCGCGACCGGATCGGCCTTTTGGACGCCGTTCCCGAGGGGCGCTACGAGCGCTTCCTGCCGTTCATCGATACGGCGCACTTTGGGCCGCCGGCCGATGAAGCCGCTCCGCACCGGCTGATAACCGTCGCGATGATGCGGCGCGGCGATAAGTTCGACAGCTATGTGATGCTCGCACAGGCGCTGGAACTGATCCGGGATCGCGAGTGGACACTGACCGTCATCGGCGACGGGCCGATGCGAGGGGAGGTGCGGACGCTGTTCTCCGCCTTCGATGCCGGCCGCATCACCTGGCTCGGAGAGCGTTCAACGCCCGAGATCGTCACCGAGTTGCGGGCAGGGGGCATCTATGTCTGGCCGGGCTGCGGCGAGGCCTATGGCCTTGCCTATCTCGAGGCACAGGCCGCCGGCCTGCCCGTCATCGCGCAGGCGACCGCGGGCGTGCCGGAAGTGGTGATGGATGGTGTCACCGGGTTTCTGACACCCGAGGGCGATTTGAGCGCCCAGGCCGACGCGATTGCGCGTTTGCTGGACGACGACCAGAAGCGGCGGGCGATGGGCAAGGCGGCCCACCGCTTTGTTCATGACGAGCGGTCGTTGAGCGCCGCTTCGAAACGACTTGAAGCCATCCTGCGAAAGCATTTGGGAGATTCCTACTATGAGCAATAGAGCCGCATGGCAGCCCCTGCGCAATGAATTGCAGCGCTGGGCCGATGCCGGACGAAGGGCGAAACTATGGTTTCGCGACGACGACGCCGTCGAGCCAACCGAGGCGCTCGACCGTCTATTGGCGCTTTCGGATCGCCATTCCGTACCCGTCACTCTGGCGGTAATCCCCGCCCATACCAGCGAGCCGCTGGCGACGCGACTGGCAAGCCAGAAAGATTTGACGGTGACCGTGCATGGCTGGACGCATCACAATTATGCGCCGGACGAGGCGAAGAAGCAGGAACTCGGCCCGCATCGCCCGCACGCGATCATCCTCGATGAACTCCGCCAGGGCTTTGACAAGCTGAAGGTGCTCTACCCCCAGCAATTCGCGCCGATGCTGGTGCCGCCGTGGAACCGGATCGACAAGGCGCTGCTGCCCGGGTTGGCCGCTTTCGGATATCGTGCTGTTTCCGTCTACGGATTGGCAAAGCCGGATCAGCCAATCGCGTTGATCAATACCCATGTCGATATCATGGATTGGCACGGGACCCATGGCGGCTGGCCGCATGCCGAGCTGGTTGGCTATCTCGTGCGGGAACTGCAAAACCGCTTCGACGGCAATAGCGAGCCGATCGGCATCCTCACCCATCACCTCGTCCATGACGCCTTGGCGTGGGATTTCATTGCAACGCTGTTCGAAGAGACGGCTGCACACGCGGCCATCGACTGGCGCCACGTCGGCGACTTCATGGGTCAGCAGCAGCACGCATAATCTTACCCCAAAACCGTTTCTCAGTTTGGGACTGTTGCATTAAAGCTCGAGCAACTGACCGTCAAAGGCGGCAAAGGAGCCTGGGAAGCTCGCTCGCGCATCCCGCTGCATGTCGTCCAGTTCCTTGTCCGTGCGTGCCGGCGCATGGTGGAAGAGCGCGAGACGCTTTGCGCCCGCTTTTTTCGCCAGCTTGACGCCTTCCTTCCAGGTGGAATGTCCGAAGCCTATATGCTTTGCCATCTCGGGCTCGGTGTAGGTCGTGTCGTAGACGGCGAGGTCGGCATCCATCATCAGCGAAAGGACTGCTTCATCCATCTGGCCGGCCATATGCTCGGTATCGTAGACCAGGGCTATAATCCGGCCCGCCCATTCGACGCGGTAGCCGATGCAGCCGCCTGGATGATTGAGTTTGGCCGTATGGATGACGATGCCCGGATGCGGCTTCAGCGTGTCACCGGCCGCGAAATCGCGAAAGTTCATCGTTGCCCGGCAGATATCGGGCTCCACCGGAAACCAAGGCGGCCGCATGAACTGGCCGATCAATTGTCGCGTCGTCGTCTTGCCGGCGAGATGACCCGTCCAGAGATCGACGCTGACCTTCGGATCATAGATCGGGTTGAAGAAAGGCAGACCTATGATGTGATCGTAGTGCGAGTGCGTGAAGAAGACATCGACGTCGCGGACACCTTGCTTGGCAAGTGACAGTGCAGCCTCGCGTGCGCCGGTTCCGGCGTCGAAAATAATGTGCCTGCCGTCATGCCGCAATTCGATGCAGGATGTATTCCCGCCGTAACGCTCGAATTCCGGTCCCGATACGGGGACACTTCCTCGCACACCCCAGAATTTAAGCTCGAAACTATCGTTTTTCATAGAAGTTTTGACACCATTCCCCTTTCCGTCAACGTAAGCACACTTTTCCTATCGTGCGAAGCCAGCAATTTTCGCAAAAGTCAGACTCTCGTGAAAACTAAATCCCGCCGTTTCATCGACGCAAAATGCTTCGGCCAATGTTCAGCAACGGATCGCACAGAGCTAATATAGGTATGATGCGACAAAAAAGGATGAAGCCTCGAACAACAAGTGATGAGCCTCGATGTGAAGCGGTATTCGGTGTTGGCGAGACAGCAGAAAGTCACACCTGCAATGGATGTCGTTGGATTGTTGTCGGTATGCCTTCAGGTCCCAGTCGGCAAGCTCAGAGGGTTGCCGCCGACCTTGCTGCCTGTTCGTAATAGCCCGACAGAGCTCTCAAATGTGATGCCATGTCGGAAAGATCGTCCTGAGAGAGGCCGGAAACCTTGGTCGCTTCGACCAGCAGCCGTTCGCGGATTTCGGAATAGCGCGTCAGTGCCTCCAAGCCCTTGTCGGTTACCTGGATCATCTTTTCCTTACCCGCCTTGCCCGTCTTGACGAGACCGGCAGCCTCCAGCTTCTTCACGGCGTAGTTGGCGACATGGGTGTCTTCGATGTCGAGCACGAGGCAGAGATCGGACAACGTCTTCGGCCGGCCCCGGTGCCGCACCGAATGAATGATCAGAATTTCAATCGGGGAAAGGCTGGGCACGCCGGCAGCCGCCATGCAGCGCACCATCCAGCGGTTAAACGCGTGCGAAAAGAGGATCAATCCATACTCCAGCTCGGAGAGGGCCGGAGAACTGCCAACCGCCAAATGAGCGGATGACACGATCAATTCGCGGGAAGATTTCCGTTCCTTCGACTTGCCCAAAGAGCTCTCACATATCCGGATTGAAGTGCGTCAGGCAGACTATGTGACAAAGGTATTTTGTCAACAAATTATCGATAAGATTCAATTGTTGGCAATCGTCTTTATGCCCCCGGTTTGCCGTAACCGCCGCCGGTCGGTGTGACGACGGTGAAAGCTTCGCCGGCGTCCAGCACCGTATGGGCGGCGCCTATCAACTCCTCGATTGTACCGTCGTTGCGCCGGACATAATTGCGGCCGGTCTGGCCCGGTTCGCCGCCCTTTGCGCCGAACGGCGCGACGCGGCGATGGCCGGAGAGTATCGCAAATTCCAGCTTCTCGCGGGTGCGGATGGTCCGTTGCGTGCCGTTGCCTGCGTTCCACTTGCCGCGTCCGCCGGAGTTCGGGCGAATGTGGAAATCCTCCAGCACGACGGGAAAACGGGTCTCGAGAATTTCAGGGTCGGTAAGGCGTGAATTGGTCATGTGCGTATGCACCGCATCGGCGCCGTTGAAGCCCGGACCGGCCGGCGCGCCGGAGCAGATCGTCTCGTAGTATTGATAAGCGTCATTACCAAAGGTGAGGTTGTTCATCGTCCCCTGTGCCGCGGCAAGCGTGCCGACGGCACCGAACAGGCAGTTGGTGACGGCCTGGCTGACTTCGACATTGCCGGCGACGACGGCGGCCGGATATTTCGGCGTCAGCATCGTACCGTCGGGGATGATGATCCCGACCGGCCTCAGGCAGCCGGCATTCATCGGGATATCGGCTTCGACCAGCACGCGGAAGACATAGAGCACGGCGGCACGGGTCACCGGCTGTGGTGCATTGAAATTGTCGGCGCGTTGCTCCGAGGTGCCGGTGAAATCCACCGTCGCCTCGCGCTTATCTCTGTCGATCGAAATCTTGACGACGATCTTGCAGCCCTGATCCATCTCGTAGCTGAACTCGCCATCCGGCAGGCGATCGAGAACGCGACGCACGCTTTCGGCCGCATTGTCCTGGACGTGGCCCATATAGGCATCGACCACCTCTTCGCCGAAGTGGACGATCATCTTTTTCAGCTCGGCGACGCCTTTCTCATTGGCGGCGACCTGCGCCTTCAGGTCGTTGACGTTCTGCGCCAGCGAGCGCACCGGATATCGGGCTCCGGTCAAAAGCTTCGCCAGCTCGTTTTCGCAGAAGCGGCCGCGATCGAGGAGCTTGAAATTGTCGATATAGACGCCTTCCTCTTCGATATGGGTGGCAAGGGGCGACATGGACCCGGGTGAGATGCCGCCGATATCGGCGTGATGGCCGCGGCTGGCGACCCAGAAACGAATCTCCTTACCGGCATCGTCGAAGACGGGCGTGCAGACAGTCAGGTCCGGCAGGTGGGTGCCGCCATTATAGGGCGCATTGATCAGGAAGACGTCGCCGGGATGAATGACCGGGTTTTCGCGGATGGCAGTCGCGACGGAGGCGTCCATGGAGCCGAGATGTACCGGCATGTGTGGTGCATTGGCAACGAGATTGCCCTCGGCATCGAAGACGGCACAGGAGAAGTCCAGCCTCTCCTTGATATTGACGGAATAAGCAGTGTTCTGCAGCGTCACGCCCATTTGCTCGGCGATGGACATGAAGAGATTGTTGAAGATCTCCAGCATCACCGGATCAGCCTTCGTGCCGATAGCCGTGCGTTGCGGCAAGGCCTTGATGCGGGTCAGAATGATGTGATCCTTCGCAGTCAACATCGCCTGCCAACCATCCTCGATGACAATGGTTTGGTTCGGCTCGATGATGATGGCCGGTCCGGTCACCGTCTGCCCGGGCAGGATCGCCTCGCGCAGTACGACGGCCGCGTCATGGCTTTCGCCCTGGGAATGGAAGGATGTGCGGCGAGTGGCATCGGCTTCGCCTTGACCTGCCTCTGTCCGCTCGGCGTCGACTTCGGCGGCTGCACCTCCGATCGTCTCGACTTCGACCGCCTCGATCACCAGCGGCTTATCCTCGGCGACGAAACCGAAGCGGCGCTTGTGCAGCACTTCGAATTCGCTGCGCAGTCGCGCAGAATTGTCGATCTCGGGGAAGGTGACCTCGACGGCCAGCATCGTATCCGTACCGGCATAGCGAATATGAGCGCGCTCGACGGTGCGGATATCGCCTGTGGCGACGCCCTGCGCCTGTAGCTCCGGCACGCATTCGCCCTGCAATTCTTTGCCCAATGCGGCGATGGCGGCCGGCGCGGTATCGTCAAGCGGCACGCCAAGCGCCTTCTGTCGCGTAGCCCTGATATCGGCAAGACCCATGCCATAGGCCGAGAGCAGGCCGGACATTGGATGTAGCAGAATGCTTTTCATGCCAAGCGCGCCGGCAACCAGGCAGGCATGTTGCCCGCCGGCGCCGCCGAAGCAGTTGAGGGCGTAGCGTGTCACGTCATAGCCGCGCTGCACCGAAATCTTCTTGATCGCCTCGACCATGTTGGCAACGGCGATGCGGATGAAGCCGTCAGCCACTTCTTCCGGGCTGCGGCCATCGCCGATCTCGGCGGCCAGTTCGGCGAACTTGCCGCGCACCGTTTCGACATCCAGGGGCTGGTCCTGGTTCGGCCCGAAGATCGCCGGGAAGAATTCCGGCAGCAGCTTACCGGTCATGACATTGGCATCGGTCACGGCCAAGGGGCCGCCATTGCGATAACAGGCGGGGCCGGGAAAAGCGCCGGCAGAATCCGGGCCGACGCGGAAACGGTCGCCATTAAAATGCAGGATCGAGCCGCCGCCGGCCGCCACCGTATGGATCAGCATCATCGGCGCGCGGACGCGGACACCGGCAACTTCCGTCTCGAAAGCGCGCTCATACTCGCCGTCGAAATGCGCCACATCCGTAGACGTGCCGCCCATATCGAAACCGATGACATTGGCGAACCCGGCCTGTTCGCCGGTCTTGGCAAGACCGACCACACCGCCGGCCGGGCCGGAGAGGATGGCATCCTTGCCCTGAAACATGTCTGCAGCGGTCAGCCCGCCGGACGACATCATGAACATGACGCGCGCGCCCGTGCGAGCAATATCAAGCTCTTCCGAGACTTGGCTAATGTAACGACCGAGCACTGGCGAGAGATAAGCATCCACCACGGTCGTATCACCACGACCGACCAGCTTGACTAGCGGCGAGACCTCATGGCTGACCGAGACCTGCTCGAAGCCGAGACGTCTTGCGATCCTGGCAACGGCTGCCTCATGCGCCGGAAATTTATAGGCATGCATGAAGACGATCGCAATGGCGCGATAGCCTTTGACGCGCAGATCGCGCAACGCCGCTTCCGCCGCCTGCTCGTTGAGGGCGAGCTCCACCGTGCCGTCGGCAAGCACGCGCTCCTCGATCTCCACCACATCATCGTAGAGCGCTTCGGGCTTGATGATTTCGGTTGCGAAGATCTTCTTGCGCTCCTGATAGCCGATGCGCAGCGCGTCACGGAACCCCCGCGTCGTCACGAGCGCCAGACGCTCGCCCTTGCGCTCCAGAAGCGCATTGGTGGCAACCGTCGTGCCCATGCGCACCTCGCCGATCAAGCCGGCGGGGATCGGCTCGCCATTCGTCAGGCCGAGATGTAGACGGATGCCGTAGACGGCGGCGTCGCGATAAGCCTCCGGATTTTCCGAAAGGACCTTCCGCGCGTGCAGTTCACCTACGGGATCGCGTCCGACGATATCGGTAAAAGTGCCACCGCGATCAATCCAGAAATCCCAATGACCCGCTACGCTGCCCGACAAGACCGCCTCCATCAAAACCGCCCGAATTTCGATTATAAAATATCGATAAATCGTCGATGTTTTATCGTCAACGATGAATCCGACTCAAAGCTGATTTGCTGGCGGCAATACCAGGGGGATTGTTTAGTGCAGGCCACCCACGCCAAGCAGGCGTTCAACGGCACTATGATCCTGGGAAAGGGCGTCGGGCGTTCCCTGCCAGGCTAGCCGTCCGCGCTCAAGGATGATCACCTGATCGGCGAAATCGAGTGCGCTCTGAATGCGCTGTTCGACCAGCAGGATGGTCATGTCGCCGGTCTTGGCGAGATTGGCGAAGGCGGCCATCAGTTCTTCGCAGATCACGGGCGCCAAACCCTCCAGTGGTTCGTCGAGGAGGAGCACGGAGGGGCGGCCAAGGATAGTCCGCGCCGTCGCCAACATCTGCTGTTCTCCGCCGGAGAGCTGGTTGCCGAGATTTCTGCGGCGTTCCTTGAGGCGTGGGAACATGTCGTAGGCTTCCTGCAAGGCGGTCTTCGGGCGACCCTTCAAACCGACAGAGAGGTTTTCCTCGACCGTCAGCGTCGGGAAGATGTCGCGCGTCTGTGGCACATAGCCGAGACCGTGATGCGCTCGTTTGGCACTCGGAAGGCCAGTCACGTCGGCCGCCCCCATCCAGATGCGGCCGTCATAGCGGCGCGTCTGGCCGGCGAGTGTTGCAAGCAGTGTCGTCTTGCCCATGCCGTTGCGGCCTAGCACGGCAAGCCGCGCACCGGCGGGAACGGAAAAGGAAACACCTTCGAGCACCCGCGTCGGCCCATAGCCGGCGCACAGATTTTCCACTTCAAGCGGCGTGGCCGGCATTGGCGTAGCTCCCCAGATAGGCCTCGCGTACCCGCGCATCCCTGGTGACGTCGGCGGGCGAGCCGTCGAAAATGATGGTGCCGGCGGCCAGTACGACAACACGTCTGGCGAAGCGGAAGACCAGATCCATGTCGTGCTCGATCATCAGCACGGCGAGATCGCCGGGCAGATCGGCCAGCGCCTGCTCGATGCGGCCGGTATCGCTCTGCGGGACCCCGGCGGCGGGCTCGTCGAGTAGCAGTACTTTCGGCTTCAACGCCATGGCAACGGCGATCTCCAAAAGCCGCTGCTGGCCATAGGCGATTTCCCTGGCCTTGCGATGCATGAGATCGCCGAGGCCCAACGTGCCGAGCAGATCGCTGGTCTCCGTCATAACGTCGCGCATGGCCAGGAAATTGCCGAACATACGGCCGGAGCGGCCGGAGCGCTGCAAAATGGCAAGACCGACATGCTCGGCCGGCGTCATGTCCTGAAAAAGCCGCGTTACCTGGAACGAGCGCACCAGCCCGCGCCGGACGCGGCCGATGGCGTCGACCTTTGTCACTGTCTCGCCGCCAAGACGGACGGCACCAGAATCTGGCCGCAGATTGCCGGTGACCAGATTGACGAAAGTGGTCTTGCCGGCACCGTTCGGTCCGATCAGCGCCACACGATCGCCCGGCGCCATCGACAGGCTGACATCGTTGGTCACAGTCAGTCCACCGAAAGCCTTGTTCAGATGATCAACCTCGAAAATCGCGCTCATGAACGCGCCTCCCGGCTGCGTGCGAGATAGCCTGCGGCCGTGCCATAGATGCCCTTCGGTGCAAACAGCACGACGACGATCAGCAGCAGGCCGACTATGGTCAGCCAATGGAAGGGATTGGCGGCCGAGACATAATCTTCGAACAGCATGAAGATCAGCGTGCCGGCGAGCGCCCCGAACAGGGAACCGGTGCCGCCGAGCACAAGCATGACCAGCGCCTCGGCCGATTGTGTGAAGGAGAGGCTGTCGAGGCCGACAACCTGAGTGGAGATTGCGTTCAGCGCGCCACCGACGCCGGCGACAGCGCCCGAGATGACATACATCTTGATCAGCGCCATCTTTGGCGAGGCGCCCATGGCGCGGATACGCAAGGGGTCTTCCTTGATACCGCGGCAGAGCATGCCGAAGGGTGAGCGCACGATAAAGCGCAGCAGGATCAATATGATCGATAAAAGTGCTACAGCATAGATATAAGCCGTATGCCCATAGAGATCGAATTCGAACAGGCCGAATAGCGGATCGGCGGAGATGCCGGAAAGTCCATCGCTGCCACCAGTCCAATCCGAGGCCTTATTGGCGAATTCGTGGAAGAGATAGATCAGCGCGATCGACAGCACGAGTTGCGGCAAGCCCTGTGCTCTGAGGATGACGATGCCACAGATCAATCCGGCGACCGCACCGCCGACGATGCCGGCAAGCGTCATGACCAGGGGATCGTTGATGCCGTAATGCGCCGATGCGATACCTGCGGCATAGGCGCCGGCCCCGAACAGGGCCGCATGACCGAGCGTCGCCACGCCACAATAACCGGTCACCAGATCAAGCGACAAAACCAGCAGGGCGATGGCAATCAACCGCGTCAGAAGCGCGAGATTGTCGGGAAACAACAGATAACCGGCTGCTGCCAACACGAGGATGATCGCTATGGCGACGGCATCGCGACTAAGTGCCCGGCGTTTGCTGGCGGCAGCGATGGCCGCGCTATCCATGGTCAGTGCCATATCACTTCGCCCTTCCGGCTAGGCCGCGTGGGAAGACACAGACGATGGCGATCACGGTGAGATAGAAGAAGAATTCGCCATATTCCGGCATCAGATAGCGGCCGGTCGTATCGATGCAGCCAAGGACGAGGCAGGCCAGCAGCGCCCCGGAAATGGAGCCGGCCCCGCCGACAGAAACGACCACGAGGAAGGTCACCATATAACGCAGGGCATAATAGGGCTCGACCGGCAACAGCTCGGCACCGACAACGCCGCCGAAAGCAGCAAGCCCGACGGCAATGGCGAAGCTGACGGCATAAACGATCTCCGTGCGTACACCGAGAGCTGCCGCCATCGAAGCGTTGTCGACGGAGGCGCGGAGTTTTACGCCGAACGAGGTCTTCTCGATCGTGTACCACAGCGCCAACGCGACGATCAGCCCGCAGACGATCGCGAAGAGACGATGCGTGCCGATGGTGCGGAAGCCGAGATTGACGGAACCCTGCAGCTCGTTCGGCAAGGGAATGGTCTTCAAAGTCGGCCCGAAGACATAGTTGGCGATACCGATGATGCAGAAGGTGATGCCGATGGTCATCAGCACCTGCGTCAATTCCGGCGCCCCATAGATGCGGCGGTAGAGCAGCCGCTCGATCGGGATGGAGATGATCACCGTGCCCACCACGGCAAGCAGCACCGCAGCCGCATAGCCGATGCCAAGATCACGCGCGGCATAGGAGGCGATGTAGCCACCGATCATGGCGAAGGCGCCGTGCGCCAGATTGACGACGCGCATCAACCCCATGGTGATGGAGAGGCCAATGGAAATCACGAACAGCACCATGCCGTAGGCGAGGGCATCCACTGCTATGCTAAGCACGGTTTGCATGATGCTGGTCCGACTACCTTTTCTGGTCCTGCCTTAATCCTTCTCCACCGGAGCGGACGCAAGCCGCCCGCTCCTGCGCAACCGGGAGAATGAAATGAAGGCAGACCTTATTTCGCTGCGGCAAGGCCCGGATCGCCTTGCTTTTCGAAGGTCTGGATTTCCTTGTTGATGTATGTGCCATCAGCCGTCTTGGCGACCTCGCGCAGATAGATATTCTGCGTGATATGGCGGCTCTCCGGATCGATGATGACCGGGCCGCGAGGGCTGACCCAGGAGAGCCCCTTCACCGCATCGACGGCCTTCTGGGCATCCTGCTTGCCGCCGGTCGCCTCGATCATCTTGTAGATGACATACATGCCGTCGAAGGCGCCGACGGCCGGGAAGGTGAGTTCGGCCGGATTGCCGATCGCCTTGCCCGCGGCAGCGACAAAGGCCTTGTTTTCCGGAGAGTCGTGCGAGATCGAATAGTGGAACGTTGTCTGCATGCCGAGCGCTGCATCGCCGAGTGCCGGCAGGTCGGATTCCTGCGTCAGGTCGCCGGGCGAAAACAGTTTGATGCCGGCGCCTTTCAGGTCGTTTTCGTTGTAGGCCTTGACGAAACCGAGCGTGGTCGGACCCGAGGGCAGAAAGGCAAAAACGCCCTGTGCGCCTGAATCCTTGATGCGCTGCATGATCGGGCTGAAATCATTTGTCGACAGCGGCATGCGGACAGCCTCGACAACCTGGCCGCCTGCCTTCTCGAAGCCTGCCTTGAAGGCATTTTCGGCATCGATGCCCGGACCGTAATCGCTGACGACGGAGATGACCTTATTGACGCCGCTGTCATGCGCAACCTTGGCGATCGGCGTCGAGGTCTGCCAGGTGGTGAAAGACGTGCGCACCACCAGCGGGCTCTTCGTGACGATCGCCGATGTCGCGGCGTTGAAGATCACCATCGGCACATTGGCTTGCTTGAGAATCGGCGTCACGGCCATGGCGTCCGGCGTGAAATAGAAGCCGGCGAGATACCGCACATGCTCCTTGACGACCAGTTCCTGCGCCGAGGATTTCGATTGTGCCGGATCGGCTTGCGGGACATCGCGATAGATCACTTCGATCTCGTTGTCGCCGACCTTATTGCCGTGCATTGCCATATAGGCGTCGATACCGGCCTTGAAGTTCTTACCCTGCAGGGCGAACGGGCCTGAAAAAGGACCGATGACGCCGATCTTGATCGTGTCTGCATAGGCCGCACTGCCCATGGCAATAGCCGCGATCGCGGCCAGAACGAACCGTCTCATATTTTCTCCTCCCGCAGCCAGCCTGCTCCCGGACCAGCTTGCCTTGATGAACCGCTTCAACTGCCAATCTGGCATGTGAAATGGTGATGTAAAATGAAATAAATGCTCGTATTCATAATTTATGAGTTATGTTTCTGGATGACGGAAAGCATAGGGCGAGAAGCGAAATTTTGAAATCGCTATTGTTGAATTCGGTAGGACCAGGTGCTACATAAATCCGTGATCGCCCGAGTATTCAAAACGAGTTGGTTCGGCAAGGCCGCGCGCAAAGCCCATATTTCGGATACCGAGCTTCTAAAGGCGATCAAACAAGTTGCCGAAGGCAAGGTCGATGATCTCGGAGGCGGTGTTTTCAAAAAGCGGTTGAACGACAATATGCATCGCTCGATCATATTGGCAAACGCTGGACGTTTTTGGGTCTACGAATATCTGTTCGCGAAACAGGATCGAGCAAACATCGAAAACGATGAATTGCTCAAATTTCGGAAGCTCGCCAAATCATATGCCAGCCTTTCCGAAGAGCAGCTTCAGCGTTTGGTGGAAATCGGACATTTTGTGGAGATCGGCAATGACAAAAACACGTAAATACAAAAGTGATGCCTTTGAGGCGATCCACACTTCCGCCGAAGCCCTCTACAAGGTTGGCGCGATTGACAAGGAAACATTGCGCTCCTTTGACGAGGATTGCCTTGTTGTTCCGCCAGCGCTCGAGCCAGCAGATATCAAAGCGCTACGCGAACAAAATCACGTCAGCCAACCGGTTTTCGCGCGCTATCTCAATACCAGCGAGTCGACCGTGCAGAAATGGGAAAGCGGCACTAAACGGCCGAGCGGTATGGCGCTGAAACTGCTGGCGATCGTGCAGAAACACGGCCTTGAGGTTCTGAGCTAAGCAGCCGCTCCCAATCGCCTCACGTTGCCGATCAGCTCCCGCGCCAATCGCAGCGATGCAGCCGTCGCCATCGCCATCGGCGGCAATAGCAGCCATTCGAGCGTCCAGGCGGCGCCCGAGCGTTCCTGCTCGTGCACGAGGGATTGATGGATGCCGGAAAGCTGAACGGCGTTGAAGCGGGCAAGCGATACGAGGACTTCGGCGGCGACCGGGTTCTGCTTGTGCGGCATGGCGGAAGAGCCGCCACCGCCGGCGAGCTCGATTTCGTCGCCGGCCTGTGCAAGGAGGGCGATATCCTGGCCGATCTTGCCGAGGCTGCCCGAAATCAGCGAGAACAGACCGGCGAGTTCAGCAACCCTTGCCCGCTGGCTCTGCCATTGCGGCTCGTCAGTGAGGTCAAGCTCCTGTGCCAGCGACGCTCGAACGTCCGCAGCTTTGGATCCGAGCTTGTCCAGCGTGCCGACCGCGCCGCCGAATTGGATTGGAAAGGTCTCCTGCGTCAGCCGATCGCGATATTTGTCCAGCGGATCGCGCCAGGCGCGCAGGCGGTCAGAGACAGTAATCGGAATAGCGGCCTGCATCCGGGTATGGCCCATCAGGCGGTTCGAACCATGCTGCTTGTCGAGTTTTTCAAGCGCCGCCGCAACGGCGAAGAGACGGCCGGCGAGCAGAAAGGCTACCGCCTTCAGACGGATCATCAAGCTGCTGTCGATGACATCCTGGCTGGTAGCGCCGAAATGCACATGCTGCCCGGCTTCGTCGCCGACTGCCTTGCGCAATTGCTTGATAAGATCCGGAACGACGACGCCATCCGTCGCCGTCGCGGATTTGAGGCTGAAAATATCGAGCTGGAAACTGGTAGAGATCTCGGCAATCCGCTGCGCCACCTCCTGCGGGACGATACCGTGCCGCGCCTCGGCTTTCGCGAGCGCCGCCTCAAAGGTAAGCATTGCCCGGATATCGGCTTCTGCCGAAAAGTAAGCGGAGACCTCCTCATCGCCGAGGAGGCCGGAGAGGAACGGGTGATCGAAGGCGGAAATACTCATGGCCTATATATCGAGGAAAACTGTTTCCTTGTCGCCCTGCAAATGCACGTCGAACGTATAGACCGATCCTTCCTTGCGGGCGATCAGGGTGGCGACGCGGTCGCGATGTTCGATGCGGGCAAGCAGGGGATCCTCCGCATTGGCCTCGGCCTCATCCGGAAAATACATGCGCGTATGCAATCCGATATTGATGCCACGTGCGACGATCCAGAGGGTGATATGCGGCGCCATCCGGCGTCCGTCCTTATAAGGAACGCGACCGGGCTTCACGGTTTCGAAGCGGAAAACGCCGTCTTCGGCGCTGGTCGGGCAGCGGCCCCAACCGGTGAAGTTCGGATCGGCCGTGCCGCGCATTTCAGCAGGGCTGTTATAGAGACCGGCACTGTCTGCCTGCCAGATCTCGACGACGGCATCCTTCACCGGCACACCGGCACCGTCTAGAATCCGGCCCTTGAGCGTGATGCGCTCTCCAAGCGTCTTGTCGTTGACCATGGATATGCCGAGGTCGGTGTCGTAGATACCACCGATCTCGCAATAGTTCGGCGTGAGGCCGATATGGACATAGGGACCGGCCGTCTGCGACGGCGTCTCCTTGAGGTAGCCGATTTGCTGCACCATCAGTTTCCCTCCAGCCGGTTTTCGAACAGGGTCGAGCGGCGGCCACGCAGTACGATATCGAATTTATAGGCGCGCGCATCCATCGGAATGGTGTTGCCCCAGTCAAGCGGAGCGATCAGTTGCTCGATAGCCGCCTTGTCAGGGATCGTGCCCACGATCGGACATTTCCAGATCATCGGGTCACCCTCGAAATACATCTGCGTGATCAGCCGCTGCGCAAAGCCGTGACCGAAGATCGAGAAATGAATATGCGCCGGCCGCCAGTCATTAACGCCGTTCGGCCAGGGGTAGGCCCCCGGCCGTACCGTTCGGAAGGCATAATGGCCCTCCTCGTCGGTGATGGCGCGGCCGCAGCCGCCGAAATTCGGATCGATAGCGGCAAGGTAGGTCTCTTTCTTGTGGCGATAACGCCCACCGGCATTGGCCTGCCAGAATTCCACCAGAACGCCAGGAACCGGCCGGCCCCGCTCATCCAGCACGCGGCCATGCACGATAATGCGCTCCCCGATCGCGCTTTCGCCCGGCTTGGCGAAGTTATGGATCAGGTCGTTGTCCAGTTCGCCGAGGATAGAATGCCCAAATACCGGCCCGGTGATTTCGGAGATCGTACCGTCCAGCGACAGCAGCGCCCGCTGCGGCGAGCGCAGAACCGAGGTCTTGTAGCCGGGTGTAAAGGCCGGTGGATGCCAGGCACGGTCGCGGGCGAAAAAAGCGCCGGTCTCCGGTTTGCTATTGGTCTTGTCGGACATGTCTGCCTCGTTTCAGGCCGCTTTCTCGGCGTCCATCTGTTCGAAAACCTGCTTGGCGATCTTGATCGCGTGATTGGCAGCCGGCACGCCGGCATAGATCGCCACATGCAACAATGCTTCGCAGACGTCGTCGCGCGTCGCGCCGGTATTGCTCGTGGCGCGAACATGCATCGCTACCTCTTCATCCTGGCCAAGCGCCGCCAAAAGCGCGATCGTCACGATCGAGCGCTCACGCTTGCTGAGCGTCGGGCGCGACCAAACGTGCCCCCAGGCAGCTTCCGTGATCAGGTCCTGGAATGGCCGGTCGAAATCCGTCGACCCCGACTGGGCGCGGTCGACATGGCTGTCGCCAAGAACGGCGCGTCGCGTCGCCATGCCCTGGAGGTAGCGCTCGGAGGGGTCATTCATGGGCCTTTTTCTCCATGCAAGGCAAAATCGGTGAAAGCGCGGATGACCGCGGTCAGGGCCTCGGGTTGCTCGATACAAGGGATGTGCCCTGCATCCTTGATCACCTCGTAACGCGCATTCGGAATGAGCTTGGCGGTCGACAGCACGAGTTCTGGCGGTGTCGAACCGTCCTGGTCGCCGACGATGCAGATGGTCGGTACCGCAATCTTCTTCGCCGCCTCGGTGAAGTCTGTGTCACGAAGAGCGGCGCAAGTGGCGACATAACCTTCCACCGGCTGGCGGATCAGCATGTTGCGATAACCGCCGAAAGCAGTGTTCTCGGGACGTCGAAAAGCGGGCGTGAACCAGAGTTCGAGCACGCCGTCGGCAATCGACTCGATGCCCTCGGCCTCGACCCTGGCGATGCGGTTGTTCCAACTCTCGACCGTACCGATCTTATGTGCCGTATCGCAAAGGATCAGCGCCCGCACCAAATCCGGCCGCCGCTGATAGAGCGATTGCGCAATCAGACCGCCGACCGAGAGGCCGCAGATGACGGCATCTTTCACCGCGAGCAGATCGAGCAGCCCTGCGAGATCGGTGGCGTGATCCTCCATCGTGTAGGGCATCTGGCCAAGATCGGACAGGCCATGGCCGCGTTTGTCATAGAGAACGATGGCAAAATCGCCTGCGAGCCGAACGATCACATCACGCCAGATCCGGAAATCCGTGCCGAGCGAATTGGCAAAGACAAGCACTGGCTTATCGCCGGCAGCGCCGATGATCTGATAGTGGATCGTGACATCATTGATACGGGCGAACTGCACTGGAAATCTCCTCTAACAACGAGATTGGAGGTTTAATCTGGTTAGGTAAAATGATATTTCTTGGCTTTTCAATAACCTATGAGTTATGAAAACCATGATCGACTCCCGCGTCAAATTCCGCCATCTCCAGACCTTTGTCGAGGTCGCGCGCCAGAAAAGCGTGATCAAGGCGGCCGAACTCCTGCATGTCAGCCAGCCCGCGGTGACCAAGACTATCCGCGAGCTGGAGGAGGCGCTGGGCGTCGCGGTTTTCGAGCGTGACGGGCGCGGCATCAAGATTACCCGTTACGGCGAAGTCTTCCTGCGCCATGCCGGGGCGGCGCTGACTGCGCTCAGACAGGGATTCGACTCCATTTCGCAGGAGCGCTCCGGCGAAGCGCCGCCGATCCGGATCGGTGCCTTGCCTACGGTCTCCACGCGGATCATGCCGCGGGCGATGGAGTTATTCCTGAAGGAGGAAACCTGGAGCCGCATCAAGATCGTCACCGGCGAAAACGCGGTGCTGCTGGAGCAACTCCGTGTCGGCGATCTCGATCTCGTCGTCGGCCGCCTGGCCGGTCCCGACAAGATGGCCGGCTTTTCCTTTGAGCATCTTTATTCCGAGCAGGTCGTCTTCGTGGTGCGGGCAGGGCACCCGCTGCTGGCGGTGAAACAATCGCTGTTTTCCAATCTCGGCAAATACACGGTCTTGATGCCGACGCGCGGCTCGATCATACGTCCCTTCGTCGAGAGTTTCTTGATCGCCAACGGCGTTGCCAGCCTGCCGAACCAGATCGAGACGGTATCGGATTCCTTCGGCCGCGCCTTTGTGCGATCGAGCGACGCCATCTGGATCATCTCCACCGGCGTCGTCGCCAGCGATGTCGAGGACGGTCTGCTCAGCCTGCTGCCGATCGATACCAGCGAGACCAGAGGCCCCGTCGGCCTCACCATGCGCACCGACGCCATCCCCACCATGCCGCTATCGATCCTGATGCAGACGATACGGGAAGCGGCGGCCGAGGTGGCAAAGAAGAGCTAGGCCGTATCAATAGGGCAGGCCGACATAATTCTCCGCCAGCACGGTCGAGGCAGCGCGGGAATGGGTGAGATAATCCAGTTCCGCCTCCTGTATTTTCTGGTCGAAATCGCTGGTGTCGGGAAAACGATGCATCACCGTCGTCATCCACCAGGAGAAGCGCACCGCCTTCCAGACGCGAGCGAGCGCATGGGCTGAATAAGCGTCCAGGCCGGTATTGGAGCGATCCTGATAATGTTCGGCAAGACCCGAGAAGAGATAATGCACATCGCTCGCCGCAAGGTTCAGGCCTTTGGCCCCGGTCGGTGGCACGATATGGGCCGCGTCGCCGACGAGGAACAGGCGACCGAAGCGCATAGGCTCGGCGACGAAGGAACGCAGCGGCGCGATCGATTTCTCAAATGAAGGCCCGGTGATCAGCGCCTCGGCATGATGCGTGGGCAGACGGTGGCGCAGTTCGTCCCAGAAACGGTCGTCGCTCCAGTTCTCGATTTTCTCATCCAGCGGACATTGTATGTAATAGCGGCTGCGCGTCATCGACCGCATGGAGCAGAGCGCAAATCCGCGCGGATGATTGGCATAGATCAGCTCGTGATTGACCGGCGGAACGTCGGCGAGCAGACCGAGCCAGCCGAAAGGATAGATTTTCTCGAAGCTGCGGATCGATTTCTCCGGAACCGATTTGCGACCCGCGCCATGAAAACCATCACAGCCAGCGATAAAATCGCAATCAATATGGTGGGTTACCCCATCTTTCTCGTAGGTGACATAAGGTGAGCTTCCGTCGAAATCATGCGGCTGAACATTGACGGCCTCGTAGATTGTTAAAGCGCCGCTCTGTTCGCGATGTGCCATCAAATCGCGGGTGAGTTCCGTCTGGCCGTAGACCGTGACGCGCTTGCCTCCGGTGAGATCATGGAGATCGATGCGATGATCGCGGCCGTCGAAGGCAAGTGAAAAGCCGTTATGCGGCAAGCCCTCAGCATGCAGACGCGCGCCGGATTTCGCCTTGTCCATCAGCCCTACCGTACCTTCTTCCAGGACGCCGGCGCGAACGCGTCCGAGGATATGGTCCTTGCCGACGCGATCGAGGATGACGTTGTCGATCCCGGCTTCCGTCAGCAATTGTCCCAAGAGCAGACCGGACGGACCTGAACCGATAATGGCGACCTGAGTGCGCATAATGTCCTCCCACGCTTCGTCTTTTTTCCCAATTCTGCGCGGCGGCGAGGGCGCCAACAATGGACATTTCACCCAAGTAATTGCACAAATCGAACATGATGGAGGGAGGTAGCTTTGTCGAAACCAGTGCCGACCTATGAACTCTACGGCGAAAATACGGGAAAAAAGCCGGATTTCTGGCTGCATTGCGAGACAATCCCATCGCGCAGCAGCCTGCATCATTGGGAGATCCGACCACATCGCCACGAAAGCTTCTTTCAGATCCTGTACATAGATGCCGGCTCTGGCGATGCGATCTTCGACGGCGAGAGCCACGCCATCATACCGCCCGCGGTCATCACCATCCCGGCGCGCCTCAATCATGGTTTCCGTTTTTCCAGGGATATCGACGGCTTGGTCATCACCGTGCTGATCTCGCATCTTAAGGCATCGCCGGGTGATCGCAGCCGGCTTGGCGAATGGCTGGCCGCGCCGCATCTGACGCGGCTCAATTTGAGCGATCCAGATGCGGCCTATGTCGCCGGAACCTTGAAGCGGCTCGGCGGCGAGTTCGCCAATCGCCGCAGCGGCCGCAACGACCTGCTCGAAGCCTATCTCACCTCGGCGCTGCTACTGACCGCTCGTCTTTCGCAGCAGGAAGGCGAAGGGCAGGGTGCGTCCGACGAAGGCGAACAACGGATGGAAAAACTAAACGGCCTCATCCAGCGGCATTTCCGCTCGCACGAACCCGCCGCCTTTTACGCCGAAGCGCTCGGTATCTCGCCGACACATCTGAACCGCATCGTGCGCCGCAAGACCGGCCATGGCGCCCATGAGCTCATCGCGCGCAAGCTGGTGGACGAGGCCAAGCGCGAATTGGTCTTTACCTTGGGCAGCGTGCAGGAGATCAGCTATCGCCTGGGCTTTACCGATCCCACCTATTTCTCGCGCTTCTTTGTCAAGCAAACCGGCCAGACACCCCGCGCATGGCGCATTGAGGAACGACAGAGGCTCGGAATGTGAGCAAGGCAATCGAAAATCGGAGTCCAATCACCCGCCCTCGTGCTTCGAGGGACGTGAAGGCTAACGCAGAACCAGCCGCAGCATCTTCTGCGTTTCCCGCAGCAGCGGCAGATAGCGCTCCGCCATCTCGGCAGCGGCAACATAGGCCGCCGGCGCGCCGATATTGATTGCCGCAACCGTCTGGCCGCGATCGTTCTCCACGGGAACGGCAATGGAGCAGAGGCCGATTTCCAGCTCCTGGTCAATGACGGCATAGCCCTGAGCCCGTACTTGGCGAAACTCGGCCATCAACACTTCCGGATCTGTCTTGGTATTCGGCGTGTTGGCCTTGATCTCCGTGCGGGCAAGCACGGCGCGCGCCTCATTTTCCGGCAAGGCGCCGAGCAAGACGCGGCCCATGGAGGCGCAATAGGCGGGCAGGCGGCTGCCGGGCGTGAGGTTGATCGACATCACCCGGCGTTGTGAGGCGCGGGCGATATAGACGATTTCTGTGCCGTCCAGCACCGAAGCGGAAGCGTTGTGACCGGCGCGCTCTGAAAGTTGATCGAGATAGGGCTGGATGATCGTCGGAAGCGGCGTCGCCGAAAGATAGGCATGGCCGAGCCGCAGGATTTTCGGCGTCAGCGCGAAGAATTTTCCGTCATAGTCGGCATAACCAAGTTCGGCGAGCGTCAGCAGCGAGCGGCGCACCGTTGCGCGATCGAGTCCGGTTAGCTTCGACGCCTCGGCGATCGATAGTCTCTGGCGCGTCTCGCCGAAGGCTTCGATTGTTTTCAATCCTTTGGCAAAGCCGCTTACGAAATCAGTTTCACGCATAGTCTTCCTCCAGGTAAGGGCATTTTGTGCGATATATGAACAAAAGTCAAATAACGCACAAATTATTTGACGTTGGTCGCCTGGAGGCGCTTATTGACGCCCATACCACATGACTATTTTGGGAGGCCTCATGGCGAAGATCGTATCGCTTTCGGAAGCGGTGGCGGAAAATGTGCGGGATGGGGATACCGTCGCCATGGAAGGGTTTACCCATCTCATCCCCTATGCCGCCGGGCACGAGGTCATCCGGCAGGGGAAGAAGGATCTTTACCTGATCCGCATGACGCCGGACATCCTCTACGACCAGTTGATCGGCGTCGGTGCCGCGCGCGGCATGAAATTTTCCTGGGGCGGCAATCCCGGCGTCGGCTCGCTGCATCGCTTCCGCGACGCCGTCGAGAACCAGTGGCCGCGGCCGTTGGAGATCGAGGAACATTCGCATGCGGCCATGGCAAACGCCTATGAGGCGGGGGCGGCGAACCTGCCCTTCGCCATGCTGCGCGGCTATATCGGCGCCGACCTGCCGAAGGTCAATCCGAACATCAAAAGCGTGACTTGCCCGTTCACCGGCGAAGTGCTGGCCGCTGTTCCCGCGATCCGGCCGGATGTCACGATCATCCACGCGCTGCGCGCCGACCGAAAGGGCAATGTCTTGCTCGAAGGTATTGTCGGCGTGCAGAAGGAAGCGGTGCTTGCTGCCAAACGGTCGATCGTCACGGTCGAAGAGATCGTCGACGAACTGAACCCGCCATCGCCGAATTCCGTCGTGCTGCCGACCTGGGCGGTAACCTCGGTTGCGCATGTGCCGGGCGGCGCCTTCCCCTCCTATGCGCAGGGCTATTATGCGCGCTCGAACGCCTTCTACATTGCTTGGGACGAAATCGCCCGCGACCGTGACAGCTTCCAGGCCTGGATCAGGGAGAATGTCATGGAAGCCAGGCCGGAAGATTTCGCCAAATATGCAAAAAAGAATGCAGCGTGAGGAGGCAGAGATGACCGATTTTACCCCCACGGAAATGATGACCATCGCCGCGGCGCGTGCACTCACCAATGATGACGTATGCTTCGTCGGCATCGGCGCGCCATCGGCAGCCTGCAACGTTGCGCGACTGACGCATGCGCCCGACATTACGCTTATCTATGAAAGCGGAACCGTCGGCACCAAGCCGGATGTGCTGCCACTCTCGATCGGAGACGGCGAGCTTTGCGATACCGCGCTCTTCACGGTCTCGGTGCCGGAGATGTTCCGTTACTGGTTGCAAGGCGGGCGGGTTACGACGGGCTTTCTCGGCGGCGCGCAGATCGACCGGTTTGCCAATCTGAATACCACGGTCGTCGGCCCTTATGATCATCCGAAGGTTCGCCTGCCGGGCGGCGGCGGCGCGCCGGAAATCGCCAGCAATTGCGGCCAGATCTTCATCACCATGGCGCTCTCCAAGCGTGGCTTCGTCGAAAAGCTGCCCTTCATCACCTCAATGGGCCACGGTGAAGGCGGCAACCATCGCGAACGGCTTGGCATGAAGACGAAAGGCCCGACTCGCGTTATCACCGATCTCTGCATTCTCGAGCCGGATCCGGTGACCAAGGAGTTGACCGTCGTGTCGATCCACAAGGGTGTCACCCGTGAGCAGATATCGGAGAATTGCGGCTGGGCGATCAAGTTTGCCGACGAGGTGATCGAGACGCCGGCGCCCACCGAAACCGAACTCTGCGTTCTGCGCGATATCAACGCACGCACCAAGAAAGCACATGAGGCAGCCTGATGACCGAAGCCTTTATCTGTGACTATATCCGCACGCCGATCGGCCGTTTCGGTGGTTCGCTTTCCTCCGTCCGCGCCGACGATCTCGGTGCAGTGCCGCTGAAGGCGCTGATCGCGCGCAACGGTTCGGTCGATTGGGAAGCGGTCGACGACGTGATCTACGGCTGCGCCAACCAGGCCGGCGAGGATAACAGAAACGTTGCCCGTATGGTGGCGCTGCTCGCCGGCCTGCCGGTTTCCGTTTCGGGCACGACGATCAACCGCCTTTGCGGCTCTGGCATGGACGCCGTTATCACCGCAGCACGCGCCATTCGCTCCGGCGAGGCGGAACTGATGATCGCCGGCGGCGTCGAGAGCATGTCACGCGCGCCCTTCGTCATTCCGAAGGCCGATAGCGCCTTTTCCCGCAATGCCGAAATCTACGACACCACCATCGGCTGGCGCTTTATCAATCCCATGATGAAAAAGCAGTATGGCGTTGATTCAATGCCGGAAACCGGTGAGAACGTTGCCGAGGACTATAAGGTCAGCCGCGAAGACCAGGACGCCTTCGCCGTCCGCTCACAGGCCAAGGCTGCGGCCGCGCAGGAAAATGGCCGGCTAGCCAAGGAGATCACGCCGGTAACGATCCCGCAGCGCAAGGGCGATGCGGTCGTCGTCGGCAAGGACGAACATCCGCGCGCAACGACGATGGAAGCGCTGGCAAAGCTTGGTACGCCCTTCAAGAAGGAGGGCGGCACAGTGACCGCCGGGAATGCCTCCGGCGTCAACGACGGTGCGGCAACTCTGATCATCGCTTCGGAGGCGGCGGCGAAGAAATACGGCCTGACGCCGATTGCCCGTATCCTCGGCGGGGCTGCCGCCGGCGTGCCGCCGCGCATCATGGGCATCGGCCCGGTGCCGGCATCCCGCAAGCTGATGGCCCGACTCGGCCTGAAACAGGAGCAATTCGACGTCATCGAACTCAACGAAGCCTTCGCCTCGCAAGGTCTTGCGGTACTGCGCGAGCTCGGCATTGCCGACGAGGACGCCCGCGTCAATCGCAACGGCGGCGCCATCTCGCTTGGCCATCCGCTCGGCATGTCCGGCGCTCGCATCACCGGCACGGCGGCGCTGGAATTGAAGGAGACCGGCGGACGCTATTCACTCTCGACCATGTGCATCGGTGTCGGCCAGGGCATCGCGATCGCGCTCGAGCGGGTCTGACGGCATCACAGGAATTTGACGGCGGGCGGGCGGGAGTTTCCCTGCCGCCCGCCTTTTGTTTGTGCTGCATGCATTGCCTGATCGCAATTCCGACTGATATTACCAATGCCAATTGCTTTAAGCTTTTACGTTTTTGACATTCAGGAGAAGCTGTCATGGCAGAACTTGCGCAATTACTCGCTTCCGTCCGCATTCCTGATCTCGCCGGCAAGCGGGTGTTGATAACCGGTGCATCGACCGGTATCGGCGCAGCTCTTGCCCGTGCTTTTGCCCAGCAGGGGATGAAGGTCGGCATCCATTTCAACGCCAGCCGTGAACCAGCCGAAAAGCTGGCAGCGGAGATCACCGCCGGCGGCGGCCATGTGCATCTGGTCCAGGGCGACGTCTCGCAGGATGGCGAGACCGAGCGCGTCGTCAATGAGACGGCGGAGGCATTCGGCGGCCTCGATGGCCTGGTGAACAACGCCGGCGGCATGCTCGGTCGTGTGCCGACCTCCGCAATGACCGATGAACATTACGAGCGCGTGATGAATCTCAACGCCCGCTCGGTCCTAGCCGCAACGCGCGCTGCCCATCCCTATCTCAAGAAACAGGGCGGTTTCATCATCAATACTACCTCGATTGCCGCCCGCAACGGCGGCGGCAACGGTGCGATCCTCTATGCCGCCTCCAAGGGCTTCGTTTCGACCATCACCCATGGCCATGCCAAGGAATTCGTCGCCGATAAGATCCGCGTTAATGCCGTGGCACCAGGCGTCATCGCCACGCCCTTCCATGAGCGCTACACCAACGATGAGCAGATGGAACTGCAGCGCAGGACCATCCCGATGGGCTTTGTCGGCACCTCGGAAGATTGCGTCGGCGCCTACCTCTTCCTCGCTTCACCGACCCTTTCCGGCTACATCACCGGGCAGGTCATCGAGGTCAACGGTGGCCAGTTGATGCCGTGAGGCAAGGGCCGGCAATCGACTTCCTGCAGCGGGGAGTAGAACCTATACCCGGCGCGGTCGTTTTAGGCGGCGTCGATATCCATGATGGAGCGTACGCGATATGGCAAAGACGCCCACACGAGACCTTGTAAAGACCTCCGTGCAATTGACGCATCCGGAGCGGATCTATTGGCCGGATGGCGGCGTCAGCAAACAGGATCTGGTCGATTATTACGCGCTTGCCTGGCCGCGCATGGCGCCTTTCGTCGTCGATCGGCCCTTGGCATTGCTGCGTTGCCCGGACGGCATAAAGGGTCCGCGGTTCTTTCAGAAGCATGCTTGGAAAGGCATCAATCCGCATATTGAGGAGATTGCCGATCCCGAGGACAAGGCCGGCGAAAAACTTTTGCGGATCAGGGATTTCGACGGCCTTGTTGCACTAGCCCAATCCGCATCCCTCGAAATCCACCCCTGGGGCACGACAACGGCGCATTGGGAAAAGCCGGACATGATCATCATGGACCTCGACCCCGGCGAGGATGTTGCCTGGAACGCGGTCATTGCGGCGGCTAAGGAAATCAAGGAACGGTTCCAGGCTTTGGGCCTTGCCTCCTTCGTCAAGACGTCCGGCGGCAAGGGATTGCATGTCGTCGCCCCTCTGAAACCGAAGGCTGCGTGGCCGGATGCCAAAGCCGCGGCGGAAGCGATCGCGGAGGGCATGAGCGCCGACAATCCCGAAAAATACCTCTCCGTTGCAGCGAAAGCGAAACGGGCCGGCCACATTTTCATCGACTATCTGCGCAATGGCCGCGGCAATACGGCCGTAGCAGCCTATTCGACCCGCGCAAGACCGGGAGCGGCGATTTCGATGCCACTTGCCTGGGACGAATTGACGGATCGCACCGGCCCGTCGTCATTCACGGTAAAAAATGCAGCCTCACGGCTCGGCGAACGCTCCGCCGATCCATGGGCCGATTTCTTCGAGGCGGCGGAACCACTGAGAAGCTAGAACGCGTTGCAAATGATTTGATCTAGCGCACCAGTGGACTGTCCCAGACGTCAAACAGTAGCGCCTTGAGTTCGGCGAAACGCTCCGGTCCGAGCTCGACGCGCCACTCGTCCTCAATGTCGCGCAATATGTCGACCATCTTCCCGAATGCAGCGTGTCCGCGTTCAGTAAAGCGGACGATGCGCGCGTTGCCTTCGCCTGGAACATCGGAGCGGACAATATAGCCGAAGCCCTCGAGGCTGCGGAGTAGCTGGTTGATGGCTTGTTTGCTCATGCCGGCGCGTTCGGCGATCGTACCCGGCCTTGCCCCGTCCGGTCCTGGAAATTGCAGAACCGCCATATGCGGCAGACGCAGTTCCTCAAAGCCGGTGGCGTTGAGCCCCTTAATCAACCGGCGCTGAATTGCCTGGGCCGGCACGCGTAGCAGGGCCCCTATCAGTATATCTTCGGTCTTCATCGGCAAGCTTTCGTGACTGTTGACATTGACGATCCGGTAAACTTCATTTACTTCTAGACGGTAAATTTAATTTACCGATGGGAGCTTTGCAATGCCACATGAAACCGTTAATCTCCGTGTCAATCCTTCCGACGAAACCATTGGTTCCAAAGGGTTCGCCGTTCGCTTCCTTGTGACTGCGGACAACTCGAACGACAGCATTGCGGCCTTCGAACTCATGGTCCCCGCCGCGCTGCGACTGCCGGCGCCGGCTCACAGCCACAATCACTACGAGGAGACGATCTACGGCCTCGAAGGGGTGCTGACCTGGACGGTGGATGAAAAGCAGATCGACGTCGGGCCGGGGCAGGTACTGTGCATTCCGCGCGGCGCCGTTCATCGGTTTGATAACAACGGCGGCCAGGACGTAAAGGCACTCTGTGTGGTCACACCGGCAGCGATCGGGCCGGAATATTTCCGCGAGGCTTTCGCGGTGCTCAACGCGGCCGCCGGAGGTCCGCCAGATCGGGCGAAAATGGCGGAAATCATGATCCGTCATGGTCTTACGCCAGCGGTGCCTCCGACATAGAAGCTAGTGGGGCGATACCGGATAGTCGAACCGCCTTTCAATAGGATCAAGGGGTGCCGGCATATCGCAACGCTTTACGACAAGTCCTACGCGACGAACGGCACCAGCGCTGGCGTCTCGGCCTTGTAGTCCGTATAGGCTTGGCCGAATGTCTCGCTCATCCAGCGCTCCTCGATGCGGACACGGCGCAGGACGGCGTACAACATGCATGCGATCGCGAGCATCGCGCCGATATGGCCGCGGGTGATTGCAGAGCCGATGACGGCAAGCAGCAGGCCGGAATAGATCGGATGGCGAACGATGGCGTAGGGGCCGGTGCGGATGAGCGCATGATCTTCCTTGACGGTGATCACGCCACTCCAATTACGGCCGAGGTGATAGCGCGCCCAGACGGCGAAGGCGAGGCCGATGACGGTCAGAGCCGCGCCGATGCCGTAATAGATCAGATCTTGCGGGAGGAGCCGGAAGGACAGGAGGCCGAGCCAAGATGGCGGCGCCGCCAGCAAAAAAGCGCCGATCCAGATAGGTGCCGTGTTTGATAGCCGTGACAACGGATCTTCGCTCCGCGTCGTCTTCTTGACGCGGAACGATGCAACAAACCAAATTACTGCCCAAATGCCCCAGCAGACCGGCAGGAACCGAGCCAACAAAGCTGCTTCGCTCATGCCGCATTTTTATCCAATTCGGGATAGTGCCGGAAGATGCCGTCTTCATTAAAAGGAATGCGGCGCTCAGATTTGAGATAGCGGGCGATGTTCGGCCGTTCAGCGACGGCATCATGCAGAGCCGCTAGGTGCGGATATTGAGTGCTCAGTTGCGACGTCGCGCGGGGAAAGGCGTAACGCAATCCTTCGAACATCTGGAATAGAGACAGATCGAGATAGGTCAGCCGATCGCCGAATACATGCGCCGGCCCGTGCGGATTTTGCCGCAGAACGCGTTCGAAATAGCCAAGGAATTTCGGCATGCGGTTATCGATGAACTCGGCAGCGCGGGCCTTGGCCTCCTCCTTCTGCTCCTCATAATATTTTGAGGTGGCGATCGGATGGTGCGTATCGTGCACTTCGGCAACAAGATCGGTGATCGTCAGTTGCAATCCGTTTACGACATGGCGCGCGGCTGGATCCTCAGGTGTGAGCCCAAGTTTCGGACCGAGATACATCAGGATATTGGCGACATGGGAGATGATGAGATCGCCGTCTTTCAGGAAAGGAGGGGCAAGCGGTATATGCGCCTCGGATTTGCTCTTCATCACCGCCATCATCGCGTGAATGCCTTGGCCTTCGCTCGCAGGACCCCGGCAGATGTCGATATAGTCGGCGCCGGCCTCTTCGAGCGCCAAGCGCACAAACTCGCCACGGCCTTGGATGCCGTCCCAGTAGTAAAGCTCATAGGGCATTCAAGAATCCTTCCGTCCCGTTGCAGGTCTATTTCGGTTCGCGGCCAAAATCCTTGCGCAACTCATCCTTGGCGGCTTCGAGCGTCTGTTTCTGCCGCTTGCTGAGATGGCTGCCGGCGCGATTGATATAGAAATTTAGCATCGACATAGCGGAACGGAAGGGGCTGGACTTGCGGCGATCGCTCGCCTCTGCGGAATGCTTGAGAGAGTCGGCAATGGCCTTGGGATCGCGCGATTTGAAGACGCCGTCTTTCAAGTCCAAGGCGTCGCTGTTCTCGGTCACGTCATGTGACCAATTCTTCTTTTGGGATCGGACCATAGCAGGGCTCCTTCCTCAAGAATTTGACGTTAGTGATGAGCGCGGTGCTCGTTGCGTTTGCGCGTTGCAGCGGCCTTCTTTGCCGATGCGGAACGTTCGCTCGCAGAGCGGCTCGCTGATGCCTTGCCGCCGATGCGTCCGCCCTTTTCAGAGGATGCGTGGCTTTCGCTATGGCCTCGGCCGGAGCCGGATTTTTTACCGCCGCCGCTTTCCTTGTTTACGGTCGCCCAGGCACGACGTTCGGCTTCTTCATCGGAAACGCCACGGCTTTCGTAGCTTTCCTCGATATGTTCAGCCTTGCGCTTCTGCTTGTCGGTATATGCGGATTTGTCTCCTCGGGGCATGATGTTTCTCCTTGCTGCCTATGAGAAAACCAACCCAACGCCACGGAAAAAGTTCCGATTTCAGCAGGAATATGGGCGATCAGTTCGAAGCATCTGGGAGGGGAGGGTGCGCCGCGGAGCGCGCATCATCGACCGACGCGGGAAACATGATGCCGACGGAACGGTCGATGATGAAGATCAGAACCAGCGCCGCAAAGAGATAAAGAGTGGCGAGAAGGAGGAGGGATAGCATGGGATTACGTCGATCCAGCCGCCAAGCAGCAGCCTGCCCCGACAGCCAGAACAAAGACTTCAACGCGATTCATGTCGTTATTACCCTGGCGAAGTTCCCTTTTCGCTACGTACCATGGATATGTGACATCTATTCGCGCAGAACGCGAAATTTACCGAAATCCTTGCGAAAATTCGGCAACATGGCGCAACAAGCCAACGGCCCGAACTCAACCCGGGCCGATCATGTCGCCGATTGTCTCACCAACCGCGAAGTTTACGTCAGATCTTCGCGTCACCGGTCTTTTTTGACGCTCGTTTCGTCGCGGCCTTTGCGGTCGCTCCGGCAACGGCCGCAGCCATTACAGCAGCCGCTTGACCCTTTACCTTGGGTTTGGAGTCGGTCTTAGGTTTAGTGTCGACCTTCTCCTTCTTTCCGGCCTTTTTCTCAAGCGCGATGCGCTCGCTGCTCGCCTGTTCCCAATGAACCGTATCACGGCCGGAAGGATATCCTTCTTCCTCCCATATGGCGTAGGCGCGCTTCTTGATCCATTCGTCCCGGGATTCCAACATTGCCGTCCTCCGTTCGCATTATTGAACATGGTTGAAGAAAAAATGCCCGTCTTGAAATGCGGGTTTTCATGCCTTCCCGAGCAGCCGGCATGCCGGCTCTGAGGGACCACGGAGCAAAACTCTCCCTGTCTCAATGCCCAGGCTGCGCCAGGTGCTTCGCTCGTGTACTGTGATGGACGATAGCGAAGCGACCGAACCGCCAATATGGCGAGAGCATAATCGTCATTCAATTTAAAAACATCTAATACACAGTCTTTTCATAGAACGTTTTGTCGACGGGGCCGGGAATAGACCTTGCGATCGATTGCAGCTTTCACGGGCAAAGTTATACTCCCCCCATGTTTGACCTGGTGATTGCCCATTGGGGCCAAATCCTCGCTGTCCTTTCCATCGCCATGGGGGCGGCAGCCGCCATTCATGCGGCGATGACGAAGGAAGAGGTTCGCGCGGCGATCGGCTGGGTCGGCGTCATCATCCTGTCGCCCATCGTGGGGGCTCTGCTCTATGCAGTGGCCGGTATCAACCGTATCCGCCGGGCTTCGCTAACCTCGCAGCGCAACGTCCTGTTCCAGAAGGATGCCTCGGGCGTGCTCGCGAGCTTCGATGCGCAGGGCGAAGTCGTGCGCCGGATCTTTGGCGAGCGCTTCGGATCCATGAAGACGCTTGGCGACCGCGTGGCGCGCTATCCGATGAATACGGGCAATACCATCGAAATGCTGGAGAGCGGCGATGTCGCCTACGCTGCAATGAAAGCCGCAATCGATGGCGCCGAACGCAGCATCCTGCTGGAGACCTATATTTTCGACCGCGATCCAATTGGCCTGCGCATCGCCGATTCGCTGATTGAGGCGGTCAAACGAGACGTCAGCGTGCGCGTGCTGATCGATGCGGTCGGCGCACGGTATTCGGTGCCGAGCATCATGGGCCATCTCAAAGAAGGCGGCGTGCAGGTGGACGTCTTCAACGGCAATGTGATCATCGGCCTCAGGCTGCCCTATGCCAACCTGCGCACCCACCGCAAGATCCTGGCCATTGACGGCCGCATTGCCTTTACCGGCGGCATGAATATCCGCAAGGGTTTCGCCAGGGAGTTCGCCGGGGATCACTGCGCCCGCGACATGCATTTTTGCGTCACCGGCCCCGCCGTCGCCGATCTGTTCAACACGGCCGCCGAGGACTGGCGTTTTGCCACCGGCGAGGCACTCAGCGGTGACCACTGGCGGATTGGGACGCCCGCGAACGAACCCGGCGCGCCGGTCTTCATGCGCGTCATTGCCTCCGGACCCGACCGCAGCGTCGAGACGAACCATAAAATGCTGATCGGTGCATTCTCGGTCGCCCGCACCTCCATCCGCATCATGTCGCCCTATTTCCTGCCGGATCGCGAGTTGATCAGCGCGCTGGTGACAGCGGCAAGACGTGGCGTCGAAGTGGATGTCATCGTGCCGGCGGCCAACAATCTTGTGCTTGTCGACCGTGCCATGACCGCGCAGTTCGATCAGATGCTGAAGGATTATTGCCGCATCTGGCGGGCTGATGGCCCTTTCAATCATTCGAAGCTGCTGACGGTCGATGGCACCTGGGCCTATGTCGGTTCTTCCAATCTTGACCCGCGCTCTCTACGGCTGAATTTCGAAGTCGATCTGGAGGTGATGGACCGCGGCTTTGCGGGCGCGCTCGATGCGCGTATCGGCGCGATCCTCGAAACGGCGATCCCGGTCGAGCTCGGCAAGCTGCGCGCTCGCCCCTTCATCGTCCGCCTGATAGAAAAGATCCTGTGGCTCGGTTCGCCCTATCTCTGAACAAAGTGGCGCGGTCCGTCTTTCTACAAACAAGCCTTTTCACATGACAAGGCCGGCAATCACTCCCTATACTCCTCCTGAAGACGCCGCTCGGCAGGCTTTGACAACGGAAATGGTCAACGGACAGATGCGGAAAAAGAACGAGAGTCTCCGTGCAAGCATTTTCGAAACGTTGAAGAACAGAAAGAAGTCGCGGACGATGCATGCCGGCGAACGAGCACGTCCCGCAGGCACATTGATCGCCTCCTACAATGTTCACAAATGCGTCGGCGCCGATCGCCGTTTCGATCCGGAGCGGATCAGCCGGGTCATCCATGAAATCGATGCCGATGTCATCGGCTTGCAGGAGGCCGATACGCGGTTTGGCGAACGCACGGGTCTGCTTGACCTGCGGCGGCTCGAGCTGGAAACCGGCCTAATTCCTGTGCCCGTGGCGGGTGTCAGCAAGGCGCATGGCTGGCATGGCAATGTCGTGCTGTTCAAGCAGGGTACGGTGCGCGATGTACATCAGATCAACCTGCCGGGGCTGGAGCCCCGCGGCGCGCTCCTTGCCGAAATCGAACTGGCCCGCGGCGGAGCGCTCAGGATCATCGCTGCCCATCTCGGGCTGCTGCATAGCTCCCGTGCCCAGCAAGCGCGTTTGATCGTCGACCTGATGAGAACCGACAATGACACGCCGACCATCCTCCTCGGCGATCTCAACGAATGGCGGCTCGGCGACCGCTCGTCGCTCAACACCTTCCAGGCCGCCTTCGGCCCGCTGCCACCGGCCGTGCCAAGCTTTCCCTCCACCCTGCCGCTTCTGGCGCTGGACCGCATCATGGCCAATCGCCGCGGGCTGATCTCGACAGTGGAGGTTCATGACTCGCCATTGGCGCGTGTCGCCTCTGATCATCTGCCGATCAAGGCAGTCGTCAGCCTGGAAACACTGAGGGCGGAAACAGAGGCGCGGGCCGAATCTGCTTGAAATCGGGCATGCGGCGCTAAGCCGAAAAGGTCGACTGCCGTTTCGATCCATCCCATGAAATCATCCGGGGCAAAGAAGCTAATGCGTTGCGCACTCTGCGCTTCCCATTCATGATGACCTCGATTTCAGATCAGACAATGCGGATTGTTGATGCACATCTTTCTCGTTCGACACGGCGAATCCCTTGGCAACATCAGCGAGCAGGCTTACCGGCAGTTCGGTGATCACAACGTTCCGTTGACGCAGTGGGGCTATCGGCAGGTGCTGGAAGCCGGACGTGTGATCGCCTCCCATCTGAAAGCCCGACCAAGCGCTGAATCGTCAAAACTGAGCATCTGGTATTCGCCTTATCTGAGGACGCGACAGAGCAAGGATGCTTTGCTCGAAGTCCTGCCGAGCGATTTGATCGCGGACGCTCGGGAGGATTACCTGTTGCGGGAACAGGATTTCGGCCTCTTCACCGAAATCTATGATCGTGCCGAACAGAAACGGAAGTTTCCCGAGGAATTCGAAAAATGGGCCAGGCTGCGTAACAACAACGGGAAATTCTATGCAAGGCCTCCCGACGGCGAGAGCAGGGCGGATGTGGCGCAGAGGGTCCGCCTATTCCTCCAGACGGTCATGCACGAGGCTAAGCATGGCAGAAACAATGTCATTATCGTTGGCCACGGCGTCACCAACAGGGCGTTCGAAATGAATTTTCTGCATCATTCCGTCGATTGGTTCGAACGCTCGGACAATCCAGGAAATGCGGATGTCACATTGATCGAGGGCACCGCCACGGAAGGTTACACGTCAATCCTGATCCACAAGGCGGTCGATCGGGCTAAGGGTGAGGAGGGCGAATTGCGGGATGCCTATGGTTCGGAGCTGGTCACCGCGAAGATTGGGTGATGTGGTATGGCCCAAAACAGGGGTCTTGGGCCACAAACAATATCGATAGCGTTCAGCCGTAACGGCCGAAATTCCTGCCGAATTTATCCGCTCAATCCTTCAGCCGGTATTGCTCCAGCGCGTCGCGGTTGATCTCGATGCCGAGACCGGGGCCATCGGGAATGGCGACGACGCCGTTCACATGATCCAGCGGCTTTGTCAGCACGGCCTGGCGGAATGGATTGTGGGTGCGGTCGAATTCCAGGATCGGCGGCCGGCCATTGCGGCGCGGCGGGTCCGGGGGCAGGGCGGCGATGAACTGCAGGCCGGCCGCGATGGCGACACCCGTTCCCCAGACATGCGGAACGAGGCGAACGCCGTTGATGGCGGCCATATCGGCAATCCTGCGCATTTCGCTGAAGCCGCCGGTGCCGCAGATATCGGGCTGGATGATATCGACGGCGCGGGTTTCCAGCGGCTCGCGCATGCCGAAGCGGCCATGCCAGGTCTCTCCGCCGGCGACAGGGATCGGCTGGCCGGCGCGCACCGCGCGATAGGCGCTGAGCTGTTCCGGAACGACCGGCTCTTCGAACCAATCGACGCCGTATTTCGCAACGGCCTTGCCGACCGTGCAGGCTTCCAGCGCGTCATAGCCGTGATTGGCATCGATCATCAGCCGTATATTTGGACCGATTGCTTCGCGCACGGCGCGGATGACGGCGATATCCTCTTCGACATCGAACCCGATCTTGATCTTCACCGCATGGAACCCTTGGGCAACATAGGCGGCGGTTTCGGCGGCGATATCGGAGACCGGGTCGACGCCATCCTTTCGGAAGGAACCGGTGGCGTAGGCCTTTACATCCTCGCGGAAGCGGCCGCCGAGCAGCCGCGACACGGAGGTGCCGTGGTGCTTGCCTTTGATATCCCAGAGCGCGATGTCGATACCGCTGAGCGCCGTCACCGTCAGGCCGCGTTGGCCCTGATCACGTAGGAGATTGTAGAGTTCGAGCCAGATCACCTCCGTATCGCGCGGGTCGCGGCCGAGCAGGCGAGGGGTATAGGCTTTCACCACCGCGGCGTTGGGACCTGCCGGGCCGAGGCATTCGCCCCAGCCGACGGTACCGTCATCGCAGACGATTTCGACGAGGCAATGCTGGCGGCGGTCGAAGCGCATGGAAGCGCTTTCGAAGGCGTGATCCAGCTTATGGTCGAGCAGATGGGTGTGAACAGCGGAGATTTTCATGGGCGGTACGGCCTGATCAGATCATCGAGCATGGCAACTTCCTGTTCGGTCAGGTCGGTCAGCGGTGGGCGAACCGAACCGGCATCAAAGCCGAGCAACCGTACGCCGGCCTTGATGGCCGACACGGCATAGCCCTTCTGGCGGTTGCGGATGTTCATGAAGGGATAGAAGAAATCGATCAGCAGCTTGTTGGTCGCCGCCGTGTCGCCGGCGCGCAGCGCCTTGTAGAAATTCTGCGCCAACGCCGGTACGAAGTTGAAAACGGCCGAGGAATAGGTGGTGACACCCGCACCGAGATAAGCGTCGGCAAAAAGTTCGGCCGTCGGCATGCCGCCGAGATAGGTCAGTCGCTCACCCATCGTCGCGGTGATCTTGCGCACCAGGCCGATATCGCCGGAGCCGTCCTTGAAACCGACGAGGTTCGGGCAGGCATCGCAGAGCCGAGCAAGCGTTTCAGCCGTCAGAATGGAATTGTCGCGATTATAGACCATGACGCCGATCGAAACGGCATCGCAGACTGCCTTGATATGCTGGAACATGCCGTCCTGCGGCGCCTCGATCAGGTAATGCGGGAGAAGTAGGATGCCGTCTGCCCCGGCTTTCTCCGCCGATTGAGCGATCTGAACGGCGATGCGCGTGCCATAACCGCAACCCGCGACGATCGGCGTATCGCCCGCGGCCGCCTTTGCGGCGCTGACGATTGTCGGGATTTCATCCGGCGCCAGCGAGAAGAATTCGCCGGTGCCGCCGGCGGCGAAAAGCACGCTTGCCTTGAAGCCCGAAAGCCAGCCGACATGATCGCTATAGGCAGCGCGATTGAAATTGCCGTCCTTGCCAAACGGCGTCACGGGAAAAGACAAGAGCCCGGCGCCAAGCGCGGCCTTGAGAGCTTGCGGGTCCATGGACACGATGATCCTCCAAAATCCTTCTGAGTTGACGGGATCATAGATGACATATGACAACAGTCAATCTGTTATCATATGTCTATATTCAAGTTCCTCTTCGGATCAGGCTTCGATACCGCTGCTGGCTGCCCTTCAAATGTAGTCGCATTGCCTCGCGTGCGCCGTGTTCATCGCGATCCGATATGGCTTCAGCAATGCGCCGGTGTTCTGCTTGGATCTGCGCCAGATAGTCGGCTGATGCGATTTCGTCCGGTTGGTCCTGCAGGAAGGAGCGGGGAATCGCCCTCTTGCCGGTCAACTCCAGAAACTCACGGAAGCGCGGATTGTTGGTGGCGTCGGCAATGGCGAGATGAAACGCGAAATCGGCCTCCGATGTCGCGATGCCGCGCTCCATGGCATGATCGATATCTTCGAACCGCTCGATGATCGCCTCGTCCTGCGCCGGCGAGCGGCGGGCGGCGGCAAGGCCAGCCGCTTCGGTTTCCACCGCGGCGCGCAATTCCAGCATTTCGATGATGGAGGAGATCCGACCCGGATCGGTGTCCAGCAAGCCCGCGGCGGGGAAGGGCGGCCTTGCGTGAAGGACGAAGACGCCGATGCCGTGGCGCACCTCGACTAGTCCATCCGCACGCATTGAAGCGATCGCTTCGCGAATGACGGTGCGGCTGACCTTATATCGTTCGGTGAGGCCGCTTTCGCTCGGCAATTTTTCGCCAGGCTTCAAGACGCCGCCAAGTATCTCCTGGCGCAGTTGCTGGCCGACAATGTCCACCAGATTTCGCCGGCCCGTCGGCCGTTCGTTACGCTCCCTTGTCTTGATCGCTGCGCTTCTCGGCATTCCGACATCCCCAAGTTTCGAACAGGGAGATTACAGATATATGATGACGAGCGAAAGCCCATATTATAAGTTCCACTTCGATGATACCGATATGGGAGAAAACCATGCTGAAAACTCTGTTGATGACCGGCGCTGCCGGCGGCGTTGGCCAGGCACTGCGGCCGCTTCTTTCGCAGATCGCCGAAACCGTCGTGCTCTCGGATATTGCGCCGATCGACGATCTGCGTCCGAACGAACGCTTCATCGCCTGCGATCTCGCTGACCGCGCCGGCGTCGAGGCGCTGGTCAAGGGCATCGACGGCATTATCCATCTTGGCGGGATCTCTCTGGAAAAGTCCTTCGACCTGATCCTGCAGGGCAACATCATCGGCCTCTACAATCTCTATGAAGCCGCCCGCGCCGCCGGCAAGCCGCGCATCGTCTTTGCGAGCTCCAATCATACGATCGGCTACTATCGCCGCGACGAGCGCATCGACAACACGGTGCCGACCCGGCCGGATTCACTTTACGGGGTCTCTAAGGTCTACGGCGAAGCTCTGGCGAGCCTCTATTTCGATAAATTCGGGCAGGAAACCTTGTCCGTACGCATCGGCTCCTGCTTCCCAGAGCCGCGCAATCCGCGCATGCTGGCGACATGGCTCAGCGCCCGCGATCTGATGACGCTCTGCGACCGCGCCTTTGAGACGCCTCGCCTCGGACACACGATCGTCTACGGCGCCTCCGATAATGACGAACAATGGTGGGACAATCGCAATGCTGCTTTCCTCGGCTGGAAGCCGAAAGACAGCTCCTCGCCTTGGCGCGCGGAAGTTCTGGCGAATGCCGCGCCGGAAGACCCGAATGATCCGGCCGTCATCTATCAGGGCGGCGGCTTTGCCGCCGCCGGCCATCCGGAAGATTGAGAACTAAATGAGATCAGCAATCGTCGGGGCGGTGATCCGCCCCCTTAACCTCAGTCGCCGTTCCGAAACAATTTCCAACGCGTCGGCCTGAAAGCGATGCGGTTGCGGTCGAGCGCGCCGGCCTTGTCCGGCGGCAGCTCGATTTCGACGGGTTCCTGATTGGCGCCGATGTTCATTTCGATATGGCGAGTACCAGCAACACGGCGACTGGAGGTCAACAGTCCGGCGATACAACCGCCATCACCGTCGCGAAGCTCGATATCGTGCGGCCTAAAGTGAAGATAGGCTTCACCATCGGGCTCGTGCGGAGTGCTGAGTCCGAGTGGCCGATCGTCAAACCAGATTTCGCCGCTGGAAATCCGCACCTTCACGCGGTTGGACTGGCCGATGAAGCCATAGACGAAGGGCGAGTTCGGCGTGTCGTAGATCTCATCCGGCGTCCCTACCTGCTCGATGGCGCCCTTGTTGAGCACGACGACGCGGTCCGCCAGTTCCAGCGCCTCTTCCTGATCGTGGGTGACGAAAACGGTGGTGTGGCCGGTACGATCATGGATTTCGCGCAGCCACTTGCGCAAATCCTTGCGGACCTGCGCATCGAGCGCACCGAAGGGTTCGTCCAGAAGCAGCACGTTCGGCTCGACCGCCATGGCCCGGGCGAGCGCCACGCGCTGGCGCTGGCCGCCGGACAACTGCGCCGGGTAGCGCTTTTCGAGGCCGCTAAGCTGCACCAGTTCAAGCAGCTCGAGAGCACGGCGATGGATTTCAGCGCGGGGAGGGCGGCGCGAAGCGGTGCGCACCTTGAGGCCGAAGGATATGTTATCCAACACCGTCATATGGCGGAACAGCGCATAGTGCTGAAACACAAAGCCGATATTGCGCTGCTGCACCGTCTTCTTCGACGCATCTTCATCACCGAAGAAAATCCGACCTTCGGTCGGCGTCTCCAATCCGGCGATCAGACGCAAGAGCGTCGTCTTGCCTGAGCCGGAAGGGCCGAGGAGCGCGATAAGCTCGCTAGAGCGAATATCCAGGGAGACATTATGCAACGCCGGAAAGCGACCGAATTCCTTGCGCAGGTTTTGAACGCGAACTTCCATTAACAATTCCTTCAGTGACGTCGGCTGGCTGCGATCTCTTCGCTATAGCGCATTTCCAGCAGCGTCTTCAGTACAAGTGTGACAAGGGCAAGCAAGGCGAGAAGCGTGGCAACCGCGAAAGCGCCCGAGAAATTATATTCATTATAGAGAATTTCGACCTGCAACGGCATGGTGTTGGTTTCGCCGCGAATATGGCCGGAGACAACCGACACGGCGCCGAACTCGCCCATAGCGCGGGCATTGCAAAGGAGAACGCCGTAAAGCAGGCCCCATTTGATGTTCGGCAAGGTTACGTGCCAGAAGGTTTGCCAGCCATTGGCGCCGAGCGACAACGCCGCTTCCTCGTCGGAATTTCCCTGTTCCTGCATCAGCGGGATCAATTCACGGGCGACGAAGGGGAAGGTGACGAACATCGTCGCCAGCACAAGGCCCGGGACCGCGAACAGAATCTGGATTCCGTGGCTTTGCAGCCAAGGTCCGAGCACGCTGTTCGAGCTGAACAACAACACGAAGACAAGGCCCGATATGACCGGCGAGACCGAGAACGGCAGGTCGATCAGCGTCGTCAGGAATGCCTTGCCCTTGAACTCGAACTTGGCGATTGCCCAGGCGGCCGCGACACCGCAAACGAGGTTCAGCGGCACGCTGATGCCGGCGACGATCAGCGTCAGCCGGATGGCGGCAAAGGTTTCCTCATCCACCAAGGCGCTGAAGAACTCTTCGACACCTTTGCGGAACGCTTCGACGAAAACGGCGGCAAGCGGCATCAGCACCATCAGCGCCAAGAAGGCAAGCGAGATGGCGACGAAAATCCAGCGCGCAAATCTGCTCTCGGTGATGACGGATTGACCTGTGTCGGCGAGGGAAACGGCATCATGCGCCATAGCCGTATCTCCTTCTGCTCCAGGATTGAATGAGATTGATGACCAGCAACATGATGAAAGAGATGATCAGCATCATGGTCGCGATCGCCGTCGCCGCAGCGTAATTATATTCCTCAAGACGGATGACGATGAGCAATGGCGCGATTTCGGAGACGTAGGGCTTGTTGCCGGCGATGAAGATCACCGAACCGTATTCGCCGGCCGCGCGCGCGAAAGCGAGAGCAAAACCGGTGAGGGCTGCCGGCGCGAGGCCGGGCAACAACACGCGGGTGATCGTCTGGAAACGATTTGCGCCAAGCGTCGCGGCAGCTTCTTCCACCTCACGGTCGATCTCCTCCATCACCGGCTGCGCCGTCCGCACGACGAAGGGCAGCCCGACGAAGATCAGCGCGATGATGATGCCGGCCGGCGTGAAAGCGATCTTGATGCCGAGCGGCTCCAGGAACTGGCCGATCCAGCCGTTCGGCGCATAGAGCGTCGTCAGCGCGATGCCGGCGACCGCCGTCGGCAAGGCGAAAGGCAGGTCGACCATGGCGTCAATAATGCGCTTGCCGGGAAAACGGTAGCGCACCAGCACCCAGGCGAGGATCAGGCCAAACACCGCATTGACGATGGCGGCGATGAAGGCGCCGCCAAAGCTCATGCGGAGTGCGTAAAGCGTGCGGACATCGAGCGCGAGGGCCCAAAACTTGGACCAGCCAAGAGAGCTGCTCTTCCACAACAATCCCGAGAGCGGGATGAGAACGATCAGGATGAGCCAAGTCAAGGTAACGCCGAGCGCCAATCCGAAGCCCGGAATGACACTCGGCTGCCTAAACCGCCACCGTTTGCGGGTTATTATATGCATTAAGAATTACTGTCCCGGCTTGTATATCTGGTCGAAGACGCCACCATCGTCAAAGAACTTCGGCTGAGCTTGGGACCATCCGCCGAAATCGTCAATCGTTGCCAGCTTCAAACTTGGGAACCGCGCAATATCCTTGGGGTCGGCCGCTTCCGGCTTGATCGGCCGATAGTAGTGCTTGGCGGCGATCTTCTGACCCTCGTCGGAGTAGAGATAGTTCAGATAGGCTTCGGCAACCTTTCGGGTGCCCTTCGCGTCGACATTGCCGTCGACGACCGCGACCGGGGGATCGGCGCGGATTGAAACCGTCGGAGTCACGATCTCGAATTTATCGGGACCGAGCTCCTCGAGCGAAAGATAAGCCTCGTTTTCCCAGGCAAGCAGAACGTCGCCGAGGCCGCGTTGAACAAATGTCGTGGTGGCGCCGCGAGCACCGGTATCGAGCACCGGTACGTGCTTCAACAACTGCGTGACGTATTCCTGCGCCTTGGCATCGTCACCGCCGTTTGCCTGCTTGGCCCAGGCCCAGGCTGCCAGGAAGTTCCAGCGAGCTCCGCCCGAAGTCTTCGGGTTCGGCGTAATCACCTGGACATCGTTCTTGACGAGGTCCGACCAGTCCTTGATGCCCTTCGGATTGCCCTTGCGCACCAGGAAGACGATGGTCGATGTGTAGGGAACGCTGTTGTTCGGGAACTTGGTCTTCCAGTCGGCTGGGATCTTCTTTGTCGCCTTGGCAATGGCGTCGATATCGCCTTCCAGTGCCAGCGTCACCACATCGGCATCAAGACCGTCGATGACCGAGCGGGCCTGCGCGCCGGAGCCGCCATGCGAAGCTTTGATTTTGATGCTTTCACCCGTGTCCTTCTTCCACTTCGCGGCAAAGGCTTCGTTGAAATCCTTGTATAATTCGCGCGTCGGATCATAGGAAACGTTGAGAAGCGTCGTATCCGCGGCCCAAGTCGGCGCTACCGCTGTGAGCGAAAAACTGCCGATCAGAACTGCGGCGGCGAGAAGCCGCGAAAGCTTTATCGTCTGCATGGTGACCTCCTTCGTTGTGCTTTAACTCTATCAACTTGGTCGTATAAAGTAACGAAGATTGTTCCCGCCGGACCCGATTACATAGAACGACATCCCATAGAATCAAGGAAAGTGAAATCGCATTCCCATCGTTTGGCCGTAATACACTGATAGCGCGTCAGCAGATCGAGTCGGACATGAAAACGGAATAGAGTTCGTCGGCACTTTTTGCCTGGCGCATGGCGGCCAACACGCCGTCAGTTCTGAGCCGCCGGGCGATGGCGGCAAGCACGTTCAGATATTCGCTGCGACCATTTTCAGCGAAGAGCAGGACGAAGGCAAGATCCGTCGGAACGTCGTCGATCGCCTCGAAATCGACGGGATGGCCGAAACGAACCATCAGCCCGCGCGGTCTCGTCATCCCCACGATTGCCGCATGCGGAACGGCGATGCCATTGCCGATGCCGGTCGTTCCGAGCTTTTCGCGAGCCTCCAGCGCCCGCAGCACCGAGCCTTCATCGAGGCCAAGACAATGAGCCGCTTTCGACGACAATATCTGCAAGGCGCGCCACTTGGTCGGCGCGGAAAGGCCGACGAAGACGTGCTCAGGCAGGATGATGGTGGAAAGGTCCATTGTCACTCTCATGCTCGGACATTGATAGTTTTGGCATGGCCTCGCATAGCAGGCCTGTCGCAACAAGGCCGGCGATCGCTCAAACCAGGGGATTACAGCTTCATTCCGGCTCACGCAGGCGATAGCCGACGCCGGTCTCCGTGGTGATGTATTGGGGCTGATCCGGAATCTGTTCTACCTTCTGCCGGAGCTGACGGACATAGACGCGCAGATACTGCACATCCGCCGCCGGACCCCAGACCTGCTTCAACAGGAACTGATGCGTCAGCACCTTGCCGGCATGCTGCGCCAGCACGCGCAAGATGTCATATTCCTTCGGCGAGAGTTTCACTTCCTTGCCGTCGACCTTGACGATGCGCTTGACGAGATCAATCGACAGGCCGCCGGTCTGGAAAATCGCTTTTTCGCCCTGCTGCTGCAGACGGTGGCGAAGCGCGACGCGTATGCGCGCTCCGAGCTCGTTCATGCCGAAAGGCTTGGTGACATAGTCGTCGGCGCCGGTTTCCAGCGCCTTGACAATGCCCGCCTCGTCGGTGCGGCTCGAGAGAATGACGACGGGCATTTGCAATCCGTCCTCGCGCCATTCCTGCAAGAGGTCATGGCCCGGCTTGTCGGGTAGACCGAGGTCGAGCACGATCAGGTCGGGCTGATCCTCCTTTACGGAAAGCCGCGCCGCGGCAGCGTTCTGAGCTTCGTTGACGGCATAGCCTTGCGCGCTCAGGCCGACACGCAGCAATTTGCGGATCGGCGGCTCGTCATCGACAACGAGTATCTTGACGGCAGTCGTGTTCATTTCAGGTCATCCAGCTTGGGAACATCCGTGGGTTTCGGCAGGCGAATGGTGAAGACCGCGCCTTGGCGATCCGTGCGGTTGCCTGCCGTGATCGTGCCGCCCATAGCCTCTATGAAGCCGCGGCAGATAGAAAGGCCAAGACCTGTGCCGGCCCGCACCTGATCGCCCTTGCGCACGCGATAGAAGATATCGAAGACGCGTTCGAGATCGGCGGGCGGAATGCCCTGGCCCTCGTCCATGACGCGGAAAACGATATTATCGATATCGGCCCAGGCCTCCAGGCGAATGGCAGACTCCTCCGGCGCATATTTGGCGGCATTGTCGAGCAGATTGAACAGCACCTGCTCGAAGAGTACGGGATCGACCCGAACCATCGGCAGATCGACCGGAATCTGTACTTCCACGCGATGCCGGGCGAGGATTTTCTCCCCACGCCGAAGTGCGCTGCCAACAATATCGCCGGCATAATGCAAAGCGTAATTCGGCTCCATGGCGCCGGACTCGATCTTGGTCATGTCGAGCAGATTGGCGATGAAGCGGTTCAGTCGTTCGGATTCATCAACCACCGTCGTCAGAAGATCAACCCGGTCCTCATGTGGCAGGGATTCCAGATAGTCGCGCAAGGTGCCGGCAGCCCCGAGGATCGCAGCGAGCGGCGTCTTGAGATCGTGCGAGATCGAGGTCAGCAAGGCAGAGCGCAGCCGGTCGGCCTCGACGGCCAATTTGGCCCGGTCGACATCGGCGACCAGTTGCACGCGCTCGATGGCAAGTGCTGCCTGATCGGCCAGCGCATCGAGAAGGCGCTGCTGCTCCGGCGTCAATAGCGGACCGTCACGGCGGTCGCTGTCGAGGCCGATGACACCGACGGCCGTGCGGCCGGTACGCAGCGGCACATAAAGGCGCTTTGCTCCCGGCAGCGTATCTGCGCCACGCCCGGCGGCATGATTGTGTTCCCAGGCCCAGCGCGCGGCGGCGATATCGGCATCGTCAAGCGTATCGTCAGGCGGATAGCCGGCCTTTACGGCAATCGTGCCATCCTCCGGCAGCAGCAGCACCACACGCACTTTCAGCATCGAAGCGAGCTGGAAGGCCGTCGCCCAGAGCACGTCATCGAGTGTGCCGGTGCCGGCAAGCTTCTTCGAGAAAAGATAAAGATCCTCGGTCGTGCGCGCCCGCTGGCGTGCCGCGGCGGCCTGCCGTTGCACGGTTGCGGTCAGATTGCTGGCGACGATGGCGACGCCGAGGAAGAAGAAGAAGGCGAGCACGCTTTCCGGATCGCTGATCGTCAGCGTATAGCGCGGCGGCAGGAAGAAGAAATTGAAGGCAAGCGCACCAAGAAGGCAGGAATAAAGGGCCGGCCGCAAGCCTTGCGTCACGGCAGAGGCCAGCACCGCCATCAAGAAGACCAGTGCCAGATTGCGGACATCAAGCACCTGGTCGAGGATGACGCAGAAGCCGAGGGCGACGGCGACATAGAGCGTCGCCAGGATGTAGCCGCGAAGCTGGAACGGGGTAGGCGAGGGCGCCGCCCTGACGCCACGGCTTGCCGCCGAGCCTTCCGCATCGCTGCCGGAAATGACATGAACGCTGATGTCGCCGGCCTTGCGGATCAATTCGTAGGAGACGGAGCGCTTGGACCAATCCCGCCATGTTCCGATCTTCGGCGAGCCAATGACGATATGGGTAACATTGTTGCTGGCCGAATGACGAAGCAGTTCTTCGGCGACCTCGCGGCCGGGAATAGTAATGGCTTCGCCGCCGAGTTGTTCGGCAAGCCGCAGCGTCGCTGCTATGGTGTCGCGCTGCGCTTCCGTCAGGCTGATCGACCGATTGGTCTCGACATAAACGGCTGCCCAAGGCGCGCGCAGGCGCGAGGCCATGCGGGCGGCGTAACGCACCAGCGAAGCGGAGCGCGGATGATGGTCGATGGAGACCAGCACGCGCTCGCCTGCGGCCCACGGGCCGGGGATCGCATGCGCCTGCATGTGGGTCAGAAGCTGGTCGTCGACCCGTTGCGCCGTGCGCCTCAATGCCAGCTCGCGCAGCGCCGTCAGATTGCCGGGAGTGAAATAATTGGTTAGCGCTCGCTCGGCTGTCTTCGACACATAGACCTTGCCGTCATGCAGGCGCTTGATCAGGTCATCGGGCGTCAGATCGATGATTTCCACATCGTCTGCCATGTCGATGATCGAATCCGGCACGGTTTCGCGCACACGCACGCGGGTGATCTGCGAAACCACGTCGTTCAGGCTTTCGACATGCTGGATATTCAGCGTCGTATAGACGTCGATGCCGCGGTCCAGCAGTTCCTTGACGTCCAGATAACGCTTCGGGTGGCGGCTGCCCTGGGCATTGGTGTGGGCGAGTTCGTCGACGAGCACGAGGCCTGGACGGCGCTTCAGGATGGCATCGAGGTCCATCTCGTCGAGCGGGCGGCCCTTGTAATCGATATTGACCCGCGGAATGATCTCGAAGCCTTCGAGCAGGGCCTGCGTTTCCCGCCGACCATGGGTCTCGACCACGCCGACGACGACATCGACGCCGTCGGCAATCTTCGCCTTGCCGGAGATCAGCATTTCGTAGGTCTTGCCGACGCCGGGCGCAGCACCCAGAAAGATCTTCAGGCGGCCGCGCGTTTCCTGCCGAGCCTTCTCCAGAAGCGCGTCGGGTGAGGGCCTGCTCAGCGTATCGCGGCTATCGTCTGGCATTGATTATTGCTCTTTCATGACGGCGGAAGTTGAGGTGGCGCTCGCCACCTCAACCCCTTGGTCTCACTGAGTCATAGAAGCATCCAACGCCTGGTTCAATGCCAGGACGTTGATGACAGGTTCGCCGAGAACCCCGAGTTCGCGCGGCTCGATGGCGGCATCGACAATCGTGCGGACCTTGGCCTCATCCATGCCACGCGCCTTGGCGACACGCGGGATCTGGAAATAGGCGTCCTCCGGCGAGATATCCGGATCGAGACCGCTGCCCGACGTCGTAACTAGATCGATCGGGACCGGCACATTCGGATTCTCCGCCTGCAGTTTTGCGACATCGCCCTTGATGCGGTCGAGCATCTTCTGGCTGGTCGGGCCGAGGTTGGAGCCGCCGGAGGACGAAGCGTCATAGCCGTTGGTGCCGGCAGCCGAGGGGCGGCCGTGGAAATAGCGGTCGGAGGTGAAATTCTGGCCGATGAGCGTCGAGCCGATCACCTTGCCGTCCTTTTCCACTAGGCTACCATTTGCCTGGTAAGGGAAGAGCGCCTGGGCGGCACCAGTCATGGCGATCGGATAGAGAAGGCCGGTGACGGCGGTGGTGACGACGATCATGACGATGGCCGGTCTGATTTGTTTGAGCATGACAAGAACTCCTTAGGCGAGGCCCATGGCGGTAACCGCCATGTCGATGGCCTTGATGCCGATGAAGGGCACGATGATGCCGCCGACGCCATAGATCAGCAGGTTTCGGCTGAGCAGGGCGCCTGCACCGATCGGGCGATAACGAACGCCCTTCAGCGACAGCGGGATCAGGGCAATGATGATCAGCGCGTTGAAGATGATCGCCGACAGGATGGCGCTTTGCGGCGTTGCCAGCCCCATGACGTTTAGCATCTTCAGTTGCGGATAGAAGGCGATGAACATCGCGGGGATGATGGCGAAGTATTTGGCGATGTCGTTGGCGATCGAGAAGGTGGTCAGCGCACCGCGGGTCATCAGCAACTGCTTGCCGATCTCCACGATTTCGATGAGCTTCGTCGGGTCGCTGTCGAGGTCGACCATGTTGCCGGCCTCGCGGGCGGCGACCGTGCCGGTGTTCATGGCGACGCCGACGTCGGCCTGGGCAAGCGCCGGGGCATCATTGGTGCCGTCGCCGCACATGGCGACGAGCTTGCCCTGTGCTTGCTCTTCGCGCATCAGCGCCAGCTTCATTTCCGGCGTCGCCTGGGCGAGGAAATCGTCCACGCCGGCTTCGGCGGCGATGGCAGCAGCCGTCAGCGGATTGTCGCCGGTGATCATCACCGTGCGGATGCCCATGCGACGCAGTTCGGCGAAGCGCTCGCGGATGCCGCCCTTGACGATATCCTTGAGCTGGATGACGCCGAGCAGGCGACCATCGCGGGCGACCGCAAGCGGCGTGCCGCCGGCCTTGGAGATTTCATCCGATATCGTCTGCAGGTCGCGGATCGTCTCGCTGTTGGTGCGCGACATCACGGTCGCACCGGCGTCGGAGGCGAAAGCTGCGCTGCCGTTCACATAGGCAAGAACCGCGTCCACCGCGCCCTTGCGGATCGAGGAGCCTTCGATATCGACGCCGCTCATGCGGGTCTGGGCGGTGAAGGGTACGAAGGTTGCCTTCAAGCTGCTCATATCGCGGCCGCGGATCGCGTATTTTTCCTTGGCAAGCACGACGATCGAGCGTCCTTCGGGCGTCTCATCGGCGAGCGAAGCGAGCTGTGCGGCGTCTGCTAAATCCTGTTCCGTCACACCCTTGACCGGGCGGAAGGATGTGGCCTGGCGATTGCCGAGGGTGATCGTGCCAGTCTTGTCGAGCAGCAGCGTGTCGACGTCGCCGGCGGCTTCGACGGCGCGGCCGGACATGGCGAGCACATTAAAGCGCACCAGGCGGTCCATGCCGGCGATGCCGATCGCCGACAGCAGCGCGCCGATCGTGGTCGGGATCAGCGTCACGAACAGGGCGACGAGAACGACGGTGGGGATCGAGCCGCCGGCATAGGCTGCAAAGCTCGGGATCGTCACCGTGGCCAGCACGAAGATCAGCGTCATGCCGGCGAGCAGGATGTTAAGGGCGATCTCGTTCGGCGTCTTCTGACGTTCCGCGCCTTCGACGAGCGCGATCATGCGGTCGATGAAGGTCGAGCCGGCAGCCGCGGTGATGCGGACACGAATCTCGTCGGACAGCACCTGCGTACCACCGGTGACGGCCGAACGGTCGCCGCCGGATTCGCGGATGACGGGAGCCGATTCACCGGTGATCGCCGCTTCGTTGACCGAGGCGACGCCTTCAATGACTTCGCCATCGGAGGGGATGATATCTCCGGCTTCGACCAGGACGACATCGCCGACCTTGAGGCTGGTACCCGGCACCATCTTGTAATCGCTCCGACCATTGCCGGTCAGAAGCTTCGCCTGGGTCTCGGTGCGCGATTTGCGCAGCGACTCGGCCTGAGCCTTGCCGCGGCCTTCGGCGACGGCTTCGGCGAAGTTGGCAAACAGCACGGTAAACCAGAGCCAGATGTTGATCTGGAGGGAGAAGCCGAGATTGCCGCCGCCCGTCAAAAGATCGCGCAGGAAGAGAACGGTGGTCAGCGCCGAGACGACGGCAACCACGAACATGACGGGGTTTTTGGCTAGTGTCCGTGGGTTCAGCTTCTTGAAAGCGGCGCCCACGGCCGGAATGAGGATGCGAGAATCCAAAATACTCGCGGATTTTAACTGGCTCATAAGAGACTCCAGCGTGAAGAGGGACACGGCGGATCGGGATTGCCCGATCAGCCCAGTAAAATTCTGAAGACCACAAGGCCGAGGAACAGCGTGACCATCGCAGCCAGGATGACGTCGGAGGCGCAGGCCATTCGGGCCGTGCCACGCCCCCTATCGAAGGGGCGTGGATCGATGAGCCTTCGAAGCCTGATGAACATGGGCTGCGACATCGCGTTTCCTTAGAAGGTCTGTCCGGCAATCATCGACAGGTGTTCGACGATCGGGCCGAGCGCCAGCGCCGGGAAGAAGGTCAGCCCGCCGACGATCAGGATCGTGCCGACCAACAGTCCGACGAACAGCGGGCCATCTGTCGGGAAGGTACCGGCGGAGGCTGGAACCGTCTTCTTGGCAATCAGTGAGCCGGCAATGGCGAGCGCCGGAACGATGACCAGGAAGCGACCGATCAGCATGACGATGCCGAGCGTGATGTTGTACCAGGGCGTATTGCCGGAAAGACCGCCGAAGGCCGAGCCGTTATTGGCGGCTGCCGAGCTATAGGCATAGAGGATTTCCGAAAAGCCGTGCGGACCGGGGTTGCCGATGGACGCAACGGCGGACGGCAGCACGGAAGCGATAGCGGTGAAGATCAGCATGCCGAAGGGCAGGCAAAGCACGGCAAGCATCGCCATCTTCACTTCCTTGGCCTCGATCTTCTTGCCGAGATATTCCGGGGTACGCCCGACCATCAGGCCGGCAACAAAAATGGCGATGATGACGAACATCAGGATGCCGTAAAAACCGGCGCCGACACCGCCGACGATGACTTCACCGAGCTGCAGGTTGATGAGCGGGATCATGCCGCCGATCGCCGTGAAGCTGCCATGCATGGCGTTGACCGCACCACAGGACGCCGCCGTGGTGATGACCGCAAACAGCGAGGACAGCGTGATGCCGAAGCGGACTTCCTTGCCTTCCATATTGCCGCCCTGGATGCCGAGCGCATGTACCAGCGGATTGCCGGCTGCTTCAGCCCAATAGGTGATGATGACGCCGGCGATGAACAGCACGCCCATCGCACCGAGGATTGCCCAACCCTGGCGCTGATTGCCGACCATGCGTCCGAAGACGTTGGTGAGCGCAGCACCGATCGCAAAGATCGCCAGCATCTGGATGAGGTTGGAGATCGCATCCGGGTTTTCGAAGGGGTGAGCGGAGTTGGCGTTGAAGAAGCCGCCGCCGTTGGTGCCAAGCATCTTGATCGCAAGCTGCGAAGCGACCGGGCCGACGGCGATCGTCTGCTGTGCGCCTTCGAGCGTCGTGGTGTTGACATAGGGGCCGAGCGTCTGCGGCACGCCGAGATAGACAAAGACCAGCGTCATGACGATGCAGGCGGGAAGCAGGATGTAGAGCGTCGCCCGGGTCAGATCGACCCAGAAATTGCCGATCGCCTTGCCGGAAGCGCGCGAGAAGGCGCGGATGAGCGCTATCGCGATGGCGATACCGGTTGCGGCGGAGACGAAGTTCTGGACGGTGAGGCCGGCCATCTGCACGAGATAGGACATCGTGCTTTCGCCGCCGTAGTTCTGCCAATTCGTATTGGTCACGAAGCTGGTGGCGGTGTTGAACGAAAGCTCAGGGCCGATCGAGGCCATGCCGGCAGGATTATAAGGCAGGCTCGCCTGGAACCGCTGCAGGAAATACAGCACAAAAAAGCCGGCGAGGCTGAATAGCAGCATGGAGATCGAATAGGTCGTCCAATGCTGCTCCTCACGCTCATCCGTTCCCGCGATGCGATAAAGTCCCCGTTCCAAAGGACCGAGAACGTAGGAGAGAATCGTGCGCTCGCCCGTGAAGACACGCGTCATGTAACCGCCGAGCGGTTTGACGAGCAGAAGGAGGATCCCGATATAAATCAGAATCTGAAGCCATCCATTGAAGGTCATGGTGGTAACTTTCCCTACCCGGCGCTATCGAATTAGAAACGCTCAGGGCGAATGAGAGCGTAGATCAGGTAAGCGGTGAGAAACAGGGTCACGCCGCCGCCGAGAATGTAATCCAGGAGCATTGGTGTCTCTCCGACTAAAGGCTGTCGCAGGCTTTGGTGTAAGCGACGCACAGGATGAAAAATAAAACACCGATCCCGATAAGAAGAATGTCCATCATTGATCGTTGATCCTTGATTTGTTCTTGTTGAGCGCCGAAATAGACTGAAGGCACCTTCGAAGAAGGCGCCCTTCACATCCTCCCGGCGGGGAGATCATCTTGCGAATATCTCGGACATCAATATGCGGCCGAACAGCATTAAGGTTCGAGACGGCGGGTGGGGGAAAGATATAAAAATCTTATAAATGCCGGGCCTGTGTGGCGGAACGAAACCGTAATGGGACACAAGGTCGAGGCTACCGGCGAACCGCTCCGCAATCCCAGCTTTTCGGGCGTTTTCTTTAACAAAATCAATGAAGTTGCGTGTTTTGACGGAAGGAAGTGCGGGATTGGCCTAAAAAAATGAAATCGGACCGGCACCGACATACCAATATTGGCAGGAGGCGGACGAGCACGCCATTTTCGATATAGAGGAGGGTGAAGCCGTCAGCGACTTCCGACACTCTGGCGACGGCCGGCGCCGCAGCATCTATTGAACTTTTCACCTGAGCCGCAGGGACATGGATCGCCGCTGCGACGTTGCAATCGACCAATCAATGGCAGCAGAACAACGGAAGGCAACAACCTCGCCGCAACGGCAACCAGCTTGGCCGAGATGCCCGGCACGACGAGACGGCGGCCGGATTTGAATCCGCGCCAGGCGCGTTCAGCCACATAAGCCGAATCCAGTTTGGGTAGAATCTTGAATAACGTCGCCCGGCCAGCGCCGGATCTTTCGAGGAATTCCGTGGACACCGGCCCCGGGGCGACACATGTGACGGTCACGCCAGTGCGGCGCAGTTCCTGATGAAGCGCTTCCGAAAAGGAACGCACGAAGCTTTTGCTGGCATAGTATAACGCCATATTCGGCCCCGGAAGGAACCCTGCTATGGAGCCGAGATTGATCACGCCGCCGCGCCGCCGTGCTGCCATTTCCGGCAAAAAACGAAGGGTCAGATCGGTGAGGGCGCGTATGTTGAGATCAACGATCCCGAGCTGATCTTCGATAGGAAGGATGGTTGCCGCGCCACGCAAACCATATCCAGCGCTATTGATGAGAACATCACAGACCAAACCGTTTGCGGACAAGAAATCATGAAGACGCGTCGATGCATCGGACGCGACAATATCCAGCTCCAGTACGTAAGCTTCGCCGCCGGCTTCCCGCACGTCAGCCGCAGCAGCCGCCAGACCTTCCGATGACCGCGCAACAAGCACGACAGCAGCCCGCTCGCGAGCAACGATTTTGGCCATTGCCCTCCCGATGCCCCGCGATGCACCGACGACCACGACTGCAAGGCGCCCCTCTTGCTGAAGGCTCATGTCGCAGTTCCAACGGCGGCCGTGCTGGGCACAGCTTCGCTTTGAGCAAGGGCTCTTACTTCACAGGCAACGTCGTCGTTCAATATCTTTTCGAACCGCTCCAGAGCTCGCGCCACATTGGCCCCGTCCATCACTCTATGGTCGTAGTGAATGCGCACGGTTACCGTTCCGTTCTTGCTGATCGGGCCGTAGTTCAGCAGCGTCGTCAATGGCGTAAGCGGATTGAGGGACTCTGCTCCGAGACCCGAATAGACCGACAGTTGAAACGTGCCAAAAAAGCGTGGCCGTTGTCTGCCGATATTCAACCCAAGCCACATCATCAGCCATCTAAGGGGCCCCGGCAGACGCGCAAATTTCAACATCCGCCGGAATTCCTTTATTTCAAGAACCGGACGTGACCGAGCGGCCGTGGTGAGCGCCTCGAGCTCGGTGATGGATCTCTTCTCGGGGCGCTTTATGAGGCTGAGCAATACGACCCTCTCACCCTCATGTTCGCGCTCATGGGCAATTGAGGCCACGCTTTCCGGGTATTCATAAAGCTGCGCTCTGGGCAACTTGACGTAAGCGCGCCGCAATTCCGGAATCTCGCTGGCAAGAAGCGCGTATCCCTTCAGGAAAAGCACGGTCCAGGACGGCCTCATTGGCTGTGTCTGCATCGCTCTGGCGGCCAGCAGCGGACCAAGATTCATCTGCCGCTGCACCGCAACCCGCGGCACGCCGATCGAGAATCTCATCAAATCTCCGACAAGACGTCGTGATGCTGATAGCTTGACGGTTCGCCCTCGCATGGTGCCACCTCTAATAGAGATAAGGGATAATTCGCTTCGTGCGATCCATATAGGCGCGATAGTCGGGGCCGAAATGTTGCAGCATCATACGCTCTTCTTTGTCTACCCGTAGGAAATAAAGGATTGCAAAGCCCAACAGGCCTGCCAACCCCACCACCCAGTTCGACAGCAAAAAGGCTTGTCCAAGCCCCATGAGCAGGAAAGAGGTGTACATTGGATGGCGGACGAGGGCGTATGGGCCGCTGCAAACCAGCTTGTGCTTTTCGCGGATCTCCAGCGTTATCGACCAGTTCTTGCCGAGCTCCTTATGGGTCCTGCGGAAAACCCACATTGCTGCGAAGGACAAAATCGTTCCAACGCCGACGGCCCATGCATGGGCAGGATAATCGGCCATCCGTGGAATGCCCGTCGCGACATAGATTCCGGGCACAACCGCAAGGCCCAGAAGAGCCGCGGCGAGCCCGATGGTCTCGATCTGTGAGCGTTGATCTTGGATAACCCGTAAACGCTTGGCGCGACGCGCGAATGGATAGCGAATAACGTACCAGGCGACGACCCCGAGCACCCAGATGATTTGGCCGGCCCCTGCTGCCGATGCGGTCAAATTGTTCACCAAAGCCTTTCTGCAATCCGCGATCGTCGACGCACCCCAGCGATACGACCACGCTCGCTCCCCAGTTTCATCGACAATTTAGCGGAAGAATCAAATAGTACCAGAGCAGCTCGCCGACTCGCTGAGATAACGCCTCAAGCCGTGTTTAGCTCTCGAAGCTGCGTAATGAACTGTTGCGGCCTGAGCCAGATACCGGGAGTCTTATATCCCATGTGTCGTGCGATGTTCCCCACCCAGGCATTGCAATTGTCGACCGTTGCTTGCCACAGATGGGAAGTGGCCTGCTGCTTGCGTATGAAAGCAACAACATCAGCGTATTCGGCATCGCTAAGCATGACCCGCCAGCTAGCCGACCTGTACTGTTCTTCCAGGTCACCATCGGTCGCTCCGGTCGTGGCCGGCACCGGTACAAAATGGCCCAAGACGTAAGGCCCAGGATCCGGCGAGGCCGGCGCAAGGCCCGCAACTTCGGGATCGATCATCTTCCCATTCTCGTCGGCGCGTCCAAAGACCACATAGGTATGGCCGTAGGTGAGTGCATAGCGCGAACGAAATTCGATAAAGTGGCCGGCTTTGTTTTGAGCGGAGGCTGTTGCCGGGCCATGGCGGTTGGAAGTGTACCGGGGTTGGGGACTTTTATCTTCCGTCTGGCACGATGCTGTCGCCAACGCCAACAGGATTGCAAGCGAAAGGCCACCCATTCCACGCATCATCGGTACGCTCCATTAGAAAGCCCTGACAAGCGCGGGGCTTGAAGTAAGCGATCAATTCTTCGCCATTGTGATTGTAAGCAGGATCATTTGGCGGGTTTTGGGAGGGGGGGTCTAATCCGGCCCCCCCTCTCATTTAAGGCTAACCTTACTTGTAGACTGCCGCTGCTGCGGGCGGCGGTGCCTTACCCTTTCCTTTGCCAATGTCTGCGCAAGCGCTGAGATTGGCAACGGCTAAAACAGAGATGATTACGATTAGAATTCTGCTCATCAAAGAAGTCCTCTCTCCTCAGGATTGCATTACTTATGGTAGGCAACGAATCAAATAGTAGTCACAACTAACATATAGGCCTAGTGCAGAAAGAACACACTGCGACGGATTATCTGTGTTTTTTTCTAACCTTCTTAAGTTGCCCGTGGTCAAACTGTTGGGGTCGATGAATGAACATTCGATCAGATGACCAGCACCCGCGTCCCTACAGGGGCGCGGCTATAGAGGTCGACAATATTTGAGTTTGTCAGACGGATGCATCCGTTAGACACCGCATGACCTATCGACCAGGGAGCGTTTGTACCATGCAGCCGGAACATAGTGTCATGTCCGTCCTGGTAGAGGTAGAGAGCCGCCGCGCCTAGTGGATTGAGCGGCCCGCCCGGCACGCCGTCCGCATACTGCATCAGACGAGGCTTACGTTGCATCATGTCATCGGTGGGCTTCCACGACGGCCACTCCGCCTTACGTCCGATGGTGGCTTCCCCTTTGAAGCTCAACCCCTCTTCACCAACAGCAACGCCGTAACGCGTTGCCCGGCCACCTTGCTCGACGAAGTAGAGATAGCGCTCCGACGTATTGACGACAATCGTTCCCGGTGGTTCGCCTCCATCGTAAGCTACCTCTTGTCGCCGAAGGCGAGAATCGTTATCCGGGTCCCTCCCAAAGACGTTGTATCCAAGCGGAGGTCCATCCTGCGACCCTGACACGCATCCAGAAATCATCAAAGTCAGACTACCGAGCACCAGCCCCCGGCGCGTGACGCGGCTTTCGTCCATTTCCACCTGCCCAACAATAGATTAGCCCTACGCTCGTCTTTAACATCGCCGCGTTTCAGAAGCCATCACCACATTAGCTGATTCTGATTGAGTGATTTGAGAAACATCGAAAACCGAAAGCTGCATCTGTTATGATGTTGAGCGAGCGGCGTGGGGTCTTACACCGGCTCTACCATTCAGACGGACGAAAAAGAGATCAGGAAGCCGGGTACGGCTCCGCGCGGCTGCAAATGTGCAGTTGTGTATCGTCGAGGAAACCACTTGCATCAACCATCGGCCTCTGCTCGATTAGCACGAACTAAAAGGGGAGGGATATTATGAAGCTAGGCCTCGACGGAAAAGTCGCGGTTGTGACAGGGGCTGGCTCTGGGATCGGAGCCGCTATTTCCCTTCAACTCGCCGGCGAGGGAGCCAAGGTTGTCGTTGCCGATCTTGACGTCGAAGGAGCGCGGCGCGTCGCCGACGAGATTTGCGCGCAGGGAGGCCAGGCTTGTGCCTTTGCAGTCGACGTTTCCGATGCAGAAGCCGTCAAGCGGTTAGTCGATTTCAGCGTCCAGACCTATGGTGGCCTCCATTTAGCGGTCAATAACGCTGGGTTCGATGGTGTGCGAAAGGCAACCGCGGACTACCCGCTCGACCAGTGGCGGAAGTTGATGAGCGTCAATCTGGATGGCGCCTTTTACTGCATGAAATATGAGATCGCCGCCATGCTGTCGGGTGGCGGCGGCGCTATCGTCAACATAGCTTCCATCCTCGGTTCGGTTGGATTGCCCTTTGCATCGGCGTATACGGCGGCCAAGCATGGTGTTGTAGGACTGACGAAGGCTGCCGCAATCGAATACGCGCGAATGGGCATCCGTATCAATGCCGTCGGTCCCGGTTGGATTCAAACGCCGCTTCTGTCGGAGCATTCGGAAGCAACAAGCACCCGACGTATGGAATTACTCCAGCCCATGGGCAGACGCGGAAACCCTGAGGAAGTGGCGGCTCTCGTATGTTTCCTTCTATCGGAACAGGCAAGCTTCATCACTGGGAGCTGCCATCTGGTGGACGGAGCTTATACTGCCCATTAAACACGGTAAAACCGAATCAAAGATGGCGAGCTGCTTTGTGCGGCCAACAAACTGCACAGCCGCCGCCCTCGCAGTGAGGTTGCGCTCCCTAAATATTAAGGATTTTCAGCTATTTCCTTCGACAGCTTGTGAGACTCAGACCGGGGCGTGGAAACGCTACAAGGTTAGGAATAAGCATGGTGGACGGGCGCGCAGGCTTAAGCCAAAGGCGTCTGTGCCAGACTAACCTCAGGTTTCCAACGCTCGGCTTCTGCAGCCTTGCGCATCTTTGATCCTCTGATGCGGCTAGTCCGGTTTTTGGCCGGCACACGGGCGGAAGGACGGTGTGTACGGAGGGATGACAACATTGCGGGAAGACTATCGAAGCCAGCGGAATGGCTATCTCGACGCCCCATTGTTTTCTCCGGAACAGTGGCTCAGCTCCCTGACGCCAACCGCCGTTTGGCGACTACTGATCCTCAGCTTAATCTGTATGGCAAGCTTGGATTGGCTTTTCCGGACCAGCGGCATTCACAATGTCGGCCTGCTCTATATGCTGCCAATTTGTGTCGCGTGCTGGCGTTTCGGTTTCAAAACTGGGATGAGCATCGCGGTCGCGGAAATCATATTGTCGGTTGCGACCACACTAGGAATTTCCGGTCATCTCGACGCAAACGCGATGGTCGAACTGGTAATGCAACTTATCAAGTTCGGATGTGTCGCTGGTGTCGTGACGCGCTTCCGGCAAAGTTTCGACCGGGAACGCCTCCTCGCGCGGCGAGATTGGATGACAGGAATTTTGAACCGGCAGGAGTTCCAACGCCAGGCTGAAGCAATGCTGTCATCGGCAACGACGCGCAATCAGTCTTTGCTACTTGCCTATTTCGATCTCGATGGCTTCAAGGCCGTTAACGATCGGTTCGGACACCAAGCAGGGGACCGGCTCCTGCAATGCCTTGCAGAAGAGGGGAAGGCACTAATCGGCTTGGAGGACTGTTTCGGACGGATAGGCGGCGACGAGTTTGCCATGTTGATAAAGCTATCCAAGGCAGAGTGCGCACCAGAAGTGGCTGAGCGGTTGCACGCGGGATTCATGGCGGCATTGGAGAGCACTGGCCACAGTGTCACATGCAGCATGGGCGCGGTAGTCGCCCTTCCTGGTGACAGCGCTTCGCTGCACGAGCTGATGCGCCAGGCTGACCAGCTCATGTATGCGGTGAAACGCGATACGAAAGCTGGCTTCAGCTTGGCGAGCTGTACTCCTCCGTCTGACTCTGAATCCTTGCTGTCTCCAAGACGTCAGACATGCTCGGCATCATAAGGCGACGGATGTTTTCACGTCGAGGGTGGCGGGATCACCCAAACACGGTAAGTGGATTGGGACTTTGTAAAACCGGGCTGAGGATCGGATTGAACTGCCTGAAAACGCTGGGTTTTTTGCGGCGGTTAGGGGGCATCTCCCGGATTAAACCGGCTCTAGTCTCGGATTGTATTTTCGCCGCAAATATTCAGGCATTTTCCGGGCGTTTCCTTGAAATTTGATTCGCTCCTGAATTGGCCAACACCTTGGTGTTCGGTGATGAACTCCCGACCATTCGCATGGAATTTCAGCCGTAAGGACGCAGCTGGTGCTCGACCGGCACCATTTTCGATGATTTCGTCTTTGCGGGATCTCGCCTCACAACCTGACACATCTGTCGAATTGCTCTTCGCCTGAGCAATAAGAGCCCAACGTAGCATCGAAGGCGTCATTGCGGGAAAAGGGTGGTCGAAAATGATATCTGCTGAAGAGTGAGTGCTGAAATAAATTGATGGAAAAGATGGAGGCGGCAACTGCCACGACACCTAAGCGCACCGTCAATTTGGCGGTCGATTACGGAGGGCTGGTCCAGCACAGGGATGGTTGAGTTCAAAGATGAGTTAAGTTGATCGGTCCGCGCCGATCATACTCCTACGACCTCTTTCATGATCGAAATGATGTCGCGGTACCCGGGATCGTTTTCGAACTCCAGTACCTCGGCAGCCAATCGCCCGAAGACCATTGGCAACGATTTTTTCCCTCGCGGCATCGAACGCGAAGCGATCTCGCGGAGCACTTGCTTGACCGCTGGCAGTCCGGAGCCGGTTACCGCGATACCCTCACGTCCTGCATCTACCCACCCTGACGCTGTGAGCGTTTCCAGATCAGGTTCAGTTCCATGACGGATTACCGCACCTAAGGTTTCGGTAAAGTGGATCGCGGCCTGCAGTGGAAGTCCGTCAAGCCAGGTGTAGCCGCCAGCGCTCTGCATGATACGCGACGACAAATAGTGCTCGAACGGCGACGACGCGAGCTGAGCTGTAGAGCGCTCGATCAGCTTAAAGTTCTCGCGTACCACCCAGAAAAAGTCTGCGCTGTCCTGCCAGGTCCGCCCCCTGAACGTCATTAGCTGGCAGTCGTGAACTGGGCAGCAGCGCATTGATTTGAGCATCCATTGGACTTTCGCAAAAGTGCGCGTGAAATTGCCTTGCTGCCCCACACCTTCGATCACACACTGGGGGCAGAGTCTGCAACGGAGCGGGTCGACGAACCGCCTCGCGAAGAGATGCCCATTGACAACGACATTGCATCCGACCTGCGTGGCGAGCCCGTCAAAGAGTCGTGCCGGGGAGATTCCCGTGATCTCGGCGAAAACCTGCACGTCCCGGTGCTCGCCATTCATCAATCCACGGAAACTGAATTCAAAAAGCTCCGCAAAATAGGATGCGGACCTCACGCCGTAGGCCGCCGCCAACCTGGAGCAAAAGCTCCCAATGGGTTCTCCCGCGTTGAATTTCACTACTGGCTGGATGGTGCTCAAAGGCCGAGTACCTTTGCTTGTCGGCGATGCTCTTTCTGCCAGAGGCGGTCGGCATCACGAAGCTTCGCCAGACGAGGCGTGATCTCGCTCCAGTGCGCGACGGAAAAGATGTTGTCGAGGGGGCCGCAGCCTGAGAAATGGCTGTACGCTTTCTTGAAGTGCTCATCGGTCACGATCGCGTGGTCGTCCCAAATTGCAATTTCGGTGGCTGCGCGGATGATCTGAGTGATCGTTCCAAAATCGTGCTCGCCAGCGTGCCCCAGGCGCTTGATGAAGTCTGGGTCATCGTGGAGCGTGGTCTTGAGGGAGGCATGCTCCGTAATGATCGTCTTGGCTGACCTGAACCGCCTTGGTGGGCTCTCCGGGCATGGTTGCAGTAAAGTCTATTCCAACGTCCCCTGACGAGCTGTGGTCGATGACCAAATATCCTTTGGAGTTGAACAGCTTCATCATCAGTTTTTCAAAAAGATAGCCAGTACGGGCAGAAGCGGGGATCGCAGGCATTTGAAAACTCTCAGTTTGACAATGTGAGGAGATTTCCGGCGTGAATACCGGGTACAAAAATTTCTTGACCTGTCAGCTCGCAGGCGATCTCGTCTAAGAACTGAATTGGAGCTGTCTTGATAAATTCGGCCAGGAGCCAGTTTCGCTGGGTTTCGAGCAGTTTCGAGAGCTTGAGCGGATCGTATCTCGAAAGTTCGCTTAGACGGTGCATATGCCTACGTTGAGGCTTTGGGGAGAAGCGGGCAATTGGAATATTTGTGTCTGGGCATGGACACCGGGGCCAGGACCAGGCGATTTCACAAAGAAGCTGACGTCGTTGGACGACGTTTTGCAAAATATCGTCAGCTATTTTTTCGACCCGAACGATGAGCATTTCAAAGAGGTAGAACTTGCTCGCCGCGACAGGAAGCGGAGAGGTTAGATTTGGAGCCATTCTTGCTCTCGGAGGCGCAACGTTGATGGCGGCCGACGTAGAGACAAAGCAAGCTTTTGAGCGCGAATAATCATTATTCCATGGAGATCGAATTCCGTTGGGATGGATGCTTCGGATGGACAGATCCCTGCCGTGGGTGCGGTTTCATTCGCTACCAAGCTCAAAGCGATACCCGGGGAATGACGTCGACGAAGGGATCCTTCTCGGTCGAGCATATATTCTTGGCAGTGCGGTATTAGGACAGGACGCCGATTGCTGGCTGGTTGAATGCCGACCACAAGGGCTGAACCCTCCGCTTTGGCGTGTTCCTTTGAAGGGAGCGGTATCGACGACATTTGCAGATGGAGACGAAGGCACCCTTTGGTGCGCCCATGTATCCATGACCCATTGGCGGCAGGGCGCTTTCGACTCCATGTTGCTCGCCATCGCAGACGAGAAGACGGGACCGACGCTTTGGATGGATCGGCAAACAGGAAGGATTTTTGCCCCATATTACAGCGGTTTCGACTTGTTCCCATCATCGGCAGACGAGGTCGAACAGTTGAGAACGGCCTATCGAGATTGGCCGTCTTCTCACCCCAAGGGGTTGTGACAACAATGGCCGCAGTGTGCAACGTCGGGCTTGGCATTACATGGCAGGTGCAGACATCAATGACCTAAAGACCAAAGACGCAACAGAAACTGGATCGTCAAGCCCACGACAACCACTGCGCTCACCACAAAAGTGATCTTCCGCCCCAGCTTTATTTGTTTTTCACGCATTTCGACCGCCGATAGCGGTGCCTCAGAATTGGATCGCAATCTGGTTCGTTTTGCATTCAACCAGAAAGTATCGAAAACGGCGGCGCTCACGACAACTGCCAACGCGACTTCAAACGCTGTGGCGCTGAAACGTCCACGAAAATACAGCAAAAGGCTGATCGCAGCCAAACTGAAGCTGCTTAAAGCTAACGTTCGAAGAAGGTCACGACCTCTAATTTCATTGAGCATTGCCAAACCTCAGAAACCAACGTGCCAATGAGAGTGGAAAATGTGGGATGGATATGCAATCGATAATTGATATTCCACTTGCGTATGCGGCGCGATGGTAAACGTCAGCTTATTGATGTTGATGCGCTTAGTTACGTGAGACTTGGTCTCCTCAGGAATCAAGTAAGTTGTTCAAGGTGAATAAGTCACCGCTTACCGATCTCGACGCTATGCCGACGACATTGATCGAAAGGCACGTCTGTAACGTCATCGGAGGCGCAATTGGCTCCGCAAGAATTTGACGTGCTCTTCTAAATGCATAGGCTGTCTGCAACGCGAAATGGGAGGTCGTTGCGATCATGTGCAATCTGTATCGCATGGAGGACAAGGACTGGGTCGCCAAATGGGCTCAGGACGCTGAGAGCCTGATCAACCTGATGCCCGCCTATCAGATGAACCCGGATCAGATGGGGCCAATCGTCCGCAACACAGCCGATGGCCGCAAGCAGCTTGCGCACGCGCGGTGGGGATTGCCGTCGCCGTTTTTCGCGATCAAGCAGGCGGCTGAAGCCCGAGCGGAGAAACTGCGGCAGAAAGGCAAGCCGGTCGATATGGATATGCTCATTCGGATGGAGCCGGATAAAGGCGTCACCAACATCCGAAATCTCAACCTCCCACATTGGAAGAAATGGTTCGGCGTCGAGAATAGATGCATCGTGCCGGTGACCAGTTTTGCCGAACCGGACCCTGCCAGCAAGGACGAGGGTGGCAACACGCCAAACGCCTGGTTCGCTCGCGATGAGAGCAAGCCACTGATGTTCTTCACAGGCGTCCACGTTCCCCAGTGGACGAGCGTCAGGAAGGTCAAGGACGGCCCGACGACCGGCGACCTCTATGCCTTCTTGACGACCGATCCCAACGATGTCGTGAAGCCAATCCATCAGAAGGCGATGCCGGTTTTGCTCCTGACGAAGGAAGAAACAGATGTCTGGATGCGGGCACCATGGGAGGAAGCGAAGGCGCTGGCCCGGCCACTTCCAAACGATATGATCATGGTATCGTCACGGGAATCGTACGGTTCGACCATCGTCACCAGCTCCGGGGAGCCGATGTCGCAGGCAACGTTGCTCTAAATCACGTGACGAGATTTCCTTGCTGCATCGAAGTCATGGGCGGATCGATTGAAAGCTGTTTTGTCGCCATACTAGCCATCAGCTCGAATGCCGACTGGTCACTCTGACATAATATCCGTCGGGATCGGAAAGACACTATCGAGCACCGCGTGGAGCGATTGAAACAGGGTTTCGGTGCACGCTCGATATCACAGCTCGTCGCAATTTCCATTGCTGCACGCATCGAGGGGAAAAGCATGAGAACCTGGCCGTTGGCAAATTGTGCCGAGGACGCGGGTGCCGAGATCGACGCCTAATCTTCGGAGTGTATCGGGAAACGTGTTTCCCTAAATTCTCATCCACACCTTCCGCAGCCGGGTTCCGAGGCATTCGGCAAGCTGCTGATCCTGGTCGCTTGTCGTGTTGGCGATATTAGGATTGCGAGCCTCCAGCGCAAAGCGGCCGAACGCAGCGGGCCAGATATAGCGTAAATCGTTCAACGAAACGTTGGTGCCGCAGCAAGGGGTCTTGATGTTGAGATTTTCAAAGCGATTGGCAGAAGCTGCATCCATGGCGCTTTCCCACCACAGTTCAGCATCCGCGCCGCAAGCGCTGCACTCGACGCCCGACCAGTTCTGAACAGGGTGGTAGAACGTGACCTCGTCTTCGAAACTTGCTTCCACGCTATCTGCCCCTGGCGCGATCAATTTTAGCAACGACACAGCTCTGTCAGCGTCACTAGGAGAGGGCTGCCAGTGCGGGTCGTCTGAAATGAACAGCAGGAAATTGTCGGACAATGTTGTTCCCCCGAAAATCCACGGTAGCGGCGTGTCACTGGTGACCGATGAAGCCGCTAAATCCACCAAATATCCAAACTATAAGTAATATGACGGTTATCAACGCGACAAAAAGGATCCGGTTGAGGATGGCCTGTCGCCTTGCAGTCTTCTCAGATATGACCTGATAGGCCTTCTTGTGCGCTTCTTCAGCGTCACGCATGTAGCTTCTGGGCCCCAAGCTTTTTCCAGGGCCGACAGCATTGACGAGGCCACACGCTATTATGATGACGAAAAAAAGCAGATACGGGAACATCGTGGCGTCCAGCGTTATCTTTGATGCTCAAATGCATTTTGGCTAAGCCAGGGCATTAACCCCTATCCGATTATCTCGTCACCAATCGTCAACAGAACGGTCAGTGGTCAAACGCCGATCTGAATACGCTACTCGGCACTGAGAAGCATACAGCTAGGTAGGCCGGTTGCGCGAGGTCGAAACTAAAGAGCCATGCTCAAAGCGTGATTGAGAGCCACGGCCATCTAGTCTTGTAGTCCTGACATTTCCTGAGAAATGGGTCCATTTGAGGGTTTTTTGGATTGATGCGTAGAGTGCCGTTCCGCATGTCGGCGAATCCGTCCGGAGCATAGACCTCGCCACTTCCGATGCCGATTCCGAACTGGGGACAGGTGATTAGGTAGCGGTCAATGCCGTCTTCAACTCGCGTCAGCGGTGGACAAGGGGAACCGAATTTCTGTGGGTACCAGAGGTGAACACGGGCCTGTTGCGTAAGATTACTGCACTTCGACGCTTTCCGCCGTTCGTGAGTTTTCTTCATCTTGATGGGTGTCTCACCGCTTCAGCTCTTTAAATCTCGATCCGAACTTCAGAGGGTGGCGGTACCCTCAATGCATGTCGTTACTTCACCGCCAATCCAGATTTCCTTGCCCAGCTGGTGAACATGGACGCGGCCCGCTCGTCCGAGAACGGTACCTTGGCTCGCGACATATGAAGATGGAGCGATCCCGCTTCCGATCAGCCATTGGGCGAGACCAGCATTCAGGCTTCCGGTGACGGGATCTTCAAACCCGGCGGCCGTGAAGGCGCGAACCTCGAAATCGGCGTGACGTTCGTCCTCTCCAGTATTCCAAGGCGCTACAACCCCGACCCGCAATCCGGATATCGCTGCAAAATCCGGTCGCAGCGCCAGAACCTCCTCTCGCGAACGTAGCAGTACCGCGAGCCATCCCGGGCCGTTATCCACCCAATTTGCATCGATAACGGCACCCTCCGCCAAATGCAGTCCCCCGATGACCCGGGTCAGAATCTCCCGTTCAACAGGTCCACGACGACGTAAGGCCGGAGCGGCGAAGGAAAGACGATTGCCGTTGCGACGAATGCGGATCAGACCGGCTTCGCATTCCTGCACGATCTCGCTCCCACTGGATTTACCACCGGACGCCAACCATACTTGGCAGCTCCCCAAAGTAGGATGACCGGCGAATGGAAGTTCACCTATCGGTGTAAAAATACGGACGCGATAGTCCGCCTTGTCCGTCGTCGGTTGGAGAAGGAAGGTTGTCTCGCTGAGGTTCGTCCAGTTGGCGAAGGAAGCCATCTGGCTATCTGTCAGTGTGTCTGCGCCGACGACGACGGCTAGCGGGTTGCCCCGCAGAGCCTGAGACGAGAAAACATCTACTTGCTGGAATAAAAATTTAGTGGGGCTTTTCGTCAAAACATATTCTTTCTGTGTCAGATCGTATTTCAGATCATCAGGCGGCTGCAGTCGGCAACTCTCACGACGCGCTGTGGTAGCATCGGGTATGCGGGAGTAGCCAGGGTCGCTACGACAGCGAAGCACCGACATTGCGGCTATGAAACCACATCCCTTAGCGGTCCCGACAATTTCCACACCTAATTCGCATCGCAGACCTCGATTGTTTTGATATCCCCCGCGTGCTGACGTGGGGGATTGACCCCCCAATGTATAGTGCAATTATCGGATGCCATAAGCAGTGAGAGGTTGATATGTCTATCGCTACTTTGCCTTCGCCGCCCTATTACGTCGTTTGCTTTTCGTCTCAACGGACTGAAGTCGAAGACGGGTATGGTGACATCGGCGCTGCGATGGTTGACCTGGCAAAGCAGCAACCTGGCTTTCTCGGTTTCGAAAGTGCTCGCCGTACTGATGGCTTCGGAATTATCAACTCATATTGGAAAGACGAGGAGAGCATCCTGGCATGGAAAGCAGTTGTCGATCATGGCGAGGCTCAGCGTCGGGGCAGGGTAGACTGGTACACACGGTATGAAATCCGCGTCGCACTCGTTCAACGGGCCTATGGGTTTGAAGCACCGCCAAGGAATACCCAGGTTTCTCCTGGATAAGGCATTTAGCGTAAGCGCGGTTCCTTGCCTAAGATTGTGAGATGTGGCCCAGGTTTGGTCGAACGAGGGAGACATTCTCGACGTCAATTCCTCAGCGGCAGGTATGTCATGGCAGATAGTCAGTTTCAGCAACTGCAAGCCGTCGTTAACGAAAGTCAGCTGTTGTCACCGCTGCTGCAGCGCTGGCGTGAGATCGCGCTTCCGGACGCCTGGCTCGTGGCCGGTGCAATCGCTCAGACGGTCTGGAACCAAGCTTTCGGCTTTGCGCGGGATCAGGGCATCAATGACATTGATATCGTCTACTTTGATGCGAGCGACCTTTCCGAGGACGCGGAAGCAAAGCATGCCGCTCGAATCCGAACTGCCTTCTCCGATCTGCCCATCTGGATCGATGTGAAAAATGAGGCACGGGTTCACCTCTGGTATGAGGCGAAATTCGGATATCCAATCGAGCCGTACAAATCGACTGTCGACGCCATCGCTACGTTCCCGACGACTGCGACGGCGGTCGGGATGCGTCCCCACAATGGCGGTTTGGAATTATGCGCCCCGTTCGGCCTTTCCGACCTTCTCGGCGGCGTTGTCCGTGCGAACACAAGACAGATCACACGGGAAGTGTACGAGCGGAAGGTCGAACGGTGGATCAATGTCTGGCCAAATCTCACGGTCGTGAGCTGGGTTTAGGCGCATGCGGCGAAGTCAAAAATGATAGAACTGGCTACCGATCTTGACAGGCAGCGCTCGGCGCTCCGAGTGAAAAGGTGTGGCATCATAATTGGAACGGACTGATAGATGACAGAGGCAAGCACCATCGCGCTCAATCCACGGCAACTCCACGCCAAGGCCTGGGCCGAGGAGTACGAACTCATCGACCGCCAGCTTTCTCCTCTTGGCTTGCGAGCAATGGATGAACTGCGTTTGCGGCCAGCGGAAACCGTGATCGACGTCGGTTGCGGAACAGGGCAAACGCTCCTGCAGTTGGCAGAGCGTGTCGGTCAGCACGGACTGATCTACGGTATAGATATCTCGGAACCGCTTCTGCGGGTCGCCGGTCAGCGCACAAGCAAATTTGAAAACGTGCAGTTGATTGAAACTGACGCTGAGGTGTTGGATTTGCCATCCGGCAGTGCGGATGCGGTTTTCTCACGATTTGGCGTGATGTCACTCGTTGATCCTGTCGCCGCGTTCTCCAATTTCCATCGTTTGTTGAAGCCAAAGGGTAGGCTTGCATTCTGCTGCTGGCGGCCCTTTCGATGCAATGAACTGGATAGATTCCCATTGCATTCGGCGGGATTTCAATCGCCAGCCGACGAAACCCCCTTTAGCTTTTCGGACCCCGAATATGTCAGGACCGTTCTCGCGTCCGCCGGGTTCAAAGATGTCGTAATCGCGCCTTACGACGAAGCGGTTACGAGCGGTGACGTTGATGCGATGACACGCGTGCTGCTGAGCGTCGGCCCGCTTGGTAAAATCGCTCGCGAAAATCCTTCGATCAAGTCGGCGGTCGAACCCAAATTGCGAGAAGCTCTCGCGGGCCTGGGCGATCCGTCCAAGGTGGAATTGGTCGCCTCGGTGTGGATCGTAACGGCGAGGGCATGAAAGATGGTGGGCAAGGTGAGCTATGTCGCCGCATGCCAAGTTTGGGGCCAGTCCGGCAGGAAAAGGATTAAATGGCGAACGCTGCAAATGCCACTTTTTAGAAGGCTGTCACTCATACTTCGCGAAAATGCTCAAGCATCCGATGCTGTTCGTTCGGTTGCCCAAATGGTCCGAGTCCATCCCACAGGTCGGGCGCATCTAGCTTGCCGAGCAGCATAAGACTGAGGTCGTGGGGGGACTGCTGGTCGAACCGAAACCAATCTTCCACGCGACCCGTTTCGCGAACAACGACGCGTCTTCTGCGAGTCGGATTCAAATCCCACGCCTTCACTTTATTCGGTCCAATCCGTTCGCCCCAGGGGGTGACGACCCCATCGGGCGGACAACGCGCAATTTCCACGAGAAACCCACCGCCGTTTCTGTCGAATTGAAAAGTGAGAAGATCAATGGACTGCACGCCAATTCTACGAAAATGAGGGAAACTACCTGTGAAGCCGGTGCGACGTATGCACGGCACCACAGAGGCCAGCAATTCGCGCACCATCTCCGTCCTCGATACACTCATTTAGCGATCCCTCTCATACAGCAAACGACGTCAGCGTCGATTGGAACGCATAAACGCTCTCCGCGCTACACAACATCAGTCTACCCGTGCATGAGAGCAGGGAAAACCGTTGCCATCACCGCGCGGCTGCCATCAAAACTGGCCATTTCTCCTTGCCGTCCGCCTCGGCATAAGTGGGGAGTTTTACTTCGGCACTTTTGTTGGGAAAATTCATTCGGCGGTGTTGCGGCTGTGGTGGAAAGGCCGGTCAAAGAATCTAATGCCGACGCAGATGACCGGGAACGGCCAAGTTGGTCGCAATAATCCGGCGCACAAGGATATCTTTTAATTTGGATATTCGCTGCAGGCCGTAAATGATAGAAAAAAGCCAAACTCCCTCTTCTCTAAGAGGCTGTCATCGAGGTGGGTAACATAGCGTCCGAAGACGCAGGAAAAAACATGGGTATTGCCGTAAGTGGAGTTATTTTCGCTCCGATAACAGATTTTGACGTTTCGGTCTTGAACAGAGCTTTTGCACTCAATTTACAGAAGATCGAAGGCAAACTTCATCTGCTAAGAAATCCGACGTTTGACCCCAGGAATAGGGGAGATTTCATCGTACATTGCAGACGCAATCATATTTGTATTATGAATACGGATGTTGCTGATGATCTTTTATTCAAAAACGATCTTACTTCCTACCATTTGCTTTCGTCCGCATTTCCGACCATCGAGAGGATGATCTTTTTCTGCCTTTATGATTCCGGCGGCTCCTATGGCTATTCCGCTTTCGCGCACGGGGAACTACTCCGCCGCAAAGTGTACACCGTACATGGGGGGCACGTTGATAATGGCACTCCGCTTCCCGTCGAGGAAAACTGGCAACCGTCCGTTTTAACAGATCAGGAAATTATAGATCACGGTGTCGAAGATGGTGACGAGCGGCGTTTCTTCCGCCACGTGACGAGCGGCACAGTCGCTGACGATACAATGGTGAATAGTTACCTCGTCGACGAACTGCTTCAGGCTGAATACGGCTGGTCGCCCTTTGATGACGGTCAGCCAACGGAATATGGATACTACAGAACCGCCGAAGCGGTGCCCTCGCTAGCTTCGTTTGAACAGGAGAAGGCGCTTAAGCGTCAGCCCATGCCCAGTTCGATCAAGAGCCTTTTGAGAAGATGGCTTCGCTAGAGAGGCGCTACAGGTAAGCCCGTGCCAAAGTCCTTCTCTCCCGAAATGCTCCCGTACTGAGAGGCCGATGCTGTCACTATAGCGGGCGTTCCGCACGGACCATGAGGAGGAACGCTCCTAAATCGCGCCACCGTGCGAAACGAGGTATGGTCTCACAGGCCTCCGGCGTCGGCTGTGGCTCACGGACTTTACAGATCCGCAACCCTGCGTCGCTGACACCATTTAAGTAGTCACTGATAGTTCGAGGAAAGCGAGGGATTGCGAACGGGAGAACGTCTTCATTGTTCAATCCCGCGCCGAAGCGCCAGCTCTCGACAAAATTGGTCTGATCGAAATAGCGTGATGCCACCAATCCGGTTGTCTTGCCGCTCGCATCCTTCTGCCATTGCAGGCCGGGCGTGATGAAGCATGGATGCAAGATGCTGAAGGCGACAAATCCGCCCGGGCGCAGCAGCCGGAACGCCTCCCGCATCGCAGCCGGGAAATCCGGTCCGTCCATGAGCGCCATCGTGGAAAGCACGGCGTCGAAGGAGCTATCGGCAAACCCGGTATGCTGGTTATAAGAGGAAACCCTGTACCGAACGCCGAGCGGTTGACGGGCCTCAGCTTCCTTCGCATGGCCGATCATCTGTTCGGATAGATCAATGCCTGTCATCCGGGCTCCCATTGAGGCGAACCGTCTGGTGTTGGAACCTTCGCCACAACCGAAGTCGATCACATCCAAACCGCTGATCGAAGGCAAAAAATCGAGGAAGGCGGGGAGGGTGAAATGATCACGATAGACGTCGTATCCGCTGCGGACGTCTATCGTCCACTGGTCGGCAGTCTTATTCCAATGGCTAGCCACATCCTCGTCGGAAAGTGCGGTCACGTTTTGCTCCTTGCGGAATTGGTTGACGCCTTCGTTACGGTCAATGCAACGTAATCGGCTGATCATTGCCTGACGACAACACGTTGGCCACCTCCAAAAAACCTGCCGCCTGCATTAAAAGTTCGATGCCAAACATGGTGGAGGCAATCTCGCTTGCGTTAGCCTCCAAGTCATTGGCAACATCGTCCAGCATTTCAACGATATCGACACGTCCGTCCGCAGCCATCGTTATCGAAGCGGAGCGAAGTTGGACTATGTAGCGATCAATTATTTTGAGGCGTTGCGCCTCATTCAATCCTTCGAAAATCTTTCTGCTGTTGCTATCGCTATACATCGAGGCCTCGAATTCAAAGCTGATCTCTGTCTATTCCGTGCAGCAGTTTGCTATTCGACATGGTATCGGCATCCAAGGACATGCCAACACCGAAATCATCGGTCAATGCCAATCGAGGCCCGCCATTCTTCGAGCGCTTGGCTGATAATGTTGAGTTCAAGCGAACCGAAACTCGCGTTTACGAAATCTCTCATTGTCTCTCCTACAAGACGACACAGAAATGGGCGTCGTCGACGCATGTTTCAAACCGCTCCTCAGCATCGAGTGGCCCGTAACAATATTTAAGGCTTATCCCGTTCGCTCAGGGAGTAACCATATTTAGGTTTTTTGCATGACATACCGTCGCCGACGCCTTAATTGCGGTCGGCTTGGCCAGTTCCCTTTTTCCGGTCATTTGCCGACGCAATTTTGCACCGGGATAGTCGTCCACCTCACCGCAACCCGCAACGGTAGTGAAATGTCAGGAACACGCTATTTCATTCCACAAATTGCCGCAGCGGCAATAACGGCAGTTCTAAGCGTTTATTCCTTTGCCGCCGCTGATGCGCTCAAAGTTCTCGGCAAGCCCTTCTTGGATGCCACAATCAATGGACTGACATTGCGCTTCAGAGTGGATGGCACGCTTCTACTGTCGCGTGTTGGCGGCGGGAACCCGCAGTCTTTTGAATTGTCCGCTGGTCGTGCGGCGAATGGTCGAGACGCAAATGCGGCACGCGATCTTCTTGCGCCGAGAACTGAACCCGTCGAACTCGACAAGATCATTTTTGAAGTTGCATCCGACTGCCAGTCACGACCCGACAACCACTATCCCTGGTGCGCTTTCTCTAAGGTTGGCTTTCAGCCAAGCATCTTCATCGACAAACTTAATATTTTCGCCCCTGTTACATATCGGAGCGAAGGCGTTCCCGCAGATTCGTCAGTTCTGGATTGGATCGCACATAGGCGTGAAACCGACGAACTGATTTCTGATAAATTTAGGCTTGACGTGTTGAGCAACTCCGAGCGCGAGGAAATATATTGCTTAAACGAAATTTTCCCACGGAATTGCAAATACAGACTTTCAATCGACAACAAGGTTGTCGCTGAATTCATTATCCACGAGCGTTACCAGAACGAGGGTGAGCTATCGCTCTTTCGCGAGATTGCCCCACATATAGTTCAATTTTACATATCGGTCCTTCAATAAGACGACGAAATCGAGTCTCCTTTCTCCAAATCAGTTGCCCTCAAATGGTGTGATTTAGGCCAGAAGCGGTTTGTGGGACGCGACTCTCTCGTCCACTGGAGAGGTGGGAATTCAAGCGCAGCGGTCAGCGATTCATGGTTCGAGCCATTATCCAGAACGACATCGAGGCAGCTCATCAGCGATTCCGATCATGCCGCAACAAAAGCGAGTTTCATGCGCTACGGCGCTACATCTCAGCGATGCCGTATGTCGCTCTTACACTATCTGCGGTATATCCCTGTGCAAACGGGATAAGCCATAAATATTTTTACCATGAGCTGCGATCTTCGCGGCGGGTCGCGCTGCCAAAATGCTCGGCTTCGGGCAGGTATTGGTTTTGCGTCACCTGCCCGAGATTGGCCGGTAACCCGGAACTTGCCGCCATTAAGCGGTGACCGAGCCGACAGTCCGCTAAATTTTGCAGTTAGAAGGTTCAAATCCTATGCCGACATTGGTCGAAATCGTTCCTTACGATCCGAATTGGCCGAGGCACTTTAGCGACGCGGAAGCTGTTTTGAGAAAGCTGCTCAGATCCACCGTCATGGTAATCGACCACGTCGGAAGCACGGCCATCCCGCATATGCCAGCCAAGCCGATCATTGATATCGACATCACGTTATCCAGTTTGTGCGCCGTCCCTAGCGCGAGCCTGTGCCTCGTTGACGCTGGCTACGAAGCTCGCGGAAATCGGTATGACGACAACGTGTGGGCATTCTTGCTGAAAAGCTCTGTACCCAAGCTTCGGGTTTATCTTTGCCCGCCGCAAAATCGCACTCATGAGCAGCGTTTGATATTTCGCGACTACCTGCGTGAGCATGGCGATGTTGCGCAGGCGTATTCGGATTTGAAAGAGCGCCTTGCGGAACGGTTTCCATACGATGGAGATCGCTACACGTCAGAAAAGCGTGAGTTCGTTCAAGAGATAGTGAGTAGGGTGCAGGGGCAGCCGCGATGACCGGGTTGGTGAAAGGTGAGCCTACGACCGGGACGCGCCCGAGAGCAGTCATTCAAGCGTCATCGTTCCCGCCGATGCTTTCTGCGGCAATTCAAACGAAGGAACAGCATCGGATGCCGAACATTAGACCCGCGCTAATCTCGGAAGCCGACATTCTCACCGAGTTGTGCCTTCGCGCGAAAGCCGTGTGGGGTTACGACAAGGCGTTCATGGAAGAGTGTCGGGCCGAATTGGCCCTTAGCCCCGAAAAGATAACCGGTTCGCTTGTACAGGTGGCGGAAGTCGACGGAAGAATCGTTGGGGTAGCCCAGGTGTCGTTGAAGGGCGACGACCTTGCTGAGCTTGAATCCTTATTCGTCGATCCGGAAATTCAGCGATCAGGAATTGGACGTGCTCTGTTCGACTGGGCGATAGCCGCCTGTATAGACCATTCTGTCAAAGCCATCCTGATAGAGTCCGACCCCGGTGCGGCTCCCTTCTATCGCCGGATGGGTGCGAAAGACGTCGGCCATGTTCCCTCCGGCTCCATACCGGGTCGCGTGATCCCGCAGCTTATATTCGATCTCAGCGAAATTTGAAGGCTGCAATTCGCTGAGAAGCGACTTGGGCTTGATTTGGCTCGGCCAGTAAAAGTTTAGCTAGTCCTATTCGTCTACCTTTGCGTGTCGTGTGGGATGATGGTCGCAATCGAAGGCTATCACACGCGGCGGATTTTTATGAGCGGGAAGTCTAAAAGCATCTGGTGGATTTTGGCGGTAGCCGTGGTGCTCGCCCAAGTTTTCAAGGTACACTCAACCTATTCCAGCCCGACGCCGCTCTCGATGGCAAAGTGGTTCGACTGGATTATGTCATTTCCCGAATGCGCGATTGTTTGCCTCTTTGCAGCGAGAATCCCGGTTGGATCCGTCTTCTGGTGGCGTATCTATTCGTTCGTATATCCGTTCTACGTGTTGGTGGTCCTTTACGTCTGCGTAAGCCTCTATCTTTTTCGATTTATCCCCGAGGGCCATCCCATTCCTTACGGTATCGCTTTAGGCATCGTCATTTTGATGAAGGTCATGTCGTTTCAGGCGATCTGGCAATATGCTCGCGATAATAAAATGTGGCGATACGCAACATCCTGAGATTGCCGGGCTCGCCCAGAAGCCGTCATACGCCGGTCGACTTTCATCGTCACATTGAACCAAAGTCGATGAATGGAGGGTGACGCGTGAAACACAGTTTTCCAGATGGCGCGTGTGAAAGCATTGATTCTGAACAGTGGGGATGGCGGGCATATCTGTTAGCTAAAGCTCAAGAGGCAGCCACCGAATTTGGCAGCATCAGCGCGGTCGTCGTTCACCGGGGGAAGGTAGTTGCGAGTGCAGGAGCCCTTGAAGAAAAGGTTCTGATCCGTTCAGTCAGGAAGAGTTTTCTCAGCGCCCTGATCGGGATCGAGGTAGAGCGCGGGCGCATACGCTTGGACGATACGCTGCAAGATCTGGATATCGATGACGTAGAAGGTCTGAGCGATATCGAAAGGCAAGCGACGGTCAGGCATCTGCTGCAAGCCCGTTCGGGCGTCTACCATCCGGCGCTGGCTGAATCGAAGGAAATGCAGGCATTGGGAAAACCGCCACGCGGCAGCAAAGCGCCTGGTTCTCACTGGCTCTACAACAACTGGGATTTCAACGCTCTCGGAACGATCTACGAGCGGGCAACAGGCCATTCGGTGTTTGAAGGCGTGTATCGCGACATCGCGTTGCAGATCGGAATGGAGGATTTTGTCCCTTCAGACGGAGCCTACCTGACGGGTGAACAATCCAATCATCCTGCTTTCCATATGCACATGACCAGCCGTGATCTGGCACGTTTCGGCTGGCTCTTCCTGAATCATGGCAATTGGAACGGCGTTCAAGTCGTGCCTAAGGAATGGGTACGGGAAAGCGTCAGGGCTCATTCGTTTGATGGCACCAACGGGTACGGCTACATGTGGTGGACAACGGGCCATGATGGTGAAGCGCAAAGCACGCAGACTTCTATCTATCGCAAGCATTTACCGCCGTTCCGGTATTTCGCTCATGGTGCTTTTGGCCAGATGATCGCTGTCATGCCGGAAAAAGAAGTGGTCATCGCTCACGTCGCCCAATCGCGGCAGCGCACTGCTGAGGAGAGCGTGAAATTGTGGGAGTTCGTTTCGCTCGTCATGGAGGCCTTTGCTTCCGGCGAATAACGTGCCTTGCAACTCTACTCGGTCAACCAAACCTGCTAAGGCTGACTTTCTTATTCAGCGGAGGTCGTCACTTGCCTAGCTTGCCAACTCTATCAGCGTTCGTGTTCCTCGCTTTTGGCATGGCCCTCATTCCGGGACCAAATATGCTTTACCTGATATCGCGTTCGATATGCCAGGGCCGCATTGCGGGCTTCGTTTCCCTTGGTGGGGTTGCGCTTGGCTTTGCGATCTACATGGTATGCACCATCTTTGGCATCACGGCGGTCGCCCTGGCCGTTCCCCACGCCTACGATGCGCTACGGCTAGCGGGAGCTGTGTACCTTTTGTATCTCGCCTGGCAAGCGGTCCGACCTGGCAATAGAACGCCCTTGGCAACACGGCGGCTGCCGCCCGATAGCCCCCGGAAATTATTCACCATGGGTCTCGTGACGAACCTTCTGAATCCTAAAGTAGCAATGCTATATCTGTCTTTGCTCCCGCAATTCATAAACCCCGCCCAGGGCGGTGTGCTGCAGCAATCGATTAGTCTTGGGATCACTCAGATCGTTGTTGCCGTTAGCGTACATGCGACAATAATTGCTGGCGCCGGATCATTTGCGGCTTTCCTCGCACGCCATTCGGGTTGGATCGGTATTCAGCGGTGGCTGATGGGGACCGTTCTCGCGAGCCTCGCTATTCGAATGGCCCTGGACAGTCGACGTTGAAAATCGCTCCAAGAGGCCGCAAACCGCGTTGAGAACGATAGTTTCGTTTTCGCACGGTCTGCGGGTCTGCGAGCTACTAGAGCAACCGCATAATGGAAATTGAACTCCAGCCTCTATATGTGGAAACCAGAAGGCATTTTGCTGCCATCTTGGAAGAGGCCAGTGCGTGGCAAAAAGAACGCGGCTCAGAAGGCTGGAATTACCCTTTTGACGATGCTTGGCTCTTGCCCCGAATAGAACGGCGCGAGTTGTTTCTTGTATCCTTTGGAACGGAGCCGGTGGCTGCCTTTCGCATCCTTTTGGAGGATCGCCCCTATTGGGGTGAACGCGAAATGGGAGACAGCATCTACTTGCATACCTTCGCTGTTCGCCGGGCTAAAGCCGGTCTCGGAATTGGTGAGGCTGTCATTGAAAGGGTTGTCGCTATGGGGCGAGAGCGCGGTCGGGCAAAGGTTAGGCTTGATTGCTCTCTGTCCAGCTTCCGGCTTATTGCCTATTACGAGCGCAATGGCTTCGTCTCCGTCGGAAACATCTTCATCAACGGGAAGATGATGAACCTAATGGAGCGTCTGATTTCCTGAGTATCCTGCAGACCGCCGAACCCGGCGGTGACGAGATCGAGCCCATCCACGAAAGCCTGAGGGGAGCATACCTCAATGCAGGACCAGGCTTTTGGTCCGAACGCGCCGTTGTTTGGGCGACGGGCTCGGGGAGTTTCCCATTCGCCAAAGTTGCAAACCGCGTCGCAGTACGACAGAATTACCTTGAGGGCCTCATCCTACGGAACTAACGATGCTCGACTTCGAAGCACGATATTCTACTCCACAGGTCGATACGATTGAGCGGTTCATCAGTAAGAATTATGCGCTTGCAGGCTCGGTTTCTTGCAGAATGCTCCAGCGCGGCTTGAACGACGTTTATCTCGTCATTGCAAGCGACGGCGGGCGTTATGTCTTTCGCCTTTCCCACCAGCGTTCGCGTGGTCCAGCCGATGTGAAAACCGAAACGGCTTTCCTGACACACCTTTCGCAGTCCGGAGTTCCGGTCTCCGCGCCCATTCCGACACGCGACGGCACTTTGTTTCTTACGGGAAATGCGCCGGAGGGGCCGCGCGAGGGAGTGCTTTTCGGGGCAGCCGACGGTCGCGACGCAAATGCGACAGACGCTGGCGATGCTTGGGCCAACGGTGAAACTCTTGCCCTAGTGCACAATGCCGCCGAGACATTCCCGATTGAACAGACGGTGTATCGTCTTGATCTCGAACACCTGCTGCACCGACCGCTCGCGCGAATACGCGATAGTGGAATAGTGGAAGACGCCGAAGTCCTCAGCGATCTTGAAAATATCGCCGCACGGACAGCAAAGGCGATTGAAACGTTCAGTAATCTGACCTGGACGTATTGCCATGGGGACTGCCACGGCTTCAATTCGCGTATCAATGATGCTGGCAAAGCAGTATTTTTTGATTTTGATGATGGTGGTCCAGGATACCTTGCTTACGATTTGTCGGTTTTCCTGTGGGCGAAAATATCCTTTGGTCGGAAGTTGGCCACTATGTGGGACGCGTTCATCAAGGGATATCGAGCAGTTCGGCCGATAGCTGCAGACGACTACGAAGCAGCCCATCGATTTGTGATCGTCCGTCACTTTTGGCTCATGGGCGAATACGCCAGCCGAGCACAAGAGTGGGGCGACAACGCTGTCGGTTGGGTTGCCCGGGAAGCAAATTTTCTCAGAACATGGGAGAGCGAGCAATTAGTTGATCGCCTGTTCTGAAAGTTATCAGTGCAGTCAAGAAGGGGAATGCTACCCACCTCCGCAGAGGGGAAGCCATTGTGACAGAGCGCCAGTCTTTCGACCTCGCAGCTTATCTCGATGGAATTGAGACGAGACCCTGTTTCATCTGCCGTTGCGTCGGCAATGATCCGGATTTCTTTCATCATCGTGTCTACGAGGACGCTGATACGATCATTTTCTTGAGTAAGTATCCGACGCTGCAGGGGTATTGCCTTGTATGTCCTCGTGAACATCGCGAAGATCTCTCCCAGCATCTCACAAAGATCGAGTACCTTCGCTTGCAGGAACTGGTGTATGTCCTGTCTCGCGTCCTGAAAAAGATGTTTGATGCAGAGCGCATATACGTTCTCTCGCTCGGCAGTCGACAGGCAAACAGCCATCTCCACTTTCATGTTGTACCCCTGCCGGAAGGTGTTCCCCTGGCAGAGCAACAATATCATGCGCTAATGGTCGAGAATGGCATCTTGCGTATCGACGAGGACGAAATGGCCAACATGGCTCGGCGCATTGGCGCAGAGTTCATCGCGGAGCTTGCCAACCAAGACGACGGCCTAGCGGTAAGTCAGATTTCAATTTGAATAGACCGCCATGTGGCCCAGCCACCTACTCAAGGTGGAATCGGAGCCGATAATGACGCTGAACTGCCTACAGCGAGTACGTTGTCGGCGCTTTCCTCCTTGGAAATATTTTCGTGAAGCATTGTATACACGCAAACATTGCGGATTTCCCGATTTTCTGACACGTCGTCAATTCAGGCGCAGAACGGTCGTTTAGGCCCTTTCAGTTTCTAGGTACCACTCCTGCCATGCCCTGGTTAGCGACGTGACATCTCGTTCTCAACCCATTGTGCGTACTCTTTTAGCTGTTCTAGCAAAGCCTCCGCGTCAGCGAGAAGCATGAAGCGTCCACCATATTGAGCCAAGTCTTTATTTCCCAAAATCCGCGTTAATCTTGTTTCCTGAGCCTTCGGGAGCCGATTGCCTAAAGCATCGCGCAGGGTTTTAACGACGGCAGCATGATCATTCTGATTTATCTTATTTGCAAAAGTCGCTGTGAGCGCATCGGTATATGCGATTGCTGCATTCACAACCGAGGCTGCGATTGGATTTCCGAGGGTTCCGGCTTTGGCGCTATCAACTTGGACCTGGGCGGCTTCCAAAAATCCCCTGGCAATTACGAGGCGGTTTGCACCATGATGGGCGTCAGACGGTTTGGAAGAGCCGCTTCTGGTCACTGTGTTCCTCACTTCTCATCTATGAAATGGATTCCGGACGAGGTCCAATGACTACCAGGGCTTCCTTTAGAAACGCTTTCCACAATGGGTCGTCGCTCTGCCGCAATCTTCTTAGATCACTTGTGGAAAGGGTATTGATCGATGGCGAAAACAACAGTTCTTCCCCTTTGGCGGAGAGAAAGTCGATACTTCTAGTTTGTATTGCGTCGGTCTTGTCGTCCGCGACTATCAGCGCGACGTCCAAATCGCTGGAAATAGTATCCTCTTTTCTCGCAACGCTTCCAAAAATCCATGCCGCCAACACCTTGTCTCCAAAGAGAGATGCACATTCCTTTATGGCGTCGAGAATGTCTGCAAAGCGCTTTTCTTCGGCCTCGAACAGCACTTGAACGGAACCAAAAAAAGGTGAGCTTTGGTTGAGACTGAAGAGTCGTACCTGTCCAGTTCCAACCTCCTTTGTGATCTGAAAATCTGTTAGGGTGGCCAGAGCGCTCAGGACTGGGGGACGAGACAATCTTGTTCGACGCATGAGATCACGAACACTCAACTGACCGCCGTGATGAAACAGTTCACGCATCAAGCGCACGTTGATCTCGCTTCCGAATATGGATGTGAGTGGAAAACGCAACGCGCTCTCCCGTGCCGCCTTTGCCATTGAAGTTATCCCATAAGCATATGTTTACAATCGTCAGCATATACTTATCATCGTAAGCATATAAATTCAATGACGGTCGCATCTCAAGGACCTTGGGCGTTCATCGACTTGCGAAGGGTTAACTCCCCTCTGAAGAACCCTTTAAGGCTTGGACGGCATTGCCCTGACGGGGGCGCATGCATCATCCGTGGCAAAAGCGGGCGTCATTTTGGCGATGGGGGCGCACATGGCAAGTGCCGCCATCAGAGCCATGACGTGCTTTTTCATGAAAGTCTCTCCTCCCAACCCCAGCGTCAATCATGGAAATACCAGAGGTGGTAAAAGCTGTCACGTCGCCGACGAGAGTTATGGTTGCCCATATTGCCGTGCGATCCACCACTTGCTGCCTTGATTGAGATTGATAGCCAATATGCGTGTCCGCTTACCTCAACTGAAAGGCCGCCGCGTTCATTCCGCCTGAACAGGTTTAGATGCACCGGCCCCTCGTGCGAATACGCGATAATGGAATAGTGGAAGACGCAGACGTACGCAGCGATCTTGAAAATATCGCCAGGCGGACCGCAAAGGCGATTGCCCAGCCTTCAGAGAATGATGTTTGCAGTTTACTCCTCGGCCATCCCCTGACAGATTGCAGCATGTTCGAAAGCATCTACCTAAACAATGGCTCAGGCTCGTTCACATTTCCCGACGGAGCAGCAGGATCCCGCAAATCCTTGCGCATTTTCTATTTCTGCCCGGGAGTCATCACAGATGACACTCGCATCGTTTTTGGAATGCACGGACTGGATCGGAAAGCGTCGGAATTTCGTGACGTTCTCGCAGCCCCGGCCGAGCAACTTGGTGTAATTGTTCTGGTGCCGGAGTTTGACACGGAAGCGTTTCCCGATGTCTACGCTTATAACTATGGGAACGTCAGGACAGGGACGCCGGACGCTGCCATTCTGCCGCGCGAGCTGTGGTCATTCGGCATTATCGAGCGAGTATTCGAAAATGTCCGAACTAGCCTTGCTTCTAGCCAGTCAAGTTTTGGATTGTTCGGCAATTCGGCAGGGTCGCAATTCGTATTGCGCTATCTGTCTCTTAACGAAGCGGGGCTCGTCAACCGCGCGGTAGCTTCGAACAGCGGCATCTACATGCTACCGGATTTCAATGTCGAATACCCAAACGGTATGGGCGGTCTCGGTCTGGATCAGTCCTCGCTAAAGCGCTACTTTTGCCGTCCTTTGACAATCCTCGTTGGTGAAAAGGACGCAGACCCGACCGCATTTGATCTACCTCGGAGTGACGAGGCCATGGCTCAAGGTCTGCACCGGCTCGCGCGGGGCCGATGGTACTTCGATCTTTGTCAAAGCCTTGCGACCGGACTAGGCGAAGAACTGTCCTGGCGGTACGAAATCGTAGCCGATGCCGGTCATGTGGATCAGAGAATATTTGATCGCGCCCTCAGCATTTTGGCTGAGTGATCTCCGGTAAGATTGCTTACAGCAGCAGTGAATGACCGCATGGGCCGCAATTGAGGAAGCTCCTCTCGATCGCCAGCCTATGCTGCTACGTGAGCAAGGGCCTGTTCACTCCCGACGGGACCTGATGGCACATGATTGCCGGGCGTCGATCAAAGTGACAAGCCGAGCCCGTCAAGCTGTAACAGCTTGTTGATCTTTTTTCATTTCATCAATGGCATCCATCAGAGAGTCGATGGTGGACGTGCTTTCACCCTGCTTGCTGAAGCTATCCTTCACCCCCAGAGCGGCATTCTTGAGGTCATCGTAAGATAGGTCAGTGTCGCCACCACCCGGGTTCTCAATATCCTGCACCCCCTTGCCAAGGTCGAACATCTGCCAAGCTGCGTTCAATTGGTCCGTCTCGCTCGCGGGAGGAGGATTGCCGTTGTCATCCGTGATATACGTCAGATCACCGGTATGAACTAAATTGTAACCGGTCAATTCTCGAAACTTCGCAGTGTCATTGACCGTGAAATTCGAAACTGTTCCGTCGCCGGTTGCGTCAGACTGAGTGCCATTTTGCTCCGCGATCAATCCCTTTGCCATCCATTCGTGGATGTCGCCAGGACTACCATCGGCGTTGTCTGTCCAAGTATAGGTGCCATTCTCGTTCAATGTTGCGTTGTCTTGGACGGACTCATCCTGGAGCAGGTTTTGGAAAAGGGTGTTCTGAGGTGAATGATAATCCGCTAGCTGTTGATAGAATGCATCGCTCTGCGAACCAGAGGATTTAGATGAACTAGCCGACTTGCTGGAGATGTGAATTAGCCCCCGAAAGGCCCGGACATGCTCCACCACTTAGCTAAGTGGGTAGGAGTAATGTTGGTAATATGACTAGCAGCAATTTTAAGATGGAAGTCCTCTCCGGGCCGGAACGTCGGCGGCGTTGGAGCACGGCAGAGAAGCTCGCGATCATCCACGAAACCTATGAGGCGGACGCGACGGTGAGCATCGTCGCGCGTCGACACGGTATCCAGCCGAACCAGTTGTTTGCGTGGCGCAAGCTGGCGTCCCAAGGGGCACTGACGGCGACGGCCGCCGAGGAGGAGGTCGTTCCGGCTTCCGAATACCGGGCGCTTCAGGCCCAGGTGAAGGAGTTGCAACGCCTGTTGGGCAAGAAGACGATGGAGAGCGAAATCCTGAAGGAAGCCCTCGAAATCGCCGGTGGCCCAAAAAAACATCTGTTGCGCTCGCTCTCTTCCGAGGGGATTTTGGAATGAAGACCGTCTGCGAAACTTTGGGTGTCGCCCGCTCGAATATCGCCGCGCGCGCCGCAGGCTCCCTTCCAAAGCCAGAGGACGCCCGCCACTACCTGATCGTGAGCTGCTGGAGGACATCAAGGCCGTCATCGCCGATACGCCTACCTACGGCTATCGGCGTGTCCATGCCATCCTGCGTCGGAATGCCCGGAAACTGGGGCGTTCGTGGCCCAATGCCAAGCGTGTCTACCGGGTGATGAAGCTGCACAATCTGCTGCTGGTGCGTCATACCGGAGCGGTCAATGATCGCCTTCACGACGGCCGGGTCGCCGTCGAGCGTTCAAACATCAGATGGTGCTCCGACGGCTTCGAGATCGGCTGCGACAACAAGGAGAAGGTGCGCGTCGCCTTCGCCCTCGACTGCTGCGACCGCGAGGCAATCGCCCATGTCGCCACCACCGAGGGCATCAAGAGCGAAGACGTGCAGGACCTCGTGATCACCGCTGTCGAGAACCGCTTCGGCCGCATCAACATGCTATCCGAGCCCATCGAATGGCTCACCGACAACGGCTCCTGCTTCATCGCCAGGGACACGGCATCCTTGCTCCGCGACATCGGCATGGAACCTTGCTGCCGATTCCGATGAAGCCGCCCCTTTGTTCCGAGATGATTGCGCCCCTTGATTCCGGGATGATCTCGCCCCTTTTTAGTGGGGTCTGCAGGCGATGATTGTTGTCAGTTCATTTAGGCAGGGTGTCAAGCTTTTCGGGGCAGGTTTCGGCGTAGGCTATCGCCGCTCAATTCGATGCGATGAGCGTTGTGAACGAGGCGATCCAGTATGGCATCGGCGTAAGTCGGGTCTCCTATGACGCCATGCCATGCCGATACGGGAAGTTGGCTGGTGATGATGGTTGATCGGCGGCCGTAGCGATCTTCGAGGATTTCGAGGAGGTCGTGCCGGGCTTGTTCGTTGAGCGGTTCGAGGCCCCAGTCATCTAGGATCAGGACTTGAACATGGCCCAAAGTCCGCTGCAGCCGGGCATACCTGCCATCGCCCCGAGCGAGCGCAAGCTGGGCAAATAGCCTTGGGACACGCTGATAGAGAACGGAGCGATCGTCTCGGCAAGCCTTGTGGCCGAGAGCGCAGGCTAACCAGCTTTTCCGACACCCGAGGGTCCGCAAATGGCCAGATTGTCATGAGCGTTGATCCAGTCGCCGCCGAGCAGCTTCATGAAGAGCGCGCGATCAAGGCCGCGCTCGCTGCGATAGTCGACATCTTCCGGGGTGGCCTGGTGGCGAAGCTTGGCAAACCTGAGGCGTGCGGCAAGCTTACGATCGTAGCGGGAACTCCACTCCCGTTCGAGCAGCAGTCCTAGCCACTCGGCGTGCGAGAGATGTTCGGCTTCGCCGTTGGTGACGAGCTCCCCGAAGGCCTTTGCCATGCCGGCCAGGCCCATGGAATTGAGTTTATCGAGTGTTGGATGCGCAAGCATTCTTCGTTCTCCTTAGTGGTAATAGCGAGGTCCGCGGATGTTTTCGTGATGGATCGGTTCATGCGAAGCCGGTCCATTGGTGGAAGCCGTTCGATCAAGATGATTGTCGAGGATGGAGCGCACCGAACCGTAGGTCCGGGCCCCGATCTCCAGTGCACGGCTGCAAGCAGCGTTCACTCTGTCGCGGCCAAAGCTTTTGTTCAGGCGGATAATTCCCATGCAGGCTCGAAAGCCCTGCTCCGGGTGCGGCCTGTCGGCGAGGATCTTCTCGCACAGCAACGCACCTCCGGCCCGATGGAAGAGGCCTCGCGTTGAATGCGTTCGATCGTCCAGTCGGCAAAGCGGCGATGGGCTGAGGGCATGTGATCGGGAATCGTCGTGTGTTTGCCATTGCCGCTGGAGCGGCGATGGGCGGCTATTCGCTCGCCTTTGTGGAAGATCTCGATCGTATTGGCGGTGATGCGCGCCTCGACCTGCTCGCGAGCGAAGCGATAGGGAACGGAGTAATAGTGCCGCTCGATCTCGACGTGGTAATCCAGCCCGGCACGCCGGATACGCCATTCCGCAAAGACATAGCGTTCCACAGGCAATGGCCTTAAAGCGGGCCGGTCGAGCTCTTCGAACAATTGGCGGCGCGTGACGCCAACCCGGCGCAGGACACGCCTGTCGTTCAAATCATATAGCAAGTCGGCAATCGCCGCATTGACCTCGGCCAGGCTGTGGAAGGTGCGGTGGCGAAGGCGGCCCAGCAGCCAGCGCTCGACGATACGAACCGCAGCCTCTACTTTCGCCTTGTCGCGAGGACGGCGTGGCCGCGTCGGCAGGACGGCGCTGCCATAGTGGGTTGCCATCGCACAATAGGTCCGATTGACTTGGGGATCGAAGTGGCACGCCTTGATGATCGCCACCTTGGCATTGTCGGGAACCAGCAAGGCTGGCGCACCGCCGAAGAACTCCAGCGCCTGGATATGGCATTCGATCCAGTCGGGAAGCGTCTCGCTCCACCGGGCATGTGCATATGAAAGGCTCGACGCGCCCAGAACCGCCACGAACAGATGGGCTTGTCGGGTCTTGCCGGACAACCGATCGACAATCACCGTGACCGTGTCGCCGGCATAATCGACGAACAGCTTGTCGCCGGCCATATGATCCTGCCGCATCGTCACCGGCAGCTTCAGAGCCCAGCCCCGGTAGAGGTCGCAGTAGCGACTATAGCGATAACCATCCGGATGACGGCTGATGTATTCGTCCCAGAGGATCTGCAGCGTCATATGCTTGCGCTTCAGCTCGCGATGGACCTGTGCCCACTCCGGCTCAGGAGCGCGACGGTGCCCAATCTTCGTCCCGGCCGCCTTGTAAAGCGTTGCCTCCAGGACTGTATCGTTGACGTCGTCGCCGAGAGGCCACGACAGCCCGGCTACCGCCGCACGCCGTAGCGTCTCGCGCACCGTCGAGGGCGCAGTTCCAACCCGCACCGCAATCGACTTGTGCCCAAGTCCTTGCTCAAAACGATATCTCAGTATCTCGCGGACACGCCGCATCTCCAATCTCTCCGCTGGCATCCCGTTCCTTCCTCGTCAACGTCGAAGGAAGAAACTTCACACCTGCAGACCCACCCTTGCCAGACGCCTCCAAGGGGGCGGCATCATCTCGGAACAAGGGGGCGACTATTTCTCGGAATTGGGGGGCGACATCATTTCGGAATCAGGGGGCGGATTGCCTCGGAATTTGCAACCTTGCACGACACCGGTGCGAAGCCCGCAATCGAACGGCATGGCCGAGGCGTTCGTCAAAACCTTCAAGCGCGACTACGTCTCGGTGAATCCAACCCCCGACGCTGAAACCGTCATCGCTCAACTGCCGTTCTGGTTCGAGCATTACAACAATCTTCACCCGCACAGTGCTTTAGGATATCAATCGCCGCGCGAGTTCATCAGCTCGCAATCTCAAACCTGAGCATGTCCGGTCTTTTGGGGGCAACTCCAAGATGTCCGCACTAGATGAAAAATATGAGTTTGCAATCTGCATTGTGAATTCCCGCAATTGAAGCCCAACCGCATAACGCGAAGTCCGTCATAGTTGCGTTTACTGTAAGTGGTGCAAGCTTGCGTCAGGCTGAAGTAGCGACATTGTAGCCAGCACCAAATGCAGGCCTTCTCACGAAGGTCATAGATCCCCGGATGGGTTAGACATGCTTAGGAAAGCGACGATTGACGACATCGCAGATCTGAAATTCGTTCGGTCATCTGTCTTCGAGAATATCCTCAGCAATCCGTCGAAGGTCACAGATGATGACTATAAGTGGTTTGTGAAAAATCCCGGTATTTTCGTCTGGGAAGAGCAGGGATCTATTGTCGGATTTTCTGCAGCTGACCCGCGCGATGGTAACATTTGGGCGCTCTTCGTCATGCCCGGCGTTGAAACCAGAGGCATCGGGTCACGCCTTCTTGCAGAGGCTTGCGTCTGCCTGCAGTCTGCGGGCATCAAACGCGCATGGCTGACCACTGATCCAAGCACCAGAGCCGAACGGTTTTATCGAGCGGCAGGTTGGGAACACGTCGGTGAGAAGGACAACGAACTTCTGTTCCAGCGATCACTTTTAATGATCCGGCAGAATGAGTCTGGCTAGGGCCGATGGCAGCGTTGGTGGTGGCATTTGTTACTCAAGGCAAGGAATTGTGCAGAGTATAAATTCTCCGTTAGCGATACTACTATTTCGGGTGCTGACAATCATTGACTCAAATAGCGCTAGCATGATCACGCTACCGGAAGTGCAAGGGCTAAGGCTGGTTTTGGCGGCTGGAGGAATCTCTTCCCGTCCGGATCATCCAGGCAAATTGCGCTGTACCCGGAGCTTTGGCCCGGCACCATTCAAACAGCGAGCCGCAGAGTTACAGAAACAATGAAGCATCCAAACGCAATCAATAAAATCACCAAAATCGCGACAATTGGCTTAGCGCTGACAATGGCGCTGGCTGGCTGCACGACATCCTCACCACCGCCAACATCGGCAGCGCCCGTCCCGAGCGGCAAGACGGATGTTGCCATAAAGGCGTTCAAGGAGCTTTGCCTGCAAACGGCGCCGTCTTTTGCAGCCGGTATCCAGGGTGCCAAACGCTACGGCGTCACCTTTCTCGATCTCGGCGGAGAGCAAAGTGGCATGACCAAGGATGAGTCAATGTCCGTGCAGATTAAGCCTGGCAAGGAATGTGCGATCACCAGCCCAAACCGTGCGGACCCGACTTTGCATCAGCAATTCCTGAGCACCGTCGCAGAATTTGCGGACAAGGTTCCGCAAGACGACAAGCCCAATCAACCCTTTGTCGCGACAATTAAAGGCAAGCGCTTCATCTTCCAGCATGACCGCAAAGGTGGTGAAGCCTACGTGATGCTGAATCCGGAGAAATAGCTGTCCGACATGCAAGCTGGCGGAGTGCTCCACCCCGCCAGTGTCATTTTTACCCGGCCGTCCGTAAGCAATATAGCTATCAGCATAGCGGCTGGTTCGAGTGTCTACGGCGTGCCGCTGACTCAGGAGAACATCGTAATCATGCGAGTTTTTGATTTATCGGACGTCCCGCCCGGCACCCCATACGAACAGCTTGATGCCCACGAAGCAATGCGGGGTCTCAGCACTAGACGTGTAGAAGCCGTCGGCTGCGCAAGTTCCACCTTGGTTTGCTGTGAACCCAGCCATGCATTTGCAGAAGCTGCCCGCCGCGCCTTTTACGATCATCACCCTTTAGTCGTTCGACCGGACGATATCTGGTTTTGCGTTGCTCAAGGCTTTGCAACCCACATCTCGCTGAATAGCGAAGCGCTACGTTCGCAGTTTGTCGCACACGAAGGTCAAAAGGTACTTCAAGTTTCGCGTCCGGATTTCTTTCTCGGGCAGGATAATCCCTGGCCGGAGCTGTTTTCGGCATTTTCGAAACAGATCATGCAAAGCATTCCGCAGATCAGAGATGTTCTGGGCGTTCGTTTTTCGACGACGACGGACATGGAAGCAGCAGCGTTTGATCTGTGCTGGATGGACGCTTTCAAGGACTACTTCGAATATGAGGCACGGTGCGGTTGCGGCATTCCCCAGATTATTCTCCATGGAACGCCCGAAGATTGGAACTCGATGGTTCCTCGTTTGCAGCAGATGGCCCAGTACGGACTAGAGGAATGGTGTGCAGCGCTCGGCCCCGTTCTGGAGAAAATCGCCGATACGGCGGCAGGCAAGATTGATCACGAATTCTGGCTATCGTTCTTTCGCTACCTGGCAGGTTCCGGTCCCGCCGAACTCACGGGCTGGATCGTCACCTTGTTCCCTTATCTTGTTGACTGGCGTACGGGAGCGCTTGGGCCGAACAAGTATCTGTCGGCATGGCGCGAGCGTCTCGAACGCTCGTTGGCCCGTGGCGGGCTTGATTGGATGACAGAAACGGAGGGGCCGGGCATAGGTGCGCTCCCGCAGTCGCTCGCGAGCGCTCCACTGCGGTTCGTCGACGTTCGCGATGAAAGCGAAACGAATTTGAGGCTGGTCGCGGGGATGTTCGGTGTTGCCCAAGCACCGGAAAACAATGCCTTGTCCGCGTCCTTCGGCTGGTCCGTGATCTATGATGACGCCGAGGTCCGGTCTCGCCGTGAGTTCGTGCAGATAACATCCTAGCCTAGTGCTTGAAGCGGTGAAGGGCGCTTACCATGGCGACGTCGGCGGGGAGGACAGGAAAATCGTAATAAGCCTGAAGGGGGTGATGCCCGGAAATGCTAACCGGCTTCTGCAGCGGTGATAGCTGGGCTGCATCGGGTGGATCGAGGCGAAACCGTCAAAACAAGGTCTCTTGTTCACAGATAATAAGGCCGTGGCACGTCCGGCATGTCGTCGTAGGCGCGGAGAACTACCTTCAGCGGTGTCAGTGTCGGATCATCATGCCAGTAGACGATCTTTAGCCAGGTCGCCGCCCGTATGTACTGACCGCCGCCGATCCATGTGTCCTGCAGATTTGCCTGCAACATTCTGCGACCGGCATCCAATAGGTCGTTCTTGTCAAATTGCGCTCGGCCGAGTTTTTGCAAGCAGAGCGCATAGGCGAACTGCCGTGGTTGCAATGGCTTTTTGAGCGACGGGATTTTGGGCGCGAGGTGTCGCTCATACTCCTCGATGCCAGCCTCGTATTGGCCAGCCTGAAAGCTGAAGGCCATGAAATTATCGAGAAGTCCGTCTGTCAGAATTCTCCCCTTGCTGAATGGCAGGCCTTTGGCTTCTTGGGGAACGAAGCGCTGCAGCTTGTAGTCAAATTTGTCGGGTCCCAGCACCTTGATGAAGCCCGTTCGCATGTATTGGGCTTGCGCGTCCTGAGCCACCTTCCACGTAGCTTCGTCGTTTTCTCCATGACACATCCATCGGCCAATGGCTTTGGCACAATGCAGGGTGCGTCGGTGAATGTTCGGGTCGGGGCCGAACCTTTCTTCTTCTCCGCCCTCGATGGCCTTGTCCAGCCATTGCAGTGCACGCGGCAGCACGGGCGCTATTTCTGTCTCCAGCCACAGCAGCCAGCATAGGATGACCTGCGCAAGATGTTCGTTAGCGTAATTGCCCATCGGCTTCTTTTCATCATATTGCGTCTCCAGATAAAACCGGAGGGGAACCTCGTCGCGCAGACAATTGCGCCGCAATGCAATCGGATCAAATTTAGGCATATTCGTATCTTTCCGGTGGAGCGCTCAACGCGCTGATGCCTATCGGCTTTGGTTCTCTGGCTTTGAGCCAATCGACAAACGGCGACATAGCTATGTGGCCTCGCCGCAAATCTCGATAAGCGTACCGTCTTCGAGATCGGCCTTGCCCAGCCCAACGACGAGAAAGCCCTCATTTAAGATGGGCGCGAGAGAGTGTTGATGAAGCCGGTCCTTGACGGCGGTAGCTTCCCGGACTTCCTTACCTGGAACATGCAACATTGCACGGAGCCTGACGCCGACGGGAAGATCGGACGTCCCTTCAAGGATGATCATCGTCCCCTTACGACTCTCAACACCAAACACTCCTAAAATTTTGCGCACCCATCGTCCTCCTGAGCAGTCCGCGTTTGCTCCGACAGACTCATTCTAATGGCGGTCGGACTATTCCTGCAGAGCATTGGGTATGGCTCGGTGATCCTCCCCTGACGGGTTGCCGAGGATTGAGATCTATATGGCATGCATCCTGGCTCCCTTTGCAAAGTCCACGGCGCTTCGCGAATGACCGGTCGAGGAATAGGTCTAGCGGTACAATCTTAACGATAGGCTTTGAGGCTCGTTAAATACCGCCCCGATATAAGACGGCGCAGATCGCAAGGAGGGGACATGCTCTGGAAGTTGTTAGCGGTTTGTGTTGTCTATGCTCAACTGTCTGCCATCACGGACGTCTACAGCGGATCGTGGGTTTTTTCTCCGATGAATCTGGTGGCATGGGTGTCGTCGTTCCCGGCTACGGTCGCAGTCTGTTGTTACGTCTTTAAGTTTCCAGTTGGTCAGCAAAAATACTGGCGGGGTTTCGCATGGCTCTATTGCGCCTACGCATTGATGCTGGCCGCCCTTGTATTGGGACATGATATGCGGCGGTGGTTCTACGGGCTTGGCGCTGACCCAGTCGGTTCGTCCGTCATGCTTGCGACGATCCTGACCGTATTTGTCTTCAAGTGGCTTGCCATTTGGCGCTATGGGCATGAGAAAGCGATCTGGACAGACGTCGACGAGAGCGGACCGGATTTTCTTTCGAGCGCCCCGCTAACGGGGTTCTTCGGCTTGTTGCGCCGCCGTCGGTCATTGCAGTTCCATATAGCTGTCTTTGCAGTTTTCGTGCTTACCTTTGTTTTCAAGCATCCCGGTTCCAGGGAATCTGATCGCCGCCTGTACGAAGCTTTGGGTCCAGTCGCCTATTATTACGTGATTAAATCGATCCAAGGTGTGATGACGTTAATGGCTGGGTTTTGCGTCGTGCATGAATTCGCGACATTGCGGCGACGTGAACGCCAGTCAGAAAAAGAGCCGGTATTGGCTCAAATTGATCCAACAGTCGCCGCTGGTCCCGGCGACGGAATGAACGACGAAGCGCAAAAGGAAGTTCTCGCAAAGGCTTAGATGGAAAATCTGGGATGGCATCAGCGCCTTTTGAAACGTATCGAACAGCGGCGCACTACAGCATGCGCTGCTGGCAGATTGTAAAAGACGGAATGCCGATATCCCCTGCCGCCAGGCCGTTAGAGCTTACCCCATCACCGTATAGGAATTGACTTACAGCGGACGTCGGCGGTCCGTATCGTCAGGGGGACGCCATGGCGACACTTAGGATTTACGATCTCAAGCAACACGTCCTCGCTCTTGATCTCAGAGACTTACTGCGGCTTTTGGCACCTCGGTCTTTGGAGGCAAATTGGACGGTTTCAACCGTTAAGTCGTCCAAACCTGGGCACGAATGGTTCGAGGCTACAGGTGATGGCGGCGAACAACTGGAGGAATTGGCGCAGAACGACGCCCAGCTTTCAGGCTTCGATCTCGCAGCCTTAGCGGAGAAGACGCAGCAGGTTATCTGGGGCGAGTTTGTCGGGTCGGGACCGATGCAGTCAGACAAGACATGGGTTACGATCCGGGCCGTCGACAGCACGTTTTACGAGATCGATACAGACGATGAGACGGTGCTGAGGAAGATCAGCTCGACCTACAAAGACGTCCGAACTGGGGAGGCTGCGATTACATCATGGCTTGTGGACCGTCCCGGTGAATGATGGCAGCCACACACGGACGGCAGCCAGAGCAAGGAAAGCAGCGAACGACCTTGCCGTTTTATCATAGCGAGTGGCTACGCGCCGAAACTCACGAGCCGGTCCTGATCACGGTACGGTGCACGTGACCGTGGCCAGTACGGACTGCCACCTTTGCGGCCGCCCTTATGATGTAGCTATTTTAGTGTTTTGCATTGCCCAGTTTTTGAGACGCAGGCCATTGGGAGTTAACTCGTGAAGTCGCGACGCCGACTGAGGATAGGCCAGATCGGCACGGCAATTGATGCTTGGAGGGCCATATGAACGTATTTGAAACGGCGATGCAGGCGACCAGCACGGTTCTGGCAAGCCGCTTCCCCGGCTATTCATTTGCGTTTGCCTCGGGGTCGATCATACGCGGCGAGGGGACGAAAGGCTCCGACATCGATCTTGTCGTGGTCTTTAATCGGCTCGAAACCGCATGGCGTGAAGCCTTTATCGAGGGAGACCTTCCGTTCGAAGTGTTCGTTCAGGATCCGGAGACATTGAGCTGGTTTTTTGAGAGCGACATTGGCCGAGGCTATCCCCTCATCATTCATATGGTCGCCACTAGCCAAATATGGGGGCCAGATCCCGGCAAAGGTCAGATCTGGAAGGAATATGCGGCCAGTGTTCTTCGCGCCGGTCCACCAGAGTTGACGGGCGAGAAGCTGAACACTTTGAAGTATCAAATCACCGATCTTCTGGACGATCTGAATGGCGAGAGAGCGGGATCGGAGTTACGAGCCATTACCGCCCAACTCTATCAGCCCTTGGCCGATCTCATGTTATTGGGGCGAGGGACGTGGTCGGGGAAGGGGAAGTGGATTCCACGATTGCTCCGAGAGTTGGAACAAAGCTTGGCCGATAGGTTCGATGATGCCTTTCGGCAGGCGGCTCTTGGGAAAGTCGAGGACCTTCGCAATTTGACGCTCGCGGAACTGAACAAACATAGCGGCCCGTTCTTCGCGGGCGATAAGCGCATGGCATCGGAGCAGGCAAGACGGCCGAGTCTTGTGGACATGGCCGCGTTGTAAGCGAACTCAACCAGGTTTCCGGATGGACATGGGTAAATTTCATTCCACATTTTCCTCTGTTGGAAACAAAGAGGATTTCTCCCCTGAAGCCTGGAGGGGCTATTTCGACCCTGCGTGTTCTGCACAATGGGCAGAAGATCTAGGTGGCTCCATTCAATTTCTGGATGAAAGTGGAGATCGATACTCTCTTATTATGAATTATAGGAGGGGAGAAGGAATTTCGATGTCATATGATCGCTACAACAGCGGTGATTTCGGTCGAAACTTCTCAATGATCTCCCCAGTCTGGTGCGATAAGCAAGGAAGGATTTGATATTTCGAATAATGGAGCTACCGTTCCCAAAAATAGTCATCTCTCCTGGGATATCGCGCGAGCCGTGGTCGAAGATTTTCTTCGTATTCCTGAGAAGAGACCCATTTCTGTCGCTTGGGTTGGCGCGGAAAATTTGGACTGGCCGGAGGGTTATTGAAGGACGTGAACCCACAAAGCTCCGCAAGCCGCCTACTTGATGAACTCCAACACCGTAGTCGCGCCGCTCTGCAGGTCTACGCCAATGCGATAACAGCTCCAAGTATTGGCAATAAGGTCTTTGCCGTCCCAGGATATCTCGGTGAAGCAGTCCGGCACGCTTTTAATCGGAGGGGCAGCTTTCCAAAGAATGTTGCCCTCTAAGTCTAGCCTTACCAGGTTGTAGCTATCCCCCATATCGCTCCAGTCATAGAGCACGATGCTCCCCCCGTTTTTCGGAAGATCAACATGGTTCAGTACTCGGCCAGACATAAGTGCCTCATCGTTCCGTAGCGTTCCGGCGATACCGTGCAATCGGACATCTGCTTCTACCTTGAACACTTGGCAGGTCTGCGATGTTAATCAGCCTAGTATCCACGTCACCTCCCGTTGACTTGTCGCTGCATGGTTCGGACTGGCATCTCCTCGCGTCAGCCCAGCTTAGTGCGAAACAGACTTGGCTCGGCGCTTCCATGGAAACATTAAGCAGATTTCTCCTGCCGAGCAGTCGGTTGCCGAGAAAACAATAGTCTGGCCCTGTCACCACCGCGTGGCGGCGACAGGGCGAGCCGCTGGCACACGGATGGCGATAGGTGCCAGTGGCATGGGCGAAACCCCATAGCATACAAATTCCACGAGAGAAATTGCGCCCTCGCTCACACGGCGGAACCGTAAAAGCGTTGTCAACTCAAACCAGCTTCGGTGAGGTGGCGACATTTACCTGCTCGGTCATGATCGTCCGAAGAAGGGCAGCCACCAGCCTGTCGCATTTTGCATCCGTTCCGACGATGACGCGAAGATAATTTGACTAGAGTATTGGGGAAATGCCGGATCGCCTTGCCTCAACGTCCGTCTTCCAAATCCTCTTTGGTAAAGACGGCATGGACGGGGAGTTGTGAAACTCCTTGGATCTGGGGCTTGCCGTCACCGCGCCAAATGGCGCAGACGACGGCAAGCACATTTGCCTGTTCAGCGACTGCCAACTGGAAAGCATGTTCTACCGCCCCGCCTGTCGTAATAACGTCTTCGATGAATGTAATGCGGCGATCAGAAACATCCTGTCCCTCGACGGCATGGCATGTCCCATAGGTCTTCGCCTGCTTGCGAACAAATGCGGCCGGTAGGCCCGTTTCTAGGGCCGAGACTCAATCAGCCGAGCGCAAGCTTCAGATATAGTCGGCACCTTGGCCATCCCGGAGATATCCGAACACACGAAAACCTTGAGGCGTTTCCTCGCCCGGGACATGGACTTTCCTGAGTGCGGATCGGACAAGATCACGCTGATAGGGTGTTTCAACGTGAATATCGACGTGGACGATGTCTTCGTAACCGCCTTCTCTAAAGTGGTAGAACCATTCCCGATCAGGCCCGTAACGGTGGCCGTTGGTAGAAAGCGTGCTCCATGCAGGGGGCGGGCTCAGCGCATACATCTCCAGCCTGAGTTCGTTCCATTTTGTGTTGTTCATCACCGGGTTGAGCATGGCGCTGCCTTTCAAAGCCAGAATGATATCATGGTTGCCAACGCCACTGCCGACAGGAAATTGCGGCCAGTTTGTCGTATCGGGTAGCAACACGACTAAAATCCTTGAGGCGGCAAAAGGCGTTCTCGATCAGATGCCGCGCCCGATATCGCTGCTGGTCATAGCGACAAGGGCTTCTTTCGATTATGTCGACCCGGAATGACTGGGGGCGCTTGTTAGTTCGCAGCGAGCGGCGCAATTTGTCCGCGTCATATGTTTTGTCTCCTAGCAGGTAACGTATCGGGCCAGCGCGTTCGAGCAAGGGTTGGAGCGGCTTTTACATCACTGACGTTTCCTGCTGTCAGCATAAGAGCATACGGGCGGCCGATCACGTCGGAGAGCGCGTGAATTTTGGTCGTCCAACCGCCGCGAGACCGGCCGATGGCCTCTTCTTGCCGCCCCCTTTTGCAGCAAATGCTGCCCGCTGAGCTTTGACATAAGTGCTGTCGATGGCCGTGCTCTTGGTCACTGCGCCAGTTTGAACGAGAGCATCGAGCAACTTGAGCCAAAAGCCTCGCCGTGACCAACGATTGAAGCGATTATAGACTGTCGTTGGGGGCCATAAACGGCCGGACAATCACACCAGCGGCAACCAACCTTCAGAACGTGGATGATGCCCCAAATTATCCGACGGTCATCTACTCGCCGTGCACCTGACTGGTTCTTGGGCAAGTGCGGCTCCATTGTTGTCCACTCGTCGTCAGACAGCCAAAACAAAGCCATTTCGTATCTCCAGCTCAACGCCCCATGACGATCTCGATATAAAGGAGAAGGAAAAAGCCCGAGAGCGCATAGGAGATTTTGAAGCCATCTCCGTGGCGATGCGAGTGTTCCGTACCGGCAACATTCATTTATTGGTCAACCAGTTTATCTGCGCTGCTGTGCAATGGAGGGATGCGATAGACAACCGAGCGATATTTCGAGTTCGTGCGCGTTTCCGCAATCTGGCCACCATATGCTTCGGCAATCCGTCGGCTGGCAATGTTATCCTCGGCGACCGGATATTCGAAATATTCAACGGCGACGTTTTGGCTTGCCCATGCAGCTACAGCCCCAACCACTTCGCCGCCAAACCCCATTCCATGGACGTCGTATCGAAGCCAAATGCCAATTTCTGGGGTGCCAGATTGGACAGCGTGTAGGCCGACAAGCCCAAGGCAGCGGCCGTCTCTTTTCTCGCGTATGACAAGGTGGAAGTCGGACCGGCTCTCGATTGCGGGTAGCCATGTTCGCCAGACGTCAGCGAAGTCTGCCAGTGAGGCCGGAGGATCCCATGCCATGAACCGCGTCACCTTCGGCGAAATGCAAGAGAAAACCTCGACGGCGTCCTTCGGCATAAAAAGCCTGATGACAGTTCGGGTTGATGAGATTTCAATGTCCACCATCTGCGCCTCAGCGATCCCGCATAAGTCCACCACCCGTTTTAGCAGACATCGCCATCCCGATCTTGCCACAGATGCAATTTTAACGATAGATGATGGGCCGCGTTAACAGCCAATTGGTATTCAGCGCACAAATGCCAAGGGCAACTTGCATCTAGATTGCGTTCCAGCACGATCTTTATCGCAAATACCTCTGATCGGAATTGTCGCGGAGTAGGAATGCGAAATGAAACTTACGAAAGGGCTTTTGATCATTGCCATCCTCCCGTTGTTTCTTTCCGGCTGCGGCGGAGCGGTCAAGGGTCTGCAGGGTGGTGTTGCAAAGCTAGGGGAGGGCATCCGAATAGCCGCTGCGGCCCCTTATAACAAAGTCGGGAACGAATGGCGCGGCAAACCAATCTCGAAATTCCAGGAAAAGTTTGGGGCACCGACGAACCGCAGCAACGCTGGCGAAGCCACAGTGCTAACCTGGCAGCGATCTCGGGTAGTGCGGATACCCGCCAGGACATATATCGAGCAGACGGTGACCTTGAACATGGTAATCACGAAGCACCGCTACGTTCCGGAGCATGATGACGACGTATCCTGCACCCTTGCGCTCACTGCAAAGGACGGAGCTGTTGCTCAGGTGAAGACGCTGGATGATGTGCCGGTACCCGTTGGCGAAGATGGGTTGTTTCCGGCAAGCACCTCGGCGTGTCAGATTGTCTTTGGATCATGAGAGTCGCTTGTTTATCCAGCGGATGTAGGCTTGCGCCATCTTGCCACAACGTCAGTCTGGGTGGCACATCGCAGCGCGTTCTTAATAAGCACCGGCTCTACCACAGACAGTAATAGTAGTGCCCGATGAAATGATCTACGGAACGGCACTCTCGAAGTGTAGTCGGTAGCGTATCGGTCTCATCATAGGTCAGCGAGACGTTTAAACCTCCGAAACTGCCCCAATCGAACTGATGATACCGCTTCCCGTCGTCGGGAAGCTTGGACAATTCTTCATCGAATTGATGAACTACCGTTGCAAAAGCAATGAGATTCCCTACGTAGTTCGTCGCATAAACAATCTTCAACGGGGCATACGCAAGCGCCATCAGAAACAGCGGCACGACCGCCAGCGATGCGGCACCACGCCATCTCCTCTTCAAAACGCTCTGAAAAAACCGCAAGAGGGCAAGGCCAGCACATAAGAGCGGAACTACGGCAACGAAAGCCGCGATTGCCATCATCAGGCTGGAGATGCTCATCATCGTGAGAATCGCCAATGCCCCGATGACGACCATGGTCGGCCATATTACGAACCGATCAGCCGGGACGGGGCTTCTAGGGATGACCCCAGACTGTTCAGATTGGGCGCTGTTGCGGAAATTATGCAATTCGTCGGACATGGGCGGCACCTTGCAGACCAACTACGATCCATTCCTAAATAAACGATCCACCTCGGCGGCCATCTCGCGGAAGCATTTTCACGAAGTCATCGAGGGTCAGTGGCAGCCATGAAATAAACCGAGATTGATAGGTGCGATACAATTTCCAAGAAAAAAGAAACTTTACCCCAAAGGAATTTAACTTCGATCCGAGCATGGTTCTGCTCCGAGATACCCTAACCATTTTTCGTTGGAAAACCACGCCAAATCCAAACGACACCGTCGTACCAGTCTATCGCTTGCCATATCTGCGAATTGTTTTTGTACTTCTCACGCCAGGGGCTGAACACGGCTCCCCAAATAGCCGGTACCAGCGCAAGTGGTATGATCACGAAGACGTCGGGATACAGATACCAGCCTAACCCGGATATCCCCACGAGTGACAGTCGATATGCAAGCAAATGTCGTTGGACGAAGTTTCTCATTGAAAGCATGTACGTGCTGAACTTTTGTAGGCAAACCCAAACCGTTCATTCGGCCAGGCGATTTTGTCCCAGTGGAACCTTATGTCCATTCCAAAATTACTTCGAAATTTCGCGATCATCTTCACTGTGACTTTTACCTGCGGTGCGCGTGAATCGCGCTGAAGATCGCCCCCGTTTTCATCATCGGGAGGCGATGCTTTTGCTACTGGCTTGATAATTGGCGAGCGCGTTACACCGGTTTGGACGGTCCTTGGGGCACTACTTTCTCCGGTCGTGAGTACGCGTGCGAACACCCCGTCCACGCCATTTAGGTCCTGTTGACAAAGTAGGCGACTGTCAGTTCTGGCGTCGTCATTCCTCGCCTCTGGCAATAACTCTGAGAAAAAAACGCTCATATTTTTCAAACATAGATAAGGCCCACTCGCCGATAGCGACTTCTTCTTGTGAAAGGCGGCGCGTGTAATCTTTCACATATCGAATGTCGCCATCACTCAAAACCTCACCGCGATGAGTGATATGAGGTGTCAAATCTGAAAATCGTAGATACATAAAAGAAAATATTATAAGGTGTGGCTTTCCGATAGACTTACAATACGAAGCAATTTCGTTGACCGCCTTTTGAACTATGACAATATCCTCGAACCTCCGAGCACGCTCAAGCCTCACGAACATTAGGAAAAGGCGCTTGTCACTGAAGATGATTCTTCCATCGTGAGAATTCTGCACGCCATGCGTCTTTAGTTTTTTTCGGGTGAACTCGTAAATCGACATGTGGCAGCAGTTTCATCATGCATCGTAATGGGTGGTAGCGCTTGAGGCTCTGCTTTACACTACATCAACACTCCGAATTGATTACAACCCCTGGATTGCGAAAGAGCGGAAGCCAAATCCTGGCTGCTGCGATTGATGGAAACGCCAAATATGATTTTGCGGTTTTGTCATATCGCGTTGCGATCCTCCGAGACTGTTTAAGAAGGTTGAACATTCGCTCAATACGGTTGCGATCCTTATACGCTTTAAAGTCGCAAGAAGGCGGGTCTTTGCGGTTTGCTTTTGGCGGGATAACCGGCCGAATGCCGTGGAACAGCAACTCTTCCCGAAGGGAATCGCCATCGTAACCCTTGTCGGCGAGAAACGAGCTTGGTTTGCCAACCGGCATGGCCAGTAATTCGGGAACGGCGTTGTAATCCGAGGTCTCGCCACCCGTCAGGATAAAGCCAAGAGGACGTCCCTGACCGTCTTCGCGGGCGTGGATTTTGTCGTAAAGCCGCCGCGTGATCGACCAACAGCCTCCTTATGAGTTCCCCTTTAGCGCCCGCTGTCTGCGAATGGCTGCGAACCGTGGTGCTGTCAATCTATGTTGCCAGTTGTCGGTCAGTCCAAGCTCGATAAGCGTTTCCAGAAGTGCGTCCCAAACACCTTGTTCGGCCCAGCGGCGGAAACGAACATAGACCGAATTCCATTTTCCGTATCGCTCGTGCATATCGCGCCAGGGACAGCCAACGCGCAGAACATGGAGCATGCCATTGAAAAAGCGGCGGTTGTCATGCGAGGGCCGAGATTTGCGACCACACTCAGTCGGCAATAGCGGTTCTACTATGGGCCATTCCTCATCACTCAAATCGCCTCGCGCCATGGCCTGCCTCCTAAAAAGCAGTCTTGAATCACGCCTTAGCTGATTTGGGAATCCACTTTGTCAACAGGACCTAGCACCAGAGGCAAGATAACACGGCCGTCCGCAGTGTTCTGTCGGGGGAGCGTTTAACCTACGCGCTCACTATTGCCCGTTCAAGTGCATCAAGCTGCATGCCGCGCTTGTGCTCTTAGGCATTTCCAATTCCACGGCAACAGATCATCCAGCCGTTGGTTGGGATGGTCGCAAGCACCCGGCAAAGACCGCATCATTGGCTCAGAGAGAGGAAGCAAGCGATTCCAGTGAAGCGCTGGTCGTTTAGTTTTGATGTCGTGGGCACATTGCATATATCCTGGTGCTTGCATGCGCCAGAACACAAACTACGGTGCGTCACCGAGGGCAATTCACGGAGACACAGTGATGGATGCGAAATCCTGGCGTATCATCTTTGGAGCGACCGCATACACAACCAGCACGTTGAGCGCTGGCGGTTTTGCTCTCGCGGAAGTCCAGGCGCTGTCGCCCCCGCGTTTGATGGAAGTTTGCAGTTCCGAAACTGTCGCAGAGGCGACTGCAAAGGGCAACCAACTTGGTTGGGACGCGATACCTGCGACGGACCCGGACACGGTTAAATGGCGACAGAGCTTCATGTCGTACAACGGCGGTACGGTCGATGTCGTTGGTTGGCGAAAAACCTCAACTGAAAACGAAGAGTTAATCTCGTTTTGGGTAGCGCAAGGTCCGAATGCTCACACAGCATGTGCCTATACGGTCAAAGTCGCTGCCGGACTCCTGGACGCCTTGATCGAACTTCTCGGCCGTCCATCAAATCTGGACAAAAATGAAGTGGCAACAACTGCTCTGTGGAAACGGGGTTCACAAGAGATTTCGTTCGCCCAGGTCGGTTCGGGCGCAGAGGTGGTCATTTCCCCTTGAGACGCAAGCCTGTCGTCGCAAAACAGTAAGCGGTGCCCCAATCACACCTTGTGGCAGCCTAGATAATGCCGCGAGAATAAATTCTTTGAGCATGATTGATCGAACCGTTATCTCGAATCGGTTTTCTGAACTGATTTGATGGGTGATTGCCAAGTCAACCTCGGGATGAAAACAAACTCGCCAGACAGGGTGATAAATGCAGAAGCGATGGCAGGAAATCGTCGAACTTTCGGAGCTTTGGGCTTTTAACGGCCTCTGGGCCTTTGTTCGAGACGAATACAAGATCTTCGACGAAGCGCGTCGGGTTTTTCTCGGCATAGTCGAAGCTCTACTAGATCAAAAAAGGATAAAACTTTCAAAAGATGGTTCGTTGCTCAAGGCTTCTATCGCTGAGCAGATTTCGCTTCTGGAGCAATCTTTGCCAATAGACCGCCGCGCCATGGTGCTTGGGAAGACGGAGGCTCTTTTATCCACGGCACAAGACGATTTTGACAAAATGTCAGAGGATGCAAAAATCAACGAGGAAACTCTGTGGTTCTTTCGCGACGAATGCCCTGCGGCGGTAGTGTGGATAAGAGACGACGGCTCCGAAGAGTGGACTTGATGCCGTTGCTCCTCAGTAACCTGTCGTTGTTTTTTCTGCCCAACGGCGATATTTATTAAACGAGAAATTGTTTGGACCGACACGCGGATAGGAAAGTAAGGGTGCTAAATAGCCTATTGCGAGCCGTTGATAACAAAGTCCGGGCAAATATCTACTATCCCGACGCCATTCAATGCGGTTCGTGTAGCCATCAAGGAGTGGCATTCAGCCCAATCACGGTGCCCACTGACGATGGCCTGGCGATCCGGGGACTCGCAAGCGAAATTCCCGCTGAGGCGAAGTGCTGCGTGTTGTTTTTCCATGGCAATGGAGGCTGTGCCGCCACGCGTGCGCATCTTGTCGCACCTTTTTTCAAACTTGGCGCTCAGGTCGTCGTGGCAGATTACCGTGGGTATGGCGGCAATCCGGGGCATCCTACAGAAATGGGGTTGATGCAGGATGCGAGAGCGTTTTTGAAGTTTGCCATCGACCATTCTGAGCTTCCACTGATCATTGTCGGCCATTCGCTTGGCGGCAACATCGCAGTCCAGCTTGTCGCCGAGAAAAGCGACAGCATCGCTGGCCTCATTACGGTGGGAACGGTGGCTTCTGTCGCTGCGCTGGTCCCCGCAGTTATTCGACGCTTTGTATCGGACAAATTCCTGGCAATTGAAAAAGCGAGCGAAATCAAGATTCCCTGGACGATTGCACACGATGTAGGTGACCCAACGGTCTCGCTGATGAACTCCATCGTCCTGAGCCAGGCGAATATTGCGAACCGTCATATGAAGCTGATAACGCTCAATAATCGAGCACATGATTTCGCTTCTGATAATATCGGCAGCATCTTGCTCGATCATATCGCGAGCTTACACATCCCCGCCCCAGGTGGAAATTCAGGTTATGTTGAGGCTCCTTTGCCAAATTAGGTTCTCTTGACAAAGCCGCCAATGGCGTCGAGCCCTGCGGCACGACTTCTCGCCAAACCTGAACCGAGATGAATGATGCAAGTATTAATTCCCCAAGAGGCTTTTCCGGAGATAGGAACGGTCGAAAACCCTGCTGTGTTCTATGACGGGAATGACGCCCTCGTGTGCTATGAGGCATCAATACGTTCGGGAGGCGGCAATGTCGTTCTCAAGTTCGGAAGGATTACCGATTTCCGGATAACCCCCGTCAATATTGAGGGCCTAAGGGAGTGTAGGTACCCGGTCAATCCGTGGGCCTTCAACGAGGTAATCGGCGGCTTGGAGACTACCAGATGGCGCTCCCTCAAGCCACGGCTTTGGCTTATTTCTTTCAATGATATCATGATCGAAGTTCTCTTTGAGACAGTTGCGGTTATCGGCCACCATGCTGAGAAGGTGCACCCACAAAAAACATTGCTAATCGCTCTAAGCGGGCTGAAAGGGAGCGGTATGGCCGTTTAATTAGGCTTGGCACTCCCATATCACTTACAACGTGATTCAATGCTGCCTTTTACGAGGCGACCGGCGGTAGGCGACCTGAGCGACAGAACGGGGACGCAAGTCGCGTCGCTCCCATGACAATCGTCGGTTCTTCGATGGGATGCTCTATGTGTTGCGTTTCGGCTACCCTTGGCGTGACATGCATGAGTGTTAGGCCTGAGGGCTGAGCAAGGCGTCTGGGACGTATCCTTTGAAACGCTCGCAGAACTTGCGCTGACCGACGATTGACAGCATATGATCGACAGCACGACAGTCCGGACCCACTCGCAAGCCGCTGGGGCTAAAGGGACTTACAAGGGGCTTTTGGTAGATCACGCGGCGTGAATTTGCTTTCTCTATTTGTCCAATGGTGGCGTGCTGCCGGATGCAGGTAAGCGCCGTCCCAATACACCCTTTATCTACTTGTCGAGTTCTGGCCAGGTCACCTTCTCCTGAAAGAGCCTGTCGACCACGCCAGCATTTGCAAAACGAAGGATCATTCCAGCTTTCGCTCCAAGTCATCGCCGTTGGCTGAAATCGCTCATATACCCCATGTCTTCACGATCTGCGTCTGCAATCCACCGGAAGGCGGCGACGTCAAAACCGTCGTAATTGTTTGATGGCTGAAATCTGCCGCGACCTCCGTTGCAGCTACCTCACAACGCTCTCGATCGTAAGCGGTTAGCCGACGGCGTCTGGTTTGAAGTTCCATGGCATGAGCAGCTCAATATCAGCGGCTGGCCAGCGATTTGCGATGCGGGTGAGCGTTTGAGATAGCCAGGCAAGCGGATCGACATTGTTCATTTTTGCCGTCTGCAGAAGTGTGGCGATCGTCGCCCATGTCTCTCCGCCGCCCTCGCTGCCGGCAAAGAGACTATTCTTCCTCGTAATGGTTTGGGGCCGGATGGCACGCTCGACTATGTTGGAGTCGATTTCGACGCGGCCGTCCGTCAAGAAGTGCTCCAGCGCCTCCCGGCGTGTCAGGCCGTAGCGTATCGCCTCAGCAGTCTTGGACTTTCCGGAGACTTTGGAGAGTTCCTTCTCCCACAACTGGAAGAGATCGGCGACAATGCCAGCGGACGTCTCCTGACGGCGCCTCGCGCGCGTTTCGGCATCACTGCCGCGGATCTCGTCCTCGACCTTCCAAAGTTCCGTCATGGCTGTGATCGACGCCGTTGCAGCGTCATTAATGCCGCCGACATGCAGCTCGTAGAACTTTCGGCGTAAATGTGCCCAGCATCCGGCAAGCTTGATCGTTTCATTGCTGCCGGACTTGGCGCGCTCCTTGAGCATGCTGGTATAAGCCGAGTACCCATCCACTTGCAGGATGCCGCTGAACCCGGCGAGATGACGCGCGACACACTTGCCACCCCTGCTGTCTTCGAAGCGATAGGCAACCATCGGCGGGCCAGACCCGCCAAACGGTCGGTCATCGCAAGCGTAGGCCCATAACCACGCCTTCATCGTTCTACCAGAGCCGGGGACCAGCGTCGGTAAGGTGGTCTCGTCTGCAAAAACCCTCTCTCCGGCTTTAATGCGTTCCAAGATGTAATCCGCCAAGATCCGCAGCTCGAAGCCCAGATGCCCCATCCATTGGGCCATCAAAGAGCGGCTGAGAACCACGCTGTCGCGCAGATAGATCGCCTCCTGGCGGTAGAGCGGAAGACCATCGGCGTATTTCGACACGGCGATATAGGCCAGCAACCGTTCGCTCGGCAGCCCACCTTCGATGATATGCGCGGGCGCCAAAGCCTGCAGCACGCCGTCACGTTCGCGGAAGGCATATTTCGGGCGGCGTGTGACGATGACCCTGAACTTCGGCGGTATGACATCAAGCCGCTCGGATCGGTCCTCGCCGATCAGAACCTTTTCCAAGCCTTGGCAGTCGTCGGGGATCTCCGGCTCGATCACTTCCTCGATGCGTTCGAGATGGGCGGCAAAACCTTTGCGTGGCCGCGCCTCCTTTTTGGCCGCTCTTTGCCCACTTGGCCGAGCTCGCTGTCAATCGCCGCAAGGCCAGTCTCGACCTCCTCAAAAGCGAAGTCTATCTGCTCGTCGTTTATCGCCAGCCGCAGTCGCTCGGAGCGCGTACCGTTTTGGGCCCGCTGCAAAACCTTCAAGATCGCCGTCAAAGTGGTGATCCGCTCGTCGGCTTTCTGTTGGACAGCCTTCATTCGGGCAATTTCGGCGTCAGTCGCAGCCTTCTCTGCGTTCAAAGCAATGATCATCGCTTTCAGCGCATCGACGTCGTCAGGAAGGTCTGGACCGGGTAAAACCATGCGCGTAATAGAGCATAGAATCAGCCGATTTCCCAACACTTACAGCAACATGATTCAACTTGCCGCACATCGTCATCAGCCGATCGAAAGTGGCCGGCGCACCTTGGCGGGGCGGATCTTTTTCCAATCCATTCCGGCTAGAAGTGCCATTAATTGCGCATGATCGAGACGGACGCGGGTAGCAGACGGGACAGGCCAGCAGAAGCCATTTTCTTCGATTATTTTGTACCTCACAACAGAATGCAGCCACTGCCAACGCAGATACGCAGTTAGTGCGGGTGACGCATCCGTTTCATCCTTTATTCCCACGGCAGTTGCCGTGCGTCGGCAAGCGCTACAACCGGCATGGTGAACGCCTTTTGCTGCAGACCGAGGACACCACTGTTTGGTCGGTTCCTCCGCAATGGACTGATCTTGTGAGCTTGGATCCTGAGGTCGTCATGAGCAACGGGCGATCGCTCTTGCGGGTAGTCGACTTAATGGAGTTGGCCACTCTGGTGAAGCGCCTTTCGAGCAAATCGGGGCCGGGCTGACGTGCGGAAGTGTAAGGATAAATATGCCGCATTTGTAAAGTGGATTATGCCGCAAGAGGTCGCTTTTATGAGAGGTTACGCCTGCAAATACAAGATATCTCGTCAAATAGACCATAAGCATCGTCTTGACGAGGCAGCAAAATGCGTCATAATTAGCATTACGCTAACACCGCTTCATGTCCTCGGAGCCATCGATGTCTGCGAAGTACGACAGCAAGCGCACAAAGACGGATGGCCTCATCGAAGAGGGCACGTTCAATCCCACCCCCGAGAAGGTGCGCGATCCAAAGTTTCGGGGCAGCGAGTTCTTCGATCCGCACGACGCCGTGCAGGTCAAATACGAGATGCTGCGTCGCGTCTCCATCGACAAGGTGTCGGTGACGGAGGCCTCCGACGAGTACGGTGTTTCCAGGCCAACCTACTACCAGGCCAAGGTGAACTTCGATATGGCCGGCATTGCCGGACTGGTGCCGACGAAGCCGGGGCCCCGCGGTCCCCACAAGATCGACGACAAAGTCCTGGCATTTCTGCAGGCGCAGCTCGCCCCAGGAGAACCCGTTCGCGCCCGGGAACTGGCCAAGCTGCTCCGCCAGGAACTCGATATCGAGCTTCATCCCAGATCGATCGAGCGGGTTCTAAAAAAAAGCGGCACGTAAACATTGCCGCGACGGCGGCATGCCCGATCCAACCGTCGACCATCGCGTCCCAGTACGAGGTATTGCGCAAGGCAGCCCTCGGCGCAGCGCTGCCGCTTATGGCCCGTAGCGGCCTGATGCTCTTTCTGCGCCGGGGGATGTGGGGATGGGTTCAGGCGCTGACCGCAGCAGCAAGCACTCCGCGAGAGCAGAATTACCCATCGTCATTTGCTTGTCCGCTGCACGGCGGACACAGCGCCGTCGTTCACGTCCTTGCGACAATCGCCATGAGCACCAACGATCGGAGGTCACCATGAATGTACATCTCAAAGTCCAGCCTCATCACCTCGAACGCGGCGCCTACCTCTACATCCGCCAGTCTTCCATGCGGCAAGTCGTTGAGAACGTTGAGAGCGCCAGGCGGCAATATGCGCTTCGGGGACGCGCTGTCGCCCTCGGCTGGCGCGACGAGCAGATTATCGTCATCGACAACGATCAAGGAGAGTCCGGTGCATCGGCGGCGTGGCGCGAGGGGTTTCAGCGGCTGGTCAGCGATGTCGGCATGGGGCATGCCGGGATCGTCATGGGCCTGGAGGTCTCCCGTCTGGCGCGCAACAATGCCGACTGGCAGCGTCTGCTGGAGATCTGTGCCCTTGCCGACACCCTGATCCTCGACGAGGACGGCGTCTATGATCCGGCAAGTTTCAACGACCGGCTCCTGCTCGGCCTGAAGGGAACAATGAGTGAGGCCGAGCTGCATGTGATCAAAGCCCGGCTGCGCGGCGGCATTCTCAATAAGGTGCGGCGCGGCGAGTTTCGTTGCCTCCTACCGACCGGGCTGGTCTATGACCATTTCGGCAATGTGACTCTTGATCCAGACATGCAAGTCAGAGAAACGATCATTCATTTCTTTGAGATGTTCTCTCGCCTCGGGTCCGCCTCCCAGACCGTCAAGGTCTTTCGCAATGAAGGCCTATTGTTTCCATCGCGCCTACACAACGGCGGCACGCTATTTCGGCCGCTGACCGCATCGACGGCGATGCGTGTCCTGAACAATCCGCGCTACGCTGGCGCCTATACCTATGGCCGACGACAGTTTCGACGCACCATCGACGGCAAAAAGACTCTGCGTGCGCGCGACATTGATGACTGGCCGGCCTGCATTCCCGATGCTCATCCCGGCTATATCAGCTGGGAGCGACATCAGGAGAATCTGAAGATCCTCAAGGCGAATGGCCGTGGATTTGAAGCGGCACGAGCTTCAATCCCAAGGGAGGGACCGGCACTGCTGCAAGGCCGGGCCGTGTGTGGGCAGTGCGGCAGCCATCTTAGGGTTCGCTATGCGGCGCGACGTGGCCGGCAGGAAGCCTGGTACATTTGTAATCGTGCCCGCATTTATCGTGCGGAGCCTATGTGTCAGTCGATCGCTGGGCCTCCCGTCGATGAAGCCATCGGTATGCTGATTGCCGAGCAGATGACGCCGGCGGCCGTCGAACTCGCTCTCGAAGTCCGCAAGGAGATCCAAGCCCGGCATGAAGAAGCAGACCGGCTGCGCTGTCGCGCAATCGAACGCGCCCAAACGGAAGCCGAGCTCGCTCAGCGCCGCTTCATGCTTGTCGATCCTAGTAACCGCCTCGTCGCCGACACGCTCGAAGGTGAATGGAACGAGAAGCTTCGCACGCTGGCCAGTGCCCGCGAAGAGCGCGAACGTGGCCGAGAGCACGATCAATTCATCCTCGATAAAGCTGTCCACGAACGGTTAGTCGCGATGACGGCCGACTTCAACCAGCTCTGGAAAGATCCGGATACCCCAAGCCGCGAACGCAAGCGATTGCTGGCCCACATCATTGAGGATGTCACTCTCTTAAAGTTGCCAGCGGAAGGAACCACTAAGCTTCACGTTCGCTTCAAGGGCGGCAAAATCCAGACGCTCACCACCATGAACCCAAAATCCTCTCCTCAGCAGATCAAGACAAAGCCCAGCATCATTGAACTGGTCGATAGGCTTCTCGACGATTACATTTATCCCGAGATCGCCGAGATTCTAAACGAGCAGGGGCATCGCCCAGGTGGAACCGCACGTCGCGGCTGCCAGGACGCCCGCTTTACACCCCTCAAAGTCGCCTATCTCATCCACGAATATAAGCTGCGATCACGATATGATCGACTGCGACAGCGGGGAATGCTGACAAGACAGGAAGCGGCAGTGCATCTCAATATCAGCGAGCAAACCGTCGCCAGATGGGCCAAATTTGGCCTCATCACCAGACATGCCTATAACGGGCACTATAGCCTGTACGAAATCGCCGATGGAGACCTGCCGCAAAAGCAATGCAGTCGATGGAATCCACTCGAAGATCGCGCTGCTGCGTATCGACAAATGCAAACCGAGCCAAGAACATCAACTGGCGAGGAAAGAGGTGTAGTATGAACGCCGATCGTTGGCGTAAAGGCAGACCCCACTGCCGTCCCACCAAACAATGCGGATCCGGTCTGCACGTTTCGAGCGGAATACATAAAGAGCACCGTTAAAGGGGTCGAGGCCGCCATCGCGCACCAGGGCCATCAGCGAGGCCGCGCCTTTGCGGAAGTCAACCGGTTGGCACGACACATAGACCACGACACCCGAAGCGATCATGCTTGCCGTACCGCCCTGACGATGCCGCTCAGCAGCGCCGGATCGATCGAAGCGCTGACGCGAAGTGTCGTGTCGCCCACCTGGATCTCGACAGTGTCCGTCCGCACCGCCTCGAAACGAGTAAAGGCCTCATCGTTTTCGGTTGCTCTCAACCGCTGAACCGAACCAGATGCAAGGGCTACGCGCCGCCATCCAAAGAGCTGCGATGGGTCCATTCCATGGGCACGCGCGACCGCAGAGACATTTGCGCCCGGAGCCAACGCTTGCTCCAGGATCAGAGCTTTCGCCTCATCTGACCACGACTTCGGTTTCCGCCGCGTTCGCACCGGCTCCGCCGTCAGAATTTCGAACGTACGATCATGATTCATATCTTCACTCATAGGATTCCCAGCATGATTCATGCTGAAAATGAGCGATTTCGCGTCTCCATGCTACGTGGGATGGCCTGTCCGCTTACTCTCGATCTTCATCGCTGAAATCCGAGTCCACCATAAATTCCAGGACAATGCCGGTCGTTCCAGCCGCACGCAACAGCGGCCAATGTGGGCGAGACTGCCCTTAGCAATGCGCGTTGGACACTGAGCCGAAGCGTTATTTCTCGATCCGGTGCCGACATAAGACCTCTCGTCATAAAGCGATTTCACGGCATCATTGCCCGCGACTTTGTCAACAGGGCCAGCTATTTCACGAGGCGTTTCGTCTAATGAAATTCGTGAAGAAGCCCAGCTTATGGTAGTCCGAATATCAGATGCAGAACTTGCTAGGGAGTTTTGCGAAACGCATGGCGGATTTTACAAACAAGATGAACGCTACTCCAAACGACGTTGATCACAATCGCATGATTGCACTGATTGCCGAGAAGCGTCTGCCTGAGTTAGGTCTGGTACGAAAGGGGAAATCCCGCTTGTGGTACAAAGACAATGGCTGGTGGATATCCCTTGTAGAATTTCAGCCAAGCGGTTGGGATCGGGGCACCCATTTGAATGTGGGCATGACATGGTTATGGAATGCCAAGGGCTATTTCTCATACGACCAGGGTGGTCGCCTCGGATCATTTACGAAAGCAGGGAACACGGAACTCTTTACCGAAGAGGTCGAAAAGCTCGTCGCTTTTGCCGTCGCTGAAATAAGCGCCTTTCGGCGACGATTTTCATCGATTGAAGCTGTGGCTGCTGATCTCGCACGATCAGAAAAAATCAGCATCTGGGACCATTTTCACGCAGGTGTTAGCGCCGGTCTCGTGAAAGATAAGAGCGCTTCGTGCGCGGAGTTCGATAAGGTGATGTCAGCATCCGCTCACGCGCCGTGGGTACGTGAGTTACAATTAAAAGCCGAAAATTTCTCGAAGGCAGTAATGTTTCAAGAGGACTTCCAGAGCGCAATTGAACGCGAGATTGCTAAGGCACGCAATCTCCTAAAGCTTCCGGCTCTAGCAAACCCGTTAGCGCCGCTCCTGTTAACGTAGGATTGCACCATGAAATCGCGAAAGACGGCGAGTTCTGCTCGGATAGCCACATTTCGGGTCCGATAGATAACTTGTTGAGGATATGCGTCCAAGCCAGGCCAGCGAGAACGTCCATGTCTCAGTCCTTCCGGCCGTCGCGAGGACATGGCAAGCCATTTAACGCCGCCGAAAGCAGCGATTTGATATGGGAGAGCGTTGCGCGTGGGAACGATCAGCTTGAGACACGCTACGGCGTCGCGAATGCGGAAATTGTCGCGAACGACAGTCGGAGGTCGGAGGGGTTAACGCGCCCCGACCACTGCAATCACTCAGAGCGCTCGAACTTCGGCAAGCCGCTTCACCGCGTACTCGTCCCTCCAGCAGACGGTGGCTTCCCATGCGGCTGACGCTTGCGCGGCAATATCATATGCGCCCTCGTCGAGATCAGCAGCGTTTTCGGGCAGCACCAGGTCAAGGTCGGGGACGTCGACATGTGACTCATCCCAGTCGATTAACGCGACGCGATCTGCTGTCATGCGGACGTTGCCAGGGTTGTTCGGGTTGCCGTGGACAACGCAAGTCTGACGCCCGATTAGCCGCGCCCATGCTGCTCTACATCGGATAACGCCCTCGGACGGCATCGCGGCAAGGTTGACCCTCGTTCCGGTTTCCGCATGCAGGAGATCGGTTGACGATTTCCAACCGGGGCGTTGTGGCCAGCCGTGCGTCAAACGATGCAGCTCGCGCAGCGTGTCGGCGACGCGACGCCAATCGGACACGGTCTCGGGTGGCCCGCCCTGCAGGTACTTCATCACCACCAGACCATCCGAGAACAATCGACCGTCTATCGTCGGGATCGGCACTGGAACGGTCATACCTTCGCGGTGGAGGTGCTGAAGCAGGTCAGTTTCCCATGCGAGATCAGCGTCGGGCCTGGATCCAAGGCGACCGACCGCGATCCGCCCGCCGATGCGAATGCTCCACACGTCGTTGGCAACTCCACCAGCGAGTGGTTCGATACGAGCCGCGTCTTCACCCCATTGTCTGAGTGCTTCCCATCCCATTGGCGATATCCTCGCGCCTCGATCAAATCAACCAGCGGAATAGAGAGCGTCTACGACACCACGACGTCCGCCAATGGCGCGATCCGGCTGAGACATTCATCGCCGCTGGGAGAGTCATCTTTCAGCTGCAGCTATGTCCGATACTCCGTCGCGAGGAGACCCATCATCAGGTCGTCATGCCACACGCCGTTCACGAAAGCCGTTTCCCGCTCGCGTCCTTCCACCACGAAACCACATTTTTCATACGCACGGATCGCACGGGCATTATAAGCAAGGACCCTTATCCCGATGCGATGGAGCTTCAGCTCCGTAAAGGCATACTGTATCAGAAGGCGGATCGCTTCAGTTCCAAATCCTTTTCCGAGCTGGGCTGGATCATAAATGGCGACGGCCATCGATGCCCGGCGGTCCTGAACATGAAAGCTATGAAGTTTGATTTCCCCGATCAGACGTCCATCGGTCTCGATTATCCAGGCGTGACCGTTTTCAGTTTGCGCCTGAGCCCACTTGTGGGCTGCGTCTATGGTCATTGGCTTTGCGTCTGTTCGGCTTACCCCAAACATTTCGGCGATATCGACATCTGTCCCCAGCGCGAGCCGGGCTTCAGCGTCTTTGAGAGAGGCGGGCCTTAGCTGGACGTTTGCACCTTTTAAAATAACCACAGCGCCATCCGATGCCAGAATTGATCCAACTCCACTTTAGACAAACGTGGTCGTATGGCAACGTCCGGTAGTAACCCACTCCGGTTAAGCCCGTCGGCTGCTCCGAAGCATGGCGCGATCCAAGTCTCGTGGAGGATCAACTTTGCGGTAATGTCATTTGGAGCAGCGGAAACGAGATTCTTGTTTGTGGGGGTGCTATGTCAGGTTGGATACAGAGGTTCTTTCGTGGCCATTCATCGAAGGCAAACGCGGTTAATCCGTCCGGTGATGCGGCGGTCAACCTGGCTGCACACACTGAAGTCAATCTCGAACCAAAGTTCGTCATTGACGATCCGGCGGTGCTTCCCGTCTGGTTTGATTTCCCCGCGCATCACACTAGACCTGCCACCTATGACGGGGTTTTCTGGGAGATCGAACCATGGGGGGAATATCTCTACTATCTTGCTGGCGCGTTTCAGAAAAATCATAAGGGACTTCTGCGTTTCGGCACCGCTCCATTGGAAATCCGCGCGGAACGCAATTTTGAGACCGAAGTCATAAGCATAGGCTTACAGGATGCGGATCGCGTGCAAGCGCAGGCCCGCAGCGGCGAGCCTTGGCGAGGAATGACCGTGGGGGATGCCTGCCATCTGTTGCTACCGGCAAAGCGTTCATTGGGCAGTGAGTCTTGGATCGGAGCATTCAAAAACAGCTCTTCAGATATCCTGGTGGGGCGCTCGCACTTATCGCTCGGTCTCCGCTCTGAAAAGGGTGAACCCTATGTCGATATCATCTATCAACGGCACTACCCAAGCGCGACAGATGACCAAGAGCCATTCCTCTTTGAGGTCAAAACCCATTGTCGGCTCCCTGACGTCTTGGTCGATGACATTATCAAGCTGCATAACGAGGTTACTGCCAACTATCGCGAACTGCCGCCGACGCGTGTGAGTGGCGCAATCAAAATGTGAGCTAGTCACCACCTGGCCCGTTGAAACGGCATTTGAATCGATAACTCACCGTGAGCGGATCCCGATGACATAAGTGGTATCAATATGATGAGATAAGGATCGTCGATCCGCCAACGGGGCAATACTCCCAACTCCGTCCAAATCCCAAAACTTAACCCTGGCCGCAAGAGAAGGTTGCATTGCGACGCCCCGGAGTTCTAGTGTCTCGGTGCCCTGGGGAGCTTTGCATGTCGTGTTTGTCTCGCATTCTTTTCGCCCTCGTTGCGAGCGCCAGCATCGCATCGAATTGCTACGCCGATAGCCCTAACTATTCTGGCACCGGCTTTGCTGTGACAAGCGATGGATGGGTGCTTACGAATGCCCACGTCATTGAAGGATGCACGCGCATCGAGGTGAAAGGGAAGGGCGATGCGACGGATCCCCGTGTCGACGCCAACAACGATCTTGCCCTCATAAAAATCGCCGCTCCTGAGCCGTCGAAGCCTATCATCTTTCGTCGAGCACCGACGAGGCTTGGTGAAGATCTCGTTGCCATGGGCTATCCGCTCGCTACCCTGCTGGCGGACTCTGTCAAGGTAACAACTGGCAACGTCAACGCGCTTGCAGGGCTTCGAAACGATACGAGATACATTCAGATATCAACGCCGATCCAGCCCGGGAATTCCGGTGGCCCAGTGGTTGACCGCGACGGATTCTTGATGGGTATTACGAGTGCAACGCTTTCAAAGGAGACCGCCGACCAGATCGGCATTACCGCGCAGAATGTGAATTTTGCGATACGGGCTTCGGTCGCCGATCTGTTCATGCAGTCGCAAAGTATCGAAGGCCAATCCGGCGACCGAGCCGCAGATCAGCAACCGATTTCAACGGCCGATCTCGCCGAAAAATTATCGCCGTCGGTGTTTCAAATCCTCTGCTATGGAAAGCCGGAAGTTCAAGCGGCCCCCAAACCTCCTGAGGCTTCGACGAGCCTTCCGGTTCAGCCCACCGCTACCGCCCTGATCGACGCCCGTGGTTATGACGCGATTGGCTTCGATTATCGGACGCTGAAAGACGTCACCTACGCCGCTTGCCATCAGATTTGCGAGGGTGACGACCGCTGCAAGGCTATAACTTACAACACAAAATACGGTGTCTGCTTTCTAAAAGACAACGTGGTCGCATTGATCAGAAATGGTGACGCCATTGCGGCGTACTCATCTGCCAAGGCAGCCAGCGTCATAATGTCGGATTTCACCAGCTATTCAGGTATGGATACTCCCGGTGGCGACTATAAACGGTTGCGCGATACGAACTACCTTGAGTGCTTCACCACCTGCATCGGTGACAACGCTTGCAAGGCATTCTCCTATATCCCCAAGAAGTCGGAATGCTGGCTCAAGGATTCGCTGGGACGCCCGCGCATCACGAAAGGGGTTGAGTTGGGCGTGAAGTAGGCGCGAATGACTGCAGTCATGTTTTCGTTATCACAGTAGCAAGGTCGGAAAATTCTGCTATTTTTGCGGTGATCACCGTGCGTTTCCAACAACTAAAGTATAGCTGTAAACACATGTTCCTAATATTTCTTGGATTTTCAGAGGTAATACCTGATGAGTGACACGCGTCCGTACGCGATTAAGCTAAACTCCGGGACAAAAATTCGGCTTAATTCAATATACCAAACCTATACCTACGCAGGTCTGATGATGGGGGTTCCTAACGAGTATTACAATAAACGTATGGTCGAGCGGGCCGGTACGTTCACGGACTGGCCTGAGGTTGCGGATCCTAGTGTCTTGACACCACAGGAGACATTTCTTCCCGAAGCTGAGGTACCTGACGGCTTCCCATCGGAATTGGGACGCCCGGCGCGGCTTCCGCATGTATTTTGTAGGGCTCTTTTCCACGGCGTGAGCCGCAAGGATCGTGATGAACATCTGACGGCTATGGTTATACATTGGTGGCAGGATGAGTTGGCCATGCCAATTAGCGATGTAGCAATTGAGCAAATCCGCGAACTGGATTGGGATGTTTTGGCTATAGGACTGACGGATTAGTGTCGAATGCGTGGTCGGAAGGAGCCGGGATGCCGTGAACGCACAACTAGCCGCATCGAGCGTCGAGAGTTCTGAGGAGAAGTGAAGAGTTCATGCCGGTTGGGCAGAAATCGAAGCCCTGACGTTTATCTCGAAAGAGTGAAATGGAATTTCAGAATATTGATGAGCATGTTCTCGCAATGATCGAAATGGCGTCCAGAGAGCCACCCATGCCAATTTCATCAGATGACGTATTGGGGTGGGTAGGTAGCCTGTCAAACCATGACTTTTTTAGCTCAGTCGGTTTGCGTATCGCTCGAAAATACCGCGCGGGAACCGTCAACTATTCAGTATGCGACTCGATTATGAACGACCTCTGGTCTGTTCTGGTCGGCCACTTGGAGGAGCATGCGCTCCCGTCGCCATTTTATGAAATCTATATTGCGTTCGATGCAGGTGAATATCATCGGATGGCGGACTACAGCGATGTCCCGGAACGGGATTATACGGTTCCGATGATCGACAATATTCTCAGAAATTTTCCCTGATAGCTCGAACCCCCTTCGCAACGGTCGCCCGTAGCCTGGGGATGCTACGCATTGTTTGGTTCGCACACTGGGTTTGGTTGGAAGGGCGTTGGCGCGTGAAATGGCTATCGAAATTGCTCATATTTGTGGGCCTGATCTTCGCGGTGATCGCGAGCCTCGCGGTGTGGCAAAGAATCGCCGCCACTGAAGATGAATTCAGCTATCGCGTTGAGGCAATCTTCGACGAGAATGGAACGCCCGTCGTCGGTTCCAACGTCGTGCACATTACCGTGCGCCGTAACATCCCCTGTATCGGAATGTGCGGATACACCATTGCAGTTCAAGGTCAGGCAATTCCCGTCAGGTTCTCCAACGGAAAATATGTGTTTGTTCTACTTGGCGTGGCCGACCACTCGTTTAGAGCCGGAAACATGCCGTTTCAAGCGTTTGGGGCTCTGCCGCCATTTAAAAAAATAAGTGAACTTCCCAGTAAGCCATTGAACGTGCCGCCGGAGTACCTTCCCACAATCATCTACTTCACCGATATGGCGGATCCCGAGAGCGCCGTCATCGCCAACCAGGACAATCTTCAAGCTTTGGTGGGGGAAGATGTGCGCCTAATGAACATATCGGTGAAACTGACGGACGACCCAGTTTCAACGGGGATCGATCAATTGCTTCCCTGGGCCAAAAGGCGGGAGGTCATACAGAAGTCGAACGAGAATATATCGACGCCAAATTTTGGCTATCCAGAAACAGACAGCAATTCGAAGCCATTGAAATCCGATTATCCACGGTTTCTTGAAAGGAACGACTGGTAATGGACGGAGGCTTCGTGGGCGACATCCTTACCGGGAGTCAACGGCACGGCAGGCAATGCATGCCGCCGCAAGATGACCTCTCCGGGAAGCGATGGACGTGTAGCGCTACCGATGACTACGGCCACAACGACCACCAGCAAATCTAAATTCCGCAGCCAATCCTTTGCGGGCAGCCTCTAAGGGTACGCGACCGTTTCCGAACTTTGTAGGCTTTTCGGGATCACCAAGCACCAGCGAGTAAATTGCCGACAAGCGGAACGATCCTGGTTTTGCCCTGCTGATCTCGAACCGTGATTGATGCCTGCATTTGCTTCGGAGATTTCCGAAACCAGTTCGTGGCAACAGTTGCAAGGTCTCCGATCATCGGATGCTCACGCCAATCTGCAAAGCGCAGGGTCATTGCTTCAGGCTCAGAATGATAGAAGAAATCTCCCGAATGGAGGAGATCGTTGATAGACGGAGCCATCGCTGAAAGCGGCCGCTGAAACATCTTCGAAGGCACTGCCAGACCCGCTGCCCTCTCGGAGAACGCTGGGGCCATGAAGTCGATTGCCCATCCGTCCGCTTCGACCCAGCAATGAAAGTTTTCACCAGCGCCTGAGACATAGCCGTCTTCGCGGTGGTCTGCGAAAAGGACGCGTTTTCCGTCAAAATTGTAGGCGGCGAGACCACCCTTCGGCTTCGCTTTCATTTTGTAATGATGTTCGAGGATGAAGGCTCCGAACGTGCTGAAATACATGGAAGCCGTGGCGGGATTGGCATTTTCGTTGACCAACAGGCTATTGATGACCCTGTAAATCCGATAATAGTCGCTCTGCTTGATCAACACGGCGGTTCGCCCCTCAGTCCATGATGTACGCCGCTCCCTAGATGACGGCGGCTGCGATGTAAACGACGCATGTTGGCTTTTGCGGTAACCGGTGGTGACGCTCACACTGGCGTTCAACAGCAATGCCGAGAAAGGATTTGAACCTGAACGGGCATGGCAACATGCACTTGTAATTGCTCAAGGCAACGGCAATGGATCACGTATGTCGCACGTCCGCGACGACACCTCAAAAAAATCAGTTCGGTTGAATCGCCATATGATTGCGGATAGCGGAGCTGATACCGCCGCTTGCGCCGACGAAGCGACAGCTCAACTGGCTTCCACCGTCCGCCCATACCACCTCTGCTCCTTCGGATTATAAATCCCGGGAATTGAGTGGTACTTATTGATCAACATGAAATCCTTGACGTTCATCGTAGCAATAGCTGCGCCACGCGCAATGGCCACGGCAGCGATTTGGATGTCTTGGCTCGTTCGAGGTGTCGCTGCACCTCGTCGCGGCAGGCGCAGACCATTTAAGCGTCGGTCGCCCTCCAAGCGGCCCCATGCTTCCAAGATATCAATTGTGGGCTCAATCACCGGCAATTGAAGAAGTTTGTGGTACCAATTGCTGAGCCTCGCGGCTTTCGCCGGGTCGGAGGCGGCGATATTTGCGATCCCGACCCGTGCTTCGAAGAGCACTGCGGCGGGGATGTAATATTCGTCTGCCATCTCCAAGAAATCCAGAACGGCCGGATCGGGGCGGGGCTTGGTCGCTTCACTGACCACGCAGGTATCTAGCAAGAATGGCAACATCAACCTTTCTCCTTCTACACTCGGGTCTGAAAAGTTGCGCCCCATTGGGCTTGGTTATAATCCGCAAGCTGCGCGGGCTTTGAGTGCCAGCGATGCTCAATCGGATTATAAATGCCGGGCAGGGGGAAATATTTATTGATCAACGCGAAACCTTCCACCTCCATTGTTGCGATTGGGAGTTGGGTCACTAAGGCGGTCGCCGCTATGTGGATGTCGTGCCCCGTTCGAGACGGCTTGCCGTTTTTGACGTGAAGCTTCAGGCTTTGGAGTCGTGGATCAACGTCAAGCGCTGCCCAGACCTCCATCATCTTTACGGTCGTATGCTTGACAGGAATGCGGCTTCGAACGATGCGCAAGTACCACTCTTGCTGAGCTGCCGCTCTAACCGGATCGACAGCATCAGTTCGCGCTATATCAGCTTGCAACTCGACGAGCGCTCCTCCAGGAATGTAGAAGAGTTTCGTTTCCTCAATGAATGAAACCACAGCCGCATTGGGTCGTCGCTTTCGCAACTCCCGCAATACGCAGGTGTCTAAGAGGAATACAGCAGACATTATGCGCTCCCGTCAGGCGGGGCGAAGGTGGTGACACATCGCTAACAAAAAGATAACAGAGTGATGCGAGATTTTATATCGCAACCATGAAATTTATAATATATTCATGCGCTTGCACGACGGCCTTCATCAGCCGATGATTGGCTCCGTAAAGAGTGATGGTGAGAAACGATGCGTCCTAAGGAAATCATCGAAATTACTGACCGCGATACCGAGGTTCGCGCCTTTTTGCGGAAACTTCGCGCGGCTGGGTCGTTGTCCGTCAAGTTGGATGATGACGCCTTCACGATCTGGACTTCTTCCGATGTGGTGACCGACAAAGATCGCGATTTCCTTACGCGCGGCGGTCCAGACGAAGAGTAACGTCAGCTTAGCTGGCTGAAGCCGAGCCCACGATTGTCATAACCAAGACTTCGACGATGCCTGGTCAGGCAGCTTGCCAAACGTGCAGTGCGGCTAGCATCACGTCTTTGTCGACCGGAACCTGGTCCAGCAGTCCTGAAGTTCTGTCCTTCTTCCATTTCCACAATTCGGCTTCGTGGAGGCATTCGAATTGTGTCGAATGGGAAGTTGGGCCGCGCTACGGTCCACTTTAGGCCAAAATGCCATACCTTGGGCCATACTTGGTTCCGTTTTTACAACTTCTCGCTGATATTTCTGAAAGATTTTAGTTCCATAAGACACATTATGCACTTTTAGGTTTGCGCGGGGGTACATTCTATTTCCAAGTGCGACATGCCAATGATTTCAATGACTTCACTTTGGAGATTTTGGCATGTCCCGATGCTATCAGCAATTGACCCTCGCCGATCGTCGTCGCCTTCATCATCTTGTCGAGCGCAAGGTGCCGATCAACGAGATGGCCCGCCAGCTCGGTCGTCACCGCTCGACCATCTATCGTGAGATCAGGCGCAACACGTTCCATGACCGCGAGCTTCCCGAATACAGCGGCTACTTCTCGACGGTTGCCGATGACATTGCCAAGGAGCGACGACGGCGCTTGCGAAAGCTTAGACGCCATCCGCATCTGCGTCGTATGGTGATTGAGAAGCTGGAGGCCTACTGGTCACCGGAGCAAATCGCCGGCCGTCTGCTGTTGGACGGCCTGAGCCTTGTTCGCATTTGCAAGGAGACGATCTACCGCTTCATCTACGGCAAGGAGGATTACGGGCTGGGGCTTTATCGCTATCTGCCGGAGGCGCGCCGCAAGCGCCGCCCCCGTGGCTCCAGAAAGCCACGAAATAGCGTGTTTCCCGCCAGTCATCGGATATCGCAACGACCTGATTTTATTGGCAATCGGACGAGGTTCGGTCACTGGGAAGGCGACCTTTTGATCTTCGAACGCGAGCTCGGTCATGCCAACCTCACCTCATTGGTCGAGCGCAAAAGCCGCTACACCGTGATGATCAAGAACCAAAGCCGACACTCCCGTCCGATCATGGACAAGATCATCGCAACATTCTCTCCTTTGCCAGCCTTCGCACGCCAGAGCTTCACCTTCGACCGCGGCACCGAGTTTGCCGGATTCAGGGCTTTGGAAGATGGGATTGGCGCGCGCAGCTGGTTCTGCGATCCCAGTGCACCCTGGCAGAAGGGAGCCGTCGAAAATGCCAACAAGCGCATTCGTCGCTTCATGCCAGGCGATACTGATCTTGCAGCCGTCTCTCAGCGCGACTTGATCCACCTTGCCCGCCATCTCAACGACCAGCCGCGGAAATGCCTCGGCTACAAAACGCCAGCGGAAGTGTTCCTGGCGCATTTGCATGAGGAGGGGTGATCCCCTACCCTAAACGCCGGCATGATGCACTTGGATGAGCTTCTCCACGGGGGTGGGTTTAGGCGTTTCGTCAGGTATCCCTCTCGTAGCGATTCAGCCAATCTCGTCGCGGTCTCACGATGCGACCGGAGCCGCATCGTTCCTTGTCGAAACTTTCCGGCGCCTTCGGATTGACGCCTCCTGACGCCTCCCAGCGGGCGCGTTCTTCAGCCGCTGCAAAGCGAGAAATCGACTCGCGATTCCCTGGATCGCCGTCTGCCAGCATTTCCGCCACCAATTTGACGATTTGCGGGACGGCAACGCTCGTTCCGCTCATGGCGATCACAGACCCGCTTCTCGATCCGGCCCCGAGAATGCCGTTGTGAACCCGTGAATCGTCACTGACGCACGCCGCGTCCGGTCCGACGCGATGAGAAGGCTCGTTGCGGGTTGGCGCGACCGGACCGCCGGCTGCATATTTTGGCGGGGTGAGATCCTTCTGCTGGACCCCGCCGACCACGATTGTTTCATCTCCGGTAGCGATGGCGTTGATGAGGCCGCCTCGCCTGATGATACAAGGATTGCCCTTGTCATCCACGTCCACCACGTCGCCGGTTATAGGATCGAACCGACGATAGCAGTCTGCCTCGAAATAGGATTGCCGACCACGGCGCGAATATCCGTAGATCACATCGACCCATTGAATCCATGCTTCCAGCTCCTGTTCGGGGCGCAGGCCGGAGTTCGTGATGATGACCTTCCAAACTCCTGCCGGCGCTGTCGCGTCGCCCGCCGCGGGGTTGTCGAGGGGTCGCAAGCGCGCCGTGGGTTGCAGCGAGATGATAAAAACGCCCCGTTTCGTGGGAGACGAACGAAAGGCGTAATGGGCACACGCGACGACATCGTCGTTCGAGACTAGCTGGACTCCCGAGCCCACCTCTTCCTTGAGGGGCGGACTCCGTAGCCCAGACGGTGTTTCGACGGCTACGGTCACCCGGCTCGCACCCGGCTTTCCTAGATCGTACGGCAACCAGATTTCCATCTGGGTTGGCGTACTATCATCGGGCTGAACGCGCCATTTGAGAGACACCGGAGTGCGGGTCCCATTGAATTTAACCGCGGCGTGGCATCGCGAAAGATTTGCATTACCAGCGGGCAAGACAATGCGCAGCGGTGCGCCCCGCTTGGTAACAAAACCGTCGAGAGCTTGCTCGAGATCGAGAGTGCCGTCGTGCGGTCCTGCGAGCATGCCATAGCTGAAATTGATGACAACCGGCAGCGGCCGCCATGAGTCGTCAGCCAGGTGACCCTTTCCTGCGAGCCGATCTGCTCGATCGAGGATGTATTTGATCGCGGCCGTCGCAAATGTCTTGAGGTTCGAACCGGAGGTATCCGCCGTCACCGAAACCGGAAGCTGAACGGCGATGATCGGGCGGTTCATTGGCGCGTCGACTGGATCGTAGCCGGCCGCCTGATCGAGTACATGGGTGCCGTGCGATAGTCGCCAGGCCGCGGCCTTGTGGTCGGGATCACGAAAGTCGATCAGACCTGCTTCTCGATAGAGCCCCTCCTCGTCAATCAGCCCTGTTTGGTCGTAGGCCTCCAAGAGTTTGTCGATACCTCTGTGCCGCGGCTGATCGAGTTTACATATCTCGCTTCCGAAATCGACAGTTGAACCGTTATTGTCAAAGATGCCGTCCTGACGCCAGACATATTGAACACGTGAGCTGCCGTCAGCGAGCCGAAACCGCTCATGGGCAAAAGCGATTCCATCATCGATGATGCCAATAACAACTGTATCCTTCGGCCAATGGCCAGGGGAGAAGACCGGTGGAGGGACAGGTTTCGATGCTGGCGTGCGGCTCTTCCAGTGTTTGGGCAGCGATTTCGAATTGAGGGGTAGGCTCATGTCGATCTGTTTCGCGGTCGTGCGAATTTGGCCGAATGGCCCCTCCCCGCGTGCTAGGTCATCGAACACGGCTCTTCTCACAAACGCGATCATGTGTTGGCCCTTTGTCGCATCATGATAGAGAGACGGTACGAAGACTCCACTTTCCCACCCGCCTTGCTGAGCATCGACCCTATGAAAGGTCCTCATCATGTCCACCATGGATTCGTCGAGCGGACCGATCGTACAGGGGATCAAGACGTCATCATGACCCCGTGAAAAATCACGAAAGCCAGGCCCGAGAACCCAATCGGCGTTAGGATCTATCCCTTCGATTCGGCAATAGCTGTGTTCAAGGTCGGTTTTTCGCCATTCCATGATGGCTTCTCCCTCACTGTTGGGTTGGAACCAGGGCGATCAGGACCACTCGGCTAGCGCCTTCTCCCACAGCCAGTCGAGGATAGAAGAGGCGGCTCCAAGTTTGTAGCGGCCCAGCTCCGCGGCGCATGGAGACCTCGTATCCGGAGCAGTTTGCCGCTGCTGCCGAACGTCGTACCATCCTGTCCAATCGAAATCGGCATCTCCCGGATAGGCTTCGCCGTTGAAGGACCAGGCATAGAAGTTGGCCGCCCCACTAAACCGACGGCAGAAATATTCGCCTAAGGTCAAACCCAGGAGCGCACCCGCCGCGCTGTCGACTGGAAAGTGCACCCCGGCTACCTGCCGATTAACAGCAACCCGCGCCGCCTGCCGAAGCAGTTGGACAGCATAAATGTCCTGCTCGTAGACGGGATTGGACGAAGCCCGGAGAAGCCGCACCAGTACGATGGCCATCGCAAAGGACTCAGTCGAGTGGCCGCTGGGAAGACTGCCGTGTTCCGGCGTAAGGATCATTGGCTGTATCTGTGGCGAGTATTCGATTGGCCGTCGGCAGGCGAGCGCGTGCTTCATGCGAAATTCGACAAACTGAGCGAGCCGGAAGACGGCCCCTAACAGTTCAAGCGTCCAACGCGCACGGTCTGGGGCAATGTATGCGATGGAAGCCAGGAATGCGGCCGGTCCATCGCGTTGCGCCAGAATTTCGGTGACTCGATCCGCGCGCAAATCGGCATAGTTCGCAACAAGCTCAAGTTGGCCACGGAAAACTTGCTCAGTAGGCCGGACCATTCTGACGAGCGGACGATAGGTGACCTTTGGCACGGCGTCGTCCGGGTCAAACTCAACGTCCAAATGCCAGACATTCATGCTTCCTGGAGAAGCATCCGTACCCTGAGAGAAGCCAATGCGGGAATGAAGCTCGAAGTCGACGACCTGCTCTCGCCGTTCCTGAGCCCACCTGGCCATGTTGCCAGAATCTTCGAGATCAAGCTCCGGAGGCACCGCTTCAGGCCGGCGAAAATTGCCGACAATTCCGTCGCGATTGTTTATCAGCGCATCAGCGACCAGCGGCGCGTCCGTTCCGAAGAAGACGTCATCCTCCTCACCGTGTCCGCCATGTCCGCCGTGGCCGCCATGACCGCCGTGTCCACCATGCCCCCCTTGCGATGCCTGCGGTGATATGTTGCTCATTTGCCCATCCCCCTGTTAATGCATCCCTTATTGCGGCACTCCAGCTTTTAGCAGTACGTCGGCGATCAGCTTACCGATTGAGAAAGCTGCGCCTGGCGTGCGGTCCAGGTACCCGCCAACCGTGAATGCGGGCTCCAGCCTCAATAGCTCACGCGCGGATTCTCGCGCTTCCTCATGCATGCCGAGCTGCCACTGTGCCACGGTGAGAACCCGCCAAGTCGAGGTGTGCATTCGGTTCGCGCGCAGAGATCGATTGGCAAGTTCCAAGGCGCGAGCGTAGTTGCCTGCCGTCAGGTTTGCTGACGCGGCCAGCGAATCGTAGAAAAACCGATGCAGATCGAGAGGGGACAGCATAAGCGCCAGCTCCGTATCCCTCACCGCTTGCTCTCCCTCGTCACAAAAGGCGTGCATCATTCCTCTCAGCAAGAGGGCCAGCGCGTCACTCGGGTTGGTGTGAATGGCAAGGTTGTAACGTTCCCGTGCGATATCGAAATGCCTGAGGAGGTTCATATGCACGAAGCCATCAACCGCGAGGGCGAGCGAAAATTCTGGATCAGAATCAAGAGCGCGTTTTGTCAGATTGAGCGCTCGGTGGGCATCATCCATGACGTCGTCGGACCAGCCCTGCTGCACGCGAAGGACATGCCACTTCGCCAACCATGCTTGCGCGAGTGGCTGATACGATCCGCGCTCCAAGATCGCCTCCAGCATTGTGCGGGCGTCGCTGAAGTCCCTAAGCCTCAGGCGATGCATTAAGGTAATGGCGCCCATGAGCAGCGCATAGCTTTCAAGGGTCGGAAGCGGCTGCGAGCGCGTACGCAGCAGTTCGCGTGCCATGATCGCATTGCAGATTTCGGCAACTACGTGACTAACGATTTCTTGGTCGCCCTCGAGAATTCCTATGATCCGCTCCGTGAGGCGATTCTCCCAAACGATTTGCCCCGTCTTTGTTTCTACCAATTCCGCGTCGAGACATACGCTGTCGCCGGTCACGCTGCAGACCCCTGAGACGGCGTAGTTTGCGTGCAGATGCAGTCTCACCTCGTCGAGGTTCAGTCTGCGTCCTGCGAAAGCGGTCGTTGAGAGCCGTGAAATAACGTTGAGTTCCTGCATACGACACAGAGCGCGGATGATTTCGTCGGCCAAGACCTCGCCCAGGATCCCCTGTTCTGCAGCTTCGCCCCGGACGGCGAAAGGGATGACCGCGAGCGTTGGGCGCAGTTCTCCTAGCGACCAGTGCGACTGGACGATGGGATGGGGTCCCGGCGGTCCAATTCTGAAGGCGCGTACGGGGGCCTCGATGTTCTTCAGATAGCACTCGCCCAGATCCTCAACGTCGGCATCGAGGTGAGGCGTCAATTGTCCCCGCGCGCGCAGAGACGACGATTTCGCCCGGACCGGCGAGGCCCATGAGCCTGGCGGCGAGGTTCACGCCACGTCCGTAGAGATCTTGGTGCGATATGATCACATCGCCAACGTCGATGCCTGCGCGTAGCAGTATCTGACTATCGGGCGGCTGTTCGGCGTTGTCGCGAGCACTCGCATTTTGGATCTCAAATGCTGCCGAAGCTGCCGCCTGCATATTCTCGAATTCAAGAAGCATTCCATCACCGAGATGCTTGACGACGCGCCCCCCCGATCCGGGCAGAATGGAGTTCTCGATACAGTCCATCATGCGGAGCCAACGCAAGACGGTGCCTTCTTCGTCATGTTCAATGAGACGAACGGAATCCACGACATCGATGAATAGAACGGCTCGCGACGCGTGCCCCAACTCGCTTGCGTTCATGTCGCTGCTCTTTTCAGATAGAGTATATGCAGCAATGCATATACGTGCTTTTCCGAGAATCCCGATAAGGATGAAGTTAAGAGCGTTGGACCCCGAGTACCCCAGAAATGGTACACAACATCACGTAGTATTGATATCACCCACAACGTACCGCCTTTGGGTTAGGTCACGCACTGCTGTGTTTTTTGATCCCGGAACGCAAGAATTTCGCCCTCCCCCTTCCTATTTCTCAATGCGCCAAGATCCGTCCCAGTCGTGGGATGGTGGTTTTGCTTTCAGGTTTTCGATGCGAGCAAGCAGGCCGAGCGATGGTCCGTCATCCGGTATTATCTCCAGCGATGCCTTGAGCGCGCCAAGCGCGTCATCCCATCGACGTTCTCGGTATGCCGTGAGCGCTTCCCGATAGGAGTCCCGTAATGCCATCCGTTCCGGCGTCAGTTCGCCACTGCGTCCAAGCACCTCAAAAATGACCTCCGGACGAGTTTGGCCAGCGACGACGATCCGATCGATCTCCCGAAACTCGAGTGCGGTAGCCGCCGCAGCGATTGTTTTCTCGCTGACCAGATTGCGGGTGCCGTAAACCTTATTTGCGCCTTCCAGGCGGGAGGCGAGATTGACCGCGTCACCCATCACCGTGTAACTCATCATGATGTCAGAGCCGATGCTTCCGACCAATGCTTCACCCGTCGCGACGCCTATCCGCAAATCGCATTTCTCGATCGGCGTGCCGCGAACGCCGAGCAAGTCGGGGATTTCCCGCCGTAGCGTCTCAATACGGTCAATCATGTCCAGAGTGGCCAGACATGCCAGCCGCGCGTGATCTGTCTCGTCCACGAACGGAGGGCCCCAATAGGCCATGATGCCGTCGCCTATATATTTGTCGATGATCCCGCGGTTGGTCCGGATAGGCTCGGACATGAGGGAAAAATAGCGGTTCATAACCTTGACCAGACCTTGCGGCATCAAGCCTTCGCTCAGGCTCGTAAATCCCCTGAGATCGCAGAACAGCACCGTCATCAACCGACGCTGACCTTCGGCCGCGGTCAAGTTTGGGCGATCGATGAGACCTTCCACGACGCGGGGATCGATGTATTTGCCAAACGTTTCCCTGACGCGCTGGTTGTCGCGCAACTGAACGACCATTCGATTGAACGCAGCCGCCAGCTCTCCGATTTCGTCGCGCGTCGTTACAGCGATAGGTTGATCGAGATGGCCGGCCTCGACGGCACGCGTTCCCTCCAGCAGCCCCCGAACCGAGCGAATGATGCCACCGCTGACAAGGTTGGCGAAGATCAATCCGAGGACGGCGGCAAGCAGCGTGGCGATTGCAGAGATCAGGACTGCTTGAGACTGCTCTTTCCTGATCGTTGCGATGGCGCCATGGCTCACTTCCAGCATCTCCTGACGGAGGGTGTCGATCCTTTGATCGAGTTCGTCCCGGAGTGCGTCGACGCGCGGAAGGCGATCTCTCACGCCGGCAAAGTCCCGCGCATCGAGGAATGAAAGCAGTTCCCCTGTCTCCTTGCGCAGCAGACTGCGGCCATCACTCAACAGACTATCGATCCGGCTATCGACGCGCGCCAGTGCCGCGTTATCCGAGGGCGTATTCGTATCTGAGATGACCGCATTGATGAGGCTGCGCGTAGCCTGCGCCTCGCGGTCGACTTCAGCGCCCTTAGCGTCGTACATCTCCTTGCGAGCTTTATATCCGATCTCGTCAGGTGGATCCTGCATCTTTGCGATCACCATGCGACGCAGCGCCAGCGCTCTTTCAAGCGACAGAACATGGATCCGCATCAGATGCTCGTTGGCAGGATTATACCTTTCCGTCAGCTCATCGAGCAGATGGCCGAGCCGCCCAACCATCACCATCGACAGTACAGAAGTCGCCATCATCAGGACGATCAAGCCGGCAGCGATCGCGACGATCCGCCTTCGGATCGACTGCTTGATCATCGAGCCGGAAATTTTCCTTAGGTTCTGAAGAATGAGAGAATTTGAAATGTCTAATCCCCCCGCGCGCACACTCAAATTCCGCCTGGATTGTCGTAGCACAAAGCCGCTTATGGTTGAAGATTAACCCGGAGGAGTAGCTTCGCGGCGGGTTCGACAAACGAAGCGATTAGGCCAAGGGGCGGCGATATTTTGTGGGGCCGTGAGGTCGATGGCGGCAGGTTGATGGCGACAATTTGCCTGCAGCGCCATTCTGCTCTTTTCGTCGAGGCTAAAGCCGGCATAGGTTGGCCGGATCAAAATTTAGAGAAGGCTGGAGCTCCATGGCAACGCATCATTTTACTCCGACGGCCTATCACAACGTCATTGGGTCTCTTCCCCCGGCTTTGCGCATCGCCGACGGAGACACTGTCGTTACGCAAACGCTCGATGCCGCCGGCTACGACAAGGAGGGCGTCCAGCGGGCTTCCGGCCCTAACCCGATGAATGGTCCGATTTTTGTCGAAGGTGCGGAACGGGGCGATTCATTGAAGGTCGAAATCCTCGCCATGGTGCCGACACGCGACACAGGTTTCACCCGAAGCGTCGTTGCCGGCAATGTCGTTGACCCGGAAGACGTACGGACGCTGCCGCCGGGCGAAAAGGTCATCTGGCAGATCGATCGTCAGGCATTGACGGCCCGGCTTGCGGAGCCGGTCGCTGGCCTTGAGTCTTTCGTGTTGCCGCTGTCGCCGATGATTGGCTGCTTCGGCGTCGCCCCCTCGCTCGGCCAGGCCATATCCACTGCCACCAGCGGCGAATTCGGTGGCAACATGGACTACCGGCTGCTCGGGCCCGGCACGACGATCTGGTTTCCCGTCTCTGCGCCGGGCGCCCTCTTCTTCCTTGGCGATTGTCACGCCGTACAAGGCGACGGCGAGATCGTCGGAACCGGCATCGAGACCACCTTCGAAGTGACGGTGCGGCTCAGCGTCGAAAAGAAAAAGATCGTCTGGCCGCGTGGCGAAACGGCAGACGACATTTTCACCGTCGGCAATGCCCGGCCGCTCGACCAGGCGCTGCAGCATGCAACCAGCGAAATGCTTAGGTGGCTGACCTCCGACTACGGCCTCGACAAGACTGCCGCCAGTCATCTGCTTGGCCAAGTCGTGCGTTATGATGTCGGCAATGTTTTCGATCCGGCCTATACGATGGCCTGCCGCGTCTCCAAGGCTTGGCTGTCGCGGCGATAAGCTTTCGGGCGGTCAACTCGCGTCCAGCGATTGATCCCGCCTTTGGCGGGATACGTTCATCTCCTGCCGCTCCTGTGCCATGCTGCTGACAGCGGCGCGTAGGCTCGGATGACGGGACATGAAGAGATTGAAGTCGCGGCGTTCCAGAACCAGGAATTGGCAGAAATCGACCGCCACCACATCGGCGGTGCGGCGTGCGCCGGTTAACACCGCCATTTCGCCGAAGAAGGAACCGGCGCCGAGCGGAATCTCGTCGTCTTCGAGCTGCACCTCGACCGCGCCGGACGCAATGAAATACATGCTGTCGCCCCGGTCGCCGGTGCGGATGACGCGATCGCCCGGCGAGGCGGACCTTGGCCGGAAAAGCAGCAGAAGTTCTTCCTGGGCGCTTTCGTCGAGCTCGGCGAACATCGGAAACGTCTCGAGCAACTGCTCGATCTCCAGGTGATGCTGACGGTCCCTCTCCTCGCGCTCCTGGCTGATAATAGCCAGCTCGCGGCAGAGGCGATCGTGCTTTGCCGAACCATAGCCGGCCATGCGCACCGGCCACCGGGAAAAGGCCGATTTTTCCAGCTTCTCCACGGCAAGGAAAACCAGCGGGTTGATCGTGATCGACAGAATGGCACCGGCAAGGATCAGATCCTGCCCTTCGCGCGGCAGCAGACCCAAGGAGACGCCGAGACCGGCCAGGATGAAGGAAAACTCGCCGATCTGGGCAAGTCCTGCCGAAACGGCAAAACCCATGCTGGCGGGATAACGCAGCAGCAACACGACGCAGAAAGCAATCAGCGACTTGCCGACAATGATAAGGGCGAGCACTCCGAGGACCATCAGCGGTTCGCGCACCACCACCGACGGATCGAAGAGCATGCCGACGGAAACGAAGAACAATACCGAAAAGGCATTCTGCAACGGCAGTGAATCGGCCGCCGCTCGATGGCTGAGATGGGACTCGCTCATGATCAGACCGGCGAAGAAGGCGCCGAGCGCGAAGGAAACGCCGAATATCTCCGCCGCCCCGAAGGCGATGCCGAGCGCGATGGCCAGAACGGAAAGCGTAAAGAGCTCGCGCGAGCCCGTGCGCGCGACGGAGGTCAGCAGCCAGGGAACGATCTTTGGGCCGATGAAGATCGCGACGGCGGCAAAAGCCGCCACCTTGACGAGGGTAATGCCTATGGTCAGCCAGATCGGGCCGCTGCTTGCGTGCGTGCCCACACCGGCGTGGCCGCCAAGAACGCCGGCAAAGGCCGGCAACAGGACGAGCGCCAGCACCATCGCCAAATCCTCGACGATCAGCCAGCCGACGGCGACGCGGCCATTGGCGGAGCTGACCAGATTGCGCTCTTCCAACGCCTTCAGCAGCACAACGGTACTGGCAACGGCAAGGCTCAAACCGAAGACCAGGCCGGCTCCGAGGTCCCACCCCCACAGCGAGGTCAGGGCAATTCCCAAGAGGGTCGCGATGGCGATCTGGCCGATGGCGCCGGGAATCGCAACCCCGCGCACCGCGAGCAGATCAGCCGCCGAAAAGTGCAGGCCGACGCCGAACATCAAGAGGATGACGCCGATTTCGGCGAGCTGCGACGCCAGAGCGGTATCAGCGACAAAACCCGGCGTCGACGAGCCGATCATCACACCGGCCACGAGATAGCCGACCAGCGGTGGCAGGTGCAGCCGGTCGGCGAGATAGCCGAAAATGGCCGCAAACACGAAACCGGCGGCAATCAGTGCTATCAATGCGACGTCGTGCGGCACGGCGGCCCTTCCCGTTTTGCGGCGTTTACCGCCTCGTTCCCTCTGTTCGATACTACGCTAGCACCGCTTTTGCGGGAACGTCTACCGGTTCGGGCATGATCGCGAAAGGGCAGATGGTGTTTTCAGACAGGATCATGCTGCGCAAAAGACAAACCCGCCGCGCCATTTATATGACGCGGCCGCCAACAGCAGGTGCTTACTGATCCAGGACGATCTGCAGCTTGACGTCGCTCGGCCGTGCTTCCACGGCCCGGTCGAAGGCTTCGATCGACTGTTCGAATTTGAAGGTTTCGGAGATCAGCGGCTTTAGATCGACGCGGCCGGACGCGATCAGCGCGATGGAGCGCTCATATTGATGCGCGTAACGGAAGACGGTCTCGAGGCGGATTTCCTTCGTCGATGCCGTGGAGATATCGAGACCGACCGGGGCAACCGGCAGACCGACCGCGACGATAACCCCGCCCGGACGCGGCAGTTCCATCACCGTTTCCCAGGCCTTCGGCGAGCCGGAGCACTCGAACACGACATCGGCGCCCCAGCCGTCCGTCAGGCGCCTGACCTCTTCGACCAGGTTCTTCTCGCGGATATTGACCGGGATGACGCCCTGATATTGGGCGGCGATATCGAGCTTCGGCTGGGCAAGGTCGGCAACGATGGCGCGAGCGCAGCCGCCGGCAAGTGCGGCGATCGCAACCATGGTGCCGATCGGGCCGGCGCCGAGCACGACGGCGGTATCGCCGGGCGTGATCTTCGCCTTCGTGGCCGCCTGCATGCCCACCGCGAAAGGCTCGACCATCGCGCCTTCGGCGAAGCTGACATTGTCCGGCAGCTTGAAGGTATAATTGGCCGGATGCACGACGAAGGGCGTCAGCACGCCATGGATCGGCGGCGTCGCCCAGAAGGTGACAGCCGGATCGACGTTATACATACCGAGCCGGCTGGCTTTGGAATTGGGATCGGGAATACCGGGTTCCATGCAGACGCGGTCACCGACCTTCAGATGCGCGACGCCGGCGCCGACTTCGACGACCGTGCCGGCCGCCTCATGGCCGAGTACCATCGGCGCATTCACGACGAACGGACCGATGCGCCCGTGCGTATAATAATGCACATCCGATCCACAGACGCCGACCGTATGAATCTTGATCTTCACCTCACCCTGCCCGACCTCTTGCGGCAGGTCGATATCGCGTAACGCCAGCTCATGCTGACGCTCCAGTACCAGGGCACGCATCTTGCTCATCACGTCATTCCTCTGTTCGGAAACAATCTCCCATCCCCGCACAGCCGCAGGGACATCCTCAACCGTTATATAGCCATGACCATGGTCACAAAACGACCTTTCTGCGAAGCAAGAGGCAAATAGATACCGCTCCATACAGAGCGAACCCCTCGTCAATCCAATGCATTAGGCGGCACTTGTTAAAGGTCATTCTATTATTCGTATTGACTAGAGCTTGATTTTGTTGCCTTTTAGCGCGCACGGAACGGGGAGACATGTAAAATGGTATATGACTGGACCGGTCAGCGCACGCGCCGCTTAAAAATGTTGCGTGCCGCAAGCATAGCAGTGCTTCTTCTCCTTTTGATCGCCGTGCCCACTCTTCTCTTGCGCTATAACCTTATCAACTATCATTTTTGAGCCGCCGGGCGGCTGCGGCCCACCCTGCATACTCCTGCCGAAGGCGACCGTTCAGGCCGCCTTTTTCGCGTTCGGTTTCGGCTTGCGCGAGACATTGTCGCCGGCCTTGGCATCGAGCGGCAGGCAGTCCAGCACGGCCAGCAGCGCGATGATGCCGAGCATGATGAAAGCCAGGCGAAATTCGATCGCTGCGATCCCGCCTACCCCGAGCGGCGTGCTGACCGCCTGGCCAATACGGATGCCGATGGCACCCACGGCGATCCCCATACCCGTGGTCACCTGAAAAGCCGTGCTGAACAGCGTGTTCGCGCCCGTCATCTGCTGCGGCGGGATGTCGGCAAAGGCAATGGTGTTCAGCGCCGTGAAATGCATCGACCGGCACATGCCGCCGATGAACAGGACCGGGATGATGAACCAGAGCGGCGTATCGGCCGAAAACAGCGCGCAGGCGGCGATGAAGATCGCATTGAGGATGCCGTTGACGACCAGCACCGGCTTGAAGCCGAAGCGCCGGAGGATCGGCGTCGTGCCCGGCTTCATCGCCAGATTGCCGGCAAAGACCGCCAAGGTCAGCATGCCGGCGTGAAAGGCGCTGAGCCCGAAACCGACTTGGAACATGAGCGGCAGCAGGAAAGGCACGGCGCCGATGGCGATGCGAAACAGCGAGCCGCCGGAGATGGTGATGGCGAAGGTCGGCGATTTCAGTCCGGCAAGATCGATCAGGGGATGATCGGTTCGCAGGAAATGGACGGTCGCGCCTGTGAGCAACGCGAAACCAACGCCGACATAACCCCATGCTTCCAGCCACACCAGATCGGGACGGCCGATCAGCTCAAGCCCGTACATCAGGCTCGCCAGGCCGAAACCGCTGACGACAAAGCCTGTCCAATCGAAGGGTGGTCGCGCGGAATTCTTGGTCTCCGGGATCAGCATGAGGGCAAAGATGAACGCCAAGATACCGAGCGGCAGATTGAGGAAGAAGATCCAGCGCCAGCTCGCATGATCGGTGATGAAACCGCCGAGCGGCGGCCCGAGAATGGGTGCCACGAGCGCCGGCCAGGTGATCGTCGCGATTGCCGAGATCAACTGATCCTTCGGCGTATTGTTGAGAACCAAGAGGCGGCCGACCGGCACCATCATTGCGCCGCCAATGCCTTGCAGGATGCGCATGGCGACAAAAGAGCCGACACCATTGGCAAAGCCGCAGAAAACGGAAGCCAAGGTGAAGATGACGACCGCGGTGGTGAAAACCAGGCGAGCGCCGAACCGATCGCTGATCCAACCACTGATCGGAATGAAGACGCCGAGCGTCAGCAGATAGGCGCTCATGCCGATATTGAGATCGACAGGACGGGCATCGAAGGAAGCGGCCATCTGCGGCAAGGCGGTGGCAATGACGGTGCCATCCAGGTTTTCCATGAAAAACGCGCCAGCCACGAGCAGCGCAATCTTAAGCGGCCGTGAGCTGGAAGCTTGCGCCACCTCCCCCCGTTGGCGCGTGGACATATCAGTCATTCACAAAATGCTCCGAATCCGCTTTTCAACCTCGTCATTTAAGCGGTTCGGAATCGTTTTCGATAGCCTGAAATCGTCCTACCATTCGACAGAATGATCACGTTTCATTCAACGGCCTGATCAGAATTTGATCATGATCCGCGCCTCTTCAATTCGACCGCGCTACATTGAACGCCGCGCCCAGGAGCCGTCGATCCGGCGCTAGTAGGCATGCGCACGCAAGACATGGTAGAGTCACCCCGTCGAGATATGGCGCAATGAGAACGGCCGAATCGGCATCGAGCAACTATGGAACCGCTGCGAGCAAACCGAAAATATCAGCACGAAGCCCCAAAAGGGGCCGTCATAAGCTGAAGATTTTCTCGTATCGGCTCTTCAACAGGAATGAGAGTCCCGGATAATGAAATACGGCATTGGCGCAACGACTGCCTCTCGGGTGAGCCCGGAAACGAAACTGATCGTGTCGCAGTCGCCATTCGATGCCTATGTGCGCAAGTACGGCACGATCCCGCGGCGGGGCGTCTTCGGCTATTTCGTGCATGAACTCGGCCGCCGCATCGTCGGCGGCGACTATCCCGTCGGCTCGACGCTTCCGAACGAACCGGAACTCGTGGAGCAGTTCGGCATCAGCCGCACCGTGATCCGCGAAGCGATGAAATGCCTTGCCGGCAAGGGGCTGGTGGAGATCAAGACCCGTGTCGGCACGCGCGTCAAGGATCGCTCCAACTGGCATCATCTCGATACCGACGTCATGGTCTGGTACTACGAGACCGGCCCTTCGGTGGAGATCATGCGCTCGATCAAGGATCTCCGGCGGGTGCTGGAGCCGGAAGCCACCGCGCGAGCCGCTGCGCGCGGCACCGCCGACGATCTCGCCGCCATCGCCTCTGCCTATGACGACATGGTTTCCACCATTGGCGACGTCAACACCAATGCCGATGCCGACCTGCGCTTCCACACCGCGATCTTTGCCGCGACCCGCAACATGATCTACGCGCAGCTCATCGATTTGATCGCCGTTGCGATCTACGCCAACCGAGCGCTTTCGAGCCATGACGAAGTGGCGGAAGGCCAGAAACGTTCCCTGCCCTATCACAAAGACGTCCTGGACGCGATCATTGCCCGCGATCCCGATGCGGCGCTCAAGGCCTCACATCGCCTGCTCGACGCCTGGCGCATCGATCGCTACGATTTCTGAGGCGGCAAAGACGGCCGTTGATTGTTTCCACGGCGCCGGAAAATCATCACGCAAGAGATTGTAATAACGATATAAACCCGACGGAGTGCATCGCATTCCGCCGGGCTTTGCGCAATATTTCAAATATGATGAGCTCAGTGCGTCATTGCTTCCTGCGCATCCGTCTTCGGTACTTGCCGGCGGCCGGCATCATGCGCCACCGGGATGAGCCAGGTGGTCGCGAAGGTCAGGATCGCGACGACGACAACGCCCCAGAAGCTCCAATGCAGGGCCGCATCGAAGACGCCGCGGATTGCCGGATCACTGGCGAGATCAGAAAGGCCGGTCGGCTGGTTCAGGACGCCATGCAGCTTGGCGGCCAGATCGCCGCTGCCGAAGTGGACGATGCCGATATTGAGCACGGCGCCCAAGGCGGTCGCGCCGAGCGTATTGCCAAGGCTGCGTGAAAAGATGATCGACGCCGTGGCGCTACCGCGCATCGACCATTCCACACTCTCCTGCACGAGCACGATACTGGTGAGGCTGATGAGACCCATGCCGAAACCCATCAGGAAGGAGCCGATACCGGCCAGAACCGGGCTGCTCTCCGGCGTCAGGAACAGGAGGAAGGCCGCGCCGAAGGGGAACATAAAGCTGCCGACGCGCAGCGTCCTGCGAATGCCGAACGCGCGGAAGAAGCGGCTCGATAGCATCACCGCCAGCGGCCAGCCGACAATCAGCATCGTCAGCGTGAAGCCTGCCACCAGCGGCGAACGGCCGAGCACACCCTGTACGTAGATCGGCAGAATAGTCGTCAGCCCGATCAGCGCCATGCCGGCCAGAAGCGTCGCCGCATTGCTGGTCGCCACTAGCCGCCGGCCCCAGAGCTCGATCGAGATGATCGGCTCCGGCGCGCGCCGCTCTTGCAGGAGGAACAGCACGCCGGTGACGACGAAGACGAGCGCGAGCGTGCCTAGAATGCCGAATCCGGAGTCGGTCTCGGTGAGGATCACCAGCAATGAGATGATCGATATCGAAAACAGGATCGTGCCGAGATAGTCGATCTTCGCCTCGCGCGGCGTGATCTGCTCATGCAGGAAAAGGGTGAAGCCGATGATGGTCAGCACACCGACCGGCAGGTTGATCCAGAAAATCCAGGCCCACGAGAAATTATCGACGATGATGCCGCCGGCAAGCGGGCCGATGACGGCCGACACCGCCCAGACACTGGCGAGCACGCCCTGCACCTTGGCGCGCTCCTCCAGCTTATAGAGATCGCCGACCACGGTCATCGTCACCGGCTGGATGGCACCGGCACCAAGGCCCTGCAGCAGTCGGAAGGCAATCAGCGAAGCCATCGACCAGGCCAAGCCGGCGAGCGCCGAACCGACGAGGAAAATGAGGATACCGCCGATCAGGATCGGCTTGCGGCCAAAAATATCCGACAGCTTGCCATAGATCACCGTCGTCGTGGACTGTGCCAGGAGGAAGGCGGAGAAAACCCAGCTATAATAGGTAAAGCCACCGAGCTGACCGACGATGCGGGGCATGGCGGTGGCAACGATCGTCGCCTCGACCGCGACCATGAAAGTCGCGAGCATGATCGAGACAATGACCAGCGGACGTCTTGAACGATCGGCCGTACTGGACATGACATTCCTTTCTGACTGTTCCGCCCGGCAGCAAACGCACGCGAACCGTCAAAGACGGCCATGGGCGAACGATAAATTTTGGAATCGACGTCGAAGGATTAAACAACTGCAGGGGCGTCGGCCTGCTGAAACATTATAGTAAGCTTTGCATACTTATGCCAGCATGTGTCAATCGTTTGACAAAGGGCATGCCTTGTTCGCCGATTGGCTCATCTTTGCGGCCGTGACGCCGCAATTCGCGTGTCACCATACGCCATCATGCAATACCGTCGCCTCTTCGCAAAGCATCGGCCCGACAACCTCGACTTTACGCTGGCCCGCTTCGAAGACGACGCGACAGGGCAGATCAAGCGTCGGATTTTCGGGATGATTGCCGATAATCGCCTTCAACCGGCTTTCACTGAGACCATAGACGACACGACCGACGCCAGCCCAATAGGCGGCGCCGGCGCACATGGCACAGGGTTCCGCGGAAGTATACATCGTGCATTGCACGAGGAAACCCGGCGAATATTGCTGCGAAGCCCGTGTCATCAGTACGCGCTCGGCATGGCCGGTCATGTCCTGCGTCGGATTGAAAGCGTTTTCCTGCTCCATCAGCACCGTTCCGTCGGGGCCGACGAGAATGGCGCCGAAAGGATGATTGCCGTTAGTTCGCGCCCGCGACGCGACCTCGAAGGATCGGCGCAAAAAGACTTCGTCGTCGAGAGGTGCGGTCATAGGTCCGGGCCTTGCGATGAAACAGGATATCAGCAGCTTGCGCGTTGCTAACCTAGCTGACAAGTCGCTATTTCGAGGCATGGCAGGAAACGCGCTGCCCTTAGGTGGCAGCGATCACGCTCTTCGGTTCCAGATAGGCCTCCAAGCCAAAGACGCCGTATTCGCGGCCGATGCCGGATTGCTTGAAGCCGCCGAAGGGCGCCATAGGCTCATTGTGAAATCCATTGATCATCACTCGCCCGGCCACGATGCGCGAGGCGACCGCGCGGGCGCGCCCGGGGTCGGACGAAATCACATAGGCTTGCAGCCCGTAGACGGTATCGTTGGCAATGGAGATCGCTTCCTCTTCACTCCTGTAGGTGAGAACGCAGAGGACCGGCCCGAAGATTTCCTCGCGGGCGATCGTCATGTCGTTGGTGACGTCGGTGAAAGCGGTCGGCTTGACGAAATAGCCGCTTTCCATATCGTCCGGCCGCCCCTCGCCGCCGACAAGGACCGTCGCACCGTCCTGAATTCCCAACTGGATGTAGCGCTGCACGCGCTCATATTGCTTTTGGCTCACAATCGGGCCGATTGCGGTTGCGGGATCACGGGGATCGCCGACTTTGATGTTCTCGACCGCAGCCTTGAGCATTGCATTGAATTCCGCCGCACGCGATTCCGGCACAAGTACACGCGTGCCGGCAATACAGGCCTGGCCGCTATTGGCAAAGCCGGCGGCGATGACATGCGGGATGGCCTCGGCAAAATCGGCGTCATCGAGAACCAGCGTCGGCGACTTGCCGCCAAGCTCCAGCGTCACCCGCTTCATGGTTTCAGCCCCTGCACGCAGGATCGCCTTGCCGACGGCGGTTGAGCCGGTGAAGGAAATCTTGGCGATGTCGGGATGGCTGCTCAATTCGGCGCCGACCACATCGCCGCGGCCGTTGACGATGTTGAACACGTCGGCCGGCAAGCCGGCATCGTGCAGGCACTCCGTCAGGATTTGCGTCTGCAAGGCGCTCATTTCACTCGGCTTGATGACGGCGGTGCAGCCGGCGGCAATCGCGGTCGCGAGCTTGTTGCAGATGAAGCCGTAATCGTTGTTCCAGGGCGTGATGAGGCCGACAACCCCAAGCGGCTCCATGAGCACCTCCGCCGATCCGATCCGCCGCGTGAATTCATAGTGCTCGAGCGTTTTCGCGGCATTGAGAAAACAATCTGCCGCATAACGCGTTGCCCAGGAGGCGCGGGAAACCGGGGCGCCATATTCCTCGATCGTCGCCTCCGTCAGAGCTTCAGCCTTTGCGAGAACGGAATCGTGCAGCCGGGTCAGCAAGGCGATGCGCTCTTCCTTGCTTGTCTGTGAAAACGACGGAAAAGCCCGCTTGGCGGCCGCGATGGCGCGGCGCGCATCCTCTGCGTCGCCGAGCCGGACCTTGCCGATGACTTCGCCCTTTGCCGGATTGAAGAGATCGAAAAGCTCCTCCCCGTGCGGCGCAACGAAACTGCCGTCGATGTAAATTTTGTCGATGATCCTCATGATGATCTCCTTGCCCGGCGATGCGGTTTTTGTGGCTATTTCCGATATAAGCCGATAGGTTTGGATCAATAAGCGGGACAAAACACCATGAAGTGGTGCGGAAATCGGGATAATGCATAAGTCCGGATTGATCGAACTCGAAGCCATCATCGCGGTCGCCCGGCGCGGCAGTTTCCGAGCCGCAGCGGTGGAGCTCGGCATGTCGCCGACGGCGCTGAGCCATGCCGTCGCCGGATTGGAAACCCGGCTTGGTGTGCGCCTGTTCAACCGGACGACGCGCAGCGTGTCGCTTTCAGCCGCCGGCGAGCAGTTTGTCGCCACGGTCGCACCGGCGCTTTCGGACATCCACGGCGCCATGGAAGCGGCAAACAGCCACCGTGACACGCCGGCCGGTATCCTGCGCATCAACAGCTCGGTCGGCGCAGCACGCCAGATCCTGACGCCGATCGTTCTTGAATATCTCAAACGCTATCCGGACATGCGTCTCGATCTGGTGACCGAGGCCCGAATGATCGATATCGTCGCGGACAGCTTCGATGCCGGCATCCGTACGATGGATACCGTTCCGAAAGACATGATCGCCGTGCCCTTCGGCCCGCCATTGCGCTATGCCGTCGTCGGATCTCCCGCCTATTTCGAAGCGCACCCAAAGCCCGGCAAGCCACAGGATCTAATGCAGCATTGTTGCATCCGTGCCCGGTTACCGAGCGGCGCGCTCTATCGCTGGGAATTCGAAAAACAAGGCGAAGTGCTGACCCTCGATGTTCCCGGTTCCCTCACTCTCGACGAGCCGACATTGATCCTGGAAGCGGCCCGCGAGGGTGCAGGCCTGGCATATCTTTCGGAATGGTCCACCGCTGCCGATATCGCTGCGGGACGATTGGTGCGCATACTGGAAGACTGGACGCCTGCTCTGCCCGGCCTCTGCCTCTATTATCCCAGCCGCCGGCTCCTGCCGGCCGGGCTGCGGGCGCTCGTCGATTTGATCCATGAGGTCGGCCGGCGCTGACTGCCGAAAGTGGCGCGCTCGCCAGCAACGCGCACGAGCTGCTCCCTGCAAGTCCGAGCAATGGACTTAAGCCATTTTTGTGATTTATTGCGATTAATTTGTTCAATTGCTAAACTTATTTTCAAGCCAAAATAATCGGCAAATACCCAGGCGGAACACCGAATTGCTCACCTCTTCGCAGCGACAGCTCCTGCGTGTCATCAGCGAATCCGGCCCGCTCAGCCGGACGGTTCTTGCCGCATCGATGGGGCTCAGCAAGGCAGCGATGAGCGGCATTGCCCGCGATCTGATCACGCTTGGCGTCCTGCATGAAACCGAAACGGTCTATGGCCAGGGCCGGCCGTCGATATTGCTTGATCTGCATCCTGAAGGCGCGTTCTTCGTCGGCATTTCACTGCTTGAGGATCCGGCGCCGATGGTCCTCAGCGATCTCAACGGTAAGATTATTGCCCGCGAGAATATGCCCTTGTCGCGCGATCCGGAGGTCATAGCGAGGCTGATCGCCGATGCGCTTCCGAAACTGCTCGCCGGGCGGCCTGATGTGGCAGCCAAACTATCGGGCCTTGGCGTGGCGCTCTCCGGTTTTGTCGACGAGAAGCAAGCCAATTGCGTGCAATCTACCCTGCTTGGCTGGCAGGACGTGCCGCTTGCTAAGATCATCCGGCAGAAGACCGGCATCGAGACCTTCATTGAAAACGACGCCAAGGCCATAGCCGTCAGCGAAAAGCTGTTCGGCAGCGCTCGCGACATCCGGAATTTCAGCGTCGTCTCGTTGGGAGACGGCGTCGGATGCGCCCATTTCATCCGAGGCAAGCTCTATCGTGGCAATCACGGCGGCGCCGGTGAGATCGCCCATTGCACCATCGAGCCCAACGGCTCGCCCTGCCGCTGCGGCAAGCGCGGCTGCCTCGACACCGTGGCCTCGATAAACGCGATCAAGGAAATGTCGAAGGCGGAAGGCCTTTCCTGCACATCGCTCACCGAGCTGGAGGAGGAGGCATCGGCCGGCAATGCCATCGCCATCCGTATCCTGCACCGGGCCGGTGGCGCCCTCGGCCTGGCGATCGCTCATCTCATCCAGTTCAACGATCCCGGCATGATCCTGATCACCCATGTCGAAGGCAATTTCGACGGATTGTTCGGCACCGTCGTGCAGCAGGCGATCGAAGCCAATGTGTTGCCGCGCTACGCCGGGCAGACGCCGATCCGCACTCAATGCGTCAACGGCGACATCTGGGCGCGAGGTGCGGCGAGCATCGCCGCCCATAATTTCCTGATTGGTCCCAACCCGAATTGAGGTTTTCCATGCGTATTGCCGTTGGTGGCATTCATATCGAATGCAGCACGTACAATCCGGTTCTGAACGAAGAAAAGGATTTCCGCGTCGTGCGCGGCGAGGAACTGACGGCCGCACCTTATTTCGCATTTCTCAAAGACTATGACGCCGAGTTCCTGCCGACGATCCACGCCAGGGCCATCGCCGGCGGGCCTGTTGCGCGCCACTCCTATGAAGCCTTCAAGGCGGAATTCCTGGAGCGGCTGAAGCCGCTCTTGCCGCTCGACGGTCTCTACCTCGCCATGCATGGGGCAATGTATGTCGAGGGCATGGAGGATGCGGAGGGCGATTGGATAAGCGCTGCCCGCGAGGTCGTCGGCGACGACTGCATGCTTTCGGCGAGCTACGATCTGCATGGCAATGTCACCCAGCGTATCATCGATGCATTGGACATGTATTCCACCTATCGCACCGCGCCGCATATCGATGTCGAGGAAACCATGCGCCGTGCGGTGACGATGCTCACTAAAAGCTTAAAGACCGGCGTGAAGCCCGTCCTGCTTTGGGCGCCGATCCCGGTCGTGCTGCCCGGAGAGCGCACCAGTACGGTCGATGAGCCTGCAAAGAGTCTCTACGACCTGCTGCCCGGCATCGATGCCATCGATGGTGTCTGGGATGCCTCGCTGATGGTCGGCTATGTCTGGGCCGACGAGCCCCGTGCTACTGCGGCCGCCATCATGACCGGCACGGACCGCTCCGTTCTCGAACGCGAAGCCAAACGGCTGGCGCAGGCCTATTGGGATGTCCGCAAGGATTTCGTCTTTGGTTGCGAGACCGGCTCGATCGAGGAATGTGTCGCAAAGGCAATCGGCAGCCCGACCGCGCCTGTTGTGCTTGCCGAATCCGGCGATAACCCGACCGGCGGCGGTGTCGGCGACCGCGCCGATGTCCTGGCGGAACTGATAGCCCAGGGCGCGACCGACGTCGTTTTCGCGGGGATCGCCGACAGAGCGGCAACCGAAGCCTGCTATGCTGCCGGTGTCGGCGCCAGACTCGATCTCACTGTCGGCACATCGCTGGACACTGAGGGCAGCAAACCGGTGACCGCCGCGTTCACAGTCAAGTTTCTGCTGAATACCGACGATGCCACAGACCGCCAGGCGGTCGTCTCGGTGGGTGGCATCGATCTGGTGCTGTCGGTCAAACGCCGCCCCTATCACAATATCGCCGACTTCACGCGTCTCGGGCTCGATCCGCACCAAGCCAAGATCGTCGTCGTGAAGTCCGGCTATCTCTCGCCGGAACTGGCTCCAATCGCCAATCCGAACCTGATGGCGCTCTCACCCGGGGTCGTCGACCAGTTCGTCGAGCGGCTGCCGCGGCTGCGCAAGCAGAAGCCCACCTACCCCTTTGACAGGGATTTTACCTTCACGCCCGAGGTGGCGATTTCAGCCCATTCGACAAACCGACGCTGATTGTCGCGGAGGTACGGCACCACAAAATTATTATGCATCGTAATATGTTGCGAAAGAACTTGACGCAGGGCGTGCGTTGACCTTGTATTGAACCAATTTAAAATTGGTCCGATATATAAAACATCATGACAGCGGGCAATCTTCCCGAAAATTCCACCTATGCCCTGGAAAAGCTCCGGGGCCTGTTGGAATCGGACAAACTGGAATCGGAAGGCAAGCTGCCGACAGAGCGGGCTCTTTCGGATATGTTCGGCGTCAGCCGCCGCGCCATCCGGCGGGCGCTGGAGGTGCTGGAGGCAGAAGGCCGCATTTGGCGGCGCCAGGGGTCGGGGACCTATGCCGGCCAGCGCCCGGATGACTGGAGCAGGCATGTCGGCTCGCTCGTCGCCGGCACCAATCTCATGGAAGTCATGGAAGTGCGCCTGCGCATCGAGCCGCAGCTCGCCCAGCTCGCCGCGATGCGCGCCAAACCCGACGATATCGAGCGCATGTACGAGCTGACGAAAAAGATCTTCGCCAGCGGCGATGCCGATAGCCGTGAACTTTGGGACGGCGCGCTGCATCGCCTGATCGCACAAAGCGCCGGCAATCAGTTCTTTCTGTCGATCTTCGATGTCATCAACCATGTCCGTCAGGATGAGGCATGGCAAACCATTCGCGAATTGGCCCGCAGCGCCAACAGAACGCGTCCGGTAACCTACACACAGCATATGGCAATCATCGATGCGATCGCTGCTCGCGATCCGATGAAAGCTGCCGAAGCCATGCGCGAGCATCTGCTGATGCTGCAGGAAAGCCTGATCCGCGTCACCTCGCTCGACGCGCAGCATCCGCAGAAGGAGCTGGCCGACGAGTTTGCCGAGGATTTGAAATGATCGCACGAAGCATGAATCATCTGAAAGGGCTGCTGCAATGACCGCATTTACGACACGTCCGGAAATTCTCGGCACCTTCGGTGTCGTCACCTCCACGCATTGGATCGCCTCGGCGGTCGGCATGAGCATCCTCGAAAAGGGCGGTAACGCCTTCGATGCGGCTGTTGCGACCGGCTTTGTCCTGCAGATCGTCGAGCCGCATCTCTGCGGTCCCGGCGGCGATATGCCCGCGGTCATTTATTCCAAGAAGAAGGACAAGGTCGAAGTCATCTGTGCCCAGGGCACGGCTCCCGCCGGCGCCACTCTCGAACATTATGCGAGCGAGGGCCTGTCGCTGATACCCGGTGACGGCCTGCTTGCAACCGTTATCCCCGGCTCCTTCGGCGGCTGGATGCTGATGCTGCGCGACTATGGCAAGCTCACCGTCCGCGACGTCCTCGAGCCGGCGATCCTCTATGCCGAACATGGCCATCCGGTGCTACCGCGCGTTTCCGAGACCATAGCCGGCCTCGCCGATTTCTATCGCCAGGAGTGGCCGACCTCCTATGAAACCTGGCTGCCAGGCGGCTTCGCTCCCGAACCCTGGTCGAACTTCAAGAACCCGGTGCTTGCCGAAACCTGGAAACGCGTGGTCGCGGAGGCGGAAAACAAAAGCGGCCGCGAGGCGCAAATCGAAGCGGCACGCGACGCTTACTATCGCGGCTTTGTCGCCGAGGCGATCGACGCTTACCTCCGCAAGGCGGAAGTCATGGATGCGAGCGGCCAACGCCACAAGGGCGTGCTGACGGCCGACGACATGGCCAACTGGTCGCCAACGATCGAAGAGCCGTTGACCTACGACTATCACGGCTGGACGATCGCCAAGATCGGCCCTTGGGGCCAAGGGCCGGCTTTCCTGCAGACGCTGTCGCTGCTCAAAGGCTTCGATCTCGCGGCCATGGAGCCGGCCGGCGCAGATTTCGTCCACACGATCACGGAAGCGATGAAGCTCGCCTTTGCCGACCGCGAGGTCTATTACGGCGATCCGAACTTCTCCAAGGTGCCGCTCGATATCCTGCTGTCGGATGCCTATGCCGAAGAGCGTCGTAAGCTGATCACCTCGCAAGCGTCCTATGACCTGCGTCCCGGCAGGCTGCCCGGCTTCGAAAGCCAATATGATCTCACCATGGACATGCTGGAAACGCCGGAAGCCAAGGCTGGCGTGGTCTACGAGCCAACCATGTCGCATCTGAGGGAGAAACGCGGCGATACCGTGCATATCGACGTCATCGACCGCGAAGGCAATATGGTCTCGGTGACGCCCTCGGGCGGTTGGCTGCAATCTTCGCCGGTCATCCCCGGTCTCGGCTTCTGCCTCAATTCGCGCGCGCAAATGTTCTGGCTGAAGCCCGGCCTGCCTTCGTCGCTCGCGCCCGGCAAGCGGCCGCGCACTACGCTGACGCCATCGCTCGGCCTCTATGAGGGGCGTCCGACGCTTGCCTTCGGCACACCCGGCGGCGACCAACAGGAACAATGGCAGCTCTCCTTCTTCCTGCGCTATGCCCATCACGGCATGAACCTGCAGGAGGCAATCGATCAGCCGCTGTTCCACAGCGCGCATTTCCCGAGCTCCTTCTATCCCCGCACACGCGAGCCCGGCAGCATTACGGCAGAAGCCAATTTCAGCGCCGAGGTGCTCGATGCATTGCGCAAGAAGGGCCACAAGCTGACGGTCGCGCCGGAATGGACGGTCGGCCGGCTGACCGCCGCACGGCGCGATGCCAGCGGCCTGCTGCGGGCGGCCGCCACGCCGCGTTTGATGCAGGCCTATGCGGTCGGGAGGTAATCTGATGCGGCTGGATCTGGCCGCATAACGCAATCGTGCCGTTGACTTCAGCCGGTTCGCGCGCTGATATCGGCAGCCTGTTTTCAAAATGATTTGGAGTGATTGTGATGACTGATACCGTGCTCGATATCCCGGTGAAGCGGATCGATGGCAGCGAGACGACACTTGCCGATTATCGCGGCAAGGTCATCATGGTCGTCAACGTCGCCTCCAAATGCGGGCTGACGGTTCAATATGAAGGGCTGGAAAAGCTCTACGAGGACAAGCGCGATGACGGTCTCGTCATTGCCGGCTTTCCTGCCAATGATTTCATGGGCCAGGAACCGGGCACGAATGACGAAATCTTGAGCTTCTGCACCCTCACCTATGACGTGCAGTTTCCGATGTTTTCCAAGATCGCAGTGACGGGCGAAGAGCGGCATCCGCTCTACAACAGCCTGATCGCCTCCGGCGTCGAAACGACCGGTGATGGGCCGATGCGGGAACGCCTGGCGAAACACGGCCTCGAAACCGGGCAGAATGGCGGGATCGTCTGGAACTTTGAGAAATTCGTGATCGGCCGGGATGGCAAGGTCGCTGCCCGCTTCGCACCTGATGTTACGGCAGACGATCCGCGCTTGCTCTCGGCTCTGGAAAAAGAGCTGGCCCGCGCCGGCTGAGGCACGACGTAGATTTCGAAAAATATATCATAATCCCAATAGGTTACGCTTTCTCTAGGGCAGCAGCGCAAAGATGCTTAGCCCGGTCGTATCATTGCCTCCCCTCCTAGCCGGGAGTATCTTCCGGCTTCCGAATATATCCGGACGGAACGCTGCAGCAGTTCTGATGGGAGGAGGATGTCATGCGCGAACCTGATATGCAAAAACTTGACGCCCTGGTCGGACGCCTAGTCGGCGACGTCGGCGCGGCGGTCTCGGGAGTGTTGGTGACACTCGGAGACCATTTAGGCCTGTTCAAAGCCATGGCGGACGGGACGCCGATGACGTCGACGGAACTGGCCGACAAGGTGGGCGTGAAGGAGCGCTATGTGCGCGAATGGCTGTCGGCCCAAGCCGCAGCCGATTATGTCAGCTACGACGACAAGACCGAACGCTTCTACCTGACTCCCGAACAAGCGATGGTGTTTGCTGAGGAAAACAGCCCCGCCTTCTTCACCGGCGCCTTTGACGTCGTTCAGTCCATGTGGATGGACGAGCCGAAGATCGCCAATGCTTTCAAGACCGGTAGCGGTCTCGGATGGCATGAACACAGCGCCTGCCTGTTCCGCGGCACAGAGCGGTTTTTCCGGCCGGGCTACAACAGCCACCTCGTCTCGGAATGGATACCGGCACTGGAGGGCCTCGATGAAAAGCTTCAGGCCGGCGCTGCGGTGGCCGACGTTGGTTGCGGTCATGGCGCCTCCACCATCCTGATGGCGCAGGCCTATCCGAACTCGACCTTCTTCGGTTTCGACTACCATCTCCCCTCTATCGAGCGGGCGAGAGCCGCAGCGAAGGAGGCAGGCGTCGCCGGCCGCATCACCTTCGAGCAGGCGTCAGCCAAGGATTTCCCGGCTGCCGGCTATGATCTCGTGGCGATGTTCGATTGCCTGCACGACATGGGCGATCCCGTGGGTGCTGGCAAGCATGTCAAGGAAAGCCTTGCTGACGACGGCACCTGGATGATCGTCGAGCCTTTCGCGCATGATTGCCTGAAGGACAATCTCAATCCGGTCGGCCGCGTCTTCTACGGCGCCTCGACCATGATCTGCACGCCGGCTTCATTATCGCAGGAAGTCGGTCTGGGTTTGGGCGCGCAAGCCGGTGAGATGAAACTGCGCAAAGTCGCCATGGATGCGGGCTATTCGCATTTCCGCAAGGCGACTGAAACGCCGTTCAACATGGTCTTCGAAGTCAGGGCATGAAGACCGCGCCGCGCGCTGTTGAACGCGCGGCGCGACTCGATCCTTCAAAGACGCTGACCATCTTCACCAAACAGGGACGCGAGCGCCGGCTGGAAATAGACCGGCTGCTCGCTCTCCAACGCAACCTCCTCATCGGCATCGATGCGCACCGACATGGTCTCCTTGCCGACCTGGCCCCAGACCAGATTGTCCGAGCCCATGGGCTCGACGATGCTGAAGGTTGCCGGCAGGCTGGACATGCGGCCATTGGCAGGGGCGAACTGCATCTGTTCCGGCCGCACGCCAAGCGTTGCGGGACGGCCATCGCCGGGCGTGCCAGAAAACTCATAGCCATTCAGGTCGATCTTGCGTCCATCAGTCAAGATGAAGGCGGGCGTACCCCCATTGCTCGCCACCTGCCCCGATAGGAAGTTCATGGATGGCGAGCCGACGAAACCGGCAACGAAGCGATTGACCGGCCGGCGGTAAATTTCCTTCGGCGCGGCGAACTGCTGGATGACGCCGCCGCTCATGACGGCTATGCGGTCGGCGAGCGTCAGTGCCTCGATCTGGTCGTGCGTGACATAGATCATTGTCGAGCCGAGGCCGGCATGCAGGCGCTTCAGCTCGACACGCAGCTCGGTGCGGAGCTTGGCGTCGAGGTTGGAAAGCGGTTCGTCGAACAGGAAGACATCGACGTCGCGTACCAGGGCGCGGCCGATGGCGACACGCTGGCGTTGGCCGCCCGAAAGTTCGCCCGGCCGTCGCTTGCGCAACGGATCGATCTGCAGGATCTGCACTGCGCGATTGACGCGCTCGGCGATCTCGTCCTTGCCCATGCCGGCGATGCGCAGCCCGAAGGACAGATTTCCCTCGACCGTCATCGTCGGATAGAGCGCGTAGGACTGGAACACCATGCCGATGCCGCGATCCTTCGGTTCCTCCCAGGTTACGTTTCTGTCGCCGATCCAGATCTGGCCGCCGCTGATGTCGGTAAGACCGGCGATGGCGTTGAGCAGGGTGGACTTGCCGCAGCCGGACGGTCCGAGAAGGACGATGAACTCGCCCGACTGGATTTCAATATTCAACGATTTCAGCACGCTGACGCTGCCGAAATCGATTGCTAGTTCGCGAATGGAAACATTGGCCATGGATTATCCCTTGACTGCGCCCGCGGTGATGCCGCGCACGAACCAGCGACCTGAACCGAAATAGACGATCAACGGAACCAGGGCCGTGAGGATGGTTGCCGCCATGTTGACGTTGTAGAGCTTCTCGCCCTGGGTGGAGTTGACGATGTTGTTGAGCTGAACCGTCATCGGGAAGTTTTCCCGCCCGGCAAAGACGACGCCGAAGAGGAAGTCGTTCCAGATGCCGGTAACCTGCAGGATGGCCGCCACTACCAGGATCGGGATCGACATGGGGATCATCAGCCGGAAGAAGATCTGCCATAGTCCCGCACCATCGACGCGCGCCGCCTTGAACAACTCCATCGGCAGGCTGGAATAATAGTTGCGGAACAGCAGCGTCAGCACCGGCAGGCCGAAAACCGTGTGGGTGATGATGATGCACGGCAGTGTCGAGTAGATGCCGACGCCGCGGTAGATGAGCACCAGCGGATAGATGAAGACCTGATAGGGAATGAAGGCGCCGAGCAGCAGGACGGCGAAGAGAACGTTAGCCCCCCTCACCCGCCAGAAGGACAGCGCATAGCCGGTCAGCGACGAGATGAAAATGGACAGTATCATGCTCGGTATCAGGATCTTCACCGAATTCCAGAAGCCGACGCTGATGCCGCCGCATTCGAGGCCGGTACAAGCCGTGCTCCACGCCTGCACCCAGGCTTCGCCTGTCCAGATCTGCGGAAAGGCGAAGATATTGCCCTGGCGGATTTCCGGCATGGATTTCAGCGAGGTGACGATCATCACATACAGCGGCAGCAGGAAGAACAGAGCCGCTATGACCAGAAAGGCGTAGAGGCCGATGCGCGCCGGAGACAAATGCTGCGGCTTGCGCCCGGCCGGCCCCTCCATGGCGACTGCGACGGAAGATGGCACTGTCATCAGTTCCCCCTCGGTTTTTCACGGAAATATTCGTAGTAGAGCCATGGCGTGACCAGGATGACCACGGTGATGAACATGACGGTCGAAGCTCCGGTCGCAAGACCGATATTGCCGCGGCCGAAGAGGTAATCCATGATGAATTTTCCCGGTACCTCGGTCGATATGCCCGGCCCGCCGCCGGTCGTCGCCAGCACCAGTTCGTAAACCCTGACCACGGCAATCGCCAGAAGCACGCTGGCGGTGATGATGGTCGGTCTCAGGATCGGAATGACGATGTGAAGATAGACGCGCCATGCCGGTATGCCGTCGATGCGCGTTGCCTTCCAGAGTTCGCGATCGACGCCACGCAATCCCGCCAGCATGATCGCCATCACCAATCCGGACGATTGCCAAATACCAGCGAGCACGATGACGTAGAGCGCAAGATCGCTCTGGACGATCCAGTCGAAGCGGATCCAGGTGAACCCGATCGCGTCGGCGACCTTTTGCAGGCCGAGCGTCGGGTTCATGATCCACTGCCACACGAGCCCGGTGACGATGAAGGACATTGCGAAGGGATAGAGGAAGATCGTCCGGAACGTATTTTCGAACCGGACCTTTTGATCCAGCGCTACGGCAAGGAGAAAGCCAAGGATCAGGCAGCCGGCGATGAAGAGGATGCCGAAGACGACGACGTTCTGCAGGGATAGCAGCCAGCGCGCGGTCGTGAACAGTCGTTCGTATTGCTTAGTGCCGACAAAGATGTTGACGGGCAATACCTTGCTGTCGGTGAACGATATCCAGATGTTCCAGATAACCGTCACGACATAGGCGAGCAAGACGATGATAAAGGCTGGGAACAGGGCAACATAGGCGGAAAGATGCCTCTTCTTCCTAGTGGCAGTCGTCCCGGCACCGGTCCCCGCAATGGTTCCCGCAGCAGTTTCGGGGGTACTCATGACCTCAGCTCCTCCTCAGCATTCATGGAAACCGGCGGCAGGTAGGACCTGCCGCCGCATGGATGTCGGATGAGGCTTACTTCGCCTGTTCGATGACCTGTGCGAATTGGTCGGCGAACTGGTCGGCCGTCATGCTTGGGGTCGTCCAATACTGGGCGACGAGGTCCTGTTCCGTCTGAACGATGTCCTGAGCGGTGAGCACATCCGGCGCCAGAATCTGCCGGCTCGGATCCTTGAGCGCCATCAGGCCCTTCTGGGCGCAGGCATCGAGCTTGGACGTGTCAACGTCGAGGCGGACCGGCACGGAGCCTTTCTTGGAGTTGAAGGCGAGCTGGCCTTCCTTGGACATGATCACAGTCGCAAGCAGCGTCTGTGCATCCGTCGCCGTCTTGTCCTTCAGGACCGGGAAGACGAAGATGTCGCCGCCCATCATGAAGTTGGATTCGCCCGGTCCGAGGATACAGCCGAAATCCTTGTCGGCGACCATGTTGGCATGGATGAACTCGCCCTTGGCCCAGTCGCCCATGAACTGGATGCCGGCCTTGCCGTCGATCAGCATGCCGGTTGCCACGTTCCAATCACGGTTCGGGCTGCCCGGGTCCTGATAGTTACGCAGCTTGGCGAAGACTTCCGCCACATGCTTGAACTTGTCGGACTTGACGGCGTCGGTGTCGAGATCCTTCCAGACCTTGGCATAAAGTTCCTTGCCGCCTTCGCCGAGAAGGATGGCATTGAACATCAACTGGAGTTGCCAGGGCTGACCGCCAACGGCGACCGGGATCAGGCCGGCGGCCTTGATCTTGTCGAGCGCAGCAAACATTTCGTCCCAGGTTTTCGGCTCTTCAGTCACGCCTGCCTTGGCGAAAACCGGCTTGGAGTAGAACAGCCAGTTCTGGCCATGGTCGTTGATCGGTGCGCCATAAATATGCCCCTGGAACTGGATGGCATTATAGAAGGCCGGCGTCAGCGCCGATTTCCAGTCCTGCTCTTTGGCGAGATCGTCGAGCGGACGCAGCAGGCCCTGCTGTGCCAGGTCGTTCATCTGCGTGCCGGTGTTGAACTGCATCGCTGTCGGCGGATTGCCGCCGATGATGCGGTTGATGCCGATCGGACGTGCGGTCGAGCCGGACCCCGCGATCGCGGTGTCCACCCATTGGCCACCGGCGGCGTTGAATGCATTGGCCAGTTCCCGCACGGCTGCGGCTTCGCCACCGGATGTCCACCAATGCAGGACTTCGGCTCTCTTCCCCTCAGCCTGAGCGCCGGTGACGCCCACCGCGATCAGCGCCGTGGCGCCAACCAATGCCATTAACAATCCACGCATATGCTCCTCCTCCTCTTGTGGCGTTCTTCTGAACGCCTGTATTTCAGCCGCCGCCGTCACAAGACCATCGGGTGCCGAATGCTGTCGTCCTCCAGAACCGCGCCGCCGGGCCTCCATTCCCTGCGGCGAACGGGCAATGCTTCCTCGGCATCGCCCGTTCGTCAAGCATGCAGTCTCAGAGGACTGCCAATTCTCCTAATTCTCTATAACCCAGCCTATGCGAAACGTCCCTCACTAATTGTGCGCGGGATCGGATCCGGACGGCCGCAACTGCTATGGATTGCAATCACCTTGCGCGATTGCGTCGAGCGCTCGAAAGCGGTCATCACTTCCAATGCGTGGAAGGCGAGTTCCGAGGATACGCGATGCTGGCGCCCTGCGCGAAGGGAATCTACCATTTCGGCCGCGCCCAAACCACGCAGCCCGAGATGGCCCGGCACGCCTTCCGTGTAGGGATGGTCGACGGGGATCTCTTCCCAGGCTTCACCGCCATCGCGGAATATCTCAACCTTGCCGCTAAAATTATTCGGGTCCGGTGTTACCATGCTTCCCTCGGAGCCGTAAATCTCGATCTGATTGTGCTTGTGTTTGATGACATCGAAACTCGTGGCAATGGTGATCGTCGCGCCGCTGTGGAACTCCATCACACCGGTCAGATGCGTCGGCACCAGCACCTTGATCGTCTCGCCGCGGCGCGGATCGGTCTTCACCTCGCGTTCGATGCGGGTGATCTTGGCGGTGCCGAAAACTTCACGTACCGGACCGAGCAGAGCAATCAGGTTAGTGACGTAATAGGGACCGACATCGAGCATCGGCCCGCCGCCGTGGCCGTAGAAGAAGGCTGGGTTCGGATGCCAATGCTCATGGCCGGGCAGAAGCAGCATGGCGGTGGCCGACACTGCCTTGCCGATGCGACCCTCATCGTACAGACGGCGCGTCAACTGATGGCCACCGCCGAGAAACGTGTCGGGCGCACAGCCGAGGCGCAGGTCGCCGGCGCGAGCGATCGACATCAGCTCCTCGGCTTCCGACATGCTGATGCCAAGCGGCTTTTCCGAATAGACATGCTTGCCGGCAAGAAGCGCCTTCTTGCTGATCATGTAATGCGAGACCGGCGTCGTCAGGTTGATGATCAGGCCGATTTCCGGGTCGGCAAGCATGGCATCGAGTGAGACTGCCTCTATGCCGAATTGGGCGGCAAGCTTTTGTGCTGGCCCTTCATAAAGATCGTAGACCGATTTGACGCGGATGAAATCGAACATGTGCAGGGTTGCGACATAGGTGGCGCTGATGTTTCCAGCGCCGACGATGCCGACTTTCATGGGTGCGGTGCTCATGAATATGGCCTCTAGGAAATGGTAATGTTGAGTTCAGCGGCGACGTCGCGCAGATAGTTCATGCCACGCCGCATCTCCTGATCGAATTCGGGTGTCGCCTCGCGGAAATGCGTCCAGTGCGACGCCCCGGGCGCATCCTCCAGCTCTAGCGTGATCGGACCGGAATAGCCGATCGCCTGCAGAGCGGCGAAGATCGCCTTCCAGTCGATCTTGCCGCGCCCCGGGCGCCAATGGGCATTGGTATGGCCCTCATTGTCGGAGAAATGCGTGTTGAAGATGCGGTCGCCGAGCGCCAGTACGACATAGTGCGGCATGTCCCCGGCCGGAAAGAGGTGGCTTGGGTCGAAGTTCAGACCAAGGTTCGAAGCACCCGTGCGCTCGATCAACCGCAGCATGCCCTGGCCGGAACTGACCCAGCGATAAGGATGCGGCTCGATGGCGACGCGCAGACCGGCTGATCCTGCGATTTCGCAGGCCTTGGCGAAACCATCGACGACGGCGTTGTATTCCGCCGTCCAGTCCCATTGCGGCTCGACGGCGGCCGTCCACTCCTGCGAGATCGGCCGCTGCAGGATCGGCTTGACGTCGGATTGGAATGGATAGGGCGTCATGCTGGTCATGATCGGCGCGCCGATCTCCGCCACGATATCGACGCCGCGCTTGTAGCCGTCGAGATCGACGGTGGAAAAGGCGGCGCCCGCCTGGCGGCTGAAGGGCAAATTGAAAAAGAAATTGGTGAGCGTCAGCCCCTCATCCGCAGCGATCTCCTTCAGACCGCGGATTGTCGCCGGCGTATAATAGTCCAGCATATCGACCGACCAGGCGGTGAGCTCGAAACCCCTGCAGCCGGTACGCGCGAGCCGCTTCAGCGACGCCTCGTAGGGCGGGTTCCAGTTGAACGTCCAGATTGGCGATCCGAAAAAAAGCGAGCCGGCGCCCATGACATCCTCCCATGGAATGCGGTTGCCTGCGAGATACGAGGCTCCCGTTCTCTAGCTGACATTCTCTGCCGAACGGAGCCTTTTACTCCCTCCAATCAGCAATTCGTAACGTTACGAATGAGGGATGGCTGTAATTCTGTCAAGCAATCCTTTTCAGCCCATTAGGCATGGATTCTCCGGCGTCACCTGAAATGATAACGTTACGAATGGCTTCGACGGATCACTTGATGTTTGGAAGCGGATCGAAATTATGCAGAGAGCGCCTGGCTGTCGTGATCCACGAATTCCGCATGCACCAGTTCGCGCAGATTGCCCGGATCGTCACCGTCGATCGCGCGGTATAAGAGGGAGGCAAGGCGCTCCCCGATGATATAGTTGGAATAATAGAAGGCACTGAGCGGCGGATTGAAGAAATCATGCAATCGGGTGCCGCCATAGGTGATCAATCCGAAATCCTTGCCCGCATGCCGGCCCGCCTTGCGCAGCCCGGCGAGGAAGCCGAGAGCGGCCTCTTCACTGGCGACAAAGGCGCCGGTCGCCTCCGGATGCCAGGCGACGATATTTTTCGCCAGCTCCTGGCCGCTGTCCGGCGTCGTTGCGGCAAAGTGAATAAGGTCGTCGGGAACGATGAGGTTGCGCGCCGTAAAGGTCTTGCTCCAGCCTTTGACGAATTGCAGGCTGTAAGTGAACTGGCTGGACGGCGCGATCAGAAGCGGCCGGTGATGGCCGGCATCGAGCAGCAGCCGCGCTGCTTCCGCACCGATCACCTCATGATCGAGATCAACGCTCGGGTGGACACTCAAGAGTTCGGTGCGCCCGAAGGTGACGAAGGGCGTGCCGACCTCCAGCAGATATTTGACGCGGTCGTCCTGCGGTCTCGTATGGGTAATGATGATGCCGTCGACAGAGCCCTCTTCGACGAGATCGCGAACCGTCGCCAAGGGATCGTCTGCCTGCAACTGCGGCACGACGGTCGTCCGGTAGCCGCAGCCCTTCATATGGCGCGACACGCCTTCCACCAGCGAGGCGACGACGATGTTCATCTCGCCTTCGCGCTCGAAGGGCAGCACGATGCCGATGGCATGGGTCTTGCCGGTGCGGAGATTGAGGCCGCCGAGATTTGGACGATAGCCAAGTTCGCCGGCTACCCGCTTCACCAGCTCGATGGTTTCGCGATTGACCTCAGGGCCTTCCTTCAGCGCGCGGCTGACGGTGGTGATCGACAGGCCAAGTGTGGTCGCGACCGTGCGCAACGTCACACGCTGACCCGCATCACGCCGCAAGCCGCGCCCTATCCCCGATCCCTGCATGCTGGACAAATCCCTTCGCTTCACTTCGCCTGCCCGACAATGCCCGCTGTCAAATGCGCGTGCAAGCACGGCCCTTGGGTCGTCAGGATGTCGCGATCTCTATTGATGGCTTTCCCCAACAAGAAAATCGAGGTCGCAGCCGTCCTCGGCCTGGAGGACGTGCTTGTTGTAGAGGCCGAGCCAGCCGCGGGTCTCGGCAGGAGGCGCCGGCGTCGGATCGCGCTTGGCAAGCTCCGCCTCGTCGACCAACAGATCCAAACGCCGTTCCCTGACGCTGATGCGTATCAGGTCACCGTTGCGGACCAGCGCCAGCGGCCCGCCTGCCGCGGATTCAGGCGAAATATGCAGTACGATCGTCCCGTAAGCCGTGCCGCTCATGCGTGCATCCGAGATGCGCAGCATGTCCTTCACGCCCTTGCGCGCCAGCTTGGCCGGTATCGGCAGATAGCCAGCCTCCGGCATGCCGGCAGCCTTCGGGCCAGCATTCTTCAGCACGAGAATATCGTCTTCCGTGACCTCGAGATCGGGATCGTCGATCCGCTCCGAAAGGTCCTTGAGCCCTTCGAAAACGACGGCGCGGCCGGTCTTCTCGAAGAGCCTCTCGTCGGCCGCCGCGCGCTTGAGGATCGCCCCTTTTGGCGCCAGGTTTCCGAACAGCGCCACGAGACCGCCGTCAGCGCGGATCGGCGTTTCGGTCGGGCGGATGATCTTGTCGTCCACCCAGGCATCATCATCGGGGACTAGCTCAGCAAGCGTTTCTCCCGTGACCGTGCGTGCCGATAGGTCGAGGTGATCGCCAAGACGCTTCAGCAATGCGCCGACGCCGCCGGCGTAGAAGAAATCCTCCATATAGGCATCGCCCGTCGGCTTGAGATCGACGAGCACAGGCGTTGCATCGGACATCGCATTCAGCGCCTGCAGATCGACCTTCAGGCCGAGACGTCCCGCGATCGCCGCCAGATGGATGATGGCATTGGTCGAACCACCGATCGCGAGCAAGGTCTTCAACGCATTGTCGATGCTCGCCTGGGTGACGGTCTCGCGAATGGTCGTTCCCGACGAAACCAAGCCCATTGCGGCAACACCCGTCGTTTCCGCTGCTCGCAGGCGATCGGCATGGACGGCGGGAATCGCTGCCGTTCCGGGTAACATCAGGCCCATCACCTCCAGCATGATTGCCATGCTGCTGGCCGTTCCCATCACCGCACAGGTGCCCGCGGTCGTCGCCAGGGCGCCTTCCACCGCATCGATCTGCCTGTCGTTCAGCTCACCGGCGCGATAGCGGCCCCAGAACCGACGGCAATCCGTGCAGGCGCCGAGCCGCTCGCCTTGATAACGCGAGGTCATCATCGGCCCGGTGGACAGCACGATTGCCGGCTTGCCGGCGGAGGCCGCGCCCATTACCAGCGCTGGCAAAGTCTTGTCGCAGCCACCGACAAGCACGACGGCATCCATCGGCTGGGCGCGGACCATTTCTTCCACATCCATCGCCATCAGATTGCGGAAGACCATGCTGGTCGGATTGAGGAAGACTTCACCGAGCGAGGTCACGGGGAAATCGAGCGGCAGGCCTCCGGATGCCAGCACCCCGCGTTTGACTGCCTCCACCAGCTCCGGCACGTTGCGGTGACAATTGTTGAAGCCGCTTGCCGTCCAGGTGATGCCGATGACCGGCTTTTCCAGCATGGTGCGCGAATACCCCATCGAAGAGGCGAAGGAACGGCGTAGATAGGCGGCAAAACGAGGATCGCCGTAATTGGTGAGACCGTTGCGGATACCTTTTCCCGGCTTGCTCATGTCTGCCCTCCCTTTAGGAAAACGCGCCTGGATCGACCGGCAGCTATCCGTCGGATCGGTTTTCCCCGAACCCATATCTCATTGCCATATTGGCTGAGCTACATGCAAAATGTCGAGCGCGGCGCTGTGCTAATGTTAGGATTGCGCTATCTAATTTCTCTCATCGGTCAGCAGGAAAGGCGCGTTCCCATGTCGCAGGCTGTGGTTTTCAAACTTCTTGGCAGGCGGGTGCGGCTCGGCCTGATCGGCGGCGCGCAGGGTTCGCTCATCGGTCCGGTGCATCGCACTGCCGCACGCCTCGACGATTGCTTCGATCTTACGGCCGGCGTCTTCTCCTCCGATCCGGAGCGGTCGCTAAACTCCGCCCATGCCTTTGGCATCAAGCGCGGCTATGCCGATGTATGGAGCATGATCGAAGCCGAAACCCTGCGGGCTGACGGCATCGACGCGGTCGCCATCATGACGCCGAACGACAGCCATTATGAATATGCGGCTGCTGCTCTCGACGCCGGTCTTGACGTCATCTGCGACAAGCCGCTGACCAACGATTACGACAGCGCGCTGGCGCTCGCCCGCAAGGCCCATGACCGCGGCCGTATCCTGTCGCTCACCCATAATTATTCCGGCTATCCCATGGTGCGCGAGGCGCGTGCCACCGTCACCGGCGGCGAGATCGGCGCTCTCCGTCTCGTCAATGTCCGCTATGTACAGGGCTCGCTCAGCCGGCCTATCGAGGCCGACCCGGACAAGATGGCGCCCCGCACCAAATGGCGGCTCGATACGGCCAAAGGCGGCAAGAGCCATGTGCTTGGGGATATCGGCGTGCATGCCCATCAACTGATGAGCTTTGTTTGCGGTCGCCGCATCGCCGCAGTGCTTGCCGATGTCGGCCCATCGTTACCCGGCCGCACGGCACACGATACGGCGCAAGTGATCCTCAGATTCGATGACGGTACGCGAGGCCAGATGCTGGTGAGCAAGGTGGCGACCGGCGCGCAGAATGTCGTCAGCATCGAGGCTTATGGCGAAGACGGCGGCATCTCGTGGAACCAGGCCGAAGCCAACGATCTGCGCGTCATGCGGCTGAACCGCGCCGACGAGCTACGCACGCGCGGCCTTCCGAGCCTGCATCCGCATGCCCAGCGAGGCACCCGCCTGCCCACCGGCCATCCCGAAGCCTTCTTCGAAGCTTTCGCCAATATCTATACCGATTTCGCCGAACTGGTTGCCGCCCGCATTGCTGGCGCCGAGCCTGACCCGCTGGCGGAACTGACGCCCAATGCCTGGACCGGCGTTGACGGCCTCGCCTTCATCGACGCCTGCCTGCAGTCGACGGCGACGGGAACGTGGGCTGACGTGGTCTATGAGCACGATCGGTATTGATGTCCGGATAGTGACTTTTCCATCCGGGTCCGCGCCACAGATTTCGATCCGCATTCCCCTCGCAATCGCACGAGAATCACATTAGACCCATCCGCATAAGTTGTATATTGAGGGGAATATAGTGGACAAATATACGAAGACGATTCTGACTGTGATCGCCGCCGCGCTGGTATTGATCGCATTGCAAAATTTTATCACGCCGGCACAAGCCGTCGGCGGTGGCTGCGGCTTTAACATGTACAATCCCTGCTATGTAAAAATCGGCCCCTGAAGGATCGCGACGACTCCATTGCGGCAATAATGATCCCTGCCGTGAGTTTCATGATTGGCCTTTTGCGCGCCATGTTTCAGCAGCAAAAGAGCCTTGGTAAAAGCGGCCTAATCGAGCGCTTTCAAACGGTTACGGGGATCGCATGAAGAAGTTGACGGCTATTGCGATCCTGTGCGTTTGTCTTGTCGTAGGAACGCTCTATGCCATGGCAGGCGGCGATTATCCGCCGCTCAAAGACGGCGATCTGATTTTTCAGACATCGACCAGTAACCAATCAAGCGCGATTATATTCGCCACTGGTTCTGCCTTTTCACACATGGGCATCATCAAAAACGACAATGGGGCAATCACGGTCATCGAGGCCGGGGCAAAGGTCAAGGAAACACCGCTGAAAACCTGGGTCAATCGCGGTTTGTTGAGACGGGTGGCGATCTATCGCGATCCGCGACTCACCCCCGAAACCGCACGGCAGCTCCTGTCCTACGCCCGCACGCTCTACGGCAAACCCTATGACCTGTTTTTCTCGTTCAACAACGATGCGATTTACTGCAGTGAACTGCCCTATCTCGCCTACAAGGCTGCGGGCATCGAGATCGGCAAGGTGCAGAAAATATCTGAGCTACACATCGACAACATGCTTGTCAGAAACCTGGTGCAGTCGCGGTGGCAGCGCGATAGCGAATGCACTGAGCGCGGCTACGATTTCGATCAGTGCTATAAATACATCCTCAATCAGAGCCTCGTCACTCCAGTGAGCATCGCCAATGATCCAAATCTCAGGATGATTTATTCGAACTACCCGCTGTGATGGGGTGTCCACCCCATCACCAAAGATCCTCGATGCCGAATTGGCTCCAATCCCGATCAGGAAGCCGCAACCTTGCGGGCAGCGGTAATTGCAGCGCGAGCACCGGCGCGGAGCTGTGCGGTTTCGGCGCCGGCAATGACGAGATCCAGGCCGAGCTTCAGGAATTGCCCGGCGCGTTCGCCGTCCGTGCCGAAGGCGCAGATCAGCTTGCCATAGGCGCGGCAACGCGCCACTGCATGCGCCAATGTCTGATCGATCGCGGCGCTGTCGGGCGCCAGACGCGCGCCATTCGAGAGCGCGATGGAGAGATCGGACGGGCCGATGAAGATGCCGTCGATGCCGTCGACCGCGAGGATTTCATCGATGGCATCGAGCGCCGCGCGGGTCTCGACCATGGCGATGGTGACAGTCAGGCCGTTGGCGCCCTGCAGATACTCGTCAGCAGCGATGCCGAAATGATTGAGCGCGAGCGAAGGTCCCCAGCTCCGTTCGCCGAGGGGCGGATATTTCGTTGCTTTCACTAGAGCGCGGGCGTCATCGGCGGAATTGATCATCGGCGCAATGATGGCGGAGGCACCGGCATCGAGCAGCCGCGACGCTGACGCGAAATCGCCGACCGGGATGCGCGCGATCGCCGGCTTGCCGGCCAGGCGCACCTGCGCAATGCCGTTCGCCGCGGAGGCCATGTCCCACATTCCATGCTGCATATCGAGGACGATGGCGTCGAAAGCTTCCTGCGAGAGGTGATTGACCAGCAGCGGATCGGGCGTGCCGATCCAGGCTGAGATCATGCCGCCATTTTCCCGGCGCTTCAGGCGACCCGCGAAACCGTCGATATCAGTGGTCATAATGATTTTCCTCAATTACCAAGCCCGCTGAGGGCGAGATATTTCACTTCAAGATATTCTTCCATGCCCTCTTTCGAGCCTTCGCGGCCGAACGGGCGACAGGCATGGAAATAATATCTTCGTTGATGCCGACAATACCGGATTCCCGCGCCTCGGCTACCCGAAAGATGCGCGCGACGTTGCGCGGATAGGAAAACTCACCATTGGTCTGCGGCTATCTTACAACGGCGACCGCGGCAAGCTGGGGTAGCTTGTCGCGGTCCAATATTTCGCTGCCCAGCAATGGGCGACCGTATCAATGAGCCCCTGCCCCGCCGCCGGGCTGCGGTTTGCGGGCAAAAAGCGTGGCGATTGCGGCGGTCGCCAAGAGGATGCCGATGACGGCGAAGGTGTCGCTGAAGCCCATGATCAGTGCTTGCCGCTTGATGATGCTGCCGAGGGCGACCGTTGCTTTCTGCGCGGCAAGGGCATGATCCGAAACGCCGTGCGACAGGAAATAATTGGTCGTCTGCGTCAGCCGCTCCCTCACCTCATCGCGCGCCAGCGTCACAGACTGGCCGATGATGTTGGAATGGAACTGCTCGCGCTTGGTGAGCACGGTGCCGAGCGTTGCCGTTCCGACCGCGCCGCCGAGATTTCGCAGCATGTTGGTCAAGCCGGATGCGGCGGCGGCATCGGCAGGTGCGATACCGGCGGTGGTGATCGCCGTAATCGGTGTGATGACCATGGCCTGCCCGATAGCGCGCACGATATTCGGTATCCAGAACTGATCACCCGCGGTGTCGGCGGAAAGCGTCACGTTCATGAAGCAGCTTATGGCAAAGATGGCGATACCGAGGAAGCCGATATAGCGGACGTCGAAGCGCTTCATCATCACCGGAACCAGCGGAATGAGGATGAGTTGCGGCAAGCCGGTCCAGGCGAGCACGTTGCCGATCTGCTCGGCATTGTAACGCTGCACCTGGCCGAGATATTGCGGCAGGATATAGACCGAGCCGAAGAGCGCGAAGCCGACCAGCACGTTGACGAGAACGCCGATGCCGAAATTGCGTTGCTTCAAAAGCCGCAGCTTCACCAGCGGATTCTGAACGGTCAACTCTATCCAGATGAAGGCGCTGAGCGAAACGACAGCGATAGTGCTGAGCTTCAGAATGAAGGGCGAGGAGAACCAGTCATCCTTATTGCCCTCCTCGAGCACGGTCTGTAGCGCCGAAAGCCCGATCGCCATCGTCACGATGCCAGCCCAATCGCCGTGCTTCAGAAGGCCAAGTTGCAGCGGCCCCTTTTCGAGTGTCAGGGCAAGGGCGATCGCCATGATGGCGCTCGGCAGGGCATTGATGAAGAAGATCGTCTGCCAGCCGTAATTCTCCGTCAGATAACCGCCGATGGTAGGGCCGATGGCAGGAGCAACCGTGACCGATAGCGCGAAGATCGCAAGGCCGGTCGGCTGCTGCGCCTTGGGCAGCTTGGTGAGGATCATCGTAAAGGCCATCGGGATCAGAACGCCGCCGGCAAAGCCCTGCAGCCCGCGCAGCGCGATCATCGTCCCGAGATCATGCGCAAAGGCACAGGCGATCGAGAGCAGCGGGAAGAGGATCGAATTCACGAGGATATAACGGCGAAACGAGAAGACGTTGCTGAAAAAAGCGGTCAGCGGGATGACGACGATTTCGCCGATCAGATAGGAGGTCGATATCCAGGCACCGTTATCGACGCCCGTGCCGATGCCACCCTCTATATCGAGAAGCGAGGCATTGGTGATCTGGATGTTGAGGATCGCCATGAAGGCGCCGATCATGCCGGCGAGTACGGCGATCCATTCCCTGGTGCTGGCCTTCGCGCTTGGCTGCGGGATGGCGATAGCGGTGGTGGCTGAGATGGTGGACATGGCTCAATACTCCTCATCCTTCACCGTTCATGCGCCGTGGCTCTGGTCGGCCGTCTTGATGTCGATGCTCGGCTGCACCGACATGCCGGGGCGCAGATCGCCGGAGGCGGCGCTATCGCCATCGAGGACGATCTTGACCGGGATGCGCTGCACGACCTTGGTGAAATTACCCGTGGCATTGTCCGGCGGCAGCAGCGCGAATTCCTGGCCGCTCGCGGGCGCCAAGCTGTCGACATGACCGTGATAGACGCGGCCGGGGAACATATCGACTTCGATGTCGACCGGCTGGCCGGCATGCACGTCGGTCAACTGCGTCTCCTTATAATTCGCAACGATATAGGCGGCCGACGTCGGGACCACCGACATCAACTGCGTGCCGGCCTGCACATATTGGCCGACGCGGAGCGTGCGGTTGCCGATGACACCATCGAGCGGTGCGACGATCGTCGTATAGGACAGATTGAGCTCCGCCTGGCTCTGGACGGCCTGGTCGTGGGCAAGGGTCGCCCTGGCTTGCGCCAATTGCGCCTTCAACAGATCGACCTGCTTGATGGTCCCGGCAAGCGATGCCGTATCGCGGTCGATCGCGGCCCGGGCGGCGGCGATCTGCGAGGCGGCCTGTTGTGCGGTTTGCACCGGCGCATAGCCGTTTACCGATAGGCTTGCATAACGCTTGTCGTTCTGCTCCGCGAAGGTCTCGTTGGCCTTGTCGACATCGACGGTCGCCTGGGCGGCTGCGATCAATGATTGCTGCATGTCGAGAGAGGCCTGTTTGGCCTCGACATCGGCTTGAGCGGCGGCAACATCGGCCTTGGCCTGATCAAGCGCCGTCTTGAAATCGCGGCCGTCAATACGGGCCAGTACCTGCCCCTCCTTGACCGTCTGATTGTCGTTGACGACGACGCCAGTAACATAGCCGGAAATCTTCGGCGCGATGGCGCTGTTATCGGCTTGCACATAGGCATCGTCGGTCGATACCTGGAAGCGGCCGACGGTCCAGTAGTTATGACCGTAATAGGCGGCGGCTGCGATGACGGCGAGTGCCGTGGCGCCGAGCAGGAACGACTTGCCCCGCTTCTTCGCCGCCGGCTTTTCCTCGGCGGCAATACGCATCAGTTCGACCGTAACGTCCGGCTTGCCGGCATCCATGGTCGATGCTTCGGCAACCGGTGCCTGCTTGCTCGCATTCAATACATGAACCTTGTTTTCCACTGTCGTCTCTCCTGATGGCCGATCGTCTTGGAGGTACATGCCCGCAAAAATTATCGGCCGCACATTTAGGAAACTTGTTGTTTTCCAAAATATGCGCTGTAAAATGGAAGTCAACAGGAATTCGGAAAATTGTCATGGTCGAAATTCAAATAAATGAGAAGCGCTCCCGCGGCCGACCCCAGCTTCGCTGCGACGACGATACGAAGAGCCTGATCATCGAGGCAGCCGATACGCAATTTCGGGAAAACGGCTATGCGGCCGCGAGCATCAACGCGATCGCACAATCCGCAGGCGTCTCGACCAAGACGCTCTATCGGCTGTTTCCGACCAAGGCAGACCTGTTTTCGAGCATCGTTTCCGACCGTATCGGCCGGTTTTTCCTGGCGCTGGACCAGTCGACGCTGGCGACGATGGATTTGCGGCAGGGCCTGGAGCGACTGCTGACGGCCTATGGCATGCTGACGATGTCGGACGATACGATCGACATTATGCGTCTCGTCATCGCCGAATCGGACCGCTTTCCGGAAATCGCCACATCATTCTATGAGACGGCCATCGTCGGCTCGAATGCCATCATGGAGAAATGGTTGACGACGCAATGCGAACGCGGGCTCATCCGTCTGGAGGACCCCCATATGGCTTCCGGCATGCTGCGTGGCATGATGATTATGGAGCCGCAGCGCGCCGCCATCCTGCGCCAACTCCCCCCTCCGAACATCGCGGAGATCACCCGGCGGGCACGCATTTGCGCCGAGGTGTTTCTCAAGGGTTGCCAGGTTTGATTGGGATCAACCTTCAATAACCACCGGCATCCTTATGCGCGGAATTGACATGATTCCAGGGCTGCATCTGATGATGCATTGACGAAACTCTAAGCCACTCCTACAATATGACTACTGTAGTCATATTGGTGATCCCATGAAGGAAATTCAGCTCAAGGATGCGAAAGCAACGCTTTCTGCTGTGGTCGATGATGCTCTCAGCGGCAATCCAGCGGTCATTACTCGCCATGGCGAGCGCACCGCGGTCATCATCTCTTATGACGAATATCAAAAATTGAAGCAGGTTCCGTCCTTTGGTTGGTTACTCACCAATGCACCACTTGAAGACGACGACCTGCCAGTGCGCAAGCCGGGCCGGCTGCTACGCGATGATGATATCTAATGTATCTTCTGGATACGAATATCATCTCCGCGACATCGCCATTGCGCGCGCAAGATTTACTATCGCAGGCGGTTCGGGCATGGATTGCAGCCCATGCCCATCAGTTTTACCTCTCCACCGTGACTGTCGCCGAAATAGAAACAGGGATTGCGAAAGCCCGTCGGATGGGCGCGTCCAAGAAAGCTGAGCTGCTTGGCGAGTGGCTTGAACTCACTCTCCATCTTTACGGCGACCGCATCCTACCGCTCGATACAGAAACTGCCCGCATCGCGGGCCGACTATTCGACCAGGCGGTAGGACGGGGCGGAGATCCAGGTTTCGAAGATGCTGCGATTGCCGCAACAGCACTGCGACACGATTACACGGTTCTCACCCGAAACCTAAGGCATTTCCGGCTGATGGATGCGCGCTCGCTCGATCCGTTCGCGAATCCACCGGAAGTATAGGCTCTTTAGATAATTCCGCCCCCGCCTGCCGCCGAGGCTGGGCGTTCGCTCGCAACCTTCTTCCGGTAGCCGCTCGTCCGATAAGTCGCAACCGGATCGATGGCGCCGCCGGTGCGGCGGCGGGCTTCGGCGAGGATGGGTTCCACATCGGCGCGGTAAGCGCGCTTCAGGGTTTCGGAGGCCATCAGGGCGTCGTTGGAGTCTTGATAGTCCGCCAATGCCCCTCGATCGACGATCAATGCCTGCGCATAGGCACGGCGGATTTCGTTGGCGCTGGAAATTAGGCTTTCGATCGGATCGGTGACATTGTGCGACTGGTCGATCATGTGAGCCGGATGGAAGCCTTTTACCCCGCGATGCTCGGCGTCGACCAGTTCGTTGAAGACGAGGAACAGGCGATAGGGCTCAATCGCGCCGGCGTCGAGATCGTCGTCGCCATATTTCGAATCGTTGAAGTGGAAGCCGCCGAGCTTGCCGAACTGGATGAGGCGGGCGACGATCATCTCGATATTGGTGTTCGGCGCGTGGTGGCCGAGGTCGACGAGGCAGTAGGCCTTGGGCCCGAGCGTCTGGGCGATCAGATAGTTTGTGCCCCAGTCCTGCACCACGGTCGAATAGAAGGCCGGCTCATACATCTTATGCTCGGAAAACAGCCGCCAGTCATCCGGCAAGGCGTTATAGATCTCCGCCATTGCGGCGAGGTAACGCTCAAACGCCTTGGTGAAATTGCTCTGGCCGGGGAAGTTGGAACCGTCACCGATCCAGACCGTCAGCGCCTTTGAACCGATCGCCTTGCCGATCTCGATGCATTCCAGATTGTGCTCAACCGCCTGGGCGCGGGTCGCTGCGTCAACATGGCTGAGCGAGCCGTATTTGTAGGAATGTGGCTGGCCGGGAGCATCGGAGAAAGTATTGGAATTCATGGCATCGAAGCCGAGGCCGAGCGCATCGCCCTTGGCCTTCAATTCCTTTGCATCGGCTTTGTCCCAGGGAATGTGCAGCGAGACGGTCGGCGTCGCCCGCGTCAACTGATGGATGACGGCGCAATCATCGAGCTTGTCGAAAATGCCGCGTGGTTCGCCGGTGCCGGGAAAGCGGGCAAAGCGTGTACCGCCGGTGCCGACACCCCAGGAGGGCACGGCAACGAAGAATTCCGAGACCTTTTTCGTTACGGCCTCGATATCGACGTCGCGACGCGCGAGCGTGGCGCCTAGCGCTTCATAATCAGATTTCAGCGCAGCAGCGCGCTTGTCGTTTTCCGCAGCGACCAGATCCGGCGCAATTCTGAACTCGGCCATTCTTTCCTCCCAGATATGTCATTCGAAATGTTACGGTGCGTTCATCCTGCAAGCCATCATCCGCCCTCGCCCTTCGAGGGCCCTATGGGGCCACCTCAGGGTGAGGGCTGATCTCCCCGTCAGTTCGGCGCAATCGTTACCCCACCCTCATGGTGAGGTGCGCTGCCGCAAGAGCGAAACGAGCGCGGCAGGGCCTCGAACCGCGAGGGTGGCCCCGAGGCCGCCACCGCCTCGCAACTACCGCGTAAAACTCTGCGCATTGCCGGCATCGACATTGATGATGTTGCCGGTCGACTTGGCGGAGAGGTCAGAGGCGAGGAAATAGATAGCCTCTGCAATATCTTCCGGGAAAACATTGAGCTTCAGCATTGCGCGCTTGCGGTAATGTTCTTCCAAGTCATCCACCTCGATCTTCGAAGAGGCCGCGCGCTGTTCGCGCCATTCGCCGTTCCAAATCTTGGAGCCGCGCAGGACGGCGTCGGGGTTGACCGTGTTGACGCGAATGCCCGCCTCCGCCCCCTCGAGCGCCAGGCAGCGGGCCAGGTGGATTTCGGCGGCCTTGGCGGTGCAATAGGCGGCCGCATTCGGCGACGAGGCAAGGCCATTCTTGGAGGCGACGAAGACGACGTTGCCGCCGAGATTCTGACGCCGGAACAGCCGGAAAGCTTCACGCGAGACGAGGAAATAGCCGGTGGCGAGGATGTCGATATTGCGGTTCCACATCGAAAGCTCCGTGCTTTCGATCGGCGCAGAGGAAGCAATGCCGGCATTCGAAACGAGAATATCGATGCCGCCGAATTCGACGCAGGCTTCCGCGAAGGACGAAATCACTGCGTCCTCCTTGGTCACATCAAGCTTGACACTGCGTACAGAGTCCGCGCCGTATTTCTTGGCGAAATCCTCCTGCGTGTTCTCAAGTGCCGACTGGTCGATATCGGCCAGCACCAGGCAGGCGCCCTCGCCCACCAGACGCGCCGCCGTGGCGCGGCCGATGCCGCCGGCGCCGCCTGTGACGAAAGCCACGCGACCGGCTAGGCTCTTCGGCTTCGGCATGCGCTGCAGCTTAGCTTCTTCCAGCAGCCAATATTCGATATCGAAGGCTTCCTGCTCGGGCAGGCCCTGATATTCGGATACGGTCGAGGCGCCGCGCATGACGTTGATGGCGTTGACGTAGAACTCGCCGGCAATGCGCGCCGTCGCCTTGTCGCGGGCAAAGGAGAGAAGGCCGACGCCCGGCACCAGGAAGATTACTGGGTTCGGATCGCGCATGGCAGGCGAATTGTCGTGCTTGCAGTCGTTGTAATAGCGGGCGTAGTCAGCACGGTAATCCTCCAGCGCCTGGTCGAGACCGGCGATGACGGCGTCTGCGTCAGGCTTTGCCGGATCGAAGTCGACGATCAGCGGGCGGATTTTGGTGCGCAGGAAATGGTCCGGGCAACTCGTGCCGAGCGCACCGAGCGGACGGAGATTGTTCGAATTGACGAATTCAAGCACGGCGTCCTGATCGTCGAAATGACCGAGCTTGCGCTCCGCCTTGCCGATGCGACCGCGGATTTCCGGCATGAGCTTGGCGGCAATCGCGCGGCGTTCGGCCTGCGGCAGGCTCTGGACTACCCCGCCGCCGAAAATGGTCTTGCCTTCAGTCTTCGCCACAAACCATTGAATTGCTTTGTTGATGATCGCGAGCGTCAGTTCGTAGCAGCCCTTGGCGTCATTGGCCCAGGTGAAGAGGCCGTGGCTTTCGAGAACAACGCCCTTGGCATTCGGATGCGCCTTGACGAAGGCTTCGAGATCGAGGCCGAGCTGAAAACCGGGGCGCCGCCATGGCAGCCAGCCGATGTCTTCACCGAAGATTTCGCGGGTCAGCTCGCGGGAATTTTTGGAAGCCGCGATCGCGATGATCGCGTCGGGATGCATGTGGTCGACATGGGTAAAAGGCACGAAACCGTGCAACGGCGTGTCGATGGAAGCGGCACGGGCATTGAGGTTGAAGGTGCAATGCGGCAGGAAGCCGACCATGCGGTCCTCGTCGGCAACGCCCTTGTAGATGCCCTTCAGGCTGTCGAGCTTGTCCTGATAAAGCGTGGCAAAACCGTCGAGCTTGATAGTGCCGACATCGCCGCCAGAGCCCTTAACCCACAATACCTTCACTTTTTCTCCGCTCAGCGGATCGGTTTCCATGACCTTGGCCGATGTGTTGCCGCCACCGTAATTGGTGATACGCTTGTCAGCACCGAGCAGATTCGACCGGTAGAGCAGCTTGCCCGGCTCATCGAGGCCGGCCGCATATGCATCATCCCAACGGTTTTCCAGAAGCTGAACACCAGCCGCCATGTCATCCTCCCATAAGATCATGTCTTGCGGACGGTCTAAAAGATGCTCAAACCGCCCTTGTTAATCACGATATCGCTCACGGATAGTCGCTTTGTCAATCGAAAACGATCATAATTGATAATGCTGCGATGCAATATGAAAGTTTTTGAGCGTTTGTGATTGACACTTTGTCACATTTGCGAAATAACCCGAAAAGGAGGAGCCGATGCACGAACGTGAACGCCATCGCATCATTTTGAGCGCCGTACAGGAAAAGCCCGTGGTGACGATTCAGGATATTTCCGAATTGACCGAGGCCTCCGAAGCGACGATCCGCCGTGATATTGCGGCCCTGCATGTGCAGGGAAAGATCCGGCGCGTGCGTGGCGGGGCGGAATCGATCCATCCTCCGCAGCTCGGCAATCTCGCCGGCCGCCCCTTCCGCGTTTCGGAAGGCGTCAATATCGATAAGAAACGCGCAATTGCGCGCAAGGCCGCTGAATTATGCAGTCAGGGCGACGCCATCATCATCAATGGCGGCACGACCACATTCCAGCTTGTCCACTACATCTCGGCTTATCGGCTGCAGGTGATGACCAATTCCTTCGCCATTGCCGAACATCTGGTGAAGCACTCGAAGAACACGGTAACGATTCCGGGCGGCGCGATCTATCGCGAGCAGAGCCTGATCCTGTCACCCTTTGACAATGATACGACCCGGAACTTCTATGCGCGGCGCATGTTTATCGGCGCGCAAGGCGTTGGTCCGCTCGGCGTCATGGAAGCCGACGCGCTGGTTATCCAGAGCGAGCAGAAGCTGATGCGCCAGGCCGACGAGCTGGTCGTGATGGTCGATTCCAGCAAGTTCCGTCAGCGCTCCAGCCTGATCCTGTGCCCACTTGAGCAGGTAACGACCATCATCACCGATGACGGCGTGTCGGCGGAGACTGTACGCATGATCGAGGATGCCGGCGTGTCGCTGATTATCGCGAGCGTCACGGCGCAGGCCGAGAGGGAGGATTCCCCGTCCGTCGCATGAGATGCGCGGCTGTGGCGGGGTGAGCATAGCCTATCAACTTTGGGAGGAAGAGACATGAATATTGCAAAGAAATTGGCGATCGGCGTAGCGCTGGCCGTCGCAATGATGGCCGGCACGGCAAGTGCGAAAGACATCAAGATCGGCCTCGTAGTGAAGTCGCTCGGCAACGGCTTCTTCGAAGCGGCCAATAAGGGCGCTCAGGAAGCCGCCAAGGAACTCGGCGGCGTGCAGGTCATCTACACCGGCCCGACGCAGCCGACCGCCGAAGCCCAGATCGAAGTGATCAACTCGCTGATCGCACAGGGCGTCGATGCCATAGCTATCTCCGCCAACGACAAGGATGCTGTGGTGCCTGCCTTGAAGAAGGCCACGCAGCGCGGCATCAAGGTTATCTCCTGGGATTCCGGCGTGGCTCCGGCCGGCCGCATCCTGCAGCTCAATCCGTCTTCAAACGAGCTGATCGGCAAGATGTGCCTGACGCTCGCCAAGGACCATCTTGACGGCGGCAAGGGCAATTTCGCCATCCTGTCGGCGACTTCGACCGCCACAAACCAGAACATCTGGATCGGCGAAATGAAGAAGCAGCTCAAGGATTTCCCGGGCCTCAACCTCGTTACAACCGTCTACGGTGACGACCTTTCGGACAAGAGCTACCGCGAAGCCCAGGGCCTCCTGACCTCGCATCCGGAAGTCAAGGTCATCGTCGCTCCGACGACCGTCGGCGTGCTCGCCGCTTCGCAGGCCGTCAAGGATGCCGGCAAGATCGGCCAGGTCTATGTGACCGGTCTCGGCCTGCCATCCGAAATGGCTGGCGCCATCAAGTCGGGCGCCACGAAGGAGTTCGCGATCTGGAACCCGATCGACCTCGGCTATTCCGCAACGCAAATCTCCTACCGTCTCGTCAAGGGTGAAACCGACGGCAAGCCGGGCAGCGAGATCAATGCCGGCCGCATGGGCAAGATCAAGGTTGGAGACAACGGCGAAGCCGCCATGGCCGATCCCTTCGTCTACAACGCCTCGAATATCGATCAGTTCTCCAAGGTCTTCTGATCGACGGACCCATTCGCAGCTTTCCGGCGGCTTCAGCCGCCGGACTTGGTTAACTTATCCGGTACATTGCTGATGACCACAGTCCTTCAACGACCCGCCACGGGCATGCCAAGCTTGGGCAATACCGCCATTCTGGAGATGCGCGGCATTTCGCAGATCTTTCCGGGCGTGAAGGCGCTCGACGGCGTCAGCATCTCGCTTTATCCCGGCAAGGTCACCGCCCTGATCGGCGAAAACGGCGCCGGCAAATCGACGCTGGTCAAGATTTTGACCGGTATCTATCGTCCGAACGAGGGCGAAATCCTCGTCGACGGCAAGCCGGTTGCGTTTCACAGCGCCCAGGCCGCGATCGACGCCGGCGTCACCGCCATACATCAGGAGACCGTGCTCTTCGACGAGCTGACGGTTGCCGAAAACATCTTTCTCGGCCATGCGCCGCGCACGAAATTCCGCACCATCGACTGGAAGACGATGAACAGCCGGTCAAGGCTGCTGCTGGAATCGCTGGAAAGCACCATCGATCCGTCGATCCGCCTGAAGGACCTGTCCATCGCGCAGCGCCATCTCGTGGCGATTGCCCGCGCCCTGTCTATCGAAGCACGCATAGTCATCATGGACGAGCCGACCGCGGCTCTTTCCCGCAAGGAGATCGATGACCTCTTCCGTATCGTCGAAGGTCTGAAGGCCAAGGGCAAGGCCATATTGTTCATCAGCCACAAGTTCGACGAACTCTATGAAATCGCCGATAATTTCGTGGTCTTTCGTGATGGCCGCGCCGTTGGTCATGGCCCGCTGAAGGAGACGCCGCAGGACGAGATCGTCCGCATGATGGTCGGTCGCGACGTCAAGGATGCCTTCCCGAAAGTGCCCGTTACCATTGGCGACGTGGTGTTCGAGGTCGAAAATTATTGCCACCGCACCGAGTTCCGCGACATCTCCTTCAAGCTCCGGCGTGGAGAAATCCTCGGCGTCTACGGCCTTATCGGCGCCGGCCGTTCCGAACTGTGTCAATCGCTGTTCGGGATCACCAGGCCGCTCTCCGGACGGCTGACGCTGAACGGTCAGGAAATCCATATTCATTCGCCGCATGACGCCATCCGCGCCGGCATCGTCTATGTGCCGGAGGAACGCGGCCGCCATGGCCTGGCGCTGCCGATGCCGATCTATCAAAACATGTCGCTGCCTTCGCTCGGGCGGACCTCGCGCAAAGGCTTCCTGAAAGCAGCCGACGAGTTTGCGCTCGCCCGCAAATATGCCGAGCGGCTGGACCTGCGCGCCGCTGCCCTTTCCGTGCCTGTCGGCACGCTCTCGGGCGGCAACCAGCAGAAGGTGGTGATCGGCAAATGGCTGGCGACGCAGCCGAAGATCATCATTCTGGATGAGCCGACCAAGGGCATCGATATCGGTTCGAAGGCGGCTGTGCACGGCTTCATCAGCGAGCTGGCGGCAGAAGGCCTCAGCATCATCATGATCTCCTCCGAACTGCCTGAAATCCTTGGCATGTCGGATCGCGTGCTGGTGATGAAGGAGGGACTTTCGGCCGGCCTGTTCGACCGCGAGGGGCTGACGCCGGAAACGCTGGTGCGCGCAGCCACGGGCAATGCATAGGGAGGGCCGGATGCTACGCATACTCAAAAAACGCGAAACGCTGCTCTTCCTCATCATCATCGTGGTGATCGCCGGATTCGCAACGCGTGCGGCCGGTTTTGCCGAGCCCGCCAATCTTGCCAACATCTTCAACGATACGTCGATCCTGATCATCCTGGCGCTGGCGCAGATGACGGTCATCCTGACGAAATCGATCGATCTCTCCGTCGCCGCCAATCTCGCCTTTACCGGCATGGCGACCGCCATGCTGAATGCCGCCTATCCCGATCTGCCGCTGATCGTGCTCGTTATCACGGCTATCGTTATGGGTGCAGTGCTCGGCGCCATCAACGGTTATCTCGTCTGGGCTCTGGAAATCCCACCGATCGTCGTCACCCTCGGGACACTCACCATCTACCGCGGCATGGCCTTTGTACTGTCCGGCGGCGCGTGGGTCAACGCGCATCAGTTCACGCCGATCTTCCTCAACGTGCCGCGCACGCTGGTCCTCGGCCTGCCCGTGCTCTCCTGGGTTGGCATCGCCATCGTGCTGATGATGTATCTCCTGCTGCGCTACACGCGCTTCGGCCGCTCCACCTATGCCAGCGGCGGCAATCCGGTTGCGGCGGTTTATGCCGGCATCGATGTCGGCTGGACGCGCTTCCTCGCCTTCGTGCTTTCGGGCGCGTTGGCCGGCCTAAGCAGCTACCTCTGGGTGTCGCGCTATGCGGTCGCCTATGTCGACATCGCCAACGGTTTCGAACTCGACAGCGTCGCAGCCTGCGTCATCGGCGGTATCTCGATCGCCGGCGGCGTCGGCTCGGTCGCCGGCGCTGTGCTCGGCGCGCTGTTTCTCGGCGTCATCAAGAATGCACTGCCGGTCATCGGCATTTCGCCGTTCACGCAGATGGCCATCTCCGGCACCGTCATCATCCTGGCAGTCGTCTTCAACGCCCGGCGCGAGCGCAATCGCGGCCGCATCATCCTCAGGGATCAGGCAGCGAAGGAAACCTCGGGTAAGGAGGTCACCGCATGAGCACCGTATCCGAAACCGCACCGGAAAAGCGCAGCATTCCCGATCGTCTGGGCACGCCCTTCAAGCGCATAATGGCGAGCTGGGAAATCCTGCTTCTCGGCGTCGCGATTGCCATTTTCATTTTTAATTCATTGGCTTCGCCCTATTTCCTCGACCCTTACAATCTCTCGGACGCGACCTTCAATTTCACCGAAAAGGCAATGATCGCCTTTGCCATGGCGCTGCTCGTCATTGCCGGCGAAATCGATCTGTCCGTCGCCGCCATCATCGCGCTTGCGTCGACCGCCATGGGCGCCGCTGCGCAGGTAGGCGTGGGTACGGTTGGACTGGTAGCGATCGGGCTGGGCGTGGGGCTCGTCTGCGGCCTTTTCAACGGCTTCCTCGTCTCGGTACTGAAACTGCCGTCGATCGTCGTGACCATTGGCACGATGAGCCTGTTTCGCGGCATTTCCTATATCGTCCTCGGCGACCAGGCCTATGGCAATTATCCCGACGCTTTCGCCTATTTCGGCCAGGGCTATATCTTCTGGGTCTTCTCCTTCGAATTCGTTCTCTTCATCGTGCTGGCGACCGCCTTCGCCATCCTGCTGCATGCGACGAATTTCGGCCGTCAAGTCTATACGATCGGCAATAATGATTTTGCGGCGCGCTTTTCCGGCATCCCTGTCGAACGGGTCAAATTCATCCTGTTCCTCCTGACCGGCATCATGAGCGGTATCGCCGCCGTCTGCCTGACCTCACGTCTCGGCTCCACCCGCCCCTCGATCGCGCTCGGCTGGGAGCTGGAGGTGGTGACCATGGTGGTGCTCGGCGGAGTGTCGATCCTTGGCGGCTCCGGCACGATCGGCGGTGTCGTCATCGCCGCTTTCGTCATGGGTCTGGTGACGTTCGGCCTCGGCCTTCTCAACGTGCCAGGCATCGTCATGTCGATCTTCATCGGCCTCCTCCTCATCATCACCATCGCGCTGCCGATCGTTGCACGGCGCGTCAAAGCGATGAGCTCGAAATGACCTCATCCCTCGAACGCCACGCCTTCAAGATGACGCTCAATCCCGGCATGGAGGGCGAGTACAGAAAACGTCATGACGAGATCTGGCCGGAACTGGTGGAGCTGCTGCACCAGGCCGGCGTGAGCGATTATTCCATCCATCTCGATCGCGAGACGAACACGCTGTTCGGCGTTCTGACGCGGCCGAAGGATCACACGATGGCCAGCCTTCCCGACCATCCGGTCATGAAGAAATGGTGGGCGCACATGGCCGATATCATGGCGACCAATCCTGACAATTCGCCAGTGCAGAGCGATCTCGTGACGGTTTTCCATCTGCCATGACCGCTCCATCGACCTATCGCCGCATTGCCGTCCTCGATATCGGCAAGACCAATGCCAAGGTCGTGGTGCTCGACGCGCAGACCGGCGCTGAGATCGCCGGCGTTCGGACGTCCAATACCACGCTGAAGACCGACCCCTACCCGCATTATGACATCGAGGGCTTGTGGGATTTCGTTATTGGTGCGCTGAAGAACTTTGCTGCCACACCCGGCTTCGACGCCATATCGATTACCACCCACGGCGCCTCCGCCGTTCTACTTGCTGAAGACGGCAGCCTTGCTCTGCCGGTGCTCGATTACGAGCATCGCTATCCTGAAGCCGTGCAGGAAGCCTATGACCGCCTGCGCCCGCCCTTCAGCGAGACCTTTTCACCGAGGCTTTCCGGCGGGCTGAATGTCGGCGCGCAAATCCATTATCAGAAGAGCATATTTCCCAACGACTTCGCGCGCGTCAGCACGATCCTGACCTATCCGCAATATTGGGCCCTGCGGCTGACCGGCGTTGCCGCCAACGAGGTCACCTCGCTCGGCTGTCACACCGATCTCTGGAATCCGACCACCGGCGCTTATTCCTCGCTGGTCGACACGCTCGACATTCGTTCTCTCATGGCCCCGATCCGTTCCGCCTTCGATGCGCTCGGACCTCTATTGCCGGCGATCGCGGCAGAGATCGGCCTCAGTGCTCCGGTTCCGGTCTATTGCGGCATCCATGATTCCAACGCGTCGCTGCTGCCACATCTCGTGGAGAACGAAGCGCCCTTTGCCGTCGTGTCGACCGGAACATGGGTGATCAATTTCGCCGTCGGCGGCGATCTCGACCATCTCGACCCGGCGCGTGACGCGCTTGCCAATGTTGATGCATATGGCCGCGCCGTGCCTTCCTCGCGTTTCATGGGCGGGCGGGAGTTCGAGATCCTGGCAGGTGAAATCGGGCCGGTATCACAGGAAACGACGGAGGAGATGCTCGCGACCGTTATCGAAAAAGGCATCATGCTGCTACCGAACGTGGTCGAGGGTTCCGGCCCCTTCCCTGGCAAAAAGATGCACTGGATCGGGCAAGCGCAAGCGAGTTCCGAGGAACGTCTAGCCGCCGCCAACCTCTATCTAGCATTGATGACTGAAGCCTGCCTGGATCTGATCGGCGCCAAAGGCCCGATTTTCGTCGAGGGACCTTTCGCGCTTAATCGGACTTATCTTGCAGCCCTTTCTTCGCTGACGGGATCTAACGTCGTCGCCCTGCCCGGCTCGACCGGCACCAGCCAAGGTGCGGCGCTGCTGACCGGCATCAAACCTGCGGCCGCGCCGGAAAACCACCCCGTTCGGGCCGATCTGCCGGGTCTGCGAGCCTACAGGCAGGCCTGGCATCAGGCTTTGGCAGAATAAACGCCCTTCGAATCTTCGGCAGGGCATTCGAGGTGCAAAACGACCTCACGCCCCCCAAACTCCACTCTCGGTACCTCGATAGAAATTTCCGGGAAATCGTCAAAATTGTCTCCACGACGGTTATTTTCTTGCGGAATCGCGGTAATATTCCTACAGAAACTACCCTTATGAGCGCTTTTGAGGTCAAAAATGTCCGAAAGCGATCATCAGCTTCGATGTCACTTCTGTCTCCCTTTTCAAGGCGCCTTACGGCAGTTCGCGCGCGACGACAGACCATTGCGGCGGGTTCAAAGGGCGCTGCCGCGCCATCCAAGGAGAGAAAAAATGAGTCTGAAGACATTGACGGCTGCGACGTTCGTCGCCTCGCTGGCCTTCGCGCCGCTTGCGCATGCGGATATCGTGATCGGCCTCATCGCGCCACTAACCGGCCCTGTGGCCGCTTACGGCGACCAGGTCAAGAACGGCGCGCAGACCGCCATTGACGAGATCAACAAGGCCGGCGGTATCCTCGGCCAGAAAGTCGTGCTGAAGCTGGGAGACGATGCCGGCGATCCGAAGCAGGGCGTCTCCGTTGCTAACGATTTCGTGGGTCAGAGTATTCGTTTCGTCGTCGGTCCGGTAACCTCGGGCGTTGCCATTCCGGTATCGGATGCACTCGCTGAAAACGGTATCCTGATGGTGACGCCGACCGCGACCGCGCCGGATCTCACGAAGCGCGGCCTCCCCAACATCCTGCGCACCTGCGGCCGTGACGACCAGCAGGCCGATGTCGCCGCGAAATATGTGCTGAAGAACTTCAAGGACAAGAAGATCGCCATCCTCAACGACAAGGCCGCCTATGGCAAAGGTCTGGCGGACGCCTTCAAGGCAACGCTCAACGCCGGTGGCGTAACCGAAGTGCTCAACGATTCCCTGACCCCTGGCGAAAAGGATTACAGCGCGCTGACGGCGAAGCTCAAGGCTGCCGGCGTCGATCTCGTCTATTTCGGCGGCTATCATCCGGAGGGCGGCCTTCTCGCCCGCCAATTGCACGACATCTCCGTCAAGGCGCAGCTCATCGGCGGCGACGGCCTGTCGAATACCGAATATTGGGCAATCGGCAATGAAGCCGCTGCAGGCACGATCTTCACCAACGCCTCCGACGCGCTGAAGAACCCGGATTCCCAGACCGCCGCCGCGGCGCTGAAGGAGCGCAACATCCCGGCGGAAGCCTTCACGCTGAACGCCTACGCTGCCGTGCAAGTCCTGAAGGCCGGCATTGAGAAGGCCGGCAGCGCCGACGACGCCCAAGCCGTCGCCACCGCACTGAAGAGCGGCGAACCGATCCAGACCGCTATTGGGAAGGTCACCTATGGCGAAACCGGCGACCTCACCTCGCAGAGCTTCTCGCTCTACAAGTGGGATGCGGGCAAGATCGTCCCAGTCGAATAAGCCGCTTTGGTTTAAGTCTTCAAACTTCGCCGGGCCATTTGTGGCCCGGCATTTTTTATGCCTGCCTGATCGGGCACACGTTGCGCCTTCAACAAACCGTGCGGAAACGTTCGATGCAGGTGGAAAGGACCTCCTCACCCGGCCTTTTCCACCAATTCGCCTCCGAAAAGATTTCCACCTCCTGCGGACCGAAAAAGCCGGCCTCCTCAACAGCGGCGCGAATACGCTTCAGGTCGATGACGCCGTCGCCCATCATGCCGCGATCGAGCAGCAGATCCGTGGTCGGTACCAGCCAATCGCAGATATGGTGCGCCAGGATCTGGCCCTTGGCGCCGGCACGCGCGATCTGTTCATAAAGCTTCGGGTCCCACCAGACATGGTAGACATCGACTGCGACACCGACGCCCTCGCCCAGCAGATCGCAGATATCGAGCGCTTGTTCTAGCGTATTCACACAGGCACGGTCGGCGGCATACATCGGGTGCAGCGGCTCGATTGCCAGCGGAATGCCGGCGCTGCGAGCATGCGGCAGGATCGCCGCGATGCCATCCGCCACCATTTCGCGAGCGTGAGCGATATCCTTCGAACCGTTCGGCAGACCGCCGACAACGAGCACGAGGCAATCGGCATTCAGCGCCGCCGCTTCGTCGATCGCCCGTCTATTGTCATCGATCGCGGCCCTCAGGCCCTCAGCATCTGCGGCTGGGAACATGCCGCCACGGCATAATCCGGTGACCTTCAACCTATTATCGGCAACGATCCTCGCTGCTTCCGCCAAGCCGATCGCATGCACCTGATCGCGCCAGGGCGCAATCGCGACGATCTCTTGCTTCAGGCAGGCCTCGACCGCCTGACGCATATCATATTGTTGGCGCACGGTCGCAAGATTGATGGAAAGGCCGGATACAGCCATTCTGATGATCCTCCCAGATCCCGTTTCCCGATTAGAGCAGTTCAGCGCTTCACGGAATCGCCGAACTACTCTATCTCTTTGTTTTCACGCAATTCCGGACGGAAAACCGCCACGCACTTTTCCTAGAATTGCTTTAGGCGACGCCGACCGTGGCAAGGATCGTCTTCATCCGCTGCACGGCAAGATCGGGGTCTCTGAGAACGCGGGCCGTATCGGCCAGACGGAACAGTTCCGACAAGTGTACGATGGAGCGCGTGCTTTGCTGGCCGCCGAGCATCTGGAAGTGATCCTGGAAGCCGTTGAGATAGGCGAGGAAGACCACACCGGTCTTGTAGAAGCGTGTCGGCGCCTTGAAAATATGGTGCGACAGAGGGACGGTCGGCGCCATCATCTCATGGAAAGCTTCGAGATCGTTCTCGGCCAGCTTCGCGAGAGCGGCGCTTGCCGCAGGCGCGATCGCGTCGAAGATGCCGAGTAGCGCATGCGAATAGCCCTGGCTGTCACCCGCGATCAATTCGGCATAGTTGAAATCGTCACCGGTATACATCTTGACCGCCGGATCAAGGCGGCGGCGCATGACGATCTCTTTTTCCGCCGACAGCAGCGAGATTTTGACGCCATCAACCTTGGCGGCGTTGTCGTTGATGATCGCGACCGCCGTCTCCATTGCCCGCATATCGTCGGACGAACCCCAATAGCCGGCCAGAGCCGGATCGAACATCGAGCCGAGCCAGTGAATGATCACCGGCTGTTGGACCTGCCCGAGGATGCGGTTGTAGACGCGGATATAGTCGTCCGGTCCCTTGGCAGCCGCCGCAAGCGCGCGGCTCGCCATCAAAATGATGCGCCCGCCTTGCCCCTCGACGAAGGCCACCTGCTCCTCATAGGCGCGGATCACATCATCGATGGTGACATCGGGACCAGGCGCCAGATGATCGGTGCCAGCGCCGTAGGCGATCAGCGAGTCCGACCGATTGCGGGCGGCCGACTGCGCATGCGTGATCAGCTCCTTGGCGCCGGCCCAGTCGAGACCCATGCCGCGCTGCGCTGTATCCATGGCTTCCGCAACGCCAAAACCGAGATCCCAGAGATATTCGCGGAAAGCGATCGTCCGCTCCCAATCAATGTTGCGGTCAAGCCATGGATCATTGTCGGCCAGGGGATCGACGACGACATGAGCCGCGGCATAGGCGACGCGATTGAAGCGATGGCCGCCTGCCGGGCGCTCCGGTGGGCTAAGCGGTGTGTTGGCGACGGTGAATTCGGCAAGCTTGCCGTCGGTGCCGGGCAAACGAAGGGTCTTCGTCATGGTCTTGTCTCCTAGCGAGCGGAAAGCGAGGGAACGTCGACCCAGCGGCGCTCTGCCCAGCTCTTTTGAGCGAGTTCGGCGAGTTGAACGCCCTTGGCGCCCTCACGCAAGGTGAATTTCCATGGCGTATCGTCGACGACATGCCGCAGGAAATCCTCCCACTGCGCCTTGAAACCATTGTCGAAGGTCTGCGTGTCCGGCACCTCGTCCCAGGTCTCGAAGAAATTGATCGGCTGCGGCAGGTCCGGGTTCCAGACCGGCTTCGGCGTGTTAACGCGATGCTGCGTCCAGCAGCGCATCAGCCCGCAGACCGCGGAACCATGCGTTCCGTCCACCTGGAAGGTGACGAGATCGTCGCGGCGCACGCGCACCGCCCAGGAGGAATTGATCTGCGCGACAACGCCGCCGTCGAGCTCGAACGTGGCATAGGCAGCATCGTCAGCATCGGCGACATAGGTCTTGCCGTTTTCATCGACGCGGCTTGGAATATGCGTCGCGCCGTAGCAGCTCACGGCTTTGACTTCACCGAAGAGATTGTCGAGCACATAGCGCCAGTGCGGCAGCATATCGAGGATCATGCCGCCGCCCTCGGCCTTGCGGTAATTCCAGGAGGGACGCTGCGCTTTCACGCCCCAATCGCCTTCGAAAACCCAGTAGCCGAACTCGCCGCGCACGGAGAGAATCTTGCCGAAGAAACCGCTGTCGCGCAGCATGGCGATCTTGCGAAGGCCCGGCAGATAAAGCTTGTCCTGCACTACGCCATTCTTGACGCCGCGACGCTCCGCCGAGCTTGCGACCGAAAGAGCTTCGTCCAGCGTCTCGGAAATCGGCTTCTCGCAATAGACATGCTTGCCGGCTGCGATGGCTTTCTCCAGCAGCGAGACGCGCATCTGCGTCGAGCCGGCGTCGAAGAAAATCGTGTTGTGGGGATCGGTGAGAGCGCTGTCGAGATCGGTGGTCGTCTTCGCGAGGCCGTGCTTGCGCGCGACTTCCGCGATCTTTTCGGCATTGCGACCGACGAGGATCGGGTCCGGCATCAACCTGTCGCCATTGGCAAGCAGCACGCCGCCCTGCTCGCGGATCGCCAGGATCGACCGCACGAGATGCTGATTGTAGCCCATGCGGCCGGTGATGCCATGCATGATGATGCCGATCGGCTTCGTCACCATATCCCACTCCTCCCGTAAATAACTATATAGTTACATGAGTGACACGGCAAAGCGGCGCTGTCAACGGCCATCATCAGCGGCCGCAGCGGCAATTGCGCGGATTCGGCGGGATTAAGAGGCGTTTTTAAGCTTAAGGACGCAGGTAGGCGAAGATGACGTCGACGATATGCTCGCCCCAGGCATCGATCTCCGACTTGTCGGAAAGGTTCCGCCGGAAGATCGTCGACAGCGTCCAGCGGTTCGTTAGGAAGAAGGAACCGAGGGCCGCGATGCTCATGTAGATCTTGACGGGATCGCAGCCCGGACGGAAATCGCCGGCCGCAGCGCCGCGATCCAGCAGACCGGAAATCTCCGCGACCAGGGGCGAATGCAGCTCGAAAATCCGCGCCGACCTCTTCAGAAAGCGGGCCTTATGCAGGTTTTCCGTGTTGAGAATGCCAAGAAATTCCGGGTGATCCAGAAAATATTTCCATGTGAAAACAACAAGCTCCCGCATGCCCTCCGCGGGGCTGCGGTGCGAGAGATCGAGCCTTGCCTCCGCCGAACGGATGGCAACGTAACTGCCTTCCAGCACAGCGACATAAAGGGCATCCTTGCCCCCGAAATAGTGATAGAGCATGCGCTTGTTGATCTTGGCGCGCTCGGCTATGGCATCGACACGGGCACCGCCATAGCCGCGCTCGGCAAATTCCTTGGTCGCCGCAGCCAGGATCGCCTTGCTCGTGCGCTCCGCATCCCTGAGGCGCGGCCGCTCGGCGGGTGAGGTCGATACCGCCTGATCGGTGGACCCGACCACAGTTTCAGCCTCCGGGCTCTTCGATCGGCCCTTCGTGATTTTGGCTTCGGTCATCGCGGCTCCCGATTGCGTTTGGCAAGGCCACGCGGCCCCCTAGCCGCCGACAATTACTCGATCATGACACAAGTTGACAGCCCCAGGAAAATCGGAAGCGATAGTAACTATATGGTTATATAAAAATTGCACCGTTGGCAACCTGAGGGCAGCGCGCAAGCTCGAAGCATCGCGCTGGTCATCGATTATGCCTTCTTGGACGATGGCGAGCGGAACGTGCGATCCGACAGCTTTGCGAGGGCTCGCACCTATAACGGCAGCTCCTCGCCGGCTTGTTCCCGGACGATGTATTCGGCGTACCAATCCGGCCAATTCTCGTCGCGCTGGCCTCCGGTTCGCTCCTCGTGTTCGCCATGCGCAGCGGCAGCTCGTCGCAGTGCGGCCGCAAGCTCGGTCGAAGAGGTGAATGACGTGGCATTTTTGTCCACGCGGCCGGGCAAACGCGCCGTAACCTCTTGGAGCAGCCAGTTGTTGCCATCCGGATCACTGAATGATGCGAGCGAGGCGTAACTGCGGCGCTGAGGATCCGGCCCGCTCACACGGCCTGGCCCTTCGCCGCGGTGGAATATCTCGCTGATCTCGACACCGCGCTTGGTAAGCTTCGCATGGGCCGCTTCGATATCGGATACGACGAGAAAGAAGGTCGACGTCGACCCCAAATGGATTGAGCATTGCGAGCCGGGAGGCGTAAATTGGACGGCGCGAGATCCGTCGCTTCGAACAAAGTCTGCGTCGAGCCGCCAGCCAAGGCCTGCATAAAAATGCTTGGCGCGATCGACATCTGCGACGGGCAGGACAGCGACCTCCAGCTTCTGCGCGACCGTTGGGATTGTCGAAGTCTCCGTTGTGCTTTGTGCCTGAATGTTGCTCATGCGGGGCTCCCTACGTTTAGAGGTCGAGACGAGGTCGGAGATTGTGAACACGATAGTACGGTCTGCGCCGTCGAAAGGTAGTCCTTCACGATGGCATGACCGAGAGTACAGATTGCCAAGCAATGACTTAGGCGAGACACCTTGCTTTCAATGCCGGCTCGGCCCAAGAGAACAAAAACAATTCAACACCGGGCGGCTTCATGACAGGAAAGCAGATCGCGATTATCGGTGGCGGGCCCGCGGGGCTGATGGCGGCCGAAGTGCTGTCGCTCTCCGGTCATCGCGTCACCGTTTACGATAGCATGCCGACGGTCGCCCGCAAATTCCTGCTGGCGGGGAAATCCGGCCTCAACATCACCCATTCGGAAGACTATATCCGCTTCGCCAATCGTTTCGGCCAAAGCTCCGACCGGTTATGTTCGGCCCTCGACGCTTTTACGCCTGATGATATCAGGAGCTGGGCGGCAGGACTTGGCACGGAGACATTCACCGGCTCTTCGGGCCGTGTCTTTCCAACGGTCATGAAGGCCTCGCCGCTGCTGCGCGCTTGGCTCGGCAGGCTGGAGAAACAAGGCGTCAAGGTTTTGACAAGGCATCGCTGGTCCGGTTTTGCCGAAGGCGGCTTTGCCTTTGAGACGCCAGAGGGACGAACGATCGTTCAATGCGACGCAGCCCTGCTCGCGCTTGGTGGCGCGAGTTATCCCCGGCTCGGCTCGGACGCCGCCTGGATCGCCTGGCTTCGGAATAAAGGCATCGACATCGCCGACTTCCAGCCCGCCAATTGCGGCTTCGATGTCGCCTGGAGCGCCATTTTTGGCGAGCGCTTCGCCGGAGAGCCGCTGAAAGCCGTGACCGCAACATCGGCCGCCGGCACTTTTCCCGGCGAGTTCGTCATTTCCCGACACGGTATCGAAGGCAGCCTCGTCTACGCCCATGCCGCCAGCCTGCGTGACCGGCTCGCAAACGACGGTAAAGCCGCGCTCATGGTCGATCTTACGCCCGGCAGGACAGCGCAGCGACTATCCCGCGATCTGACGCGGCAGGACGCCAAAGCCAGCCTTTCCAATCGCCTTCGCAAAGGGGCGGGAATCGAAGGCGTCAAGACGGCGCTGCTGCGAGAACTGGTTCCATCAGCCAATTTGGCAGATCCGGAACGACTGTCGCACCTGATCAAGGCCCTGCCGATCCCGCTCCTGAGGCCGAGGCCTATCACCGAGGCCATCTCATCGGCCGGCGGCATCCGCTGGAGCGCTATCGACGACGGATATATGCTGAAGGCCCTCCCCGGCGTGTTCGTTGCCGGAGAAATGATCGATTGGGAAGCGCCGACCGGCGGCTATCTTCTCTCCGCCTGTTTCGCCACCGGACGCGCGGCAGCGAAGGGAATAGAGGTTTGGCTACAACGGTAACGGGATGCCGTCACCCGATCCGTCTCTTCTCCATCAGCCAAGCCACGGATTCCTGCACGGCCTGCAGCGAGGTATAGCGCGGCGCGTAGCCGAGAAGCCGCTCAGCCTTTGCGATCGAGCAATTCGGGCTGCGGGCGATATGCTCCCACGTCGCCTCGGCATCCTCCGGCGTCTGGCCTTCCGCCCATTTTTCGTAGGGAAGAAATTCCAGTTTCGGCTCGTGGCCGAACCAGCGCGACATCGCCTCGGCATAGCCCCTGAGCGTCAGCGCACCGCTCGACACGGCATGAAAACTCTCGCCGGTCGAGGCGCGCCAATTGGCAATTGCGCCCATGAACATTTGAGCGACATCGTCGGCATGGACATGATGGACCGTTTCCAGACCGAAATTAGGCAGCACGAGCGTTTCACCCCGCGCCAAGGTCGAAAATGCCGCGAGGTTGAAATGGCCAGCCGGATTGAGCGGCGCCCAGCCGGGGCCGACAATATGGCCCGGATGGATCAGCGTCGCCGGGAAACTCTCGATCCGCGCCTTCGTTAGCAAATAGCTCTCAATCGCGGCCTTCTGCGTTCCGTATTCGCCGAACGGTCGCTTCGGCGTTTCCTCGAGCGTCGGCACGACGGTGGAAAAACCGTGCGTCCAGATCGTGCCCGTATGCAGGAAATGGCCGACATGACCCGACAGAGCCTCGGTCAGATGCTTAGCGCTTTCCAATGTAAAGCAGATCATATCGATGACGATATCCGCCTTCAAAGCGCGGATCGCCGGCCCGAAACTGCCGTCCTTTTCCATCGCGGCGCGATCCATCGTCAATTGCTCAACGGCATCCCACGCCCGGTTCGGCGAATAGGGTTTTGCTTGGCCCCGGCTCAGCGCCACCACCTCATGCCCGGCCTCCACCAGCCGCGGCACGAGATAAGTGCCGACATGGCCGGTTGCTCCTATGACCACTGTACGCGTCATGATGTCCTCCCAAGGATATTTTCAAAATCGGATGATGCCGGAACCGGAATGAAGAGAATGATCGCCTAAAGAATAGGAGCATGCACCGTCTTGTCATCCCCAAACAGAGGAGGACACGGCTTTGTTACGATTAGACATTCCTGCGCAACTTGGATGGCAGGCGCTCGTCATCCTCATCTTCGGACTTGATATAGACCTGCAGCGTATAGCCGATATGCTCGGTCATTAGCGCTCGAGCGCGCTCGATATCGCGATCGAGGGCCGCTTCCATCAACTCCGTATGCCGCTCGATCGCCATTGCCTCCCGCAGGGCGGCGACCGCCTTTTCATAACCGCTCTGCAGACCAGCGGCGGCGCGCTGCGTCGGCGCCAGACCGAGAAAACGATGATGACGGCGGAGCTGGTCGGAAATCGTGCTTTGAAAGCGCAGGAGCCAGCTCGATGTCGCAGCGCTTAAGAGAGCGGCATGAAATGCTGTATGCTTTTCATCCCATTCATCCGCCATTTCCTCAGAAGCGGCGTCGGGTACGATCTTGCAGCGAGAGAGGCGGTAGTGGGCCGTGACCACAGCGGATTCCCAGGCCGGACCACCCTTCTCGATCGATTCCAGCAGCAACGGCAGCTCGACAACCATCCGCGCGCGCATCAGATCTTCCAGCTCCGTGCGGGAAACCGGCGCGACAGCAAAACCGCGATTGCTGATGGCCGTCACCAGCTTTTCGGCTTCCAGCCGGGACAAGGCTTCGCGCAGCGGAGTCCAGCCGACGCCATAGGTATCCCGCAAAGTGCTGAGCTTCAACGATGCGCCGGGCCGCAGCTTCGTGTTGAGAATATCCCGGCGCAGGAGCCAATAGGCCGCTTCCGTCTTCGTCAGAGGTTCCTTGTCCTGCATAGCGTCGATCCCGATACCTGAAGCCGCAAATTATATATAAATCTGGTTTTCAGTAAAATTATATATCAAAGGTGCTTATGGTGCATATCATATATCGTAAATTGACAGCACCACCGCAACCGGTATGATCTCAACAACAAAGTTGAGAGAGCGAGGCTCTCTTATAAAATCCGGGAGGAAATCATGAGGAAGTCCACATCCAGATGGTTGTCGGGGCTGGTCGTCGCCGGCGCGGTCATGGCGAGCATTGCGACGGCAGCCGCCGAGCCGATCAAGATCGCGATTGCCAATTTCGGCGAACATCCGCAGCTCAACGCTTCGATCGCCGGCTTCAAAAAGGCGCTGGCCGACAATGGCTTCGTCGAAGGCAAGGATGTCGTCTATACCGAGAGCAACACCAGCTTCGACGCTTCGCTGGTGCCGCAGATGATCGCCAAGTTGCAGTCGGACCATCCGAAGCTGATGTACACCATCACGACGCCGGTCTCGCAGATCGCCAAGAAGGCGCTCGCCGGCTCCGGCATTCCGATCGTATTCTCGGCCGTGACCGACCCGGTCGCCGCCAAGCTGGTTCCTTCCTGGGATGCCGGCGATGAGGGCATTACCGGCGCAAGCGACCTGCAGGACATCGCCGCCATCTTGACCTTCACCAAGAAGCTGCTTCCGAACGCCAAGCGCATCGGCGTGCCTTACAATCCGGGCGAGGCTAACGACGCTGCCCTGATCGAAAAGGTTAAGGCAGCCGCTCCGGCCGCAGGCTTCGAACTGGTCCCGGTGGGTGTCGACAATGTCAATGACATCCAGCAGCGCATCGCCTCGCTCGCCGGCAAGGCAGACGTGATCTACACGCCCGCCTCCAACCTCTTGCAGCCGGCAATCACCGCCGTTGCCGCAGCCGCCCGCCAGGCCCAGATCCCGATCGTCAATTCCGACGACGCCGCTGTTCGCAGCGGTGTCGTCCCGGCAAGCTTCGCCGTCAACTACGAGCAGGTCGGTGAAAATGCCGGCAGGATCGCTGCAAAGATCCTCAAGGGTGGCGATCCCAAGACGATCGCGCCGTCGCGTCCTGCCTATGAGGACCATGCTCCGTTGATCAACAAGACCGTTTTGAAGGCATTCGGCGCCGACGTTCCGGCCTCGCTTGCCGATTGCAATTGCTTCACGAAGTAATAGGCGGCATCTTCGAAGGATCCATCTGATCCATGGCGGCGTTGAAAGCGCCGCCATTTCATAACCCTACAGTACAGGGGAGGCACGGATGCTGGACATCAAATCCGCGCGCAAGGTTTTCTACAGAGGCCAGCCCGACGAAAAGATCGCGCTCAACGGCCTGACGCTCTCCCTCAAGACCGGCGAATTCGGCGTCGTCATTGGCTCGAACGGCGCCGGCAAGAGCAGCATGCTGAATGCGATTTCCGGTGCCCTCAGCCTCGATTCCGGCCAGATTCTCATCAATGGCAACGACGTCACGAGCATGCCGGTCCACAAGCGTGCGGCGCGGCTCGCCCGCGTCTTCCAGGACCCGATGAAGGGCACCGCCGCCAGCATGACCGTCGGCGAGAACATGCTTCTGGCGGAGCTGCGCGGGAAGAGCCGGGGATTTCGGCCTGGCCTGAATGCCACACGTCTCGGCGCCTATAAGGAACGCCTCGCCGTTCTCGGTCTCGGCCTTGAGAACCGGCTGGATACCAAGGTGGAACTGCTTTCCGGCGGTCAGCGGCAATCGCTGTCCCTCATCATGGCAGTCTGCGGTTCGCCCGACGTATTGCTGCTCGACGAACACACCGCCGCCCTCGATCCGCGCACGGCCGACATTGTCATGCAGGCAACGGTGCGAACCGTCGAAACGTTAAAGCTTACGACCCTGATGGTGACGCACAATATGCAGCACGCCGTCGACTTCGGCGACAGCGTTATCATGCTCGACGCCGGCAAAGTTCATCTCGAAATCATCGGTGAAGCGAAGAAGCGGATCACCGTTCCCGAATTGATCGGCCACTTCGCCGTCAAGTCCGACCGCATGCTGCTGGTGAGCTGATATCATGGATTTCATTCAGACAACGGTTTCGAGCTTCGTCTCGCTCATCCCGGTCACGCTGGCGCAGAGCTTCATCCTGAGCTTCGTCGTGCTGGGGATCATGATCCCCTTCCGCATGCTGAGCTTTCCGGATCTGACTAGCGAAGGCGCCTTTCCGCTCGGCGGCTGCGTCTGTGGCATTCTGCTCGCCGCCGGCGTCGCACCGCCACTGGCGATCATTGCGGCTTTTGTCGTCGGCCTTGCTGCGGGTTGCTGCACGGCCTTCATCCATCTGCGCTTCCGCATCCACACGCTGCTCGCCGGCATCCTGATGTCGACCATGCTCTACAGCATCAATCTCGGCATCATGGGCAAGTCGAACCTCTCGGTCTTCGGCCAGCCGACCGTATTCGATTGGGTGCCCCTGACCCAACCAGGCTTTCCGGCAAGCAAGATCGTCATTGCCGGCCTCATCGCCTTGATCGTGCTCATCGCGCTGAACCTCTATTTCAAGACGGAGAAAGGCACCGCCATGCGCGCTGTCGGCTCCAATCCGGATATGGCCGAAGCGCAAGGCATCAATGTCTGGGCCGCGACGATCGGCGGCGTCGGCCTCGCCAGCGCCTTTTCTGCCTCCAGCGGCGCCTTGATGGTGCAATCGCAGGGCTTTGCCGACGTCAATATGGGCATCGGCATCCTGATCAACGGCTTGGCGGCCCTAATGATCGGCGAGGCCTTCACCGGCAAGCAGACGGTATTGCGGCAGCTATTGGCACCCTTCGTCGGCTCGATCATCTATTACCAGCTCGTCTCGCTCTGCCTCGCTGCCGGCATGCCGCCGCCGAACCTGAAGCTCGCTACCGGCCTGTTCGTCCTACTGATGCTGGCCCTGCCAAGCATCAAGCGCAGCCGCGGCGGCGCGCCCGCCCGGGAAACCATTCGCGAATAAAGTGAGACCCGACACCATGACCAGCCTTCCCGATCTCGCCGCTGTCGAGGCCATGGATGTGGCCGATCCGCTGCGGTCCTTCCGCAGCCGCTTCGCCTTGCCTGAGGGCGTCATCTATCTCGATGGCAATTCGCTCGGTGCCGCCTCGCATGATGTTTTCGCCGAATTGCAGCAGGCGGCAAAGGAGGAGTGGGGCAACGGCCTCATCCGTAGCTGGAACAGCGCCGGCTGGTTCCACCTGCCGCTTGAGCTCGGCGACCGCATCGGACGTCTGATCGGCGCGGCGCCGGGGCAGACCGTGGTTACGGACTCGACCTCGATCAACATCTATAAAGCCCTGCATGCCGCACTTGCCATGCGGCCGGGCCGCAGCATTATCGTCGCGGAAGGCGACAGCTTTCCGACCGATCTCTATATGGCCGAAGGCGTTGCCTCGACGCGCCCAGGCGTTACCCTTCGCCTCGAAGGCCGAGATGCAGACACTATCGAGGACCTGATCGACGATCAGGTCGCGGTCGTGCTCATCAATCACGTCAACTACAAGAGCGCCGAGCTGCGCGATATGGCGGCGCTGACGCGCCGGATCCACGAGGCCGGTGCGCTGGTGATTTGGGATCTCTGCCACAGCGCCGGTGCATTGCCGGTCGATCTTGACGGTGCCAACGCCGATTTCGCTGTCGGCTGCACCTACAAATACCTGAACGGCGGTCCCGGCTCGCCGGCCTTCATCTATGCAGCCCATCGACACCACGACGCCATCACACAGCCGCTCAGCGGCTGGTGGGGACATGCGCGGCCTTTTGCTTTTGAGCGGAATTTCGCCGGTGGCGAAGGCATCAAGCGTTTCCTCTGCGGCACCCAGCCAATTCTGTCGCTGCGAGCGCTGAAGGGCGTGCTCGGCGTCTGGGATGAGGTCGACATGGGCGCGCTTCGCAGGAAGAGCATTGCGCTGACGGACCTCTTCATACAGTTGGTCGAGGCGAAATGCGGCCAATATGGCGTTGTCCTGGAAACCACGCGCGATAGCGAAAGACGCGGCAGCCAGGTCTCCTTCACCCACAGCAACAGCTATGAAGTGATGCAGGCCCTGATTGAACGCGGCGTAATCGGCGATTTCCGCGCGCCCGTAACCCTGCGGTTCGGCTTCACGCCGCTTTATGTTGGCTACCGCGACGTCTGGCAGGCGGTGAAGGTGCTGGAGGATATTCTGAGCAGCGAATCGTGGAGGGACGCGCGTTTTGCCGTGCGGTCGACTGTGACCTGATAGGGAATTGGCGCTCGCGAAGCGGGGGGACATGGCGATGAGGTATTTCAGAATTACCGACTGGGAAAGTGCCTACACCAGCGACGCCTATGTGGTCGGCGGCGACCGCTGGCCGGCCGCCTGGGTGGAGCCGGCGCAAACCTTCCGCGATAGCCTGGCCACGACCGGTCGCGCCAAACTCGATCTCGCCTATGGGGCTGGCGAGCGCAATCGCTTCGACCTCTTTCTGCCTGCCGAGGCACCGAGGGGAGTGGTGGTCTTTATCCATGGCGGCTATTGGCTGGAACTCGACAAGAGCTATTGGTCGCATCTCGCTGCTGGCCCGATCGCCAATGGCTACGCCGTCGCCATTCCCTCCTATACGCTTTGTCCTGCTATCCGCCTTTCCGGCATTGCCAAGGAGGTTGCGGCCGCGATCGGCAAAGCCGCCGATATGGTCGACGGCCCTCTGATGCTGACAGGACATTCGGCCGGCGGCCAGCTCGCAACTCGCATCGTCACAACGACATCACCATTACCGGCATCCATCCAGGCCCGCATCCGCCATGTGGTCTCCATCTCCGGAGTGCATGACCTGCGACCGATCATGAAGAGGGCTATGAATGAATATCTGCGCATCGATGCCGCTGAAGCCGCGGCCGAAAGCCCGGCGCTGCTGGAGCCCGCAGACAATGTCCGCCTCACCTGTTGGGTCGGCGGCGCGGAGCGTGCCGAATTCATCCGCCAGAATGCCCTGCTTGCCAATATCTGGACCGGCCTCGGAGCGGCAACGTCTGCCGTTGTCGAACCGGATCGCAATCATTTCACGATATTGGACGGCCTGACCGATCCCACGCATCCCCTGACGCGGACCCTGCTTTCAGAATAATAGACAAGGCTTCATCCAGAAAGCCGCGTCTGGTTCAACCTTGCAACGACATTCGACGAATGGGACCGGGTTCGAACTCTTCGAACCCGGTCCTTTCTGCAAAGTTTATTTCTTGACGGGCGCGTTCATGGCCCAGACGATGCCGAAGGGATCGCGAAGCTGGCCCCAGCGGTCGCCCCAGAACATCACCTCGATTGGCATGAGGACCTCGGCGCCGGCATCGACGGCGCGTTTCCACCAGGCATCGATATCGTCGACAAGCAGTTGCAGGGTAAAAGCCTGCGGCTTTTGCAGCGCGTGACCATGTTCGGGATAAGCGTCGCAGAGCATCAACGAACTGCCGTTGATATAGAGATGGATATGCATCGTCCGGCCCTGCTCGTCAGCCGGATACATGAACACCTGTTCGGCGCCGAAGGCGCGCTTGTAGAATTCGGCGGCCTTCATGGCGCCATCCACCGTCAAATAGGCCACCAGGCCGCCAAGCACCGGCACCTTGGGCTGCTGCGATTGTTCTGTTGCATCGGTCATGATCGACTCCTCGGAACGGATTTTGCTAGTGCCCATCGGACGGGCTGTCCCAAGGACGAGCTTCGATCCGATTTTCCGACAAGCGCGGTGAAGGTTTTTCGATATGATCATTTCGTGGCAAAGAACCTTGCATCCCATGAACGGCGAGAGACACATGACCCGATGGCAAACACTGTTTCTGTCCTTAGGGCTGTTTGCCGGGGTGGCTCCAACTTGCTTGGCGTCCGGCCTCGCCTATCGCGGCATAGAAGACGACAGGACGAGCGGCGTAAAACACGGCCTTTTCGAGATAAGGGAAGAGGCGAGGCAATTCATCGCCAAGGAAAACATGGCTGACGGCACCCGTTGGGAGGCGCTTGACCCAAATCTGAAGATTCAGGTGCCGAGATGCGCTGTGCCGCTGACGGTGAAATGGGTTCCCAAAACATATGGCCTGTCCGCGCCGAATGTTGCGGTGACCTGCAGCAGGACGATCGACGGCAGTTGGGAAGGACATTGGAATGTCTTTGTTCCCGTCAGATTAAAGCGATGAAGGCTGCATCGGCTTGCCGAGCAGGAATCTCTAAAAGCTTTTCCAATAGCGTGAGTAGTCATCGATCTTGCCAATGGCGTGGATGACGCCGTGCAGCTCGGCCAGGCCCTTGAGCCGCCCGATCAGCGAATAACCGGGATTGGTCGGCTTATCGACATCGTCGCCGATCAGGTGACCATGGTCGGGGCGCATCGGAATCATATGGTCGGGGCGGCCATCGGTGCGGCGGCGAGCCTCCTCCGCCAGAAGTACGCGCAGGATCGCGTACATGTCACCGCGCCCTTCCAGATGCGCGGCTTCGACAAAGGAACCATCCGGCTCGATCGCCACATCGCGCAAATGGGCAAAATTGATGCGCGACGCAAATTCGCGGGCGATGGCAAGCACGTCATTGTCGGCGCGCGAACCAAGGGAGCCGACGCAAAGTGTCAGGCCGTTGGCGGGATGATCGACGCAGCCAGTGATGCGACGCAGATTCTCCGCCGTCGAAACCACTCGCGGCAAGCCAAAGAGCGAAATCGGAGGATCGTCGGGATGGATGGCGAGCCGTGCTCCAACTTCGGCGGCGACCGGTACGACCTCGTGCAGAAAATTGTCGAGGTTCGTCTGCAGGTCCTCCGTCGTCAGCCCGTCAAAGGATTCGATGGCGGTACGGATCGCCTCACGCCCGTAGCTATCCTCGCCGCCCGGAAGACCGGCGATGATATTGCTCTCCAGTCGACGAACCGCCTCTTCCGAGAGCCCCTTCAGCCGCTCCTCGGCACGCTGCAAAAGCTCCGGCGCATAGTTTGCTTGGGCACCTTTCCGGCGCAGAACGAAGACATCATAGGCAACGAATTCCACCATGTCGAAACGAAGGGCAAGCGCCCTCGTCGGCATCTCGAAGCGCAGGTTCGTGCGCGTCCAATCGACCACCGGCATGAAGTTGTAGCAGATCGTCTTGATGCCGGATCGGGCGAGATTGACCAGCGTGTCCTTCCAGACGCCGATCGCCTGGGCAGCGCCGGCGCCGCCAAGCTTGATAGCGCTTGGGACCGGGATCGATTCGCAGACGCTCCAGCGCATGCCGGCTGCTTCCACCAGGGCCTTGCGAGCCCCGATCTCCTCCGGTGTCCAAGTGCGGGAATGGGAGATCTCGTGCAGTGCCGTGACAATGCCCGTTGCGCCGGCTTGACGTGCGTGAATGAGTGGAACGAGATCCTTCGGCCCGAACCAGCGCCAACAGCTCTCCATGCGATGCCTCCCTGATTTGTTGGTCAACATATCGCTACATCGGCGAAAGTCCATCGCCGTGTCTGCTTGACATCCCTTATTGACCAACAATATCTGTTTGATAGTTGGAGGAATGCATGGCGATGGAAACCGCTGAGATCGAAGGGAAGGGATCGGCGGTGGACCAGGTGGTCGACGAGATCCGGCGGCTGATGCGCGAGCGCAATCTCGGGCTTGGCGACGCCCTGCCCTCGGAGATCGAGCTGGCGGCGATGTTCAACAGCAGCCGCAATACAGTGCGCGAAGCAATCCGCATCCTGAAGGCCTATGGCATCGTCGAAAGCAGGCAAAAGGTCGGCGCCGTCATCACCGACCGCCGCCAGCAGGCGTTGATGGAATTGTTCTCCTTCGCGATCGACATATCGGCCGAAAGCTTCCTGGACATTCAGGGTTTTCGCCGGCTGATCGAGGTCAATCTCTCCGATCTTCTTTTCCAGAATATCGACGACACCAGCATTGCGCGGCTGAAGGCAATCAACGACGCCATGAAGCTGGCGCCGGAACTGTCGAAGGCTGCGGAATTCGACTTCAAGTTCCATGCCGAACTCGTCGGCCTTGCCAACAATCGCACACTGTCACAGGTCTATGGCATTCTACAGCCACTGTTGCAGCGGCTGATGGAAGCCGGCAAGCGCTCCCGGGTCGCCGTCGAAAGTGCCTATAACGAACATTGCGACATCATCGTCGCGCTCCAACAGCGTGACCGAATCGCCTATGCCTATCATATGAACCGTCATCTTCACGCCGGGTTGCAGTTCATCCAGCCTCCCCAAGAACCGCGACAGATTTGACACAATCCATTTCCTGACGGACAGATAATCATGAAGAAACTGCCACTCGACACCGGCTGGACCCTTTCTCGCGTAGGCGCACCTTCGACCGCCCCGTCGCTCCCGGCGACGATCCCGGCTGCCGTGCCTGGCAATGTGCATCTTGATCTGCTGTCGGCCCGGCTCATCACCGACCCATATCTGGATGTCAACGAGATCTCCCAGGACTGGATCGGCCGCTCGGCCTGGCGTTACCGGATGGCTTTCGACTGGGATGACGAAGAGGCGGATCGGGTCGATCTGTCCTGCCTCGGGCTTGATACGGCGGCACGCGTGGAACTGAACGGCATATTGCTCGGGGAAACCTGCAATATGCATCGCAGCTATCGTTTCGACATTCGCGGGCAGCTCAAGGAGGGCCGGAACGAGTTGATCGTCGATTTCGATTCCGCCTATGCCCATGGCGAAGCGGTCCGCAGAGCGCTCGGTTCGGCCGCCGATATCCCGGCCAACTATCCCGGACCCGGTAACCTCATCCGCAAGATGGCCTGCAATTTCGGCTGGGACTGGGGTCCGAGCGTCGTCACAGCAGGCATATGGAAGCCAGTCGCCATTGAAAGCTGGTCGAAGGCGCGTCTCGCCATTGTCCGCCCGGAAATTACCTTGCAGGGCGGTGACGGTATGGCGCGCCTGCGTATCGAGGTCGAATGGGCGGACGAAGGCACGGACAGCGCGGCTCTGGTGATGTCGATCGGCGGCAAACGAACCGAAGTCCGAATTGCGCAGGGCGAGACGCATGCTCTGGCGGAATGCCGCATCGATAATCCGGAAATCTGGTGGCCGCATGGGCTCGGCGGCCAGCCGCTCTACGACCTCGACCTCCAGCTTCTGGGCTCAGACGGAGCGATGCTGGATCGCTGGCAGCGCCGCGTTGGCTTTCGCTCCGTGCGCCTCGACACCGCGCCCGATGAGATCGGTTCTGCCTTTACCCTCGTCGTCAACGACGTGCCGGTCTTCGCCCGTGGCGCTAATTGGATTCCGGAGGATTGCTTCCTGCCGCGCGTGACGCGGGAACGCTATCGCGAGCGGATCGCCCAGGCACGCGATGCCAATATGAACATCCTCCGCGTCTGGGGCGGCGGCATTTACGAGACCGATATCTTCTATGAAGAGTGCGACGCCGCCGGCATCATGGTCTGGCAGGATTTCCTCTTCGCCTGCGCCGCCTATCCGGAGGAGGAGCCGGTCTATGGCGAGATCGAAGCGGAAGCGCGTGAGGCGATCACCCGGCTGATGCCACACCCCTCGCTGGTGCTCTGGAATGGCAACAACGAAAACATCTGGGGGTATTTCGACTGGGGCTGGCAGGATGTGCTCGCCAATCGTCCCTGGGGCGCCGGCTACTATCTTGACCTGTTGCCGAAACTGGTCGCCGAGATCGACCCGACCCGAGCCTACTGGCCTGGAAGCCCCTATTCCGGCTCGATGGATATTGCGCCGAATGCCGACGAGCATGGCTGCAAGCACATCTGGGACGTCTGGAACGAGGTCGGATACGAGACCTACCGCACCTATATTCCGCGTTTCTGTTCCGAATTCGGCTGGCAGGCGCCCTCGACCTACGCTACGCTTACCGAATCCGTGCGAGAGAAAAGTCGAGCGCCCGCCTCCCCCGGTGTCCTGCATCGCCAGAAGGCAACCGGCGGCAATGACAAACTGATCAAGGGATTGGAAGGCTGGTTTCCCGCTCCGGAGAATTTCGACGACTGGCTTTTCGTCACGCAACTGAATCAGGCGCGCGCCATCAGCGTCGGGGTCGACCATATGCGTTCGCATCGCCCCACCTGCATGGGCGCGATCGTCTGGCAGCTCAACGATTGCTGGCCGGTGACCTCCTGGGCAGCGGTCGATGGCGCAGGCCGGAAGAAGCCGCTCTGGTACGCCCTACGCAACAGCTATGCGCCGCACCTCCTGACGATCCAGCCGCGCGGCGACGGTCTTGCCGCCATCGCCGTTAACGATGCGACACTGTTCTGGCGCGTGCCCTTCACCATCGAACGCTTCGATTTCAGCGGCACGCTGCTCGCTCGCCACTCCGTCTGGCGTATCCTTTGCGACCGCTTCGAAAATGCCGAGATCTCCATCCCCAAGGATGTGGCGACGTCGGGCAACCCTGAGCGCGAATTCCTGCGCGCCCGCCTCGGCGATGCCGAAGCCTGGTGGTTCTTCGAGAAAGATATGAAGCTGCAATATCCGCAGCCTCGTTTCGACCTTGAGGCCGAGCCGATCGCCGACGGCGTCGCCGTCACGGTCACGGCGCAATCCTTCCTGCGCGATCTCTGCCTGTTTGCCGACCGCATCAGCCCGAATGCCGAGGTCGATGACATGCTGGTCAATCTGATGCCGGGCGAGAGCAAAACCTTCCGCATCAAGGGGCTGTCGAAAGATGCGTGGGAGGACGCCGATCTTTCCGCTATCGTGCGTACAGCCAATCAGGTTGCAGGCACAGCGCACCCCCGGTGAGGCAGAATAAGGGTGAGAATTGATTCAGGAATCAGCCAGTCGAACGCTCGTCAAGCCTCGCCGCATTAAGGCCGGTGACCGGATCGCCGCTGTCTCGCCCTCCTGGGGCGGGCCTGGCACAGTGCCGGATCGCTATCTCACCGGCAAGCGCCAGTTCGAAGAGATATTCAATATCACCGTCGTTGAGATGCCACATACGTTGGCGCCGGCTGATTGGCTTGCCAGAAACCCGGCTGCACGAGCACAGGACCTGATGGATGCCTTTGCTGACCCATCGATCGCCGGCATCGTCGCCACGATCGGCGGTAATGACTCGATACGGCTCATTCAACATCTGAACCTCGATATCATCCGTCAAAATCCGAAAGTGTTTCTTGGATATTCCGATACCACCAGCCTGCATCTTGCCTGCCACGCTGCGGGTCTCGCCTCTTTCTATGGGCCGAGCATCATGTCCGGCTTCGCCGAAAATGGCGGTATGCATCGCTTCACCATCGACGGCGTCCGCAAGGCCTTATTCGAGATAGAACCAATAGGACTGGTCCCGCCGAACACCGAGGGTTGGACCGCCGAGCAGACCGACTGGGGCGATCCTGCCCAGCAGCGAAAACCCCGCTTCCTACAACCTGCCGACCTACCACGGATATTGCAAGGACATGGAAGTGCGTCCGGACACTTGTTGGGCGGTTGCGCTGAAGTATTGGAGATGGCGAAGGCAACGGCATGGTGGCCCTCCCTCGATATATGGAATGGGGCCATCCTTTTCTATGAAACATCCGAAGAGGCGCCATCGCCCAAACTCATAGAGTATTGGCTGCGTAACTTCGCAGCTCAAGGCATATTGCAGCGGCTGAACGGCGTGCTGGTTGCCAGACCCGATCCGGCGGGCAATGAGTCCTATCGAGCGGAGCTCGAAACCACTGTTGTTAAGGCGTTAGCCGAAGCTGGCCTCCCCGACCTTCCCGTCTTGTCCGGCCTCGATTTCGGCCACACCCAGCCGATGCTGACCCTCCCCTACGGCGTGAAAGCTTCGATCGACTGTCACGCGGCAACGCTGAAGCTGCTGGAGTCCGGCGTTTGTTAAGATCGCTGTGGCCAGGCACAGGCCGAAACGACCCTGGCGAAACATTGCGCTCGGAAACGATAAATTGCCTTCTATGATCGTGCGGCGGCTTGTGATCTAGTGCGGGTACCCAACCCATGAATCAGCGAGGCACCGGTTATGTCCTTGGAATCCAATCGTAGCTTTCAGACGCCACGGCGCGAAGAACTCGGTCTTTCCACGCTTGCCAATAGTGCCGGCCTGTCGGTATCGGCGCTGCCGAACGGCACGCTGTTTGCCATCGATTTCGCCGACCAGCAGGGTAGCGTCATGATCAATCAGGTGCTGGGATCGCCTGTTTACGGCGGTATCGGGCGCCTCTATCTGCGCATCGGCGGCTCGCAGCCTGAAGTCGCCGAAATTGTCGGCCCGAAGGCCGCGGTGCGCTTCGGCCATGATGAGGCGGGCTTTTGCTGGAGCGGCGAGACGTCCGGTGTCAAGCATACGGTCCGGCTGCAGCTCCATCCCGGCGATAGCGCCTGGTTCTGGCGGGTTTCGCTTGAAAATACGACCGGTGCGGCGCTTTCAGCCGATCTCGTGCTGATCCAGGATGTCGGCCTCGGCGATCGCGGTTTCCTGATGAACAGCGAGGCCTATGCTTCGCAGTATATCGACCATCATATTGCCGAGCATTCCGCCTTTGGGCCGGTGGTGATGAACCGGCAAAATCTGAAGCAAGGCGGCGGGCGCAATCCTTGGCTGGCGCAGGGCTGCCTCGATGGGGCGGCGGCCTATGCCACGGATGCGATCCAGTTGGCGGTGCCGGCCCCAGGCGGCGATGCACAGATGGTGCCGCGCTTTGGTGAAAGCCTGCCGAGCACGCGCCGGCAGCACGAAGTCGCGTGTCCGGCGATCCAATCGAAACCTCTCGCGCTCGCACCAAAGACGATCGCAACCGCAACCTTCTTCGGCTTGTTCGCCGCCGATCACCCCGCAGCCTCCAGCGATGCCGATCTTGCAAGGCTTGACGCCCTACCGCAGGCGCTGAACGAACTCGCGACGAGCGATATTGCCGGCGATGCCCCGGCTCGCAGCCTGGTGCAGGACGCGCCGCTATTCGTGACCGAGCCTTTGGACGAAGCGACGATCGAGCGGCTCTATCCCAAGCGGATGCTGGAAGAGCGCATTGACGGCCAGCTCTATTCCTTCTTCGTGCCGGATGGCTCGCTTAATCGCCACATCGTACTGCGTGAGAAAGAGCGCGTTGTTGCACGCCGTCATGGCGCCATCGTCCGCAGCGGCCAGAATATGCTGTTGGACGACCAGACGCTGGCCGCAACCTGTTGGATGCAGGGCATCTTTGCCGCGCAGTTGACGATCGGCAATACGTCCTTCCACAAGCTCTTCTCGGTCTCCCGCGACCCCTACAATCTGACGCGAGCGAGCGGGCTGCGCGTGCTCGTGGACCTCGGCGAAGGCTGGCGCCTGCTTGGCGTTCCCGCGGCCTTCGACATGGGATTGAGCGATGTTCGTTGGATCTACCGCCTTGCCGGCCGCACCATCACGGTGACGGCAATCGCTTGTGGCGATGATCCGTCCATGCAGTGGACCGTAGCGGTCGACGGCGGGGCCTGCCGCTTCCTGGTCTTCGGTCATATCGTGCTCGGGGAACGTGACTACGAAGCCGTCGCAAACATCGAGATCGACACTGCTGCCAAGCAGATATCGTTCCGGCCCCAGCCGTCTTGGCTTTGGGATCGCTATCCGCATGCGGCCTACCATCTCGTCACCTCGACGCCGGGTGCCTTCGAGGCAATCGGCGGCGATGAGCTTCTCTACAGCGACGGCACGCCTCGCAACGGCCCCTTCATCGCGCTCAAATCGCATCCGGTTCAAGGCTTCAGCTTTGCGGTCACCGGATCGATGACCGATGCGGCGGCAGGCGAACGTCTTGCCGTGCGCTACAAGGACGGCGTCAGCAGCGCTGACATGCTTGCTCCCGCGCAACGCTTCTGGAGCCATGTGACGCGCTGCGTGCGCATCGAAGGAGAAGGGCGGGACGTCACGGCGCAGGCTGTGATGCTGCCTTGGCTGGCGCATGACGCGATCGTGCATCTGAGCGTGCCGCATGGCCTCGAACAATATACCGGCGCGGCTTGGGGAACGCGCGACGCCTGCCAGGGACCAGTGGAATTCCTGCTCGCTTATGAACATGATGCCGAAGTAAAGCAGATTCTGAGCACCGTCTTTTCCGAGCAGTATCGCGACCGGGGCGACTGGCCGCAATGGTTCATGTTGGAGCCCTATGCCAACATCCGCGCTGGCGAGAGCCATGGTGATATCGTCGTCTGGCCGCTGAAGGCGCTGTGCGACTATATCGAGACGACGGGCGATCTCGCCTTCCTAGCCGAAACCGTGCCGTGGCGGGCCGACGACACCATGCAACGGACCGAAGAGACGGCGACGATTTCCGCGCATGTCGATAAGCTGCTCGACACCGTACGCAGCCGCTTCGTACCCGGCACAAGCCTCATCCGCTATGGCGAAGGCGATTGGAATGACAGCCTGCAGCCGGCCGATCCGCATTTGCGCGATTGGATGGTCAGCAGTTGGACCGTCTCGTTGCTTTACGAGCAACTGGTGCGCTACGCTGCGATCCTGACGCTTGCCAGCCGGGACGACGAGGCGCAGACGCTCAAGGAAACCGCCGCCGCCATGCGCGACGATTTCAACCGCCTCCTGATGCGCGACGGTGTCGTCGCCGGCTACGGCGTCTTCGATCCGAGCCATGATGGCGTCGAACTGCTGCTGCATCCGCAGGATACGCGCACCGGCCTGCATTATTCGCTGATCGCGATGACGCAGCCGATGCTGGGCGGCCTCTTCACGCCGGAACAGCGGCATGCGCATATGAAGCTGATCAGTGACAATCTGCTTTTCCCGGATGGTGTGAGACTGATGGAAAAGCCGGCGACCTATGCCGGCGGACCGGAGACATTGTTCCGCCGCGCCGAATCCTCGTCTTTCTTCGGGCGCGAGATCGGGCTGATGTATGTGCATGCGCATCTGCGCTATTGCGAGGCGCTGGCGCTGGACAACGATGCCGACGGTGTCTGGAACGCGTTGGCACTCGCCAATCCGATCGCGGTCAGCGGCCGGCTCGACCATGCCTCGCTGCGCCAGCGCAACACCTATTTCAGCAGCAGCGACGCCGCATTCCACGATCGCTATCACGCCTCTGATGATTGGGATCGCGTCAAGGCGGGCGGTATCGCTGTCGATGGCGGCTGGCGCATCTATTCGAGCGGTCCCGGGCTTTTTACGAAAAGCCTGATCAACAACGTCTTCGGCTTCAAACGGCAATTCGGCGAACGTATCCACAAACCGCTATTGCCGGCGTCGGTTGCCGTTTCCAAGATCGAACTGGATTTTGAGGCGTAATCGCGAAGGGAGCCGCTTGTTGCGGCTCCCTTTGAATTTGCGGCTGGGGGGTATGAGGTCATATGCAATGGCCTTACCTGCCTCTCAATAGCGGTTATCGTGCACCACGCCCATGATTTCCCCTCCTCGAGACACGCTCACGAGGAGGTTGTCGTCGCCACGCGTCGCCTCAACCAGATAACGCACCCCGACATCCTTTACGTTCCTGACGCGATAACCGCGCCGTTCCAAGAGGCGTATGACGTCATCCGGGCCGAAATTGTCGCGACGCTCGCCCCATCTATTGGCTGCATCGTGATGCCGGTTCCAGGCGTGAAGAAAATCGGACTCCGTTTGGTCCCGGTCAGAGTCGTAGCCGTCCGGCGACTGATCCTCGTGAATGACAACCTGAGCAATAGCGGGGCTGACGAGGCCCATCGTAATTGCGGCCGTCACACCCAAGGCGATGAAGGTAACCCTCATTGGCATTTCCTTTGTCGTTTCTTTCCAATAGGGGAGCGATTTAGTGGGCTCCCGGCACCGGTCCCTTCAGCTTTGATATGCAGGCCTCTTGTGCCGAGGCGCTTGGAGTTGGCTGGGCAGCAGACGTGCCTTTCGGCTCGTCCGTCGCACCCAACTCACCCATTATGCTCACGCGCATTTTGCGTTGTGTTCTTATTTGTTACGAAATTTAACGGCTGCGACGACTGAGCCATCAAGCGGCGCAGGAAACAGGTTGCGCCACGGAAGCGGAGCGACGATCAAGCGCGCCGCTCCAGAGGGTAAGAACGAGGGCAGCGGTGACCAGGATCGCTCCGATCCAAGGGGTTGAGCCGAGGCCGAGTGCGGATTCCACCACTAGGCCGCCGATCCAGGCGCCGGCGGCAATGCCGAGGTTGAAGGCGGCAATGTTTAGCGCCGAGGCGACATCGACCGCGGCCGGGCGCACCTTGCGGGCAAGCTGAACGACATAGAGCTGCAGGCCCGGCACATTGGCAAACGACAGGAAGCCGAGAGCGGCCAGCGTCGGAATTGCCAGCCAAGGCGAAACGGCCGTGAAACTGAACAGCACGAGCACGATCGCCTGAGCGATGAAAAGGCCCGTCAGCGCCTTGACCGGATTACCGTTTGCAAGACGCCCGCCGACAACATTGCCGACGGCAATGGCAACACCATAAAGCACCAAGATCAGGCTGACGGCGGGGGCCGCAAAGCCGGTCACTTCCTGCAGGATCGAGGCCAGGAAGGTGAAGGCGACGAAGGTGCCGCCATAGCCCAGCGCTGTCATGGCGAAGACGATCAGCAGCCGGCCGCTTGCCAGCACGCGGACCTGCTCGCCGATCCCGGCCGGCGGCGCCTTCTTCAGGTTTGACGGCAGCAGCAGCGCAATGCCAGCAAAGGCGATGACGCCAAGGGCTGCGACGGCGGCAAAGGTGGCCCGCCAACCGAAGGTCTGGCCGATGAACGTGCCGAGCGGGACGCCGGTGATGATCGCGACCGTCAGCCCCATGAACATCATGGCGATTGCCGAGGCACGGCGGTTTTCCGGCACCAGATCGGCCGCGATGGTCGATCCGACGGAGAAGAAGACGCCATGGGCGAAGGCAGAAAGCACGCGGGCGACAAGCAATGGCTCGTAGCCGGGGCTTAGGGCTGCCATGCTGTTGCCGGCGACGAAGAGCGCCATCACGCCGAGCAGCAGCGGCTTGCGCTCGATACGACCGGTGAGTGCCGTCAGGATCGGCGCGCCGAAGGTAACGCCAAGCGCATAGACGCTGACGATGAGACCGGCGAGCGGCAGGGTGATGTGAAGATCACCCGCAACCGTCGGCAGCAGACCGACGATAACGAATTCGGTGGTGCCGATCGCATAGGCCGCGATCGTCAAGGCAAAAAGAGCTAATGGCATGAGATGGCCCGATCGAAAGGCATCCGGAAATATCCGGCTGCACTGGTTCTTGTTCGATGAGAATATGGTCTCAGGACATTCGATCGATAATTGGCTATATCAACTCAACACTTGTGAATTCAATTCAAAGCTTGAGTGGAGTGATGGATAATCGCGCTGGTGAAATGGACGTCTTCGTGCAGGTGGCCGAGCTTCGCAGTTTCTCGGCAGCGGGGCGGAAATTGCGCCTGTCACCTTCTGCCGTCAGCAAGCTCGTTACACGCCTTGAGGACCGGCTTGGCACACGCTTTCTCGTGCGCACCACGCGTTCGCTGCAGTTGACGCCGGAGGGAGAGGTCTATCTCGAGCGCGCTCAACGCATCCTCGCCGAAATAGCGGAGACGGAGCGCATGGTGACAGCAGGAGGCGCCACGGTCCCGCGCGGACCTCTGCGCGTCAGCGCCTCCGTTGCCATTGGCGTGCGCTGCATCGTGCCACTCATTCCGGATTTCCTGGCACTCTACCCGGAAATAGAACTGGATATTTCGCTCAGCGACAGCATCATCGATATCGTCGGTGAACGCGCCGATGTCGCCATTCGTGTTGGGCCATTGCGCGACAGTTCGCTGAAAGCTCGCAAGCTGCTGGAAAGACGACGCGTCATCGTTGCTTCACCGGCTTATGTCGCAAGGCACGGCCTACCGGTGACGCCGGATGATCTCGACCACCACAATTGCCTGACCTTCAACTTCCGCCCGACCGCCGAAGGCTGGCCCTTTCGCGATCCGGCCACCGGATCAGAGTTCGTGAAGCCGGTCTACGGCAATCTGCAGGCCAATAATGGACCGACGGTGCGCAGCCTCTGTCTCGCCGGTCTTGGCCTTGCCCGAGTCGGATATTTTCATGTGCAGCCCGATATCGAAACCGGCGCACTGGTGCCGGTACTGGAGGATTTCAATGCGGGAGATATCGAGCTGATCCACGCCGTCTATGCCGGCCATGATTATCTTGCCGCACGCATCCGCGCCTTTATCGACTTTTTGGCATCGCGAATCACGTAAAACAGCAATGACCATCAGATAAGCAGAGGGCAGGACTTGGAGACGGCGCTTTATCTTCCGATCAAGAATTTCCTGGAAGCCGCCGGCTACGCGGTAAAGGGCGAAATCGGTAGTTGCGATCTTGTCGGTCTGAGCAAGGATGAACCGCCCGTCGTCGTCATCTGCGAATTGAAGCTAACCTTCAATTTGGAACTCGTGCTGCAGGCGGTTGATCGTGCGTCAGTAAGCGATGAAGTGTGGATTGCCGCCCGCGTCTCGGCGAAGGGCAAGGGACGAGAGAGCGACCGCCGTTTTCGCGATCTCTGCCGCCGCCTCGGTTTCGGCATGCTGGCTGTCTCCGACAACGACACCGTTGATATCATCGTCAGCCCGGTCGCGCCGATGCCGCGCAAGAATATCCGCCGGCGATCACGTCTTGTTGAGGAACATAAGCGGCGCAAGGGCGATCCCGCCCTTGGGGGCAGCACGCGCGCGCCGATCATGACCGCCTACCGTCAGCAGGCACTTGCCTGTGCGATGGCGATCCAGAATGGACAGCAGCGTCCTAGAGACATTCGCGCAAACGCGCCAGAAGCCGCCAAAATACTGCAGCACAATGTCTATGGTTGGTTCGAGCGCGTCGATCGCGGCATTTACGCCCTGACCGAACTCGGTTCGGAAGCATTGAAGCGCTGGCCGCAGGCGGATGGCGCTTAAACAATAAAGGTGAAGAAATTCGGGCATTACAACGTTAAATTCCAGTAATGTCTTACAAAATTGCAATATAAACATGATCAATATTTAATTTGTAAAATTCATCAGGCGGATCATATAAATCTCCAGCGCCAATTCTTTTTTCTACTGCAAGCTCCGCAGTAAACTCGGATAATAGAGATTCCCCGGAAAGAATAGAAATGGCACTCCGTTCGACGCCTGGTCCCTGACATGGACCCAAGACGCCATATCGCCAACGATCTCGTAAGGGACATCTGCCATGTCAAATCTACTTCGCAAGCATCGCGCCGCTGCCATCGTCGGAGCGGCCATCATAGTCGGCGCAGGGGCCCTGCCCTTCGCCTTCAGCACCCCCGCTGCCGTTGCCGCGACGGCCGAACCTGGCGGCATCATCGCGCCTGGCGGCTCTTTCGCGCCGATCGTCGACGCCGACAAGCCGGCAGTCGTCACCGTTACCACTACGATGAAGGTCACCGATACCAGCGCGGATGCCGGCGACTCCCCGATGGACGAGCAATTCCGCCAGTTCTTCGAGAACCAGGGCATCCCCTTCCCGCAGCAGGAGGCGCCGCAGCATCGTCCGGCGCAGCGCGCCATGGCACTCGGCTCCGGCTTCCTCATCAGCCCGGACGGGGTCATCGTCACCAACAACCACGTCATTCAGAATGCCACGGATATCAAGGTGACGCTCGATGACGGCACCGAACTACCGGCCAAGCTCCTTGGCGCTGACGCAAAATCCGATCTGGCTGTCCTGAAGATCAAGGCGCCGAAGCCTCTCGCCACCGTGGCCTGGGGCGACTCCGATAAATTGAAGCTCGGCGACCAGATCCTGGCGATCGGCAATCCCTTCGGCATTGGCACGACTGTCACCGCTGGCATCGTTTCGGCCCGTGGCCGCGATCTGCACAGCGGCCCCTATGACGATTTCATCCAGATCGACGCTCCGATCAATCACGGCAATTCCGGCGGCCCGCTGGTCGACCGCGACGGCAATGTCGTCGGCATCAACACCGCCATCTATTCGCCGAATGGCGGCAGCGTCGGCGTCGGTTTCGCCATCCCTTCGGATCAAGCCAAGGCGATCGTCGCCAAGCTTGAAAAGAACGGCTCGATCGATCACGGCTATCTCGGGGTCGCCATTCAGCCCGTGACGGCCGATGTTGCCGATGCCGTCGGCCTTTCGCAGCCGCAGGGCGCTCTGGTCGCCAGCGTCAATGACGGAACGCCGGCTGCACGTGCCGGCATCAAGACCGGCGATATCGTTACGGCCGTCGGTAGCGAGACCGTCAAGTCGCCCAAGGATCTGTCGCGCCTGGTTGCCGATCTTGCTCCCGGCGACAAGCGCTCGCTCACGGTCTGGCGCGATGGCAAGAGCATGGATGTGAACGTCACCCTCGGCGGCAATGACGACAGCAAGCAGGCTGCCAATGACAGCGGTGACGGAAAGGTCCAGCCATCCAATCAGCCGAGCATCGGCGTCGGCCTCGCCAATCTGACACCGGATCTACGCGAGCAGCTCAACCTTCCGCACGGTGTCGAAGGTGCCGTCGTCGCCAGCGTCAATCCCGATAAGTCGGCCGCCGCTGCCGGCATCCAAGCGGGCGACATCATCGTCTCGGTCAACGATCAGCCGGTCCACAGTGCCCACGATGCCCAAAACGCAGTTGCACAAGCCGGCAAAGCAGGCCGCAAGTCGGTTCTGCTGCTGATCGAACGCGGCGGCGACAAGACCTTCGTGGCAGTGCCGTTCTCGGCTGCCTAAGCATCTCTCCTGAAAGGCAAACGCGCCTCGTCTCCATCACTGGAGGCGAGGCGTATCTATTTCCCGCGATTGCGTCCGCAATTCCCAACTCCCCAACATCACAGCGCAGCAAAGTGCGCAGGCTCGCGCCGGCGCTATCGCGACCGAGGGGGAATTTTAACCGACAATACTATTGTCAACCAATAGTTTACGATGTCGCCACAGAAGGCTGACATGTCACACTCCCACAATCGGTCTTTCACTGATACATAACGATTTGCTCACACTGTAGCGTGGCGTGGATTGTGAGGGAAACATGCGCAAGGCGGCAGTCGGAGAAGAGATTGTGGACGCGGTACCGGTGGATACCGAAGAGCCGATTACCCGCGGGCGCGCGGCGGAGGAGCTTCCGCAGTCCCAAGAGCCCAGTCTCGCCGAGCGTTACGACTGGCTCGAGGCCATGATCAACCATGTGCCGGACTACATCTATGCAAAGGATCTGGAGGGCCGCTTCCTATTCGCCAACAGGGCCATCGTCTTGAACAATGGACTTGAGCGCGTGGAGGATATGGTTGGGCTGACGGATTACGATATCCATCCTTCGGCGGCAGCCGAGACCATAGCTGCCATCGAGCGACACGTCATGGAGACCGGTGAACCCGATCTTGGTTTCGAGGAACGCCGTCTGAGAGGCAACGGCTGGCTGATGATGTCGCGCGTTCCGCTGAGGGACAAAACGGGAAAGGTGATCGGCGTCGTTGGGGCCTCGCGGGACATCACGGCCCGTAAACGCGGGGAAAGCCTGATGAAGGCCCAGGCGCAGCTTCTCAAAGCGGTCGCCAAGGGAGTACGCTTAGACCCGTTCCTCAGTGACGTCGCAAACCTGCTCGAAGAGGTCATCCCCGGCACTGCCGCCGCTGTACTCCTGCACAAGGAAGGCGCCCAGGAATTTTATATGGCGGCGGCGTCCCCGTCGGCACGCGCGGCTTCGATTTCGCCGGCAGATATCCTCGACAACCCGGCATCGTGGCGTCGCTTTGCAATCTCGTCGGGTGACGGCGGACAGCACGGCGCGCTCGCCGTCCAAGTATCCTGCCATGAAGCGAGTCTGTGGGAGTTTCTGACGGGCGTCGCACAAACGATCGGTATCGCGATCGACCGTCACTACGATGCCGAGCGCATCACCTTCCTTGCTGAGCACGATGCCCTGACCGGATTGCCAAACCGTACGCTGCTCGACCGAAAGCTCGACGATATGCTGCGGCGTGCCAACGAAACGTCAAGGAAAGTTGCGGTCGTCTTCCTCGACATAGACAACTTCAAGCTCGTGAACGACAGCCTCGGTCACGCGGCCGGCGACAAGCTGCTCAAGATCGTGGCGAACCGGATCTCCGAGGAGATTGGTCAAGACAATCTGATATCGCGCATCGGCGGCGACGAATTCATTCTGGCACTCGAGCAGACCGACGAAGACTTCGTCCCGTGGCTGACGCGCATTCGCGAGGCCGTGGCGCGGCCGCTTACTTTGGCCGGAATGGACCTGCAGCTCACATGCAGTATTGGCATGGCCAGCTTTGCCATACATGGCAGGACCGCCAAGGAATTGTTTGCCAACGCCGATATGGCGATGTATCGCGCCAAGGAGAATGGCCGAAACAGTATCCAGGTGTTCGATCCGGTACTGGCCGAGAATGCACGGCAGAAACTCGGGCGATCGGAGGAGCTGAGACGCGCGGTCGAACGCGACGAATTCGTCCTGCATTTCCAGCCGCAAAAGGACATGACCTCCGGCGAGATTATCGGCGTGGAGGCGCTCGTGCGCTGGAACCATCCGACTGACGGGCTCGTCTTCCCCGGAGACTTCATTCCGCTCGCCGAGGAGTCCGGCCTCATCGTACCGATTGGAGAGGCTGTCCTGCGTAAGGCCTGCGGTCAGGCGAAAGAATGGCAGAAACAGGGGCTGCCGCCCGTGAAGATCGGCGTCAACATGTCTGCTCGGCAGTTCCAAGAACAGGGCATGACCCGTCAGGTGGCCGCAGCCCTCGCCGAGAGCGGCCTTGATCCGCAATGGCTCGAAATCGAGGTCACTGAAAGCCTTCTGATGCGCGACGTGCAGGGGGCGATCATGAAAATGCACGAACTTAACGCCCTGGGCGTCAGTCTCGCCATCGACGATTTCGGTACGGGCTATTCCAGCCTGAGCACGCTGAAACGTTTCCCGTTGTCGCGCCTCAAGATCGACCGGTCCTTTATCGCCGATATTCCCGATGATGCCGACGATATGGCGATCACATCCGCGATCATCTCGCTTGCACGATCGCTGGAACTGGACGTGATCGCCGAAGGCGTGGAGACTAAAGAGCAAGCCCGCTTCCTGTCGGAAGCCGGATGTAATGCCATCCAGGGATACTTGTTCAGCAAGCCTATTCCGGCGGAAGAGGTCACGCGCATAATGCGGAGCCGGTCCTGAAGTCTTTGTCCAAATAATTTCCTCTAGAGACCGGCAGCTTTCAACAGAAAGAACGTTTCTGCGTCGCGTCATCATAGTTTTTGTCCAAACTCTGCCGCGGTGATGATAGAGAAGAAGCGGGGACGGATACGAACCGTCCTCCGGTAGGCGCTGCGTTCTGCCGGGATCATCGACGGCATAAGAGCTTCAGGACTTTGGACGGGGCTGAGCGGCAGCAGGAGTTGGAGTGACCGATCCATACGAGATTCTCGGCATCGGACGCGATGCGGGCGAAGAGCAGATCAAGACCGCCTATCGCAAGCGGGCGAAGTCGGCGCATCCGGATTCCGGCGGCGACACCGATGCTTTCGGACAGCTCCAGAAGGCCTACGAGCTGCTTCTGGACCCGGTGCGCCGAAAGGTGTTCGACGATACCGGCTATGACGTCGAACTCACCGACGCCGTCGATTTGCAGGCCCTGGTCGCCATCGAGAAGCTCATTACAGATATGGTTCTGGACGAGCGCGAACCCGGAACCTTCGATCCGGTCGCCCATATGCGCGCCAGTCTTTTGGAAGAAATCCGCAAGGCACACTTCAGCAAAAGCGAGCTGGAGCGTCATTCGGACCGCATCCGCCTTCATTTGGATCGTCTGGGAAAACGCCCCGGCAAGGATGTCGTCGGTCATATGCTGCGCGCCCGCATCAAGGCCATCGCGACCGCGATCAGCGAAACGGAGGCCAAGATCGACGCCACCGAACGCGCCTGCGACATGCTCGACGGCTATCTCTATGTCATGGACGCGCCGATGCTCGAGAGCGACGAGCCGATATCGGATGTCGAATGGGATGACACCCCCGGGGTCCGCTCCGCCGCCCAGTGATTCCCGTTAACCCGATGCCCTGCTGAATGCTGGAACTTTCGATCGGCAACCGGGTTTTCTCCCGCGTCAGGTCGAATTCCGACGGTGCCATACGACCAGTATCGGCTCATCGATCGCACAAGGGAGGACATCATGATCAACGAAGATGGATACACGCCTGCGGCAGAACTGGCGCAAAAAAACGGTGCCAGATTTCCCAACGAAAGCAGCGAATACCGGCAGGCGCGAGATGCTCTGCTGGCAGAAGAAATCGAACTTCGGCGGCAAATAGAGCGTGTCGCCGCGCAGCGGCGCGCGCTGCCGCCGGGCGGCATGGTGAAGAAGCGCTATCAATTCATCAGCCCCGACGGTCCGGTCAATTTCGAGGATTTGTTCGATGATAAGGAAACCCTGCTAATCTACAGCTACATGTTCGGCCCGGAGCGGTCGCGGCCCTGCCCGATGTGCACGTCGTTTCTTTCGGCGCTGGAGGGCGAAATACTCGATATCGAACAGCGAATGGCAATTGCCGTCGTCGCTCGGTCGCCGATCGAGAGACTGCTTGATTTCAAGACAGAGCGCCGCTGGCAGAATTTGCCACTCTATTCCGACCCGACCGGCGAATATAGCCGCGATTACCGTGCGCTCGGAGCCAACGGCAACGACAACGCCGCCGTCAATGTCTTTACCCGCAGAGATGGAACGATCCGGCATTTCTGGGCTGAGGAGATGGGTCCGGTCACCGCCGACCCCGGTCAGGATCCACGCGGCGCGCCCGATCTTATGCCGCTCTGGACGGTCCTCGACATGACACCCGAAGGCCGGGCAAGAGATTGGTATCCGAAGCTCACCTACGGACATGCTTGAGCGGATCTTGCGTCGGCGATGCCTATGCCTCGCCGGCAGTCACAATGCCGGCAACTGGAGTCTCGGTCACGGCTTTGGTGATCACCGCGGCAAGTTGGCCCTGATTGAATGGCTTCGGCAGGCGGAGCAGATCGTTGTTGCTGCCCGCCGGAAGCTCGGCGTATCCGGTAGCAAGGATGATCGGCAAACCCGGCCGCCGCTCGGCGATCGCCGCGGCGAGCTGTGAACCGGTCATCCTCGGCATGGCGTGATCGGTGATGACGATATGGATATCGTTGTGATCCTCGAGCAGCTTCAGCGCCTCCTCGGCTGAATGAGCCTGCAGCACGGTATGGCCGAGATCCTCCAGCATGATTGCCGTGTTCATCAGGACCAGCACGTCGTCGTCCACCGCCAGGATATTGAACAAGCCTCCGGCCGCGGGCGCTGCTTCAATCGCCGGCTCATCCTTCCTCGTCTCGGTCTCCGCTGTGACGGGAAGCCATAGCTCGGCCGTGGTTCCCTCGCCCCTGCGCGATTTCAGGATCAGCTTGCCTCCAGATTGCGCCATCAATCCCTGGATCATGGGCAGGCCAAGTCCTGTTCCCTTGCCAACGCCCTTGGTCGTGAAGAATGGTGTGGTTGCATTGGCAAGCGTCGCCTCGTCCATCCCCTCTCCCTCGTCCCTGACGGAGAGGCATACATAGGCCCCCGCTTTCGATCCGTCCGCTTCGTCCCTGGCAATGCTGCGAAGTTCGGCGGCAATGACGAGCCGTCCGCCCTTTGGCATCGCGTCGCGCGCATTCACGACGAGATTCAAAAGAGCGTTCTCAAGTTGGTTCGGATCGGAGGTCACCCTTGGAAGGCTGAGGGGGAAATGCGTTTCGATCGTCATCGACGGATCTACCGTGCGCTGTAGCAGGCCGGTCATATTGCGAACCAGTTCGACCACGTCGAGCGGCTCGATCTTGAGCTCCTGACGCCGAGAGAAGGCGAGCATGCGTTGCGTCAGCGCCGCACCGCGCTGCGCACCTTGGATGGCGTTGTCGATCAACGGGGTGATATCGGGATTGTCAGCAGTCCGCTTGCGCACGATTTCAAGACTTCCGAGCACGGCCATCAGTAAATTGTTGAAATCGTGAGCCATTCCCCCGCTTAGCTGGCCGACCGCTTCCATCTTTTGTGCCTGGAACAATTCTTCACGCACCTGTTCCAGCTTGCGCTGAGCCTCTCTCTTTTCGGTGATGTCGCGCGTGACCTTCGCAAACCCCAGAAGCGTTCCATCGTCGTCGCGAAGCGCATCGATGACGACGCTTGCCCAGAACCGGGATCCGTCCTTCCGGACTCTCCAACCTTCGTTTTCAAACCGGCCCTCTTTGGCGGCAATATCGAGCGCCTTCCACGGAAGCTGCGTCGCGCGGTCTTCCTCCGTATAGAACTGGGAAAAATGCTGGCCGAGGATTTCTTGCTGCGAGTAGCCCTTGATGTGCTGCGCACCGAGGTTCCAACTGGAGACGTAACCTCGGGGATCGAGCATATAGATGGCGTAATCCGCGACACCCTGAACGAGAATGCGAAACTGTTCTTCACTCCGCCTGAGTTCTGTTTCTGCTTTCTTTCGTCCAGAAAAATCACGCGTAATCTTTTCAAAACCCAACAAGTCGCTCTCCGCACTTCTGATTGCATCGATGACCGGGGGGCGCTTTCGCAGATGCCATTCCGGTCTCCGAGCCGCCCGGTAAACTACGGAAACGCGGATTGGTTCCGCTGAGGCGCGGACTTCTAATCGAAAGTTACAAGCGAGCGAGGTGATAGAGGCGCAATCCGGTTCGCCGTTAAGCCAACCGGACCGTCACGAAAATATGATGCGTTGTTTTCTGTCAGCCTTTCCGAACGCGGTCCGTCAACTACGAAAACGGCTCGGTCGGCCCCTTGGCGGGATCGGTGAACCAATGCGGTCCTTCCGCCGTCATATAGATATGATCTTCCAGCCGAATACCGAATTTGTCGGGAAAGACGATCATGGGTTCATTGGAGAAGCACATGCCAGCGGCAAGCGGTGTTGCATTGCCGCGCACGATATAGGGCTCCTCGTGGATTTGCAGACCGAGACCGTGGCCGGCGCGGTGGGGTAGTCCTGGGAGACGGTAATCCGGGCCAAGGGCATGTTTTGAAAGCACCCGGCGCGCGGCATCGTCGAGGCTCGAACAGGGCGCGCCGAGCTTCGCTGCATCGAAGACCGCTTGTTGGGCTTCCCGTTCGATCGCCCATGCCGCTTCGAATTCGCGATCGCGGTTTTCGAGCACATAGGTCCGGGTAAGATCGGAATGATAGCCGTCGATCTGACAGCCGGTATCGACAAGCACGACGTCGCCTGCCGCAAGGGTCTGGTCGCCCTCGGCGCCATGCGGCAGGGAGGTCGCCGCCCCGAAGGAAACGATGCAGAAGGTCGAGCCGCCGTCTGCTCCGGCTTGGCGATGCTGCCGGTCGATGAAGTCGACGACCTCTGAAGCCTTGACGCCTGGTTTCATCAGCGCATGCGCCTGCTTCTGGATATTGAGCGTCAGGTTCATGGCGTATTGAATGAGAGCGATCTCGGCTGGAGATTTGATGCGCCGCAGGCTCCGGATGATCTGACCGCCATCCTTCAATCTTTCGGCGTCAGAGGCCGCAGCGAGCCTGTGGTAAAAGAAAAGCGGCAGCTCATCGTCCAGTGCAAGCGAGCCGACTTGACCCAGCAGCCGTGACACGAGCCCGGCACTGTTTTCTTCCTCCTCCCACACCAAGATTTCTCCAGGCAGATGAGGCAGCGTTTCCACGCGGCTGCGCTCGAAACCCGGGACGATGTAATAGAGTGCGGCTGGTGTGACGAGCGCGCCAAGGAACCGTTCGCTCGGATGCCAGACGAGACCGGTGAAATAGCGCAGGCTTTCCGTCGACCCGAGCAGCATGCCGGCGATTCCCTCTGCCTCCAGCGCCTCTCTCAGTCGTGCCAGTCGGAGCTTCCTCTCGTCATCGGTGATGCGGGGGACGGGATGGGACCATGTCATCTTGTTGTTTTCCAGTTCCTGTTGCGCTCGGCTCCCGAGCGGCCGACGCCGGCTATTGAATGGACACGACTGCGACTGCAGGCATCACGAAATCTCAATCGCAAGGGGACGTTCGAGGTCGCGGGCGATGTATTCCTGAATCTGGCGCACGATCTGCGCTGCATGATCGATCGCCAGCCGGTCGGCGCGGGCGACATCGCCAGCCTCGATAGCGGCGATCATCTGCTCATGCTCGTCCACATATTGACGCGGCAGGCGATCGTCGAAGGTCGAGTAGTAAAGACGCAGGATGCGCCGACCCTCGTCCAGCAGCCGTGCAAAAAACGTGGTGTAGTAGGAATTGCCGGCAAGTTCAGCGATGGCGACATGAAATTCGCGGTTCGCCTCGATCATGCCGAAGGCATCTCGAGCAGCTACGGCATCGGCGAATTCTTTCTGCCGGGCGCGCACGCGCTGCATAATATCGGCATCCTTCCGCCCCGCCGCCCCACGCGTCGTCACGCGATACATCAGCGTCAGCGCCTCGAAATAGGTGGGCAAGCCGGCGAAGTCGATCATCGCAACGATCGTGTTGCGGTTCGGGAGTGTCGTCACCAGCCCTTCCGCGGCAAGCCGAAGCAGCGCCTCGCGGATCGGTGTTCTCGACATCTTGAAGCGCTCGGAAAGCCGAACTTCGTCAAGCGGGCTTCCCGGTTCAAGTGTCATCGACAGAATTTCCCTGCGCAGGGCGGCATAGACGCTCTGCGTGCCCGAGCCCCGCACCCGCACATTCTCCTGCTCGTTCGCCATCCGATGTCCTTCTTCGAAACAAACGTCTTACTATTTTGTTTTGGCGGTTTTCAGCAACAGTGGGCAATCGACCCATATATCGCGTACAACCATCCTTGAGTCTTGTCGACAGTTTGTATATAACACAAGTACTTTCAATCGAGGAGCCAAAATGACGACAGGATGGAAGGGCGTATTCCCCGCCGTAACGACACAATTCAACGAGGATCTTTCCGTGGATCTCGCGGCGACGCAGCGCGTTCAGGACGCGCTCGTCAATGACGGCGTCAACGGCCTCATCGTCATGGGAACCTGCGGCGAGAACAATTCGCTGGATCCGGAGGAGAAGCGCACGATCCTAAAGGCGGCCGTCGAAGTGGTGAACGGCCGCGTTCCGGTCGTCACCGGCGTTTCCGAATTCGATACGCGCCGCGCCGTCGCCTATGCGCGCGATGCCGAGAGGCTGGGCGCCGACGGCCTAATGCTCCTGCCCGCCATGGTCTATGTCCCGAAGCCGGAGGAGCTGATCGCGCATTTCCGTACCGTGGCAGAAGCAACTTCACTGCCGATCATGCTTTACAACAACCCGCCGGCCTATCGCGTCAATATCGGCGCCGACGTATTGCAGGCCCTCGCCGAGGTGCCGAATATCAAGGCCGTCAAGGAAAGCGCGCCGGATCCGCGCCGCTTTACCGACCTCATCAATGCTTTCGGCGATCGCTTCGACATCTTCGCCGGCCTTGACGACGTTGCGCTTGAAGGCCTGATGCTTGGTGCTAAGGGTTGGGTTTCCGGCCTCACCAGCGCCTTCCCGCAGGAATCCGTAGAGCTTGTTGCCGCTGCCGAGCGCGGCGACTGGGAAGAGGCTCGCCGCATCTATCGCTGGTTCATGCCCCTGCTGCATCTCGACGCCGAGCATGATCTCGTCCAGTCGATCAAGCTCGCCGAGCAGATCATGGGCCGTGGCTCCGAGCGCGTCCGCATGCCGCGACTGCCGCTCTCCGGCGCCCGTCGCGCCGAAGTCACCGCCATGGTCGAAAAGGCAGCCGCTACGCGCCCCTCGAAGGCCCGTCAGGCGGCCTGATAGCGAATATACGGAGGCCGGCGATCGCAAATATGCGGTTGCCGGCTTTTTTCAAAGGTGTCTTGGATCAGCGCCGACGATGCCGGTCACCGGATCGAAACGGAATTCTAATCGGCGTCTTCCGGCAATGCCTGGATATAGCGCACGACTCCGTAAAAAATCCCGAAGACAACAAGCACGAAGGCCGCATGACGGATGTCATGCAGTACCGTGTGGTGATGTCTCACCAGCAGGGAGATCGTATTGTACATAGCTATGGCGAGCGCAGTCATGGCCATTGCCAGTAACAGCGCCATGTTCCGATGAATAAATTTGACCATCGCTCACCTCTTTTCCGCTTCGCCAGATAGAAGAGAAATTAAGGAGGAATTACGACGGATCCGACGCTTGCGGAGAATGTGCCCAATCTATCCGTGTGCGTTAAATTATTGATATTTAAGCGATAGCCAGATGGCGCGGTTTCCCGCAGGTGAATTACAAATTGTCCATGTCGGAAAAAGGCCACAATTTCCGAACTTTCCTGACACAATTGCCTGCGAGCCTACCACCGGATCGGTGATGCGGTGACAAGCGATGAGCCTTTCATTTCAGACCATGGCGGCACTGCGGTTCGGCTACGGCTTTCGCCCGAGCGAAACGCCACCTGCCGACAGGGACGCGTTGCTCGACCCGATGCGCGTGGCCGACAGCAACTGCCTTTTTCCGGTGGGCGGCATCGATGCGCGCCGCCAGGCGATCCGCAATGTGGCCGACCGTCTCCGCGACATCCGCAGCAGCGACATCGATGATGCTGCCAAGCGGGATGAGCAGAAGGCTGTCTTCAAAGAACTTCAGCAGAGCTACCAGCGCGATGCCGATGCGCGCATCGCCCAGGCCGTCTTCTCGCCGAACGGCTTCTACGAGCGGCTGGCCGCTTTCTGGACAAATCATTTCTCGGTGAGTGTCGACAAAACCCAACCGATGAAACTCATCGTTCCCCTGTTCGAGGCCGAGGCGATCCGGCCCCATATCGGCGGGACGTTTCCGGATCTGCTGCGCGGCGCTACCCAACATCCGGCAATGCTGATCTATCTCGACCAGGCGCAATCGCTCGGCCCGGATTCTCCCGCCGGCCTCAAACGCAACAAGGGACTGAACGAAAACCTCGCCCGCGAATTGCTGGAGTTGCACACACTGGGCGCCGGCAGCGGCTATACGCAGGACGATGTGCGAGCGGCCGCCATGGTGCTGACAGGCATCACCGTCGACCGGCAGGCGGTCGAGGTCGATTTCCGCAAGGCCATTGCCGAACCCGGCAGCCATCGGGTGTTGGGTGTCAGCTATGGCCGAACCCAGCGATCGGAGCGGGATTGCTTGCAGATGCTCGACGATCTGGCGCTGAACCCGAAAACGGCGGCGCATATCAGTCGCAAGCTCGCGGTCCACTTCATTTCCGATACGCCGCCGCAACCCAGATGTGGCGAAAGACGAATGGTGACCTGATGGCAGTCTATGGCGCGATGCTCGATCATCCCGCCGCCTGGACGAATGAAGCCGCCAAGGCCCGGCAGCCTTTCGACTTTGTCGTAGCCGGCCTGCGGGCGCTCGATCTTCCGAGGAATGCGGCCGCGGGCGCAGTCGTCGATGCGCTTGCCGATGACGAGGGTGCCGGGCAGGCAATGGTCGATGACAATCCGCCTATGCCCGACAACAGCTCCGGCCCGCTCGACAATACAGCCAACCCACCGGATCCGCAGGAGGCAAAACGCCGGCAGGCCGCGATCGACGCGACCTTCTATGTGCCGCGCGGTCTCGGCGTCTACGCGTTGCAGCGCATGGGGCAACCTGTGTGGCGGCCACCCAGTCCGGCCGGCTTTCCCGAGGGTTTCGACGCCTGGATCAATGCCGGGGAATTGTCCGAACGGATTTCCTGGGCGCGGCGCGCAATCGGTCGTTATGGCAAGCAGGATGATCCGAGGCAGTTTCTCAAGGAGACGCTGGCGGACGCGGCTCGCGACGACACGATCCGGGTTGTCACGCAAGCGCCGAACAAGATGACGGGCCTGACGCTCGCGCTTGCTTCGCCCGAATTCAATCGTCGTTAAAGCGAGGAAATATTCCGATGGCAAACGACAAGCCCTTCTCGCTTTCCCGCCGCGGTTTCCTCGCTTCCGCCGGCTGCTTGGCGGCCGCGCCGATCTTTACGCCGGTGACTTTTGCGGCCATGCCCGGAGACAACCGCTTCGTGACCATCGTGCTGCGCGGCGCCATGGACGGGCTCGATCTGGTGCAGCCCTATGGTGAGGCATCTTTCGCCGGTTTGCGACCGGATATCGCCATCGCTCCCGATAACGGGCTTGTTGATCTCGATGGCTTCTTCGGCCTGCATCCGGCGGCGGCGGACCTACTGCCGCTATGGAAGGCCCGAGAACTTGCCTTCGTCCATGCCGTTTCGACGCCTTATCGCGACGCCCGTAGCCATTTCGACGGCCAGGACATGCTGGAATCGGGTGGCGGCCACGTCGCCGAGGAAAAGACCGGCTGGCTGAACCGCGCACTCGGAAGCATCGCGCGCTCGACCGCGCATAAGGCGATCGACATCAACACCTCGACCGAATTGATCCTGTCAGGCCCCAATACGGTCGACGTCTGGGCCTCGGATTCCGGTTTGGGCATGGGTGCGGATGAGATGCAGTTCCTGACACGCCTTTATGCCAACGATCCCGCTTTCGCCAAGGCGATGGATGAGGCGATGCGCGCCGACCAATCGGCGAAGATGGGCGAGGCGCCGGGCGCCAAACATGGCGAACAGATAGCCGATGTCGCAGCGCTTGCCGCCGGGATGCTGCTGCGCGAATACCGCATCGCCAGCTTCTCCATCAACGGCTGGGACACTCATGTGCAGCAGGCAGCCCAATTCCGCAAGGCGGCTGGGGACCTGACGCAGGCGGTGTTGACATTGAAGCGCACGCTCGGCCCGGACGCATGGAAGACGACGGTGGTTCTGGCGATGACCGAATTCGGCCGCACGGTCCGCCAGAACGGCTCGGGCGGCACCGACCATGGCACCGGCGGTTGCTGCCTGCTGGCGGGCGGCGCCATCAATGGCGGCCGCGTACTCGGAAAATGGCCGGGAATTAAGGACGAGCACCTCTTCGAGAACCGCGACCTGATGCCCACCGCAGACGTGCGCGAGATAGCCGCCGCCATGCTTTACCGGCAGTTGGATGTCGGCGCCGACGACCTCAATTCGAAGATCTTTCCGGGCCTAAGCTTCGACAAGTCCTCACAGTTCCTGAAGGTGTAATTCCTCCGCTGACGGTTCGATTCCCATCTTCTCAGGCGCGACCTTCCCCGATCAGTGGAAGCGCTCTCAGCATGTCTCTGATGGCGATAGCGTCCCATGGCAGGTGTTCGGTAATTCCAAGCCCCACCACGTCCACCTCTCTGGCTACGTCGTTCAAAAGACGAACCACTTGGGCAATGGTCATTCTACCTCGTGGAACTCCCTCGAACGCGTCTGAAGGTGCATTCGGCATCGCGAAGTTGAGGGAACGGAACTGGACGGGATCGATGACATCGAGGTCAAAATGGATGGCAACATGCCGGGCGCCCGTCGAACGAAGCCATTCGATCACCGGTTGGCTGGTGTCGATCAATTGGGACGGCGTCGCCATGCTGAGCCCCAGCCTTTCAACGATCTCCCATTCCTCAGGCGACATATCGTAGAGCCCTGCATACATCACCTTCTCAGGCTTGACCGGCCGGGCCACCCTATTCGTGAAATCCGGATCGCCCTCTCCCATCAAATTGCCCAGAACCATCGCGTGCGCATGCACGAAATGCTTTGGCGTCATCACATCGGGATGAGCATCGACCCAAAGCACGGCCAAATCGCCCTCATACCGCTCATTGAGGTATGCGAACGGGGCGAGATCGACAAGGCAGTCGCCACCCAGAACGACAATCCTGTCGGGCATTTCCTTCCTGAGGATCTGGTCTGTCGAATCCAGTTGCCGAAGCAATGCACTCCGCGCGACGATGCCGTCTTCGAGAGGAAGTTCGGAACCATCGGGCTCCGGCACTTCGACCGTCGCGACCGGCCCTGCGGCCGCCGGGGCAAGCCACGCCAGCAACTGTGCCCCGAAATGATAGGCTTCCAAATTTCCCCCTTGCCATTGGGGGATGTGCAAACGCAGAGTTTTCGTACTCATTTGTTGCTCCGAGCTCTGTTCGTGGAGCGCCGGCTGCTCTTCATTCGACCATCCAGGTCGGCGCAGCCGTCACGCCCGTATCATCTTCCAGCTTCTGACCTCGAAGGGCAGGATATCGGGACCCGCATCGCGTTGGGCCGGCTCCTCCATCAGATTGACGGCTTCGCTGATTGTCCAGCCGTTTGCCGGGATGACGGCAAGTCCGCCGCGTCGGCCGGCCGGTTCGTAGACGCGCAGCACAAGCCCGTCGCCATCTTCGGCCGGCTTGATGGCGGAAAGCGCGACCGGCGTGCCCGTCACGGCAATCGGAGCGAGCGTCGTCTCCGCGAGACCAGCTGCCGTCGCGACGATCAGCGGCTGATTGAGGTCGTCGGCCTCCTCCCGCACACGACCAGAATGCCATTCGCCGGTGTGCGGCAGCAATGCGTAGGTGAAGCGCTGCACACCCTCGTCCGCCATCGGATCGGGATAGATCGGCCCACGCACCAGGCTCATGCCGAGCACGTTGCCGCGGGCACTATGGCCGTATTTCGCGTCATTGAGCAAAGCGACACCAAAATCCGGTTCGCTGAGATCGATAAAGCGATGGGCGACCGCCTCGAACATCGCAGCATCCCAGCTCGTATTGGTATGCGTCGGGCGGCTGACGACGCCATAGGCGCATTCGAACGTGGCGGTGCGCGCCCGCGTCGCAACCGGGCTCAGCGAGCGCAGCAAGGTGCGGCGATCATGCCAGTCGATTTCAGTTTCGATATCCAGCCGCTTGGCGTTGGCCGTCAGCACATAATGTTGCACGATGCTGGAGTCGCGATAGCGATGGACGACCTTGATCGCGGCTCGATATGGACTGTTTTCGACGAGTTCGATGCTTTCCGGCTTGTCGAGACAAACGCCCTTTTCCGGATAGTCTGCATCGATGTCCCAGGCATCCCAATTGCGCGGCTTGTCGAGCGGATAGACCCAAAGCTGATTGGCGGGTTCCGCTAGCGCCTCGCGGCCGGTCGCTTTGTGCACAAGGCTCTGCACGGCTCCATCCGCGCCGATGGTCACGGCGAGATGCTCATTCTCCAGCCGGTTCGCTTCGGCGTGCAAACCACCGGCTGGTTTCAATGCGGCGCGGTCGAATACATGGATGGAAAGCGGCGAGACTATGTCGCCGGTGGAAAGGACCGTGCCGTCGGCGAGGAGCGCGCGCAGCGGCCGGGCATCCAGCGACGGATTGACGACGACGAGAGCATCCGCAACACCGCCCTTCGGCAGGGCCGAAACAATGGCGTCCACAGCGTCGTTTTGAGCCATCTTGGCATGATCGATGACGGTGGAAAGCTCGCGCTCGGCATCCTGATAGACCTCGCGAATGCTCGATCCGGGCAGGATATCGTGGAACTCGTTTTTCAACGTGACACGCCAGTCAGCCTCCAGGCTCTGCGGCGCGGCGCCACCGATCATATGGGCGATCGATGCCAGGGTTTCGGCTGTTATCAACGCCCGCTCCGCCCTGCGATGCAGCCGCTTGACACCACTCTGGCTGGTCAGCGTCGCGCGATGCAGTTCGAGATAGATTTCCCCGGACCACGTCGGAACATGCTTTTCCTTCGCCGTGCGATGGGCACTCGTGAAGAAATCGGCGACCTTGCCCCAACGGGCCTTCGGGATGGCGGGGAAACTGCGCAACTGCACTTCGCGCTCGACCATCTCCGGCGTCACGCCGCCGCCGCCATCGCCATAGCCGACTGCAAGAAGCGAACTATCATGCAGGGTTTTCGCCCGGAAGTTCTTCCAGGTCGGCACGAAGCAATCCGGCTGGACAAAGCCGTTATAACCCTGCATCGGATTGTCGAAAGTATGCGCCAGCACCCGGCTGCCATCCAGACCTTCCCACCAGAAGAGATCGTAGGGAAACCGGTTGGTCTCGCTCCAATTGACCTTGATGGTGAAGAAACTCTCGATGCCGCCCTGGCGCAGCAACTGCGGCAAGGCACCGGAAAAGCCGAAGCAATCCGGAAGCCAACAGACCGTGTGACGCGCACCGAAAGTTTTTTCGAAATAGCGCTGGCCATAAAGAATCTGCCGCACCAGGCTTTCGCCCGTCGGCATGTTCGTGTCCGGCTCGACCCACATGCCGCCAATCACTTCCCAGGAGCCATCGGCCACTTTTTCCTTGATGCGCGCAAGCAATTGCGGGTCGTCAGCCTCCATCTGCGCATAATAATGCGCCGTCGACTGGTTGAAGCGGAAATCGGGCGAGCGATCCATCAAGGACAGCGCCGTGTGGAAGGTCCGGCGCATCTTGCGGCGCGTCTCGTCATAGGGCCACAGCCACGCAAGATCGATATGGGCATGGCCGGTCAGCAGCAATTGGCCGTTTTGCGGATAACGCTCCTGCAGCGTCTTCAGGCGGGCAAGCAGGCCGTCATAGGCTGCAACGACAGAGGCGCGCTCGGCCTCGGAGAGACCCTGCGGGCTTTCGACCAGCTCGGGCAATTCCCAAATCTTTTGTTGCCATTCGGCGTTCGCCGTGCGGGAAACATAGGAAGCCGTCGCGGAAGGCCAGTCGAGGCTGCGCAGCGCCGTCTCGGCGGCATCAAGCAGATGCGGCACGACGTCGTGATCATCAAGCGCCTCGATAGCCTCTACTATCTGCCGCAACAAAAGGTTCAGCCGGTGCACGGGAATGTCCAGCCAGGCGAGCCGCGCCCGGTTTAACTTCGGCTGGCGGTTCGGTTCGCCGAATGGGAAACGGGCAACGCTGTCCGTCGTGATCGAGAGACTGCGATCCTTCAGCGCGAATTCCTGATGATAGGGATCGAGCCCGAAGCTCTCGCCCCCGCCGCCTTCATAAGCGAGCGTAATCAGGCTCTCGCCGCCGAGATCGAGCTGGAGGCGGATTTCCTCCAGGGGCCAGTCGGCGGGTACGTTTGCTTGCGAGGCGAAATGCACCACGCCCTTGCGATGAGGCCAGGCCTGACCGATGGCGATATCCTCGCCCTCGAACGTCCAGTTGTCGATCGCAAGTACAGCGCGTTCGCGCCAATGGCTGAGCTCTGCGGTGCGTACCTTGAGGCGGTCTAGGCGCTGGGCGATGGTGAGCTGCATGGCATGTCCTACTTGGTTGATGTCAGGCCGGGACCGCACGGGCGGTCATGGCGTCGCGAATGAGGCATTGCAAAGCAGGAAGGATGCTGAAGGCGGGATCAGGCTGATGTGATCGGCAAAAGCAGATGGGAACGGCCACCGGAGAAACCTTCCTCGGCCGGGACTTTGGTGCCTGTGCTCACTCGACGGTCTCCTCCTCCTGCGTGAAGCAGGCATAGATTATGGCGAAGAGCAGACCGATGACCAGTCTCAAAATGGAAGCAATTTTTCGGGCTTGTCTCCTCACCCGCGCCAGACGGCGAGATGCGCGGCGGGGCAATAAACCCCGCCGCTATTGCTCAATGTCTCGGTATACGTGGCAAAAAGATTGTGAACAGACCGAGCAGCGGCAGATACGAGCAGATCGTATAGACGAAGGAAATCCCGTGCGTATCGGCAAAATCGCCGAGAAACGCCGCGCCAAGCCCCCCTGCCCCGAAAGCGAAGCCGAAGAATATGCCGCCAATCAGCCCGACGCGGCCGGGGATCAATTCCTGCGCGAAGACGACGATAGCCGGGAAGGCCGAAGCAAACACCAGCCCGATCACCACCGTCAGGACGCAGGTCCAGAACAGGTTCGCATAGGGCATCATCAGCGCGAAGGGGATAACGCCCAAGATCGAGAACCAAATCACGAAGCGCGCTCCGAGACGGTCTCCGACCGGACCGCCCATGATCGTTCCGACCGCGACTGAACCGAGAAAAAGGAACAGCATCAATTGCGCGTCGCGAACGTCGAGATGGAACTTGTCGATGACGTAGAAGGTGAAATAGCTCGATATGCTCGCCATATACACGTTCTTCGTTGCCGTCAGCAGGATGAGGATCGCAAGCGCCCAGACTGCCTTGTTGCGTGCTATCGGCAAGGCGCGGCTGGGAGCCGGACGCGCGGCATGCTCGCGGCGATGGCTGACATACCAGGTGCCGACCCAGCTCAGGACGATGAAGCCGATGACCGCCAGAACCGCGAGCCAGGCGACGCTCGATTGGCCGTGCTGGAGCACGAAGAAGGCGGCGATCAACGGGCCGATGGCCGAGCCGGCATTGCCGCCGAGCTGGAAGAGCGACTGCGCCAGGCCATGGCGCCCGCCGGAAGCCAGCCGCGCGACGCGCGAGGCTTCCGGATGGAACACCGCGGACCCAAAACCGATGAGGCTCGCCGCGACCATCAGCATGGGGAAGCTGCCGGCATAACCGAGCAGCACCAGCCCTGAAAACGTGCTGACCATACCGACCGGCAGGGAATAAGGCATGGGCCATTTGTCTGTGACAATACCGACGACCGGCTGCAGCAGCGACGCCGTAATCTGAAACGTCATCGTCAGCAGACCGATCTGAACGAAATCGAGGGCGTAGTTCTCCCGGAACATCGGGTAGAGCGACGTCAGCAGCGATTGCATGATGTCGTTCAAAAGATGGCAGACACTGACCGCCACGACGATTGAAATTGTCGTCTTCTCAAATCGGGCCTGCGCGCCCGAAAATGCCGCAACCATTGAGGATTCCTTCCTGCGCCGGCCGATTCTTTCAGCCATGCCGTTTGATCAGCTTTTACACGGCTTGCAGGTGACCTTCTTTCGTGTTTTGGTCCAGTTCTTTCGCGATCGGGCCAAAATGGAAAAGCTCTCTCAAAAGCTGCTGGCGACACTCGACCGAGATCACGAGCAAAATATGCTCTGGATGGAGGGATCGAATGCCGGCGTGCTCGTCCACAGCTCGGAGCCGCCGCAGGGTTACACTGTTCCCTGGCATCATCATCGCCGCACACAATTGCTCTGTGTTTTCGCCGGTGTCGTGCTGATCCTGACGACCCGCGGCCGATGGATGGTGCCGCCCGGCCATGCCTTGCTCATTCCCGTTGGGCTGGAGCACTCCGTCGAGATGCTGAGCGATGTCAGCCTGAAATCGGTCTATGTGATGCCGCGCGACCCGACCCCGCCGGACGAGGCGCCCCGCGTCGTCGAAGTGACGGATCTCGCGCGCAGTCTGCTGCTCGAAGCCATCCGGCTGCGGGAAGCGCCGGTCGGAAATCGCAAGGCTGAACTTGTCCTTTCCCTCCTCATCGAGGAGATTTCGACGCTGGAAGAACGCCCGCTCGGCCTCCCCTTCCCATCCGACCGACGGCTGGCGGCGCTCTGCCGTGAGTATCTGGCAAACCCGACCCCGAATGCCAGATTGGACGACTGGGCCGAGAAGCTCGCAATGAGCCGCCGCACCTTCACCAGGCAATTTCGCAAGGAAACCGGCATCAGTTTCATCACCTGGCGTCAGCAGGCGAGCGTCTTCGCGTGCCTGCCGCAACTTGCGGAGGGGCAGCCGGTGACCAACGTCGCGCTGGAGGCCGGCTACGAAAGCGTTGCCGCCTTCACCACCATGTTCCGCCGCATGCTCGGAACCTCGCCGCGCACCTACATGGTGAACCGCTGGTCTTTCGACCGGCCGTAGAAGTCGCGCAGATATCCCACCTTTACAGCCAAAGACATTCATGGCAGGCATGATCAAAAAAATTTGAGAAAAGCTTTTCTCATCTTGACTCTTCGGATGGGAAAAGCTTTTCTCATCGCAAATAAGTTCGGGAGAGGACATCTGGAAAACCAGCGGATCAGAAACGGTCGGGTAACGATTCACGATGTTGCCGCTGCCGCAGGGGTCAGCATTTCGACGGCGTCGAAAGCCTTGAACAATACCGGGCGGATGGCCGACGACACGCGGGAACGGGTCAAGCGCGTCGCGACTGAGATCGGGTTCCGGCCGAACGCCTTGGCCAAGGGTCTGCTTAGCAATCGGAGTTTCACCATCGGTCTTTTGACGAACGATACCTACGGCCGTTTCACTCTCCCTGTCATGGCCGGAATTACCGAGGCGCTCGTCGATCACGGCGTCTCGGTATTTCTCTGCACGATCGAAGACGATCCTGCGCTCGGAAAGGTTCATGTGGACGCCATGCTGGACAAGAGCGTCGACGGCATCATCGCTTCGGGAAAGAGGATCGACCGCCGGCTACCGGTGGATCTGTCCAACCTGCCCGTGCCCGTCGTCTATGCCTTCACGGAAGGGACACCCGATAGTGTTACCTTCTGCGCCGACGATTTTCAGGGCGCCGCTCTTGCCGTCGAATGGCTGATGGGTCTCGGCCGCCGCCGGATCGCTCATGTCACCGGCCCCGAGAGCTTCGTTTCGGTACGCGAGCGCACAAGGGCCTATCGAAGCCTCGTCGGCGATGCGTTGCCGGTGATGTACGGTACATGGTCGGAAGCCTGGGGCCACGAGGCCGTTGCGAAAATCTGGGATACGCCTGGACTGAAACCGGACGGCATTTTCTGCGGCAACGACCAGATCGCCCGCGCTGTAGTCGACGCCCTGCGCGAGCGCGACGTGCGCGTGCCGGAGGATGTCTCCGTGGTTGGCTTCGACAATTGGGAGATCGTCGCCGCCCAAACACGGCCGCCGCTGACGACGGTTGACATGAATCTCAAGGCACTCGGCCGGGAGGCCGGGCTTACGGTTCTGGCGCTGGCGGAGGGCCGCGCCATCGAACCAGGGATCAGGACATTGCCGTGCGAATTGGTCGTGCGGCAGTCGTGTGGGGGACACCCCGTTCATTAGTTGAGGAAGAGGGGCTGATGGAAATGCCCCATGGGAGGAGAAACATGATGAAGCGACTTCTGGCCGCGACCGGCCTCATATCCTTATGCCTGATGTCCGGCGCGTCAGCCGCCGAAAACATTACGATGTGGGTGCGCTCCGGCATCGGCGATTCCTTCAAGAAGGTCGTCGAGGCTTATAATGCCAGCCACGACGACAAGGTCACCATGACCGAGGTGCCCTTCTCCGAGCTGGTGCAGAAATACGCAACCGCGATCGCCGGCGGGCAGGCGCCCGACGCCTTGTCGATGGACCTGATCTACACGCCAGCCTTCGCCGCCGCCGGCCAGTTGGAAGACCTGACCGACTGGGCCAAGAGCCTGCCCTATTTCAACTCGCTCTCTCCGTCTCATGTGAAGCTCGGCACCTATCAGGACCATATCTACGGCCTGCCGCTCTCGGTCGAGACCTCCATTTTTGCCTGGAACAAGGACCTCTACAAGAAAGCTGGCCTCGATCCGGACAAGGCGCCGACGACCTGGGATGAGATTACGAGCAATGCCGAAAAGATCCGCGCGCTCGGCGGCGATACCTACGGCTTCTATTTCTCCGGTGGCGGCTGCGGCGGCTGCATGATCTTCACCTTCACGCCGCTCGTCTGGGGTGCAGGCGCCGACATTCTCTCGGAAGACGGCAAGAAGGCGACGCTCGACACGCCGCAGATGCGCAAGGCGGTGGATATCTACCGCAACATGGTCAAGAAGGATCTGGTGCCGGCGGGTGCCGCGAGTGACACCGGCGCCAACTTCCTAAGCATCAGCAACGGCAAGATCGGCCAGCAGAGCATCGGCGCCTTCTCGATCGGCACGCTGATCACGCAATACCCCGATATTCATTTCGGTGTGACGCTGATCCCCGGTGTCGATGGCAAGCCGTCCTCCTTTGCCGGCGGCGACAACTTCGTCATCACCAAGGGTACGAAGAAGCTCGATGCGGTGAAGAAGTTCCTCGAATACACCTATTCGATGGACGGTCAGAAGATCATGGCGAAATATGGCAGCCTGCCGACGCGCGGCGATATCGCCGACCAGGTGCTTCAAGGCCTCGATCCGCGCATGCAGGTGGGCCTGAAAGCCATCTCCATCGCCAAGACGCCCTATACGCTGCAGTTCAATGACCTGATCAACAGCGCCAACGGCCCTTGGGCCGGCTTCACCAATGCCGCAATCTTTGGAGACAACGTCGATACGGCCTTCTCCAATGCACAATCGGAAATGCAGTCGATCATCGACAACGCCCAGTAGTAATAAATCATCACAGACCGGGAGGCTTGGCCTCCCGGTTTTCCCCACCAAAACATCAGGAGCATCCCATGGCTGGTCCCGGAGCTATTGCAGCACTGCGGCAGCGCAAGCGGCGTCGACGTGCCGGTTGGCACGGATTTCTCTACATCGCGCCCGCCATGGCGCTGGTCCTGGTCTTCTTTGTCCTGCCCGTGATCTTTACCGGCTGGATGAGCCTGCACAACTGGCCCCTGCTCGGTAGTCCGCGCTGGATCGGCTTCGGCAATTATACAAGGATGGTGTCGGACGTCCGCTTCATGGCGGCATTGCGCTTCACCGCCTATTATACCGTCATCGTCACCATCGCCATTTTCGCCGTCGCCTTCCCACTGGCGTTCTACGTCGAAAAGCAGCGGCGACTCGTTGGTTTTTACCGCACCATCATCTTCCTGCCCGTCGTCGTCGGGCTGGCGACGGCCTCGCTGCTTTGGGTCTGGCTCGCCAACGTCGATAGCGGCTTTTTCGTGCCCGCGGCTCAGGCACTCGGACTGATCGACCGAAGGCCGAACCTGCTTGCCGACTTCGACACCGCCTTTGCCACGATCATCGTGATGGTGGTCTGGAAGATCGCCGGCTTCACGATGATCATCCTGCTCACCGGACTTCAGGCGATCCCCTCCGAGCTGACGGAGGCCGCCCGCATCGACGGCGCCCGGCGTTGGCAGCGCTTCCGATTCCTGACCCTGCCGCTGATGCGCCGGACGATCGCGCTTGCCTTGATCATCTCGATCACCGGCTCGGTGCTTGCCTTCGACCAGTTCTACATCATGACCAGCGGCGGACCGCAGAACCAGATGATCTCAGTCGTCTACTACATCTTCAACCAGTCCTTCGTGTCCTTCAATCTCGGCTATGGCGCGGCGCTGTCGATCGCCCTTCTCGTCATTCTCGTCTTAATCAGCATCGTCCAGCTCTGGCTGCTGCGCGTCGGGGAGGATCGCCCATGAGCATCGCGAACATGAGCACCACAAAGGTGAGAACCGCAAAAGAGCGTCGCGCCCGGCGGAAAATGTGGAGTGCTGTCAGCTATCACGGCGTCGGCGTCATCATCGTCATCTTCTTCTTCGCGCCCTTCGCAATCGCGCTGTTATCATCGTTCCGGCACGGTACGGAGGCGAGCCTTCCGCCTCTGCCGCCGTGGCCGACATCGGGCTTCAGCTTCGATGCCTACCGCGCCCTCGACGGTTTCGGTGCCGGTGTCGTGCAGCATACGCTGAACTCGCTCTTCGTTTCGGTGGCGACGGTCATCCTGACGGTCATGGTCAGCCTGCTCGCCGGCTACGGCTTTTCGCGCTATCAGTTTCCGTTCAAGGGCGCCTTCTTCATTCTGATCATCGCTACGCTGATGATCCCGTTCCAGTCGATCCTGACACCGCTCTTCATCATCTTGGCAAGGCTCGGCCTCAACAATTCGCTGCTCGGGCTGACGCTCGTCTATGTCACCCTCCAGCTACCCTTCTCGGTCTTCATGATGCGCAACGCCTTCGACGCGGTGCCCAAGGAGATCGAGGAAGCCGCTCGCATCGACGGCGCACGCGATCTGAAACTCCTTTTTCGCGTCCTCTTCCCGCTGGTTCTGCCGGGTGTAGCGACCGTTGCGATCTTTGCCTTCCTCAATGCCTGGAATGAGTTCCTGGCAGCGCTGGTACTGCTTTCCAGCAATGAGAAATTCACGCTGCCGGTGCTGATGATCGCGGTTCGGACCGGGCGGCTCGGCGCCGTCAACTGGGGCGCGGTCCAGGCCGGCATTGCCGTCATGACCATACCCTGCGTCATCGTCTTCCTGCTTCTGCAACGCTATTACATGCGCGGTCTGATGGCCGGCGCGGTGAAATGAACCTCAAACGAAACGGATGAAAGCCATGTCAGACAAGCAAAATCGCCAATTCCGCCCCCTGCCCGTTCCGAATGTCGAACTTCACGGCCTTTTCGGTGCCCGGCAGGACGCGATCTGCAACTCCACGGCCGCCACCCTGCTCGACCGCTGCGTCGAGGCCGGCATGGTCAGGGCAATCGACGTCGACAAGCCGAGCCCTGGCATTATCCTGCCGCTGCAGACCTGGTCGGGCTCGACACAGATGTTCTGGGATAGCGATCTCGGCAAATCGATCGAGACCATCGCCTATTCGCTCTATCGCCGCCCCAATCCAGAGCTCGAAGCCCGCGCCGATGCGATCATCGATATGTATGAAAAGCTGCAGCAGGAGGACGGTTACCTGAACGCCTGGTTCCAGCGCGTGCAGCCGGGCCGTCGCTGGACCAACCTGCGCGACCATCACGAGCTCTACTGCGCCGGACACCTGATCGAAGCCGCTGTCGCCTATTATCAGGCGACGGGAAAACGCAAGCTGCTCGACGTCATGAGCCGCTTTGCCGATTACATGATCACAGTCTTCGGCCATGGCGAGGGGCAATTGCGCGGCTATTGCGGCCACGAGGAGGTCGAGCTGGCGCTAGTGAAGCTTGGCCGCGTCACCGGCGAGAAGAAATATCTCGACCTTGCCAAGTATTTCATCGACGAGCGTGGCCAGGAACCGCATTTCTTCACCGAGGAGGCGCTGCGCGACGGCCGCGATCCGGCAAAATTCGTGCAGAAGACCTATGAATACAACCAGGCTCATCAGCCAGTGCGCAAGCAGACAAAGGTCGTCGGCCATGCGGTGCGCGCCATGTATCTCTATTCAGGCATGGCGGATATCGCCACGGAATATAATGATGACAGCCTGACCTCGGCGCTGGAGACGCTGTGGGACGATCTGACCACCAAGCAGATGTACGTCACCGGCGGCATCGGGCCGGCCGCCTCCAACGAAGGCTTCACCGACTATTACGACCTGCCGAACGAAAGCGCCTATGCCGAAACCTGCGCCTCGGTCGGTCTGGTCTTCTGGGCGAACCGCATGCTGGGGCGCGGGCCGAACCGGCGTTATGCCGACATCATGGAACAGGCGCTCTATAATGGCGCCATGGCCGGGCTGTCGCTCGACGGAAAGACATTTTTCTACGAAAATCCGCTGGAAAGCGCCGGCAAGCATCATCGCTGGACCTGGCATAACTGCCCCTGCTGCCCGCCGAACATTGCCCGCCTGCTGGCTTCCGTCGGTTCCTACATGTATGCGGCTGCCGATAACGAAATCGCCGTCCATCTCTATGGCGAGAGCAAGGCCCGCGTTCCGCTTGCAAGCGGCGTGACGGTCGAATTGGCTCAGGAAACGAATTATCCTTGGAACGGCGCGATCCGTTTTGGCGTCAATCCGGACCGCAGCGCCCGCTTCGCGCTATCGCTCCGCATCCCCGGATGGGCTAATGGTGCTACGCTCGCCATCAACGGCGCGCCCATCGATCTTTCCACAATTACCGTCGACGGTTATGCTCGCATCGAGCGGGAGTGGCAGGCTGGCGACAAGGTCGACCTCAACATTCCGTTGATCCCGCGTACCCTGTTCGCCAATCCCAGGGTGCGCCAGGACGCCGGCCGTGCAGCGCTAATGCGTGGGCCGCTGGTCTATTGCGTCGAGACGACCGATAATGGCCGCGATCTCAACGGCATCTCGCTTACCGGCGATCCCGCGTTGGCGCAGACGGCGGAAATTGCCGCACTGGAGGGCGCAGTCGCGCTCGATATTCCGGTGAAGCGCGATGAGTCGGATTGGGGAACGGACCTCTATCGAACGGCGCCGCCGAAGAGCCGCTCCGCCACCGCCCGTTTCGTTCCCTATCATTTGTGGGATAATCGCGAGCCGGGTGAGATGCTGGTCTGGGTCCGCGCCGGCCAGACGCAACACGGAGCCTGACATGGGCAAGAACAGCATGAGTTTGACCGGCGTCCGCAAGAGTTACGGCGGGCTGGAGGTCATTCACGGTATCGATCTCGAAGTGCAGGAAGGTGCATTCGTCGTCTTCGTCGGCCCGTCCGGCTGCGGTAAGTCGACCTTGCTTAGGATGATCGCCGGACTGGAGGAAGTGACCGACGGCGAGATCGCCATCAAGGGCCGGGATGTCACCGATCTCGACCCGTCCGAGCGCGGCATCGCCATGGTCTTTCAATCCTATGCGCTCTATCCGCATATGAGCGTGCGTGAAAATCTCGGTTTCGGGCTGAAAATGGCCCGGACCGATGCTGAAGAGATCGAAGCGCGCGTCAGGGCCGCTTCGGCGATCCTCAAGATCGACCATTTGCTGGACCGTCGTCCCGGCCAGCTTTCCGGTGGCCAGCGGCAGCGCGTCGCCATCGGCCGGGCGATCGTGCGGAAGCCGGATGTCTTCCTGTTCGACGAGCCGCTATCCAACCTCGACGCGGAACTGCGCGTCTCCATGCGCATCGAAATCGCCCGGCTGCACCGCGAGCTCGGCAACACGATGATCTATGTGACGCACGACCAGACTGAAGCGATGACGCTCGCCGACAAGATCGTCGTCCTCAGGGACGGCAAGATCGAGCAGGTCGGCAGCCCGCGCGAGGTCTATGAAGATCCAGCCAATATTTTCGTCGCCGGCTTCATCGGTTCCCCGCGCATGAACATGATCGAAGCCGAATGGGTCGCTGATGGTTCCGCCAAAGTTCCAGGCGGCTCCATCAAGGCGGACGTAGGACAGGCGAACCTTGCGGCCGGCGACAAGCTGATGCTGGGCATGCGTCCGGAACATCTGATTGTCGTATCCGACAATAATGATGCGATCCGCGTGACCGTCGATTTCGACGAATATCTCGGCGGCACGCGCTATCTCTATTGCCAGACGGAGGACGGTCAAAACCTGATCGCGGAATATCGCGAAGGTCCCGATGTTCAGCGCGGCGATACGCTTTACCTGCGCTGCCCGCCGGAAAGACGTCGCTATTTCGACGGACAGGGGAACCGGCTCCGTTGAAGGATCATCTCAAAGCGACGCTGCCTAATCATTTGACGAACAACTAAAATTATGACGATGTTTGCCGGTGGCGCCGGAGCATCTGTTTCGGCGAATGAATTTGGAGGCGGCAGGATGGCCAGACTGACCGAAGACGCCAAGGGCGTCTATGTGATCGCCGTTACACCCTTCACCGACGAAGGCGCGCTCGATTTCGCCAGCATAGACAGCATGGTGGATTTCTACGAAAGCGTCGGGGTGACCGGGCTGACGGTGCTCGGTCAACTCGGCGAGGCGCCGAAACTGACGGCGGAGGAATCGCGCGCCGTCGTCGAACGCGTGCTGAAGCGCCTCGATGGCCGCCTGCCCGTTGTCGTCGGTGTCTCCGCGCCGGGGCTTGCGCCGATGCAGGAACTGGCCGAAGCGGTGATGGACCAAGGCGCGGCGGGCGTGATGGTCGCGCCGCCCTGGACGATCAAGACAGACGACCAGGTCTATGCCTTCTATCAATCGGTCGGTGAAGCATTGGGCGATACACCCTTCGTGCTGCAGGATTATCCGCTGACGACCAATGTCACCATCGCGCCCAAGGTTATCGACCGCATCATCAAGGGCGTGCCGAACTGCGTCATGCTCAAGCATGAGGATTGGCCAGGCCTGTCGAAGATTACCGCGCTGCGTGCCTCCGGCGACAGTGGTGAAACGCGGCGTATCTCTATCCTCTGCGGCAATGGCGGCCTCTTTCTGCCTGAGGAAATGGGCCGCGGCGCCGATGGCGCCATGACCGGCTTCTGCTATCCGGAAATGATGGTCGGCGTCGTAGAGGCCTATGGAGCCGGAAATATCGATCGGGCGCATGAGATCTTCGATGCCTATCTGCCGCTGGCACGCTACGAGCAGCAACAGGGCATTGGCCTCGCCGCCCGCAAATATGTCCTCGCCAAACGCGGCGTCATCAAATCCGCCACCCTGCGCAAGCCCGGCGCCAAGCTTTCGCCGCTCGACGTGAAGGACGTCGAACGCCTGCTTGCCCGGCAGGCGCGCCGTCTTCAGGAGATCGGCGCATGAGGCTGGGGCTGGCGAGCAAGGAGGCACTGGTGCTGGGGTCAAGCAAGAGATTAGGCGCGCGGATCAGGGTCGACGAGGGCACGATCCGATCAATTTAAGACGATGAATATTGGCCAAGGGGGGAGCTTTGGTGGCGAAGACCTATGATTTCATCATTGCCGGCGGCGGTTCGGCAGCTTGCGTCGCCGCCATGCGGCTGGTGCGTGATTTCGGCTTTTCCGTGCTCGTCATCGAACGCGGGCCGCGCAGGACCGCGAAGCTGATGGCCTTTCCCGCGGGCTATATGAAATATCTTGCCCGCGACGATTTCCTTGAAATGCATCACACGGTTCCGCAGCCGCAGCTTGGCGGCCGCGGGCCGATCGTTCCGGTCGCCAAGGCACTCGGCGGCGGCAGCGCCGTCAATGCCATGGTCTACATGCGCGGGCAGAAAGAGGATTACGACGGCTGGGCCGCCCATCTCGGCCATGGGATAGAATGGTCCTATGCCAACATGCTGCCGCACTTCAAAGGGATCGAAGCCAATACGCGCTTCAACAACAGATATCACGGCATATCCGGCAATCTGCGCGTCTCCGAGCCCGGACACATCTCGGACACGACGGAGGATTTTCTGCTGGCCGCGCAAGGGCTCGGTCATCCCTACAATCCCGACTTCAACGGCGTCCGGCAAAACGGCGTCGGCATCATGCAGCACACCTACGGCCAATGGAACGGCAAGATGGAGCGCTCCGATGCCAAGAAGGCCTTCCTCGATCCGCTAGCAGGTGACAAGAGGCTGGAGATCATCACGGATGCCCGCGTCGACCGCATCGTCATCGAAAACGGCCGCGCGACCGGTGTGACCTACACGCGCAATGGAGAAAGCCAGACGATCCATGCAGCGCGGGAAATCCTTGTCGCGGCGGGCACCTACAACAGCGCCAAACTGATGATGCTCTCAGGCATCGGCCCGGCCGATCATCTGCGCGAGCATGATATCGCCGTTACGCTCGATCTTCCCGGCGTCGGCGCCAATCTGCAGGATCATCACGAAGTCCCGGTCATCGCCACGACCAAAGCCAAATCCGGCTATTTCGGCGAGGACAAGGGTTGGCCGATGCTTCGCAACGGGCTGCAATACCTGCTCTTCAACTCGGGTCCAGTCACCACGACGGGCATAGAATCCTGTCTCTTCTACGATCCGGACGGCAGCGAGCGGCCATCGATCCAGCTCTATTGCGCCCCGATCGTCTATCTCGACCGTGACGTTTCCTCGGCCAAGCCCACCTATGGGGTCACCTTCACCTCCTGCCTGCTACGCCCGAAGGCACGCGGCAGCGTCAAACTACGCTCGCGCAACCCGGCGCATCAGCCATTGGTCGACTGCAACTTCTTCGGCGATCCGGACGACCTGCGGCTGACGCTTGCCTCGCTGAAGGTCGCCCGGCAATTGCTGGAGACGGAACCGTTCAAATCGAAGATCGCGGACGAAATCCTGCCCGGCCGAGCGCTGCAGGACGAAGAGGCCCTGACCAAATTTGCCGGCCAGACCGTCAAGACGAATTACCATCCTTCCGGCAGCCTGCGCATGGGACCGGACAACGATCCGATGTCGGTGGTCGACGGAAAGCTGCGCGTGCGCGGCGTCGAAGGCCTGCGGGTTATCGATTGCTCGATCATTCCCTTCATCCCGTCGGGAAATACCAATGCGCCGGCAATGGCGATCGGCTCCAAGGCAGCGGAGATGATCGGAAAGAGTTACTGAAGTTCGCCAGTTCGGATGCTTCAAGTTCAGACCGCTTCAGAAACAACAGGTTACACCGCTTTGTTGATGCGCACCGGAACCGACTTATAAGACGGCGTGCCGCTTTCCTTGTCCTGATAGTCGATCGGGATCAGGCAGTTTGCCTCCGGATAATAGGCGGCGACCGAACCCGACGCGATGTCGTAGGAGATCGCTGTCAGTTTCAGCAGCCGCTTGTCGCCCGAAGGCAGCGCTGTCTCGATCTCGACGAGATCGCCATGCTCCAGCCCCTTCGCCGCCAGATCGCGGTCATTCATGAACAATACGTCACGGCGGCCGAAAACGCCGCGATAGCGATCGTCTAGACCATAGATCGTCGTGTTGTATTGGTCGTGGCTACGTATCGTCGCGAGTTTGAGCAGGCCGGCGTCTGCCACTGCGACATCCTCGTTGAGCCCCTGGAACAGCAGGAATTCCGCTTTGGCGGAAGGCGTCTTCCAAATGCGCTCGGTTGGACCAAGAGGCAGGCGGAAACCACCCGGTACACGGATGCGCTCATTGTAGCGCGCGAAATCGGGAAAGACGATTTCGATCTTGTCACGAATGCGATCATAGTCGGCTACCAGGTCCATCCAGGCGACCTTGCTATTGGGCAATGTTGCCTGCGCCATACCGGCAACGATCGCCGGTTCGGAACGCAGATGGTCCGAGGCCGGCTTCAGCTTGCCGCGCGAGGCATGCACCATCGACATCGAGTCTTCGATCGTCACCGATTGCGGCCCGGAGGACTGGATATCCTGCTCGGTGCGCCCAAGCACCGGCAGAATGATCGACTCCCTGCCGATCAGCAGTTGCGAGCGATTGAGTTTGGTATTCATGTGAACGGCGAGATCGAGCTTGCGCATGCCCGCGGCGCAGAGTTCCGGGTCCGGCAGCGCGATCGAAAAATTGCCGCCGAGGCAGAGCAGCACCTTCGACCGCCCCTCCGCCATCGCCTGCATTGCCGCAACCGCATCGTGACCATGGTGTTCGGGCGATTTGAAGCCAAACGCGCGCTCGATGCCGGCAAACATCGCAGGATTGGGCCTCTCGCTGATCCCGACCGTGCGATTGCCCTGCACGTTGGAATGGCCGCGCAACGGGCAGATGCCGGCGCCGGGCTTGCCGAAATTGCCGCGCAGCAGCAACAGATTGGCAATCTGCTGCACATTCGCAGTACCCTTGGCGTGCTGGGTGATGCCCATGCCGTAGGTGACGATCGTGGCATTCGATTTAGCATAAGCGGCTGCGACCCGTTCCAGCTCTGCCCGCGCAAGGCCGGAGGCCCTTTCGATATCGGCCCATGCCGTCTGCTTGAGATCAGCGGCGAAGGCATCGAAACCGTTAGCGTGTTCGGCGATGAAGGCACGGTCGACAACGTCTTCCGACGCCTCGGCCAACTCCAATATTGCCTTCATGATGCCTTTCAGCGCCGCCGCATCGCCGCCGATCTTCACCTGATAGTAGGAAGAGGCAATCCGCGTCGAACCGAAAGTGCTCATCTCGATCGGGTTCTGCGGATCGGCAAAGCGCTCGAGCGCCCGTTCCTTCAGCGGATTGAAGACGATGATCGGCACGCCGCGCCGCGAGCATTCATGCAGCGTGCCCATCATGCGCGGATGGTTGGTGCCGGGATTGTGGCCCATGGAGATGATCAGCTCGCAACGGTCGAAGTCCTCCAGCGATACCGTGCCCTTGCCGATGCCGATCGATTGCGGCAGGCCTACGCTGGTCGCCTCGTGGCACATGTTGGAGCAATCGGGGAAATTGTTGGTCCCGTATTCGCGCGCAAAGATCTGGAACAGAAAAGCGGCTTCGTTGGAGGCGCGGCCGGACGTGTAGAACTCCGCCATATTTGGATCTGGCAGGCTGCGCATGATCTCGCCGATGCGGGCAAACGCCGCGTCCCATTCGATCGGCCGATAGGTATCGGTTACCCTGTCATAGACCATCGGGTGCGTGAGCCGCCCTTCATTTTCCAGCTCGTAATCGCTCCATTCGAGCAGTTCAGTCACGGTATGCTTGGCGAAGAACTCGGGCGTCACGCGCTTGTTCGTGGCTTCCCAGGTGACGGCCTTTGCGCCGTTTTCGCAGAACTGAAACGTCGATGTGTGTTCCTTGTCGGGCCAGGCGCAGCCGGGGCAATCGAAACCATCAGGCTTGTTGGTGCGCAGAAGAAGCAGCGGCGCTTCCGTGACATCCATCTGCTCGCGCACGGCCTTGGCGGTCGCCCTCAAGGCACCCCAGCCGCCCGCGGGATTGCTGTAGGTACGAATTCCCGGAACTTCGCGCTTCTTCGCCATAGCACGCTCCTTTGGTTGCCCGCCCGAGACCCGGGAATGAGACTAGCCGATTGACGAGTATTTGCACATTGAGAAGCAGCGAGCGATAAACCCATTGTGCATTTCGCTGCATTCCGAACCCGGCGAAACCCTCAATTCTTGAAGACGAAACAAGCGCCGCCCTTTTGGCGGACTTGAGCGCAAACGGCATCTGCCTCATCACGCGTCTGCCGGCCGATACGGGCGGCGTATCGGATGCGGAAACCGAAATCTGCATTGCGCTGGCGCACGATAAGCGGCTTTTCTTCATTCAATGGAGATGGAAGCTTGCTGATGTCTTCGGAGAAAAGCCGCCGGACGGTATCGAGTTGGAGGTGCTCCGCAAGCTGGGCGCCCCAGGGCGCCCAGGGTCGCTCCTGCTCCAAAGCGACCTGCTTCAGCCGGCGGCTGCCGGCAAGCGCCATGCAGGCCTGCGCGAAAGGCTTGCCTTTGTCGAGTTCCGGCGCGACGGTATCGGGCGGGTCATCCTTCCATTGCTCGACCGTGTGTGCCGTGATGGCAATCACATAGCTGCGTGTCTCATAGGGAAGATTGCCGGAATTGAGGAAATTTGCGAGGCCGTTTTCGCCGGCATTATAGGCGGCGGCGGCCAAGCCGAGATTGCCGAAACGGTTGCGCAATTCGTCCAGATAGGCCGCCGCCTTGCCCAGTGCCTCCAGCAGGTCGTAGCTGTCCTGAACGCCGCGCAACCGTGCTGTCCCCGGCATGAACTGCGCAATGCCTCGCGCGCCCTTCGGGCTGATCGCATCGGGGCGAAATGTGCTCTCGCGCCAGATGAGCCTGGCGAGATAATCCGATGGCAGATGATTGGCGTGGGCAAAATAGTCGATCGCGTCGCAGAGGTCGCGATTGTAGCTCTCCGTGCGGATGCAAAGTGTCTTGCCGGTATCCGTTACCAAAGGTCCGGAAATGCAGGCCGGTGACGCAACGCTCCATTCAGGCTGGGCCTTCGCGGGGCAAGCGGCCGAGACGACGAAGCCGGACGCAATAACAAAACCTGTGACCCTTACGACAAAGCCGGACCGATGCTGGTTGCCTGCCATCCCTGCGAAACCCGTTTGAAATCGAAATCGCTAGATTGCCTTCTTGATAGCATCGATGCGCGACGACGAAAACTAGGAAGCTGCTGGAGGCTTCCGGATAACCTCCGTTCAACGGTCGGCTATGGCCTGAAAGCTTCGAAGATCAATGCCCGCAGCCATCGATGGACAGGGTCTGCGTCCATGCGCGGATGCCACGTCTGCGCGATGACGAAGCCGGGGGTGGCCACTGGCAGCCCAAACATCTCGATCTGGCTCGCAACGCCCGGCTGGCAATACGAACGCGGCACCAATCCGATAAGATCGGATGCTGCCGCGACGGCGATAACTGCCGGATAGCTCGGCACGACGAGGTTGACCTTTCGCGAAAGGCCGAGTTCGGCGAGAGCTTCGTCAACGGGACCCGTGAAATGCCCTCGCCTGGAGGAGATGACATGTTCGCACGCCGCGTATCGCTCGGGGGTTATATGCTCCGCCCTCAAAAGAGGATGTCCAGCCCGCGCCACGCCGACAAAGGAGTCCTCAAACAGTGTTTGCCCGCGCAACTCCGCGCCATCACCCGAGATGACCCCGATGTCCAGGTCAATCGTTGCATCCCTCAGGGGCTGAATTTCCTTGTTTGGCTTGGGCGCGAAACGCAGCCGCACACCGGGCGCGGCATTCGTGACGGCGATACTGAGGCGCGCGGCATGTAAGAGCACGAATGCCTCGTTGGCACGGATCGTGAAATCGCGTTGCAGCTCGCGAATTTCGACCGCTGGCTGCGGGCTAAGCACGGCCTGGACAGCAGCGGTCAGCGAACGCACCTGGTCTGCCATCGCCTCGGCATGGGGTGTCGCGACCATCGCACGGCCGGCCGGAACCAGAATGGGATCGCTCAACGCTATCCGAAGCCTCGACAACGTCCGGCTCATGGCGGACGTACTTAATCCGAGCTTTCGCGCGGCAGCCGATACGCTCCGCTCACGAAGCAAAGCGTCCAGGGCTACCAGCAGGTTCAAGTCGACATCGGGCATAGGCTGGTTTTAACGAGGCGAGGCGTTCGACGCAACGCTCAGTTTCCTGTGTTGCGTCTGGCGCAATTCATGCACCGCGGATATCCATGGCGCAAACAAACGAACAAAGTGAGCTTCTATGTCCGTAGCATCAATCGGTACCACTGCCCATGACGGACTGCCCTATCCGCAACGATACGTGGCCGTTGCCGTGCTTCTTATGACGCTCGTCCTTGTGGTGTTGGACGGAGCCATTGCCAATGTCGCGCTGCCATCCATCGCGGCCTCGCTTGGTGCCGATGCCAGCGACACCGTCTGGGTCGTATCCAGCTACCAGCTCGCTGTGCTTGTCGCCCTCCTGCCCTGCGGCGCGCTGGGCGAAATTTACGGGCCGCGACGAGTCTTCCTGATGGGTGTCGCTCTGTTCACGCTAGCTTCGGCAGCCTGTGCCTTCGCCGAAAATCTGCCGGTTCTGGTCGCGGCGCGATTTGCTCAGGGATTGGGTGCCGGCGCGATCATGGCCCTGGCGATGATGAACCTGCGCTTTGCGGTGCCGCAACAACTATTGGGAACGATCATCGGCATCAACGCGATGGTCATTGCCATTTCGTCGGCCGCAGGGCCAGGTGTCGCCGGGGCAATCCTCTCTGTGGCCAGTTGGCCTTGGCTGTTTGCCGTCAACATACCGCTTGGCGCAACCGTCCTCCTGTGTGGCAGGCTTCTAGGCCATTTACCAGGCATGAAGCGACAATTGAATGTTGCGGCGCTGCTGGCCAACACGCTGATGTTCGTTTTGTTCTTTTGCGGCGCAGATCGGATAGCCAGCGCACCGATCAGCGGCGCCGTGTTGATTGGCGGCTCAATTCTCTCTCTCGTCGCGCTGCTACGCCTTGAGCGCAAGAACACTGCGCCGATTGTTCCGACGGATCTATTGGCCGATCCTGCCTTTCGGGTTGCCGTCATCGCGTCAGTCGCGTGTTTCACCGGCCAAATGCTGAGCTACGTCGCGCTGCCGTTCTACCTGCAGCACACTTTGCACATGCCGCCGGCGCTGGCGGGGCTCTACATGATGCCTTGGCCCGCCGCGACCATCATCATCGCTCCCATTTCCGGGCGGCTGGCCGGTCGCATCAAGACGGCGTGGCTCTGCGCCACTGGCGGCGCGCTCCTTGCCGCAGGCCTTTTCATTGCGGGTCTAAGTCCCGCCGATCCCCGGGGAATTGCATTTCTGGTGGGTACGGTGATCGCCGGCGTCGGGTTCGGCCTTTTCCAGACCCCAAACAACCGCATTCTCCTTCTTACCGCACCGAAGGCGCGCAGCGGTGCTGCGGGAGCCATGCAGGGCACGGCACGTCTGCTCGGGCAAACTTTTGGCGCCATTTGCATGTCGATCATTTTCGAAACCATGCCGCAGACAAGCGCACCCAGCTTCGCACTTGTCTTGGCCGGCATCTGCGCGGCGGTCTCTAGCTGCGTCAGCTTCAGCCGCGCGCGCTATGAAACAGTCGGATAGAGATCTTACGCCCGGAATGTTTTCCCAAGCTCAGTGTCGGACAAATCGTAATAATGACGAAAATTGTAAACCAGCGGAGACCATTTATGCGGATCGATATGATCACTATCTCCTTTCAAGAACTCTTCGCAGGCATGTACGCGCACGATCTCGACAACCGCAACGAGGCCGCCTCCAAGTTCAGCCAGTTTTGTTCCGCCCATTTCATGACGTGACAAGACACGGGCTTCCATTTGAACCGGGCATTCTGCAGCCCGGACCGGGCGAACCAGCTCACTGTCGCGCCTGGAAAATCCCGCTGCTGCAAATTTGTCTTTCTCCGTCCTGAATTGTTTGGACTTCAGTTCGGGCACAGGGTCTTTGCCCGTCAGCGGCGCAAGCTTCTCGACCATCTGCCACATTGAGGGAGAAGGAAGGTTTACGACGCATTCCGGGTGCCGCGCGAGATTCTCCGCGAGCTTGGCATCATTCAACAGGCCAAGCGCCATCGTCCAGCCAAGTGCCCAAAATGACGAGATCGGTGACAAATTCGTCGAACCATCCTCGTTCAAGCTGCTGATTAGTGCGATAGGTGTTCCAAAATACAAGATTTTTGGCTCAACGGTTCTCACTTCGTCCTCCTGAAACAGGATACGTCCGCATCACCATAAGTGATTTTCGCTCGGCAATGGTTCGATTGCGATCGAAGTGTGATCTCCGCCGAAGCCGACCTATTCTGCAAGCCGGCCACCACACATCGGCGTTGGGACGCCCGTCGTGCCTGGAAAGCTGATCGGCAGGCCTCGCAAGACGCGCACGGCCAAGAATGCAAAGCATTCGGCTTCGACGGCATCCCCACGCCAGCCGAGCGTTTCCGCCGAGATGGGCTCGACGCCAGCGCGGGTCCTGAGCATCGACATGATCGTCGGATTGCGGCGGCCGCCGCCGCTGACCACCAGCTTCTTCGGGCGGCGGGGCAGCAGGTCCAGCGCCTTGCCGACAGCGGATGCGGTGAAGGCCGAAAGCGTTGCCGCACCGTCCTCGGGGCCAAGTCCGTCAGCCATGGAGGCTCCGAAGTCGAAGCGATCCAGCGATTTCGGATAGGGGGCGCTGAGATAAGGATGTTGCAGCAGCTTCGCAAGCCTTGTCTCATCCACCGTACCAGCTCGGCCGAGCGCGCCGTCCCTGTCCATCTCGCCAAGGCCATGGGATTTGACGAAATCATTGAGAGGCGCATTGGCCGGCCCGGTGTCGAAGGCGACGAAATTGCCCTCCCCGTCCGACCAAGTGATGTTGGCGACACCGCCGAGATTGAGGATGGCGGTATCGTCTCCGGCGCCTGCACGCCGCAACAGGGCGGTATGATAGACGGCCGCCAGAGGCGCACCCTGCCCGCCAGCGCGTACATCGGCGGAACGGAAGTCATAGGCAACCTTGGTGCCAAGGATGGAGCGCATCAATTCGCCGTCGCCGAGCTGGCGTGTATCGCCGCGACGCTCCTTTTGCGGCGCGCGATGCAGCACGGTCTGGCCGTGGAAACCAACCACACCGATATCGGCCATCGTCAGCCCGTGGCTTTCAACAAGGTCCTTCACCGCGTCCGACTGCGCACGCGTCAAGGCCTCCTCGGCTTTTCTGAAGATTTCCGGCTCCGGCCCGTTGAAATTCCAGACCCTGGCCTGCGCCAATGTCTCTTCCAGCAATGTCTTGATCCACTCCGGATAGGGCGCCAGCACATATTGACCGAACTCTTCGATCCGCTCGCCATCCGTCTTGAGCAGGGCGACATCGATATTGCCGTCGAGAACGGTTCCGGTCATCAGACCCACGGCCCAGATTGGTTCCATGATCAAGCTCCTAAGCTTTGTTGACGAGATCGCCGACGGTCTGGCGAAGCGCCACGATCCCGCTGTCGAAATGGCGTGTCGGGTGAATACGGTTGGTGAGCAGCGTCCAGGCCCTTCCCTTGTCGAAATCGATCCAGAGGCCGGTGCCGGTAAAGCCGGTATGGCCGATCGTGCCCGGCGAGCACAAGCTGCCACCCGACCAGCCGTCATAAGGCCGCTCCCATCCATGCGTGCGGGTCGCCGATAACGGCGAGCGCATCAACGCGATGGAGCGCTCGGAGGCGCCGGAGCCTCTAAGCAAACCCACGGCAAAATCGAGGACCGCGTCGGCCGTTCCGAACAGGCCGGCATGCCCGGCACCCTGCAAAGCGGAGCAATTATCATCATGGACTTCGCCCGAGAGAATGCGGTGGCGCCAGGTGCAATCCTCCGTCGCGGCAGCCTGATCGGATGTAGCGGAAAACGCAAAACCCGGGCCGCCGGCATCCATGTCGCGGATCGTCTGACCCGTCAGGCGCTCCAAGGCGAAGCCGAGCAAGATGAAATTGATGTCGGAATAAACCGGCGGACCGGCCCGCCACTCACGCTGGAGAATGAAGGCGCGCAGCAGGTCGGGATCGCGGCCGTAGGTATAAAGCGGTTCGACGGCCGGAAAGGGCGTCTGATGGCCGAGGCACTGGCGAAAGGTCACCTTCCGCTCCCAGGCAGCCGCATCATATTGGCGCAGATCCGGCAGCAACGAAATCAGCGGCGCGTCGAGATCGATCGTGCCGGCTTCCGCCAAGGCCAGGATGCGCGGCGTGGTGAAGATGACCTTGGTCAGGGAGGCCAGATCGAACCAAGTATCGGCAAGCATTGGCCGCGTGATCGGAACCTTCTGCGCTGAGCCGACCGCGCGGACCATCCGATCGCCGTCGCGATCGATAATGCCGAGCACGCCGCCGGGAATGCGCCCGGTCGCAACGGCGGCTTCAACGGGCTGGAATGCCCGATCGAAGCGCTGCGCGAATTCCGTCTTCCCTGTCGCCGTCATGCTTCCCCCGCGTCTCTCTTTCAGGCTTCCGCCTGGGCTATATGATCCGGAGCGAATTGTCGCCATTCGGTTGCCGCCGGCTCGAACCCGAGCGGGCGCACCAGAGAGGGGACCTGACGCGTATCCAGCGCAAAATTCTCCCGCCGGCGATCAACCGCCGGAACGGCCGAGATCAACCGCTTGGTATAGGAATGCTTCGGCTGCGACAGCACCGACACGGCATCGCCGATCTCGACGATCTGGCCGGCATAGATCACCGCGATCCGGTGCGCAATCCGCTCGACCACCGCCATGTCATGCGAGATGAAAAGATAGGCAAGCCGGTACTCCCGCTGCAATTCGATCAGAAGATCCAAGACTTGAGCCTGAACGGAAACATCCAACGCCGAGACGGCTTCGTCCAGCACCAGAACCGAAGGGTTCAGCATTAGCGCGCGTGCAATGCACAGTCTCTGGCGCTGCCCGCCTGAAAATTCATGCGGATAGCGTTCGAGACTGTTTTCGGGGAGGCCGACGCGCTTCAGCAACATGGCCATCCTGTTGCGTGTTTCCCCCGACGCCCGTCCGCCGGCGGCAATGACGGGTTCCGCCAGGATGCTATCGACGCGAAGTCGCGGGTTGAGCGAGGCATAGGGGTTTTGGAACACCATCTGCACGGCGCTCGTCCGGTCCGCCGTCTTTCCGGCATTTGCGGTAAATGTGCCCCGCGTCGACTTCACCAATCCGAGAATTGCCCGCGCCGTAGTGGATTTACCCGAGCCGCTTTCGCCGACGATCGCCAGCGTTTCGCCGGGCAGAAGATCGAAACCGACGCCTTCGACCGCATGCACCGCGCCAGTCGGACGGTAAAAGAAGCCGCCCGATACCGGGAAGCGAACTGTCAGCCCATCAACCTTGAGCGCCGGCGCAGCCTCTGCGGTCTCATCGCGGCTAAAATCCGAACGGGTCGCGCGGCCGGCCGAAAAATGCGGCACGGAATGAAGGAGATGCTGGGTGTAGGGATGGCTGGGTTTATCGAGGATCTGATTCAGCTCGCCCTGCTCGACCGCCTCGCCAGCCTGCATCACCATGACCTTGTCGGCGATACCAGCAACGAGACCGATATCATGGGTGATGAAGATCATCGACATGCCGGTCTCGCGCTTCAGCTCGGCCAGAAGCGCCATGATCTGCGCCTGCACTGTCACGTCGAGTGCCGTTGTCGGCTCATCGGCGATCAGCAGGCGCGGATTGCAGGCAAGCGCGGTCGCGATCATCACACGTTGCAGCATGCCGCCGGAGAGCTGGTTCGGGCAATATTTCAGCCGCCGCGCAGCATCGGGGATGCGGACGCGATCCAGCGCATCCTTTGCTGCAGCGGTTGCCTGACGACCGGTCAGCCCGCGATGCAGGCGGAAAGACTCTTCGATCTGCGTGCCGATGGTCAGCACCGGATTGAGCGAGGTCATCGGCTCCTGGAAGATCATGCCGATCTCGGCGCCGCGGATTTTGGTGAGTTCCGCTTCCGTCGCCATCGTCAGATCGAGAACGCTGTTGTCGGCGCGCCTCAGCTTGATCGAGCCGCCGATGATGCGACCGCCGCCAAAATCGACGAGGCGATTGATCGAGAGTGCGGTCACCGATTTGCCCGAGCCACTCTCTCCGACGATCGCCAGCGTCTCACCGGCTTCGAGATCGAAGCGGATGCCACGGACGATCTTGTTGGCCTCCGGATTGCGGCCGAAGCCTACTTGCAGGTTTGACACAGAAAGCAGAGGGCTCACAGGCTGGACCTCCGCATTTTCGGATCGAGAACATCACGCAATGCATCGCCGAGCAGATTGAAGCCGAGGATGCTGATCATGATGGTGAGGCCGGGGAAGATCAGCAGCCAGGGTGCGGTTTCCATCAAGTTGCGGCTGTCGCTGAGCATCAAGCCGAGCGAAGAGGCCGGCGGCTGAGTGCCGAGGCCGAGGAAACTTAAGCCGGCTTCAGTCAAGAGGGACCATGCCAGCGCCAGGGTGATCTGGACCGTCAATGGTGCGACGAGGTTCAGGAGCAGATGCCGTGTCAGGATATAGGGCTTGCTGCTGCCAAAGGTGCGGGCGGCATCGACGAAATCGCGCGATTTCAGCGAGAGGGCCGGCCCGCGCACGACGCGGGTAAAGATCGGCGTATAGACGATGGCGATCGCCGCGACGCTGGTCCAGGTGCCGGGGCCGACTATGGCGATGATCAATAGCGCGAGAAGGATGGCGGGGAATGCCAGCAATACATCCATCGTGCGCATGATCACCCCGTCCCAGCGCTTGCCGAACCAGGCGGCGGTCAGGCCGAGCACGGTGCCGATCAGACTTGCAAGCGCAACGGAGAGAAAGGCGACGATGAAGGACTCGCCGATGCCGTTCATTAGCCGACTAGCAACATCGCGCCCTAGCAAGTCCGTCCCCATCCAAAAGGCGCCACTTGGAGCGTGCAATCGGTTGAGCGGGCTCCGCGTCACGGGATCATAGGGGGTCAGTCCCAGCATGCCGAGAGTGGCAAGGATGAGATAAACGACGACAATGGCGCCGCCAATGCAGCCGCTCGTGTGCCCGAAAATGGCTTTGACGGTGCGCATCAGCCTTCTCCCAAGCGAACGCGCGGATCGAGTGCGACATAGGCGAGGTCGACAAGCAGGTTGACGATCATGAAGTTGAAGGCAATGAACAGGACACAGCCTTGAACGAGTGCGTAATCGCGTTGCTGGATCGCATCGAGCACCAGCCGCCCGAGACCGGGCAGCGCGTAGATCTGCTCGACCAGCACGGCGCCGCCAAGGAGATAGCCAAATTCCACGCCGCTCAGCGTCACCACCGGAATGAGTGCGTTGGGCAGCGCATGACGCCAGATGACGCCCCGGGCTGGCACGCCGCGGCTGCGCGCAGTGCGGACATAGTCGTCACTCAGCACATCGAGCATGGCCGAGCGCACGACACGCGTGACCGAAGCGGCGAAGGCAAAACCGAGTGTCAATGCCGGCAGGATCATCTGGCCGAGATTGCCAAGCGGATCCTGCAAGAACGGCGTGAACGCGCCCATAGCCGGCAGGACACCGAAGCCTGCCGAAAGGGCATAGATAATGAGAAGTCCGAGAACGAAATTCGGGGTGGACTGCCCGACCATGGCAACGACGCGTACCGCGAGATCGGACAGTCTTTCATTTCTTGTCGCGGCGAAGACGCCTGCCGGCAGGCCAATCAGCAGCGCGATCACCATGGAGAGCAGCGCAAGCTCAAGTGTCAGCGGAAACCGCTCGAGGATGATGTCGAGCACCGGTTTGCCGTAGGTGACGGAAATGCCGAGATTGCCCTGCAGCACACCGAACAGCCAATGCCAGTACTGCACGAACCATGATTGGTCGATGCCGAAATAGGCCGCCAGCGCCTGCCTCTGTTCGGGTGTCAGCAGGCCGGCATTGGTTCCGAGCATAGCCGTGATCGCATCGCCCGGCACCAGCCGGATGGCGACGAACACGAGGACGGACACTCCCAACATGATCAGCGGGAATGTCATCAGCCGGCGCGTCAGGTAACCCATGGGACTTCCTCTAGAACCAGATACCTATCCTTACTGGATGGATACCTTGCTGAGGCCGAAGAGAGAGCCCGTCGGTGTCGGCACGAAGCCCTGAACGTTCTTCTGCTCGGCCGTGTAGCCATAGGCGGTGTAGAGCCAGATCCACGGCGAGACTTCGGCAATGTGCTTTTCGAAGTCGCCGAAAATGACCTTTCGCTTGGTGGGATCGGTTTCGACACGACCTTTCTGCATCAGGCTGTCCAAGGTATCGTCGATATAGTTCGCGACCTTCTGCAGGTTGCCGGTCTTCGTCCAGTAACGGTTGTACATCGAATAGGGATCGGCGCTGCCGCCATTCAGCGCAACAGCCATATCGAAATTGCCCTTCAGCCAGGCATCGACATAGACGTTGAGTTCCATGACCTTGATATCGAGCTTGATGCCGATTTCGGCGAGCTGCGACTGGATGACCTGGGCTTCGGCGGTGGCGGTCGGCGGCTCACCGGTGGCGGCGATCACGGTTGCGGAGAAGCCGTTGGCAAAGCCGGCGTCGGCCATCAGCTTCTTCGCCTTTTCGACATCGCGCTTGTAGCAGAAGAGCTGGCCCGGATCGGTCGCATAAAGTGGCATGGTCAACGGGCCCGTCACCTTGCCTTCGCCGAGCGCTGCCGTATCCAGCACATCCTGCCGGTCGATCGCGCAGGAGATTGCCTGGCGCACGCCCAACTGATCCATCGGCTTGTGCGAGGGATTGAGCTGCAGGACGTTGTAAGAAAGCACAGGCGTGCGGGTCAGTTGCAGCTTCGGCTCCTTCGGAACCAGCGTCGCTACCAGCGGATCGTTCAGAAGCGCGAAATCGATCTGACCGGTGCGAAGCGATGCCAGGATCGCCGTTTCATCCGGAAGGACGCTGATGTCGATGCCATCGACACCGACTGTGCCGCCGGCCCAGGCCTTGTTGGCGCTCAGGACCTCCTTGGAATTCGGAACCCAATTGTCGAGCTTGAAGGGACCGGAACCGATCGCCTTCGTGCCGATGGAGCCGGCGGTGATTTCGCTTGCCGGAACGACGGACGCGTTGAGGCTGGTCATCGACGTCAGGATAGGAACATCGGGCTGCGACAGGTGGAAGATGACGGTCGTCGCATCCGGCGTGTCGATGCTGGCAATCGACAGGAAATTGGCGCGTGCGGCGGCACCCGTCGCCTGGTCGAGAATGCGCTGGAACGACGCTTTCACGTCAGCCGACGTGACCGCGGCGCCATTCTGGAACTTCGCATTCGGATTGAGCTTGAAGGTCAGCTCCTTGCCATCGGAAGAAAACTGCCAGCTCTCGGCAATGGCAGGAACGATCTGAAGATTGCTGTCGAGCCGGACGAGCGGCTCATAGATCAGCTCCAGCAGGCGGATCGAGGAAAAAGCGGTCTGCTTGTGCGGGTCGAGGCCGGTCGCATCCTGCGCCCATGCCATCCGCAGCGTTGCCGCCTGCGCTTCGGTCGAAACCGCCGCCACGCCGAGAGCTGCCGCCACTGCGACGCACGAAATCAGCTTCCTCGCAAAATGCCTTTTCATTCTTTTCTCCCTCCGAGCGTCTTAACGCTTCCCCAGCCGATTTTGGCTACTTCGTAAAAGCTATTGCCATTGCAACTTCAGTTCACGCGGTCTTCGCATTGATCGCTCTTCGCAGAAATCCACCAGCGTTTTGCAATGCCACGCGAGCTTCTTCAATGCCCATTCCGGTAATTTCCATGAGTATGGCGAGTTTGACATCATTGCCGGTTTGGTCGAGCACGCGGCGTGCTTCTTCCTGCGTGCAGCCGGTCGCCTGCATGACGATCCTGGAGGCGCGGGCGACCAGTTTCTTGTTGCTCGCATTCACGTCGACCATGAGGTTCTGATAGCTCTTGCCGATCCGGATCATGCTCGCCGTCGTCAGCATGTTGAGAATGAGTTTCTGTGCCGTTCCCGACTTCAGCCGGGTCGATCCCGTCAGGATTTCCGGACCGACGACGGGAGAAATCGCAAGATCGGCAATGCCGGCGATGACGGAATTGGGGTTGCAGGACAGGGCAATGGTGGCCGCGCCGACGCTCTTTGCATAGTTCAGCCCGCCGATGACGTAGGGCGTACGGCCGCTGACGGCGATGCCGACGACAACATCCGCGGCCGTCACGTTGATATCCTGCAAAGCTTGGCGACCCTCTTCCGGATCGTCCTCCGCGCCTTCGATCGAGCGTTGCAGCGCGTCGGGGCCACCAGCGATCAGGCCGATCACCATGCTCGGCGGCACGCTGAACGTCGGCGGGCATTCGGATGCGTCGAGAACACCCAGGCGGCCGCTGGTGCCCGCGCCCATGTAAATTAGTCGGCCGCCTTTCTGAAAGGCCGCGACGATTTGGTTCACCGTAGCAGCAATCGCGGGAATCACCTTCTCGACTGCAGCGGGGACTGTTTGATCCTCATAATTGATTTCACGCAGGATATCGAAGGTCGACAGTAGATCGATATGCATCGTGTTCGGATTGCGACCCTCGGAAACCAACTGCTCCAGTTCGGATATCAATCTTTGCTCTGTCATGTGCCTGCTCTCGGAAGAATGCTCTTCGATATCAATAGATCAGGGATGGCGAGCTCGATCGACAAGGATCGGGCTAGCCGCAGCAGCCTTGGATTTTCAACACAACAGAAAGCTGGTCATCAGCACAAGCAGCCGGCCTTTATGGCTTCGTTCGCTGCTGGCCTCCCTGTTTACCTTCGTTAACATTATGTCCATTTATTCCGCCAGTCAATCATGATAGGAATAAAATATTCCATATTTAATGCGTAAAACCGACGACGCGCGGAGCCGTCATTTCAGCGGCCGCAGACCGACTTTCTGGCAAGAATGATGGCGCCCGAAACGGCATCGCCGTCGATGGGTTTGAGGCGGCGGCGGACATCCGGCGCCAGCCACGGCTCAAGCGGGCTGGAAAGGCCGCCGAGCAAGGAGACGCGCGGAGCACCCTTGTCGAAGAGGGTGCGAATCAGCGTGTCGATATGCTCGGCCGCATTTTGGACGATACGCCGCCCGGCGGCATCGCCCTGATCCGCATGGCGCATGACCATCGGCGCCAGAGCGGCGTAGTCCGTGGCGGAGGCGCGGTCCATCCAGGCGACCGCTTCCATGGGATCATTCTGAAATCGCTGCATGATCTCGGCCAACAGTGCCGTCTTCTCGTGGCGGCCATCATTGGCGCGTAGCGCAAGCTGCACAGCTTTTAACCCGAGATCCGCGCCGCTGCCTTCGTCTGAGATCGGAAAGCCGTATCCTCCGACCCGCAAGTGGCGGCGCTCGACAAAACCCAGACCGATCGATCCCGTCCCGGCAATGACGATCGCACCGTCGCGGCCCGAATGGGCACCGAGGCAGGCGCCCTCGCCGTCGCTGACGAAATCGATGCTGGCAAAGGGATGCTTTATGGCTCGCAGCGCCTCTAGCGCACCCTTGCGCCCGATCCCGGCTAGGCCGACGCCCGCGTGAACACGCACGATGTCAGATGGGCTGAGGCCCGCCTCTTCGATCGCGGCTTCGAAAGCCCTCGTAATGGAAGCCCATGCTTCGGCTATGCCGAGCCGCGTGGTCGCGGGGCCGGATAGTCCCTGGCCCAATACGGCCCCGGCCGCATCCTCGATCCTTGCGCGACAGCCGGTGCCCCCGCCGTCGATGCCGAGAAAGTAGCGCGCATCGTCTGTTTCGCCGCTCATGACGTCAATCGTTCGATATCAGCGCCGCAAAGGCGGAGTTTGCGATCCAACTGCTCGTAACCGCGATCGAGATGATAGACGCGGTTGACGATGGTTTCACCCTTCGACACCAGCGCCGCCAACACCAGAGAAACGGATGCGCGCAGATCGGTCGCCATGACCTGCGCCCCTCGAAGAGGTGCGCCGCCGCGGACCAGCGCCGTGGTGCCCTGCAGCGTGATGTTGGCGCCGAGACGCATCAATTCCGGCACATGCATGAAGCGGTTTTCGAATACCGTTTCGCGGATCAGCGAGGCGCCGTCGGCGCAGCAGGCGAGCGCCATGAACTGCGCCTGCAGGTCTGTCGGAAAGCCAGGATAGGGTTCCGTAGTGATATCTGCGCCCTTGAGTGGGCCATCCCTCGAAACCACCAGGCCGCGATCGCTTGGCCAGACGCTGACGCCCATGGCTTCCAGCACCTGCACGACGGAAGCGAGATTCTCTAGCCGAGCGTGGATCAGTTCAAGCTGGCCGCCGGTGATAGCAGCCGCGACGGCATAGGTGCCGGCCTCGATCCGGTCGGATATGCCATGATGCCGGGCAGGCTGCCAATTCGTGCTGCCCTCTATCAGGATGCGATGCGTACCTGCGCCCTCGATCCGAGCGCCCATGGCTGTAAGGCAGGCGGCGAGATCGGCCACCTCCGGCTCGCGCGCTGCGTTCAAGATTTCCGTCTCGCCCTTGGCAGCACATGCCGCCATCATCGCCGTCTCGGTCGCGCCGACGGATGGGGAACTCAAAACGATACGCGCGCCCTTCAACCCGCCAGGGGCCGATGCGACGATCAGACCGTTCTCGATCGCGATATCAGCGCCAAGCGTTGCCAGGGCCTTGATATGCATGTCGACCGGCCGTGCACCGATGGCGCAGCCACCAGGCAGGGAGACGCGGGCGTGTCCGAAGCGAGCCAGCAGCGGCGCAAGCACCAACACCGTCGCCCGCATGCGCCTCACCGTGTCGTAGGAGGTCTCCTTGGAGACGATAGCGCTGGGATCGATGGTGGTTCCGTGTGCCGTACGGGTCACAACCGCTCCATGGAGGGCAACGACGCCGAGCATGTTCTCGACATCGGTCACGGCGGGTAGGTTCGTCAGTTCCAGCGGATGCGGACTGAGTAGCGCCGCCGCGATCTGCGGCAAGGCGGCGTTCTTGGCGCCGGAAATCGTCACAGCGCCCAGCAACCTGTTTCCGCCTGATATCCGCAATCTGTCCATGATTTGAAACCCGTCGAAGAGAGGGGCGAAGGAGCATGCGCCATCTCGTCTGCTTCCGGTTCAAGACTATTCGTTCATTCCGCCATGTCAATGCGGAGTGGAATTTTTTATTCCTCGCATTTGTGCTAACGTCAGCGGCCGACGGAGTGAAAGCATGGTTGCCCACCCTCGGTCAGATGATATCTTGTTGCGCGACTATGTCGGCGTGTGAACTGGCCTCCAGGGCCTGAAGGGGCGGATGTCTATCTTAAAGAAAATCAGCGCGAAGCTCGAAGGCATGGCGCCGGCCGATCGCCAGATCGGGCAATTCATCGTCGAAAATCCCGATCAGATGCTGCGGCTCTCCTCCGCCGCCCTTGCCGCCGAGACCGGCCGCAGCCAGTCGAGCGTCGTCAAGTTCAGCCAGAAACTCGGCTATGCCGGTTATCAGGAACTGAAACTCGCCGTCAGCGAGGCCAAGGCGCAGGAATGGCAGGCCCCGGCGGGCATGATCCACGGGACCATCGAAGTCGATGATGGTTATCTGACGATCCTGCAAAAATTGCTCGGCAGCAAGCTGCAGGCCATGCAGCAGACGATCGCCGTCAACAATGAACTCGATATCGGCAAGGCGCTGAAAGCGCTCTACGAAGCCCGCCGCATTCATCTCGCCGGTGTCGGCGCGTCTTCGCTGGTCGCTCGAGACTTTTCCTATAAGCTTATGAAACTCGGCCGAAATGTCCTGCACGACAGCGACAGCCATGTACAGATGGCCAATGCTTCCACACTCGGCCCCGACGACCTGCTATTCGCCCTCTCCTATTCAGGCACCAGCATCGAGACTCTCAGGATCGCCGAACTCGCCAGCCAGCGAAATGCGGTCGTCATCGCCGTGACCGGCCTTCAGGACAATCCACTGGCCCACGTCGCCGATATCCGCCTCTATACCGTCGGCGACGAAGACCGCGTCCGCTCCTCGGCGATTACGGCGCGCGACGCGCAACTGATGCTCACCGACCTGCTGTTCATCCTGCTCGTGCAGAGGCAGCCAGACGCGAACGATTACGTTCACAACAGCGAAGCGGCCGTCTCGGTGCTGAAGGCGAAGCAACTCTCCTAGCAGGGGCGCTCACCCGTCGGACGCCTATCAAACACATTCGGCAAGCCAGTGTCTGATATCGTCTATTGAACGCATCAGGATCGAGGGATTATCACGGGCCGGAATAAAACCCCAGCTCTGCCAGAATGTCTCCGCCTCCGTGTCTATAGCACGAACCACCACAGCCCGCCCTGCAACGATATCCGCGCCGGCGACGCAGCGCGCCAGCGCGTCCTTCACCAGAGCCGAGCCGATGCCACGTCCGGCGTAGCGGCGGTCAACGGCGAGCTGACCGATCAATAAGCAGGGGATGGGATCAGGCGGACGGCCCGTGCGAATCTTGTGTGGGGTGGCATTGGGCTCAATGACGGAGGGAGCAAGGCCGTAATAACCAACGACGACATCGTCATCAGCCACGACGAGGACTCGGGTGAATCCGCGTGTCTGATTGGATCGCGCAAAATTTGCCAACCAATCATCCAGCGCAGGTTTCCCGCAGGTAAAACCATCCAACCGGTGATGATCGGATAAAAGGGCGATGCCGGAAAGCGCCATGGTCCTATTGTTCCCACGGCGCCTTGCGCTGCAACCGCTCCCTCACCTTTGCCGGCGGAACTGCCGGTGTTGCGCCGATGACCTGCAGGAAATCATCGAAAGCTCCTGGCGAAAGACGAATGACCGTCTCGTTCAAGATCGCGGTTTGCGCCTCATGAACTGCGGCGCGGCGCATGAACTCCGTACGTGACAGACCGAGCAGTTCCGCGCCGCGGTCAATGATGGCCAGATCGTCATTGCGCAACCGCATCGATACGGGTGTCTCTTTTTTCTGCGCAGGCGTTGCCATCACATGATCCTCAGTTTCAGAAGAAAAATAGGCCAATGTAATGCAAAGTGCAATACAAGAGAGGTGATCGCATCAAGCGGTTCGCTTTAAAACCACAGCGATCGCTTCGGCTGCACCAAATCCGGTTTCGAGGGCGCCGTGTGCCGTTGAAAAGCGTGTCGGCGAGCAGGCTTCGCCGGCAAAGAAGAGCCTGTCGTCAACGGTCTCGCCGAGCACGATACGTTCGCCGGAAGCACCCGGTTCGGCATAGGAATAGGATCCGCCAATATGTGGCTCGCCACGCCAGGCCGACATTGCCACAGCATCAATCCGACGGCCGAAGGCGCTTCCGAAATGCTTCGTCAGCTCTTCTCCGGCGAATGCGAGCGCCGCCTGCTCCCCAGAGGCTTCCAGATCCCGCGCCAGTGAACCGCCATAATAGGCCTCGATCAAGGCGGTGCCGAAGGGGCGTATCTGGTAGGAACCCGTTCGGACCTGATCCAGGGAACCCGTCAGTCTGGTATCGATCGGCAGATCGTCTGGTGAGAGCACGCTCAGGAACAGCTTGTTGGCAAGCCCCAGCGGCAATCGACTGGCCGCTTCCCGCTTTCTCGGCAGTGGCGGATCGAATTTGATCTGATCCTTGGCAATCACATTTGTCGCGACCGTGACCAAGACCATGCGTGCACGCAGCGTGCCGCGATCCGTCTGCAAAAGGATGTATTCGGCGCCGCGATGATCGATGGTTTGGACCACAGTCGACAGCATCGTGGGTACCGGCTGCGCGTAGGCCGAAATCAGCGTCCCATACCCCTCACGTACGCGCCAGTCCGGGCCAGGCCCCGGATCATAATGGACATAATCGTGAATGGAGGCCGCCGCGAGCTCGACGCCATTTAGAAACGTGCCGATTGCTTCAACACAGCCATTCCAGCGATTTCCGGGTTCCAGCAGTTCGTCGAGCGATCCGTCTTCGCCGGAATCCCCCCGTTGTTCCGCGCGCGCGAAAAAGGCGCCGATGGCGGATCTCGCTTCCGCCCCTCCGATCGTCCGCCCGCCTTCGCTCCAGGGGGCGGGCGTCGTTTCCACCGTCAGCCCGAGCTGGCGGGCAATCTCGGTCCATCCATTCGTCCTCGCGCCGTGGAGCCATCCGCAGCCGAGATCGACGGGCTCATCCCCGAGCGATGACAATCGAAAGGTCCAGGCGCGACCTCCGACCCGGTCCTTCGCCTCGAGAATCAACACCGAAACGTCGGGGCGGAGGGATTGCAGCCGCCGCGCCGCTGCGACGCCGGCCGCACCGCCGCCAATAATGGCGACATCGATTGTTTGGCCCCCGGACCAAGGATTGCGCAAATGCCTTTACCCTTCCGCTATGCCGGACTGCATTGCACCAATGCAGTCCATGGTACTTCCAAACAGCGTCTAACCCCCAGTCGATTTCTATCTTCAGGGCTATACCAAAGCCGATTTACTTACGGCTTGATGCCGTTGAGATGGCTCTCGAGGAAGTGCAGATTGTCCTGGCCCCAGTAAAGCTCGCCGTCATAGAGGAATGATGGAAAGCCGAAGACGCCATTCTTGATCGCAAACTCACGGTCCGCCGTCCACTTGCCCTGTACGTCCGCATCCTGTTCCCGCTTTGCGAGCGCATCGCCGTCGAAACCTGCGGCGGTGGCGATCGCCTTGCGTACCGCGGGATTACCGATATCTTCGCCGCGACCCCAGAAGGCTTCCTGTAGGGCTTTCGTCAGTTCGAGCCAGGGCTTGCCGTCGAGATAGGCGGCGATGACCATGAAGGCGGCAGGCGCCGGGTCAGCGAGCGGCGGGCGATTTTCCAGAAGCAGTTTCTTGCCGCGAAGGCCGGCCCAACGCTTGAGATCCCGCTGCCAATATTGCCGGCGAGGCTCCGGCCGATTGCGCGAGAAAATGCCGCCGTTCTCCTCGAGGACGATGGTGAGATAAGGCCGGATTTCCGCGCCCGTCTTTTCGGCGAGATCGAGAAACGGCTCCAGGCCGATATAGGACCAGGGCGAGCCGATGGAAAAAACGTAATCTATGATCTTGGTCACTGTTTGCCGCATCCCATGCATGATGATGAAAACTCGCGGAGTTTGATCAGCAAGGCGGCGGGTGTGCAAGCGCCAAGCGAATGCCACGGGGGAATTTCCATAACGATATCGTTACCTGACTACCGCCGATTCCGTCGCTGCTTGCTATGCCAATATCGAGCTCAGCGTTATGCAACCGCTTTCCAATCGAGCCCAATATCGAGTGTCGGCGCGCTATGCGTCACCCAGCCCACCGAGATCAGATCGACGCCCGAGGCAGCAATTGTCGCGGCAGTTGAGGGCGTGACACGGCCCGAGGCCTCGGTGATTGCGCCCCCGGCAACGATGCCCACCGCTTCGCGCAATTGATCGGGCGTCATATTGTCGAGCAGCACGGCGTCGACGCCTTCTGCCATGGCTTCACGAAGCTGGTCGAGCGTGTCCACTTCAACCTCGATCTTGACCATGTGGCCGACCCCGGCTTTCGCCCGGCGGATAGCCTCTGTGACGCCGCCGGCGACCGCGACATGATTGTCCTTGATCAGCACGGCATCATGGAGCGCAAAACGATGGTTCATACCGCCGCCGGCCCGGACCGCATATTTTTCCAGCGCCCGCAGTCCCGGCGTCGTCTTGCGGGTACAGACGATCGAGGCCTTCGTGCCGCTGATCGCCTCGACGATACCGGCTGTTACGGTCGCGATACCCGAGAGATGGCCGAGGAAATTCAGTGCGGTCCGCTCCGCCGTCAGCAGGCCGCGAGACGGGCCTTCGATCGTTGCGATCATATCGCCGGCAGCCACCTTTGCGCCGTCGTGCAGATGACGGGTCATGACGATCCGCGGATCAACGAGCTGGAAGGCGAGTTCCGAGGCATCCAGCCCGGCGACCACGCCCGGCTGGCGCGCCACCATGGCAACGGTGGAACGGTGATCCTCCGGGATGACGGCGGCAGACGTGATATCGCCGGCAAGGCCGAGATCTTCCAGCAGAGCATTGCGCACCAGCGGCTCGATGATGAGGCGCGGCAGGGGAACGAGAGTCATGTCAGGCGCTCCTGGCGAAAGTATAGGGAATGACGGAACGGGCGATATCCAATGCATCCGGCAGTCGCATTGTCCGCCGCTGAGTATGCTTCAGTTTCAACGGAAAATCCGTGCGGGCATGGGCGCCGCGCGATTCCGTTCTGAGACTTGCAAAGACGGCGATCAGCAGCGCCACCACGGCAGGATCGGCGGCCGCACCTTCGCTTTCGGCCAGCGGCAACAGCGCAGCGATCGCTCCGTGAATGGCGCCGGCGTTGCGAAGCACGCCGAGATGACGCGAGGCGATCGGCCGGACAAGCGAAGGATCCGGAACTATCGGACGTGCGTGGACCGACGGCATATTCGCAGAGGTCGCAGCAGTGCTTCCCATGTCCCGTGCGGCACGCATGCCCATGACGGCGGCCTCCAGCAACGAGTTGCTAGCGAGCCGGTTGGCTCCGTGAAGGCCGGTTGACGCCGCCTCCCCTGCCACCCAGAGGCCGGAGACGGAACTGCGGCCGTTTACATCCGTGGCGACCCCGCCCATGTGATAATGGACGGCGGGACGGACCGGGATGAGCTGGCTCGCCGGATCAATGCCTGCCTCCCGGCAGAGCGCATCGATCACGGGGAAGCGAGCGGTAAAGCGATTGCCGAGCGCTTCACGCGCATCGAGAAAGACGCGGCCGCCGCGGGCGATTTCCGCGCTGATCGCCCGCGCGACGATATCGCGTGAGGCCAGTTCCGCGCCGGGAACCTCCGCCATGAAACGCTCGCCTCTCTCATTGACGAGCAAGGCGCCTTCGCCGCGCACGGCTTCGCTGACCAGTGCCAACGGCCGCCGACGCGAATTGAGGGCTGTTGGGTGGAATTGCACGAACTCCATATCCGCAAGAAATGCTCCCGCTCTCGCGGCCAGTGCGATTCCCTGGCCGAAATTGCCGACGGGATTGGTCGTCGCATCGAAGAGACCGCCAATGCCACCGGTCGCGAGGAGAATACGGGACGTCGGCAGAGCGGCCATTCCCTTTGGTGTCGCGCATAGGAGGCCGCTGATCCGCTCGCCATCCAGGAGGAGCAGCCGCCGCGCCTCATATCCCTCAAGCACCGTAATGGACGGCGTGTTGGCGACGGCATGCACCAGCGCCCGAACAATCGCCGCGCCGGAGCCATCACCTTCGGCGTGAACAATGCGGCGACGCGAATGGGCGGCTTCGAGGCCGAGCGACAAGGCTCCCGCACCATTTCGGTCAAAGCGGACGCCTGCCCGCTCCAGAGCGGCGATTGCCGCGGGCGCTTCGGCAATGATGCTTGCGGCCACTACGGGATCGCAGAGCCCATCGCCAGCGGCAAGCGTATCGGCGACATGCAACTCTGCGCTGTCATCCGCTCCCATGCTCGCGGCAATACCACCCTGCGCCCAGGCGCTCGACGTCTCGGCGCCGAGTGCTGCGCGTGTGATGATGACGGTCGGCTGCGGCGCCAGCGTCAATGCCGCCATCAGGCCGGCGAGACCGCTGCCGACGATGACGACGCGGTCTGCAAGCTCGTGAAGAACCTCGGTCATATCGCCAGCATCCTTTCCACCGCGCGGCGTGCTGCGACCGCAATTGCGGGGTCGACAGTCACTTCATGCTGGTTTTCCTCGAGTGCCCTGCGGATATTGCCGAGTGTGATGCGCTTCATGTGCGGGCAGAGATTGCAGGGCCGGACAAACTCGACATCCGGATGATGGATGGCAACATTGTCGCTCATCGAGCATTCGGTCAGCAGCACGACGCGCGCCGGGCGCTTCTTGCCGACGTAATCGGACATGACGGCGGTAGAGCCGGCGAAATCCGCTTCCCTGACAACGTCAGGCGGACATTCCGGATGGGCGAGCACCGTAACGCCGGGATAATTTTCGCGTAGCTGGCGCACATCGTCGGCGGTGAAAAGTTCATGCACTTCGCAATGCCCATGCCAGGCGATGATCTCGACATTGGTCTCTCGGGCGACGTTCTGCGCCAGATATTCGTCGGGGATCATCAGCACCTTGGGAACGCCGAGCGATTCCACCACCTGTTTGGCATTGCCCGACGTGCAGCAGATATCGGATGCCGCCTTCACTGCAGCGGACGTGTTGACATAGGTGACGATGGGAACCCCAGGATGGGCTTGGCGCAAAAGTGCGATGTCATCCGGCGTGATCGATTCCGCCAGCGAGCAACCGGCCGCCATATCGGGGATCAGCACGGTCTTTTCCGGATTGAGCAGTTTGGCGGTCTCGGCCATGAAATGCACACCGGCGAGCACGATGATGTCGGCATCTACGTCGATCGCCTTGCGAGCGAGCGCCAAGCTGTCGCCGACTATATCAGCGACACCGTGAAAGATTTCCGGCGTCTGGTAATTATGCGCGAGGATGACGGCGTTGCGGCGACGCTTCAACTCGAGGATCGCCTCGACATCATCCTGAAACATCATCCATTCGGCTTTGGGAATGACGCGGCTGACGCGATCGTAGAGGGAGGATGCGGATACGGGTTGGTTCATGACCGGCTTTCCTAATTATACTCAGATTGAGTATATTATGCGCAAATAGATATTCTCGTTGTGAGCATATGTCAATTGCGGGAGAGCGGTAATTTCGTTCCGGCAAGTTCGCGTTCTTCGAGAATGGCGCGGCGGAAACGGAAGAGCTTTGCCGGCCGCCCTCCTGTCTCGCTTTCGGTCGCGCCTGTTTCCTCCACCAGCTCCTGCTGCTCGATCAGCCGGCGGAAGTTTTGCTTGTGCAGCGTCAGGCCCGCCAGGGCCTCAACGGTACGCTGCAGTTGAAGGAGCGTAAAACTCTCCGGCATCAGTTCGAAAACGACGGGGCGATATTTGATCTTCGCGCGCAGCCGCGCCATGCCGGTCGCGAGAATCCGCCGGTGATCGGCAAACATCGGCCGACCGGAATTGCCCTGCTGAGCGCAGCCCGCCTCCAAGACAAGCCGAGCCTCATAAAGAAGCTCATAGCGTTGCAGAACAAGGTCTTCATTCCAGGTGGCATCGTTCAAACCAAAAGCGAAATCGGCGCGGCGCCGGCGTTGATCGCGCTTCGCCGAATCGTCGGTGATCCAGCTATTCAGCCGCTCGACGATATCATCCATGACGGCCGGCCGGCCGTTGCGGTGGTCTTCCCAAGGAAAATATTCGTACCAACCATGCCATCCCGGCCGGCCACCGCCAGGCGCCGCCTGCTCCCGCACGAGGCCGAGATAGCTGATCGAAATCGTCCGGCCGCCCAGGATCTCGTTGTTCCTGTCTCGGTCGGCAAATGTGTAAAGCTGCTCGAGATAGCCGACCGGATGCGCCGTCTGCTCGCGCACCCATTCGCGAAGACCGCTCTGCAACGTCCGGTGCCCAAGCTCGAACGGTCCCGACGGCAAAGCATCGCCGGAGCGCACCGTCATGACCCGGGGATCGTTGCCGGTGACGGCCGTCAGAACCGCGATCAATTCGGCGTGAGCAAGTCCGATGGTCAAGGAGATTCCCTATCTTGTTCGAGCTCTGCTTTTCTCGCACGAAGCGTTACCGAAGCCAATGCAGCCGTTCGGCCACTCAACAATTCCCGACAATATAAACGCGTGCAAACTCCTACACGCGAGCACTTGCAGCCAGCCAAACATATTGTAAGCGTCCTATTGATATATTGATACATTAGTGCTTTAGTCTTGCACGTGTGAGGCCGGCCCTGCCGGATTTGGGAGGATATTATGAGCAATATCGGACTGGAGGAGCAGGCAAACTCCGCCATGATGCGAAGGGTGGCGATTGCTTCCTGCATCGGCACCACCGTCGAGTGGTATGATTTTTTCATTTATGCCACCGCTTCGGCGCTGGTTTTCAATAAGCTGTTTTTTCCGAGTTTCGATCCGCTCGTCGGCTCGCTGGTTGCGCTCGGTACCTATGCCGCCGGATTCTTCGTGCGGCCGATCGGCGGGTTACTGTTCGGCTATCTCGGCGACCGATACGGCCGCAAGAGCGCGCTAGTCACCACGCTTTTGATCGTCGGCATCGCCACCTTCGTCATCGGCCTCATGCCGACTTATGAAAGCATCGGCATTGCCGCTCCGCTGATCCTGCTGTTCATCCGCATGCTGCACGGTTTCGGCATCGGCGGCGAACAGGGTAATGCGATCCTCATCATGTGCGAGCATGCGCCCGCCAAAAGGCGCGGCTATTTCGGCTCATGGGTACAGACGGGTGCGCCCGCCGGCTTCATCCTGCCGCTCGGCATCTTCGCAGCGTTAACGGCCACGCTGTCGGAAGAGGCTTTCATGAGCTGGGGCTGGCGTATTCCCTTTCTGCTCAGCCTCGTGCTGGTGGCTGTCGGCATGTATATCCGCTTGCAATTGACGGAATCGCCGCTGTTCCTGGAAATGCGCAGGCGCCGCGCCGAGGACCCGCATCCACTTGTCGATCGTCAGAAAATATCCGCGCTATCTGGCGCTTGGCTGCGGCACCAAGTTTGCCGAAAGCGTTGCCTTCACCAGCTTTGCGGTGCTGATCACCGCCTATGCGACGAGCCGCGGCGTGTCGCGGCCGGTAATGACGACGGCATCGCTTATCGCCATCGTGCTGGAGTTGGTCTGCATGCCCTTTTGGGGCGCGCTTTCCGATCGCATCGGCCGCAAGCCGGTCTATATCCTTGGCGCGTCGACCGTGCTGCTGGCGAGCTTTCCGACCTTCGCGCTGGTCTATTATCGCGTCGACAGCTACATCTGGGTCGGCTTGACGGCGGCGCTGGCCATCGGCCATAGCGCCATGTACGGGCCGCAGGCCGCCTATTTTGCCGAATTCTTTCCGACCCGGGTCCGCGCCAGCGGCGTCTCCTTCATCCAGCAGATCGGCGCGCTGATCGGCTCCGTCGGAACACTTGCTGCCGGCTGGCTTCTGGCGCTTTTGAATGGTGCGCCCTGGGCGCTTGCTGGCTTCGTCGCTCTCGGCTGTGCGATCACCATCGCCTGCACGGCGGCGCTGCCGGAAACGGCGCCGCGCCTCGGGCGATGGAAGGATCTGGTCGACAGCTTGACGTCTGGCGATAATATGGAAGCCCGCCGACAGCGCGCATAAGCAAGAGACAAAATGATATCAGCCTTCGAAGTATTCTCCGACCGCTGGAGTTTTCTCGGCGAAAGCCCGGTCCTGTCGGATGACGGCAACTGTCTCTGGTGGGTCGATACCGAGGGCTGCCGGCTGCTGCGGACCGACGTAGCGTCCGGCAGAACCGAGGTCTGGGATGCGCCGGAGGCTGTAGGCTGCATCGCCCTGCGGCCGGATGGAACGCTGCTGGCAGGCCTCGCCAGCGGCATTTTTCTCTTCGATCCGGCAAAGGGCGGTTTCGACCTCGCCTGCTCGCCGGAAAGCCGTAGGGATGTTCGCTTCAACGATGGCGCCCTCGATCCGGCGGGCCGCTTCTGGGCGGGCACCATGCAATTCACCCTGACCGAACCTGCGGGCGCCATTTTCTGCGTCGAAGCCGATCTTAGTCATCGCCGCGTCTTCGATGGCATATGGACGCCCAATGGGCTTGCCTTCGATCCGGTCCGTAGCCGCATGTATTTCTCGGATTCTCATCCGACCGTGCAAACGATCTGGGTCTGCGATTATGATGTCGCCACGGGAACGCCGAGCAATCGCCGCGTCTTTGCGACGACGCATGATTTCGCCGGTCGGCCCGACGGGGCGTTTATCGATGAGGACGGCATCTATTGGATTGCCGGCGTCGAGGGATCGCAGCTTCTCCGCTTCGCACCATCAGGCGAAGCGCTGGAACCGATCGCCTTTCCCGTGACGCATCCAACCAAGATCGTCATGGACAGAGCCAATCCGCGCTCCGTTTTTGTCACGACCAGACGAACCGTTCCCGAGGAGGATACGCACGCCTCGGGGCATGTGCTGCGCGCAACTTTTCGATGATCGTTCTAGGACAAGCGCTTATCGGCTGACGTAATCCGGATATTTCTCGCAAATGAGATCGATGATCGACAGCGTGCCGGAAAGATGCTTCCGAAGCGCTGCCACTGCCTGTTCCACATCCCCCGACTGGATGGCATCGACAATGGCATGGTGATCGGCGATGACCTGCTGCTGCTTGCCCGGCATCGGCAGGTTCAGCATGCGAAGCCGGTCGAGATGAACGCTCTGGCGCCGGACGGTTGCCCACAGTCCCAGGATGTCGACCCTTTCGAAGAGGACACGGTGGAAATCCTTGTCGAGGGCATCGAAGAGATCGTAGGTCTCGGGTGACGCCACATGCTCTTGCCGCACCAGAACATGCCGCAAAGCCGCCGCCGTTTCCTCCGGCGATTCGGCCGTCAACCGCCGGACGGCTTCCAGCTCGATCGACAATCTCAGGAAGTGCGCTTCGACGGCGTTACCGATATCGATCCTCGCGACGACGGTGGCGTATTGCGGGTAAACCTCGACCAGCCCCTCCTCCTCCAGCCTGATCAAAGCATCGCGAACCGGCGTCTGGCTGACATTGAACTCGCTCTGAAGCGAGATGCGCGACAGGACGGTGGTCGGCGGCAAACTCATTGAAAGAATACGCGATCGCAGGATTTCCAGGATCTGCGGCGCCACTTGGCGGGAGCGATCCAAGGCGAATTCTTTCGGGTTTACTTTCACTGGCTACCTTCCTGATCGAGAACGTAAGTTCATAAAGCACAATTTAGGGCTTGATGCACTGATACATTAGTGCTTTAGTCAATTTATGTAAACGCGATTTCACGGGTTTGCGTCATTTGGGAGGACATAATGAGAGGATTTCTTCGCGGCATGACCGCGGTTGCCGTAATGCTGGCCGGCACGTTTTCCGCTAGCGCTGCCGAAAAGACCGATATTTCGATCACACGCCAGCCAGGCATTCTTTATCTCGTCAGCCACGTCATGGAGACGCAGAAGTTGATCGAGAAACGCGCCGAAGCTGACGGCCTACCGGGCGTCAAGGTCGAATGGCGTACCTTTAGCGGCGGCGGCGCGCAAACGGACGCGCTTCTTGCCGGCAGCGTCGACATCGTCAATACCGGCACCGGCAATCTGCTGCTGCTCTGGGATCGCACGAGAGGCAAGGTCAAGGGCATCGTCACCAACTCCGCGCAGCCGGTCATCATGGTCTCGCGCGATCCGCGCATCAAATCGCTGAAGGACATCCAGCCGGGCGATAAGATCGCCGTGCCGACGGTCGGCGTCTCGACGCAGGCGATCCTGCTGCAGATGGCCGCCGCTCAGATGTATGGTGACGATCAAGTACACAAGTTCGACGCCAATACGGTGCAGCTTGGCCATCCCGACGCCATGGCGGCGCTTGCAAACCAGAACCATGAAGTGAAAAGCCATTTCTCGGCCCCACCCTTCCAATATCTAGAACTGAAGCAGCCGGGCGTTCATCAAGTCGTCGATTCCCGCGACATCATCGGTGGCGAGCTGACGCAAGGCACCTTCTTCACGACGACGCAATTCGCTGATGCCAACCCCACGATCATCAAGGCCATACGCGAAGCGACGGCCGATGCCATCGGTGTAATCAAAAAGGACCCGAAGACAGCAGTCGAGGCCTACAAGACGGTGAGCGGTGACAAGACCAGTGTCGACGACCTCCTGACGATCCTGAACCAGCCGCACATGATGGAATTCCGCATGGATCCGCAGGGAACCATGAAATTTGCGGCGCATCTCCACAAGATCGGGACCTTGAAGGCGATGCCCAAGGCCTGGACCGACTACTATCTGCCGGAAGCGGCGGATCTGAATGGCAATTGAAGCCTGATGGCGGCGCCAATGCCGCCCTCAGCTATCTCTCATGGAGGAGCCTTATGCTTCAGGCAAAAATTGCAGCCGATGCCGTGCCGGCTGAAATGGCCAAGGCCAAACCACTCTTGAACGTCGACAAGGTGACGCTTCGCTACAAGACGCCGAACCTTTTGATCACCGCCACCGAAGAGGTCAGCTTTTCGGTAGCGCAATCGGATCGCTTCGTGCTCCTCGGACCATCCGGTTGCGGAAAATCGACATTGCTAAAGGCCATCGGCGGCTATCTGACGCTGGCGGCGGGCCGCATCGAGATCAAGGGGCAACCCGTGAAGAAGCCCGGCGCGGACCGGATGATGGTCTTTCAGGAGTTCGACCAGCTCCTGCCCTGGAAGACTGTCCTGGAAAACGTCATGTTTCCGCTGACGACCGCCCGGCGCCTGCCTCGTGCGCAAGCCGAAGCCATCGCCCGCGACTATATCGACAAGGTCAAGCTCACTCGCGCTGTGGATACCTATCCGCACATGCTTTCTGGCGGCATGAAGCAGCGTGTGGCGATCGCTCGCGGCATGGCTATGCAACCCGACATCCTGCTGATGGACGAACCCTTTGCCGCACTCGACGCTCTGACCCGCAGGCAGATGCAGGACGAGCTTCTGCAGCTTTGGGAGGATACGCGTTTCACCGTCATCTTCGTCACACATTCGATCGCCGAGGCAATCAAGATCTCGAACCGCATCCTGCTGCTTTCCCCGCATCCCGGCCGCGTCAAGGCCGAGGTTCGCAATGTCGAATCCGTCCGTCACGACACCGCCGCAGCCGCGGAACTGGAACACGAAATCCATCACATGCTGTTTGCCGAAGCCGGACATAGGGAATAGGCCATGAACGCACCGCAGATCATCCTCGCGCCTGAGAGGACCGAACCCGCAGGCCACATCGCCTCTGTCGAGCAGAGACTCGGCGCCGCCGAACTTCTTTGGCAGTCGAGCCTCTTCCGCAAATCGTTGCTGATAGTCGTCCTGGCCATCATCTGGGAGAGCTATGCGCGGCATCTCGACAATCCGCTGCTTTTCCCGACACTCAGCGACACGCTGACGGCGCTCTACGATCGTTTTGCAGACGGCGTTCTGCCCGAGCGCATCTGGACGACGCTGAAGGTATTGGTGACGGGCTACGTGACGGGGACGGTCCTCGCCGCTATTTTGACCGTTGTCGCAATCAACACTCGTATCGGCACCGATTTTCTCGAAACAATGACGGCGATGTTCAACCCGCTGCCGGCGATCTCGCTGCTGCCGCTCGCCCTCATCTGGTTCGGTCTAGGCCCCGCGAGCCTGGTCTTCGTGCTCGTGCATTCCGTGCTCTGGGCGGTTGCCCTCAACACCCATGCCGGCTTTCTCGGCGTTTCGCGCACGCTGCGCATGGTGGGGGCCAACTATGGGCTGACCGGACTTTCCTATGTGTTTCGCATCCTCATTCCCGCCGCCTTCCCGTCGATCCTGACCGGATTGAAGATCGGCTGGGCCTTCTCCTGGCGCACCTTGATCGCCGCCGAACTCGTCTTCGGCGTTTCCTCTGGTCAAGGCGGGCTTGGATGGTTCATTTTCGAAAACCGCAACCTCCTCGACATACCCTCGGTCTTCGCCGGCCTGCTGACGGTCATCGTCATCGGCCTCATCGTCGAGAACCTGGTTTTCCAAACGATCGAGCGCCGAACCTTACAGAAATGGGGCATGAAGGAATGACGCCCGCGCAAATTCGAGTCCTCGGCCAATAGTTGAATATAAGGTCTCAACATAATGAATATTAAAAGGAAATCGGTGGACTTGCGCAGCGCCAAATGGTTCGCGCCCGACGACCTCAGAAGTTCCGGACATCGATCGCGCACCATGCAGATGGGCTATGCGCCGGAAGAATGGGCGGGCAAGCCCGTCATCGCCATCCTTAACACCTGGTCCGACGCCAACCCTTGCCACGCGCATTTCAAGCACCGGGTCGAAGATGTCAAACGCGGCATCTTCCAGGCCGGCGGCTTTCCTCTCGAACTACCGGCGCTGTCGCTGTCCGAAAGCTATGTCAAACCGACGACCATGCTCTATCGCAATATGCTGGCGATGGAGGCGGAAGAACTACTGCGCTCGCATCCGGTCGACGGTGCCGTGCTGATGGGCGGCTGTGACAAGACCACGCCCGGCCTCGTCATGGGCGCGCTCAGCATGGGCCTGCCGATGATCTACCTACCCGCCGGCCCGATGCTCCGCGGCAATTATCGCGGCGAATATCTGGGTTCCGGTTCCGACGCCTGGAAGTTCTGGGACGAGCGCCGCGCCGGCGCCATTTCGGAGAAGGAATGGGTCGACGTCGAAGCTGGCATCGCCCGGTCCTACGGCCACTGCATGACGATGGGCACGGCGAGCACGATGACGGCGATTGCCGAGGCGTTGGGCCTGACCTTGCCCGGAGCGAGCTCCATCCCGGCAGCCGATTCCAACCATATCCGCATGTCTTCGGCCGTCGGCCGCCGCATTGTCGAGATGGTCTGGGAAGACCTTGTCCCCTCGAAGATCGTCACGGCCGCCGCCGTCAGCAACGCAGTTGCAGTGGCTATGGCGACGGGCTGTTCCACGAATGCGGTCGTGCATCTGATCGCCATGGCGCGCCGCGCCGGTGTCGCCCTTACGCTGGATGATCTCGACAAGGCTAGCCGGACGACACCGGTGCTCGCCAATATCCGGCCGACCGGCAAGGCCTATCTGATGGAAGACTTCTACTATGCCGGCGGCCTGCGTGCGCTGATGGCAAAGCTGTCCACGAAGCTCGATCTCTCCGCGCTGACCGTTTCCGGCGTCACCCTCGGCGAGACCCTGGAGGGCGCCAAGTGCTACAATGACGATGTCATCCGCTCGCTCGACAATCCCGTCTATCACGAGGGCTCCCTCGCAGTCGTGAAGGGCAATCTTGCGCCGACCGGAGCAGTCATCAAGCCGGCTGCCTGCGATCCGCGCTTCCACAAGCACCAGGGACCGGCCTTGGTGTTCGACAGCTATCCGGAGATGAAAGCGGCGGTGGACGACGAAAATCTCGACATCACGCCGGACCATGTCATGGTGCTGCGCGGCGCCGGCCCGCAGGGCGGGCCTGGGATGCCGGAATGGGGCATGCTCCCAATCCCGAAGGCACTATTGAAGCAAGGCCATCGCGACATGCTGCGTCTGTCCGATGCCCGCATGAGCGGCACGAGCTACGGCGCCTGCATCCTGCATGTCTCCCCGGAATCATATGTCGGCGGCCCATTGGCGCTGTTAAAGAACGGCGACATTATCCGCCTCGATCTTGAAGCACAGCGGATCGACATGCTTGTGGATGACGACGAATTGCAGCGAAGGCGCGAAGCCTGGGTCAAGCCCGCGGAAAAATTCGGCCGCGGCTATGGTTGGATGTTCGCCCGCCACGTAGCGCAGGCCGATACGGGCTGCGACTTTGATTTCCTGGAAACCGGTTTCGGCCCGACGCCGGGCGAACCCGATATTTATTGACCGCAAAGGACGATATCATGAGCAATTACGTGTTGAGCAGCGAGACCCGCAGCAAGCTTATGGGCGTTGCCACGCCGACGATCGCCACGGCGCTTTTCAAGCGCGGCCTTCGCAACCAATTCATCCAGGATGTTCGCCCGCTGTCACCGAAGAAAGCGAACATGGTCGGCCAGGCCTTCACGCTGCGCTACATCCCCGCGCGCGAAGATCTGAACACGATCGAGGTCTTCCGCAACCCTGAACATCCGCAGCGCGCGGCAGTGGAAGCGTGCCCGCCCGGCGCCGTCCTCGTGATGGATAGCCGCAAGGATGCACGCGCGGCCTCGGCCGGCTCGATCCTGATATCGCGGCTGCAGGTGCGGGGCGTCGCCGGCGTCGTGACCGATGGCGGTTTTCGCGACAGCCCGGAAATCGCCAATCTCGACATTCCCGCCTATCATCACCGCCCGTCCGCGCCGACAAACCTGACTCTGCATCAGGCGATCGAAATAAATGGACCGATCGGCTGTGGCGATGTCGCGGTTTTCCCCGGCGATGTTCTTGTCGGCGACAATGAGGGCGTCATCGTCATCCCGGCCCACCTCGCCGACGAAATCGCCGATGAGACTGTCGAAATGACCGCTTACGAGGATTTCGTCACCGAGGAAGTCCTTAACGGCGCGACCATCATCGGACTTTACCCGGCAACCAGCGACGCGCCGAAGGTCAAGTTCGCCGAGTGGAGGAAGCAGAAAGGACGCTGATCGGCGTCTTCAGCGCTATGTCGAACCGAAATCCCGTCACCGATTACGGGGACGGGATTATTTTTGAGAATAAATAATTATATCAATATATTATCGATATTATCTAATTTGATCTATGAGGACCCCTTCTTTTGGTGTCGTCTGAAAATTCGTTGCCCTTGGCTGCGCACGGGTGTTGGCGGCCTCGCCTCTTGGCATTGCCAATTATGCGCATAACGGTCTAGCTACAGGCAGCCGATCTTTGCCGCGAGAATTTGATAGTTGAGGAGTTACAAGCCCATGTCCGTCACACGCGAAACCCTGGCCCTGTCCCATGCCGGCGCAATGCAGGCTCTTGCGGCAGCGATCGCCCATGCCGAGAAGATCGGCATTCCGCAGTGTGTCTTTATTGTCGACGCGAGCGGCGAAACCATCGCGAGCATCCGGATGGATGGCGCAAAATATCTAAGCATGCATACGGCTCGCGCCAAGGCCCGCACCGCCGCCTCGATCAATGCGCCGACCGGCGCCATCTCCTTCGAATTCGGCACCGCCGCCGGCATCGCCTCGCAAGGCGGCGTCACGCATCTGCCGGGCGGCCTGCCCATCCGTTTCGGCGGCCGGCTTGCTGGCGCGATCGGCGTAGGGTCGGGCACAGGCGACCAGGATTTCGAGGTCGCCCGCGCCGCACTTGCTGCCATTGGAGCCGATACCGTTTAAGACAGGCTTCTCTCAGTCCGGCCATTTGCGAACGGTGCGTGTCTCCATTCTCCCGTTCAATCTCAGACGGCCGTGGCCGCATGGAAGCGGGACAAGAAAGCCTTCAGCCGCTCATTCTCTGCCACGAGCGCCGGAAGATCCTTCGGCGCTCCCTGAGCGGACACTTTTCCATCAGCCATGAAGACGATGCGGTCGCTGGCGTCCCTGGCAAAGGCGATCTCATGGGTGACCATCAGCATCGTCATGCCCTCCTCCGCCAATTGCCTGACAACATCGAGAACCTCGTTCACCAGTTCCGGATCGAGCGCCGAGGTGATTTCATCAAGCAGCAGAATCTTCGGGTCCATGGCCACGGCGCGGGCGATGCCGACGCGCTGCTGCTGTCCACCCGACAATTCCGACGGCAGATTGTTGATGCGGTGTCCGAGCCCCACGCGGCTGAGCCAATGCTCGGCTATCTCCCGCGCCTCCTTCTTCGGCTTGCCCCGAACCTTCTGAAGGCCGAGCATCACATTTTCCGCGGCAGTCAGATGCGGAAAGAGATTGAAGCTCTGAAAGACCATGCCCGTTTCGGCCCGCATGCGCGCGAGGTCCTTCTCGCCACGGCGCTGCTGATTGGTGCCGTCCCGATAGCCAACTTCGGCCCCATCGATCTGGATCGAGCCGCTGTCATAGCTTTCGAGAAAGTTCACGCAGCGCAGAAGCGTGGTCTTGCCGCTGCCCGAAGGGCCGATGACCGAGACCACCTCGCCTTTGGCGACATCCATATCGATGGAGTGCAACACTTGGACGGGTCCGAACGCCTTGGCGACATTGCGTATTCTAAGGAGCGGCGTGGCAGCTTGTATATTGTTCATGACGGTCAATCCCTGATGTAGGAGTAGCGGCGCTCCATTCTCCGGCTCAGGCTGGAGAGACTGTAGTTGATCGCGAAGTAGATGAAGGCTCCGAGAAGGTAGAGCGGCATGGCCTCATAGGTCCGGCCGATCACTTCGTTGATCGACTGCATGAGGTCAACGATGCCGAGCAGCGAAATCAGAGCACTTCCTTTGACCGCATCGGTCACGCCATTGATCCAGGGCGGCAGAAAGCGGCGTGTCGCCTGCGGGAAGATGACGTAGCGCAGGCGCTGCACAAAAGTCAGGCCGATGGCCATGCCGGCTTCCATCTGTCCCTTGGGAATGGAGAGAACTGCGCCGCGCACGTATTCGACGACCTGGGCCGATTTGAACAGCGTCAACGCGACCACACCGGCCCAAAAGGCAACTATATGCAGGCCGAGTGCCGGAAATCCATAATAGACGATAAAGATGAGAACGAGGATTGGAATGCCTCTGATACAATCGCTGAAGAAGCGCACCAGCAGCTTGATCGGCCAGGGGCCGTAGATCAGCCCGACCCCAAAGACGATGCCGATGCAAAGCGAAAGCGCGACAACGATCGCGGAGACCCAAAGCGTGATCAGCAGCCCTTTCAGAAGGAACGGCAGAGCATAGATGATCGCAGCCATACTAGCGCTCCACCCTGAAATGACCTTCCAACCGTCGCAGGCCGAACAAGATGAGGTAGCCGGTGACGAGATACATCAGGGTCGCGATGATGTAGACCTCGACGATGCGGAAGGTGTTGAAATTGATCCATTGCGCTCCGTAGGTGAGCTCCGGAACGGCAATGACCGAGGCGACCGACGTATCCTTGAACAAGGAGATGAACGTGTTGGACAGCGCAGGCAAGGTGATGCGTGTCATCGTCGGCAGGCGGACGTAAAGGAGCCGCTGCAACGGCGTCAGCCCGATCGCCTTGCCCGCATCGATCTGGCCCCGCGGCACGGCTTCGAGACCGGATCGGAACACCTCAACGAGATAGGCACCAGCATAGACCGACAAGGTGATGACGAAGGAGGTCGTCGCGCTATAGGCGATGTTCACAGCGGTCGGAAGTCCATAAAAGACGAGATAGACGAGCAGGATCAACGGCACATTGCGGATGAACTCGACGTAAGCGGCAATGAAACGGCGCACAATTTTGCCGGCCGATACGTACCAGATAGCGAGGACGAGCCCTATCAAGGCACCGATGGCGATAGAAATGACCGCCAGCTCGAGGCTGAGCAGCAGCCCGCCCCACAGCTTGTCGATGTGTCGCCAGATAAGATTGAAATTCAGGTGATAGCCCATGCCGGCCATTATCTCCCGCTAAGCGATCGATGTCTGCGGCGGAGCCAGCGCCAGCCAAAGCCGCGCTGGCTCCGTCCAGATCAGATGGTCGGGAAACCCGGTTTGCGTACCGGCGCATCCAGGCCGAAATACTCCTTGAAAGCAGCATCATAGAGCGCCGATTCATGGCCGAACATGGCGGTGTTGAACGTCGTATTGACGAAATACAGCCAGTCGAGATCGCCCTGACGGACGCCGGCGCCGTAAAGCATGCTGTTCCACTGCTTGCCCGCATCGAAATAACGATCGGGATTGCGCGAGGAAAGCCAGCGCACGGTCGACAGATCGACCGCGGCCGCATCGACACGCTTGGCTTCCAAAGCCTGTAGAACGTTCGCCTGGGTGTCGATCTGCATGACCTGCGCATCCGGCAGAACGAGGTGAATGGTCTTTTCCGCGTCGACGTTCTGGAGAATGGAAACGCGCGTGCTACTGCCCCCGGCCAGGAGCTTGTCAAAGGTTTTGTTGTCGGCGTCCGGACGGGTCAGCAGAGCCACGCCTTCGACATAATAGGGCCGGGAGAAATTGATGAGCTGCGCACGCTGCGCCGACATCGTCATGAACTGGATGGTAATGTCGACCTTGCCGGTAACGATGTTCGGAATGCGCTGCTGCGCATCCTGCTTGACGAATTCGACCTTGGTTTCATCGTCGAACAGGCCCTTGGCAAGAATGCGGCCCATGGTGATGTCCATGCCGACTAGCTCTCCGGCATCGTTCTCAAAATGCCAGGGAGCGTTGGTGCTGCCGGTGCCCACAATCAGGTGGCCTCGATCCAGCACCGTGCGCAGCAGGCTGTCGCTGGCTGCCTGCGCCGCCGCCTCTTCGCTGCTGGCCATCAGGCCAACCGCAGTACCGACCGCCAAGCCACCCAGGCCCAGCTTCAAAAAATCACGACGCTGCGAAATATCGTTCATGTAAGCCTCCGCGTTTGAGATAAAGTTCCCGTAGTCGAGCTTGTTTTTCAAGCTTCTGTCTTATATATAAGACACGTTTCTTATATTTAGGACGATATACCGATTTTGGCGCTGGCGCAATGCCAGAGCGGCAGCAATGGAGCATTTCTGGCATGGTTTCGAACGACGAAGGTGCGCGAAAGACCCGGGAGGCCCACGGACCTCGTGAGCGCGGTATCGATAGAGTCTTGAAATTGCTCGCTTATCTGAACAAGGCCGGGCAACCGGTGCGGCTCGCCGATCTGCCGAAAGCAATCGACGCGCCGCGATCGACGATCTACGATCTCGTTGGCATCCTCTCTGATGCGGGTATTCTGGAGACGAACGGCAGCGACAATAGGGTCTATTTCGGCAAGCTGCTTTATCTCTATGGCACGCGTTACCTGCAGGAAAACGACATCATTATTCGCGGCAGGGAAGCAGTCGAGCGGCTCTCGAAACAGACCGGCGAGACGAGCGAGCTCTGTGTGCGCCACAGGAACAAGCAGGCGATCGTCCATGCCGCCCCAGGTTCGCGCCCGCTCCGCATCAGCTCGGAGATCGGATCGCAGGTACCGATCCCCTGGACGGCATCGGGAAGGCTTTTGCTATCGCATCTGCCGAAAGAAGAAATCGGCAGATTGCTGGAGGAAGGCGACCTGACCCTTCCCGACGGACGCTCGGTCGACCTTGAGGATTTCGCCCGCGAATGCAGCGAGGCCAAGAAAAAGAAGCTGATCGTCACCACGGGCTTGATCAACAGCTTCACCCAATGCATGGCCGCCCCCATCTGGAACTCGAACGGCATCGTCGAAGCGACCATCTGCTTCGTCCTGCCGATCGATGTTTCGGAGGACCACAAAACGGCCCTGGGCGCAGAGCTCGTTCGCACCGCGGAAGGCCTTTCGATCGGCAACAACTATCTGACCGCGGCTCAATAGATCCCAACGGGGCCTATTGTTCCCGCACCAATTTCAGCACGAGCTGCTGCAGATTGCCGCCGTCGCTGAGTTCGGTTTTGTCGAAATCCCGGGCTCGCTGACGCTGTCTGTCGGAAATCTCGGACAGGCGCTTCGTCAGATCACTCCTGATCTTCTGGCACTCAGGATCGTCGGCGGCACTGAGGCCGACGCTCACGGTCTCAATCTCCTTCACCATGTCCTTGATCATCTCGCCATGCACGAGCTCATGTCTGTGCACGCCGGCGATAAACGTCTCCCAGCTTCTCTTGGTCGAGACCGGCAACTGCTCCGCAGGCTTGGGCAACGTGTAGGTGATTGTCAGCTTCGGTTGTGCGGAAACCAGGACGCAGGAATCGCCCTGCGGTTCGTATTTCCTCGTCCAGGTCAGCTTGAAACCCGTGTGTGCGATAGCGCGCGCTCCACCGCCAACCTCAGGCCCTTTCTCGCCGATCGATTCATAAAGATCCGCGCCAGACTTGCCAGCAATGGCATAGGTCTTCACCTTCTCGACGGCCTGCCACTGGGCGTGCGCAACCATCGGCAATGATGCAAAACACACTGTCAGCACACAAAATCGAACGCCTGCCTTCATGCAAATCCCCATGAACAATGCCCAATGCCGGCGAAACTACCGGGTGCAAATGCCGCTTTCAATCGGACGATGAGAATCCGAACAAACTCGTCCCGCTCAGACGACCGGCGATGACTGCAGGAGTTCTTCGGCCTCCTGCCGGCTCATATGGAAAATCGCCTTGCCGATCTCGAAGCCAAATCCGTTGCGGGCGAATGCGGACAGTTCTTTCGCCTTTCGCTTCTCATCGGGCTCATCTCTCCGAAATGGCCCGAAGCCGCGTTTGCGGGCAAAGATGATGGCCGCGAACAAGTCGTTCGTGGCGTCCAACGCCGTCATCACCGTGTTGCTGTCTATGCCTTTCGAAGCGAGCTTGTAGCCAATAGCCTTCCTTGATTTGCCGGAGCGCACCGCGGACCGCGTGCTGATCTCGGCATAGGCGACGTCGTTAAGGGCGTTCTGGTCATAGGCGAACTGGACCGCGAAATCAGCGACGGCCTTGATCTGCGCATCGCTGATGTCTTCGAATTTCTGTTTCGCTTTTCTCGCAATCGCATCGAACAACTGCTTCTCGGTCATCATCTTGCGTTCAAGGCGATAGATCGTCGAATTGCGTGCCCAGGCCAGCATTCGGGGCGTAGGAGTTTGATCCATGGGCAGAGGATGTTCAGAATCAGAAAAACGGAGTTTCGAGGTGAAGGTGTCTACGCCATGCACCCTGTTTTCGCAACGAAATCCCCTTGCGCACCTGAACGCTATTCCGCGAAGAAATCCGCATTTTCCGCGGCGATCCGTTCGATGGCGGCAAAAGCGGTGCGCAAATGGGCTTGCATCACCTTGGTCGCCCCATCCGGATCACCCGTGACGACGCGATGGACCAAATCCTCGTGTTGACGAAAGATCATCTCCAGCCAATCGATCCGCTCGAGCGAGAGATAGCGAAGACGGTCGAGGGACACTTTTGCCGATGCGATCATGCCCCAGACATGGGGATGCCCGGCGATTTCCATCAACGCGCGGTGCATCGCCTCATCAGACAGGAAAAAGCCGATGTGATCGCCCTTGCCAATCAATCGCCGCTGGTCCTCCAGAAACCGGTGCAGCCGCGCTTCCTTGTCCGCCACGGGTGACGTGGCGGCTTCGGCGACGGCGCTGCATTCCAGCATTTCGCGCACGAACTGCGCGTCCCGAACCGCGCTGATTTCGATGGGTGCAACATAGGTGCCGACCTGCGGCACGACGACCAGAAAGCCTGCATCCGCCAGCCTTTGAAACACCTGCCGAACCGGCGTTCGGCTCAAGCCGACCTCGTCGGCGATCCGTGTTTCCGAAATAGCCGCGCCCGGCCGAAGTTCGCCGGTCAGTATCCGCATATAAAGGACGTCATAAAGGTCCTTGATGCTCATCCGTGGGCGGATTGGTGATACGGCCATCGGTTCAATGCGCCTCTGCTGTGATGGTGCTCAGGAAGCGCCGGGCTCGGTCACTGCTCGGATTTGCGATCAGCGCGCGAGGTTCCCGGTCTTCCACGATCTTGCCTTCGTCCATGAAAATCATCCGTGTGCCGACATCGGCGGCGAAACGGATTTCGTGCGTGACGACTAGCATTGTGCGGCCCTCGCGAGCAAGGTCGCGCATGACGCCGAGAACCTCGCCGACGGTTTCCGGGTCGAGCGCCGAGGTCGGCTCGTCGAACAGCAAGATGTGCGGCTCGGCGCAAAGGGCACGGGCGATCGCCACCCGCTGCTGCTCGCCTCCCGACATCTGTGCCGGATAGGCATTCATCCGGTGGGACAGGCGCACCCGTTCGAACAGAGCTTTTGCACGCGCTTCGACCGTCTTCCGATCCTGTTTATGCACGACCACTGAGGCGAGCACGACATTTTGCAGAGCGGTCAGATGCGGATAAAGGTTGAAGTGCTGAAAAATCATGCCGATCCGGCGGCGGACGCTGGTGATCGCGCCGCGTTCATGCGCAAGCACCGGCCGGCCCTCGAAGCGGATCTCGCCGCCCTGGATGTCTTCCAATCCATTAACACAACGCAGCAGCGTCGATTTGCCCGTGCCGGAAGGACCGATGAAGCAGACGATCTCACCCGGCTGTACCTGCATGGAAATACCATCGAGAATGGTGCGCTTGCCAAAGCGCTTCACCACATTGTCGAATTCGAGGACTGCCTGCGTCATTGTCCGCCTCCCGCGAGCATGAGCTTCGTTCCGACGTTGTAGCGCCGCTCAAGCGCGCCTCCCGCCAGCGAGATTCCATAGTTGATGAGGAAATAAAGGACGCCGAGCATCAGCAGCGGAGCGAAACTGCCGCCCGTGCTTTCGCGGACCAGAAGACCGGTCTTGGTCAATTCGACATAGCCGATGATCGAGGCGAGCGAGGACTCCTTCAGCGTCGTCACATAGACACCGACCGAAGGCGGCAGGACGACCCTCAATGCCTGCGGGCCGACCACATGCCGCATGGTCTGAGCAAAGGTCATTCCCGAGGATTGCGCGGCTTCCCATTGGCCGCGTCCCACGCTCTCGATGCCAGCGCGCATGACCTCGGACATCGTGGCCGTGGCGTGCAGCGCCAGCGCAAGGGTCGCCGCCATAAAGGTCGAAATATCAACCCCAAACATAACCGGCAGGCCGAAATAGGCAAAGAACAGCACAATCAGGATCGGAATGGACCGAAAGAATTCGACAAAAAGCAGAGCCACCACTCTTAGCGGCCACCAGCGGGACGTCCGCGCCAGCGCCACGAAGCCACCCGCGACGGCACCGATCATCAGAGCCAGCCATGACAACCAGATCGTGAGTGCGGCCGCCTTCAGAAAAAGCGGCAGAAAGGAAAACAGGTCGTGATTCATCGGCGCGCACCATTATCCCTGAAAAGCATGCGGCCGATCGCAAGGCGCATGAGGTTCACCGCCTGGCAAAGAACCAGATAGACGCCCGCCGCCACCAAGAAGGTTTCAAAGAACCGGAAGGAGGTGGAGCCGACCGTCTGCATCCACGAGGCCACATCCTCCACGGCGACCGCGGAAGCGAGTGAGGAGGCAAGGATGACTGCGATCACCTGATTGCCGAGCGGGGCGTAGATGACCCGAAAGACCTGCGGCAGAATGATATGGCGATAGGTCTGGACGGGGTTGAAACCCTGCGCCCGCGCCGCTTCGAATTGGCCATGCGCGATGGCGACAAGCCCCGCGCGGATGATTTCTGCCATGTAGCCGGCGCTGTTGAGCGTCAATCCGATCAAGGCGGCGGTGAAGGAAGAGAACCGCAATCCCATGGCGGGAAGCGCGAAATAGACGATATAGAGAATGACCAGAAGCGGCGTGTTCCGCATGATCTCGATATAGGTGATCGCCAAGACGCGCGAGAGGCGGCTCTGGCTGCGCCGCATGATTGCCAATCCGCAGCCGATGATCACGCTGAGGACGATCGCGAGGATCGAAAGGTTCAGCGTAGTCTGCGCGGCATCCCAGAGAAGTGGCAGATATTCGCGAATGCTGCGAAACTGGAGCGTGTAGTGCATGGTCCCCTCCGCCAAGTCCTCTCCGCGGGATGGTGGAGCGGCTCAAACGCCGCTCCCTTTGGATCAATATTGTGCCTGCAGCGCCGGCTGGTCGAAGCCGAACCACGTCTTGAAAAGTGCCTTGTTGTCGCCGGACGCGTTGAACTGGTCGACGAACAGGTTGACGACCCGCAGCCAATCGGCATCGCCCGCCGGTACACCGATGGCAATTTCGGCGCGTGCGAGCGAACCGTCGACCTGGCGAAGCTTGCCCGCATTGTCGCTGATGGCCTTGCGGTTGTAGAAATCGTCTTCCGCCATTGCGTCGACCTGTCCGGACAGCAGAGCGCTGAGTTCGTCGGCTTGGGTGTTGAAACGGACGAGCTGGGCGTTGGGCATATGGGCCGGCACGGCGCGCTCCGCCGTACCGCCGCGGGAAATAGCAACGCGAATCTTGGCGGCATTGGCCTCATCGATCGTCTTATAGGGCGCGCTTGCCGGCACAAGCAGCCGCATATTCGTCACCACATAGGGGTTCGAAAAAGCAACCGACGTCGAGCGCTCGACATTGCGGGTGAAGTCGGCGATCGTCACGTCGACCTTGCCGGTCTGCAGCGACGTTACGCGGCTTGGAATATCGGTAACGACGAATTCCGGATCGACCTTCAATGCCGCCGCCAGCTTTTTCGCGATTTCGATGTCGTAGCCGACAGGCACGCCGTCAGCGCCGACGGTTGCATAAGGCGGCAGGCTGCCGAGCACGGCGACGCGAAGCTTGCCGTTGGAAAGAATCGACTGAAGAACACTGCCGGATTCCGCGAAGGCCGGAACCGAAACGGTTGCGGCGATCGCCAGACCACTAAGAAGACCCAAAAATGCGCGTCTCAAGAACATGGATATACCCTCCCAGGTCATTAGGTTGAATGCTTCCGCTAAGCGGCGGTGATTAGGCATCGAAGGCGAGCTGCACTTTGAGTGTCTGCTCGGGATGCTGTTCGATGAGATCAAAGGCTGCGGCCGCATCGGCAGCGGCAAAGGTCTGCGTGATCATCGCATCCGGCTTGAGCGCGCCGCTTTCCAACCAGCCGACCACCTCCGGAATGAAACGGCGATTGAGACGAGAACCGACGAGGCTCAGTTCCTTGCGGACGATTTCCTGCTGGCTGACATTGCAAGGCGCGGAGGAAAATCCGAGCAATCCGATCCTTCCGGCAGGCGCGGCGACACGGCATGCTTCCTCAAGCAGGTAAGGAATTCCGGCACCATCGATAACGACGGATGGACCGAGCCCGTCCAGCTCGCCGGCAACCATGTCCGGAACGGACTTTTCCAAAGAATTGAACACGAGGTCGGCGCCAAATTCACGAGCACGCTCAAGCCGCCTGTCGTCGATATCGGCAACGATGCAGCGCGCGCCCTTCATTTTGGCGACCTGCAGCACAGTCAGGCCGACCGTGCCAGCGCCATAAATCAACACCGCATCTTCGGGGCCGCAGCCCGTTCTCGCCAGCACATTCGCGGCAACCGCCAGCGGCTCGGCAAGAGCGGCTATGTCGAAACCGAGGGACGATGAAACCTTTACCGCATTGTCTTCCGGTACGACGGCCACCGACCGGAAGCCGCCATCGCGGTGAACGCCGATCACCTGCAGATTGGCGCAGACATTCGATCGGCCGATGCGGCAGGGATGGCACTTTCCGCAGGAAATGACGGGATCGGCGACCACATGATCCCCGACTGTAAGGCGCGAAACGCCGGCACCGATCGCTTCCACCGTGCCGGCAAACTCATGCCCAATGATACGGGGATAGACGACGAACGGGTTCGAGCCGTGCAGGATGTGTATGTCCGAACCGCAGATACCGGCGCGGCTGACCCGGATCGAAACTTCGCCCGGCGCCAATTCTCCGGAAGAATTTTCGTCCTCCAACGCCAGCCGATGAGGCGCGCGTACCGCTATCGCAACCATGTATCCTCCCTGCTCCCACCACGGGCCACGCCTCAGAGAGGCGGCTTATGTGAAGCTTGCATACTTGTATCCAAGAATGCTGGGAGGCGCAAGGCTGTTTTTTAGGCTGTCACCGACAAAGCGCCTCTCGTCTCAAAGAAAGGATTCCAGAAGCGAATTCACCAGGTCACGCCAGGCCCTGTTTGCCTGTAGTTCCCCCGGGAAAAGCCCCGGCACAGCAAAGAAGGAGGCTGTTTCGTCGTCCGGATGCCCCGTGTCCGCTGCGGCCTTCAACAGTTCGCTGGCGCGCGGATCGTCCAGAGTATCGGCCCGCTTGAGAAAGGCTATCCAGACAGCCGTAGCAAAGGCGAACTCCGCTCCGTCGCTCCCCGAAGAAAGGGCGTCGACGGCGGGCTGGAAAAGCCGCTGCGGCAGTTTCTGCGAGCCGTCCATGGCGATCTGCAGCGTGCGATGCGCGATGGCCGGGTTGGCGAAACGCTCCACCAACTGATCCATATAGTGGGCAAGATCGATACCGGGCACGGGATCGAGCGTGCGCACCGCCGCCTGCATGTGCCGCCGAACCAGCGCGACATTCTCCGGCACACTCATGACGTCGCGGACGAACTCGAGCTTCTGCAATTGCCCGAGATAGGCGATCAGGGAGTGCGAACCGTTGAGCAGCCGCAGCTTCATTTTCTCGTAGGGCTCGACATCCTTGACAAAGAGCGCGCCGCCCGCCTCCCAGACGGGGCGATCCGAAACGAAATCATCCTCGATCACCCATTGCGAGAAGGTTTCCGCCTCGATCGACAGCATGTCCTCCACTCCCAGGAGACTTTCGGCGCGGGCGCGGGTTTCCGCCGTTGCGGCCGGAACGATGCGATCCACCATGCTGCAAGGAAAGGACACTTTTTCCGTGATCCAGGCAGCAAGGTTGGGATCGCGCATTTGCGCCATCTCAGTCACAAGACGGCGGACGATGCGGCCATTGCTCGGCAGGTTGTCGCAGCAAAGCACGGTGAACGGCGGCAGACCCCTATCCCGCCGCCGGGCAAGTCCTTCGGTCAAGTAACCGATCACGCCCGAAGGGCGGGCCGGCGATTTCAGATCGTTGGCAATTGCGGGATGGGCATGATCAATTCCGCCGCCGACGGGATCGATGCCATAGGCCTTTTCGCTGACGGTCAGTGTGACGACATGGACGGCCGGATCGGCGAGCCTCGCAAGGACAGCCTCTCCATCTTCGCTGGCCGCAAGCGCCTCGACGATCGAGCCGACAACCCGGACGCTATCGCCGGAGCGGTCACGCGCAACAACGCTGTAAAGGCAGTCCTGCGCCTGCATATCATGGGCGATCTCGGTCGACCGCAGGCTGACGCCGACAATACCCCAGTTTCCAAATGCCTGAGCCAGCGCCGCATCCGTGTAAACCGCCTGGTGCGCACGGTGGAAAGCGCCGAGACCGATATGGACGATCCCAGGCTTCAGAACCTGCCGGTCATAAGCGGGAGACTGAATTGAATCATGTGGTTGCGTGCGGGCAGTCAATCGTTCCATCAGCGGGCCAATCCATATTGAGGGTGTGACAAGGCACGCTCGATGCCCCGCAGTTCTGCGAGGCCTTTCAACCGGCCGATGGCAGGATAGCCCGGCTGGGCCCCGCGCGCCAAGTCATCCAGGATTTCCTGGCCGTGATCTGGCCGCATGAAAATCGTATGATCCGCGCGCCCCTCGGCTTTGCGCCGCCGCTCTTCCGATATGGTCGCGGCGATCACCGCGACCATATCGGCATTTCCCTCAAGATGTTCGTCCTCGAAGAAGGAACCCGGCTGCGCCGTCGTTTCGCGGCGGACATTGCGCAGATGAACGAAATGGATGCGCGAGGCCAGCCGCGAGATCATCGCCGGCAGGTCGTTGTCTCCGCGCGCGCCGAGCGAGCCGGTGCAGAAGGTAACGCCGTTGGCCGGGGTGTCCACGGCCTTCAGGATGCGCGCATAGTCCTCTTCGGTCGACAGAATGCGCGGCAGGCCGAGAAGCGGCCATGGCGGGTCGTCTCCATGGGCGCAGAGCCGCATGCCCAATTCCTCGGCGACCGGCACAACCTCGGACAGGAAATCGACCAGATTGCCGCGAAGGCGGTCAGCATCAATGGCGCTGTAGCGCGCGAGTTCGGCACGTAATTCCGACAGAGTATAGGCCTCTGCCTGCCCGGGAAGTCCCGCGCCGACGCTGCGCGAAAGCACCGAGCGCTCTTCTTCCGGCATCTCGGCGAAGCGCCGGGCGGCAGCCTCCACCATTTCCACGGAATAATCGGCCGCCGCATCCGGGCGCTGCAGAATATGCAGATCGAAGGCGATGAAATCGACAAGATCGAAACGCATGGCTTTTGCGCCACTGGGCGTCGTCCAGCGCAGGTCGGTACGGGTCCAGTCGAGAACCGGCATGAAATTGTAGCAGACCGTTGAAATTCCTGCTTCGGCCAGACGTCGGAGAGTCTCCGCCCACGCCTTCACATGGTCTTTCCAATCGCCGGACATGGTCTTGATGCTTTCGGAAACCGGGATGCTCTCGACTAGCTCCCACTCCAATCCGCCCTGCCGGATCTCATCCTGCCGCTTGCGGATTTCCTCCAGCGGCCAGGCGATACCGGTCGGAATATGATGGAGGGAGCTGACGATGCCATCCGCGCCAGCCTGAACGGCATCCCTGACGCTGACCTTGTCGATCGGTCCAAACCATCTCCACGTATGTCTCATCCTGACTTTTCCCTTGAAAACCTACGCCACCAAACCAGGCAACAATCGCTCTCGATTCAAATACACTACCATGGTAACATGTCAATGAAGCTGGTCAGTGCGCGCCGTCACGCCTCTGTGCTAAAAGCGTTCCACCCGTACAGGAGAACATCATTGGCTCTGACCGATAGACAGTCGTCATCCCTGCTTGCAATCGATCCGAAACTGCCGATGGCGCCGCAGATTTATGGCAATATTCGCCAGTCGATCCTCAATCTCCGCCTCGCGCCCAAGCAGGCCTTGAGCGAAAAGGAGCTTGCCCTCATGCTCGGCGTCAGCCGCACGCCCGTTCGTGAAGCGCTGATCAAGCTCGCCGAGGATGGGCTGGTCGATATCTTTCCCCAGCGTGGCACATTCGTTGCGCCGATCCGTGTTTCGGAAGTTCTGGAGGCACAGTTCATTCGCGAGGCGCTTGAGGTAGCCGTTGTCGCGCGCGTGACCGAAATGTCCGATCCCGCCGTCGTCGCTCGCCTGCATGAAAGCCTGGCGCGACAGAAGCGCGCGGTCGACAACAGCGACCTGGATGGATTCTTGGCGGAGGATGAAAATTTCCATTTCATCCTGTCCGTATCCGTCAATCTGACACGGGCCTGGAAGGTCATCCAGAACGTCAAAGGCCAGCTTGACCGCGTTCGTGTCCTAAGCCTGCCCGAGCCGGGGCACCTGGCGGAGCTCTACGAACAGCATCTGGCAATCGTGACCGCGATCGAAGCTGGCAATGCTTCGGCTGCCAAAAAACACATGGCCAAACATCTGCAGCAGGTCTTCCGCACCATCGACTCTCTGTTGGCGCGAAGACCTGAGATTTTTGATTGATCCGTCCTGCCAAGAGCGGTGCGGCTTATTTTGCAGACCCACTTGGTCGCAGCGGTATGATTGGCTATTGTTCCGTGGCGGCCCTTGCGCTGAAGCGCAAAGCGTCGAATGTCATTCGATGGCCGGAGGCCGTCCCAAGCACAACATCGCTATAGATCACGGGGCTCTCGCTCTGCTGGCCGCTTTGCGGATCGGATGCAGGTGCTCCCACCAGAGGAGGCAGGAATGGATTATCGCAAGCTCGGTCCCAGCGGGGCTGTCGTTACTGCATATTGCCTTGGCACCATGACCTTCGGTGCGGAGGCCGACGAAGCGGAATCTCACATATTGCTGGACGATTATTTCGCCTGGGGCGGCAATTTCATCGACACCGCCGATGTCTACAGTGCCGGCAAATCGGAGGAGATCATCGGACGCTGGCTGAAAGCGCGGCCGAGCGAAGCGCGGCAGGCAATCATCGCCACCAAGGGACGCTTTCCGATGGGCAACGGGCCGAACGATATCGGTCTGTCACGCCGGCATCTCAACCAAGCTCTGAATGACTCGCTTCGGCGCCTCGATGTTGAACATATCGATCTCTATCAGATGCATGCCTGGGACGCACTGACGCCGATCGAAGAGACGCTAGGCTTCCTCGATGACGCCGTCTCTGCCGGCAAGATCGGCTATTACGGTTTCTCCAACTATGTCGGTTGGCACATCGCCAAGGCCGTCGAAATTGCCAAGGCGCGCGGCTATACGCGGCCGGTTACGCTTCAGCCGCAATACAACCTGCTTGCTCGCGATATCGAGCTTGAAATCGTCGCGGCCTGCCAGGATGCCGGCATGGGCCTGCTCCCCTGGTCGCCACTCGGCGGCGGCTGGCTGACCGGCAAGTACAAGCGTGACCATATGCCGACCGGCGCAACTCGCCTCGGTGAAAACCCCAACCGCGGCAGCGAATCCTACGCGGCACGTAATGCGCAGGAACGGACCTGGGCGATTATCGCCGCCGTCGAAGAGATCGCCAAGGCACGCGGCGTCAGCATGGCACAGGTAGCGCTCGCCTGGACGGCAGCACGGCCCGCCGTGACCTCCGTCATCCTCGGCGCCCGCACGCCCGCACAGCTTGCCGACAATCTCGGTGCGGCGGAACTGACTCTATCGGAGGCGGAGATGGGCAGGCTCAACGAGGTCAGCGCACCGCAGCCGTCTGACTACCCCTACGGCAAGGGCGGCGCCAATCAGCGTCATCGCAAGATCGAAGGCGGCCGATAATATATGGTGTGACGTCGGAAGAGCATTGCTTCTCCGCCAGCCGTGGCCGAAGTGAAGTGCCTGGGTCATTGCCCAAAAGCGCCCGCCTCCCGGCGAGCGCTCTCTTTTTCTGAGGATCGTTACGCCTTGAAGAAGGCAAGCAGGTCGGCGTTGATGACGTCAGCATGGGTGGTCGCCATGCCGTGCGGAAGGCCCTTGTAGACCTTCAACGTCGCATTCTTGAGCAGCTTGGACGACAGAAGCGCCGAATCCGCGATCGGGACGATCTGGTCGTCGTCGCCGTGCATCACCAGCACCGGCACGTCGATCTTCTTCAGGTCTTCCGTGAAGTCGGTTTCCGAGAAGGCCTTGATGCAATCGTAATGAGCCTTGGCGCCACCCATCATGCCCTGACGCCACCAGTTATCGATGATGCCTTCAGAGACAGTCGCACCCGGACGATTGAAGCCATAGAACGGACCGGCCGGAATATCGTGGAAGAACTGGGCGCGGTTGGCGGCAAGTGCGGCGCGGAAACCGTCGAACACCTCGATCGGCAAACCACCCGGATTTTTCTCGGACTTGACCATGATCGGCGGAACCGCGCCAATCAGCACCGCCTTGGAGACCCGGCCGTTGCCGCCGTGCTGGGCCACATAGCGGGCAACCTCGCCGCCGCCGGTCGAATGACCGACGTGGATGGCGCCCTTCAGGTCGAGGTGAGCTGCGAGCTCTGCGACATCGGCGGCGTAGGTATCCATTTCATTGCCAGTCGCCGTTTGGCTCGAGCGGCCATGACCGCGACGGTCGTGGGCGATGACACGGAAGCCCTGGTGCAGGAAAAACAGCATCTGCGCGTCCCAATCATCGGCGCTCAGCGGCCAGCCATGATGAAAGACGATCGGCTGACCTGTGCCCCAGTCCTTGTAGAAGATCTGCGTTCCATCCTTGGTCGTAATCGTGCTGCTGCTCATGATGTCCTTACCTTTCGAAGATTGTTTTACGGGAGAGGCTTGTGCAGTTTGCGCGAAGGGCATGACAGCCGCTGTAGCGGCCAGGCCAAGACCGGCCGTCATAACGCCTCGGCGGGTAGCTTGATTGATCGACTGGCTCATTTCAATCTCCATTTAATTTATATCGCACTATTTATTATCGCGATATCTATATGCTTAAAGCCATTTCGAATCCTTGTCCATAAAAAATTATCGCGATATCATTTTTCGTGATATAGAAAGGATGAGCGCAATTGGAAGATGTCTATGTCAGAACCCACGCCCGTCCCCTTGGACAATCAGCTTTGCTTTTCGCTGTATTCGGCAAGCATAGCTATCAATCGAACGTACAAGCCGATGCTGGATTCGATGGGCATCACCTATCCGCAATATCTGGTCTTATGCACCTTGGGTGAAAATGATGGGCTGACGGTCGGCGCGATCGCCGACCGTCTCGCACTAGAGTCGAGCACCATCACCCCCCCGGTGCAGCGCCTGGAACAGGCGGGCTTTGTCGAACGCCGACGCAGCAAGATCGACGAACGCCAGGTCCATGTTTGGCTGACGGGAGCCGGCGGCGACCTCTTCGCCCGGAGTCGCTGCCTGGGCGAAACCTTGATGGCGCGCTCGGGCATGACGCCTGAGCAGTTGGACGCATTGAACCAGCAAATCCGGGAACTACAGAAGATGCTCGGCGGAGAGCAATAGCCGGCATCAGAGTACCCAACAACGCTCCATCGAGCCCGACATTCCGGAACATTTGGCCAGCGCCCCAGTTGAATCGCGGAGAACAAGCGGAAGAGTGAGCGGCAGAGCCCAGATGACACGAAGAAAGGTAATTTGCTTCGATGATCAGCGGAGTGCTTCTTGATCTAGTCGGCGTCATTTATGATGGCGAAGACCTCATAACGGGCGCAACATCTGCTGTCGCCCGCCTGCACGAGGCCGGCCTTCCCGTGCGTTTCGTGAGCAACACGACACGCTCAAGCAAGCAGGCCATTCTGGACCGACTTTCCCGGTTCGGACTTTCAATCAAAAGCGACGAGTTGTTCACTCCCGCGCAAGCGGCCCGCGAGTGGCTTGGTCGACATGAGCAATCGCCCCACCTCCTAGTCCATCCCGATCTTGTGCCGGATTTTCATGACCTGACGGGTAGCAAAGGCAAGGCTGTTGTTGTTGGCGATGCAGGCGAGATTTTCGATTACCGGACGCTGAATAAGGCATTTCGAGAATTGATTGAGGGCGCGGACTTCCTGGCGCTCGCACCGAACAGGGCGTTCAAAGATGCGGACGGAAAACTTAGTCTCGATGCGGGCGCGTTTGTGACGGCGCTTGAGTTCGCAAGTCAGAAGCGTGCCGTCATCTTGGGGAAACCCTCACCCGATTTCTTTCTGTCCGCGCTCAACAGCATGCATTGCTCGAAAACGGAAGCGGTGATGGTGGGCGACGATGCGGAAAACGACGTCGCGGGAGCCTTGCAGGCCGGAATCTCCTGCGCGTTGCTGGTCCGTACGGGCAAATACCGTCGTGAGGACGAGAATCGTTTCAAGCCTTCTCCAACCGCAACGGTGGATGATATTTCCGCAGCGGTCGATTGGATCATCGCGAAGCGCGGCATTTGACCGGGGTCATATACGTGCCGTGAACGTGAGCTGCTTCTACATCGCCGGTACAAATTTCCAAAACACGCCCTCAGAGCGTTCTGGATAATATTTGAATTCGCATTCGAAGCGCCGGCCATAGGCTTCGGCATTGTCGAGGGCCGCCTTGCTCACCGGGTTCATGCCGGTCCCCGGGGCAAACCAATCTTCAAGCAAGTCTTCGGGCACATAGGCACCGATCCGGAGCGGCAGCTTCGTCAGCACGTCGTTCATCTCTTCGGGAGGCATTGTCTTCTCCAACCTGTAACGTTGATGATATCGGACATCGCCAACCGGAGAGATTTTGCTCCGTTCGTTGGGCGTTTAACGGTGATACCTGTACCCGCTGCTCAGAACTCCGCCCTCAGGCGGAGCCATCTGCCTCAAATCCTGGTGGAGCGCATTGGCCGCGAAGGTCCGGAAGCCAGTTGCGGCATCGCCTTGCGAGGCGAAATGACCGCCGGCATATCTGCCTCCAGGCACGCTGCGAGAAACGCCTCACGTGCGACGATCGAGGGGATCACGCCATTCAACGCTCCGTGGCATGACTTGATTGCGCGATCATACCGCTTTCCGTGTCGGAGTGGCCATTCATTTTCGAGGAAATCCAAAGCATCGTATGCGCCGGAGAAACTCCGCTCCAAACCGCATTGCAACCGGATGCTGACGGACCGTATCCAGGGAACGTTGTTGTTCAACATTTTCTTCCTCCAGTCGAATGCCGTCCCAATCGCTCTGAGCTATGAATATTGCCCAGTCCCCTTCATCTTCAAGGGAGCGCCGACGGCATTTGGAGATGCGGCGGCCCTAACCCAAGCGCGCCCGGCAGAGTCCAGCACGATCGAAACCGCCGCTTGTAAAGACTCGGCGCCTGTGGGTAAGCTGAGAGCGTTCACACATGCCGTCACGCCAATAGCTCTCAACATATGCTCGTAAGACAGGGTTCTCATCGTAACGAAAAGATCGATCGCGGCCTTGCGGCTTCGCTTGCCGCCATCGCCGGCGCCTTGAACGCATCGGCTTTCTATGCCGTGGGCTTCTTCTCCGCCAATATGACGGGCAACGTCTCCACGCTTTCCGACGATCTGGCGATTGGCCAGTGGCTCTCCGCCCTGTTCTATGGCGGGATCGTGGTGGCGTTCATACTTGGCGCGGCAGTCTCGACGCTGATCATCAACGAAGGCCGCCGTCGTAACGTCTATGCCATTTACGCCTATAGCATCCTGACCGAAGCGGGACTGCTTGCCCTCCTCGGCTGCGCGGATCTCTGGCTGCTGGCCATCTGGCGTGTGCCGGTTCTCGTTCTCGGCCTTGCGTTCCTGATGGGCGTGCAAAATGCCGTCGTCACCCGCATCTCCGATGCCCGCGTGCGCACCACACATGTCTCAGGCATGGCCACCGATCTCGGAATCGAGCTCGGGATTGCCTTCGACATTCTATGCGGGCGCGAGCCCAAGACCGAGGCGCGGCACAATCTGACCAAGCTCCGGCTGCATCTCTACACCATTGCCGCCTTCCTGATCGGCGGCATTCTGGGCGTCGTCATCTATCGCGCCGTCGGCGGCTACCTTCTCATTCTGGCCGCAGCGTTGTTGACGATGATTGCGCTGGATGCAATTCGGCGGGCGAAATCGACCCTCTCCGCTCCGGGCACCTTTCCATCTGACATAAATCGGTGAGCCCGCGAGGCACCCGGAAAGCTAAATTCGGCTTTCCGCATACTCCGCCATCATGAAAATCCTTCAAGAACAGCGCAATACAAGAATTTTCTGTTGTTAAACAAGAACATTAAATAGAGAGCGAATTGGCAATCCCTCGACGGAATGGGAACGCGGCTCAGATCGAGCCGACGTTCCCGGATGCGGGCCGCTTAGGCCGAGGGCTGCTTCGTCTTGCGAAGATAGGGCAGAACCGTATCGAACGAGCCAAAGCGTGTGATAGCGTCCTCGTTGGAAACGGCGGCCGTGATGATGACATCTTCGCCCTGCTGCCAGTTCGCCGGCGTGGCGACCTGATGCTTCGCCGTCAATTGAATGGAATCGATAGCACGCAGGATTTCGTTGAAGTTGCGGCCGGTCGTCATCGGATAGGTGAGGATCAGCTTGATCTTCTTGTCGGGGCCGATGACGAAGACTGAGCGCACGGTGGCGTTGTCGGCGGGCGTGCGGCCCTCCGAGCTTTCACCCGCGCCGGCAGGCAGCATGTCATAGAGCTTGGCGACGTTGAGGTCCTTATCGCCGATCAGCGGATAGTCGACATCGAAGCCGGTCGCCGTCTTGATGTCGCCCTTCCACTTGCTGTGGCTCTCGACCGGATCGACGGAAATGCCGATGATCTTGACGCCGCGCTTGGCAAAATCCTGCTCAAGGCCCGCCATTGCCCCGAGCTCGGTCGTGCAGACCGGCGTGAAGTTCTTGGGATGCGAGAACAGCACTGCCCAGCCATTGCCAATCCAGTCGTGGAATTGGATCGGCCCGCGGGTGGTCTCGGCGGTAAAGTCGGGTGCGATATCATTGATACGCAGGCTCATGGTGGATCCTCCAAATAGGGGCTCGTCGTCTCTTGCAAATTTTTGGCGGCGAACGTTGGGTTAAAATCTAATCGCAGGATGCCGCCTAATGCATCCGAAGAAAAGTCCTCCTTTTAGGCGGTCGCGGCAGTCACGGACATAGACCTTCGGGGTCTCCAGTGTTTAGCCCGCGCCTTCAGCATCTCCAACAAGCCGTATCCGCTCGGCCAGCGCCCGAAGCCGCTCGCGACATTGATATGGCCCGCAAGGCCGATATTCCGGATATCGGAATTCCAGAGGTGCCCGAACATCGTAAGGCGGTCAAGCGTCATGTATATGTCGTTCAGACTGCCGATCGTCATGCTGGGAAAAGGCAAGGCCTCGGTGGGCATGGCTCCGAAAGAAATATGTCCCGCATGCAGCGCCTCGGTTGCCGGAAGATCGCAAGGCGCAACGAGCAGCGCGCCTTTGACGTGTCGCGCCGCCGTCCGGCCCGCCAGCCGCGCTGCCAGGAGGCAGCCGAGGCTGTGGGCAACGATGTAGGCTTCTCCTGCCTCTTCAAGCGCTGCCTCAAGCCTCGCCATCCAATCGCAAAAGTTCGGGTGATCCCAATCGTCCTGATCCACCAGGCGCCCGTCCGGCTGATCCTGCAGCCAGTAACGCTGCCAATGCCCTTCCCCCGATCCGAACAGACCCGGCAAGATCAGCACTCTGCTCATCGCATGTCCATGATTATGCTTTGAGGCATCAGAATACGCCCGCCACAAACGCGAACAGAAACAGGAAGGACGAAATAACGGAGAAAACTTCGATACCATGAACAAGATGGGATCGAATGTCGCTCGGAAACCGGTTCGCAACCGGTCGTCGCAGATCGAAGGCTAATGCCATAGCGGGTTTCCTCTCAATACCAGGGCGCCGGCGTGGAGCACCAATAATAGAGCTCGTAATCGCGCGCCGATGGATCGTGGCTTTCACCCGACGTGATCGTTCTTTCGACAGATGTCCTCAGAGCGCCAGGCTTGCCCGACTGGTGAGGTGCAAGACGGCGGAAAACTATCTTCAAGCGGCTGATGAAATCGAATTTCATGCGATCCTCCATCTCGTTGATCTCGTCACGCAGAACCAAGCCGTCTGCCCTATCGGTCATCCAAGACCGCTTACCAATATTCTCTATAAGAATAGTAGATAAAAGGAACGAGCATCTTTGCTTGCTACGAAAGGAGGAAATCTGTTCTCGAATTGCGCCACCTCGAGTAGCCGTCCGATGCAGGGCTTCGACGTCCCACCGCGCGGTTGATTGGACCAACCATCGGTACCCCGATTGAACCGAACGCGCTAATACCTATTAGCGACTATTTGGATGCTCCGGCATGTGGCAAGTATTCTGCGGAATTCGGGGCGGTGCTGAGTCGAAGAATTTCGTGCAGCCACAAAGCGGAAAGATGACTGCTTTGCGGCGGACTGAATGAAGAGAACTCGCCGCTATCCGCCAGAGGGCAGCGAGTTCTTTTCATGTTCCATGCCCCTCATGTCATACACCGAGCGACAGCCGGAAGACCTTGATCCTCCAAGTAGAAATAAGCTTGCTAGCGCGCCCATGAAGGAGCGGCGTTTCGTGCATCGCCGTCCTCGATATTGCTCAGGGCTAAGCTTCGCCTCGACAGAAACCGCAACATCTCGGTTGAAAACAGGGGCAACGAACTATTTCAGACCCAATCAAAGTCGACACTATCTTGGAAGGATGCTTTTCCGATGGAAAATCAGCCGGTCAATCTCATTCTCGCCGCCCGCGCCGCCTTCAGCCAAGCAGCGGCACTGATTGTACAATATAGCTTCTCCATCCTCGGCGCAGTCATTCTTCTCGTCGCCGGCTGGATTCTGTCCGGCGTTTTAAGCCGGTGGGCCTATGAAGGTCTGTCGAGAATACATGGGATCGATGAGACACTTGCGCGCTTTTTCGAAAACCTGCTGCACTACAGCATTCTCATTTTTGTCTTTGTCGCAGTACTGGCGCAATTCGGCATCCAGACCGCATCGATCGTTGCTGCTCTGGGCGCTGCAGGCTTGGCGATCGGCTTGGCGTTGCAAGGCACGCTTCAAAACATTGCAGCCGGCATCATGCTTCTGGTGCTGAGGCCGCTGCGCGTCGGTGAGTATATCGAGACTGCCAACGTCGAAGGACGCATTCTCGAAATAGGCTTGTTCGCCACCGAGATGAAGACAGCCGACGGCCTCTACCTGATGGCTCCAAATTCCACGCTCTGGAATACCCCGATCAAAAATCACAGCCGCGAAATCAACCGGCGCCAGCAACTATCGGTGGCTGTCGGCAACGATGTCGATATCGACATCGTGACGCAGGCGATCCTCGAACTCGTCAGATCGGACGAACGAGTGCAAAAGAATCCGCCGTCCCGTGTTTATTCGGACGATCTTACCGCCGATAAGACGGTCCTGATGATCGAATACTGGGCGAAAACGAGGGAATGGTCGGAGACGCGCCACGCCATGATCGAGCGGCTGAGACGAGGCCTTGCTGCTAAAGGCATCATGCTCAAGTAGATCGCGGAGCGCGTTTGCCGCCAGTCGACGACCTGCCGTCGCAGAAATTTGCGGTGAACGAGCAAAAGGCAAGCGTGGGCACGGAACATACTCTCCTTACGTCGATTTGATAGGCAAAAGGAGATGACCGATGGTAGACAACGCACCCATCAATTCACCAGCAGCCGATCAATCAAAAGCGGCGGAACCGGCAACAAGAGACCTTGAAAAGGAAATCAGAGAGCGGGCTTACGCCATCTGGGAGAACGAAGGCAGACCGGAAGGTCGAGCCGTCGAGCACTGGGAACGTGCAGAAAGACAGATCAGCGGCGAGTTCCATCTCGATAAGATCGAGATGGAGGGCGACGACGTGCCGAAACTTGATGCATTACGGGAAGCCGCCCGCAAACATACCGACGCATTTCTGGTAAAAAGCGATCTGGAAGATGCGGACGAACGGACGGCCGCGCCGGGAACGAGAGAGCAGCCGTAGGGCGACGGTACCGGAGCATTCACTTCCAGCTCGACCGCAGCTTCATGATTGTCGGATGGAGTTTTACATCGACGCGCGGCCTCGTGCGAACGTCCCGTTTGCGGCAAACAGGAATGGTATAATCTGCCGCAAACTCTTTCGGCCCGGCGGCTGCAGCTCTCGGGTTCTCCTCAGGCATGTCTCGGACATCAGGCATTCTTCAGGATGATTTGCCGACTGCCTCTGCATATTCGGCAAATGTCCTGGATCTTCCCAAATCAGAGTCCTCGTTGGCAAGCAGCAGAAGGCGAATGGGAAAGAGCATGGCCTTTCGATTGGCTTCAGAAAGGCCGCGGGCTTCGCCGTTGACGCCGTTCTGTGCTCGTTCCAACGCCTGCTGCATCTCGCTGCGAGAAACGATGCCGCTGTCGACGAGAAGGGCATTGATTGAAGCGACTGCGGTGAGGAGACCTTCGAGTTGGAGGTTGGCAGTGTTCACAGTTTGACTCCTTCGCCGATGAATTCCACTGGAGCGGTCGCCCCATTGAACGCGATAGCTATGTCGGTGAATTGCATGATGTCCTCCGATGAGAGATGGCTATAAACGGCAGACTGTTCATCAAGTTCCGGCCGTCAGCGGTGCCTTCGGTGACAGCCATTTATTGCTTATCACTAATCTTGCCACGATGATGACGGAATTGCGTGGTGTTCCCTTCTCCTCCGGCAAATGGGACGACTTACGCAATGGAATGGATCAATCGTTACATCGATCAGCCACTGCTCGATGGCGCAGCCAACTGGCTTCGAGCCTGGCATATTTATTCCGGTCAACCTCCAGAGCGGCTCGAGCCGACTTGGCACCTTGCCGTACTCCTGTTTCTTTTCATTGCCGCTGAACACTTTCTACACGGCTCGGGATTCCTCGTCAGCGCTGCAGCGCTCATCATGCTGGCACTTCCTTCCGTTTGGAAGCTCTATTTGTCGATGAGAAAAGCCGACACATATGGCCGGCGGGAATATGCGCGCCTTAGGACACATGCCTTCGCAAGACGGGAAACAGAATGGTCAGTGAGAATGACTGTGTTGTTCATGTCCGCCAGCCTTCCGTTTTTCGCCGGCTCCGGCGATTCCGTGGGCGCGTATTTTTTGTTCGGCGCAAGTATTTGGTTCGTTCTGACGGCGCCTGTCAAATTCTACCTTCAGGCGGCGGAACCGCCGGAGCCCAATGAGGGCGACAGATCATTCCAGCATGCCGTCGGATTTGGATAGCCAACAAATAGTTGCTCCCGCCCCGGTCGCCGCCGGCGTCCATCTGTGGTTTGAACGATCGATGCGATAGCCATGCTCGAAAGGTTAGATTGGCGCGGGCATGACCTTTCGGAACTAATACCGAAGCGCTCCGTTATCTCCTACATCAATCGAAAGGAGACCACGATGCTTTACTATGCTCTCGTGTTTTTGGTTGTGGCAGTGATTGCCGGTGTTCTCGGATTCGGGGGCATTGCAGGCGCCTCTGCTTCGATCGCACAGTTTCTATTCTTCATCTTCCTGGTTTTGTTTATCGTCTCGCTGGTCATGCGGGTCGTGCGGCGACCATAGAACCAAGAAAGAAGCGGTCAAACAATGGCTCGGCTGGGGAACTACGCCTTTTGTACAACGTCTAGGTCTTTAGCCGGGCTTTCAGAAAATACCCTGGAACTTTCCCAGATTATCGTGGTTTGAACGGGGTGGCAGGGGGGCGCCACTGGGTATCGCATGAACCAAGCGGCGATGCCCTGGCCCGTCGCGTGCTTGCCCAGCTTCGCGGCGGGCCTAAATATCTGCGGGCTTCCGATGATCGTTCTGTACGTCACTTGACCCTACTGGGATGGGGTTGCGGCCCATCCTGGCCGATCTCTCGTAAGTCTATTTAGCCTGTCATTTTCGCTCCTCGTCGCAGGCCTTTTTCCCGAACAAAGACAGCCAAGCAGCGTTATCTCCCCATGAGCAACCGAGATAGCGAGGAGAAAATCATGGACTGGAATAGAGTCGAAGGAAACTGGAAGCAGGTTAAAGGCAAGGTAAAGGAGCAATGGGGTAAGCTCACGGACGACGACCTCGATCAAATCGACGGTCGCCTGGATCAGCTCGAAGGCAAAATCCAGGAACGCTATGGTTTGGAAAGAGATCGCGCGCGGCGCGACATTGATAGCTGGTATAACAGACAGACCTGGCACTAACAGGTCGTATTAGGCAATTGCCCCGCGCCGCGGGGCATTTTTTTGATTCCCGGCACCGAGTCGAATGCCACCCTTCAAAGCCGCAACGACGCTCTGGACAAGATCAGGTCGACGAAGGCGCCGACCCGACCCAATGGAAATCATTGAATGTCCCCGCCCAGGTTTCGTCATTCAAGGATGAGGTAGGACGAGCAGGTTCTCTCTGCCGTTCCTCATCGCGATCCGTGCTTTTTCGCGAACGAGCCCTCCGAGATCGATATCGGGGTCACGTTCCGGGTCCAGACCATCCCAGTCCAATGCCACCTGCAGCAGTGCCATATTCGTCAGGTGGACAAGGTTGCGAAGCTGTAGCGCTTCGGCCGCCTCCTTCGCCGTGGAAATCAGCCTGAACATTCTGACAAATTCACGCACTCTCAGACTATCGTCTTCGGGCATGAGCACCTCCTAATTCGAAACACGAAGGTCACGTTCTTACGCCGCGATCTCCAACAGTCGGGTCGTAACGGATCGTATCGGCTTCGGGCGAACATAAAGGGGAGCCGAGACTTTGAGCATGCGCCGCATGTTTGCGAGCACACGCTGCGAGACCTCGAACGCACCGCAGCAAACAGGATATTTTCCATATCCGTCGCAGCGGCCGAGTTCCTCAACTTCGGCACCTGCCCGCTTGTACACGCGCTTGAGATAGGGTTCATAGTTGGAAATCATAGTGTGGATGCCATGATCGAGCGCGCATTCGCAAAGCGCGAGCAACAACAGGCTGAATGCCCGGCCTGCATCGATGTCGGGAAACTCGCTCGCAATGGCAGCTTCATCGATGCACATGCGCGTTCCTTCCCAAATCCCCGGGGCAACGAGGTCCGTTGCGGCCGGAAACGTGTCTCTGAAGACGTCGTAAAGAAGCGTCGGCCCTGTCGTCGGCATGAGCCGTATCCCGCCGTAGAACCGCATGCGGCGCTCATCGCACCAAACAAGATAGGCGGGGCCGAGCGCATCATAGCTGTCGCGCTCGTAAGGTCCGATGACGTTTACGTCCCAGCCGAGCGTATCTGCGAAGATTGTCTTACGAAGGCGAAACATCTGATCGAGGATGTTCGCATATTTATGATATTCATGAGCCTGAATAACTATGAACATTTTCGCCTCCAACAGTTGCTGTCGTAAGGCGAGAATGGGCCGGAAAACCGCTGTCGGAAATCCCGCAAATGGAGCCCCTCATTTGAGGGGATTGGTCAGGGGCGTGATGATGCGAAGCTGGACGGCTTTGGTGGTGGCAGCCGAGAGGGTGGCGCAGCCGAGCTTGAACCGCGCCGTCTTCAGATAATCGCGTGTCGTATGTTCGGAAATGTCGAGGATCAGCGCGATGTCCTTATAGTCCTTGCCAAGCGCTGTCCAATGCAGGCACTCGATTTCCCTTGGGCTCAAGGATGGCACCGGATCATGTTCGCCATAAAGTTCCAACACGGCTTTGCCGTGGATGAGATGTGCAAGTTCCGTCCATTCCTCTCGGCAACTGACGACCAATTCCTGCCACTTATCGGCCGGCAAGCCTGAATTGATGGAAAGCAGCGACCGGCGTCTGGCCTTGTCGGCAACCGGAATGGAATAACCGTTGCCGCCGAGACCATGTTTCTGCGCGTCGACCAATAGTGCATAGGCCTCCGGTGTCGGCTCCACCTCGCTCCAGTCGAACGGAAGTTGACGGAGAAAGCCTTCCCTAACGACGGGATCGATCTTGACGTAGCCGCTGAGAAGATATCGGGAAACCCAGGCGTCCGGATAGGTGGTACGCACAAATGGCGCGTCGATCGTATCCATGATGGTCTGCGCAAGATGGTAAGTCACGTAGTCGACGTGATATGCCGCCTGCAGAGACCGAATGGCGCTGTCGACATTCGGCGCCGCTTTGATCTCATTGAAGGCGTGCTCGAATCTTGGGCTGTCGGAAGTTCCCCGCATGATGCACCACCTCGCTTCAATACCATCTTACCGCGAGATTGCTTCCACAAACAAGGGGATCCCCACATATGAGGGGAATGACGTTAGGAAAGGCGGTCGTATATCCTCACGTTAGGAGAGCGAGATGGGCCAATCGGACGAAGCCGAGGAGGCGGTGAACCAAGCCGCCACTGGATTAAAAACGAGCTGGCACGATATGGCCGGCTCGGAAGCGTTGATACGGGCGCTGATTGCCGAACGCGGCCAACGAACAAGCGAAGCGTTGTTTTGGATTAGGGTCTATCGTGCTCTATCCCCCGAGACGATCGATCCAATCCCTTCTTTTTTTCGATGAAAATCACGTTCCGGTTAGAATTGCGAACTGAGCGGCACACCTGCCTCTCATGCCATTCACAGGTCCCCGGCCTGCCTGTAACAGCCACCGGATGGCGAGCCGATAATCCCATCACATGAAAATTGAAGCGATCCTCTCAACCTGTGATGCATAGGTTGAATGCCTCGTCTCGAAAAAACACCTTAAAAGACATAATAATCAAATCACCGACAAGATTGCTTGAAGCATAAAGAGATGCCCCGCTTAACAAAGCGACGGCGGAATTTCCCGCGATTTCCTGCGACTTTAAGCAAAACGTCACAAGCCATGTGATCTTGTTAGTTTATGCTGTTATGAATTTTGATGGAATGCTATGAGGCCTTCCACGAAGTTTTCGGGAGGTTCCAGCTATCTTCGATCTCGCATCCGGCTACGACTTGCAGCCAATCTCCGGTGCAATCGAAATGACATCCCGATAAGTATCAAAATGATCGCAGTCGCTCACAATGGCAAAGGGAGAGAGCTTGAATGGCACGCATCACGTTGAGGCAGTTGCTCGATGACGCAGCAGAACATGGCTATGGCGTACCCGCTTTCAATATCAACAATATGGAGCAGGCGCTCGCCATCATGGAGGCTGCCGACGCTGTCAATGCGCCCGTCATCATGCAGGCATCACGCGGCGCCAGAGCCTATGCCAACGACATCATGCTGAAGCACATGATGGACGCGGTCGTCGAGATCTACCCGCATATTCCGGTCTGCGTGCATCTTGACCATGGCAACGATCCCTCGAGCTGTATGACGGCGATTCAGGCCGGCTTCACCTCGGTCATGATGGACGGTTCGCTGAAGGCAGACGCCAAGACGCCGGCCGATTGGGATTACAATGTCGGCGTGACGAAGACGGTCACCGACATGGCGCATCTCGGCGGCATTTCTGTCGAGGGTGAGCTTGGCGTGCTGGGCTCGCTGGAAACCGGCATGGGCGAGGCCGAAGATGGTCATGGCGCCGAAGGCAAGCTGTCGCATGACCAGCTTCTCACCAATCCGGACGAGGCGGTCAAGTTCGTTCGCGAGACCAAGGTTGATGCGCTTGCCATCGCCATGGGTACTTCGCACGGCGCCTATAAGTTCACGCGAAAGCCCGATGGCTCGGTGCTGGCAATGAACGTGATCGAGGAGATCCATCGCAAGCTGCCCAATACGCACCTCGTCATGCACGGCTCTTCCTCGGTTCCGGCCGAACTGCAGGAGATTATTAACAAGTACGGCGGCCAGATGAAGCCAACCTGGGGCGTGCCGGTCGAAGAGATTCAGCGCGGCATTAAAAACGGTGTGCGCAAGATCAACATCGACACGGATGGCCGCATGGCGATGACTGGCCAGATTCGCCGCGTATTGCAGGAAGACCCGAGCGAATTCGATCCGCGCAAATATATGAAGCCCGCCATGGCGGCACTGACGAAGCTTTGCAAGGAGCGGTTCGAGCAGTTTGGAACGGCAGGTCACGCGACCCGCATTCAACCGCTTTCTGTCGCCGAAATGGCCAAACGCTACAAGTCCGGCTCGCTCGACCCGGTCTTTTCGTAAAAGCTGATGTCGGTCCACAAAGCCTGCCGCAGGTGGCAGGCTTTGTGGACAATCTCTTCCATGTATGCTGACGGCCGCCCGTCAGGCCGAAACACCCAAGCCATCGCTCTCCGCGCCGTTTCCGAGGCCGACGATCCACTCCGTCAGAAGCCGCACCGCCTCCCCGCGCTGCGGCGCCGTGGGAGAAACGAGGAAGAAGGCTTCCTTGGGATAATAGGCAGTCTCGCCAAACACCACGAGCCTCCCCTCGCGAACGAGATCTCCCGCATTCGACTCCCATCCGAGCAGGACGCCCTGCCCCGACAAGGCAGCCTGGGTTGCCTGAACATAGTTGGTGAAGTAGCGGCCCAGTGCCCGATTTTCGGGCAATCCATTGAGACTGAGATAATCCTTCCAAGTGAGCCAGCTATTGTCGTCGCTTCTGACATGCAGCAAGGTCGCGATCGACAGGCCGCCTTCGGCTTCGATCCGTTTAGCGACAAGCGGACTGCAGACGGGAACGACCCTTTCGTCAAAGAGCTTAACGCTTCGACCGTCCGTCCATCTGCCTGTGCCGTAGCGGATGACAAGGTCCACGCCGGGCTGGAACTCCGGCGCGCCGGCGGTCGTCAGCACGTTCACGGCGATGTTCTGGTGCTCACTGTAGAAATCCGCGAGCCGCGGCATGAGCCAGTAGGTCGCCGTACCGACGCTGCAGGCGACGGTGACGGATTGTTCGGCAGCATTCTGAAGCGAGCGTATCTGCATGAAGGCCTCCGCTATGCGCCCAAGCCCTTCTGAAACACCGGCCTGTAGAATCCTGCCCGCTTCCGTGAGTGTTGCCGGGCGCTTGCTCCGGTCAAGCAGGCGTGTGCCGACGTAGTCTTCGAGGGTCTTGAGCGCTTGGCTCACGGCCGGTTGCGTAACATTCAGGTCCGACGCAGCCTTCTGGACGCTGCCTGTCCGTAGTACGGTCTCGAAGACCGTCAGCAATCGAAGGGGTGGAAGACGAGCGCCCAATATAATCCCTACATTATACTAGATGTATTTTTTCCAGTATTCAGATTAGCGCCTACCCTCTCTATTGTCCACAAACAAGGGCCTTTCGAGATGAAGGCCAACGGTAAAACATAAGCTATCAAGAGGGTAGGATGGGCACGAGTCTTTTGAACGAACCACCGGTAAAACTGGGCGAGCTGGGTCTTCATCTCTGCCTGTCAGGTGGAACGGCAAGCTATTTCAACTACTATTGGTTGCGGGATAATTGCCCGACATCGTTCGACAGTCAGACGCGCGAGCGCGTGTTCGATATCTTCCATCTTGATAGTGCACCCGTACCGGAGCAGGCCACGATGGTCGAAAATGCCTTAGAAATCGTCTGGACGGGAGACGGGCACAAGAGCCGTTATCCGCTGAGCCTGCTGGCGCAGTATAGCAACGGCAAGCGCCGGCATGATCCTGCAGACCTTCCGCGACGCCCATGGTATTCGGATCACTATCCCGCCATTGCCAGATTCTCACAGCCGGAGCTTCTGGCCGACAAATCCATCGTCGCCAAATGGCTGGAGGCGCTGATCGTCGAAGGTGTCGCGATCGTGACGGACATGCCCGACTGCAACGAGGGGCTGACGGAACTGGTGCGCCTGATGGGACATGTACGCCCGACATTCTTCGGCGATTATTTTGACGTGCGCACGCATATCAAACCGACAAACCTTGCCTATACGGCAAAGGCTCTGGAACTGCATACCGACACTCCCGCGGAAGAAATGGCGCCGGGCATGCAATTCCTGCATTGCCGGGCCAATAGCGTCGAGGGAGGCAGGAATCTCTTTCTCGATGGCGTCGCCGTCGCGAACGATCTGAAGAAGGAGTTTCCGGACGACTTCAAGCTCCTGACGGAAACGGAAATTCCCTATTACTGCGAGCACGACACCTATGATGTACGCTCCCGTCAGAGGGTCATCGAACTGGACGAGCACGGCGAGGTGTCCGGCGTCACCATCAGCCAGCACATGGCCGATATATTCGACCTGCCGCAGACTTTTCTGGATCGGTATTATCCGGCCTTCTGCCGTTTCGGCCGCATGTTGCAATCCGACAAGTACCTCATGCGCTTCACGCTGAAGGCGACGGAATGCATCGTCTTCGACAATCACCGCATCGTGCATGGGCGGGCGGCCTATTCGGCCACCAGCGGCGAACGCTATCTTCGCGGCTGCTACGCCGATCGCGGCGAGATGCGCAGCACCTATCGCGCGCTGACATCCGAAGGACGGTTCAAATGAACGGACAGACTTCCCATGCCGATGTTACCGGCGATGATCTCGCACAGTTGCGGATCGATCTGGCGGCGGCCTTTCGTCTCTGTGTCGAATTCGGCTGGAGCGAATCCGTCGGCAATCACTTAAGCGCAGCCGTATCTGCGGATGGCAAACGGTTCCTGATGAACCCGAAGTGGAAACACTTCGGATCAATCCGGGCAAGCGATCTCTTGTTGCTTGATGCGGATGATCGGACGGTTATGAGCCGCCCAAATGCACCAGATCCGTCTGCATGGACTGTTCATGGCACAATCCATCGCGAATGCCCTGCGGTCCGCGTGCTGCTCCACTGCCATCCGCCCTATGCGACGGCACTTTCCACCCTCAAGGACCCGTCGATGAAGCCGATCGACAACAATACGGCGCGCTTCTTCGGCAGGCTAGGCATCGATCTCGGTTTCGGAGGAATCGCTGATGATGCCGAGGAAGGCGAAAGGCTGGCTCGCTCTCTCGGCAGCAACAAGACTCTACTGATGGGGAATCATGGCGTTACCTGTACCGGCGATACCGTAGCGGAGGCATTCGAGGATCTCTATTTCTTTGAAAAGGCTGCGAAGACGCTGATGTTGGCCTATTCCAGCGGCCAGGCATTGAACATCCTCTCCGACGAGATCGCCCGCAAAACCGCGGAAGGCTGGCATGCCTACAAAGGCATGGCGTTCGCACATTTCGATTATCTCAAATCGACGCTCGACCGCAGCAACGCGTCCTACAAAGAATAAGGTGGGCGGAAACAGAGGCTGGGCTGGTTCATATCCGCGCTTCCGCGGGCTGCTGGCCAGACGTATCCGTCAGCCGGCCGTCGTGGAATTTCGCCAGCGCATTCACCACGTCTTCGATCTCGGCTTCTAGCCCTTGTTCGGTCCACCCAAGCGCTTCGGCGGCAATTGCGGCGATGTCGCGCAAGCCTTGCATGGTCAGCGCGCCCTCGATCGCAAGCGTCGTGCGCCGGAACACCACGTCCGAAAGATGGACGACGAGCTCTTGCTGCACGATCCAATCGATTTCGAGAGCACTGTAATGTGAAGCCCCGGAGAGGCGCACGGTATCAGTATGCACCGATGGATATTCGAGGATCGCCGTCGCGGTAGTGCCGTAGCGGCTCAAGAGTTGGTCGATCCGCCCCGGCGTCGCACCCGTTCGTTTCGCCACGGCGCGCACCCATTCTGCGCGCGCCGTCGAATTCGCAGGGAAATCGCGGCCGCCCCCGATCGCGATATGCTTTGTGGATTGGCTCCGCGCTCGATTCAGGCGCTGGAGCGCAAGATCCGCAACTTCCTCGGCAAAGCCTCGAAAGGTTGTCCACTTGCCGCCCACGAGCGAAACGATCGCAAAGGGACGATCCGCCTTCGGCTCGATCACCGGAGCGGAATGGTCGCGGCTGATTAGCCCCGGCGACGATGCATCCGAAGCCGGCAAGGGACGAATGCCGCTGTAGCTATAGACCACCTGCTCCCGCCCGAAGCGAAGACCCGGCAGCAAGGTCCGGACGCTCTCGAGGAAATAGTCGATCTCCGGCTCATCGCACCGGACGTTGTCGGGATCGTCACAGGGAATATCCGTGGAGCCGACCAAAGCGAGGCCAAGATAGCCATAGACGAGGCAAATACGGCCATCATCCGCCTCGAAATAGATCATATGGCCATTGAGGCCGCGCACGAGCTCGGGGTGATCGAGCAGGATATGCGAACCTTTCGTGCCGCCGATCAGGCGCGATGGCGCGCCGAGCGCTTCGTTGACGCGGTCGATCCAGGGGCCGGCGGCGTTGACGACAAGCTTCGGGGAAACGGAAAACGTCGTGCCGTCGGCTCGCTCGAAGCTGAGCCTCCCACCCGCCGACGACGTCAGCATGGTGAAGTTTGCCGCCAGCGCGTTCTTATTGGCCTCAAGCCCATCCATGACCAGCTCGTAAACGAGCCGCTCCGGCCGGCTGATCTTGGCATCATAATAGATGCCGCCCGCTACGATATCAGGGGTGACATACGGCATTTCCTTGAGCGCGCGCTTCTTCAATATGAACCGGTGACGCGGCATGACGCGGTTGCGTGATCCGAAGAAGTCATAAAGCGCAAGCCCGATCTTGATAAGAACAGCGCCGCGGCTGCGGGGTGCCGTCGTCGAGCCCGTCAGCGTGCGCAAAGCCGCCCATATGCCCCGCGTCCATGAGAAAATTGGGATGAAGGTTGGCAGTGGTTCGACGCAATGTGGCGCGTTCTGAAGCAAGAGATTGCGTTCCAGCGTCGATTGGGCAACCAGGCCGAACTCACCCGTCTCCAAATATTTCAAGCCGCCGTGGATGAGGCGCGACGGCGCCGCGCTCGTTCCAGACCCGAAATCGGCCTTATCGACGATGAGACAATTGACGCCCTGGGCGGCAAGATCGCGAAAGAGTCCCGCGCCGTTGACGCCGGCACCGAGAATGACGACGTCTATGTCCTTGTCCGGCAACGTCGCAAAGCGTTGTTTCAGATCGGCGGCGATATCGGTCATACCATTATTTCCTACGGAAGTACCGTCAGTGCGAGCTATCCGCGCGCGGCGGCCTATTGTCCTAATCTTGCGATTCAGCGGAGGCGAGGCGGCCGATCTTCGGCCAGATCGGGGTCATTGCCTCGGCGATCTCACGGAACAGCCCGTATCTCTCGCGATAATGGAGACTGCGTGATACATCCGGATGGAAGGTTGTAGCGATCTTGCGGACATCGCGGGAGTCGCTCCGCGGATCGGCATAGAGACCGACGCCCGCACCTGCACAGAGAGCCGCGCCCCAAGCCGCTGCCTCATCCGTCTCCGTCACAGTCACCGGCATCTCGAGTACGTCGGCAAACATCTGGACGACCCTTGGATTGCGGGAAATGCCGCCAGCAAGCCTTGCCTCCCCAAAGGCGAAGCCATCACTTAAAGCATCGACATGGATCTTGTGATTGAAGGCAATTCCCTCGAGAACCGCCCGCAGCATGTCACCGCGATCATGCCAGCCGCCCAGACCGAAGAAGCCGGCGCTTGCGGAAGCGCCGTAGGGCGAACCGAACAGATAAGGGTGGAAAAGCGCCGTCGAGAAACGCGCGAACGCCGCCTCTATCTCCGGCGCCAACAGCGCATGGATCGATCCGCCAGACGCTTCGCTGCTTACGCGTTCGCTGGCGCAAAGGCGATCGAGGAACCAATCGTAATTCGCCGTCGAAGCCGGCGAGATCGACATGTTGTTCCACTGGCCGGGCGCAATGGCATTGCGGCAGAACCATCGCTTGTCGACGCGCGGTTCGGAGGACAGGGTTTCGTTGATCGAGTATGTGCCGGCAATCACGGCAACCACGCCGGATGCGTAACCGCCAGCACCGAGCGCCGATGCGGTAACATCGTGCAGCCCGGCCACGACTGGTGTTCCCTCGGCAAGCCCCGTTCGCGCCGCGGCGGTCCGCGTCACATGACCAACGATCTCGTCGGAACGCGAGGCCGGCGGCAGGGCATCCGCCAGCGCTTCCAGTCCGAAGAGCCTGAGCGCATCCTGCGAATAATCCTGGCTGGCAACAGCGGTGAAGGAGGTGCTTGCTTCCGTCCTGTCCGTGCCGATCGCCCCGGTCAGGCAGAAGCGAAGCCAGTCCTTGCAGCTCATGATATGGCCGATCTCGGCAAAACGGGCCGGTTCCTTCTCCTTGATCCAGGCAAGCAGCGCCGACGGCGCCGAGACATGCGGCAATTGCCCGGTAAGCCTTATGGCTTCGTCTGCGACCGGGCTTTCGAGCCAGCGATCGACAACAGCCCCTGCCCGGCTGTCGAGCGACAGGATCGCGCGCGCCAGCGGCCTGCCGGAGCGATCGAGCATGTAGATGCCGTCGCCGTGGGCGGTTGCCGCGACCGCCTGGATATCGGAGGCAGGACGCTTGCTGAGGCTGATCGCCTCGGCGATCGCATCCGCCGTCGCCGACCAGAGCTCATCCATATCGCGCTCGATGTGGCGGGCCCTGGGTATGAACTGCGTGACGCGCCGCCGTGCCACGGCAATCGGCGTGCCGTCGATATCGAAGATAACGGCCTTTGTGACCGTCAGACCGCTATCAATTCCGAGCAGACTCGGCATTCTCATGACTCCGCATAGTGGAAAGGCCGCAGGCATGATCCGGTCCGCGAACAGACTGGCCGCTTTTGGCCCCGTCTATCCTCACCACTATCATGACCGACCCCCATCGCCCTTGGCGATGACGACGTTGATATCTTTGGACCGCATGCGGTCGATGTGGATGGCGGGCGTCTTGTCATCGACGACCACGGCATCAAACTCACCGAGCGCCGCGAAGCTGTGCAATGCGCGCCGCTCGAATTTCGTGTGATCGGCAAGCAGGATGCGCTTAACGGCGCAGTCGAACATCGCCCGTTTCGTGTCGACTATCTCAGGCGACTGATGGAAGACGATGTCGTCGGTGATCGCCGACATCGAAATGAAGGCGATATCGGCCCGCAGCCTGGTGATCTCGTTGATCGTCATGCGGCCCATGAAGGCGTTGCACCAGCTATAGTACTGGCCGCCAAGGGCCAGAAGCGTCACGTCATGCATCCCCTTGAGCGTGTTCATCAGGGTCAGCGAGTTGGTGATCGCCGTCAGCGGCACCTTGGCAGAAAGATGGGCTGCCATCTGCAGCACGGTCGTGGAGTCATCGAAGAAAATCGCCTGGCCAGGCTCAACGAACTGCATTGCCGCCGCCGCAATCGATTTCTTTTCGGCCGCCTGCCGGTTTGAACGGTAGACGTCGCTCGATTCAATAAGGCTGGTGGCGGCGGCCGTGACGATTCCGCGCGTCTTGCGGAAAAGACCGCGGCTGACGAGTTCGTCGACATCGCGATGAGCGGTCATCAGACTGATGCCGAATCTCTCTGTCAGATCTTCGATACGCATGGAGCCTTCCGTCATCACCGCCTCGGCAATCATCTGCCGGCGAGCGAGCTGGCGGGTGTGCCGGCTGTCGCTTGGCAATTCGTCCAAGAGGGATGTTCCTAAGCTTGTCTTCTGTGTCACTTTGGCCCCTGCCGCTGAATCTCGTCGATGTCGGTTTCGTACAGCGAATGCAGTGCGAAGGCAAAAAGAGGAGATGGAACAACCCTTTGCATTGCGCATGTCCTGGCCGCCTTCCGCGAACTGCCGGCAGCCGAATGGGGGCGCCGCGAGCGGCGCCCCTGTTGTCATCACTGCGACAGCACGAAAGGAGCGGTGTACTTGTCGACATTGTCCTTGGTGATCAGAATGCAATCGAAGAGCTGCTTCTCGCTCTTGGCGCCGGTGCTGCCCGTCTTGATGACGTTGTCGGCCTGCTTGACGGCTTCCGCAGAGAAGGTCGCGACCGGCTGCAGGACGGTGTATTGCAGTTCGCCAGCCTTGATCGCGGCGACCGCATCCGGCGAACCGTCGAAACCGCCGACCTTTATCTTGGCGAGCTTTCCGGCTTCCTTCAGCGCGGCGATCGCGCCGAGCGCCATTTCGTCGTTACCGGAAATGACGCCGACGATGTCGGGATTGGCCTGCAGCATGGACTGCATCTTGTCATGCCCCTGGGTGCGGTCCCAATTGGCGACTTCCTGCGCAACCTTCTTCAGGTCCGGATACTGCGTCAGCACCGTTTCGTAACCGTTGGAGCGGGTCGCGGCATTGTTGTCTGAGGGAGCGCCGAGCAGCTCGGCATACTTGCCCTTGTCGCCGACGCTTTCGACCCATTGCTGCGCGCCAAGAGCTGCTCCCTGCGCATTGTTGGAAACGAGCTGAGCCTTGGCGAGACCTTCCTGGTTGATTTCAGCGTTGACCAGGACAACGGGAATGCCAGCAGCCACAGCCTTCTTCACCGCACCGACCGAACCGTCGGCATTGGCCGGATCGAGGATGATGGCGACAGACTTGTTCGTGATTGCCGTGTCGATCAGATTGCTTTCAGTATTGGTATCGCCTTTATGGGCGCTGACGATCGCCGTATAGCCCAGCTTCTCGGCCGTTGCCTTGGCGATATTGCCTTCCGTCAGCCAGTATGGGTTGGCCGGATCGTTGACGATGATCGTCATCTGACCGGCGGCCCATGCCGCTCCGGTCAAAAGCGGCGCCACCGCGACAGCCGTCATAACAATGCGCAATCCCTTTTTAAACATTGGTCTCTCTCCCATTTGATGAGCTCAGATAATGCCGGCGAACCGGCGGTGCTTTCCGCAATCGGCGGGCTGTTCGAAGCAGGTCTGCCGTCGTGGACAAGTTCTGTCGCGATCGTCAGCCCGACTTGGTCCGACGTCCGTATTGGATGCTGTTCATGAGGACCGCGAGCACGATGACTGCGCCGGTAAACACGGTCTGCCAGTAGGCGGACACGCCGATGATCACGAGGCCATCGGACAGGAAGCCGATAACGAAGGCGCCGAGCATCGTGCCGCGGACGGTGCCGCGGCCGCCGGTCAGCGCCGCGCCGCCGATCACGACAGCCGCGATTGCGGTCAGTTCATAGGTCGTGCCCGCTGTCGGACCGGCGGAGGTGAGCTGCGACGACAGGACCAGGCCGGCGATCGCGGCGCAGACGCCGGAAAGAACGTAGACGATGATCTTCACCCGCTTGACCGGCACGCCCGAAAGACCGGCGGCGCGCTCATTGCCGCCGGAGGCATAGAGCCAGCGGCCGAAGGCGGTGCGGCTCAACACCAGACCGCAGATGATGGCAAGCGCCGCCAATACGATGACGCCGATCGGAATGCCTGCCAGGCGGTTGAAGCCGAGCCAGTCAAAGCCGGTATTGCCGAGTTCCGGCCGGCCGCCGAGATTGTTGTAGGTCAGGCCGTTGGTCATCAGCAGCGCGACCCCGCGCGCTACGTAGAGAACGCCGAGCGACGCCACGAAGGCTGGTACGCGCAAATAAGCGATCAGCACGCCGTTCACAGCGCCCACGACCGCGCCGAGCGCGCAGGTGATCACGACGACGGCCCAGACCGGCGGATACAGGATGACGCCGAAACTCGACAGCGTCACACCTTGCATCAGGAAGCCGGCGATGCAGCCCGCAAGGCCAAGCGTCGAACCGACGGAGAGGTCGATGCCGCCATTCAGGATCACCAGAAGCATGCCGATCGCCAGAATGCCGAAGATCGCGACATGCGAGGCCATGATCAGGAAGTTGTTGAGCGTGAAATAATAGGGCGACAGAAAGGAAAAGACTGCGACGATGACGATCAGCGCGAAAAACGCGCGGCCTTCGAGGATCAACCGGATGACATTGGTGTTCCGCCTCTGCCCGTTCGCAACCACTTTCTTTTCAGTGACATTCGTGACTGACATAATCAGTGCTCCATAATTGCCGGCTAGTGCGCGACCACTGCTTCGCCCGAGGCGGCCATGATTTTTTCTTTGGTGACGTCGGGACCGAATTCGGCGGATATCCTGCCGCGATGCATGACGATGATGCGGTGGGCGATGCTGAGGCATTCGCCGACCTCCGAGGTCGAATAGATCACCGCCAGGCCCTGCTTGGCGCGTTCGGCCAAAAGCTTGAAGACTTCCGCCTTCGCGCCGACATCGATGCCGCGGCTCGGTTCGTCGAGCAGCATGACCTTGGGTTCGGTCGCCAGCATCTTGCCGATCACAACCTTCTGCTGGTTGCCGCCCGAAAGGGAGCCGATTGCCGCCTCGCCGCCGTCCGTCTTGATATGAACCTTGCGGATCGAGTTGTTCACCAGTTCCCGCTCGCGCCCACCGGAGGTAAGCAATCCCTTGGTGAAGGCAGCGATGCTGGCCAGCGAAAGATTGGAGCCGACTGTCATCGTTTGGACGAGGCCGTCGCGCTGGCGGTCTTCAGGCACCAGCACCAAGCCGCTGGCGATACGTCCGGCGATGTTGAGATTGCCGATATCACGGCCTTCGAGCTGGACCCTGCCGCCGCTCGAGCGAAGACGTCCCGCGACGCATTCGAGCAGTTCGGTGCGCCCTGCCCCCATCAAACCGTATATGCAGACGATCTCACCGGCACGGACTTGCAGCGAAAGACGATCCACCGCGTTATAGGCAGCGCCCGAGGGGCCAGGAACCGTCAAATTCTCAAGTGCAAGCGCAACCTCGCCGATCTCATGGCCGATCGGCGGACTTCCGAGGTCGAAGTTTTCGCCGACCATGTTACGGACGATCCATTCGAGATCGATGTCCTTGCGCTCGGCATAAGCGGTCATGTTACCGTCGCGAAGCACGACGGCATGGTGGGTGATCTGAAGCGCCTCTTCGAGATGGTGCGAGATATAGACGATGGAGACGCCCCGGCTCGTCAGGTCGCGAATGACCTTGAAGAGAACCTCCACCTCGCTGGCGCTAAGCGCTGAGGTCGGCTCATCCATGATGAGGATACGCGAATTGACCGACAGAGCGCGCGCGATCTCGACGATCTGCTGCTGGCCGAGGCGCAGATCCTCGACGGGGGTCAGCGGATCGATCTCCTCTTCAAGCTCCGCCATCAGGGCGCGCGTCTGGCGTTCCTCCTCGGCAAAGTCCACGCTGCCGCTCCTGATAATCTCGCGGCCCATGAAAATATTGTCGCGGACATTGAGGTTGGGAGCGAGGCTCAATTCCTGGTGAATGATCGAGATGCCGCATTCGCGGGCATGGGTAGAGGAAGAAAACGAGACCGGCTGACCGTCGAGGACAATCTCGCCGGAACTCGGTTGGACGACGCCAGAGAGGATCTTCATCAACGTCGATTTGCCCGCGCCGTTCTCGCCGAAGAGAGTAGTCACCTGGCCGCGATGAATGTCGAAATTGACGCCCTTCAGGGCATGGACACTGCCATAGGATTTCGTGATGTGGCGGGCGGCAAGAACCACCTCGCCGCGTGCGCCCTCATTTTGCAGCGCTGCACTCATTTGACTTCGACCTTGACCGGAGTGATCAGCCAGTTTTTCGGATTGATGAGCTTGAAGACGCCGACGACGGATGCGGTCTTGCCCGAGAGATTGTCGACGTCGAGACCCGCAAGAACGTTCTTCTTCATCTCGTTGTTGATTGCCGAACCGGCATCCTGATACTCGATCTGATTGGTGAACTGGCCGAACTCGATGGTGCCCGTGGCATCGCGCAGGTCCGTGCCGTTGACGGCCGGACCCGTCTGGACGCGGACAACGACATCGTCCGGCAATCCATCCACCTTGATCTCGTTGTAATTGGCTTTTCGGGCGCCGAAGACGCCGGTCAGCGAAACCGGCATGACCGGGCCGGTGCTCGTGGCAACACCGTATTTGTCGCCTGCCGCCTTCTTGTCAGCCGCGATCGCATTGGCCAGATCGACGGCACCGACGGCGCGCTGCTCGACATTCGCCACCACCTTCGGGAACTCCTGGGCGCCGTAAGCCTCTGGCGAGAACGCCTGTTCGCGCACGTCATGTTTGGAGCCGATCCTTACGACGGTCGTATCGAAGCCGATCGCCGCGATGACGATCACCGCCGCCGCCACGCTCGCCCACAATGTAATTTTCGGCTTGGAGGCCGCGTTTTGAATTTGTGCACTCATATTCGAAAGACCTTCGGCGCTATCGGCCGGATTGCTCTGTTGACAAGGAAGGGAACCGCGAGCCGCGGCCGGCAATCATCGAAGCCGCTGTCGGCCTGCGCGAACGGAACGGCGCGTGCCTCGTTCACAGACGCGATCGCCTTGGCACGAAACCGGACCGTATCCTGAAACGAAATAGCTCATCGAAATTCCTCCTCGGTTGCCGGCGCTTGTCTCCCCCAATCACCTGACCTCATCATCACAGCTATGACGTTAGCTACGATAGATATATGTTATTAACGCCATCAACCATGTTATAAATTTTCCGATGTGTCAACAGCCTCTCTTGATCCTACCGGCTTCCTGGCGCATTCGCCGTCGATGAGATAGGGCCGGCAACGACAGTCATCGCGCTTGCCGCCATCGCCAGCCTTTCGGCATTCACCAATGCTCGGCTTAGTGTCCATAAATCAACAGAGGTCAAAAATACCGTTGAAAACCAATAGTTTTTAGCGTCAATTTGCTGACTGCTCAATTGACCGCATCCTGGCTGCGGCCACTTCAAGGCCAAGCCATGCAATGCCCGCCAACCAAGCGCCGCTTGGCTCGCGGGATATCCGAAACAATTGACACCATCCATTTTATATGAAAAAAATTACATTTCTAGAAAAATATTACGGACGTTATGATATCTCTATGTTATAATCTGATCGAGCATTTCGGCAGCGAATGCAGTCGTTGAGATGGCGCCGCAGGCGCGGTTCAATGAAAGCGATTGGGGAGGAGCGAAGAATGGATGCGACACAAGGATTGACCGCCGTGGATGCAGGTCTTGGCGCGCCGGAGCTATTGCGCAATGCCTAGCAACGAAACGCTCATCATTGGCATTGATGCGGGAACCTCCGTCATCAAAGCCGTGGCCTTCGAGCTTTCGGGCCGGCAGATCGCGTCGGCCTCGGCGCGCAATCAGTACACGATGGGAGATGACGGCTCCGCTACGCAGCCGCTTAGCCGTACGTGGACGGACTGCGTCAGCGCCGTGCGCGGGCTCGCCGACATGGTCAACGACCTTGCCGCGCGTACTGCCATCATTGCCGTGACCGGCCAGGGAGACGGCACCTGGCTCGTCGGCTACAGTAACGAGCCCGTCGGCGATGCCTGGCTATGGCTCGACGCACGGGCCGCCCCGACCGTCAATCGCTTAAGCAGCCATCCGGACAATCGCGCGCGTTTCGAGGCGACCGGCACCGGGCTCAACACCTGTCAGCAGGGCTCGCAGCTCGCGCATATGGACCGCTATATGCCGGAGCTTCTCGATCGCGCCGAGACGGCGCTGCATTGCAAGGATTGGCTCTATCTCAATCTCACCGGCATTCGCGCGACCGATCCGTCCGAGGCAAGCTTCACTTTCGGCAATTTCCGCACGCGTCGCTACGATTCCGTCGTCATCGACGCGCTCGGCCTCAATCACAGAACATCCCTTCTGCCCGAGATCATCGAAGGGACCGAGCTCACGCATCCGCTATCGGCCGATGCGGCAAGCGCGACCGGGCTGCTGGCCGGCACGCCCGTCTGCCTTGGCTATGTCGATATGGTCATGACGGCGCTCGGCGCGGGAGTGCGTACCGCCGGCCAGAATGCCGCTTGCTCGACGATTGGCTCGACAGGCGTGCATATGCGCGCCAAGGCGGTCTCCGATGTCCAGCTCAATGCCGAGGGCACCGGCTATGTCATCACCCTGCCGATCCCCGGCATCGTCACCCAGGTTCAGACCAATATGGGTGCGACGATCAATATCGACTGGATTTTGCAGATTGCCGCCGATCTGATGTCCGAAGCGGGCAAGCCTGTAGCCGCCTCGGATCTCATCTCCCGGATCGACGCCTGGTTCGCTCAAAGCCGTCCGGGTTCCATTCTCTACCACCCTTATGTTTCCGAGGCGGGAGAACGCGGCCCCTTCGTCAATGCCCATGCGCGGGCCGGCTTTACCGGGCTCTCCATTCGCCACGGCTTTCCGGACTTGGTTCGCGCCGTGGTCGAAGGGCTCGGCATGGCGACGCGCGATTGTTACGCGGCGATGGGCGATATGCCGCTGGAGCTGCGGATGACAGGCGGAGCGGCACGAAGCCGCGCACTGCGGCAATCGCTCGCGGCCGCCGTCAACGCGCCGGTCAGAATCGCCGAACGCCAGGAAGCGGGAGCCGCAGGTGTTGCCATGATGGCCGCCGTCGCAATCGGCGCCTATGCGACCATGGACGACTGTATTGCCGAATGGGTGACGCGGCTGCTTGGCGAATCCGAAGCGCCCGACGCGGACGAGGCTCGCCGTTACGACCGACTATTTGGGGCCTATCTGGACGTGCGGCAAGCGATCGCACCCGCGTGGGACAAGCTCGCTTCGCAGCCATAGGGGCATACACATCCCGCGCGCGGTCGAGACAGATGATTTTGATGCGAAAGGCATCCTAAGGAGCGTGAAATGACTGAATCCGAAATCCTCGATCTCTTCGTGATCGGCGGCGGCATCAACGGCGCCGGCATCGCGCGGGACGCAGCCGGTCGGGGTCTCTCCGTCATGCTCTGCGAGAAAGATGATCTGGCGGAAGGCACGTCATCGCGATCGGGGAAGCTCGTCCACGGGGGGCTGCGTTATCTTGAATATTATGAGTTTCGCCTGGTGCGCGAAGCCTTGATCGAGCGCGAGGTGCTGCTGAATTCCGCAAGCCACATTATCTGGCCGATGCGTTTCGTGCTGCCGCATAGCCCGACGGATCGGCCCGCCTGGCTCGTCCGCCTCGGCCTCTTCCTCTACGATCATCTGGGCGGCCGCAAGCGCTTGCCCGGCACCCGCTCCCTCGATCTCAGCCGCGATCCGGAAGGCACGCCGATCGTCGATCAATATACCAAGGGCTTCGAATATTCCGACTGCTGGGTCGACGATGCACGGCTCGTGCTGCTGAACGCCCTCGATGCCGCCGAAAAGGGCGCTCAGATATTGACGCGCACGGCCTGCGTCAGCGCACGGCGCGACAATGGCAGTTGGATCGTTCAGATGCGCGACCAGCGTTCCGGCGACCTGCGCACAGTGCGGGCGCTCGTCCTTGTGAACGCCGCAGGGCCGTGGGTCAATGACATCATCGGCCGCGTCGCCGGCTCCAACAGCCATCGCAAGGTCCGGCTCGTCAAAGGCAGCCATATCATCGTTCCGAAATTCTGGAGCGGGCAACATGCCTATCTGGTTCAGAATCATGACCGGCGCGTGATCTTCATCAACCCGTATGAAGGCGACATGGCCCTCATCGGCACAACGGATATTCCCTACGCAGGCCAACCGGAGGAGGTGAAGGCCGACGAGCAAGAGATGGATTATCTGATCGCCGCCGTGAACCGCTATTTCAAGGAGAAGCTGCGCCGTTCCGACGTGATCTCAAGCTTCTCCGGCGTTCGGCCGTTGTTCGACGACGGTCAGGGCAATCCTTCCGCCGTGACGCGCGACTACGTTTTCGATCTCGACGAAACCGGCGGCGCGCCGATGCTCAACGTTTTCGGCGGCAAGATCACGACGTTCCGCAAACTGTCCGAACACGCGCTGCAAAGGCTCGCCAAATTCTTCCCCAAGATGGGCGGCGATTGGACCCGTGCGGCGACATTGCCGGGCGGTGACATTCCGAACGCGGACTACACCAGCTTCGCAGACACGTTGCGCGAGGCCTATCCCTGGATGCCGCGCGTGCTCGTGAACCACTACGGCCACCTCTATGGGGCGCGGACCAAAACCATCATCGGCGACGCCACGTCACTTGCCGGCCTCGGGCGCCATTTCGGCGGCAATCTCTACGAGGCGGAGGTGCGTTATCTCGTTGCTTACGAATGGGCACAGACCGTGGACGATGTTCTCCTGCGGCGCACCAAAGAAGGCCTGCATATGACCGCGAAGGAGAAGGCGGATTTCTCGACTTGGTTCAAGAGCGAATTGGCTCTGGCCGCCTGAGACATCCGAGGAGCCGATCCCATGGCATTGACACTTTCACTCAACACCAATCCGCTTGTGAACCGCTTCGCCGAGCCGGACGATCTCATCGAGACGGTTGCGCGCGACCTCAGGATCCGCGACCTGCAATTGACGCATGAATTCATCAATCCGAGTTGGCAAGCATCGGCAATCCGACGGCTGACCCGCAGGATGCGAGCCGCGTTGGAGCGCACCGGCGTTCGCGTAACCTCGGGCATGACCGGCCCCTATGGGCGCCTCAATCATTTCGGCCATCCCGACGCCGATGTCCGGCGCTACTATGTCGACTGGTTCAAGACCTTCGCCGATATCATCGCCGACCTCGGCGGCCAGTCTGTCGGCACGCAATTCGCCATCTTCACCTACAAGGATTTCGACGATCCGGCGCAGCGGGAGAGCCTCACCCAGATCGCCATCGATTGCTGGGCTGAGGTTGCCGAGCACGCCCGTTCGGCCGGTCTTTCCTATGTGTTCTGGGAGCCGATGAGTATCGGCCGCGAATTCGGCGAGACTATCAGCGAATGCATTGCGCTTCAGGATCGCCTGACGGCCGCCGATCTCGCGGTGCCGATGTGGATGATGGCCGATATCGATCATGGCGATGTCACGTCGGCAAATCCCGACGATTATGATCCCTATGCCTGGGCGCGCGCCGTTCCCCCGGTTTCTCCGATCATCCACATCAAGCAAAGCCTGATGGACAAGGGCGGGCATCGGCCCTTCACGGCGGAATTCAACGCCAGGGGCCGTATCCAGCCCGCCCCGTTGCTGCAGGCCTTCGCCGAGGGCGGTGCCGAGGACAACGAGATTTGCCTAGAGCTGTCGTTCAAGGAGCGCGAACCCAATGATCGCCAGGTCATATCACAGATCGCTGAAAGCATCGCCTTCTGGGCGCCTCATATCGACACCGGCGCGGGCAGCCTGCGCCTCTAGTTGCAAGAACCCGGCAAGGCTTTAGGACATCAACGTTGCGGCATTACATTTGATTCTTGGTCGAGCACCGATGCCGCAACAGCAACGAAGCCTGCCGCTGGCCACCATCGAAAGGCACCGATGGCGAAAGCGCGATTTTGGGTGAAAGAATGGAAGGGGACAATCGATGGCCGATGCGGATGAGTCGCTCGCCGTGCGCGCCGCCTGGCTGCACTATGCCGGCGGACTGACACAGTCGGAGGTCGCCAAACGCCTTGGCGTGCCGTCGGTCAAGGCGCACCGCCTGATCGCACGGGCGGTCGCCGACGGCGTCGTCAAGGTGACGATCGACGGCGATATCGTCGAATGCGTGGAGCTTGAGACCCGCCTGGCGGAACGTTTCGGCCTGCAATATTGCGAGGTGGCGCCGGATCTCGGCGAGGAGGGCTTTGAGTTTCGCGCCCTCGGCCAAGCCGGCGCCGGCTTCCTAAAGCGGGAGATCGAGCGCGGCGACAACAAGGTCATAGGCCTCGGCCACGGTCGAACGTTGTCGTCCGCCGTGCACCATATGCCGCGGTTGAACGCCAAGGGGCTGCGGTTCGTCTCGATGCTCGGTGGCCTGTCGAGAAACTATGTGGCCAATCCCTATGACGTGATGCACCGCATCGCCGAAAAGACCGGCGCGCACGCCTATATGATGCCCGTGCCTTTTTTCGCCAATACCGGCGAGGACCGCGAAGTGATGCTTGCGCAGCGCGGCGTCAAGGAGGTGTTCGATCTCGCCAATAATGCCGACCTGAAGCTTGTTGGTCTCGGAACCGTCGATACCGACGCGCAGCTTGTCCTATCCGGGATGGTTGAGCCGCGTGAAATCGCGGAGATCGCGGCCGCAGGCGGCGTTGGCGAGATACTCGGGCATTTCTTCGATACTGACGGACACATTCTTGAGACGACGCTGACGGCGCGAACCCTGTCGGCTTCCCTGCCGCGGTCGAAGAAGGAAAGGCTGGTCGCCTTGGCCGGCGGCGTTGCGAAGGCCGAGGCCATCCGCGCGGTCCTGAAAAGCCGATGCCTCTACGGCCTGATTACCGACGAACGAACCGCCCAGGTGCTTCTGGGGCCTTCCTCGCCACATGAATTATAACAAAATAACAAAATTAATGTGGAATCATGTGATAAACGTGTTACATTCCCAGGCATCCGATCCGGAGAGAACCGGAGCACCAAGATGAAACGCGAAGAACGCCAACAATCGATCGTCAATCTGCTCGTCGAGCACAAAAGCGTCGACCTCGACGACTTGGCCGACCGCTTTGCCGTGTCCAAGATGACCATCCATCGCGATCTCGACGATCTCGAACAATCCGGCGTCCTGCGGAAGATCCGCGGCGGCGCGACGATCGACGCCGGCATGCAGTTCGAAAGCGACTTCCGCATCCGCGAACGCCAGGGACATGAGGCCAAGGTCAGCATGGCGCGTCGTGCGCTGGAGCTTGTCGAGCCGGGCATGACGGTCATGGTCAACGACGGCTCCATGGCCGCCGTACTCGGCGAGATGCTGTTGCAGAAGCGGCCGCTGACGCTGATCACCAACAATGCCGCGATCATCGAGAGGCTGAAGAACGAAAGCGGCATCACGTTGATTGCGCTGGGTGGCATATATTCGCCGAAATTCAACGCGTTTCTGGGCGTGGTGACGGAGGAAGCGCTGTTTCGCCTCAGGGCGGATATCGCCTTCATCTCGACGCCAGCCGTTTCCGGCACCCTTGCCTATCATATGGATGACAATGTCGTACGCGCGAAGCGGGCGATGATCGCGTCCGCGAGCAAGACATGCCTGCTGGTCAACCACCAGCGCATCGGACACACCGCCCTGCATGTCATGGCCGACCTTGCCGATTTCGACACCATCATCACCGACGACACCCCCGAGCCTGCCGCCCTGAAGCAGCTCGAACGCGCCAACATCAACCTGACCATTGCCTTGAACTGGGAGACGACATGAGCGCCGCACCTCGATTCTGGATTGGAACCAGTTGGAAGATGAACAAGACGCTAGCGGAAGCCAGCAGCTATGCCGAGGCACTGCGCACTGCCGATGCCGATGCCGGGCGAGACCTGGCCATTCAGCGCTTCATCATCCCGCCGTTTACGGCGGTGCGCGAGGTCAAGGCCCTTCTTGCCGGCACCTCCGTCAAGGTGGGTGCGCAGAATATGCACTGGGCCGATGAGGGTGCTTGGACCGGCGAGATCTCTCCCCTCATGCTCAAGGATTGCAATCTCGATATTGTCGAGCTTGGCCACTCCGAACGCCGCGAACATTTCGGCGAGACTAATGAGACCGTCGGCCTGAAGACCGAAGCCGCCGTCCGCCACGGTCTGATCCCGCTCATCTGCATCGGCGAGACGTTGGCCGACCGGGAAAGCGGCCGGGCAACGGATATTTTGAAAGCTCAGGTTCTCGGCGCTTTTTCGAAGCTGTCCGAGGCGCAGAAGGGCGCACAAATCCTTCTGGCTTACGAACCTGTCTGGGCAATCGGCGAAAGGGGAATTCCCGCCTCGCCAGACTATGCCGATGCACGCCATGCCGAGATCGTATCGATCGCGCAAGATTTGCTCGGCCGCCGCGTCCCCTGCCTTTACGGGGGATCGGTCAATCCGGGGAACTGTGAAGACCTCATATCGTGCCCGAATATCGATGGGCTTTTCATCGGTCGTTCGGCCTGGAGCGCTGAAGGCTATCTCGGCATCCTCGCCCAATGCACCGCCAAACTCCAAGGAGATAGACGTTGAAGATTGCAATTGCAGGAGACAGTGCGGGCGAAGGCCTCGCAAAAATTCTCGCCGACCACCTGAAGGACCGCTACGACGTGCAGGAAGTGTCGCGCACGGACTCCGGTCCGGATCCGTTCTACGCGAACCTTGCCGATCGCGTCGCCTCGGGTGTCATCGGCGGCACCTATGACAAGGCGATCCTCGTCTGCGGCACCGGCATCGGCGTCAGCATCTCGGCCAATAAGGTCCCCGGCATCCGCGCGGCACTGACGCACGACACCTATTCGGCCGAACGTGCCGCACTTTCGAACAACGCGCAGATCATCACGATGGGCTCCCGTGTCATTGGGCCGGAACTTGCCAAGGCCATCGCCGACACCTTCCTTGCGCACACATTCGACGAAGAGGGCCGCTCGGCCGGAAACGTCAAGGCAATCAACGAAGTCGACGCGAAATATAACGCCCGCTGATCTTGCAGACATCGCCGTGTGTCCTAGCTCTCAAAGCGACACACGGCGATAATGCGGCATTATCAGCGCCCGTCATAGCACCAATTTGCCGTTGGGGATGACAACGTCTGGTTCGTCGGTTATAAGATCCCTGCGACTCATGAGGGAGATCAGTTAGATGAGACATTTCGGCACCAATCAGCGCTGAACAGCGCCGCCGAATGCGGGCTGCTGTTCAGTCCATCCTTGTCTAACAATATGATCTCTCGTGCCCTTGGAGGGCATTCATGTTTCGTCGCTTTTTTTCCTATTATGCGCGCTACAAGACCCTGTTTTTTCTCGATTTCGGCTGCGCGGTTGTCGCTGGTCTTCTCGAACTGGGCTTTCCGCTGGCGGTCAAGCTCTTTGTCGATGAGTTGCTGCCGAGCCGTAACTGGGGTCTGATCGCCGCGACTGCCGCGCTGCTGCTGATCGTCTATGCGCTGAACACCGGCCTGATGGCCGTGGTCAACTATTGGGGCCATGCGCTCGGCATTTCGATTGAATCGGACATGCGCCGCCAGGCCTTCGACCACATCCAGAAGCTCTCGTTCCGCTATTTCGACAACAACAGGACCGGGCATCTGATCACCCACGTGACCAAGGATCTCGAAGAGGTGGGCGAAATCGCCCATCACGGACCCGAGGATGTCTTCATCGCCATCATGACCTTCATCGGCGCTTTCCTGCTGATGTTCTCGGTGCACTGGAAGCTGGCGCTGCTGACGACGATCATCGTGCCTTTCATGACCTGGCTGGTCAGCCGCTACGGCGCCAAGATGACACTGAACTGGCGCAGCCTGTTCACCAAGGTGGGTGACTTCAACATCCGCGTGCAGGAGAGCGTCGGCGGCATCCGTGTCGTCAAGGCTTTCGCCAACGAAGACTACGAAAGCCGGCTCTTTGCCCGCAACAACGAGGACTACAAGGCCACTAAGCTCAATGCCTATGCCTACATGACGGCAAGCATCGCGCTCAGCTATTTCAGCACGCGCCTCGTGCAGCTCGTGGTCATGGTGGCCGGAACTTGGTTCGTGGTGTCTGGCGAGCTAACCTATGGTGGTTTCGTCAGCTTCCTGCTCCTGATCAATGTCTTCTTTCACCCGATCGACAAGATCACCTCGGTGCTCGAAATGTATCCGAAGGGTATCGCCGGCTTCAAACGTTTCCTGTCGCTGATCGATACGCAGCCCGACCTTGCGGACCGGCCGAACGCAATTGCGGTCAATCATCTCAGGGGCGATATCGTCTATAAGGATGTCAGCTTCGGCTATTCGGATCAGGGTACGATCTTCGATGGTCTGAACCTGACAATATCGGCCGGAGAGACGGTCGCCTTCGTCGGCGCTTCGGGAACAGGCAAGACAACGATCTGCTCGCTGCTGCCGCGCTTCTACGACGTGACCGGCGGCAGCATCACCATTGACGGCATCGACATCCGCGATATGACGCAGGCCTCGCTGCGCAGCCAGATCGGCATCGTGCAGCAGGACGTGTTCCTGTTCGGATCGACCATTCGCGAGAACATCGCCTATGGAAAGCTCGGCGCGACCGATCAGGACATCATGGAGGCGCTGCGCCGCGCATCGCTCGATGAATTCGTTCGTTCGCTGCCCGAGGGCCTCGACACGCCGACCGGCGAACGCGGCGTGAAACTGTCGGGTGGGCAGAAGCAGCGTCTTGCCATCGCGCGCATCTTCCTCAAGAACCCGCCAATCCTTATTCTCGATGAGGCAACGTCTGCACTCGACACGGCAACCGAATTTGCCATCCAGCAGGCATTGGCGGATCTTTCGAAGGGGCGCACGACCCTGGTGGTAGCGCACCGGCTGACGACCATCCGTAATGCCGATCGCATCATTGTCATGGGATCAGACGGCATCGTCGAACAGGGAGCGCATGCCGAACTTCTGGCCCGCGGCGGCGGGTATGCCAGGCTTCACAACGCTCAGTTCGATACGTTTCCATGATGTCGACGAGCACGTGAAGATTGAGCCCGGGAGACCATCCTTCCGGGCTTAAATTTCTTCCGACAAAAACGCGTAGCCTTTGTGACGGAGGTGGTCAAATAGCATATGGACGGGTTCCAGAAAGAGCCCGTCTAGCCTACCATCAAGGTTGCTGGCACTCGGCAATTCTGCCCGAGCCAGAAACGGCCTGCGCGCCGAAAGAGAAGACAATGGATGATCTGTTCCCCGCGACCTCGATGCCCGACCGAGATTGGTGGGCGGCACTTTGGCCGCGACCGGCGGAGGTCCTGGCTGATCTCGGCATTCAGCCCGGCATGACCGTGCTCGACCTGTGTTGCGGCGATGGTTATTTCACCGCGCCGCTTGCCGGTCTCGTCGATGGCCGTGTCTATGCCCTCGATCTGGATGCGGAAATGATCGAGCAGGCCAAAATCGAGGTCGAGCGCCTCGGAGGGACTGTTCGCCAATGGATCAACGCCGATGCGCGCGAAATCGCGTCGCTGCTGCCGGAACCGATCGATTACGTGCTGATGGCCAACACCTTTCATGGCGTGCCGGACAAGCCAGATCTGGCGCGGGCAGTCTGGCATGTCCTGCGACCCGGAGGCTTGTTCGCGATCGTCAACTGGCATGTGATACCCAGAGAACAAACGGTCGTGCTGGATCAGCCACGTGGACCGAAGACGGACATGCGCATGTCGCCCGACGCCGTGCGCAGGATCGTCGAACCTGCCGGATTTGTCACTGCCCGCGTCGAGGAACTGCCGCCCTATCACTACGGCATCATCCTGGAGCGTGTGTAGCGGCGAAGGCCGTTCGAACACGCCGGCGAACTCCTAATGCTTCATCATCAAGGGAAGCGTGGAATGCGATAGAAGGTGGCGCGTAATGCGGCCCAGAAGCAGCTCCATAAAATATCCGCGCTTGAACGCGCCGATCAGCAGGCATGTCGCGCCCGTGGATCTGGCAAAATCGAGGATGGTTTCTCCGACTGGCCGGCCGCCGGCACTGACCGCGACGACGTCGCCCTTAAGGCCGAGCTGATCAAGCAACTCGCTGGCCGTGCGCTGATAGTTTCCGTCCGCTTTATCGTCGATGCATAGAACAGTGACGCGATCGGCCGCAGCCAGCCAGCGTCTTGCCGCAACGACGGTGCGCAGCGCATGTTTGTGCGGTTTCCAGCCGATCAGGACATGGCCCAGCAGATTGCCGGAGTAAGCCCCCGCAGGCGGCACCAGCAACAGCTTATGCTTCTTGAACAGAAGATCATAGAATGTGTCTTGCGCATCCATGTTGCCGTGACAGGGAGCGACGACAAGCGCCGTCTCATGGCATTCGGTCATCACGCAGCGCTCGATATCGCCCCGGCAATCATCCAGGAAAAGGCTCGCACGATCCGGCCGCTCCCGCTTCCAATCCTCAAAGGCATCGGCAATCCGCTCGAATCTTTGGTGCGGAGAGTTCTCGTCCATGTCCCGCAGGATCTGCAGGTCAATTTCCTCAGGCGCGGCAATCATCCTTTCGGGATCGGCCCCGATATGCGCTGCAGCCATGCTGCCATGTATCTCTCGCGCGGCCTCCTCGGCTAGATCCAGGCAGTTTCGGACGGTGGCAAGATCGGGCAGCAAAGCGAGAACATCGGCATGGACCGTCAATTCACGCACGGTGCCGGCCAACAGGAGACTTGTCTTTCCGGGTGGCGGTTTGGTGTCGCTTTCATGTGCGGGCGGGCCCATCATATCGGACCTCCTTCCGCGATGCTCCGTACCTCTCGTGGCACGGTTGGGTAGATTCTACCCTGAGATCGAACGGCCCGCAACGCGGCAGGCATTCTCCCTTGATCCGAAGCTCAGGCCCGCGATCGCCAATGTAAACAAGCTTAACCGCACTAATGGCGCGGATGCATGCACTGCCCGTGGTCGGCTAGAACTTCGATCACCCGGCACTGGTCGATACGGCCGTGGCCGCAACCTTCGACCATCGTCTCCAGCTCGGCTTTCAGGGCCGTCAGGCTGCGTATCTTTTGTTCGACTTCGATCAGGCGGGCCTTGGCGATGGCGTCGGCGGAGGCGCAGGATTGATTTGGATCGTCCTGGAGCGCCAGAAGCGTCCTGATCGCATCGACCTCGAAGCCCAATTCGCGGGCGTGGCGAATAAAGGCCAGCCTGTGAAGGTGCGATTGCTCGTAGGAACGCTGGTTGCCCTCGCTCCGGTCCGGTTCAGCCAGAAGTCCGATACTTTCGTAGTAGCGGATCGTCGGCACCTTCACGCCGCTTTGCCGGGCTGCTTCGCCAATCGTGATCTTTTTCATGATTTTCCTCTTGCACCTCTAGCCACTAGAGGATGTAGGAGAGATGCCACGGTTTGACAAGGAAACGGATCATGGCAGCGACAGGAGAAGCACGGTACAGGGTGAGCGGCATGGACTGCGCCTCATGCGCTGCCAAGATCGATACGGCTGTGAGGCGCATGCCGGGCGTGGAAGATGTCTCCGTTTCCGTCACCGCAGGAACCATGATCGTTCGTCACGACGAGACCAGCAATCTCACCGCGATCGAAAAGAAAGTGGCGGGCCTCGGCTATTCCCTCGCCCCCCTGGCGGGCAAGGCTGAGCGCACGCCCTCCGAACATCGACATGACCATCATGACCATGATCATGATCATCATCACAATCACGATAGCCATGATCATTCATCGCACGACCACGCCGATCATGATCATCACGACCATGCCGCAAAGGAAATCGAGGGGCTGCATAGTCACGACCATACGCCCATGGATAGCCCCTGGTGGAAGAGCAAAAAGGGGCGGCTGACCATCGTCTCGGGTGTGGCGCTGGTTGCCGCCTATATTGTCGGCCATCTCGTGCCCTCGATTTCATCCTATGCCTTCGTTGTCGCCATGCTGGTCGGTCTCGTGCCGATCGCGCGCCGCGCCGTGATGGCGGCGCTGGCGGGCACGCCCTTCTCCATCGAGATGCTGATGACGATTGCGGCCATCGGCGCGGTGATCATCAATGCCGGTGAAGAGGCGGCGACCGTGGTCTTCCTCTTCCTCGTCGGCGAATTGCTGGAAGGTGTCGCCGCCGGAAAGGCGCGCGCAAGCATCCAATCATTGACGACCCTGGTCCCGAAAACCGCCTTGATCGAAGACAACGGCGAGACCCGCGAAGTGCAGGCCGAAAGCCTTAAGGTGGGTGCGGTCATTCTCGTGCGTCCGGGCGACCGCATCGCAGCCGACGGCACGATCATCGAAGGCGAAAGCGCCATCGACGAAGCGCCGGTCACCGGAGAAAGCACGCCGGTACGCAAGGGCGTGGAGGCCAAGGTTTTCGCTGGCACCATCAACACGGATGCCGTGCTGCGTGTCAGAGTGACCGCGGCCGCGGCCGACAACACGATTGCCCGCGTGGTGAAGCTGGTCGAAGAGGCGCAGGAATCCAAGGCACCGACCGAACGCTTCATCGACCGCTTCTCGCGCTATTACACGCCCGGCGTGGTCGCCGTCGCGGCACTGGTCGCGGTGACGCCCACGCTGGTGGCCGGCGCAAGCTGGCTGGAATGGATATACAAAGGCCTCGCTATCCTGCTGATCGGCTGCCCCTGCGCGCTGGTGATCTCGACGCCCGCCGCGATCGCGGCCGCCTTGTCGGCAGGCGCCCGCAGCGGCCTGCTGCTGAAAGGCGGCGCTGTTCTCGAAACAATGGGCAGGGTGACAAAGGTTGCCTTCGATAAGACGGGCACCCTGACCGAGGGAAAGCCCAAGGTGACGGACGTCCTGGGCTTCGGTCTCACCGAGGCACAGGTTCTCTCACGGGCGGCAGCTCTCGAAAACGGTTCGAGCCATCCGCTGGCTCTCGCAATTCTGGAGCGGGCGAAATCCGATGGTGCTCCGGTCCCGCCTGCGGCCGAAGCGAAGGCCCTGCCCGGCAAGGGCGTCAGCGGCCGTGTCGGCGGCGAGACCCTGTCGCTTCTCTCTCCGCAGGCGGCTCGGGAGAGTGAGCCATTGTCGGCCGAACAGGACGTCCGGATCGAAACCATGAACGACGAAGGCAAAAGCGTCTCCGTTCTCTTGGTCGACGGCAAGATCGCCGGCCTGATCGCTATGCGCGACGAACCCCGCGCCGATGCGCGCGCCGGAATCGAGGCGCTGCGGACGGCCGGCGTCGGTTCCGTCATGCTGACCGGCGACAATGCCCGCACGGCCGGTGCAATCGCGAAGGGTCTCGGGATCGAACCTCGCGCGCAGCTCCTGCCGGAAGACAAGCAGCGCATCGTGCGCGAGCTGCAGGCGCAAAAGCAGATCGTCGCCAAGGTCGGCGACGGCATCAACGACGCGCCCGCCTTGGCGGCCGCCGACGTCGGCATCGCCATGGGCGGCGGCACCGATGTGGCGCTGGAGACGGCGGACGCCGCCGCTCTCCACGGCCGCGTCACCGATGTCGCCAACATGGTCGTGCTGTCGCGGACGACGATGAGCAACATCCGCCAGAACATCAGCATGGCGCTTGGCCTGAAAGCGGTGTTCCTGGTGACTACGATTGCCGGCATCACCGGTCTCTGGCCGGCGATCCTCGCCGATACCGGCGCGACGGTACTTGTCACTGCCAATGCGATGAGACTGTTGCGGTGGAAAGGCGTGTTCAGCGGCCGTTTGATGAGCGCGCACTGATCCCAAATTTGCCCTGCAATGCGGCCCGGTATGCGGATTTCAAGGAATCCACAGCCGGGCCTTTGTTTTTTAACCAGTTCGGTAGTGGCCTTGCCGTTACCGCGTGTCGGCCTTGATCCCCTAGAGGGTGAGACCGCAATCCCCATGTGAAAAATAGATTGATATATAAAAAATAGATTGACCTGATAGCAGATGTCAGACCAATTTATGGTCATGACGAAAGCAATGCTAACCCCTCTCCCGTCAATCGACCGGACGCAGCAAGTTATCGACGCGCTGTCCGACTTTATCGAGTCTTCGAAGCTCCAGGCCGGTGACCGGTTGCCGACAGAGCGCGAGCTGATGGCGGCCCTTTCGGTTGGGCGCTCGACGATCCGGGAAGTCGTCACCCATTTTCAAGCCCTGGGCGTCGTGGAAACCCGCAAGGGCAGCGGCACCTATCTGCTGAAACCCGTTTCCAAAGCGACCATCCATATGCCCTTGTCGCTCGACACTGCGCATCTGCGCGATGCGCTGCTGCAGACCCTGGAGGTTCGCCGCGGCATCGAATGCGAAGCCGGAATGGTCGCCGCCAAGAGGCGCACGCCCAAGGATATCGCTATCATCGAGGAGAAGCTCGATGAGATGGAACGCGTCCATATCGCAAAGGGCACATCCGGGCCGGAGGATCTGGCGTTTCACCTCGCCGTCTACGACGCCACGCACAATCCCCTGTTCCGGCAGCTCCTCGAACAGATGCGCGGGAGCTTCGAGCGGTTCTGGACCCATCCCTTCGACCGGCAGGATTTTGCCCGCCGGTCCTTTCCCTTTCACCGCACGCTGTTCAACGCGATCGTTGCCCAGGATCCCGAGGCGGCGCGCGCCGAAACATTGAAAATTCTCGACGTCGTCGAGGAAGACATCAAGGAAATGTCCAAATGACTGACGGGCTAGAGCCGTTCGATCTCGCTTCCCTCATCACGGCCCATGACGACGGCAACTATGCCGATGCCGTGGTGCCGCCGATTTTTCAGACATCGCTTTTCACCTTCGCCAATTACGACGACATGATCGCTTCCTATCGCGGCGAGAAGGTGCGGCCGATCTATACGCGTGGCCTCAATCCCACCGTGCGCATGTTCGAGGAAATGCTGGCAAAACTCGAAGGTGGCGAGGATGCGCTCGGCTTTGCGAGCGGCATGGCGGCGATCTCTTCGGCCGTTTTGAGCTTCGTCGAGCCCGGCGATCGGATCGTCGCGGTCAAGCATGTCTATCCGGATGCCTTCCGCCTCTTCGGCACGGTGCTGAAACGCATGAAGGTCGAAGTGACCTATGTGGATGGCCGCGACGAGGAAGCCGTTGCCAAGGCACTTCCCGGCGCAAAGGTTCTCTATCTGGAAAGCCCGACGAGCTGGGTGATGGAAGCCCATGATGTCGGCGCGCTCGCCGCACTCGCCAAGAAGCATGGTGCCGTTTCCATGATCGACAACAGTTGGGCCAGCCCCTATTTCCAGCGGCCGCTGACGCTCGGCGTCGATCTCGTCATCCATTCCGCCTCCAAATATCTGGGCGGTCATAGTGACGTCGTTGCCGGCGTTGTTGCCGGCTCGAAGGCGACGATTGCGCGGCTGAAAGCCGAGGCATATCCTTATCTCGGCGGCAAGCTTTCGCCTTTCGATGCCTGGCTTTTGATCCGCGGCCTGCGCACCCTGCCGATCCGCATGAGGGCGCATGAGGCAGCCGCAATGACGATCGCCAAGCGGCTGCAGGAGCTCGATGTCGTCGAGCAGGTCTGCCATCCGGGCCTTGCCAACCGCTTGCCCGCCGGGCTCAACGGCACCTCGGGCCTGTTTTCATTCATCTTCCGCGAAGACGTCGATATCCGCGCCTTCGCCGATCACCTCAAGCTCTTCAAACTGGGTGTGAGCTGGGGTGGGCACGAAAGCCTGATCGTACCGGGCGAGGTCGTGCTTCAGCAGAAGGCACAGCCGAATTCCGCGCATACCTTTGGTATCAACCCGCGGTCCGTACGTCTCCATGTCGGTCTCGAAGGAACCGAGGCGCTGTGGAGAGATATCGAGGAAGCGATCGCCGCCGCCTCATAAGACCATCAACCCGAGAGAAACACCTAAACAGGGGGAACTGACATGAAAACACTGATCACGGCAGCACTCTTCGCCACCATGATGGCGGGTACGGCGTTTGCCGATACCACGCTGAAGCTCGTCGAAGTCATTACCAGCCCGGAACGCACCGAGACACTAAAGTCGATCGTCGCCAAGTTCGAAGCAGCCAATCCGGGCACGAAGGTCGATATCATTTCCCTGCCCTGGAACGAGGCATTCCAGAAGTTCGCGACCATGGTTTCGGCGGGTGACACGCCGGACGTGATGGAAATGCCCGATACCTGGCTGTCGCTCTATGGCAATAACGGCATGCTCGAAAGCCTCGAACCCTATCTCGCGAAATGGGATCAGACCAAAGAGCTGACGCCGCGGGCGCTCGAACTCGGCCGCGATGTGAAGAATACGGCCTATATGCTGCCCTACGGCTTCTATCTGCGCGCCATGTTCTACAACAAGAAGATCCTGAAGGACGCCGGCATCGCCGAACCGCCGAAGACGATGGACGATTTCGTCAAGGCATCCGAAGCAATCTCCAAACTGCCCGGCAAATACGGCTACTGCATGCGCGGCGGCCCCGGCGGTCTGAACGGCTGGATGATCTTCGCGGCCTCCATGGCCGGCGACAACAAATACTTCAAGGATGACGGCACCTCGACGATGAACAGCCCCGGCTGGGCCAAGGGCATTGAATGGATGGTCGATCTCTACAAGAAGGGTTATGCGCCAAAGGACAGCGTCAACTGGGGCTTCAATGAAGTCGTCGCCGGTTTCTATTCCGGTACCTGCGCTTTCCTCGATCAGGATCCGGATGCCTTGATTGCGATCGCCGAACGCATGAACAAGGACGACTTCGGCGTCACCCCGCTGCCGAAGGGTCCGGACGGGAAGTCCTTCCCGACGATCGGTTATGCCGGCTGGTCGATGTTCTCGACAAGCCAGAACAAGGATTTGTCCTGGAAGCTGATCGCCACCCTTGAAGGCAAGGAAGGCAATCTCGAATGGAACAAGAAGATCGGCGCCTTGCCGGCCTATATCTCGGCTGAGAAGGATCCCTTCTATGCCGGCGACCAATTCAAGGGTTGGTTCGAGGAACTGGCCGACAAGAACACGGTTCCAACGGTTATGCCGACCTATCTCGAGGAATTCGCCTTCTTCAAGGATTCGCTCGCCATCAAGACGTCGCAGCAGGCGCTGCTCGGTGATATCTCGGCCAAGGATCTGGCTGATCAATGGGCCGACTATCTGACCAAGGCGCAGCAGAAATTCCTTGCCAAGAAATAAGATCGCCTGACCGGCGGCGGAGCAATCCGCCGCCGCTTTCCGCACATGAAACAGACGGCGTCCGAACGCCGCGAATGGGAACATTGGCCGATGACCATGACCGCCGACACGCTCGACAGGCGTCACGACCGCAGGCCGTGGCTGAAGCGCCTTGCCGATGCCTCGGAGCCCTATCTCTACAGCGCCCCCGCGCTCATCCTCATTATCGCCGTCATGCTGGTGCCGCTGGCGATCGGCATCTCCTATGCGTTTCGGGATATTCAACTTCTCAATCCGTTTTCCGGCGGCTTTGTCGGCCTGGAGCACTTTCGCGATCTCTCCAAGGATACGGCCTTTTACTGGGCGCTGAAGAATACGCTCTGGTGGACCGGCGCCTCGGTCGTTTTGCAGTTCATCTTCGGGCTGATCCTTGCCCTGTTGCTGGACAAGCCGTTTTTCGGCCGGGCGATCGTCCAGGCGCTGGTATTTCTACCATGGGCGGTCCCCTCCTTCCTTGCCGGCCTCAACTGGTCATGGCTCTTCAATCCCGTGATCGGGCCTATCCCGCACTGGCTCTTCGGCCTCGGCCTGATGAAGGAGCCCGGCAACATCCTCTCCGATCCGCAATATGCGATGTGGGGCCCGATCGTCGCCAATGTCTGGTGGGGCATTCCCTTCTTCGCCATCACGCTGCTGGCCGCTCTCCAGGCGATCCCGCGCGATCTTTATGAAGCCGCTTCGATCGACGGTGCAGGCTGGTTCCAGCGCTTCCGCTCGATCACGCTCCCATTCCTGGCTCCGACGATTGCCATCACCGTATTGTTGCGTACAGTCTGGATCTCGAACTTCGCCGATTTGATCGTCGTCATGACCGGCGGCGGACCTGCCGACCGCACCCAGATCGTCGCAAGCTATATCTTCACCCAGGCCTTCAAGCGGCTGGATTTCGGTTATGCCTCCGCCATTGCCCTCGTCCTGCTCCTGCTGCTGCTTGCCTATTCCATGCTGATCATCCTGCTGCGGCAGACCCTGCTGAACAAGGATTGAGCCATGAGACGATCCGTCATCCCCACCATCGCGCATCGCCTGGCAATCCTTTGTTATGTGGTTTTTGCGCTCTTCCCACTCTTCTGGCTGTTGAAGGTCTCGGTCACACCAAACGACCTGCTCTATACGGAAGGCGTGCGCATGTGGCCATCGCGCACGACATGGGAGCACTATGCTTTCGTGCTGCAACACAGCGATTTTCCGACATTTTTTGAAAACAGCCTGATCGTCTCTGCTTCGACGGCGGTCGCGGTGACCGTCTGCGCGTCGCTCTCCGGCTATGCGCTCTCGCGCTTCACTTTCCGCGCCAAATACTGGATCGTGGCCTTGATGCTGCTGACGCAGATGTTTCCGCTGGTCATGCTGGTCGCGCCGATCTTCAAGATCCTGACGCCGCTGCATCTCACGAACAGCCTGACCGGACTTGTCATCGTCTACACGGCTTTCAACGTGCCCTTTGCCACCTTTCTGATGCAGTCCTTCTTCGACGGCATCCCGAAGGACCTTGAGGAGGCGGCGATGATCGATGGCGCGACGCAGTTCACCGCGTTCCGGCAGATCATTCTGCCGCTGACGCTGCCCGGCATTGCCGCGACGCTCGGCTTCGTCTTCACGGCCGCCTGGAGCGAGCTGCTGTTCGCGCTGATGCTCATCAACGGCAATCAGGCAGCCACCTTCCCCGTAGGCCTTCTCACCTTCGTTTCGAAATTCTCCGTGGATTTCGGGCAGATGATGGCGGCGGGCGTGATGGCGCTTATTCCGGCCGGCCTCTTCTTCCTGCTCATTCAGCGTTATCTCGTGCAGGGCCTGACGGCCGGCGCGGTCAAGGGTTAGTCAAATGGCATCGATCGATATCCAGAACGTCAAGAAAGCCTATGGCCACGTGCAGGTGCTGCACGACATCGACCTCAGGATCAAGGATGGCGAATTCGTCGTCCTCGTCGGCCCCTCCGGCTGCGGCAAGTCGACATTGCTCAGGATGATCGCCGGCCTCGAAGACATTAGCGGCGGCGAGATCCGCATTGCGGACAACCGGGTCAACGAGCTGCATCCGAAAGACCGCGACATCGCCATGGTGTTCCAATCCTATGCGCTCTATCCCCACATGAATGTCGCCGGCAACATGAGCTACAGCCTGAAGCTCCGGAAGATCGCGAAAGACAAGATTTCGCGTGCCGTCGCGGGTGCGGCCTCGAAGCTCGGGCTTGACCCATTGCTCGAACGCCGCCCAAAGGCGCTTTCGGGCGGCCAGCGCCAGCGCGTCGCTATGGGCCGCGCCATCGTACGGCAGCCAAAGGCCTTCCTCTTTGACGAGCCGCTTTCAAACCTCGATGCGCGCCTGCGCGAACAAATGCGGGCCGAAATCAAGAAACTACATGGCGACCTGAAGGCGACCTCAATTTATGTGACGCATGATCAGATCGAGGCGATGACGCTGGCGGATCGGATTGTTGCCATGCATGGCGGCGTGGTTCAGCAGGTCGGTAGTCCGCTGGAGCTTTACGACCGTCCCGCCAATCTCTTCGTTGCCGGCTTCATCGGTTCTCCGGGGATGAATTTCCTCGACGCGACCTATGAAACCGGCGGTGTTAGGCTCAAGGACGGAACGGTTGTTCCACTTTCGGCAGCGCCGAACCTGCCGGACGGCGCCAAAGTGACGCTCGGAATCCGGCCGGAGCACGTGATTTTGTCCTCGGACGACTCCGGCATCAGCGCCGATGTGGAGCTTATCGAGCCGACCGGTTTCGGCATCATTCTCCACCTTTCGCTTCATGGCCTGCCATTCAAGGTCTTCACGCTCAATCGCGATGTGCTGAAGGCGGGGCCGAAAGTAAATGTGATATTCCCGCCGCAGCATCTGCATGTCTTCGATAGCGACGGAAAACGCGCGGGATAACTATGGCTGCAAATTGCCGCATTGAGCTTGCGCGCCGAACACCCTAAAGGTTGTGCGCAAAAGGGGATGAGGACGGCCGTGGGGAAGAAGCACTTCTGCACAACACAGTGGATGGTGCGCATCATATGCGCCCTTGCGCTGGTGCTTGTCGGCTTCGCCCATCAGCCGCCGATTTCCGATGCCGATGAGCTCACCCCTGCGAAACTGGCACAGTACCAGTTGCCGGACGGGACCCTGCCGATCCTGTGCGTGACCTACAAGGGCACCGACGGCAAGGAACACAGCAAGACACATGCGCCGGGATGCGAAGCATGCCGGATCGCCACGGCAGTCCTGCTTCCCGCCCCACCGACGGATGTCTGCGAACGTCTCGCCTCTTCCGATCAGGATGTGCTCGCGCCCAGAGCCGAAGCCTTCCATCGCCAGCTCTATCCGCCGAACACCGGCCCCCGCGCTCCGCCCATTCTCCAGATCACTGCTTGAGCCTGCGTTGCGGCGCAAGCCGTGACGCTTGTCGTCAACGGCGGCCGGACCATGCACGAGAACTGATCGTGTCGGCTGCGGGCAGATTGCCTCCATGCTGAACATCGCGACGCGAAACAGGCTGCCTCGGCATCCCAACCGCGCGTGCACATCCGCATAAGGCTGCGACGGGAATGGCCGCTCCTCCCCGCAGCGTATCGCTCTACCGCGATCTGATATCTGCCGCGACTGGCACCGGTCTCGGAAAACCACCCCACAGAAACTGTCGATTACCAACAAATAAGGAAGACCAACATGCCCATGATGAAGAAGCTCGCTTTTATCACCGTCGCAGCCAGCATTGCATTTGCCGGCCAGGCATTCGCCCATGCCCACCTTAAGTCCGCCGTTCCCGCCGCTGACAGCACGGTGAAGCAGGCGCCTTCGGAACTTGATCTTACTTTCACAGAAGGACTGAACCTCAAGTTCAGCGGGGTGAAGGTTACCGGTCCGGAGAAGATGGCGGTGAAGACTGGTGAAACCATGCTGATGAACGGGGACACCACACTGATGGTGCCGGTTACTGACAAGCTGACGGCTGGCAAGTACACTGTGGAGTGGCATGCCCTTTCAGCCGACGGCCATAAGACCGAAGGGACCTATACCTTCACCATAGCGCCATAAGCCTACCGATACGGCGGCAACTTATCTGGGCGCGCAATCCCTTCTGCTGGCCAAAAAAGTTCTGGATCGCTCACCGAGCAATTGAACTCTGGTCGGCAGGAGCGGCGCGGCCATAGACCGTAAACCGCTCATCCCTAGCAATGGGATGATATGCGGAAAGCAGCGCGGCAAAACGTGCTTGACCAAGCACGTAATCGGTCCAAAGCGGCTCGTCCTGCTGGATGACGATCAGATCGTAGTTGTGGCTGGCGAACTCGGCATATTTGGTGTCCAGATAAGCATCCGACCGCTTCTGGTAGCGAGCGGCATCCGCCACCTCTCCTTTTGCTGACGCCTTCCGAGCCAGAACATACGCAAGGGCGCCGTACCAGTCGCTGTTATTGGCAGACAAAAAGCGGGCCCCGACAATCCTGGCGAGCGGATGGGCAGCGGCGATGTCGCTGCCGATGACGCCGAGCGTCGGCTCCCCCTTCGATGCCGCTTTCACTGCCGCGACGAAAGCGTCGCTCGGCTTCTCCGTCTGTAAAAACGGCAGCCATGCAAACATGACGACAATGACACAAAGAATGCCACGTCCGAGCGTTTCACGGTTGTAACGCCAGCCGGAAGACGCTGCGACCCTGCAAAGCACAGCAACAAGGGCCAGCGAGATCGCAGCGAAAGCATGGTAGGCCCACCCCTTACCCTGATAGAGCAACGGCGCGACGGCAGCGAGTGAAGCCAGAAGCGTCACTGCGCAAAGCGGCGTCACTGGTGCCTTGGGTGCAACAATCCGGAACAGAAGCAAAATCAACAGGTACGACGGCCCACAGCTCAGTGCGACCCTGACCGGATCACCTATCTTCATATAGACATCCGCTACCTGCGGGAGGAGATCTCGCATAAATTCGGGCGTCAGCAAAAAAACGAGCGCGATATAGGCGACACCGACAATGCCGATGATGCAGTTCTCGGGCGCCAGAAGTAGCCACGGGTTTCGTCGCCGCCAGGCCACATAGAGCGCGGGCACGATGTAAGCCACGACATAGTAGGCCTTCACCAGAACAAGAATACTGCCGCAAAGGCCGGCGCCGACAATCAGGGCGATACCGGGTGCGACACGACGCGTGGTGTCGGCCCGCAATGCCATGAGCGCCAACAAGGGCAGAAACAGCACCGTGCCGACGTGATCTCTCTCGGTGAAGGTATTGCCGGGAAAAATCGTGAAAAGTGCGACGAAGAGAGGTAGCAGCCGAAGCAGGGCGTGATTTTCGGCAAAGCCCGCCCGCCGGACGATTACGGCCGATAAACCCAGACCCACGACCACTGCGAGGCAGGTGTAAAGATAGATACCGATTTCGGGAGCGATCCCTGCCCATCTCGACGCTATGATCGCCGGCAGGAAAAGCCAGATCGAAAACGGCGGATTGCTGTCGATCACATCGACATAAAGCCGCTCTCCACTGAGTACCCGCTCAGCCATTGTAATGAGCCAGCTCGTGTCGACGATGGTTCCCCATCGCTGCTGCCACACCGCCGCCACCAAGAAGACCACGGCACTCTGGATCAGCGCAATCCGTAGCACCGACGACGTCGTCGAACTGAAGCCGGCCGTGTCCGTCGCGCTACTCATGTTCGGCTGCCCCTGTTACCGCCCAACATGGCGGCTGAGGTGTCGCCGTCGCTGCACCATAGATCATGTAAAACGTACCAATGCCCGAGAGAGTTATGACGCGACTATAGCGCGAACTTGCTAAACTCGGCGTTAAGGCTTGGCATAGTGGCAGGGCAGTCACACTGATCGGCGCGGCCACGCTTGGGATACGGGTTCTACCAGACGAAAGGAATGAGCCGATATCGCACGCGGGCCGCATAGGCTTGATAACCGCTCAGTTCCGCGCTTAGAGCACGCTCCTCATGCACCGCTCGCCAGGCGATACCGAAAATGAATATCACGGAGAATGCGAGACCCAGCCAGGAACCAAGCAATAGCGGCATGCCAATAAGGAAAAACAACGCGCTCGCATACATAGGGTGACGAACAATGGCGTAGGGTCCGGTATCGATCACCTTCTGATCCTTCTGGATCTTCACCACCGGCGCAGCGAAGGCGTTTTCGCGAAACGTCCACCAGGTACCGAGCATGTTGACCACCATGCCGAGCCCGCCAAGCACCTGCAGCCATGGCGGTACCGCTCGAAAGCCCGTCCGGGCCGCGTCCCAACCCATGAAGGATATCCAGCCTAAGAAGGCCAAAACGAAAAACATCAACCAGACGCGATCCCATGGCTTTTGATCCCGTTGCAGCGGAGATGCCATACGTTCACGCAACAGGCGCGGGCTATGCTTCGACAGCCAAAGGATCATCGCCAAGCCGCCGAGCAGGAAGAATGCGATCACAACCCACGCGCCCGGAAAAGCCAGCGTGCCCGCCGGCCACAGGATCAGGGCCGCGATGAAGACCGACCAGGCCAGGAGTTGGAGCAAATAGATCGCCATTGCACACTCCAAAAAAAGTCAGCACGAAAAGTCTGGCGCGCGCCTGAACGCAAGCGCTTCTCCCGACAGTGCTGTTTTGACCGATGAATAAAATCCATTTCACGTTGATATTGTTCCTCAGACGATGCGCCCGCCCTTCTGTTGCTGCAACTCCCCCGAAAGCCCAATCCCCGATATGCGCTTGTCAGCCCCGGCTTCGAATGTCATTGGTCGAACAGTCAGCTAATTCACATGCAGTTTTCCAAATGAAACTCGATGCAATCGATTTGCGCATTTTGGATGCCATTCAACGCGATGGCCGCATCACCAAGCTCGCGCTCGCCGAAAAGGTAGGACTTTCGCCGACGCCATGCTGGCTTCGTCTGCGCAAGCTCGAGAAGGCCGGGATCATTACCGGCTATCATGCCCATCTGGCACCGCGTCGGCTCGCGCCGGTTGCAAGCGTTATGGTCGAACTCACTCTCGCCAACCATCGTCAGAGCGACTTCGAGCGCTTCGAACGAGCAATCTCCTCCATCCCCGAAATCGTCGCCTGCTGGTCCGTCGGCGGCGGCGTTGATTACATTCTGAAGATCATGACGCCCAATATTGATGCCTATCAGCGCCTGATCGATGGCCTTTTGGATCGCGATCTCGGCATCGAGCGCTATTTTACCTATATCGTGACAAAGACCGTGAAGGAGGAGACCGTGCTTCCGATCGCCGATCTCCTTTCCGCCGAACTTCACGACGACGAATAGAGAATCTCTCTACGGCTGCCCTTCTCTTTGGCCCCTTTCTCTCTTTCTGCGGCGACCAATGGACAATGTCTCGCGACGTTCCGTGAGACCATTGCGGTACCAGAAAAAGAGAGGTTTGCCGATGACCGCAGTGCGCGCCCGTCCCGCCTATCATGAAGCCCTGTCACGACTGAACGACCGGCATCTGCTGCGGGATCTTTCCTATATCGGCGGCCGCTGGGTCGCCGGCAAGACCGGCGCGAGCTTCAACGTCGCCGATCCCGCCACCGGCACTACGCTCGCCTGGGTCTCCAGTCTCGGGAGGGATGAGACATTCGAGGCGATCGATGCCGCGGCGAATGCCTTCTCAGCCTGGCGCTCGCTCCTGCCGCAGCAGCGCGCATCGATCCTGCACCGGTGGTATGAGCTGATGCTCGCCGCCAAGGACGATCTGGCGCTGATCATGACGCTGGAACAGGGCAAGCCGCTTGCCGAATCTCGCGGCGAGATCGACTATGCTGCGAGCTTCATCGAATGGTATGCGGAGGAAGCCAAACGCATCAACGCCGAAAGCGTTACCAGCCATCTGCCGGACACGGAAATGATCGTGCGCAGGGAGGCATTGGGCGTCGTCGGCATCGTGACACCCTGGAACTTTCCCTCGGCCATGGTCACGCGCAAGGCTGCGGCAGCCCTTGCCGCCGGGTGTACCGTCGTTGCCCATCCATCGTCCGAAACGCCGCTGTCGGCGCTTGCGCTTGCCGAACTCGGAGAGCGTGCCGGCCTTCCCGCTGGCGTCTTCAACGTCGTCACCGGCAATGCTGCGACGATCGTCGGAGCTCTCTGCGAGGATGCTCGGGTGCGAGCACTGAGCTTTACCGGCTCGACGGGCATCGGCAAACTGATTGCCGGCCAATGTGCTGCGACCATGAAGCGCCTGGTGATGGAGCTCGGCGGGCATGCGCCCCTTATCATCTTTGACGACGCCGATCTCGATCGTGCCGTGGACATCGCCATCAATGCCAAATTTGCGACCTCCGGCCAGGATTGTCTGGCTGCCAATCGCATCTTCGTGCAGCGCTCGATCATGGAGCCCTTCGTCGCAGCTTTTGCCAAGCGGATAGCGGCCCTTAAGGTCGGTGACGGACTGACGGACGCGGTCCACATCGGTCCGCTGATGCACGAGCGCGCTGTGGCGAAAGTCGAGGAACATGTGGCCGACGCGCTGAAACGCGGCGCAAGGCTTGCCATCGGCGGAAAGCGCCACGCGGCGGGAACACTCTTTTTCGAACCGACACTGCTTGTCGATCCATCCCCCGACGCACTGATCATGCATGAGGAGACATTCGGACCCGTCGCAGCGGTGAGTTCATTCGATACCGAGGCCGAAGTCGTCGCTCGCGCCAATGATAGCGAATACGGCCTCGTCGCCTATGTCGTGACGCAAAATGGCGCGCGCCAGATGCGCCTCGGCCGGGCGCTTGATTACGGGATGGTTGCGATCAATCGCGTGAAGATCACCGGCGGACCGGTTCCCTTCGGCGGCTGGAAGCAATCCGGTCTCGGCCGCGAAGGCTCGCGTCACGGCATCGAGGCTTTCACCGAGCTCAAATATCTCTGCATTGACACGGCAGCCTGACGGGCCAACCCACTCTCAGCACAAGGAAAATATCATGTTGGACAAGCGGAACGAACTGAATGCCTGGGACAGGGATCACTTCTTTCATCCCTCGACCCATATGGGAATGCATGCGCGCGGCGAAACGCCGACCCGCGTCATCGGCGGTGGCGAAGGCGTCTACATTACCGACATCAACGGCAAGAAAAGCCTTGATGCCTTTGCCGGTCTCTACTGCGTCAATGTCGGCTACGGCCGGCAGAAAATCGCCGACGCCATCGCTGCACAGGCAAAGAACCTCGCCTATTATCACGCCTATGTCGGACACGGCACAGAAGCGTCGATCACCCTTTCCAAGATGATCATCGACCGGGCGCCGGAAGGCATGAGCCGTGTCTATTTCGGCCTCTCCGGCTCGGACGCCAACGAGACGAACATCAAGCTCATCTGGTACTACAACAACATCCTTGGCCGTCCGGAAAAGAAGAAGATCATTTCGCGCTGGCGCGGCTACCACGGATCAGGCGTCATGACTGGCAGCCTTACCGGTCTTGAACTCTTCCACAAGGCCTTCGATCTGCCGCGCGACCCTATTCTTCACACCGAAGTACCCTATTTTTTCCGCCGCGCCGATCGTTCGATGAATGAGGAACAGTTCGCCCAATATTGTGCCGACAAGCTGGAGGAGATGATCCTGGCCGAAGGTCCGGAAACGGTCGCCGCCTTCATCGGTGAACCGATCCTCGGCACCGGCGGCATCGTTCCGCCGCCGAAGACCTATTGGCAGAAGATCCAGGCCGTGCTCGACAAATACGATGTCCTTCTCGTCGCCGACGAGGTCGTGACCGGTTTCGGCCGGCTCGGGACAATGTTCGGCTCGGACCACTACGGCATGAAGCCAGATCTGATCACGATCGCCAAGGGCTTGACCTCGGCCTATGCGCCGCTTTCCGGTAGCATCGTCTCCGACAAGATGTGGCAGGTGTTGGTACAGGGTTCCGATCAGCTCGGCGCCATCGGCCATGGCTGGACCTATTCCGCCCACCCGATCTGTGCGGCCGCCGGCATCGCCAATCTCGAACTGATCGATGAACTCGGCATCGTCGAAAACGCTGGTTCGACTGGTGCCTACTTCCGGTCCGAACTTGCTAAGGCGGTCGGCGATCACAAGCATGTGGGCGAGGTCCGTGGCGATGGGCTGATGGCGGCGGTCGAATTCGTCGAAGACCGGGATGATCGCAAGTTCTTCGATCCCGCAAAGAAGATCGGCCCCCAGGTGGCGGCAGCTCTACTGGAGCGTGGGGTAATCGGCCGTGCCATGCCGCAGGGAGACATTCTCGGCTTCGCGCCGCCTTTGTGCCTGACGCGCGACGAAGCCGACATAGTGGTCAGGGCCACGGCGGATGCGATCAGAAGCGTATTTTCAAATCTCTGACGTAGTGCGCGGCCGACAATAGAGGCAGCTCAAACGAAGATCGTTCAGTCCGTTGTTGACAATGGACTGAGCCTATCGGCTTGGCCATCGCCATGCCGCATTGAATGGTGTACATGGATATCCAGCAATTGTACCGGATCAATCCATGCTTCGTCATGATTCAAAAGGCCAGCGCAACGATGTCTGGAAGCCCGTCCTTCAGCACCGCAAGGGCGTGACCAAACACAAGCTGCTCACCGACAAGATCATTTCCGATATCGATGAAGGCATCCTGCCGGTTCATACGCGGATGCCGACACATCGCGATCTCGCCCATGCGCTGGGGATTTCGGTGCAGACCGTGAGCATCAGCTACAAGGAGGCCGAGCGGCGCGGCTATCTGCGCGGCGAAGTGGGTCGCGGAACTTTCGTGCGCAGCCGCATCACCGAGCGTGCCGACAGCTTCATGCTCGACCGCGACCCGAGCGGCAGCGCCGACCTTTCCATCATCCGCGCCGTCTATACCGAAGCGCATGAGCGATCGGCGCGCGAGCTGATGCAGGCGTTGGCCGGAAGCGACAACAGCAGTTTCATGCGCCCGTGCCGGCCGATCGCCGGCTTGGATGCCCATCGTACCGCGGCGCAGACCTGGCTGGCGCGCCTGTCCGTCGATGCCGATCCCGAGCGCATCCTGATCACCAACGGCGCCGCTCATGGTCTTTTCCTGGCCGTGGCCTCGGTGGTGCGGCCCGGCGAGGTCGTCCTGACCGAGAACCTGACGGATCACGGCATTATCGGTCTTGCCAACGTGCTGGGCTTTACGCTGCGCGGTCTTCCGACCGATCGTGAAGGCATCTTACCGGGAGCCTTCGAAGCCGCCTGCGCAGTCGGCGATGTATCGGCCCTGGTCATCGTTCCCTCGCTGAACAACCCCACGAGCCATGTGATGGGTGCGGAGCGTCGTCATGCCATTGCCAACATTGCGCGCCGGCACGGTGTTTTCGTCATCGAGGACGAAGTCTACAAGCCGATGCTGCGCGATCCCCTTCCCTCCATGCCGGACCTGCTGCCCGAGCTTGGCTTCTTCGTCACGAGCTTTACGAAATCGGTGATGACGGGCTTGCGCATCGGCTATCTCGTCGTTCCGGCGCACTACTCCATCCGTGTTGCATCGATCCTGCGCGTCACGGGATGGAGCGCCACCAATGTCGTCGCGGAGATGGCATCGCGCTGGGTACTGGATGGTACCGCCGACGCGCTGGTCGCAGTTCAGAGAAGCGAGGCCCAGGCGAGACAAGCGATCGTATCGGACGTGCTGGGTCCCTTCGTCGCCGGCAGCCATCCTCTCTCCCTATGCGCATGGTTGTCGGTTCCTGAGCGATGGACGGAGGAAGGACTTGTTCGCGTTCTCGCCCGCAAGGGTGTTGCGGTCACGCCATCCGATCCATTTGTCGCTGGCGGAGAACGGCCGGTCGGCGGAATTCGCATCTGTCTTGGGGGTCGCTTGTCACACTCGGCGCTTCGCTCTGCGCTTGAAACGGTCCGCGGTGCCTTCGAGCAACTGCCGCCGATTTTCGATGTGGGATCGATCGCATAAACCAGCGGTTTCTCAGTCACAGGACGGAATGCAGAAACTCCTTGGTGCGGTCTTCCTTCGGAGTGCTGAATATCTGTTCGGGCTTGCCTTCTTCGCAGATGCGGCCCTTGTCGAAGAAGCAGACACGATCGGATACCTCTCTTGCGAACCGCATTTCGTGGGTCACAAGCAGCATGGTCAAATCGTGCTCATGCGCGAGATCGCGGATGACGCCAAGCACTTCGCCGACGAGCTGCGGATCAAGCGCGGAGGTCGGCTCGTCGAACAGCAGGACCCGCGGGCGCATGGCGAGCGCCCGGGCTATGGCGACGCGCTGCTGCTGGCCGCCGGAAAGCTGGCTCGGATAGTGATCCTTCTTCTCGGAAAGACCGACCATGCGCAAAAGCTCGATGGCGCGAGCCTCCGCTTCGGCTCGTCCAAGTCCCAGCACGCGCGTCGGCGCTTCGACGATATTGCGCAGCACGGTCATGTGCGGAAACAGATTGAAGCTCTGGAACACCATGCCGACATGGGTGCGGATCTGGCGCAGATGCGCTTCGCTGGCACGGAACCGTCCGCGGCCGTTGTCCTCGTGGTAGGACATTCCGGCCAGGTGCAATGTGCCCTCCTGGAAGGGTTCGAGCGTCATGAGGATGCGCAGAACCGTCGATTTGCCCGAGCCGGACGGTCCGATCAACGTTACCTTTTCGCCGGGTGCGACGTCGAAACAGAAGTTATCGAGCACGGTAAAATCGCCGTAGCGCTTGGTGACGTTGTGAAAGCAGATCAGGGGTTCGGTCATCTCAGAGCAATTCCGTTTTTCGGCAGCGTCTTCTCGAGCCAATGAATAGCCGCAGAGCAGACGAGCGTGAGGATGAGAAAGATCAGGCCGACGAGCGACAGCGGCACCAGATATTCGAAGGTCCGATCGCCGATGAGGTTGGCGAGGTTCAGCATGTCGACCACGGTGACGACGGACAGAACCGGCGTCTCCTTGAGCATGGAGACAAGATAATTGCCCATGGCGGGGATGATGCGGGGGATTGCTTGCGGAATGATAATATCCCTGTAGGTTAGGCCGCGCCCCAGATTAAGCGCCGTCGCCGCCTCCCATTGGCCGCGCGGCACGGCGTCCAGGCCACCGCGATAGACCTCCGACGTATAGGCCGAATATTGCAGGCCGAGCGCCAGCGCGCCCGTAAGAAAGGCCGGCAGGACGATCCCGTAGATCGGCAAGACGTAATAGAGGAAGAAGAGCTGCACAAGCAGCGGCGTATCGCGCAAAAATTCGATGACGAACGCTGTCGGCCACGAGATCGCCGCGAAACGGCTGCGCCGCAACAGCGCGAAGACCAGGCCGAGGACCAGGGCGATCGCAAATCCGGCCGCCGCCGCCTCCAGCGTCACGATCAATCCGATGCCGAGGATCGGCAGGATCGACAGCGCGAAGGAGAGCGTCGAGGACGTATCCCAGGTAAAGCCATACATCATGCCGGCGCCCTCCCAGGAAAGGCAGCGCCCCGGCGAAGGATCGTCTCAAGCCAGCGCATGAAGACGACGAGAATGAGCGCCATAATGAAATATCCGATAAGCGTCAGCGAATAGATCCTGACGCTGTCCAAGGTGATGTTGCGCAGTTGCTGCGCCTGGAAGGTCAGGTCGCTGATCGAAATCAGCGACACTAGCGCCGTATCCTTCAGGTTCTGGACGGCGAGATTGCCGAATGGCGGTATCATCTCCACCACCGCCTGCGGCAGGACGATATGGAAGAGCGTCTGCCCGTGCCCGAAGTTCAGGGCGCGCGCCGCCTCGTGCTGGGTATCGGGAACCGACCGCAGCGCACCGCGCACCACCTCGGCGCCATAGGCACCGATGTTCAGCGCCAGGCCGACGATGCCCGTCGTGATAGGATCGAAGGAGATCCCGATCAGCGGCAGCGCATAATAGAGCCAGAAGAGCTGCACCAGGAGCGATGTGCCCCGGAATATTTCTATGTAAACCAGCGCAATCCAGGAAAGCAGCCGGCCGCCGGCGAACCGCGCAAGGCCGGCCGCGAAAGCAAAGATTGCGCCGAGCAGCATCGAGGTGACGCCGATGATCGCCGTCACCTCTGCGCCCTTCAGCAGTGCTGGAAGATAATGCGTCCAGCTCATGTCCGGGTCACCTCCGTCCGCAAGATGCAAGGGGCTGGTCGGCTAGGCCGTCGCCGATGGGCAAAGACCAAGCCGATGGATATTGCCAGCCTCATTTGCCCGCGCACAGGTCTTCCGTGTTTTTGGTTCGCGCGGCCTCGACGCTTTCGGCGCTAAGTCCGTAGGACATCAGGATCTTCTTGTAGTCATCGGTCTTCTTGAAGGCGATGAGTGCGGTATTGAACGCCTTGTAGAGATCCTTATCTTCAGACCGGAAATCGAAGCCGCCATAGCTTCTAACCGACTTGCCCTCGATGACCGGATCGGTGAAGGGGGCCGCCTGCTCAACATTCGAGCCCCCGCCTTGAACCAGCTTGGCGACCGTCAGCTCCGTTGCGGCATAGGCATCGGCACGGCCGGTCTGGATGGTCGAGAGCGCATCGGCATTGGCCTGGATCATGACGATCTGGGACTCCGGAATGCCGAGGCCATGGAAGAAATCGAGCTGATCGGCGCCCGAGACGATCGCGACCTTGAGGGACGGATCCTTCTTGATGTCCTCATAGGAATGCAGCTTCTTCGGATTGCCCTTCGGCACCAGCAGGCCTTCGCCGTAGCTCGAGTTCGGCGTGGTGAACTGCACCTGCTTGCAACGCTCCGGGAGGATGTTCTGCTCGGCGGCGACGAAATCGAAGCGCTTGGCCTTCAGGCCGGGGATCAGCGATCCGAACGGCGTCACGGTCCAGTCGACCTCCTTCACGCCCATCGACTTCAGGACGGCAGCAGCAACATCAGGACCGATGCCCTTGGCCGCCCCGCTCTCGTCCATATAGCTGTAGGGAACCTCATTGGCGCTGGCGCCGCGGATATAGCCGTCTTTCTTGACCTGTTCGAGGCTGGCGGCATGGGCGGAAGCGGCCAGGCCGAGGGTCAGACCCATGGCGGCAAGGCTGCGGTAAAAATTCGATCTCATGGTTCACTCCTCTGTGGTTGGATACCGTCATCGGCTGTCCGGTTTTCCGGATCTTTGCCGTTAGCGGGGTGGTGATCCGCGCCGCGCTATCGCGGCGCGGCAATTCAGGGGGCCTCCGTCAAGGCCGCGACGACGGCGAGGCAATCCCCAGTGTTGATGAGGCCGGGGAAATGACGTGCGGCAAGAACGCCGTCCAGCGCCGCCCGATAGTCAAAGGGTATTGATCCGGTGCGGCCGACCGGATGCACCCGGGCGATGATCTCTCCGGCCGCAACCATGTGGCCAAGATCCTTCACGGGTTCGAAAAGGCCGTCCGCTTCGGCAAAGACGAAGCAATCGGCGGACGGCATGTCGAGCCACTGCGTTGTTCCCGTCTCCGGCGCGCCGGCAACGATACCGGCTTGCTTCAAGACGTTCAGAACGCCGCGCTTGGCAATGGAAGCCGTGCGTGCTGATATGGTTCCACCACCCGAAAGCTCGGTCGTCACAAAGACCTTGCCCATCTCCTCGGCGGTCGTGTCGTACATGCCGACTGCATCGATCTCGATCATCCGCATGGAATAGGGCGCGGAAAACCCGGCGACCGCATCGAAGCAGGCCTTTTCCTGCCGTTTGTCCGGCAGCGCATGGGCGGCCGCATAGGGCAGGAAATCGAGTGTTCGGCCACCGGAATGGAAGTCGAGCACGATGTCTGCCAACGGCAGCAGGTAACGGGTGAAATAATCAGCGATCTTTTCCGTCACGCTGCCGTCGGGCCGACCGGGAAAACTACGATTGAGATTGCCCTTGTCGATCGGAGACGTGCGGGTACCGGCCTGAAACGCCGGATAGTTCATCGCCGGGACGATAATGACCCTCCCCTTGACCTCTTCCACCTTTAATGTGCGGGCGAGATCGAAAAGTGCGACAGGCCCCTCATATTCATCGCCGTGATTGGCACCGGTCAAAAGCGCCGTCGGACCATCGCCGTTTTTGACGGCGCAGACCGGGATCATGATCGAACCCCAGGCGGAATCGTCACGCGACCAGGGCAGGCGCAGGTGACCATGTTGGACGCCATCCCGATCGAAATCGACGGTCGGCGTTATGGGTGATGGGCGTGTGATCATTGTCATCATGTTCATGCCGGCCGATCACTTCACGACGAGTTTGCGGGGTACGTTGGACAGGCATTCGACACCGCTCTCGGTGATCACGATGCTTTCCGTGATCTCCATGCCCATGTCTTCCAGCCACAGCCCCGTCATGAAATGGAAGGTCATGCCGGGCTGCAGCTCCGTGCGATCGCCAGGGCGCAGGCTCATGGTGCGCTCGCCCCAATCCGGCGGATAGGACAGGCCGATCGGATAACCGGTGCGGTTGTCCTTGACGATCCCGTATTTCTTCAGCACCGCGAAGAAAGCGTTGGCGATGTCTTCGCAGGCGTTGCCAGGCTTGGCCGCGGCAAGGCCCGCCTCCATGCCTTCGAGCGTTGCCTTCTCGGCATCCAGAAAGGCCTGGGTCGGCTTGCCGAGGAAGACGGTTCGCGACAGCGGACAGTGATAGCGGCGATAGCACCCTGCAATCTCGAAAAACGTCCCCTCGCCGCTCTTCATCGGCTTATCGTCCCAAGTCAGATGCGGAGCCGACGCGTCAGCGCCCGATGGCAACAACGGCACGATTGCAGCATAGTCGCCACCAAAGCCATCGACGCCACGGATACCGGCATCATAGATTTCGGCGACGAGATCGGATTTGCGGATTCCGGGCTCGACTTTCTCGACGATCCGCTTATGCATGGCCGCGACGATGCGGCCAGCCTTGCGCATATAGTCGAGCTCGGTCGGGCTTTTGACGGCGCGCTGCCAGTTGACGAGCCCCTGAGCATCCTTGAAGCGGGCATTCGGCAGGTGCTTGACCAAGGAGGCATAGGCCGCAGCGGTGAACCAGTAATTGTCCATTTCGACCGCGATCGAGGCTTTGGCCCAGCCGCGTTCCTCGATGATCTGTGACAGGAGATCCATCGGATGGCGTTCGGTCGACTGCACATAATGATCGGGATAGCCGATGATGTTGTCGTGGCTGAGATAGGCCGTGCGCTTGGCGCCGTTGGCATCCTGGCCTCGGCCATACCAGATCGGCTCGCCGGAGCCGGGCACCAGCACGCATTGATGCACATAGAAGGACCAGCCGTCATAGCCCGTCAGCCAATACATGTTGGACGGATCGGTCACGATGATGAGATCGATACCGGCCTTCTCCATGGCTCGCCGCGTCTTGGCAAGCCGATCGGCATATTCGGAGCGGGTGAAATTGAGGGTCGGTTCGCTCACGCTGGATCTCCTGATGCTTTTGTCGTTTCAATTGCTTGTCCCGCACCGGCAGCGACGGCGCGACCATGGGCAAGCGTGGCAATGGCCGTGTCCTGCACGCCGGTGCCGGTCAAATCGCAGAGCGTGATTGCCTCGCGTGACCGACGGCCGGCGGCTTGGCCGCAAATGATGGCGCCCAGTTCAGGAAAGGCCGCGTCTGCTCTCACAAGACCTGCTGCGATGGCATGATGCAGTTCGCCGAGCCGGCGGGTCTGCTTCAGGCTATCGGCGACATAGGGAGCGGCCCGCAGGATCGCCGTTGGATCGATCTCGTTCTTATGCTCGGCATCCGAACCCATGGCTGTGACGTGCTGGCCGGGCTCCAGCCAGGAGGCGTCGAGGATTGGTTTGTTAGACGGCGTGGTGGTGACGATGATGTCGGCGCCGCTGCAGGCCTGCTTGGCGTCAGCCTCGGCTGAAACCGGAAAACCGAGTTCGGCTGTGAGCTCATCTGCGAGCCGTTTGGCCTTTTCCGCGTCGCGTGCCCAGATACGGGCAGCTTCGATCGGCCGTACCAAAGTCAATGCGCGAAGCTGCAAGCGTGCCTGCATGCCGGCGCCAAGGATTGCCGCGACCCGGGCATCAGGGCGGGCAAAATGTTTTGCGGCAACGGCGCCCGCGGCGGCCGTGCGCACATCGGTCAGATAGCCGTTGTCGAGCAGCAGCGCTTCGACCAATCCGGTATGCGCCGACAGCAGCATCATCAGCCCGTTGGTACTGGGCAGGCCAAGCGAGGGATTATTGAAAAAGCCAGGGCTTACCTTGATCGCGAAGCTATCGACATCAGGCACATAGGCCGTCTTGACATCAACTTCACCACGATGGGCAGGGATATCCAGCCGCATGATCGGCGGCATTTCCACTGCCTTGGTCGCCAAGGCCGCGAAGGCTTGTTCGACGCAGTCGACCGTATCTGCGTCAAGCTGAACGATTTTGCGCAAATCACTTTCCGTCAGCACAAGCACGCGCGCCATCACCCCACCCCTGATTTGATGCCGTTGACGATTTGGCGATGGACCACCGGATCGATGTTGCCGCCGGAGATGACAATCGCTGTTGGGCTATTCAATCTGATCTTGCCGGCAAGCAGCGCCGCGATACCGACCGCACCCGCGCCTTCGACGATTTCGCCTTCGGCCGCTGCCGCATGGCGGATACCGGCCGCTATCTCGTCTTCGCTGAGCAGGATCACATCGTCGAGAAGGTCGCGACACATGGCAAACGTCAGGCGATTGTCGAGTCCGATGCCGCCGCCAAGCGAATCCGCCAGGGTTTCGACCTCCTGGACTTCAAGCGGCGCACCGACGGCAAGGCTCGCCACCATCGCCGCTCCCCGCTCCATCGATATGCCGATGACCCTGGCCTGCGGCCGCTTGGCCTTGATGGCAGCCGCAACGCCCGACGCCAATCCACCGCCTGACAGGGGCACGAGGACAAGCGCCACATCCTGCAGGGCATCCGCGAGCTCGAGCCCGATGGTTCCCTGGCCGGCTATCACGTTGGCATCATCGAAGGGCGGCACGAAGCTCATGCCCTCTTCCCTCACCAGGCGCTCGACCTCGCGCATGGCATCATCCTGGGATTGGCCAACGATGCGGACCTCGGCTCCAAGGCTGCGGATCGCCTCAACTTTATTGGCGGGAACGAGCGCCGACAGGCAAACGATCGCCCGCGCACCCAATGCTGCGGCGGCGTGCGCAACTGCTCTGCCATGATTGCCCGTGGACGCCGTTGCCAACCCGCGCGAACGTGCCTCCTCGCTGAGACACAGGATCGCATTCGTCGCTCCGCGAAGCTTGAAGCTGCCGGTCGTCTGTTGATTTTCCAGTTTGAGAAATACGGGTGCGCCGGATTGGCGGGAGAGCGCCTGCGAGCGCATCAACGGCGTACGGACGACCTGTCCGACAATGCGTCGCCGTGCCTCTTCGATATCGGGCAACGTCACCATCGCGGTCATCGCGCGGTTCGTCGCACTGAAAATGCCATGATTGACGTCAGCACGATTTCATATCTCTTTCGCCACCAATGTTCACGACATCAGCGTGAAAGAGACAAAAGACCATGTCAATCTTATTATTGTTTCATTACAATTATGCATTGGCATATGCGCCCGTTCTGGGCGCACGTGGCCAAAATCTCTCAATTTGGGAACGCGGATATGGTTATCTTATCCGCGTTCCAGACTGGGCTTCTCCGCCCTAAGCACGACCGGTGAGTCTAACCTGCCCGATCAAAGCCTGCTGTCAGGTGGATTTATCGAAGCGTGCCCTTCACGCAGCCTGAACAACGGCATGCAGCGGGATTTCAACGTCGATTTCCAACGTCGAGACGTGTTCGTCGCAATCCATCTTGACTTGCACCTTATCGCCGTCGAGCTGCACATGCTTTGCTATCACGGCGAGGATTTCCTCCCTGAGCAGCGATACCAAGTCCGAGCCCGCCGACGAGCGTTCGTGGGCGAGAAGCACCTGCAGGCGTTCTCGCGCCGCCGGTGCGGTTCTTTGTTTGCCGAAAAGACGAAAAATGTTCATGCCGCCCTCCGTCCGAATATCTTGCCGAAAATGTTCCGCTTCTCGCCGGGAATCGTGATCGGCAGAATTTCGCCGGTGAGCCGGCGAGCGGCATCGAAGTAAGCCATGGCAGGTGCGCTGCGGCTATCGGCCAGCGTGACAGGGGCGCCGATGTTGGAGGCGCGCAGGACATCCATGCTTTCCGGAACAATGCCGAGGAGCGGAATGGAAAGGATCTCCAGAACATCGTCGACCTTGAGCATGTCGCCACGCTCTGCGCGGTTGGCGTCATAGCGGGTCAGGAGCAGGTGCTTCTCGATCCTCTCGCCGCGCTCAGCCTTAGCCGTCTTGGCATCCAGCAAGCCGATGATGCGGTCCGAATCGCGCACCGACGAGACTTCCGGATTGGTGACGACCACCGCCGTATCCGCATGGCGCATGGCCAGAGTAGCGCCGCGTTCGATCCCTGCGGGGCTGTCGCAGATGATCCAATCGAAGTGTTGCTTCAAATCGTTGATGACGCGCTCGACACCCTCGGCAGTCAGGTTGTCTTTGTCCCGGGTTTGCGAGGCCGGCAGCAGGAACAGCGTATCCAGCCTCTTGTCGCGGATCAGCGCCTGGGGGAGCTTGGCGTCGCCATGTATGACATTGATCAGATCGTAGACGACCCTTCGCTCCGCCCCCATGACGAGGTCAAGATTCCGCAGCCCGACGTCAAAATCGACGACAACGACCTTATCATTTCTCTGCGCCAGAGCCGCTCCAAGCGCGGCGGTCGAGGTCGTCTTGCCAACCCCGCCCTTGCCTGACGTGACTACGATGACTTTCCCCATCTTGCTCTCCTCTGTCGTGGCCGGCTGCCGGCTCAGATAAGTTTCTCTGCCATGATCGCATCGCCTTCGAGCCAGAGCTGAACAGCCTGTCCGCGAAGGTTGGGGGCCATGTCTTCTGCCATCTTGTAAATACCGTCGATCGCGACCAGTTCCGCCTCAAGCTTGCGGCAGAAGATGCGCGCCGATGCGTTTCCGATCGAACCCGCCATGGCTCGGCCGCGCAAGCTGCCGTAGATGTGCACCGACCCGCCCGCGATGATTTCCGCACCCGAAGAAACCGATCCGATAACCGTGACATCCCCTTCGGGGAAGATCACCGATTGACCCGAACGCACCGGTTCCCTGATGACGATGGACTGCGTGGCTGGCCGGGCCTCGGGAGCCGTCGGTCTGCTGCGCACCTCGACGACTGGCTCCTGCACCGGAACCTCGTTTACAGGCACCTCGATATCGGAAACCGGCCGACCCCCTTTGAGCGCGGGAGGCATACCCGGCCCCAGGATAGAAGGGCGCGCACCCTCGATACCCATAATGCTGACATTGCGTCGGGCAAGTTCCCCGATCAGGTCCTTCAACCCCGATCGGTCGATCGACAGATCCGTGAGGTCGAGCACGACCGGGCGTCCCAAAAAGAAGCCCGCCGAACGTGCGGCGAGATCATCCAGCCTGATCAACCAATCATCGATGGGAAGATCCGGGGAAAGCATGACCGCCAGGAAGGAACGGCCTTTGATGCGGATCGAGCGAGCGTCTGTTAGCACTTTGGTCATCTGTGTAAATATTTCGTTGACCCTGTGTACCGCCGCTATGGTTAACAAATGGTTAACGCAATCAGGATGGCGCCCAGCATTGCATCGCCCTGCTGCAGATTTTATTGTTAAATTTCAGCTACTTACAACCATGACCGCCGATCAGGCCTGCGTTAATGAAGGCACCAAAATTTAAAGCGGCCACGAGAACTCATCGCTTCTATTATTGGGGTCGTCGATACCGGAGCGCCGAAAGAGGCCAATTGGCCGCTTGGTGCGAAAGCGTGAGCAAATCGTCTTCCGACTCAGTTCAATGATTTGGTAGCGCGGCTGGTTTTCCGAACAAAAAACCCTGCACATGAGTCGCGCCTGATGCGCGAGCGGCATCCAGGTGCTCGTTCTTTTCGATGCCTTCGGCAACGATGATCGGGGCGACGCAAGATGCAAATCCGACCAGATATTGCAGGCTGCTCTGTCCCTTTTCTGAGGTCCGCACGTTCCGCACCAGCGAAGCGTCGATCTTGATTATATCGGCCGGGACCGTCAGCAGTCGCGCGGGCGTGGCCATACCCGCTCCAAAATTATCGATGGCCACCCGGCAGCCAAGCGTGCGCACGGCTGCCAGCCTCTCGACGCCCTCACCCACCAGTGGGTAGGTTTCCGTGATCTCCAGCACAAGCCGCGGAGCGAGTTCCGAATGGCGCTCGATTTGCCGGAGCATCTGTTTCCAGTGATCTGTGACAGCCAAATTGGCGGCGGAAATGTTGCATCCGAGTACGAGATTTGGATCCCGAGCCAAGCTCGCCAGAATCAAGTCCAGCATGCGCGCATCAAGATCGAAGGACGCGAGGGAGGATTCCAAATAGGGCGCAAAGGATGCAGCACGATGGACAACGCCACGGGCATCCGCAATCCGGGCAAAGCACTCCCAATAGAGCACCTTTTCCGGAATATCGATTTGGCTGACCTTCTGTGCGGCGAAACTCAGTCCGCGATCGGAAACAGCCTTGGACATAGTGAGGAATACCTCCAGCGATGCTATTCCCAGTCATTGTTTTCGACTGTGGCAGGCCGCCAAATCGTTGGCGCGTACGTCCTTACACGGAAACCTACAACCGAACGGCGTCGTCGGGTTATTTGAATTTCGTATGTTAGTAACTTATAAGTACATCGGGACGACTAATGGTGTCAAATCCTCAATCACTGCGAGCTTTTATGCAACCTTTCTTTTGCGTCGAAAGGCGGCCCGTGTTCCTTGTCCACAGGCAATCGGTCACCTAAAGCTTACACGATTCGGCCTTCCAAGACAGAATCAGAGGCCGCCAGCATTGCGTAACTAGCTGAGTCGGAGATCGAGCTCGCGATAGAGCTTCTTCAAATTCGGCAATGATTTGAGCTGCCACGAAATCTGTTTGGAACCGCGCACCGTCATCTGCACGTCGGCACGTTTGCGGGCCTCTATCGTCAGTTTCGCAAGCAAGTTTATGCCCGACGAATTCAGAAACTGAAGGCCTGTCAGATCGAGCGTCAGCCGCTCAGGGTTTTTCTCGAGCAAATCGGTCGCCAACTGGAAGATCGGAGCATAGGCATCCGATCCGGCCAGACGCATGGAACCGTCAAAGAACACGACATGTCCTTCAGTCCAAACGCGAAATGCCTCTCCTCTGATTTCCATGGTCAAAACTCAGCCATTCTGGACGGAAGGGATCGGTAAGGAGGCATATGTCTCCAGATGAGTCGGACCGTTGGGCCGATTCGCATCAAAAGTCCACGCCAAGTCAGTCTCATAGTCACTCATCAGCGTCAGCAGGCCAAGGCCCGACTCGCTGCCGAAAGTCGACGCCGCGTTCTTCTCGATTTGCCGAATAAGGAGGTCCGCGGGGTCATCATTGGTTATCTGGGCAAGCAGATGCTGAAAACGCGCAGCATTTTCGTTGTCGATAAAATTCGAAACCCTCATGCGAAACCGCTCTCCTTCTATCGAAGCCGCAATGCCAATTTCACCGGATACACGAAACTTCACGGCATTTTCAATAAGTTCGTTGGCGACGTAACCGATGTCATGGCGAACCTGATGATAGACCTGACGTAACCTCTTGTAACGCAAAGCCGTTATTTCAGCGATAAAATCGGATGTCATGGAACAATGGGACCAGCTTAAAGCGAGCGGTCCGTCAAGCAATCGGAGGAAAGTAGCGCTGTCTGCACTGCTGTTTGCTACAAGATCTGCGAGCCCAAAGACGACGGTCGCCATGCTATCACCTATGTCTCATTACAACCAGAGTTATATCGTCGTGAATCTTCTGCGACCCGATATAAGTCATGAGGTTTTCTAGAATACCGTTCATTACGTCCTGGGCAGTGCCGCCATAAAGATGGCGCGCCGATTCACAAAGCCGTTCAATTCCATACAATTCGCCGCTTCTGTTCTCAGCTTCCGTGACCCCGTCGGTGTGCAGAACGATGATGTCGCCACGGCCGAAGGCGACTTCTCTGGTGTCGACAAATTCGGAAATATCCGAATCGAGCCCCACGGGAAGCCCGAGGTCGCCTGTTTCTATCCGCTCGACCTCTCCACCTTGTCTCACGACAATCAGATCCTCGTGTTGGCCGGAAAGCGTCAGTCGCTCCCCGTCATAATCGAGAAAGGCGAGGGTTAAATGTTTGTCGGTCTTCGTTCGTTCGATGTTCTTGTAAATCGTGCGGTTGAGATCGGTCAGGAACTTCGTCGGATCGGTCTCCCCGGCCTCCTGCAAGGCGCGCGCGACGGACTGAACCATCAGCATGAGCACGCCGCTTTCAAGGCCATGGCCGGTGACGTCCCCTATTCCGATCTTCAGTCTTTTTCCGTCCTGCAGGATGTCATAATAGTCGCCACCGACCTCGTCAGCGGGGCGCATAAAGGCAGCGATCTCCAACTCTTCGATGGCCGCAAGTTCGTTTTGGCGCGGCAGGACCATGAGCTGTATCCGCTGGGCGACGGCCAGCTCGGCACCAAGCCGCACGTTCTCGCTCTTCAATTGCGTGTTCAGCGCCGAAATTTCCTCTTTCGCCTCGGCAATTTCCTTGGTTCTTTCCTCCACCAGCGATTCCAGATTTTCCGTGTGGAAGCTTATCTCTTCCGCCATGCGGTTGAATGCAACGCCAGCCTGACCCACTTCGTCTTGCGACGGGATATCAACCCTGACCGAATAGTCTTTCGCCTGAATGCGCCGTGCTGCCCCTGCGAGCGCGCTGATACCGCTGGTAATACGCTTGGAAACCGCAAATACCGCCCCGATGACGATCATCAGCGATATGGAGATCGCCAGGATCTGGTAAATAAGGATGCGGTTTGTCGCTCGCGATATTTCTTCCTGCGCAGCAAAAAGCGAGGCATAAATCTCTCGCTCCGGCACCACAATTCCAAGCGACATCGCTTCCTTTTGAATGGGACCGGAAACCCAAAGGTTGGTCGGCGCTATCTGCTTGACGACAACCAGATACGGAATCTTCTCTCCCTGCTCGTCCAACATAATATGCTGAATGACGCCGTCACGGTCCAAGGGAAGCGTTGCCAGCGCCTTTTGCGTGCTGTTGCGGAAGGAACGATCAAGGCCGGTCACGCCCTTGTCGCCGGTCTCGCTCGAGGAGCGCAAGCCAATGGTCTTTTCGCCTGCGTGGTTGATGGCGACGACATTGCCGTTCGACATCGTCAGGAAGCCGAAGCCAGTGTCGGCAACCTTTACGCTTTCGACGATACCGGCCAGTTGATCCAGCGTGATATCGGCGCCGGCGATGCCGGCAACCTCCTTGCGGTCGGAAGACCAGAGAGGATTGAAGAAGCTGACGATCAGCTTACCCGTGATGGCGTCGGTATAGGGTGCGGTTTGCGTGATATCGTCCGCGACAGGACGCGAGCCCGGCTCACGGGCCCATTGTTGCCAGGATTCATAGATGCCCGGAAAGAAGAAATCCCAGAAATTGGCATCGTTGTGGCCCGGATATAGCTTGTCAAAGGTCTGCGCCTGGTCGGTATAAGGCACCGTCCTGAAGATCGGCCGCTCTTTGGGTCCGATGTAATACATCTGCAGCTTGGAGTAGCCGCTCTTCAGCAGGTTCGGCGCGACGAGATCGACAACCGTGCTGGTCTCGATATCCTTTTGCACCGCAGGCAGCGGCTGATGATTTTGGTCGAGCAGGTAGCCCCAGACGCTGATTACGGACGGCGTACCGGGAAGATTCTGCGCCCATCGGCCTTTTGGATCGTAAGTGAGCTTGATGGCGCCAGGTTCGGATTGCGCCAGCGCCTCGCCGACCGCATTGTTTCGGTTGGGATGATCTATCTGCGACTGGAGAACGCCCGCGAGCGTTTTGACATCGGAATGCACCTGATTGAGAAGCAGCCCCACGCGAGCAGCCGTCGAGTCCGCATAGGATTGAATATAATCCTGGCTCGCACGTTCAAGACCCTGGCCCACTTCGGACGTCGCGTCGCGGGACAAACGTTGCACATTCCACAGTGCCAACCCGCCGCTGACGAGAAGGTCAAAAAGGACGGCTCCGCCAACCACGAGGACAAATTTCGCGCGAAACGACCGGATGCCGGGAAAGAAAAATCGGCCAGTTTTTCTGCTCATAGCGGCTTCCGCCCAGAGGCGGCCCAGATCGGCCAGCCGGCATAACCCTTCGGATGAAGGGCGGCGAAGATATGATCCTGGAAGCCTTGGCGGAAACGCTTGATGAATTCCGGCGTATCACCCCGGCGAACCGACATTTCGCCGGCATAGACATTTTCCCAGGCGGTGATGACATCGGCGAAATCTTGCGGATCGCCATCGAGGTTGCTGACCATGAAGTTTTCCATCTCAATGGCCTCGAAACCCGCATCCAACAGCAGCCGGCGGCTTTTCGGGCCCATTTCGACATCCATATCAAAATGGGCGAACAGCGTCGCCACCTCATTGTAGGTCCATTGTATGCTGGCCGCCCGCGGCTCGCCAAGACAATGAGAGTTTTTTTCATTGGTTATGTATACGCGGCCGCCCGGCTTGCAGATGCGGTAGAGTTCCTTGAGCAATATATCGGGCCGATTGAAGATTTGCAGTGAATGGCGACAGGTCACCAGATCGAACTGATTGTCTTCAAGCAGCATCTGTGATGCATCGCCATAGGTATATTCGATATCGCGGATATCGAAATCGGCGGCGACCTTGCGGGCGTATTCGAGACTGGCCACTGAATGATCGAGCGCCACGATCCTAGCTGGTTTGAATTCCTTATGGGCCAACACGGCGAAATCACCGATTCCACAGCAAATGTCCGCCATCGCAATGCCGGCCTGCATGCCGTGGCGCGGTAAAATCTCGCGTTCATGGCGCCAGGTCATTTTCGTCTGCGTCCGCAGGATGGGAATGAAGCTCTCGTCTTCGACAAAGGTCTGACCCGGATAAAAAGCGGAATCATACGCCTCGACGGCAATCCTCGGTTCGATCGCATGTAGATGACGGAATGTCCTCGTCGCCCAGCCAACAACACTGGACGTCACCACGACAAAGCGAATGTCCCGTCGCGTCCGGCTGGCATTGACCAAGAGCCGTGCCAAGGCGTGATACGCCGTCGCATTCATGTGAATGAGGCGTTTTACATTTATATAGAGGACGCCTCTGACTTGATTGATGCTCTTTTCGAGCAAGGCGGTCGTATCGGCGATGTCGACGGGTGATAACGGCCGCAGAATGCCTGAAAGTGAAAACTCCTGGCTGTTTAGATCGAACTGAGCCGAAAACAGCGGAACCGGTTCGTGTGAGCTCAATTCAGTAGTCCCTCCACTGGAATGTCCACGACCACAGTGAGAGCTCGATCTTCCACCTGCTGCAGCGATAGCGATGCGTCATAGTTGATCGCTAAGCCGAGCAGAATGACGTCCTCTTCCGAGACCGAGTTTTCATCGGCGAGTGCGTCGAGATATCTTTGCAGAGCGTCACCTCCCGTCGCCCTTGCACTTGCGTCACAGTACCGGTGCTGTTGTGCGGGGCCACAGGGAAAGGTCAGGGCAATCCGCTCCGAGCGATCCCCTCGGGAAACATTGCAGTGAAGTCGCCCGGAAGCGCAGCCGGAGCGAAACGAGATTTCAAACAGCTCGTTGAGTGCGGATGAAAGCAAATTGGCGTGCCGGACCGGATCGCCTCGGTCGTGGCTCACCATGCGCGCAACGTAGTTTGAGAGCTGATTGCAGTGGAGCCAATCCGACATGAAAACTTCCATTTCCATCTCCAGCTCCAGCATCGGATGAAATGGTAATGCAGTGCGGCCTGCGCTTTGCTCGCTCAATGCCGATCCCCTATCGCCTGGAACGGTCAGCTTCTCGTGGATGCACAGAACCGCTCTGTCTTCATGGTTTCACAATTCCGGACGGAAACCGCTGCGCAGTTTTCCTGGAATTGTTCTAGAGCATCTTATGAAAGAAGATACTCCAATATTCGCGACTACCCACGGAACAGGTCCGACGCGTCCCGTCAACTTCCCACCACCTATTTTTCCTGACTTTGCCACTTTGCCGTATCGTTACGCTGGAGGAACTCCAGGACGGACGATGCAGGCAGAGGTCGACCAAGGAAATATCCCTGCAAACGATCACAGCCGGCGGCAATGAGCCATTCGGCTTGAGCTTGGTCTTCCACGCCTTCGGCGGTGACCTTCATGCCCAGCCCATGCGCCAACGCGATGATAAAGCGAACAATGGTCTGGCTTTTATCGTCGTTCGTCAGATCCTTTATGAAGTACTTGTCGATCTTTATGGAGTCGAAGGGAAAGTTCTTCAGATAGCTTAGGGAGGAATATTCGGTGCCGAAGTCATCGAGCGAGATCTGAATGCCGAGGACATTGAGGGTATTCAACGTATCGAGATTGTTGATCGTGCGCTCGAGCAAAACACCTTCGGTGATTTCGAGCTCAAGACGTTCAGCCGAAAATCCGATCGTGTCGAGCGTCTGCGATACCCTGTCGGTGAAGCCTCCGGTCAAGAATTCGGCGGGCGAGAGATTGACCGCGACCATACAATGCGACGGCCACGTCATCGCCTGCCGGCAGGCTTCTTCCAGGACCCATTGGCCAATTTCCGGCATCATTCCATCGGCTTCTGCCATTGGGATGAATGCGGAAGGTGGGATGATACCCATCATCGGATGATGCCACCGCAACAAGGCTTCGAAACCGGCGACAGACCCCGAACAATCCACCAACGGCTGATATTCGATAAAAAATTCGCCATGCTGCAGCGCCACGCGCAGGCTTCGCCTCAGCAATTCCCGCTGCTCCAGAACCATCATCATGGCCGGCTCAAAAGTGCGCGCGCGGCCTCTTCCCTCACTTTTTGCAGCGTAAAGAGCAATATCGGCGGCACGCATGAGCTGATCCTCCTCATTGCCATCCCGCGGGGCAAGCGCTACGCCGATACTTGCGCCTGAAAACACTGCGATCCCATTCACCAGGAACGGCTTCTTAAAAGCGTTCACCAACGCATCAGCCAGTCGCTCCGCCTCTGACGGCTGGTCTTTGCGGAGCTGAATTACGGCAAACTCATCGCCCGCCAGCCGGTATGCGGTCTCTCCCGGTCCCAGAACGTTGCGTATGCGCTCGGCGGTTTGCTGCAAGACGATATCGCCGGCAGCGTGACCCAGAGTGTCGTTGATCGGCTTGAACTCATCGAGATCGAGCTGCATCAGCGCGATGCCGTTCTTTCCGCCTGATAAAGCCTCGTGCAGACGCGCACCGAACTGCCGCCGGTTCGGCAGGCCGGTCAAAGCATCGTGATTGGCTTCATGCAGCAGAAACGCCCGGTCTGCTTCGTCAGGGGACGGATCCTGACGAATCGGGTTCCTCGTCTCAACGACTGCGAAACCATTGGCGGGCCGGAATATGATAAGATCGCAGAGCGCCTCGCCTGCTCTTTGGAACTGCACATTTCGCAGCCATCCGGTATTGCCCGTCTGCTCAGTGAACATATCCATGCTGGGATCATCCAGCTCCGGGTATATTCCGAAAAGCGTGGCCTGAGAGGTCTTTTCGTCGCCGTAGAACGCCCGGAACCTCTCGGACGACATAATGAGATTCAAATCGCAGTCGTAAAACGAGAAAAGCACGTCGGGTGCGCTGCTGGCCGGCAAAGGTATGTCAAACTTAATGACGCTACTGGCTGCCATTCCGGTCTCCGTCCTGTCCTGGGAACTTTCAGGCTTCGTAATCGCTTTCAATCTCCTGTCGTCTTAGGATCTAACGGACCGAGCCGACACTTGCTATTGAACAAGTATCAAATGGTTATGTTTCAAATATTACGCATAAATAATTTAACAATTGCCGAACTTAAGCCCCACACCTGATTGATTCCGACGACGCTCCCCTCGTTGGGAACACTGTGTCCAGCAGTCATTTACAACATTATGCTAATGAAGTTAGTCCTGTCAAATGTTCAATCAAAAATTGCAGACCGCCACAAAGACAGGCATGGGTTATGCCTGCGAAATAACGCGCTTTTCGCGCAATTTTTCCACGGGAATGATACCCGCATGATAGCCTATCTGACATCCTCGAACGCCGAAAGCGGTTCGGCTTTTCAAATAGCCGAACCACTCCACTTTTTTGGTCTTTCGCAATCCGTATGAGAAACCGCTCTGCGGCTTCCTTGGCCCCTTCAAGCAACGCGTTCGAAGCGAGTACGGATATGTTCGATGTAGTGCTGGCCGGGCGAGGAAGCCTCAACCATGGCCTGGGCAGCCTCTTCTGGAACGCCGGTAAAGAGACGCTCCTCGCCGTTCTTGAAGCGAATATAAAGACGGCCATCGTCTGGATGAAAAAAAACGGATTTAATAATCCGCGATGAAACTGGGAGTTCTTTCATAGGTCACCTCGCCTTCGACGCGGTTGTGCCATGAAAAGCAAAATATCGAATGAAGTGAACTAGTTAAGAAAACGTAGCGCTTTGGCGCAACCCTCCGGATTACCTCACGGGGAAAGGCTAATTGTACCAGCCCGGCACAGCGGCCGATCATACAGCGACGCCGGGGCCTGGTTACCCAGGCCCTCGTCGTAAACTCACTCGACACCTGAAAAGACATTCTTGATCGCGGCTGCGATCTCCTCGCAATGCGTCTCAAGGGCGAAGTGACCCGTGTCGAAGAACCGAATGTCCGCGCTCGGAATATCTCGCTTGAACGCTTCCGCGCCTGGCGGCAGGAAGAACGGATCGTTCTTGCCCCAGACGGCCAGGAACTTCGGCTGGTGCTTCCTGAAATACGCTTGGAATTCCGGATAAAGAGCGACATTGCTCTTGTAGTCACCGAAGAGGTCGAGTTGGGCATCGGTCGCCCCTTCACGAGCGAGGTAGTGATTGTCGAGGGAATAACCGTCCGGCGAAACCAGCGTCGTATCCGTCACGCCGTAGGTATATTGCCATACCGTCGCCTCCGGCTGGAGGAACGATCTCAACGCATCGCGATTGGCAGGAGACGGATCGTTCCAGTAAGCCCTGATCGGGTTCCAGCCTTCGCTCAATCCCTCTTCATAGGCATTGCCGTTCTGCGAAATGATCCCCGTAATGCGATCCGGGTGCCAGATCGCCAGCCTGAAGCCGGTCGGCGCACCGTAGTCGAACACATAGATCGCGAACCGCTTCAGCCCGATCACCTCCGTAAAGCGATCGATCACCTTGGCGACATTGTCGAACGAGTAGGAGAACGCGGAACGCGGCGGCAGATCGGTCTGGCCGAAGCCTGGCAGATCGGGAGCCACCAGATGAAAATCCGCTGCCAGAGCCGGGATCAGGTCGCGAAACATGTGACCGGAACTTGGAAACCCGTGCAGCAGGAGAAGTGTGGGGTTCTTTTGATCGCCCGCCTCCCGGTAATAGACGCCGAGCCCATCCACATCCACCTTCCGATAGTGCACCTTCGTCATGGAACCATTCCTTTGGTAACCCGATTAATAACGCCAATATGGTTACACCAAGTTAGTAACCAGTCAAGTGCCTTTAAAAAGGTTACGTTAAAATCGCACGCCCATACGGCACAGCGTTGCAGACTGCTGCCCTGAAATCTGTTCGATCTCGGAAAAATAAGTTACTGATTTGGAAATCGAATTTTCGTCTTTGGATCGCAGAATCGGCCGACCTATTTAATGGGTCTGTATTGGTTATTTCAACGAAGCGAGATGACCATGAGCGTTATGGCCGGCGTCTATTTTCTGCAGCCATCGGGAACCCCTATGGGCACCCCATGCATCTTGGCCGCCATTTTTCCATCAATTGGCTCGGGCGCGGTGGGCGGCCTGCTTCGCGCGGTTGCCGCAAACCGCCATGCTGCACCACCGGCGCTTCTTGCCGCGCGTGCGATCGATGAAGAGAAGCGTGCAGTTGTGACCTTCACACGCTTTGACATCAGAGAATTCCTCGGTGCAGACAAGTTCACCCATCGCTTCCGCAATCGGGGATAAAAGAGCGTCTGGCGATTTCCACTGGCGTTCCGTGCTCCAGCGCAATCGGATTGTCCCCTTCTCCTCTTCCGTGGTGACGATTTGGCGAAATTGTTCGTCTCGCGACAGCAGGCGGTTTAATGGTTCGAGCTGCTCGAGCGCGCTCGCATCGAGAGGCCTTCCTTTGTGTTCCCTGACAAATTCGCGGAACCATTCGCGCAGCGAACGCGCCTGCGCCGCCAGCGAGTCGAGTTCTCCGGGCATGGCGTTCCTGGCAATGGACTGCAATCTGCGCTCCGGAACGAGACCCGCCTCGCGAAGCCACTGGATGAACCCCTCTCCGTCGTTGAGCCATTCGAAAGGCCTGTCGACCGGGGTTGCTAAAGAATTTAGAAAATCAAGACCAGCGGCGTCCCCGACGAAAATTGCTGGTGGATTGCGTTCGGCCATGACCTACCTCACTTGAACTTGTTTCATGCTATGATCGCTCCGCTCAGCCTTCACCGGCGTCGCTACTTTCAGATAGCGTAATAACCCCTTAAAATCCAGTAAAATGGTTATTATTTCATCGTTCGATCCAAGGACACGAAGCAGGTCGCGCGGAACTGCACGGATCAAACATCATCCGATTTAGAAATAACTAATGAACAATGAGCATACTGGGGGCGTTTCTTGGCCAGGAGGAGTGTCCCATGAAGAGTATGCAAAACCGACAGGTCAAAAGACCCGGCCCGCGCGAGCTGGACGTGGAACAACATTGCAAGAAACACGGCGTTGACGCAGCCGAAACCAAGAAACTGGTCAAGCTGTTGGGCCGGCATGCTCCGCTGCACGAGCTGCATGCCAACGCACCGCCGAAGCAACCTCGGTGGCGCTAAGGTTTCTGCCGGCGGCGTCCGGCTTTGCATTTGAGACCGCCGCCGCGACGTGCCCGCGGTCTCAATGCTGCATTCGACGGTTGACGTGACTGCTCGCCTTTACGTCCGTCAGCCAAGATGAGGAAGCAGATGCATTCACATCATCCGAGGCGTACAATTGTGCATGGATAAGCAACTCGTAGAACAGCATTTAAAATTGGCAAAGCAGCATGTGGCCCAAGGCCGCAGACATATCACTCGGCAAAAGCAAATCATTTTTGAACTTACGCAAGGCCAACACGACACCTCGCAAGCGCGTCGGCTGCTATCGACCTTCGAGGAATTGCAGCAGATGCATGTTGCCGAACGGAACCGGCTCCAAAAGGAATTGGAGGCAATGAGGCCGTAGGCAGAGCCGGGAGGCGGCGCTCGGGACAGACCGGAGATCGAGGCAGGCTGAGGCACCGTCTCTACCTTGCAAAGGCTTAGCCTACTACCCATTTAGAGCCGTGAGGGCTGCGAAGCCGTGCGAATTGTATCGCGCCAGATGCTTCGCCGGAACCATGGCAAGAGCATTCGTTCGCAGCCAACGCCGCTCATTTGCGTAATGGGCATTCCTGCTATTTCTTATCGATTACGCCGGCCGGACGGTCGGCAGAGGACTTCTATTGAACAAACCGAACATCGCTGCCGCGCCCGCGGCGGTGAAGCCGCGCGAGCGCGATGGGGCCGTTAACCGGCCTGACAAAAACTGGAAACCGTATCCCTGCCTTCTCACACGTCGAGAACTGCAGGAATTGATCGCCGAGCAGCTCGGCTGACCGGCAACCATTTTATCAACCGCAACAACAAGGAGAACAGAATGCAGGTTCTGGTACGAGACAATAACGTCGAGCAGGCGCTCAGGGCGTTGAAAAGAAAGATGCAACGCGAAGGGCTGTTCCGGGAGATGAAGGAACGGCGGGCTTACGAAAAGCCCTCTGAGCGCCGTATCCGTGAAAAGGCACAGGCGGTCAGCCGGTATCGCAAGGCCGCTCGCAAGAAGATGCAGCGCGAAGGTCTTCTTGCCGCATCCAAACGAAGATCATCGGCACGATAGCACCATAGAGAAATATCGCCCGGGCCGCCCTTCAATGCGGCGGCTCGCGGTTGAAGGAAAGGTTGAATGATGGACGAATTGTATAGCGTGACCGTTTCCGAAGAACGGCTTGAAGATTGCCGCGATGTCATTGAGCCCGACTTGCAGGACCTGATCGAACGAACGATCGGCTCCGGCTTCTCGCGTGAGGAGGTGTTGATCGCAATCAGCGAATTGGCGGCCGAGGATTTCGCCGCGGCCACAAAGATCCCGAGCGTCCACTGACCGCCGGCAATGCGGCGGCGAACGTCAGATCCCTATTCGCGGCGGAAGAGCTGCGACGACAGAGCGCTTTGCTGATCTCCAGGATCAGGTGACCGACTGCTTCCAGGAAAGCTCGCCTGCCGCATACAAGTCACGATAGCAGATGTTGAGCGTTTTGAGACCTTAGTCCGTACCCCCAGGGACCAAGGTCTGACCACGCCCCGACTGAAGCCTCAAAACAGGAACAGACGAGGTTCTCAATGGTTTTACCGAAAGCTCCGTTACCCGCGGACAAGTAGGAAAGACAAAGGAGAATCTGATGAAAACCAAAGTATTTAGTATAGCAGCCCTCTCCCTTGCATTGGCGAGCGGGTACGCCTTCGCGCAGCAGTCGACCGTCAACGGCGCCGCAGGCGGGGCAGTCACGGGTGCCATCGTAGGTGGTCCAGTAGGTGCCGCAGTCGGTGGTGTTGCAGGCGCTATCGTCGGCACCGCTATCGATCCGCCGCCACAGAAGGTTGTTACCTATGTGCAAGAGCAGCCGATGCCCGAGGACACAGTTGTCGTTAGGGAGAAGGTCGTGATCGGCCAACCGCTGCCGAGAACCATCAGAATCAGAACGATTCCGGAAAATCCGAAATACGCCTATGCGGTGGTCAACCACGAGCGTGTGATCGTCGAGCCATCCTCACGGAAAGTGATCCAAGTGCTCCACTGATCGACCAGAGGAGAGCCTGACGGCTCTCCATCATCCCTCACAGTAAGACGCAGAACCACGGCGCCTTTGGCGCCGCGGCCGGCGTGTGCCCTGAATGGAGAACGAATGAAGACACTCCTTATCGCATATGCGCTCGGATTGGGCGCTTTGACAAGCAGTTCCGACCCACGCCCGGTCGGTTGCGATCACGACCAACGATAGCTCCGGCTATTACAACGAGGGCTATCACTCGGGATCGACGTATCGCGTCCGAGGCGATGTCCACCATCATGGCCGGCTCATCATGAAGCAACAGTGCTTTTGCCGTTGATTGGCATCAGCGCACCAGAAGGAGTTCAAGATGACTCGCAATCTGTTCTACATTCTCTTGGCGTCCGCCGCCCTTAGCCTCTCCCCGGTGGCTCAATCCGTTGCGACCGCTCAAGATTCACAGGATACGACTATCCTACCGAAAACCGGCACCAAGAGCGGATCGGGTGAGACGCAGAAGCAAAAAACGCCCGACACAAAATCCATGACCAAGCAGAGCTCTGGGGAATCCGGATCGTCCGACACTCAGTCAACAGTCAAAACCCCGAAGACCGACACGACCCAGAAATCCGGATCGGGCACCGATACCCAGCAATCGACAACATCAAGCAAGACGCAGATGGACACGGATCAGTCCAAGTCCGCCACTGACACCAGCGGTACGGCGAAGACTGGCAGCCAGACGAACACGACCCAGGAAAACACCGCCAAGAGCTCGACCACGAATACCAACATCACCGTTGAGCAGCAAACGCAGGTGCGGCAGGTGATCAAGGAAGTTCACACCACGCCGGTACGCGAGTCGGAAATCAAGACCGTCTCCGTAGGCGTCAGCATTCCACACTCGATTAGGCTCGAGCCACTTCCGCCGAGAATCGTCAAGATCATACCGCAATACAAGTCGTATCGGTTCTTCGTTCTTGCCGATGGTCGTATCGTAATCGTCGATCCCAATTCGTTTACGATCGTCTATGTCTTGGAGGCCTGATACGGCCAACAGCATCGAGAGTCATCGAACAAGCCACAGGCAAGAGCGATGACTCTTTCGCCATGTCTCATGAACTGCACCTGTTACCACTTGATGCGATAATCGACCCGCACATTGCCCGCCGGCGTCAACGTCAGCGGATCGGTGAGTGACGCCGTAAGATTGAGATTGGGCGCGATCGCCTGGTTCAAGGCAAACGTACTTGAGAAGGTACCCTTGACGTCCGTCAGCTCTCCCCTCGCCGAGATCGACGTTCCGGTTGAGGGAAAGATCATCTTTACCGCCTGCGAGGCGGTGACAGAGGTTGGTGCGGTCTGCGCCGTAGTCACGTTCAACGATCGCAGCATCTGCATGTCGAGATCTTGTGAGACGATCCAGTTTCGCGAGCGGCCAAGATACAACATTCCGCTTCCCCTCAGCGTATCCACCCGCACGGCGACCTCGCGCCGCGAATTGCTGGCAAAATTGCTGCGATCGTCTACCGCTCGTCCCCATAGCGTGGCGAGTTCGGAACCGTTCAGGATCTTTCCACCGGCCGCGCCTGCGAGACCAAGATCGGCACCCGCGCTCATTTCCCAGGCCATGGGCAGCCGAAAGCCGATCGTCGTATGATAGGTCCGCGGAGCAACCTTAACCGGCGTCCAGATCACCAGATCGCCGGCATAGGCCTTATGCGAGAGCGGCGCAGCACTTACGAGGACACTAAGAAAAATACCCGTTAAAACGAATCTCATTACAAAAGCCCAATTGCATTTGTATCAATGCCAGCGCGCTGAAACGCTGCATCGACAGCCGAACACCATGCGAAAACGCACGTTCAGCCTTGGATTGATTTGGTTGGTTAGAGCCGACCCTACAGTGCGCTGCCTGTCTTTTGGCCTTCGCACCGCCGCCGCGCGAGACAAATACTTCGCGCGCCTCAAGCAACTCTCGATGACCAGAGTCCCATTCAAGGGATTGCTTGTAAACCCCTCGGGCCGAATTTTTTTGCTGCGATGCACATGTGCCGCACCTCTGCCAACTGGCGCTTCGTTATTGTCAGGATCCTGGGAAAGCAGCAACGGTTTCGGATGTCAGTCCTCGTCGAGCTGAGCGGCGAGCTGCTGGCGAGCCCGGTTGATCCGACTCTTTACCGTGCCGATCGCACAGCCGAATTTTTCCGCCGCATCGTCATAAGAGCGGCCCTCGATGACGACATATTCCAGCACCGCCCGATAAGGCTCTGGCAGCCGCTTGCAGGCTCGCTCCAGTTCCTTGGCGCGGATCGTCCATTCCTGCGGCGGCGCTTCCACGCCGAAGCCGGAGACGCATTTCTTGCTGCCGGGCGACTCGCGCTTGGCTATGCGGAACTTCGTGCAGAATGTGTTGCGCATGATGGTGAACAGCCAGGATTTCAGCCGTGTACCGGGGTCAAACTGGCCAAGATTGGCGAGTGCCTTTGTCAAGGTTTCCTGAACCAGGTCGTCGGCATCGGCCGAATTCCTATGGAAGGTTCTGGCGAAGGCGCGAAGAGCCGGAATGAGATTTACGATTTCAGTCTCTAAATCGGTGGATCGGGACGTATCGTGCACAACGCTCTCCTGATAGCCGCGTCATCGGCGAAATTGATGCGATGTTTGCGTCGCCCCGTAATGCAAACGTCACGAGTACCAGTCCGGCGTCCGTGCGGATGCCGGCTGGATCTTTCCGATGATCTGTATTGAACGAGTTGCCTTGATGAAGCCTGAAGCCCTTCAGACAGACTTTCTCAAGCACTCTTCACATCCCCTAAAAAACGACTCCGTCTCGCGCTTGGTTCCGTGCAGACTCTTAAAATTCTTCGACATCGTCTTATGCCGGTTGTGAGACAGAGGTCATGAATAGCGATGTGAATACGGGCTTGTCACAGTCTCAGAGGAGGGTGGACCGCGCAGGTGGCGACAGGGCCTAGCAGGAAGGGACAAAATCCACGCGATCCAGCTTCCGAACTTACGGCCCGGCCTAAGGTTCCCGTGCGACCAATGGAACAAACTCTGCCCCCGCTGGTTCCTCTTTCATGTGAGGTGTGATGGCCAATCGCGACATCATCGTTATCGGCGGATCGGCGGGATCGTCCGATCCTCTGAGAACCATATTAGCCGCCCTGCCCCACAATCTCAGGGCAGCAGTGATCATCATTGTTCACATTCCCCCAAACAGCGCCGGAATATTAAGGTTAGTCACTTCCGCTTCCAGCAATTTGCCTGTGAAGAACGCTGAAGATGGCGAGGCCATTCTACCCGGCCAAATCTACCTTGCTCCCTCCGATTACCATCTGCTGGTGATAAAGGACAAGCTGACCCTGGGAAACGGGCCTCGCGAAAATCTCGCGCGTCCCTCGATCGACTCCCTCTTCCGATCAGCCGCTCTTTCCTGTGGTCCAAGAACGATCGGGGTGCTTCTCAGCGGCAAGATGAACGACGGCGCATCCGGCCTGGCGACGATCAAGCAGGCCGGAGGCGTCGCCCTGGTTCAAGCGCCGGAGGATGCGGCGACGCCTGAAATGCCGATTTCGGCATTGGAAGCCACTCCCGTCGATCTCAACGCCACATCGGAAGAATTGGCACAGGCGATAATTCATTTCTCGGCGGAGCCGCCGGGACCCGCGCGGCCATTGCCGGCAGGCGTCAGGATTGAAGTGGAGATTGCGGCAGGCGGCCGTTCGGACACGTCTAAAATCAAGCAACTAGCCGACGCTTCCCCCTTGACGTGCCCGGAATGCGGCGGTGTCTTATCGGAAGTGCGGGATTCGCAACCCCTGCGGTTTCGTTGCCAGATTGGGCACGCCTATACCGCCAAGGCATTGATTGCCGAACAGCGCGATTCAGTCGACGTTGCCATGCGCGTGGCGCTTCGAATCGTCGAGGAACGTGCTGCCCTGGTCGGTCGCATGGCCAAGGAAGCCACAAAGGCAAATCGCCCGGGTATGGCGGAAATGCATGAAGAGCGGGCCAGCGAATACCGAAAGCATGTAGATATCTTGCGCACCGCCATTCTTCAGGGCATGGAAGACAAGGCTCCTAACGAGAGCGGGTCGGAGGTCATTGACCTGGAAATGCGTGCCGGAAGGAAGCCGAAATCGTAATGGGCCGTCTCGGCGGCTCAACACCATGGAACGCCAGACGTGACAAAGAAATCTCGGGTAAAAAAAAGCGACGAGCTTTTGACCGATGCTGGAGTTGAGATCAACGAAGGTGCTGCCTCGCGGTCGCCGATCATCGTGGGAATCGGCGCTTCCGCGGCGGAGACCGGCAGTCTCGAAATCTTCTTCGAGCAGATGCACTCTTCCCCAGGCGCCGCCTTTGTCATCGTGATGCAATATCGCGACGCTTTCGATCAGGAAGCATTCCAGGCCCGTTTGGCGGCGGTGAGCGGCCGCACCGTGCGGCTAGCCTCAAACGGGGAAACGATAGAATCCGAGCGCATCTATATCGTTCCGACTGGCGTGACCGCCACCTTGAAAAATGATCGGCTGCTGACCCATCATGCGTCCGACACATCGGGTGAACGCGGGACCATGGACAGCTTCCTGGTCTCCCTGGCCGAGCAGGAGCAAAAGCGGGCCATCGGGCTCGTCATGGGCGGCTGCGGGACCGACGGAACCCTCGGCATCATTGCCGTCAAGGAGCAAGGCGGGTTGGCGCTTGCCGAAATCAGCCAGGAATCCGTCGATATTTCCCATCCGTCATCGCAGCCCAAGAGCGCGGCTGCGGTGGCGGATCTGGTTTTGCCTGCCGAGGAGCTGGCAACCCGCATCAAGGCTCAGATCCGCAGCCTCCAACGCCAGACGCTGGCGCAGGATTTCGACGAATTGGTCGTCCAAGTCGGCCCGCAATTGACGCGGATCGCCGCCGTGCTTCGCAACAGGACGGGGCACGATTTTCATGGCTACAAGCCCAATACCTTCCTGAGGCGGGTGCAGCGCCGCATCCAGGTAACGCAGACCGATACCATCGAAAATTACCTCGAATATCTGCGTTCCGACGCCGACGAGGCAAATAACCTGTTCAACGACCTGCTGATCGGCGTGACGCATTTCTTCCGGGATACCAAGGAGTTCGAACATCTCGAACGGGAGGTCATTCCCAAACTTTTCGAAGGCAAGGGCGCGAGCGATCACATCCGTGTCTGGGTGCTTGGCTGCGCCACGGGTGAAGAAGCCTATTCGATCGCCATCCTTTTGCGCGAACAGATGGCACGACTCGACATCGTGCCACATATCCAGATCTTCGCGACCGATATCGACAATCGCGCGCTGGCGCAGGCGCGTGTCGGGCGATACGCCGCCTCCGCGATCAAGGATGTTACACCCGAGCGGTTGGCGCGCTGGTTCGTCAAAGAGGGCGAAACCTATTCCGTGGTCAAGGAACTGCGGGAAATGTGCTTGTTTTCGCAGCACAATCTCATCAAGGACGCGCCCTTCTCAAGGCTCGACATGGTGTCGTGCCGCAACCTTCTGATTTATCTGGGCGCGGAACTTCAGAACAGGGTCATTCCGCTCTTCCATTTCGCCCTCAGGCCGGGTGGTTATCTTTTCCTTGGCAATTCCGAGAATGTCAGCCGCCATGGGAAGCTTTTTACGCCCGTGGATCGCCGCTTCCGGATATTCCGGCAAATCGAAACCATGACGCGTCTGCTGCCGGATTTTCCATTGTCGGCGACCACCGAACGCAACGCGCCGCCCGGCATGCCGTCTGGAATACGTCCGTCCGTCAACAACGTATCCGTGCTCACGAAACAGGCCGAGCGGATCATGGAGCGATATGCGCCCGCTTACATGATTGTCGACGAAAACCATGACGTGCTGCATTTTTCCGGGCGCACCGGCAAGTTCATCGATCCGCCATCGGGCCATGCCAGCCTGAATGTCTTCAACCTGATCCATCGTGATCTGCGCATAGATCTGCGCGCAGCGCTCCATAAGGCTGAGACCGACAAGGCAACCGTCAAGGTTAGTGGCTTGAAGGTGGGGCAGAACGGCAGCGCCTTGCTGGTGACCATGTCGATCGAACCGATCGACCCCGCGCCGGGACAGCCGCGTCGTTTCATGGTGATCCTCCAGGATGGTCAGGTGGTTGGCGAGGATGACGCTGGCACGGTCATTCCCTCCGCCGGTCAGGAGGAGCATGTACGACGCCTGGAGGACGAGCTTCGCCAGGCGCGCGATCGGCTACAGGCAACAGTCGAAGAGCTGGAAAGCACCAATGAAGAGTTGAAGGCCTCGAACGAGGAGTACCAGTCCGTCAACGAAGAACTTCAATCGTCAAATGAGGAATTGGAGACCTCCAAGGAGGAGCTCCAGTCGCTCAACGAAGAGCTCCAGACGGTCAATGGCGAACTGGCTCATCGCGTGGAAGAGCTGGCACGCGCGAATTCCGATCTTAGAAATCTGCTCGACAGCACGCAGATTGCCGCCGTCTTTTTGGACAATGACCTGCGCATCAAGAGTTTCACGCCCGCAATCACCGACATATTCCACCTGATCGATACCGATCTCGGCAGGCCGATCCATCATATCGCCGCGAGAATTGCCTATGACGATCTCGAGCAGGATGCGCGGCGCGTTATCCGGACGCTGAGCAGCATGGAACGGGAGACGAAAAACCCGCAGACCGGCTCGCAGTATCTGATCCGCGTGCTCCCCTATCGCAGCGTCGACAACGTCATTGAGGGCGCCGTTTTGACCTTCATGGACGTAACCGCGCTCGTCCGAGCAGAGGAGCGCCTGCGGGATCGCGAAGCGCTTCTGCGCTCTGTTGTCGAAGGCATTCCGCAGCTTGTCTGGCGCGCGGCGGCGGAGGGCAATTGGACCTGGAGCAGCCCGCAATGGACGGCTTATACCGGCCAGACCGAGATTGCATCGCTGGGCAAAGGCTGGCTTGATCCCATACATCCCGATGATCGCAAGAAGGTCCTGGAAGCCTGGAAGGATGCCGAAAAAACCGGACTGCTCGAATTGGAGCATCGCCTCTTCAATGCTGAAACGAATACATACAGGACCGTGCATCTACGAGCCCGGCCAGTGAAGAACGATTCCGGCAAGGTGGTCGAATGGTTTGGCACAGCGACCGATGTGCACGAAATGCAGCTTCTTCAGGAGCATCAGCAAATCTTGCTGCACGAGCTTCAGCACCGGGTCCGCAATACGCTTGCGATCGTCCGCTCGATTGCCGCCCATACCGCGGAAACGAGCGACACGGTCGTAGACTACGCCCGTCATCTGGAAGGCCGCATCAACGCAATGGCCAGAACGCAGACCTTGCTGACGAGCGCGCCCGATGCCGCCATGGACCTGAAAGACCTGATCAAAAGCGAAATATCGGCGCAGACCGGCAAGGATGAAAATCCGGTGACGATAACCGGCCCGAATGCCGCCCTGTTCGGCAAAGCGGCGGAGAACATGAGTCTCGCGATCCATGAGTTGACAAGCAATGCCGTTAAATACGGCGCGTTGTCGCAAGACGGCGGAGAATTGCACATCTCCTTCCATAATCACGGTGACGGCAAGAAGCCCTCTCTGAAGCTGGTCTGGCAAGAGACAGGGCTGACTGGATTGCCGAAGAGGCCGGCCCGGCGCGGATTTGGGTCCGAACTGATCGAAAATGTCGTGCCGTATCAGTTCGGTGGTAGCGGACGAATGGAGTTCACGCCGGAAGGATTGATCTGTACCATCGAACTTCCTCTTTCCGAAAAGATCAAACTGCATGAGCCAAGTCATTGAGAGTAATGCGCTGCAGAGGCCACACTCGCGAAACTTCCCCACCGTTTGTTCGGTCTGACGAGATGAGCCAGCGCTACAGCCACCTCTTTTCCGGCCGGCGGATTTTGATCGTGGAAGATGAGTATCTTCTTGCAAACGAGGCGCGGCGCCAGTTGCTAAAGCTCGGGGCTATCGTCATCGGGCCAACGGCAAGGGTCGACCAGGCTCTCGAACTGATCCAGGATGAAGATGTCGATGCGGCGATCCTCGACGTCCACCTCGACGGTGAAATGGTGTTTCCCGTGGCGGAGAGACTGGATGAACTGAAAATCCCTTATGTCTTTGCGACCGGTTATGATCCGTCGATCATTCCGGCCCGTTTCACCGGTTTTGTTCTTTGCGAGAAGCCGATCGAAATCGAGCATATTGCACGAGGCCTTTTTGGCCCTCGGCAGCAGGATACGTGACGAACGTCTTGCCAGGCATTTCCCGAGAACCAGACCGCTTTACGCATGCCCGCGCTTGACGCAGTGATCATGCGCCAAAGTGGAGATTTCCGTCGTAAGGCGTTCGATATCGAGCGGCTTCGAATAGACCTCGATGTCCGTGAACCGTTCGCCAAAAACGGATTTTTCATAGCCGGTCGTAAATACGAACGGTATTCCTCGCTTCGAAAGCGCCTCGGCCACGGGAAAGACCATTTCACCTCTGATGCTGACATCGAGGATGGCGCAATCGATCTCATCGGTCGCAGCGATAAGAGACAAAGCCTGAGCGATTGTCGGCGCAGGCCCAAGAACAGCAAGATCGCGATCGCCGAGTGAAGCCGCAAGGTCGAAGGCGAGCAGATATTCATCCTCCACGACCAAAACGATTGGTTGCTCTGCCGGTTCTTTACTCATGAGATTCTGGACGTCCTAGATCGATTAACGATGGCCTTGGCCCAGGCTCGACGCGCCAGCTTTTCAAGACGTTCCGCGTCGATTTCATCTTCAATGATATGCAGGTGGCCTCTCATCAGATCCAGGGTGACGTTGAAGGTGTTCAACAACTCTACAGCCTGCGCACTCGGATGACCGCCGGCCTCCAACCGGCCGATGAGCGCCTCTTGCTTCAGAACGCGCTTTTCACCGTCGCGAACATGGCCCACAGCCATTGCAAGTTCCTCGCGTCTGTGCACGGTCGCCTCCTCAAGGAGATTCCTGCACATCATGAACTCAGTTATGCCTCAAATCCAGCCACTTCCATTGTAGGAACGCTGGATACGCCATTCCGTCAGGTTCGTGGGCGGAGTTTACTCAATCCTCCGAAGTTTGTGGGATCTCCTTCCTGCAAACGGCTTCTATTTCCTCCTGGATCTTACTGGGAAATGTCGAACTTTCGCCGATAGATGTCGTGCATATTCGCAAACATCCAAGATTCGAGTGACATCTCGTCGGTGAACTGATCGAGGCTTGCAACGGCCCTCGCCACGGTCTCCTGCACCAGATCGTCCGCATCGGCCGGGTTCCTGCAGAACGCTTCCGCCAATGATCGAAATGTCGGCATAAGTTCCTCGATTTCAGCCTGCAATCGGTGGTGTCGGGAAATATCAGTCACGATATTCTCTTTTCACTAACTCACGATTGTTCCGTCCATTTCCATTCGGAGGCATCCACGCCTGTCCGATATTTTTTAACGGGTATGATCCTCGGCTTGTTCCTGATTGGTCCAAGAAATCTGGAGATCCTGCATCTTCCTCGATGTCGCGGCCACCGCAAGCCTTCCAACAACCGAGCGACGCCACTGGCCGCGGCGGGAACTTCCGGCCGTCTCCACCGTTGGGCTTGATTATTCCAGATACGAAGCGGCGATGCTCAATTTTGAGTTCGCCGACGAGGGTACAGATGTCATCAATCGACCCGCAAAACCGTGCCATGGAAATTGCGACCGAAGCGCATGCGGACCAGACCGATAAACTCGGCAATCCCTATGTCGAGCATTGCCGTCGCGTGGCATCGGCGGTTTCGGGGGAGGACCAGAAAATCGTGGCATATCTGCATGATGTCGTGGAGAAAGGGCCTGGCTGGACCATCGAACGCCTCCGGCAGCAAGGCTTTTCTCGTTCAGTACTCGCAGCCGTCGATGCCCTCACCAAACGCGTTGGCGAGGATGACGATGCCTTTGTCCGCCGCGCGATCGCAAATGCCATGGCAAGACCGGTCAAGAAGGCAGATCTCGAAGACAATCTTTGGCAGCAGCAGCGGATTGGCGGTGACATCGGCAAGTATCGGCTTGGCCTCGATATCATGCGGGAACAAGACGATCGCTGAAGGTGGAATACTCTGACCGATTTCTGAAAGGACGACGATGTCGGCGACTATTCGTCTATTTGTATTCGGGACGCTGAAAAGGGGTTTTGCGTTGCATGAGCGGGGACTGGCGCGTGCGCACTACCGCGGTCTCTTCAAAACCCGCAAGCCCTATCCCATGCTGATCGCCGGTCGCTGGTTTGCACCCATGATGTTTGACGAGCCAGGAAACGGCACGACCGTGAAAGGCGAGCTCTATGAAGTCGACGATCGGACTCTGCGACATCTCGATCTGTTGGAATCGATCGGTAAGCCGGGACATTTCCGCGGATTGATTGAACTGGAACGGGTAGCCGGCGGCGATCCCTGCATTGCATTCGCCTATTTCAAGTCGCGAAGCTTAGCAAAGCCCATGCATTCGGACTATCTTTCCACATATGACGATCGCCGTTTCATCCCACCGGAACAACGCGTCGAAAGAGCGCCGGACCAGAGCCGCAGGACATATTCCAAAGATGCCGGGCTCCGATGAAGCCTTTCTGTTCCGACACGGACCAAACGATCGCTCTTCCGTAAGCTCCCCGGAACATTTGCCATTCGATACGGTTTACATCAACGACCTCAGCATATGCCGGCGGTCGAATGGCGCATAGCGCGACCAGCAATCCTGGGACCACGAGCGTGGTCGAAGAGAGCTGGCATCGGGTGCCCGCTCCGCGGCATGTTGCCCAATGTCGGACGCCCGAACGTGATTGATCTCTGGTACAAGAATTCTGTCATCTACAGCCTCAACGTCGGCACCTTCAAGGACAGTGACGGTGACGGAATTGGCGACTTCAAGGGCCTGACCGATCAGCTCGACTATATCGCACGGCTCGGCGTCACCTGCCTGTGGTTGCTGCCATTTTATCCCAGCCCCGGAATGGACTATGGCTACGATGTTACCGACTATTATAACATCGCTCCGGAGCTCGGAACGCTTGGCGATTTCGTGGAGTTCAGCCATCAGGCGCGGTTGCGCGGCCTGAAACTTATCATCGATCTGCCGATCAATCATACGTCCGAGCAGCATCCCTGGTTTCAACAGGCGCGGACCGATCCTCGCTCGCCCTTCCGCGACTACTACAACTGGTCGAGATCCAAGCCAGCAAACGTCAATCACGGCATGGCCTTTCCCGGCCACCAATCAAGCGTATGGACCTTTGATCCGCTGGCGACGGCCTGGTACTATCATCGCTTCTATCCGCATCAGCCGGACCTCAACATCAGCAACCCGGCAGTCCGGGAAGAGATTTTCAAGATCGTCGGCTTTTGGCTCGAGCTCGGCGTATCGGGATTTCGGATAGATGCAGCACCATTCCTGGTCGAGGAAATCAGCCCCAACCGCCCCTCGTCGCGGCACTATGAGTTTTTCGGCGAGTTGCGCGACTTTCTATCCTGGCGGCGCGGCGACGCCGTCCTAATCGCCGAAGCAAACGTGCCTCCAAAAGAGATGCCGCAGTTCTTCGGCGGCGGTTCCCGCCTTCACATGCTATTTGCCTTTCTTACAAATCAGTATCTGTTTCTGGCGCTTGCTACCAATTCCGCCGCCCCCCTTGCGCGGGGTCTCGCCCGGCTTCCGAAATTGCCTCAGCTTTGCCAATGGGTGCAGTTCCTGCGCAATCACGATGAGCTCGATCTCGGCCGCCTGACGGAGAAGGAGCGGAATGAGGTCTACACGGTCTTTGCTCCCGACGCCGACATGCGCCTTTATAACCGTGGCATTCGCCGCCGCCTTGCGCCGATGCTCGGCAACGAGCGCCGGAGGATCGAAATGGCATTCAGCCTGATTTTCAGCCTTCCGGGCATACCCGTCATTTACTATGGCGACGAACTCGGGCTGGGGGACGTGCTTTGCCTGCCGGAGCGCTGGCCGGTGCGCACCTGCATGCAATGGTCCGATGACGAAAATGCCGGCTTCTCCACCTGTGCGGAAGAATATCTAATCCACCCGGTCATCATGACTGGCGATCATGGAGCCGACAAGATCAACGCCGAGGCTCAGCAGCGCGATCCGGACTCGTTACTCAACTGGGTACGGCGGCTTGTCGACACACGACAGTCTTGCCCCGAGGTCGGCTGGGGCGAATGGCGCTCTATCGAAACGCATAACCCAGCGGTATTCGCCCAGAGGTTCGCCTGGGAGCAAGGCACGGTCCTGATCGCTCACAATCTTGCACCGCGAAACTGCTCCGTGAAGTTGGATCTCGATAAGGACGAGATGGAACAGCTTATCGGGTTGTTCGGCAACAGGGTGTATCCCGAGAAAAAGCGCAAGGGCACCACGATCGAGCTCGATGCCTACGGTTACCGTTGGTTTCGGAGCAATCTACCGGCCGCCTCATAGACAGCTCCCTTAAAAACGAGAAATGGCAAGCTCGGTACGGAACCTATGCGCGCGGCGGCGGTTGTGCCTAACCTATACCGCCGAAGGCGCCAGGATAACGCCAGGGAAAGGATGCGGCTTGCCGCGACAATCCGGAGAGGCTCCCATGACCGCCAAACCAGCCACCAGATGGTGGCATGCCAAGACGGCCTATCAGATCTATCCACGCAGCTTCTTCGACAGCAACGGAGACGGCATCGGCGACATTCCGGGCATAACCTCCCGGCTCGATTATCTCCACTCCCTCGGGATTGGTTTGATCTGGCTCTCGCCGATCTACAAATCTCCCATGGACGACAACGGCTACGACATCTCGGACTATCAGGATATTGCCCCGAAATTCGGAACGCTTGCGGATTTCGATGAGTTGCTTGCGGAAGCGAGCAAGCGGGGGATCGGCATCATTCTCGACCTTGTCGTCAATCACACGTCCGATGAGCACCCCTGGTTCCTCGACGCCCGCGCATCTAAGGACAGCCCCTATCGCGACTTCTATATCTGGCGCTCTCCCAATGAAGACGGCAGTCTTCCGAACGACCTTCTCTCCGTATTCGGAGGGCCGGCCTGGACGTTCGAGGCCGCGACGGGCCAATATTATTTCCACCAATTCTCCCACCGGCAGCCGGATCTCAACTGGCACAATCCGAGCGTTCGCCACGAAATCTACAAGATGATGAATTGGTGGCTGGACCGCGGCATCGCCGGCTTCCGCATGGATGTCATCGACCGCATCGCCAAGGATGTCGATCGCGCGATCACCGCCGACGGCCCATGTCTTCACGACTACATTCAGGAGATGCATCGAGAAACACTGAAGGACCGCGATGTCGTCACCGTCGGCGAAGCGTGGAGCGCCACTCCCGGCTCGGCTCTCTTATATTCCGGCGCGCAGCGCGGGGAATTGTCCATGGTCTTCCAGTTCGAGCATGTCCTCCAACAGTGGGATAAGGTCTATGGCAAATGGCGGCCAAAGCCATTCGATCTCGTCGGCCTGAAGGCGGTCCTCAGCAAATGGCAATATGCGCTCTCGGATGACGGTTGGAACTCTCTCTTCTGGGGCAATCACGACTTGCCGCGGGCTGTTTCGACTTATGGCGACGCTACGGGTTACCATCGGGAATCCGCGACGATGTTGGCGACCGCCCTGCATTTCCTGAAAGGCACGCCCTTCGTCTATCAGGGCGAAGAAATCGGCATGACGAACGCCACCTTCACCTCCATCGATCAGTACAGAGATATCGAAACGCTGAATATGCATCGCCTGCATGTCGAGGCAGGACTTTCGTCGGAGGAATTCATCGCTGTCGCCAATCGGAATGCGCGCGACAATGCCCGTACCCCCATGCAATGGAGCACGGCGCCGCATGGCGGCTTCACCACCGGCGTTCCATGGATACAGACAAATCCCAATTTCAGCCGCATCAACGCGGCACAGAGCATGGGTGACGACCGCTCGATCTGGAATTACTACCGGCGGCTGATTGCGCTGCGCGCCATGCATCCGGTCATCGTCTACGGCACCTATCAATCCTATTTCGATCAAGACCCGCAGGTCTTCGCCTATACAAGGACATTCGAGGACCAGTGTGTGATCGTGCTCGCAAATTTCTCGGTGGAGATCGTAACACTGCCTCTGCCCGACGAATTGCAGGTGGAAGGTCGATGCCTTATTGCCAACTATCAGCCCGTAAGTCGTTTGCAAGGGACGGTCGAACTCAAGCCATACGAGACTTTGGCCATCCTTCATACGATCGAGATGCCCAAGGAAAATGTGGCCGAGGCTTCGGCCTGAGCGATGTTTACGGGCTCTTCGACGATGCCGCGCTACCGACGCCGGAGCGGACGCTGCACCAAACCTCGCCTTCTCGATAATGCTCCAGCACGTGACACATGCCGGCGCGTCGCCGTGCATTTCTACGGGAACCGACATCAATATTCGCGAGTTTGAATTCCTGAGTGCAAGCGAAGCGGGGCGAGCAAACGCATGCCATTTTACGAAGGAGATTGGTCATGGTCACGAAGGCAAACGGCGACCCGCGCCACCACACACAGAAGATGCAGGCGAAGCTGAAAGAAACGATGGATCATTTGCGCGAGGACATCGAAAAGGTCGATGAGCCGCAACTCAAGGCGATGTTCGAAACCGCTGCAGAAGTGCTTGGGGGACTAAGAAAGGCCTTCAGCGATTACGAGAAGAAGAACGAAAGCGCATGGCGATAGCGCGTCAGCACCAGTAGATCGAAAGATTGATACGGACCGGTCGCGTCAATCGCCAATGCCGATTTCGGCAATCAGTGGAAGATGGTCGGAAGCCAGGCTCGTCAGACGATTTCGCGGCACGCTCGTCCCAAGGACAGCAAGATCGGCGCTGACGAAAATATGATCCAGCCGCATCAGCGGATAGCGCGAGGGAAAGGTCGGTCTCGCCGGCTGATTGCCGGAAAGCTGGGCGTCCTTCAATGTGCGGACGGCGAGCCGGTAGGCTGCGGAGGCGGGAACGGCGTTGAAATCCCCGCAGAGAATGGTCGACGCAAGATCCTTGCCGCTACCCGGCAGCCATGCCGGCCCGAGAAGCGTCGTCATTTGCTGGACGCGATCACGTCCCCAAAGGCCGAGATGGGTGTTGACGAGGTGCAACTGCCTGTTTCCCACCATGACTTCGACGGAAACTGCCCCACGCGGCTCGCCCAACGAAGGCAGCGGCCCGGCCTTGATCGCCTTTGTCGGCAGGCTCGTTATGAGCGCGTCTCCATATTGCTCCTCGGCTATCGTCAGGGCCGGATTGAAATGCGCTTCCATCTTCAGCAAGGAGGCGATCATGCTCGCCTGATCGACGCCGCCGGTTCTGTGGCGACGCACATCGATCTCCTGCAGCGCTACGATATCCGCTTGCGTCTCCGCGATCACAGCGGCGATCCGGCCAGGGTCGATCTTGCGATCCGTGCCAATGCAACTGTGCACGTTATAGGTCAGAATTCTGATCGTTCTTCCGCGGGACATGGCCGGGGAACACCGAACTCGCCCAATCGTTCCGCTTCATCGGGGCGGTATTCCCAGCCGACGCAGAAGGATAGCCGATGACCTTGAAAAGCCTGATTTGGAATGGCCTGCTCATCGCAGCGACATGCCTTGCATTCTGGCTCCTGTATCGCATCCTCCATCACTACAGCTTGGATGACATCAGGAACTCGCTGCTGAGCATCCCGCTCCGGCATCTTTGCTTGGCGCTTCTCTGCGCGGCGGCCTCCTACCTTTGTCTCACCGGTTTCGATCTGCTTGCCATCTTGTCGCTCCGCAAGTCTTTGCCTTATCGCAAAATTGCGCTTGCCTCCTTCGTCAGCCTCTCGATAGGCCACAATATTGGCTTTGCCGGCCTCAGCAGCGGCGCCTTCCGATATCGCTTTTATTCACGCTGGGGTCTAAGCATCGAGGAAGTCACGAAGATAGTGCTTTTCTGCGGCGTCACGGTCGGCCTGGGGATTACCACGCTCGGCGGAATCGCGTTGCTGGTCGACCCTGCGGATGCCGCGGGCCTGCTGAGGTCGAATACCAGGGACATCCGAACGGCAGGTGTCATCCTTCTTGCCGTTCCGGCTCTCTATGCGTCCCTTACTATGATCCTGCGGCAAAGATTGACTTTATGGCGCTGGTCATTCGAGCTGCCGCGGCCTCACATAGCCTTGATGCAAATCGTCATCGGTACTTTGGATTTCGTCTGCGTCTCGGCGTGCCTGCATCAGTTGCTTTCGGCCTTCGCGGATGTTGCATTGTTCCGATCGATCACCGCCTACGTGCTAGCCAATACGGCTGTCATGGCGACCCATGTTCCTGGCGGCCTGGGCGTGATCGAGACAACCGTCTCCTATATCGTGCCGAATGCGGCCTCCATTGGCGCCTTGATCGCCTTTCGCTGCATCTACTTCCTCATCCCCCTCATCCTGGGAACGACCCTTCTGATTGCCAGCGAACTGGTGTTTCGGCATCGCTCAGCTCGAACGAAGGATCCGGCGAAGGTGGCCGACAAGACGACGAGGACCCAGGCGCCCCAGCGGACGGGCGGGATCGAATAGCGCGGTCCCCGCAATCGGCCCTGTCTTTTGGCAGGTCGTTGCCAGCGGCTTGAGGCATCGGGCTCCGACATTCAGCTCAGCGATTGCATGTATTAGCGATCCCGCTCTGTTGAAAGGCATTTCGAACGGCGCCAGCGGCGCAGCCGAGGTACTCCGCCACCAGCATATTGCGCAGCTCATCGATCGCCAAACGGTGAGTAGGCTTATGTGCCTGAAAAAGAATATCGCATTCGGTGTCGAGTCCCTCGGACCGGTGGTTGAGATTGGAGGAACCAATGCGGAGCAGATTGTCGTCGGCGATCAGAAGCTTCGAGTGAACGAGCAGTTCGACCTGCTTTTCGCCATCGGGGACCACCGGATAGAAGATGCGCAACCGGCTGTGACGATCCGCATCCATAAGACGTCGGACAATTCTGTCGCGGTTCTTTCCCATTATAAAGTTCTCGATCAAGCCATGGGATTTGCGCGTACAGATGATGACGACCTCCGGCCCGTCCTCTTCCCGCAGGCGAGCGGCAATGGCTTCCGCGACATTGAACGACGCAACGTATTGCGTCTCGATGTAAAGCTGACGTCTCGCCTTGGCGATCACGTCCTTTGTCACGGCAATTCCCTGACGCAGACCGCGCTTGAAGAAGGTCACTGGTTCCGTTATCGCAAGCCTGACCGGCACATTTTCAAGCGACGCGGTGAGATCGTCTGGCCAGTCGACGGCGGTCTGCGCCGTCAAGGCCCTGCACTCCTCTCCGGTGGCATCCATCCATCGTCGCCTCGCCACGGTGGCGATGAGCCTGGCCGCATCCCCCGTCACCATGGTTTGCAGGTCGTGAAGCGGTTCGTAAAACACGCCGTCGGGATCGCGCTTCAGCTTATCACGAACCCTGTGTACCCAGGTGTCCCAACGCCGCGACGTCAGATCGATTCCACCGATGAAGGCCACGGAATCGTCGATGCAGACAAGTTTCTGATGGTGACATCCGCGAATGGCGGGCTGCATGGCAAAGCGCAGGTCGATGCGAGAGTTCTTTGGAAAATTTATCTTGCGCAATACCTTCAAGGATTTTTCGGAATAAAGCGGTCCCAAGGCCCAGATCAAAATTCGAACCTCAAGGTTGGGATTGGCATCCGTCAGCGCGTGCAGGAGATCGCCGAGTGTCTCCTTGGAGTTCTCAGGCTGCAGGCGGATATCGGGGTTGAAGTCCCATCCGACGATCCAGACCCGTCTCCGCGCACGGCGCAAAATGTGGGCCAATCGCGAGAAATAGGCGCTACCGTTGATGAGGAAGGCCGTCCTTGCCGCAATACCTTCCAATCGCATATCTTCGGCTTTCAGCGACATGGCAGAACCATTTACACCTCTCTGTTTCCGACAGCCGATCGTGCCCCGACAGGTCCTTGTCGCTTGCCTCTTACGAGACGCAAACGCCTGAATTTTCCCAATGTTCCGCCGACGACCGCTTGATGATGCGTGGCTCCACAAAAGCGGGAGGAACAAGTGGCCAGTCGCGCAGTTCCTATGGAATGACAAAGACAGGCACGATCCGCATCGGTATTTCGGGCTGGACTTACGCCCCCTGGCGCGGCGTCTTCTATCCGGGGGATGTGGCGCAGAAGCGCGAGTTGGCCTATGCCTCGCGGCAATTCCCTTCCATTGAAATCAACGGTACCTTCTACGGCCTGCAGCGCCCCGACGTCTTTGCAAAGTGGCGTGATGAGACGCCCGACGATTTCGTCTTTGCGGTAAAAGGCTCCCGTTACATCACCCATCTGCGCCGGCTTCGCGATGTCGAAACCCCGCTCGCCAATTTCATCGCCTCCGGGGTGCTACGCCTGGGAGCAAAGCTCGGACCAATCCTCTGGCAGTTTCCAGCGCGACAGCGTTTCGATCCCGATCTCTTTTCCGCTTTCATGAGAATGCTGCCGAAAGAAACAGCCGCTGCAGCGAGGCTTGCCACGCGGCACGACGAACGGCTGAACGGTCGGGACTGGCTGAAAGCCGATGGCGAAAGACCTATCCGCCACGCATTCGAAATCCGCCACGAAAGCTTCGTCGACGCGGATTTCATCGACCTGCTTCGCGAGCATGAAATCGGGCTCGTTTGCGCCGACACGGTTGAGTGGCCGCTGCTGATGGATGTGACGGCCGACTTCGTCTACTGCCGTCTCCACGGCTCCGAAGAGCTTTATGTCAGTGGCTATGACGATAGGGCACTGGATATCTGGGCGCAGAGGATCGATGACTGGGCCCATGGCCGCGAGCCGACAAATGCCAATCGCGTGCTCAAACCGCTGAAGCCGGCGCGCAACGGTCGTGACGTCTATGTTTATTTTGATAACGACGTGAAAGTAAGAGCCCCTGCGGACGCGCAGGCGCTCGCCGCACGGCTTGGCTTGGCAAATCCCGCCGGTGCCAGAAGATACTCAAAATTGGCTGTGGCTTGATTTTAAAGCGATTGGCACTACCGCTGCCTTCGCGTTTCCAAAGCCATCGAAGACCACGCTAGACGAACCATGTCACAACCATTCCAAGAACGGATGCGGCCATAACTGCCGTCGACGCCCAACCGAGCCAGCGCAGCCAGCCGGTAACCATAAACTTTCCCATGATCTGCTGTTTTGCAGTCATCAGCATCATTATTGTCATCACCGGTACGGCTACGACCCCGTTAATGACTGCGCTCCAATAGAGGGCTTCGATGGGATTGACGGGTGTAAACAGTATGCCCATTCCGAAAATACAGGCCATGACCAAGGTCGAATAAAATGCTTTGGCGTGCTTTGGCTTCCTTGAGAGCCCGACCGGCCACTTGCAGGCCTCACCGATGGCGTAGGCGGCCGCGCCAGCAAGGACCGGCACCGCAAGCAAGCCGGTGCCCACTATACCAACGGCGAAGACGATGAAGGCGACATCGCCCGCAATAGGTCGCAAAGCCTCGGCTGCCTGCGCCGAAGATGAGATCGTCGTCGCGCCGCTCTTATGAAGAGTTGCCGCTGTGGTTGCGATGATCGCGAGAGCTATGATGTTTGAAAACGCCATGCCGATCAAAGTATCCGCGCGGATGCGCCTGAGCGCTGCGGGCGCTTCTCTGGGCGCCTCGACTAGTGGATGTTTGTCACGATCGACCTGCTCTTCCTCAACTTCCTGGGACGCCTGCCAGAAGAACAAATAGGGTGAGATCGTCGTACCCAGGATCGCGACGATCGTCGTGAAGAATTCGGCACTCCAGACGATTTTGGGTACGAAAAGGCCTGCCATTGCCTCACCCCAGGATATGTTGACGGCAAATATCGCGGCAACATAGGCAAAGAGGCTCAGCGTCATCCATTTGAGCACTGCGGAATACCGATCATATTCGACAAAAACGCTGGCAATGGCGCAAGCGCTTCCGAAGCCGACGACGTAAAGCGTCTCAGGTCCGCCAACCAAGAGCTTCAAGGCATCGGCCATCACACTGAGGTCGGCCCCGATATTGATCGTGTTCGCTACGAAGAGCAGCCCCACAATGAGGTAAAGCAGCCAGGCGGGGTAGTGCCGGCATACATTTCCTGCAATGCCATGCCCGGTCGTGCGCCCGATCCGCGCGCAAATCTCTTGAATTGCCGACATCAGCGGATATGTCAGCAACATTGTCCACCCGATGCCATATCCAAGTTGGGCGCCGGCCTGGCTGTATGTTCCTATCCCAGAGGGATCATCGTCGGAAGCACCGGTGATAAAGCCCGGCCCAAGTATCCTGAGAAATCGCCGAAAGGGGCCGTTCGCTACTTTCGCCCGCTGCTGTTCTGTCAACTCGGCCACACATTTACTCCCACTTGTTCAGCGAAGGGCAAATATCTGCGGTCGCGGCAAGGTAGGCCCAAAGAGCACAGCCCCGGTCCCGTCCAAATATGCGCGTAACGCCAGAACAAGATTAGTTGATGTCAGAGAAATCACGGCGAGCATGACGAGAACCGAAGGTTTTACTCTATTCGTTCCAGTCACTTTGCGCTCCGCGATAACTCGCCTGCTCGCCGATCATTAAATCTTCTTCATTGCCGGCCAGAGGTGCGCTAGGAAAAGCAGGAAAAAGCCAAATGGTTCCATCTAGTATTCTCGAGATCGAACGTTTCTCAAAAAAACCGAAATCATAACACCTGCCATAATTCTTGCCCCATGACAGAACAGCACTCTTAAAGCTATACCTTGCCTCCCGCTGAACTAAAACAGCATATTTTTAAGTATTTCCTTCAAAAATTACAATATTCATCGCAGCAATACCATGTGCTGATTGGCATCATGGCTCATTATTCAGACCCTATCGACGGATTGAACGCTTCTGAGGAACTTTCCCCTCCGATGACGGTTAGGACTCCATACGATCAACGGAGGTTATGATGAAAAGGATTCTCGTTGCCATAAGCGCGGCACTCTTCGCATCTGGAACAGCATTTGCTCAGAGCACGACGGTGGTTGTTCCCGGAGAGGTTAGGACGTATGTAACGGAACAAGAAGTTCCATCGGTCACTTATGATGGCGACATCGTAGTCGGCAGCGAATTGCCAAGTTCGGTGGAAGTACACACCATTCCCAGCAACAGCGACTACGCCTATACGGTCGTCAACAAGAAGCGTGTGATCGTCAGCCAAAAGACTCACAAGATTATCGAAATCGTGAAATAGCCGAGGCCGAACGCCCTCCCTTGTGGGGCGCCCCAAAATTACGCGCACCCTGGTGCGCGTAATTTTAGTTTTGAGTGAGTTCCTGCCCGGCGGTCAAGCGCCAGAGGCTTTACCTGGCGCCCCGTGAGCCGGACCTTCTTCCTTGACGTCACGCGGCGTGGGCGTAGTGATCGCGCCGTGGTCGGGGTCCTTTACGTCCTGTCCCCTCGATCCGTCGGCGCCTGTCGCAAGTTCACGATCGCGGCTCTCCCGCCTGATGTCTCGCAAGGTCGTTGCTTCTTCGATCAGGGCGGTCAGTTCCTCTTCGGAAAGCTCTGAGAGATCAAAGGTCTTGGTCATAACAGTCTCCTGAATGGTCCGGTTTGTTCAGTGGCGAAAGGAAATCCCCCACACCCTCAATCGCGAGGATGCGGCGCCGCGATCAAGGCCGGCAGAGGAGCATCCTTGCAATATCACCGAGAGCCGCTCCTACAGGATCGGCGTGCCTCCCGTCACGGCGACCGTAGTCCCTGAGACGTAGCTCGATAGCGGATCGGCTAGCATGACGTAGGTCGTAGCAAGCTCGGCGGGCTGGCCGGGCCGCTTCATTGGCACCTGCTTCCCGAAATTCTCGACCGCCTCCTTGGGCATGGTCGATGGAATGAGCGGCGTCCAGATCGGGCCGGGCGCCACGGCATTGGCGCGAATTCCCTTCTCAGCAAGCAATTGCGCGAGACCCGCGGTAAAATTCTGGATGGCGCCCTTGGTCGTGGCATAGGCAAGCAAGGTGGGATTGGGGCTGTCCGAATTGATCGAGGCGGTATTGATGATGGCACTTCCCGGTTTCATATGCGGGACGGCGGCCTTGGTCAGATAAAACATGGCGTGAATATTGACCTTGAAGGTCAGTTCCCATTCCTGGTCGCTGATATCACCGATGTCGTGAAAGCTCGCCTGGTGGGCAGCATTGTTGACGAGAATATCGATCCCGCCGAGCTGCGCGACCGCCTTGTCCACGATTGCCCGGCAATGCTGCGGATCCTGGATGTCGCCGGGAACGAGAACGGCCTTGTGTCCCGCGTCTTCCACCCAGCGCCGGGTCTCCTCGGCGTCGTCGTCTTCATCCAGATAGGCAATGAGAACATCGGCACCTTCACGGGCAAAGGCGATTGCAACGGCACGGCCAATGCCGCTATCGCCGCCGGTGATGATCGCCTTCTTGCCGGTAAGCCGGCCCGATCCTCGGTAAGACTTTTCGCCATGATCCGGTACCGGCCGCATGGCCGCGGTATGGCCAGGCATCGGCTGCTGTTGCGATGGGAACGGGGGCGTGGGATGGGTGGCCATGGCTTCCTCCTTGGTATCGGTGGGCTCCCATTCTCAACCACGTGCCTCGCGCTTGGTTCCCGAAAAGAGCAAAATCAGCAAGGAGCCGATGAAGATGACGCCACCATTTTCAAGGAACCTTCCCGCCCCGCTGCAGTTCTGAACTGGCACCAATATTCCAGTCGACGGAGGCATCTCCGCCTTCACCGGACAACCCGCACAGGGATAGCGAGGTCATTGCCATGAATTTCAAACAGATCAACGAAACGGACGGTCAGCGCACCTATATTGTCGTGCTCGATGCGAAGGAAGAAGCCTTCTCCACCCTCAGCAACTTCGCCACCACCTATGAAATGACCGCCGCCTCGGTCACCGCCATCGGCGCCTTCGAAAAGGCGACCGTCGGCTGGTTTGATTTCTCCGGCCGAAGCTACCGCAAGATTCCGGTCGAGGAGCAATGCGAAGTCCTGAGCCTTCTCGGCGATATCGCAACCGGCGACGACGGCAAGGCGAGCCTGCACCTTCACGCCGTTCTCGGCCTACAAGACGGCTCCACGCGCGGCGGTCACTTCATCGACGGTATCGTACATCCCACTTTGGAAGTGACCATCATCGAGACCCCCGCCTACCTGCGCCGCCGGCATCACAAGGATCTCGGAATCTCCCTCATCGAACTCTGAGCCAACAACTTTGTGCGCCGTCGCGGACGCCCGCCTTGGATAGAGGGCATCGACGTGCATAGAGCGGATCGAGTTCATTCAGACATAGAGCGGGCAAACCATAAAATCAGTTAACCGCCAATCATCAGCTTGACGACCTCCTCATGCGTCGTTTCGCTGATCTTGCGCTCTCCGGCAACGATACCGCGGCGAAGGACGACGATGCGGTCGGAGACGGCGAAAATATCTTGTAGATTGTGCGAGATGAAAATGACGCCGCGGCCCTGTGCCTTCAGTGATTTGATCAAGGCCACCACCTTACGCTGTTCCGGCACGCCGAGCGCTGCGGTCGGCTCGTCCATGATCAGGATGCGAGCGTTCCAGTAGACCGCGCGCCCGATCGCCACCGCCTGGCGCTGGCCGCCGGAGAAGTTGCTGACCGGCGCATCGAGCCGTTTCACATGGAAATCGAGCTGCGCCATCGTGGCCCGCGCGGCCTCGGCCATGGCCTTCCGATCGATCACGGGAAGGAAGCCGAAGAGCTTCTTCATCGGTTCGCGCCCAAGGAAGATGTTGGAGCCGATCGTCAGATTGTCGGCAAGCGCCAAATCCTGATAGATCGTCTCGATGCCCTTTTCCCGCGCATCCTGTGGGGAGGAGAAGGTGACGGGCTTTCCTTCAATCAAGATCTCGCCGGCGGTCGGCGGATAAACGCCCGAGATCGTCTTGATCATCGTCGTTTTGCCCGCGCCATTGTCTCCCGCGAGCGCCACAACCTCGCCGGGGTGGACCACCATGGAGCAATTGTCCAAGGCCTGGACTGCGCCGAAGTAACGCGACAGGTTCCGGACTTCGAGAAGAGGCTCTGTGCTATTCATCCTGTTTTGCTCCGCTAAAACGACGCTGCGCCTGGTCGATGAGCACCGAAATGATGATGACGATACCGACGGCGATGAACTGCCAGAACGGCTCGACATTCATGAAAACCAAGCCGTACTGAATGACGGCGATAACCAGCGCCCCTGCAATGGTACCGATGATCGTGCCCGAGCCGCCAAACAGGCTGGCGCCGCCGATGACGACCGCGGCCACGCTGTCGAGCAGCAGCGGCTCGCCGGCCTGGGCAGCACCGGCGGTGAAGCGGGCGGCATAGAGCGCGCCGCCGAGACCGGCACAGACCGCCGACAGCATGTAGAGCCGCAGGAGATGGGATTTTAGATCGATGCCGGCCCGCCTTGCTGCCTGCGCATTGGCGCCGATTGCGTAATTGTGCTGGCCAAAGCGGGTCTGGCTCAGCAGGTAATGCATGATCACCACGAAAATCAGCGTGACGATGACGAGATAGGGCACGCCATAGAAACGGCCGTTGCCGAGCTCGGCGAAATTGGAATTTTTAACCGGCACGGTCGTACCGCCGGCGAGAAGAAATGCGGTACCGCGTGCGACGCCGAACATGCCGAGCGTGCCGATGAAGGGCGGAACCTTGAGCCGGGAAATCAAAAGGCCGTTGATGCAGCCGGGCACCGTGGCCGCGAGCATCGCGACGAGTATTCCGAACACCATGGCTATCGGCAGCGGCATGTAAAGCCCGACCATATTGGTGACATGCGCGGCAACGACCGCAGCGAGACCCATGATGAAGCCTGTCGAAAGGTCGATACCTCCGGATATGATGACGAAGGTCTGGCCGATGGCAAGCAGCAGCGGCGCCACGGCAAAAACGGCGACCGATTGCCAGTTGAAGGCTGAGCCGACAAAGGTGCCGCCGAAATCGACCCGCGCCCAGACCTCGAAAATCACGATCAGCGCGGCAAGGAAGAGCCATGCGCGCAACTGGGCGATGCGGTTGACGATGGTTTTTGCTTGATCGCCGTGGTCCGCCTCCGGCGCTACATGCTGGTCCGCCTGGCGGGCCTCGATATTGTCGATGCTCATGAATCAACCCGAACTTGAGCGAGAACGCACAGAAGTCGTCACGCCAGTCCCTCTACTATGATCAAAGATGCGCCTCGCCCTTGAGCGAGGCGCCAGACTTCATCCGATCAATCGGAGTAGATAAATTTCGCGACGTTCTTATCGGCGACATTCGATTTGTCGATGACGGTGAAACCGGTACCGATAGCGGTCGGGATCGAGTTGCCGGTCAGATGCGCATAGGCTGCCATCACGCCGAAGTAGCCAATTTCGGCCGGATGCTGGGCAATCGCGAGATCAACGAGGCCGGAATTGATATTGTCGACGATTGTCGTCGGTGCATCAAAGGCGACAACGCGGATTTTGCCTGTCTGGCCCGCCTGCTGCACCCCGTTTGCGGCGCCGAGAGCGGAGAAGAGGTTGGCACCGAACACGCCGTCAAGATCCGAATTACGGGCATAGACGGCCTGGAGCTGCGACGCCGCTTTGTTCGCATCGTCGTCGTTGTATTGTGTTTCCAGAACAGTGATGTTCGGATATTTCTTCATCTCGTCCTTGAACCCTTGCTCGCGCTGGTCCGTCGTCGAGATACCTGGCTTGACGTTTGAAACGTAGACCTTGCCTTTTTCGTTGACGGCCTTTGCAAGTGCGCGCGCAGCAATGGCCCCACCGAGCAGGTTGTCCGAGGCAATGTAAGACAGCGGAAAATCGGCGTCGCCACTGCCCGTTTGATAAACCCCGGTACCGATGAACGTATCGACGGTGATGACCGGGATACCCGCATCGACAGCCTTCTTCAGCGGCTGGACCAACTGATCCTTGTCGGTCGGTGCAATCAGGATCGCATCCGGTTTCTTGGCAATGACGGCATCGAGAACCGGAACCTGTGTGACCGGATTGAAGTCGGATGCGCCCTGGAACATGAGCTGAGCACCCACCGCCTTGGCGGCAGCTTCAGCGCCCTTGCGCATGGTGATATAGAAGGCATCCGTCGTCAGGCCTGGAATAAGTGCAATCGTAAACTTCTTGTCTGCGGCTTTGGTGGTGCCGGCAACAGCCGAAACACCGGTGGCAAGCGTTGCCACAGCGGTGGCCTTAAGAAATGAACGGCGCTCCATAATTTCCTCCTCTTGAAACCAGACCTCCCCTGTCCGGCGCAATGGATAATCAGCGGCTTACAGCGGGCCGTCAAGTAATTTTTTTCTGTAACGAATTTCCACTATCTATTTGAAATAGCTAACCAATCAATGCGATTGGCAAAGCGCCGCACCCTACCGCCGACGGAGTGTCGCGCTGCGGTTTGAAGTCGGGATCTCGCTTTTGTCTGCCGCCTGGGAGGCGGGTATTTTCAAGCCCGGCCGAACACCGTCGAAATCCAGGCCGTTACTTCGTCCATGTCCGGTTCCTTTGTTTGGTCAACTGTCATCGATGGACCACATTCCATGGGTTCGGCACGATCGGCGAGCGCCACCAGTTCCGGGATATAGTCCGCTCCCGGATGGCCGGGCAGCCTGTCTTTTAAGCGATGGGCATAGCGGTCGCCTGCAACGACACCGGGCACCTTGCACCAAAGTTCTGCGACGCGATCGACGCCTGAATCTTTGATGTAGGCTTCGAGCACGGTTTTGGGCTGAAAGCCGAACCATGCGTCGATGATGAACGTGGAGTCGGCCGGAGCCTCGCGAATGGTCGACCAAATCGCCTGGTAGCTCGCCTTTCCGAGTGTCCGATTGAACTCCCGGTCGACGCCGCCAATGTGCTCCAGGAACGGGTTCTTGATGCCGTCGAGGGAAAGGACCGGCCATCCCGTGCGTTGCGACAGCAATTTGGCGAGGCGGCTTTTTCCCGAGGCCGGCACGCCGTTGACCAGCACCACACGCTTTTCGGCACAGCGGAAGGCGTCTGAAAACGTCGCCAGGCCGGCACCGACTATCCCGGCGTCATCTCCGAGTTTGGCCGGCAGGATCGCCGGGCGAAACCATGGCGCCACCGCGGGGAGATCTGCGAGGGCTCGCGTCGCATCGGAACCGAGGCCCCCTCCCAATATGATGATTTCCGGATCCATCGTTGCAGCAATGTTGTCGAGCGCTGTACGCAAAGGCGCCGCCCAGGCGTGTAACACCGCCCTGGCTGTCGCATCTCCGTTTGAGGCCATTTCAAAAACATCGGCAATGGAGACGGCCGATAGACCCGCTTCGTTTATGTGCCGGCGCAGCGCCGTTCCCGAACTGAAGGTTTCCACGCAACCGCGTCTTCCGCACGCGCATTCCGGACCATCGTGCCGGACGCAGATATGGCCCAACTGCCCGGCAGTTCTGTGCCCATGATAGATCCTGCCGTCGTGGGCAACTGCGCCGCCGATCCCCGTTCCGATGGTCAGCATGGCAACGCTTTGAAAACCTCTTGCAGCACCGATACTCATTTCGGCTATGAGCGCCATGCTGCAATCATTTTCGATGACGACCCGCTTGCCGAGACTTGCCTCCAGTTGATCGACGAGGTCCATGCCGGCCAAATTCAAGATGCCGCCGGATAGGACCGAACGATTTGCAATGTCGACACGGCCAGGAATGCCTACGCCGAGCCCAACAACGCCAGCCGTGTCGAGTTCTCTTGCCATCACCTTGACGCGCTCGAAGACCTGCCGGGGGTCGCTCGGTGTCCGCTCCGACAGTTTTTTGAGGATTTCGCCTCGTTTGGAGACGAGAGCCGCACGAATATTCGTGCCGCCAATGTCCACGCCAATGGCTAATTCAGACATCTGCTTTCTGTCCTTGGCCGAAACCTTCAGACTTGACGCCTTTGAAATGTGCCGCGATCACCGCTTGAATTTCGCGAAGCCGCGGAACAGCGACGGTTTCCAATCGGTCCTTCGTGACGGAACGGTCGAGCGAGATGCAGTCTTTCCATAGAGACCGGCCCGCGATGACACCGGATGCGCCGTTGCGCATGGCGTCTTCGACCTGCCGCAAGAACGTCGAATGGTCGACGCCGGCCGACAGCACCGCCCACGGCACGTCCCCCGCCAGCCGCGTGACCTCCGCACAGGCCTCAGCAGTGCCGGGATAGGGAATCTTTAGAACCTTCGATCCGCAGTCCAGGCAAATCTTGCTTCCTCCGACGACGAGCGACGGCAGCTTTGCCTTGTAGGCCGCTTCGTCTTCCTCCTCAAACCTGTATGTCAGGAATTCGACGACCAGCAGCAGGTCTTCGCGCGCGAAGTCCTCGATGCATTGGCGCAGGATTTCGATGTTGTGCCTGTTCGCTTCATCCCGGTCGGCGCGGAGATAAACCATGATCTTGCCGCCGGTGGCACCAAGCTGACGGACGCGACGGGCCGAAATGCCAGGCACCAGCTTGGAAAGGCGATATCCTTCCGGCGAGGTGTCCCAACCCGATGCGTCGAGGCCAATCAGAAGTGCGGTATCGCGCCTGATAATGCGGTCGTCGACCAATGCCGGAACAGCACAGATCGGATCGACGAGAACACAGGATGCCTTGCTTGCAAGAAACATGGCGATATCCGCCTTCGTGTCGCCGAGGGTCTTGTCGGAGATGGCGGCCTGCTCCTGTGGGTCGCTTGCAAGCAGACTGCGCATACCGCCGCGCTGATCGCAGGCGATAACCATCATGGCGCCGTCGTGACCGCAAATCTGCTGGTAACCTCGCATTTCGGCTGTCGTCAATCTCGACATTTGCTCCTCCCTTTAGCCCGTCCCAAACCGGATGCTGAAAGTGCGTGCCACCCCAAATTTCCAAGGGATGGCCGACGAAACATTGAGAGCGCTCGTGAGCCTGCATAATCGTTGCGAAACCGGCCGTTTTGAGCGATAACTCCTCACACGCCGAATGTGTAACACATTGCAGAAAGGAATTTCAATCTGAATTCGTCTCAGTCTCAGGACTCTGCAACGAACCGTGCCTTGCTGCATACGGTTGCGAAGCTGCATTACCAATCCGATATGTCGCAGGTTGATATCGCTAAAAAGCTAGGATTATCAACGGCTACGGTCTCGCGGCTGCTTCAGAAGGCACGCTCGGCCGGGATCGTTCGGATCGAGGTGATCGATCTTTCCCCCTCGGAAGATTTGGGGGCTGCCTTGGTTGACGGCCTGAAACTGCGCAACGCCATCGTGATCGACACACCGTCGTCGAACGTTCTCAGCGCCCTCGCCCCGCCGGTCGGATCAATGTTGCAGCAAGCGGGACTGCGATCGGGCTCAACGCTCGGCATCGGCTGGGGACGGGCTGTTCGCGAAGTTACCTTTGCGGGGTTGCCGCAGTTGCCTGGCATCGCAACCATTGCTCTCAACGGGGGAATGCAGCAGGCGGCTCCGCATTTTCAAATCAACGAGTTTGTGCGGCAGGCCGCAGAGCAAATGGGGGGAATTCCGCATTTTCTGCACGCCCCCTACATTTCATCTTCGGAATTGCGCGATGCTTTCCTCGCCGATCCCACCGTTCAGCAGGTCACGTCGCTGTGGAACAAGCTGGATGCTGCGATCGTCGGCGTCGGCTTAACGCATGTCGCAAGTCCCTCAGAAGCGACCGCGGCTCTCCCGGGAGAAAAAGCCTTAAGTCATGCGGCAGGTGACGTTTTGCGCCATTACGTAACCGAGGCCGGCGAACTCCTTCATTGGGATGGCGAGGAACGCATGATCGCCGCCTCCCCGCAGCAACTGCAACGAATTCCCTTGTGCATTGCGGTTGCCGCAACCCCTGCCAAGGCGCCCGGCATCATCGGGGCGGCACGATCGGGCATGATCAATGCTCTCGTGACAGATGCCAATACGGCGCAGGCCATTCTCGATCGCTTGTCCGCCGCCGATAAATCTTGAGAAAAATCTCTTGTGGTGGTCGACCAGGCAATTTTTGCGTCAATTAATAAAATTTACACACGTAACGTTCTGAGGTTACACAAGACCGGAAAAACTTGCTCGGAACTTACGTTTACCCGTTGCGCCTCTTTTTGCGTCGACGCATCATGGACGGGCATAGCGGTTTGAAAACGGTCGACTTTCGATGAAAAAATTGACACATAAGACGATGGAGGATTTTGCGAAATCCTGCGGCGTCTCCCGCCCAACCCTTTCCAAATATTTTGATGACCCGACAAGCGTGAAGCCGGCGACACGTGCGCTGATCGAAGCCGCACTTCGCGCATCGGACTACCAGCCAAATCTTTACGCACGGAACCTCAATCGAAAGAGGACCCGGAATGTCGGTATTCTCGTTCCGGCGCTGACCGACCCCTTTTACGCCGAAATGGTCAACCGCCTGGAATTGCGATTGCGCGATGAAGGCTATTGGCCAATCGTGTTTTCCTCGCACGGCCTGCAGGAGCTGGAGGCCGAGGCCGTCAGCACGATGCTATCGTTGAAAGTGGCGGGCGCGATCGCCGCGCCACTCGGGCAGAAATCTGATCCGCGCGCCTTTGAAAAACTCACGCAGAATGTTCCCCTTGTCTATTTCGATACCTACATCGAGGGCAACACGCCATTTATCGGCAACAATAACTACCAGAGCGTAGCGACCATCGTGGAATATCTCTGCCGCTCTGGAGAGGCGCCGGTCTATCTCGACATTCCCCACGTCAATCACAATTCCCCGGAGAGATTGGCGAGCTATATTGCCACGATGGAGGCTTCGGGCCAGGAGCCCGTGGTGATCAAGACCATTGCCGCCTATACATGGGATTTCGAGCGCGTCGGCTACGAGCAGATGGATGCGATGCTCAAAGCCAAGAAGCCGTCATTCAAGACCATCCTCTGCGCCAATGACCGTCTTGCCTTTGGTGTGATGGCTGCAGCTTTCGCGCATCGGCTGAAGGTCGGACGCAAGAAGGGCGACGACCTGCGCATAGCGGCCCATGACGACCATCCATTGAGCCGCTACACTTGCCCGCCACTGACGACGATGGCGCAGGATTTTGCCTCCATGACTGCAAACAGCGTCGACACGCTGCTGACGCTTCTCGGCGATACGGGTGCGCCGGCTCGCACGATCGCGGGCAAAGTTAGCCTCGATGGGACGTTGGTCATGCGCCAATCGGCATAAAACGGGGCCGCGGTCTCGCTTAATCGGGAATTCCTTCAAAGCCGCGCCACGCCGCGACTGCGTCCTCCACCGCCTGCCGCGCGGCCGGTATGAATCTTCCCATCGAGACAAAACCGTGAATTTGCCCTGGCCAATGGCGCTGGACCACGTGAACCCCATCCTCCTGCAGCCGCTTGGCATAGGCCATGCCTTCGTCAACGAGAATGTCATGCCCGGCCGTGGCAATGAATGCTGGTGCCGCCCCTGCAACAGTTTCGGCCAGCAGGGGTGAGACCTTCCAATCCACCATATCGACTGCGGTGCGGACATAATGGTCTCGAAACCATTTCATCGTTGCGGCGGTCAAACCGAAGCCTTCACCGTACCGGCGATAGCTTTCCACCGTCTGCGTGGCGTCCGTGTTGGGGTAGATGAGCAGTTGAGCCGCAAGCCGCGGGGCGTCGCCTGAACGCGACATCAACGCCAGCACGGCCGCAAGATTGCCGCCGGCGCTATCGCCGGCCACCGCAATTCGTTCGGGGTCGACACCGATCTCCGCGGCGGCCTGCGCCATGAATGCCAGCGTCGCGGCGCAATCCATCAGTCCGGCGGGAAACTTGTGTTCCGGCGCAAGACGGTAATCCGGGCAGACCACCGTGCATTCGGCGAGGTTGGCAAACCATCGGCAAATCTCGTCGTGAGAGTCGAGATTGCCGATCACCCAGCCGCCGCCATGGAGATAGAGAAGACCCCGCCCCTCCTTGGAAGGCGCTCCGATGCCGCGATAGATGCGAAGGGTGATCGGGCCGTTGGGGCCGCTGATCCCGCGGTCCTCCACCGAAGCAACCGCCTCGCGAGCGCCCTGAAGCGCCGGGCTGCCAGCATTGTAGGCGATACGGGCCTCCAAGGGCGTGCCAGCTTCAAGCGGTCGCAGCTTCGCCGCCTTGCTGACATCGAGAACCCATTGCGCACCTTCGTCAAGGTATTCGGTCACGTCGCTTCTCCCGTGCAGCGGTCAGGCCAGAAAACTGCGCGCTTCGTCCTCCCCAAGAAGCGGCGGTCGCGCCAGGTCACCGCTGATGCTGACCGACTGACCGCTCTCGCCCGAAGCAAGAATAGCCTCCATGATTTCGAGTACATGGAGGGCGAGTTCCCCCGATGCACGCGGCGGCCGGTTTTCCGCAAGTGCACGCGCTAGGTCGGCAACACCGAGCATACGGTAGTTCGCCCGATCCGGCGCGGCAAACGGCCAGTTTCGTTCGCCGTAGAGCTCCCCATCACTTTCGAAATTCCGCCACTCGGCACCCCGCTCGGACAGAGAGACCGTACCACCGAATGTATCGGGATCCGGCAGCCGCAGCGAGCCTTCGGTGCCGTGCAGCTCGATTGGGTGATTGGAATGGCGGAACACATCCCAGGACGCGCCGAAGTTGATGGTCGCACCGGATTGGAATTCGAGCAGCGACAGAACGTTGGTTGGCGTACCGACCTTGAACGTCGTATTCTTGAATGGCCCTTCCGCGGTGATGAGACGTTCGTCCTGACCTTTCGTCGCCATCGCCATGACGCGCACGACCGGACCGAGCAAATTCACCATCATGGTCAAGTAGTAGGGCCCCATATCGAAGACAGGGCCGCCGCCGGGCTGGTAGTAGAATTGCGGATTGGGGTGCCAGTGCTCCATGCCGCGTCCCATCATGAAGGCGGTGCCGCTGACGGGGCGCCCTATCGCGCCCTCCTCCATCAGGCGACGCGCCCGCCGGCCCGCAGCGCCAAGGAAGGTATCCGGCGCGGAGCCGAGCAGCAAAGCTCGGCTCTTCGCCTCCGCCACCAAAATCCGACCGTCGGCAGCCGATGTTGCAAGCGGCTTTTCCGTGAAGACGTGCTTGCCGGCGGACAAGGCCGACATGGTGATCTCGAAATGAACCGCCGGCACGGTCAGGTTAAGAACGAGATCGACTTCGGGATCTGCAAGTAGCTGATCGACGCTGACGCTACGAATACCGAACTCCTTTCCGCGCAGAGCCGCCGCATCAGCCGAAATATCGGCACAGGCGTGCACCTCAATACCGGCAAACAGCGAGGCATTACGCAGATAGGTCATCGATATGTTGCCGCAGCCGATGATCCCGATGCCAAGCGTTCCCTTTGTTTTTTCAACCATATTTCTCAAACCTCCCCGGATTGGATAACCAACGCCTCCTCGACGGACGGCCTGGGCCGACGTGTTTCAAAGTGATTTAAAGCATCTTATTTCTTGACGCGCGACAATTTTTTATCGAACATATGCCAATGCTGGCGCGGAGATTTTTGGAGGACGCCAGTCTTTCCTGGGAGGGAAACATGACCGATTTCAAGAAAGCGCCGACCGCTTCGAATGTGGCTGCAGATTCCGCAATGCTTGACCGTCGTCACTTCCTGCTCGGAGCCGCGGGTGCGGCTACCCTCGGCATCGCATCGGGTCTTGGAATGCGCACAGCGCGCGCTGCCGATCGCACGGAGATCAGCTTTGCCAGTGCCAGCTTCTTCGGCAAGGAAGGTATCGGCGATCTCGTTAAGGCCTATAACGAGTCGCAGGACCGGATCATGGTCAAATTCATCGAACTTCCGCCGCCAAGTTCGTCGACCGAAGTCTATCAGGGCCTGATCCAGCAGCTCGCGCGCCGCAACGGAACGCCCGATGTCTTCAGCCAGGACGTGATCTGGATCGCCGGCTTTGCGGCGGCAGGCTGGGCGCTACCGCTCGATGAATATTTCCCGAAGGAGAAGCGCGCGGATTATTTCCCCGGAACGGTCGCCGCCTGCACTTACAACGAAAAGCTGACCGCGCTTCCATGGTTCGTCGATTCCGGCATGTTCTACTACCGCAAGGATCTCGTGGAAAAGCATGGCGGCAAGGTTCCCGAAACCTGGGACGACATGGCAACCATGGCGGCTGCGGCCCAAAAGGCCGGCGACGCCAAGTTCGGCTATCTCTGGCAAGGCAAGCAGGCCGAGGTTCTGATCTGCGATGCCGTGGAAGTCATCACCTCGAACGGCGGCTCCATCCTGGCAGCCGACGGCAAATCGTCTGTTATCGGCGAGAAGGCCGCTGTCGAGGCGATCCAGTTCCTCTACGACACGATCAACAAGACTAAGATCAGCCCGCAGAACGTTCTCTCTTGGGATGAAGAGCCTTCCCGTCAGCCCTTCACATCGGGCGAAGCGATGTTCATGCGCAACTGGTCCTATGTTTATCCGATCGCGCAGGATCCGAAAGCTTCGCACGTCGTCGACAAGGTTGCCGTTGCGCCGTTGCCGCATTTTGCCGGCGGGAAAAGTGCTGCGTGCCTCGGCGGCTATCAGCTTGGCGTCAACGCCAATTCCAAGAAGCGGGAAGCGGCGATCGAGTTCCTGACCTGGATGTCGTCTCCGGAAACCCAGACCCGTCTCGCCCTGAATTTCGGGCTTGCACCGTCACGCCCCGCAATCTTCGAAAATGCGAAGCTGAAGGCCGAGCAGCCGTTCATGGCAAGCCTGCAAAACGTCTTCACCGGCGCCACGCCCCGGCCGATCACGCCGCAATATGCCAAGGTGACACTGGCGCTGCAATCGAGCATTTCCAAGGCCCTGGTCAGCGGCAACGTCCAGGCTGAGCTCAAGGCTGCCGCTGAACAGATCAACAAGATCGTTGCCTGATATGGCCACCGCATTGACGGCCCCCGCCGACAGCAGGATGCAAAGGTCAATGGGGGCGCTTCCGAGCGCCCTCTGGCCCTGGCTCCTGCTGTTGCCGGCCTTCCTGTCGCTAGCATCGGTTTCCTTCTATCCGATCATCAACGGCGTCTATCTTTCCTTCACCAACCGTTCCCTGATTACGCAGGACAACGATTTCGTCGGCTTTGCCAATTATCTGCAACTCTTGGCGGATCCGCCGTTCTGGAATGCGTGGTGGCATACGATCTGGTTCACCGCTGCATCGACCGGGCTGGAGACCCTGATCGGTCTGGCCATGGCGCTGATCCTCTGCGAGACTTTCAGCGGCCGCGGCATAGTCCGCGCGGCGATGCTGGTTCCCTGGGCAATGCCAACGGTCGTCACCTCGAAAATGTTTGGATGGCTGTTCGACGGCCAGCACGGCATCATCAATTTCATCCTGCTTCAGCTCGATTTGATCGATCAGAATGTGAACTGGTATGGTTCGCCGCAAACGGCACTGACGACGATTATCCTTGCCGATGTCTGGAAAACGACACCGTTCATGGCGCTGCTCCTGCTGACCGGTCTTCAGACTGTTCCGAAATCGTTGATTGAGGCTGCCCGCATGGATGGCGCTGGAGCCTGGACGATCTTCTGGAATATCCGCCTGCCTCTGCTGCTGCCGACCCTGCTCATTGCCGGTCTTTTCAGGGCGCTGGATGCATTTCGCGTTTTCGATCTGGTCTATGTGCTCACCGGCGGCGGCCCGGCCGATTCCACCGAAACGCTTTCGACGCTGTCCTACAAGGTGCTCTTCTCAACGCTGCAGTTCGGTTACGGTTCGGCCGTTTCGACCGCAATGTTCATCACCGAAGGCGTGATCGCCCTGGTGTTCTGCCTCTTCCTCGTCAGACAACTGAGGAAGACGACATGAACGGCACCCGCTCCGCCTTTCAAAGCGTCATGATCTATGTTGGCGCGCTTCTCATTCTCATTTGGTCCGCAGGTCCGTTCCTGTGGCAGTTCTCCACCTCGTTCCAGCTTGACAAGGCACTGACGGAAGGAACGCCGTCGCTCATCCCGACTCCATTCACGCTGGAGCATTATTACAATGCCTTCGTGGAAAAAGGCCTGCACCATTACGTCCTGAACTCGCTCATCGTATCGCTCTCGACGACCGCTCTCTGCCTGATTGTCGGTTCGCTTGCCGCCTTTGCGCTGTCACGCCTTGATGTGAAGGGGCGGTTTGGAATTCTCATGGTCATCCTGTCGGTCTCGATGTTTCCGCAGATCGCGCTCGTCGGACCGCTCTACCTGATCGCGTCCGAGCTTGGACTTCTGGACACCTACAGAGCCTTGATCATCACCTATCTGGCGCTTGGGCTGCCGCTCGTGACCTGGGTTTTGTTCGGCTATTTCGAAACGCTCCCGCGCGAAATCGATGAAGCCGCACGCATGGATGGCGTCGGGGTGATCGGACTGCTTTGGCATATCATCCTGCCGATGTCGCTTCCAAGTCTCGTGACCACCGGCTTGCTTGCCTTCATCACCGCCTGGAATGAGTTTCTGTTCGCACTGGCATTCACGTCGGACAGTGACAGCCAGACGATCCCGGTGGGCATCGCCAATTTCACCAACCAATACTACGTGCCCTGGGGAGACATCGCCGCCGCTTCAGCGGTCGTCACCGTGCCGCTGATTGTTTTGGTCCTCTTTTTCCAACGCCACATTATCGAAGGCCTGACGCAAGGCGGAATCAAGGAATGATGACATGACTAGGGATTTGAAGGTCGGCTGCCAGACGTTCACATGGGAAATGCTCGGTGAAGCCTGGACAGGCACGCCGGACGACCTGCTCTCCGCGATTTCCGCCGGCGGTTATGCGGGCATCGAAATCACCGACACGATGATCGGCCGCTACGGCACAAAGCCCAGCGAATTCGCTAGGGCATTGCGGGATAACGGGTTGCAGCTCGTCTCCTTCGCCTTCGGCTCCAAAAGCGGTTTCACGGTCGCCGATGCGATGGAAAAGGATCTGGCCACGGCGCAGCGCTGGATCGACTACGCCGCAGAGTTTCCGGGCGCACTCATATCGATCGGCTCTGCAACCATCGTCTCGGAGGGGCCGCGGGAGGACAAGTTCGCAATCGCCGCAGAGTTCTACAATCGCGCCGGCGCGCTCGGCAAGGCATCGGGCGTCGAGGTCGCCGTACATCCGAGTTCGCATCACAATACCCTGTTGTTCAACCGAGCCGATTACGATCAAATCTTAGCGCGGCTGGATCCCGAACTGGTCGGCTGGGTTCCGGATACTGGCCACATTCTGCGTGGACATGACGATATCCTGGACACGATGCGCACCTACCGGGATCGCATACGCTATCTGCACCTCAAGGATGTCGACGCGCATGACCGATGGGCGATGCTGGGCAAGGGCGTTCTCGATACGCCGGCGGTGATCGATCTCGTTTCACAGGCACCGCACTTCAACGGGTGGCTGGTGCTGGAAGAGGAATCCGAGACGGCAGCGGCCAATCCGGCCGCAGCCATAAAGGCCAACCGCGAGACGATGCGCACCCACGGCATTTAAGGAAAAGACCATGATCGAGAAGGAAAATCGCCGTCTTCGCGTCGGTGTCCTGGGCTGCGGGCCGATCGCGCAGTTCGCGCATCTGGAATCCTGTGTGAAGGCCAGGAATGCCGATCTCTACGCGATCTGTGACGCAGCACCCGATCTGCTCGCGCGCATGGGCGCCACCTATGAGCCGCGGAAAATATTCAGCGACTACGACGCCATGCTGGCCGACCCCGATTTGGAGGCGGTCATCGTCGCCACCTCGGACGCCTATCATGTGCCGATGTCCATAAAGGCGCTCGAAGCCGGCAAACACGTACTGTGCGAAAAGCCGATCGGCGTCTCGGTCGAGGAAGGCGAGGAGCTTGCCGACGCCGTCAAACGCTCAGGCAAGATCCTGCAGGTCGCGCACATGAAGCGTTTTGATCCGGCGCTTCAGGCCGCGCGTGACTTCGTTCACAACGATATCGGCCAGATCCTTGCACTGAAGGCATGGTATTGCGATTCAACCCACCGCTACACCAACACCGATGCCGTGCAGCCGCTTCCCATCACCAGCAAGCTTGCGCGCAAACCGGCCGGCAATCCGAAAGCCGATCTCAGGCAATATTTCATGCTGGCGCATGGTTCGCATCTGGTCGACACCGCCCGCTTCTTCTGCGGCGATATCGTCGCCGTGCGCGCGCGCCTGCTGGAACGCGCCGGCGCCTATTGCTGGTTCGTGGAAACCGAATTCGCCAATGGCGCCCTCGGCCATCTGGACCTCACGGTTGCCGTTCGGATGGATTGGCACGAGGGTTTCCAGCTTTATGGCGAAAACGGCTCAGTCCTCGCAAAGACCTTCAATCCCTGGTACTTCCGCTCCAGCGAAGTCGAGATCTTTCATGAGAAAGACGCAACGAGCAGGAAACCGCTTGGTGCGGACGGTCACTTCTTCCGCCGGCAGCTCGAAGGTCTCGCCGATACCGCCCTAAATGGCGCACCGATGCGAGGCGCCAATGTCGAGGACGGTATCGCCTCCATCCGCGCGATGGTGGCGATCGCGCGGTCGGTGGAGACTGGCGAGCGCGTCAAGCTTGCGGCCGTGACGGGAGCCGTCTGATGCAGGTCGGGATCTTCGCCAAGACCTTTCCCGGAACCGATGCTCTCAGCGTGCTGTCCGCAGTGCGCGACAGCGGCTATGCGACCACGCAGTTCAATCTTGCCTGCTGCGGGCTGCCCTCCATGCCCGACACCGTTCCCGAGCCGGTCGTAGCAACTATCCGCGTTGCCTCGGAAACGGCGGGCGTCTCGCTTGCCGCCTTGTCGGGAACCTACAACATGGCGCATCCTGACATATCGATACGGCAGAAAGGCCTCAGCCAGCTCGCCGTCATCATCAAGACGGCGGCAGCCCTTTCGATCCCGCTCGTCACGCTCTGTACCGGCACGCGCCATCCGAGCGACCAGTGGGCGCACCATCCAGAAAACCGCGATCCCACGGCCTGGGCCGACATGGCTGCGGAGATGTCGAAGGCGCTGGCGCTGGCGGAAGACCATGGCGTCGATCTCGGCATCGAACCCGAGCAGGCGAACATCGTAACCTCGGCGGCGGACGCCAAGCGACTGATTGCCGAGATGGGATCTGAAAGGCTGCGTATCGTCCTCGACCCGGCCAATCTTTTCGAAAGCGCCGCGCCATCGGAAGCACGCGCCATTGTCGAGCGCGCGGTCGAGACTGCGGCCGGACACATCGCCATGGCACATGCCAAGGATCGTTATGCCGACGGACGTTTTGCCACGGCCGGCCAGGGTATCGTGGATTTTCCCGATTTTATCGCGCGGCTGAAAGCCGTCGGCTTCCATGGTCCCCTCGTCACGCATGGACTTTCGGCAGCGGAAGCGCCTCACGTCGCAGCCTTTCTCAAGGAATTGGTTTGATGGACGAAAGCGCGGCGTTCACGCATGGTGAAGCCAGCTTGGCCGTTTTCGATAGCGGACAAGGGCTCCCGGTCCTCTTTCAGCATGGCTTGGGCGGCGATGAGGCACAGGTTGCGCAAACCTTTCCAATCGGAAAGGCGCGGCGCATCACCGTCGAATGTCGCGGACATGGTTCGTCGTCGCTCGGCGACATCAGGCCTTTTTCACTACGAATGTTTGCCGAGGATGTGCTGGCCGCGGCGACAGATCGCGGGTTCGAACGCTTTGTCGCCGGCGGCATTTCCATGGGGGCGGCAATTGCCCTCCACCTCGCTCACCACTATCCGGATCGCGTCGCGGCCCTCGTTCTTGTTCGCCCCGCCTGGACCTTTAGCGCGGCGCCTGCCAATCTGGAGCCGGTCCGCACCGTCGCGGCCTTGCTCCGCTCGTATCCGGTCGCAGAAGCTAGGGAGCGCTTCGCCGGTTCGGAGATCGGCATGCGCATACGCGCGAACGCGCCCGATAATTTTGCCTCCCTGCTCGGCTATTTCGACCGGCCGAATGCGGTCGCTTTCGCATCCGTGCTGGCCGACATCGCGGCTGACGGCACGGGGATAACGCAGACAGAGATCACTGCTCTCACAGTTCCTACACTCGTCATCGGCAACGAACAGGACGCGATCCATCCGCTCGCCTGCGCGCGGACGCTCGCTGATACCATCCCCGGCGCCAGCTTTGTCGAAGTCACCCCCAAGGCGGCCGACAAGGCTCGGCATTTCGCCGAAGTTCAAGACGCTATCGCTACCTTCCTCGCATCCAAGACCATCCGGAGCCTCTTTCCATCATGACACTCAAGACCCTTTCTGGCCCCGCGGCCATAGCAGCGCTCCCCCGCAACCGGCTACTGGGCGAATTCTCGCTGTGGTCGGCCGACCTTGCCAACATGGAGGCCGATCTCCGGCGCATTGAACTCTATGCCGACCTGCATCACATCGACGTCGCCGATGCGCGCTTTACGCCGGGATTGCTGTTCTTTCCGGATTTCGTCGCCCGCATCACAAAGGCAACCGCCAGGCCGATCCATGTTCATCTTATGGTCGAGGCCGAGATCGTCGAAGAGCAGACGCGTCAGTTCATCGAAGCGGGTGCGGATCTTATCAGCGTTCACGCCGAAAACGGCGAAGCGGGGTCACGCGCCATTGCGCTGGCAAAGAAACTGGGCGCCGAGGCCGGCGTCGTCCTGCGATTGGAGACCCCCGTTTCAGCGATCCGGCCGTTCATCGACCATGTCGCCTTCGTGACCCTGCTTGGCACATCGATTGGCGTCAAAGGCCAAAGCCTTTCCGAGAAGGCCTGCGATCGGCTGGTCGAGGCGCGCTCACTGCTGAAACAGTCCGGCCGGGAGGATCAGGTGATCTTGGCGGCCGATGGCGGTATTCGCGAACAGACCGTGCCGCTCCTGCGGGCGGCCGGAGCACAAACGGTCGTCCTCGGATCGCTGGCCTTCGGTGACAAGAACCTGGGCGACCGGATGGCTTGGCTCCATGGATTGGAGAACCGCGTTTCGTGAAAAAGGTTGCCCTTGCATTTGATCTCGGTGGAACGGAGCTTCGCGCTGCGCTGGTGGATAGTCAGGGGAGCCTCCTGTCGTTCTCCGCCGTGCCGACGCATGCGGCGGGGGGACCGGCCGCGGTCATCCAGCAGATCGAGCTACTGGCAGCCACGGCGCTGGCGGAAACGCCTGATCTCCTTCCCGTTGGGATCGGGATCGGCGCCCCCGGCCCTCTCGATCCGGAAGCCGGCATCGTCATTGCTCCGCCGACGCTCGCTGGGTGGTACGAGGTTCCACTAGCAGACATTCTCTCTAGCCGGTTTCAACTGCCGGTCCGGCTTGAAAATGATGCGAACGCGGCCGCACTTGGCGAATGGCGGTACGGCGCCGGACGCGGCGCGCGTTCGATGGTCTTCGTCACCGTGTCGACCGGCATCGGCGGCGGCGTGATCGTTGATGGGCGAACCTTGCATGGCAGGCGCGGCCTGGCGGGGGAAATCGGCCACATGACGATCACCAGCGAAGGGGAGCGGTGCTTTTGCGGTGCGATCGGTTGTTTTGAAGCCGTAGCCTCGGGGACGGCCCTTGGCAGGCGGGCAACGGCGCGGACCCGGCAATCCGACGGCTCGATGCTGCGCAAGCTATCGGCCGATGCTGAAGTGACCGGGCGCCACGTTGTTGACGCCGCGCGAAATGGCGACGCACTTGCGCTGGAACTGCTGAGTGCGGAGGCTCGCTGGCTGGGGATCGGTTTCACCAATCTGCTCCATCTCTACTCCCCCGACATTCTGGTGATGGGCGGCGGGATATCTCACGGTTTCGATCTCCTGCACGACACCATTGCGGCGACGGTTCACGATCGCGCCATGCCGGCCTATCGCGACGTGCCGATCGTCCCCGCGCAACTCGGGCGTCACGCAGGCCTGATCGGAGCGGCCAGCCTCATCCTGGGAGATGATGCGAAAACCGACCCTGCGCCATCGGCTAGCGAGAGCTGATCTCAAGCTCAGCGGTGCCTGCCGGATTCCGCGTTTTCTCACCAGTCATCACAGATTTTTTCGTGAGCCAATATGGCTCGCGCGATTCTGACTATACAACTAACATGTTAGTCTGTATGTACTGACAGCACACCTGGAGGAATGGAACTTGTCTCGCAAATTCGGTCTGTCAGTCGCACTCACGACGCCTTTCGATACCAACGGCGATATCGCGATCGGCCCCATGATCAAGCAGGCCGAGACGAGCCTTGCATCGGGATGCTCGAGCGTCACGCTGTTCGGCACCACCGGCGAGGGCTCCTCCATCGGGACGCAGGAGCGCGAAGAAGTGCTCGACGCTTTCCTGGATGTGGGGATTGCTCCGAACCAGATTATCGTGGGCGTCATGGCGGATTCGGTCGAAAATGCCGCCGCGCAAGCATCATTTGCGCTGACGAAAGGCGTACGCAATATTCTGCTAGCGCCACCTTTCTATTTCAAAAATGTCACCGACGAGGGATTGTTTCGCTGGTTCTCGGCCGTATTCGCGCGCTTAGGCGATATAGCGCGCGACATCATCGTCTACAACATTCCTTCCATTACCATGGTGCCGCTCTCGGTGGCGCTAATAGGCAGGCTGCGCAGCGCCTTTCCCGATATTGTCGTTGGCGTCAAGGACTCCTCCGGTGATTGGCCGTTCACGGAGTCGCTATTGAATGCGCATGGCGATCTCATCATCCTGATCGGCGACGAACGGCACCTCGCCAGGGGCGTTCGGTTGGGCGGCCAGGGGGCGATTTCCGGGATGGCAAATTTCGTGCCCCGCGAAATCCGGCTGATGGCTGAAGAGGGAAAGGATGATCCGCGCGTCGTGGATTTTGTTCCGGAGCTGCTGAAATTTCCGGTGACTGCGGCCGTCAAAGTTATGGTAGCACAACTCTCCGGGGATGAAATCTGGCTTGCTGTTCGCCCGCCGCTCGTTTCAATATCCGACGAAGGACAGGAACATCTTGCCGGCGCGTTCAATGCGCTTTTCAGATCCAAGGCGGCTTAAGCGGACCGGAGAGGGAGAAAGGGACGAATGGACGGCGTGAACGAGCAGCCGACCTTACGGGAAAAAGCCTATGCTAGCTTTACCCACCATCTGCTTGCTCGCGATGTGCGGCCGGGCGAATTCGTCTCGCAGCGCAGGCTCGTGGAACTCACAGGTTTACCGCTTGGCGCCATCCGTGAGCTGATCCCGCGGCTGGAAGCCGAAGGCTTGATCAAGACGGTGCCGCAACGCGGTCTCCAGATTGCCCATATCGATCTCAACCTGATCCGCGAGGCGTTTCAGCTACGCATCTTTCTGGAAAAGGAAGCGGTTGCACTCTTCACCCATACGGCTTCCGACGAAACGATTGCCAAACTCTTGAAACAGCATCGGGATATCGCCTCCGCCATCCAGTCTGGCGATGCCTCGCAGGAGCTTGAGGTCCATGCGCAATCGGTGGACTGGGGCATGCACGATGCCTTCATCGACGCGCTCGGTAACACGATCATTTCGAACGCCTATCGCGTCAATTCGATCAAGATGCGCCTGATCAGTCAGGATCGTTTCCGGATCAACGGCCATGTCGGGCCGGTCATGAACGAGCACCTGCAGGTGCTGGAGGCGATCGAAAGACGATCCGCGGAGGATGCCGTCGCATCTCTCGTTTCGCACATCAACGGAGCAAGGGATCGTGCATTGAAGATTTGAATGAAACAGGCCGCAAATGAGGAGATTTCGGCCAAAGGAGGAGGAACATCATGTCATCGTCATTCATCAATCCCACACGCCGTCGCTTCATGGCGGGCACGGCGGCTTTGGGCGCGGCAAGCATGCTCGGCATGCGCACGGCATCGGCATCGGTGGACTGGAAGCGGTTTTCGGGAACCACGCTGGAAGTCAACCTGGTCAAAAGCCCGCGCAGCGAAACCATCCTAAAATATCTCAGCGAGTTCGAGGCGCTGACCGGCATCAAGGTGAATGCTGAAGCGACGCCCGAGCAGCAGCAGCGCCAGAAGACGACGATTGAGCTCAGCTCCGGAAAGCCGAGCTTTGACGTCGTGCACCTCAGCTATCACGTGCAGAAGCGGCAGTTCGAAAAGGGCGGCTGGCTCGCCGACATCAGCGGTTTCCTGAAGGATCCGTCCCTGACGGACCCATCGCTGGTCGAAAGCGATTTTGCCGAGGCAGGCTTGAAGTTCGCCAAGGATTCCAATGGCGTCCTGCGCTCCCTGCCCTTCTCGGTGGATTACTGGATCGTCTATTGGAACAAGGCGCTCTTCGAAAAGAAGGGGCTCACCTATCCGCAAACCTTTGACGACATGGCCAATACCGCCGAAGCGCTCACGGATAAATCGACCAATACCTACGGCTTCGTCGCCCGCGGTCTCAAGAATGCCAACACGCCGGTCTGGACAGCCCTCATGCTCGGCTACGGCATGACGCCGCTTTCCCCCGACGGCAAATTGCGCACCACCTCGCCCGAAGCTATCGAGGCTGCCAAGCTCTATCAGCGCCTGATGACCAAGGCGGCACCTCCGGGCGTTTCCGGCTTCAACTGGGCCGAGTCCCAATCCGCGTTCCTGCAGGGCAAGATCGGCATGTGGCTCGACGGCGTCGGCTTTGCGCCGCCGATCGAAAATCCGGAAAAATCCCGCGTTGTCGGCCAGGTCGGCTATAGCGTCATTCCCAAGGGGCCTGCTGCACAAGCGGCCGCCACCTTTGGCGACGGTATCGGCGTGACGGCGGCGAGCCAAAAGAAGGAAGCCGCCTATCTCTTCTGCCAATGGGTGATCTCGCATGACATGGGTGCGCGGCTGCTACAGGCAGGCGCCGGAGTGCCTTTCCGCCAATCCGTCCTCGAGGATCAGAAGGTCCGTGAAGGCGTCAAGATGCCTGGGGCCTGGCTCGATGCCGTGGTCGGCTCCGGCAAAGTCTCCGCACTCGGCCTGCCGGTTATCATCCCAGTCACCGAGTTCCGTGACATCTACGGCGTGGCGCTTACCAACATGATCGGCGGTGCGGATCCCGCGAGCGAGCTAAAGAACGCAACTGCGCAGTTCGAGCCGGTGCTGGCCCGAAGCGAGGGGTGATGGTGTCCGTGCGCATCGAAGATACCACGGCGAGCAGCGTCAAGGAGAAGAGCAAGCCGACAAATCGGCTTGCTCCCAACTATTGGCCCTTCGTCATTCCGGCCCTGGTGGTCATTGCCGCGGTCATCGTTTTTCCATGGGTCTTTACCCTATGGATGAGCGTGAATAGCTGGACGCTTGGGCAATCCCAAACCTTTGCGGGCTTTGCCAACTACCTTCGCCTGGCGATCGACGCCCGGTTCTGGGAGGCGCTGTGGCACACGGTTCTCTATACAGGTCTCTCGGTCGTCGCGCCGGTTTTCCTGGGCACACTCGCCGCCCTGATCTTCGATGCGCAATTCCCCTTCCGCGGCTTTCTGCGCGGCATTTTCGTCATGCCGATGATGGCGACACCCGTCGCCATCGCGCTGGTCTGGACCATGATGTTTCATCCGCAGCTCGGAGTGCTCAACTATCTTTTGTCCTTCATAGGCATTGGTCCGCAGGAATGGATCTACAATCAATTCAGCGTCATCCCGTCGCTGGTCGTGGTGGAGACCTGGCAATGGACACCGCTCGTCATGCTGATCGTGCTCGGCGGCCTCGCCGCCGTTCCGCGCGAACCCTATGAAAGCGCCGAGATCGACGGCGCCAATGCATGGCAGAAGTTCCGTTACCTTACCCTGCCGATGATCGCGCCCTTCCTGATGATCGCCGTGATTATTCGCAGCATCGATGCGATCAAGAGCTTCGACATCATCTATGCGATGACGCAGGGCGGACCGGGCACGGCCTCCGAGACGATCAACATCTATCTCTACAACACCGCCTTCTCCTACTACGACATCGGCTACGGCTCAGCCATGGCGGTCATCTTCTTCATCCTCATCGTCATGCTCTCCTTCGTCCTCTTGATGGCGAGACAGCGCGCGAACTGGTCGGATAGGTAGACACTTCGATGAAACGCAAGACCCTCGACCGGATCGGTCTTCTCTTCGTGGCGCTGGTGATGATTTCGCCGGTGGTCCTATTCTTCCTGTGGATGATCTCGCTCTCGTTGAAATACGAAATCGATAACGGCGCCTATCCGCCGATCTTCATTCCCGAGCGCTTCGCCTGGTCGAACTACCTCAAGGTTTTCGAGGAAAACAACTTCTTACTCTATTTCTGGAACTCGATTCTGGTGACCGGATCCGCGACATTGCTCGCGCTGCTGATCGGCGTTCCCGCCGGCTACGGCATCGCACGGCTGAAGGCGGAGAAATCGGCGATCGTCATCATGATTGCGCGAATGACGCCCGGCCTTTCCTTCCTCATTCCGCTGTTTTTGCTCTTCCAATGGCTGAACCTTTTGGGAACGCTTTGGCCGCAGATCATCATACATCTGGTCGTGACGGTCCCGATCGTCGTCTGGATCATGATCGGCTATTTCGAGACGACACCGATGGAGCTGGAGGAAGCGGCCGCTATCGACGGCGCAACGCCGTGGCAGATCTTCCGACTGGTGGCCCTGCCGATCGCCAAGCCGGGGATCGTCGTCGCCTTCATCCTCTCGGTCATCTTCTCATGGAACAATTTCGTCTTCGGCATCGTGCTCGCCAGCCGCGAGACACGCACCTTGCCGGTTGCCGTCTACAACATGCTATCATTCGAGCAGGTGAGCTGGGGGCCGCTTGCAGCCGCGGCACTGATCGTGACGCTGCCGGTGCTCGTTCTGACGATATTTGCCCAGAAACAGATCGTTGCCGGCCTGACCGCGGGCGCCGTGAAGGGCGGTTGATCGCAAAGCCCTCTTTCGCCGCGCCGGTCGGAAGTCGCCGATCGGCGAATGTCTTCCAATACGCATGATGAAGCTCAGATTAACGTAATCGTCAGCTTTCGTTCACGCCGCCGGGACTATCTTTGAACCAACGTCACAAAGCGACGTTGTCGGATAGTAAGATGTAACCGGAGGAAACTCATGCGTCAGTTGTTCATCGCGTCTGCAATCGCCCTTGCTTCGCTTGCAGCCACAAGCCTTCCATCCCAAGCCGCTTCGGTAGAAATTACAACGGGGGACGGTCCCTACTACCATCATCGCCCTCACTACCAAGAGCGCGACGACTGGTACTATCGCCACCACCATCGGCACTGCTTTACCAAGGTGGTAAAGGAATGGCACCATGGGCACAGGGTTGTCACGGAAGAGCGGATCTGCCGCTAATCGCCTTTGTGCCGGCCCGGCCTCGTGCCGGGCCCATGTAAACTTGGATCGGCTTTATTCCAGCGAACTTGTTTATCCAGCGGACATATTCGCGTAATCGATTTTGCGTCGTTGAAGTTCAACTTAATTGCTATTATATTGGCATTTATGTTCCTAATGGACGATAACTGCTAAAATGTTCGCATTTAACATGAGATCCCCCTCGGAAGTGATCAGGGGACTCTCAGAAAGAGTCAAGCGACGACGGATTGATGTCGGTCTCACCCAAAGGGACCTGGCCGCACGGGCGGGTATCTCGTATGGGTCTCTCAGGTTGTTCGAGGAAACGGGAAAGATTTCGCTCGAAGCCCTTATGAAGGTTGCGTTTATCCTTGAGTGCGAAGCCGAATTCGAGCAATTGTTTCCGCCTCGGCCGCCAAAGACAATCGACGATATTATCGACCGTCCTGTTAGGCAGAGGGTGCGTCGGAAATGAAGTTCAAGCCCATCCGAAAATTGAGCGTCATCCTCGACCTGGAGGGAAGCCAGAGGACTCTGGGGACCCTCGCATGGAGTAGCCCCGAACGCCGGGCATATTTTGAGTACGCGGCAGAATTTCTCGCTGCACCTTTGCCGGTGTCCCCCTTCAACGTGAAAACAAATCCGGGCTTAATCGCAGCACCGCGCGATCCGTTTGACGGACTGCATGGACTATTTAACGACAGTCTGCCTGACGGATGGGGCCGGCTTCTGCTTGATCGCCGTCTTCAAAAGGCCGGCATCGATTATCACCTGCTGACCCCTCTGGATCGCCTCTCTGCGGTTGGAAAGACCGGAATGGGAGCATTGGCATACATTCCCGAACTATCCGACGGCGAAAGGAGGCTCGCCGAAGACATCGATTTGGACTGGTTCGTCGACCAGGTCAATCTTGTCCAAGCTGAGATGGATGTTGCCGATATCGACACTCTGCAGGGCGCGCAGGGTGGCTCCGCGGGTGCTCGCCCAAAAATCATGATAGGGTTCAATCAGGCCGAGAATACGTTCGTTCTGGACTATGGGCAGGACATGGAACCTGGTTTCGAACGATGGATGGTAAAGGCACGCAGCGCTGCCGACCCGGTCGAAGTTGGCGCCGAGGAAAAAGCCTATGCTTTGATGGCCGAGACCGCGGGATTGGAGATGACCGACACGCGGATATTCGACACTAAAAAGGGCAATCGTCTCTTCGCCACGAAACGCTTCGACCGCACACCTGTCGGCCGATTGCACATGCATACCGCCAGTGGCGTCTTAAACGCCAGCCATCGCGAGGCTTCGTTGAGCTACGAACAGCTTCATAAGCTGACGTTTATGATGACGCGCGACAGTTCCGAAGTGCTGCGGATGTTTCGAAACATGGTCTTCAACGTCTATGCTCGGAACCGCGACGACCACGCTAAGAACCACGCCTTCCTGATGAAAGCAGACGGAAGATGGGCACTCTCTCCTGCTTACGATCTTACCTTCTCTTCAGGACCCGGAGGAGAACACAGCGCGGATGTCGCGGGTGAAGGGAGAAACCCAGGTATGCAACACCTGCTAACCATTTCCAGGGGAGCGTCGATCCCCGATCGAGACGCGAAGGATATCATTGAGCAGGTTCGAACGGCGATAGGCCGCTGGCCACAGTTTGCTCAAAAGGTGGAACTGTCCAAGTCCCGAACAACCGAACTTGATCGAATCCTGAACGACACAAGACAAGCTTAGATACTACGCCGACATAATGATATGACATCGTGGTTTCCAGCGCACCGTCGGTAACAATCGTCGGCTCGCTCTCATGGCGATCAGCTCCTCCCCTTCCGCTCGACAATTGCGCATCACCATGGCCGATTACTTCCAAAGTAATGGCTTAGTTCATTCCCGACTTTGTATTCTGCTCCGCCGGCTCGGATTCGCGACCGGATTCACTTGACATCTCCCGCTACCTCCGGCTGGCTTTTAAGTATCAAAATGAACGCAGGATGCGAAGCATTTTGATGTTGACTGAGGAGGTCAGCAAATCAAGCCGACCGGTCAACCAACCGGACCAAGGGAGGAGTTTTCACATGCTAAGGAAAGCTATTACCTTACTCGCGGCGATCTTCATTGCCGCAGGAGCGGGTTTCATTTCGACAGCCTATGCGCAGGGCAAAACCTATTATTGGATATCGCACGGCTCTCCGGCGGATCCTGTGTGGACTTATTTTCTAGCCGGGGCCAAGCTCTGGGCCGAAGACACTGGCAACAAGGTCAACACATCGTTCCACAACGGTGATGTTCCGGCGCAACAGGAGGCCGTGAGGGCTGCAATTTCGGCAGGAGCTGCTGGCATTGTGACCACCAGCCCGGATCCGGGCAGCCTCGTCCAAGTCGTCAAAGAAGCCAACGCTGCCAAGATCCCGATCATCAACTTCAACACGCCTGATCCCCAAGCGAGCTTCAATGCCTATGTCGGAGGCGACAACAAGAGCTTCGGCCATAACTGGGCGCAATATCTTGTCGACAAGAAGCTAGTAAAATCCGGTGATTTCGTCTGGATGCCGGTGGAAGTTCCCGGTGCGACCTATGGCGTGCAGGAAGAAGAGGGAATAGCCAGCGTCTTCAAACCACTGAATATCACCTGGGAAATTACAGACTCCACATTGGACCAGGCTGAAATCATTACCCGCATGTCGGACTACCTCACCGCCAATCGCTCGAAGATCAAGGCGATCATCGGACTTGGCGACCTCGTCACCGGAAGCATCAAGCGCGTATTTGATCAGGTCGGCGTAAAGCCGGGCGAAATTCCCGTCGTCGGGTGGGGCAACTCGCCCGATACAACGCAGGAAGTCCTGACGGGTTACGTGAATGCCGCTCAATGGCAGGACCCGCAAGCAACCAGCTACATGGCTCTATCAATCGCAGCCATGGCCGCCAGCAAGATCCCGCCCGGCTTTAACATCATTACCGGCGCTCTTTATGAAAAGGACAAAGCCGAGATCTACGACAAAATTCTCTCAGGCAAATAACGTCGTCGAAAGTCGCACTGGCTGTGCCACCCGGTTCAAACCGGGTGGCCATCCCAATCGGTGAGCGCCCATGCAACAATCTTTTGTTCAACGCTTCGTTTCGAAACCCGAATTCGGCCCGCTCGTCCTGCTGGTCCTTGAGCTTGTGGTTTTCTGGTCCTTCAACTCGGACTTTCTCTCGCTTCCAAACATCAGCAACACGCTCTCGTTTACAGTCGAACTCGGGCTGATCGCGTTGGCGATGACCTTGCTGATGACCGCGGGTGAATTCGATTTGTCGGTGGGATCGGTGTTCGGCTTCTCCGCCGTTTTGATGTGGACGGTGTTCAACGGAAATCTGATGCCGCTTGGCGCCGCCTTCCTCGTCACACTCGCGCTTAGCCTATCCATTGGCTTTGTGAACGGGTGGTTCGTCACAAAGCTCAATATTCCGTCGTTTCTGGTGACGCTCGGTATGCTCCTGGTGGTGCGAGGCACTGCCCTTTACGTCACCGACGGCTTTCCCCAACACACCTGGACTGCCGGAAACAACTGGTTTGCCAACCTCTTAGCTGGCAGCTTCTTCATCGGCAGCTTCCGCATGTACATGTCGGTGCTGTGGTTCGCGCTAGCGGCATTCGCCGCCCACTTTGTACTCACTCAGACCAAAATCGGCAATTGGATACAGGCGTCCGGCGGCAATCCGAATGCGGCCCGTGCCCGCGGCGTCAATGTCAGCCGAACCAAGATCTATTTGTTCATGACGTCTTCGGCCATGGCCTCGCTTGCAGGGGTGATCAGCTCGATCCGCACGTCGGCGGCAAATCCAAATAGCGGAACGGGTTATGAGCTTGAGGTGATCGCAATGGTCGTCATCGGCGGAACGGTGCTGACGGGCGGACGGGGGACCATCATCGGAACAGTGCTTGGCATCTTCATTCTGCGCATCATGCGAAACGGCATCGTGATGGTGGGGGTGCCCGGGCTTGCCTATAATATCTTCATCGGAGCAATCATCCTGGGCATGATGGCGCTTCATTCCTGGCTTGAACGCCGACACAGCGCGGGAGTGTAGACGATGGCCGAAGACCTCGTTCGGATGGAGAAAATCAACAAGTTCTACGGCCGCATCCATGCGCTTCGCGACGTCAGCCTTTCCGTCAAAACGCACGAAGTGGTGGGCTTACTGGGCGACAATGGCGCGGGAAAATCAACCCTGATCAAGGTTTTATCCGGCGCTGTACCGCTGACAAGCGGGGAAATCATAATCAAAGGGAAAAAGGTCGAACTCAAAAACACAGCCGAGGCGATTGCGCATGGAATCGAAACGATTTTTCAAGATTCCGCTCTCGTTCCGCAGCTATCGATCGCCCGAAATCTCTTTCTTGGGCGGGAGCCCATCAAGGGAAGCCGCTTTTTTGGCCGACTGGACCAATCCGCAATGAATGCGTCCGCTCGAGACTTGTTGAAGCGGGTCGGGATTACGAAGGATATTCCGCCGGACACCGCAATCTCCGCGCTATCCGGAGGCGAACGCCAAGCAGTCGCAATCGCCCGCGCCATGCAGTTTGATAGCGATCTGATCATCCTGGATGAGCCTACCAACAATCTGGGCGTTGCCGAAACGCAGGGGGTTCTCCGTTTCGTTCGCGAAGCGCGTGATACGGGCCATTCCTGCATCTTCATCGCCCACAATATCCACCACGTGTTTCAGGTGGTCGACCGTATTATCGTGATGCGTGGCGGAAGGGTTGTCGCAGACGACATAGATCCAAAACTGACGACAATCGCCCAGGTCGAAAGGATCATCACCGGCGAGGAAATGCTCAACGCCATTACCAGCTGATTGTGTTTCGACGGTGCCAAGCCTCCTGATGCCTTGCTGCGGCATCAGGACATGCACCATCAGCTATAGGGACCGACCAGCGATTTAACCAGACTTAGGACCTTAAGCCGCGTCCTTGCGTCCTTGATCTTGGCGAAGGCGCGGTTTAGCTCGATGCCCTCCCCTGAAGCCAGGAATCCCGCTAAGTCACTGCCGGAGGTAAAAATTTCTTCTCCAGCACTTTCCGACAGCTCAGAGACGCCCTCGAAGAAAAACGAAACCGGCACGTCGAGACAATCTGCGACGCTTTGCAGCCGGCTGGCACCGACCCGGTTTTTGCCTTTTTCATATTTCTGGACTTGCTGGAACGTCACATTCAGCCCTTCGGCGAGCGTCGTTTGACTCATGCCCAATATGCGGCGTCGCATCCGGATGCGTTTTCCGACCTCGACGTCAATCGGACTCGGATCCTTTTGGTTTGGCCCCTTATTATGCACGTTTCTCTCTTTCTGGCAGACAGTGCCTCGCTGGCAGACATGCCCCGCGCTCAACGACCTAGCAATCTTCGTGGGAACATGACGGGTCGCACGAGCCGACCTTTCGAGTTCCCGCTTTACCGCCAACAATGTTGAAATTGTTGACTCCATCCCGGCGAACCTTGCTCAATCGAAAGTCTGAATGGACAAAAAGACCGCCCATCGAACCTGGGGAGCCGATGGGCGGGGGGCTGCTCCGGAACCTACTCGCATCATGCTCGCAAGTCCCACCACCATGACTGCCGTGTCAAATTGCAAACTTCAATGCGTTAGCGTCGTGCGATGAACGTACGTTCTGTTTTCCTGCGTATTCGGGATAATAGTTGCGTTATGCGAATATACCGCGTCGGCCGACACGCCGGATGTCAGTCGATATCCACAGGCTCAGCCGATCGACGACCGTAGCGCCGCCATGGCTTCGATTGCTGTCAAAACGGCGCTGCAGGCGAATGCGTTTACTTGCCCTCGCCTCGGCGCAGTTTCGCTGCGTTGGACGGCATTTCGCCGAAGGAATGCTGATAGAGCGCTGCGAAACGTCCCATATGGGAGAATCCCCAGCTCCGCGCGACTTCGGCAACCGAGAGAGAGGTGGCCGGATCCGTCAGCGCTTTGCGCACGCCTTCCAGGCGGATTATCCGCAGATAGTTTAAAGGCGTCGTATCCTTGAACTGCTGAAAAGCCGCCTGCAAGGCCCGCACGCTTGTGCCGGCCGCCTCGGCGATATCGGCGATACTCATCGGAGACGAAACATTGGCATGCATATATTCGATCGCTCTCTTCAAGCGCTTTGGTATTGCAGGGGACGTCTGTTTTGCCAGCCGTGCGGAATAGTTATTCGGGACAGTTTCCAAAAGCGTGATCATCATCGCCTGCAACAGGCGCTCGACGAACGTCGACGAGGACTGATGCTCATCTTCGACATCCAGGCAGTTCCAGATAAGATTTCCGAGTGTGGTTATCCGCGATCCTTTTACGGTCGCCAAATCGACGGTGTTAGCGAAATCGATGTCGCCGTCGACCGGCGCATCAAGCAGTTCACTCAGTTGACGGATCATTGCGGATTTTTCGAACGCGATGCCGATATGACTGCGGTCTTCGTGAAGGACCAGCTGGTCGAAGCGCGACATATCACCCAAGAGGCCTGCCGCCGGCTCCGACACGAGCTGCTTTCGACCCGAGTCGATTGCCATCACGCCGGAGGATGGCAGGTAAAGAGCGTACGCGTCAGGCCCGCTCGGAAGGGTGACCCTCATCCCGGAATGGCACTTTCCATTCCAGACGCTAAAGCGCCCAACGGCGTAATGCCGGTCTTCCACCGAGATCAGCGAGCCTCGGCGAAGCGGCTCGACCGTCGCGGGCGACAAGGTTCTTGCATAATGTTCCGTCATCTCGTCGGCATCGGCATCAACGATCTTGAAAACGGAATGAGTGACGTACCTCATTATTTTCCCCAAATGAGCGATCCGGAGACGCTCTCAAGGGGCCACCCAAATCCCAAGAAAGCAGACGTAGATCGTATTATTACCTGCTAATACTTGACAAACCTCAACGCGACTGCGTCCCCCGTAGAAACACTATCCAAAATGCGCATTTTACTACTTAAAATAAGCGATATGCTCGATGATGCCTGCGTCCACCGGTTGCGCATGAAGCCCCACTTCTTGGGCGCATATTGCTGATTCTATTGAGTTTGATGAACATTCCTTGAGCGCCCTGAATCCTGCTACTGAAGCGTCGCTTCCTTTCGTTGCATGAATATTCAGATAATGAAAGCTAGAAAGAAGTTAAATAATGTAAATGCGGTGCCGCTTCGCAAATGTATTTTAAGTATTAAATAATTCCGTTCTTATCTGCGCACCACTTAGCCGAGCGTGACTTAGCTACCTGAATAGGGTGGCTCGGAGCCATCAACAGCCCGGAATCCGCGATGACGACGACGAGGCTCTTGACGGAATGTTATCGATAACATAGCCTCTTCTCACCTGAACTTTGGGAGGAGCAGGATGGACGACGGAAAGCTGCTCGAATTTTGCGACATCACCAAAGAATTTGGTGGAACGCGCGCATTGTCGAATGTCTCGCTGGATCTGAAACCGGGAGAAATTCTGGCTCTCCTTGGTGAGAACGGCGCGGGAAAGTCGACCCTCATCAAGACGCTGGCGGGCATCTACAGACCGGATGGCGGGCAAATTCTGTTTCGCGGCAAACCATATCATCACCGCCCGCCGCGGCCAAACCAGCGCCAGCCGATCGCCTTCATTCATCAGGATCTCGGACTGATCGAATGGATGACGGTTGGCGAAAATGTCGGTCTCGCACAGGGCTATTCGCTGCGCGGCCGGCTGATCGACTGGCGCGCGACCGAACGCCGTACGGCGGAGGCCCTGAAGCTTGTAGGCTGCGATTTCGATCCGTCGACACGGATTCAAGAACTGACCCGAACCGAAAAGTCCCTCGTGGCGATCGCGCGTGCTCTCGCCGTCGAGGCAGACGTTCTCGTTCTCGACGAGCCGACGGCAAGCCTGCCCGCCGATGAAGTCGAAAAGCTGTTTGCCGCCATCCGCCCGCTCAAGGAACGTGGTGTTGCGATGATCTACGTCTCGCACCGGCTGGACGAGATCTTTAGGATCGCCGACCGCGTTGCCGTGCTTCGCGATGGCCAACTGGTCGGGCAAAAACCAGTTTCTGACACGTCGCCGGATGAGTTGATCCGAATGATCGTCGGACGCAAGGCCGACCAGCTCTTCGTAAAGGCCGAACGGACCGCAGGACCTGCCATTGTTTCGGTCAGGGATCTTGCTTGCCGCGGAGCGGGACCGGTGTCCTTCGACATTCGCCAAGGAGAGCTTCTCGGCCTCGTCGGACTGAGAGGCGCGGGCCAGGAATTGATCGGGCGCGCGCTCTTTGGTTGCGAGCCCGCCAGCGGAGCGGTCCTTTTGAACGGTGCCCGACCCGATCTTTCCAGCCCCGTCTCAGCCATGGCTTCCGGTATCGGCTTGATTGCCAGGGACCGAACCGAAGAATCCGTCGCCATGTCCCTCAGCCTAAGGGAAAACACCTTTCTCAATCCCGGTGCATCCGGACGAGGCATGATGTCCTTCCTGCCGCCGCAGCGCGAGGCCGAAATGGCCTATTCACTCGGCAGCCGCGTCGGCCTCAGACCCAATGATCAGAACCTGGCGATCGAAGCCTTGTCCGGCGGCAATCAGCAGAAGGTGGTCGTGGGCCGGTGGCTCGCGACAGGCCGGAAGTTGTTGATCGCCGAAGACCCGACAGCCGGCGTGGATGTCGGCGCCAAGGCGGATATCTACAAGCTGATCGCCGAGGCCGTCGAGGAAGGGCTGGCCGTGCTCGTCGTCTCCACGGACTTCGAAGAAATTGCTCATATCTGCCATCGCGCCCTGGTGTTTTCTCGCGGTCAAATCGTGCGGGAACTGAGCGGCGCCGATTTAACAACACCGGCGGTCATCGCCGCAGCATCCGCATCCGAAGCGGCCTGATCCAGGGAGGAACCTCATGCAATCGATCGAATCCAATGCGCTCGAACCGACCAGCGCCGAGCTGGCGGGAATGAGCTTTGGCCAGAAAATCCAGCGCCTACTGCCGGTCTATGGCCTCGTTATTCTCACCGCCTTTTTGATCCTGCTGTTTTCCATTCTGCTACCGCAGACCTTTCCGACGCTGCTCAATCTGCGTTCGATCATCTCTGACAAGACGATCATCGCCATTCTATCGCTTGCCGCAATGATCCCGATGGCGGCAGGACGCATCGACCTGACGATCGGTTACGGCATCGTGCTCTGGCACGTTCTGGCGATCAGCTTGCAGACGATGTTCGGCCTGCCCTGGCCGGTGGCTGTGCTCATCGTCATCCTGCTCGGCGCGCTGACCGGCTTTCTGAACGGGCTGCTGGTGGAAATCGCCAAGATCGACAGCTTCATCGCGACGCTCGGCACGGGCACCGTGCTTTATGCCATTGCTCTTTGGCATACCGGCGGGCGACAGGTGGTCGGCATGCTTCCTCAGGGCTTTTATGCGCTCAACGGCACGATGGTCTTCGGGCTGCCGATCACAGGGATCTATGTGCTTGGCCTCGCCTTCGTCATGTGGATCGTGCTCGAATATCTGCCGATCGGCCGTTACATCTATGCCATCGGCGCCAATCCGAAGGCGGCCGCATTGAACGGCATCCCCGTCCGTCGCTTCGTCATCGGCGCCTTCGTGACGTCAGGCACCCTCGCCGCTATCGCTGGCGTATTGCTCGCCTCCAAGCTGCGTATCGGCCAGGCCAGCGTCGGGCTGGAATATCTTCTGCCGGCACTCGTCGGAGCCTTCCTGGGTTCCACGACCATCAAGCCCGGTCGCGTCAACGTGTGGGGCACCATGATTGGCGTCATCATCCTGGCGGTCGGCATCGCAGGCATCCAGCAGTTCGGGGGCTCGTTCTACGTGGAGCCGCTTTTCAACGGTGTGACCCTGCTCGTCGCCATCGGCATCGCTGGTTATGCGCAGCGCCGGCGGAGCCATGCCGGACGGATGGCTCCGGTACAAAAGCCGCAGCTATCGGCTAAGACGACCGACAAGTGAAGATCATTTTGGTTTAATTTCAAAGGGAGGAGAATGAAATGAAACGCAGATTTTTCCTGCAGGCGACTACCGGCTTGTTGATGCTATGTGCAAGCCACGCCTATGCCGATCCGATGGCGGATGCAAAAGCCGTCGTCGACAAATATGCGACGCCGGTCACCAAATGGGACGGCCCGACCACCGGTCCGAAGGCACAGGCGGGCAAGACCATCGTCGTATTGGCCGGCGACCTTAAGAATGGCGGCATTCTCGGCGTCAGCAACGGTGTCGAGGAAGCAGCAAAGGCGATTGGCTGGCAGGTAAAGGTTCTCGATGGCGCGGGCTCCATCGGCGGACGCACGGCTGCCTTCGGTCAGGCCATAGCGCTGCAGCCTGCCGGCATCATCATCGATGGCTTCGATGCAGTCGAGCAGGCCCCGGCTCTGGAACAGGCAAAGGCCGCCAAGATCCCGTTGGTCGCCTGGCATGCCGGCCCGGTCATCGGTCCCGATGACAAGAACGGCCTCTTTGCCAATGTCAGCACCGATGCGATGGAAGTCTCGAAAGCGGCTGCCGACTGGGCCTTTGCCGATGCCAAGGGCAAGCCAGGCGTGATCATCTTCACGGACTCCACCTATGCGATCGCCATCGCCAAGGCGGACAGGATGAAGCAGGAGATCGAACGGCTAGGCGGCAAGGTGCTCGAATATGTCGATACGCCGATCGCCGAGACCTCGCAGCGCATGCCCCAGCTAACCACCTCGCTCCTGCAGAAATATGGCGATAGCTGGACCCATTCGCTTGCGATCAACGACCTCTATTTCGACTTCATGGGCCCGTCGCTCGCTTCCGCCGGCAAGAGCGGCACCGATGCGCCGATCAATGTCGCCGCCGGCGATGGCTCGCAATCGGCCTATGAACGCATCCGCGCCGGTCAATTCCAGAAGGTCACGGTGGCCGAACCGCTCAATCTCCAGGGCTGGCAATTGGTCGACGAACTCAATCGTGCTTTCGCCGGTGAAAAATGGTCCGGTTACCTCTCGCCGCTGCATGTGGTCACGGCAGACAATATCCAGTCCGATGGTGGCCCAAAGAACACGTTTGATCCGGATAACGGCTACAAGGATCAATACAAGAAGATCTGGGGCAAATGATCCCTTCTTGAAGTTGAGAACAGCGCGGCCTCAAAGGGCCGCGCTCAGCCTGCTGAAAAGGCCCGGGCGTCGACGGCAGAACCAACGGCTCTGCATACGACAAGAGTTTCGAACCCCTTCGATGATCTCAGCCTTCGATGAAAATGAGCGCCGGTGTTTCGAGCAGTGTGCGGACGCGCTGCACGAAGGTCGCCGCATCCCAGCCGTCAATGATGCGATGATCGAAGCTGGATGAGAGATTCATCATCTTGCACGGCACGAACTGCGTGCCGTCCCAGACCGGCCGCGTGGCGATCTTGTTGACGCCGATAATCGCCACCTCCGGATGATTGATAATTGGCGTGGAGACGATCCCGCCGAGCGCGCCGAGCGAGCTGATGGTGATCGTCGAGCCGGAAAGCTCCTCACGCGTTGCAGTCCCGGATCGCGCCGCCTCTGCCAGCCGGTTCATCTCAGCGGCGCAATCCCAGATACCGCGTGCTTCCGCATGCCGCATGACAGGCACGGTCAAACCCGCCGGCGTCTGTGTTGCGATACCCATATGGACCGCGCCATAGCGTGTGACGATGCCGGCTTCGTCGTCAAAAGTGGCGTTGACATTGGGCTGCTGGGAAATGGCCTTCACCACCGCCTGTACCAGGAAAGGCAGAACCGTGAGTTTCGGATGATCCGCCTTGCGGTCAGCGTTCATGATGGCACGCAACTCCTCGAGCGAGGTCATGTCCACCTCCTCCACATAGGTAATGTGAGGAATACGCGAGGCGGAAAGTGCCATTTTCTCGGCGATCCGGCGGCGCAGTCCGGTCAACTTGATCTCTTCGGTCGCAGTCTTCTGGGTAAGGCCGTCCATTGACATCGTGGGAGCGGCTCCGTGGTTCAAAAGTTGCTCGATATCCTCTCGCAGGATACGGCCCGCTGGTCCGGTCCCCTGCACTTGTGCGAGGTCGATGCCGCTTTCCTTGGCGAAGAGCCGCACCGGGGGTGCGGCAAGCGGCTTTTCGGTCCGCGGCGTCACAGGATCCGACACTGCTGGAGCAAGCTTCGGAAATTCCGCCGTCGACACTTCGGCAGTCGTCTGTGCGATCTCTGCGGACCGAGCCCCGCCGGCATCTCCAGTCGTTTCGATCCGCACCAGCGGAGCCCTCACCGCGATACGCTCTCCGACCTCACCGGCAAGCCAGGTGACGATGCCGTTGACAGGAGACGGGATTTCTACGGTGGCCTTGTCCGTCATGACGGCTGCAATCACCATGTCCTCGCGAACAGGATCTCCTGGCTTCACGAACCACTCGACCAGCTCGGCCTCGGCGACTCCCTCCCCCACATCAGGCATCTCGATGACAAATTCGCCCATGGCTCAGGCTCCCATGACTTCGGTAAGCGCCCGCCCGAGACGGCCAGGACCTGGGAAGTAATCCCACTCCTGCGCATGCGGATAGGGCGTGTCCCAGCCGGCAACGCGCACGACTGGCGCCTCCAGATGGTAAAAGCAATATTCCTGCACCAGCGCGACGACCTCGGCGCCAAAGCCCGAAGTCAGCGTTGCCTCATGCACGACGACACATCGCCCTGTCTTCCGGACCGAATTGATGATCGTATCCAGATCAAGCGGCAGCAGACTTCGGAGGTCGATCACTTCGGCATCGATGCCGGCATCCTCGGCCGCGGCGAGCGCCACATGCACCATCGTACCGTAGGCAATCACAGTCACCGCCGAGCCTGCGCGCCGGATCTCAGCCTTGCCGATAGGTATCGTATAGTGGCCGTCAGGCACCTCTCCGAGATCATGTTTAGACCAAGGCGTCACAGGCCGCTCGTGATGGCCGTCAAAGGGGCCGTTATAGAGCCGCTTCGGCTCCAGGAACATTACCGGATCCGGATCTTCGATCGCAGCAATCAGCAGGCCTTTGGCGTCATAGGGATTGGATGGCACGATCACCTTTAGCCCGGAGACATGGGTGAAGAGCGCCTCCGGGCTCTGACTGTGCGTCTGGCCGCCAAAGATGCCGCCGCCTGTCGGCATGCGCACGACGATCGGACAGGTAAAATCGCCGTTGGAACGGTAGCGGATACGAGCCGCCTCCTGGGTTAGCTGGTCATAGGCCGGATACATGTAATCGGCGAACTGGATCTCGACACAGGGCTTCAGGCCATAGGCGGCCATGCCGATCGCCGTGCCGACGATGCCCGATTCGCTTATCGGCGTGTCGAAGCAGCGCGTCTTGCCATATTTTGCCTGAAGCCCCTGCGTGCATCGGAAAACGCCACCGAAATAGCCTACATCCTCACCAAAAACGACGACATTGTCATCCTGCGCCATCGAAACGTCCATGGCGCTACGCACCGCCTCGATCATCGTCATCCTGGCCATTCTCAGTACCCTGCCTTCTGCCGCTGGCGCCGGATGTGCGGCGGCATCTCGGCATAGACGCCTTCGAAAATGTCCCGAACCGAAGGCTTGCCGCCCGCATGCAACGTGCCGTGCTGCTCCGCCTGGCGCTGGGCCTCCATCACTTCGTCCATGATTTCAGCTTCTGCCTGCACATGCCGCTCTTCAGACCATGTGCCCCTGACGATCAGATGTTTCTTCAACCTCAGCACGGGATCGCCAAGTGGCCAGGCCTCCGATTCCGTCTTCGGACGATAAGCATTCGGATCGTCCGAGGTCGAATGCGCCCCGACACGATACGTCACATATTCGATCAGCGTCGGCCCGAGATTGCGCCGGGCACGCTCAGCTGCCCAGCAGGCAACGGCATGAACGGCGAGATAGTCGTTTCCATCGACTCTCAGCGCGGGAATGCCGAAGCCGAGGCCGCGGGCGGCGAACGTTCCGGAGCCGCCGCGCGCGATGCCCTGAAAAGTGGAGATCGCCCACTGATTGTTGACGATGTTGAGAATGACGGGTGCCTTATAGGTCGAGGCGAAGACGAGCGCTGAATGGAAATCGGATTCCGCCGTCGAGCCATCGCCGATCCAGCCCGCGGCGATGCGGCTGTCATTCTTGATTGCCGAGGCCATGGCCCAGCCCACGGCCTGCACATACTGAGTGGCGAGGTTGCCGGAGATGGTAAAGAATCCGTGCTCCTTGGAGGAATACATGATCGGTAGCTGCCGCCCGTGCAGGGGATCGCTCTCGTTCGAGTAGATCTGATTCATCATTTCGACCATCGGATAATCGTCGGCAATCAGAAGACCTGCCTGACGATAGGTCGGAAAATTCATGTCTCCCTTCTTGAGCGCCTTGCGGAAAGCACAACTGACAGCCTCCTCGCCGAGATGCTGCATGTAGAAGGACGTCTTGCCCTGCCGCTGAGCCATCAGCATGCGGGCGTCGAATGCGCGCAGCTTCATCATGTTGCGAAGGCCGGTCAGCAACTCCTCATCGGAGAGCGTGCCAGCCCAGGGACCGACCGCCTCGCCCTCGCGGTTCAGCACGCGGATGATGGAATAGGCAAGATCACGGATCTCCTCGGATGCGACATCTACTTCCGGCCGCGGCACGGAACCGGCTTTGGCGATCTTGACGTTGGAAAAGTCTGGCTGGCCGCCCGGGCGGACGGCGGGTTCGGGGACATGCAGAGCCAATTGAGAAGAATCCACCATGTCTAGTCTTTCCTCCTGCGCCGGCCTTGCTCCTCTCCTCCAGAAGCGGGGGCCGCATGTGGTTCTCACAGATTGCGGGCGATCACCATGCGCTGCACGTCGCTCGTTCCTTCATAGATTTGACAGATGCGCACATCGCGATAGATGCGCTCGACCGGGTAATCGGCCATGTAGCCATAGCCGCCATGTATCTGGATGGCGTCGGAGCAGACGCGCTCCGCCATTTCCGAGGCAAAGAGCTTCGCCATCGAGGCTTCCGACAGGCAGGGCAGCCCGGCTTCCCTTAAGGAGGCGGCGTGAAAAACGAGTTGCCGGGCCGCCTCGATCCGCACCTTCATGTCGGCAAGGCGGAATGCGACAGCCTGATGTTCGATGATCGCCTTGCCGAAGGCCGTGCGCTCGCGAGCATAGTCGCGCGCCGCCTCAAAGGCCGCCCGCGCCATGCCGACTGCCTGAGCCGCAATGCCGATCCGGCCGCCCTCGAGATTGGCGAGTGCTATGCGGTAGCCTTCGCCTTCTGAACCGAGCCTCAACTCGATCGGAACGCGCACGCCATTGAAGGCGATCTGGCAGGTGTCAGAGGAATGCAGCCCAAGCTTTTCCTCTACGCGGATCACCTCATAGCCTGCGATGTCCGTCGGAACGATGAAGGCAGTGATGCCTTTTTTGCCGGCGCCAGGGTCGGTAACGGCAAAGACGATGATGACATGGCCGTTCTTGCCCGAGGTGATGAATTGCTTGGCCCCATCAAGTACATAATGATCGCCATCGCGCCTTGCCCTGGTCTTCAGGTTCGAGGCATCAGAGCCAGCCTGTGGCTCGGTGAGCGCGAAGCCGCCAATCCATTCGCCGCTCGCCAGTTTCGGCAGGAAGCGCTGCCGTTGCTCCTCGGTACCGAACTTCAAGATCGGCACGCAGCCGACCGAGCTATGCACGCTCATGATCGTGGAGCACGTGCCGTCACCTGCGGCAATCTCCTCAAGCGCCATGGCATAGGCGACGACACCCGCATCCGACCCGCCATAGGCTTCCGGTACCAGCATGCCGAGCAAACCCAGTTCGCCCATCTCCTTCAGTTCTTCGCGCGGGAAGAGATGCTCCCGATCACGCTTGGCTGCGCCTGGCGCCAGGCGCTCGCGGGCAAAGTCGCGGGCAAGATCGCGAATCTGCTGCTGGAGTTCGGAAAAGATCATCTGTTCCTTCCCTTTCCGCTCGCGCTGCTTGGTTGCGACAGCGGTCGCCTGTTGTAGCCGCCACGGGTCTTATCAAGGAGATAGGGCGCTTTCGTCGTGCTTTCCATGCCCCCGCAACGACAACCGAGGCGAACATTTCGTTGACCTTGGTGGCTCACGTGGATTGCCAAGAGTTCCGGAATCTTCCGGCGGGAGGGAGCAGTTCTTCCCCAAACGGATTGGGACCGCAATCGATTGCGTGCAATTCAACGGTTCCGCAATACCTTCAGGCGTTGCTCTTTTTCGGCGAGCCTATCAGCAAGAATTTATCGGCTGCTGTCGCGTACAATCAGTTCGGGCGAGATCCTGACATCGACGCCCTCGTTGCCGTCAAGGATATCGAGGATCAAACGCGCGGTCTTTTCTCCGATTTCCCGTGCGAAGGCATTGATCGTGGTCAGCGTGGGTACGCAGACTTCGCCGATCTCGTAATTGCCGAACCCGCCAATCGCAAAACGTTCCGGGACGGGAACGCCCAAACGACGACACTCGGTCAGCGCGCCATAGGCCGCAAGGTCGGACACGCAGACGACCGCCTCAGTATCCGGATAGGTTTCGATCAATTTCGCCATAGCATTGGCGCCTTCGCGCATCGAAATGGGCGGCAGGCCGGCGGCGATCAGGCGCGATGCATCAAGCCCATGCGCTTGCATGGCGGCAGAGAAGCCGACCCGCCGCTCACTACCGCGCGTATCGCGCCCGACATCACCGCCGATGAAGGCGATGCGGCGATAGCCGGAGCGGACGAAGTGGTCCACCATGTCGCGAACGGCACCGGCGTTGGAAAATCCGACGTAATGGTCGATCGGTTCGGCGGGAATATCCCAGGTCTCGATCACGGGGATATTGATCGTTTCCAACAGACGTCGCCCGCGTTCCGTATGCTTGCCGCCGGTCACGACAATTGCCTGCGGCTTGCGGCGCAAGAGCTGCTCGATGAGCCGCTCCTCCTCCTGCGTGTTGTAGTTCGTATAACCCAACAGGATCTGCATGTCGCGCGCGGCGAGCGTATCGGAAAGTCCGCCGACGGTATCGGCGAAATTGGCGTTGTTGATCGAAGGAATCGTAACCGCGACGAAACCGGACTTCTGTGAGCGCAGGTTGGAGGCCGTGCTGTCGAAAACGTAACCGAGATCCTCGGCAGCCTGGAGGATGGCCTCTCTTCTCTCCTTACTGATCAGACTGTCGGCCTTGAATGCACGCGACACCGTCATCGGGGAAACCCCCGTCACTCGGGCTACGTCTGCCATGGTCGGCGGTTTGCGATTTTTGCTCATCTATGGCCCGTGTTATCGTTACCATGAGAGTAATATGCCTTTACTTCGAATGGCAAGAGGAACCCTTCGCCATCCCGAAATGAAAATGCGGAGCCTTTCGGCTCCGCATCCAACTCGTCAGCGCAGAATGAGTTCAGAGCGCGAATTCGTGGGCGACCGTGACATGGTGATGAATACGCCCTTCAAAGAACCGGGACAGGACGGCTTCGGTCGCCGCGCGGGCTTCCGCACGAACAGGGCTCGCGAGCGCGGCTTCCACCGTAGCCAAGTCCGGATAGTTGACGGCGAGTATCATCGGATATTCCGGTGCACCTTCGTCTCGTGCTTCGGCGAAGGTCACCCGCACATCGAGAGCACCGGGAAATTGCTTCCATTTCGGCAGGATGGTCTCCATCACCGCGTCGCGAAATGCGGCCGCCTCGCCGTCCTTAACCTTGCCTTCGAATAATGCGTATCGGGTAATCATTCGGCGATCTCCTTGTTCGGCCCCTTGAAAAATTCCATCAATGCGGCCTGGTCCTCGCCGCCGAGGCCGGCTGCCGTCAGCATGCGGTGCACTTCAGCGCAAACGGCCGTCAGCGGCATGGCGGTGTTGGTGCGCCGGGCGAGATCCTGTGCACCGTTCAGATCCTTGACCATGTTGTCGATGCGGCCTGTGCGGCGGTAGTCTTTGGCGACGTAACGCGGCATGTATTCCTGGAGAATGGCGCTGTCGGCTCGCCCCCCTTTCAGCGCCTGCGGGATCTTGGCCGCATCAACGCCGGCATCGAGCGCCAGTTGGGTTGCTTCCGCGACAGCGAGAAAGTTCAGCGCGCAGAGCACCTGATTGATCAGTTTCGTGGTCTGACCGGCGCCGGGCGGGCCCATATGGGTGTAGTTCGAGGCGACATGTCGAAGGACCTCATGCGCATCCTTGACGTCCTCATCGCGGCCGCCGGCCATCAGTGTCAATTCGCCGATCAGAGCCTTTGGCGCACCGCCGGAGAGCGGGCTATCCACCCATCGCAGACCCTTTTCTTGCGCGTCCGCGGCCAGCGCCTTGGTCGCATCGGGATCGATGGAGGACATGTCGATAATCAGCGTTCCGGGCTTGGCGCCCTCGGCAACGCCGCCGGGGCCGAAGACCGCGGCACGCACGATCCGTGGCGAGTTCAAGCTGAGAATGACATAGTCCGATACCGAAGCCGCTGTGGCAGCGCTCACCGCGGCACTGGCTCCCTTGGCAGTGAGTGCGGCCACCTTTTCCTTGTCGAGATCGAAGACCGTCAGATGATTTCCCGTCTCCACAAGTCGCGCGCCGATGGCTCCGCCCATCGCGCCTGCGCCGATCAGCGCAATTTTGCTGCTCATAGCTCTTCCTCCTCCAACGCGGCGATAATAGCCGCTATGACCGTATCAAACGGTTGATCGATATCGACGGTGATTGCCTGCTCGGCCGGTCCAGGCGGCTCAAGTGCAGCGAACTGGCTTTCGAGCAAGGCGGCCGGCATAAAATGCCCCTGCCGCGCTTGCAGGCGAGCGGCAATTACTTCCTTTTTTCCAGCAAGATGAATGAAGCGCACAGGCCCTTCGACCGCCGCACGGATCTTGTCGCGATAAGTCTGCTTCAGTGCTGAACACCCAATCAGCACCGTTTCCTCCGCTTGCGCAAGACAGTCCCCGACACTGTTCAGCCAAGGCCATCGATCCGCATCGGTGAGCGGCACACCCGCGCTCATCTTGGCGACGTTTGCCGCCGGATGAAGGTCGTCGCCATCGATGTAGATGCCGGACAGACGATAGGCGAGCGCTGCGCCAACAGACGACTTGCCGCAGCCGGAAACTCCCATGATGACGAACCGTCGCGGCCGCACGGCCTCAGAGTGACGCTGTGATACCGCCGTCGACATAAAGCACGTGCCCGTTGACAAAAGAGGATGCTTCGGAGGCAAGGAAGATACAGGCGCCGACCAGTTCTTCGACCCGTCCCCAGCGCCCGGCCGGCGTGCGCTTCTGAAGCCATGCTGAGAAATCGGCATCGGCGACCAGCGCCGCATTTAATGGCGTGTCGAAGTAGCCTGGTGCGATGGCATTGCATTGCAGTCCGTATTTCGCCCAATCCGTCGCCATGCCCTTGGTGAGATTGCCGACTGCGCCTTTGGTTGCCGTATAGGGTGCGATCGAGGGCCGCGCCAGCGCAGTCTGGACGCTGGCAATATTGATGATCTTGCCGGCGCCACGTTTGATCATGTGGCGAGCGACGGCCTGACCGACGTTGAAAACACTTGATATATTGGTTCGAAGAAGCCGTTCGAACGCATCTGCCGGAAAATCTTCGAGCGGCGTGCGGAACTGCATGCCTGCATTGTTGACCAATATGTCGATGGCGCCGGTTTTGGCTTCGAAATCATCTACGGCATGCCGCGCAGCCTCGTGATCCGTCGCGTCGAATGGCAGGATGTGGACTGTGCCGTCAAACAGAGCCGCGGCTTTCTTCAGCTTTTCCACGTCGCGGCCATTGAGCACCAGCTCGGCGCCCGCGGCCGCCAGTCCTTGGGCAAGAGCCAGGCCGATGCCTTGCGACGAACCCGTCACAAGCGCGCGCCGCCCTTTTAGATCGAAGAGGCCAAGAGACACGATTTTCTCCTTTTTTCATCTCGACAAATGCCGGTATGCTTGTTTATGTTATCGATAACATCTGGTGTCAAGGCCAGTATCAAGGGAGGAAACGAAAAGATGGAAAAGCCCACTATCCTGCAGGTAGGCCCCTATCCGCAATGGGATCAGGAACCCCTCGACGCGGCGTTTCATGTCCACCGCTATTTCGCGGCCGAGGACAAAGCTGCGCTTCTGACGGAGGTCGGGCCATCGGTAAGGGCAATTGCCACGCGCGGCGAACTCGGTGCTAACAGGGCCATGATCGAAGCCTGCCCCAACCTCGAACTGATTTCGGTCTATGGCGTCGGCTTCGATGCGGTCGATCTTGGGGCCTGCCGGGAGCGAGGCGTTCGCGTGACGAATACCCCCGACGTTTTAACCAACGATGTTGCCGATTTAGGTGTCGCCATGATGCTCTGCCAATCGCGCGGCATGCTCGGCGCCGAGACATGGGTGCGAGATGGAAGCTGGGTCGGCAAGGGCCTTTATCCGTTGAAGCGGCGTGTATGGGGACGGCGGGCCGGCGTTCTGGGCCTTGGCCGGATTGGCTTCGAGGTCGCCAAGCGGTTGAAAGGCTTCGACATGCAGATCGCCTACTCCGACGTCGAAGCGAAACCTTACGCAAACGACATGGAATTCGTCGCCGATCCGGTTAAACTTGCAGAGCAATCCGATTTTCTTTTCGTGACGCTGGCGGCCTCTGCCGCGACACGCCATATCGTGGGACGGCAGGTCATTGAAGCGCTCGGTCCGGAAGGCATGCTGATCAACATATCGCGCGCCTCCAACATCGATGAGGAAGCGTTGCTGGATGCTCTGGAGACGGGCAAGCTCGGTTCGGCGGCGCTCGATGTCTTCGAAGGCGAGCCGAAGCTCAATCCGCGTTTTCTGGCGCTGGACAATGTGCTTCTGCAGCCCCACCATGCCTCGGGCACGATCGAGACACGCAAGGCCATGGGCCAGCTTGTCCGCGATAATCTGACCGCCCATTTTGCCGGTCAGCCGCTGCCCACCCCCGTTCTTTGAGGAGAAAGACATGAAGGCCATCGTCGCTCACGCCGCCAAGGATTTGCGGATCGAGGAGTATCCGGACGAAGAGCCGGGTGCGGGCGAGGTCAAGCTGCGGCTCGCCACGGGCGGTATCTGCGGCAGTGACCTGCATTACTATAACCACGGCGGCTTCGGCACCGTGCGCCTGAAGCAGCCGATGATCCTGGGACATGAGGTCAGTGCTACGGTCCTGGCCCTTGGCGCCGGCGTTCAAGGGCTCGAAGTCGGCCAACTCGTCGCCGTTTCCCCGTCGCGCCCCTGCCGGACCTGCCGCTATTGCCAGCAAAGCTTGCACAATCAGTGCCTGAACATGCGCTTCTACGGCAGCGCCATGCCTTTCCCGCATATTCAGGGCGCATTCCGCGAAATATTGGTTGCCGATGCCATTCAATGCGTCCCCGCCGACGGCCTCACGGCCGGCGAAGCGGCGATGGCCGAACCGTTGGCCGTCACCCTGCACGCGACGAAGCGCGCCGGCGAAATGCTGGGCAAGCGGGTTCTCGTCACCGGCTGCGGACCGATCGGCGTCTTGTCCATCCTGGCCGCCCGCCGGGCCGGTGCAGCGGAAATCGTTGCAACCGATCTCTCAGACTTCACACTTTCGCTTGCCAAGGAAGCCGGCGCGGACCGGGTCATCAATACGAAGGAAGAACCGGAGGCGCTTAGCGCCTATTCGGCCGACAAAGGAACCTTCGATGTTCTCTATGAATGCTCGGGGGCTGCCGCCGCTCTTACCAGCGGGATCGCGGCGCTCAGGCCGCGCGGGATCATCATACAACTGGGTCTTGGAGGCGACATGACGTTGCCGATGCAGACTATCACCGCCAAGGAACTGGATCTGCGCGGCTCATTCCGCTTCCATGAGGAATTTGCCACGGGCGTTGAATTGGTGCGCAAGCGCCTGATCGATGTCAGGCCGCTGATCACCCATTCCGTGCCGCTCGCGGACGCCATCGGCGCTTTCGAGATCGCCTCGGACCGCAGCCGAGCCATGAAGGCGCAGATCGTATTCTCCTGAGACACGGCTCGCCGGTCGATCAATGCCTTGATGCAGCATGATGAGAGGTAATGTAAGAGATGTCGTTTTTCGAAATCATCGATCCGGCTTTCGGCCGGTTCGTCCTTGGCAATGCGCCCGTCAAACAAATCGCCAGCGGATTTGATTGGGTTGAGGGGCCCGTCTGGTTCGGCGACCTGAATTGCCTCCTTTTTTCCGACATTCCGAACAATCGCATTATGCGGTGGATCCCGGGTGTCGGCACGAGCGTCTTCCGCGAACCATCGAACTTCGCCAACGGCCACACGCGCGATCGGCAAGGCCGTCTCGTAAGCTGCGAGCACGGCAGCCGGAGCGTGACCCGCACGGAATTTGACGGCTCCATCACGGTGATCGCCGAGCGCTATCAGGGCAAGCGGCTGAATTCGCCGAACGACGTCATCGTGGCTTCCGACGGCGCCATCTGGTTTACCGACCCGCATTACGGCATCGCCACGGATTACGAAGGATACAAAAGCGAGCAGGAATTGCCTTGCAATGTCTATCGCGTCGATCCTTCAGGTTCGATCGCAGCCGTGCTCACCGATTTCAATTGCCCGAACGGGCTGGCGTTCAGCCCGGATGAAAAGAAGCTTTATGTTGCAGACACCGGCCGTATGCACACCGACGATCCACGTCATATTCGCGTCTTTGACGTCGCAGAAAATTGGCGCCTGACCGGCGGCGATGTCTTTCATGCAATCTCGCCAGGGTGTGCGGACGGGATGCGGATAGACAGCGACGGCAATCTTTGGTCCTCGGCCGGCGACGGCGTCCATTGCATCGCGCCGGACGGACATCTGCTGGGTAAGCTCCTCGTCCCCGAAACCGTCTCCAATCTCTGTTTTGGCGGACGTGGCAAACACAAGCTCTTCGTCACGGCGACCACGAGCGTTTACGCGATTTCGCTCAACAGACGCGGAGCGTTTTGATTGAGACGCCCATGAGGGCGTGGGGAAGGCGGTCGAGGTGGAGGAATAGCAACTGCTCCTGACCATCCTTCCTGCTCGAAACAGCATTTAGAGAGTGTCGCGGACATCGAAGACACCGAGCGGCTTTGAACCAACGCCGAGCGCGGGGCACCGTTGGGCGGGCGAATGCGTCTGCTCCTTCATCCCAGCTCTTCCACACCAAATCTTCGCTGCGATCCGCTGAGGGTACAGCCTGCCCTGTCCTCAGGTGTAGCCTTCCCTCTCCCTTGACCCGATCGATTGCCAATTCGCTTCAACATAGAGTCCGCGACGTGGCTCGTAGCCGACACGTCTCGTTCACGCAAAATAGGAGCGCATCATGTCGCAGGCAGAAACAAAACCCCGCACGATTGGTCAGCAGGAAACAAAAATGAGATTGGATAACGCATCTCAACCCGTCAAATCGGGCCCCGATGATCTGGTTCCGTCGCGCTATGCGGTGCGGATCGGCGAGATTGACGTACTGGTGGTCAGCGATGGGGTGCTACCGCTCCCGACCACGATGCTGGGACATAATGCCGAGGCGGCCGACCGCGCGGCCTGGCTGAACGATATGTTCCTGCCGCCGGACGCTTTCGACTGGTCGCTGAACGTGGTCCTGGTACGCAGCGGTGGGAAGACCATCCTCATCGACGCCGGGCTCGGGTTGGACCCGAACTTGAACCTGCCGCGGGCCGGTCAGTTGATCAAGCGATTGGAGTCCGCCGGTATCGATCTTGCGTCCGTGACCGACGTGGTGCTGACCCATATGCACATGGACCACATTGGCGGCCTCCTCGTCGAGGGGGTGAAGGATCGCCTGCGTCCGGACCTGCGAATCCACGTGGCTGCCGCCGAGGTCAAGTTTTGGGAGGCGCCCGACTTCAGCCATGTCGCCATGCCGCCAGGCTTCCCGGACGCGCTTCGGGCGACCGCCAAGCGCTTTGCAGAAGAGTACCGCAGCCATTTCCGGCTGTTTGATGATGAATATGAGGTGGCACCAGGGGTGATCGTCCGTCGCACCGGCGGCCACACCCCCGGCCACAGTGTAGTCCGCCTGGCATCCGGCGGCGATCGGCTGACATTTGCCGGCGACGCCGTGTTCGCGGTCGGCTTCGAACACCCCGACTGGTACAACGGCTTCGAACATGACCCCGAAGAGGCCGCCCGCGTCCGCGTCCGTCTTTTGACAGAGCTGGCGACGACCGGCGAACAGTTGGTCGCTACGCATTTGCCCTTCCCGTCCGTCGGCCGGGTGGCAATCGACGGCGATCACTTTCGCTGGGTACCGGTCTTCTGGGACTACTGACCCGCTTGCCGGGTTGGGGCCAAACTAGACGGCCGCATGCGTTTGAATATCCGGCGATCGCTGCCTCGCAGAGATCGCCGCCAGCTTCGGCTTCGGCGACCCAACAATTAGGTCGCCTTCGGAGAGCAAAGCGTACATTCAGCGAACCTCGCATCAGCCGGCAGTTCTCGCCCAGAGCGCACGCACCTCCCGCATCAGAAGAAGAGATTCCTCCCATCGGTCCGTGGTGTCCTCGCCATCCCTTCCCGTGATCGCATAGGGCTTCGGTCCTAACTCGCAGGTGAAAGTGAGGACATCGTCGCTGCCTGCGCGTTTTCGCCAGCTTCTGAAGCCGTATTCCCACCAGCCGAGAAAGAGATCGACCCAGGGGCGGTGGTGCGGAAAGGAGATTTCGATCTGGACCTGCTCACGCGAGGCGACCCGGCCGTGGAAGGCCCAGGAACTGTCGAGTATCCGGTGGATGAGCGCATGATTTTCGTCGGATACCGGCCAGGCGAATTCCCGGCCGACGAGAAAATGAGAGACATCCCCCAAAAGCCGCAAATCCGGAAAGCGATCGAGCAGATCGAGCGTGAAGAATAGATCGGTCGTCATACGGTCGCGGTGTGTCTCGATGAGGACATCGATGCCGGCCTCCTCGCCCAGCCGCTGCCAGCCCTCAAGCAAGGGAAGGCAATCCTCCAGGCGCCGTAACCGCACGTCGGGCTGCAGGCAGAGGTGATGCACGTTGCATTCGGCGGCGATCTCAAGCACCGGCTTCAGATCGTCGACAGTCTTCGGAAAGCATTGTCCTTCGGCCTGCAGACCATGATGCCTGAGCAGGCCGGCAATTCGGCGCACTGCGTCACGGTCGGACCAATGGGCGCTGATGCCGTCGAAGCCAGCGGCGGCGATCTTGTCCAAATTCTCTTCGAGAGTGAGCTCCGGATATTTCGCGCTGCGTCGCTCCATGGCCCAAAGCGACTGGAATATGAGCATGTCCTGCATGGCGCCTCCCCTCCATGGGCTGCACAGATCACGAATTCCATGCCTTTGCGAGACCGTCCGGTGATGGGTTTTGATCATAGCGATATTTCATTGCAAAGCGGATGTGCTTGCACGCGGCGAGCCGCGAGCCTTGAGGTTTTTTCATCAAAATACTCTCGGACGTTAACAGGCGCTGTCGGTAACTTTTTCGAGCGACTGATTGGGTCGTTGTTTCCTGGGAGGAGAACATGCTGAAATTTCTTGGCGCAAGTGCGCTGGTGCTCGTGCTGTCGTCGCAAGCCTATGCCGCCGATCGGATCGGCGTTTCGATGGGCTATCTGACGACCAATTTTCAAACCCTGATCGCCAACGGCATGCAGGATTACGCCAAGACCAAAGGCATCGATCTGCAGGTGGAAGACGCCGCCAACGACGTCAACAAGCAGTTGGATCAGGTGCGGAACTTCGCGGCTGGCGGCGTCTCGGCCATCATCGTTGATCCTGTGGATTCCGACGGTACACCGGCAATGAGCAAGATCGCAGAAGCGGCAGGCATTCCGCTGATCTATGTCAATATACAGCCGACCGATTTGACGAGCCTTGGCAAGAAGCAGGCCTTCGTGGGATCGAACGAAACAGAATCTGGAACGCTGCAGACCAAGGAAGTCTGTCGCATGCTGGGTGGAAAGGGCGACATCGTCATCATGATCGGCGACCTCACCAGCCAAGCAGCCCGACAGAGGACTGCGGACGTGCATGACGTCTTGAAGTCCGGTGAGTGCGGCGGCATCAAGGTCCTTCGCGAGCAGGTCGGCAACTGGAGCCGTGTCGACGGCGCCGACCTTGTTTCGAACTGGCTGACCAGCGGCCTGAAATTCGATGCCGTGATCGCCAACAATGACGAGATGGCGCTTGGCGCGATTGCCGCGATCAAGAACGCCGGCGGCTCAACGGACAAGACCCTCGTTGCGGGCATCGACGCCACGCCAGACGCCCTTCAGGCGATGAAGGCCGGCGACCTCAAGGTCACCGTGTTCCAGGATGCCAAGGCGCAGGGTCGAGGCGCTGTCGACACCGCGGTGAAGGCTATCAAGGGTGACCAGATCGACAGGGAAGTCTGGATCCCTTTCAAGCTGGTGACGAACCAGAACATGGTCCAGTTCGAGCATCTCAACTGAGCTGAACCTGACGACATTCTATCAGTGGCAACGCTAGGGTGACGCACATGGGGAGGCCGGCGGCCTCCCTTCTCACCCGCCGCCACCTGATAGAGCAAAGTCCTCACGGTTGGTCTGAGTAATTTTCATCAAAACTCTGCTGTCGTTTCGAACCGGCGTCGGTGAGACTGATCGCATGCATTCCGGAAATTGGGAGGAACACGATGGATGACACGCTCTACGGCACGCGCGACAAACGAGGGGACTGGAAGCCCAACAAGCTTCTCAAATATCCTCCTGTCTTCATCTGGCCGGCCCAGCCGGCCGCCTTCCTGAAATGGTTCTTTGGATATCCGGGCTATCTCATGCCCTGGAACGCCGTCTATGCTGTCGTCGCAACGCTGCTGTGGTTCTATGCGACACCCTCGATGGAGACGATGAAGACCCTTGAGCCGGGCTGGATCGCCTATCTTCTCGCGCGCAATACCACCCTCGTCTTCCTGTTCTTCGGTGCGTTTCATTTGCGGCTTTACATGCAGAAGAAGCAGGGCACGAGTTTCAAATATAACGGCAAGTGGCCGTCCAAAAACAACTCGGCATTTCTCTTCAGCAATCAGACCATCGACAATGTGATCTGGACATTCGCAAGCGCGGTGCCACTTTGGACTGCCTTCGAAGTCCTGACCCTATGGGCTTTCGCGAACGGCATCATTCCCTATGTCGATTTCGCCGAACATCCGGTTTACTGCACTGTGATCGTGCTTTTGATCCCGGCATTCCGCGACCTGCATTTCTATCTGGTCCATCGCCTCATTCACTGGCCGCCGCTCTATCATGCCGTTCACAAGCTGCATCATAACAATGTCAACCCCGGCCCGTGGTCTGGCCTTGCGATGCACCCCGTAGAGCATCTGCTGTATTTCTCGGGCGTGCTCATCCATTGGATCGTACCCTCCAATCCGATCCACGCCCTCTTCCATCTGATCCATGCCGCCCTCGCGCCGGCCCCTGGCCATGCGGGCTTCGATAAGATCGTGATCGCAGACGATGCCGCCATCGACACCCACGCCTACGACCACTACCTGCACCACAAGTTCTTCGAGTGCAATTACGCCGATGGCGTCATCCCGCTCGACAAGTGGTTCGGCACTTTTCATGATGGTTCGAAAGAGGCCGAGGACCGCATGAACAGGCGCTTTATGGAGCGGGCACGAAAATACGCCGAAAAGCAAGCGCGCAGCTCTGAAACCCCGAGCTAGCTTAAGGCCCAAGCCCGTCCGGGCTTGCCGGCGCGCCATGCTTCATGGGCGCAATTTGGTTCTCCCCCCGCCCGAGCGGCCTGTTGACGGCGGGAAATGCCGGAGCCTGCGACCCCTCCTTCGCAGGCTCCGCCTTGGCCGCTCACGCTGGCGACGAAAAATGCCCGATATGTTCCGTAGATAGCACCGCCACCAATCAGATTCACCCGCGTTCGGGTCGCCAGACGCACCATGGGCAGGGCGTTCACCCAAAGGTCCATCGATAATAACAGGTACTTTGTCGGCCCCGTTGTCGAGTAATTAAGTTACTATACTATGTGCTGGGCTGTGCGCCTGTTGGAAGGGCGCAGACAGTCTCCAGAAGCTCAACTGTCATTGCCTGCGCCTCTGCCGGAATCTCAGAGAAGCTCTCGCGGTACAGTAGCTTCTTCATGATGGCCTCCGCGAACTGCGGGTTCATCTGGCGAGCGACGTTCAGAGCCTTCTCGCATCCATCTCTAAAGGGTGACAGGGTCTTGACGACATAGTCTGTTCCGAGGGCCTTCACCACGCAGGCGAGATCGAACATGTCACGTGGCTGCATAGACGCCCCGCGATAATATATCTTCTTTGCGATAATTTCCGCGGGAGTTTCGAGCAGGACGTCTCGCCCGCGCACCCGTGCCTCTATCGTTGGGTTATCGGTCAAACTTGGGGCGCAGATAAAGTCGAGCTCGCCGACACCTTCGAAGACGATCTTTAATGCTCTCGATCCGTCGGATTCGTATCCGTCCGGGCTGATATCGAGTTCATATCCCTGTGTCTGCGGATTGAGATACGGCAAAAGTTGCGGATCTTGAACGAAGATGTCGACGTCAAAGCTTTCGCGGTGATCGATCTGGAGCATCAGCGCCGTACCGCCCCCAAAGGTCCAACTGTCGATTAAGTTGAATTCGCGGTTTGCTTGGTCGATGATGCTGCTGGCCTGGTCAAAGAGATCGGCCCATTTGCTTTCAGCGTATTTAATCAACTATGCCACCCGCGCCAGAGGCAGCGTATAACCAGCGAGTACCGAGAACTTCCGGGCAAGATCGGAGGCTATCACTCGATCGATATGCATTTCGTCCAGAAACAAGTTTTGCAGGCCCTCATCCACTTCTGAAAAGAAGGAGAAGGCCGACGGATCGAAATAGTCGGCGCTGGCAGGATCTGAAATCTTTGATGCCAACTGCTCAGCCGAAAGCGCCGTCCCATAAGGGGCGTTGACAGTGGATAGAACCTTTACTGCAACAATCGACATCTTCCACACTACCGAACTTCCCTCTAACGAATGTAGCGTCGTAGTGCTTGAGAAACAAGGATCGCTGGTGGACACGTAGGGGGAACGATTGAACTACATTCTCAACGAACCCTGTTGATAGCGTTTTCGGCTTTGTCAAAGAGAGCGGTAGTTCATCTTCCAGAGATCGTGACTTCAATCCTGGGCAGTGCGCGCTATTTGACTACGATATTTTCCGCCGTATACGTCAGGAACGGAACCGGATCCCGGCTAACAGGCACGTCGATGACACCCAATCTCGAAAGAACGGTGTCCAATGCGCGTCTCGCCTGGGTTTCCGGAGCTTGATCCAATATGAGCGTCATCAGCCCTGAAACGATGAAGCGGCGCGTTTCGTCGTTGAGTTCATGTGTGATCCAGATGAACTCCCTCTTTTCCTGCTGCTGATAGCGCTGAAGAACCGATCCAACACCGAGATTGGCGCCGCCGGCATTGTAGATGCCGGCGATATCCATCCCGCGACGTAACGCCTGTCTCAGCAATTCGGCGGATCTCACATCGTCATCCAGGCCGAATATAACCTCCGAAAACTGATGCGCCGGGTTGCCGTGGGCGGCGAAGTAATCGGAAAAGCCGCGAATGCGCTCCTTATGAATTTGATAGGCCCAGCTATGACAGATGGCAACGATGCTTCCCGCCGCCGGTCGAAGCATTCGGGACATATAGAAGCCCGCGGTTCGTCCGGCCGCGTAATTATCGATGCCCACGAACACATCGTCCCTGCCGGACGTGTAGGAAACGATCTGGACGACTTCTATGCCTGCACTACGGGCGTGATCCAGGCTCTGCCTGATTTTCGGATGGTCGAGGCCGACAACAATCAGGGCGTGGCGGCGGATAGCGCTGTTGGATATATGGGCGGCAAACTTCTCGGGATCGTTCTCCTCGACGAAGGTTCTGTGAACGGCAATCGAGCTGTCCAATGAGGCGGCAATCCGTTCAAATGCGCGATTGAGCCTGCTGAAGAACGGCGACTCAGGTCTCACAAGGATGACCTCGATGCGGATCGTTCCGCGATAGAGATTCGGGATCACCCCTTTATATCCCAGCCGCTTGGCGGCCAGCACCACCTTCTCTGCCGTCTGGGGCTTGACCCCTCCTCGCTCATTAAGAACGCGCTCGACGGTTGCAATGCCGACGCCTGCGGCGGCCGCAATATCGACCAAGCGAGCTTTCTTCATTCTGTTTCTCCCCTGATCAAAAATGATCATAATTGGCGTGGAATGTGAAGCGCTATTTCGCGCATGGTTGATGTTGCTCGGGGAGGAAAAGCTGAGCGAGATCAAGGCTCAACGCCAGGCGGCCCAAAGTCCTGACGCGATGCTCCTCCACTAGGGCAACATCTTTAGCGCAGGCGACAAGCCGCCGGCGGACGATAGCGAGGAGACAAGAAATGACGACATGGATCGACGCGTGTGCACCTGACGACATCGACCAGGAAGACGTCCTCCGGTTTGATCACGCCGGACGAACATTCGCGATCTACCGAAGCCCGGACGACGAATATTTCGCGACCGACGGGCTTTGCACCCATGAGAAGATTCACCTGGCCGACGGGCTTGTCATGGACGACATCATCGAGTGTCCAAAGCACAATGGACGCTTCAGCTACAAGACAGGAGAGGCTCGGGGTGCGCCGGTATGCATCAATCTGAGAACCTATCCGGTCAAGCTGGAAGGCGATCGCATCATGATCGAAATCGGCGGATGAGCGATGACGCGGGCATCATCATCGTCAGCGCGGTGAACGCGTCGCCCGCGTTGCGTTAAGCTTGCGAGAACGGCTGCCGTCATCACATCACGGTCAGGCCGTGTATTGTTTTCGTATTGCTCGCGGGTCCCGATGGATGCTCGCGAAAACGGTGCCAAAACTATGATTGCGCCGTCGGAAACATCAAATTGAACTAGATGTTTTCTTTCATCTCGACCCTATCTTCGGTTGCCATCGCGGATCTCTTTTTCGGCTGGGCGATGAACGTCATCGTAGAGCGTGCAAGGCCGTCACTAATCCTTTTGCCCGAGGTGACGAGCCGATTCATTCTACTTTAGGTGAAATTGTTCTGCGGATTGTGAAGCATTAGCGTGCCGCGTTAGGTCCGCGCCTCCACCTTCAATCAGGTGGCGATCGCGCCGAGGCCGATCCGCAGTGCCGCCAGGGGACGGAAAGGTGATTGCGGCTACTACCATAAGGACATTGCTCGAACGTTGGGGGCGAAAATGTTTGCGGGTCCAGAGGTGTTTCAGCACGGCTTTGACGTGTGCGTTGTGGGTGCAGGTCCGGTCGGTATTGCCGCTGCACTCGAATTGAGCAGGCGCGGCATGCGAACGCTGCTTATCGAAGCCGGCCCGAAACAATCGAAACGGCCCGAACGAAACGAAACAGGTTTCGATATAGACGACGACATCTATCACGCTGCGGACCAGGTTACCTCTGCCACCGGACTTGGCGGCACGTCCGAACGATGGGGTGGGCAATGCGTTGAGCTGGACGATATAGACTTCGAGCCAAGGGATTACGTCGCACACTCCGGCTGGCCTATTGCTCACGAAAAGATTTCGCCGTTCTATCAGCGCGCGCGGTCTCTTTTGAGTAGCAACGTCACCGGCGAGCGATCGGAGCCGGAATCGGAGACTGATTTTCCGGCATCCCGGGAAAGCTGGACACGCATACGCAACACAGCGAAGGCTAACAGGGCTGAGCTCGCCTCTTCGCAGAACCTCTTCGTCATCCTGGACGCGAGGGTCAAAGCTCTCGGGTTCGACCCCGTGCAAGGACGACTGCATTCCATATCGATTGGCTTCCGCGGTGGCTCCTACAAGGTATGCGCTGAGCATTACGTGCTAGCCTGCGGCGGCAGGGGCAATACCCGGCTGCTGCTGAACCTTCAGGTCGCGTATCCGCAATTGTTCGGCGGAAGCGACGGGCCGCTCGGGCGCTTCTACATGGGACACCTCGCCGGACAGATCGCGCAGATCGAATTCACCACCAAGGAGCATGCCGAACGGTATCTTTTTAAGCGCACATCCACCGGAACCTTCGTGTGTAACCGGTTTCAACCTGGCCCCAAATTGCAACGGACACTCAAGCTGCCGAATATTGCCTTTTGGCCGACGAACCGGAGGGCCGCTTTCGGTGAGGCCGACCCAGCCCTCTCGCTGCTATATCTCTGGAACAGTAAGAAGGCGGTCGTCCACAAAGCGACGTGGGGCGAGGCCGATCGATCCCGTTACTATAATGTGCTGCACAATGTCCTGCGCCATCCGATTGGCGCGACCTTTTCCGCGTTGGGGTTGCTTCGCCAAAAATACGGCATCGCCGAACCATATCTTGTGCTCCGCAGACCTGACCTCAGATACGGGCTTCGCTACCACGGGGAGCAAATTCCAAGCAGTTCAAACCGCGCCTTCCTCAAGCCCGAGCAAGATGCGGATGGCCAGTTCAAGCTCGAGGTCTCGTTCCGATATTTACCTCAGGATATCAGCGGCACGCTCAACGCGCATCTTGCCCTCGATCGATGGCTCAAGGAGCGCAAAATAGGCAAGCTGATCTTCGACACAGCACCCGAACACCTTGAAGAGCATATCGATGCGCAAGCCAAGGACGGCTACCATCAGATCGGGTTGACCAAGATGGGCGTCGACCGCAAGCACGCCGTCGTCAATCACAACTGTCGCATCATCGACATCGTCAACCTCTATATCGCCGGAAGCTGCATTTTTCCCACGTCCGGACAAGCTAACCCTACGCTTCCAGCCGTCGCCTTCGCCGTCAGGCTCGCTGACCATCTCGTTTCCGAGATCCGCTGTCAAAGCACGCCGGCGGCTTTGTCGATGAGCAGCCGCCTGGAGCCCAAAGTGGCATCGTCCCTAAGCGTCCCGCGAAGCATTTGCTGACAGGGCTGCCAAGGACATGAAGTTGAGCGAGATGCTGATCGCAAAGCCGATCACGCCGCCAATCGAGGTTCCGGCCGCCGCACGAACCTGAAATCTCTAGCGCCAAAGAACCGTATAAAGGCTGCTATTCTTTAGTGATCAATCGCAGGTACGGCGCTCCGGTCCTGGAATGGGTCTTCTCCTCTCAGACCCGCTCGCAGTCGGTGAAAGCGGCTGATATGATCACCACCTCCTTGTTCGGTTACTGAGCCGGCTCGCGCGGCTAGCTGCAGCGAATCCCCCCTGATCTTCATCCAATTTTCGCACAAATATCCGGAATCGGCACAAAAGTGGAAGCATTCCGGAAGAGAGCCCGCCAGGAGACACGCCCCTCAAGCTCCCGTTAAGCTTTTAGAAGCTTGCTGGATCGCGTTTGACGCCGGCAAGCCGCTCAACAACCAGTCAGGATTGGTGACAGCCTAACTGGTTTGAGGTGGCCGTGGGTGTCCCACTTTCTTGCTCAACTACGGATGCGGGCAAACTGGATAGCAGAATGCAAAGTCTCACAACAAAGCTTCGCGCCACTGTCGTCTTGCTGCTAGTCGCCCTCGCCCAGGCTGTCGCTCTCGCCCACCATCCCATCCCGAATTTCGAAGACGTCGCACTGATCGGTACGCTGTGTCTGGGCATCGCAGTGATCTTAGCAACGCTCGTCAACAGCACGCAATTATCTGAAAGCCCAACCCCTGTTCATCGTGCGGATGCGGGGAATCCTGCGTTAACGACAGCGATCATGTCTGAAGCGGGAACGGTAGCGGGAATGCCCCCACGGGCCGACAAGGAGGGAACGGATACCGCTTCATCCGTCAACGGAGAGAGCGCCTTTGCCGTTGACATTGAAACGATGACCACGGCGGTTATTGAAGGTGACCTTACCGCTCGCATGGCTGAGGGTTACGACGATCCCAACCTCGACCGCGCAGCGATTGCCGTTAACAGAATGGTCTGGACGTTAGAAGAGGGCATGCTTGAGATCAATCGAGTAACGGAGGCGCTGGCCAATGGCGATTTATCGGCATCCATGCGTGGCCAGTTTCGAGGTTCCATTGGACAAATTCAAAGAAACGTCAATCTCGCAATGGCAACGATCCGGTCCACGCTCAACGTATCCGGAGCAGCGCAATTCGAGCAAAGCGCCTCCCGAGCCGCAAGGATGATTGCTCGTTTCAAGCGGCGAGCGGCATTACCAAAGATTGCCGTTAGCGACGGCTCGTCAATGCCAGTAGCTTCGCCGGCGCGCGCGCTTCGCCGTAAAGTCATGCGAGCTTTTGGGGAACCTACCAACGCGGTCTTGCGCGCACCAAAAGACTCCTCGAAGCGGCTTAACGGACATTATGAGGTTGCGGATGTACTAGCTCATCCACGCAAAGCAACTGGCGCACCCGATGAGATTTAATCGAGAAGCGCTCGTCTGAGGCCTGCGACCTGGGATCGTTATCTCAAGGATCTTGCCGACGATCTCGGCAGTCATCGGCGGTCTCGGCGCGACGGGGTCTTGTGAGCACAGGCGCTTTCGGAAAAGCCTGCTAGTGGCGCCTATGATGCCCCTGATAAGGACCGGTGTTTCACGCAATTGGGAAGCAACTGCCATTTGACTTTGGTCGGTTGCTACCTCCTGGACACCGAGTTGGCGGGAGAGCTGTAAGATGCTCTTGCTCTTGCTCTGGACCGAGGTCATGTAGAACCGCAGTCCACGCAGTACGAACGAGCCCATCTTACGAAAGATTAAGACCGACTCCGTTGTCGCCAGGCATTCGCGGTAGCGTCCTAACTGTCCCCGCCGGCTTTCTGTGGGATGAGCTTCCTAAGCGTGACTGTGGGCAGTTCGTCGTCGCGGAACGGTTCCTCTCCGTATCGGATGGCACTGCGTGCGATGATTTCTATAGCATCGTCGGGCAGTGCTAGGATGCCGCGCAGCACGAAGTTTCGTCGTTTCGCCTTGTGGCGCCATAATTCTGACCAGGCCTGCGCAAGTTCACTAGTGCGGCCGGCGTGTCCGATGGCCCTTACCAGTTCGGCAGCCTGCATGCGGTCCTTGGTGTCTTTGCCCGCTTCACCCGATAGGCCTCGCATCTGGCTGATGGCCACCTTGTGAAGCGCATAGCGGACCGGATCGGGCACCACAACAGCCACACCATCTTCGTATAAGAGCGCTGACCGGATCGGGTTCCTGATGAGGAACTCCATCAGGTCGAGCGGTTGAAGCGCCGTGCCAGGCATGATCGGGATCGTTACTGGCGCTCTACGGTCCCGGTCTGAATTCTTGTGAGCCGTCAGAAGGTCGACTTTGTAGTTGCTGGCGTTCTCATAGCGCGTCGGCCCAGCGTTCGGATAACTCGGATTAAGCCTTGGTGTGAACGATTCATCGACGGATTTGAGAATATCCTGAAAGTCTTCTAGCTTTTGGCCGGTGTGGCCCACGTGAAGCGCGATTTCGCGATCGTGGGCAAGATCGATGTCCTGCGTGCGATGGAGCTCGCCACTCAGCTTGACACCGAGGATGCCGCCGTAGGCCTGGTATGCCACGGAGCCAACGAGAACCGCACCGGCTTGAAACAAGCCGGCTCTCTGGAATGCCTGTGTGAGTTTCCCTTCCATGGGATCGGGTGCCGGAAGGCCCGACCGACGCAGCATGGAAGCTGTCTCCTTTTGAAGCTTATGACGCGCGTGTTCGTGACCATGGCGTTCGACTAGCGCGTCTACATCAGTGTCGCCGACTAATCCGGCATAGCTCGTTCGTCGGCCACTAGGCGCGGTCGAGTCGCGCATGACGTGATACCAATACTCCTTTCCTCCGCGCCTCAGCTTGTGAAAGGTCCCTTTCGCAGGAAAGCGGGCGTTGAATGCTTCTTCATGTGCCTTTTCAACGAGATCGGCGAACGCGATAGTCAACGAGGGAGCTAGAGGTTGCATGTTGTTCCTTGCTAGTCATTTGCCATACGTTTAGCAAGCTAATTGCTAGACTTCTGGCAAATGTTTAGCAAGTTGAATCATGTTACCCGCCCCGGAATTAACCGCCTCACTTTCCGAACGGGTTCTCACCGACAGCGCCGATCTCGGATCTCTAATGGCCGGCAGCGTCGCTCCTCTACCGGCTTTCCTTTCCTTGCTGACCTTGAAAGATTGAGCGTTGACCGAAGAATTTCGGCATGGCGAGGTCAGTCTTCATGGTAGCGGTTACCAGCTAATGGCGGTGTTGTTTAACCGGCACCTCCAGAGCTCATTTGCTCTGGATCAGACGACCCAGCGGCGCGAGCGGGCCGACGGGGATAAACTCAAAGGTCATCAGCCCGGTTTCGGTCAGGGGCAGTTTGTCTACCTCCGCCTTAACCGCTTCGACGGTCTCCGCCTGCATGTAGAAGATCACGCCGGGCCGGTCTTGGCGGAACCAGAACTGCTCGATCTTGCCGTCGAGCTCGACATGGCGCTTTGGCTGATCCGCAAGACCAGTCCGGAGCTAGCCACCCTCGTCTCGCGCTACCTGCTCGCGGACATCCGCTCCTCGCAAGCGCCCTACATCATCCCCAATCATTTGGCGCAGGCCGATCCCCTCATCCTGCGCTTCGAACGATGGGCGCGGGAGCATCTGCAGGACGGCTTCTCCTTGCGGGAAGCCGCCGCCGCGCTGGCGACAAGCCCTCGCTCCCTGCAACGCCGTTGCCAGGAAGTGCTCGGCAAATCACCTTTATCTTACTTTCAGGACCTTCGGGTCGAACGAGCACAAAACCTGATCCATGGCAGCGGGCTCGACCTCGACGCCATCGCCGCCGAGGTGGGATATGTCGATGGGGCGACCCTGCGCACGCTCTTGCGCCAACGTCTCGGACGCGGCGTACGTGAGCTTCGCGAAGACCTACGCTGAAAGGCGCAAGTCTTCTTCGGCCAGCCTATGGCGAACTGCGAGTTGACCAGCAAATCGCGTCAACAGCATGTCGACAAAATCAAACGAAAAAACTACATTGCTGACATGCTGCTTTTTTGACCCAATGCGGCATCTGCGAATGAAAGGTACCTAAGTGTCTGATGAGGCTGAAGTGAAACGGATCCGGGGAACCGGATGGAAAAACGTCTATGAGACGCTGCGAAGCGAGATCCTTTCTCTCACCTTACCGCCGGGTCAGCTTCTCGACGAAATGACCTTGGCCGAGCGTTTTGACATGTCGCGCTCGCCGGTGCGCGAAGCCCTAATCCGCTTGGGCGGAGACGAACTCGTCGTCACGCTTTCCAACCGCAGCACGATCGTTGCGCCAATCGAAGTGGCGACCTTTCCGAAATATGTGGAGGCGCTCGACATCGCCCAGAGGATGAACACGCGCCTGGCGGCGGCCCTGCGAACCGACGCCGACCTGAAGCTGATTGCCAAGCGGGAAAAGGCATTTGCGGCCGCCGTCAAAACCGGAAATCATCTGGCGATGTCGGAGGCGAACAAAGAGTTCCACATGGCGATCGCCTATGCCGGCAAAAACCAGTATCTGGCATCCTTCTATCACAAGCTTCTATCTCAGGGTCAGCGTATGCTGCACCTGCATTTCGAATATCTCGAGCGCACCCATGAGGGATATCTCCTCACCGATGAGCATAGCCTGATGCTGGAGGCGATCCGGGATAAGAACGTCGATCTGGCGGATGAACTCGCCCATGCTCATACCCGGCAGTTCCAGCACAACTTCATCAACTTCATGCGCGAGAACTACACGACTGATGTCCCGCTCGGACCCGCGCGGGCGGCGGAATAGGTGGCGAGGATGAAGGCTATTGGTTTCGTCGGAACCGGCGCGATCACCGAGGCTATGGTGCGGGGCCTACTGGCTGAGCCGGCGCATGTATCCGAAATCCATGTCTCACCTCGCAATGCGGAGATCGCAGCAAATCTTGCCGCGAAGTTCGACAGCGTGACTGTAGCGGCGGACAACCAGACGGTCGTCGATCATAGCGATATCGTAACCCTTGCCATACGCCCACAGATTGCCGAAGACGTTATACGTGGGCTTTGTTTCAAAGATGGGCAACGCGTTGTCAGCGTCGTGGCCACGGTAGAGCGTCAAAGTCTGCTCGACTGGATCCGCGCGGACATCGACCTTGTGCAGGCGATCCCTTTGCCATTCGTGGCAGATCGCCAAGGTGTGACGGCCATCTATCCTCCCGATCCAGAAATAGCCTGCCTCTTCGATGCCCTTGGCACCGCCGTTCAATGCGAATCCCGAAAAGAATATGACCTTCTTGCCGCTGCCAGCGCCATGATGTCGACCTTCTTCGGCATCATGGAGTTCACGGCTGACTGGCTGGAAAAGAATGGGCTCGATCGATCGAAGGGCCAGGCCTATATCGCGCCACTATTTTCGAGTTTGGCGCAAAGGGCCAACGGGCCGGGCATCACGTCCTTCAGTTCTCTGAGCTCTGAATTCGCTACCAAGGGCGGCCTGAACGAACAGGTTTTTTCGGACTTTGAGAAGAAGGGCGGACGACAGGCGCTGACGGCCGCACTCGACCGGGTATTCGCTCGCATTGAGGGTCGCAGTAACTAATCAGAAGGTTGGCGGCGTGCAGGCACTGATGACCTCGCAAGCTACCGGCCCGACACATCGGAACCGATGTGGGCGGCGGCTTTCGAAGTAATAGGCATCGCCCGGGCCGAGGATTCGCCGCTCGTCGTCAACCGTGACCTCGAGCCTTCCCGAGAGGACGATCCCCCCTTCCTCTCCATCGTGGACGAGAGGTACCTTACCGGTATCGGCGCCAGGCTGGTAGCGTTCCTTCAGGATCTGCAGACTGCGCCCGAACAGGTTTTCTCCAACCTGCCTATATGAGATAGCGCCCTTGCCGATCTCAACCAATTCTTCCGCGGCATAAAACGCCTTCTTTGGCCGCGCGGGCTCGAATGCGAAAAACTCCGCCAGGCCGATCGGGATGCCGTCCAGAATTCTCTTTAAGGCACCCACCGACGGATTAGAGGCGTTCGACTCGATGAGAGAGATCGTTGAATTCGGCACACCAGTACGTTTGGCAAGCTCGCGCTGCGAAAGGTTGTGCGCAATGCGCAGGTGGCGGAGACGGTTGCCGATGTCGACGGACATGATGTGGTGCGTTCCTGTTGTTCAGAATAGGCAAAACCTATATGCTACTACCATAAATTTCAATTGGTTAGAGCCATAAAGAAAAGGACTTGTTTGAAGAAGGGAAATCGTCGATCTGATTGCCATTCCAAAGAGGAGGCCAATCATGGATCAGGTCAGTAAGCCGAACACCCCCGTTCTCGACAATTTCTGGATGCCGTTTACGGCGAACCGGCAGTTCAAGGCAGCACCGCGCCTGTTGGCCGCTGCAGACGGTATGTACTACACCGATGTCGATGGGAACCAGGTTCTCGATGGCACCGCGGGCCTCTGGTGCGTGAATGCCGGTCACGGCCGCAAGAAGATTGCGGAGGCCGTCGAACGACAGCTCGCCACCTTGGACTACGCGCCGACCTTTCAGATGGGCCACCCGATCGCTTTCGATTTCGCCACGAAGCTGGCCGCGAATGCGCCTGGTGGTGGCGAAGCCAAACTCGACCGCGTGTTCTTCACCGGTTCCGGCTCCGAATCCGTCGATACCGCTCTTAAGATTGCCATTGCCTACCAGCGTGCCATTGGTCAGGGCACCCGCACGCGGATCATCGGGCGCGAAAAGGGCTACCACGGCGTCGGATTCGGCGGCATCTCGGTCGGCGGCCTCGTCAACAATCGCCGCGTCTTCCCGCAGATTCCGGCAGATCATATGCGCCATACGCTGGATATCGAGCGCAATGCTTTTTCGAAAGGGCTTCCGCAGCATGGCGTCGAGCTCGCAGATGACCTGGAACGGCTCGTCGCGCTACATGGCGCCGAAACCATTGCAGCCGTCATCGTCGAACCGATGTCCGGATCGGCAGGCGTCGTCCTGCCTCCCAAAGGCTATCTAGAGAAATTGCGTGCCACGGCGGACAAGTACGGAATTCTGCTGATCTTCGACGAGGTCATCACTGGCTTCGGACGCCTGGGAGCACCCTTTGCCACCGACTATTTTGGGGTCGTGCCGGATCTGGTCACCACCGCCAAGGGCATTACCAACGGCACAATCCCGATGGGCGCCGTCTTTGCCAGCCGCAAGGTCTATGATGGACTTATGGTCGGACCGGAGAACGCGATCGAGCTATTCCACGGCTACACCTATTCCGGCCATCCCGTCGCCTGCGCCGCCGGCCTCGCCACTCTCGAGATCTACCAGGAAGAAGGACTGCTGACGCGAGCGGCCGATCTGGCGGAGCACTGGCAGGAAGCCCTCCATTCGCTCAAGGGTCTTCCGCATGTCGTCGATATCCGAAACCTTGGGCTGGTCGGAGCGGTCGAACTCACTCCTCGCAAAGATGCACCCGGCGCGCGCGCTTACGAGGTGTTCGTTGACTGCTTCGAGAAGGGTCTGCTGATCCGCGTCACCGGGGACATCATAGCACTTTCGCCACCCCTGATTATCAGCAAAGCGGAGATCGACACGATTGTCTCCATGCTATCTGATGCGCTGAAGCGCGCAGCCTAAGGTGCTTAGTGGGGGTGCCACTGGCTGGTTCAGTGGCATCGCGATGTCGCAGTCGCCAAGCAAATGATCATGCCTATATGCTGCGCAACGCCATTTATGGGTGCTCATGCCGCCGACATCAGATGGCCGGCTGCTCATTGAGAGAGAGCTGTAAGGGCGGGGTATCCCTCGCCCTTTCGCAATCTTCACTTTCCTCAAAACTCTTCCCAGCCGTCCTTTGACGCTGCCGTCGCAGTTGCGACGCCTCCGTCAAAGGCACCGACGATCTTGGCCCTGAGCGAGCGGGCCGGCGACGCGGCCGGCTGGTGACGCTCGCTCGCCACGGCCAGACGCGGTTGCCTATAGCCTTCCTCGACGCTGAACTGGCTCAGCAGGCTGTTGAGCGATGCGACTTCCTTGGCAAGGCTATGGCTTGCTGCGTTCGACTGCTCGACCATCGCCGCATTCTGCTGCGTCCCCTGGTCGATTGCGTTCACGGCCGTGTTGATCTCGGCGAGCCCCGTTGCTTGCTCCCTTGCCGCCTCGACGATCGCCTTCACATTGGCATCGATCTCTTCGACTTCCTGGACAATCTGGCTTAGGGACTGGCCGGTCCGCGCCACGAGTTCGACGCCATTGCGCACCTGATTGCTGGAAGTCGAGATCAGCGCCTTGATCTCCTTGGCGGCCTGTGCCGAGCGCTGCGCCAGTTCACGGACCTCCTGGGCAACGACCGCAAAGCCCTTGCCCGCTTCGCCAGCGCGCGCCGCCTCGACGCCGGCATTGAGAGCCAACAGGTTCGTTTGGAAGGCGATTTCGTCGATAACGCCGATGATGTTCGTGATCTCGCTGGAAGATTTTTCGATACCCTCCATGGCGGCGACAGCCTCGCGCATCACGATACCCGACTTCTCGGCGCCGATACGGGCTTGCGCGACCAACTGGCCAGCCTCCTCGGCGCGCTTCGTGGAGTCTTTAACTGTCGTGGTGATCTGTTCGAGCGCCGCGGCGGTCTCCTCGACGGATGCTGCCTGCTGCTCCGTGCGCTTCGACAGATCGTCCGCGGCCGACCGGATTTCGTTGGCACCGGCATCGATGCCGCGGGCATTGTCACCAACGGCTCGTAGCGCCTGCTGCATCTTTGTTATCGAGCCGTTGAAATCGCTGCGCAACTGGTCGAGATGGCTGACGAACGGCTTGTCGATGCGGTAGTTCAGATTGCCGTTTGACAGCGCTCCAAGGCCATCAGCCAGCGCCTTGACAGCAAATTCGGTTTCGGCTGCCTCCCTCGCCTTCTGTGCGTCCCGCTCCATACGTTCCCGATCAGAAAGGCTGCGGTTGGCATCTGCGTCACGCTCCAGCCGGATGCGCTCGATCGCATTGTCGCGGAAGACGGCAACGGCTGCGGCCATCTGGCCCACCTCATCCTTGCGCCCCAGGCCGATGACAGATGTCTCGGTTTCTCCACCGGCAAGAGACACCATGCGTTCCCGCAGTTTCTCGATCGGCGTGGTAATACCCTTGGCCGCGACAAACAGGCCGGCGAAGATTGCAGCGACGAAGACGATGCCGAGCGTCGTCAATGTATAGAGGATCGTGCCATTTGCCTGGCTAGTTAAAGTGTCGCTTTGCGTCCCGACGCTCTTGCTGGCGTTCTCGATCCAATGCCGGACACTCAGGATCTCGTCTTCAATCATCGGATCTGCTTGTTTCAGCAACCCTTTGGCACTCTCGTTGTCGTCCTTTGCTCCGGCTTCGACGGCCTTATCCATGATGGCGGTCATTGCTCTGGCTTTGTCCGCCAGCACATCAACTGACGCTGCCTGTTCCGGGACCAGACGCTTTATAGAGTCAAACCAGTCCAACAAGGCTTTCTTGTTTTCGCCGTAGTCTTTGACAAAGCCCGGCATCTCCGCATCCTTGGCGCTATAGGCAAGGATCTGATAGGCATTATAGCTGAGTGCGACCACTCGCTGGCTCGCTCGCGCCATCTGGATCGTAGCGGTCCCCTCGTTTGTAAGAAGACCCGCATAGGCATCATTTGTCGCTTTATAACTCTCCGACATCGCGATGATGCCGGCAATTCCAACAACGCAGATCGGGATGATGACGGAAAGAATCTTCGTGCGAATCTTGGTGTTCTGAAGAAACGACATGGGGGCTCATCGTGCAATTGTCAGGCAATCGCTCTGCCGCCAGATGAAATCATCGGCGCAAAATGCGCGTGCCGACCAGTGACCGGGCATCACAGACTCGGAGCATCATGCTCGACGCAAATGCGCTGTATTCGAATTTAAGCAAAACATGCTGACAAATCGGTTAATGGGTAAATTTCGACTTAAAACTCGAATATTAGACCTTGCGCACGAGCCCGCTTGCCGCACCAATTTGCTACACCATGGAGCCCAGCGGACGCAGCGTGGGACGCATTCAAAATAATTCGGTGATCAGGGCGATCAGGGGCTTGCCCGCATCGCCCGAGTCAATTCACGAATATTTGAATTATTGAACGACGCCCTTTGCAGCGGATGAGCAGAAAAATGGCTTTGTCCACATTCTTACAGTCTCCGGTTATTTTTCCAGAACACGTTAGAAATTCACGCGTTCATGCAGGGCACCTGAATTCAGGAGCGTTCAAGCGACTGCAGGACAGTGCCAGACGCCTGCCGGAATAATCAGCATGCATATAAATCGACTTGAGGCGGAAAGCATAACAATCATTCGCGAAGCGGTTGCCGAGGCTGACAGGCCGGTCCTTCTCTATTCAATCGGCAAAGACAGCTCCGTTCTGCTTCATCTTGTCAGAAAGGCATTCTTTCCAGCTAAGCCGCCATTGCCCCTGTTGCATGTGGACACAAGATGGAAATTCCAGGAAATGTACCAGTTTCGCGATCTTATCCCGCAGCAAACTGGAATGGATCTGCTGGTTCACATCAATCCTGAGGCGATCGAGAAAGACATAAACCCGTTTGACCACGGCGCGGCGCTTCACACCAGCATTACCAAAACGGAAGGGTTGAAGCAGGCACTTGATCATCATCGCTTTGATATGATTTTCGGGGGAGCCCGACGCGATGAGGAGAAGTCGCGATCTAAGGAGCGGGTATTTTCGTTTCGCACGCGCAATCATTGTTGGGACCCGAAGAATCAGCGGCCAGAACTTTGGAGCCTCTACAATACCCGCAAAGCCCACGGTGAAAGCATACGGGTCTTTCCGCTCTCCAATTGGACGGAATTGGACGTGTGGCAATATATCTTCCAGGAGGGCATTCCGGTTGTGCCGTTATATTTCGCCAAAGAGCGTCCGGTCGTTCTACGTGAAGGTATGATTCTTGCCGTTGACGATGATCGCATGAGGTTATTGCCCGGCGAGGAAATCACTCGCCGCAAAGTTCGTTTTCGAACACTAGGTTGCTATCCACTGACGGGTGCTATCGAATCCGAGGCCGATACCGTTGAAGGAATAATCGCTGAACTCATCCAGGCGCCCGTGTCCGAGCGACAAGGCCGGCTGATCGACACTGGTTCGTCGGCGAGCATGGAAAAAAAGAAATTAGAGGGTTATTTCTGATGCTCAGCCTGGATCAGAACAGCAATCAAGATCTCTTATCATCCGAAGAAGTATTTGCGCGTTTTCAGCATCAGGAACAGTCTCGGGATATTTTGCGCCTTATCACATGCGGCAGCGTAGACGACGGCAAAAGCACCCTGATCGGTCGTCTTCTCTGGGAATCGCAGCAGTTACTTGACGATCAATTGGCGGCACTCAAAGCTGAATCGAAACGCTATGGCACGCAGGGCGATGAAATCGACCTCGCACTGCTGGTCGATGGCCTATCCGCCGAACGCGAACAAGGCATCACCATAGATGTTGCCTTCCGCTATTTTTCCATGCCAAAGCGAAAGTTCATCCTCGCCGATTGCCCTGGCCATGAGCAATACACACGCAACATGGCGACCGCAGCGTCTTCCGCCGACGTCGCAATCCTGCTCATCGACGCTCGCAAGGGTGTTCTGACACAGACACGCCGGCATGCCTATCTCGCCTCGCTGCTGGGCGTCCGGCACGTGGTCGCCGCTATCAATAAGATGGATTCGGTCGGATATGACGAGGAAATATTCGATCAGATATGCGAGGAAATCTCGACGTTCACCGCCACACTTGGATTTGAGAGCATCACCCAGATCCCGATCAGCGCTCTTCACGGCGACAACGTAGTCCGGCGCGCCGCACATACCCCGTGGTATCTCGGGCCGCCGCTGATGGACCTCTTGGAGACCGTCAAGATAGAGCGCGCGCCCTCCGACCGACTTGTTATTCCGGTACAGTGGATCAATAGACCGAATGCGGATTTCCGAGGTGTCTCGGCCACGATCGTCGAGGGCAAGTTGGAGGTTGGGGACGAAGTACGCGTAACGGGTTCAGGTCAAGTCGCGCGCATAGCTGAAATCGTCACGATGGATGGAACCACGAAACGCGCCGAAGAAGGGGCAGCCGTCACATTCAGGCTCGATCGAGACATCGATGTTTCCCGCGGCGATGTTCTGTCTTACGCGCAAAAGCCCTTGGAGATGTCTGATCACATTGAAGCCACCCTGATCTGGATGAGCGCAGATGCGGGTCTGATTGGCCGTCAATACGATATCAAGCTTGCGACCCAATGGGCGTCCGCATCGATCACCAGCATTAAATATCACATCGATGTCGATACATTTGCACACACCGCCGGGCGAACTCTGGCACTCAACGACATTACTGTCTGCAACGTATCCCTGAGCCGCCCTCTTGTTTTCGACAGCTATGCGACGTCGAAAACACTCGGCGCCTTTATTCTCGTGGACCGGCTGACGAACGCCACCGTCGCCGCCGGCATGATCCGCCACAATCTTCGACGCGCCGAGAACGTGCACCGCCAGATGCTGTCGATCACTCGCCAAGATCGCGAGCGTTTGAATGAGCATCGGGGCAAGGTAATTTGGTTTACGGGCTTGTCTGGCTCCGGGAAATCAACCCTCGCCAATGCCCTCGAGATGGAGCTGCATAATCAAGGCAAGCGCACATATATCCTGGATGGCGACAACATCAGGCAAGGTCTCAACAAGGACTTGGGCTTTACCGATGCGGACCGTGTGGAGAATATCAGACGAATTGCCGAAGTGGCCAAGCTGATGATGGACGCAGGTCTCATCGTGCTCACCGCCTTCATTTCCCCTTTCCGCCGAGAAAGAGAGATGGCGCGCGAACTGATCGGACCCGGAAACTTCTTGGAAGTTTTCGTCGATACGCCGCTCGATATCTGCGAACAGCGTGACCCGAAGGGGCTCTACAGGAAGGCACGCGAGGGGAAATTGCCGAACATGACGGGGATCAATAGCCCGTACGAGGCGCCGATGTCGCCTGATCTCATCATTCAAGGGCTGGGCATGTCAGTTGCGGAGAATGTCAAATGCTTGATCGATTGCGTCGCGTCTGTTTAGACCGAGCGCTGTCAAGTGCTCCTTCAACTATAGAGAACCAGCTCTTGCATGGTAGTGATCCTCTCCGAGGCCGTTGGCTCAAAGTGATTTGCGGGGGGCGCATCAATGTCTACAACCGGATGCTATTTGGCTGCCAGCTACTTGGCCGAACCAAACCTCCGCACCTTGATAGCCTCGCTCCGTGATCTGACGCACAGCGTCGCGCTTAAACTCTTCGCTGAAATTCGATTTGCTCATGGTGCTCTTCTTGCCATTAGGAAAGAAGGCGTCTACAAATCTCGGGGCTATTCAAGATGAAGGCTCTGGGAGACGAGAACCGTCGGCTCAAGAATATGTATGCGGAGATGAGCATGCAGGCCGAGCTTCTCAAAGAGGCGCTAATGTCCGCGCCAGATGGGGACTCCTTGCCACTTACATTAAAACACGCAATTTCTAATGTGCTGACCTAGCGGAAGCATTTTTTCGGAGCTTATCGAGATGCTCCTCGCAGATCGTTTTCACTAGGTGCTGCAATCCACTGGTACGCTCGCTGAGCCAGATGAGCGCCTCGTCACCCATGAGGAAGTGGGGAGAATAGCGGGCTTTCGCATAGGCTTGATTGATAGTGTTGAACCAGGCGATATAGCGCTGTCGGTCGTTTGGCCAGATGGTAGTAAGCCGCCGATCACGACCTTCCGCCAAGGTTCTGAGGTGGTTAAGATGGGAGGCAGGGCTATAGCGGGTCAGCGTCAGCAGCAACGTTGAGTAGGCTTGCTCGATGGCCTGATGAAGCAAGAATGCTGTCTCTCTGAGCAGGTTCGTTTCGAGAGCCATCTTCGAGAGACGGAGAAAGTTTGAAGCACCTGGCGATCTGATCCGAAAATGTTCGGATGCTGCGCGATATTCGTCGGCAGCTGAGAGTGGCTTCGACTCGGCCAACTCCTCGTCGTCGAGCTCGAAAAGTATGATGCCGTCACGACGGATGTCTGAGAAGAAATAGTTACCTTCCTTAAGCGCCGTGTTTACCTCGCGGCGTGAATGCACGATCAAACTGACCGGTGTCTTGATGACGCGGTCATAGGGGAAACGAGTGGCGGCCTTGTGCCAGAAAAGCGCGAAATCTGTGAGCTTACGGTTGTTGACGATGATCAGCAGATCATAGTCGGACTTGTAGCCTTTGCTGGTGTGGACCTCATCGACCCAATCGCCACGGGCATAGGAGCCAAACAGAATGATCTTGAGAATGCGTCCCTTCTTCTTGAAGTCCGCCGTGCCTCCCTTTAAGGCATCCTCGAACTCCTCGTGGAGAATCTCAACGATGTGCGACAGTTCGCGTTGCTTACGCGTCGGCAGATGATCGAGGCTGGATTTCATTGGAAAACGGAAACCTTTCTGACCGCGCCTATTAAGATATTATACGGCTGCAAAAGCTACTCCAGCGTAGCGCAAAGAACTGCCATTTTTCCAGTTCCCGATCGTCAAGTATCTCATTGGAGCATAGGTTTTCGCTCTCGATTCTCGCGTTGAAAAAACCGTCTGCTGATCTTTCTCCGCAAAGCTAGACATTCTGAACAAAGAGGGAACATAGCGACATTTCGCGCGGCTGGACAGAGAAAAGTTTGTATAGTTGATCGTTGTGCGGACAAACCGGCCGCGCGACCTTGTTCCGGGTTTCCCCGTTGAGGCAGCCCCCCGGCCTTTCGATCTACACCGGTTTGGTGGAGGATTACCGATGCCGACGCGGATGGTATTCAAACGGCACCACCGGCAAATATAAGGACACTAGAATATTCTTGATGAAAAACTATTTCCCTCATTGTGCAACGTTCCGTGGGCGATTTCCAGCGCAGGTCGCGATAGTGACACGATTCGGAAGCCGTTCCTGCCCGCCGATTTTACTTCGTATAAGGCATTATCCGCTGTCGCAAATATATCTTTGGGCGTTTGGCCAGGTACGATCACGGCCGCCCCAACGGATGTTGTGATCTGAATGTTCTTCGTCGGTGTAGAGATCATCCAATTCATGCCCTCTACGATGTAAGTGGCGATCTGGGCGAGATCTTCAGCCGAAGAACATGGGTGTATGACGGCAAATTCATCCCCGCCGATGCGAGCGATCATGTCGGCGTCAGGTACGGCCTGCGAGAGTCTGCGGCCAGCAACTTTGAGACAGTCGTCCCCGGCCTGATGTCCTAAAGTGTCATTTACGGACTTAAAGCCATCGAGATCCACCAAGAGCAGAGAGCGCGTCCTTTGACACTCGCCTCCACATATCTCGTTAAAGAAAGCTTCAAACCTTGTCCGAGACATCAGTCCGGTGAGGATATCGCGGTCTGCCAGGCGACGTAGCTGCTCGACCATTGTCTTTTCGGCAGTGACGTCCTGTTTCACCCCGAATATCCGTTCGGCAGAGCCGTTCGCAAATTCTACGCAAGCGGTTATTCGAATCCAACGGCTGTTACCTTTTGCGGTAACTATTTGGGCGTCCAACGTGAAGCCTTCACCTGTGCGAATTGCCTTTTCTCGGGCCTCGTTAAGAAGCTTACGGCTTTCTGGTGTATAGAGTTCCACGATTTCGTCCCGTGCCAACGGCGTCTGCGGAATAAGATCGAAGAATTCATAGACCGTATTCGTCCAACTCAGGGTCTGATCCGGCAGGCTACACTCCCATACGCCTATTCGAGCAGCCTTGAATGAGCGATCAAACAGCTCCCTCAAATGCATGAACTCCTGGGAGCCTATAGCGTGCGGGTCCGGTACGTCACTTACATAGCAAGACATGAGCAGCCTCTGCCAACTGAACGAAAATGTTTGCCGGCTTCATTGAAATATTCCAAATCACGATGTCCAACAAAGAATTGCATAAATTGCTTGCTTTCGGGTTTCCAAAATAAGGACTGACGAAATTAGTTCAATCAAAAATGGAGCTCGCGACCTGCTCGGTACGCATCCTAGCAAGGCCGCCTTGTCAGAGTTGTCGAATTTGGCACTCACCGTCCTTATCGACATCAAAAAGATCGTGCGGAATGGGGGCTTAAGATTATCGAAAGCAATGGGAGGCGACGCTCCAATAAAGAGATGAAGCAGCAGTTGTCGATCTTCAGAGAGTAAGAATCTACACTCGAAAACAAAAAATGATGCAAACTCAATTAGATAATTCGTAAATATGGTGGGCGATGAGATTATGGGTATATCATTGGCCCCCAAATTAAGGCGATGCGGTTTCGATCAGTTAATTCCATCGAGTCCGACTGGTTTTGGCTACTATCCCAGTGACAACTGTTTTGGACATATTCGCACGAAAGGGCTGTTCTCCGTTTCCGCGCTTTGCTACAGGTTCGCCTTAAAAATGACGGCATGTGTTTATTGCTGAGGCAAACGAACCCTGACAAATGGATTGCTTGTGAAGAGTCTAACAGTTACGAACTCAAAAGCGCATTCTAGTTCGGCTATACCGGACATTGCGGACGCTTTGTCAAATTTCCGTTTGGCAGCTTTACTTGGGTGGCAGGACGTTGCCCAGCGTTACAGAAGATCACGCATTGGGGCATTTTGGCTCACCATCAACATGGGTGTGCTAATAGGAGCACTCGGCTTGGTTTTTGGTACAATATTCAATTCGCCAATGCGGGAATTTCTTCCATTTATATGTATTGGCTTGATATTGTGGGGTTACTATACTCAAATTGTAAGTGAGGGATGCACTGGCTTTGTAGCCAATACCGACATAATACTTCAGTTAGACATCCCTTTCTTCACCTATATTTTAAGAGTTTGGTATAGAAATTCCGTAATTTTGGCACACAACCTGGTGATATTTCCAGTTGTTCTTCTTATTTTTTGGAAGCCAATTGGATTTTCGGCGTTGATCGCCGTTCCAGGCTTTATCTTTGTAACGTTGAACATGACCTGGATTGCGCTAGTGCTCGCGATCCTATGCACCCGCTACCGAGATTTGATTCAAATCGTACAAAACATTATGCAGGTTATGCTCTACGTCACTCCCATTATGTGGATGCCCGACCATTTGCCGCAAAGCGCTTCACATGCAATGCTCACATATAATCCCTTTTTCCACCTAGTCTCTGTTATCAGGAATCCGCTTCTTGGGGAGAGCGTCACGCTCCTCAATTGGATTGCCGTAGCAGGTTTAGCTGTTGTCGGGTGGGCTTTTGCCCTCCTGTTGTTGCACAAATACAAGGCCCGAGTCGCATACTGGCTTTGAGCGAAGGCAATCGAAGATTTCGGAGAGTTTAAGCAAGCATGACATCGATTTCCTTGGAAAAGGTCACCGTCGATTTCCCCATTTACAACGCACGTGGCAGGTCGCTCAAAAATCGCGTCTTGAATATGGCTACTGGTGGTTCGATTAATTCGGAGGGCAACGGGGTCGTGGTTGTGCGTGGCCTAGATTCGATTAGCTTCGAGTTGAGACGGCACGACAGGGTTGGTTTGATAGGTCATAACGGCTCGGGTAAGACCACTCTTCTTCGTGTGCTAACTGGGGTTTATGTGCCGACATCTGGTAAGATTGATATCCAGGGCAAATGTACCTCACTGATCAATATTTCGCTCGGAATCGATCCTGAGGCGACTGGGCGCCAGAATATTTTTCTTCGCGGCGCTTTGCTTGGCTTCCGAAAGGAAGAAATGAAGGCGAAGCTCGCGGAAATTGAGGAATTCAGCGAATTGGGTGGGTTCCTAGAAATGCCGGTTCGGACCTATTCGACAGGCATGCAGTTGCGCTTGGCGTTTTCAATTTCGACGATTCTACAGCCTGAAATCCTGATCATGGACGAGTGGCTGGCGACTGGGGATGAGGGCTTCAAGGCTAAGGCAAACCAGCGCCTAAACGAGCTTGTTGAGAAAACTCAGATTTTGGTCATCGCAAGCCATGCTAAAGAACTCCTCGCAAAAAATTGCAATCGCGTGATATGGCTCGAGCACGGCAGGATACGCATGGATGGCGAACCGACCGCGGTGCTTGATACTTATTTTGGGGCTTGAACTACGAGTGCTCCCGCGATCTGACAGCTCGGAGGATCGTGTGATCGGGAGAGGTCACGTATCAGGCCCTTTAGTGCGCCTCAAAAGCTGGCCGCGGGCCGGTATGGGCCGCCCCCACGCGGACCAACCGGCATTTGCACCGCTGGCGGATGTTCGTTCGGGCTCCTGCTGAGATCTCAAGGGTGATCGATCTCGAGAAACCGCTATCTATTGTGTCAACTTCGGCGACCGGAACGACTGCCGCGTCAACTGCAGCAAATGCCGTGCTTTGTCAGCCTCGCCATCCGCTGCGCTTGGCGATTGCTCTTGCAAAAATTTGCTCTAGCTGGCGCGCACTCTCCATCCAATCGAACCGGCTCGCATTGGACTTCGCCTTTTCGGCAAGACGTTCATAAAGCGCCATGTTTGTCGCAAGGCCCTCCAGCCCACCACGGATCGATTGTACATCATCTGGATCAACCAGAATGCCCGCCTCTCCGGCGACCTCGGGCATGGAAGACCTGTTTGATGTCAACACGGGTATACCTGTCGAATTGGCCTCGATAATCGGAAATCCGAAGCCCTCGTAAAGCGACGGCATCGCCAGAAATCGCGCCTGGCTGTAAAGCTGAGCCAAATCGGCATCCGACACATAACCGGTTAGCCGAACGGAGGACTCGAGATGAAGGCCAGCGATGTGCTCCCTGAGACCGCCAAGCCTCCAGCCTTGGCCACCCGCGAGCACAAGCAGCAATTCCTGCCGTATCGTCTCCGGCAACGACGCATAGGCTTGCAGCAACCGCAACAAATTTTTGCGCGGCTCGAGCGTTCCAACGAACAGGATATAGGACCGATCAATCCCAAACGACAGCAGAGGCTTCGGCGGCACGACACCTTGGATGGCCGTCAAACCAGGATAAACGACACTCAGCTTCTCTGAGCATCCCGGAAACTGCGCCTTTAATACATTCGCTGTTGCCTTGGAGACGGCAACGACTGCATCCGCAACGGCAATCCCCGGTTTCATCAACCAACGATCGCCCATTCGCGTCTGCCACCGCATTGTTGCCGCCATATCTTTCCAGACGAGGTCGTGTATCGTGACAACGCGCGCAATTCGGCGATCAAGAAAGGATGGTAGGCGATGAGCCGGCCCCCAAAAGACATCGAGGCCGTCCTGCGCAGCGCGCCGCGGAAGCTCGGTTTGAGCCCAGATCATGCGCTTTACCCCACCCGGGAACCGGGCGACACGCAGCTGCGCGGGAGGCAGATCCCTTACATCCTCGTGAGGAGGCTGCGGAAAGTAAAGATAGAGCTGGTGACCGCGAAGCGCGAGATGCCGGCTCATTTCAAGCACATAGCGGCCGATGCCGGTCATGCTTGTCGTCAAATTGCGCGCATCGATACCAATCTTCATTCAGAGGCTGCTCCTGCGTCAGCAAATGTCTCAATTAGCGCCATCAGAGCGGAACCCGCAGCGGATTGCTCCACCAGCCAACCGCTTCCTGAAGCAGGCCTATCTCGGCGAAGGTGGCACCCTTTCGCTTGAGCTCCAATTGCGGCAAGTTTTCCTTTCAGCATGGGGGAAACGTTGTACCATTCGCAGGCAGGCGTCCTTCAACTGTGGCCTGGCGGAAAGCCCGCGCAGGAATCCCGCTAAAAAAAAAATGCGACGGCTCGGCTGGATAACCTTTTAAATGCGGATAGATTTCGACTTCCAGCTCGAAGTGGACGCGTAAGCCGCCACGAGAAACTATCGTGCATCTGATCGAGCTGCTGACGCAGCGCACGCTCTCGACTATCCGCGTCCCAGACTGCATCCTGCAAATCGCGTATCTGATCGTCCTTCTGCTCAAGGAGACGAATGAGACGGTGCTCCGCCGGCCCATGTTCGATCGAATGCTTATCGCTGTTCACAAATATGAACCTCCTTCGGATGGCAGCACAGATCATCATTGCGAATGGGGCCGCCTAGCCTCGCATCCCTAGATACTATCAACACGCGATCCGAATTTTCCAATCCTGGAGCACATCGCTAAGTGTTTGACGCAAATCAATTTCAGGTTTCCAGCCGAAGGCATCGAAAGCAGCCTTGTTGTCACCAGTGGCGATGGCAATTTCTGGCCCGCGCAGCCGCTTCGGGTCGACCTCGATTTCGACATCCGCTCCGGACAATTCGATCAGCATGTTCAGTATCGACTGGATCTGCACGGACCGGCCGGAGGACAGATTGAAGACTTTGCCGAATGCATCGCAAGCCCCATCCCCGAGAGCAGCATCCGCATAGGCGCGCACCACATCACGAACGTCAAGAAAGTCCCGGAAAGCTGAGAGATTTCCGACACTGATGCGGGGCGGAGTCTTGTCTGTGACAATCTCGGCAAGTTGCCTTGCAAAAGCAGGCACCACGTAATCCACTGCCTGGCCGGGCCCCGTATGATTAAACGGACGAAACCGGATCGCCTTCAATCCATCATAGGCGAGCTGGCCGACAAGCACGTCAGCCGCAGCCTTCGTCGCGCCATAGACACCCATCGGCTTCAGGGCAACGTCTTCCTTTATCGGCTCTCCCGCCGCGTCCAAAAATGATGCCCCATATGCTTCGGAACTGCCGGCGAAGATGAACCTTGCCTCGGGTGCAAATTCCATTGCAGCGTAGGCGAGGTTCATCGTGCCTTGAAAGTTCACGTCCCACGCCCGCTGCGGCAATTTGCGCGCATCCCCAGGCGCCGCAATCGCGGCCAGATGGACAATCGCCGTCGGCCGGCAGTCACGTATCAGGCTCACCACCTGCTTACGATCGGTGATTTCAGTCTTCCAGCCGGATACATCGCTTTGACCGGCCGTCAACACGCTTAGCGGCAGACCATGCTTCAGCCGCCAGCTCTGGAACTCACGCAACAACCATGAGCCGACAAATCCGCTGGCACCTGTAACAAGAATACGATGTTCCCTCGGCATGGAGCGCCTCGCCGCTTGCTGGGGCCTATTTGCTCAGCCGCTTCAGATCGGCATCGACCATCTCGACAATCATTTCCTCAAGGCTGATTTTCGGCTCCCAGCCGAACGTCTTGCGGGCCTTTTCCGGATTGCCGAGTAGCACATCCACTTCCGCCGGGCGGAAAAGCGCGGGATCGATGACCAGGTGGTCTTCGATCTTCAGGCCTGCATGCTGGAAAGCGATGGCACACATGTCGCGAACGGTCGTCGTGCGTCCGGTCGCAATCACATAATCATCCGCGACGTCCTGCTGCAGCATCAGCCACATGGCCCGAACGTAATCCTTCGAATGCCCCCAGTCACGCTTGGCATCGATATTGCCGAGCCGAAGTTCTTTTGCCAGACCAAGCTTGATGCGGGCAACGGCATCCGTCACCTTGCGTGTGACGAACTCGATACCGCGCAGTGGCGATTCATGATTGAAGAGGATGCCGCTCGAGGCATGAAGACCAAAGCTCTCGCGATAGTTGACCGTGATCCAATGGCCGTAGAGCTTGGCGACCGCATAAGGCGAGCGCGGGTAGAACGGGGTTTGCTCGGATTGCATCGGCTCCTGGATAAGACCGTACATTTCCGAGGAGGAAGCCTGGTAGAAGCGAGCTTCCGGCTGCTCGAGGCGAAGGGCCTCCAGAATATTCGTCACACCGAGAGCCGTAACTTGGCCGGTCAGATAGGGCTGCTGCCACGAAGACTTGACGAATGACTGCGCCCCAAGGTTGTAAACCTCCTCAGGCTTCACTTCCTTGAGCGTGCGCACAAGGCCCGAAAGATCCATCAGGTCGCCATCAACGATCCGAACCTGGTCTTCGATACCGAGCCATTGCAAACGGCTGAGATTGACGTCCGACGTGCTGGAGCGGCGAGCAAGGCCATAAACCTCGTAGCCATTGTTCAGCAGCAGCGCTGCCAGATATGCGCCATCCTGACCGGTGATCCCCGTTACCAGTGCCTTCTTCGCCACATCAATCTCCGTACCGCATCCAAAACAAACCCATCAAGCATTCTGCCACTCATGCTCACATCTGGGCGGCTGCTTTCCCGCCATTTAGCCCTTATGCGCGGCAATGACAACGACCAGCAGCCATTTCTCCCGCGCATTAACGCGGACACCGATCCGCAGCTTCTCTGATGTCGCGTGAAGCGGCGATCAGCAATTCACCCGATCCCTCGACTGGCTCTCCTTCTTGCCAACAAACGCAGATGGTGAGCGCTGTGCGTGGACGCCTTGCGGAACACGTGTGATTGTGGGCAAAAGGACTGGACAATGTGGAACGGCTTGCAGCCTGATCACGTCGATAATCTTTTCGAGCAGGCCGGAGGGGGATGTAAGAGACGCTTGTCAACCATCCGCAATTAAAGGCCGATTGACAAAATGCGGGATGATCACTCGACCGCCGGCACCGTCCAATGTGACGCCGCCTAGCTTAGCCGGACCGAACTTCTTACAACACCAACCGCTGAACCTCACTCGAAGAGTTCCGCATCTGCGAGTAGCGGCTGACGCTGATCCTTTGGAGAGAGCGTCAGCGTATCTCCAGATTTCCAGTCAATGCCGATCTGCGGATCGTCCCAGCGGATACCGCGGTCACTCTCCGGCGCATAATAATCGGTAGTCTTGTAGAGGAACTCGACGCGGTCGCTCAGCGTCAGGAATCCATGCGCAAACCCTTCCGGAATCCAAAGCTGACGCTTGTTCTCCTCCGACAGAAGGACGCCGACCCACTGGCCGAAGGTCGGCGAGGACCGTCTGATGTCGACGGCGACGTCATACACCTCGCCGATGACGACGCGAACGAGCTTGGCCTGAGCACGTGGCGGCAACTGATAATGCAGGCCGCGCAAGACGCCCTTTCCGGATCGGCTGTGATTGTCCTGCACGAATGTCGCGCTTCGCCCAATGGCCGCCTCGAATTTGACTTGGCTGAAGCTCTCGAAGAAAAAACCGCGATCATCGGCAAACACCGCGGGTTCGATGATCTTGACGTCCGGTATGGCGGTATCGATGGCTTTCATTCATCTTCCTGCTTCGATTGACAATCATTCGGTGGCAAACCGCACAATAGCCGCTGCGGCTTGGCTAGAATATCTGCTCGCGTAGGATGCCCAAAAGATATTGCCCGTAAGCATTCTTCTTAAGGGGAAGCGCCAGCGCCTCGACCTTTAAGGCGTCGATCCAGCCGCTCCGATAGGCAATCTCCTCCGGGCAGGCGACCTTCAGGCCTTGCCGATTTTCGATGGTAGCGATGTAATGGCTTGCCTCCAGCATGGATTCATGCGTGCCAGTGTCGAGCCAAGCATAGCCGCGCCCCATCGTCTGGACGTCGAGCTGCCCTGCCCTGAGGTAATGCGCGTTGACATCGGTTATTTCCAATTCGCCGCGCGGCGAGGGACGTATGGACTTCGCCACATTGACGACATCGGCGTCGTAGAAATAGAGCCCGGTGACGGCATAGTGGCTCTTGGGGACTTTCGGCTTTTCTTCGAGGCTGATCGCACGCCCCTGCGAATCGAACTCGACCACGCCGTAACGCTGCGGATCCTGCACGTGGTAGGCAAAAACGGTGGCGCCGCCCTGCTTGTCGTTTGCTTGATGAAGAAGCTTGGTGAAATCGTGCCCGTAGAAGATGTTGTCTCCCAGCACCAGGGCGGACGGAGCACCATCGAGAAACGCCTCCCCGATGAGAAACGCCTGGGCAAGACCATCCGGGCTCGGCTGAACCGCATAGTCGAGCTCGATCCCCCATTGGCTGCCATCGCCGAGCAATTGCTCGAAACGGGGCGTATCCTGGGGTGTCGAAATGATGAGCACCTCACGGATACCGGCCAGCATCAGGGTCGTCAGCGGGTAGTAGATCATCGGCTTGTCGTAGATCGGCAAGAGCTGCTTGCTGACTGCGAGCGTCACCGGATAAAGGCGCGTTCCCGACCCGCCTGCGAGGATAATACCTTTGCGTGCTTTCTTCATGGTTCAGCGTCTCGTCTTCATTTCGCCCACATCCACCCGGCCGATCGATCATGACCAGCGTCGCTATATTCTTTCAGTCATCAATTCGCTGCAGGCCGCAACCTTGCAACGACGTCGCTGACACCCTCCTGCCATACCGGCAGGGTAACTTCAAAGCGCTGCATAAGCTTTGCGCAATTGAGCCTTGAGTTAGCCGGCCGCTTCGCCGGCGTCGGATATTCGGCGGTCGAAATCGGCTTGAGAGCATCGAGCGTCAGCGCAAGATTGAAGTTTTTGGCGGATGCTTCGCGGACGATATGCGCCGCATAACCATGCCATGACGTCTTGCCCTCAGCGCTCAGGTGATAGGTGCCCGACAGATCAGGGGCATTCGAACCACCGACGATGTCGACGATCCTGCGCGTGACATCCGCAATCAACGCCGCCGAAGTCGGTGCGCCGATCTGATCGGCAACGACGTTCAGAGCGCTGCGCTCCTGCGCAAGCCGCAGGATGGTCTTGAGGAAGTTGTTGCCGTGATGCCCGTAAACCCAGCTCGTCCGCAGGATGACGTGATTTGCGCCGGCGGAGCGCACGGCCTCTTCGCCCAGCCACTTGCTTTCGCCATAGACCGACTGCGGGTTGACCGGATCGCTCTCCACATAGGGATCAGGTTTCATTCCATCGAAGACGTAGTCCGTCGAATAATGCAGGAGATAGGCGCCGTTATCGGCAGCCCAGCGCGCCAGCACGCCGGGTGCAACGGCATTGACCGCCATCGCCTGCTCCCTTTCGCTCTCGGCCCGATCGACGGCCGTATAGGCGGCGGGATTGACGATGATGGCCGGCTTATATTCCTTAAGCACGGAGAGGATGCTCGCTTCATCAGCCAAGTCCATCTCGGCACGCTTCGCGGCAATTATTTTGCCCAACGGCGCCAGAGAACGCTGCAATTCGAAACCGACCTGCCCATTGGCGCCTGTGACCAGAATCGTGCTCACGCCTGAACCTCATACTGCTTGCCGACCCATTCGCGGTAAGCGCCGCTCGTGACATTCCCCACCCAATCCTGGTTGGCGAGATACCATTCGATCGTCTTGCGAATGCCGGTCTCGAAGGTCTCTTCGGGCTTCCAGCCCAATTCGCGTTCGAGCTTGCGGGCATCGATCGCATAGCGGCGATCGTGACCGGGCCGGTCCTTCACGAAAGCAATCTGGTCCTTATAGCGACCGCCGCCAGACTTGGGCCGCAGCTCGTCGAGAATGCTGCAGATCGTATGCACGACGTCGAGGTTGGGCTTCTCGTTCCAGCCGCCGACATTATAGGTCTCTCCAACCTTGCCGGCTTGAAGCACCCGGCGGATAGCGCTGCAGTGATCCCTGACATAGAGCCAATCGCGAATCTGCTGGCCATCGCCATAGATCGGAAGGCTCTTGCCCGCCAAGGCATTCAAGATCACCAGGGGGATCAGCTTCTCAGGAAAATGATAGGGGCCGTAATTATTGCTGCAATTCGTCGTCAGTACCGGCAGGCCGTAAGTATGATGCCAGGCCCGCACCAGATGGTCGGACGCCGCTTTGCTCGCGGAATAGGGGCTGTTCGGTTCGTATCGATTGAGCTCGTTGAACGGCGCGTCGTCCTGCGAAAGCGTGCCATAGACCTCGTCGGTCGAGACATGAAGGAAGCGAAACGCCTGCTTCTCCTCGCTCGGCAAGCCGTCCCAATAGCCGCGGACCGCTTCGAGCAGATTGAATGTGCCGACGACATTCGTCTGAATGAACTCGCCAGGTCCATGAATGGAGCGATCGACATGGCTTTCGGCGGCAAAGTTGATCACGGCGCGCGGCCTATGCGTGGCGAGCAGGTCGCTCACCAATTCGCGATCACCAATATCGCCATAAACGAACACGTGGCGATTATTGCCGTTCAATTCTTTCAGCGTGTCCAGATTGCCGGCATAGGTCAGCTTATCGAGGTTGATCACCGTTTCATCGAACTGATCGAGCCAATCGAGAACGAAATTCCCCCCGATGAAACCGGCGCCTCCAGAAACCAATATCGTCATCTAAATTCCATTCCTGCTTTGCCTAAGACCGAAAATCGGGATCGTTAGAATTATTTTCCGCAAGGATGCAGCAGCCCGCTAATGCATCAAATTAAATCGACGCCTTTCTCGGGAAGACCTATCCTAACAATCTATCTGTCTCAACCCTTCATAGTTCTACGGTGATCCTCACCGCATTCGGATAACCCGCGCAGTTCAGACATACCGCTATCCACGGTGCGGTACAACTACAGCAGTCACCGAGCCAGTCCCCCATACGTGATTGCAGGAGAAAACATTATACGAGCAACCACCATTAGCTTGCTCGTGCGCCCGCTGGAGGAAAGTCTAGAGACGCTTTCCCGATGATCTCGCAAAGCCTTCAAGAAAGAACAGTTTCTCTGATTATGGCTTCAAGACGCTGCAGCGAACGATCCCAACCCACGACAACCGGCGTGCGACGACTTGTCCCCTCATCATGAGTTTGGTCCCTGACAAACCGAGCCAAATCGTGACTTAGAGATTCGGGCGTGCCAACAGAGATACCGCCAAACTCCCAATGAGCAGGTATGTCTGATGCGAGAACAGGCAGTCCCATTGCCTGTGCTTGCCCAATTCCCAAATTGCAACTCTCCCATTGCGAAAAATTGGCGTAACAATCCGCAGCAATGTAGAGGTCAATCAGTTCTTGGTCCGTCACATTGGCTTTGACCATGAACCCACGACGGGTCATCTCCTCAACGTCCTTAGGATCTGCTTTTCCACAAAGGATGAAGACAGTATTCGATGCTAAGTCTGGGTATTCGAGCCTAAACTCTTCCGCAAACAGCTCGTACTGGTTCACCCCCTTGTAGCTTCGGTCAGCGTGGTGAAATCTGCAGACATTCAGCACCACAAAGGCTCCTTCTAAACCGAGCTTTTGTCGGACCTTAATGCGAACATCAGACTGCTCATGCCAGACGGCAAGGTGCGAATTACCGAGCCGAACCACTTCCATTGAAGCTATGCCGGATTCGGCCTTCACAGCCTCCGATACTCCGATAATTCGATCTGCCATCGGAGCGCAAAATTTCTTCTCGGCAATGATTGCGCGCTGCAAATCCGCGTCTTTAAAGAACTCCGGATTTGGTTCTCCGTAATCGACCACAATCGAACGAATTGAGCCACCAATCCAACGAAGAGTTGAGAAGAATGGGGACGTGTAAACTATCACACAATCGATTCTAAGCTCAAAAGCAACCCTTGCAGCTTCAGTCGGATCCTCAAAGACGATCCTTTCGCAACCGGGATAGTCGAACTCGTTGGCATTCCTGTGACCGCCAATGAAAACGTCGAACCCGCATTTTAGAAGATATTGCGCTTGAAGATTGACGACAACTGCAACGCCGTAACCGATCTGATGAGTAACACTGAGCATTAAGACCCTGATGGGCCCACCATGGCGCAAAGCATGCTGACGCCACGGCCAAACCGTCCGCGGCGGATTTGCAAGCCTATACGTTGCCACCAAACTTAAATTTGGATTGTAGTAGGGATCATTTTTAAAGAAGTTTCGTCCGGTCAAAAGCGTATAGGTCGCTTCCGTTCGGGATAATGCTTGCTTTTCTGGCGTATCATCATGCCCTCTAGTTTTGGACTCATGATGCATCAACAGAGGATCGCAAATTCCGATTACTCGATAACCGGCCTGAATTAATTCAATATTCAGCTTTACATCATTAAATGCAACAGCAAGAGCCGGATCGAATCCCCCAATTTCGGTGAAAACCTCTTTTCGAATTGCGAGACAGGCGCCGGTAACGGCCGACATCTCCCGCGTTGCGTTCCCAAGCCCGGCATACCCCCCCTCGTCGGGTTGCCTCCCAACCAGCGTATGTGCCGCCACTCCCTGAATCCCGACGACTGTCCCTCCATGCTGAACGGTGCCGTCCGGATAAAGCAGCTTCGAGCCGACCGATCCTACATCTGACAGCGCAAGATAGCGAACAAGCTTTCGAATCCACAGAGGATCGTTGACTGTGGTATCGTTGTTTAGAAATATAATAATCGAATTGTTACATAGGCGCGCTGCGGTATTACAAATCTCCGAGAAGTTGAACGCATGTGGATACGGAACAATTCGAACAGCGTTCTCGCGCTTGATTTTCCTGAAGTAACTCAACGTTTCGGATGACGTGGACTGATTATCAACAATAACAATTTCCATTGCGTCTCGCGGATAATCACTCGAAGATAATATACTTTCTACACATGCCCGTAGGATGTCTACAGAATCTCGCGTCGGTATGATTATACTGACGGAAGGGAGGAGAGCCGGGTCTTTCAGTTCGGGCGCTCTATGAACCGCTGGCATATCCATATGCCCCAAATGAAATAAGATTGAAGGAATATGCAAAACTTCTTTGCGAGCGAGCGTACCTGCATATGTCGCCAACGCATCCTCTACCTTGGCCCCACCTGCAATTTCCTCGATCACTTGCCGTAGGTGATCCACCTCTTTGATCGCTGCAGCGCTCCCGATATAATTCAGCCAACGCAATAACTCAGGTGAGAAATTTGGCTTAAAGAATGGTCGTTCCCGCTTTCCGTTAGGTGAACGTCGATCATCGTCTGCGTAGATCAAGCAAGAACTTGTTGAGGCAGCGGCGGCGGCGGCGACCTCATATAAACAGCGAGCGGAAAGAACCGTCCTTCCATCAACTATTAGAGTCATGGAAGGCGACGTCTCGAAGGCTTTGAGAACATCGACCGCTCCGCCTCTTATGATGACATCGCCCTCACCACATTCACCATCAGATGCCGATGATTCGAATGGCGTCGATGGGTCCCAGTAGACAACTTTTCTTGGCTTAAACAGTTGATTATTGATAGATTTCTTTGTTTCTGGTGGCGTTTTTTTTGCAATCACCAACACTGAAATCTCAGGCAAAACACCCGACGCAATATGCCGGCGGATTTGCGTCTCGTCATCTTCCGACAGCGTGTCGAATTTTTCGATCCAAGCAGCATAATTTGCGCTACTAAATGCGTCATCCAGGATCAAGGATGAAAACCGACGCCATTTGAACTTAACACGGCGCATTAGAAAATCATGCAGGAGATCGCGCGAGTTGCCCCTGCCTGAAGCCGCATCCAGCAAAAGCTGAATTCGCCGCGCTTGCCTTTTCAGCGATATCGCTGCCCTCCGGAATGGAGCCGTAATTCTCCACGACGCAGAAGCATAGAGCTCACTTATCACCCGATCTCGCTGACGAACTAACTGCTGCATCTGATGTAATTCGGCCTTTAGTGCATTTCTCAACTGCGACTCGTGCACCGATTTTTGCTGGAGCCCGCCATTATTTTCTCTAAGCTGGCTAATATCTCTTTGCAGCGCTTTCGCTTCTGCCGCCGAACGCTCGGCAATTTGCGGCAGCTGAACCTCCTCCGCCTCAGCTTTGGATATTAAGTCGCCTAGCGCATGGTTTGCCGCCCTCTGGCTCGCATGCTTTGCCCACATTTCTGTTGCCGCTTGGCCAAGAACTGCAAAGCGAGTTCTCAAGCGTTCCGTGTCACTGTCGCTTAGATGCACCAGGCCAACGATGCAATCAGGCAGATCACTGCCGATTAACAACACGCCCAACCCTGCCGAATGATTAAAACTGAAATTTGGATAACGCTCTAGCAGCTCTACCCACAGTTGATGAACGCCGTCCATCGATCGCACTGCAATATTGTGGAAAAGGACAATACCACGCTCGCGGGAAACTTTCGGAAGCCAGTTTTCAAAATCGTTGCGCACCGCATCGTATGTGTGCCGACCATCAATGTGTAGGAGTTCGATCGAGTTGTCCGCAAATTTATCCAAAGCCTCCGCAAATGTCATTTTCAGCAGAGTCGAAAACTCGGCGTACCGGACTTCACTAAGCAGTTTAATTTTATCAAAAACCTCCTGGCCATAAAATCCTGCCTGCTCATCGCCTTCCCACGTGTCCACAGCATAACAAGCGGTATGAGAGCTGAGGTGTGACTGCTTAACCTCCTCACAAAAAGCTGAATACGAAACACCGTTACGGGTACCCAAATCCACGATGCATGAAGGCTTTAATACGGCCACGAGCCAGTGCGCAAAAGGGACGTGGCCATGCCATGCACTCGATTCTGCTGCCAGCAAATTTGTGCGGAAAACAGAGTCAATTGAACGTTCTAACAAAGCCGTCAAAGGATTGAGGACCTGACTTTCAGTAATGTCGTCAGTGACAGCGTTTGTTTCGGGTACTAATTTGTTATCCGACATCTCGTCCCCTGGGGCTCCGGAATGGCTGTGTTTTTTTCAGATTGCCGCCGAATAGTCAAACGAGTGGGAGTGCCGGTAATGGAGAGGTTGAATTTGCAACGCCTTTGCACCCGGCCGATAAAAGCGTTAAAGCTCTCTGCCACAACCCTCAGCTTCTCATCTTCCGTAAATCGACCGTGCCGATCAGTATGGATTACCTCAAGACGGGACACCCGAGATCTGTTATGCCCTTTCAAAAATCTCTATGTGCGCAACTGTCCCTATGCCGTGAGCGTTCGGTGAACGGATTTTGCTGAACGAGCCAGTTAGGCGATGTTCTGGCATTAGAACCAGCATTAGTGCTGACATTAATACCAGATCTGAGAGGTTGGCATGGCTCGCATGGAGATTATATCCGGCGTTGAGCGTAGGCGGCGATGGTCGAAAGAGGCTAAGCTGGAGATATTGGCAGAAGCGGATCAGCCTGGTGCGCGCATTGGCGATGTGGCTCGCCGTTATGACCTCCATCCAGGTCAGATCCGTTTATGGCGAAAGACAATTAGCCACTTTAGTGCGTCGCCATCGTTCCTTCCGGTACAGCTCGTGGACGACGTAGGTCTCGAGCAGAAGCCTGCCGTTCGGCCGGCGCCGGTGTTTATCAAGATCTTGCTCCGAAACGGTCGCGGTTTGAAAGTTCCGACAGACATCGAGCGAAGGACGCTGGCATCCTTGATCGCCTGCGTGGAGATCCCATGGGTGCGCGACGGCCTCCATTTTTGCAGAATGAATGGCTGTAAATTAACGCCCATATTGTGAGGCCCCGATGTTCAAGACCGAAAAAGCCGCGATCGCCATTCACACAAATCTTGGCGCGATCTTCATTTCACTGGAACTGAGCCGTTCGACCTGGCTGATCACGTCGCTGTCGCCGGGGAATGGCGAGAAGATGTCGAAGCACGCTTTGAAGGCAGGAGACGTCGCCGGATTGTTCAATCTGCTTTCGAAATTGCGGGATAGATGCCGGGCCAGAACCGGGGACGCCTATCCTGTCGTCACCATTCAGGAAGCCGGACTCGACGGCTTCTGGATCCATCGCGTGTTAGAGAAGGAGGGGATCGAAAGTCATGTCGTGGACGCGGCTTCGATCGCAACATCGCGGCGCCAGCGGCGGGTGAAAACGGATCGCATCGATGGTGAGGCGCTGCTTCGGGTCCTGATGGCGTATAAGAGGGGAGAACCCCGCGTGTGCTCTATGGCGCGGGCACCATCGCCTGACGAAGAAGACCGGCGGCGGATTGGCCGGGAGCGTAAAGCGCTAACAGCCGAGCGTGTCTCCCATATCAACCGGATAAAGGGACTGCTGTTCTCACAAGGCATCACCAATTACGAGCCAATGAACAAGGACCGGCGGCAACAGTTGGAAGTACTGCAGACTGGCGACGGGCATGCCTTGCCGACGCATATGAAAGCGCAGATTGCTCGGGAGCTGGATCGGCTGGAACTTCTGCTTGAACAGATCAGGACAGTCGAGGACGAGCGCGACGCGCTCATCGCTGCGCAGACTGCGGAGATGAAGCCTTCACCGGTCACGATGCTACTTGAGCTCAAAGGGATCGGCACCGAGTTTGCAAACATCTTATGGGCGGAGGGTCTGTTCCGGCATTTTGACAACCGTCGCCAGGTCGCCGCCTATGCTGGACTGGCTCCAACACCCTGGCAAAGCGGAACTATTGATCGGGAACAGGGCGTTTCGAAAGCGGGTAATCCCCGGCTGCGGGTGACATTGATACAGCTGTCTTGGCTGTGGTTACGGCACCAGCCGGATTCGGAGCTGAGCCAATGGTTCAATGCACGCGTCCATCGCAACGGTGGACGTATGAAGAAGTCGACCATTGTCGCACTGGCGCGCAAGTTGCTGGTCGCAATCTGGAAATACGTTGCCTCGGGTGTCGTCATTGAAGGGGCAATAATGAAGAGAGCTTGATTGTCACCACACATCACCCGTTACGAAATCTACCGGGATTCTCATCAATCCTGGCGGATCCGGGTCGGCGAACCGCATGCCACCAGGGCGAAATGCCGGTAGTGGAGAATGGTCTCGTCGTCCTAAGCCCTACCCGCCGCAAGCGGGATCCTGGTGCGGCCGCAACAGCGCCGACCGAATGTGAGGTTGATCAGGCTCAGCTAACCGAGCCGTGTCATGCAGTCGGGCTTGGAACCTGGAGCCGATACCGTGAAGAGGAGAATAGAAGTGAATGACTTGACGCAGGCTTTCCCATGTGAGGCGGCATGATCGGGCCTTCTGGAAATGTGCGGGTCTATCTGGCTTGCGGGGCGACCGACATGCGCCGTGGGATCGACGGTTTATCGGCGCTGGTGGAGCAGGCGATCAAGGAAGCGCCGGGCTCTGGCGCGATCTTTGGATTCAGGGGAAAGCGTGCTGATCGGATCAAGCTTTTGTGGTGGGACGGCCAGGGATTTTGCCTCTATTATAACGATCGGCGTTCATACTACACCTCTTTCCTCGCCAGTTGATGTTCTTGGCTCGGTTTGCATTTGTCGATACGCAGCAGCGCGATCTTCGAGTGGATTCCATCGACTGCATTGCTTTTGCGGCAGGTCTCCATCGGCGATTTCGTACAGGCTATAGTGCCCGTTATAGGCATGTCTGGTGATGAGGCCAAATTTGGCCCATCTGGCGACGGTTTGCTCGCTGATATTGAGATGCACTGCCGCTTCCTGTCTTGTCAGCATTCCCCGCTGTCGCAGTCGATCATATCGTGATCGCAGCTTATATTCGTGGATGAGATAGGCGACTTTGAGGGGTGTAAAGCGGGCGTCCTGGCAGCCGCGACGTGCGGTTCCACCTGGGCGATGCCCCTGCTCGTTTAGAATCTCGGCGATCTCGGGATAAATGTAATCGTCGAGAAGCCTATCGACCAGTTCAATGATGCTGGGCTTTGTCTTGATCTGCTGAGGAGAGGATTTTGGGTTCATGGTGGTGAGCGTCTGGATTTTGCCGCCCTTGAAGCGAACGTGAAGCTTAGTGGTTCCTTCCGCTGGCAACTTTAAGAGAGTGACATCCTCAATGATGTGGGCCAGCAATCGCTTGCGTTCGCGGCTTGGGGTATCCGGATCTTTCCAGAGCTGGTTGAAGTCGGCCGTCATCGCGACTAACCGTTCGTGGACAGCTTTATCGAGGATGAATTGATCGTGCTCTCGGCCACGTTCGCGCTCTTCGCGGGCACTGGCCAGCGTGCGAAGCTTCTCGTTCCATTCACCTTCGAGCGTGTCGGCGACGAGGCGGTTACTAGGATCGACAAGCATGAAGCGGCGCTGAGCGAGCTCGGCTTCCGTTTGGGCGCGTTCGATTGCGCGACAGCGCAGCCGGTCTGCTTCTTCATGCCGGGCTTGGATCTCCTTGCGGACTTCGAGAGCGAGTTCGACGGCCGCCGGCGTCATCTGCTCGGCAATCAGCATACCGATGGCTTCATCGACGGGAGGCCCAGCGATCGACTGACACATAGGCTCCGCACGATAAATGCGGGCACGATTACAAATGTACCAGGCTTCCTGCCGGCCACGTCGCGCCGCATAGCGAACCCTAAGATGGCTGCCGCACTGCCCACACACGGCCCGGCCTTGCAGCAGTGCCGGTCCCTCCCTTGGGATTGAAGCTCGTGCCGCTTCAAATCCACGGCCATTCGCCTTGAGGATCTTCAGATTCTCCTGATGTCGCTCCCAGCTGATATAGCCGGGATGAGCATCGGGAATGCAGGCCGGCCAGTCATCAATGTCGCGCGCACGCAGAGTCTTTTGCCGTCGATGGTGCGTCGAAACTGTCGTCGGCCATAGGTATAGGCGCCAGCGTAGCGCGGATTGTTCAGGACACGCATCGCCGTCGATGCGGTCAGCGGCCGAAATAGCGTGCCGCCGTTGTGTAGGCGCGATGGAAACAATAGGCCTTCATTGCGAAAGACCTTGACGGTCTGGGAGGCGGACCCGAGGCGAGAGAACATCTCAAAGAAATGAATGATCGTTTCTCTGACTTGCATGTCTGGATCAAGAGTCACATTGCCGAAATGGTCATAGACCAGCCCGGTCGGTAGGAGGCAACGAAACTCGCCGCGCCGCACCTTATTGAGAATGCCGCCGCGCAGCCGGGCTTTGATCACATGCAGCTCGGCCTCACTCATTGTTCCCTTCAGGCCGAGCAGGAGCCGGTCGTTGAAACTTGCCGGATCATAGACGCCGTCCTCGTCGAGGATCAGGGTGTCGGCAAGGGCACAGATCTCCAGCAGACGCTGCCAGTCGGCATTGTTGCGCGCCAGACGGAGACCTCCAGGCCCATGACGATCCCGGCATGCCCCATGCCGACATCGCTGACCAGCCGCTGAAACCCCTCGCGCCACGCCGCCGATGCACCGGACTCTCCTTGATCGTTGTCGATGACGATAATCTGCTCGTCGCGCCAGCCGAGGGCGACAGCGCGTCCCCGAAGCGCATATTGCCGCCTGGCGCTCTCAACGTTCTCAACGACTTGCCGCATGGAAGACTGGCGGATGTAGAGGTAGGCGCCGCGTTCGAGGTGATGAGGCTGGACTTTGAGATGTACATTCATGGTGACCTCCGATCGTTGGTGCTCATGGCGATTGTCGCAAGGACGTGAACGACGGCGCTGTGTCCGCCGTGCAGCGGACAAGCAAATGACGATGGGTAATTCTGCTCTCGCGGAGTGCTTGCTGCTGCGGTCAGCGCCTGAACCCATCCCCACATCCCCGGCGCAGAAAGAGCATCAGGCCGCTACGGGCCATAAGCGGCAGCGCTGCGCCGAGGGCTGCCTTGCGCAATACCTCGTACTGGGACGCGATGGTCGACGGTTGGATCGGGCATGCCGCCGTCGCGGCAATGTTTACGTGCCGCTTTTTTAGAACCCGCTCGATCGATCTGGGATGAAGCTCGATATCGAGTTCCTGGCGGAGCAGCTTGGCCAGTTCCCGGGCGCGAACGGGTTCTCCTGGGGCGAGCTGCGCCTGCAGAAATGCCAGGACTTTGTCGTCGATCTTGTGGGGACCGCGGGGCCCCGGCTTCGTCGGCACCAGTCCGGCAATGCCGGCCATATCGAAGTTCACCTTGGCCTGGTAGTAGGTTGGCCTGGAAACACCGTACTCGTCGGAGGCCTCCGTCACCGACACCTTGTCGATGGAGACGCGACGCAGCATCTCGTATTTGACCTGCACGGCGTCGTGCGGATCGAAGAACTCGCTGCCCCGAAACTTTGGATCGCGCACCTTCTCGGGGGTGGGATTGAACGTGCCCTCTTCGATGAGGCCATCCGTCTTTGTGCGCTTGCTGTCGTACTTCGCAGACATCGATGGCTCCGAGGACATGAAGCGGTGTTAGCGTAATGCTAATTATGACGCATTTTGCTGCCTCGTCAAGACGATGCTTATGGTCTATTTGACGAGATATCTTGTATTTGCAGGCGTAACCTCTCATAAAAGCGACCTCTTGCGGCATAATCCACTTTACAAATGCGGCATATTTATCCTTACACTTCCGCACGTCAGCCCGGCCCCGATTTGCTCGAAAGGCGCTTCACCAGAGTGGCCAACTCCATTAAGTCGACTACCCGCAAGAGCGATCGCCCGTTGCTCATGACGACCTCAGGATCCAAGCTCACAAGATCAGTCCATTGCGGAGGAACCGACCAAACAGTGGTGTCCTCGGTCTGCAGCAAAAGGCGTTCACCATGCCGGTTGTAGCGCTTGCCGACGCACGGCAACTGCCGTGGGAATAAAGGATGAAACGGATGCGTCACCCGCACTAACTGCGTATCTGCGTTGGCAGTGGCTGCATTCTGTTGTGAGGTACAAAATTCTTGAGCGCGGATACTTTCCCTGGCCGACGGCGAAAGACGGGGTTGCGCATCTGACGCAGGCCCAGCTTTCCATGCTTGTTGAGGGGATCGACTGGCGAAGGCCGGCGTGGACTTCCGCACCGGGGAGAACGGGGTGAAAACCCTTGTTTTGCAGGAGGTTCCGGGCGAAATGCCTGGCGTTAGAGACGCAAATCGGCTAGTTTTTGGACATGGAAACAACGCCGATTGACAGTCAGGATGAGCTATCTGCCTTGCGTGCGCTCGTCGCTGAGCAAGCGGCGAAACTCCGTGCACAGGAAGCCGAAGTCAGCAAGCGCGATTCCATTATCGATCTTCTGCGTGCGCAGTTGGAATTGCTGCGCCATCGGCAGCATGGTCCTTCATCGGAGAAGATAGACCGGAAAATCGAGCAGTTCGAACTGATGCTGGAGGAGATCGAGGCCTCTCGCGCCGAGGCTGAGATGCGCTCCGGGCAATCCCCCTTGCCGGAGCTGGACGACACGCCGGGCAAGCCGAAACGCAAACCTCTGCCGGATGGTCTGACAACCGAAGAGCAGGTCTATACGGCGCCGTGCAACTGCCCGACCTGTGGCGGCACGTCGTTCCTGAAGGCGGCTGACAGGATTGTTCAGGTGATGGAGCACGTGCCCGCATCGGTGAAGATTGTCCGCCACATCGAAAAGCGAATGGTCTGTAAGGACTGCGATACGACGGTCTCCGGCGAAATGCCGACCTTGCCGATAGAGCGAGGCAAGCCCGGACCGGGATTGCTCGCCCATATCATGGTCGCCAAATTCGACGATCACATTCCGCTCTATCGTCTGTCGGAGATGTATGGCCGCCTGGGGATAGACATCTCCCGCTCCGTCATGGCGGACTGGGTCGGTCGCGTGTCGGTTCTGCTTGCGCCCCTGATCTTGCTGATCAGGGCTCATCTCGCGGCGGTCGACCGCATCCATACCGACGATACGCCCGTCGATGTTCTCTCCCCCGGACGAGGCACGACGAAAACCGGCAGGGTCTGGGTCTATGTCTTCGATGGCCGTGGCTATCGAGACCCGAGACCTGGGGCGATAGGCTACTATTACAGTCCTGACCGCAAGGGTGCGCATCCGGCCGACCATCTCGCTGACTTCAGCGGCGTGATGCACGCCGATGGCTATGGCGGGTACAAGAAGCTCTACGGCAACCAGATCATCGAGGCGGCCTGCATGGCGCATGTGCGCCGCAAATTCCATGACGTGATCAAACTGAAGCCATCACCGGTCGCCGAGGAGGCGCTGTCGCGCATCGGTGCGCTCTACGACATCGAGGATCGCATCCGTGGTATGCTGCCCGACGAGCGGCGGGCGCTTCGGCAGGAACATGCCAGGCCCATTCTGAAGGACCTCAAGAGCTGGATAGAAGAGACGCTTTCGACGCTGCCGCAGAAACAGAAGCTGGCTGAGGCAATGCGATATGCCCTCTCGCGGTGGGCGGCGCTGAGCGTCTATATCGATGACGGACGCGTCGAGATCGATAACAACATAGCTGAACGAGCGATGCGTCCGCTCGGACTCGGCAGAAAAACTGGTTATTCGCAGGCTCGGACAATGGTGGCGATCGCATCGCCAATATATTGACAATCATCGAAACGGTCAAACTCCATGGCCATAATCCGGAGGTCTATCTGACGGACGTTCTGACCAGGATTCAGGATCATCCTGCGGATCGCCTTGAGGAGTTGCTGCCGTGGAACTGGGTGCCGACGGCGGCAATCACCCGCGCCGAGGCCGCCTGATGGCCCGCTCGACCCGCGTATACACGATCAAAGCCGTCGCGGACCTCATCGACGAGGATATGGAGCTGCTCGAAGAGATCACGTACAATTCCGACAACATCGACTACGGCGAGATGATCCACATAGACGACGGGTCCGAAGATGGCATGACCGGATTTACAGACCGCGGCATCGAATGCATAGAGGAACTCCTGCGCGATGCCCGGAGCTGGAAGGGCGGACTACGAAGCTTCCTGGTCGCGGATCATTGTGACCCGGAAACGATCGAACGCATCATGGCTAAAGAACAGGCTCGAATCGAGGCTCAAAACCGTAAGCAGGCATAAAATCTATTCGCCGGACGCTTACCCTATGCCTGGGAATAAGGACAGGTTTGAAACGCTTCGCTAGAATTTTAAAAGGCGGCTCACCTAGATGCCAAATTCCTGCACTTATGGATACATGACATTGAATGGCGTTGGCCCATCGGGGTTGCCTCGGGTAATCTCATGATGATACGGGATAATAGCAGCAATTTGCGTCTCATCCGCTAGACATGATCACGTTTTTACGGTGAAGGTTTGTCTTTGGCGGAAATATTTCCTATAGCGAGGCAAACATGATGGGTGGGGCTAACCAAAGCCGTCTACCGACTGACTTTGACATTGAACAGTACCTTGAATTGAATCCAGATATAAAAAAAGCTGGTGTCGATCCGGTACGTCACTATTTGGATCACGGACGCGAAGAGGGAAGACAGTATTCGTTGGTGGTCACACCAAGACGACCCCAAAAAGCAAAGCCCATGTTCTTTCTGCACATTCCTAAAACGGCAGGATCGTCAATGAACCTGTTTTGTTCGAAACGAATGTCCTTCACTACACACATTGAGGATCGGCAAGAAATCAAGGAACGCATTCGACAAGGTATTGATGACTACGATTTTGCCTCAGGACATTTGTACCTTCCGGAAGTGCTTACCATTATATCCGCAAGGAAATGGTTCAAATTTACCTTTCTAAGAGAGCCTATTCAGCAAACTGTCTCTCATTTAAAGTGGGTCAAATCACTAGGGACGCAGCAACGAAAAACAGAAGCGATGGGCTATCGGGATAGTCTTCGTGATTTGTTCGATAAGCTTCAGGAAATTTCTTTAGATGATATCGATGCGATCGGCGACTTAGTAGAATCACATTATGAGGCTAGGAATCTCTTTGACAACTGCCAGACGCGCTACCTTATTTCACCCAAGGAACCGCCAGTAGATTGCCGCGACTTTACTGCGGCACTACTCTCTCTGAGAGAATTCGATTATGTTGCCTTCTGCGAGAGCGCAACGCAAGACAGTGCCGAAATTCTCCGGTTGGCCGGATGGGGAAACCAATCGTCAGAGTTTCCTCACACGAATTCTTCACCGCTAGAGGGCCAGCCGAATTTTGCGGATCCAGCGATCCTGGCCTTTTATCGAAACCTCGCAAGCTTCGATATAAGGCTGTACACTTATGCCCTTCGCGAAAAGGCAAGCCGCCTCCAGCGTTGGAGGAAAACTTTGTCGGCCTTAATTCCGGGTGCAGTCCGGTGATATTCGTATATCAGAACGGACGACGCTTTTCCGTTTTGGCTAGATCACGAGTAAGGCACGTTCTGGTTTAGGTTCGGGTTATAATAAGGGTCACGAGGGTATTTCGCGGCCCATTCATCTATAAACATCTGAATTTCATGTTCCGCTACTGATCGGCCTCCCTCCTTCGAAACCCCCTCGTAGTGATATAGCTCCGCATCAGCGACATACACTGAGCGCAATCCCAATTCGTCGCGCACTCGAAGACAATAATCAACATCATTGTAGTTCAGCGCGTACCGGGGATTGTATCCGCCGAGCTTATCAAAAGCCCATTTTGGCGTCATGTGGCAGGCGCCAGTGACAGCGATGTAATTTCGATCAACTTGAATGGAGAGCCCGTACCCTTGGGAAGACCCGGGCGCTTCATAGAAAGGATGCCCAGGAAGCCCGCCCAACATTACGACGCCAGCATGCTGTATACGATCGTCCGGGAACAGAAGTTTTGCCCCTACGACGCCGACGCCATCCCGTTGGGCCATAGCGACCATTCTATCTAGCCATTCCGGCGCTATAACTCTGATGTCGTCATTGAGAATGAGGATGAACTCGCCGGCAGCCGATGCTCCACCAAGGTTTATCTTATCGGCGAGATTGAACTTCTCCGAAGACGTGTATCTAACGAGCTTCACGTGAGCCAAGGATTCCAAATGCTTCGATTGCTCTGTCGAAAGATCGCCATTGTGAACAATGACTATTTCAATGTTCTTATATGTCGATTTCGTCAGTATCGATTCCACAACACCATCAATGTGCCGCTCCGTTTTCCCGTCAACTTCGATGGACCCGTTTGCGGTCGGGATGACGATTGACACCAGTGGCTCGCCCTTCGGCAGAAAGTTCACCTTGGTGTGTCCGGGAAATGGGCTGTCAACAAGCTCGAAACTATCGCTCTGTTTGCTCAGATGTTCCGCCAGGGCTCGCTTTGCATTGTTGAGTGCATATGGTTTGGCGTCCGGCGAGTGGGCAGTCGACCTCTCCCAAATCCGCCAATGATATAGACAATGAGGGACGTGATGAACCTTTCCGCCCAAACCGGTGACGCGGAGCGCAAGGTCGTAATCCTGCGCTCCGTCAAAATCCGAACGGAAGCCGCCCACGCTCTCGATCGCTCCTTTGCGGAACACGCTCATATGACACGTGTACATCATCGAAAGCATGTATTCCGGCGACCAGTCAGGCTTGAAAAAAGGAGAATGGACGAGCTGACCGTCAGATGACAATTTGTCCTCATCAGAATAAATGTAGTCGACACCAGGCTGTTGGACGATGGCTTGCGCGATCAGCGCGAGAGCGGATTTGTGCAGGACATCATCGTGATCGAGAATGGTCACATAGTTTCCGCGAGACATCGCTAGCCCGTCATTGCAAGCTGCGGAAATGTGTCCATTCGTCTTTCGGCGATAGACCTCAATTCTGCGATCTTTCTTGGCAATCCTCTTGAGGATCTTTCTCATCGGCCGGCTATCCGAATTGTCGTCAACCAGACATAGTTGCCAATTCTGATACGTCTGGTTTCGCACCGAATTTACCGCGTCAAGCAGAAGCCTTTCCGGCGTGTTGTAGATTGGGATGATGACGCTGATAAGCGGACCGTTCTCGTCAAGCGAGATTTGCGCCGGTATTTCCTGTTCGCTGTATGGCGGCCACCTATCGATCGGTCGCCCTATTCTCATCGCGAAATAGGATTCCGCGAGCGACTTTGTGACGCCCTTTATTCCGCGCTCTCTGAACGTTTGTCCAAGGCGCGGACCAACTCCATCAAGGCTGTTTTGCTCTCGATAGAGATAGTTAGCGAATTCGAACGCATATTTCCCACTTCTGACCACTCGCGCTAGAATACGGAATGGCCGCGTTGCACGCCATGATCTGCTTGAATGGAGTCTGGCAATATGTCCTCGTAAGGATCCGAGTTCATTTTGCAAGGATCCGAGTTCATTTCGTAACGATCCGAGTTCATTTCGTAACGATCCGAGTTCATTTCGTGAGGATCCGAGCTCATTTCGAAGGTGCTCGTTTTCCACCGTGGCTTCATCAAATTGTTGGCGAAGGCGTCCGAGCTCGGATTTATTGGATAGAACAAATGGGATGGCGTCTACGAACTCTCTCTGCATCTCAGTGGCCTGCGGCAACCTGATCTGTACATCCAGAAGGTTGACTAGTTCCCTAGTCCCAGAGAGTTTTTTTGCCTCGCTGTAGTCATGGACGTGAAACTTCGTGCCAGTCATATGGCGGCGATTTTCGAAATTTCCGTCCCCTTTTCTGATGATACAAACTGAATTACTGAAGGATATTTCTTCAATGGCGATATCCCGATCGTCGATGGAAACACCGTAGCGTTTCGCATAGGCATCGAGGAAATTGAAGTCTTCGTTTTCAGATCGCCAAAACTCTTTGTTCGCCAGATCGCTAAGCAGTTTTAGGAAACCCATTGAACTCAAATTGAGATCGCTTCCACCACCGAAAGATGGCCAATAAGAGGTATGGAGATCCTCGATTACAAATGTTCCGCCTGATTTCAATAATGGGAAATACAGAGCAAATGTCTTAATGACGTCTTCAACAACATGCGAGCCATCATCAATGATGATGTCGAAATTCGCTGTATCTTGTGTGATTGCTGCCAGAGTTTCCGGAGCATTCACGTGGCCGACAAGCACGGAAATTCTCGGATCATCAAACTTCAGCAGAGCGCACTTTGGATCGATGTCGCACCCCAGCACTCGCTCTGCTTTTGGAAAGAACTTGCTCCAAATCTCCAGCGAGCCCCCGTTCTGGACGCCGATTTCCAGAAGAGAGATCGATTGGCTGCGATAACGCTGAAGATGGCTCTCATACGCCTTAAAGTACGAAGTCCACTTGTCTGATCCGAGTCCCTCGTGATCATCAAAAATCTTCCGGAGCGTGGGCAATTCCATAAACTTCATCCCCTCATGGCGAGCAGTTGCTCTTACACAATATCAGAATTGATGCGCAATCCCGAATGCATAAAGCCGGAGACTTCACACTAAAAAGTTTGTGGTGGCAACGGGACGCCATCACGTAATTGGAGACCTCGAAATACCGCTGCATTCGGTGATCGGCGGCGCGGCCTGATGGATGTTGGCGTCCCTTTCGCCGCCGATTTCATGCTGGATTTGGCGGTGTCGCCGCCCTTTCGGGGCAGCCGGCGTCATCCGGCGGCACCGCGTCCTTCGTGGAAGATGTAGCGGAGCATGTTGTAGGCGAGGTTGGCCATCCCGATCGTCAACACCACATCGCGCACCGCATCATCGACATCAACAACAATGTCGGCAATCAAAGTACGAAGCAATTGCTGGCGCATCCGCATGGTCACATCGGGTGATTCCCAGGCCGGGTGTAGATTATCAGCAAGGTTTGCAAAGGTGCCCGGGTCAACCTCGATGGTTGAAGGACTTTCGGCGGGCTAGCGCACTTCCAGGTCGCGCACGCGGCGTAGCTCAGTTTCCCAATTCTTCTCAAGCTGCGCGGCAATGAGACGGTTGTCGGGATCGCATGCCGCATAGCGACGTTCAGCCAGGCTAGCATTACAGTCGTAAAATTTCGTTTGATATGAGCTTTCTGAGCCATGGCTTGGTGGACGCGCCTCCAGCAGGACCAAGCGATGATATGCGCTGGTTCGATGCGTCGTTGTTCCAAACGGTTTGTGATGCGGCGCACTTTCCGCATAGACCATGCAGATCAGGGCTTGGGTGGGCTGTCGCCCCCGCCTATTAACCTGGACGTCATGAGGCTCGCCGCAGCGCCGGCTGTTATTTATAGCCACGCCTGTGCGTTGATCCCCAGTGGTGGCGCGGAACAAAAAGCTGGCGTATCCGATTTTATGCAAATATTATCGGAAGCTTATACACCGAGGGGGCGAGCATGAAACATGAAGTGCAGGACTTCTATGAGAGCGGAACCGCAACGAAGGAAACCATTGCCTCAATTTTTAAGGACGAATGGGTTTCCGCTGTCCCGGGCGTCAAAACCGGTGGCGTCCCTCTTTTTCAAGACCCACGAGTAACCTGGGCGATTAATCAAGCAGGTGGGGTTGCGGGAAAGGAAATCCTTGAACTCGGTCCACTGGAAGCCGGCCACACTTATATGCTCGCGCAGGCCGGCGCTAAGCGCGTCACGGCGATAGAGGCCAACTCCAAGTGCTATCTCAAAAGCCTGCTCGTCAAAGAAATGCTTGAGCTTGACAATACGCGGTTTCTGTTCGGCAATTTCGTGCCGTGGCTGCAAGACAACACTCGGAGATTTGACTATATCCACGCGGCGGGCGTCCTTTACCACATGATTGATCCGGTCCAGTTACTGGATCTTTTGTGCAACGCATCCAACCAGATCTATCTATGGACCCACTACGCTGACCTCGCCGCAATGCCGGCGAGTGACCCCCGTTATCAGGCGGGCGTAACGGGGATAGAAACGGCCCGTGCACATGGAAGGGATTACAAACTTTTCCGTCGCCACTATCATGGATCACCATCTACCGACCCGAAATTCTGCGGCGGCGTTCACAAAAACCCGGCCTGGATCGAGAAGAATATGATCCTGCACGTCTTGCATCAGCACGGTTTCAAGACCACCATCGACCATGACGAGCCACAACATCAGAACGGCCCATGTTTTTCTGTCATGGCAGGCCGGGGTTAATTGACTTCAAACGTGCCGCCGATCAGGCAATTCACGCCATTGGCGATCGGCGTTGAGCCGTCGTAGTGCCGAATCCCGAGCGTGGAAGCGCTGGCGCCGTTGCGCGCGTAGGGTGCTTTGCCCGTCACCGTTATCTCTCTGCGCCCGAAATGCAAGTTCCGGCCCTGAGCGTCACGCCGGATGGCAGCGTAAAGGTCAGGTCGCCGGACCCCGAACCAGCAGTCGTGATGGGAATTGTGGCCCGGATCGTCAGCCTCTTCCCGACCAAATGATATCGCGCAACAACGGTTCCGACAGTGGTGATGGTCCCTGTCTGAGCAGTGATGGTTGACGTCCAAGCTACGCAATCTGTAGCATCGACTCGGCTATTCACGGCAGCGCGTGCGGGTTGCTGGCCTCCCGCCAAACCACTTGCCATAAGCATGACTGTTTTTGTTGAATGTCCAGTTTGACTTGTTTATAGCCTTTTGGCTTGCTTATACGCCACAGTCGTACAGTCGTTTGAGGAGCGCTTATGAAAGCGGTAATTTTGGCCGGCGGTTTAGGAACACGAATCAGCGAAGAAACGAGTTCTCGCCCAAAGCCCATGGTCGAGGTCGGAAATCGACCAATCCTTTGGCACATCATGAAGATATACTCTCAGCACGGCATCAACGATTTTATCGTGTGCTGCGGCTATAAGGGCTATGTGATCAAAGAGTATTTTGCCAATTACTTTCTTCACATGTCTGATGTCACATTCGACATGAGGAGTAATAAGATGGAGGTCTTGCAAAACTCAGCGGAGCCTTGGCGCGTTAGTTTGGTTGATACTGGCGAAACAACCATGACGGGTGGAAGGCTTAAGCGAGTACGTGACTACCTGGGTGATGAAGATTTTTGCCTGACCTATGGCGATGGAGTGGGTGACATCGACATAACTGCCCTCATAGCTTTCCACAAGGAACAGGGGCGTCTTGCAACACTTACAGCGATGCAGCCCCCCGGGCGTTTCGGCTCCCTCGCTTTCGACGGTCATAAAATTCAACATTTCCAGGAAAAGCCACAGGGTGATGGCGGATGGATTAATGGCGGGTTCTTTGTTCTTTCCCCGAAGGTGATCGACTATATCGAGGGCGACGAAAGCATCTGGGAACGCGAACCTTTGGAGACCCTAGCCAAGCAGGAACAACTCAATGCTTGGTTCCATCATGGATTTTGGCAACCGATGGATACCTTGCGGGACAAGAGGCATCTCGAAGAACTATGGGCGTCGGAGCAGGCACCCTGGAAGACTTGGTAGAAGAGCATGTTCAACAATACCTATCGCGGACGCAAAGTCCTCGTAACAGGGCATACCGGCTTCAAAGGAAGCTGGCTCGCGCTTTGGCTGCAGAATCTTGGCGCCCACGTGACGGGAGTTGCGTTAGCTCCAGAGGGCGACCCAAATCATTGGGCTCTGCTAAAGCTCGATCACGAATCACACTTCATCGATATTCGCGATGAGACGGCTCTTCGCTTAGCTGTGACGCGAGCAAATCCGGAGATCGTATTTCACCTCGCCGCTCAGCCTCTTGTACGCAGATCCTACATTCAACCAGTGGAAACATTCGCGACGAATGTTATGGGAACGGCTAATTTGCTGGATGCATGTCGGTCACTCACCGATCTCTCTGCAATAGTGGTTGTTACCACCGACAAATGCTATGAAAACAAGGAATGGACTTGGGGTTACCGCGAGGTTGATCCTCTTGGCGGCCATGACCCCTATAGTTCATCGAAAGCAGGAACCGAGATTGTAGCAGCGAGTTTTAGGCGTTCATTCTTCAACACGCCGAAATCCGCGTTGCTGGCGACTGCGCGGGCAGGCAATGTAATAGGTGGTGGAGACTGGTCAGAAGACCGACTGATACCAGATCTTGTGCGTGCCCTTAGTGGAAAACAGGCGCTTGAGATCAGGTCTCCGCGTTCAACACGGCCGTGGCAACATGTTCTGGATTGCCTATCAGGTTACCTCACGCTGGGTCAGGCACTTATCGAACGAGATGGCTCGGCCGCCGATGCCTGGAATTTCGGTCCTGACCGAGAGGGCAATCGTTCTGTTGAAGAACTCTTGGCGACCCTTGCGCGGGACTGGCCGGACGTCAATTGGCGGCTAAGCCAAGATACGCATCCACACGAAGCGCAATTATTGCAACTAGATAGCAGTAAATCCCGGCAGTTGCTAAAATGGAGACCTGTTTGGTCGTTCGGTGAGGCAGTAAATGTTACCGCACGATGGTACCGCACTTGGCTAGAAGATGGCAGAGTTAGCAGTGAAGAACAGCTCAATGCCTACCATGTCACGGCGAAACAGCGAGATCTAGCTTGGGCATAGATGGCTCGAAACTACCGTGCTTGTAGATCGAATTCTTTGAGATTAATTAGGATGAGCCATATGAAATGTCGTCACTGCGAAACTGAACTCCAGCACGTTTTTCTGGATCTTGGATTTGCGCCACCATCCAATGCATATCTGACTGCAGCGAAATTGCGTGCACCGGAGACAACCTATCCCTTAAAACTATTTGTCTGCAATGAATGCTGGTTGGTACAGACAGAAGATTATGCCGACGCCGGTGATCTTTTCTCCAACGACTATGCCTATTTCTCATCCATGTCGAAAAGCTGGCTGGATCATTCAGCACGTTATGCAAGGATGATTACCGAGCGTCTTGGATTATCGAAAGACAGCTTCGTTATCGAGATCGCTTCAAATGACGGCTATCTTCTGAAGAACTTCGTAGAGATGGGGATTCCATGTCTTGGTGTTGAACCGACGCAAAGCACTGCAGATGCGGCTGAAAAGGTTGGCGTTCCCGTTTTACGCGAATTCTTTGGTGTGGATACCGCTTGCTCGCTTGCCGACAAAGGCCAAGCTGCGGATCTCATTTGTGGCAACAATGTCTACGCCCATGTTCCCGACATCAACGACTTCACACGTGGCTTGAAAACGGCCTTAAAAAAGAACGGAACAATAACGCTCGAGTTTCCGCATTTGATGCGCCTCATCGAGCAAAACCAATTCGACACCGTATACCATGAACATTTTTCTTACTTGTCGTTGATGGCTGTTCAACGGATTTTCAAGGCTGCAGGGCTACGCATATGGGAAGTGGAAGAACTGCCGACTCATGGCGGAAGCCTACGGATATATGGTTGTCACGAAGAAGATGCGCGTCCCACAGGCGGAAGCGTTGAGAAAATTCTTGAACGGGAGGCTTCCGCAGGACTTGGGAATCTTACGATTTACAAGGACTTTCAGTCTAAGGCAGATAAGGTGAAAGACGATTTTGTCGCTTTCCTTATCGAACAAAAACGCGCAGGCAAAACTGTAGCAGCCTATGGCGCCGCGGCAAAGGGTAATACTCTGTTGAATTACGGAGGCGTGAAATGCGATCTCCTTGCCTTTGTCTGTGACGCAGCACCTTCCAAACAAGAGAAATTCATGCCGGGTAGCCATATACCGATCATGAAGCCATCTGCGTTGTCAGAGCGAAAGCCTGATTTTGTTGTAATTTTACCTTGGAATATCGCTCCTGAAGTTCAGCAGCAACAAAAGCAGATCGCAGATTGGGGCGGTCAGTTTGTAACCGCTGTTCCGCAACTAACTGTGACGCAACCTTAAGACACAGCGCCAATCCGCTTGGGGGCTGAGCCGGATCAGCTCTCAAGCGAAACCAACAATTGCAGCGCTCTGCCTTTCATTTTGCCGATGATAACGGTCCCTCGAAATCACCACCGCAGAACCGCACAATCGGTTCGATCTTTCGGTAGTCGAGGATTGTAATATGGGTCTGCGTTAATATACGTTTGCCATTGCGAAAAGAAGTGTCCCCTGTCGGCCTCATCGACCTCCCTCCTCGCCAAAGAAGATCCTTCAAAATGATAAAGAGAGGCATGTGGAGTATAGACTATACGATAGCCTGCCGCGCCAAGTCGCAAACAGAAATCAATATCGTTGTAGTCTACCCTTAATCTTCTATTGAACATGCCGACTTCGCGGACAAGGCTCATGCGCGTTGCTAATACAGCACCAGTAACGGCCGAATAATTGCGAATAAGATGTGTAAAGCCGCAATAACCGACCTCAACCGCTGGCTGATTATGAAATATATGTGTGGTCAAACCATTCACACCCATGACGACTCCCGCATGCTGCAACCGGTTGTTCGGATAGACTAGTTGCGCTCCAACCGCGCCGACGTCTTGCCGGCGGGAGAATGAAAGCAGCGCCTCAATCCAGTCGGGAGAAATCACCTCTATATCGTCATTGAGTATGATCACGTCTTCCGTGGTCACAAGACTTAAGGCATGGTTCATTTTGTCAGGAAAATTGAAGGCACCTTGAAAATGATATTGGGCGACAGTCACGCCCGCTTCGATAAAGCGCTCATGAACATCTGCTGGGAGTCTGCCGTTGTCTAAAACAATTATCTGGAAATTCCTGAATGTCGAACGACTGAGGATACTCGTAACCGAGTGTTCCACAAGTAAGATGTTGCCACGCCCCTCAACGTCCCGCATTCGACTGTCGGTAAGCATCAGAAGTGTCACAGGTCGTGACGCGTCGACGGGCCACTTTACGCGGTAACTTCCAGGAAACAGACCATCTACAACCTCCGCGTCGGGCTCCTGGTTCTGCACAAAATCTGCGACAGCACGCTTTGCGTTGATTAAGGCGGCGGGCTTTGCATCGACAACGGCGGCAGCCGACCCCGGGATCTTTCGCCAATGATAAAGCACCTCCGGAATATGCACGACGCGTCTCGCCCGCGCAGTGGCGCGCAAAGCTAGATCATAGTCCTGGGCACCAGTGTATGCGTCTCGCAGTCCGCCTAGTTCCAGGAAGAGAGACTTTCGGATCACCGTGAAATGCAGAACATACATGACTGAGAGCAAATGCTCTGGCGACCAATCCGGCTTCAGATACGGCTCGCTATAGCGACCATCAGCCTCTATCTTATCTTCATCAGTATATAGGACATCGACGTCCTCATTCTCCTCAATAGCCTTCACGACGAATCGAAGTGCATTACAATCTAGCGTGTCGTCGTGATCAAGGAAGGCTACAAAATGGCCCGTGGCAAATTCCGCAGCAAGATTGGTAGCGCCGGCAATGTGCAGGTTCTTCGGCGACCTAACTACTTTGATGCGCGGATCTATGCCGCGATATTTTTCCAGAACCCTCACTGTCTCGAGCGAGTCTGAACAATCATCGCATAGGCACAATTCCCAATTGGGGTATGTCTGATTAAGGACAGAATTGATCGCCTCTTCCAAGATCCCCGAAGGGGTGTTGTACACGGGCACCAAAATGCTAATGCGAATGTCACCTGCTCTCAAAGAGGGCGGGTAAGTACGGGAGCTTTTGGGCCGGAATATACGTTGGGAAATAAAATCTTTTGCTTGATGAATTGCGGTTCGAAGACTCGTTGTGCGAGCAACCACAAAAAATCTGCGCGCAAGATAAAGAAGCCGTCTCATGATTATCTTTCAAGTTTTAATGATAGCTCAGACAAGAAACGGGCCTAGACCACTTTGTGCGCTCTTAAAGCAGCTTTGTCGTCGCCTGAGCCGCCAGCTTGCAATATGCGATCAACCTCCCTGCGGATTGTTTCGGTTGTTGTTTCAGCAGAAAAGAGATCATGCGCATATATCCGCCCCTTGCGTCCCAACTCCTCTGTCAGTTTTCGGTCTGAGAAAAGAGCACGCATCGCCTGACGCAGAGAGCCTATCGATGGATCTGCCCACAAGTATTGAGCCGGATATGGCTCGTTCCCATTTCCGACTTCTGTAAGCTTATAATCTAGTGGCCATGCCGATTCTGATGTTACGAAATCTGCAGCCCCTCCGTAAGGTGTCGCAATTACGGGCTTTCCAGCGTCCATCGCTTCCAATATTGTTAGCCCAAGCCCTTCGGAGCGATGCGGAGAAACATAGCAATCGATCAGTTGGAAGAGATCATGCATCTCACCGTCTTCCAGAAGACGGTCCATGAATATGACATCCGGGCGCTGCTCGGCGATGGAAAGGATCTCGCGAATTTCTGGGCTTTCGACATTCGAATAGTGGATCTTTAGAAGGCAGCAAGCACCATCATCCGGGCCGAATTCTTCGATGTATGCGTCAATTAGTGCTTTGGGATTCTTTCGCCCCAATATGCTCCCAGCATCCGCGGCGTAAAAGAACACATATCGATCTTCCGAGAGCCCAAAGTCCCGCCGTGTTCTCGTTAGAGCTACCTTTTCTCTCTCGAGCATTGGACGAACCACTCGAACGGGCCTCTTCGTCACCGCTGAAACGGATCTCGCCATAAATGTGCTTGCGCACCAAATTTCGTCGAAGCGATGGAGAACCGCATGCCATTCGGGCAGAAGCGCCGACAACTCCCAGTATATAATCACGATATTATATCGACTTGGCACAACAATTTCATCAAGTGGGCTTTTGTCGAGGAAACCAGCGATCGTAAGGAGATCAAGATTAAGGTGCACTAAATTTATTATTTGCTTATCAATAGAGGGATATTGAACAGGCGTTGACCGAAGTCGTTCGAATCCTTGACTCCAAGGAATAACATTCAGGGCGATCCCAGCTTTCATTATACAAGAAGCATAGCCCCGAGCACTGATACTTACTCCGTTGATAAAGCCAACAGGACCAACTAGATTTATACCGTTGTTGTGTGCCGCTGGCTTGCTCCACCGTCGAAGCGGTTGGGGCGGAACGATAGCTACAGCCCTATGTTGTTGTGCTGTCCGCGTGCGTTGTCCTGCTGCTCGCATCTGCAATAAAGCCGTCAAGCTCTCCAAAGCAGGCTTGCCGGGAGCGGCGTCGATTTTAACTTTCGTACCCCACGGTCCCTGACCCCGGAGTTCAGTCATGCCGACATTTCCGTTCTCCATTGTCGCGATGAGGCCGAAGAAGCGTTCGATAGCGTGTGCAATCTGACCATCGTTCGTCCCATCCTCCACTTCGAAAACTAAACCATCAAAAAAGATCTGTGAAAGCTTTTCCAATGCGCGAGGACTTATCCAAAACATCGTTCCCGCAAAGAAGCCCCACTCGCGCGGAAGTGTTCGCCCTGGGTATAATTGCTGAAGCAGGTATTCGAGCTTTATCTGATTATCCATCATGTGTGTCGGCCCGGAGACGTACAGGTCTTCGGCTCCCACAAGCAGCAAATCGGGATCGGCCTTAAAGCTACAGAGGACTCGAGTGACCAAGAACTCGCTTCCTAACAAGCCCTCGAGCATCAGTCTTCGCCACGTTGCGGGTTCTGTCTGCCCTTTTTTTGTATGGATCTTACAAATTGCTGTGTAGTTTTTGGTAAGCAGCAACGGAAGAAGCGAAAGAAATGGGCCGATGTCGCGGCCGGCATTGGCTACCTCCAAAATTGTTGCATTGGGGAATTTACTAAGTATCAGCTTCCGCCAGTCGGTTCTAGTTCGCTCGGGTATTGTTACATACAGGTCAAACGTCGTCGGTATATTGCCCAAATATGATACGATTTCATCCCATAGATCTTCATAAAAGAGATGAGCGACAACCGCCACCCGGATTCCAGAGATGATCGCTTCGCTATCATAGGTTGCGGGCCGTTCCGATTCTTCAAACTGAAGATAGTGAGATAAAGAATTCGTACCAGCCACTTCCGGAAATTGGCTACGATACCAGGCGGCATCGAACAACAGGTTTGGGTTCAGTTCCTTTCCTATACCATGGGTTTTGTAATGTAAAAGCGGGTTAATGCCGTTCGAAATCTCTGGATTTGTCATTGTATACCATTTGGTGTCGAACACGGGATTAGGATCCCTACCCTCTTCGGCACCGCATGTTATATAGTGAACCAGCGGGTTCATCCCACGGATTTCAACATCTGGATAGTTTGTCAGATACCATTTGGTATTGAATAGAGGGTTGGGATCACGCCCCTCATTTGCTCCGTGCATCAGATAGTGAAATGCTGGCTTTACCCCAGTTGCGGCCACATCTGGATATTGCTTTAAATACCATGCCTCATCGAAGAGCTCACTAGCAACCAAGATCTCGGAGTCACGCCGATTGTTCCACTTCTGCAGTAGAAAACGCGCTTTCTTGCGGCCGAGTTTTGCTAGTTGAAACAACATCTATAGTAAAACCCCTAAAGCCCGTATTTTCGGCTCAGAACTCTCATTACCGGTCACTAGATCAAGCCTCTTGTTGTCGCCGCCACCAGCTAATCGCATCCTGCAATCCTTGGTCTAGCGAAATGCGCGGCACAAAGCCAACCTCTTGGCGCAGCCTGGTTATATCAGCAACCAGACGCTGAGGCTCGTTGGGACGCCCCTTGAGAGCCCCCAGCCTCAGCATGTCCGAACGTCCCATCAGTCTTCCGAGAAGCTGGATCACGTCGCGCAGCGCTCGCGCTTCACCGGAGGCGATATTGACGCTACCATTGACCGAGCAGTCGACAAGCGCGGAAAACGCCGCAGCCACTTCACGGCTGTCGAGGAAATCCCGCAGCTGTGTTCCAGCAGTGGTCTCCGCTACACGCCCGGCAAGCAAATTTCTAATAATTGATGGCACCAACCTTTCAGCTCTTTCATGCGATCCGAAAGATAAAAACAGGACGCCCCAAGCGAATGAAAAGCCGGTTTCGCGGGAGTAGCCCTCGATAAGCCGTCGGGCGTTTTCCTTGGCTGTCCCATAAAATGTAGCCGGCTCGCGTCGGGCGTCCTCGCCCACATAATCGGGCAAATTCGTCCAATCATATTCAGCACATGTCCCGGCAGCAACGAAACGCTCTCCACCCGATAGATGGAACGCCCGCATCAATGAGAGTGTGGCTGCCACCCACGAGATATTGTCGGGAGCAGACCAGAATCCAGAGCTAACGTCCCATGCAAGGTGCAGCAAGTGCGTTGGCCGAATCCTTCGCACTAATTCGGCCCCCGCTCCGGGTTGAATGAGGTCAACGACATGCCATTTCGCACCCGGTTGATCTAAAACATGGCGAGCGCATGCGTGAACTTCATATCCTCGATGAAGCAGTTCGTTCAGGCAATGGCGCCCAAAAAAACCCGAAGCGCCTGTGACAAGAACCCGCTTCATGGCTGAAAATCCGGATAATTGGCATCCCGGTCGGACAGTCGCACGGGCGGCAAAGGCCAATCGATCGCAAATGCCGGATCGTCCCAGCGAACGCCTTGTGCGAATTCCGGCCTGTAAGTTTCCCCCATCTGATAGAATACTTCGCAATCTCCAACGAGGGTTTGGAAGCCGTGGGCGCAGCCTGCAGGAATATAGAGAGCATTGCGCCCATCAGCATCCAGCTCGACGCTCGTCCATTTTAAGTAGGTTGGCGAATCTGCGCGAAGATCGATAGCCACGTCAAGTATACGACCTCTTGTACAACGCACGAGTTTCACCTCCGGGTACGGCTCAGTTTGGTAATGCATTCCCCGCAATGTACCCCGGTAAGGGTTCCAAGAGATATTGCACTGAGGAAAATGCCCAAGCAAACCATTCCTAGTAAAGGTGTCGGCGCAAAATGTCCTGGCGAACAGGCCTCTATCGTCCGTAATTGCATCGACTTCAACGATCATAACGCCGGGGAGATTTGTTGGAGTAATTTTCAATCTCAACGACCTTCCAAATTGAGTCTCGTGGAACTGTGAGATATCTCTAACGTATTGATCAAGAAAGTCAAAAGTCTGATCTTTCTTAGGATCGAAACGCGCTCATCACAGCCTCAGCAGTGCCATCCATACGCACTTGCCTCGCTCAAGCCAAGCTATCCGCGCACAATTTTCAGGGATAAGTCTTTCGAATGGGCTCAGATTCGTCGCGGTTTGAGAACCTCGAGAGACATTGGCAATGCCGACTAGTCTGAGGGATGTGGAACGGCTGTGCAGTGGTAAATCGTCGGTCTCTCCGGCTTAGTCTGCTGCGCCGAAGCGCGGTTTATGTATTGTGCCGTCCATGAAAATCAAGAAAATTTGAGCTAAGTCTCTTAGTGCATCGATCATCGGCTGCTTCACTGCTATTCTATTAACCCGATAGCCATTGTCACCGCGTCCGAGACTGATTGTCCCTCACCGCCAACGACCAAATCCGGACTAGTGGGCTCTTCATAAGGGCTGTTTATGCCCGTCATGTTCGGCAACAAGCCAGTGCGAGCCTTCCTGTACAGGCCTTTCGGGTCGCGCCGTTCGCAAACATCGAGAGGGGTGTTCACATAGATTTCCAAGAAATTTTCAAGCCCAATCAAGTCTCGCGCCATCTCTCTTTCGCGCCGAAAAGGAGAAATGAATGCCGTCAATACAATCAGGCCGGCATCCATCATTAATTTCGCGACCTCGGCAATGCGTCTAATATTTTCCACGCGATCGGCGTCAGTGAATCCCAGATCCTTATTCAGTCCCAGCCGAACGTTGTCTCCATCCAGGATGTAAGTACGTTTCCCCCGCGCGTGTAACTCGATCTCCAGTGCATTTGCAATGGTCGACTTCCCGGAACCTGACAGGCCGGTGAACCACACTACTTTCCCGCCATGACCATTAAGACGTTCGCGTGAAGCGCGGGTAATTGACAGCGCCTGGCGGTGCACATTCTGGCCGCGCCGCAGGTCATGTCGGATCATTCCGGCGGCAACGGTCGCGTTGCTCAAGCGGTCCACAAGGATAAAACCTCCAGGAAGCTTCGAGTTCTCGTATAAATCGAACGATAGCGGCCGACTAAGCGAGATGTTGCATACCGCAATATCGTTCAAGCGAAGAGTATACCCCGCCTCGTGCGCTAACGTATTGACATTAATGCGATATTTTATTGTTGTAATCGATGCGCTCGCCCATTGTGTCGCCAGCTTGACGTCATAGCTTCTTCCAGCAAGCCCAGGATCTTCATGCATCCAAACGATCGTTGCTTCGAAATGTTCGGTCAACTCGATCGGATGCTGCGCGAGCGAGATAACGTCGCCGCGCGAAACACCGATTTCGCGATTCAATTTCAGAGTGACGGCAGAACCTTCTTCCGCGATGGAGAGCGAGCCGTCCATTGTCACAATTTCAGCTACCTTGGCCGTTTGCCCCGACGGCGTCACACGGATCTCATCATTGACGGACAAAGGACCGCCAGAGACAGTGCCCGAAATTCCTCTGAAGTTTGAATTCGGTCTGTTTATCCACTGAACCGGCATCGTCACTCGTTTTATCGAGCGCTGCGACGGCATCACGGTTTCAAGATATCCAAGAAGTGTTTCCCCTCCATACCAGCTCATATGCGACGATCTCACCGTCACATTGTCCCCCTTCAACGCGCTGAGCGGGATCGCAGAAACTGTCTCAAAGTCCAGCTTTTTTGCTAAGCTGTTCATCTCTTCACTGAGACTCTTATAAATGTCCTTATTGAATTCCACCATGTCCATCTTGTTGATAGCCAGTACAACATGGCGCACTCCAACCAAGGCGGCAAGATAGGCGTGACGCCGCGTTTGGGTCTGCAAACCTTTTCGTGCGTCAACGAGCAAAATGGCGGCGTCAGCGGAAGATGCCGCGGCCACCATGTTATGCGTATACTGTTCATGTCCGGGTGTATCGGCGGCTATGAACTTTCTTTTTGGCGTCGCGAAATAGCGATACGCGACATCAATCGTGATGCCTTGTTCGCGCTCCGCAGAAAGGCCGTCATCAATAGGAAGCGCGAAGTCCATTTCTCCGCCTTGGCTGCCATGACGTCTTGAATCGCTTTTGACTGCCTCGATCTGATCTTCAAAAGCCTCCTTCGTTTCCCAGAGTAGGCGACCGATCAGGGTGGTCTTGCCGTCATCTACGCCGCCGCATGTAATAAATCGCAAGAGGCCCTTGTTTTTTTGCTGGAATTGCTCGAACAACTCCCCGGTCCGTTCTACGCTTTCCGCGGCTTTGCACAGCTTGCGTTGCATCAGTAATAACCCTCCATCTTCTTTTTCTTTTTCTCCATACTCGAAGATGAACCGGCATCGATTAGGCGATCTTGCCTTCAGAATAGCGCGACCGCAGCAACTCGATAACAATGTCCTTGACACCGGTGACCTGCAACGGAACTCTCATCCAGCGGCGGTTAAAGTCGCGGCAGTTTTCAATACGCCAGGTGGCGCAGTGTGAGCAAGCGGTGGAAACGCGTGGCTTTCATCTTGCATAGCGTTGGAGCCGATTCCGGCATAGCTTGCCGGGTCTAATATCCGAGCGATGAGTGCGGCCGGAATTGTTATACAACACGACGACAGAACACCCGCGGGACCGAGGTTCGCGAACTTTTGTATCCCGGGAATCGAATCCCTGGTCAGAGCGGCTCGTTCACGTCCGTGAAGCGCTGACCAAAGGGACGCACATCTTCCGCTGCAGCTTTTCTGTTTCTTCCTCTGATCGACTTATAGAAGTCCCAGCGTGGATGTTTAACCGCTCCGTGAGCGGGTATAGGAGCGGCCTGCCGGTTCCGTACGTCGATCTCGCGAGCCTGCATGCTTTGGCAAAGTTACCGGAAGACGTCGATGCCTCATCGAATCTGCGGTAGTGGGCGCAGCATTGGTCTCTCACGAAACAGAGTCGAAGAGGTGTCCATGCCTCGCCCGTGGCAGGTTAGGCCCGATCGATCAAGCATGCCAGCGTCCTTCGCTCGATGTCTGTCGGAACTTTCAAACCGCGACCGTTTCGGTGCAAGATTTTGATAAACACCGGCGCCGGCGGAACGTCAGGTGTTTGCTCCTTTGCTCCAGACCTACGTCGTCCACGAGCGGTACTGGAAGGAAAGATGGCGACGCGGACCTGGAAGCTCAGTGAGCGTCCGGCGAATGCATTTTTGCCATCGTTGAGGCGCGCTTTAGGGTTCGCGGTTTAGCTCATCGGCCATGATGCGCTCGATCATTTCCGGATCGCATTGCTCATCGATGAGAAACTCGCGGATTCCACCATCCCATGTGCGGATATCGGCGAGAAGCTCCTGAAGGCCCTCCACGCCATCTGCAGTCAGGCCTCGCGTACCATTTCGCTTCCGTCACTGACGTGGACCATTTCGCCCTCGGCGATATTGTCCGAGTTGGCAGTGACTTCCTCGAGCAGTTCAAGGTTCTCGCCGATCATGACGGCGACTTCTTTGAGCGTATAGATAGTTTTCGAACGAGCCATCAGCCAGCCTCATGTAGGTCTTTTGCGGGCGTCCACTGCCATGGCAGCAATTCCTCAAGGCGATCCTTGGGATGATCTTGGATTCTGGTCAGGACATCTGTCAGATAGACCTCGGGTTTATGGCCATGCAATTTGACTGTTTCGATGATGGTCAGGATGTTGGCGATGCGCTCGCCGCCCTTGTCTGACCCGGCGAAGAGCCAGTTTTTTCTTCCGATTCCGAGGGGTCTCATGGCGCGCTCGGCTATATTGTTGTCTATCTCGACGCGCCCGTCGTCGATGTAAACGCTCAATGCTGCCCACCGCGAGAGGGCGTATCGCATCGCTTCGGCCAGCTTCTGTTTCTGCGGCAACGTCGCAAGCGTGGCCTCGATCCACACCTTCAGGTCCGCCAGAATGGGCTTGGCGTGTTGCCGGCGCAATGTGCGTCGGTCGTCAGCCGGCATGCCGCGGAGACGATCCTCGATATCGTAGAGCGCGCCGATGCGAGACAGCGCTTCGTCAGCGATCGGGGATGGTTTCAGCTTGATGACGTCATGGAATTTGCGGCGCACATGCGCCATGCACGCAGCCTCGACGATCTGATTGCCGTAAAGCTTCTTATAGCCACCATAGCCATCGGCATGCATTACGCCGCTGAAGTTGGCGAGATGGTCGGCCGGATGCGCACCCTTGCGGTCCGGGCTGTAATAGTAGGCAATGGCCCTGGGCGTCGGATCTTGATAGCCACTGCCGTCGAAGACATAAACCCAAACCCTGCCTGTTTTCGTCTTCCCACGCCCAGGGTCGAGAACATCGACTGGGGTATCGTCCGTATGTATTCGGTCGACCGCGGCGATATGGGCTCTAATCAGCAAGATGAGAGGCGCAAGCAGAACGGATACGCGGCCAACCCAGTCCGCCATGACGGACCGGGATATGTCTATTCCCAGCCGGTCGTACATCTCGGATAGACGATAGAGCGGAATATGATCATCGAACTTGGCGACCATGATGTGGGCAAGCAATCCCGGTCCGGGCTTGCCTCGCTCGATCGGCAAGGTCGGCATTTCACCAGACACCGTTGTATCGCAGTCCCTGCAGATCATGCGCTTTTCGACATCGCGGACAGTTTTCACAGACGCCGGCACATGCTCCATCACCTGGACCACCTTGTCGGCCGCCTTTAGGAAGGAGGTACCGCCACAGGTCGGACAACTGCAGGGCGCTGGATAGATCAGCTCTTCTGTTGGAAGGCCATCCGGCAGCGGTCTGCGTTTGGGTTTACCCGGTGCATCGTCCAACTCCGGTAAGGGATTTTTCCCAGAACGCACCTCAGCCTCGGCGCGGGAAGCCTCGATCTCCTCCAGCATCAGCTCGAATTGCTCGATCTTCCGGTCTATCTTTTCCGAAGAAGGACCGTGCTGCCGATGTCGGAGCAGTTCCAACTGCGCGCGCAGAAGACCGATAATGGAGTCGCGCTTGCTGACTTCGGCTTCTTGCTCGCTGAGTTTCGCCGCCTGTTCAGCGACGAGCGCGCGCAATGCAGATAGCTCATCCTGACTGTCCAACGGCGTTGTTTCCATGCCGGCAAACTAGCCGATTTGCGCCCGAAGCGCTACCATTTTGCTCATATTTTCGAGCAAAATAAGGCCCTTAGCCGGTCCGCGCTGGAGCGGAAGTCCACGCAGGTCGGCGCCAATCGATCCCTTCGACAAGCATGGAAAGCTGAGCCTGCGTCAGATGCGCAACGCCTTCTTTCGCCGTCGGCCAAGGAAAGTATCCGCGCTCGAGAATTTTGTACCTCACAACAGAATGCAGCCACTGCCAACGCAGATACGCAGTTAGTGCGGGTGACGCATCCGTTTCATCCTTTATTCCCACGGCAGTTGCCGTGCGTCGGCAAGCGCTACAACCGGCATGGTGAACGCCTTTTGCTGCAGACCGAGGACACCACTGTTTGGTCGGTTCCTCCGCAATGGACTGATCTTGTGAGCTTGGATCCTGAGGTCGTCATGAGCAACGGGCGATCGCTCTTGCGGGTAGTCGACTTAATGGAGTTGGCCACTCTGGTGAAGCGCCTTTCGAGCAAATCGGGGCCGGGCTGACGTGCGGAAGTGTAAGGATAAATATGCCGCATTTGTAAAGTGGATTATGCCGCAAGAGGTCGCTTTTATGAGAGGTTACGCCTGCAAATACAAGATATCTCGTCAAATAGACCATAAGCATCGTCTTGACGAGGCAGCAAAATGCGTCATAATTAGCATTACGCTAACACCGCTTCATGTCCTCGGAGCCATCGATGTCTGCGAAGTACGACAGCAAGCGCACAAAGACGGATGGCCTCATCGAAGAGGGCACGTTCAATCCCACCCCCGAGAAGGTGCGCGATCCAAAGTTTCGGGGCAGCGAGTTCTTCGATCCGCACGACGCCGTGCAGGTCAAATACGAGATGCTGCGTCGCGTCTCCATCGACAAGGTGTCGGTGACGGAGGCCTCCGACGAGTACGGTGTTTCCAGGCCAACCTACTACCAGGCCAAGGTGAACTTCGATATGGCCGGCATTGCCGGACTGGTGCCGACGAAGCCGGGGCCCCGCGGTCCCCACAAGATCGACGACAAAGTCCTGGCATTTCTGCAGGCGCAGCTCGCCCCAGGAGAACCCGTTCGCGCCCGGGAACTGGCCAAGCTGCTCCGCCAGGAACTCGATATCGAGCTTCATCCCAGATCGATCGAGCGGGTTCTAAAAAAAAGCGGCACGTAAACATTGCCGCGACGGCGGCATGCCCGATCCAACCGTCGACCATCGCGTCCCAGTACGAGGTATTGCGCAAGGCAGCCCTCGGCGCAGCGCTGCCGCTTATGGCCCGTAGCGGCCTGATGCTCTTTCTGCGCCGGGGGATGTGGGGATGGGTTCAGGCGCTGACCGCAGCAGCAAGCACTCCGCGAGAGCAGAATTACCCATCGTCATTTGCTTGTCCGCTGCACGGCGGACACAGCGCCGTCGTTCACGTCCTTGCGACAATCGCCATGAGCACCAACGATCGGAGGTCACCATGAATGTACATCTCAAAGTCCAGCCTCATCACCTCGAACGCGGCGCCTACCTCTACATCCGCCAGTCTTCCATGCGGCAAGTCGTTGAGAACGTTGAGAGCGCCAGGCGGCAATATGCGCTTCGGGGACGCGCTGTCGCCCTCGGCTGGCGCGACGAGCAGATTATCGTCATCGACAACGATCAAGGAGAGTCCGGTGCATCGGCGGCGTGGCGCGAGGGGTTTCAGCGGCTGGTCAGCGATGTCGGCATGGGGCATGCCGGGATCGTCATGGGCCTGGAGGTCTCCCGTCTGGCGCGCAACAATGCCGACTGGCAGCGTCTGCTGGAGATCTGTGCCCTTGCCGACACCCTGATCCTCGACGAGGACGGCGTCTATGATCCGGCAAGTTTCAACGACCGGCTCCTGCTCGGCCTGAAGGGAACAATGAGTGAGGCCGAGCTGCATGTGATCAAAGCCCGGCTGCGCGGCGGCATTCTCAATAAGGTGCGGCGCGGCGAGTTTCGTTGCCTCCTACCGACCGGGCTGGTCTATGACCATTTCGGCAATGTGACTCTTGATCCAGACATGCAAGTCAGAGAAACGATCATTCATTTCTTTGAGATGTTCTCTCGCCTCGGGTCCGCCTCCCAGACCGTCAAGGTCTTTCGCAATGAAGGCCTATTGTTTCCATCGCGCCTACACAACGGCGGCACGCTATTTCGGCCGCTGACCGCATCGACGGCGATGCGTGTCCTGAACAATCCGCGCTACGCTGGCGCCTATACCTATGGCCGACGACAGTTTCGACGCACCATCGACGGCAAAAAGACTCTGCGTGCGCGCGACATTGATGACTGGCCGGCCTGCATTCCCGATGCTCATCCCGGCTATATCAGCTGGGAGCGACATCAGGAGAATCTGAAGATCCTCAAGGCGAATGGCCGTGGATTTGAAGCGGCACGAGCTTCAATCCCAAGGGAGGGACCGGCACTGCTGCAAGGCCGGGCCGTGTGGGCAGTGCGGCAGCCATCTTAGGGTTCGCTATGCGGCGCGACGTGGCCGGCAGGAAGCCTGGTACATTTGTAATCGTGCCCGCATTTATCGTGCGGAGCCTATGTGTCAGTCGATCGCTGGGCCTCCCGTCGATGAAGCCATCGGTATGCTGATTGCCGAGCAGATGACGCCGGCGGCCGTCGAACTCGCTCTCGAAGTCCGCAAGGAGATCCAAGCCCGGCATGAAGAAGCAGACCGGCTGCGCTGTCGCGCAATCGAACGCGCCCAAACGGAAGCCGAGCTCGCTCAGCGCCGCTTCATGCTTGTCGATCCTAGTAACCGCCTCGTCGCCGACACGCTCGAAGGTGAATGGAACGAGAAGCTTCGCACGCTGGCCAGTGCCCGCGAAGAGCGCGAACGTGGCCGAGAGCACGATCAATTCATCCTCGATAAAGCTGTCCACGAACGGTTAGTCGCGATGACGGCCGACTTCAACCAGCTCTGGAAAGATCCGGATACCCCAAGCCGCGAACGCAAGCGATTGCTGGCCCACATCATTGAGGATGTCACTCTCTTAAAGTTGCCAGCGGAAGGAACCACTAAGCTTCACGTTCGCTTCAAGGGCGGCAAAATCCAGACGCTCACCACCATGAACCCAAAATCCTCTCCTCAGCAGATCAAGACAAAGCCCAGCATCATTGAACTGGTCGATAGGCTTCTCGACGATTACATTTATCCCGAGATCGCCGAGATTCTAAACGAGCAGGGGCATCGCCCAGGTGGAACCGCACGTCGCGGCTGCCAGGACGCCCGCTTTACACCCCTCAAAGTCGCCTATCTCATCCACGAATATAAGCTGCGATCACGATATGATCGACTGCGACAGCGGGGAATGCTGACAAGACAGGAAGCGGCAGTGCATCTCAATATCAGCGAGCAAACCGTCGCCAGATGGGCCAAATTTGGCCTCATCACCAGACATGCCTATAACGGGCACTATAGCCTGTACGAAATCGCCGATGGAGACCTGCCGCAAAAGCAATGCAGTCGATGGAATCCACTCGAAGATCGCGCTGCTGCGTATCGACAAATGCAAACCGAGCCAAGAACATCAACTGGCGAGGAAAGAGGTGTAGTATGAACGCCGATCGTTATAATAGAGGCAAAATCCCTGGCCGTCCCACCACAAAAGCTTGATCCGATCAGCACGCTTTCCCTGAATCCAAAGATCGCGCCAGAGCCCGGCGCTTCCTTGATCGCCTGCTCCACCAGCGCCGATAAACCGTCGATCCCACGGCGCATGTCGGTCGCCCCGCAAGCCAGATAGACCCGCACATTTCCAGAAGGCCCGATCATGCCGCCTCACATGGGAAAGCCTGCGTCAAGTCATTCACTTCTATTCTCCTCTTCACGGTATCGGCTCCAGGTTCCAAGCCCGACTGCATGACACGGCTCGGTTAGCTGAGCCTGATCAACCTCACATTCGGTCGGCGCTGTTGCGGCCGCACCAGGATCCCGCTTGCGGCGGGTAGGGCTTAGGACGACGAGACCATTCTCCACTACCGGCATTTCGCCCTGGTGGCATGCGGTTCGCCGACCCGGATCCGCCAGGATTGATGAGAATCCCGGTAGATTTCGTAACGGGTGATGTGTGGTGACAATCAAGCTCTCTTCATTATTGCCCCTTCAATGACGACACCCGAGGCAACGTATTTCCAGATTGCGACCAGCAACTTGCGCGCCAGTGCGACAATGGTCGACTTCTTCATACGTCCACCGTTGCGATGGACGCGTGCATTGAACCATTGGCTCAGCTCCGAATCCGGCTGGTGCCGTAACCACAGCCAAGACAGCTGTATCAATGTCACCCGCAGCCGGGGATTACCCGCTTTCGAAACGCCCTGTTCCCGATCAATAGTTCCGCTTTGCCAGGGTGTTGGAGCCAGTCCAGCATAGGCGGCGACCTGGCGACGGTTGTCAAAATGCCGGAACAGACCCTCCGCCCATAAGATGTTTGCAAACTCGGTGCCGATCCCTTTGAGCTCAAGTAGCATCGTGACCGGTGAAGGCTTCATCTCCGCAGTCTGCGCAGCGATGAGCGCGTCGCGCTCGTCCTCGACTGTCCTGATCTGTTCAAGCAGAAGTTCCAGCCGATCCAGCTCCCGAGCAATCTGCGCTTTCATATGCGTCGGCAAGGCATGCCCGTCGCCAGTCTGCAGTACTTCCAACTGTTGCCGCCGGTCCTTGTTCATTGGCTCGTAATTGGTGATGCCTTGTGAGAACAGCAGTCCCTTTATCCGGTTGATATGGGAGACACGCTCGGCTGTTAGCGCTTTACGCTCCCGGCCAATCCGCCGCCGGTCTTCTTCGTCAGGCGATGGTGCCCGCGCCATAGAGCACACGCGGGGTTCTCCCCTCTTATACGCCATCAGGACCCGAAGCAGCGCCTCACCATCGATGCGATCCGTTTTCACCCGCCGCTGGCGCCGCGATGTTGCGATCGAAGCCGCGTCCACGACATGACTTTCGATCCCCTCCTTCTCTAACACGCGATGGATCCAGAAGCCGTCGAGTCCGGCTTCCTGAATGGTGACGACAGGATAGGCGTCCCCGGTTCTGGCCCGGCATCTATCCCGCAATTTCGAAAGCAGATTGAACAATCCGGCGACGTCTCCTGCCTTCAAAGCGTGCTTCGACATCTTCTCGCCATTCCCCGGCGACAGCGACGTGATCAGCCAGGTCGAACGGCTCAGTTCCAGTGAAATGAAGATCGCGCCAAGATTTGTGTGAATGGCGATCGCGGCTTTTTCGGTCTTGAACATCGGGGCCTCACAATATGGGCGTTAATTTACAGCCATTCATTCTGCAAAAATGGAGGCCGTCGCGCACCCATGGGATCTCCACACAAGCGACCAACGATGATAGCACCTCGAGATCAATGTCCGCTGCAATTCTGAGTAAGCGGCCATTCGTCAGGACGATTTCAACGTCTTTGCACCTCGACCGAACACCGCTCCTCTTGGAACCGTCGCTGGGATTCTCCGACGGTCCGATAAGCGAAACCGGGACGAACGATGCGGTCTCTGGAGATTTCGATTTGGGCGGCGAGAACTTCTTTCGCCAAGCGTATATCTGTTGCGGAAGAACGTCGTGCCGGCGCGCTACATCCGAAACGCTGCCATCACCACCGAACGCTTCTTGCAATATCGAAAGCTTCAGTTCTGTGGACCATCGACGTTGTCGCTCGGCACCCGTCAGGATCTCAACCTTGGCCATTCATACCCTGCTACGTCACAAATGATTCATCTGTGTCGTAACTTGCGCTAATTCCGCACCTAACCAAAACCGGCTCACCGGACGCTCACGAAGCTCACAGCAGCTTCTCATGTCCGCTAACAATATCCAACTACAGACCCGGTCCGCCAGACAGGGTTTGCTTCCGCTAAATTTCAATACAAGGAAATTCAAAACCGAATGGCAACTGGAACCACAGCACAAGATAGATTGATGAAGATCAGCAGGACGCGACTTAAGAAAACCCGTAACCGGGCTTGAGCAGCCTACCTATGCGAGCACGCCGTCATTCACGTAGGTCCGGCCCTCGAATATGCCGTACTCCAAATAATGTACAAGAGGGTTCATCCCAGAGGCGGCAACATCAGGATAGAGCTTCAGATACCCTGCCGTATCAAAATTAGTGGAGGGATCTCGCCCTTCGTGCCAGCCGTATTGTAGATAGTGGGTGAAAGGGTTAACGCCGGCTGCGGCCACATCGCTGTTCTTGGCCAAATATGCTGACGTATCAAAAAACGCGTTCGGATCGCGCCCCTCACGCCAGCCATATTGGTTATAGTGCTGCTCCGGATCCATATGAGCAGCAGCAACATCCGGGTTGTTCTCGGAGTAGAATTCGCCGTTGATCAACAAATCCTTTGCACTAACAGGGCGACCTTCGTAGAAGCCGTACGTCAGATAGTGTTCAAGCGGATCGATCTTAGCCGCTGCAACGTCCGGATTTATCCGCAGATATTCCGACGTGTGGAAAATGTCAGAGGGGTCACGCCCTTCCTTCCACCCGTATTGCTCGTAATGCTGAAGCGGGTCGATTCCGGCCGCTGCGACGTCATGATATTTCGCCAAATATTCGGACGTGCTGAAGAATTCATTGGGGTCACGCCCTTCTTTCCACCCATGCTGGTCATAGTGCTGACCTGCATTGACGCCTGCGTTAAGAACATCACGATTATGGGTGTAGTAAAAAATATCATCGACCAGGCCGTCTCCGCCTTGAACAACCGTTCTATCGGAAAATTGCAGTTTCTCGACCGAAACTAGACTTTCCGTCGCTCCGACGCCCTTCACTACCAATGCGCGATAACCGTAATCGACCGTTGCCTGCGCAAGGCTAAAATTGAACGCCGCTGTGTCAACGCCAGCTCCTCCATCGAGCCAATCGTTGCCAGTGCCGCCTTTGAGCCAGTCGTTACCGGCGCCACCCTTAAGCGTGTTGTTTGCGGCGTTGCCGATAATCGTATCGTTACCGGATCCACCGATTGCGTTTTCGATCAACGAGCGGCTGTCGCCATTATACTGAAGGGCATTGTAGACATTGCCCTGCGCAAAGTGACCATCCCCAAGGTAGGCGCTCTGCATAAATGACATTAACGACGAACTGCCCGGTTGCAAATTTATGGATTGATTTGTGGTGTAGTTCGAGAAATCATATGTATCGTTACCACCACCATCCCAAACAGTGAGAAAAATAAGGTTATCGCCAGGCTTCCCTTGCCCCACTCCATCGATGAACATCTCACCGGTCGTGGGCGAAAAGGTGTAGGTCGTGTCGCCTGAATGCGTCGTAAAATTGGCACCATACAATTTCTGGATTGCGGCAATGTCATACATCATTAGCGACTGCGCAAAGCCGAACTCTTCGTTGGTGTAACCTGCGCTCAACGATGCTGCAAAATAGGAGCGGTAGCTCATGACCGTATATTCCATACTGTCATGCCAAATGCTCACCGTTGAAGAATTCAATGACGAGGCCGAAAAAGAATGCTTTAGGCCAAGTGCATGCCCGATCTCATGCAGTGTAGAGATCCAGGCATAATTGCCCTTGATCGGATCGGTCATCGCACTTGCGTCGGTTTGCGTACCGAACCAGACATCTCCACCCTGATCATAGCTCGATGGCGCATATGTATAAGCGGTATCTTGCGCTTCATCCGACATGCCGAAACGAATTGTTGCACTTCCCGGGTCCGCCTTTTGTTCCGTGAAGGTAAGGTTCGAGACGGCAGCATACTGCGCTAGCGCGGAATTCACCGCAGTCTGCATGGTTGCATTGAGTGGCTGGAATGTCGCCTCTTCGCCACTATAGTTGACATATTGCGTGCCGCTGGTCGTGAACGAATAATCCAGTGAAGTTTGCGACCAAATCCGTCCGTAGATCAATCCATCTGCATCGTCTCCGAAAATAGAAACTGGATAGAGCGTCGTCTGCATTCACGTCTCCTGGGTCATGGCGAATTCAATGACCGATCATTCACCGAAGCTGAATAAACAAGGAATGAAGATTCTGCAAGCAAGGGTGGCAGAAAGCTTGGCACAATCTTTGATTTTCCAGCGTCATCCCTTTCCACATCGTTACTGTTCTTTAAACGCACGAACCATCTGATCAGACAACGGCTTTGCCAAATATGCCAAGACCGTTCTCTGATCCGTCTGGACGAATGCCTCCACCGGCATTCCCGCTATTGGGACCAGATTACCCAGCCGTGCCCATTCGACCTCCGATATAGCGACCCTGATATCATAGTAGCTCTGCCCGGTGCGTTGGTCGGTCGACAGATCGGCGCCTATGCTTGTTACCCGACCAGCCAATCCCGGCGTGGTGCGTTGATTGAATGCCGAAAACCGAACCATCACCTCCTGCCCGACAGCCACTTGGTCGATATCTCGCGGTGACAGCTTTAGTTCCGGCGTCAGTGCATCCTTGTCGGGTACGATCTGCATGATCGCTTCACCAGGCGTGACGACGGTGCCGGCGGCATGGACGACAAGCTGATGAACTATCCCGTCCTGAGGCGCGCGAATATCGATATGTTTCAGCTCATCTTCTGCGGCTACGAGCCGCTCGGAATATTCGCTGATATCACTTTCGGCCTGACGCAACTGATCTGATACCTCGGTCCGTTGATCGTCGTCGATTTGTATAATCTGCAACTGAGTTTCAGCGATCTTGCCATTGGTTTGAGCCGCGGAAGCAATCAGGCTGCCAAGTTCGCCGGTAAGGTCCGCGGCATCCCGCCGTAAGCTGTAGACTCGCGTTGCGGGAATAATACCCTGCTCAAGTAATGGCTGGAGACTAGCGAGTTCCGTATTTAAGATGGCAATTGCCTGTCGTTTGCCTTCCTGCTGAGCACCCAGCCCCTCCGCTTCCTTCGAAAGCTGACGTACTCGTTCGGCCAACTGCGCCTTACGTCCTGTCTTGGATGAGCGCCGATCTTCAAATAGCCGCCGCTCTCCATCAAGTATCGCCGCTACTTCGGCTATATCTTGCTCGTTTAGAAGGTCCTCTGGAAAGGTGATCGTCTCTTTCGCATCTCGTTCTGCCGAAAGCCGAGCCACGCGCGCCGAAAGCTCCTTCAGCCGCTTTGAGATAATCGCACGGTTGGCGCGCACCTGCGTATCGTCGAGATGGACAAGTATTTGGCCACCAGCAACTTGATCGCCATTTTTGACGAATACCTGGCCAACAGTTCCGCCTTTTTGGTGCTGGACAGGTTTGACATAGCTGTCAACGACCAACGTGCCAGTGGCGATAACTGCCCCTTGGAGACGAATAGTGGCAGCCAATCCTCCCAGTACTCCGACGAGAAGGACAACCGCCGTGAGCGCAATCAGCGTCAAGCGACGGACGGCGCGCTCGGCAAGGGGCATGTAAGCGCCCTTCATTGTGCCATCTCCTCGCCCCCGATAATCAGCCGAACAGGTTGAAGCCCAGATGGTCCCGGCTGCGTTGTCTTCCTGAGAACCTCATCCTTCAGACCAAATGCCTGCATTTGGCCATTGGTCAGCACGAGAACCTTGTCGACAGCAGCAAGCGCGCTAGGACGATGCGCAACGACGACGACAATGCCTCCACGGGCTTTCACGCTCAGTATCGCACGCGATAACGCCATCTCCCCATCAGCATCCAAATTCGAATTCGGCTCGTCGAGAACGATCAGGAACGGCTCGCCATAAAGCGCTCGGGCCAGCGCAATGCGCTGCCGCTGTCCGCCCGACAGCGCAGCCCCTTGCTCGCCAATTTTCGTTTCAAAACCTTTGGAGAATTGCAGGATCATATCGTACACGCCCGCGGCTCTCGCCGCCGCAATGATCTTTTCTGACGTCGCATCCGGGTCAAACCGGGCGATGTTTTCAGCGATGCTTCCGCCAAACAATGCGACATCCTGCGGCAGATATCCGATATGCTCGCCAAGCGCATGTGGATCCCATTGCGACAGCGACGCTCCGTCCAAGCGAACCGTTCCGGCGACCGGCGGCCAAAGCCCAACGAGTCCCCGTGCAAGCGTAGATTTACCAGATGCACTGGGACCGATCACTCCAACGGAATCTCCCGCTTGAAGCTCTATGGATATGTTTCGCACGATCGGGGTCTTGAAGCCTGGCGCTGCAAGCTGCAAATTTTCTACCTTCAAGACCTTTTCCGGTCTGGGCAACGAAACTTCTCGCCCATTAACAGGCATCAGGTCGGCGAGCCTCATCAGACGCGACCAACTGTCTCTGGCTGCGACAAAGCCTTTCCATTGGCTGATCGCCAATTCGACCGGAGCCAACGCTCGGCCGAGAAGAATAGAACTTGCAATCATGATGCCGCCCGAAGCTTCCTGACGAATGACGAGCATCGCTCCAACAGCAAGTACGGCTGATTGCAGTATCAGCCGCAAAATCTTCGAAATTGTTCCGAGTGTCACAGTTACGTTCGACAAACGCAAATGGTTGCCAAGATAGCGACTGTTAATCTCATTCCACTTCGCGCCAAGCATATGGCCGAAACCCATCGCAAGTACGGCTTCGGAGTTTCTACGTGTTGCTTCAGCGAGAGCCATCCGTTCCGAGACGATCTTAGCTGCCTCCTGTGCGGACTCGCGCGACATCCGTTCGGCCAAGATCGTAAGGCCCACCAGGATAGACGCCCCGGCAAGTGCCGTAACCCCGATCCACACATGAAAAAGGAAACACATACCGAGATAAAATGGCATCCATGGAAAATCAAACAGAGCGGTTGGTCCCGGCCCAGAAAGGAATGAGCGCACGACGTCAAGGTCGCGGACGGGCTGGAGGCCATCCCCATGCACCTGCATGCGGGCGGGAAAAAGAACAAGAGAATCGTAGACCGTTGCTCCGAACCGCTCATCGACCGAAAGGCCTACACGCACCAAAAGCATAGAGCGGACCACCTCGAGGATCCCCTGGAAGGCATAGAGCGTGACGGCAATGATACCCAGACCGATAAGGGTAGGCAAACTACGCGCCGGTATCACCCGATCATAGACCTGCAACATAAAGAACGAGCCGGTCAATGCCAGAACATTGATAAGGGCGCTGGTGGCGCCAATGCCAAGGAAAGCCATCTTCAGTTGCGACAGCACCGCCATCAAAAATGGTGGCGACTTATTTAGATCAGACACCGCTAAACTCCGAGCATGCCGTTGCCAAGAAACCCAAGCTGTTTGGCAGAAAAATCGATGAGGAAACACGCTCTGATAGAAAAGAGCCGTTCGCAACCTTAAATGTTCCGGACAGTTTTTTCGCGTTCATAGTCATATTGTCTTTCAGCCTTACCCCAAGCCCCAGTCGTTAGTTGGACCTTTTAACCGACCCCTTTACTAACCTCTGACCACCAAAGTGAGCTATAGGGATAGTGCATCATAAAAGCGCAGCCCCGCACGCATCGTGCTGCATCGACGGCCACTGCCACCCTACAATTTCAACCTTAACCGTTCTATTAGGAGAATTCGCATATTGCGATTGTCGGTAGCAATGATTTAGCGGCCTGGGATTCCCGACAAGAGACAGGTTCAGAGCTGACTTTCGCAGGTCGGTGATGAGTTGCGCTTAGCTGGCGTCGATCGATGAGAACCCGTCAGAGGATTTGTGTCCGGTGGTGCGAAGAGCAAATGTAGTTCTCGGACAAACCGGTCAAACTCGCCACTGTTGCAATTTGGCTCAATTATTAAATTGTCACAACTGCCTAGGTGGCGCTTGCCACCGCGATCCGATCCCACTCACAACCAGTATGTTCTGCCGAGAACTATCTCCGGTTCATTCTCCCCGCTCCCAGAGTTTGGAGGCGGCTAAGGGGAATCGATAATTCCGAAGGAAACTTCAAGTGGCTATTATCGTTGATGTTTAGCCAATTTTCGAGGAAAAACTGGTGGGCGATGAGAGACTCGAACTCCCGACATCCTCGGTGTAAACGAGGCGCTCTACCAACTGAGCTAATCGCCCTCTCGCGGACGGAGCATGATCGCCCTCGCGTTCGGTGAGTGTCATCTACCTGCGCCATTCTCAAATTACAAGAGCGATTTCCATTTTTTATTCGACCCCATACCTCTTGAACGCGCCTCGGTGCCGAGGCCAGTCATAAACGATTTTTTATGCGTCCAGAGATGCAACTGCTCTGCGCGAATGATCACAAATAGAGGAATTTTGCCAATCTGCAGGCATATTTGCACCAAGCTTCGAACCCACTCCATCGGATGATTGGTCTCCGGTAAATCACATCATCGACCTATCTGAACCCCGTCTCAAATCTCGAAAGGCCTGACCTGATCCATTGCCGCAGCTAATCCCGGCAGCATGATATCTGAGCGTCCATAGAGCTCCCTGCTTGCACCGACGCTTCGCCCAAGGATATAGGCCCGCGCATCCTCATCCATCAGATCGCGGCGGCACAGATCCTCGAAGAGGTGCCGCCATCCGTGATTCGGCCGAAGGGACGGGCGGTGCAAATAGGGAATCAGTGATCGCACCCAGGTCGCCAGCACGGGCCTGATCCTATAAGCTTTACTACGTTTTCTGTAGAATAGTGGCCCCTTCTTGACCGTGAACACGAAGTCCATAAAGCCTTCCGCGATTAACGCCGGATGCACAGGTATACGCCGCTGGCTGGACGCGGTCTTTAACGACCGACCGCCGATGGTCGAAACCTGCCAATACCATCGATCGAGATGCTGAAAGAAATCCTCTTTTTCGAGAAAAGCGGCCTCCCCGATCCTCATCCCGGAATAGGCGCACAAAAAAGGTATCCACCGAAATATAGGTTCTTTTTCAAGGCGTGCCGCACGTAAGATTGTTGTCGCCTCCTCAAGGGTATAGGTCCTCAGATGGGAGGGTTGACGAATTGATTGCGGAGGCCTCACTCCCGCCAATGGATTGCCGTGAGGAAAGACAATGCCCGGTTCGTGATACCGCGCCCAATTGAGTATCGTCTTGATATTCTGGATCTTCTGCTTCACCGTCGAATTCGCTAGCGACCTTGTCGACAACAACTGATGACGCCATAGGAGAGCCTCCTTAGCCGTTACCGTGAGTGCGTTGTCCGAATTGCGAAAAATCGCGAACTCCTGCGCATGATGGCGAAATTTCTCCACCGTATAAGCAGCCAGACGACGAGGATCACGGCCCATGCTGCGATATTTGAGTTCGGCATCAATAATTTGGACGAACGTCAAGATTCTGATGGGCGCCTTTTTTGTCCTAAGGACCCTTGCAATCCCTTTCTGTAGCAGCGGGTGATCCGGCTTTCCGTCGAAAATATTCCGATTGCGCTCATCCTGTCGCGCCATGACCTCATAGCTCGAAATACAAAGGCCCCGCGCGAGATTCCGCCATTCGAGTGAACCGTATTCGCAGACATGCCAACCTTGGCGCCTGGCAATTTCGATCCGATTGCCAACCAGGCGCCGTAACTCCTCGTCATTCAAAACGCCCAAGTAGCCGCGCATCCAATGATCTTTGTGAAGAGCAACAGCATTATCCGACTGGAAGACTGCACCGCCTCGCAATTCCAGATCCGCTTTGATTTGCACCAGGTAGTCGGCAGCGACAATGGAGGCTAAAGATTTGGGATGGCGCGCCCCGCCTGGTCCCAAGGCCCCCTCTCCGCCGTGCCGGACGAAATCGATTTTTTCGCGCAATTCTTGGAGTACTGAGGGTAGAAGCCCGATTGCACGTTTTCGATCGCCGCCCAGGGGCCGTCTAAGCTCATGTGCGCCAGCAAAATGATCGTCCCGCAAATAGAGCGGTATCTTGATCCGTGCATAAAAGCGCCCCCTCTGCTCGAGCAAGTTAGGGATCTTCTCAGCGGCCTCGTCAATAGCTGCATCGTCCCATTCGGATAATGCCTGGCTTCGAAATTCATCATTCGCCTTCATTTGCGCGAGATAGTCGCGCGCGATGATTTGACCCACGGTTTTAGGGTTGAAGATCTCGGGTCGTATCGCAGTTTCTGTATGGCGCTGCTTGGCAAGTTTTATTTTTTCCCACCACTCGTCGAGGATGGCCGGCAGACGCTTTATCGCTTCGCCTCTGTCACCGCCCAAGGGCTGTCGCAGTTCGGTCGACCCACCAAAATTGTCATGACGCAAGGATCTCGGGATCTTGACCCTAGCAAAGAAGCGTCCGTCTCGATTGAGCAAGTAGGGAATCTTTTCCAGCCCGGTTTTCGCCGCTTCGATTTGCCGCGCCATTCGGATTTTTTCCCGCAATTCATCGAGAACGGCGGGCAGCTGCTTTATCGCCTCATCTCGATCACTGCCCAAAGCCCGCTTTAACTCGGCGGCACCGGCAAAATGGAGATAGCGCAATCTTCTCGGTATCTTCACCTTTGCAAAAAAACGCCCGTTCTGACTGGCCAAATATGGAACTTTTTCCATTTTTCTTCCCACACGACGAATGTTGAAGACTCTATGTTTCAACCACTGGTACATGGTGGTGCCTGTCCAAGCGCCGAGTGCTGCCACCTAACTTCAACGACATCCGACACCGAACTGAAGGTGCGCGCGGCGCAAATGAGATTTAGCCACACTGCCTCATTGCCGGTCGGCTATTTGTGGTCCTTGAGCTCGATATATCTCGCTGTATTGCGGTGCGTGTTGGCATCACTGCAGATCTGATGAATTATCTAATAGCGAAATCGAGGAATGGTCGATTGGTCCGCAGACTGAAGGCTGAACCACTTACGCAGACACGATCCTTGCGAACCTTTGGCAGGTCTAAGGGGTACCGCGGACATTGGATAAATCACTGCTACCGAATATTAACGATCGCGAAAGCGAACGAGCCCGCGGCGACACAAACCGCAAGCGTTGCCTAGTAATCCATATTACCGATCCCCGCTATCATGCCGGATCCGGCATGATAGCGGTCATCATACTCATAAAAAAGATGGAGGGATAAATTCGTATGCACGTTTTCTGTCGGGCAGTTTCATGGCGTGAAAAGTGCCGCAAGCCTCCCAGCGCATAGATTGGACCGCACCGAGATCGATTTGGTCTCCCTTCTGCAAGGTATCGGAGTGACGAGGGCAGTGTCGAGCCGATCATGCTGCTCGATTATCAACCAGGCCGCGGCCAAATTTACCCGCAGGCCTTCCTGGGCAATTACCTAGCCGCCGACATCAGCCGCGCATAAATACGCTCGTCCATCCCGGCCACCGTTTGGTGGGGCCGTGGGCACCTGATTCAGGAGACCTTCAAGGAACCGCGCTTGTAGCATGTGCAGGAAGCCCCAAGACGACCGGCGCGACTTCATCGATCCTATTGATCAGGAAGCAAGCATTCCTGCGAGCCATGACGGGCAGGCAGATGCAAACCCGCATTCGTCTGCCCCTGCCTGCCGAACGCCAAAAAAGCAAGCGGCTCATTCCTTCCGAACCTGGTTCGCCCAAGACTGCGCGACCTCGCCAACGAGCGGCGGCGTTTCGGCTATCGGCGACTGTTTGTCCCGCTCAGGCGGGGGGAGAGCCGTCCGGTGTCAACCGCGTCTACCGGCTATACCGCGAGGAAGGCCTGTCGGTTCGCAAGCGGAAGACCAGGCGGCGTGCCGTCGGAACGCGTGCGCCAATACTCGTAGAAGCCAAGGCCAATGCCCGCTGATCATTGGATTTCGTCCACGATCAGTTCGCCTGCGGAAGAAGATTTCGCGTGCTCAACATCGTCGATGACGTGACGCGCGAATGTCTGGCGGCGATCCCGGACACCTCGATCTCCGGCCGTCGTGTTGCTCGCGAATTGACGGCGCTCCTCGAGCGGCGGGGCAAGCCCGGCATGATTGTCTCCGACCATGGCACGGAATTCACGTCGAACGCGATCCTCGCCTGGTCAAAGGAGCACAAGGTCGAGTGGCACTACATCGCACCGGGAAAGCCAATGCAGAACTGTTACATCGAGTCCTTCAACGGACGGATGCGCGACGAGCTGCTGAACGAAAGCCTGTTCTTCGGTCTCGATCATGCCCGCAGCGCCATCGCCGAATGGGCGGACGATTATAACCGCCGAGGCTCTATTCGCCGCTGGATGAAAGTTCAGAGGCAGGTCAGAACCAGCATTGCATCCTCATGGTGCAATGGGCTAACGTGCCCATCTCGCTGATGAACTCGGGAGGCGCCACTAGCTCGCCGCCCTGTATGAAGCCGGAAAACTCTAAGCCTGCGCTGGTCCAGAATTTGGGGGCGGTTAAGTGGAAGCTGAGGGAATTGATAAAGCCAACGAAAACCCCAAGCGGCTATCATCGTTGATGTTTTAGCCGATTTTCTAAGAAAAACTGGTGGGCGATGAGAAACCATATCCCGCATGAAGAACATCTTCATCGGCTTATAGAATTGCTTCGTGTTACGAAACTAGGCAGCATACTAGCCATCTACGAGCATAACCCATTAAATCCGCTGACGTTGAGAGCCGTGAATACCTGCCCTCTCGATGTCAATGCTCGCCTCATTCGCAGCGGCGTCATGCGCAATAGAGGACGGAAAAGCGGCTGGGCATCCGCGAAGATTGCCTACAAGATATTCTTTCCGTCTGCTCAGCGCATGCCGGCGCGGGAGACCGCATGATCGCAACGATCTGGCAAGCAATACGCTTCGCCCTGGTAGGAATAGCCAACACTGGTCTTGGCCTTCTCACAATGTATGCAATAATGTATTTCTTTCGTCTCGGTCCGCTGGCAGCGAACGCTTTGGGATACACGATTGGTTTGGCTCTAAGCTTCGCGTTGAATCGCAAGTGGACATTTCGGAATAACTCTTCGATCCAGCAGGTATTGTTGAGATATATCCTTGCTGCGGCACTATCTTACACGTTTAATTTTATCACCATCTTGATCTTCTATCACCTATTCAAAACAAACCCATACCTTATTCAACTACTGGGGATCGCACCATACACGGCTTCCATGTTTCTAATGTCCAAATTTTTTGTCTTTCCGCAGCCAAAAAGAATGGCCGTAGCGCAATGATTTGCCGATGCGGCCCGACGATACGCATTAGCGGCTCGGTGAAGGAGAGCAGTAAATTTCCCGTCGCTTAACCGTTTCACGCGGTTTCCGGGATTGCGAGTTATGTCACTCGTCCCGAGCAGGCTACCCAGAGGGCTCAAAATTGATCTCGCTTACTCGAAACCGTCCATTGATCGGCTTGCATTAAACGATGATATCGATCGCGCGCTTTCGAGCAGAATATGCCACTGCGCTCAAGATCGGTGGCATCTGTCGCGCTCAGGACGTTTCCTGTATTGGATCGCTTCATTCTGCCGAGCATTTTTTTGTGGTGTCGCCCTGCTCGACGAGATGAAGCGCTTGTCGATCGCGTAGAGCTTGGCGAACGGTGTATCACTGACAACCTTTAGTCCTGCGGGTACTCTGTCGCCGCTATATCGATCGGGCAGATCAGCGTTAACGACAAGCACGAAATCAAAGCGGCGCCGCCAATCTATCAAATAGGGCGTAAAAGCGCTGAAGCTTTCCACCAAGTCCGGACAATCTAGCACACTGACGGAAAGCAGGTTGCCCTCTGGAACGGCGATATTGGTCCATGGCGGCAATACCGCCAGTGGCTGCTTGCCTTTGGCAGTAAATAGCGTCGGCACGAAAGAATGGGCGAAAGGAACGGCGAGCGTCGGCAGGTGCCGGAAAGTGTTCTCATTCCATGCGAAATGCCGATGCGCGGTTCCAGTTGGAATGTCTCGGGGCTCATGGGCCACTGGTAGGATTGCCGATCCTTTCGGTATGGCGGCGAGGACCGCGCGAATATTTGCGACATCGGCCTGCCCACACCACCAGTTGAAACCAACCCAGACCGTTCTGCCAAAAACCACACAACTTAGAACGGCAACGAGCATTAAGGCTTCGCGGCGTGGCAATTGCGGCAGAGGGCAGATCATCGCCATTGCCCCAAGCGCTGCCATAATCGGAAAGCGCCAGCTGATCCAACCCGTGCCCATGATATGGAGGGGCGACACACAAGAGAGAATGACAAGACCGACCACTGTTACCCCTAAGCCGCAATGCAGCCGCAGGCGTCTGGTGCGAAGAGCGTTCGTACATATTAGCACTAACGGAATTAGAAATAAGGCGTCCACCATCGAGACATAAGTCCACATGGCAGACATAAGATTTGCCAGAATTAAGGTCGGCGAATTGTTCCATATTGCACCGAAGCCGGCATCCCCACTGTTGGGTAGCACGGGTGCGTAGATGAACAGACATACTGCCGGGAGCACGCAGGCGAGAATCCCAATCGCGAGCCTTACGCACAGACGCACAATATTACGCGGCGCCAAGGGCTCAAGTGTCGACGAAAGCTCGAGTCCGCACAGAAGCGCAATATAAAAGCCGAGCGAGAAGATATGCATAATCGTCAGAAGCAGGCCGGCGGCAATGCGCCACAGCAGCAAAGCTGTCTGGCTTCCTGGCTGCAAGGCATGATCGACCGTTGCAAAGAACAACGCCATACCTAAACCAATCTGAAAATTGATAAAGCCGCCGATCAGCGTCGCACACCACGCGAAATAGAGAATGGCAACCTGCCAATAGAACGCTCCTTGAAAAAGGCGCCGGTGCAACGCAATTGCCCCTAATGGCGGCGATACGATTGCAAGAAAAAGCAGAATTCGCGCCAGAAACGAGACGCCGATCAGCGGCCCGAGATAGTAGGCAAGGAGATCGATGCCGGCATTGGTGAAAGTCCTGCTCCAGTCGATCGCGTAGATCTGCTGAAACGGCTGCTCCGTTATTCCGCCGGCGAGCAGCCACATGCGCGCATAATGGTTGGGATAATCCAACAATGGTGGAAACTCGAACGCAGCGACGAGAACGGCTACGATGCCAACAAAGGCCGCGATCGCGATGTTCGGTCGCTGCTCGACGATCACACAACCGTCACTAACATCTCCCGCCATGGAATCCGCTGGTTCCGACGCGGTAGAAATACCCAAAGTGTGCTCCACGACGCGTGACATCATCGATGCATTTTCAAGTAATCGGTATCCGGCAGAGCTTCGATTTGCGTGGCCAGAGCAACTTCAAGCGCTCGGCGTTTTTCCGCGGCAGTCATATCGGCAAAATCGCTGGCAAGGTCGATGGAATGTCCATTTTGAACGAGACTTTCAATCACGAACATCGGCCGCCTTTTGTTCTCCTGAACCAGCCGACCGATATATTCGCCGATGATGCCAATGCAAATCAGCTGGATCGCGCTAAAAGCTGCGATCGCAGCCATGATGCTTGACCAGCCAACGATAGTCTCGCTCTCGATCCAACGCACCAGCGTATAGATCAACAGAGCAATAGCGGCGGCCGCCGTAACCATGCCGAGCCATGTACTGATGCGCAGCGGCACGGTGGAAAAACTGGTAATGGCGTCGATGGCGAAATTGACCATCTTGCGCAGGGGGTATTTTGTGACGCCAGCGAACCTCGCGTCGCGCTCATAAGGCAGCGCGACCTGCCGCCCGCCGATCCAGCTCACCATGCCACGAATAAAGCGATCCCGCTCGGGCATCGACAGCAAGATATCGACGATCCGGCGGCGCATCAGGCGGAAATCTCCCACGTCGCGGGGGATAGCCACAGAGGCAAGCCGCGACAAAAGGCGGTAAAAGAGCGAAGCGGAGGCGAGCTTGAACCAGCTTTCGCCCTTTCGTCGCGCGCGCTGCCCATAGACGACATCTGCGCCGCGATCCATGATCGTCATCATCATCATCATTAGCTCCGGCGGATCCTGCAGATCGGCGTCGATCAGAAGCACACGCTGGCCGCGCGATGCGGCAAGACCGGCTGTCGCGGCAAGCTGATGACCATGATTGCGCATCAATCGGACGCCGAGCACCTGTGTGACTTCCCCGGCAAGCGAGGCAATGACGTCCCAAGTCCCGTCCGTTGACCCGTCGTCCACCAGAATTATCTCAAAGGCATCGCCGGCTATGTGACGCGCTGTCGCTGCCGCCCGCCGACAAAATTCCCGCAGCCCCTCTTCCTCATTATGGCAAGGCGCGACGATGGAAAGAAGGAACTCTCGCGATATATCGTTCATAGTCACCAACACGGGATTGAAGCGGCGACATTAAGTGCAAAAAGTCAAACAAGATTTAAGGATACGAAAGACCGGACAGAATCGGCTTAACGGACTTGACTGTAGACAGTGTTGAGAAGCCGAAGGTGTACGGATTAGATGCAGCGGGTGCCACCCCAAGCGCGCCAGAATACTTCGACGTGTCGCTTCAGTTCGTAACACAATGCGCAGACCGCAAGCGTAGCGACGGCGATTGGAACAAAGGATGAGGTAGACATCAGCCCCATCTGGTGCAATCCGTAAGCAAGAAGCAACATGACCGTCTGATGGAGCACATAGTAAGTGAGCACTGCCCTGTTCAGATAACTTACGACGGCATTTTCCGAATTCCAGCAAATTTTTGCATACCCGAGAATGGCAACGATAGTACACCATTGAAAGGTGCCCCCGAATGCTCGTCCTGACAGAGCGCGCCACATCTCGGGCTCTCCGGCTGGCAAGGCAGGAAAGAGCAATGCCAGAACCATCGCGCACGCCAAAGCCAGAATGAGAGCCGGTTTTCGCATGCTGACCACTGCATCCCAATATTCATCACGTGTCGCCATGACGACACCGAAAAGGAACGATGCGAAGTAAACGGCATGGCTATACCAGTCATCCAAGATATTGAGCGTCGGGGGAAAAGCCGGTCGTAGAACGAGCCTTATCAGCACGAACAACAGTGTGGGCACGATTAGTATCCATTTTCCCCGCAAAAGAGCCGCCAGCCGCCTGCTCATGCTAGGCAACAACTCTGGCCACACTGATGCGGTGAATGTCAGGATCGCGGTATAGATCCAGAGATAGGCGAGATACCATAGGTGCTGCATTCCGCCGAGAAGGAGAGTGAGTTCGCCGTCCGGCAGACGAACCGGTGTCAAGGTCACGTAGTGGCAGAAGACGTCAAGCAAGCTGATATCGACTCCCCCGGCAGCATTTAGCCACACATAGATCTGTGGAGGTATGAGAAACAGGAGACCGACAAGAAGCGGCGTCAGTAATTGCCTTGTTCGCGCGCTCCTCAACGCACCAGGAGGATGCCTCGTCAACAAAATGCCGGTCACTGCTCCCGAAATCAGGAAGAGCAAGGACATTCTCCAGGGATGCGTCCACAGATGGATTAAGTCAAAGACCGAGGAGCTGTCCGGCGCCTTCAGTATAAAGTTTCTCGAATTATACATCAGGCTGACGTGATAGATGATCAGCAGCATGAACGCTGCGACCCTGACAAAATCCAGATCGTGCCGACGTGACATTCCATCCATGATTTCGTTTGTAGGGCACATCCATTAATATATGGTTCAGAAAATGAATTGAAATCTTAAGATGCATGCGGCGCTCCTCTTTACCGACCCCAGAAATCGCCAACGCTTGTTCAGCCCTATCCAAGACGGTTGGTAACCAGACCGTGTTCCATTTCCAATTTGCGAGAGCCCTTGCGTCCGAGCCGTTCGGCGGAAAACAGCTATAGACCTAGTCTGGTAGGATGTCGTTTCCCCGACGGCTGGTGGCATCTGCGACATGGACTGGCTTACTCATCTTTCGCGCCCTCCTTTCCCTTGCCGATCATGTACCGTTACTGGATTTAGTTAGGTCAATTATCCTCTGGCCAATCGAAATTTTCCGCGTCAACCCAATCGGCGGTAGCAGGTCTCTTCTCAGGGGTACCAAGAAAATCCTCTAATACCGCTCCCGCAATATCCCAAGGAACATAACTATTTCTAGGAACGGAAGCTCCATTATTCAAAATATCAAACACTTCTTCGCTCATCGCAATAGATCTGGAAGTTATTGAGAAGTTTCGTGCGAAATCATCTGCATTGTAACGATACGGCATCGAAATACCCTCTCCTTTCATATAGTATAAGAGAGTATTGATCTCCACTTTCAGCTAGAAATTGGATTGAGCCACCCACATCTTCTTCCCATCGTGCTAGGCGCTGCTTCGGATCATGCGTGGGCTGGAGACTTTGCGGTGAATCCGTTTCCGATGGGAACAGGGGTCAAGGTCTGGCTTTCGACGGGACATGCGCTGCGGGTTTCCCTCTCTGGCGCTTCGGGTGCAGGAGATTCTGAAGCATGCCCCTTTGTCGGGGCATCTCTTCGTCTTCGGGGGGGGCAGATCGCATATTTTGAAGATCATTTGGCACGATGGTTTGGCCGCCTGCCTTTTTACCCGCCGGCTGGAGAAGGGCCGGTTTATCTGGCCGAATGTGGAGGGCGGCGCAGTTGCGAAACCCGCATCACCGGCGCAGCTTTCTTATTTATCGTCCGGAATTGACTGGCGAGCCCCTCAGGAAACACGGCGTCCGACACGGGTCGGATAGCATTATTATAACGAAAATATTGAGTGAATCTGATCGAATGGCTTCATGACCTCGAAGCCTGTGGATCTTCCTGCGGACCTTGCGAGCGCCTATCTGGCGCTGCTTTCCGAGCGTGCGACGCTGCAGGCTGAACGCGATGTTGTTGCAGCCGAGCGCGACACCGTCGTCACCGAGGGGGATATCGCGGTGGCGCAAGCGTGAGCGCGTGGTGATCGATCCCCCGACCGTCTGTGCTTGTTGCGGCGGGTCGCGCCTGTCGAAGCTGGGTGAGGATGTTAACGAGACGCTGGAGGAGATACCGCGCCGCTTCAAGGTGATAGAGACGGTTCGGGAAAAATTTACCTGCCGTGATTGCGAGGCGATCAGCCAGGCGCCAGCACCGTTCCATGCCACGCCGCGCGGCTTCATCGGTCCTCATCTGTTGGCGACGATCGTCTTCGACAAATTTGGGATGCACAGTCCGCTGAACCGCCAAAGCACAAGGTTCAAATGTGAGGGCATAGACCTGTCGACCTCGACGCTGGCCGATCAGGTCGGATTTGGAACGGCGGCCATCATGCCGGTCTGCGACCTGATCGAGAAGCATGTCTTCGCAGCCGAGCGATTGCATGGTGACGACACGACCATCCCGATCCAGGCCAAGGGCAAATGCATAACCGGTCGAATATGGAGCTACGTCCGGGACGATCAGCCGTTCGGGGGAACGGCTGCGCCGGCGGCGATCTATTATGCGTCGAGTGACCGGCGCGGCGAACATCCGCAAAAACACCTGGCCGAGTATGGCGGCATTCTACAGAGCGACTGCTACAATGGCTTCGAGCCGCTCGCTGTCGCCGAGACAAAGACGGTTCCAATCACCTTTGCCTTTTGCCACGCCCATTCGCGTCAGAAATTCTTTGCACTGGCCGATATCCAGAAGAATGCTCGGGATCACAAGCGGAAAGGCAAGCCGACAGGGGAATCGCTTCAGGTAAATTTTGCTGTTGGGTGATGAGGCTTTCAAGATAATCGTCGTTCAGGTTTGCCTTTTTGCGTCGGACTTTGAGGCTGTGCTTGTCTTTTGGATTTCGCACTAGGTTCATGGCGATGTGTTTGACGAGGGCCATGTTGTGGGGTCCTGAGGCGGTTCGCAATCTGGAGAGGTCGTCGTGGAAGACGACGTCGAGGACCCAATGCAATCGGTTCTCGATGCCCCAATGGGCGCGGACGGCGGCGGCAAAGGTTTTCGGATTGAGTTTGGCTGACGACAGATAATAGCGCCTCTCGGTCTCGACCTTGCCGGCCCGCTCGGTGTGGCTCTCCACCATGGCGATCATGGCAAGATGGGGAAAGCGCGGTTCGTCGGGATATCGACGGTCGGAGATCAGCCAATCGACGTCGTGGCAGACGGTATGCCGGCGCTGCTCGATCCGGCCATGGTCGTTCTCGACGGTTGCCGTGTCGGTTTCAATCATGTCGGCGGGCGGATCGGCGAAGAAGCGTGCGACGTCGTCATGGGTGACGGGCCGGTTGGCCTTGAGCGCAAGCAGATAATCACCGCCGCGCCGCACGATCGTCTCGGCAATGGCGGTCTGCGTGCCCATGGCATCGATGGTGACGATGGCGCCGGTCAGTTCGAGCCGTTCCAGCAGCAGCGGAATAGCCGTGATCTCGTTGGATTTGACGTCGGTCGCTTCCTGGCCGAGAACCAGCCGCTGCCGGGTTGCCCAGGCCGAGACCATATGCAGCGGTTCGCGTCCTCGGCTGCGCGCATGGGTCCGGCGGGATGTCTTGCCATCAATGGCGATGACATCCGGATCGCCATCCCGCAACGCTTCGACCCATGAGGTGAAGCAGGATTTGAACAGCTCGGGATCGAGGGCGTTGATGACGTCGTTCAACGTGTCATGGGAGGGCAGACCGCGTTCGAAGGCAAGGAAGCGCCGCAGAAAGTCCATCCGCTCCTCGCCCCAAAGCCGGATCTCGACGAAATCCTCCATGCCGCTCAGCGTCGCACACAGCACAAGCAGCAGAACCTCCGGCAGCGGGTAAACCACCCGCCAGCACTGCCGCGGATCGGAAAGTGCTGAAAAATGATCAAGAATGGCCCGCGAAGAAGTAGGAGAGACTGGCATGAACGGCTCCGTCGATTCGAAGCTCCTCATGAATCACAATCCGACCTCCTGGCGCCACAACAGAGTCAAAGCTAAAGCGATTGCCCTGGGCAAGCCGATTCACCGATCGCATTGGAAGCCGTCAAGCGCTATGACGAGTTGTTCGAGATCGAGCGCCAGATCAACGGTTTGAGCGCCGAAGAGCGACTGGCGGTACGCCAGGAGAAGAGCAAGCCGCTGTTCGACGACATGCACAAATGGTTGACGAAGGAACGTGCCACGCTCAGCAGATCGTCCGAGGTCATCGAGCCGATCGATTACATGCTCAAGCGCTGGGAGAGCTTTGCCCTCTTCCTCGAAGACGGAAGGGTCTGTCTTACGAACAATGCGGCGGAGAGAGCGTTGCGCGGTGTGGCGTTAGGAAGAAAAAACTGGAGCTTCGCCGGTTCCCAGCGTGGGACCGAGCGTGCCGCCGTCATGCTGACCGTCATTACCACATGCCGGCTTAATGATGTCGACCCAAAGGCCTGGCTTGCCGATGTCTTTGCCCGCATCGCCGATCTTCCCGTCTCCCGCCTGCACGAACTCCTCCCATGGGAATGGAAGGCCCAAAAGACCGCTATTGCGGCGGCGGCCGCGTAAATAGCTGCCGGAACAACGCTGCCGAACGCTCCAAGCCCTCATCGGTCAGGACCAATGACTTCGCCTTATTGACTGGGACGCCGATCATGCCCTTCTTGTGAAGCCGATCCGTCGTTGCCCAGTCGAAACCTTCCAGGCGCAACGCTCGTTATGCAGCGTCAGCCATAACAGCGCCAAAACTGCATCGTCGATCTTGTCCTCATCAATCTCCATGAACCGACATTACCACGCGCGCCGCCCAAAATCCCGCGGTCCTGCTCGGATGGATACGTTACTTCTTGAAGTTCCAGGGCATCAAAGCGTCGAGGTCGGTCGCTGGCCAACCTGCGGCGATGCGCTCGCCCGTCTGCGTCAGCCGCGCCAGTGGATCGACTTCGATCATCTTGGCGGATGACGGCTATCAGCACTCTGCTGGGGCACCCCTACGAGATGGCTATAGCCACCTGCTCAATAGCGTAGCGAAGCCCGTCACTTAATTGGCGCTCCTTTTGCCAAAAAACGACGTAGTGGTAGATCGCTCCTGGCTCAAAGGGCCGAAATTCTGCACCGAGGCCAGAGTACTCCTTCGCGATTATCTCGTTCGTGACAGAGACGCCGATTCCTGCCAAGACGAAGCCGACGTCATGACCATTGGCGTCATATTCGACGACAATTTGTGGCGTGGCCCCCAGATAGCGAACTGCATTGACGCTCATTTGGTGAGAAGCAAACTGCGGATCGATGTCGATAATGGCCTCGCCGACAAGGTCTTCGGCGGTGACAACCTGCTGCGATGCAAATTGGTGATTTGGCGGAAACAGACAGACATTCGTGGCCGCGCCAATGGGCATCCAATCAAAGATGCGTCCGTCGAGAGGCAAGCGCGAAATGCCGAGATCCGCGCGGCCGTTTAACACATGCTCTGCGATCTGCTGATAAGTGCCCGATTTAATCTGAACGGTATAAGAACGACTTTTCTCGCGGATCTTTTTCACCACGCGCGGCAGCGTTCCGAATGAGAACGCGCTTGGGGCCGCGATCGCGATCACCCGCGTATCATTGCTCTTGAGAAACTCTATTGCTGGCCCTATTCGGTCGAGACCGGCAAACGCGGCATCGATCGTGCGCAAAAACTCCCATGCCTTATCGGTCGGGATCAACCTGTTGTTTTCCCGGCGGAAGAGTGCAAATCCAATCGTCTCCTCCAGTTGCTTGATGTTTTGACTGACCGCCGGCTGGGTTATCCGCAACGCCTGCGCGGCGAGCCTTTCCGAGCCCGCACGCATGACCTCGCGCAGGATTTGAAGCTGCCGGATCCGAACTCCTGAACCATCAATATCCACAACGCGGTCCCTCGACGTGATGTCGCGCAACGCCCAGTTCATAAGCAGCGCTTATCGAAACTTCTTTTATCTTATAAATTGACCGCGGAAAATCAAAGTATATTTTTGACTATATGGCAAATTAACTAAGAGTTAATTGGATTTAAAACCTCGCCAATCGGTTAATTTTGCGACTTTCTCGAACAATATTTGAATTAAGCGCGACATTATAGACTGACATACCCGACAGACGTAGAGGAGGTGCTGGTTTGTACGTTTTCTTAGATCAATTCATCTATGGGATAACGAATACGATTGTTGTCTTTTTCTTGAGTTGCGCTTTGGGAACTTCATTAGGCTTGCTTATCGCGATTTTCGGGAACTCACGCCGAAAAGCCATTGCATCCTGCTTGCAAACCTATACCGGGATCATCCGGGGCGTTCCCGAACTCCTGATCATCCTGCTGATGTATTTCGGGGGAACAGCCTTCTTGAGCATGATTGTCGGCCGCTATGTCGAGATCAATGCGTTCGCAGCCGGGGTCACGTCATTGACCATCGTGTTCGGCGCCTATGCTGCAGAGATCTTTCGCGGTGCGATCAATGCAATTGCGCCAGGCCAAAGAGAAGCCGCTTTGGCGCTCGGGCTGGCGCGGTGGCAGATCTGGTTTCTGATCATCATTCCCCAAATGATCCCGGTCGCTCTACCCGCCTTCTGCAATCTTTGCATCTCTTTGATCAAGGATACATCCTTGATCTCTGTTGTGGGTCTGACAGACGTCATGCGGGTCGCCTACGTGGGCGCGGGTTCCATGCGCGCGCCCCTTCCCTTCTATCTCGCCGCATCGGCGATCTATCTCATGCTCACCAGCCTTTCCCTACTGTCGTTCAAGCTCATCGGGCGTCGCTACTCAATCCCGTTTGGGAAAGGTTGAACCAATGAATACCGCTGTTGTGCTGGATGCACTATTCACCCTTCCTCGCGGCCTGGTTCTGACTTTGACGCTGACATTCGCATCGCTCGCGGCCGGTTTTGTGATCTCGATTCCTCTGGCAATCCTGCGTGCATCGACCAGTCCTTGGGCGTCCGCATCGGTGCTAGCGTATACCTATGCCTTTCGCGGCACACCGCTGCTGGTGCAGCTTTTCCTGATCTACTACGGCATCGGCCAGCTTTCTTTCGTTCGCCAGAGCCTTCTCTGGGAAGTGATGCGCGAACCGTTCTGGTGCGCATTCATCGCCTTCACGCTGAATAGCACCGCTCACACCACCGAGGTCCTTCGCGGTGGGATTCAGGCGGTCCCACAAGGGCAGATCGAAGCCGCTCAGTCTCTTGGTCTATCGCGCCTCCGCACGATGTACTTGATCACATTTCCGCTGGCCTTCCGTATCGCCCTGCCGGCCTACGTGAACGAGGTGATTGGAATGCTGAAGGCAAGTTCGCTCGCAAGCACGATAACCTTGCTGGAGATCACCGGCCTGGCACGTCAACTGGTCTCTGAGACATTCGCGCCGTACGAGGTCTTCATTGTCGCAGGCGGTTTCTACCTGCTGCTCACCCTCATGATTACTCGCGCTTTCCAGGCTCTTGAGGTGCATTGGTCGCGCCCAAACAAACCGCTGAGCGTTGCGATCGCGAGCAGTCCAAAGAAGAGGCCAAAGCCATTGCTGACCACCGCGACGTCTCAAGCTGCGCCGAGGTCGGACCTATCAGCCATGAAATTGTCAAACTCAACGAAGGAAGGACGTCTCTCATGAAACGAGCTGCCACGCTTGCCTTGTGTTCCGTGCTTGTCAGCACCACAGGTTTATGCGCTTTCGAAAAGAAAACGATCACCATTGCGTCCGAAGGCGCATCGCCGCCCTGGAACGCCTTAAATGCCGAAGGCAAGCTTGTCGGGTTCGACATCGATGCGGGCGAGGAACTCTGCCGGCGCATGAACCTCGAATGCATTTTCGTGGCGCAGGATTGGGATGGGATTATACCGGCTCTGACGGTCGGAAAATTCGATGCCATCATGTCCGGCATGGCGATAACCGAGAAACGGAAGCAGTCGATCGCCTTTTCTCAGCCTTACGCCGGCGGTTTTAATCAGCTCGTCGTGCGCAAGGATCTGGATCTGCCGCCGACCGACACGTCGAAGAAATTGAACCTCACCAACGTCGACGCCGACAAGCAGGCTGTCATTGATCAGCTTCGAACAGCACTCGCCGGCAAAACGCTCGGCGTCTTGCGATCGTCAAATTCGGAAGCCGTCCTGAATGATTTGTTCGGCAAGGTGGCGACGATCAGGAGCTACGATTCCCAAGACAACATGCATCTAGACCTCGCGGCCGAACGCATAGACGGCGGGCTTGCCGACTATTTCACCTGGAAAGCCTTCCTCGATAGCAAAGACGGCGGGACCGCAACTTTGTACGGCCCGCAACTCTCCGGAGGTTTGTGGGGACCTGGCGTTGGCGTCGGGCTTCGCAAAGACGACGCCGAACTCATCGCTGCCTTCGATAGTGCCATTGCGGCCGCCACACGGGATGGAACGCTGAAGCGGTTAAGCGAACAATGGTTCGAGATCGACGTTTCGCCGCAGGTTTCGGAATAGAAGCACCCGCCCTGTGCATTTCCCGAGAACGGCTCGGTGCATGGGGAACTCGATGATCCTAAACTGAAGGAAGAGTGTATGTCCGCCCCCTTTTCCATTGCTCTGACCGGTCAGTCGCTCATTCGCCATGACCTGAGGACGATCAGCGACCGGCGCCTCAATGAAGTCGTCCAACTTCTCAAGGCGAGCGACGTCGTCTTCACCAACCTCGAGACGACCATCTACGGGCGTTATGGCGGTTGGCCGCTCAAGGGCTCCTATTTCGGCGCCGCCGCACCCTCAGTTCTGGCGGCGTTGAAAGAGCTTGGCTTCAACAGCCTGGCTTTGGCAAACAACCATGCCTTTGATCTTGGCCCTTCGGGCATCCTTTCGACACTGGAGGAAGCGTCTGCCCAAGACTTTCTTCATGCCGGCATCGGCGCCGACCAGCATCAAGCGGCAAAAATCGAAAAGAAGATGCTCGGATCGAGGACGGTTGGGCTCATCGCCATGGACGCTGGTCCCGGTCCATCGTTCATGTATGCCGAAGATGCCATCGAAGGCCGTATGGCAAGGCCCGGCATCAACAGGCTGAAGGTTTCCCGGGTATTCGAACTTGAGGTGGAAACCTTCAACATGCTTCACTCCATTCAAAAGCGGTTCCTAAGTTCCGATCTGGAACGGGCGAATTATGCGCAACCGGAGGATCCGCCTCAGATAAATGCCAAGGACGAAATCGATTTCTATGGAACGGTGTTTCGGAGATCCGACCAGTACGCCCGGCGCATTGTCGTCGACAGACAGAGTGCCTGGAATCATCTTTCAGCGATCGTGGAAGAAGCGGGCCGCGGCACATTCGTCATCGTCTACTTACATCACCACCACTGGGAACCGAGCTGGCAGCAGGTGCCGCCATGGGTCCAGGATTTTGCGCATAATTGCGTTGACGCCGGCGCCGGTCTTTTCGTCAGTCACGGAGCGCCGGTTTTGCAAGCAATCGAGATATACCGTGGCGCCCCGATTTTCTATGGTCTCGGCAACTTCATCTTCCATACCGATAAGGATGAGCAGGAATGGAGCCCGCCCGAAGTTTGGAAGAGTATTGTTGCCACCTGCGACTTCGAGACGGGCGGACGCTTGCGAGAGATCAGCTTGCGCCCGATCATCGTCGGCGGTCCTGAAGCACTCTCGGATCGACAGCTTGATCGCCTCCCCTTTCCCGTGTTTGCCGAAGGAAAATTGGCAGCTGACATTCTCGACGATCTCGCCGACCGAAGCGCCGGCTTTGATACGGTCCTGTCTTACGAAAACGGGATCGGTCGGATAATCCTGTAAGGCTTAAAATCCACCCTCTCGACGCTCCCGCAGTCCGAGCTCAACATTCGCAGCCCTTGCGGCCGCCAAATTTTGCCTATCCTTTCGCTAGCTATCAGCCTCCGGCCGCTCTTCCATCTCTTCATCGGCAATGGAACTGACCAGCGCCACGACGCGGCTGCGGACACGCGGGGGAAGCAGCAGAACGTCCTCGATCAGACGGCGGCCTTCCGCGGTGGAGATATAGGCGATGCGGTCATCGACCTCGGTCACGATTTGCGGATCGACTGCGCCTTCGGGATCTGGCAGGCCCTCGAAGAATTTGGCGACGGGCACTCTCAGCCGTTTGGCGACCTCATAGAGCATGGATGCACTGACGCGATTCCGGCCGTTTTCATATTTCTGCACCTGCTGGAAACTGACGCCAATGCCGGCGCCAAGATCACCGAGCGATACATTCGATTGTATCCGGCGAATACGGATCTGCTGTCCGACATGCAGATCGACGGGATGCGCTGACTGGCTTTCAATGTTCGGCTGCTTGCTTTGCTGTCTTCTCGCCGATCGGACTTGTGCGGCGGCTGTACGGCGATTCATGTTCGACACCCCGACTGGAGAGTTTCATGCGGTACGCCCCCGCTGAAAACTCGCTCAACCCACTGATCGGGAAGTTAGAACACCGTACGAGACGGCCCTATGGCCTTTAGCTCCGAGGAGCCTGGACATACGCCACAGGCTCCCCGACCCAAAAGGTCAAGGAGTGTGATGTCGTACCGGCCGACATCAACCGCTCGTAGGGGGTTCTAATCCCCAAGGCAGCGCGTACTGCCTCACTAAAAAAGATAGAGGAATTCGGCTCGCTTCGCAACCGAATTCTCTACAAGATTCAATAGCTTCGTCTTGGAATCACGCGTGAGTTCACAGAGCGATACATCCGCGAATCGCGGATGCAATAATGCGCTGAGGTATTTCGAGCACAATCAGGAAAACGCCCATTCCGGCGCATCTGCGCTCAGCGTCCCAGCTGAAAAAGCCGCGGCCAGATCCGCCCACAGCGGATCCTCCGTAAAGCTTGACAAAGGTCCAGAAGCATCCTCGATGCTCATCTGGCCAAATCGTTCCAGAAGGCTCGAAATCCCGTTGCTGCCGGGCGTGTTCAGCAGAGAAAATGGCTCGTATGGCGAGGAAATGACGCGATGGCCCCACGCGCCCGGCCGCTCATCCTCAGTCAGGGCGCCGAGAAGCTCCGCGTCACGATCGTCGCTCCTCAGCGCTTCACCGAATGCCCAGCGCATCAACGGATAATAGACCGTATGACGACTTCCGCCGAGAACGCGTATTCCGGGCAGGATCGATGTGACGATAAACATCAACAGGAGATTCGGAATGATCCGCCCGTTCGCCAAGGCCGCGCCCAGAGCTCCGGGTGAAAATTCGACATGGAAATCCTCTGTACCCCTCGGCCGAAGAACCGCATCATCGAGCCACAATGGAAAGAGCCGCCCGTCGATGCAGCCCCAGAAGAAATGGGTCGAGTTTTTCAGCCAACCTCGCCAGGCATTATCGGCAAGTCGATCAATGCCATCGAGAAGCCGTGTCGCAAAACTGATATCCTCGATCAACCCTGCTCGCAGCCAAGATTGCTCATCGGAAAGATGATCCCCTACCAGATCGGCGACATCGTAATCATCGAACTGAAGGAAATCGATCGCATTATCGAAATAGCGCTTCCAGAGACTAAGGTTTGCCGCCTTGATCGCTTCGGCCGCCGACTGGAACTCCCCGGCCGGCAAGATCCCTCGAAGACGACAGATTGCGTCCGTCTCCCCGCCGGGCCGATCGACATTCTGGAGTTGAAAGCTATAGCCGTTGTTTCTGCCCAAGATGCTGTAGGGGATCATCTTGCTGCGTGACAGGCCGAATACATTGATCGCCTGGCCATCAACGTGCAGCCAGGCAGGGCCTTTGCGGCCGCGCTCCACGAATTTGACGGTCGAACAACCGTAGGAAATGTAGCATCTCCTTCCACGGGCGCGGAGCCCCATCAGCGAGAAGAGATGGGTATAAAATGCATCGGGCTCGATCAACAGGTGTAGGTGCGGACCGGTTTGCAGCACCGGGGCAGCTTCGATCTCTCTTTCAAATCTCGATACTTGCTCTCCCGAATAACCACGGCGTTGCGCGATCTTTCCGATCCGCGAGCGCAATAACGACAGGGCTTGCTGTCGGGGGGCGCAGTCCGATTGATAAGAGGCGACGGTGAAGACCGCATTGGCATAGTCTGCCACCGGAGCCCCCTCAAACTGACGGGCCCAGGGGAACAATTGAAAAATGAGAGCTTGAAGCTCGTCCTTGGATATCAGGTCTGCGCCGCTTGATGTCTCCATTCTCAAATGAGCCGGCTTTCCGCCGAACCTCCCCGATTCATTCTGAAGCAAAAGAAGAGCGCAGCGGCGATCATGACCGTGCCGAAAAGCCCGAAAATTTCCGAAGGCAGGATCGCGTTTCCGAAAACGCCGATGATGCCGTAGCCCAATAAGCCTGTGGCGACGCAGACCGTATGAATCTGGCTCCGTGCACGCCCCAGCGCATCGATCGAGACGGTCGACTGAACCTGAACATCAATCAGAACCCGCGCGATGTTGTAGCTCAATCCCAGGATCGTCATTTGAATGATAGCGAAAGGAAAACTTTGGTAGAACCAAAAGCCAAGAAGAAACATGCCGGCAAGCGCCAAATGGACGAGAATGTTCTGCGGTCGCCAGAACCCACTACCCAAGAGAAAGATAGCGCAGCCGGCAATGGAGCCAACGGCCCAGGCCGCCTCAAGACATCCGAATTGCAGCGACGTCGCGTCCAGTTCACGGATCACATAAGCCGAAGCCAACATGTTCACAAACATGCCCATTGCATAAATCAGTCCGTACATGGCTGCGCCGGTCTTTAACGACCCAAGAGCGAACGTGGTCGGCAGCAGATCCGAGCGACGAATGTCGCCACTTTTAGGGCGATGATGAGCCGCAGAACGCGGGCGTATGCTGCTCATCGCCAGCAGCCCCAGGAGGGAGAGGACAAAGAACCCACTTGGCAACAGAGGTGCTAACTCCCGGCCAGCGTTGCTCAGCATGAAACCGGTGATTATGGCCGCGAGCAAATTGCCAGCCTGCATTCCAATATACGCGCTCGAATTGAACGATCCGAGATTCACGGCGCGCGCTATAGATGGGATTAATGCCTGCAGCGACGTCGAGTAGGTTCTGTCGACGATCGCAAAGATGGTCCAAGATAGGTAGAGAACAATGAGCGGATCGGCGAACAAGAACCCGAGCCCGGTCGTCAGCATCAGCACCAGCCGAAATAGATCGCAGACGATGCAGACCATGCGACGGTCAAACCGATCAATCAGAGTGCCGCCGATATTGCTCGTCAACAGTTCGGCAGCACCTCCGAGCGCGAGAAGAACGGCAAGAGCACTGGTGCCGTGGCTGACATCGACGGCAATCCAGGCCGCCAACACAAAATAGGCATTGCGCCCGGCGGAAGATGTGACAACGCAGAAGTGATAGATGGCGGAAGCAGTGTTTCTCCCGATCAGGCCAATCAATATCCCGACTCCATCTGCAATCCTCACGATAATTTGTGAGGGCATCCTATTCGACCCGATGGAGCGCGGCTTTCACGAATGTGATATTTCTTTTCTCGCTCGCGATCAGTCTATCCCGTCCAGAGTGCACGATACTGCGCCGGCGAAAGTCCGGTCTCCCGCCGAAACCTGGTCGACAGATGGCTCCCGCTTGCATAGCCACAGGCAATCGCAACGTCTGTCACGGTCATCGTCGTCAAACGCAGAAGATCGCTGGCGCGTTCAAGTCGCCGTTGATTGTAGAACGCGTAAGGTGTCAAACCTTGGGATTGTTTAAAGGCTCGACTGAAGTGCTCACGGCTTATCCCCGCGTCTTCAGCGAGTGCGCGCACGCTGGGCGGTTGATCGATATGGGCATCGATTTGTTCGATTACTCTCTTGAGGAGCGTTGGTGCCAGTCCGCCCCGCGAGGCCTTGCCGGATGTTCTGGAGTGGCGTTGCAGAAGTCCAAAGATGGCTGCCAGGTATCCTTCGACGATTAGATCGCTCATAGGATCATCATGTGATAGCTCCCAGGCAATCTGCCGGGCTACGGATTGGATCGGCAGATCCCTGAATCCGAGTTTTGGACGCCAATTGCCGACACCTGGCAGTCTCTCCGACAAGTTGGTCAAGAACGCGTTTGCAACTGTGATCATGAGATAGCCGGCGTCGGCATCGCCTTCATCCCAACCACTCCAGTGACAACCTGGCGGAATATAAACAAGAGAACCGTCGGGTCGCGGAGTGAAGCCGACATTGCGCCCGTCAATATAGTTTTCCCCGATTTTGGCAGAGCCTCGTATGTTGAGGAAGATCATATGGTGATCAGTTGCAACTTCGATGTCCTGCCGTCCTAAATCGATCCGGCGAACAACATCGGCGCGCGCATCGTTCCAAAGACCTTGTCTGTGAAGGATCATTTGTCCTTGAGACTGCTTTATTTTTTCGGGTCGAACGGCTGCAACGGGCTCCACTTCTTATGGCTTCTCCTGTTCAAGAGCGGCGGCAGTGACCGTAGCGGACTAAAAGTTGCTCGACAAATTTCTTTTAACCTGAGGACGAATTTTATGTCACTTTCATGAAAGCATATCACAATCCTGGATGCGAAAACCTGATGAATCCGCTCATCTTCCCTTCGAGCATTATCGCGAAGAGGCTTCGTATCGCTGGTCACCCAAGATCAGCCACGAGCGCATAGGGATATCAAAGAAACCAGAATGCGATGATGCGAGAGAAAGGTCTTTCGCATGCATGAATTTGACGACTTCCTGGAGGAGTGCGACCGTGCCCCTCGGCTCAACGAGCTTTCGGAGTTCTTTTCGACAACCGCATCGGGGCGGGCCGGCATGCCCAGCCGACCACCTCAGCTTGACCGGCGCCTCTTTCCGTTGGACCTAACGTTCCGGCGCTTTTCAGCTCTCCATCCGTTGCGGCAAGGTCCGTTTGATCAGCATTATCTCAGCAGCATTCCTTATCGGTTCGAAGAGGAGTGCCGTATGGGCTGCGCAATTCTCAAATACGCACGCGCCAGAAAGGGAAGGCTCAACCTCTATACCTTAGGCACCGCCGAAGGCACGATGGCGCGTGTGATTGCCGAACTCGGCAACGGCAGGGTCGAGACGCTATCCTGCAGTCCCAATATCGAGAACCTCAGAAACTTCTACGCCTATGGTGTTCCACCGCACGCCATGTTTTTCCATGGGCCGTTTCACCATCTGACACCTGAGAAAGTTCAGCAGGACGAAAAGCTGAAGACGTTCGCGAACGGCTTTGACATAATTGTCGAAGACACGACGTTTCAGATGTATTCGCCCAATCGCTTCGATCAGATCCGTTTCGTTTCGCAGCACCTGAAGAGCAAAGGGTTATTCATATTCGTCGAAAAATTCAGGCATGAAGACGACGAGGAGTATCGGCGGCGCGAACGGCAAAAGGACCATGGCTTCAAAGCCCGCTTTTTCAGTTCCGCCGACATTCGCGCAAAGGAAGAGACGGTTCTAACGCGGATGAATCGAAGCGAGGTCACTCTGATAGAGATCGCCGAGACGATGCGGCGCTTTTTCAAGCACTCGTTCGTGACCTGGAACAGCGGGAATTTCTACACGCTCGTCTCCAGCAACAGTGCAGAAAACCTCGACCTCTTCCTGTCGAAGCTCTGCCCAGCCGCGATACCAGCAGAATATGCCTACGCTGATCTTCCTTACAGACTTTATGAAGCGACGGGAGAAAGCGGTTGAGATGATGGTCAGCGAGATCCCGAGGTTGTTGGGCGGCCTCCATGATCCAGCATCTACTTGCCTTCCTCGGAACGCAGCTTGGACATGGCCTCAACCAGAGACAGCATCGATTCGACCGCCTCGTCGGGGAGGCCCTCAACAACCTTGATGAGTTTCCGGCGGCGTTCTGATGCCTCCGGAGATTTGCCAAAACGATAGGGAGCAGCCGCCATGATCAAGTCGATCGGCGAGAAATCCAGCAGTTCGCTCAGATGTATGAGGCGCGAGACATGCATCTTCGTTTCAGCGCGCTCATAGCGCCCATAAACGATCGGATGAAGCCCGAGAAGCGGTGCTACCTCCGCATGGGTCAAGCCGGCACGATCGCGAGCCTCGCGCAGGCCATCGGCAAGGCGACGATCGAGTTCGGCAAAGGTCGGGACCGCGTCATAACCTGGGCGGCGAAAAATCGGCTTCTCGACTTCGGTATCGATCGTTTCGATCAGATCGTTCTTATCGATGTATTTCTCAAGTCTGCTGGTCATGAAACATACCCATGCTGATTTCCTCCCTCATACATTACCGACGTTGCACCTGGCTACTGCCGGCCGAGCCCAGACGGTTCGGCCGATCACATTCTTCCCGCTTGAGAAGGAGCGTAAGATGAGTGGCGACGATCCTAGACGCGGACTTACTGATCTAATCGATCATCATGCTGCATTGATTGTCGAATTGGAACTCGTGCGCCAGTCGAAGCCCAAGATACCAAAAACCGAGTTGACGCAATTGCGCATCAAGGAACTGGAGCTCTGCACGACAATCAGCGCATGGCCGCCAGGAAACCGCATTGAGGCCTACAGGAAGGTCGAGCATGTCGCCCGCATCCTGGCGACCGGGGTCGCATTAGATCGGACAACAGTGGCTTTTGTCTTGCGATCCGTGCAACCATTCTTCAAAGAATGACGAGATCCTATAGACCATAATCCAGCGTCTTAAAACGCAATAGAACCTGGATAACTCGGAAGTTCCGTTGTTATCGGCACGTCATCAAAGATCGGCCAGAGGATCGGCCATTTCCCCTGGAAATCTATAGGATAATGCTGTAAATAAATGGAAATTATGACATAAAGTATCGGCCAAAATGACCGCCATCGAAGCACCTAGCCGGATTGAACCGGCACGCATAGAGAATCCAAGCAGCGAGTTGGTCGACCTTTCGCTAGAGGTCGTCGCGAAGGCGGAGCTGCTCGGGCGCGCCCTCCACCCTGAAACTGCCGCCCAATTGGCTCGGACAGTCCGCATTATGAATACCTATTATAGTAACCTGATCGAAGGTCATAATACACGGCCGCGTGAGATCGAACAGGCGCTAGACGGCATAGAACCTCTGGACGATCGACGTGACCTGAAGATCGAGGCCGTGGCGCACTATCGGGTGCAGCAGAATATCGATGAACGAGCGGCGGCGGCAACTCTGCCTGACCCTGCCTCACTGGACTTCATTCGACAACTCCACCGCGACTTCTATGCCGGCGCCACGGAAAAGATGCTAACGATCGCCGGCAACAATCGCAGTTTTATCATGGTGCCGGGGGAGTGGCGACGAGGAAACGAACAGGACGTCGAGGTGGGCAGACATCTGCCGCCGGCGAGTGATCGCGTAGCCGACTTCATGGCGTATTTCCATCGCCGCTTTGCCTTCGAACCAGAATCCAACGAAAAGATGTTGGCGGTCGGCCCGAGCCGCAGCGCCCGTCTCTTCGCTATGGCGACCGCACATCACCGATTCAACTACATTCATCCGTTCCCGGATGGGAATGGTCGCGTCAGCCGTCTGATGAGCCACGCGATGGCGCATGCGGCCGGGATTGGCGCACATGGCCTCTGGTCGATTTCACGCGGTCTGGCGCGAGGACTTGCAGGAGGCCCCAAAGGACGAGCCGAGTATAAGGAATACATGGCTTGGGCTGACGAGCAGCGCCAAGGCGAGCGCGATGGACGCGGAAACCTATCGAGAAAGGGATTGGAGTTGTTCACCGGATGGTTCCTCCGCGTCTGCGTCGACCAACTCGACTATATGGGCAGTCTTTTCGATCTGGATGCGCTGGGAGGACGTTTGAAGCGTTATGTCGACCGGCATGAGACCTTGCCTGCGGAAGCTGCACGGCTGTTGCAGGAAGCGTTGGTGCGAGGCGCATTCGAGCGTGGCGAGGCTCCACGCATTACAGGACTTCCTGAGCGCTCGGCACGCCGGCTGCTCAAGGCGCTGACTGACGAGGGTCTACTGGCATCGACGACCGAAAAAGGAGCGGTGTCGCTGCGCTTTCCCACGCATGCGCTCGATATCCTCTTCCCGCGCCTCTACCCCGAAGGGGTGTAAGACAATCAGCCGACTTGGCGACATGGAGGACATTGATATTGCGCTCGGACGAGAGCCTGGCCGCAAAAAACTCAATCTCTCAGGTCAAAATAGTGACGCTCGGTCGTCTCTTTTCCTGAACTTTCGATATCGAAATAATAGGGCTCGTCGCGTAACGGCCGCGCGGTGTATTCGCGATACTCGCAACTGCTCGAATCCGAATAGACGCGCGTGACGCCGTCCTTCGTTGTCGCCGTCCGATCTTCATTTCGGTATCGCTGGAAAGCCTTGGCCTTACACGCGTTGACGGTCCGCATGCAGCGCGACAGTTCGTCGGAACGACCATGATTGAAGTCCTGGTCTGCCTCGGTCGGCACCCAACCAGCTGGGCAGTCCGCATATCGCTCGAAACCAGGCTTGCCAGCCCCGCCTTCCGGGCAGGTCGGCCAGGAGAACCCTGGGCGTTTCATGGCCGAGATCAGCCGCTCCATCGGCGGATGGCAACTTTCGACGCCGTGCCACGACGGATTGTCAGAGGCCGCACAAAGCAGCACCTCGCACCCCCACTCGCTCGCTTCAGCCGGTGAGAGCGGCAGGGAGAACATCAACACCGACACAAGCGGCAACACCAATCTCATTGTCCGACTCCCTCCCTAACGATCTCTGCGCCGCGGCCTGTCGCGCCAGTCGGCAAACGGCGGCGTGATCTCCTGCTCTCGCTCCTGAAGGAGTGTCCGGTCCGCCAGGGGCCGTCGCTCCATCGTCCGGTCGACAGCCCTGCGGTTCCATTCATCCATGTCGAGAACGTAAGTCCCCCAAAGTCCGTACCGTGCCGATCGGGCGTACCTTTCTGCTGTGAGATATTGCGGATCCGGCTCCGTGACTGCGGCAACCCTCGCCCAGCCGACGCGGAGCATCTCGAGGCCGAGGTCGCGTCCCCGCGTCGAACATTTGGCGGCCGGCACTTCCGAGCCATAAGGAGGAACCGGCCTGCAGACCACCGGCCTATTGCCAACGACGCGCTTCAGCCAGGCTTTCGCCAGCGGACCGGATGGAATCGGCGCCGTAATGGCTATTGTTCCTTGCGGCTTCGGATCGAACCCCCCTTCCGGGACTGGGCAAGCTTGGATGCCGGCAAGCCGCACGCGTCTTCCGAGAGTTGGAAACCACAGCGTATCGCCGCTGATAACCGATACTTTGCCCCTTAATAGTGATTGCGTTTCAGGCGCCCCGAGTCGCTGGCCGACCGCCGAACCCGGCACAAAGTCGGCAGCGGAAACCGGATTGATGCCCGTGCAAAGAAGGACCAACGCGCCGATGGCAAAGCGAGCGCTCATTTGGCTTTCTCCTGATGGTAGCTTGCCGCCCGTCCCAGCAAAATCGAGGGATGACGGACGTCTGGGAACTGCCAAAGGCCCGCCTTGCGCGCCCTCGCCTCCTGCTCGCCAACGGCATAGGCCGGATTGACGGGCATGCCCTTCGCATCAAGGGCTGCGAAGGCATAACCCTCCGAGATCAGCATGGTGGCAAGGTCCAGGCGCTCCCCCGCAACCGTCGCAAAACAAACGACGTAGACGACGCCTGCCGCCCGTGCGATCGGCGCACAGGAGGGATGCGTGTCCTTGATGAAGGCCGCGAGCACCGAAAGCGATGCATCGCCGCAATCCTGTGTCTTGCCGGCATTGTTGGTAAAGGTCGTCCCACGCAGACAGGCCTGTACGCCGTAAAGCCGATAACGCTCGCCGTTCGCCGTCCAGGTGTCGCCACTCTCCAGCGCCACGCCCGCATCCAAATCGAAATACCCCATCGGTGCGGCCAAGAGGGGCTGAGCTGTAACGAGAATAGCCACGGCAATGAACAAGGACATTCGGTTCATCGGTTTTGGACCCGGGGATCGGCCCACATCCCAAAGCCGCTGCGGCCAATCTTCTCGGCCCCGGCAAGGTCCGGACGCATCAGCGTGCCGTCCGGCTTTTTCGAGAGCTTGACGGCGCCCAATGAGAGCAACTGCTCCTCGATATTGTCGACGGCATCGAGCGTGCCGGGGTAATTGTAGTAGCCGAAGCAGGTCGCGTCCTGGAGCGGCGCATTCTCCTCGGAAACGAACGCCCGGCAAAAGAGCACCTTCGGCGACTTCAGGAGGATCGCCAGTTGCTCCCTGGCGAAGTCCTCGCATTTACCGGCAAAATTCTCCTTTCGGTTCACCATCTCGCCGGCACATGGCTCCACCCCGAAAAGATGGAGCCGCACCTTGTCGGCGACGGCGATATCGGTCGGCGACGCGACTTTGAACCCGGTTGCCGAGGCAAAGCCCTTTCGGCCGACCACCTTACTGTCACCGTTGTAGTACTCGACGACGAGCACGGTCTTTTCCGGCGCCGCGAAGGATTTCACATAGGCTTCATCAACTGCTCCCGCGGCGGCAATGACGCGCCCAGCCATCAATACGAAGGCCGCCCTGACCAAGAGCTTCTTAACTAGATGCGTTACAATTTTCTTTGGCACGCTGTTCATTTTTAGCTTTCCCTTTCGAAAAAACCGATGTAGCACTAAACCAAATAGGTTATTTGCATCGCAAAAACAAGCGGCCATTTCCGCTACCCGGCAACCGACTATATCGATCCAAACCCGAGCGAGGATATCGCATGCGGTCGACCGTCATTTTGCTTTCAGTCATGGCTTTGCAGGGTCCTATCCCTTCAAATTCACTTGCTGATGAGCTGAATTCTTTCGATTTTTCACGCTTTGCAACTGCCACGTGGGCGTCGTCCTGGGCCAGTCCAGGACAATCGAAGGAGGAGTTTTCGATCGGGAAAGACGGCATCGTCATGCCTGAGATCGTAGCCAAATCACATAACTCAAATGGTTTATTTCCTGCATCAACCCAAGGAACGGAATCCGGCGCCGGATCAAAAACTCATCGCGCTACGCCGCTTCGTCAAATCGATAGCATGCCCCTATGCGGCCCTTCACCGATCGATCCAGCAGGGATCGAAGCAATGGTTACAGACGCCGCGGGAAAATATGGCGTCGATGCGGGCTTCGCTACCGCTATTGCCTGGACGGAAAGCCGCTTTGATCAAGTTCGCAATAGCCCAAAAGGTGCGCGCGGCCCAATGCAATTGACGCCTGCGACGGCCGCGCGTTTCGGCGTTACCGACATCTGCGATCCGGCGTCGAACATCGATGGCGGCATACGCTATCTGCGCACCCTCCTCGTCCGGCTCAAGAACCCCATCCTGGCCGCGGCCGCCTATAATGCGGGCGAACAGGCGATCTACGACAACAAGGGCGTCCCCGCCTATCCCGAAACCGTGCGCTACGTCGCCTCTGTGATCAATCGGCAGCTCGGCGTCAGCTTCCCCGACAAGCGCTTGTCCAATCCTCGCAATCAAAAGTCACCCGACAACACCGACCGGCAGACCGGCAGCAGCGACGTCCTCGGCGCCCGCGGCGCGGCGTTCGTCGGTGGCGTCATGCAATTCTGAAACGAAAGGAGCGGAACATGAAGTTGGAATTGTCCTCGCGTCAAAAGACGATCCTGCGTGCCACGCTGGTCTTGTCGCTTGTGGTTGCTGCGCAAGTGGCAGGTGCTGATCTCGCTTTTGCCCAGGCAACAAACCAAGCCTTTGCGCCGCTACAGGCTGTTGTGCAGGCCATCGTCGACTTCATCACCGGCCCGTTCGGTCGTCTGGTCGCGATCATAGCCGTGATCAGTCTTGGCTTCCTCGCTTTCGCCGGACGATTGAGCTGGTTCACAGCCGGCGCCGTGGCGCTTGGTATCGGCCTGGTCTTTGGGGCACCTGCCATCGTCGATCAGCTGATCGCAACGGTCGGAAACTGATCATGGCACAGGCCGACAACGACAAACCCCATCTCACTCCCCTGGTGATCGGGCTGACGCGCGCTCCCACCCTATGGGGCGTACCCTATATGGCCGTGGTCATCATGATCGGCACCACCACCATCGCCTGGCTTGCGACCAATGAGTTATGGGCGCTGCTGACCGCTCCCTTCGCCTATGTCGTGCTGTTCACGCTCAGCACCTTCGATGCTCGCATTCTCGATGTGCTGCAGGTCTCAACCCGGCTTACGCCAAAAACCCCAAACAAGACGTTCTGGGGCGCCAACTCGTACGGGCCCTGAACATGCTGAACGTTATCCGCGAAGAACTCGGATTTGGCGCTATCGCTCATCGCGAGCGGCCGATGTCGAAACATATCCCCTACCTCCGCCATGTCGCCGACACCGTCATCAAGCTCGAGGACGGCGCATTGATGAGTGTCGTCAGGCTGGATGGGCTGTTCTTTCAGACAGAGGATCAGGCGGAACTCAACATGCGCTCGCTCATTCAGAACACCTTGATCCGAGCTTTGGGATCAAGCCGGTTCTCCCTTTGGTCGACGGTCATTCGCCGGCAGGTCGACACGACGATCTCCAGTGAATTCGACGATCCATTCTGTGCGGAGCTGGATCGGCGCTACGCTGCGTCGCTCGCCGGCAAACGCATGTTCACCAACGAACTCTATCTGACTGTCCTCAGTTCCGGCATGCGGGGCGCGCTCGCTGCCGGTGATGGGGTTCGCCGCTTCCTCGACCGCGCAGCCGGGCGAAATGCGCTTGATGAGCATTTGCGCGAGGGCGTTAGCGAGCTCGAGGAATTTGTCGGCAACATCACCCGCGACCTCAGCAAATATGGCGCCCGCCCACTTGGCATCGCCTACCGCAAGGATGAGCCTTATTCGGAGCCTTGCGAGTTTCTAAACGCCATCCTCACTTGCGGCGTCCCACGTCGAATGCGTCTGCCGCGGATGGGTCTTGCCAATTATATCGGCACCTCCCGTCTGCATTTCTCGCGGCGAACGATGCAAGCCCAGGGACCGACCAGGGACGAAGACAGGTTCGGCGCGATGCTCTCGATCAAGGAGTATCCGCCATTCACAGGTCCGGGCATGCTCGATGGCCTTCTGCAGGTGAACCACGAGTTCATTCTCACCCAGTCCTTTACGATCGCCGACAAGCCGATCGCCCAGGAGCGTATTTCGCGGCTCAAGCGTCAGATCGCGGCCTCCGATGAGGCCGGCAGCGACGTCGAGGGCGACATCGATTTTGCTTTGAACAGCTTGCTCAACCAGGAGGCCGTTTTCGGCTTCCACCATCTGTCTCTGCTCTGCCTGTCGCGGGATCTCGACGGCGTCAACAAGGCGGTCTCCGACCTCGGCGCCTGCCTCACCGACATGAACATCAATTGGCTGCGCGAGGACCTCAACATGGAGGCCTCATTCTGGGCGCAGTTACCCGGCAATCACGCCTACATCGCCCGCAAGGCGATGCTGTCGAGCGCGAATTTCTCCGGCCTGTCGTCGATGCATAATTTCGCCTCCGGTCAGCGGGAGGGGATGCATTGGGGAACACCGATCTCCATCCTCGAAACCACGAGCCAGACGCCCTATTGGTTCAATTTCCACCAGCGCGATATCGGCCATTTCCTCGTCACCGGTCCGACCGGATCAGGAAAGACGGTGGCGCTCACCTTTCTGCTTGCCCAGGCTTTTCGGGTTCGGCCGACGCCCAAGGCAGTCTTCTTCGACAAGGACCGCGGTGCAGAAATCTTCATCCGTGCGATGAACGGCGCTTACGAGATCCTCTCTCCCGGCATGCCGACGGGGTTCAATCCCTTGCAGCTCGAAAACACCGGCGAGAACCGCGAGTTTCTGCTCCGGCTGCTAAAGGCGATGCTGCGCAAGGATAAGGAAGGCGCCTTCGATCAGGAGGAGGAAGACACGCTTGAACGCGCCATCGTGCGCCTGATGCAGGAACCCACCGCCGAGCGCAATCTCGCCAATCTTGCAGGCCTGCTGACCGGCCGGTCCCGTGCCGATCCGAACGATCTCCATGCTCGCCTCAGGCCCTGGATCGAAGGCGAGAAGGCGTGGCTTTTCAATGCACGGCACGATGTCCTCTCATTCTCCGGCCATCGGGTGTTCGGCTTCGACATGACCAACATCCTCGGCAATCCGGACGTCCGCACGCCCGCATTGATGTATCTGTTCCATCGCATGGACGAGCTGCTGGACGGCACGCCCGTGATGTTCTTCATGGATGAAGGCTGGCATCTGGAGCGTGATCAGACCACCAGCGACTTCATCGTCGATAAGACAAGAACCATCCGCAAGCTCAATGGCATCATCGGGTTCGGCACACAGTCAGCGGCTGACATCGCCAAATCACCGATATCGCATACGCTCATCGAGCAATCCGCGACCCATATTCATTTCCCCAATCCTCGAGCCGACGAAGACAGCTATATCGGGCGCTTCGGGCTGACGAGGAAGGAGTTCGACTTCATCCGCAACACGGCGCCTGAGAAACGCACCTTTCTGATCAAGCACGGCAATGACAGCGTGATCGCCCGGCTCGATCTTTCCTCGATGCCCGATCTGATCAAAGTCCTCTCCGGCCGCAAAGACACGGTCGAGGAATGCGCGCGGCTCCGCGATCAGCATGGCGACGACCCGGCCGGCTGGCTTGCAGAATTTTGCGGGTGGGCGCGCCCGTGAGAGCTGATTTCCTTCCCACTCTCCTTGCCGCGGCATTGCTGCTTGCCTTCGACGCAGGCTTTGCGTTTGCCGACGTCCCAGTCCTCGACGACACCAATCTCGGCGAACATAAACAGCTCGATGAGGCGGTGAGCAACGTCGAAGATACCGATCACGATCGCTATACGATCCACACCTCTGTCACCTGCTCGATGTATCGGCCAGGCCGCCGCAACGACGCCGTCGATACGGCCGAAGCCAATCCGGAAATTTCAGGTCTGGTGCGACGGGTCGCGCGCGAGGAAGGTGTCGACGAGAACCAGTTTCTAGCCCTCGTCTACCAAGAAAGCCGGTTCAACCCATGCGCCAAGTCGGGCGCCGGCGCCACCGGCCTCGCACAACTGATGCCGGGAACGGCGGCTGAGCTCGGTGTCGACGAGAACAATATCGAAGAGAACTTGCGCGGCGGTGCTCGTTATTACAAGCAGCAACTCTGCCGCTTCAACGGCGACGTTTCGCTGGCGCTCGCAGCCTATAATTCCGGACCGGGCAATGTCAGCAAATATGGCGGCATCCCGCCCTTCAAGGAGACGCAAGGCTATGTCGCCTCGATCACCCGGGACTGGCTGCCGGCTTTCGGAGGATCCGACAAAACGGGAATAGCCTTAAATTTTGGAGGTGGAGGAACCGCCTATACCAGCATGCGGTCATCGACCTTGAACGCCATGGGCACGTCGGCCGCCACCTCCGATAGCCTCGGAAACGTCGCAAGCTGGTATCAACAATTGGGGCAGGTCCAGACGGGAACCATTCAGGACAGTTGGGACCATAATTCGGCGGTCCGCAACGCCAATCTCGCGATGATGAACAATGCCATCAAGCTCGGGACCGAGATGGCCGACCTCGTGAATACCCGCAATGCCGTCACCTCGGCTAACCTCTCCGGCTCGTCGCGCGGCACCGATCACGATCCCGATAGAGAGACGCCGCGCGAGACCACCGGTCTCTGCGATCCCCGCCAGAGCCTTGTCTGGAGCGATGCAGACAAGGCCTGCGTCAAGAAGCGCCCAACCGCAGATCAGGTGCAGCTATTGCTGCAGCCGCAATAACAGGAGAAGCGAAATGAAATTAAAAGTGCTCACACTCTCCGTGCTCCTGGTGTTGCCGTCAGCGGCGCTCGCCGACGTGCCCGTCATCGACAAGACGAACTACGAGGTCGCCAAGAAGACGGCTGAGACCACTGACCATATCCTCGATACCAACAAGAATATCCTGTCGACCGTGCAGGATACGCTGAAAGCGGTAACCGGCGACCGCGGCAGTACCGCCGCGCCCTTGAAGGACCTGGCGATCGGCAATGGCTTCAGCGTCTCGGCCGTGCCTTCCTTCGACAGCATCCTGAAGGAAGGTGTTCCGAATTTCGGGTCGATGAGCGGAGATATCGCCAAGGCGGCAACCACGTTCATCAACGGCCTGCAGTTGGTGAAGTCGTTGTCCGGCAAGGAAAACAGCACGTTCTCCGGCGATAAGTCCTACGAGCAACTGGTCAACACCGTGCTTGGCGTCTCGGCGCTGATCAACGGATCGCGCCAGGCGATCGAGACACGCCGGAGCGCCTTCCAGCAGGCCGGCGCCCAAATCGGGTCCGCTCAGGACATCAAAGGCTCGATCGACCAGAATACCCAGCTGCAGGTGCAGTCGGGACTAACGCTGAACGAGATGATCGGCGTCCTGAACGGTGCCGTCATTTCGCTGCAGGCGGAGAACCAGCGCCGGCTCACCGACATTTCCAATACGAAGAAGGCTCTCACCTACGGAAACTGAGATGGCAAAATACCAAGGTCTCTTCGCCGCGCTCATCGTTGGTGTCCTCATGACAGCCTGTGGAACTGTCAAGGAGAAGACGGCGCCCTGCAAACGGCCAGCCAATCTCACCTCATTTACGGAGGCCGCAGAGAAAGACTGCGGTCCCTTACGTCCCGTCAACGATCCGGTCGCCGCCTTCGCTGCACTCGGTGTCGCCGATCAGTAATAGGGCTCAGCAATGCAGGACTTCCTCGGCGACCTTCTCAACCGCATCGAAAACTCCGGAACCAGCTTCTCGGAGCAGGCCTATACGATCGTCGGCAACGAGCTGACGCCGCTGCTGAAAATCATGTTCGTCGCCTATGTCGCCTGGTACGGCCTGCAACTGATCATGGGAACAGCGCGCATCGGCGTCGGCGAGATCATCGGTCGCATCGCCCGTATGATGATCGTCCTTGCGCTCGTCAGCTCCTGGGGCAATTTCAATAATCTGTTCTATCATTGGATCAACGATACGCCCGAGAATGTTGGCCGCGCCATTCTGGCGGCGGCAGGAACCGGCATCAGCGAACCGACCAACGGCATGTCGCAGATCTGGAAAACCGCGAGTGAGGCAGCGTCTGCCTTTGCCGAGCAGTCCGGCTATTTCTCGATCCTGCCGAGCATGATCGGCATCGTCATCATGGTCGGCGCCGGCGTCTTCATCGCGATCGCACTTGCGATCCTGATCCTTGCGAAAGTCATGCTCTGGGTCCTGATCGGGACCGCGCCGCTATTCATCGCCTGCATGCTGTTTGAACGGACACGTGGCTACGGTGTCGGCTGGTTCAACCAGGTTCTCACCTATGCGCTCATTCCGCTGTTCATCTACGTGATTGCCGCCTTCCTGATCGCTGCGATGAACCCGGAGTTGACGAAGATCGACGCAGCCAGCGGGTCCCGCACTCTCACTCTGGCCGACATTGCCGGGTTCCTGTTGCTGTGCATCGCGGGTGGCTTCGTAATGCTCCACATCCAGTCGCTTGGGCAGGGAATTGCAGGCGGTCTAGCGGCCGGCGTCGGCAATGCGGCAAAACATATAACGCACTTTGCCGGCGTCAGAACGCCTCGCGCCGTGGGGCGCGCTGGCGTTTCGGCCGGCCAAGGGGCTGCGCGCGCGGGCAGCAATCTTCGCGAGCGGTTCCGCCGAGATGATGCTGACGACCCCGCGGGCGCCCGCGCGGCGATGCAGGACAAAATCTCCAAAAACGGCACGCCGACATGACCTCAAACCTTCGAGCGGTTGATTGACGATGGCAAATTCCAGGAACATCAATTTGGCGACTTACTATCAAACCGGCGACATCTGGGAGCAGGAGGTCGTCAAAAAAGCCAGGCGGTCGCGGATCATTGCCTGGTTCGTCACCACGATTTTTGGCGGCATAACGCTGCTGAGCCTGCTTGCGCTGGTCATGCTCGTGCCGCTCAAGAGCTTCGAGCCCTATATCGTCGAGGTCGACAAAAGCACCGGCTATGTCGAGGTGAAGACCGGCCTGACGCGGCCGGCCAATCTCACCGACCAACAGGCGATTACCCAGGCCAATATTGTCCGCTACATCCGCGCTCGCGAAGGATATGACCCTTACACGATCGAGCAGAATTTCGGGATCTCCGCCCTACTGTCGACCGGCAATGCGGCAAGCGAGCTTCAGAATCTCTATAGCGCCGCCAATGCGAAAAATCCCGCCAAGATCTACGGCAAAACCAAACGCGTGACGACGGAGATCGCCTCGGTCACCTTCCCGAACGGCTCGACCGGTATCGTTCGCTTCTCAACGACGGAACTTTCCGACACGGATTCGATCACCAGCCATTGGATCGCGGTGGTGCGGTATCGCTACACCGACACGCCTGCGACCAACGAATGGCGGTTCGAGAACCCGCTGGGCTTCCAGATCTATGACTATCGTCATGACCAGGAAACGGTCTCTGGGAGCAACCCGTGACCATGCGCCATTCCCTGAGACGCTACATTTTGGCGCCCACTCTCGCCTTTGCGACCGGCGCCTTCGCCGCGGAGACGCCGTCCGCTGGGCGGCTCGACCCGCGCGTGACGAGCGTCGTCTACCAACCGAACAATGTCGTACGTGTCTTTGCGACCTACGGCATATCGACCATGATCATCTTCGATGAGGACGAGAAGTTCGAAACCATCGCCGTTGGCGACACCGAAAGCTGGGACGTGGTGCCGACCGACAAGGGCAACATCCTCTTCGTCAAACCGAGGGCGAAAAACGTCTCGACCAACATGAATGTCGTGACGTCGAAGCGCATCTACTATCTCGAGCTCAACGACTACGCGCCGGAGGACAACAAAAAGATCTTCGGCATTCGTTTCGTCTATCCGGACAAGGACCTGAACGCCTCGCTGCGCAAGGAGGCCGAGGCGCGTGCCGGCTATCCTAACATCTCCGGCATCGACAAGGCCAACGTCAATATCGATTACTCGTTCTCCGGAGACGGCGGCCTGAAACCGCTGATGGTTTTCGACGACGGCGAAAAGACCTTCTTCAAGTTCGGTCCGAAGGTGCCGGCGATCTTTGCGGTCAATAGCGATTTCACCGAGACGCTGCGCAACGTCCGCCGCGAGGGCGACTACATCGTCGTTGACGGGACGGCGACACAATACACGCTGCGCGACGGCAATCAGTGGACCTGCATCTTCAATCTCAGGAAGCCCGACTTTGGTCAACCGGATCCAGCCATCATGGGTCCCGCCCCGGATAACAAGGCAACGATGCGCAGAAGGAACGGCAACGGATGAATAGATCGCCTGAACTCGAAGCGATGCTCGCCGGTGATGAAATCGAGGTGCGCGACCGGCGCGCCAAGCGCAATCAATTGCTTGGAGGTGCCGCCTTGTTGCTCGGCGGAGCGGTCCTGGCATATCTCACCGTCTTCGCACCGCAGAAGCAGCGGCGGGATGTGCTGCACGGCGATGAGGAGTTCTCAACCACGACGTTTCGACCGCCCTCCTTCCTTCGAGACGACCAAAAGCCCGAGCAGAAGCCGGCCGACAACATTATCCAGCTTCCCGCGCCGCCTGAGGAAAAGAAGGAAGAAACACCCGATACGACCGAGTTCGACGTCCCGCCGCCTCCGGTGGCGGTCCAGACGGCGGACGAGAAACAGCCGCCGGCCGAGGCGTTTCCCAAGCGATATCTTTCGAAGCAGATCATCGTCGATTCCGCCAAAGCGGATCCCGAAAGCGGGGCGCTGTCAGGAAATAGTTCGGAAGGTGGTCTAACCGTTGCCGGCGAGGATCGAAGCAGCAAATTTCTCGCGAGCGCCTCCGCGATCGGTGACCGGTCGGCCAAGGCGCGGCAGATCGGCCGCATCGATGCGATGATCCCGGAAGGCACGCTTATTCCCGGAATCCTGGAGACGGCGATCAACAGCGATCTGGCCGGACAGATTCGTGCCATCACATCTCAAGACGTTTATTCCTTCGACGGTCGCCGGGTTCTCATCCCGACGGGAACGCGGCTGATCGGCGAATATCAGTCTGATATCACCCGCGGGCAGAAACGAATTTTTGTCATCTGGACACGACTGCTGCGCGACGACGGCGTTTCAGTCCGGCTGAACAGCATCGGCACCGACAGCCTCGGCCGATCTGGTCTGACCGGCATCGTCGACAACAAATGGCGCGAACGCTTCGGATCGGCGATCCTGCTGTCGATCGTCGGCGCCGGATCATCCTACCTGACCGGGTATGGCAGTAACCAGTACAGCACCGGCACTGGCAACGGTGAATCCGATTCCGCCCGCGCGGCGGAACTTGCGCGCGAGACCATCGCCCAGACCTTCTCCGACATGGCCAACCAGGCACTCGGAGAAAATCTGCGCATTCCTCCGACCATCAGTGTCCATCAGGGCGAACGCATCTTCGTCTATGTTCGCCAGGACCTCGATTTCTCCGCCACGTACCCGGATCCCGTCGAAGAAGCACTGAAGGAGATCAAGCATGAGCGAGGCCTCAATGCGGGTCGTGCCATCAGGCAATGATCCACATTATTTTCTGAAACGAGCGCTGTTGCCGCTCGCGGAATTTCTTGCAGATCCAACCGTTGTGGAGATTTCCGTCAACAGACCGGGCGAAGTCTTTGTCGAGCGGCTGGGTCCTGGCCATATGGAATTCCATTCAATCCCTCAGCTGACCTCTGCCGAGATCGAGCACATCGGCGAACGTGTCGCAGCCGCCAGCAACCAGTTCATAAGCCGCATCAACCCGCTGCTGAGTGCCGCCCTTCCCTCCGGGGAACGCATACAGATCATCCTTCCGCCGGCAGCAGCCGACGGCGGCTCCCTATCGATCCGAAAGCAGGTCATCAGCGATTTTTCGCTGGCGCAGTATCGCGATACCGGAGGCCTCGACAACGTGTCGGTGACGCTCGGTGGTCTAAACGCAACCGATCAAAGGCTGATTGCGCTTCTCGAAGCAGGCCACGTCCACGACTTCATCGAGACGGCTATCCGCGAAAGGGTGTCGATGCTCATCAGTGGCGGAACGTCGACCGGCAAGACAACCTTCCTCAATGCCTGTCTCAAGAGCATCGATGATCACGAGCGCATCCTGACATTGGAAGATACGCGCGAACTCTTTCCTCCACATCGCAACAGCGTCCATCTCGTGGCCTCGCGCGGCGATCAGGGCACCGCCCATGTCACCATTCAGTCGCTGCTCGAGGCGTCACTGCGCATGCGGCCGGACCGGCTCTTCGTCGGCGAGATCCGCGGCGGGGAAGCCTTCGCTTTTCTTCGCGCCATCAACACCGGTCATCCCGGCAGCATGTCGACCGTGCATGCCGACACGCCGATGGGAGCCTACGAGCAACTCGCCATGATGATGATGCAGACCGGCATGTCGTCCGGCTACTCCAAGCAGGATCTCATGTCTTACATCCGCATGGTCATTCCGATCGTCGTCCAGTTGCGCCGCGACGGTGGTCGCCGCGGCGTCTCCGAGATTTACTACGCCCGGCGCGCACCATGAGCCGGTCGTACCTGACTTTCTATTTCATGTTTTGCGCACTGATTGCCGTCGCTGTCTGGATGCTGAGCTACAGCCTGATCCTACTGCTCGTCTGGAAAGACGGTCGCATCCTGCATCTGATGAGCACGAGTAATCCGCTTGCACCAATCCAGCAATTCCTTGCCTATTCCCATAACCGGCCATTGCAGCTTGTAGGATTGGCAGCGCTCGTCCCTGCCCTCCTCACGGCTGCGGGAGCTGCCGCATTCGGATTGCGGCAAGCGACGAGCCCTTTGGGCGATGCAGCGTTTCAAGATGGAGGCTCCCTTCGTCGACACGGCTGGTTTCGCAAGGAGGGGCTCGTCTTCGGGCGGATCGGCCGCAGCATCCTCCGCCGGAACGACGATCGCCATCATCTGATTATCGGCCCGACCCGATCCGGCAAGGGCGTGGGTTATGTCATTCCGAATGCCCTGATGTTTTGTGGCTCGATGATTGTCACCGACCTCAAGGGCGAGATTTTTGAACTGACGGCCGGTTATCGGAAAGCAAGGGGACACCAGGTCTTCCTGTTCTCGCCGGGATCCCAGAAGACACATCGCTGGAACCCTCTTGACTTCGTGCGCACCGATCGAGGCAGCCGGACCATCGACATTCAGAACATCGCGGCAATCCTGATCCCGGAAACGGTTGGCTCCGAGAACGCGGTCTGGCAGGGCACCGCGCAGCAGATCATTGCCGGTGTGATCAGCTATGTCCTGGAAAGCCCGCACTACAGGAACCGCCGCAATCTCGGCGAGGTGAACAACGTCTTCAATGCGGGCATCGACCTGCAGGTGCTCATGAAGCTGATCAAGGAGAACGAGCCTGATCTGTCGAGGTTCACGATGGATAGCTTCAACGCCTATATCTCTCTGAACGAACGTGCGGCCCGTTCTGGCTTGCTTGACATCCAGAAGGCACTGGCACCGTTCCGGAATGAGCGGGTGACTGCAGCGACGGCCATTACCGACATGGATCTCGCTTCGCTGCAGCGGCGGCCGGTGACGATCTACCTTGCGCCGAACATCACAGACATGACCATTCTCCGGCCCCTGCTAACGCTGTTCGTGCAGCAGGTGATGGATCTCCTGACGCGCGAGCACAATCCGGCTGCCGTGCCCGTCTATTTCCTGCTCGACGAATTCCGGCAGTTGAAGAAGATGGACGAGATCCTCAATAAGCTGCCCTATGTCGCCGGTTACAACATCAAGATGGCTTTCATCATCCAGGACCTGAAGAATCTCGACGAGATTTACGGCGAGACTGCCCGCCACTCGCTGCTTGGAAATTGCGGTCTGCAACTCATCCTTGGCGCCAATGATCAGGCCACCGCCGAATATGCTTCCCGTGCCCTTGGCAAGAGAACGATCCGCTATCAATCCGAATCCCGCACGCTCGAATTGGTCGGCCTCCCTCGCCGCACCAAAGTCGAGCAGATTCGCGAGCGTGACCTGATGATGCCGCAGGAGGTCAGGCAAATGCCTGAAGACAGAATGATCCTGCTGATCGAAGGACAGCGACCGATCTTCGGCAACAAGTTGCGATACTTCGCAACGGAGCCCTTCAAAAGCGCCGCCGAAATCGCCAGTTCGCACCGAGAGGAGGTTCCTGATGTCGAATTTCTCCAGGCCATGACTGTGCCTGCACTCATGCAAGACTATGGCGCAACGCCGGCCCCTGGTAGCGAGAGCGGCGGAATTGAGAATGCTAGGGAGATCGAAGACGTGCAAGTGACCGCCGCGAAAGCGCCGAAGAAGGTGGCTCAAGTCATTGGGCGGAAAACCGTTGCCGAGCCGCCTCGGAAGCGAGCAAAGTCAGTTCCATCGAGCAAGGATGCTCCTGAAACACGCCTCACTTCCTCAGCCAAACGGTTGAAGTCGGCCGTCAGTTCGGCACTTACCGGATCGCCGGACATGCCAGCGCGGCAACGGCGAAGCATTCAAGATATTTTGGCGCAAACTATTCCTGATCCGGAAGAAATCGGATTGGACTGAGCGGACTCTGTGGCCACGTCACAGCACCCGCCATCTTGAAGGCAAAAGCTGGCTTATTGCTTTAGACCTAAAAGACCAGACAGAGTAGAGCGTCTTGCCGGCCAGCGGTAAATCGAAGCCTAGTTTTTGGGATTTAAGCCGCCCGTCGCGGTCTATCCTGCGTCCTCTATCCCTTCCATCTGCGCAATGTCCTGGTCCAGTGTGCCTTCGACGGCCTAATCGAAGCGCACTGGACAGACGACATTCATGGCGAATGGATACGCAACCTGGCCGCCAACTCACCCGAAACGCCCGTCTCACGTCTTGAAGCGACCCGCGATCGGATGAAGGACGTTTTGCCCGACGCCGATGTCGCCAACTATCGGGCTCTTGTCCCCAGCCTCTCCCTACCCGATCCCGATGACCGGCATGTCTTGGCCGCTGCCGTCGCCGCAAAAGCATCCGTGATCGTCACGTGGAATCTTAAGGATTTTCCGGCTGCGGACCTTCGGCCCTATGGCGGAACCTGCACGTCACCCGACGACTTCCTCGCTGGTCTCTATTCCACTTTCTCGAGCGCGTTGATCGACAGCGTCAAGAGCGCTCGGCAAAATCTGCGCAAGACGACACCATCGGCTGAAGAGTTCATCGACGCGCTGGATCATCAAGGGCTGAAGAAGGTTTCAGCCATCCTGCGCCAGAAGGCCACACAGTTGGACTAACGAGCGTCACTCCCGAACTATTTTTCCATGTTGGAGGAACTGGCTCAAGCACGCAACGCCCGCAACTCATAAGACGGTACCCGCCGGCGCGTACCGTCATCATCCCGGTAAGCGGCAACCCTGCTCAGAAGAGGTGGGATAAAATCCACTTCCTCGAAGGTCACGGGGATGGTGTAAAGGATGGCGGCATTTTCGTTCGCCCATCTCACCTCACGCCTTGTAATGGATGGTGGAGCAACGCTGAGCAGGGCAGCCAGCGCGGATAGCGCCATCGTTAGAGCAAGCAATGCGAATTCAACTGTCATGACGAACGGCGGAAGTGGTCCCATCAACGCACCAAGGATCGCCCCAGCCAAAAAAACCACGGCCGGCGCAGCCATCGACCAGACTGTCATCGGTGAGCGGAGCATATAGTTCAACATAGCGACGACCATCCTTGATGCTGAATTTGGTAGAAAATTATCAAAACGGTGACTGCGCAAGGAACCAAGTCCATTGCGATAGCGCCCATTTTCGGGCGACGGTCAGAGCGTGATCGATAACGCCTATGATCATCACAGCCCAGAACACAATGCCAAACACCTTTGCCAATCCCTCTTCACTCTTCTGGCCGGTCTCAGGATTGACGATGATCCGTCGCTCGTATCGCACACCCGCCTCCTATCGCTCGCGGTCGTTCTGATCGCGTTCCCGCCTTTCGTCAGCCTCACGCTGCAACTGCTCGAGTCTCCGAACGTGCTGCTGCACGGGATCCGTCCTTCTGGTATCTCCCGCGTTGCGGTCCACTGTTCCCTCAACCAGCCGCTGGGAAGCAGGGCTGGCAGAGGGCTCCTGAGGCTGATCGCCGTCATCGCGATCCGGCGCCTCTTCGCGGCCTGAACGATCTTCATTGTCGGCGCGCACCTGAACTCCCGCCGCGGCGCCTTCAGGGCCCTTACCCTTTTCGCCACGCTGCTGGCGCGCCCGCTCGGCATTTTCGATCGCGGTCCGCAGCTCTTCATCGACTTCGGCGATTTCGCGGATCAGACGATTGCCGGCAGCGCCAAGCTCACCGGCTCTCGCCAGCTCCAAGTTGAGACTCGCCTGCAGAGTTTCCTTATCGTTATTGACTTCGCCGACGTCAGCAAGTTCGATCGCTTCACGGAAATGCTCTACTTCGAGCATGAGCTGGTTTGCGGCTTCAACAGTCCGAAGCCCGTGCCGCGCTACCGCCTCGTCCCATCTTTGGTTCGCTTCATCGCCCGCTGGACCTCGATCTTCGTCAACTCGCTCGGATCTTGCTTCGCTCTGCTCGGCCTGCTCCATCAGTTCGCGACGGACATCAACATGCTCGCGGGCAGCTGCGGCGATTTCCTCGAAACTCGTCTTCTGCTCCGGAGGCATTACGCGTTCTGCCTGAAACAACGCCATTTCCACGCGCTTTTCATAGGCTTCAAACTCGGATCGGTTCATCTGCGATATCCGCTCATCCGGAAAAACGATCTTCTGTAATGTTACCAGATACGTTTCAAATTGCGAGAGTGATTTTTCCGCTTCGCTCGCGACAATCACGTTTGGCGAATCCTCGCTTCGCGCCAATTCCAGCCGCGAAACCTGCTCTTTTGCGAAGCTTGCCGAGCGCTCATCGCTATCCTGCGAGGCTAACACCTCCCATTCACGCTTAGCAATATCAGTATAGTTCCGGCTGATCTCCGTTCGCGCAAAACTACGGTGATCCGAGCGCTTGGCGTCGTACCGGCGCTGCGCTGACTCGCTTGTGCCCTCATGCTCGGTGCGCCCAAGCCGGCTTGTCGGACGCACCTGATTCCTTCCATAGGCCGCAGCGCTCCCGCGTTCACGCCGGTCCGTCATTTCCATGTTGATACCGTGGGCGAGCGCCTTCTCGGCTATCGTCGCCCGCCAACGGCGGAATGTCGGGATCGTCGTTTCGATCCGGTCTCCCATGTCTGACCGCATCGCGATGACGGCATGCACGTGGACATGCGGGCGCTTGCCGCCAGCCTCCTCCGCTTTTGGATCCCTGGACGGATCATGCAGAGAAAAGACGTAGCGATAACCGGTAAATTCCTCAGCCAGGAAATCCCGGGCGGCGGCATGGAAGGCCTCGCTATCCGTGCCCGCCCGCGCAGACAGAACAAGATGCATGACATCGCGCGGCTTGCGGCTGTGCAACTGGTTTCGCCACTCCTGCTGTACAAGCTCTCCAGCTTGCTTTTCGTCGGAGATTGCCTTGCCCTTTTCATCGTAAACCGCGCCACCATGCCGTTCGACGAGATCGCGTAGCCGGCTCGTCCCGTAGTCTGTCCCATTGCCGTAGCCGGTAAATCGGAACGCTGCCGTCTCACCACGCTCGGCGCCGCCATCAAACCGATCCTGAACGATCTCCGACGCCTTCTTGTCCGCTGTGAGCCGCTCACCATTGCTGTCCCGCAACACCGCGACGCCTTCGATCGTGTGACTGGTCCCTTCCCGCCCCGGTCTGACTGCATAGGCAAGACTTCGATCCCCAAGACCGCGCTTCAACAACGCCAGTGAATGCTCGTGATCGTTGCCCCCTTCGCGGAATGCCCCGTTCACCTCCACAGTGAAGGTGGCGATGTCGCGGCTCTCGGCCCGGTTCTTCATCAGGTGGTCCCATTCGCCCCTGACACCAGAGAGTTCATCGCGACCGCGAAGTTGCTCGCCGCGCTCGTTTTCGACGACCACTCCTCCATTGCGCGACACATAGGTGATCATTGCGCCGAGCCGGCCGCCACCGCCAAACGATGCCATCTTGACCACTGCCGGTTGGCTGCCTGACGCGAGGGCGGCAAAGCGGCTCCGCATGGACGGCTCGTCGTCGCGTTCAGTTGCGCGCGCCAGCGTTCCTGTGCGTCGATCGGAATTGCCTCGAAAGCCGCGCACCGGCGATAGTGCACTCGCGCCACCGCCGCGGCGGCGCCTGCGCTCTTCTTCGGCGTCGGCCTTTCCGCGTCCAAGCGACCGCTCGTGTAACAACGCCGCCCGTCGGCTCTCCCATTCCTTCTCAAAGGCGCCGAGAAAGAACTCCATCACGCCGCTCCGCGTCGACGAGCCGCACGGACGCCGTAACTGCGCAACTCCATGGCGACCGCTACGACGATTTTTTGGATGTTGATCAAAGCGGAGGACACCCCAGCCGCGTCGACCTGCCCTGCCCTGTTGGCCGCGCGGGCAAGCTGATTGAGGTTCACGCCGATGGCACGCATCTCTGAAGCAAGGATATCGAGAATGGTCCTGTCGTCCTCCGTCAGGAATGGCTGAATGCCCGCTCCTTCCAGCGCCAGCGAGCGCATGAAGCCAGAAACCGTCATGTCAGCCGCGGCGGCCGCATGCTCGACGGCAACGTGTTCCCAGACAGCGAACCGGACATGAACGACACGCTCCTTACGCGCCTTCGCCGACACCAAGTTTTGCGACCTGCCGCCGATCACTGCCATTGCATCCTCCGCCAGAAGACCCGCCGCAGGCGCCATCGACGGCCCGTCCGTCGATCGTCAGCAAATTTGTATCACAAATTTGCGTATCCTGCCAAACAATAACTATACCAACTAAGTTATATTTTCAAGCTGACTTGGTACGAAACTGAACCTTCATAAGATTGCCGACTGAACCGGGATAGCTATTGCATCGCCGTTGAGACGCAGACCGCGGGTCTACTGATTATTTCCACAATATTTCAATATAAATGCGTGATGCAACGATACTGGTGGGTCCCTCGCAACACCCAAAGACCGGACCTGCATTCTACGGCCGACCACCCATAGAGTGTTTCCGATTGCCAACATTTCTGGTTGACATATGCTAAACTTATCAAGTTATATTTCGACATCATCGACGGATTTGGCAGCACGAGGTTCTGGAGCATGGGGCGGATATACGCGGCAGTGAGCAACAAGGGCGGCGCCGGCAAAACGACGCTCGTAACCTTGATGGCTGGCGAGTACGCCTTGCGTGGCGAGCGCGTGCTTTTGATCGACGCCGACAGCCGCCAGAACCTTTCGGGATGGTGGCGTCTCTGCCACAACAAGAAGAACATCCCCGCGAATGTCGTAGTGACCACCGCCTCAGCGTCACGGACCCTTGGCTCGGCCGTGGAGCGATTTGCAAGCGCCTTCGATCTCATCATCATTGATGCGCCGGGCGTAGACAGCTCGTTGCAGACCAGCATCATTCGCGCAGCCGAGCTCGTCATCTCTCCGATCCAGCCCGCAATCAAAGAGATCGAAGCTGCCGGCCAGGCAGTGGCAATGGTCAGCCAGATCAACGACGAGGTCGGATCGAGAATTCAGCATCTCAATGTTCGCACGCGGGTGACAATACCCGGCCGTAATCTGGAGGCCTATCGCTATATCAGGCCCTTCGTCGCCGGCCTGCGGGAAGCGGACTATCGGACCGCGCTTCTCGAAACCGAGCTCTTCGAGCGCAACATCTATCGCGAGATCCAGAATGGTCTTGGAACCCTGCAGATGCAGGAATTGACCGACAGTGTCCGCAAGGCGCGCTCGGAGGTGCAGGCCCTCGTTTCCGAGATCGAGGAAAAGCGGTCCGCGTATGATCGGGGGATTGCTGCATGAGCAAGGTGGGCTTGGGGCTTGGCGACTTCATCATCGCGCCGCGGACAGAGCAAACGGAGCGTGGCCGCCAGGAGCCGATGGAGCAGAAACCAACGACCTCGCCGGCGACGATACCTGCGGCAGAGATGGGCGAAACAAAAATCCTGCCAGGGCTTTCAGAGCAGGCTCGCCGTGAGAAGGCGACAACGCGCGCGATCGTGCGGGAAGATGCCCGCCTTGCACTGAAGAACCTCAAGCGCACGAAGGAGCGCGAAGCCAAGTTCTACGTGAACGTCGCCTTGGACTACGATACCAAGGCGCGACTGAAAAAGGCCGCCCATGAGAACGATATCAACATGACGATCATCATGCAGACAGCGATCGACACCTATCTGAAAGACAATGGCTATTGAAGCTCACGCGGTGAAGCCAAGCAAAGACCGCGGAATCGAGGCTGAAAAAGATAGGAGGCAACATGCAGCCACTTTATCCGATTGGCTTGTGCGACTGCTGCCAACGCGACTACCGCCTCAGAAGGGCGGCTTGGCGCTGATGCGACCGTCCTGCTCGGCCCAGATCACCTCGCGCTCGGCGATTGCCAGCTCGAGTTCGGCTTCGATCTGGCGGCGTTCTTCGAGCGTCGCGGCAGCCCGGGCCTCGGCGCGCAGTTCTTCGATGTGCTGTTCGTTGGTCATCGTCGTCTCCTTGAGAGATGTGAGAGATGACGGCGGCACGCAGGGCGGGGAAAGTTAGGTCAAGGCTCGTGGGACACGACCGGCGGAGCCGGCGCGCGGAGGAACCGATTTTGTCGGAGCGGAGTGAAACGAAGGGACGAGAAAATTGGAGGGGCCGCGCGGCCTTGAGCTGGCTTTGCCCGTCCGGCACAATCGGCCGGTCTGAGCAGACAGGTTTTCCTCTCTTGGGGCACTCCATTGCGAGCGTGCCACTTGCTCGAAGGTGGCCAGAGCAATGAGACGGTTCCTGATCAATGGGGAAGTCAGCAGTGATGATGCAGATGATTTCCAGCATCTGCTGACTCTGGCCTATCGCGACAAGGCCCGCCCGCTTTGTCTCTGCAACGACGAAGGCGTGCCGATGTACGTCGCCAAGATCGGCGACCAACTGGTGATCAAGAGGATGCCGCTCACCGGCGCAGACCATGACGCCGCATGCCCGTCCTACGAGCCTCCCTATGAGCTGTCGGGTCTCGGCCCCCTGATGGGAGGCGCCATCAAGCTCGATCCAGCGGCGGGGACGGCAGCGCTCAAACTGGACTTCTCGCTATCGAAGCGCCGTTCTTCCGGTGCTGGTGCTGTGGGTTCCGAGACGGCCGACAGCGTCAAGAACGACAGCAAGAAGCTCTCGCTCCGCGGCCTGCTGCATTTCCTCTGGCATGAAAGCGGCCTGACGGAATGGACTGCGCATTTTGCGGGCAAGCGGCATTGGTGGCAGGTCTATCATCATCTTCAGGAAGCGGCTCGAACCATGTCGGTTTGGCAGCAAAGTCTCGCGGAGCGCCTCTTTGTCCCCGAGCCGTTTCGGGCCGAGGAGAAGGCAGCCATCGAGCAACGACGGGCGCAGGCCTTATCGCCTTTGTTTCACGCCTCTACCGGTCCAAAGACGTTGATGCTTCTGGTGGGAGAGGTGAAGGAGTTCTCGTCAGCGCGAAATGGTCAACTCGTCATCATCAAACACATGCCGGGGTTTCGTCTCTATCTCGAGGAACCGGCATGGCGGCGCTTGCAGCGCCGCTTCGATACCGAACTGACCCTCTGGGGAAGCAACGAAACCTCCCATCTCATTGCCATCGCGACGATCGCCGGAAGCCCTTCCGGCGTCGTCACCATCAACGAGATCGCGCTGATGACGGTGACGGAACAATGGCTGCCGATCGAAAATGCCTACGAGGAGCGGCTGCTGGATCGATTGACGCGGATGCGCGAAAAAATGGTGAAAGGTCTGCGCTTCGAGCTTTTGCGGACGCAGCCGCTTGCGAATGTGATCCTGCCGGAACATCGTCCATTGGCCCGGGCACTCTATATCGTGCCCCAAGGCGCTGACGAACGTTTTGAAGCAGCTTTGCGCGAGATGATCGACGCGCGGCCGGACATGTCTGCCTGGATATGGCGCACCGGTGAAGCTGAGATGCCGCCGTTGACTGTCTAAGTCAGCCTACGCTTCAGCGACGCCTTCGAGCAAACCGTCATAGACTTCCAACAGCACGTTGGTGATGGCTTGTCCGAGCGCGTTGCCCGCCGATCGAAGATCCTGCTCACTACCATCGCGGGCGGCCTTCGCCAAATCGAAGCCCTGCTCGCTGACGATCTGCTTCGCCGCTTCGATAGCCCAGAGCCCGAAGTCGCCTCGGCTATCGATTTCCATTGTTTTTTGCATTGCCATTCCATCTAGTTGCTAGCGCGGAGTTCCAGTTGCTTTTGGCCGCAGTGATAAGCGCGACGCACCCATATCAGCAATCCGCACATGATCCATCACCGTCATGAATCCGCAAATGCCAATTGATTCAAAACTGTCGTTGGACGGCGCCTCGCATGGAGGCGAGAATCCGTTCCATGTCACACGAAGAAATAGGTGAGCTTCACCTTCGCCGAAGCGATCCCGCTCAGAACGTGCGGCGCTTCTACACGCTCGCGATCCAGCCGAACTTATTCGGCGGGGTAGCGGTGGTACGCCATTGGGGCCGGATCGGCACGAACGGGCAGGAAAAGATCGAGACCTATGATGAGCCTCAGGCAGCGGAAGCGGCATATGGGCGGCTGGAGCGCGTCAAGCGTCGAAGAGGCTACAAGGAACTCGAGGTCGAAGAAAACCGCTGACATCAGTGGCCGATCTGTTCTACGCCGACGATGAGTTCGCCGAGAGTCTTCAGCCCTCGCTTCACCGGGGCGCCTTAGCCGACGAGAAACTGTGGAAATCCAGCGTTTTGGGCGCTCAACTCGCTCTTCAACCGATGACAGGACGAAAATCGCCTGTCACGGATTCCGTATCCATCATAATGCGGAGACTAACATGACCACCACCAATGAAATCGCCGACAAGATCGCTACTGAGCACAGCCTGACCAAGGCGCAAGGTAAGGCAATCGTCGAGGCTGTGATCGCCTCGATCACCGAGGCTGCCGTCGCCGGAAACGAAACCTCGCTGCCCGGCTTCGGCAAGTTCAAGGTCAAGGACACGCCGGAGCGGGAAGCGCGCAATCCCGCGACCGGCGCAACGATCAAGGTCGCCGCGGCGAAGAAGCTGGCCTTCACGCCGGCTAAGGCACTGAAGGATGCACTGAACAAGTAAGTCCAACGGGACGAACAAAAGGAAAGCCCGGCCTCCAGCAGAGGTCGGGCTTTCGTGTTTTGTTCAACAAGCGCCGGTCACAGCGTTTGAGGCTGCAAATCCTGGATAATGCTATCAGGCACCGGGCAGATCGCCTCTCGGGCATAGTCATTGAGCAGCCGGCATAGGATGCCAGATGCGATCGGAACGAAGTCATAACCCAGAGCGATCGCGGTTGCGCGGAGATCGGAAAGGGTTTCGAACGCCCGGATATCAGTACCGAGCCAGAGCGCCAGGTTCTCACCCTCGCTATCGGCGAAGGCCTGGAGAAAGAACGTCTGCAGCGGGCGGTTGTATCCGATGACAGCATCGGGATCGGCATGGCGGGATGCGGTTCTGGTGACAGTGATCGTATAGCGGCTCATCGCCATCTCCTCGGATTAGGTGGATGGGAGACGCCGATCCCTTGCGGGACCGGCCATCTCGCTCAGGCCGGGTTGTTCCACAGGATGACCTTGCGATTGGCTTCGCCGCCGGGAGCCGGTGCGAGATTGCCGAAGATGACGCCGATCTCGGGCGCTTCGAGCTTGACGGAGAGATATTCTTCGCCGGTCTGGCGGGCGATGCGGGCCCACGCCGCGCCGATTTCGAAGCCGGTCTTGCGGTGGATGATGCGGTAATCCGGTGCTTCTTCGCTTGCCTTGTTGGCATTGGGGATGATGGCGATCGGGGCATTGACCCGGATGGTGGCGAAGACGCCTTCGAGACTGCCGTCGGTCTTCTGCGTCAGGGTTGCGATCGTGGTAGCCATGGTAATTCTCCTTCGGTTGCTCGGGACCATTCCCGATGGCGCCCGGAGAAGGGGCCGAGCCGCAGGCGTCACCGGAGCGTCAGCGCAGGGGAACCCCTTGCGGGTTGACGCTGATTGCGGCCGGTCCCTTAGAAAGGCGACATAGAGAACGGGAATGGTTTTGAAGCGACCGACGGAGAAAGGCCTTGAGGCTTGACCGCACGCTGATGCAGCCACCGGGAGCCGTCACCGTCTCTTGAGGCATCCGGACAACCGACGGCTTGCGCGGTTCCCCTCGTGTAAACGGCTTGCTCCGAAGCCCGATCGCCTCAATGGCGCTCGCCGTCCTGAGACTGTTTTAGCAGGTCAACCGTGAACACCCGTCTGCGGCGATCGGCGAAAGGCAGAACGTCAGCCGAAGACAAAGCCGCATCAAAGAGCACTATAAGGCGATTGTCCGGAGTCGGTTCAGGCTGGAGCTTACCGCTTCCTCTGAAACAGTACCCAGACCGCAAAGGCCTTCCGATCGGATCGGGGCGCCGCCAGCAGGTCCTTGATGGCTTGTTCGCAGTTGTCGATCAGGACGAGGACATCGGGCCGCGCGAACCGGGCGAGCGGATCGTAGTCCGCCCGATGACGCTCTTCCTGCATGGCAACGAAGGTGTCAGCGAAGGACAGAATGCCGTTCGGGAACTCTTCGTTGCGGCAACCTTGCAGGCATTTCTGGAGATACCGTGCTCGAGCGCGCGATACATTTGAACCCAGGCAGCATCACTGCGGCTGTCACCGGCTCCAACCAGAAGATCTGCGCACTCACGCGCCAGGCAGTGAAAAAGCGCATAATAAGCGGTGCTGACACCGCGCTTCAGGTCGGATTGGCGTGGACGCTTGGGGCTGGCTTTCGCAAGCCGGCGTGCCGTGGCGATTAAATCGTTCGACACGGATCAGCTTGCGATCTTTTGTTGTTCGTTGAAGTGATGACGAACCTGCGGAAATCGACTTTCCCCGAGAGCCATCAAGGCTTTCCGGAGCTCGGTCGTCAAGCCGAAGGTCACTTTCGAGCTAATTGGCCGGTCGACAAAGCGGTACTTTACGTCAACAACCAGAATCGGATCGCCCTCGAGATCGCGGTCGGATCGGATATCCGCGCCTTCAAAGCCGCTCGTTTCCAGACGGTCGCGGAGAAGCCTTTCGACCGTCTGTTCCACCTTGCTCGAAATGTCGTGTTCCTGAGTCATGCTGCCAATATAGTCGACACCGCACGAATTGTGCCACTCTCAAGGTGAAATGAAAAACCGGCCCACTGCGCGGCGGCCGGTTCATAGGATCGTTCGGAACAAGGCGGCCTAGTCGCCGCCTGCCTGCCAGACCGGGATGCCGAGCCGGCGCGCCTTGTCGGCGAGATTGCCGGTAATGCCATTGCCCGGGAAGACGATCAGACCGGCCGGTACGACAGACAGCATCTCGTCGTTGCGGCGGAACGGAGCAGCCTTGGCATGTTTGGTCCAATTCGGCTTGAAGGAGATCTGTGTCACCTTTCGGGCCTCTGCCCAGCAGGCGGCGATGCGCTCGGCGCCCTTCGGCGAGCCACCGTGAAGCAGGACCATGTCGGGATGCTTGGCATGCGCTTGATCAAGCTTCGCCCAGATACGATCGTGATCGTTGTAATCCATCCCACCTGCAAAAGCGATCTTGGTGCCTGCCGGGATCAGCACTTCGGTCTCGGCGCGCCGCCGAGCAGAGAGGAAGTCGCGACTATCGATTATCGCCGCGGTCATATTCACGTGGCTGACTTTTGAGCCGGTACGCGGTCGCCAGGTAGAACCGGTTTGCGCTTCGAAGAGATCGGCGGCGAAGTCGCGCATGAACTCGAAACTGTTGCGGCGTTCCAGCATCGTGATGCCTTCGGCAATCAGACGCTCGAGTTCGACGCTTTTGACTTCGGAGCCGTCCTGTTCGCTCTGGCCGGTACGCTGTGCCTCCTCATTGCGGTCGAGCTCGCGCTGGATGCGCTCGCCGGCACGATGGAAGAGATTAACAGTCGACCAGAGGAGGTCCTCGAGATCGGGTTCGAGCCGCGTGTCGCCGAGCATCTCGAACAGGGCGTCGAAGATCGCGGTCAACGAGGCCTGGACGACCGGCTCTTCGGGGAGCGGCCGAGGATCTGGCTCGTCCTGGAAAGGACGATGCCCGTAGATCTGCATCTCGTAGATGAAGCGGTCGGTTGGTGAGGATGCGTACTGCGGCTCGGGGCTTTCGTCGAGGGTCGAAAACAGGTCCATTAGGATCTCCATCGGTTTTGTGAGCCGCGCCTTTCGCGGCCTGACGGCGATCCCCGTCCACGCGGGGAGCGGACCGGAACCGCGGCGGATCGCGCTGCGGCCCAGCAAAGCGCCGGGCGGCGGAGGGCGGGTTTCTTGGTCCGCGAGGAGCAGCGGCAGAGCCGCTGCGGGGAAGAAACCCAACCGAGCCGCTGAAGGTCGGGCACCGCGTGGTATGGGTCGCCTCTCGGCAGGCCTGCAGGCGCGGACAAACATGGAGATCGAGAAGGCCCGTTCGCTCCAGACCTGCCCTAAGCGCCACTTCGCAGCGCCGGCCCGCCGCTTCACGCAGCGGGCAGGAACGCGGCGACGTCTTCCGGACAAAGCTGCCGACGAAGATTTACAGTCACTCGGTCCAGTTCTAGAGAGCGAAGATCGTCGTTGAAATCGCCCAGTTCAGGGGTCAGCAAAAGCGGCAGAATGCCGAGTGATCGAGCCGCCTGACTTAATCTCTCGCTTCCGTAGCGACCAGCATCATCCGCGTCCGCAGCGATATAGAGGCGTAAGCAGCTTACCGGCGCTTTAAAGGCGGCAAGGTGGTTGGCGGTGAGCGCAGCGGCAATCGGCATTCCTGGGATGACATACGATAGAGATAGCATGGTCTCGAGCCCCTCACCCGCTGCCATCACCTTCACCGGCGCATCGACCGGCACATTGAAGCGCACCGCATTGCCGAGCAGGCTGCCCAATGCCCGCCTCGGAGTCTCGACCTTTGCTTTGCCGTCACCGCTCGGATCGAGCCAGGTCCGATGCACTCCGGTGATCGCGCCGCTCGGATCTGTGACAGCGGCAATCAGCGCGGGATAGCGTCTAGTATCGCCCGTCAGCAGATCGCGGTAGTAGCAGGACGGGTGAAAGCGGAGTGCGGCGTGGTCCGACCCGCGCAGTATCCCGCGTCGTCGCAGATATTTGTCAGCGAGTGTGTCGCTCAGCGGCTGGCCCATCGCAAACAACCGTCGTGCCCGTTCAGCTGCCGGGCGATTCGAGCGGCCTGGGGCTCCGATTGATCGATATTCCGATGCGCTCCCGGTTTTCGGTAGGGTCAGGAACTGCCGGGCCTCACTCTCGACATCGCAAAAATCGATCATGCCGCAGCTCTCACGGACAAGATCAAGGAGATCGCCGTATTGACCGGTTGCCGCATCGGTCCAGCGGCCAGCCCGTGGGCCGGCCAGATGAACATAGAGCGAACGGCCTTTGCTGTTTGCCGTATCGCCGACGATCCAGTAGTTGCCATATCGCCGCCCGGCCGAAAGATAGTGGCGGCACACCGCCTCGGCATGGCGCGCGAGACGGGCAGCCAGTTCGGATGCTGACATGTTAGACCTCCTTCAAACTGGGCTTTGAAATCTCGAGCAAACGATGACGCAGCGTCAGCCTCTCGAGTATCGCCGGCCCCTCCTGCGACATTGGCAAAACGAGCCGTTTTTCCTGGCAATGATTTCGGAGAAAAGTCCGATGGTTTTCAGCCAGTCGCGGAGCAGGGTAGAAAGGTGCTGCAGCGCCTGGTTCTCGGTTGACCGCCGGCTGCGGGTCGGCATGAGCCTTGCCAGTTCGCCAGCATCGCGAGGGGCGAGTGCGGCGCTCTGGAATGGGTGGCGATCCCCGTGCCTGAGCGGACGGGCCTGCGATAGTCAAGAAAAGGAAGCGGCGTATTGGCGGCATCGAGGACGCGGTCCCCTCGGCTGGCCCGGGTGAAAACAATCGAGCGGGTCGCCGCGTCATGGAGAACATTGTTCGAGAGCGAGGAAAGCTCCAGCCTGACCGGGCGCCCTCAAAGTCGGTCAAATCAACCTTTCCAGCCCCTCTCTCACCCTCCGATAGTCTTCGAGGCCGGGCGCGGGCCGACCACGTCAGCAGCCGGCAGCGCACATCGAAGCGGTTCTCGGTTCTCGAAGTTCACGCCACTCAGTTCCAATCAACAAATCTTGGACTTCCAATTGTCATGATCGATGGTGCCAATTTTCTGGGAAACCCGGACGAGCATTGTACAAGCGGTTCTTGGAACTTTGGGCACGCCCTTTCGGATACGCCAGTGGTTCCGATCGTTGGCCGCGCCGTGCTGACAAGATCACGCTGATGCCGGAGATGGACAAGGCGGGCCACAGCTGTATCACGCTGGACCCACCCTCAGATTTGGCTGCCAGCGCAGATCGAACAGCCGCCATTATAGCCAAACGGTTTGACAATGCCCTTGCCCCAACTGGGCGCAGTGGGATAACGGGATGGGAGTTTGGGAGACACAATTCGACGGCTGCATTCAGTCAGGAGGCGCTTTCCAGCAGCTTCTTCGCCTTGCCTTCGAACTCCAGGCGCGTATCCTGGTTGGTCTTAGTGCGTGCCAGGGCGGTGATGCCCTGGACGAAATCGAAGACCGATTCCGGCGGTCGCCCCTCTTCGGACAAGACCATCTCGATCACCTTGCCGGTTTCACCTTTCGAGAAGCCGCTGCGACGCAGGAAAGTTTCGCGATCTTCGTCCTTGCGGGCGACGATCCGCTCGCGCGCCGCCTTGATGCCGGCCACGAACGGCGCCGGCGAGGAATTGGCAAAGCTGGTCAATGCAGGCGCTGCTTCGTGCGCGAAACGCTCAGCGGCGAACTTCGAATGTCGAATGGTGATCTCCTCAAAGTTTTCCGCGCCCCAAAGATTGCGATTGGCGCAAACGGCGCGCAGGTAGAAGGAGGCTATGCCGAGCGTTTTCGACCCGACTTCCGAGTTCCAGGCATAAAAGCCGCGGAAATAAAGATCCGGCTCTCCGTTTGGCAGCCGCCCGGCTTCGATCGGGTGGGTGTCGTCGACCAGAAACAGGAAAACGTCACGATCCGAGGCATAGAGCGTCGTCGTGTCTTTGGTGATGTCGACGAAGGGATTGTGTGTCATGGTCGCCCAATCGAGCACGCCAGGCACCTTCCACATCGTATCGCCGGTGCCATTACCGGCAATCTTCATTACCGCCGAGACAAGTTCATGGTCCCAGATGCGGCCGTATTCAGGTCCGGTGACGGCCCTAAGTTCGAGCCGTCCATCATCCATCTCGAGCGTCTTCACCAGCTCGGCACGATGATTGAGCAGGCCGTGCTGGAGGTTGATGGCGGCAAGTGGCGCCGGCAGCTGGCGCATATAGGTAGCGGGCGCGCCGACCAGGCTGCAGAGCTGGCCATAGCTCCAATGGGTCGGCGCGAACGCCTGGCGCTGGCCGGGAACAAGGAGCTCGAGCCGGTCAGCGTTGTCGCGCGTGGCCTCGACGCGGATTGCGGCACTCTCGATTGTTCGCGCCTGAGCCCGGTCGGCGCGGGAGCGGACAGTATCGTAGAGATCCGTCAGCGACAGGAACCGTTCGTCGTCCGGGCGAGAAAACCATTCCGATGAAACTCGGCCGATCCGCTCGCCGCGGGAAATATCGACTTTGAAGCCGGCAGCTATGGGCCGGGTGTTGGTGGCGGTGTTCATAGGACTATCTCCTTAAAAGCAAGAGCCCGGCGCGACGGCCGGGCTGGTTGAGGGAAATCAAGGGCTGAATGGATCACCCTCGATGGAGGCGCCGGCCTCCCAGTTTTCATCGTCGATAGCTGTGCGGCAGGCCGCGTCCAACGTCTCGGCGGAATAGGTACATGCTACAAGAAACGTTAGTGACGGGTCGTTTCGATCGTAAAATCGGGCACTGCACTCGCCTATGGCGGATGCGGCCCGGTGTCTTTATCGAAGCCGGCCGTCGGCCAGGACTGACAAAACGGGACTATGCTGCTGCATCGAGATGCTGGTTCTCATCGGCAGGCCTGGAGGCATCATCGGCATCTTCGGCCAGGAAAGCCGGTAGATCGGGAGCCATTGCCTCGTGTGTCTTGCCGTCGGCAAGCTCAACGGCTTCGACAATCGTCTCATCGGTCGAGGCGCCATCCGTGATGAGCCGAAGCGGCTCAGGCAGCCAGCCGGTACCGATCATCAACCGTTCGGCTTCGCGAGCCATGTCGGCCTTCTTGTGATGGCCGATCAGTTCCGCTGACTGATCGCCTTTCGCCTCGCGGACCGCTTGCAGGATGCGGGCCTTCGTGACGCGGCCAAGGTAGTTGTCAGTGGTCGGTGTCCAGCCAGCTTGGACCATCCCGAAACCGATCGATCGGGCCAGTTGATCGGCATGTGCGACCGCCCGGGTCCGGTTGTTCCAGGGCTCAATCACCGCGTTGACCGATAGCGAAGCGCAATGCGCAAACAGCGTCTGGCGGCTAACCTCATCGAGCGCTACCAGGAACGCCCAGAGATCGTTCGGATCCTTGGGAAGATCCTGGCCCCAACCTTCCTGCCGCTGTTCGATCTCCTTTGCCCAAACCGTGTCGCCAAGCCCGTCAGTTTGGCTGAATTTCGCGCTCTGCAGGCTCACTTCCAGGCACGAGTGTGAACCGTAATGATAGAAGATCTTGAGCACAAACGCATGCAGCATGGCGATGAAGGCCATGACCGGATCGTTGGCAAGCGCATTGCGACGCGCGATAGTCCGCGCTGCCGTCAGATCGAGGATCAGGCGATCGGGCAGCGGCTTGATCGTCTCATCCTCGTCTTCCGGCTGATCGCTGCCAACGCTCGATCCGATCGTGACCAGGGAACTGTCGTCGAAAGCGACACTTCCCTGGTCACGATCACCGTCAGCATCGGAGGCGCCGACCTCCGGCTGTCGCTCATCTTCGGGCCGCAGGAATCCCCGTTCGATTTTGAGTTCGCCGCCGGCGCCGATCGAGATAAACACGCCTTCACGAGCAACCTCTTCGGCGTCAAAGACATACGGCCGGTCATTGAGCCGGTCGAGCTCGGCACCGAGCTCCTCGAGCTTCTGTTCCGCCGCCTCCGAATATTCGCTCGCCGCGGCATAGTCAGCATCGAGCTTGTCGTACTCGACCCGTGTCGCATCGTAGCGAGCGAGTTCCTCCTCGGTCATTTCGGCCTGCTTGCCGCAGGAGCGGCGCAACATGGACGTATGGCCATAGGGAAAATCGAAAGCGACATCGATCCATTTCCAGCCCTCGGCCCCACGGATCGCATCGGCGGCGGCCTTCAGTTTTTCGAGCGCGAGTTGCTCCAGCAACGCCGGATCCTGCAGCCATCCGCCCTGATCCTGCTCGAACAGATCGCGCATCACCACGCCGCCGGCAGCCTCGTAAATGTCGACGCCGACATAGACAGCACGACGGTCGCTGGCGCGGATGGCGGTTTCGGTTAGCAAGCGGCGGATGTAGTATGGCTCGCGGCTGTGGGACCAGGAGATCGTATCCCAGACCTGCTCCTGGCGGACATGATCGTTGGTGATCGAAAACGCCATCACCTGCTCAAGCGTGATTTCGTCTTCGGCATAGAAATCAAGAAGCCGCGGCGAGACGGATGCGAGCCGTAGGCGCTGTTTCACCGTGGCAAGCGAAATGAAGAAGCGGGCGGCGATCTCTTCCTCTCCGAGCCCCTGCGCCCGCAGCGCCTGGAAGGCGCGGAACTGATCGAGCGGATGAAGGCTGACGCGTTGGACGTTTTTGGCAAGCGAATCCTCGACCTCAAGTGTGTCACCGCGGCTGACGATGCACGGAACGCCAGCGGTCTTAGTGAGCCGCTTCTGCGACACGAGCCGCTCAAGGGCACGATAGCGGCACCCGCCGGCAGGGATGCGGTAAATGCCCGTTTCCTTGCCGTCGGCATCGAGTTCGGGACGGACACTAAGGCTTGTCAACAGACCGCGGTGGGCAATATCTTCCGCAAGATCCTCGATCGACACGCCCGCCTTGATCTTGCGGACGTTCTGCTGGCTGAGCACCAGCTTATTGAAGGGAATGTCGCGGGCTGCACTGAGGGTAAGTTTCTGGATGCCCTGTGCCATGTCGTTTCTCCGTAACGGACCGGCCGAAAACTCTCTCCAAACCTCTCAATCCGTCACAACTCCCCTTCCCTCCTCTTCCTCTCACATCTCCCCTGGCCGACCGCATTAGTCTCGCAAACCGCATCCTTGCTTTGATCCGCGCTTGGCACTTCCAGCATCAGGGCAATGCTGAATGGCGCCGGACCGGTTTTGCCTTCTGGTACTTGGCGATTGTGGGATCAATCGGTCGATAAGCCGAGAAGAATGATGTCTCCCCTCGACCAGCCTTCGGCGAGGCTCATCAGAAACTCCATCTCCCGTCTAAGCGTGACGGTCCGACTGACATCGTCGGCATGTTCGGTTTCGGCGCGGACGTGATAAAATTCGCCGACCGCAATTCCGGCTGCTTTTCGTTTGTCCTCAAGTGCGGACTTCAAACCTGCAAGCTCATCCTTCACAGCGAAATAGCGCCGCATTACGGCGATCAAACGCAGGTCGTTTTCTGCTCGATCCATATTAGCACCTTCCGAAATATTCTGATTAGGAAGGAGCAGATTCGCTCTTTTCTGTCACGTCCTGATCGACGATGGTCAACATTGTACGTGATAAAATATAAAAAGGATGTGAGCTTCATGGCAAAACGAGAAGTCTTCCATGCATCGCCAACGAAGGAAGGCTGAAAGGACTCTTCAGGTGGAAAGACCATCTCCACCCATACGATGCGAGCCGCAGCGGAGCCCGCTTCCGCGCCTCACAGGTTATTCCAAGAGGTAGGTTGTGTATCTCCCGATCCCGCGAATATGCATGATTTCCCGCCGCGCGGGCGGGCGCCCTTCGCCAAGTGCATCGTAGGTCGTTTGCGATATCTGAATTTGACCCGGTACGCCGCAAGATTCCATTCGACTGGCAACGTTGACCGTATGTCCCCAAACATCATAGACAAAGCGCTTCCGACCAATTAGTCCCGCGATGACCGGGCCGCTATGGATGCCGATCCGCAAAGTCAGTGCTGATCCATCATCCGTGTCTCTAGGCATTTCAGCCAGCATTGCCTTGGCGAACGCAACGCCCGCCTCAGCGTGATCCACGCGGGAGTCCGGTAATCCAGAGGCCGCCATATAAGCATCACCGATCGTCTTGATTTTTTCGATACCATATTGATCCGCAAGTGCGTCGAAACGACTAAACAAGTCTCCTAGTCTTCGGACCAATGCTGCCGCAGGCGTTCGTGCTGCAAATTCCGTGAAGTTGACGATGTCGGCGAAAATAATAGTCGCCATATCGATGCGATCGGCGATCACTTCCTCTCCGTCCGCAAGCCGCTGCACGACCTGCGCCGGAAGAATTGCATGAAGTAAAGTGTTTGCCCGCTCCTTCTCGAACTCTATCCGTGCCAAATATTCCTTCTCGCGCGTTCGCCAACGACGACGCTCAAGACAGGCGGCAATGCGCGCTTTAAGCAGGACGGGATTGATCGGTTTGCGAAGATAGTCCTCCGCCCCAGCCTCAATGCAACGGGCAACTGCGTTGTCATCCTTCAGGCCAGAAATCATCACGACTGGGATATCTCTAAACTGTCGGTTCGATTTAAGCTGGCCGAGAAGCTCTATTCCGTTCATGTCCGGCATCAGGACATCGGCCAATACCAGATCGAATTCCTGCTGACCGAAGATATGAAGCGCCTCCTTGCCGGAGCTTGCCGCAACGACACTGTGTCCATCGCGGCAGAGGCGTCTGGACAGGAGATCGCGATTTGACGCCGTGTCGTCGACGATGAGGATACGTCCTGCGTGTTCAGTGACGGCCGAAGGGAGGGTCGCCATTGTCCTGGCCAGATCGGCGGCGATCGTTCCGTCGAATGTCGGCTGAAATTCGTGATCCGTATCGAGGGACGATCCATCAAGTGTTTCGTCAATCTGCGCAAGCAAATTGCGGCTTTCGCGAATGACCTTCGACACATCCTCCAGCAACCGCTTCGGCAAAATGTCGGTGAAGTCCTCGATCAACATCTCGGAATAACCGAGAATGGCATTCATGGGCGTTCTGAGATCGTGCCGCAAAAGTTTATCGACCGAGGGGGCATTCCCACTCTCAGGCGTTTCAATGTCGAGGAGCCGCTTGATCAATGCATTCAGCTCCCGCGCGGCGCTCAATATCCTTTCAAGGTCGGGCAAAGCATCACGGGGTCCCGCTTCACGCACCTCCTCCGTGATCAGTTCCTGATAACCTAGAATGGCCTGGGCCGGATCCACGATGTTTTGGGCGATTTTGGCGATATACATGCGATGCCCGATGTCGCGAGATTGAGCCATTATCGCTACCCTCCGGTCAGACGCGCGATCTTGTCGAGCAGACCCGGCAGTTCGATCGGTTTGGTATCGTAGTCGTCACAACCGACCTCGATTGCCTTTTCCCGATCGCCGGCCATGGCATGGGCAGTAAGTGCGATCACAGGTATGGCAGCGGTGAGAGGATTTTTTTTGATCCGCTTTGTCGCTTCCCAGCCGTCAATGACAGGAAGGCTCATATCCATCAAAACCAAGTCCGGTCGCTCGGTCATGGCAGCCTCGACACCGGCGAGCCCGTCGCTTGCGCTGACAACTTCGTAACCGCGTTTCTCCAAGCGGCGGGAGAGCATATCACGGTTCATCTCATTGTCCTCGACGAGAAGAATTTTGACCATGCCAACCTCTCTCCTCAAGCCTCTTCCTTTTGCGGAAGATGCCGCTTTAAAGCTGCAATCAGATCCGTGCGACCTTTGGTTCCCTTTCTGACCACTTCCTTGGCCCGAACACCCAACCAATCCAGCTCTTCGCGGGTCAAGTCTTTCGACGTGACGATAACGACCGGAATATCTGCGAAGTCGTGCCTGTCCCCAACCACCTGAAGAAGCGTGAAGCCATCCATGTTCGGCATCATCAGGTCGAGAACCATAATCGTCGGCCGTCCGGCCTCAAGTTGCTTAAGACCATGATGACCGTCAGCCGCCTCCCGAACCCTCCAACCCTCGCGGACGAGGACCCGGCGAAAAAGATCGCGCGTCGCAGGATCATCGTCGACGATCAGCACATCATGACGTGCTTCACCGGCAACTGCGTTCAGAGTATCGACGAGTTGTTGGGGATCAATCGGCTTGATCAAATGGTCAACAGCACCGAACGCCAGGCCCATCTCGCGATCGGCCACGACTGTCGCGAGGATGACGGGAATATCGCAGATTGCCTCGTCCGACTTGATTTCGCGCAGGACGGACCAACCGTCTTGGCCAGGCATGATCACGTCAAGAACGATGGCGTCCGGATGCAATTTGCGGATTTTTGCCAAGCCCTCTTCCCCACCCCTCGCCTCGATCACGGCAAAACCTGCGCCGCGAACAGCGTCGGAGACGAATTTGCGAGCCCGCGCCTCATCATCGACCACGAGAACTGTTGGACGCGCGCCCGCATCTTCAAGGGCTTCGCCTTCCGATGCATTTTCCTCAACAATATCTGTTCTGATGATCGCAGGAATTGTGAAACGAAAGGTCGAACCCTTTCCGAACTCACTGTCGACCGTAATAGTGCCGCCCATCATCTTCACGAAATGCTGCGTGATGGTCAGACCAAGGCCGGTCCCGCCGTAATTCCGCGTCGTCGACGAATCCACCTGTACGAATGCATGAAATAGCTTTTTCTGCTGTTCCTTCGTCATACCGATTCCGCTGTCACTGACGGCAAATTCGAGCCATTCGCCCACTTCGTCCTCATAACGCCGCACCGAAAGCTTGATCTCGCCGTTCTCCGTAAATTTGGCGGCATTCGAGAGAAGATTGAACAGGTTTTGCCGCAACTTGGTCTTATCGGTCTCGATCTGGTCCTGCTCCACGGAGGCACTCACCAGCAGACGGTTGCCCTTTTTGGCGATCAGCGGCGCGACGGTATTTTGAACATCGGCAAGGAGCTGTCTTAGACTGAGGCGCTCAACGTAAAGCTCCATCTTGCCCGCCTCGATCTTAGAGAGATCAAGAACGTCATTGATAAGCGCCAGGAGGTGGCGTCCCGAGCCCATGATTTTATTGAGATCCGCGATAAACTCGGTTTGCCCGAGATCGCTGGCATCCTCGATGAGCATTTCGCTATATCCGATGATCGCATTCAGAGGAGTGCGCAGCTCGTGGCTCATGGAAGCCAGGAAACGGCTCTTCTCTTCACTGGCGACCTCCGCGCCACGCTTTGCCTCCTCCAGCTCCCCCTGTCGGTTCTTCAGATCCGATATATCCGTGTAGACCGCCACGGTGCCGCCCTCCGGCGTCTTTCGCTTGGCAATGCGCAGCCATGTTCCATTGGCGAATTGCCGCTCGATCATGCCGCGGGGCTCGCGGTGACGCTGCATGGCCTCGGCGATCCAATTTTCTATGCCGCCGCTTCCAATATCAGTCGTGCCGCGTTCTGCCTGCGCTCGAACGATATCTTCAAAGGCTCTTCCCGGCGTCATTAGGTCGGCAGTGCCGGGAAACAGTTGAAGATAGCGTTGGTTGACCAGAACCAGCCGATCGTTCGCGTCAAAGAATGCGAAGCCATCGGGGATGGTTTCGATCGCCGTCATCACGGTGTTGCGCTGGCGCTCGGCGGCGGCTTCAAGCTCGCGACGCTCTGCCTGGCTGTCACGCAGCAACCGCAGCGTCTTTGAAAGTTTCCCGAATTCATCGTTGCCTTCTGGCGGCAGTTCGACGTCCTCCTCTCCCCTCGTCAGTTGGGTCATCGCCCTGTCGATCCGGCCAAGCGGCACAAGGATAGAGCGGAGCACCAGCCAGGTCATCAGAATGCAGGCCAGCGTCGTCACGCTGGCTGCGATCAGAGCACGCAAATAGGTGTTGCGCGCCGTTGCGTCGGCTGCGTCACGCGCCAGATCAGCTTCGTTCTCGAGACGCTGCTCAAGGGACATGAGCACGGAATCGATTTGGTCGCTATAGCCTCTGGCAGCCGCCAGTCGCGTGTTTCCTATGACCCTGTTGTCGTTTGTGTAGGCATCAACGGCCTGCATTGCTTTTTCAAAGTAGGCATCCGAACCCTTTTGTATTGTGTTGGCTTCATCGGGTGCGAAGACCTTGATGCGAACGAGGTCTTGTTCGAGAGCTTTGCGGGCTTCTTGCGCGCGCCGTTCCGAAAGCGTCAACAGGCTGACCGATAGATCCGTTAGCCAATAGCGAACCTCGCCAAAATGGCGATGCGCCTTGGCAGCATCGTCGAACATATGGAAGCGCGCATTCGCCTCCTCAACGCGCCGCTGATTTTCACGCAGGTCATGCGCCATAAAGGCGACGCTGAGGAGCAACGCGACCAAAAGCGCGGCCGAAAGACAGATAAGGCGAAGCGGAATCTTTCGATCGGTCAAGCGGCCGATCCGCATTGGAATGGTGACAAAGGCGCTCATTTAAACAGCGTAATGCTGATCGCGCCGGCTAACTCGCCTTCAGCTTTACCCTCCTTCGGGTAGCCTGTTACATCAACCTCGCCTTTAGGTCCGCCGTGACACGTCAGGCAGGATGCCGAGTAGTATTCAGGGATTAGCATGCGAAAAGATTGACGGCCGTTCACCTCAACCTCCTCGGTAAAGGGTTTGCCTTTCGGCCAATCGGGAGATAGAAAATTGCTCTCGATCACATGCTGCTCCCACTGATCCGGGCGCGCCTTGCGATTGCGGATGAGCTCCTCCGGCGCAGTCACCTTCATCTTCGCCTTGTCGCCGACCTTTTCCCCGAAACGTTCATTGACCAACCGAGCAAAAGTCGAGGGAATGAAGCCCTTAAAGCCCACTCCTTTCATATCGATCATGCTTTGATGTTCGTCGACAACTTCCTTTATCGCCGCGACCTGCGCGTCGAACAATTGCTTGTCGAAAGGATTGTAATTTTGATCCGATATGGAATCGCCCTTGCGCTGGGCAAAGATCTGTAGCGCTTCGTTGACGACGCGTTGACCCGTGAGGTCCTTTTCTCCGAGGGATTCGTCGTTGATAAGCTTTTGATAACCCGAAATGACAGTCCGGCTGGCGCGTAACAACGCGGCAAGCCGTTCACCCGTTCTCATGTCATCTTCGTCGGCAAGAACAAAGCCCGCCAAAAGAAAGGTCGCGGCGCATGCCAAACAGACACCAGATATCACACCACGCCGCATGTTGAGCCTCGTAGTACAGGACCCGGGTCGCGATAGTATCAGCTTGTGCTAAAATTCAAAAGTCATTAGTAATGGTCAAGGATGCCTCAGAGCCCCCTTTCACGCTGCGACGACGATGGATATTGCGCCAAGTAGGCGGCCATCACTTCCGCTGAAAAGCAAACATGCAGCGGCATTTAACGTGGTTCCCCTGACATCCGGCGGCTCCCCTTTCGAAGCCGCCCCTATGCTCCAAACTTCTTGCCCGGCACCGATGCAGGCAATCCCACTCGACATCGTGGCTTGGGTCGATGCTCATAAGCGTGCCGAAGCTGGAAAACCACATAAACGTTTAAGCCTCGCCGTAGCTGACTGTCACGATCGCTACGCGACGCGATGTCAACCGAAGCATGCTAAGAAGGCATGCTCCGGTTGCAGTTTTTACTTCTGAATGCAGGTGTCGACGGTATCTTTTGTACATTCGTCGAGCCCGGTGAAGACCGGATCTTCGACCGTCTTGCCGGCGATCAGGTCCATCATCACGGACGGCGCCTTGTAGCCCATCTCGAACGGCCGTTGGCCGACGAGCGCCGTCACCAAGCCTTCCTTGGCAATCGCCACTTCGTCGCCGATCGTATCCGCAGCGCCGATCACGAACTCGTTCTTGCCGATTTTGTCGGCCATCGGCTTGAACAGATCGCGATAGGGTTGCGGAGCGCCGAACAGCGGCCAGCCTCCCATAATGCCAAAAGCGTCGAGGCTTGGATTTGCAGCCAGGATATCGGTCATCGCTTGAACGCCCTTGGCGCCGTCGTCATTGGTGAAGACGGGGCAACCTGCGACTTCCGTCCAGCCGCCCTCACCCTTCAGCGCAGTAAGGCCTTTTTTCCCCGTTAGCGTGTCGCGCATACCTTGAGCACGACGAAGGATGTTGTCGGCGCCAGGATTGCCTTCGATCGTGCAGATCTTGCCGCCGTTCGGTTTGGCCTTCTTGATGTATTCGCCAATGCGCGCACCCATCAGATAGTTGTCCGTCCCAAGATAGGTTTTGCGCAACGCTGCGTCCTCGGCCGCAAGATCGGCATCGAGCGTCATGACCGGCACCTTAGGGCTGGCCGTCTTCAGGGTCTGGGCAATCAATTTGGCGTTCGAGGGCGAAATAGCGATCGCTGCGGTTTCGGCCTTGCCGAGCACGTCCTGCACGATCTGCGCTTCGCCGGCTTCATCCGATGTCGAGGCCGGACCAGTGTAGAAGCACTCATATTCGGAGTTCGCATTCTCCTTGTTCCACTTCTGGCAACCCTGGTTGATTGCTTCGAAGAACGGGTTGTCCAAGCCCTTCACGACGATGACAAGCTGTTTCTTGGCCGCCAAGGCTTGTCCGGCCGTTAGCGCCAATACCGCGACTGTAAGCAACAATGCCTTCCTCATAGCTTCCTCCCCTTTGAAAAGGCGGGCACCACTGCCCGCCCCGTGATCAACCCGGATACCAGATGATGCGAGCTTCCCCTTCCGAACGCTCGTATCCCCAGGCCGAGTCGATAAGCATTTCCAGATCGTAGATGGGGCTCCAATTGAGCAGGTACTTAGCCTTGCTGTTGTCCATCCAGTTCGAATGGAACTGGCTGCCTATATCGATGGAACCGAGACCCCGGGTACGCGCGAGATAGGCGGCGACCTCGCCATAGTCGACCGGACGATCCATGCAGATGTTGAAAAGCTGGCCCTTAGCGCGCGGATTGTCGATGGCCGAAAGCATGGCTGAGACAAGGTCTTCGACATGGACAAAATTGCGCTTCAGCGGGCGCCCATCCGCGTCGCGTAGCAGCGGCACTGTGCCGTCCCTTGCGTAGCGCTCAGCGTCGGCCTGCGGAACAAGCGTCTTCCAGTCGGGTCCGCCGAAGACGTCATCGCCGAATGAAAGCGAGAATCTGAAATCGTCTTTTTCCATGATCCAAGGCGCTCGCAGGCAGCAGCCGTTGAGCTGTATTGAATGCCGAATTGCTCCAGCATCACTTCTTCCAAGACCTTCGAAAGCGCATAGCATCCCGGATAAGCCCGATGCGGTGTGGCTTCGGTAATGGGTGTCTCGTGACGATAATAGAAATGACCAATACCGGCGTCGCCGCCGATAAGGATGAACTGTCGTGCCGTGGGACTGGTGCGGAAAGCCTCGAGCAGCCAGAAAAGTCCCTTTACCGTCACGTCCATCACATCGGCAGGCGTTTCCTTGCATGTGGCGAGATGCACGACATGGGTGACACCCGTAAGCGTCCTGGCGACGGTTTCCCGGTCGGCAATCGAGCCTTGTGTGACCTCGACCCGCTCTGTCTCAGGACACAACCGATTATGGCAAAGCGCGCGTATGCGCGCCTTTGAAAATCGTGGATCGCCAAGCACTCCGGCAATAAAATGCTGCCCAACCTTGCCCGTTGCGCCGGTGACAAGGATTAACATGCTCTCCTCCGGCAACAGCTAATGTAAGGATACCTTCGCGCGTCAACGGAATTGTACTACAAACGAATAATTGTAGGGAAGACGGTAAATTAGTGACATTCGATTGACGATTTCGCGCGGTTCTGAGTAAATATTGTTGATGCTCGCAGGGAGGAGACCGGCGGGCAAAATCGCAGCTCAAATCGAAACGAATATATTCGGAAAGGGCGAGCCTGCGGCTTTGGGAGGCTAGAGGGCCGGTGGCAGTTCTTGAGCTCGCCAACATCTCAAAACATTTCGGCGCCATCCAGGCGGTAAACGATGTTTCGTTCTCGTTGGAAGCGGGAGAGGTCGTCGGGTTGATGGGCGACAACGGCGCGGGCAAATCAACGCTGGTCAAGATGATTGCCGGCAACTTTCGGCCGAGCCACGGCACGATGAGCCTCGATGGGGAGGATCTCGTCTTGCATCGGCCGGTAGAAGCACGCCAGCGCGGCATCGAGATCGTCCATCAGGATCTGGCTCTCTGCAACAATCTGACGGCTGCAGCAAACGTCTTCCTGGGGCGCGAGCTTCGCCTCGGCCTCGGCCCCTTGCGGATCCTCGACTATAAGGCGATGTACAAGCGCGCCGGCGAGATTTTCAAGGAGCTGAAGTCCGAGACGCGTCCGCGTGACCTCGTGAAACAGATGTCAGGCGGCCAGCGGCAGGCCGTCGCGATCGCCCGCACGATGCTGGCGGAAGCAAAGCTCGTGCTCATGGATGAACCAACCGCCGCGATTTCCGTTCGCCAAGTGGCCGAAGTGCTGGCTTTGATCCGCCAACTTCGAGATCGTGGCATTGCCGTCATCCTGATCAGTCATCGCATGCCGGATGTCTTTTCCGTGGCCGACCGGGTGATTGTGATGCGGCGCGGACGGAAAGTTGCCGACAAGCAGATCGGGGCAAGTTCCCCCGAAGAAGTCACAGGGCTCATCACCGGCGCGATCGAACAAGTATAATCGAAGGCCGTGCCGGTATCGAAAGCAAGCGAGGTCGCATGGCAATTACTCTTGATCAAACGATCGCACGCAAGCAGCGGAGTTGGCTCGCTGCAATATTCGGCAGCCAGACATTCTGGGTGCTGATTGCCGTCATCCTTGCCTGTATTTTCCTCTCATTCGCCACGAGTTCGTTCGCAACATCCACCAACCTCTACAATATCACCCGCAATGTCACCTTCGTGGCGATCATCGCGCTTGGAATGACGCTCGTCATCATCACCGGTGGTATCGACTTATCCGTCGGCTCCGTGCTTTGCCTTTGCAGCATGGTGCTCGCAGTCGTCATGCATGCCGGTTACGGGATCGGCACGGGCATTGCCGCTTCGATCGGCACAGCCCTCATCGTGGGCGCCTTCAACGGAGTCCTGATCGCCTATCTCGGTTTTCCACCGTTCGTCGTCACGCTCGGTATGTTGTCGATCGCCCGCAGCCTGGCGATGGTCGCGTCCAATAACACAGTCGTCTTTCAATTCGGACCGGATCACGACAAGCTCCTTGCACTTGGCGGTGGCGCCTGGCTGTTCGGCATTGCAAATCCGGTGCTTTACATGATCGCGCTAGCGCTTCTGACCGGCTTTGTGTTGCGATGGACCAGATTTGGCCGCTACGTCTTTGCCATCGGCGGCAACGAGCATGCCGCAACGCTGACCGGCGTTCCGGTGCGAAAGATCAAGGTTGCGGTCTATATCCTTTCGGCTCTGTCTGCCGGCGTCGCTGGCATTATTCAAACCGGCTGGCTCGGTGCCGTCACCACGAATATAGGCGCAGGGATGGAACTGCAGGTCATTGCCGCAACTGTTATCGGCGGCGCCAATCTTGCCGGAGGCGTCGGCACGGCGTTCGGCGCACTGATCGGTGCGGCCTTGATCGAAGTGATCCGCAATAGTCTCGGCCTGCTTGGCATCAATGCCTTCTGGCAGGGCACCTTCATCGGCGGCTCGATCGTGCTTGCTGTCTTATTCGACCGTATCCGCAACTTCCGCCAGAGCGAATAGGACGGGGCGGATCATTGCATTCCGCACAAGTTCGAAAGGCGTATTTGCGCCCACGTGCGCAGGAATTCCTGCGTCTGAGGCAGTTTGGATAAGATTTCGCCAGCTTGACCACTAATATTTATGGTCGAATCCGTTACTTTGCATGCACCAATATCCAGTGTCACCGTCGCCACAACCTTGCCGTCCAATGGTGATAACTGGAGAAAGGAATCTGAACTCGATCCGCAAGTGAGAGACACGTTTGCGGTGACAGAAACACCACTTGGAGCTGTACAGAAATCAACGGCCGTTACCTCAAGCCTCCGGGTGCGATTTGGTCCCGAAGGCATCTGCTCGCATAGCTTCGCACTCGCAATTATTGAACTGACTTGCTGCCATTCCGGGCTTTTCAAAGCTGACCAACAGCCAGCCGAGGCCAGATCTGAAAAGGTTACAGATAATCCTGCAGAAATACCGAGGACTTCCGCGAATTTGACAAATCGGCCGCTCATTGGACCGCTTTCTCTATTTTTAAGACATTAAATTCTACATGGATTTAGGGTTGTCTTCAACTGCCAAGGCTTTGTAAATACTACCATAAATTTTCACACGCATTTGTTGCAAACAATCGAGAGTGTTCGGCAATATCATTCTTGAATGCTTTTAACGGTGTCAATTTTTCTGGCGGCATGGCCGCTGCGCAGACCCCGCCCGGCTCATTGGCACGCTGCTGATTACCGTCGCGTGCTTCATCGCAATGTCGACGCGTAGATGATCCCTGAACATCACAATTCAAGTTTGATATGAGCCAAAGCAAAGCTTCATGCGCTCAGTCATCACCGGGATGAACCGATTGGCGATGCGTCATTGGCTGTACGGCTGTCAACGGCCGGCATGCGAGTGCTCAATCCTGGATCGTGCGGCCGCGAAAGCGACTTGTGCCGCTCGCGCATCGCCTCGGCTGATTGGCGAACGACTTCGGATATCTCGAGGAACTGTTTGGTCAGGGGGCTGGTCTTTCGCCAGATCATGCCGATCGTTCGCGATGGTTCAACATTATGAAAATGGGCGATGGACACGGGCGCCGAACGCGTCTCCACCGCTACTGCCATTTCCGGGATCAGGGTGACACCAATGCCGGCGCTGACCATTTGGACCAGCGTGGACAGAGAGCTGCCATCCATCAGCTCCCGCGGCACTGCCGAAGACAGATTACAGAACGACAAGGCCTGATCGCGAAAACAATGGCCCTCTTCCAGCAGAAGCAGCCTCATCTCGCGCAGCGCTTCGCGATTGGGTACCGGCTTGCCTTCATCCTCGCTCGGCCGAACCAACACGAAATTTTCCGAAAACAGCGTGATCTCGGTCAACGAGGGTTCGGATACGGGCAACGCAACGATTGCCGCATCAAGCCGGCCCTCCGCCAGTTCCTGCACCAGCTTCGAGGTCTGCGTCTCGCGGACGTGAATGTCGAGCCCGTCATGCATGCGCGTCAAATTGCCGATGATTGCCGGCAGCAGATAGGGCGCGATCGTCGGAATGATCCCCAGGCGCAACCGCCCAACGAGCCGATTCTGCGAGGCACGCGCCATATCTGCGAGCTCATCGACCGAGCGAAGGATATCGCGGACGCGCAGTACAAACGCTTCCCCGAAACTGGTCAACCGAACCTGGCGTGCGCCTCTTTCGAAGAGCTCTGTGCCCAGCGATTCTTCCAGTTCCTTGATCTGCATCGACAAGGCAGGCTGGGAGATCGCGCAGACATCTGCCGCGCGCCCGAAGTGACCTTGTCGTGCCAGCGCCTCGAAATAGCGAAGCTGCTTGAGTGTCAAATTCGTCATAACCCTACCTTATCGCCGCAATCAGTAAATCCAACTTAAATTAATGGAACTGCTTGGCTATAGTCCGTAAAGCGCCGATGAGGTGTAGCCATTGTCACGCCTGGCTCATAAAATGGCCACGGACGATGTGCAGCTCGTTGACGTCCAGACTGTCCGGAAACACCGGTGCGTCCCAAGCTCGCTGTCGGGACGGTCTGCTTGCAAATAAAAAGGACATTTCATGTGTCTGGCACTTCGTGACCGTGCCGAACATGAAACCGGACTGCTTTTCAGAGGATCCACGATGATGCCCTCTGGACGGCTCAATTCAAGTAATCACGAGGGAGAGAAATATGGATACGAAAGCCGATACAGCCGGCAAATGTCCGGTGGTGCACACCCACACGGCCCATGGCGGCAGATCAAACCGGGACTGGTGGCCGAACCAGTTGAACCTGAAAATTCTCCACCAGAACTCTGCGCTGTCGAATCCTCTAGGCCCGGCATTCAATTATGCCGAGGAATTCAAGAAGCTCGACCTTAACGCCGTCAAACAGGACCTCCATGCCCTGATGACGGATTCGCAGGATTGGTGGCCCGCCGACTTTGGCCATTACGGTCCGCTTTTCATCCGCATGGCCTGGCACAGTGCCGGCACCTACCGCACCGGCGACGGCCGCGGCGGCGCGGGAGCCGGTCAGCAGCGTTTCGCGCCGCTCAACAGTTGGCCTGATAACGTAAACCTCGACAAGGCGCGCCGGTTGCTTTGGCCGATCAAGCAGAAATACGGCAACAGAATCTCCTGGGCCGACCTGATGATCCTCACCGGCAACGTTGCCCTGGAATCGATGGGCTTCAAAACATTCGGATTTGCCGGCGGTCGTCCGGACGTCTGGGAGCCCGAAGAAGACGTCTACTGGGGCGCCGAGGACACATGGCTTGCCGACAAGCGCTACTCCGGTGAACGCGACCTCGAAACCCCGCTTGCCGCCGTGCAGATGGGCTTGATCTACGTCAATCCGGAAGGCCCGAACGGCAATCCCGATCCGCTTGCCGCCGCCAAGGACATCCGCGAGACTTTCGCGCGCATGGCCATGAATGACGAAGAGACGGTCGCCCTCATTGCAGGCGGACATACCTTCGGCAAGACCCACGGCGCCGGCGATGCCGCCCACGTCGGTGCGGAGCCGGAAGGTGCCGGCATCGAAGAACAGGGCTTCGGCTGGAAGAGCAGCTTCGAAACGGGCAAGGGCGGTCATACGATCAGCAGCGGCCTGGAAGTTACCTGGACCACGACACCGACGAAATGGAGCAACAACTTCTTCTGGAACCTGTTCGGCTATGAATGGGAACTGACGAAGAGCCCGGCTGGTGCACACCAGTGGACCCCGAAGCACGGTGCTGGTGCCGGTACCATCCCGGACGCGCACGATAAGTCCAAGCGTCATGCACCCGCCATGCTGACCACTGACCTCGCCTTGCGCTTCGACCCGGCCTACGAAAAGATCTCGCGCCGCTTCTTTGAAAATCCGGATCAGTTCGCGGATGCCTTTGCCCGCGCGTGGTTCAAGCTGACCCACCGCGACATGGGCCCTCGTGTGCGTTATCTCGGTCCGGAAGTTCCGTCCGAGGAGCTGATCTGGCAGGATCCCATTCCTGCCGTCGATCATCACCTGATCGACGCGAAGGACATCGCCGGCCTCAAAGACAAGATCCTCGCATCGGGCCTTTCCATCTCGCAACTGGTTACGACCGCCTGGGCTTCGGCCGCGACCTTCCGCGGTTCCGACAAGCGCGGTGGAGCGAACGGCGCGCGCATTCGTCTTTCGCCGCAGAAGGATTGGGAGGTCAACCAGCCGGCCCAGCTCGCGACCGTCCTCGAGACGCTCGAAGGCATCCAGAAGGCGTTTAACGACGGCCAGTCGGGTGGCAAGAAGGTATCGCTCGCGGACCTGATCGTCCTTGGTGGCGCAGCCGCCGTCGAAAAGGCCGCCAAGAATGCCGGTCATGACATCGAAGTTCCCTTCACGCCGGGCCGCACCGACGCGACGCAGGAGCAGACCGATGTGAGCTCCTTTGCCGTTCTGGAACCGATCGCCGACGGATTCCGCAACTATCAGAAGGGCGAATACTCCATTTCGCCCGAGGAGTTGCTGATCGACAAGGCGCAGCTTCTGACGCTGACCGCGCCGGAGATGACCGTCCTGGTCGGTGGCCTGCGCGTGTTGAACGCCAATGCTGGACAATCCCAGCACGGTGTTTTCACCAAGCGTCCTGAAACGCTCACCAACGATTTCTTCGTCAACCTGCTCGACATGAGCACGGTATGGAAGGCTTCGGCGGACTCGAAATATGTCTTCGAGGGACGCGACCGCGGAACGGACGATATCAAGTGGACCGGCACCCGCGTCGACCTCGTATTCGGTTCGAACTCCCAGCTTCGGGCACTTGCAGAGGTCTATGGCCAGAGCGACACGCAAGAGAAGTTCGTGCGCGACTTCGTGGCGGCCTGGACGAAGGTGATGGACGCGGATCGTTTCGATATCGCCTGATCCGGACAGAAAGCCACTCGGGCGCGGCTGAGCTCCAGCCGCGCCCGAGTGTCATGCGAGGCAAAACTCGCCCGAATATGCGCCGCGTCACTCCATCGGCTTGAATGCCGCCAATTTTGACGCTATATAACGTCATAATAATTGGCATTTCGAATTGGAGGTGAGAGAAATGGGTCTCGCCCAATATGCGGATGACGGGTTGTTCGCACCACGGAAGATCGCGGATGCCTTCCGCACGACCAGCGAGGAAATCGCTCGTACAGCCGGCCTCGGCAAGGATGCGATCCAGCGCAAGGACCGGATCCGCTCTGATAAGACGCAGCGGCGCTTGCGCGAAATGATCGAGGTCGTCAACAAGGTCGAACCGCGTTTCGGCTCGGCCCTGATGGCCTATGCCTGGTATCGCTCCGAGCCACTGCCCGGATTTTCTGGCCAGACGGCCATGCAGTTGGTGCGCGACGGACGTGGCGATGAAGTGCTCGACTATATCGACGCAATCGACGCCGGCGTTCACGCATAGTCCCGCTCGATGCGCTATGAAGGAAAGCTCTACCGGGCGCTGAACCCGATCTATGCGCGCCAACCGCTCTCGGGCCGCGGAGCTGAACTCTATGGCGGTCGGTTCAATCCGAAAGGAATGCCGGCGCTCTATACATCGCTGTCGGTCCTGACGGCGCTACGCGAAGCCAATCAGGTCGGCAGTTTGCAACCGACGACACTCGTCTCATACGACGCCGCGTTAGAGAAGGTCTTCAATAGTCGCGACGAAGATGCCCTGCAGGCGGAAGGGATGGATGCAGATGCAATTGCCGACCCAACGTGGCGCGACCAGATGAAGGCGACCGGCGAGGCGAGAACTCAGCGCTTTGCCCGGCGGCTAGCCGCCGCTGGCTATCAAGGTCTGCTCGTCAGGAGTTTTGCCCCCGGTGCAACGGCGGACGACATGAATCTCGTCCTTTGGACCTGGGGCGCGAGTGCTTCGGCGCGGCTGACCCTGATCGATGACGAGAACCGGCTGGGTCGACCCGAATAACGGGTCACTGCCCAGTGCAAGCCGGCGCATCCCCTGCCTTCCCGCCAAATTTCTTCGCATTAGACAGATCCTGCGAGGAGGGTCGATAGCGCCCAGTTTCGCTTTGAATTCGTCGACGACTTCGCGCAAGCGGAGCGTCGGAAACACAACGCCTTAGCCCTTATACAGCAGTCCTTATGGAGCCTCTTTGGACTAATCACCGTAGGCTACTTTACCGCGCGTTAGCTTCATAATTTAATAAACGTCAAGCATAATTTATTGTCCTTGAAGTAAAAAATACGGAGGGACCGAAAGTGCGCCTCGTAGCAACTTTGTTTGTTATTACCGGCCTCGCCTGCGACACTGCCTACGCCTTTCAGGAGTGCAATGGAAACCCGCACGTTCGCGTGATGTGGCAGAAGCAAATCATTGAAGTCGACGGCACTTTCTTTCAAATGAAAAAGGAGAAACTCACCAAGAAGACGGCGCGACTCGTCGGACACGACATTGTCTTCGTCCACAACGGCGCCGGCAGCGACACTCTCATCAGGCACGGCGTTTCCACCTCCTATAGCTGCGCCGCCGTTGAAGGTAATCCTGGCCTACAGAAAGCAAACGTGCAGGGGTATCAAGCGAACTCATTGATAGAGGACAATTCTGCACCGGCGGACGCAACCATCACAGGCAATCGATCTAGCGCCTCCTCTGGAAAAGGACACGGTGGCGGCAAACACAAGTAGATGGAAAAATACCCCCTCCTCGGCCGGGGCGCGATAAGCTGGCACCGTTCCTCCGGCGGAGTGCGCGAAACTTTGGCCTCCTGAATATCGGCTGCTATATTCAAACAGCTCGCATCTGCAGGGAGGCAGATATGTCCGGGAAAAAAGAGCAAATCCGTTCGAATACGGGCCCTGTCCGAGGGCGTCGCCTTCGCATGAAACAGGGGCGACAATCTCGCGTCCTTCAACGAGCCAATCGCCAAGTCACCATGATGGCTGCAGCCGTTATCCTCGCGTTCTTTGTGGCGATCATAATCCAAGCTTTGCTGACTTAGCTCAGGTCAGGAGCACATGAGACCCACGCTCCCAAGGGAGCCAATGGGAGTGGCCAAGCTGGGGGTCGCGTCGAAAACCCAGAGCCTCCCAAAACGCGGCCGCGTCGGCATTGTCCGCATTCACCGTAACAATAGTGCCCTTCGGGATTGTCCGGTTCAGGATCGCCGCTGCCAGTTGTCGTCCCAGGCCACAACGACGATAGGCCGGACGTATGAAGAAGCGCCGCATGCGCATGGCGGATGGCAAATCAGGATCGACCGTCATGCCTCCAACTCCCGCCAAGCCGCGGTCTACCCTGACGGCCAGTAGAACCTCGTGCGCCTGATTGAAGCGCTGCTCGCCACTCTGCCATTCATCATGCAGTCGTTCAATAAATCGCCGGCCTTCGGAAGCGGCGTCACGGCGCAAGACCTCGAAATCAACCGGAAGACGTTCGACAATTTGATCAAATTGAAGGTCGTACAATAGCTTCATCCGCATAGTTCTTCGCTTCAGCCCAGGAAATCAGGCTCCCTGCCGTCGATCAAACAGAACCTTAATTCCGATCAGATGGCGGTATTCGTCCCGATCCCGAAGCTCTGCCAGTCTTTCGATGGCGGGCACACCGATGCGGCGAGAAAGATGAAGGATCAGCCCTCCCCCGAGGCAAAGGCCGACATGCGCTCCAAAGCTTGTTGGCTTGCTGTGAACAAGTATCAGTCCGAGAGGCACCATCACAGGCGAAACGCGTGTGAATGTTTGATCGGCCCACAGGTCACTTGATCGAAAATCTGGGATGCTGAACCCGAAATGCCGGAGGATCGAGTAGGCATATTGTTGGCAGTTCGCTCCACCTTGTACGCCCGTCAACCCAGGAGCACCCGGGTAATGATCGGCATTGTAGGCGACATGCCAAAAACTCTCAGGGATCGCAATCGGAGAGCGGGATAAATCACCTTTGATGGCCATGAGCAAAGGTTAGCAGGCATGGGCGACCGTCACTACGGAAATGTTGATTTTCGCGCTCGGCGGAGTTGACCCTATCGGCAAGTGCGCAGGGCTTTTCCTGCGAACTCGATGGATGATGACGCGACGGAATCCGATTTTTACTGCGCCATGTGCACGGCCGGCAAGCCATCTCATCTTAATCGACTTGCCGGCCGGCTGGATGAAGAGTTGTTAGCAGCCATCTTGCGGATACCACGGACGAACGCAGATGGAACTCAATACTAATTTGCTGCAACTCTTCGAGCGAGCGCCATAACGTAGTCATCTGCGATATCGGCCAAGGTCAAAGCGACCTCCGATTCCTTCCAACCTGCAGCGACTGCCGTCAGCACGAATTCGCGGAATGCTTCGGCAAGCACCTCTTCGCGCTCAATGACGCGATATGGATTATTCGCGGCATGTTGAGGGGCGCTGATCTGTATTGTTGTGGGTCGGTTAGGTTCCATGAGACGTCCCCCTGAAGGTTGACTAGTTGTAGATTTGTCCTGCATTTCTGTCTTAACTGCACTGCGATTATGCTTATTTTCTAAAAGATTAACCGGGACGTGTCGTTAGCCACGCATCCCGAAATTTGCCGCAGCGTCCATTTCTGCAATTGCTAATCCAATATTTCTGCCTTTGGACTCATGGGCATGCGCAACGGGGTCTGCCGAGAGATCCACGGCGTAGCAACGGGATCTGCCGACAGATCCACGGCGTAGCAACGATCCTGCTCAACATGGAGACTGCTGGTGCTGCGAACCGAAAGCAGCCGAGCCCAGAAGCTTGCGCCAATTTCAGTCAATCGATTGACTTATTTCAAAATTGGCTCATTATGGGAATATGAGACAAAGGAAAGATACAAAACCCGAGGCTGCGCGCAGCGACATCACGCGTGAGAAACTGCTTGAAAATGCCCTCGACGTTTTCGGTCGATACGGCTTCGACGGTGCCTCGACGCGCAAGATCACCAACGCGGCTGGCGTGAACCTTCAGGCGATCCCCTATTATTTCGGGAGTAAGGAAGGGCTCTATATCGCCACGGCGGAATATCTCGCCGACATGATCAGTCAGCATGTCGGCGGCATGCGGCAAAGAATTGCCGAGCAAATCGCGACGCTCGACAGAACGGGTATGCCGCTCGGCGAAGCCCAGGCGCGGCTCTTTCTGAACGAGATCGTCGAGACGATGGTCGTCCTGTTCGTCAGCAAGAAATCCGAAGCGTGGGCGCGTTTCATCATTCGCGAGCAGATGGAACCGACCGCGGCATTCGAACGGGTCTATTCCGGTATCATGGGACCGATGATTGCCCTTGGGCGACGACTGATCGGGGCGGTCATCGCCGATGATCCCGCATCGGAAAATGTGCGCCTACGTTGCCTATCTTTCGTTGGCAGTCTCATGGTTTTCAGAATGGCCAATGCGGCCGTGCTCGCTCAGATGGAATGGGATGCGATCGGTGAGAAGGAGATCGTCAGATTGCAGCAGCATGCGCGCAGGCTTGTCGCCGCCCTCGGGCCGGCGAAAGGAGAAATATCGTGAACAGGATCATTCCGATTGCCGTCGTTGTCGTCATAGCCGCGGGCGCAGCCGCCTGGTGGTCCGACGCGCCGGCAAAACTCGGCTGGAAATGGCAGGAGCAAAAGGAGTTCGTGCTCTACGGCAATGTCGACATCCGCCAGGTTTCGCTTGCATTTCGCGTCAATGGCAAGCTGAGTGAGGCTCTTGTCGATGAGGGCGACGTCGTAAAGCGCGGCACGGTGCTCGCCCGGCTCGACGCGGAGCCCTATGATTATGCCGTCCGCTCAGCCGAGGCCAATGCCGCGGCATTGCGCGCCACGCTCGACAAGCTCAAGGCCGGGGCGCGGCCGACGGAAATCGCGCAGGCGCGTGCCTCTTATCAAGAGCAGCTTGCCGATCTGGAAAACGCCAATCTGGCCTACGATCGCGCCAAGCAGTTGCGGCCCTCCGGAAACATATCCGAAGCCACCCTGGATCAAGCGACTGCGGCGCGGGCTATGGCGGCAGCACGGGTGGATTCGGCCAATCAGGCGCTGAAGTTGCTGGAAGAGGGAAGCCGCGCCGAAGATATCGCCGCAGCGGATGCGCAGCTAAAAGCGGCCGAAGCTACGCTCGCGACAGCACGCACATCACTCGGCGATACCGAATTGCGTGCACCGAATGACGGTGTGATCCTGTCACGTGTGCAGGAGCCAGGGGCGATCGTGGCGCCGACCGATCCAGTCTTCGTGCTATCGCTGACCGAGCCTGTCTGGGTCCGCGGCTATGTCGCCGAGCCGGATCTCGGCCGGATCCACCCCGGTATGAAGGTCAAAGTGACCTCCGACACGAAGCCGGACGAAGCTTATGACGGCACCATCGGATTCATTTCGCCTGTTGCTGAATTCACACCGAAATCGGTGGAGACGCCCGAATTGCGCACGGATCTCGTCTATCGGCTGCGGGTCACCATTGACAAGCCCGGACCCGACCTGCGCCAGGGCATGCCGGTAACCCTTCACTTCCCGACATTGCAAACGGCGGAAAAATGAGCGAGGCGGTCGACAGCGGCGGTAGCGGCGACCTTGTCCGGCTCGATGAGGTCACAAAACGGTTTGACGCGGCAAAACCGGCGCTTGATGCCATTACCGGCGCGGTCCGCGGCGGCGAGATAACCGGCCTCGTCGGCCCGGATGGCGCCGGCAAGACGACGCTCATCCGCCTGATGACGGGGCTTATGCTGCCGGAAAGTGGCACAGTGCAGGTTCTTGGCTTCGACACGCGCAATGATGCCGCTGCGATCCAGGCAGGAATTGGCTATATGCCACAGCGCTTCGGCCTCTACGAGGACCTGTCGGTTCAGGAAAATCTCGATCTCTATGCCGATCTGCGCGGGCTTCCGAGGCAGGAAAGAACTGCTACTTTCGACGAGCTGCTTACCTTTACCGACCTCAAACGCTTTACCGGGCGCCTCGCCGGCAAGCTTTCCGGCGGCATGAAGCAGAAGCTCGGCCTTGCCTGCGCGCTTCTTAAGAAACCAAAGCTGTTGCTTCTTGACGAGCCCGGTGTCGGCGTCGATCCCATTTCGCGGCGCGATCTCTGGAACATGGTCGAAAACCTGACGGAAGAAGGTGTCGGCGTCGTCTGGTCGACCGCCTATCTCGACGAAGCCGAGGCCTGCGATCGCGTGTTCCTGCTCAGCGAAGGCAAGTTGCTTTTTGCCGGCGAGCCGAAGGAACTGACCGCACGGGTCGCCGGCCGCGTTTTTCGCATCAGTGGCATTGCGGGCAGGCGTCGCCAGATGCTGACGAAACTCCTTGACGAAGACGGCGTGGTCGACGGCGTCATTCAAGGAGAGGCAATAAGGCTTGTTACTGTCAAGGACAGACAAAGCGGGTTTTCGGCGGCCGGCGATGCCGAAGTCACGGCTGCAGAGCCGCGTTTCGAGGACGCATTCATCGACATGCTTGGCGGCGGACCCGGCGGACGCTCGCAACTGGCCGAGACGCAGCGCAGCTTTGCCGTCGAAGGCGACAAACCGGTGATCGAGGCACATGCCTTGACCAAGCGTTTCGGCGATTTCACCGCGGCCGACAACATCACCTTCGACATCCCGCGCGGTCAGATCTTCGGACTGCTCGGTCCGAACGGCGCCGGCAAATCCACAACGTTCAAGATGCTCTGTGGCCTGTTGAAGCCGACGAACGGCGAAGGCCGGATTGCGGGTTTCGACTTGCGTCGCGACACCGCGGAGGCACGCAATCGTCTCGGTTACATGGCGCAGAAATTCTCGCTCTACGGCGATCTCAGCGTTTCGCAGAATCTGCAATTCTTCGCCGGAGTCTATGGGCTGCGTGGCACGCACAAACGCGAGCGGGTCGACCTCATGACATCGATCTTCGATTTTCGCTCTCGGCTATCCATGTCGGCGAAGGACCTGCCGCTTGGCCTGAAACAGAGGTTAGCCCTTGCCTGCGCGGTGATGCACGAGCCCGAGGTGCTGTTTCTCGACGAGCCCACCTCCGGTGTCGATCCCATCACACGGCGGGAATTCTGGACCCATATCAATGCGCTCGTCGAAAAGGGTGTCACAGTCCTCGTCACCACACATTTCATGGACGAAGCCGAATATTGCGATCGCATTTCGCTGATCTACCGCGGACGCTCGATCGCGCTAGGCTCGCCTGACGAATTGAAGGCCGGGGTTGCCAATTCAGAAAACCCCGATCCGACCATGGAGGATGCCTTCATCGCCCTCGTCCAGGCGTCAGAGCAGAGGATGGCGGCATGATGTCCCCGTCCCCAACGGCAACGGCTTCCTCACGGCGCGATCGCGTCCGCCGCTTCGCTGCGTTGGTGCGCAAGGAGAGTTTCCAGGTCATGCGCGATCCGAGCAGTATCCTGATCGCTTTCGTGCTTCCGATAATCCTGCTCTTCCTGTTCGGCTATGGCGTTTCGCTTGATACCAAGTTGACGCGGGTCGGCGTGGTCATGGAGGAGACAACGCCGCTTACCGGCGATCTCGCCGCAAGCTTCCGGGCATCCCGATATTTTTCGGTGGTCAGCGGTCATGACCGCCGACAGTTCGAGGAAGACCTGGTCCTTTCACGCATCCGCGGCATCATCGTCGTACCAGCGGACTTCACGGCGACCTATATGGCGGGCAATCGCCCGCAAATTCAGGTCATCGTCGATGGCTCCGATCCCAACACCGCCAATTTCGTGCAGAACTATGCCCAGGGCGCCGTCGCCAACTGGCAGCTTCAACGGCAGGCGCAAACGGTTGGAGGCAACCCAGCCATCACCGTCGAACAACGCTTCTGGTTCAACCCCGAGCTTACCAGCCGTTCCTTTCTCGTGCCGGGTTCCATTGCGATCGTCATGACGCTGGTGGGGACATTGCTGACATCGCTGGTGGTCGCGCGCGAATGGGAACGCGGCACGATGGAAGCGATGATGGCGACACCGGTGACGGCTACTGAGCTGCTCGCCGGCAAGCTATTGCCCTATTTCGTGCTTGGCCTGACCTCGATGACGATCTGCGTCCTGCTCGCCGTCTTCCTCTTCGGCGTGCCGTTCCGCGGCTCCGTCCTGGCACTTTATTCCTTGTCGGCGGTTTTCCTGATGCCGGCGCTGGGCCAGGGCCTGTTGATCTCGGCTGCGACCAAGAACCAGTTTCTCGCCTCGCAGCTTGCGTTGATCTCCGCATTCCTGCCGGCCTTCCTGCTTTCCGGTTTTCTTTTCGAGATCAACTCAATGCCGACCGTCATCCAGTGGATCACCTTCATCGTGCCGGCCCGTTACCTCATTCCCAGCCTGCAGACGGTCTTTCTCGCCGGCGACATCTGGCCGATGTTCCTACGGGCGATCTCCGTCATGTTTGGCATCGGCTGCGTCTTCTTCCTGCTTGCTGCGCGCAGCACAAAAAAGAGGATCGCCTAAGGTGTGGTGGTCAAGGCTGAAGGCCCTCATCGTCAAAGAGCTGCTGGCGGTCCTGCGCGATCCAAAGAGCCGCTTGATCTTGATCGGGCCGCCGATCGTACAGCTTCTGGTCTTTTCCTATGCGGCGACCCTGGAGGTACGCAACGTCGACATTGCGCTGCTGAACCACGACAGCGGCCACTGGGGCCAGGAACTTGTCCAGCGCATCGAAGGCTCACCGACTTTCCGCAGCATCTCATCGGTCCAAGACCTCGCCGAAATGCGCGATGCGGTCGACCGACAGCGCGTCACCGCCGCCCTCGTCGTCGGCCCGGATTTCTCGCGGAATATCGAGGCTGGCAGGCCAGCCGACCTGCAGATTATTCTCGACGGTCGACGTTCGAACGCCTCGCAGATCGTCGCCGGCTATCTCAACCAGATCGTTGCAAGCCTTTCCGCCGAAACGCCGGCGGGAACACGCGCGTCGGCGCGATCCGTAGCCGTCGTGCCGCGCAACTGGTTCAATCCCAACCTGATCTTTCAATGGTTCATGGTGCCGAACCTGATTGCCAGCATTGCAATGCTCATCGGCCTCATCGTCACTGCTCTTTCCATTGCACGCGAGCGCGAACTCGGTACGTTCGACCAGCTCATGGTGTCGCCCTTGCGCACCCATGAAATCCTGATCGGCAAGTTCATCCCGCCGATGATGATCGGCCTCTTTCACATGACGGTCTACATCCTTGCGGCGATCTTCATCTTCGGCGTGCCGTTGCGAGGCTCGCTGCTCCTGCTCTACGGCAGTTCCCTCTTCTATCTCGCTTCCGTCGCTGGTCTCGGCCTCTTCATTTCGGCGCTTTCGGCGACCCAGCAGCAAGCAATTCTCGGCGCTTTCCTCTTTCTCGTTCCCGCCATGCTGCTTTCAGGCTTCGCCACGCCAATCGAGAACATGCCCGACTGGCTGCAGCCGCTGACCGTGATCAATCCGCTGCGCTATTTCCTAGTCATCGTCAAAGGCGTCTTCCTCAAGAATATTCCGCCCAGCGAGGTCCTCAATCAGACATGGCCGCTCCTAGTGATCGCAGCGGTAACCCTCAGCGCCGCCTCGTGGCTGTTCCGCCGTAGGCTTGAGTAGCCAAAGACCCAATAGCTGTGAGACAGCTCCTGTAAAAATCCCGCTGACAGGTCGCTTGAAGCTATCCCGGTCACAGCTTGCCGGACCGGAATTCACACCAAAAAGCAACCTCATACCGTTTCGAAATAAGTGAAATTAAAACATCGGCATAAGGTGCCGATTGAGCTGTATACCTCTACTTTCTGGAAGTAAATTTCCAAGCAAATTCAGGTCAAATGCTCATCGCCTGGAGTTGTATTCGCGCCCCGCGAAATTCTATTGAACTGATTTACACAATATCAACTATGTTGCCGCATAAAAAATAACCCTAGATGGGAATCGTAGTGCGGGCGAATGATCCGGCGCCCAGAAAAACTTTCGGGATGAGGGATCGATAGCAGATCCTAACCGACGCAACCTTCCCTCGCTCCTGCCGCCCGCGGATGCTTAGCGCTGGCAGCAGCATTCCAAATCTGGGGTGGGGACCTGCATATGGTAAATTGGAAAACATTCGGCATTGTCGCGCGTCTAGCAGTGGGATTTGGCTTCCTGCTCATTCTGATGATCGGTTTGACGCTCTACTCGATCGGACAGGTCAAAACGATCGACCGCAATCTTGGCGTCATCAACGACATCAACAGCGTGAAACAGCGCTTTGCCATCAATTACCGAGGCAGTGTTCATGACCGAGCAATTGCAATCAGGGACGTGACCCTCGTGACTTCCGCGGAAGAACGGCAAGTCGCGGTCAAGCTTATCGAGACACTTGCCTCCACCTATGCAGACAATGAAAAGAAGATGGCGGATATGATTGCCTCACCGGCCGGTGCGACGGCTGAGGAGAAAGCCATCCTCGATGAAATTGCGGCGGTTCAGGCCAAGACCAATCCGCTCGTTGCCGAGATTATAGCCCGTCAGGAAAAAGGCGATGGCGAAGCGGCCCGCAAGATCCTTCTGGAACAGGCAAGGCCTCAGTTCGTTGCCTGGCTGAAGGCGATCAACAAATTCATCGATTATCAGGAAGCCCTGAACAAATCGACCGGCAACGAAGTTCGAAGCGCCGCCGGAGGGTTTAACTCACTCGCGCTCACGGCACTTGCGATTGCTATTTTGCTCGCAAGCGTGGCGGCAGCCTTTACCGCCCGCTCCATCGTCGGACCGCTGGCGAAGCTCCAGACCTCGCTTGTATCGATGGCACAAGGCAATATGGAAGGCGATCGCAAGCTCGAAAAACGCGGCGATGAGATCGGCATGCTGGCCCGCGCGGTCGCGGCCCTCCGGGACGCAATCTCGGCAAAAGCGGAACGCGACGCGGATGCGGATGCAAAGCGTGCTGGCGAAGAGCGCAAACGGCTGGAAAGGGAAGCGGCGGAACGCGAAGCTCTTGCCGAACAAACCAATACAGCGGTGAACCAGCTCGCGGACGCCCTTCAGGGATTGGCGAACGGCGACCTTACGCGCCAGATCGCCGGCCCGTTCATTCCCTCGCTCGACCAATTGCGGGTCGATTTCAACCAAGCAGTGGAGAAACTGCGGCTGGCGATGCAGAAGGTCGCCGAGAATGCGAGCGCCATTGCATCGGGCGCACAGGAAATTCGATCTGCCTCCGACGATCTCGCCAAGAGGACTGAACAGCAGGCGGCCTCTGTCGAAGAAACCGCCGCAGCGCTGGAAGAGATCACCATAACCGTGTCAGGCTCCAGCAACCGCGCGCAGGAAGCAGGTCACCTGGTTCGCAAGACAAAGGAGAGTGCCGAGCACTCAGGCCGTGTCGTGCGCAGTGCCGTCGAAGCCATGGACAAGATCGAAGCTTCTGCGACCGAAATCGGCAATATCATCGGCGTCATCGACGAGATCGCCTTTCAGACCAATCTCCTCGCATTGAATGCAGGGGTTGAAGCCGCACGCGCCGGCGAGGCCGGAAAAGGCTTCGCCGTCGTCGCCCAGGAAGTGCGTGAGCTAGCGCAGCGGTCTGCGAAGGCCGCAAAAGAGATCAAGGATCTGATCAATACCTCCAACAACCATGTCAGAAGCGGCGTATCCTTGGTCGGCGAAACCGGCAAAGCCCTGGAAGAGATCGTCGCTCAAGTCCAACAGGTCGACGGCAACGTCGGGGCTATCGTTGAAGCTTCAAAGGAGCAGGCAACGGGCCTCAAGGAAATCAACACCTCGGTGAACACGATGGACCAAGGCACGCAGCAGAACGCAGCCATGGTCGAACAGGCCACAGCCGCGGCTCACAGCCTGGCATCCGAAGCCGAGGCTCTCTTCCAACTGCTATCGCAGTTCAGAATAAGCGCTCAGCCGATGTTTGACTCTCGTAGGGGCGGAAGCATTTCTGCTGCCAGCTCGGTATCGAAGCCATCGGCGTCGCCCGCGAGGCGACTGACGGCGAAGTTGGCCAATGCGTTTAGCGGAAGTGCGGCTGTAGCGGATGGGGGGTGAGGTCTGTGGCGGGATGCTCCGAAATCATTAACCTGCCATGGAACTTTCACCCGGCGGCGACTAGAGTCCCGGCGGTTTTGTGACCTGAACCCTTCAAACTGGACCAGTTTTGGTTAGAGTTTTCCGGTGGATTTTCCTGGCTGGGAAAGGAACGGAAGACGATGAAGGCATCGCAGTTTTCGGACGCGCAAAAGGCGTTCATTTTGAAGCAGGGTGATGAAGGTGTGCCGGTTGCGGAGATCTGTCGGAAGGCGGGCATTAGCCAGGCGACCTATTTCAACTGGAAGAAAAAATACGCCGGCATGTTGCCGCCGGAGATGAAGAAGCTGAAGCAACTCGAGGACGAGAATGCGCGACTGAAGAAGATCGTCGCGGATCTGACGCTGGACCGTGAGATGTTGCAGGATGTTATTCGGCGAAAGCTCTAAGGCCTGCTCGCAAGCGAGAGGTGGTGAAGGGTATGTGCCGGGACTGGGCAATCTCGATCCGGCGCGCCTGCGGGGCGCTGAACTTCGATCGTTCGACCTACCACTACACCTCTCGCCGTGCCGATCAGGCCGGCTTGGAACGTCGTATTCGAGAGATCTGCGAGACCCGTGTCCGTTACGGCTATCGTCGTGTGCATGTGCTGTTGGAACGCGAGGGCTGGGGCACAAACATCAAGCGAACCTATCGCATTTACAAGGATTTGGGTCTTCAACTGCGCAACAAGACGCCGAAGCGCCGGGTCAAAGCCAAGCTGCGGGAGGATCGTCAAATGGCAGTCGGTCCGAACGATCTTTGGGCCATGGACTTTGTTCACGACCAACTCGCGACTGGGAAGAAGCTGCGCGTCTTGACGGTGGTCGATACCTACTCGCGTTATGTACCGGTGCTTGATCCACGTCACAGCTATCGCGGTGAAGATGTCGTGCAAACCCTGGAACGAGTATGCCGGAAAGTTGGCTATCCGAAGACGATCAGGGTGGATCAGGGCACTGAATTTGTGTCACGCGACCTCGACCTTTGGGCCTATGCCAAAGGCGTCACCTTGGACTTCTCTCGCCCAGGCAAGCCCACGGACAACGCCTTTATTGAAGCTTTCAATGGCCGCTTCCGGGCGGAGTGCCTGAACCAGCATTGGTTCCTGACCCTTGCTGATGCCCGCGAAAAGATGGAGGATTGGCGTCGATACTACAATTCTGTTTCATAACGCCCATCTTTCTATGTTGTTGAAGGGAATAAGCTTTCCTGATCTGGATGCGATCCTGTGGGGTGTCGGGGGTTCTGCCGGGCGCGATCGAGGATCTGACGTGCTTGTGAGGTCGCGAGTTTTGAACGGCTGAAGATCCATGGGCCATCGGGTAGCGGATGAGCCCCCTCAATATCGCCAGCCTCGGCCGCCAGACGCAGCGTCTTTGGCGTTATCCCGAGTAACTTCGCCGCACCGCCCAGATTAAGCCATGGCTCGACCCCGTCGATCTGCGGACGGAAGACCGGAATCTTGCGATATGACCTCAGCGCGGTGACCCGCTCCCGTGTCCAGCGATTGCCATTGCCAGTTGTCAGTCCGTTGCGATTGAGGACACCGGCAATCACATCATCATTGGCGAGCAAGACGAGCTGTCTCACAGCGTCGACAATGTCGTCAGGGGTCGCGTTTCTTTGGCCACGGCGTCGCTTCGGCAGGCGCAGCTCGGTGTGGACGCCTCCAACCCAATGAATGACGAGGACGATCTCAGAAGTTCCATCATCGAGATCGGCGACCACTTCATTGATGAGCGTGCGCACGATGCGCTTCTTCAGCCTTGCATCGGTTGTCGGCGCCGTCCAGACGGTGCGAAGGTTTCCCGCAAGCGCGGTTACCTGTGATGCGGACATGGGGAACGGCTGAGGCGTAACTGTCCGATGTTTGGCAATCCTGGTCTCGATCTCGCCGACGCGTGCGAGTGTCCTATTCCAGCGCGCTTCGAGCTCTGACGTTACAAGTCTGTTCTCCGGATCGGCCGCGTCATATTGCCGGAATGCCCGGTCGGCTACATAGCGTGCTGCCTCGAGGTCGCGTAGCAGGGCATCCTGAACCTGATCGCGTTGGCTGGCCATATTGCGTTCCGCCTCAACGGCGGCCGCAATGGCTCCTGGTTCGACTACGCCGAGCAGCGCCTCCTCGATCGCATCATCGACCCGCAGACCGCCGAAGGCGATGCAACGTGGTTCGCCATTATCGAGTAGACCACGCCAACAGGAATAGCGCGGAATGTTATGCTTGTTTCCGGTGTACCGGACGGTCAGCTTTCGACCGCATCTCTTGCAACGGAAAAGGCCGGCAAGCAGAGCGTCGCCGTGCTTCGGCGCCCCGTGATGGCGGCTGGCTGGCACATTGTCGCTTACCATCTTGCGGATCTCCTCCGCCCGTTCCCAACTGACGTAACCTTCATGTGCATCCGGGATCAGCGCCAGCCATTCATCACGCGCCTTGCGACGAATTCCCGACCGGCCATCGTATCGGGGCACGGAGCGACTCTTACCATAAGCGTAAGCGCCTCCGTAGATCGGGTTCGCAATCATCCGGTGGATGGTGGCATAATTTGGCCTGCGCCAGATGACGTCACCATTGGTATACCTGACCGGCAGGTCCAGCCCCTGCTCGAGGAACCATAGCAGAGCCTGCCGCGCACTGCCGAGTTCGGCAACCTTGTCGAAGACGAGTGCGATGGCTTCCTGGATGCGTCGGTCGGGATCCTTCTCGATCCTGTCACCGGTCTTCACGAAGCCGGCCGGAACAGTGACCACGAGCTCACCGCGGCGAGCCTTCTCATAGCGGGCGGAAAGGGAACGCTGACGCAAGAGATCGAGCTCATACTCGTTGAGGCTGCCCTTCAAACCCAAGAGCAGGCGGTCGTTGCCCTGGCGGGGCGCATAAACTGCTTCCTGGTCGACCAGGACGGTATCGACAACGCGGCACATCTCGATGAGTTGCTGCCAATCGCGGCTGTTCCGGGCGAAACGCGATACCTCACGCGCGGCCACGGCGCCAACCTTGCCAAGGCAGACTTCCGCCACCATCCGATCAAATCCAGCGCGGGTCACGCCGCCGGCGGCGAACGACCAAGGTCGTCATCCACCGTCTCTATTTGTGACCATCCAAGCGCTGCCAGACGGTCGCGCATGGCGTACTGGAGGGCGCTGCTCTCTCGATTATGCAGAACCTGGTGAGCCGAGGACTGCCGAACATAGAGGATGGCCTTCCGCTCCAGATGATGCGGCCCGATCTTCTCATGCATCATGATCGGCCTCCTTCTGTTGGGAGGCATGTCCGCACTTTGCGTGATCGACGAACAGCCGCACGATGAGCACCGTCAACGCTTGGCGGGTCTCCTCCGGCAACTCCGGCCATTGCGGCGTCCCTGCCGTTTTCCCCGCTGCGGGGCCGAGAACAGATCGAACTGGCATGTCATGGGCTGGCGAGGCATGAACATCTCTCCGACTCGTTTCGTGAGAGACCAATGCTGCGCCCATTACCGAAGATTGCGATGAGACATCAGCGTCCTTCAGCAATCTTGCCAAAATATGCAGGCTTGCGAGATCGACGTGCGGAACCGGCAGGCTGCGCCAACAACCACTCACTGATCGGTCGAACATCCACGACGGGACCTCAAGAAGTCGACCAGAAGAAGAACCAGAAAGGCTGCAGCGGAAAACATGCGTCCCTTTGGACACCGCCTCATGCACGTGAACGAGCCGCCCGGACCAGGGATGCCACGGATACAAAAGCTCGCGAACCTCGGTCCCGTGGGTGTTCTGTCGTCGTGTTGTATAATGAGGAACGGCCTCATGGTGCGATCAGCAACAAGGTCCCGATCTCGCTGATGAATTCGGGAGGCGCAACCAGCCCGCCTCCTTGAATGAAGCCGGAAAACTCCAGCCTCCGCTGGTCCAGAAACCTGGGGCGGTTCATAATGGGCCGGACTCTAATCCATTCTGGAGGAAATTCTCAGTGGCAGGTCAGCTTCGACGGTATCTGATTTGGCTGCACGGGTGGATGGGTCCGAGCGCCGGTCCATTGGCCAGTTTGCGCGACTAGGCCGTCTGGCCATGATTTCGCTCTCTGCGGCGTTCAGCGCATCTAAAAAATTCTAATGGAAGTAATTATTTGAGAAGGATTGGCTGTCAAATCGCATGCATTTGATCCTCCGAATTCCAATCCTTTAAGACCATTTGAATAGAAAACCTCTTCGGCATCATCATATTCGAGCGGAGCAAATTCCAGCATTTCCGACACTTGGGATCCAAGGCCAACCTTCCCAAATATTTTGCCTTGGTACCTGTACGCCTCGTCACCTTTGCTAAATTGCACGATCATAAGCGTTAGTATCCCATGATCGAAGATCAAACGCACGAGGACATTTTGCCAATCGTAGACGACGTTATCCATGTCGGCAGCACGAAGAAGTATGCTCCCTTCTTTGTCAGAATCGACAATCAATCGAGGCGAGTTCAAAATCCCGATTGCACGACGCTCTGATGTACTATCGAATTCGAAAAGGGCCTGTACGTTAGCAAACGTCATGCCAAGCTGCAAACCTAGCATTGAGCTTCCAGGTTCAATAGGGGCGGACCAATCAAGGTTATAAGTCAATGCGCGCTCCAAGTTTTGCTGGCTGCATCATAAAATATTTTATTTCCAGCTTGGTTATAAAACGTTGTGTTGGTTTCCGGCCACCCAGTCACCCTATATGTAGCTGGGTCAATAACCTTAAAGGTTGCTCCGTCAGAATAGCTAAACCTATAGTATTGCCCGGCATGCTCGGAGGCCGTGCTTGCTGGGCTGTATTGAACCTGGTTGACCACTGGACCGCCGCCTTGCGGCGCATCTACGGTGAAAATTTGTGAATTCCCCCGATGAAACTTGCCCGCCGATTGCGCGAAGGCCGCATTTGCCATCAGGCCGTCGACGAGTCATGCGACAACGTCCTTTTTCATCGCTTCAGATATTGAAAAGCGATGCCTTTTTCTGCTCAATAGATCGCTTAATCGCATTCAGAAAGTCGGATTTGGAGATTCCGTCGTCTTCAAGACGGTAATTGCCTCCGAACAGGCTGATATCGAAATAATCACAACTACCACTCGCAAGATATGGGTCGACTACATCAAAGACCGCTTGGAGTTCCTGAGATGACGCATGCTTTACGAAGTCCTCAATAGCGTCAAGGTGAATTAGCCCCCGAAAGGCCCGGACATGCTCCACCACTTAGCTAAGTGGGTAGGAGTAATGTTGGTAATATGACTAGCAGCAATTTTAAGATGGAAGTCCTCTCCGGGCCGGAACGTCGGCGGCGTTGGAGCACGGCAGAGAAGCTCGCGATCATCCACGAAACCTATGAGGCGGACGCGACGGTGAGCATCGTCGCGCGTCGACACGGTATCCAGCCGAACCAGTTGTTTGCGTGGCGCAAGCTGGCGTCCCAAAGGGGCACTGACGGCGACGGCCGCCGAGGAGGAGGTCGTTCCGGCTTCCGAATACCGGGCGCTTCAGGCCCAGGTGAAGGAGTTGCAACGCCTGTTGGGCAAGAAGACGATGGAGAGCGAAATCCTGAAGGAAGCCCTCGAAATCGCCGGTGGCCCAAAAAACATCTGTTGCGCTCGCTCTCTCTTCCGAGGGGGATTTTGGAATGAAGACCGTCTGCGAAACTTTGGGTGTCGCCCGCTCGAATATCGCCGCGCGCGCCGCAGGCTCCCTTCCAAAGCCAGAGGACGCCCGCCACTACCTGATCGTGAGCTGCTGGAGGACATCAAGGCCGTCATCGCCGATACGCCTACCTACGGCTATCGGCGTGTCCATGCCATCCTGCGTCGGAATGCCCGGAAACTGGGGCGTTCGTGGCCCAATGCCAAGCGTGTCTACCGGGTGATGAAGCTGCACAATCTGCTGCTGGTGCGTCATACCGGAGCGGTCAATGATCGCCTTCACGACGGCCGGGTCGCCGTCGAGCGTTCAAACATCAGATGGTGCTCCGACGGCTTCGAGATCGGCTGCGACAACAAGGAGAAGGTGCGCGTCGCCTTCGCCCTCGACTGCTGCGACCGCGAGGCAATCGCCCATGTCGCCACCACCGAGGGCATCAAGAGCGAAGACGTGCAGGACCTCGTGATCACCGCTGTCGAGAACCGCTTCGGCCGCATCAACATGCTATCGAGCCCATCGAATGGCTCACCGACAACGGCTCCTGCTTCATCGCCAGGGACACGGCATCCTTGCTCCGCGACATCGGCATGGAACCTTGCACGACACCGGTGCGAAGCCCGCAATCGAACGGCATGGCCGAGGCGTTCGTCAAAACCTTCAAGCGCGACTACGTCTCGGTGAATCCAACCCCCGACGCTGAAACCGTCATCGCTCAACTGCCGTTCTGGTTCGAGCATTACAACAATCTTCACCCGCACAGTGCTTTAGGATATCAATCGCCGCGCGAGTTCATCAGCTCGCAATCTCAAACCTGAGCATGTCCGGTCTTTTGGGGGCAACTCCACAAGGTAGCTGTCGTAGACCAATTTCCAATCTTGATGAAAATAGCCCCCGAAGAACCGCATTGCGGGATGATTTCTATCTACGTCAACTATACCCATTTTTCGATGGATCGATCGCTTAATTGCGGTCAGAAATTCGCGTTTGGATAGGCCATCGCCTTCGGGACGATAATTGCCACCGAACTCGTGTATATCAAAATCCTCACAATTATCGCCTGCCAGGTACGGGTCGATTACAGCCAGCACCGCTTCCAACGTCTGAGTTCGAGCCCGTCGCACAAAGTCCTCGATAGCCGCTTGGCAACTATTATACTCGCGTCGCCAATATGGATAGAAATTGGCCCCAAAGAACTGGGTGGCAGGATGATTTCTGTTTGCGTATATCATGCTCAGAATTCCATTCACCTCACATATAGTCCGGAAAAGCTAGGCTACAAATCCGGAAATGACGTTAAAACAGTATAACCGTTCTTGCTCAACGGATCTTTCGTCAGAATAACCGTTGTGATCTTGGTAAGTGTCGACTGACTTGCACCCGGCTGCATGACATTGCCGACGTTTGATGAGGACGTGAAGCTTATTTTCAGCGTGTTTGGATCATTTCCGGCGATCCATGAGGAGATTTTGACCTGATTTTCAGTGCTGGAAATCGTATTTGCCACCGCACTGGCAGCAGTATCGATATCTGGAAAAGGCCGAAGCCATCTTCAGGTAGAAGTCGCTTGCAAGTCTTGCCAAGAGATCGGCATCTGTCTTGCCAACGTGCTCTGCAATAGTATGTCCGCCGAAGTTCTCGAACGCAATGAGAGTGTAACCCGTGACATCTTTAATGTTGCCGGCCGCACCAGTTTCGGCCGCCTTCGTCAACGCCTGATCGACAGCTTCCTTATCGATCGCGCTGATGCCAGCGAGGCCGACGCCAGTCCGCCGGATTCACAAAATCCGCCCGACGCTATAGCTGCTTGGTGATCGAAATGGCCGTATCGGCGTGCTGCAGAAAGGCAGAAAGGAGGCGCTCAAGCTCTGGCATTCCGCGACCAAATATGAAGGTCGCTGCTGTCCATCCATATCAACGTTTTTCCTGACCACGAAAATCCGAATGCTACGGGCAGCCCTTCCGATTTCATGACGAGATGATAGCTGGTATCTTTCCCGAAGCCTTGCCATTTTGGATCCAAGAAGAAAATCGACGCCGCAGGGGGCTGCAAAATGCTAAATGTGGTAGGCCACTGGAGTTGAATCGTCTCGATGGTCCATCCATCCGCAGTCGATGTGCGCAAACCGCCACCATCAATACCCGCCATTGGTATCCCAGCGTGATCAGGATCATTTAGCTTTACGGCTTCCAGAGCGTCCCAGTCGTAGCCGTTGTCCTCACGGTTCCGATATGTCCGTTCCCCAGACAAGCAGTCGTAAACACTCTGCCCGCTATGCGACACCACCACCAACTCCTCTCTATCTCTGACAAATCCTGTTGCAAAAGCGCCGCCCACCGCCGTGCGGATAATCAATTTCCACGGCGCGTCATTTTGCATCGCCGCTGCGGCATTCAGAGAGATGGTGAGAGCTTTGATGCCTTCGTCATTCATGAATTCGATATTCCGTATGTATCCGTCGATCGGAAGCCTAGCGAACGCGGCCCGACGCTTCAGCCGTCGCAATATTCCGCTGCACCTCTTCGGCGAGCTTCGCTCGTTCGAGCATCTGTTCTTTCGTGGGCATGTAAACCGACAATTGCGTCTGCCATCTGCCAACCCCCTGTATATTCAGATCAAGGCTCACAGGCAGGCGGTGATTGATTGGGGTTTCCGCCAGCACCTCCAGGCCCCGAACGCGTGCGACACATCGCAGCGGCGTAAATTCCGTTTTGAGCGCCTTATCGACCTTCGGGATAGATGCCTGGCGGATCACATCGATCTTCATCAGTTCCGGTAGCCACACTGATCCCGAAAACTCCTCAAAATACTCGAAGAACGGCATCCCGCTTTTGGGGCGGAACACGTTCTCGCCTCGCTGCATAGAGAGCACGGACTGTAGGATCTGCGGCAAGGCTTCCAATCCTCCTACCCGCGCAAGATGACCTTTGGCATCAACATAGATGTCATTGGTATCGGGATGGATCGCAAGCAAAGTCCCAAGTTCTTGCGCGTCTATGCGTTGCGCACCTGCCGCTATCGGGCACACCAAACCGAGGCTTCCGGTATGCCGCGTCAGGATCGGCGGCTGCAGAAGCTGTCTGCCGTCGCCGAATTCGTTCGAGAGGATATATCTGTCTTGAGCGCTGACGCAGTCAAATCCGTCAATGAATGCAATCAGATCGTGCTGGTCGCCCAAAAGGAAATGCTGAAGCTCGAGAGTCCAGCTCGTCGCCGATACCATGGTGATGTGGCCGGTACAGATCACGGCGGGGCCGATGGCCAGCAAACCGCCGACCGGCGTGCTTCCCGATCGGCCCAGGTTCTCGATTGCGGCGGCCTTTTCGCGCTCGCGCTTCATGTCCCTCAGCGCCGGCGCGGTGTATGTCACTTCATCGCGATCGATGAGTCGCGCGTGATCGGCGCAAAGCCAAATGGCGTTGCTGATATCGGACCTTTGCTCCGGGGTCATTGAGGCATCATAACGACGGCCGCCGGGAGCGGCCGCGCAGATATGAGCGGCTTCGCCCGTATTGGCCACTGCGTCAGGAGCCTCTTCGCTCGGGCCGATCGTCCCTTTCCCGCAGCCCGCCATCGAGCAGTGCCAGCCGGCACGCGCTGCAACGGCATTTTTGACTTTGGTCGAGAAGTTATCGCGATTGCTCACATGCTGGCTTTCCAATGTTCACCGCGGGGATGGATCTGACGCCTATTCGTCCGGGAACAACAGCCTTTCATAGTCGACGGCGCCATGGAGGACATGCAGCACTTCCACGGCATCATCCGCGATCCGGTAGAAAATAAGGTAGTCACCATAGGGGCGCCGGCGGATACCGGCGTCTTCTCGGCCGGGCAACAACGGAAAGGCTCGCGGCATATGTTCCAAAGCTTCACAGCGGTCGTAAAGCTCCCTGACAAACGTCTCCGCGCGAGCGGGATTGTCCTGTTTAATCCAACGGCCAATGTGCAGCATGTTTTCCCATGCCGCATCAGTTATTCTGACCTTCATTGACCGCTGCTTTGTTCCGGAAGGCCAAGCTCCTCGCGAAGCCGTTTGAACGCCACATCGAGAGGCATTGTCCGCCCGGCTTCCGCGTCGGCGATACCTCGCGCAAAAGCTTCATCCAGCGCCTTCAGCCTTTCAGCGCGATCACGCTGCTGGTTATAGCGCTCCCGAACCAGATTGCGGATATACTCGCTGCTTGACGCAAACGCGCCGGTACGCACCTGTTCGCGAACGAATTGCTCCAGTTCACCCGTCAGGCTTACGGTCATCTGTCCTGTTGGTTTCATGACATCGTCTCCTTTCTTCCCTTATAGCATATAGTGAAAATTAGTGACTAACACTATTTTACACTAGATGGTCTCCCAGCATGCCAAGGCTTTGGCGCGGTTCCCGCAGCTTTTGCCGCCATAGTGGGCCAAGGGGCTTCGCAGCCGGTTCCCCGCGAAGACTGTTGTCCCCTTCCATCCCCACCGCTCGCGCGGCCCCGGGAAGCAGAACGCGGTTCTGCTCCGTGTTCGATTTGAACAATCAAGGAAGGGAAGACGACATGGACACGATCGCCATGACTAATGAAACCATCATCGAGCCGGTCAGCATCCGTGCCACCATCGAACCCATCGCCCTGTCACGTCTGGTGCCGAGCAAGGCCAACGTGCGCCGCGTCAACGCTGGCGTCGGCGTGTCGGAACTGGCCGACAGCATCGAGGCCCATGGCCTCATCCAGAACCTGACCGTCCGCAAGGTGAAGAAGGGCAAGTATGAAGTCGTGGCTGATTCGCGCCGTCTTGCCGCCCTGAACCTGCTGGTCAAAGAAGGACGGCTGGCCGGGGATGCTGAAATCCCCTGTAGCGTGCGCGATGACAACGACAACGAACTGTCGCTGGCCGAGAACGTGCAGCGTGAAGCCATGCACATGATGGATGAAATTCTGAGCTACCGGCAGCTCGCCGAGGACGGAATGGCACCAGACCTCATCGCCTCGCGGTTTGGGCGATCGGTCATCACCGTGCGCCAGCGGCTCAAACTCGCCAACCTCTCGCCCAAGGTGCTGGACGAGTTGCGCACCGAAGATATGACCATTGAGCAGGCGCGTGCGCTGGCGTTGAGCGACAGCCATGAGGAGCAGGAACGGGTCTGGTTCGAGGCGCCGTCATGGAACCGCGACCCGCGTAGCCTGCGCTCCCTGCTGACACAGGAACACGTGCGCAGTACCGACCGACTGGCCTGTTTCGTGGGACTCGAGGCTTACGAAGTCGCAGGCGGCAACATCACCCGCGAGGACAGCAGCACCTTCCTGATCGACAGGGCCTTGCTGATGCAGCTTGCCATGGCTGAGTTGGAACAGGCGGCGGAAGCGGTGAAATCCGAAGGGTGGGCTTGGGTTGAGACGTCGCTGGAAACATCGTCCTTGTACAACAGCGGTTACGGGCGGATTTATCCGCAGACTCGTGCGTTGACGGACGAGGAAGAAACCGAACTGTCTGCACTGGCCGAAACCTGCGACGCATTGCAGGAGCAGCTTGAGGGTTATGAAGAAGGTAACCCTGCCATTGAGGCAGAGGAAACCAAGCTGGCGGATATCCAACAACGGATAGGGGATATCCCAAATGCCGCCCGCAGCTACGAGCGGCAGGAGATAGCACTGGCCGGATGTATTATTGCTATCGACCATGGCGGCACGCTGCAAATCAACCGTGGCTATGTGAAACCGGAAGACCGCGAGGCGCTGGCCAAACTGCAACTGGAGAAGGCTGCCAACATCGCCAATCACTCCTCGACCCGTACGACGCAGCTTACGACCGCCGTGACGACGATGTCAGCCTGGACGAGATCGAGCGGATACTGATTTAGGCGCTTGGCACCGGCACGGTCCGCGCCTAGTCCGGAAGCACTGCATCGGCCCCTGTTTATCATCTGGATCAGGCGAGCCCGCCGCGGCGCTTGAACCTCATGGCCTAATTTATTGCTCAATTGTCGAAGCGGCCGAGCCGAGGAGCACGGCTGCCAGGGCTATGGCGTTTTATCCCGGAAAGGATGCTTTCGCAGCTCTGTCATCGAGTAATGCAGTATTTCGAACTACTCTTGTCCTGGCCCCAAGTTGGATTGAGCAGGCCATATGCGCTTGAGGCTCTTCACTCCCTCGGGGTCCAAATTGTCCCAACTCTCAAGTCTAATACAATCAGTTCCAACGCCCGGTTTTTCCTTCTCAGCGATCTGGCAGGCAAATAGTAGCTGGCCTCCATTAGAAAGCTTCATCTCCACGACGCACTCGCAAACTATGCTCATTGTGGTGTTCATAGAATAGAAATTTTCCGGAAGCTTATATGCCGTGATGGCAGATATCGAATTTCCGGCCACCGATGCTTCTATAGGCGTAGGAAGCGCGCGTCTGATTTTCGTTCTGATTCCCGTCCTGTCCTGCTCCTCGAGAATGTCAAAAAAACTCGCGTTGTCCAGGTCGCATGCGACCTCACGAATTACTACTGACCCAAGAAAGTCATCTTCGTAGATAACAACCGTCGTGCCACTTCTGTAGGTTAGAAAGTAGGGCTGTCCCAAATAGGAATCAGAGAAGCCCCACTCCTTACGTCCCTGTCTGTCGTTCTCGATATCTGCATCCGAGAGACGACGCGTTCCAACTTTGAAATTTGTGACTACCTGGCCGATCATCTTGTTAAAAATTTCAGAACTCTCCGAAGGCAGCAGGTACCCGGCGCGCCGGCGTCTCAATATTTTGACCATCATTCCTCGTCTTCCTCATTTCGCCGCTTTCGCGGCGTTGAGCATGTCTTTCACCAATTGGGTAACGAAGTCATTCTTTGTTGCTGTGGCGGTTAGTTCCATCGGATCGTTGAGCAAGACGCGTCCATCGGTTGTTACCATGACTTGGAAATCTTTAATGGTGTTGCTTGCTAAATAATTCTGGATTGCCTCCAAATCGGGAATACTGTTAGCGCCCAGCCGGGAGAAAGCACTCGCTTCTTCGGCAGGATCGTTAAATGCCGGCTTAACAGTTATGGCGTCCGCCATATTGTCCATCAGAATAGCAGGTTGACCATCGGCGCTCACAATGCCGTAGTTCTTGACAACGGGCAGACCAGCATCGCCAAGCTGATTTAAGTACGAGACCTCGGCAATTAATTCATCGACAGAGCCCGTTTTTGAGATCGCGACAACTTTCGATGTGTCTCCCAATACCCCGTAGACGGTCTTATACGCTCCGGAACCAATTTCTACACCAAGCTTGATGTCATTGCCGCTGCCGGCCACCACAGTTTTAGCTGCGGTCAGGGTGCCGGGCCAAACTAGCTGACCGCCGCTGACGCCTGATCCTCCGAGCTCAGGTAAACCGGCTTGGATCTCCTGGAGAGCAAACGTCATGTATATGCCGTAGCAGGCGGCGACCTTCCCGCATGTCGCGATCAGCGAGCTGACGGCGCCGGAGCCAGCCATAGCCCCGTACACAGCAATAGCTGCACCAGCTCCGGTGACTGATCCAAGATCAAGCGGCGCCATCGCTTGAGCAAGATCTGCATTGTCACGATACTCAACGATAGCATGGAGTACGGCGACTAGACTGCCGTCAGCAAAAAACTGGGCCTTGACAGCCGCATAATCGGGATCGCTTGGATCCAGCGCATGTTGCTGGAAACCCACCCGAATCGCTTCAAGTTTGGCGAGATAACTATAGCAATCGAACGGGCTTCCGCTCGTGCACGCGGCCAGAGCTTCCTTGTTGGTCCGTGCGTCCTTCGCCTCCAGGTCGGCAATGCCATTTTCTAGGTCTTGGACGTCGCTAGCTTTGCAACTTTTGGGATTGTCATTGCACGCATCAAGTTTTCGCTGCATCGCGGCTTTCTTTTCCGCGTCATCATGCGAGAGGAAGTTATATTTGTAAGTGTCAAGACTTGCGGCGGCGCCTCCCGTGCCTCCTATGGCGGCGCCGACAAAGGCGGCGGCCCATTCGCCAATAGCTGTCTTTTGATCGTCAGTGAGATTAGGATTCGCCTTCAGAACCTGTTGGAGTATGCCGTTGGTAAGTTCCTCCACGGCCGCAGCGGCAGCCGCCTGGCCCGGATCGCCGCCCGCTAATTGTGCAATGACCGCGGCAGCGGCGGCATGCAGAGCAATCTTTTCAGGACTGCCTTCGTCCCATTGCATCTGTTTGGCAAGTGATCCAATCGCCATGTTGGCGAGCTGCGACAGGGCGGCGGCGCTCTGTTGCTGGGCTTTCAGCTTATCAATATCGAAGGGATCGACAGTGCTGCTGGCCTTAGAGGCGTCGGTGTTAAGCGCAGACAGATCCTGCTGCTGGTTCGCCAGGGTCCAGTTTCCGGGCGTGATCGTCGCCAGCGTCTCGCCGTGATCATCCTGCTTGGCCGGCTGAGCCACGACCGGGATAGGGATGCCAGCTCCTATAAGGCTGAAGCCGTAGCTGCTCGAGGAGGCCGACATCGAGTTGTCGATGTTGGAATAGAGGATCTGGTTCGCCGTTAGATCGTTGTTCTTGGGATCGGCGCTCGAGCCGATGAATCCGCCGATGAGATCGATGGAGCCGTCGGTGTTGACGTGATAACCACCGGACCCCGCAAAGATGCCACTCTGCTGGGATACATTGGCATAGTCGCCAGTGATCGTGCCCTGGTTATAGCCGCCGCTGATGCCGCCGGAACTGATGCCGAGCTGGGCGCTCTTCGTCTTTTCGTCATAGGATGCGATGTCCTGGCGGCTCTCGATGACGATGCCATTGGTAGCGCTGGCATTGACCGTATTACCGGACAGCACAGCGCCGGCAAGCGTCAGCGTGTCGCCGGAAACGACCGTGACCGAGTTCGTGCCGTTGACATTCGAATTGACCTGGGTGAGCGAGCCGGCTGTCTCCTTGCCGGAGCTGTAGCTTCCGTTCGCGGTCGGGCCAGCGTTGAAGATGTTGCGATTGGCGTCGATGCTCGCGGCAATGCCAACGCTGACCGCACCGGCCTTGCTGCTGCTCTTGCTGTCACTGGTCGCCTGCACGCTCTCGAGATCAACATTGCCTGCCGCCGAGATCAGCACATTGCCGTTGTTGGGGTCATCGGAGGCCGTCGTAGCCTGACCGTCTTTGCCGACACCGGCGCTGATTTGGACGCCGCGGCCGACGACATCGCCGGACTCGGCCACGATGGTGACTGAACTGCCGCGGATCGTGGGCGGAACCGGGACGGAGGTCGTCGATTCCGACGAACTTTCGCTAAAGCTATAGCCAGCCGTGAGCGAAATCCCGGCGACGGCCGGCTTGAGGCCAGTCTCTGGATTCGGCTTGGCATCTATGGCGGCCATGGTCGACGTAATCGCCTGATAACCCTTGACACCGGCCAGGACCGCGGGCGCGATCCCGTAGATACCATTATCCCCCGAAAGCAGGCTGGCTGCTTGTACTCCGGACTGAGCCGCACTGATCAGCGACGACTCTACCGTCAGGCTCACACCCGCAAAACTCTTCTTCTGCATCTCGGAGGCGTTGGTGACGTCGTTGCTTGACAGCATGTTGACGCTGTCGCCGGCAATTAGATCGACCGCTCCGTTGGCGGCGATCTGGCCGGATTGGTCGTTGATGTTGCGGTTGGCAGCAATGGTGATGCCGCCATCACTATCGAGCGAGCTCACCGCATTGATATTGGCGTCCTTCGAACGCTTCTCTTCCGAGGTGCCGACACCGATGCCGACCGAGACGCTGCCGCTGCCGACAGAGAAGTTGATGCCGAAGCCGGAGCGCTTGGTCTGGCTGGAGGACGACTGCTCCTCCGCGCCCGGTGCGATGTTGACGTCACGCTCCGACGAGACCAGCGTGCCGTCCCCGGAATGCGACGAGGATCCGAAGATGTTGACGTCGCCTTGCGTCGACTTGATCGTCGTCGTGCCACCCGACGACAGCGTCGAGCCGATATTGTCGGTCTCGCTCAGGCTGTTCTTCGAATCCTTCGATCCATAGATCGAGATGAACCCACCGCCCGATCCCACACCGATGCCGGACTTCTTGGTTTGCTTGTCGCTCTCGTGCTCCTCCTCGGCTGCCATGACGGTGATGGTCGAGCCGGAGAGGCTGAGATCGTTGCCGGCAGTGACGCTCGATCCGGAGATGACAGTCTCGCCACCAGCCGCGACGTTAACATTGCCGGATGCGGAGATGGAGGAACCGACGGCATCCTCGTCGTAGGTGTGCGTGTGGGTTTTCTTCGAAGAGAGGAAGCCACTCGACTTGCTGTCGGAGGTGGTCTCGTCGGTGTCCTTGCCGGAGGCGATGACGATGTTGCCGGCGGCACTGATCTTGGCATCCGCTGTATGGGCGGCATCGCCAGCAGTGACGTCGGAGGCCGAGATGGTGATGTTGCCACTGGTGGAGGCGATGGTGACGCCGGTCTGACCGGAGATCGACGAGCCCTCAGCCGTGGTCGTCGCCTCGCTGCTCTTGGTGTTTCCGGACTTGCTGGTGGAAGAAGCACTATCGGTTGCTTCACCAATGGTGATGTCACCCTTGGCGGTGAGATTGGCCGTGCCACCCTTGGCGGCGATATCGGAGCCAATGACGCTGATCGCTCCCTTGTCGGCCTCTACCGTGACGCTGCCGTTCTCGGAGGTGATCGAAGAGCCATTGCTGGTGACCGAGGTCGAGGACGCGCTGCCGCCCTTGTAGCCGGTGGCTACACCGGCGATCGTTTTCGACTGGCTGGTGGTCTGATCTTCAGTCGCCGTGATCGCGATGTTGCCGTTCGTCGAGACGATGCCGAGATTGCCCTTGGCATCGAGCGTCGAGCCGGCGATCAAGACGCCCTGATTGCCGGACACGGTCATGGCGCCGCCGGCGGTCAGCGACGAGCCCTGCTGCATCTGGCTGGCGGTCGTGGTGATGGTGCCGCCTTGGGCAAGGCTCAGCCGGTCTTTAGTGAGGACGGTGTTCTCGACGCCGGCGGAGATAATGTTGACCGAACCGTTCGAGGAGAGGACGGAAAGGTCGCCGCCGACCTTGGCGGAACTTGCGATAATGTTGACGCCGTTCGTGCCGGCGATAGAGAGATTGCCGCCGGTCGTCACAGTGGTGCCGATGAGCGCCTGCGTGCCGCCATTGTCCTGCTTGATGGCGCCGAGCGTCACGGTCTTGCCGGAAAGCTCCGCCGAGCCGCCGGCGGCGACCTTGGTGCCGGTGAGCGTCAGGCTGCCGGCACCGGCATCCATCTTCAGATTGCCGCCGGCGGTGACCCCGCCATTGGCGGCAACGACGGTCTGGCCGCCGATGTTCATCGTCTGGGCGGCCAGCGTGATGCCGTTGGTGGCATTGAGGTTCATGTTGCCGCCGGCGAGGAAGACGCCGCCATTGGCCTTGATGTCGGTGGCATTGATGGTCATGCCGTCGGCGGCAGCGATCGCGCCGGAATTGTCGACGGAGCCGGCATCGATGCTGACCGTGTTGCCGGCAATGACGGCGGCGCTGTTGTTGACCTTGGCGCGGTCGGCGGCCGAGAGATAGACGACCGGCACCAGCACCTGCGCACCGTCGACGATCTCGGTCTGGTAGATGACGATCGACTGGGTGAGCGACGCCGCCTGCTCGGGCGTCAGCGCCTGGCCGAGGGCAAGGCCGTTGGCCTCGGCATAGGCGACACCATTGTCGAGAAGCGTCTTCATCTGATCGGTGGCATTGTTGCCGGGGATGAAGGAGCCGGCGCCGAGGCCATCGCCGACCAGTTGCCGCAACTGCTCGTCAATGAGCTGGTTGTCGAAATAGGCGTCGCCGAGGAAGGGAACCTGCGTCTCCGGCGTATAGCCGATCCGGTCGATAAAATAGGCCGAGCCGTAGAACTTCGATACGTCGAGGAAGGCTGCCCGCGTTTCGAACAGGAAGACCTGGCCCGGCACCGTGCCGCCGACGCCGCCGCTTTGCGGCTTGGCAAGCGAAGCGAGCTGAGCGCCATTCACCTGCAGCATCTGGGCAAGATTGCCGCTGTTGCCGATGGCGGCGGTGAGCTTGCCCATCAAGCTGTTGGGATTGACCGAGGCGCCACCGGTGGTCAAGGCAGTCGAATTGATCGAAGGTCCGCCGGCGGCGGTCACGCCGTTGCCGCTCAGCGAGGCGCTACCATTCGCTGTCAGGCTGCCGCCGCTAATCGAAACGCCGTTAGCGACAGCCACGCTGTTCCCGTCCACTGAGGCGCTGCCATTCGCCGTCAAGCTACCGCTACTGATCGAGGTACTGCCTGCAGTCAGGCTGCTGCCATTGACCGTCGGACCGCTGGCAATCGTTGTGCTAGTGCTTGCAAGCGACGGGCCGCTACTGAGGCTGGCACCCCCATTGGCGGCGACGCTGGCGAGCGAAGCGTTGACGTTGAACAGGGCGCCGCCGGCCGTCATGCTGTTCAAGGCGCCGAGCGGATTGCTCGCCGTCGCCGCAGCATCGATAGCCACCCCGCCGTTGATCGAGCCATTGGCGGCGACGTTGTTGACCGTGCCGCCGCCATTGATGACGAGCGCGCCCCGCGCCTCGATGACGCCCGAGATCGCGCCGATCGCCTGTAGGCTCACCGTGGAGCCGGCGGCAAGGTCCTTGGAAGCGTCACGATGACCGTTGGGATTATTTGAATAGGTGAGCGACGGATCGTTGCTGCCGATGCAGGGATTGTTGGGGCCGCTGCAATCCGGACCGCCCTGCGTCGTGTCGGATTTGATGACATCGGGATAATATTGGCAGGGGGTGGAGCTGTCGCAGGTGGTCGTGATGGTGCGGTTCAGCGTCGTGCCGTCGTTGGTCAGCGTGCCGGCGACGGTCAGCAGCATGTTGCTGTCGGACTCGATCGAGCTATAGGCGTTGGTCAGATTGATCGCATTGATGGTCAAGGGACCACCGGCACGGATCTTGGCCGAAGCGCCGGCGCCGGAGATCAGTTGATCCTGCGAGACGATCTGGCTCACCAGATGGTCGACGGTCTCCGTCCAGGCATAGGTCGGCTCATGTTGTCCCGAGCCGGTGCCGCACCGCGTCTCGCACTTGTAGGTCTCGGTGATCAGATCATAAGCGCTGAGGATGGTGTTGGAGATCTGGACATTGCGCTGGATCACCGGTCCGGAGGTCGTGGTGTTGGTCAGACCGTTGGTCAGGATCGACATGCTGCCGCCGGACTGAATGAGGCCGGCGGAGTTGACAACGGCGCCATTGCGACCACCGCCTGGCCCTGCAATGGCAAGACCATTACCGGACAGCAGAGCCCCTTGATCATTGGTGAGCACGCCGCCGACGAAGAAGTTGGCGTTGTTGCCGGCAAAGACGAGGCCGGAGGGGCTGTTGTAGAAATCCCCTGATACGTTGAAGGTGAGATCGTTGCCGGCGGCGAGCTGACCGCCATTACCGAGCGACGGCAGATTAAGCGTCAGGTCGTGCGCGGCAAGCAGCGAGGTGCCGGCCGTCGTGGTAAGGCCTGCGGCGGAAACGGTGATGTCGCCTGAGCCGCCACCGTTGGTGACGGCGCTGACGTCAGCATTGGAGAGGTCGGCGTTGCCGGAAAGATTGAGTGTCAGGCCGCCGAAGACGAGATTGCTGCCGGAGAGGTTGGCGGAGGATGCGTTGACGATCAGCGTGCCGGCGCCGGCAATCGCGCTGCCCCGGCTGCCGGAAAGATCGAGGGCGCCGGTGTTGAGGGTGAGATTGCCGCCGACACGGGTGGTGCTGGTATAGCTGATGGAACCGGGTGCGGTGAGCGTGGCATTGCCAAGGCTCTGCAGGCTGGCATAGCCGATGTTCTGCGTTGCCGTGGCGGCAACACTGCCGCCTGAGAGCAGTACATTGGCGTTGATGCTGCCGCTGGAGGCGGCAAGTGTCATCGCGCCGGTGTGCTGCAGCATCAGGCTGCCGCCTGAGGCCGCACTGGTGGCGGCAAAGTCGACGCCGGACACCAGGCTGTTGATTGTCATCGACCGGGCAGCAAGATTGGCGTTGCGCGCGGCCAGCGACTGGCCGCTAAGCGTGATCGCATTGCCGGCATTTACCGTCAGGTCGCCATGGGCAACGGCATTGGTGCTGACATTGCCCGCCGCATTGGCGGTGATGCTGCCGGCGGCCATCAGGCTGCTGACAGAGATGTCGCCGGACGTCGCCTGCAGCGTCAGATCACCCGCATTGCCGAGAACGATATTGCCGCTTGCCGATTGGCTGGTGGCGGTAAAATCGACGCCGGCGACGATGACATTGCCGCTGATGCTGGATCCGGTGATCGAGACGTCGCTGGCGCCAAGAAGCTGGCCGTTGATCGCAATCGCGCCGGGGCTGGTGGACGAGCCGATCGCCACCGTGCCGTGGCTGGTGATATTGCCGCCGGTAAGGGCGCTGGCCGCCACATCGAGACTGCCGGCAACGATCAACGTGCCGGCCGTGACGCTTGTCGCAACGATGTCGAGATCGCCACTAGATCCGAGAGCGATGGCGCCGTTTGACGATTGCGCGGTAGAGGCAAAATCGACGCCGGTGACGGCCTGACCGACCTGGACGGCCTGGCCGGAGAGCGAGACATCATCGGCGCTCAGAAGCTGGCCGGTGACAATGACACTGCTGCTGCCGGCAAGGGTGACATCGCCATGGGCGGTGACGGCGCCGGCTGTAATGGTGGCAGCGCTGGCGTCGATATCGCCGGCCGACAGCATGGTCGACGTTGCAAGACCGGCGGAGGCGTAAAGATCCATGGCGCCGGACGATGCCAGCACGATACTTCCGCCGGCGGCATTGGTCGCGGCAAAATCGATGCCGGAGATCAGGGTGGGGGCGCTGATGCTGCCGCCATTGATGGTGAGGTTGCCGGCGGCAAGCACCTGGTTGCTGACATCGACATTGCCGAGAATACCGACCTTACCGTGGCTGGTGATGCCGTCGGCCCGAAGATTGGCCGCCTGTGCCGTAAAGTCGCCAGCCGACAACATGATTTGCGAGACGATATCGCCTGTCGCGGTGAGGTTCATGGCACCCGATGATCCGAGCACGATATTGCCGCCGGCTGTGGTGGTGGCGGCAAAGTCGATGCCGGAGATCAGCACCGGCGCGCTGATGCTGCCGCCGTTGATGGTGAGATCACCGGCTGCCAGGATCTGGCTGGTGACATCGACGTTGCCGTTGATCCCGACCTTACCGTGGCTGGTGATGCTGCCGGCCTGAAGATCGGCAGCCGTCGCAGCAAAGTCGCCAGCAGACAGGATGGTGCCGGCTGTGGCATCGCCGGAGACGGTGAGGTTCATGGCGCCCGATGATCCGAGCACGATATTGCCGCCGGCCGCATCGGTCGCGGCAAAATCGACGCCGGACACCAGAAGGCCGGCACTGAGGCTGCTGCCGTCGATGGTGAGATTGCCGGCCGACAGCACTTGGCCGCTGACATCGACGCGACCGGTTCCGGTCGTCGTGCCGCTGGCCTTCAGATCGACGGTACCATGGCTGGTGATGCTGCCCGCCGTCAGGTCGAGCGCTTGCGCGGTGAGGTCGCCGGCGGACAACAGCGTGCCGATGGCAAGATCGCCCGTCGACGTCAGTGAGACGTCGCCGCTGGATGTCTGGATGATATTGCCGCTGGCAGCCGCGGTGCTTGCGAAATCGACACCGGAGACGATGGCGCCGGCGGTGATCCCCGAGCCGGAGATAGTGATGTCGCCGCCGCCGAGGACTTGGCCATTTACGGTAGCCGCACCGGCAAGCGTGATGTCCTGGTGCCCGGTGATCGCGTCGGCAGTGAGAGTGGCCGCGCTGACATCGATGGCGCCGGCAGCCTCCATGGTCGATGCCGCAGCATTGCCGCTGACCGCAACCGTCAGATCGCCGGTCTGGCCAAGGACGATATCGCCGCCGGCAGCATTGGTGGCATCAAAGTCGATGCCGGCGACAAGGGTTTGGGCACTTAAGCTCTGGCCGGTGATCAGCACATTGCCGGAGCCGAGCACCTGACCATTGACGACGATGGCGCCGCCGAGCGTCACATCGCCATGCGCCGTCATGGCATCGGCAGTGACGGTCGAACCGGCAGCACTGAGATCGCCCGCCGACAGCAACGTGCCCGTATTGATGTCGCCGGCCGAGGTCAGCGTCAGATCGCCACTGCTGGCAAGGACGATGTTGCCACCGGCGGCCACCGTTGCGTCGAAGTCGATGCCGGAAACGACCGCACTCGCTGTGATGCTGGAACCGGAGATGTCGATGGCGCCGCCGCCAAGGACCTGGCCGCTAACGGCAGTGGCGCCGGAAAGGGTGATGTCCTTATGTCCGGTGATCGCGTCAGAGGTAACGGAAGCTGCACTGATGTCGATTGCCCCGGCGGCCTGAATGGTCGACGCCGCGGCGGCGCCGCTGACCGAAACGGTCAAGTCGCCGGTTTGGCCGAGGACGATAGTGCCATTGGCAGCATTGGTGGCATCGAAGTCGATACCGGCGACAAGGGTCTGAGCGGAAAGGCTCTGGCCTGTGATTGAGACATTACCGGAGCCGAGAATTTGGCCGCTGACGCTGATCGCACCCCCGAGTATCACATCAGCATGCGACGTGACAGCATCGGCGGTGACGGTCGTGCCACTGGCATTGAGATCCCCCGCCGACAGCAGCGTGCCGGCGTCGATATTGCCGGTCGAAGCCAGTGTCAGATTGCCACTGCCGGCAAGGACGATATTGCCGCCGCCGGCGGATGTGGCAGCGAAGTCGACACCGGAAACGATGGTGCCGGTCTCGATGCTGGAGCCGGAGATGGTGACGTCGCCGCCACCCAGGGCTTGACCGTTAATCCTGGTCGCACCGGAAAGGCTGATGTCCTGATGACCGGTGATCGTGTCGGCGGTGACGGTGGCGCCGCTAACATCGATGACGCCGGCGGCCTGGATCGTCGACGCCACAGCCGCGCCGCTAACGGAGACCGTCAGATCGCCGGTCTGGCCAAGAACGATATCACCGCCGGCAGCATTGGTGGCGTCGAAGTCGATGCCGGCGGCAAGGGTCTGTGCTGACAGGCTTTGGCCGGAGATCGATAGATTGCCAGAGCTCAGAATCTGGCCGCTGACGTCGATCGCGCCGCCGAGCATGATATCGCCATGGGCTGTGACGGAATCCGCGCTGACACTGGTGCCCGTCACGTTGAGATCGCCGGCCGACAGCAGCGTGCCGGCATCAACGATCCCCGTCGAAGCAAGGGTCAGATCGCCGCCGTTGGCAAGGACGATATTGCCGCCGCCAGCAGACGTGGCGGCGAAGTCAACGCCGGAGACGACGGCGCCAGCCTTGATGCTGGAGCCGGAGATGCTGATGTCGTTGCCGCCGAGAACTTGACCACTAATCGTGGTCGTGCCGGCAAGCGTGATGGCCCCGTGGCCGGTGATGGCATCGGCGGTAACGGACGCTGCAGTGACGTCGATCGCACCGGCGGCCTCAATGGTCGAAGCCGCGGCAGTGCCGCTGACCGAAATGGTCAGGTCGCCGGTTTGGCCGAGGACGATATTACCGCCAGCCTCATCGGTCGCGTCGAAGTCAATGCCGGCGACAAGGGTCTGAGCCGCCAGGCTCTGGCCGGTGATCAGCACATTGCCGGAACCGAGGATCTGATCGGTAACACTGATGGCGCCGCCAAGCGTCACGTCGCCATGAGCGGTGATGCTGTCCGCCGCGATCGACGAACCAGCAGCATTGAGATTACCGGCAGAGAGCAGCGTGCCGGCATTGATGATCCCGGTCGAGGTGAGGCTCAGATCGCCACTGCTGGCGAGCACGATGCCGCCGCCAGACGCAGCTGTCGCGGCAAAGTCGACACCGGAGACGATGGTGCTGGCGATGATGCTGGAGCCGGAGACGGTGATGTCGCCGCTACCAAGGACTTGGCCATTAACAGTCGTCGCGCCGGCAAGTGTGATGTCCTTATGGCCGGTGATCGTGTCGGCGGTGACAGTGGCTGCACTGACGTCGATAGCACCAGCAGCCTGGATCGTCGACGCTGCCGCGGCACCACTGACCGCCACCGTCAGATCGCCGGTCTGGCCAAGGACGATAGTGCCGCTAGCGGCATTGGTGGCGTCGAAGTCGATACCGGCGACCAGGGTCTGCGCTGACAGGCTCTGGCCGGAGATCGATACATTGCCGGAGCCCAAGATCTGGCCGCTGACGTCGATCGCACCGCCGAGCATCATGTCGCCATGGGCCGTGACGGCATCCGCGGCGACGGTGGTGCCCGTCGCATTGAGATCGCCGGCCGACAGCAGCGTTCCAACGTCGATATTGCCGGTCGAGGCCAGCGTCAGATCACCGCTTGTCGTTTGGACGATGGCGCCGTTGGCGGCAGCCGTTGCGGCAAAATCAACGCCGGAAACGATGGCGCCAGCCTTGATGCTGGAACCGGAGATATCGATGTTGCTGCCGCCAAGGACTTGGCCGCTTACGTTAGTCGCACCGGCAAGGGTAATGTCCTTGTGGGCGGTGATCGCATCCGCAGTGATGGTCGCGCCGCTGGCATTGAGATTGCCGGCGGCCTGTGTGGTCGGGGCTGTAATGGCGCCGCTGACCGCAACCGTCAGATCGCCGCTGGATGTGAGCACGATCGTGCCGCCGGCGGCATTGGTAGCGTCGAAGTCGATGCCGGCGACGAGGGTCTGGGCCGCCAGGCTTTGGCCGGTGATCGCGACGTTGCCGGCGCCAAGGATCTGATCGCTCACGCTGATGGCGCCGCCAAGCGTCATGTCGCCATGGGCCGAGATATTGTCGGCGGTGATACTCGCGGCGCTCGCATTAAGATCGCCTGAAGACAGCAGCGTCCCGGCAGTGAGCGCACCAGAGGCGGTCAATGTCAGATTGCCGGTTCCGGCGGCCGTTGTGCCAAGGACAATCGTGCCGCCGGCGGTGTCGGTGGCGGCGATATCGACGCCGGAGACAATGGCGTCGGCCGCAATGCTGGACCCGGAGACGCTAACATTGCCGCCACCAAGGACCTGGCCGCTGACATCGACGCGACCGCTGCCTGTCGCCGTGCTCGTGGCGCCGGCAAGGGTGATATCCTTGTGGCCGGTAACGGTGTCGGCGGTGATCGTCTGGCCGACCGCATCGATCGTGCCGGCTGCAAGGATCGTCCCGATCTGGACGGCGCCGGCGCTGTCGTCGATCGTCAGATCGCCGCTACTCGCCAGCACGATATTGCCGCCGGCCGCCTTGGTCGCGGCAAAGTCGACGCCGGAGGCTAGAAGATCGGCGCTGACGCCATTGGTATTGCCGTTGATGGTGATGGCGCCGGCACCGAGCAGCTGGCTGGCGACATCGACGCCGGCATCGATGTGGACATTACCGTGGCTGGTGAGATTGTCGGCCTGCAGCAGCGCGGCTTGAGCGGTAAGATCGCCGGCCGATAACAAGGTGCCGACATCGACCGTGCCGGCGGCGGCGGTCAGATCGAGCGCGCCGACGTTCCCAAGGGCGATATGGCCGCCGGCCGCATCGGTGGCGGTAAAGTCGACGCCGGAGGCGATCGTCGTTGCCTGAATGCCGGCCCCGGAGATGGCGATGTCACTGCCGCCAAGGATCTGGCCGCTGACATTCACGAGACCGTTTGCCGCCGTCGCGCGGGTGGCGTTGATTGTGATGGCGCCGTGACCCGTGATGGTCTGGGCCGTCAGCGACGTCGCGTCGACCGTGATGTTGCCGGATGACAGCAGGCTTGCGGCATTGACCGCGCCGCCTGTCGCCGTCAGTTGCAGGTCAGCGGCGCTCGCCAGCACGGTTTTGCCGGCCGCATCCGCCTGCGTTGCGGCGATGTCGAGGCCGGAGACGGTGGCACCGGTCGAGATCGAGCGGCCGGTGGCGGCAATCTTGCCCTGGGCGAACACCGTGCCGACAACGGAAATATCGAGGCCGGCATCAAGGCCGATATTGTTGTAGCTCAACAGCGATGCGGCCGAGATTGATCCGGAGGTGGCGGTAATCGACAGCGCGCCCTTGCTGCTGGCAACCCCCGTGAGGCTGATATTGCCGGCCGAGGCCGACAACGTCGCGGTTCCACCGGCCGTGACATTCGCACCAGAGATGCCCCCCGCCGATGTCATCGCCACATTCGTGGCGCTGTTGACGTCGCCGGTCACACTCAACAGGCCGGCACCGCTCGACAAGGCGATATCGTCGTTGGCAGCGACCGACTGCAGCGTGATGCCGGAATCAGCCTGAATGGCGAGTTTTGCCTTCGAGGTCACCTTGGCCGCCGTCACCTTGGACTTCGAGGTGATGGAAACGCCCTGGCTGCCCGACACATTGCCGATCGAGATCTTGCCGTCCGCCGACAGCGTCAGGTCTCCAGCATTGGCGGCCATGTCGCCGCTCATGTTGACGCCGGCGCCCTTCTCGGTGACGACGATCTTGATGCGGTCGGCCTGCATGGCGCCGAGCGCCGTGCCGTCGATGGCATATTCCGGCGTGCCGGAGACGGAGGTCAGTGCCGTCGCCTCGCCCGTCGCATAGTCATATTTGTTCGCTCCGGCCGTCAGGCGCAGCGTCTTGCCATAAACCGGGCCGTTGACGTGAATGCTGCGGGAGACGACGTCGAAGAGATCGACAGAACCGGGGCTGGCCGCAAAGTTGCCGCCGGCGCCCTCGAAGGTCACATCGCCGCCATTGACGGTAAACCCTGTCAGGCTGCCGTCGGCGCCGATGGTGGGAACGCCGGTGGTCAGGGTGGCATGCGGCGTGTTGATGAAGCCGCAGCCGTTGCAGGTGATTCCGTTAGGATTCGCTACTATGACGTCCGCTTTGGTCCCGAACACTTCCGTCGGGCCATTCAGGGCCGAGCGGTTGCCGCTGGTGACTTCGTTGAGGATCACCGAGGCCGGGTTCGAGGCATTGAGGTTCGGATTGCCCGGCGTGACCCCGCCGAGGTTCGATGTTCCTTGCTCGCCCTTGAAATTGTTGAGAATCGCGCCCTGGGTCCCGACGTTGAAATTGTCGTATTTGTTGTGCGACAGTCCAGCCGCGTTTGGGGTGACGATGTCGACCAGCGGCACGCCGTTCGGAGCCGCTCCGACACTCGGCTGGTTGGCGACAGGGGCCGTCGTGCTTGCCGAGATCGATTGGGCGTTGGCGATCATCGGCTGGAATATCAGCAGGCCGCTCAGCAGCAGCGCCAAAGACTGGTGGGCAAAACGCATGAGGCGGCGGCCAAGGACCTCGCCTGCTTCGATGCCGCATTTTGCTGTCGCAGGCTTACGCCGCACGATCATCCTGCTCATGGCACGCCTTCCGGTGCTTGATTTTTGCGACAGCTCAATACCGTCGTGGTTGTAGTGGCATGCAGAGCGAGACCATGGCTTCGGGATGGGAGTCAACGTCGGCATGGGTTTGAGGTAAACGGATTTAAAACAAAAAATCTGTTATTTGGTGCGATCGCGGCAGGCCCCGATTGTGCCGCGATCGCACAGTTCGCTTTAGTCTCTCTTGGCCGGTGACGTCTTCACACCACCGTCAAGCCTCTTATAGACTTCGCCCAATTGCGACTTGGGCGCCGGGCACTTTCGCGAACGGGCAAGGTCGGTCAGCACCTGGTTGCGATTGCGCAAGGCGTCGATCTCGACCTTCTCCGGTGATTTGGGATCCATGAAGAATAGCGCCGGCCAGAAGAGAAGAACGCCGGTGGCGCCTAGAATGACGTTTTTGCCTTGAGCTTGCGAGCGCTCCTTGACCGTTGCAAGAATCTGGCGTTCGTTGGCTGCGAATTCGCGCGAAACCCCGCCGCAATCAAGCCCACCGTCGCCAACATTGGTCGAGGCGATCGGGTGCGCCTCGCGGCCACCGCAGCTCGAGAGCGCGATTGCACAGCAAAGAAGTGCAGCCGCAGAACGTAACGCCAGAGGCGCTGTCTTGTTGTCTTTTCGAATAACTAAGTTCATGATTTCCCTCTTAATATTGGTTACCACCGTACGGAGGAGCTAACGAAAAGCAGTCCCGTATTCTTTTTATCGACAGTGCCGGCCAGCACGTCGGAATAGCCGATGTCGAGATTGAGATTGCCGCCTGCGAGCTTGGCCCCAACGGTCCAGCCGAGCATGTCGCCGCCCTCGATCTGATAGCGCGTCTGAGAGGCGATCCGCCCGTAGTCGAGCCCGGCATAGGGGCGGAATTCGCCGAACATTTTTGCCAGGGCGGCATAGTCGGCGAAGGGCTGCGTCCGCCAGACGAGATCATTGCGAATGAAAAAGCCGTCATTGCCGTAAAGCGTGCTCTCGCGCGTACCGCGGACGGTGGAATTGCTGCCGAGCGAGATCTGTTCGGCTCCAAACAGATTGTCCGGCGAATATTGTCCAGTCAGGATCGAATTGACCTCAAAGCGCTGTTCGCCGAGCTGGAGCGGCCGGGTCATGGTGATGGTGCCGGTGAACTTTGAGAACCGCGGATCGGCATTGCCTGCCCCGGCATCGTCCGGGTCGACGGCATCGAAGAGGTTGAGACCCTGGTTGTAGGAAAGATCGAAGACCCAGAGGCCTCCCAGCATGCGCCGCGAGTGAGAGATGCCGAGGTCCCCGACGGTATATTTGCGGCTGCCGACCTCGATCTTGCTGCCGAGCAGGAAATTGTTGGTTTCCTTGTAGGTCAAGCCGCTGTTTAAGGTGGTGATCGAATCCTTGTCGCGGAGGATGACGCGGTCGGCGCTGATCCCGAGCTGCTTGGAATTGCCCGATGTCTGCAAGGTCCCGAAATTGCCAGGAACCGAGCTGTCGTAGCCGTACCAGGCGCCGTTTACCGAGAGCGTCCAATAGCCGTAGGGGACGCTGACATTGCCGGTCAGGCTGTCGCTCCGGCCCTGGCCGTCATCGCGCCAGGGATAGTTCGGCCCGGTATGCTCGTAGCCGAAGCTCCACTGATCATTGACGCCGAAGAGGTTGTCGTAACCGAGGGAGGTCGATGTCTTGGAGTATCCCGTCTGCTCTTGGCCGAGGTTGCTGTTGCCGAAGGAGACGTGCCAGGGATGGCTGGGCTTGTTCTCGATATTGAGGATGGACGTGCCGCTGCTCTTACCTGGCAGCATCGCCGTCTTGGCGTTGTTGGAACTCAGCCGATTGATCTGGTCGAGGCCCTGCTCGATGTCGCGCAGGTTGACGATATGCTCCTTCATGCCGGGAAAGGCGGTGGCAAGCATGCCGGAGCCCATCACACCGGAAACAGGCGCCGGCTTGCCGTTGATATAGATGTCGGAGAGATTGCCCTCGACAGCGACCAGACGCAATGTCTTCGTCTTGGCAATGTCTTGCGCCGGCACGTAGACACGCGAGGTGACGAAACCCCTGTTGAGATAGAGATAGGTCAGATCGCGGAGCAACGTGTTGATGTCACCGACGCCGATGCAACGGTTGCGATAGGGTGCCGTCACCTTGTCGATATCGGCGGTCGGGAATTGCTTGACCCCCTCCACCTCAACATCCGTGATCGCAAAACACGGGCCGCCTTTTTGCGCGCCGGCGGCCTGTCGTTCATCGGTCGGCAGCTCCGAGGGCTTCGGCGTGCTCTTGCGCAGCGCGTCGAGGCGCTTTTCTTCATTCTGCTGTGCATGACGGCGGGCGAAATCGTCATTTGGCGATTGCTGCGCAACCGCCATCGACGCCGTCAAAGCTGCGATAAGCAACACAAGGATACGCATGATGAAGGAGGACGCCGTGAAGGCAAGGCTGCGTTGAGCAGCCGTCGGTTGCCGGGCCGAGGTCATGAATCGTTCAGTCGCGCCGTCAGTTGGAAGCCGGTTTCCGCAACGCGTCCAAAGCCGCGTCCAAACCCTTCAGTGAGAATTTGATATTGACCTTCTGGCCATTCATCATCTGCACGTGACCGACCCCATCCGATGCCTTTGCAAGTGCCGCGACCATCTTCGCATCCAGCTTCTGTTGCGCCCAGCAACCGGCCTGGTTGCAATTGCGATAGGCAAGCTGAACGACGGGCTTATCGCTCGCATCGATGCTGAGCCCCGCCGGCAGGTACATGTTGAGTGGCACAAGCGTCGTCAGCACGAGATCGCTCACCGCCTGCTTCCCGCCTTTCTGGGTAGGCGCAGGCGTTGCAGGCGCTTTCGCAATCGCCAAGGTCAGAATGTTGACGTCCTGCTCGCCCTGCTTCACCGTCGCGATCTGCGCCGCTTCGCAATTCGTTGTCGCCGAACCGTCCGCTGCCTTGCCATCGACGCAGCGATAGTACCAGTCGTCAAACTTCTGCACACGGGCTTGCGGCGCCGGCTGTTGTTGGCCCGCCGCAGGGGTACCAGCGGAATTCTGCTGAGCGCCAGCATTGGTCGACCCTGCCGCGCCTGCCGCCGGCTGCTCTTGAGCCATGCCCGAAGACGCACACAGGACGGAGGACACGAGAATTATGGATGCAAGGCTCTTGGTGGAAAACATGTCATTCAAGACGGCAAACGTCATGCAAACCTTCCTAAGGTCAAAACTACTCGATTGAGCAAGACAGCGCCTTGCCCACCGACAAATTATCGAATTCATGAAACAGCACTTGAGACAGTGCAGCCGCTCATCGGCCTGACCTGCTCCATAGCAGACTTCATTCGGCACACGGATAGTTAGAACTGAGATAGGCGCATATTCGCGCTCGTTTTTGATGAGCAGCGTGCATTTTTGCAACATTTACGTTTGTATTCGTCGAATGCAATTTAATCGCTTAATAAAAGTTAATTCCGCTTTGAAAGCAGGCGACTGGATGAAACTGACAATGGGCATAGCCACCCAGATTGTTCCCGCAGACAGACCCGATGATCTCTGACCAAGGAGGACCCATCCGCCTGGTCCTGACGACGGAGCGAATAGCCTCGTGGAACGTTCTTCTGTCAGAGAGGTTTGAACGGCAGGTCAGAAGTTCATGCCGTTCTCCCGCCTAAAAAGGAGAACGAATATGCCGACAGATGCACTGAAATCCGACGAGACGCCTCGTGATCCCAATCCATCGCCTGGAGTGTCTGATCGCACCCAGGAGAAGCCGCCAGTGACGCCAGCAAAGGATCCGGAAGACAGTAAAAATCCGAACGATCCCCGCTTGATCCAGCACTGTTGCCAACCGGCGATCCGTCTGGAGCGGCGTGAACACCGTTGGCTACTCTGCAATGTCCTTGGATTGAGCTTGCGTGAGAAGTTCAGTCTCTAAGTTCGATCCAGACCGGGGCGTGATCGCTCGCATGAGGTAGAGCGCGGATCGACTTGTCGACACCTGCCCGAATGAGGTCATCTGCCAATACGGGGCTGAGCAGGACATGGTCTATGCGCAAGCCCGCATCTCGTGCAAAGGCGTTGCGGAAATATTTCCAGAAAGTGTAGATGCGCTGATCCGGGTAGAGATGGCGCAACGCATCCGTCCACCCTTGAGCAACAAGATCCCGGTAAGCTGCCCTCACTTCCGGTCGAAACAACGCATCATCGCGCCAGCGCTCAGGCGCGTAAACATCGAGGTCGGTCGGCATGACGTTGAAGTCGCCGACGAGCGCAACAGGAATGTCCAGCGCGAGCAGTTCTTCCGCATAAGCAGTCAGGCGTCGGAACCAGCGCAGCTTGTAATCGAACTTGGCCCCGGGCGCCGGATTGCCGTTCGGAAGATAAAGGCATCCGATGAGCATCCCGTTGACCGCCGCCTCGATATAGCGGCTGTGCGTATCGTCCAAATTGTCTGGAAGCTCACGGCGCGTCTCGATCGGCTCGTGTCCCTTCGCCAAAATGGCAACGCCGTTCCAGCTTTTCTGGCCATTCCAGATCGCCCCATATCCGGCTCTTTCAAGCGCGCGCTGAGGAAACTTTTCATCCGGCGCCTTCAGTTCCTGCAGGCAGACCACATCCGGAGAGGCCTCCGCCAGCCAATGCAGGAGAATGTCGAGGCGGCCGTTGATGCCGTTGACATTGAAACTTGCGAGCTTCACCGACGTCAGCGCTTCGACTTGCGGTCGCCGCGATCGCCTTCACCGGGCTTGGCTTCCTGCTTGGCCTGATGACGGCGATCTGCCGACAGCGATCGACCAACGTCGGCACTCTCCTTGAATTGACCCTTTTCGTTTCGGCGGACGTAACGCTTGTCGGTGCCGGTGTCGATGAGTTCACGCTTGCTCATGAGATGGGTCCTTTTCAGATCGCTGCATCAGCAGAACGCATGCGCTGGGAAAAAGATGCAGGCGCCGGCGTGATCCGTCTCCGACCGGAACAAGACATAGGTCAAAACATGCCCTTGCTCGATGGTCTATAGCTCGAGTGGCAAAGTGATGGGCCTATTCTCGGTCTGGCCTTCTCATTCTTGCCTGTAAGAAATGCTCCGCTATGTGGGTTAGGATGGATGTTGAGGAGAACAAAGTTTCGGTGAGTTCTGACGCGCCCACACAGATGCCACTCCAGGCGCAAAACCCTAATATCATGGATGAGGTGGAACGCCTTCTGAAGGGGCGTACCCGTGATATTCGCCTAAGGGGCGAGCTTTATCGCCTCTATCAAGAACGCTCCTGGCTTCGAACGGCCAAGATCATTCGCTCCTGGATGATTTGGGTCGCTTTGATCGACGTGCTGACATGGGGCCTCAACGCAATCCTGCTTCCAAAGGCGATAGCGATGGCGATGCTTCCGCCGGCCTGCATCCTTCCTCCGGCCGCGTTGGCCACGGCCTTTATCTGGAAAATACCGCGCGCTTTCCAGCTCCAAAGGATTGTCCTGATCGCAGGCATGTTCCTTATCCTCCTGTCAGTTGCGCTGGTGGGCGTGAATGCGGGAGGCGAGTTTTACGAACGACATTTGAACATCATGCTGTTCGTGGCCATTACCGCGATCATCATCTTTGGCATACCGCTGGCGTGGACGACGATGATCGCAGTCATGGCGCTTGGTCTCTATCTGTTTTTCCAAATGCGGAACCCGGGTGTCGAATTGGGAAGCTTGGAAGCGGCCACGCTGTTCTTCGCCAGCGGCATCGTCGCAACGGTCGTAGCCCGGCGCACCATGACGATTTTGGCGCAGAAGACCTTCCTTCTTGAGTTGCGAGACAAGAGCCGAGTGGCGGAATTGGCCGATGCGAATGCTCGGCTCGAACTTCTTGCGAGAACAGATCCCCTCACCGGCATCGCCAACCGACGATGGATGATGGAAATGCTCAATCGTCTCTGGAGTGGGGACAGCCCGCGCGCAGAGGGGATTGCCATGCTGATGTGCGACATCGATCATTTCAAGCTGCTGAACGATAGTCTCGGCCATGGCGAGGGGGACCGCTGCCTAGTAAAGGTTGCCGGCATCATTCAAAGCAGCATGAGAAAAAATCGCGACCGTGTTTCACGTTACGGCGGCGAAGAGTTTCTCATTGTGCTTCCGGGCGTAAATGAGGAAGAGGCAATTGCAGTTGCCGAACGAATTCGGGAAGGGGTCGAAACTGCCTCCCTCCCGAACCCTGCATCCGGAATGTCGCCATGCGTCACCGTCAGCATTGGGGTAGTCCACGTGCCGAACGTCGGCGCCGTCTCACCGGAGCAGCTTCAGAACCAGGCTGATGAGGCTCTTTACCTCGCCAAGCAATCCGGTCGAAACCGAGTGGTGCTTTACAAGCCAAGCTCGCCGAACGCATGAGCTGCAGTTACTTGTGGCAACACGTCCGGCGTGCGGACGATCACCGCTGCTGCGACACTGATGATGCTGCTGTCGATTGTCCTGCTCGTGGTCGCAAACCTGCTGGCAAGACGAGGAGGCAAGGCAAGCAAGCCTCAGAGCTGACAAACCTACCGGATGCGGTACACAAACGTCGCGTCAGTGCAAAGGTTTGACGGATGTCGCAGCGAAGGACTCGATACCTTCGAGTTCGACCGTCTGAAGGAATTGTTCAAACGCCTCCGCGTCGGTGTCGAACACGTCCATCCAAACCGTGATATCGAGTCCTTCATCGACGACCTGGAGGTTCCATCCGCAGTCCTCACCAAACGGTCGAAAAATTTCCACGATCACGCTTGTCCCGTCGACAATAAACGGCCGGGACAGGGGAGAATATTCAAAGTGCGGATTACAATCATTATCCGCACCGGCCAAACTGTCGGTCATACCGTCTCTCCCGGCTAGCTCCATGCCCGCGAATACAGCAGCTCACGGAGCTGGCTTTGCTTTGTCACACCGATCTGAAACCAATAGACCAGCTCTCGCGCCGCCTCCTGAGCTTCGTCGCTCGCGTTTTCGCAACACCGGTCCTCGCAATAATCTCTTAGGAGCGTTTGCATCATCATAACGTCTTCCGGATAAAGCGGCGGCGTCCGGCGGCCAAATGCCTGAACCATCTCATCCTCCTACAAAGGTCACACCGCCTTCAGACAGTAGGCATAAAATCCGGTTCGCCAATTAACTTTGACATAGGGGGCATCATTCCTCGACAAAGGAACGCTCACCCGAGCAGAGCCGCCCGACGCTCACCTCGATTGAATGCACTCCTTGTTGGGGGGGCACGTTCTATCAATAGAAAACGTAGGCGAATGCTTACATGGGGAAAATTCTGCACACTGGGGATGTCATGGAGGATGACGATCGGCTCTTCTTGCCCTTTCAGCGGCCACCTTTTGAAAACTCGAAGGCTTCGAACACGCAGAAGCTGAGCATGGCGCTGGTGCACTGAGCCGGCAACGAAGGCCGGCTCAGTGCCGATGCGACACTAGCTGCGTGGCGAAGACGTATAGGGACGTGTGTCAACGTCCGCGTCGACATAAGGATCGAGCGTATCGTCAAAACGCTGCCATCCCTGCCCTGCATAAAGTGCCCGACGCTCGCTGAGACTAACGCGCGGCAGACGTTCAAGGATCCGGTTTGCGATGGCGATCTCCTCGCCGTCAACACGCGCTACGACGAGCGAAGCGCCGCGTCGAACACTCTCCGCATAGACATTCGCATCCTCCTCCGGCACTCCGGACTTTATCAAAGCACCAACAATGCCACCGGCCGCGCCGCCGACGACGGCACCGCCTGCCGCGCCGGCCAGAGCGGCGACAAGCCAACCTGCGGCCACGACGGGGCCGACACCAGGGATGGCGAGCATTCCAAGCCCAGCCAGCAGGCCGCCCGCTCCACCGGCCACCGCGCCAATACCTGCTCCGGTGCCCGCGCCTTCGGCGGCTCTGTTGCCTTGCTCCTCGACCTTGCGGCCCTCGACGGTCCTGCTGACAATGCTGATATTGTCCGACGAGATGCCGGCGTCTTCCAACTGCTCAACGGCACGTTTGGCATCGTCATGGTGATCAAAAAGTCCAGCTACAGTTGCCATGAGATATTCCTTCCTTCGTGTTCTTGATTGCGACGGCCATTCACTTCGTGACGATGTTGCCCTGGTAATCCAGCGCAACCTGGACTGTCTTCGAGCCCTTCATCGCGGATGCTCGCCACACACCTTGATCATCGAGCTGCAGGTTGGTGATGTTGGTATAGCCGGCCTCTTCCATTCGCGATTTAGCCTGGCCTTCGGTGAAGCTGTTCTTGCCTTGTACCGGCGCCCCGGGGTTCTTTGTGTCTGGTGTCGCGACCGCAGGCGTCTCCTGCGTGGTCGTCGGCTTCTGGCTTTGTGCAAAGCCTGCCGAAGCGGCCATGAGAAGAGCGGTCGACATTAGTAAAATTTTCCTCATTGGATTCCTCGCTGTCGTTCCTCTGAATTGGGGGCGCAGACCTAATCGGTTGAGAGAATGTATGTTCCCGGGGGCGACCGAAGAATCTGCCGAAGGCTCAATCCCTCCCAAAAAGGAAAGGAGCTTAGGAATGATGTCTTTTGCCCTGGTGGATTCAGCGCGTGGTCGGGATTTCATTTCCCGGAACTCGCGTTTCAGCGGGGCGGTATCATAGACCGCCGCTGCGCCCATGATCTCCCCGATCATATCCAAAAGGCCAGGGAACCGCGAGCCGTCAGCCGAGTTGTGTTCTCATGGCAAGGAGCACAAAAATGCATCTCACGGACACCAAGGTCATCCGCGAAGGAAACATGCTGAAGGTCCAGTTCTCCGGCGAGGGAGGCGAAGCCGTTTCCGTTCAGATCAACAGCGGCGGCGTGCAGATGGATGATATTGCAGCGATCGATCAAGCCAAGGTGATGATGGTTCAGCTCACTGCATTCGGCACGCGGGACGGCGGCGGAAGCCTCAACGCCTATGATGCGCTGAGCAATGGCAATTTCGATCCGGGTCAACCGTATCCACCGGTCGATGGGTCGGAGACGAAACACTGACCGCCCACGGCGAGGAGATGATGAATGCAATGTCGTTTGCCCGGCGGGTGCGGGGTCTCTCGGCGGCGTCGTGCTGCTGGCCTCGGCCGTTCTTGAAGGAGAGCAAGTCATGCCAGACAACTCGAAAACATCCCCTGCAGTGGAATCCATGAAGCGGGAACAGGCCGCGCAGCGGCGAAGGGCCAGCAAGGGTCAGCTCCAACAAGGTCTCGAGGATACCTTTCCGGCTTCGGACCCGGTGTCTGTTACCCACAGCGACATTCCATCAGGCCGCGCTGATGCGGAGGAGGCCCAGCGGGTGAAACGTCAAGCCGATTTCTCGGCCAATCCCGACGGTCGGCTGACTGACGACCAAGTTCGCTTCGGCCAGAGGCGAAGTGGCGACGGGCGGCAGGGACTTTTCTCTCACGAGAGGTCCTGGCGCGACCCCGAGGCGGACACCCCGTCAACGGCGGGAAGCATGCTCGACAATTTTCGAGAACGCGTAAGGGAACGACCTCTTCTAGCCATCGGCGCCGCCGCGGTGGTGGCATATATTTATGCGCTCAGCTCTCATCGGGAGTGAAAGCGGCAAAAGCGGATAGGATAGCCGGTGGCGGTGGTTTCCGGCTGGGGGCTGAGTTTCTGAAGCCTACAGTTGCGACAAAACTCCGCATATCGAAAGCGCGAGCGGTGGCAGTTGCTTATGTTCGCGCACAATATTGCAGAACCGCGCGACGCTCCAATCGAGCGCTGTTACGACTTTTCGTCAGGCCAACTCATGATCAGCGGGATCGCAACACCTGCGATCCTTCCGAGCGGCAATCGTTTCAACAAGCGAACGGAGACAAAGGTCATTGCCATCGCACCTGCAAGTTTTGCCCATGGATAGGCGCCGAGCTGGGCGTGGGCGCTCGCATCTGCCCAATCGAGGTTCGTTCTGACAACGGTTGTCGCCTGCTGGGCAACGGCGGCCAAGCGCTCACGCAGATTTTTGATCTCGTCTCTGACATCGGCGATATCGCTTTTGAGGGCATCAAGGCGCTGGCGTTCGGCACCCATATCGTCGATGGAGTCTTGAAACCCCTCTTCCGCCGGCGCATCAGCTTCGAGCGCGGCGAGATGCGCCTGCAACTCGGCATCCGTGCTAAAGCCTTCCGGCTGCCTAGAAGCGTTCATCTCGGGCTCCTTCATAGAAAAGGTATCACAATGGTCGCAAGCATCGCCCTCATACGGCTTTGCTGGATCACAGGAGAACGCGCGACGATTCAAAAGGATGCATAAAAACGCGCTGGGCAGCCCGGCCACTCGCGACGAATAAGGGAGACAATATGTCGATTGTGCCGTCCGCCGAGCGTTGATCGCAGGGAACTTAGCTCACGGATATTCATTTATAAGCTGCGGTCTTCGTGGCCGCAGCTCAAGGTGTTAGCGCGGGTCACCGGAGCTTGAGCCCGCCGCGCTTGTAGCACGCGGCGGGCTCAGATAATTCGCAGTTGTTTTGCCTAAGCGTTAAGACGCCATTGCATAGAGGCGGTGCGTGGATTGAGCCGCACTGCGCGTCCTGAACCGTTGCACGAGATCGGCAAGGTTCTCGGTCTCCTGGGTCAGGCTCTGGGCGGCTGCGGTCGTCTCTTCCACCATGGCTGCGTTTTGCTGGGTGACCTTATCCATTTGATCTCCGGCAGCCGAGACTTCTCTCAAGCTTGCCGCCTGCTCACGAGCCGCAACGGCGATCTGGGCGACGGTTGAGCTCATGGCAATGACCTGCTCGACGATTTGTTCGAGCGAAGTGCCGGATTCCCCGACAAGCTGCACACCGGTCGTGACTTGGGCGGAAGAGGTGGAGATCAGTTCCTTGATCTCTCTCGCTGCACTGGCCGACCGTTGCGCGAGTTCACGCACCTCTTGGGCGACGACAGCAAAGCCCTTACCTGCCTCTCCCGCACGCGCTGCTTCCACGCCGGCATTGAGGGCAAGCAGGTTGGTCTGGAAGGCGATTTCATCGATAACGCCGATAATATTGCCGATCTTGGACGAAGAATTTTGAATCTCCGTCATCGCGTCAATCGCGCGGGCGACGATCGCGCCGCCGTTTTCCGCATTGGCACGGGCGGTCGCAACGGCGCTCTGGGCATGACTTGCCCCTTCCGCCGTGCCGTTGACGCCCCGTGTCACATCGCCCAACGCCGCGACCGTTTCCTCAATCGAAGCGGCTTGCTGTTCCGTACGACGGGCAAGATCGTGGGATGCGGAGGAGATTTCCGTGAGCCCCGACCTGATCGTGCCGACAGCGCGGATGACGGAGTCCACCGCCTCCTCCAGGCTGGAGACGGCGCTGTTGAAATGATCCCGAATGCGGACATAGCGGCGGTCAACCTCACCGACGCGCACTGTAAGGTCACCCTTCGAGAGCGCATCGAGACCGAGAGAGATCTGCTGGAAGGCATGTTCCATCACCTGGGCATCCGAAAGCCGCTCGGCTTCCTGGCGCAGGCGTTCTTCTTCGGCCGCAAGCCGAGCGCGCTCGGCATTGGCTTCCGCGACGACCTTGGCATGTCCGGTCTCTTGGAAGACCTTCAGCGAACGTGCCATGGCGCCGAGCTCGTGACGATGTTCAGTACCTTCGATCGTCATTGTGTCGTCGCCACGGGCAAGGCGCTCCATCGTCCACGCCATCTTGCGGACAGCAGAGGAAATCAGTCGCCCGATGAAATAGGCCAGTACGAGACCGATCACGATCAGAAGCCCGCTGATTACCAGCGTCGAGCGGGTCGCGGACGCAACTGTGGTATCGACCGAACCGTCGAGAGCCTTCTGTGCATCCATGACCGTCGCCTGCAGATCTCGGAAGCCGGTGGCGATTTTCGGCGCCAGAACATTAAGTTCGCTATCGCGGATCTTATTGGTCGCCAGCATCACGTCCCTGACGTCGCCAAGGCGGCCTGTATAGTTCTGCATGAGCCGACCGGCACCGAGAATACGTTTGTGCTGCAGTTCATTTTTTGCAGCCTTGGCGGCGTCGTCGTTCAAAGCCATGGCGTCGTTCAGCGCCGCCTGGGCAATGTCGTAGGACGCCAGATCGCCTGAGTGGATAAAACGCTCGGAGAAATAGAGGCTACGGTTCAAGGCTTCGAGCGTCGCGCCGGTCATATGCAGCAGCGTCACATCGTTCTGCCTCCATGCACTGCGCATCACGTCATTGAGCGCAATGCTGGTCCAAGGACCGAACTCGGTGACCTTGGCGATCAGGGCCTCGCGCCGGGCGTGAAGGGTTACGACCTGCTCGAAAGCCTTGCCATAGGCGTCAACATCCTGGCGGATGGTCGCCATGCCTGTCTCCAGAGAACTGTTGCCGGCAAAGCGTTGGTCTTCAGCGGCAAATGCCTTAACCCCTGCGCGGAAGCGGTCCACGATTTCCTGTGTCGGGTTGGATCTGAAAGCTTCCACCGACATCTGGATTTCGTGGAGCTGGTTGCTGTGATCCGAAATGGCAAGGCTCTGACCCGCAGTACCGCGATAAGAGGAGAAGATGGACGAAAGTCCGCCCATACCGGAAATTGCGTTGACCGACAGCAAGCTCATGAGCAGGATCAGCGGCAGGAAACCGGCCGTAATCTGTGCGCGGATGCCGAGTTTATTCCAAAAGCGCAACATCATAATCCTCTTTTGCTCACTGGCTCTTCGGCTGGTATTGGGCGATATTCTGGGGCGTGACGAGTTCGAACGGCACGTTGTTGACGCGCGGCACTTGCTGGCCATTGATGAGCTTGATTGCCGCATCGACTGCCGTCGCGCCCTGTCCGACCGCACTTTGAAGGATCGTCACATCGAGATCGCCCGCCTCCATCGCGGCGAGGGCGTCGTCGGTTGCATCGACGCCTGCAACAATGACATCTTTCATCGACATGCCATTCCGCTTCATGGCCCGGATCGCGCCGAGCGCCATCTCGTCGTTATTGGCGATAACCGCGTCGAACTTCACCCCGGCCGTTAGCCATTCCTGCATCTGCTGATCGGCATAATCCCGCGACCAATAGGCGGCTTGCCGCTCGACAACCTGCAGGCCTTTGCATTCGGGCGTGGCAATGACGTTGTCGATATCCTGAGTGCGGGCGCGGGCGGCTTGGTGGAAGGGCTCGCCCATCAACACCACGACACGTCCCTTGCCCTGCAGGAGAGAGCAGACCTGCTTGGTTTCCAACGTTCCCGATTCCGCTTCGTCGGACGCGACGACAACCTGATTTTCCGGCAAGTCGGAGAGATTCGAGGGAACGTTATTGATGTAGATCAGCGGAATATGGGCGTCGGCCGCAAGCTTGGTCATCTGCGGTCCGAGGTCGCCGTCGGAGACGGCAATGATGATGGCGTCGACCTTATCGGCGATCATCTGTTGGACCTGCTTCTTCTGAAGCTCGTTGTCGCCCTTGGCATTTTGCGAGACCAGCTTCAGCCCGGAAATCGTTTTTCCATGCGAAAGGACGCCGTTCAGCACCATCGCCCGGAATTTATCCAGATCGGACATTGCTACGCCGATCGTTTGTGCGCTCGCAGTGGAGGCGCACATCGCCATCACGAAAGCAGCAAATATGGTTTTCCTCATTATCCACCCCAGGGCGTTCACCAAACTGAGGACTTGTAATGAGTTTTTAGTTAAATTTTACTTTATGATAACCAATGATTTTAAGAACATCCTCAGGGCAAGCGCGGCTTCTTGAATATATCTCCCTCAAGAAGACCTAATTTCACTATGACTAAATAATATTCCACTCAAAAACGCCACCCATTAGCTCATCCTAGGCGACGTGGACAAATTTGAGCCAGTATCTGGCAGTGGCGAGGTGGACCATGCCGAGGAAGCTGCTGGCCAGTTGGTCGTAGCGGGTTGCGATGGCCCGGTTGATCTCGAGGCGGCCGAACATGCGCTCGATGCGGTTGCGCCCCTTGTAGAGCGTGCGGTCATGCTCAATCTTCACCTGGCGGTTTGAGCGACCGGGGATGACGGGATTGATGTTCCGTTTCGCAAGGTCAGCACGGATAGCGTCAGCATCGTAACCCTTGTCAGCAAGCAGGGCATCCGGTGCCCGCTCTGGCAAGGCAATCAGGGCTTCATACGCCTTGCAGTCTGCGGCTTCGCCGCCCGTCAGGTGGAACGCAAGCGGTCGCCCGAGGGCGTCAGCCAGGCAGTGAAGTTTACTGGTGAACCCACCCCGCGAGCGGCCAAGAGCGCGTCGATGAGCCCCCCTTTTCCGCCTGCTGCCGAAACGTGGGCGCGGACGGTGGTGCTGTCGATGCTGTAGTGACCACTGTCCGCCAGATCTCGGCCAGCGTCACCGCCACGATCTCCCAGACCGCGGCCTCGCTCCATCGCAGGAACCGGCGGTAGATGGTGTTCCAGCTCCCATATTTGGGCGGCACATCGCGCCACGGAGCACCGCACCGCAGCCGCCAGAGTATGCCGTTAATGATCGAACGGTTCTGTTCGGGAGGTCGGCCTGGACCCCGGTTCTTACGTTCGATGGGCAGCAAATCCTTCAGGATGCGCCATTCCGCCCCGGTGAGATCGCCCCGGCTCAAGCCTGCCTCCAAAAAGCAGGCTTGAATCAACCAGTCCGCGCTACGTCAACTGTCAAGCGATGAGGAAAAGATGATCGGAAAAGAGAGCCTTGCCTTCTCGGGCGAGGATTTCCGATAGCCAATCTGATGGTCATGGGCGCATTCTCCCAGGCCCAGGGTGAATTGCCGGCTGGAAAGGATCTGGGGGTTGCCGCCGCGTTGATCGACGCGTTCGAAGGCGCAGTCACGCGTGCCAAGGTCGAACGTAGCCGGTCGCCGTTCGACAGCTTTAAAGGTTTCGTTTTGCCCGCCCTTGTGGCCTGAACGATTCTGACCAGTAAATATACGACCGGTCATATTTATTTCACAAGTTTCTCGCTGGAACGCCGCGCCAGTGAGTGATGACGTCTGTCCGCGGCTGATCTAAAGGAACCGAACAATGTCCACGATCACTACTACAGATGGCGTAAACATCTTCTACAAGGATTGGGGGTCAGGTCAGCCGATCGTTTTCAGCCACGGTTGGCCGCTGACAGCGGACGACTGGGATGCCCAAATGACATTCTTCCTTCGTCACGGGTATCGGGTGATCGCCCACGACCGGCGCGGCCATGGCCGGTCCGACCAGCCCAGCACCGGCAACGACATGGACCACTGGGTTGCCGACCTCGCGGCCCTGACGGAACACCTCAACCTGCGCGACGCGATCCATATCGGGCACTCGACAGGTGGCGGTGAGGTGGCTCGCTATGTCGCTCGCCACCAGGAGCGCGTCTCGAAAGCGGTGCTGGTCGCCTCACTGACGCCGAACATGTACCGGAGCGAGGACAACCCGTCCGGTCAGCCGCCGGAGTGGTTCGAAGCGATCCGGGCAGGCGTGCTGGGCAACCGGTCGGAATTCTACCGTTTCGTCCCTGAGAACCCGTTCTATGGCTACAACCTCGATGGGGCCGAGCCTTCGGAGGCAATCATCGCGAACTGGTGGCGCCAAGGCATGGCCGGCGGTGCTCTCGCTCACTACGCGACCGTCGACTCTTGGCTCGAAGATTATACCGAAGACCTCAAGAAGATCACCGTGCCGGTGCTGGTGATGCATGGCGAGGCGGATCAAGTCGTCCCATTCGCAAGTTCGGTGCCGCGTGCGGTCGACCTGCTTAAGAACGGGTCGCTGAAAACTTATGCCGGCTACCCCCATGGCATGCTAACCACACATGCGGATGTCCTCAACCCCGACCTGCTCTCGTTCATAAGGTCTTGACGACATCTCTTATCCATTATCGTCTATGGTGAACGTTTCGGGTTGTGAATTGAGGAGGGGTCGGTTTTTGGCGTCGTGACGAAGGAACGAACAACAAGCTCAAACCCTCCTCGAAAATTCGTCGGCCAGGGCCCCTGGCGAAGCGGCGGCCCTGGCAGCGTTGCTCGGCCTTGACGGAGTTCCACCCCGCGGTAGGCTTCGCGCCTCGCTCTCTGCCTGCGCGAGGGCGCTTGAAGGGCAATCGTGGCATAAGGAATTTGTCCACACCGCCTAGGTGAGCGCCCTCAGCGCGGAAAAACCCTGCCGTCGAACAGCTTTCGCGCAGTACGGATCGTGCCCGCTCCCTTTATCTCTCCCTGACTGTCCAGATCCAGGAACACCTCCATGCTTCCCGTCGGATGCTCGATCTCGTAGCGACCGTCTGCCGGCGCGTTCACCATTTTTCCCGCCGTGCTATTCTTCAGGCGTGTGGCCGTCGCGACCGTCACCGCCGCAAGCACACCGACGGACGCATGGACGCGGTGTGGGATGAAACTGCGCGTGGAGATGGCGCCGCCATTTTCTGGCAAAGAGACCAGGATCATTTTCGGAACGGATGCGGTGGTGACCTCGCCGAGTTTCATCATCGGCCCGCTCTTGAGGCGGATTGCCTCGATCCGCGATTTGACCTCGGCCTTCGCCTCAAGCTCCTCGCGATTTTCTTGTCCCGTCAGGCCGAAGTCGGACGCCCGCATGATCACACAGGGCATGCCGTTGTCGATGAGAGTTGCTTCGACGCCATCGATGATATCGATCTCGTTGCCTGTCGGCAGCAATGCGCCGCACATCGCTCCCGCAATGTTCGTAAACAGCAGCGGAACGGCGGCATGCTTGCCCGGCACGCCCGCAATCGAGGCGGTCCCCGCGTAGTTCACCCGCCCGTTCGGCGTCTCGATCTTGGCGACCGCGACCTCGCCCGAGTTGAGCATGTGGATGCGAACTTCAGTAATATCCCCAGCCGGCTTCACCAAACCGCGCTCTATGGCGGCGGGACCGACACCCGCAAGGATGTTGCCGCATCCCTGCGCATCGCTCACCAGCGCCTGATCGACGAAGACCTGCAGGAAGAGGTAATCCACATCCGCGTCTTCGCGTGTGGATGCGGAGAGCACGGCGACCTTCGACGTTAGCGGGTCAGCCCCGCCGATGCCGTCGATCTGGCGCGGATCGGGCGAGCCCATGATCCTCAGCAGGAGATCGTCGCGTTCCGCCTTGTCGGTCGGCAGGTGCTCGGCGAGAAAATAGGCGCCCTTCGACGTGCCGCCGCGCATCCACAAGCAGGGGATGCCCTCCTCATACATATTTGAGGCCCTTTGCCGCCAGCGTCTCGCGCATGCCGTAGATGTCGAGGCCCAGTTCACCAGATGCCAGACGCTTGCGTTTGGCTTCTTCGTTGGCAAGCCGCTTCTCCGCCGCTGCCACCACGTCCGCCACTTCGGCCCGCTTGACAACGCAGACGCCGTCATCATCGGCAACGATGACATCGCCGGCCTCGATATGGGCTCCGGCGCAGACGACGGGTACATTCACCGAGCCGACCGTCTCCTTGACGGTCCCCTGGGCGGAGACCGCCTTCGACCAGACGGGAAAGCCCATCTGCGTCAGATCTCGCACATCGCGAACACCTGCATCGATCACAAGACCGCGGCAGCCGCGCGCCATGGCCGAGGTCGCGAGCAGATCGCCAAAATAACCATTGTCGCAAGGCGACGTCGGCGCAAGGACAAGAATGTCTCCTTCCCCGAGCTGCTCGATCGCCACATGGACCATCCAATTATCGCCGGGAGGCGCTGAAATCGTCACCGCCGATCCCGCAACCTGCGCGCCGGAATAGATCGGCCGCATGTAGCTTGCCAGCATTCCCTTTCGGCCCTGCGCCTCGTGGACCGTCGCGACCCCTGCCCTGGCAAGCCTTCCGATCAGGTCAGGTTCAGCGCGCGAGATGTTCTGAACGACGACTCCCATCAATGGTCTCCTTGCTTCTTTGCGGGTGGTGTCCCGTGCGTATGGAAAGTTTCGATTGTTTTCAGACCCCAGGCCTGGCCCTTCTTTCGCTCGGCCTCGGTCCAGACGACGGGTTGCCAGTCGGGTGCGAGGATCAGCCGTGCGCCCGAATTGGCGAGCTCGACCCGGTTGCCCGCCGGTTCCCAGACATAGAGGAAGAAAGTCCCCTGGATCGCGTGCTTGTGAGGCCCGGTCTCGATGTGGATGCCGTTTTCGAGGAAAATGTCGGCCGCACGCAGGATTTCTTCGCGCGTGTCGGTCGCATAAGTTACGTGGTGCAGGCGCCCATCGCCGCCGCCGTGTTCTTCTGTGCAGGCAAGGTCATAGGTTTTGTTGTTGACCGTGAACCAGCACCCGCCAAGGCGGCCATTGTCGAGCTGGATCATTTCCGTCACGCGCGATCCGAGACAGGTCTCCATGAACTTGCGGAACTCGAACACGTCCGCCGCGAGCAGGTTCAGGTGATCGAGACGGCGCGGATGGCAGCCCCGCGCATGATAGCGCTGGGCGAGATTCTTGAGCTTCGGCCGCTCCTCCGGCGGCGGATCGTAGCGGACCGTCTCCCAATAGATTTCGAAGATATGACCGAAAGGATCCCTGAATCGGAACGCCCTGCCATGGCCCATATCGCCGTCCACCCAGCCGAGCACATCGTAACCGCTTGCCTCGATTGCCCTGACGCGCCGTTCAAGCGCTTCCGGCGACGAGACCCTGTAGGCAACATGCCCGATCCCGGTCGTCTCATGGCGCGTCAGTTTCAGGGTATGAAACTCGTAATCGTCCCAGCCACGCAGATAGGCGGAACTCTCGTCCTCGCCCGCCAAGGTCAATCCATAGACATTGACGAAGAAATCGAGGCTCTCGTCGTATTTGTCGGTGAACATCTCGACGTGACCGAGGTGGGCGATGTCGAAACAGGGTTCCATTTTCAGGCTCCTCCCGAGAGCGTCATCAGAGCTCGTCGACCGTGCGCGGGAAAACCGACTGAAAGCCTTCCGCATATTGGGCCGCACGGCCGCCGGATTGGCCGCCGGAATTGCGCTGGAAATGGTTGGCACGGTTCTGGGCGACGCGGGTATAGAATTCCCACAGATGCTCCTGCCCTTCCATGCATTCGATGGCGGCCCGCTTCTTATCCCAGACGGCGGTGACGTCGAGAAACACGTCCGGCTTCCAACCCATCTGCTCCGTCTGATGCGGTTCGAACAGGTAGAGCTGCGGCGCGCCGAGGACACTTTCGCCGGGATTGTGGCCCCAGGCCTGCGCGATCATACGCGTTTCGAGCGCGACCTGCGTCGCATACATATGGTCGGTATTGTAGGGATCATATTGCGAGTGGCTCAGCATGAAGGAGGGCTGCACCTTGCGGATCACGTCGACGAGGCGATACTTGTCGTTATCCGTCATGCGCAGGGGATAGTCGCCGAGGTCGAAGCAGATCAGGTCATGGACGCCGAGCGCCTGCGCGGCCTTTTCCGACTCGGCACGCCGGGCAGCCTTGACGCGCTCGAGCGTCATGTCCTTCTGTTTCCAGAGCTTGGCGGACTCGCCTCGCTCGCCGAAGGACAAGCAGACGACGGTGACCTCATAACCCTTGTCGGCATGCAGGGCGATCGCCCCTCCACAGCGCCAGACGAAATCTGCGGCATGGGCGCTGATCACCAACGCGGTCTTCTTGTCGGACATCGAAACCTCCTGTTTTTCGAAACCGTATGTCGCTCCGAACCGCCAGTTTGCCAATTTTCTTTCGGCGCCTTGCCCATAAGTTTTTGCTATAACGAATGGCGACGCGAGCTTTGTTGGTCTAAAGCGAGCACTGATGGATTGGTAGCGGGATGGACGGATGATGAACCACTTCAAGATCGGCATGATCGGATTCGGTGAAGCAGCACGCGCATTCGCATCGGGCTGGACACGGCCTGACGGCGCGGTGCTTGTCGCCTATGACATCAAGAGCGCCGATCCGCTCAGCGCCGGCCAAATCGCAACAGCCTGCGCCGAACTCGACGTCCGACATGCCGATGAAGCCCGGCAATCACTCTCTGACGCCGAGATCATCTTCAGCCTCGTCACAGCCGATCAGGCTTTGCCCGCTGCAAGAGAGGCGGCCAAATGGCTCAAGGCCGGCGCGCTCTATTTCGACTGCAATTCCTGTTCGCCCTCCGCCAAAATCATCGCAGCCGAAGCGATCGAAGCGGCAGGCGGTCGTTATGTCGATGTCGCCGTCATGTCACCCGTGCATCCGGCCCGCCATCTGGCGCCACTTTTGGTTTCCGGTCCCCATGCCGAAGCGGCTATCGAGGCGCTTGAGCATCTCGGAATGAAGCCGAAGCCTGCGGGTGAGAAGGTGGGGCAAGCGTCCTCGATCAAGATGCTGCGCTCCGTCATAATCAAGGGCCTGGAGGCTCTGACGGCTGAATCGATGCTCGCGGCCCGCCGTGCCGGCGTGGAAAACGCCGTCATCGCTTCGTTGCAGGCCTCCGATCCCGGCATAGATTGGGCCAAGCGCAGCTCCTACAACCTCGAACGAATGATGGTGCATGGCGCCCGCCGGGCGGCCGAGATGCGGGAGGTTGCCGCCACTGTCCGTGATCTCGGGCTTCCGGACAGGATGTCGGCAGCCATCGCCGCTTGGCAGGACGAGATCGCAGCGCTTTCCGTGCCGGCAGATATCGACGATCTTGCCAGCCGAGCCGACAGCATCCTCAAACGAATGGATGAGGAGAGGGACAAGGGAGCCGCGGCGATCCGATGAGGCACAATCTGCGGCATCTACGCGTTTTCCTGGCCGTCGTCGAAACGGGCTCTGTCACGCGCGCCGCCGAGATCTGCTACGTATCCCAGCCGGCGGTCACGCAGGCCATATCCAAGATCGAAAAGACGCTTGGATATGCGTTGTTCACGCGTTCGCCGCATGGCCTCTTCATCAACGATGAGGGCAAGCTCCTGGTTCTGCGCGTGAGGCGTGCCTTCTCCTATCTCGATCCCGCGCTGACCGAGCTTGCGTCCAGGCTCAAGGTTACGGCGACCTCGGCGCAGCTCGAAGCCCTGGTCGCCGTCAGGGAGCTGGAGAATTTCACGCTTGCGGCACGGCGGCTCGGGGTGGCGCAGCCGACCGTCCATCGCGCTGTGAGCCAGCTCGAAAAGGAGGCCGCGCGTCCTCTGTTCGAGAGAACGTCCTATGGCATGGTTGCCACGCGCCTGGCGCAGAACCTGGCGCAGGCGACCCGCCTCGCCTTCGCCGAATTGCATCAGGCAGAGGCGGATCTCGCCGAAGCCCGAGCGCAGGAGGCTGGACTGATCGTCGTGGGCGGCATGCCCCTTTCGCGCTCGTTCATCCTGCCGTCGGCGATCGCCCGGTTTCGCAAGAAGCGGCCGAAGCTGCCGATCAAGGTAGTCGAGGGCGTCTATGCCGAACTGCTCGGTGGCCTGCGGCGCGGCGAGATCGATTTCCTGATCGGAGCGATGCGCAATCCGCTTCCCATCGACGACGTGGAGCAGGAAACGCTGTTCAATGACATCGTGGTGATCGTCGCAGGCAAGCGCCATCCGCTCGTCGGAAAATCCCCGATATGCATAGGCGATCTGGCATCCTACCCTTGGGTTGTCGCAACCAGCGGCACGCCGATAAGAGCGCATTTCGACGCCCTGTGCCAAGGGCAATCGCCGGGACCGAGAAGCGTGGTCGAGTCCAGCTCGCTGATCCTCATGCGCGAGCTGCTCGACCAAAGCGACCATCTCGGTTTCATCTCGGGCGGCCAGGCGGCAGCGGAGATCGAACGCGGCCTTATGGCATCCCTGCCCTTCGATCTCGCCCATACCGAACGGCCGATCGGCATCACCATACGCAAGGGGTGGCTGCCCACGGCCGCTCAGGCAGCCTTTCTCGACGACATCCGTGAGGAAGCGGGAGCGAGACAAAGCCGGCTATAGCCTTCCCTTAAGACGCTTTCCGCGAACGTTAGCCGCGCGGCATGTGAGCCTCTTTAATGCTCGCGCGCCTGCGCGATACCAGCCACCTCAAGAGGTGGGACCGTCCCTTTAGCCGCGTGGCGCCGCGACGCGGCATTGCGAAGGTTTGGACGTTTGCGATTTCCGGGACCACCTCGCTTGGGGCGCTGGCACTCTATAGCCGCTGCTTATACCCCGGCCCTCTGATTGGATTGGAGGTGATGGTGCAAGACGCGTACTGCTTGGCCCGTCAACGAAGCGCGAGGGGCAGAGGAGGTTGACGGCAAGCGTCGATCAAGCGCTTTCGCAAAGCCATTCCTCGAGCGGATCGATGCCTGGATGATCCAAGCACAACGCCGTTCGAGAGCGCCCAGCCATCAGCCTCGTGCGGACACGCGCAACCATCATGTCGGAGGAGTACATGACACAGCCAGCCGTCCTGGAGATCAGGTCTTACATCAACAGCCGCCCGATGTCGCGAATGCAATGGACACTGACTGTTCTCTGCTTCCTCATCGTCTTCTGCGACGGCATGGACGTCGCGATCATGGGCTTTCTTGCTCCCGCCATCACGGGCGACTGGGGCATCTCAAAGCCTGCCTTTGGCCTTGTTATGGCTGCGGCGCCGGTTGGCCTGGCCATCGGCGCGATCTTTGCAGGTTCGTCTTCCGATTGGTTCGGACGCCGCCGCGTATTGCTCGGCTCGGTGTTCGCCTTCGGCGTCTTGAGCCTGCTAACGGCGCTTACTCAAAGTCCCACTGAGATGGCGGTACTCCGTTTTCTGACCGGCCTTGGCCTCGGCGCCGCAATGCCCAATACGACAACGCTGCTGTCGGAATACGTGCCAGAGCAAAAGCGCTCCGTTATTCTGGCGATCATGTTCACCGGCTTCAACTTCGGCTCGGCGATCATCGGCTTTGTCGCGGCATATCTGCTGCCAACGTTCGGCTGGCATTCGGTGCTCGTGTTCGGCGGCATCGTGCCGCTCGCGCTTTCCGTGATCTTGTTTTTCGTGCTGCCGGAATCGGCCCGCTTCATGGTCGTCCGCGGAGCTCCCACCGATCGCATCCGCAATCAGCTCGCCGGCGTGACCGGTCAGGACCTGAAAGCCGTATCCGCATTTACGCTGGATGACGAACGGGTGACCGCGGCGCAGCCTGTTGCGCTCCTATTCACACCCACGTTCATCATACGCACGCTGACGCTCTGGCTGTGCTACTTCATGGGTCTGCTGGTCATCTACCTGACGACAAGCTGGTTGCCGACCATGATCAAGGATGCCGGGATGCCGATCGAAACCGCGGCCAGCGTCACCGCCATGTTCCAGCTCGGCGGCACGATCGGTGCGGTTGTCGTGGGCTTTGCCATGCACCGGATCGGGTCAAAGAGCGCGATCTCCCTATCCTATCTGCTCGGCGCCGTCGCTCTGATCGTGCTCGCATTCACCGGCCTGACCTCCGTTGCCCTCGCGCTGATTGTCGGCATAGTCGGCTTCTTCATGAGCGGCGGCCAAACGGGTCTCAACGCCTATGCTCCGGGCCGCTATCCCACCTTTGCCCGTGCGACCGGTGTGAGCTGGATGCTGGGCGTCGGCCGGCTGGGCAGCATTCTGGGGTCGTCGATCGGCGGTCTGTTGCTCGGCTTCGGCTGGGATTTCCGTGGCATCTTCTGCGCACTCGCCGTTCCGGCGGCAATCGGGGCCGCCGCCATCCTGCTGAACGAACTCCATGCCGCCCCGCGAACCCAGGAAGCCACGCGATGAAATTGTGCCGGCTCGATCATCGCGATCGAGCCGACGAAAAATGATTTTTTCTATAATGCCAGACACGGCAGGGAACAGTGGGAAGGGCGCATGGCGTGTTCCCTGCCGTGCTTTATAGAAGGCTGCATTGACAGCGGAAGCGTTCCGTAGACAGTCTTCTGATGGCCGCACTGGGAGCGGCACGTTGGAGAGCTAAGGGAGAAGCTCGCCGCGCATCGAACATTTGGTAGCGTGCTTTGTTCCCGGAAAGCGGACCTGACGGCAAATTTAGAATGATCCAACTATGCGGCCGTTGCCTGCTCGCCAGCCGCTGCGATGCAGTCACGGCCCTTTGTCTTGGCACCATAGAGTGCTTGGTCCGCGGCCCGCACCAAATCGGCGACACTTGCGAATGTCGATCCATCGGACATGTTTGCCACTCCGATGCTGGTCGTCACGATCGATTTGCTGCTTGCGCTGTGTGGTATTGCGAGTTGATTGAGGGTCGAGCGCAGAACCCCGGCGAGGTTCAAGGCGCCGTCTCTGTCCGTTCCAGGCAGAACGATCGCAAATTCTTCGCCCCCAAAGCGAGCCGCAAGGTCGGACGGTCGTGTGACAACCGAACGGAGAATGTCGCCGATGGCCTTGAGGCATTTGTCGCCCTCAAGATGACCGTAGGTGTCGTTGAAGCTCTTGAAATGATCGATATCTATAAGCAGCAGACTAAGGGGAGAGCTGTTTCGGCGTGCGCGGGCAAACTCCGTTAGGATCACTTCGTCGAATACCCGGCGATTGGCAATACCGGTCAATGCATCGGTATAGGCAAGCCCGGTCATCTTCTGAGCAAGCTGCTTCAATTGTTCCTCGGAATGCTTCATCGACGTGATGTCCGAGACCACCACCAGAGCGGATCCATCGGACGCCAACCGGGTGCGCAGGCTGAGCCAGCGTCCGTCGAACAGAGGAATTTCAGTGTCGCGCGTCAGGAAAAGCTGGGCGGCGGAAGCCTGTATCCATTCTTCGCTGACGTCAGGGCTGACATCGATCCTCTCCGCATTTCGCACCACGGCTCGGACAATATCCGAAATGTGCGCACCCGGCTTTCTGGCATATCCCGAGCGAGGAAATGCGGCGCGGTACTGATCATTGCAGAACACCAGCTTGCCGTCCGGATTGAACATGGCGAGCCCGTCCGACATTTCCGCCATCGCTTGCGAAAGCACATTCTTGCTTTCGACGGCTTCTTGTATCAGGCGCTTTTCCTCGGTGATGTCACGCGTCACTCCAGCAAGCCCGATCAAATTGCCATAGCGATCTCGCAAAGGCACCTTTGACGTCAGAAACCAGCGCTTTCGGCCGTCTTCGACGACATAGGGCTCCTCGAAATCCACCATCGGATCTCCCGTCGACATGATCTCCTGTTCGCGATCGAAAAACGCCTGCGCCATTTCGCTAGGATAGAGATCGAAATCGGTCAGACCGGCCATGTCAGACGATTTCGTGCGACCGTGGTTTCGTGCGACGTTCAGGTTGGCTACCAGGAAACGGCTCTTGCGATCTTTGACATAATAGAGGTCGGGCGCTTGAGTAAGTGCAGCCCGCAAGATGTCTCTCTCGACGGTGAAGGCGTGGAAGTAGGTGATAACAGAGGCCGCGACCAAGGTTGCAACGAACCCCATAACGATGAATCCGAGAGCTGTGATCGGGGAGCCATTGCCTCGATATGCAAGGCTCATTGCCACGGAAACCGAAGCTACAGTGAAGGCGGAGGCGGCAATTCTCTTGAAATTCATCGGCTGCCGGCGAAACAAGAAATGCATCGACGTCCCGAGGAGCGACACGACCGCGATCGAGATCAGGCCCGGTTGAAGGCCCGCGCCGCCCATGGAGATCCGATAGGCTGCCGTAAGCATGCCGGTGACCAGGATAGCCAGCGGCCCGCCGTAAACAGCCGACACGGCAAGCAAGGTGGAGCGTAGATCGACATAGTAGCCACTATCGATTTCTACGGACAATGCCATGGAAACGATCGCTCCCAGCCCCATCATCAGACCGAAGGCGATTTTGGCCTGGACCTCAGAAAGACGATAGAGCCGGTAGTGGAGGTGCATCCACACCGAAATGAGAAGCGAGACGGCTGCAACATTGCCGATCAGAACTTGCCAGGCCACAATCATTTATCCAAAATTTTAAAAGAACTTAGCTTGGATTCTTTGATGAAGTCTGAATCTTCGCGGTTGCACGAATTCCTTCAGAACTATCCGTCAAGGCACGTAGCGACAAATCGCAGACATTGCTCCAGTCGTCATTCCGTCCATATCAAAGCCTGGACAAACAAACGAAGAAAAATTTTGTAATGAATTTTTGCTGAGAGGGTTACAGCAAACTTCGTTCGCAACAATCCCCCGCGAAGAAATACTTGGAAACATAAAGACGCATGCCGTTTATATGCTCCGACTAGCTTTGCATCAGTGAATTGAAGCGAATTCGAAGGCACTGATCATGAGGCACTTGCGTATTGTCGCAATCTTAATGTCAACAACCATCGGCGGCATGATTGTTCCGGCTCTTGCCCAGGAGTCTCCAATCCCGAGCATCGAACAGGGTGTCGGTGCTGAGAGGATGGGACCTTCGCCGGCGTGGATGGGGCCGGAACGAGGGCCATGCCCCGGCTTTCGCGGCGACCCTCGGTTGGGCAGCCCTATGATGGCATTTGACAACGGTTTGCCCTTCCCGCCGCCTCACGCGCCGCCTCCCGATTTCCCCCCTCGGCCGGATCACGCATTGGAGCTTGCAAGCAGGCTATCGGCGATGGAAACGCTGATCGGTATCCATGTCGCCCAGCTTGACGCCTGGAGGGACTATACCGCCGCATTGACAGACCTTCTCGATGTTCCGGAGCAAATGCCACCGAAGCCCGTTTCGGAGACCGAAACGAAACCATCGGCGCCTGATGCCGGTTCGAGTAAACCGTCCGAATTGTTCGGCGAAGAGATTGCCGATCACGTGCTGGACCGTGCTGCCAAGGCTCGTGTGTTGAAAGATAAAGCGGCGGCACTTCGCTCCGTTTTGACCACTTATCAGCTCAAGAAGCTTGAGGATGCTGAACGGTCGCTCGATCCAGGTCCTGGCCGGTTCCACTAGGAGCCGGAAGCTTCCGCCTTTATGGACAAGCCATTCTATCTCCACCCGACAGGGATTGACCCCCCGGACGTAATTTGTCCGATCTCTGTCAGTTGGAAGGAGCGACGACCCCAGAAAAGGCGGCATGGTCCGGGGAGCCCCGCCCCGGCATCCCCGGACCAATCCCTTATCAAGAATACCCGCCGAATGCTCGCTTTACAGTGCGGAAGAAGCCCTGATAGAGAGCCAGACGTTGATCGCCACCGATTATGTCGCCCTCAACAAGGTTCTGGGCGGAGGCTGGGAGGCGAGGTCGATACCTTCGGACCCGCCATGGCCACGCCAACAGCGGTCCGCACCTGACCGCAGCCAGATAAATCCATGCTGAACTCTCTAAGCCCGATGACGATACGAACCGAACTGAAAGAAGCTGACCGAGCCTTATTGCGCGCGCGGCCATTGGGCACCCCGCGAAAAAACCGGTTTCGGCGGCCAGGCTTGGCTTTCGCCGTATTCGCTCTGCTTGCCGCCGCCGCTGCATTCCTGTTTCACGACGATATCTTCGCCCAGAAGGGCTCGTCCGCCATCACCGCCACGGTTGCGCGAGGGGATGTCGAGGAAGCGGTGCTTGCGTCGGGGACGTTCAAACCGGTCAAGCTGGTCGCGGTCGGCGCGCAGGTCTCGGGGCGGATTACCGCGCTGAATGTCAAGCTCGGCGATGAGATCAAGAAGGACACGCTGATTGCCGAGATCGACTCCACGACGCAAAACAACGATCTGAAAACCGCTCAAGCCTCGCTCGCCAATGTCAAGGCGCAACGCGAGGAAAGCGAAGCCGACCTTGTCAATGCACAACAGACGCTGACGCGGCAGCAGACGATTTTTCGCAATCAAGCCGGCTCCAAGGCGGATCTCGATAGTGCGGAGGCCAGCGTCAAGAAGATCACCGCCCAGATCGCTGCCCTCGATGCGCAGATCGTTGCAGCAGAAGTCGCGGTGGAGGCGGCGCGGGCAAATCTGTCCTACACGCGCATCACCGCGCCGATGGACGGGACCGTGCTTGCCATCGTCAACCAGCAGGGCCAGACGGTCAATGCGGCCCAATCAGCGCCGACGATCGTCATTCTCGGCCAGCTCGACACGATGATCGTTCGCACCGAGATATCGGAGGCCGACGTCGTCAGGACCAAGGTGGGCCAGCCGGTCTATTTCACCATCCTCGGAGACCCCGCCACCCGCTACGATGCCGTGCTGCAATCGATTGAGCCAGCGCCGGAATCGATCACCAGCGACAGCAGCGTCACCTCTTCCAGCACGACCTCATCCAGCAGCACGTCGACCTCCTCCTCATCGTCGTCTGCGATTTACTACAACGGCATCTTCGCCGTATCGAACCAGGACAACCGTTTCCGCACCTATATGTCGGCTGAAGTCCATATCGTGCTTGGCGCGGCGAAAAATGCGCTGGTCATTCCATCATCGGCGCTTGGAGCGAAAGCCGCTGACGGATCCTACAATGTGCACGTGGTCGCAGCGGACGGACAGCAGACCTCCAGAAAAATCATCATCGGCCTCAACAACAACGTCACCGCCGAGGTGCGGTCGGGCCTTTCGGAAGGCGAGCGCGTCGTTATCGGCGAAGCAAGCACAAGCACGACGACCAGCAGCAGTGTCGGCGGGCCACCGCCGCCCATGGGGTTCTGAGCGATGGCTGTCCCACTCATAGAACTGAAGGGAGTGAGCCGGGAATACCAATCCGGCGACCGTACCATTACCGTGCTGAAGGACATCGATCTGTCGATCGCCGAAGGAGAGATGGTCGCCATCGTCGGCCCTTCCGGTTCCGGCAAATCGACGCTCATGAACATCATCGGCCTGCTCGATCACCCCACCGACGGCGCTTATGCGATCGCCGGCACCGAGACGCATCAGCTCGACAGCGATGCACTTTCGACGCTGAGGCGAGAGCATTTCGGCTTTATCTTCCAGCGCTATCATCTGCTTTCCGAGCTGAGCGCACTTGGCAATGTCGAAGTCCCCGCGATCTATGCCGACCAATCAAATCAGGCGCGGCATGCCCGCGCCGCCGCGCTTCTTGACCGGCTTGGCATGGGCGACAGGACCGGGCACAAGCCTGGTCAGCTTTCCGGCGGACAGCAGCAGCGTGTTTCCATTGCGCGTGCCTTGATGAACAACGGCAATGTCATCCTCGCCGATGAACCGACCGGCGCGCTCGATCAGCAAAGCGGCGATGAAGTGCTTGGCATCCTTTCCGAGCTGCACGCCGAAGGCCATACCGTAGTGATCGTCACCCACGATATGAAAGTCGCGGCCCGCGCGCAGCGAGTCATCGAGATTTCCGACGGCCACATCGTCGCCGACAGGCGCTCATCCGCCAAAAATACGCGGGTTTCTAGCAATCACGGCTCCATGCCCGAGAAGGAGCGCGGCAGCGGCTGGCGTGAGCTGGGCAACCGGTTGCGCGAGGCCTTTCTCATGGCGATCCTCGCCTTGAAGGCGCATCGGCTGCGCACGTTCCTCACCATGCTCGGCATCATCATCGGCATCGCCTCGGTCGTTTGCGTCGTTGCGCTTGGGGAAGGATCGCAGCGCAAGGTATTGGCCAATATCAACAATCTCGGCACCAATACGCTGGAGATTTTTCCAGGCAAAAGTTTCGGAGATATCCGTTCAGGGCGCATAAAGACCCTGGTGGTCGCCGATGCCGATGCCCTGGCCAAACTGACCTATGTCGCCGCCGTCACGCCGACCGTTTCGACCAGCAAGACGGTCCGGTTCGGCTCGACGGAGGCCAATGCGCTGATCAATGGCGTGGGCGACGCTTATTTTTCGGTCAAGGGTTCGAAACTTGTGGCCGGACGGCTGTTCGACGCAGACGGCGTGCGACGGATGGTGCAGGATGCCGTGATCGATCAGAATACGGCAACAACGCTCTTTGCAAGCAAGGGCCTCGATCCCACCGGGCAGGTGATATTCGTTGGCCAGGTGCCTGTCCGCGTCATCGGCGTCATCGCCTCGCAGCAGGGTGGTTTCGGGTCCAGCGACAATCTGTCGATCTATCTTCCTTATACCAGCGTGCAGGCCCGGTTCCTCGGCGATATGTCGCTGCGCAGCGTCACCGTGCGCGTCAAAGACGATACCGAAAGCACGCTCGCCGAGGCCGCGGTGACGCAATTCCTGGAGCGCCGGCACGGCACCAAGGATTTTTTCGTTCTCAATACCGACGACATCCGTCAGACGATTGCAAGCACAACGCGGACGCTGACCCTGCTTGTCTCCGCAATTGCCGTCATCTCGCTGCTTGTCGGGGGTATCGGCGTCATGAACATCATGCTCGTCTCTGTGTCCGAGCGTATCGCCGAGATCGGCGTTCGCATGGCAGTCGGTGCCCGCCGACAGGATATATTGCAGCAATTCCTGATCGAGGCCGTGCTGGTCTGCCTCCTGGGCGGCGCGCTAGGGATTGCCCTTGCGCTTGGCTTCGGCCTTGCCTTCAACCGGTTGGGGTCAAACTTCGCCATGGTCTATTCGGGAAGTACCATCGCACTCGCATTTACCTGTTCCTGTGCGATCGGGCTTACCTTCGGCTACCTGCCGGCGCGCAATGCGTCAAGGCTCGATCCCGTGGCAGCTCTTTCACGAGACTGATCGTGGCTGACTAGAATCTCAGTATGTAAAGATTGATCATTCGTCTCATAGAAAGAAAAACCGGCTTCGCCATTCATGTTGGGGGCGTCTGACGAAGCCGGCATGCGGGTGACCAGAGCATTTGAAGGCTCAGGACCGCATATGAATTTACAGCAACTATCGTCGAAAGTGTTTCCGAACGTTGCGGAAACAAGGCATTTTTAGGAAATTTCTTGTCCGGACGTTTCCAATATAACCGAAGCCCCTTGTATTTATCCAGTACATCTTTCGATGCATCCATATATCACTCTGGATTTATTGATATGTTTTGCAGATTGCTCGAATACATCATTCGCGACAAGCAAAATTACATTCGATTTCGCGCGTTCGACTATTTACGCTCAATTAATGCACTACGCATCATGGTCTGGCTTCCGAATAACGAAGCAACGATCAGGACGTAAAATGGTCAGTGCAATCTCTGCAGCGACAACGGGATCTCAGTTGAGCTCCACCTCCACAACTTCCTCAACCTCGGACGATGCCGCGAAGATTGAGGCACAGATCGCCGCGAAGAAGGCGCAGCTTGCCAATACAAAAGACCCTGACGAGGCTGAAACGCTGCAAAAGGCCCTCGCCGCCTTGGAGGCAAAACTGGCCAAGCTGGAAAAATCCGCCGGCGAGCAGTCGAGCACCGCCGGTCAATCTACCAAAACTGGCACTGCTTCGAATACCAGCTCCGAGTCCACCTCTTCGAACAGCAAGCAGCAATCATCGCTTTCGGGCGAAAGCGATCGCATAGGATCAACGAATTTCGACAAGGATAGCGAATTTGGAGACCGGACGGCCTATGTTTGATAATAGGCGCCCACGCTGAAACGGGACTCCGCCATTGAACAAAGGCGGCCTCTCAACCAGCGGCGGGTCTATCGCTGCGGTTCTTGAATGCAACAATCTGCTCCAGACCTCTCGGGTGCCGATTGCGCACGGTGATCTCACCTTCGAACCTGGAAATGATTTCCTTGGCGATGGCCATACCAAGGCCCGCTCCCGGGAAAGACCGCTGCCGTGCGATATCGATCCGAAAAAATGGTTCGAACACTTGGCTCAAGCGTTCTTCCGGAATGCCGGGTCCTGTATCGACTATTGTGACGATTGCCTTGTCGCCGGAGCGAGTGACGGTAACGATTGCCGATTGACCATGCGTTGCGGCGTTGATCAAAAGGTTGCGCAGAGCCCTTGTGACCGCCAGAGAGCCCGCGCAAATCGTCGCGGGCTGCAGTTCGCCGGCTTTGACAGCCATGCCCATCGCCGTCAGCTCCGACACGATGTTTGCCACGATCGTATCGAGCCTTACGCACTGCAGGCTGTCCTTGGAGATTTCCTCGCGTACCAATCCGATGGCGCTATCGGCGATCGTGTCGAGCTCTTCGAGGTCGGCGAGCCATTTCAGCCGATCCTCATCATCCTTGATAAATTCAGCGCGCAATCGCATGCGCGTCATGGGTGTTCTGAGATCATGCCCGGCGGCTGCGACCAGCCGCATCCGGCTCTCGGTTGCAGCCTTCACCCTTGCCGATAGTTCGTTGAGTGCGCGTGCCGTGACGCGAATTTCGCCCGGACCGGTTTCCGGAACATGCGGGAGCGTCCCGTCCGGACCAATTTCGGCTGAAGCGCGCTCAAGCAGGCGAAGCGGCTTCATTATCTTCGATGCGGCAAATATTGAAATCAGGACACTGCCTGCAATGATGAGGCCGAGCCATCCCGCCAGTATCTTCCACCCCCCAGGCGGCGGGCCGAGTTCCGGCAACGGCATCACCATCCACTTGCCATCGGGAAGGTAGAGAGAGGCAATCATAGTACCGGTCGGTTGGCGAGATACGGTCGCCACCCGAACGTCGCCGGTTCGGCGCAGGCTTTCCATCAGAAATCCGGAAAGCGGTTCATCGGGTTGCCCGTCTGCGGGAGCAGCAGCTATGACTACGCCAGCAGCAATCGCCGCAGCCCTGTCTTTTTCCGCGAGCTTTGCAAGTATGGAGAGCTGATGGGCCATCGGCTCCATGGTTGCTTCCGGCCGCGGCCCTCGCATGACCAGGTTTGCCGCAAAAGACGAGGTGATGACCACCAGAACGATAGCCGTCAGCAAGAGTATCGCCAGCCGGGCGCCTAGAGACCTCATGGATCGCCCTTAACGGCCGTCACCGGGACAACGAGCTGATATCCGCCGTTTCGGATCGTTCTGAACACTGGCTCCTCGGCCGTCTCCCCCAGCTTGCGGCGCAATCGGCTCATCAGCACGTCGATCGAACGATCGGCCGGGTCGCGATCACGCCCCTGCGTCAAGTCGAGCAGCTGGTCTCGCGACAGCAGCCGGCCGGCTCGTTCGATAAAGGCCTTGAGCAGATCGAATTCGGCTCCGGTCAATGAAATAACTTCGCCGTTGTCCCTGGTGACGCGGCGAAGCTGCGGATCGAGGGTCATCCCGGCAAAAAGAAAGCGACGCTGCTCCGGCTCGGAAGAGGGATCCTCGTTTACCCGGCGCAGGACCGCCCGAATACGCGCTGCCAGCTCTCGCGGGTTGAACGGTTTGCCGAGATAGTCGTCCGCGCCGATCTCAAGCCCCAAGATCCGATCGATGTCTTCCTTGAGAGCGGTCAGGAGAATGATCGGGACACGAGGACGGCGGTTTCGCAGATCGCGGCAAAGATCAAGGCCCGATCCATCGGGCAGCATGACGTCCAAAACGAGGAGATCCGGGGGGCGCCGATTAAGGGCATCGTTGCAGCCGCGGAGATCGCTTGCCGTCGAGACACGAAAGCCCTGCTCCTCGAGATATCGGCTCAGAAGCGCACGAATTTCGTGGTCGTCGTCGACAATCAAGATGTCAGGCGCGGTGGTCACAGTCATAGGCAATATTCCGTTTCTTCAGACTTTTATACAAACTCCTCTCCAAAAGAAGGTTTTTCGCTGGCGAAACCAGCGAAAATTCTTGCCGGAAACATTGGTTTACAAAATTCCTCACCGTGGAAACGTTGAGCAAAAAATCGGGCCGCTTAAGCGCGCTCAGGGAGGTCGCGTAGGCGGCGATGATCGCGGCCGAGCGAAGGCCTGGTCGGGAACTGCCTCAAGTGCGATTCCACCGTTTGACAAAGGACGACTGTTGCCGGATCGTGAATGCGAGATATCTGAAATAACAGACGTCTCGTAGCCGGCCACAGGAACGCGGCCCGGGAGTTCGAAGCCAAACATAGTCTGCACGAATCTGGGAGGATAACGTGAACGATCATGTCTATAAGAAAGTGGAACTAATCGGCAGTTCCAGAACCTCGGTGACCGACGCGATCGAAACGGCGATTTCGCGCGCCTCGAAGACTATGAGGAACCTCGAATGGTTCGAGGTGGATCAAATCAGGGGACACATCAAGGATGGCGCGGTCGCGCATTATCAGGTGGTGATGAAGGTCGGGTTTCGGATCGACGATTGATCCTTGAGCGATCCGTTCTTCGCAAATACGAGCTAGCCGCCGGGGCGAGCGCTTGCCCCGGACAGGTGCGCGTTTGTAGATTTTAGACGCTACGATTTCACAACCAACGAATGACATCAGCGCCAAGGCTAGGGCATATTCCCGCCTGCCGGCCGTGGACAGCGTTGTCGACGACCATCGGCAAGCACGGTAGAAGCGCTCTGAATGGCAATAAGGTATTAGGAAATGTCCTCACCCAGATCAGTTTATCATTTCAACTCCGCCATCGTTCGCGAGCCATCGCGCTCGGTCGTTGATGGCCTGCGTGCCGGGGAGCATGCCGGCCCGACTTATGAAGGCGTAAAAGCGGAGCATGACGACTATATTGCCGCTATGCGCGACGCTGGTGTGAAAGTGACCATCCTGCCCGCGCTGGAGGCCTTTCCCGACTCCATCTTCGTCGAGGATCCCGCTCTCGTGTTCACCGAGGGTGCGATCCTGCTTCGTCCGGGCGCAGCAAGCCGCGCGGGCGAGTCAGCGGCCATCGCATCCGCCTTGCGTGAGAGGTTCGACATCGTCCTCGATCTCCCGGGTCACGGGTTCGTCGACGGCGGCGATGTTCTGACGACACCAAAGGGTGTCATGATCGGCCTTTCGGCGCGAACCGACAAAGCGGGCGCCGAGGCTCTCGCCGGCTGCTTAGATAAGCTCGGCCGCAAAGCCGAACTGGTTGCCACGCCAGAAGGCGTGCTTCATTTCAAGACCGATTGCTCGCTGCTGGACGAGGAAACCGTGCTCTCGACCGCCCGCCTTGCACGCTCCGGCGTCTTCAAGGATTTCAAGCAGATCATCATTCCGGAAGGCGAAGAGCCGGCGGCGAATGCTCTGCGTGTCAATGACGTCCTGATGGTCCCTTCCGACTATCCGCGCACGCTGGAGATGCTCGATAAGCTCGGTTACAGGATTGCACCGATGAAGACCACCGAAATCGGCAGGATCGATGCAGGTCTCTCCTGCCTGTCGCTGCGCTGGTATCGCGATGGCAAATAGTCTCGATGTGCCCATTTTCGTCCAACGGCGCGAGGCTTAGCCGGGTTCCTGATCGTCGGATTTTGACGCAATCTCGCTCAAAGCCTTCTGAACCGCGCTGATCAGGGACGGCATCGAATAGGGTTTCTGCAGCCACGCAAGCGGGCACGCCGGGCCGGCGCGCTGGATGATGTCGTGGTCGGCGTGAGCCGTCGCGAAAATGCAGCGAATACCGTGGTCTCTGAAGAGCTCCAGCGCCGCATCCACGCCGTCGCGTTTGCCCGAAAGCCTTATGTCCATGATCGCCAGAGCCGGTCGACGCGCAACGGCGAGCCGGATCGCCTCCTCCGCCGAGGAGGCGATGCCCGCGAGCGAATATCCCGCAGCGGTCAGTGTCGCCTCAACGTCCATGGCGATAAAAAAATCATCTTCGACGATCAGAATGGTATCGTTACTCAAGATCAGCCCTGCCTCTCAGCCATCCGCGAAAACGCGACACTGCAGCGCGTCGGCGAACCTGAGCTTACGGTGAAAGTGGCGCCGAGCTGGCGGGCAAGGCCTTCAACCAGCCGAAGGCCGGATGATCTGTGACGCACCGAACTCAGTTCGAAACCCGGTCCGTCATCCTCAACGGAGAGAACGTCGGCCTCCCCTTCCTGAAGCAGCGAGACCCGAACGTTAAAATCAGCATCGGCGGCACCGCCGTGCTTGAAGGCGTTGGTGACCAGCTCGTTGATAATCAGCGCAAGTGGCATGGCGGCGTCATTGGGAAGCTCGCCGGCATCGGCCTTGCGGGTAATTGTTGCGTATGATGGCAGGGTCTGTTGCACGGCAAAGCAGACGGCATCCAGAAACTGCGGCAGACTGAATTTGGTCGCATCGATCGTATCGTACAAGACGCGTTGGGCAGCCGCCATCGCGCTGATCCGGCCTGTCGCATCCTCGAGGATTTGCCGCGCCTCTTCGCTCTGGCTCCGCCTTGCGGCGCTTGAAAGCAAAGACTGCAGCATTTGCATGTTGTTCTTGACCCGATGGTTGAGTTCGTTGAGCAGCATTCTCTGCTGTGTTTCGGCTTGCTTGCGCTCGCTGATGTCCACCAGCATGTTGATGCCGCCGACAATATTGCCATCCGCGTCGTATATCGGCGTCGGGTGGGGAATGAACGGAACACGCGTGCCGTCGGGCCGTTCCGACACGGCTTCGACACCGCGCACCGCCCGCTTCTCCTGGAGGGCGATCGCCATGGGGCACTTTTCATGCGGCAGCGGCTTTCCGTCCGGCCAATAGAGCTTCCAACTGATAGCCCACGCATCGCTGCCGAGCGTCGGAGTGCGGCCGGCGAACTCCACCGCCGCCTGATTGAAATATGTGATCTTACCCCGTGCGTCCGTCGTATAGATCGCCGCCGGAATGGCTGCCAGGAGATCCTGAAGCTGCCGTTCGCTCGCTCGAATCCTGGTCTCCGCTTCCTTGCGCTCGGTAATGTCGCGGGCGATCTTGGAGGCTCCCACAATCCGCCCTTTGGCGTCGCGAACCGGGGATATGGTCAGCGAAATATCTACAAGGCTGCCGTCCTTGCGCCGTCGCACGGTTTCAAGGTGGTCGATCATCTCGCCGGTGCGGATGCACCTTAGAATTTCCGTCTCTTCATCCATCCGGTCCGGTGGAATGATAATGGTGATCGATTTGCCGATCACTTCATTGGCGGCATAGCCGAACAGCCGTTCCGCGCTGCGGTTCCAGGTGGTGATTATGCCATCAAGATTCTTGCTCACGATCGCATCGTGCGAGGATTCGACGATCGAGACCAAATGCTGCGCCGCCTTCTGAGCCCGCATTCGCTCGATGCCGAAAGCAAGCTGACGCGCGAGCGCCAACCCTATGTCGATCTCCCCGTTCGTGAAGACATGCGGTTTATCGAAATATGCCATGAACTTCCCGACAAGCTTTCCACTATCCAGCAGGGGAATGAAGGCCATAGCCCGTATCTCTTCAGCGAGTATGGTTTTCTTCAAAGATTCCGGGAGCGCTGCCCGCCTGATGTCCGCAATGTAGATGGGCTGCGGATTTTCCTCATTCGCTTTCCAAGGCGAATGGCCTTCAACAGCCGCACGATAGGCGTCGGACAACCCCCTCCAAGCCACGAATTGCAAAATCGAGGCGCTGTCGTACAAAAGGATCGATGAGCGTTGGCACCGCAACGCCTCTTGAATGGCATCCAGAGCCAGTTCGTAGACATCACCAAGGGATCGCGCATGCTGCAACCTGTCTGTGAGCCGGTAGAGTGCCGCCTGCTCCTGGATGCGGGCGGCGAGCTCCTCCTGCACCTGCTTGCGCTCGGTTATGTCGTGCTGGACGCGCACCGCATAGAGAAAGCGTCCGTCCGCGTCGCGAACGCTCGATGAGGTAACCGAGGTCCAGAAGGAGCTGCCATCCTTTCGTAAAATCCGCTTCTCGACGGAGTATCGATCGATGTTGCCGGCGACCTGACGCTGAAACTGCTCACGATCATGCTCGACATTCTCAGAAAACGTCTCGTCAAAGATCGACCGGCCGATGAGCTGGTCGGCGGTCAAATCCATCAATTCACAAAGCCGCAAGTTGACGCGCAATAGTCGCCCGCCGGCATCGATCTCTGCGATGCCGCTACCGGCATGCTCGTAAGTGGTTGCAAGCCTGCGCTCCTGCTCGTGGAGAAGAGCCTCGGCTTCGGCCCGATCGGTGACGTCGATCATAAAGCAGCGTGTGCCGGTTGCTCTCCGATCGCGGGCGCGGCCGTTCGACGTTATCAATACATGGCGGACCGAGCCATCCTTTGCCTGCAACTTGGCGGGATACTGGCTGATCGGCCGGTGATTGCGCAGGCAATCGAGAATGTCACCGATGACTGACGGATCGAGATGATAGTCCTTGATATTGTGGCCAACATATTCGCCTTCGGCATAGCCAAGCATGGCGAGTTCGGCCTGGTTGGCGCGGAGTATCACTCCGTCATCGGCTACGACATGCAGACCGACGGCGCTGTTCTCAAAAAATTCGGAGAGATCTTCGTTCGCGTTATGAAGGGCTGTGGTTTCGTGGAAACAGTTGATGGCGCCGATCAATTTGCCTGTTTCGTCTTCCACCGGGTCGATGTGAACCATGGCCCAGATGGAGGAGCCGTCAGGCCGCTCGACTCTTGCTTCGACACCATGCACCGGAGCGCGGGTGCGCAACACGGTTGCCATCGGTGTTTCGTCCCGACGAATTCGCCGGCCGCCAGTGTAAAGGCGGTATGAGCCGCAATATTTCTCACTGTCATCGCCGATGAGAGGCGAGCGGCCCCATAAAGTAGCGGCAAGTGAATTGAACCAGAGGATACGACCGTCGGCATCGCAGGCGTAAATTGCCACGGGCAGCCTTTCGATGAAGTCCTGGCTGACCTGCAATGCCGTTGGATTTCCAACAAAGGAGAGGAAATTTGCCGAGGCTGGCGCTGAATTTGATTCCATGCTCATCGCCATCCCCCCATATAGGCAGAATAACGACGATAATGCCGGTACCGTTGAAAGGTTCCATTGACGCCACCGGTCACCGCGGAAGCAAATTCCCAAATACAGTCATCAGGTTCAGGCGACATCAGCGGAGCGACCTTCGACCATCTTTCTGATCGTCGAAGCACCTGGTCAAACCAATCGTCCTCCGTTCAGCTTCATGCCCCGTGAGGCGTGATTTGATTTTCTCCCCTCATCCGCATGTCGCGGGCACGACCCAGGGCGTCGGCAACTTGCTTATCGCTGAACGGCTTTGGAATAATCGCAAAGGCGCCGCCGAATCCCTGCCGGATCGCCTCGGGTATTCCGGTTACGAAAATAACCGTTGTATGAAAGCGATCGATCAGTCGGCGGGCGAGCTGGGGGCCGCTTTTTCCCTCCGAAAGGCCGACATCGACCAAGGCAATATCGGCGCGTCTGGCATAGGCCAACGCCTGCTCAACGCCGGATGCCGGGCCGAGAACCGAAAACCCGGCATCGGCCGCTATTTTCTTAAGTTGGAGGGCGACGAGTCCCTCGTCTTCGACAATCAACACGTTCATAGTGCATACTCCTCCTCCATAATTATCTAGGTGCTGCCCGCCGCTTTTCCATTTGTGGAAGCATTTCATCGGTCGGGGCAGCTCCCTTGCGTCGGTTTCACGCAGGAACGGCGCTGTTGCAGATATGACTGCCGGCTGACGTAAATCTTTGTGCTGCGCTTTCGGACGGCGGTGATGCCGAACTGCCGGTCGACCAGACGCACGTCCTCCACAATGCCACCTTTATATCGCCACGGGGAAGCATGGTTTTGGGACGGCTTCAGTCTATCGCAACGGTGCAGGCAGCAATGTTGCTTCCGGTCTATTGCCGTCCCTGCGGCAGCGGACAGCTCAGACCGCATCCGCCGATATCCGGAAGGCAGTAGCGCAAGCAACAGACTTTGCGGCGTTTGAATGGAAGGCCACTCTCGTCCTGCATGCTGCGCAGGGTACCACATAACGGGTTCTTCTCGCCATCAGGAAACGTGGGATCGGAAAACAGCGGCGCCCCTTCCTCAGCCAATGCGGGAGCGCTTTGACGGCCCGTTTCATCGATGATCCAATCGAGATAGCCAGCCGCATTTCCCCAGAGCAGCTTGCCGCTTAGATGGGCATGATGGGAAATCGCATTGGCCAAGGGTTCTATGTGCTGCCGCACAAGGGGTCTTATTGCGGCGTGTATGTCGAGTTCCCGCACCTGTCCGAGATTGGGCAGAAGAAACGATACCGGCGTTGCCGTTTCCCGGTCGAGGCATAGCGAGACCTCGTCAAGCGAGACCGGCAGACAGCGTCGCAGCTCGAGCCATGCGAGCGCCGTGTTGATGGTCAAGATGCTGAAGTAATAAAGGGTCCAGAGCGACACGATGGCGCGGCGATCGGCCGGCAAAAATTTCGCCCCGTATCGGTCGATGATGCTGTTGAAGCAATCTGCTTCGCAAAGCGCCGAGCACGCGATGACATCGCAGCCTGCCGGCGCGTCCAGCAAGAATTTCCCGCGGCAGAAACCGTATTTCTCTCCGCCATGGTGGACCAACAGCGCACCGAGATCGCGCTCGCCGTCCGCATCCTTTGATGCGGACGATATCGGTTGCTTCGATGAGGCTTGGGCGGAATTCAATCGCTCGCTCAATGTCTCACCAAGTATATTTCAGTGTTCCAATGACCTTGCGTCGATCGCCGTAGTACTCGGTCCCATAGTAGCTGGTCGCGACATACTTGCGGTCGAAGAGATTTGTGGCGTTGACCGCAAGCCTGACGTTCTTGGTCACGTTGTAGCTGACCGCCGCGTCAAACACGGTATATCCCCCGACGGAGACCGTGTTGGCGTCGTCGCCATAGGTCTGCCCGATATAGCGGACACCGCCGCCGAGGGTCAGATCGCCGCGCTGCCCTTCGCCGGGGATGGTGTAGTCGAGCCAGGCCGAGGCAAGATGTTTCGGGACGCGCTGTGGCCTGTTGCCGATATTTCCGCCCGTTCCATCTTCACGGATCTCGGCGTCCCAGTAGGAATAAGCCAGCGTAAGGTTGACACGATCGTTCAGGGCCGCCTTGCCCTCCAGCTCGATGCCGCGCACGCCCACTTTGCCGATCTGCTCCTGAATGAGCGGCGTCACGTAGGTCGGCACATTGGTCTGCGTCAGATCGAACAGGGCGGCGCTGAACAGTCCATCGAAATTGTCGGGCTGATATTTCAGGCCGACTTCATACTGCTCGCCCCGCTGAGGCTTGAGCGAACCGCTCAATGCATAGCCATTGGCGGATGGCGTCACGAGAGGCTGGAAGCTTTCAGAATAATTCACATAGGCGGCAAGATTGGAATTGATCTTGTAGGTCAGTCCGGCGCGCTTAGTGAATGCGGATTCGGTATTGTCGTCCCTAGTGCCGAGGTCAACGTAATCCGCGGTCGTGTGGACATGGTCCCAGCGCCCGCCAAGCGTGGCGATCCAGCGATCGTCGAAGGTCAGTTGCTCCTGCGCATAGAGCCCGACGGCCTGCTGCTTGACGCGCCAGTTTACGAAGGGATTGGGATTAATGCAGGAGAGACCGCAATAGACCGGATTGTAGATGTCGATCGGCCCGGCTGTGCCATATTGGATGTTTTCGCGGGTGTTGTCGTTGGCATAGTCGATGCCGACAAGCGTCTTGCTGTCGAAAGCATTCCAACCCGTATCGTATTGAAGCTGGTTGTCGATCACGTAGCGGTTCGACAAGCCATCCACCGAGAAGGCCTGACGGTCGGCAGTCGGATCGAGGGAGGCTCCATAAACCTCGGCATAGTCGAGGCTGAGATGCGTATAGCGGGCATTGGAGCGGAAGGTCAGGCCGTCGCTGATTTCATGCTCGAACTGGTAGCCGATATCGCTTTGGCGGGTGTTGAAGCGGTTGAAATCCGGTTCGCCCAGGAAGGTATTGATGTTGAGGTTGGCACCGGCCGGAAAACCGCGCGCGCCGGTTCCATTCCGCTTGTAGTAGTCGGTCAGAATGGTGAGCGACGTTCCTTCCTCGGGTTTGATGGTCAGAGCCGGCGCGATATAGAGACGATCGTCCTTGGAATAATCCCAGCCAAGGTCTCCATCCTTGGCGAGCGCCGTAAACCGATAACTCCAAACGCCGTCGGCATCGAGCGGCCCGCCGAAGTCGGTCCCGACCTCCTTGGTTCCGTCGCCGAAGGATGTGTAGACTTCACCCTGCTTTTCCTCTGGCGGCCGCTTCGTGATCGCATTGATGAGACCACCCGGAGCGTTGAGACCAAAAAGCGTCGAGGTCGATCCCTTCAGTACTTCCACGCGCTGCAGGCCATAGGGCTCCAGGCGGCTCGCCGTATACCAGGCGGGAACGCGGGCCGCGAGACCGTCGCGATAGGTGCCGAGCGCCGTCTGGTCGAAGCCGCGAATACGGAAATAATCATAACGGTCGTCATTGCCGAACTCGTCGGAGAGGACGCCTGCCGTGTAGGCCACTGCCTGTTGCAGGTTATCGACGTGGCGCTCTTCAAGTTCCTTTTCCGTTACGACCGAAACGGCCGCCGGGACATCGATGATTGGCGTGTCCGTCTTGGTGCCGGTCGTCGTCTCCTTGGCAACGATGGTGGCATCAGGACCAATTGCGCGGTTGGACTTGCCGACCACGACGATCTTCGGAAGTTCGGTTGCGGAATCCTGCCCCCAAGCCGCCGGCGCCAAGGCCAAGGAAACGGCTGTCAAAGCACTGCTGGCAATCAGATGTTTCGTTACACGACGCCCATCCGCGCAGTTTAAGGACGCGCGAAATCCTGCCTGCCGGATGATCACCATGCAAAGCCACTCCTGTCTGTCATTTTCTGGTCACGCAGCGGAGCAGCGGTCCCCGGCGATCCACCTGCGTTGCGCGCAAAATATAAACATAACCAAAAGAGTCAACTTAAAAATCCAATGCCCCACGCTTCGCTGAAAAGGCAGGCGAGACGTGTTAAGCAGGGATCGCAGAGGCAGAAAATAATACTTGATAACACAAGTCATCTTTAGTACCGACAGCACCTTGCCGCGAGGGACGACACGTGGAAAATCACAACGACATGGCTGGCGCAACTGCCTCGACCGAGGCGTTCGCAGCGCATCGCATTCGGCTTTCGATCGACGGAAACGACATTCTAAGCGATGTTGATCTGTCGTTTCCAAAAGGTGAGTTCGTCGCGCTTGTCGGGCATAACGGTTCGGGAAAATCCAGCCTGCTGAAAATCCTCGGCCGGCAGATCCTACCGACGGCGGGTTCGGCGAGCTATGCCGGGCGGGATATCAGGTCATTTCCGGAACGCGCCTTTGCACGCACGGTCGCCTATCTACCGCAGGATGTGAGCGCCAGCGCCGACATGACGGTTCGGGAGCTGGTACGCTGTGGGCGTTATCCCTGGCATGGCCCTCTTGGGCGCTTCTCTAGGACAGACGGGGAAAAGGTGGAGCAAGCGCTTGCCCTGACGCATCTCGAACCTCTGGCCGACCGCACCGTGGCAACGCTTTCCGGCGGCGAACGGCAGCGAGCATGGCTCGCCATGCTGGTCGCGCAGGATACCGAGTGCCTGTTGCTGGATGAACCGACCGCGGCTCTCGACATTGCCCATCAGATCGAGGTTCTGTCGCTGGTGCGCAGGCTCTCCCATGAAAAAGGCCTCAGCGTGATCATCGTCCTTCACGACATCAACATGGCTGCTCGCTTCTGCGATCGCATCTGCGCACTGAAACGTGGTCGCGTCGTCGCCAGCGGAAAGCCGGATGAGATCCTGATGCGTGAGCGACTGCAGGAAATCTACGGCATCGACATGGATGTCATCGCCGCGCCGAAGACCGGCTATCCGCTCGCCTATGCCTGCTGATCCCATTTCTCTTTCCGCGTTCTCACGTCGGGCCCTGCTGCGAGCAATGGCGGCTGTGGCGGTTGCGGGCAACGCGCCGGTTCTTGCGCAATCCGCGCCGCGAATCGTCAGCCTCGACTACGGTCTCGCATCGACGCTTCTGTCGCTTGGCGTCGTTCCGCTGGCAGTTTCCGATCTTGCCGACTGGGATAAATGGGTAGTCGAGCCGGCAATGCCCCAATCCGTCGTGAACCTTGGCAGCTCGTGGGAGGTCAACTTCGAACTCCTTGTTGCCCTCAAGCCGGATATCATTCTGACGACACCCTATCTCGACGAACTTCTGCCGAAGCTAAAGCAGGTCGCAAAGGTCGTCCGCCTCGAGATCTACGCGCCCGGTATTGGCCCGATACTGCCGGCGGCCATCGCGGCGACAAGAAAACTCGGGACTGCGATCGACCGGGAAGCGGAAGCCGAAGGTTTTCTCGCGCGTGCGGATGCTTTCTTCGCCGAATGCCACGCCCGTCTTGCCGCGAAATCCCCTCCTCCCGTAGCGCTCGTCAACTTCATGGACGCGCGCCATGCTCGAATCTATGCGAGCCCGGGTCTCTATCATAACGTTCTCGAGCGCATTGGCGTGCGAAACGCCTGGACCGAGGAATCGAACTATTGGGGCTTCCAGACGATTGCGATCGAGAACCTCTCCCGCATTGCCGATCCCGATACACGTCTGATCGCCTTCGAGCCGATACCTGCTGATGTCCTGCCTAAAATCATGCAAAGCCCCCTTTGGCAAAGCCTACCGTTCGCCCGGCCAGGACATCTTTCAATCCTTCCCCCTGCTTTGATGTTCGGCATGGTCAATGAGGCGATGCGGTTCGCCCGCCTGTTGACCGACCTTTTGGATCCCAAGGAATGAACAGGTTTTTTGGAAGGTTCGCATTCGGACCCGCAATCGTGGCGCTGGTGCTTCTCGGCGTCGGCGCCCTCCTCTCATGGTTGCTCGTCATCCATTCGCTCGAAGTGAAAAGCCAGGCTGGCTATGACGTGCCGAGAATGGTCCTTTTCTATTCGACGCTCCCTCGCCTTGCGACGGCGCTGCTCGCCGGCGCGGCGCTTTCGCTGGCCGGCGCTCTCCTTCAGCAGGTTCTGCGCAATCCCCTTGCCGATCCGACAACGCTCGGAATTTCCGCGGGTGCCAATCTGGCGCTGGTCGTCACGACCTTGTTCTTTCCGGGCTTGCTAGGGCTAGGCCGGGATCTGGTCGCGCTCGGGGGAAGCGCGGTCGTCGCCTGCATCGTCATGAGCCTTGGGGCGCGGCGCGGCTTCTCACCCTTTTCGCTGGTGTTGTCGGGTCTCGTCATCAGTCTTTGGTGCGGCGCCCTGTCGGCAATCCTTGCCCTTCTAAACGAGCGCTATCTCGTCAGCCTCTTCATCTGGGGCGCAGGATCGCTTGCGCAGCAGAGCTGGGTCATTCCGATATCGCTTCTCTGGAAGACGGCGATCATCGCCATTATCTGCGCGCTGGTCATGCGGCCGCTCTCCCTTCTCGATCTCGGCGAAGGCACGGCATCGGCCCTCGGGGTTCGCCTTGTCCGGCTGCGCTTCATCGTCGTTGGTGGTGCGGTCGCGCTTGCCGCAATTGTAACCAGTGCCGTTGGGGTTATCGGCTTCATCGGTCTGGTCGCGCCGACAATTGCCCGGCTTTCCGGGGCGCGGCGACCGCAGCAATTGCTGTTGTGGTCGCCCTTGATCGGCGCCGGGCTGTTGCTGATTGCTGACGCCTCCATCCAGCTCGTTGCCGGTGAATTGGGAGAATTCTTGCCCACAGGCGCGGTGACGGCGATCTTCGGTTCGCCCTTGCTTCTGCTGCTGCTTCCCCGGCTGAAGGTCCGGCATCGGGCGTTGCAGATGAAAGAACGCGCGCGTTCATGGGCACCGGCCGGAACGAACACGCTTGCCGTCGCACTCTGCCTGTTATTCGTGGCGCTCGTCGTCGCTGTGTTCGTCGGACGCGGCATCGATGGAAGCTGGGGCCTCCCGCAAGCGGCGCTCTTTGGCGAGATTATCCCGATGCGGCTGCCTAAGGTTTTTGCGGCGCTGTCCTCGGGCGCAATGCTCGCCGTCGCGGGCGTCATTCTGCAGAGAATCACCGGCAACGAGATGGCGAGCCCGGAAGTGTTGGGCATCAGCGCAGGCGCGACCTTTGGCGTCGCCATTGCTGTCTTCATCTTCGTTCCGGGACTTGCCGGACAATTGACCTTCGCGGCCATTGGCGCGCTTGTCGTTCTGGCCGTGATTCTCCTCAGCTCCATGCGCACGGGACTGGCACCGGAACGTGTCCTGCTGGCCGGCATCTCCTTGAGCGCCATGGTCGATGCCATTGTCGGCGTCCTGAGCTCTACGGGCGATCCGCGCGCCGTCCTCCTGATGCGCTGGATGAGCGGTTCGACCTACGGCGTCGACGGCCGTTCCGCCGCGACCGTTACCATCGCGGCCGCAATTCTGACCGCGGCGGCTTTCCTTGCCCGACGCTGGCTGGATATCCTACCGCTCGGTCCATCGCCAGCGCTCGCCGTCGGCATTCCGGTCCGCAAGTCCCGTTTCCTGCTCTTTGGTCTTGCCGGGCTGATGAGTGCAGCGGCAACATTGAGCGTCGGTCCCCTGACATTCGTCGGCCTTATGGGGCCCCATCTGGCGCGGGAAGCGGGGCTTGTCCGCGCGCTCCCACAAATGGCGGGGGCGGCTGCCATCGGCGGCGCGCTGATGGTCCTTGCCGACTTCATCGGCCGCACCATCGTCTGGCCATACCAGATACCCGCCGGCCTCGTCTCGGCCCTCGTCGGCGCGCCTTTTCTTATGATGATGCTGCGAAGGAAGAGCTGACCGACCTCATTGCCGGCCAGACATGGGGTTAGTCGACGGATCGTTCAGCGATTTATCGCAAGTCCCGCTTCTTCAGGCCTTTAGGGTTTCGTAGCGCGGCTGAGGATTGCCGGCGAAACGATGGGCGCCGGTGTGGCTGAGCTTGCTGCCGGTATCGAGCCAGATCTCTCCGCCAACAGCACGCCAGCGATGACAGAAGGCAAAGTCCTCGCTCAGATAGATGCCGGTTTCTTCCTCGATAAGGCATTCAAACAGCGCATATTGCGTGGTCGGCGAGCGTTTGGTGCCAGGATAGGCGTGGATCGCGTCGTAGCGCAGGCCGGGATAGGCGGCGATCATTTTTTCGATGACGGCGCGCTTGATGAGAAGCATGCCGGTGCCGGCATAGATCGCGGTGACGAAATCGCCGTCCCATTCAGCGTAGGGACCGGTCAGCGGGGTGCCCACATAATGCAATGCCGCTTCCGCCAGAGTTTCAGCATTCCGCAGAGGTGCCTTGGCGGCATTGCCCCAGTCGTAGTCCTTGATCGGATACATGGCGGCGACCACATCCTTGTCGGCATCCAGCAGCCGCATCACCTGCTCCGGTTCGAAGCTGATGTCCGCATCGATGAACAGCATATGAGTCGCCGCAGTATCATTGAGAAAATGCGAGACGAGCGTGTTGCGGCTGCGGGTGATCAGCGCATCGTTGCCGAGCAGCGCCAGCGTCAATTGCACGCCAAACTGCCCGCCAACCTGCATCAGGGAAATGATGGATTGCATATAGTCCTTGGCGACCATGCCCCCGAAACAAGGGGTGGCTATGAAGACAAGCCGATTTTCCGTCATTCGCCAAATATCCCTTTTCCGCCGCGCATGCCGCACGGAATCTAGGGAGATTCGATGTTTCTGTGTGTACCGAATTATTGAAATTTGTTTCCCGAAAACTCGGCTTGGCAATCTGATGTGGTCCTCGCTCTCGTGGCGGTGGAAACGGGCGTGCCGGCGGGACTTTACAAGGTTCGCGCAAGTTTTCCTGTGCAGGTTCAGGCCGTTGGGGAGTACCAGACGAGAACGTGGACTGCCAAAGACGCCATGATGGCGGCAACTGTCGTGGCTTATCTTTTCATCCGTCTTCCGGTCGCGCAGTCGCGCAAACGAGGACCCTGAACAAGTTTAGCCTCCAGTATTTGGTATCCGTCTGCATTGATCTCGAAAGATGCGCTACCGCGTTCATCGAACGCAGCACGGCGCCAAGAGTAACATCAGTAAGCGTAAAAACCCGGAGTCTATGTCAACGCTCGCATCTGGAGGCCCCCTTGACGAGCATTACATCCGTCTTATCAAATAGTTATTACCAATATCAAAAATCCGGCTCGACATCGTCCTCGTCGGACGATTCGATCGCGTCGATTCTGGGCAGCAGTTCGTCCAGCAAAAGCTCATCGTCCTCTTCTTCTTCGACGGATGATCAGTCCCTGACATCGTCGGCCGAGCAACTGGTTGCGCAGCTCATGAACATGATGCTCAACCTGCAGTCGGGCGCTTCCGGCGACGATTCCTCGTCGGACTCGGATGACAGCTCCAGCAGCACCTCCTCGGCTACTCAACAGTCTGCCGGCCCGAATGGCAGCCAGAGCGACATGATCAGCGCGATGGATACGGATGGTGACGGCAGCATCAGCGAAGCCGAATTCGTCGCCGCAAGACCGTCCGATGTAAGCGAGGATCAGGCTACGACACTGTTTAAAAGCTTTGATACCAGCAACACCGGATCGTTGACGGAAGACCAGTTGGCAAGCGCAATGCAGTCCAATGAACCGCCGCCGCCACCGCCTTCCGGGGAAACGCCTGATGACAGCGAGATCTCCAGCATGTTCACCTCAATGGATACGGATGGTGACGGCAGCGTCAGCGAAGCGGAATTCGTCGCCGCACGTCCGTCCGACGTGAGCGAGGAGCAAGCGACAACCCTGTTCGATAGTCTGGATACGACAAGCTCGGGTTCTCTGACGGAGAGCCAGCTTGAGAGCTCGATGAAGGCGCAGCCACCGCAGCTTCCGGACTTTGGCTCGCTGTTTGGCTCAAACTACCAGGATGATACGACGAGCGACCTGCTTACCGTCTGATCAAAAATGACGGCAGCGGTTTAAACTCGGTCGTTTCTATCTGTCGGCAACTTGAGCAGTGAGGTTATCACCTTCGCGCTCAAGTTTGCCGGCCGTTCTTTTATGAACGCTTGCGTGCCTTTAACCGGCAGCTTGATTTCTACCGTCTTCGCCCACGGCAACTGGGCGAAGCAGCGGCTAGAAAGTGTTCCGAGCAGTTCTCTCAGAACTTGTAGCTTGCACCGAAGGTAATCTTTTGCTGGTCGGCGCTGACTTTTCCGATTTCAGAGCCAAAATCCTTGTTCCCGAAATCAGAATAACGGTATTCGGCACGCACGAGGATATTGTCGGTGAACGCGTGCTCGATGCCGCCACCTGCCGTCCAGCCGATCAGGATATCATCCTTTTTGCCGGCTCCGGGGACGTCGACCTTGCCGCCTGCAGCCGCAAGACCAGCCGTCGCGAAAACCAGATTTTGATCCAGCGCGTAGCCCACACGGGCACGGCCGGAGGCATCCCATTCGAGATTTGCTTCCTTGCCTTTTTCGAAGTTGTAGTTGAAGTCGTTCTCGATGCCGTAAACTATGTTTCCGTGCTGAAAATTATAGCCGGCATGAGCTCCAGCCGATCCGCTGTTGATGTTCTGATCCAGGCCCAAATAGGTCGCTTTATTCCAAGTATATCCTCCCTGGGCGCCAATATAGAAACCGGACCAGTTAAAGGTCGAATAGTTCTGCTGCTCCGGCTGCGGCGCAGACTGCTGCAAGGTCATATCGGCAGCCATAGCCGGCGCAGCCAGGGAGAGAACGACGGCGCCGAAAGCGAATATTCTGAAATGCATGGAGATGCCCCATCTTGTTTTGCAGGAGAGAGGGCGATGCGCAACGCTCGACCCGCTCATGACGATGCACCATGCTCCAGGCCGATATTGCGGAGTGTCTTTTGATGTTAAGTTATGTTGCGAGGCCGCATCCAGAGGCTATCCGATCGCTTCTCGACCATGTGGAACCGGATCGCGATTTCGCACGGATTGGCACCGAGATCAGCAAGCTCCGTAATATATCTCAATATTTCCACACACAGCTCCATAAATTCCTTTGCTATCTTTATGAACTTCCGGTCATCGGAACTCGGTGAGCTGTATCAATATTGCGATTGACGGTGCCGTCATCGCGGCAGTCCATGAGAGGGCAATGTTTAGTTGGAGTGTTGGCGTGACCCACGCAGACAGAATGATTGCTGAAACGGAAATGACTCGAGGCACTTACTCGAATCCGTGGGAAGGTATCTGAAATGGCGCCTTCCGAGCAATCCAATATCCTGATCGTTGAAGACGATGCCGATATCGCAGCTATGCTGGTCGAGCTGATCAAAGACAACGGCTTCAATGCCTTAGCGGTGGCAAATGGCGCCGAAATGGATCAAATGCTCCGTCAATACAGGTTCGATCTGATCGTTCTTGACGGCATGCTGCCGGGGGAGGATGGATTTAGTATTTGCATGCGTCTGCGGGCAACGAGGTCTATCCCCATTTTGATGTTAACCGCACGGCGGGAGGATATCGATCGCGTCCTTGGACTTGAATTGGGTGCTGACGACTACGTCACCAAGCCCTTCAACTCCCGAGAACTAATCGCCCGCATCAAAAGCATTTTGCGCCGAGCATCGTTTTCCCGGCGAGAGGAAGAGATGTCCGGGCCGCTAACTTTTGCCGGCTGGCGCATCGATCCCAACAGCCGGCAGCTCTTCGACGCTGAAGGCGATGAAGTGTCGATGACAACGGCCGAGTTCGACCTTCTCTGGGCGTTCTGCACCAATCCCAACAAGGTGCTGACCCGCGACCAGCTTCTGTCCATGACGCACGCGGGATCGGCCGGTCCGGTCGAACGCAGCATCGACGTCCATATCAGCCGGATACGACAGAAGATCGAACCGAACCTCAAGGACCCGGCTTTCATCAAGACGGTGCGGCTGGGAGGCTACCTGTTCGCAGCAATGGTGGAGAAATTGCCGTGAAAAGTCTCCGCATGGCCTCCATTCGCACTCAGATCCTCGTGCTGGCGCTCTTGCTGATCGTTCTCGTGTCAGTGGTCGCCGCGACGACCGAGCCGTTCATCTACGGCCGCCATGACAAAGGCATCGCGATTGGTTTGCTGGCGGGGCGGATCGAGCGCGTGGTTGACCAGTTCCGAGACGCACGATCTCCTGCAGAGGAAACGGCAGCCTTGAGCTTGGCCGCGAGATTGCAGATCCCGGTGGAAAAACTGCCGGTAAGCCAGATCTCTCCGCGTGATGAGACAGAAGCGACATCGGCCGACATTCTGCAGAGGACGCGCCGCGCTCTGGAAGATGATTTCCTCGGAAGTCTGCGCCACCTCTTTGACAAGGAAAAATCCGTTCCTCTCATCGTGATGGTCGATAAGGAGCGGGCTCTTGTTTTCCATATGCCGGTCTTCCCAAGATCCTTGTGGTTCTTTCCCGCGGTCGCAAGCGGAGTTCTGAAAATTGTCATTCCCTTGATCGTGCTTGCCTATGTCAGCAGTTGGCTGATCACCAGGCCGATGGGCCGCTTTACGGCGGCGGCGGAACGCGCAAGTACCGATGATAGCCTGGAAAAGCCGTTCGTAGCGGAAGGCAGCGCTGAAATTCGAAGCCTTGCCGCATCGCTGAACATTATGCGAAGCCGGATCTTGCAGATGGCGGAAAGTCGAACGCGAATGCTCACATCGATCAGCCATGATCTGAGGACACCACTGACGCGATTGCGAATGCGCGTGGAGCGCTGCGAGCAGCCCGAGCTTCAGCACAAGATGCTCCATGATCTGACGGTCCTGGATGGCATGATAGATGAGAGTCTGGCGTTTCTCACAAACGCGATCCACAACGTACCGTCTCGAAAAGTGGACCTGTCCAGCCTGCTGCAAACGATTGCAACGGATTTCTCGGAAACCGGCATCGATGTCCGGTTCTCCGGGCCACGGCGGCTAAAATATATGTGCAGACCCTCGTTTACGAGAGCAATATCCAATCTGGTTGAAAACGCTTCCCGCTATGCGACGCAAATCGACATCGAATTGCAGGATGCCGGCGATGACGGGATATTTATAAGGGTGAGCGACAATGGTCCGGGCTTGACGGATGAGCTCAAGACCCGGGTGCTGGAGCCCTTTTTCAAAGCGGACGAGGCTCGCACGACCGGAGCGGGAGGCGGTTTTGGCCTCGGCCTCCCGACAGCGGAAGGCATCATCAGGAAAGGACATGGCGGGAAACTAACCTTGCTGGATCGAGTGCCGAATGGTCTGGTGGCGGAAATCGTTCTTCCTCTTGTCCCCGAAAGTGGCTCCGGCGGCCTTTCGGTAACCTCCGGCCCCACATTTTCGATCACCTGAAGTCTGCCTGACGCCCCTCAGGTGAGCGACATTTCATCCCTCCAATATTGCAGGGAGCCGTTCGCGAAGCTCCTTAACCAGCACACGCTCATTTTCCGAGTAGTCGACCGGGACGTTCACCAGATGAACGCCAGATCCAGAGAATGCATCTTCGAGAGCCTGTTTGAACTGGTCGATGTCATCTACCCTGATTCCCTTGGCACCGTAGGATTCGGCATATTTCACGAAGTCCGGATTGCCGAACGTCATTCCGAAATCCGGGAACTCGTCCACGGCCTGCTTCCAGCGGATCATTCCGTAGGCATTGTCCTCGATCACGAGGATGACGAGGTTGAGCTTCAACCGGACGGCAGTCTCCAGTTCCTGGGAGTTCATCATGAAGCCGCCGTCGCCACAGATCGCCATGACGCGCCGCTCGGGATAAAGCATCGAGGCAACCATCGCCGATGGAAGTCCAGCCCCCATGGTTGCAAGAGCGTTGTCCAGCAACAGCGTGTTCGCCATCCGCGTCCGGTAGTTGCGGGCAAACCATATCTTGTACATGCCGTTGTCGAGCGCAAGGATACCATCATGCGGCATCACTTCCCGGATATCATGGACCAAGCGCTGGGGCGTAAAACGATCTTCCGTCGCCCGCGCCGCGATGCGTTCGAGAATGCGCTCCCGCAGATGAAGAAGAGCCTCTGCGTTCGGCAGTTTGCCCTCGAGGCGATCCGCCAGCGCCTTGAGCGATGGGCCGATATCTCCGATAACTTCTGCTTGCGGGAAATAGACCTGTTCGACGGTGGCGGGCTGATATCCGACATGGACCACATGCGGACCGTCCTTGCCCATGATGAACGGCGGTTTTTCGATTGTGTCATGGCCGATGGTGATGATGAGATCGGCCTGTTCGATCGCCTCGTGCACATAATCGCGTTCAGAAAGCGCGGCGGTGCCCATGTAGAGCTCGGTACCGCCCGGAACCGTTCCCTTCCCCATCTGCGTCGTGAAGAAGGGGATGCGGGTTCGTATCACAAATTGCGCGATGTCTGACGTCGAGCGGGGGCGCGAGGCTGCAGCTCCAAACATCAGAAGCGGACGCTTGGCTGCAGTGATGAGAGCGGCGGCGCGGTCCAGCGCCGCGTCGCTTGCGGTCGGCAGTTCGAGCTGATGCGGCGCGATGAGTGCCATTTCCGGGCATTCTTCGGCTGCGATGTCTTCTGGAAGCTCGAGATGAACGGGTCCTGGTCTTTCTTCCTGCGCGATCCTGAACGCTTCCCTGACCATCGTGGGGATCATCTGCGGTGACACGATCTGCCGCGCCAGCTTGGTAAGCGGTTTCATCGACGCAACGACGTCGACCACCTGGAATCGCGCCTGACGAGACGAGAGGACACCCTTCTGACCCGTGATCATCACCATCGGCATCGCACCGAGCAACGCATATGCCGCCCCCGTCGAAAGGTTCAGGGCACCCGGTCCAAGCGTCGTCAGGCACACTCCCGGCTTTCCCGTCAGGCGGCCGTAGGTCGCTGCCATGAAGGCGGCTGCCTGTTCATGCCGGGTGAGTACCAACTGGATTGACGATTTGCGGATGGACTCGACAACGTCAAGGTTCTCTTCGCCGGGAATGCCAAAAATGCGGTCGACACCTTCATTCTCAAGTGCGGCCACTAAGAGATCAGAGCCTTTGGTCATGGATGAACGTCCGTGCTGGTTGGCGGATCGACCGGTCGGGGCTTACCGAATTGGAAGAAGACCTTGAAGATAGCTTCTTTTGGGAAGCTGTCCAATCGTAGTTTGACGCCAGGCTTGAAGGGCAATGCCAGACACCGCTGCCTGCCACAATGACGACAATTTGCCGGTAGACTTGCTGACGGCGCCGCACGCACCCCCGTCTCCACCGTCATTTCCAAAGCGAAGTTTGGTATGCAAGAAAATACTTCAGCCAAGGACACGCATGATCCAGTCGACGCCGCAATGCAGGCGGGCGGGCTGGCGGAAATCCTTGCGCCTTGCCTCTCCGTGGTTTTCTGCGGGTTGAATCCAGCCCTTTCCGCTGCTCGGGACGGCCATAACTTCTCGAACCGAAGCAACCGCTTTTGGCGTGTATTGCATCTCGCCGGATTTACACCCCGCCTGCTGCGGGCGGACGAAGAGCGCGAGATGCTGACATATGGCCTGGGCCTGACATCGGCGGTCTCACGGCCCACCAAAAGCGCCAGTGAGCTTAAGAACCACGATTACGTCAACGCGGCTCCTGCACTGGAAAGCAAGATAAGAAACTTCGCACCGGCAAATCTCGCCTTTCTGGGAAAGGCAGCATACGCGGCGATCAGCCTCCGAACGCATGTCGAATGGGGCAGGCAGCCGGACGAATTTGCGGGCGTTTCAATCTGGGTGCTTCCAAATCCAAGCGGGCTCAACAGGGCCTTCAACCTGGCGAGATTGACGGAACACTACCGCGAGCTGAAATTGACGCTTTAGCTGGCATGACAATCAATTCCATCGAGCCGCCGTAGTGCAACGCTGAGGAACCTTCCCTGTGGAACAGGGGCCTCCGCTTCCTGCAAAAGAGACTATATGCCGCCCAAACAGACGTATTTCAGCTCGGTATATTCGTCGATGCCGTGGCGTGAGCCCTCCCGACCCAAACCGGACATTTTCACGCCGCCAAAAGGCGCCTCAGCGGTGGAAATCAGACCGGTGTTGACGCCGACCATCCCGTATTCCAACGCTTCCGCCACCCGGAATACGCGCGACAAATCTCGTGCATAGAAATAGGAGGCGAGCCCGAACTCGGTGTCATTTGCCAGTTCGATGACGTCGCTCTCGTCGCGGAAGCGGAAGAGCGGCGCGACTGGCCCAAAGGTCTCCTCGCTGGCAAGCTGCATGCTGCCGTCGACGTTGCGAAGGACTGTCGGCTCAAAGAAATTGCCGCCAAGAGTATGACGATTGCCGCCTGAGAGGACCTCAGCACCCTTATCCAACGCGTCGCGAATATGCGCCTCAACCTTGAGGACGGCGTTCCGGTCGATCAGCGGGCCAAGGACGACACCTTGATCCAGCCCGTTGCCAACCTTCAGTTTTTCAACCGCGTCGGCGAGCTTGGCTGCAAAAGCTTCATAGACACCATCCTGCACATACAGCCGGTTGGCGCAAACGCAGGTTTGCCCATTGTTGCGGAACTTGGCGATGATCGCGCCCTCGACCGCTGCGTCGAGATCCGCGTCGTCAAACACGATGAAAGGTGCATTACCGCCAAGCTCGAGACCGAGCTTCTTGATCGTCGGCGCGCATTGCCGGTAAAGCAGTTCACCCGTGCGCGTGGAACCGGTGAAGGTCAGAACCCTGATGGCTGGGCTTGCAGTCAACGTCCCGCCAATTGCGGCGGCATCACCGGTGACGATGTTGAGGAGGCCCGACGGCAGACCCGCGCGCTCAGCAAGAACGGCAAGCGCGATCGCGGAAAAAGGCGTCTGCGGCGCCGGCTTGAGCACGACCGCGCAGCCAGCGGCAAGCGCCGGGCCGACCTTGCGGGTCACCATGGCATTTGGAAAGTTCCAGGGCGTGATGGCAGCGACAACACCTGCAGGCTGGCGTAGGACAAGGATCCGCTTGTCCTGCTGATGGCCGGGTATGGTCTCGCCGTTGATGCGCCTCGCCTCTTCGGCGAACCATTCGATGAAGCTCGCGCCATAGGCGATTTCCCCCTTGGCCTCGGCCAGGGGTTTTCCCTGCTCCAATGTCAGGATCATCGCCAGGTCATCGAGATTTTCGATCATCAGGCGGTACCACGCCTTCAATATGGTGGCGCGCTCCCCCGCGGTCTTCTTTGCCCAGAGCTTCTGAGCGATGACGGCGGCGCGGATGGCGTCCTCGGTTTCGGCAGCACCCAGATCCGGAACCAAGCCGAGTGCCTCGCCCGTGGCCGGATTGCGGATGGTTGTCGCCTGATGGTCCTTCGCCTCTATCCAATTGCCCGCAACCGGACAGGCCTGACGAAACAGTGACAAATCATGGAGCTTCATGTGACGACTTTCAGCAAAATACGTGAGCGGCATCCGGATCGAAATCCAGATGCACCTGTTCGCCACGGCTGAGCCCGGTAATTGCTTCATGGCCGAAGGGAAGGCGCACGGCCAGGGCCTCGCCTGCGGCGGTTTCGGTGGCAACATGAACGTTATTGCCGAGGAAAGTGATATCGCTGACAGTCGCCGCAAGGCTGCCTTTCTGCACTCGGTTTCGCGACAAGCGAATGCGTTCGGGCCTCAGCATCAACGCTCCCCTCTTTCCGGAGATGGCCTGGCCATGCACCGGAATTCTGAAGACCGCGTCGCCACCAAGCGAGATCGTCGCGTGTCCATCCGTCGATGACAGCAGATCGCAGGAAATGAAGTCGCTGTCGCCGATGAATTCGGCAACAAAGCGGGTGCGTGGATTGGCGTAGAGTTCCGGTCCGGTTCCGATCTGGTCGATGACGCCCTTGGAGAACACCGCAATGCGATCGGAGAGACGCAGGGCCTCCTCCTGATCGTGCGTGACGTAGAGGATCGTCACCTCGGTCTGTTGGTGAATCCGGCGTATCTCGTGCTGGATTTCTTCGCGAAGCTTCTTGTCGAGTGCCGAAAGCGGCTCGTCCATCAAAAGCACCGGCGGATCATAGGCGAGAGCCCTGGCGAGCGCGACGCGCTGCTGCTGGCCGCCCGACATCTGCGCGGGCTTGCGATCCTCAAATCCCTCAAGCCTGACAAGCCGCAGCATTTCCTTGACCTTGCTATCGACTTCCGCCTTGGACTTGCGCCGTACCTTGAGCGGAAAAGCGATGTTTTCACCGACCGTCAAATGCGGAAACAAGGTGTACCGCTGGAAGACCATGCCGATATTGCGCTTATGCGACGGGGTCGAAAGCAGCGTTTGCCCGTTGAGGCTTATGTCGCCTTTCGTCGGGTTTTCGAAGCCCGCCAATATGTAGAGGGTCGTGCTTTTGCCCGAACCGGACGGCCCGAGAAAGGTCAGGAACTCGCCACGCTGGACCTCGAGATTGACATCTTGCACCGCGACGACAGGACCGTATTCCTTGCGGATGCCTCTGATCTGTAGGAAAGATTCGTTCATGATTTCAGTACCTTGCGTGCGATCGCGACAAGCGCCATCAAAGTGATCGTCAAGAGGATGAGAAGGGACGATGCCGCAGCGATGACCGGCGTCAGATCTTGCCTGAGGGTGGACCATACCTTCACCGGCAGCGTCTGCAGTGTGGGGCTCGCCATGAAGATCGCCACCACCACTTCATCCCAGGATGTCAGGAACGAGAAGACAGCCGCGGAAAACAGTCCATGGCTGATGGCCGGCAGGGTCACCCTGATCTTCGCCTCAAGAGGCGACGCACCGCACAGCACCGCGGCATCCTCGATGGATTTGTCGAACCCTTCGAGCGCATTGGATATCGAAAGGATGGAGAAGGGCAGTGCCAGCACGAGATGCGAAATGACAAAGCCAATCATGGTGCCGCCGAGACCCATCCTCAGGAAGAAGGCATAGAGAGCAACGGCGAGGACGACGACAGGCAGGATCATCGGCGTCAGGAAAAGCGCCTTCAGCGCGTCGCGGAACAAGAAAGTTCCACGCACCAGACCGAATGAAGTAATCAGCCCAAGCAGCACGGAAAGAACCGTGACGATCGAGGCGATCCTGAAGCTCGTCCAGGCGGATCCCAGCCATTGCGGATCGGCGAAAAGCTGGCTGTACCATTGTAGCGTCCAGCCCGGAGGCGGAAAGATCAGCCACTGCGAAGATCCGAAGGAAAGCGCCGCGATGAAGAGGATCGGCAGCAGCAAGAAGGCTGCCGTCAAGACGGTCACCGCCACAAGCACATATTTCCACCAGCCGAGGCGATCGAAATTGAGCAGCATGTCAGCGCCCTCCCGTGTTCTGCACGCCGAACAGCCGCAATTGGACCGCATAGAGCGAAAGCGTGACGACGAGGAGAACCAGGGCCGCGGCACCGCCCATTCCCCAGTTGACCAGGGACTGCACGAACTGGGCGATCAGTTCGGCCAGCATCATGTTCGCCGTGCCGCCGAGAAGCGACGGGGTAACGTAATAGCCGAGGGACATGACGAAGACCATCAAGGCACCCGCGACCATGCCTCGCGCAGCCAAAGGCAGAAGGACGCGCGTAAGACATTGCCAGCGGTTCGCGCCGCAAAGTGCCGCCGCCTGCAGGATGGCCGGGTCGATCTTCTTGATGACGCCATAGAGGGGCAGGATGATGAAAGGCAGCATGATATAGGTCATGCCGATCGTTACACCGGTCAGATTGTTGACGAGCGGCAGCGGCCGGTCGATCAGTCCCATTCCAATCAACATCTTGTTGATCAGCCCGGTACGCTGAAGCAGGACCATCCAGGCATAGGTTCGTGCTAGCAGATTGGTCCACATCGACAGCAGCAAGACTGCGAAAATCACCGAAGCCAGCCTTGTCGGCATGATTGCCAGCGTCCAGGCGACGGGAAAGCCGATCAGCAGCGAAATTGCCGTCACAAGGCCGGAGACAATGAAGGTGTTGGCGAATATCTTCAGATACGTCGCCGAACCCAGGAGTTCAGCATAGTTGCCGAAGCCCACAACCGGTTCCAGCACGCTTCGCAGCAAAAGGGCGACGACCGGTACAATGAAGAAGATCCCAACAAAAATCAGCGCCGGCATAATTTCGCCTAAGCCCGCAGGCCTGACGGCCTTGGACGTAGTCGCAGTTTCACTGGCGACGTCAATGTAAGTCGACATGGCAATCCTTTCCCGCCGTAGGATCAGACAACGGCGCCAGCTCCGAGGAAGATTTCGAACCTGCGTCAGACACCGCGGGCGGAACGACGCCCGCGGTGAAGCCTCGGAGTTTCTTCAACTTATTTGGCCTGCCAAGCATACCACCGCTTGCCGATTTCATCGCGATTTTCGGCCCAATACTTCATGCTTGCATTGACTTGGCTGGCGGTCTGCTGGTCCGGCAAGGTCTTGGCTATTGCCGGGTCCATCAGCTTGGCCGAGTCGATGTTGATGGGTGCGTAGCCGGTCGCCTTGGCAAGATCGGCCTGCGGCTGGGCCGACGTTGCAAGCGCAATGAACTTCATCGCGGTTTCAAGGTTCGGTGCACCCTTCGGAATGACCAGCGAGTCGGCCGCCGTGATGTTCTGCTCCCAAGAGGTTTCCGTCTTGATGCCGCTGGCGGCGAGCGCGGTCATGCGGCCATTCCACAGGCTGCCGAACGGGGCCTCGGCGGATGCGAGAAGCTGCTGCGACTGGGCGCCGCTGGACCACCAGATGATGTCAGATTTGATCGTATCCAGCTTCTTGAATGCCCGATCGAGATCCAGCGGGTAGAGCTTGTCGGCAGGAACGCCATCGGCCAGCAACGCCGCCTCGATCACGCCCGGGGCCGACCATTTGTAGAAGGTACGCTTACCGGGAAATTTCGCCGTGTCGAAGAGATCGGCCCAGGTCTTGGGGCAGGCGCTCACGGCGTCCGCATTGCAGCCGATCACGAAGGAATAGTAGAAGCTGCCGACCGAATAGTCCGTGACGAAACGAGGGTCGAGCTTGGACTTGTCGATAACGGAGAAATCCAGTTTTTCCAGCAGCCCGTCCTTGCCCGCCTGGGCGGCATAGTCGCCCTCGACGTCGACGACATCCCAACTGACCTGGCCCGCTTCGACCATGGCTTTCAGCTTGCCGTAATCGGTAGGTCCATCCTGTGCGACGACGGTGCCGGTCTTGTCTGCAAACGGATTGGCCCAGGCGACCTTCTGTGCGTCCTGCGTGGTTCCTCCCCAGCTCGTGAAGACCATCGTTTCGGCCTTTGCGGCCCCGGACACAGCCATTATTGCGGCGAAAGCCGCCAGTGCGATTGTACGTTTCATGTTCCCTTGTCCTTATACTTGGTGTCTTACAGGCATGCCTTATGCGGCTGGCGGGCTCTTCCCCAGAGGGGAGAAACCTGCCGGCTTCATAATCTTGTTCTCGGCCACTTCGATCAGGTCGCGTATCTTCGGCAGGAAGGCCTGCCATTGCGGGTCGGTCGCCAATCTCTGGCGCCTTGCCTCGCGATCATCGAGGCTTTCATAGGCCCAGATGTGAACGATCTCGTTGATGGTCCCGATCTCCGAAAAGAAATAGCCGACCAGATTGCCGAGATGAGCTTTCTGAATGGCGATCCCTTCTTCCTCGACGACCTTCAGATATTGCGGGATTGCACCGTTCTTCAGCCGATAAGTCCGGATTTCATAGAACATCGGCGTCACCTCATGACGAAAGGATCGGGGATCGGATCGTCCGACGTCCTGAGCCAGATTGTCTTCGTGCGGGTAAAATCGAGGGCCGCGGCCAAGCCGCCTTCCCGGCCATGGCCGGAAAGGCCAAAGCCGCCGAAAGGTGCAATCGGCGATACGGCGCGATAGGTATTGACCCAGACGATACCCGCCCGGATGCCCTTCATCAGGCGGTGGGCTCGCGTGAGATTCTGGGTGAAAACGCCCGAGGCAAGACCATAGCGCGTATCGTTGGCGATCTTCAGCGCTTCTGCTTCAGTTTCGAACGATACCACCGACAGAACCGGGCCGAAGAACTCCTCGGCAAGCGATGGCGAGGCGACATCGTCGCAATCGAGGATCGTCGGCCGGAAATAATAACCCGCGCCGTCAGGCCGTTCGCCGCCGGTGACAAGGCGGGCGCCGCTCTGCACGGATCGTTCGACGAGCGCCGCAACATGATCCTGCTGACGTTTCGTTGCCAGCGGCCCCACTTCCGTCGCCATGTCCAGCGGCGAGCCGATGCGGATCGCCTCCGCCTTGGCCTTCAGCATCGCCAGGAAGCGTTCCTTGACGCTTCGCTCGACGATTAGCCGCGAGCCGGCGACGCAGCTTTGTCCGGTTGCCGCGAAGATACCGGCAACCTGCGCATTAGCGGCACTTTCGAGATCGGCATCGGCAAAGACGATGAAGGGCGACTTGCCGCCGAGCTCAAGCGAGGTGGAGGCGAGATTTTCCGCCGAATTGCGCACGATATGACGCGCCGTTTCCGGCCCGCCGGTGAATGCGATATGGGCGACCTTCGGGTGCCGGCTGAGAGCGGAGCCGCAGGCGGGGCCGAAACCGGTAATGATATTGACGACGCCGGCGGGAAAGCCTGCCTCGTCGACGAGGCGCGCAAACTCCAGAAGCGGCGCCGGTCCGTCCTCCGATGCCTTGACGACCATGGTGCAGCCGGCGGCCAGCGCCGGACCGATTTTCACGGCCGACAGGAAGAGCTGGCTGTTCCAGGGCACGACCATGGCGACGACGCCGATCGGTTCGCGGCGCAGCCAGACATCCATGTCAGGCTTGTCGATCGGAAGATAGGAACCCTCGATCTTGTCGGCGATCCCGGCATAATAGCGATAATAATCGGCAACATAGGCGATCTGCGCCGAAGTCTCGCGAATGATCTTGCCGGTATCGCGGGTCTCCAGCTCGGCCAGCTTCTGCGCATTGGCTGCAACCAGATCAGCAAGCTTGTAAAGGAGCTTGCCGCGCTGGGTGGCCGTCAATTTCGACCAGGGTCCGTCATAGAGCGCCTTCTCCGCCGCATCTACGGCACGATCGACATCCTTCTCGCGCGCCTCCGGCATCTCGGCCCAGATTTCGCCGGTCGCCGGATCGACGCTTGCAAACCGGGCCTCTCCGTCTACGAATTCGCCGTCGATGTAGGACTGGAAGCGTTGCATGGGGTTTACTCCGCAAATGCCGGCATGACCTCGGCGATGAAGCGTTCGAGCGAAGCCTTCTTGCGCTCGAAGGACATGCCCGTGTCGATCCAGAAGGAATATTCGTCATAACCCATGGATTCGTAGGTCTTCAGGCGGGCGATAACGGTTTCGGCATTGCCGACGACGTTGTTGGTGCGCATGACCGCATCGGAGAGCATCGGGTTCGCGCTGATCTCCTCCTCCGGGATCCGCTCGATCAGGCCCTGCTTGACAGGCTTCTCGTTTTTGAACCAGGCGAAGAAGTAGTTGTAATAAACGCTCAGTTCGTGGGCTGCCTGCGCGATGTCCTCCTCGGATGAGCCGACATAGGTATGGCGCAGCAGCATGATCTTGGGTCGGTCGATATCGGGATTCTTGGCGCAGGCATCGTTGAAGCGGCCCATCAGCGCCACGACTTCGTCATCGCCCTGCCAGAGCGGCGTCACCTGGACGTTGCAGCCATTGGCAACGGCGAACTCATGCGAATTCGGGTCGCGCGCAGCAACCCAGATCGGCGGGTTCGGCTGCTGCAGCGGTTTCGGCGCCGAAGTGGTCGACGGGAATTTGAAAAACTCCCCGTCATGGGCATAGTCGCCGTTCCATATGCCCTTGACCGCTGGAATGAGCTCGCGCATCCGCTGGCCGGCGCCCCAGGCGTCGAGGCCGGGAAGCAGGCGCTCGTATTCGAAGGAATAGGCGCCGCGCGCAATGCCGATATCGAGCCGCCCGTCACAGATGATGTCGGTCATGGCCGCCTCGCCGGCGAGCTTGATCGGATGCCAGAACGGCGCGATCACCGTTCCCGTCCCAAGCCTTGCCCGCGATGTGCGGCGCGCCAGATCGGCGATGGTCACGAAAGGATTGGGCGCGATGGTGAAATCCATGCCGTGATGTTCGCCCGTCCATATGGCATGCATGCCACCCTTATCGGCGATTTCACAGAGAGCGACAAACTCGTCATAGAGGCTCTTGTGGCTCTGACCGGCGTCGAGACGCTCCATATGAACAAAGAGAGAGAATTTCATGGCTGTGCTGCCTTTGCTGGAACCGAACGGACCGTGCCGACGGTCTCGTCGCCGAAATAAACGCCAAAATTGCCGAGCTGGCTCTCAACCGCGAAGCGCGCAACGATGTCGGCGGTCGAACTTGTCTTGAAATGGGCCTTGGCCAACGTGTCGGGTTTCAGGAACCTGCCATTGCGCGGCTCGCCTTCCGAGGCGAAGGCACGGTAGACGATGTGTTGCTTTCCATCGCTCTTGCCTTCGTAAACCGAGTAGAGGAAGCCGATCGTCACCGAAAGCCCGGTGAGTTCTTCCAGATAATCGCGAAGTATGTCGGCAGGGCTTCCCTCCTTGCCATCGCAGCTCGGCAGCGAAAGGATCTCATCGCCGATGAGAAGAACCTCGCCATGATGCTCCAGAACGGCTGCGAGTTCGATATTGCCTTCGGCTGCAGCCGAAACGGCCTTGCTGGCGAGGATCGGCGTGAAATAGCCGCCACGAGCATAACCCAATCCGTTCAACCCGCTGTTTTCGAAGGCTTCGATCCGCCCCATCAGGATGACGTGGTCACCGGCTTCGACCAATTTTTCCAGGGCGCACTCGAACCACGCCGCAACGTTCGCCAAGATTGGGCAGCCTGCGGCGCCCGCCTGCCAATCGACCAGCGCGAACCGATCTTCGACCGGGCGCGCGAAGGTATTGGACACATCCTTCTGGCTTTCCGACAGAACATTGATGGCGAAATGCTTCGCGCTCGTCATGGTCGCGTAGTTACGGGAGGTCTTAGCCAGGCAAACAAGCAAAAGAGGTGGATCGAGCGACACCGACGTAAAGGAATTTGCCGTGAAGCCGATAGGCTTTCCGTCCGCATCCTGGGCGGTCACGACCGTTACCCCTGTCGCGAAGGCGCCGAAAGCATCGCGAAGCGCTCTTGGGTCCGCAAGCTGTAGGGTCATTTCACATCCTCCCCCTCTGAAAGCCATTCGGCGAGCAGCGCATTTACGGTGTCGGGTGCAGTCAGGTTGACCATATGGCGATGGCCCTCGACGATCCGCGCCCAACCATGGGGCGCAAGCGCCGCCATTTGGGTCGCCATCAGCGGCGTCGAATTGGGGTCATCCGATCCCGTCAGAAACAGCGCCGGACCCTTGACGTCCTTCCAGTGATCCGCGTAGGTCTCGTCCCCCTCGGCAAATGCCGAATAAGCGACGGCATAGCCCTGCGGATCGACAAGGTTCAGCCATTGCCGCGTCAGGTCGCGCGCAACGACACTGTCGGGATCGTCGCCGAACCATCGAAGTAACGGGCCTTCCTTGTCCACACCCGTCAGCGGAATGGCTGCCGCGCGCGCGAGCACCGCCGCCTTTGCCTCCGGGTCACGCCGGTAGACGCCGTTGAGATATGCCACACGCTTGATACGGCTGCCGAACGTTGCAGCCGCCCCTCCGGACACCAATGCACCCATCGAGTGGCCGGCAACATTTGCGGTCTCAATCGCCATTTCGTCCAGGAATTGCCCGAACCAGGCGACGAATTCCTGAAGGCGGCTTCCGACCGGCAATCCGGCACTTTCACCATGCCCGGGCATGTCGACAGCGATTACGCGATGGTTTCCAGCAAAGGCTGATATCTGCGGTGCCCATGCTTCAAGCCGCATGCCGACACCGTGGATCAGGACAAGCGGCTCACCGCTACCGGCTTCGTAATAAGCCGTTCCACGGACAGTCTTGTTCCTCGCAAAGACCCAGTCGATCTTTGGGGAGGCGCCTTGCGTGTTTGATCCAACGGTCAGCATATCAGCGTCCAGCCTTTCAAACGCCGGCGGGGTTGGCGACGTCTTGGCCCAGATCCTTGAGATCCTGGTAGCGATCGCCAATGCGATGATGCGGACGCCCGCCCACGGACGCACCAAGCGCGACGACAATTTCGTCGGCGGCCGGTGCATCTGGAATTGCGGTCTGGATCGTCAGGTAATGCGAGCGGCGCCCTTCATCGTTTTTGTCCATCAGCGGGATCATGATCGGAGAATTGGCGGGGCCGCGCGTATTGCAGAAGGCGAGATAGGATTTGGCGCCGACCGCATGGCGATAATGATTGCCGAAGCGAAGCGTGTGAATCAGTGCCGAGGCATGCTCGAGTTCGCCATCCAGGCCGACCACCGCTGATTTTCCGTATGCTTCGACGGCATCGCCGGAGCCAACGGCCTCGATGATCATCTTCGTCAGCAGCTCGCCAAGGATCGGAGCAACCGCATGAATTTCGGGCTTCAAGTCTTCGACGAAGCCGCGTCCGGCCCAGGGATTTTTCACAACGGCGTAGGCGGAAAACAGCCTTAAGGGAACCTGCGCCGGCTTGCCGCCCTCGATCAGCGTCGTCTCGATCTGCAGCCCGGTCTTACGAATTTGGATAGTCATCGAACACCTCAATTCTGACGTTGTGTATTATGGTATGCCATAATATTAAAGTGTCAAGCCGATTTCTCCCGGCTAAGAAGATTCAAGGTGAATGTCGGAAAAAATTATGTGAAAACAAATAATTAGATTAGCGCTCGCGCTATGCCATCTACAACGAACTTCCCAGATCGCTCAGAGTCGGCCACTTGGGCCTTCGAACGAGTAGTGGCTAGGCTAGGTTCGTCGCGGCAGGCCTGCAGCGCTTCAGCGGTGTCGATGAATGTTAGATGAGCGTTGGGCAGGCACGGCAATGCATTTCATATGACGCTCCACCTTATTACTTATTATGGCATACCATCACATTGAGCAAAGTTGGGTGTCAAGCTTGCAATGTGGGGTTTGCCGTATTTTGCGGAGTCGCGGGAGCGACCGCGAGGAGACTCGCGGGCCCAATCAGATCGAAATTGAAGATCGAAAGAGGTTCCAATCGCTCCCGGACTGCATGCAGGGAGCGTTTACAGGCCTAATCGGCGGATTCCTTAGCGGAGAGAACCGCTTCCGCAATGGCGCTGGCGGCGGCAACATGGTCCATGGCGGCCTTGTAGGCACCCTCCCCGTCACCACGGCGGATCGCGTCCACGATCTTCGCCATTTGGCGCGGGCCCTCGATGTCGCGATTTTCCGTCTTGATCGTCATCGACCGAAGATGATTTATGCGCACGGTGAGGAGATTGACGACGCCCCAGGCGACATGCCTGTCGACCATCGTGAACAGCGTCTGATAGAAAGAAGATGTGTGCGCGAGCACTCCGGGCATGTCCTTGTCGCGGTAGCTATCGCGGATACCCTGCAGCGACGCCTCCAGCGCTGCGACGATCTCCGGACTTCCGCGCTGCGCGCACAGTCGCGCCGCCATACCTTCGAGCACACCGCGGATCTCGTAGATCTGCTTGGCCTCGTCGAGATCGAGCTGGGCGACGATCGGGCCCTTGTTTGGCAGATTGGCGACCAGCCCTTCCGATTCCAGATGCCGCAGAACCTCGCGCACAATCGTCCGGCTCACGCCGAGCTGAGCACACATGTCGCGTTCGACAAGTCGATCTCCCGGGCGAAAATATCCGCTCACGATGGCTTCGCGGACCTTATCGAGCGCGAGCTCTCGCAGCGTTTTTGCGGGACGCTCCACTCTGATCGCCGCGTCCTTTAGAGCACCGCTCATTCTTGCACCTCAGTATTGGACGTGTTTCGCACGCTCGACTTCCGTTCGGCAATCGACTTTATTAGAATCGTATTATGGCGTACCACACACTGTCGGCGGTTGGCAATTCAACCAGTGTGCAAGACTGTCCGCCCATGCGTTCGGATGCTTAGGCTTCCTGCCGGCCAATCCGCCTCTATCGAGCAGACCGAGCAAATTGCGCTGCGCCTAGCCGATTCGCGCAGGATTTTTCGTGAAGACTACGCTGCGCTACGCGTTGTTAATAATGGTTTATGGCTTCAGACGGTAGAATTCAAAGGCAGCGCATAGCGGACATGATGTCTCCTGCCGTCCCCCAAGGCATGACCTGTCAATCTGAGTTTGCGTATCCTCATGTCTTCCAATCCGACGCCCCGCCATTTCCGTGCCCAAACTTCTTCCGTGATCGCGATAACGGTGTGCTTCATCGCCGTCGCGTTGGTGTTGACCGGCCTCGTGGCGCATGTGGTCGCGACGATGACACGGTCAGCGAACGAAATCGACGATGCGCGGGCAGACCGCGCTGCGCGTGCCGCGATCATTTCGTTCATGGCCAAGCTCAGCGGCACGATGAAAGACAATGCCGTCTGGGATGATGCCTATGCTGCTATTGGCTCGGCTGCCGCTGCGGATTGGGCCTTTGAGAATTGGGGCAAAACTAGCGCGGATTATTCACTCTATGATGGTGCCGTTGTAATCGGGCCCGATGGCAATGCGGTTTCCGCCTATCTGAAGGGCAAACCCTTTCAGCCGCGCGACTATTTCGGAGCCGGCTTCGACCGCCAGATTGAAGCTGCCGCCACCCCGCAGCCAGCACCCTTGCTCAATTTCTTCAAGACTGAGGCGGGAATCCTGCTTGTGGCATCACAGGCAATACAACCCTTCGAAGCGAAGGGCGAGCTTCCGAAGCTCAGCGTTTTGACTTTCTTTAAAGAGCTGACCCCAGAGGTCATCGATGCACTCTCGGATGAGCACGAGCTTGACGGTCTGCGGCTCCAGGCGACGCCCGAACCGAACCAGTTGAATTCCCCGATCAAGGACATGGGTGGCACGGTCATCGGCTATCTCGTTTGGCCTAGCAAGGCTCCGGGGGACGCCATTTTTGACAAGGTCTATCCCTATGTGACTGCCGCCGCCAGCATCCTCGCCCTTTTCCTGGCCGCCGTCTTGCTTGCAGGCGCGTCCGAAGCCGGGCGTCTCCGCCGTTTGGCCGAGGCGGCCAGATTTGAAGCAGGTCATGACAGTTTGAGCGGCCTGCTGAACAGACACGGCCTTCTTGGGATGCTGGATCAACTGGACAATACCAGCTTGCCAGCATCGCTCTACATGATCGATCTCGACGGTTTCAAAGCTGTCAACGATGCGTGGGGACATGCAGTCGGAGACGAACTGATCCGGATTGTCGCAAAAGCGCTGCAGGGCTGTCATCCCGAAATCCATGATTCTGCAAGGTTAGGCGGTGACGAGTTCGCGTTGGTGCAGGTCGGATCCGCTCCACATCGAGATATAGAAGAATCCATTCTCAAACTTTTTCGCAATCCCTTCAAAATTGGCGGGCGAACGATCGAAGTCGGGACGAGCATTGGCGTGGCGTGCCGCATCGGCAATATCGCGCCACTGGAGCTTCTGCGCAGAGCCGATATCGCTCTTTACCGCGCCAAAGAAAATGGCAAGGGCCAGGCCGTTACCTACGATCTCGAACTGGATCGCGAGCGCCAGCGTATCGCCGAACTGGAAGGCGAGCTGAGAAACGCTATCAATAGCGGCGCGATCGAACCGGTTTTCCAGCCGCTCGTGTCGGCATCAACGGGTGCAATTATTGGTCTTGAGGCTCTCGCACGCTGGCGGAGTGCGGCTGGAAGCATCAGCCCGGAAGTTTTTATTCCGCTTGCCGAAAAGTCCGGCCTTATCGATGCATTGGGCGTTCATATGCTACGGACGTCGATCCAGCATGCGAAGGCCTGGCCGTACCTGGCGCTTTCGGTCAATGTCTCGCCCATCCAGCTCTGCAATCCGGACTTTGCCGCACAAGTCACGGCGGTCCTTGATGAATCCGCTTTCGATCCTACCCGCCTGACGCTGGAAATAACCGAGGGCGTCCTGATGACCAATCCTGACCAGGCGCGCCGTTCAATCGACGTGCTCCGGCGTATCGGCATCAAATTCGCGCTCGATGACTTTGGCTGCGGCTATGCAAGTATCGGTGCCTTGCGGCAATTCGGATTCGATCGCATGAAGATCGACCGGTCGCTAGTGTTGGGCCTGGAAGAGAATGCCAACGGCATCGATATTCTGCGCGCCACGGTCGCTTTGGCAACGGCGCTTGAAATTCCGGTGACGGCCGAGGGGATCGAGAATCTTCGCCAGGCGGAAATACTGCGAGCCTCCGGCTGCGACCAATTGCAGGGCTACCTAGTCGGCAAGCCCATGTCGGCTGGTGAGATTGGCGAGAAGCTCCGCCAGCGCAACTCAGCCGCGTGATCTATCAGCCTCTGAGCTAGTCGAGCCGTCGAGATACAGGCTGCGGCATTGGACCTATGCCGGTTGATCGATCAGCCGCTGCGCGGTGAATTTGTCGGTCACCAAGGTATCAATCACACCTATACGCAGTGCGCCGGCGATAGCAGCGGTCTTCTTTTCGCCTCCCGCAAGCGCAATCACCCGGTCAACCTTGGCAAGCTCATCAAGCGAGATACCGATCACCCTCTCGTCCAGGGGCGTTTTGACCGGTTTTCCCTTGCCGTCGAAGAAACGCAAGGAAATATCGCCGACCGCTCCAGCATCGGCCAAGTCCGCTAATTCGCGCGACGAGAAGATATTGCCGGACCGGGCCAGAAGCTCGGACGGTTCGACCGCGCCGATGCCGACGATTGCGACGCTGATCGCCCCGAAAAGCTCGATCGTTTCCCGCACGAACGGATCGGCCATCATAAGCAGCTTGGCCTCTCTTGAACTTGTCACGCCTTGGACCGGAAGGAGTTTGGGTTCGGCGCCAGTCAAACGGGCGAGCCTTGTGGTTAGCTGCGTCGCATGGGTCTGAACGGAAGGGTCGCCCATGCCGCCGAGGGTCTGAACGATATATTTTGCCTGGGCGCTTTTTTGCGGGTGGATATTCTCCACCATCTTGAAAATCGTCTGGCTCCAGCTTGAAACGCCGATAATTTCGCCCTCCGAAAGGGTGACTTCGAGAAGGTGAGCGGCGGCTTCGCCGATCCGCGCCATGATGGCGCCTTCCCGGTCTTCGGAACATTCAACGACAATGGCTTCGGGAAGATTGAAACGTTCCCGGAGCGCGGTTTCGAGTTCGGTATAGGTTCCGACAGGTGGGATAACGGTGGTCCGCACGATGTCTTCGGCTTCCGCCCGCTTAAGCATTCGAGAGACGGTCGCCTGCGACAGCCTCAGGTGCTGGGCAATATCAGCCTGTCTCTTGTGCTCGATGTGATACATCTGTGCGACACGAGAAATCAGGCGAAGCTCGTTGATCCGTCCCATGCTTGTTCCATCAGTGAATTTTTATTCACCAATAGCGGGCGGCGGTTCGAACGTCGAGCGTGCAATCGCATCATTCCACGTTTTAAACCTTTCCGCGTTGTCGTTTGCCCGCGGCTTGATGATTGTGTTCTGTCGAGGAAGGCGACCGATAGCGTCAAGATCCGCCCACATGCCCAACGACAGGCCGGCCAGATAGGCGGCACCCAGCGCCGACGCCTCCGGCGCTGCGCATTGAATAACAGCGTGCTCCAATAGATCCGCGACACACTGCATGAGAAACGTATTCTGACTGGGTCCACCGTCGACATAGAGCGAGCCGATGTTTCCTCCATTCTGCTTCTGCATCGCCTGGAAGACATCATGCACCTGCAGCGCAATGGAATCGGTAACGGCCCTCGCCAACTGCGCGCGGGTGGTGCTGAAGTTGATTTGGGAAAACAGCGCGCGGGCATCCGAATTCCAATGGGGCGCCCCGAGGCCGACAAACGCGGGAACGAAGCCGGGCCCACCCGGCTCGGCGGTCGCCGCCAGCTCGACGAGTGCGGTGACGTCGGAAAGCCCGAGAATTTCTGTCATCCACGGCAGGCTTGCCGCTGAGACGAGGATATTGCCTTCGAAAGCGAAGGTCGGTTTTCCCGCAATGCGCCAGGCAACGGTCGTCGTGATCCCATGTTGCGGCGCGATGAAGTGCGGCAATGTCGTCATGACCGACGAACCCGTGCCGAACGTCACTTTGCCGTCTCCCGCCTTATGGGCCCCATGCCCGAAGAGAGCGGCGTGGCTATCGCCGATGGCAGCGCAAACGGGCGTTCCGTCCAGCACGCCCGGGAGGCTCGTGGTCGTTCCGAATTGCCCGGCGCTGTCAAGAACTTCGGGAAGCAGGCCTTTGTCTACGCCAAACAATGTGCAAAGCTCGTCGCTCCAACGCTGGGCTTTCAGGTCGAAGAGTTGGCTGCGGGCTGCATTCGATGCATCGCAGACATGCTTCTTACCACCCGTCAGGCAGTGGATAAGCCAGCTATCCACGGTGCCGATTCGCACTGCGCGCTCGGCCGGGGCGCGATCCAGCAGCCATTTCATCTTCGAGCCGGGAAACATCGGGTCGATCGGCAGGCCAGTAGTCTCCTCGACCCACTGCGAATGCCCGAGCCCAATCAGCTTTTCGCAATCGCTGGCCGTGCGGCGGCACTGCCAGCTCACGACGGGACCGAGCGCCTCGCCGGTATCGCCATCCCAGATCGTTACCGATTCCCGCTGATTGGAAATCGCAACCGCTTCGATCGCAACCTTTTCCGGCGCAGCTTCGATACAAGCACGTACCGCCTCGCATACCGATTGCCAGATGCGATTTGGATCCTGCTCGACCCAGCCTGGTTGCGGATAGCTGATGCCAACGGGCGCAGCACCGCGAGAAATCAGCTCGCCCTTTTCCGATACCAGAATGGCCTTGGAATTCGTCGTGCCCTGATCGATTGCCAGGATGGCTCGCATAAAATGTTTCCTCCAAGAATGGGTCGGGGCATTCAGCACAACGCCTCGGTAAGCGCGCTGTCAGCGTCAGATCACTTCCTCTTGAGAAGCGCCAACGCCTCCTGCGCAATGGCGTCAGGAGCCATTCCGAATTCATCCAGAAGGAATTCCGCCGAGCCTGTCGGGGCATAGATACCAGGAACGCCCAGACGCTTCATCGGAACAGGCGCATTATCGACGACGACTTCGGCGACCGCAGAGCCGAGACCCCCATAGATCGAATGCTCCTCGGCCGTCACGATGGCGCCCGTTTCCTTTGCGGCGGCGATGATGGCCTCTTCATCGATCGGCCGTACGGTTGCCATGTTGAGAACACGGGCGTCGATCCCCTGGGTTGCGAGTATCTCTGCCGCCTTGACAATACGATGCGTCAGCGTGCCGTTGGCAATCAGCGTCACGTCCCTGCCCTCGCGCAGCACATTGGCTTTGCCGAGCTCGAACTTATGATCGTCCGGCAGCAGGTCCGGAACGCCGACGCGCGACAGGCGCAGGAAGCAGGGTCCGGCATAGCTTGCCGCCCATTTTACAGCAGCAGCCGTTTCAATGCGGTCGCATGGCGCAATAACCGGAAGATTTGGCAGGACACGCGTCCAAGCAAAATCCTCGATGGAATGATGCGTCGGGCCGAGTTCGCCATAGGCCATGCCGGAGGAAATGCCGATCAGTTTGACGTTCGCATTCGAATAGGAAATATCGGCCTTGATCTGCTCCAGAGCACGGCCGGTCAGGAAGCACGCGGCCCCACAGACGAATGGGATCTGTCCACCGTTCGCCAGCCCTGCTCCAACGCCGACCATGTTTTGTTCGGCAATGCCGACATTGACCAGTCGTTCCGGGAATTTGGATTTGAACCCGCCGAGCTTGGATGAGCCGACGGAATCGTTGCAGACCGCAATGATCGTCCGCTCGCTACCCGCCAACGCCTCCAAAGTCGCAGCGAAAGCATCACGGCAATCGTGAAGATTGATGTTCGAGTTGGGCGCGTCCATTAGAGTGCCTCCGACAGTTCTGCGACTGCTTGTTCGTATTGTTCCTTGTTCGGCACCTTATGATGCCACTCCACCCGGTCCTGCATGAAGGAAATGCCATGGCCCTTGTTGGTGTGGGCGATGATGCAGTGCGGACGCAGGCCGCGATGTTCCAATGCGGGAACGATTTGCGTCATTTCGTTGCCGTTGATTTCGCTGACTTCCCAGCCGAATGCTTCGAGTTTCGGTCTGAGCGGGGCGACATTATTGGTATCGGCGAGTGCCGCGCCTTGCTGGAAGCGATTGTGATCGATGATCAGGGTCAGATTGTCCAGATTGAACTGCGATGCCGCCATGATGGCCTCCCAGTTCGATCCCTCTTGCATCTCGCCGTCCCCGGTCATGACATAGGTTTGATAGCCGGCGCCATTCATCTTGCCGGCCTTGGCAATGCCGACGGACACAGGCAATCCGTGCCCCAACGGACCGGTGTTGGTTTCGACACCCGGCACCTTGTTGCAATTGGGATGGCCGTTGAGCCGTGAATGCGGCTGCAAAAACGTCGAGATCTCCTCTTCCGAAATGAACCCGCGCTTTGCCAAGGTAACGTACAGCGCGCAGGCCGTGTGGCCCTTTGACAGAATGAACCGATCACGATCGGGCCGCTTCGGTTCGCTGGGATAGATTTTCAGAACGCGAAAATAGAGAGCCGTCAGGATGTCGATCGCCGACATCTCACCGCCAATATGTCCCGCACCTGCGTCATAGACCGCTTGCAGGTCACGCAGGCGTATCTGACGCGCGACGCGCTCAAGTTCCTTAACTTGCATGATGCTCCCTCGTTGCATAAATATTCAATCGCAGATATTTTTGCACAAAAGACCATTCAGTCAAGCCCATTTATTGATTGCATGCCGCTTTGGCAGAAAGCTATGCACCTTTTTCAGTGCTTGACAGGCCAAATATGAGTTGATAATGAATTTTCCAACATGAATGCATAAATATGCAAGCTTGAAGGAAAATCACCTGAAGCAAGCATAGGGAGTGGAGGAGCCATGTCAGCCTTGGGCGTTAACGAGCAAAGCCAGCAGCCGCGAACCTCACTTGCATGGCTTAGCGGGGCCACGGGTCCGCTGATCGGCTTGCTGATACTCTGCGTTTTCCTGAGCGTTGCGACGGACCGGTTTCTCTCGGTGCGCAACGCGCTCAACATCCTCGATCAAATCACCGTGCTCGGCGTCATGTCCGTGGGTATGACCTTCGTCATTCTGATCGGCGGCATTGATCTTTCCGTCGGCTCGGTCCTTGCGCTGTCGATGATGGTGATGGGCTGGGTTGCCAATGTTGCGGACTTGCCGATGGCCGTCGCAATCCCCTTGGCGCTCCTGGCTTCAGCTTTCAGCGGCCTGATTGTCGGCTTGATGGTCACGAGTTTCCGTGTGCCGGCCTTCATCGCTACCCTTGCGATGATGTCGGTCGCCCGTGGCATTGCCAATATGATTACCGATGGCCAGCAGATTGTCGGCTTTCCCGACTGGTTTACGATGCTGGCGATCGACCGTCATTTCGGCGTCCTGACCGCGACGGTCTTCCTGATGCTGGCGATCGTCATCGTCTCGTGGCTCTTTCTCAAATACCGTTCCGAAGGCCGCATGCTGTATGCGATCGGCGGCAATCCCGAGGTCGCCCGCCTGGCCGGCATCAATGTGCCGGTGGTCACGATCGGCGTTTACGTCGTGTGCGCCATATTGGCGGGCGTTGCCGGGATCGTCCTTGCTGCCCGCCTGGATGCCGTCCAGCCTTCAAGCGGCTTTGGCTATGAACTCGACACCATTGCGGCCGTCGTCATCGGGGGAACGTCTCTATCGGGCGGTGCTGGCGGCATCGGCGGAACGCTGATCGGCGTGCTCATCATCGGCGTTTTGCGCAACGGCCTGAACCTGCTCAACGTGTCACCATTCCTGCAACAAGTGATCATCGGCGTCGTCATCGTTCTTGCGGTCGGCGCTGAAACGCTGCGCCGGAGGAAGGCATAAGACGAGCCACTAAGGCCGATAGCCAGAATTCCCCTTCCGCTGCACGGACGGGGATTGTGAAAGCCCGAGGGCGGAGGACGTATCCAAGGGCGGATTGAAACCAAAGGAGGAACTCATGAAACTTTCCCGTACTCTCTTGACCACGGCAGCCATACTCGCACTGTCGCTGGGCTCGGTTCAGGCCAAGGAAGTCAAGAAACTCGGCCTCGCGGTCGCTAACCTTCAGGCAAACTTCTTCAACCAGATCAAGCAGGCCGTCGAAGCTGAGGCCAAGACCCGCGGCATCGAAGTCATCACCGTTGACGCGAAGGGCGACGGTCCGACGCAGGTCAACCAGGTCCAGGATCTTCTCACGCAGAACATCGACGCGCTCATCTACATTCCCGCCGGTGCCGCCGCCGCAACCATTCCGGTGAAGCTCGCCCATCAGTCGAACGTGCCGGTCATCAACGTCGACCGCAACGCCGACGGTGCACCTGGCGACACCTTCCTGGCTACGGATTCCGTCGCATCGGCAAACGCTGTCTGCAAGTACATCATCGAGAAGGCCGGCGGTAAGGGCAACATGGTGATCATCCATGGCCAGAAGGGCACGACGCCGGAAGTCGATCGCACGAAGGGCTGCATGGATGCCGTCAAAGCAAATCCCGGCGTGAAGATCGTCTCGGAGCAGTGGTCGAACATCTGGAGCCAGGATGAAGGCTTCCAGATCATGCAGAACATGCTCCAGGCCAATCCGGACGTTTCGATCGTCTTCGCGCAGGCTGATGCGCTCGCCCTCGGCGCTGCACAGGCCATCAAGGTCGCAAACCCCTCGCAAAAGATTGCTCTCGGCGGCTTCGATGGCGACACCGCGGCGCTCGAAGCGCTGAAAAACGGCGTCTTCGACGTGACCGCGACGCAGCAGACCCAGAAAATGGGCCGCGATGCCGTTGCCAATGCTGTAAAGATCGTCGGCGGCGAGAAAGCGCCCCCGGTCCAGCTTATGGATGCGACCCTGACCACAAAGGATAACGTGGCCGGCTTTATCGCCAACCATCCGTAAGCATAACCAAGGGAGCGGTGCGATGACTGATCCGGTGCTCACACTCAGAGGTATTTCCAAGCGCTACGGCCCTCTGGAAGTCCTGAAGAACGTCAGTCTCGATGTCTTCCCGGGCGAGGTCGTCGCCTTGCTCGGCGAAAACGGCGCGGGCAAATCGACCCTATCGGGCATCATCGCCGGATCACGCACGCCTTCCGAAGGTACCATGACATGGCAGGGGCAGCCCTATGCCCCTGCCAATCCGAGAGAGGCGATCGACAAGGGCGTGGTCCTGATCCACCAGGAGCTTCAACTGCTTCCCGAGCTGACGATCGCCGAAAATGTCTTCATCGGTCGCTGGCCGATGAAGAACGGCGTCGTCGACCGGACACAAATGGTCAAACGCGCTCAAGAACAGCTCTCGCGCCTGAACCTGCATATTCCTGCGACGCGCAAGGTGGCGGGACTGTCGACCGCCAACCAACAGCTCATTGAAATTGCCAAGGCCCTGGCGCTCGATGCGAAGCTGCTGATCCTCGACGAACCGACGGCCGCACTCGGCGGTGCGGAAACCGAGGCGCTCTTCGAGCAGGTCAGGAAATTGCGCTCCGAAGGCGTCGGGATCATCTACATTTCGCACCGGATGGAAGAGATCAAGCAGATCACCGACCGCATTGTCGTTCTTCGCGACGGCGAACGTGTTCAGGAATTTGCCGATAGCTCGACCCCTGTGCGCACGATCGTTGAAAGCATGGTCGGCCGTTCGCTCGATAGAATGTTCCCGACATTGCCGGTGCCGCAGGATCGTCCGGTGTTGCAGGTCGACGCTCTGACCTCGGTGGACGATTCATTCCGCGATATTAGCTTCGAGGTAAGGGCCGGAGAAATTCTGGGTATAGCCGGCCTGGTCGGCGCGGGGCGAACCGAATTGGTGCGGGCCATCTCCGGAGCAGATCCCGTAAGGTCCGGCGCTGTGCGCCTCAATGGCGAAGCGTTAAAACTGCATAGTCCGGCTGACGCGGTAGCGAGAGGCATCGTTATGGTGCCGGAAGACCGCAAGCTTCAGGGATTGGTCGTCAACCACCGCATCGCGGAAAATATCGTTTACCCAAACCTCGATCAGTTCGAAAGCCGCTGGATTACGTCCTCGATGAAGCGGGATTTCGCGAAGAGAGCCATTTCGACATTTGGTATCAAGGGCCGTGCTGATCAACTGGCCTCCGATCTCTCCGGCGGCAACCAGCAGAAGATCGTCATCGCAAAATGGCTGATGCGCGATCCCAAAGTGGTCGTGCTCGATGAGCCGACCCGAGGCATCGATGTCGGGGCTCGCGCCGGCATCTACGACATCATTGTCGGCCTCGCGAACAGGGGCGTGGCCGTCATCGTGGTCAGCTCTGATCTGGAAGAGGTTCTCGGTGTATCAAACCGCATCCTTGTCCTTGCGCAAGGCAAACAAGCGGGAATTCTGGAGCGCGACCAGGCGAACGACGTCTCCGTCATGGAATTGGCTACAATCTAAAATGACATCAAGAAAGGAAGAGCGATGCCCGACATCACTCTGAATGCTCCCAAGCTTTTCGACCTCTCCGGCCAGGTTGCCTTTGTGACCGGCGCCGGTAGCGGTATCGGCCAGCGCATCGCGATCGGTCTGGCTCAATGCGGCGCAGATGTCGCATTGCTTGACCGCCGCAACGACGATGGCCTGTCGCAGACCGCCGAATTCGTTCGCAAGGCTGGACGCCGTTCGATCCAGCTTGCCGCGGATGTGACAAACAAGACAGCGCTTGCCGAAGCGGTGGAACGGGCGGATGTCGAACTTGGCCCCCTCTCCCTCGCCCTCAATGCCGCAGGCATCGCGAATGCCAATCCTGCCGAGGAGATGGAAGAGGAGCAATATCAGACGCTGATGGACATCAACCTCAAGGGGGTCTTCCTGTCCTGCCAGGCCGAAGCGCGCTCGATGCTGAAGAGGGGCAAGGGATCGATCGTGAACATCGCGTCCATGTCGGGCGTCATCGTCAATCGCGGCCTGAACCAATGCCATTACAACGCCTCCAAGGCCGGCGTCATCCACATGTCGAAGTCCCTGGCAATGGAATGGGTCGGCCGCGGAATTCGCGTCAACACGATCTCCCCCGGCTATACCGCGACACCGATGAACACTCGGCCGGAGATGGTCCATCAGACAAAGCTGTTTGAAGAGCAGACGCCGATGCAGCGCATGGCGACGGTCGATGAGATGGTTGGTCCCGCCGTATTTCTGCTTTCGGACGCGTCAAGCTTCGTCACGGGTGTCGACCTGCTGGTCGATGGCGGTTTCTGCTGCTGGTGATGACGATGCCTCGCAAGTTGATCGCCGGAAACTGGAAAATGAACGGGCTGCTCTCGGACCTGAACGAGATTGTCGCCATCGCGGCCGCCGCCGATGACGCCAAGGCCGAAGCCATCATTTGCCCACCCGCCACCCTTATCGACCGCGCCGCGTCGATAGCGCGCGGCTCAAAATTGCGGATCGGCGGACAGGATTGTAACGCCTCGCCGTCGGGCGCCCACACGGGCGATGTTTCCGCGGACATGCTGGCCGATCTCGGAGCGACCTGTGTGATCCTCGGCCATTCGGAGCGTCGGGCAAACCATGGTGAGACCAGCGCTCTCGTCGCCGCAAAAGCGGCGGCGGCTTACCGCGCCGGACTGACGGCCATCGTCTGCGTCGGCGAAACGGGCGATGAGAGGACCAGCGGCATGACGCTTGCGGTCGTCGAAAGCCAGCTTTCGGCGTCCGTTCCGGACAGTGCTTGCGCTGCCAACACCGTTATCGCCTACGAGCCGGTATGGGCGATTGGAACCGGCCGCGTTCCGACGGAGGCCGAGATCGCCGAAGTTCACGCCGCCCTGCGCGGAGCCCTGATCAAGCGATTTGGCGCTGACGGCAATGAGATACGGCTCCTTTACGGTGGTTCCGTGAAGCCATCGAACGCGGCCTCGCTATTTGCCATTGCCGGTGTCGACGGCGCGCTTATCGGGGGAGCCTCGCTGAAGGCAGCGGATTTTTCAGCGATACTTCGCGCTGTTCCTTGAAGGCCAGGCCGATGGTTGTTGGACCGCCGACGGGACGGCCTTGAAGATTTATTTTGCTAAGCGCCGTTTGCCAGGAAGCACGGCGGTGGACCGGGAGAAATCCGAATGAACCGCTTCGAAAACAAGACCGTCGTCATCACTGGAGCCAGCCGGGGTATTGGTGCCGCCATCGCACGGCGCTTTGCGAAAGAGGGCGCAAATCTCGTCGTTTCCGCCAATGAGGAGTCGGTGCACTCCGTCGCTGAAGAGATCAAGAAGAATGGCGGCAAAGCGATCTCCTTCGTCGGCGACGTCACGGATAAGGCAAGCGTGAAGGCCCTTTACGATGCTGCGGAAGATACCTTCGGTACTGTCGATGTCTCGATCCAGAATGCCGGCGTCATTACAATCGCGCGGATTGAAGACATGACCGAAGGCGAGTGGGACAAGGTCATGGCAGTCAACACCAAGGGTGTTTTCCTGTGCGCACAGGAAGCGATCCTGCGCATGCGCAAACACGGCCGCGGCGGACGCATCATCAATACCGCATCGGGACAGGCACGAGACGGCTTCATTTATACGCCGCACTATGCCGCCTCGAAGATGGGAGTGGTCGGGATCACTCAGAGCCTCGCAAAGGAAGTCGCCACCGAAAATATAACCGTCAATGCGTTCTGCCCGGGCATCATCGAGACGGACATGTGGGCCTATAATGATCAGGCCTGGGGTAAGCTCCTTGGCAACTACGGTCCGGGCGAGTTGATGAAGGAGTGGGTCGCAGGCATTCCGATGAAGCGCGCCGGTTCCGGCGAAGACGTCGCCGGTCTCGTCACCTTCCTCGCGAGCGATGATGCGGCCTACATCACAGGTCAGACGATCAATGTCGACGGCGGTCTCATCATGTCCTGAGTTCCGTCAGGCATGAGAAAACAATCTGTTCACCGGTTGTGTCGCAGAAAAGACAGTGAGAGGAAAACTGCCCTCTTGCGGGAGGCCATATCGATCGCCTATCTTATCAGCGTTCTCAGGGCGGGGTGAAACTCCCCACCGGCGGTATCGAGGAAACTCGGAGCCCGCGAGCGCTTCCGCAAATTGCGGAGGGTCAGCAGACCCGGTGAGAGGCCGGGGCCGACGGTTAAAGTCCGGATGGAAGAGAGCAACCGTGCGAGCACCACCAGTGTTGTGGTGTGTCCGCAGGCTTGTTCGCCCAAGGGATAAACAGTGACTTCGAAAGAGGTCTTGGATGCCGCAAAAGCGGCTAACCCTTGAAAGGCAAAGTGCATGGCAATTTCCAAAATCGAAGACGCAATCGCGGCGATTTCACGCGGCGAGATCGTTGTTGTTGTTGATGACCAGGATCGAGAAAACGAGGGCGACCTTGTGATTGCGTCCGATGCCGTAACGCCTGCGGCAATTACCTTCATGATGAATCATGCGCGCGGTCTGATCTGTGTGGCCGTGGAAGGTGAAAGGCTGGATGAGCTCGACATTCCCCTGATGGTTCCACGCAATACCGAGGTTCTGAAGACCGCCTTCACAGTGTCCGTCGACTATATTCCCGAAACGACGACAGGGATTTCTGCAGCCGATCGCGCCGCGACGGTTCGTGCCCTCGTTACGCGGGGCACGCAGCCGGACGACTTTGCCCGCCCGGGGCATATTTTCCCGCTGCGCGCTCACCCGGCTGGCGTGCTTGGACGTCCCGGCCATACCGAGGCAGCCGTCGATCTCGCAAAGCTTGCCGGACGCTCCGGATCTGGCGTGATTTGCGAAGTCGCCAATGACGACGGCACCATGGCTCGCCTTCCCGATCTTGAGAAGTTTGCCGAGCGGCACGGCCTGCTCCTGGTGACGATTGAAGATCTGATCGCTTATCTGGCGCATCAGCGCGATCTGGCGACACCGGAAATGTCGGCCGCCTAATCGTTCAAACTAGATGCCAACATGGCGCGTTCTGTTGCAAAAGATTGTTGTGTCTGCGATTGGCGGAGGCACCTTTCTAGACAAGAGCTCTCGCAATCCGCTCGCAACAATCGCGCCTTTGCTTTCGCTATAGATCGGTGTCCGGCCTCTCTTCCAGCTCCTCATCGGCAATGGAACTGACCAGCGCCACGACGCGGCTGCGGACACGCGGGGGAAGCAGCAGAACGTCCTCGATGAGGCGACGGCCTTCCGCGGTGGAGATATAGGCGATGCGGTCATCGACCTCGGTCACGATTTGCGGGTCCGCTGCGCCTTCGGGATCTGGAAGGCCCTCGAAGAATTTGGCGACGGGGACCCGGAGCCGTTTGGCGACCTCGTAGAGCATGGATGCACTGACACGGTTCCTGCCGTTTTCGTATTTCTGCACCTGCTGGAAACTGACGCCAATGCCGGCGCCAAGGTCGCCGAGCGATACATTCGATTGTATCCGGCGAATACGGATCTGTTGTCCGACATGCAGATCGACGGGATGCGCGGACTGGATTTCAATGTTCGGCTGCTTGCTTTGCTGTCTTCTCGCCGATCGGACTTGTGCGGCGGCTGTACGACGATTCATGATCGACACCCCGAATGGAGAGTTTCATGCGGTACGCCCCCGCTGAAAACTCGCTCAACCCACTGATCGGGGAGTGCAAACCGTGCTAGACGGCCCTATGGCCTTTAGCTCCGAGGAACCTGGACATACGCCACAGGCTCCCCGACCCAAAAGGTCAAGGAGTGTGGTGCCGTACCGGCCGACACCAACCGCTAGCAGGGGTTTGCAGCCCCAAGGCAGCGCGTACTGCCTCGCAGAAAAAGATAGTGGAATTCAGTTTGCTTCGCAACCGAATTCTATACAAGATTCAATGGCTTCACCTTGGAAACACGCGGTACTTCGCAGAGCAGCAGATCCGCGCTTTGCAGATACTATGACGTGCTGAGCTATTCGAAGCGCGATAAGGAAACCTACCATTTGCGACGATGCGCTCGCGACACCCCGCCGTGGCTCCTGTGCTCCTTCGTGGACGGAACTTCCTGCGTCCAAGCGACCGCTCGTGCAACAACGCCGCCCGCCGGCGCCCCCTTCCTTCTCAAAGACTAAAACAGCGGCCATCCGATCTCACGGTCGTGGAGATTGACCCAGATGTGGTTCTGGCGTTCCTTGATCATGTCGAAGGCGAACGTGGCAATGCGGCCCGATCACAAGACGTCCCTTTGCAACGACCCGATCGTTCTTTCGCCACCTTGAGTACAAGGCACCGGCATGTCTTGAGCACGCATTGCGGATACGGCCGTTGCCCATGTACCGCTGGTGATCGACGAGGTGCATAACATTCTCGCTGGAACATATCGCGAGCAACGCATCGTCCTCAATACATTGTGCTTTCTGAGCAACCGCCTTCAGATCTCGCTCGTCTGCTTCGGGGTGAATGACGCTCGTGAGGCCATCGGCGGCGATGTGCAATTGGCGCGCCGCTTCGAACAGCTCACGTTGAGCCGTTGGGCTGCAAACGAGCAGTTTGAAATCTTAGTCGCCTTGATACTGCGTAACACACCACTGCGTTACCCGTCCGTTTTAACTGCAAAATCATTGCGACGGATACTGCAGATTAGCGAGGGTATTACTGCCAACATCTTCCACATGATCAACTCCCTGGCCATCGAGGCAATCGAAACCGGAACAGAGCGAATTACCGATGAAGCCATTGAGAAGTGGGAGCCGGAATTTGATGCCGAAGCAGCATTTGCCTGAGATGGAGATATCCGCCCGGCAATTGCCCGTAAGGCTGGCTCCCTGCCCCGATGAACTTCTGTCCTCGTGGATCATTCGGCATGCCGCTTTCTACGCCATCCCTCCTTTGGCCATGCTTCGGTACTGCCTTCCCGAGGTGCGTTCATTGCGCACGGCCGATCTAGATCTCACCGAAGGTCAGATCATCCAAATAGCCCGAATGTTCTGGATCGATCCCGCCACGGCCCGCGGCATGACTTTCTCGAATATTTTGCAATCGTTACGGCGGCTAATTGCCAGCCAGCCTCGGCAATTATGTTGCGGCTGTCGCCGGACTGTCCACAGGTCGGACATCGTTCTTCGCAGCCAATTTCTCGGCTGGCGGATCACCTGCCAGCTTTGTGGGAATCTCCTTCACAGCATTGGCGCGAATAACCGCCCTTCTCCCTTCAGTCGCTATCACCGTGCCGCGCTGATAGGAGAGCGGATACTCGACGACGAGGCCGAGCATGGTATCAAAAACTGGGTGTCGCCAAGTGAGATCGCCCGCCTGTTGCTGATGCGGCGTATTCCACGTTTTTCCCCGATCATTACGAACCATCACGCTATAGAGTGCTCGGCGCAATCATTCCCGATCTCGATGACGTCCTAAAGATGGAAGCTGCCGAACTTCCGACCCCAGCAAGTCCAATCTTGTCACTGCACTTGCGGCCCGCTCTTTTAGCTGGCGTGGCCATAGTCCAGCGTGCCGGACCGGAGATGCTTTATATGCTGCGTGGCCATATGATGGGTGAGAACAAAACCCGCTTCGGCAACGCTATCGAAGAGATGGTGGACTGCGCGCGTCAGTCGCGGATGGCTTCGCAGTTGCATTTAATCTGAGATTTTCGGCTCATGGAATCTCCAATAAACTGCCAACTACAAAAGAAACGGTCGCATTCTCACGTTTAAATGCTAAACGACACCGTCTGAGGATCAGGTCGCACTCGGCTCCACGCTGAAGGGGGCCGGTGCTGTCCTCTGCTGCCTGGGGACGCATTCTCTACGAAATGTGACCCTGATGCAGAAAAGCCTGCCGCTGATTGCATGGGCAATGCAGAGTTCGGGCGTTGACCGGCTTATTCTTCTTTCCGCATGGCGTCGGCGAGACCGCCCGCACGGCTTCTTTGTTCGCCCGTTTCCTTTACAGGACTATTGTCTCGTCCGTCTATAACGACAAGGCGACGTCGGAGGTCGCGCTTGCCACAGCCAACCTGAAATGGAGCGGCATCTATCCGGTGATCCTGACAAATGGACCGCTGAGTCAAGCTGTCGATGTGCGACCGATGTCCTCGGTGCAGAAAGTATCGGGTCTTCCCAAAGTCTCACGTGCCGATGTCGCACGTGCCATGCTGGATGCCGCAGAAAACGAAAAGACAACTGGCCAGCGTCTTCTGGTAACTGCTTCCGGTACAGTCCGATGAGACTTGGTCTTTGAGGGAGGGTCCAATGAATATTTCACCAACCAGTCAAACGCGCGTCGCGACCGGCACGATTGTTGGAACGTTGATTTGTATCCTGGTCGCAGTTGTTGTCGACTCCTTCAGCTTCGAAGGTATGACTGAAGCTCAGATCAGGACGTCTTTCAGAAATGACATTCTGATCCCATTGGCTCTCGGCGGTGGTTTTTTCTATCTACTTTTGAGCAAAATGCGGGCGCTTGCGATAGCGCACCGCGAGCTCCAACGGATCGCGTCCACCGACAGCTTGACAGCTGTGTTGAACCGCGGCGCATTTTCGATGCTGGTCGAGGCTTACTTCCAAGATGTCAAACGCAACACCCTTCCTCGTGAGGGCGCTCTTTTGCTGGTGGATGCCGACTACTTCAAAAAGATCAACGATTCGTACGGCCATCAGGCCGGCGACGCGGTACTTAAACGCATCGCCGGTTCGATACGTACGTCGGTTCGGGACAATGACCTTGTCGTACGTGTGGGGGGAGAGGAGTTTGGCGTATTCCTTCCTGGGGTCTCACTGGAGATAGCCGCAGGAATTGCCGAACGTATCCGCTCAGGTGTTCACAAATTGCCGGTCGAGGAAGGTGGTGAACATCTCTCCGTGAGCGTTGGGGGTGCCCTCTTCACAAGCATCACAACCTACGATCACCTTTATGCACAGGCTGACCAAAACCTCTATGCCGCTAAAGCTGCCGGCCGCAACCAGGTCGTGGTTGCTACTTTACCGGAGGCATCATAGGGCACTGTAGATCCTAGCTTTGGGTGGCAGAGGTCTTGGAAGGAAGCTTAGCGTCAGCCGTTTCAAGGTGGCTATCGGCGCCCTGTCTGTATCGCCGCAACTGTTAAGATGACGCTTTCCATCTCGGCCCTGCGGCCGGTCGGTGACATTGCAATTCCTTGATAATCTGGGGCAGTCGGGCTCTCTTAGAGCCAAAATTTAGTTAGACTAAAAACTAGTTTCCGCCACCAAGATGGTTCCAATTCCCTGGTGTCCGGCGTCTGGAGAACTGTGGTTGCCTGCCGACCAAGCTGCTGCCGATTGGAATCGCCACCGACTGAACCGTCCGAAAACGGCATAAAGAAACTGAACGCACCTCCCATCGAAACGCGAGGTATCGAAGTATCTTCCTTCCTAACTCCCATCGATTTTCTCCAGAAATAAGATCGTTAGCACTCTGTCCGTTAGTTGCTGCATTGAATGTCAGCAGGCGATACGATTTCTAGGTCTGGCGGGCAGGCACGCTCACGATTAGACCGTCCAGATTCTTTGACAACGTGAGTTGGCATGAAAGGCGGGATGCTGGTTTGACATCCAACGCGAAATTCAACATTTCGGCTTCAATCGAATTTGCGGGCCCGACGCGTTCTACCCATTCGCCATCGATGTAGACGTGGCAGGTGGCGCACGCGCACGCTCCACCGCACTCGGCAACAACACCTGCAACGGAGTTGCGAATAGCATTCTCCATTACGGTCGAGCCCGGCTCTGCCTCCAATTCAAAACGCGCGCCATCGAACGCGATGATGGTTAGCTTCAACATCCAATCATCCAGCTGCCAATAATCGTTTCATTGTCTTCTAAAAATCGCCGGTCTTTCCCGCTATTTGATCTCTGGCGCTCACACATTTCTTTGGCGTCCATGAATCGGCGATCCGCCTCAGCTGATAACGGGATCGATTGTGTGTCCTCAGAAGTTGACCAACGTTCACGCATTTGCTTTTGCGTAGGCGTCGAGGACGAGTCCGTGGAAGTGGTGGACGGCGTGTTCGGATTTGCCTGAGCCTTGCGGATCGTTGACGATGCGGCCCTGGGTAAAGGCGGGGGTGTTCATGCCCTTCTGGACGCTTTCGACGATGGCAATGTCTTCGGCCTGCAGCACCTCGTCGAGATATTTGATCGTCTGGAGCTCCATCTCGTTGGGCTCCGGCGTCTCCAGGAAGAAGTCGTAGGTCTCGAGCGTCCGGTCGGGGCCGGCGGGGATGATGTTGAGCACGATCATCGAGGAGCGGCCGGGATAGCGCATCAGGCAGGTGTTCGGCCACAGCCACCAGACCGCATGCGTTTTGACGGTGGCGTTCGAGACGTCATAAGCACTGTTTGACGAAGTGCCGGCATCGGCCATGTGGCTGGAATAGATGCCGTGCGTCGTCACCTTGTAGGTGTCCATGTCGACGAGGGTGCAGAAGTCCTTGTGCGCTGTCGGGCAGTGATAGCATTCGAGGAAGTTGTCGACGACATTCTTCCAGTTCGACTTGATGTCATAGGTGAGGCGATGACCGAAGGTCAGCTTGTCGATATCGGGTGCCCAATGGCGGATTTCCGTCTCCAGATCGCCGGTCTGCGAGCTGAGCGAGGCGGCTTGCGGATCGAGGTTGACATAGATGAAGCCGCAGAACTCTTCGACCTGGACCTGGTCGAGGCAGATCTCCTTGGGATCAAAGTCTTCGAGGTTTTCCGTATAGGGGGCACGCACGAGCTGCCCGTCGAGCTTGTAGGTCCAGGCGTGATAGGGACACATGATCTTGTTCGAGACGCCTTCACCAATCAGAAGCGCGTGGGCCCGGTGCTTGCAGACATTGTAGAAGGCACGCAGCACGCCGTCGCGATCACGAACGACGGCGATCGGCTGGCCGGCGATCTCGACGGTCACATAGGCGCCCGGCGCGCGCAGCTTCTCGACATGACAGACCCATTGCCAGCTCTTGGCAAGGATTGCCTGCAGGTCGGCGCCATACCAGCGCGGATCGGTGTAGGCCACGGCATTCAGCGACAGCGAGCGCGAGGCGTTGGGCGAATAACCCTTTGCGATGGCGGCGAATTCGTCCTTCGAAGGCAACAAGCTCATGATCAGTCCTCCCGAGGCCGGGACGACAGGTTCATCCCTTCAACTGTTCACAGCTTGCTGCCAACCCAACGCCGCCACTATGCGCCGTCCGCCATCGGCTTAACATAATTCGCCACCATCCCCTGACCCTTCTCACGGCGTCTTCACCGACTTCCGGTGCATCGGCCAGGCACGAAAAGGGTTCACGGCCGCCGCTCAGCAAAGCGAGGAAATGATGACAAATCTGATGTGATGATTGGAGTGGTTCGGAATGGATTCGGCAACGTCGCGCATCGGCTCGTTGCCGGTTGGCAAGAGTGATCGCGGGCTGTCATGTTGCGACCCACCGCAATGTCTAACTTGAATTTAATGAGAGTTCCGGCCGTGCGCTTTCAGCCAGACGATTCTGCGCGGAAGGCCGCCAAGTGTCGGCGTGCAAGGACTTGAGATCCGCGTCAGGGATCGGCGATAAATTGATCGCCTGCCCGGAACTGGCCAGAGAACGGCCATAAGAAATGGCATCGTCGACAACGCCCTGCCTTATCGACATTTGTCTGCGCACCGGTTCCCAAGAGCGATGGGCTGTTCAACAAATTCGCTCAGCAAGACAGGTAGCTAAGTCTGGACCGCTCGATCCGCAAAATATCAGTCCGCGGCCGTCAGCTTTTGATCGGTAAGAAGTTTGGCGCGCGTCCTTTCAGGTATCGGCATGCTCTTTCTATCCTGCAGACTGAAAAATACGTCGACCACATCGCAGGACGCAACGACCTCATTCGTATCGGTATTCGTCATTTCGAGCCCAAAGTTCACTGACTTCGTACCGATGCGCGTTATCTTGGAGCTTATCGCCAATACCGTGCCGGCCAGGACTTCAGATCGAAAATCAATCTTGAGGGTCGCAGTCACCGGAACGCTTCCTTGGTTCGAGGCGCCGTACTTGCTCCAGAATACAAATATCGCATCATCAAAGATGGCCGCATAATTGCGGACATTGAGATGGCCGAAATGATCGCACATCCATTGATGGGCGATCGCGGTCGTCAAACGGTTTTCAATGGACATTGTCTACGCCTTCTCCATGCATGAGGTATTGCGGACGCCCAGAGCAATTCCAGGAAAAGTGCGAAGCGGTTTTCCGTCCGTAATGCGTAAAAACAAAAGGGTAGAGCGGGAAAGCGATTCTGTGAAACGATGAACCGCTCTAGTGCCAAATGAGCGTCCTATGCAGCGGCCAAGCGTTCGACCTGGGCGCATTGGTGGCGTCTTCCTTTCCGCATTTCGTTCGGTGCAAAGCCTTGATGGCTTCGATACGTCTTGGAAAAATGGGATGACGAGACGAACCCGCAAGCAACCGCCACTTCCACTATCGGCATGGCCGTCTGCCTTAACAGTGAGTTCGCATGCTCCAGCCTGAGCCGGATATAGTAGCGAGCTGGACCACAGCCAAACTCCTGACGGAAGAGCCTTTCCGTTTGCCGGCGCGACATCCGGATGCCTTCCGCGATGGCTTCAATCGGCAACGGCTCGGCTATGTTTCGCTCCATCAGCCGGATTGCATCGCGTAGATTGGTATTCTGCACGCCCTGGGGCCTGGCGAAAGGAAGTCGCTGGCGATCGGAACGGTCGCGCATGAAGGTCACTAGCGCCTGCTGGCATATTTCCCCGGAAATCTCGTTGCCGACGTCCTCAGCAACAATGTGAAGCATCATCTCCAGAGAGGCGATTCCTCCGGCGCAAGTATAGATGCCGTCATCGACTTCGAAGATCTGAGAAGTGGGGTGTACGTCCGGAAATTGCTCCGCAAACCCCGGCAGGTTCTCCCAGTGTATCGTGCACTGTTTGCCCTGGAGAATGCCGGCACTTGCAAGCAGATGGGCGCCGGTGCAAACCGCACCTATTGCTATCCGCCTCCTGCGCAACTCGCGCAGCCAGCTCGCCAGTCCACGATCAGAATTGTGCTGTACATTACGCCCCGTGCAAATGATGGCCATCCGGAGATCCTGCCAATTCTCCGATTCACGTCTTACTTGTGCAAGGGAAAAGCCCACATCGACGGAAAGTCCGCAGCTTGCGCGGACCGGACGACCATCCAAGGAGACGAACTGCCATTCATAGACGTCACGACCTAACGACTGATTGGCGAGGCGCAGCACTTCCAGCGCGGACGTAAACGCCAGCATTGTAAATTCGGGAACAAGATAGAAAACATAGACGTACTTTCTTTCCGATCTCACATCAGGCTCCCGGATTGCAGGTGTCAAACGATGCATTTTGTCGAATTCAAAGGCCAAGCGCTTTTCGCCGCGCGGCGGCAAACGCCTGCACGAGGCGATCGGCGACGAGCGCGAGAATGGCCATTGCTGCTCCCGCCGCGACTCCAAGACCCACATCGCCTTGACCCAATGCGAGATAGATCTGCTGACCAAGATCCGTGGTGCCGATGAGGGCGGCAATCACCAACATGGAAAAGGCGTAGAGGATTGTCTGATTGAGCCCTAGAAGGATCGTGGGGGCGGAGTACGGTATGCGGACCTCCCATAGGGCCTGCCATTCGCTGGCGCCGGATGCCACGGCCGCCTCCAGCAGGTCTTCGGGTATCGATGTCAGCCCGTGTCGGGTATAGCGAATCATTGGTACGATTGCATAAGCGCAAATCGCCAAGAAGGCCGAGAACTCGCCGATCTGGAAGAACATGAGGACCGGGATCAGGAAGACGAAGAGCGGTATAGTCTGCAGGAAATCGCATATTGGCCGAAAGATACTCCACGCGGTTTCGCTGAGAGCACAGACGATGCCGATCGAGCCACCAATCACGACGCAGACGACAACCGACGCGGTGCACAGATAGATCGACAGCAAGGCTGGTGCCCAAAGGCCAGAAACAAGGATTGCGACCACCATCAGGACCGAAAAGGTCGCAAGCTTGGGCCCGCCGGCGAACCAACCGAGAGCGCCGAGGCCAACGAGAACGAACGGCCATGGCAGGTTAATGATCCCAACCACAACAACCCCCGCGGCAATCAGGAGACACAGGCCCAGCACGATACGGTTCCAGGCCGAAAGCGCCGCAGCAATCAAGCCGAACGCCACAAAAACCCAGGCGCTCATGGCATTGGTCCACTGGAATCCCCAGGTGAATGGCAAGACGGCCTCGTCCAAGCCCACGCGCAGCGGCAAGAGGACGTAGAACATGGCGCCGTTCTTCAACCTTTCCAATATCGCGCCGTTGGCGGCAGTAAAGTTGCCGAGCTTGACGTCGATATAGGCTGTGGTCCCTTTGAACGCCGCGTAGTGATCCGGTCCCGGGAGGACGGAGGATTGCACCATTGCTGCAATTGCGGAGATTGCGGCGATGCCAAGGGCGACGCGCCAGGAATAACGCCGTCCGTCATGGGCGAACGTGCTGCTCATGCGGTCCGCGAGAATGGCGAAAATCACGATCACAACGCCGGCAATCAAGCTTTGGCCGAACGCCGCCTTACGCATGGTCAAAAGCACTTCCCAACCGATATCATTGAAGCCGCCGATCACCGCCGCGATGATAACCATAGAGAGTGCGGCCATGATGGTCTGGTTCACGCCGACCATGATCTGGCGGGAGGCGGACGGGATTTCGATGAGGAAGAGCTGTTGAAATCGTGTGGCACCGGTCATGACCGCTGCCTCTTTGATATCCGGCTCCACCCGCTGAAGCGCGAGCATCATGTTTCGAGCCATTGGTGGCGCCGCATAGATGACCGAAGCGATCAATCCGACGACTGGACCAAAACCGAAGAGCAGCAAAAGGGGTGTCAGATATGCAAAGGTCGGGACTGTCTGCATGACGTCGAGCATGGTCCCTATGGGGCGATTTATCACCCGGATTTCGTTAGCGAGCAGGCCAATGGCCATGCCGACGATGATCGCCAGCGGCACAGAGACGAAAACCAGCGCCAGGGTGTTCATGCTGGCAATCCAGTAGCCGCTGAGTAGCACAAACCCAAGACCGCCGAGCACTAGAAGGGTCATCCGCCAGCCTCCTATGTACCAACCGAGGGCGGTCAGGAGACCGATCGTCAGACTGTAGGGCGAATGCACCAGAAGTATGTTGGCCCAGACCATCGGATAGGAGAGAATCCACGAGATAAATCTGGCGGCAGGTTTCAGAAATTCGAAAAGCGACGTCAGCCCATTGCCCAGCCATGACGTCACCGGCAGCGTAAACGCGTCCGGCCAGATGCTTATCCAATCCTGGTAAGGCGACAGCAGCAGGCAAATCGCTCCGATCAGCACCGTCACCATTGCAGCCCAGAACGCAGGTGTGAGACGAGCCATGGAACTTCTTCCGCTGTTGCGTTCGTCGGTCGAAAAGGGGCTGGCGCCTGACGCCCTTTTGGGTGTGTCAACGACCGTCACGAGCGTTCCACCTGTAGTGCACTGGCCAATTGACCAGGATGGACAACGCCTGCCATCTTGCCGTCGCGGCCCCAGACAGGAACGGGCTGATAGAGCGCCATGCAAGACGCCAGAGCGTCGTCGATCGTCATGTCCGTGTCGATCTTCGGATCGTCGGGCATGTTTGGCAGGATCTCCGGCAAGTTCATCATCGAGCTTACGTGAGAGTATCGACCTTTGGGAACGTCCCGCGTAAATTCGCGCACGTAGTCGTCGACGGGATTGACGATGATCTCATCCGGCGTACCGATTTGGACGACAATGCCATCCCGCATGATTGCGATGCGATCTGCGAGTTTGAGCGCTTCCGTGATGTCGTGGGTAATGAACACCGACGTCTTTTGCAGTCCCGCCTGTATTCGCAGAAACTCGTCCTGTAGCTGACGTCGGATCAGAGGGTCGAGTGCGGAATACGGCTCGTCGAGAAACCAGAGATCAGGATTGACGGCGAGCGCGCGAGCGATGCCAACGCGCTGCCTCTGACCACCCGACAATTCGCGCGGATACGCATCTTCGCGCCCCGCAAGACCCACTAGGTCGAGAACTTCGATCGCCCGAGCGCGACGCTGTCGACTGGCCAATCCCTGCATCTTGAGCGGAAAGCCGACATTTTCCGCCACTGTCATATGGGGAAACAGTCCGAAATGCTGAAAGACCATGCCCAGCTTGTTGCGCCGCAGCTCGATGAGCCGTTGCTTGCTGGCGGTCAGGATGTCCTCTCCGTTTATGAGGATCGATCCCACCGTCCCGGCGATGAGACGCGAGATGGCCCTTATCAACGTCGACTTACCCGATCCGGACAAGCCCATGATAACGAACACTTCACCCTCGGCAACGTCAAACGTTACGTCCTGGACGGCCGGAACCAGACCGCGTTCGCGCAGGAGCTTTGCTGCATCGCGCGCGTTCTTGCCTGTTTCAGCGAGCGCCCGCTTCAATTCCTCTCGGGCGTTCGCACCGTAGACTTGCCAAACTCCTTTGCAGGAGATGGCCGGAGATGTGATCGGCTTGGACATGGTCTTCAGCTCACTTTATGGCCGCAGTGACGATCGGCTTCCAGATCGAGGCGTTGGCTTTGACCCACTCGTCGGTGACGGTTTCGGTGGATTTACCATCGACATCGACGGCGCCCATCAGTGGCTGCTGCTGGTCCGTCGAAAGCGTGAAGGCCTTCAGGATCTCGTAGGCTGCGGGCCACTTCTGCTTGACGCCTGGCCATACCGTCTTGAAAACCCGGGTCGGGATGAAGTCACAGTCTCCCGTTACATCCTTGTTCGGGCCGTAGGACGGATCCGTGTAACACTCCGGTGTGCCTTTCGGCAGCTCGACAAATTTGAGATCATATTTGGCGACCGCCCAGTGAGGCATCCAGAACACTGCCAGCAGAGGCGTCTTGCGTTCGACCGAAGCCTTGAACTCAGCGACGAGGGCTCCCTCGGAGCCGGCCGGGATGGCCTTGAACGGAAGGCCAAGGGCCTTGATGCGATCGGCGCCCGGCGTTCCCCAGTCACCGGGATAGTCGACAAGGCGTCCTTTCGGCAAGGTTTCGGCAGTCGCGAAAATGGAAGCGCACTTCTTCAGAGCCTCCCAATTCGGCAGGCCGGGGCAAAGCTCGGCAACGTGCGGAGGATAGGCGAAACCTTCGCGCGCCGTCAGGCCGAGCGCACCGATGTCCTCGACCTTTCCGTCCTTGTTCATCTGCTTGTATTGCTCGGTTACGTTCGAACTCCAGACTTCCAGCGCAGCATCGAGCTGTCCCTCTGAAACTGCCTGCCACATATTCTGGTAGCCTGCCGTGACGTATTCGACCTTATATCCCGCCGCCTCGAGGATCTTGCCGGCAATATGAGTGGTGACTTGTTGGCCCGTCCACTCGTTGATGGCAAGCTTGATAGGCTCATCTTTCGCACCCAGCTCGACAGCATAGGCCGAGTTCGCACAAATGAGCGCCATGCTGCCTGCAAGTGCGATTTTCCAAAGTTGATGCATAAAATTCTCCCGTTTTTCCTTGTTCCCATCAAAAGTCTTGCACAACGCAGCGAGGCGATTAAACTAATTACGACGTCGATTTAACTTATTTGGACCATGTCAAACGAACAGCAACCTGCAGTTCATCTTCTGATCCTTGTCACGCCAAGCTTCAATCTGGCAGCGACGACGGCATTTATTGACCCCTTCCGGGCTGCGAATTACCTTGAGGGTGACACCCGTTTCAGATGGGTTTTAGCCTCCGCGGCAGGTGGCTCCTGTACAGCGAGCAATGGCTTGTCCGTCGACACGGAGAGCCTCAGAAACATTCAGAACAACGCCTTCGATATTGTTGTGATCTCGGCAAGTTGGACGCCGGAAACCGGTAAGACGCCGCCGCTCATGGCCGCGCTTCGGCGATGGTCCCGGGCGGGAAGCATTATCGGCGGATTGGATACTGGCGCGTTCATCATGGCCGATGCAGGTCTATTGAGCGGGCGTCGAGCCACCGTCCACTATGAGCACATCGATGCGCTGAAGGAGCTGCATGGTGATGTCGACGTCTCGGAGGATATCTTCGTCCGTGACGAAAAACGTTTCACCTGCTGCGGAGGAATAGCCTCCGCCGACGTCGCCCTTCACATCATTCGTGCCAGTTCGGGCGATGCCTTGGCGAATGCGGCGGCCCGATACATCTTCCACCCTTCGCTCCGGCCGGCCGGGACACCACAGAATCCAGCGAACGCGGAGCCTTTGGGTAGCCACGTTCCGAACTCTATCCGCCAAACAATCGTGGTCATGGAACAGCACCTGGAGAATGCGTTGTCCATTCCGGAGATCGCAGAGAAGGTCAGCATCTCCCACCGGCAATTAAACCGCCTGTTCCTTCGCTATGTCGGAAAATCACCCGCGATCTATTACCGTGACATCCGCCTGGATCGAGCACGCGGGCTCGTCACCCAAACCGATATGCCGATGTCCGAGATAGCGATCGCGTCCGGATTTGCGAGCCAGGTACATTTCAGTCGAGCCTACCGCGATCGCTTCGGTCTTTCACCACGAACGGACCGAGTGGAGGGTCGGATTCCCTTCGAATTCCGTGCCTGGCCGATGCACCGGAAGTCGGTGAAGACGCCGTGAGAAGGGTCAGGGGATGGTGGCGAATTATGTTAAGCCGATGGCGGACGGCGCATAGTGGCGGCGTTGGGTTGGCAGCAAGCTGTGAACAGTTGAAGGGATGAACCTGTCGTCCCGGCCTCGGGAGGACTGATCATGAGCTTGTTGCCTTCGAAGGACGAATTCGCCGCCATCGCAAAGGGTTATTCGCCCAACGCCTCGCGCTCGCTGTCGCTGAATGCCGTGGCCTACACCGATCCGCGCTGGTATGGCGCCGACCTGCAGGCAATCCTTGCCAAGAGCTGGCAATGGGTCTGTCATGTCGAGAAGCTGCGCGCGCCGGGCGCCTATGTGACCGTCGAGATCGCCGGCCAGCCGATCGCCGTCGTTCGTGATCGCGACGGCGTGCTGCGTGCCTTCTACAATGTCTGCAAGCACCGGGCCCACGCGCTTCTGATTGGTGAAGGCGTCTCGAACAAGATCATGTGTCCCTATCACGCCTGGACCTACAAGCTCGACGGGCAGCTCGTGCGTGCCCCCTATACGGAAAACCTCGAAGACTTTGATCCCAAGGAGATCTGCCTCGACCAGGTCCAGGTCGAAGAGTTCTGCGGCTTCATCTATGTCAACCTCGATCCGCAAGCCGCCTCGCTCAGCTCGCAGACCGGCGATCTGGAGACGGAAATCCGCCATTGGGCACCCGATATCGACAAGCTGACCTTCGGTCATCGCCTCACCTATGACATCAAGTCGAACTGGAAGAATGTCGTCGACAACTTCCTCGAATGCTATCACTGCCCGACAGCGCACAAGGACTTCTGCACCCTCGTCGACATGGACACCTACAAGGTGACGACGCACGGCATCTATTCCAGCCACATGGCCGATGCCGGCACTTCGTCAAACAGTGCTTATGACGTCTCGAACGCCACCGTCAAAACGCATGCGGTCTGGTGGCTGTGGCCGAACACCTGCCTGATGCGCTATCCCGGCCGCTCCTCGATGATCGTGCTCAACATCATCCCCGCCGGCCCCGACCGGACGCTCGAGACCTACGACTTCTTCCTGGAGACGCCGGAGCCCAACGAGATGGAGCTCCAGACGATCAAATATCTCGACGAGGTGCTGCAGGCCGAAGACATTGCCATCGTCGAAAGCGTCCAGAAGGGCATGAACACCCCCGCCTTTACCCAGGGCCGCATCGTCAACGATCCGCAAGGCTCAGGCAAATCCGAACACGCCGTCCACCACTTCCACGGACTCGTCCTCGACGCCTACGCAAAAGCAAATGCGTGAGCAGGCCGAATGGCGATGGCGTCGCTACAGTCGGGCAGTCGCGCACGACGACAATTTCCGTCTATCGAAGGGGAAATGATCCAATGAACGGGAGACTCGAAGGCAAAGTGGCTTTCGTCACCGGCGGGCGCGGTGGGATCGGTCGGGCCATTTGCTCGCGGTTTTTGAAAGAGGGAGCGGTCGTCTACGCCGCAGATCTTTCCGATGCGGGCAGCATGGAGTTTTCAGCCGAAGACGGGGCACGCTTCGTGCGGCTCGACGTTGCGTCTGAAGACGAGGCAAAGGCGGCACTCGCCAGAGTGAATGCCGAGGCGGGCAAGCTCGATATCCTCGTCAATGCCGCGGGCATCGAACTGGAGAAGACGATCGAACACACGACACTGGAAGAGTGGAACCGCAGCTTCGCGGTCAATGTAACCGGGACTTTCCTCGCTTCGAAATACGCCCTGCCGCTTTTGCGAAAAGCCGCAATTGATGGAGTAACCGCCTCGATCATCAACTTCGGCAGCTACGACGGGTTCATCGCTGATCCAGGCCTTGCAGCCTATTGTGCAACCAAAGGAGCGGTGCACGCCCTGACGCGCGCGATGGCCTGTGACCACGGTCCGGAAGGCATCCGGGTGAACGCGATCTGCCCCGGTTACATCGACACGCCGATGCTGCAGAGCTTTTTTTCCGGCGGTGGCTCGGGTGGAAAGGGCGGAACCATCGAAACCCTGAAGGAGGCGGTGCGCAACGTCCACCCGATCCGCAATTACGGCACCCCCGACGACATCGCCAACCTTGTGAATTGGCTGGCGAGCGACGAAGCCCGCTACGCGAGCGGCCAGTTATGGGTGCTCGATGGTGGCCTGTCCGCACAAGTTCAACAAATGAGGCTCTGAAATGTCGAAATCCGTCATTATTACCTGCGCGCCGACCGGCGGCATTCACACGCCCACCATGTCGGAATATCTGCCGATCACGCCGTCCGAGATCGCGGAAGCGAGCATCGAGGCTGCAGAAGCGGGAGCCGCCATCATCCATCTCCATGCCCGGAATCCGTCAAACGGCAAGCCCGATCCGAGTCCCGACCTCTTCATGGAGTTTCTGCCGCGCATCAAGCAATCGTGTAACGCGGTCCTCAACGTTTCGACCGGCGGCGGCCTTGGCATGACCCGCGAGGAGCGCCTGCGTGCCGCCACGAAGGCCAGCCCCGAGATGGCCTCGCTAAACGTCGGATCGATGAATTTCGGCATCTTTCCAATGCTGCAGAAATATTCCAACTGGAAGCACTCTTGGGAGCCAGAGTTCCTGGAGATGACGAAGGACTTTATTTTCCGCAACACCTTCGCCGACATCGAATATACGATGAGGGAATTGGGCGAAGGCCACGGTACGAAGTTCGAGTTCGAGTGCTACGATCTCGGTCATCTCTACAATCTGGCCTGGATCATCGATCAGGGCTGGGTAAAGCCGCCATTCTTTGTCCAGATGGTGTTCGGTATCCTCGGCGGGGTTGGTCCCGACCTCGATAATCTCGTCCACATGCACACGATTGCGAACAAGCTGTTCGGCGACGACTATGAATGGTCGGTGCTGGCGGCGGGCCGCCACCAAATACCCTTCACGACGCAAGCGGCGCTTTTGGGCGGCAATCTGCGTGTCGGCATGGAAGACAGCCTCTACATTGGTCCGGGCCAAAAGGCGAAATCGAGCGCGGAGCAGGTCCGCAAGATACGCTCAATCGTCGAGAATCTCGGACGGACGATCGCGACGCCGGAGGAAGCGCGTCAAAGACTGGGTCTCAAAGGCGGCGACAAGGTGGCGTTCTGATATGCAGACGAAGCTTCTTATCAACGGCGAACTGGTTCAGGGCGAAGGCGAAACCCTCGCGATCATCGATCCGGCAACCGAGAACGAACTCGGCGGGGTGGCCGAAGCCAGCATTGAGCAGGTGGATGCTGCTGCACAAGCTGCCGAAACCGCTTTCGATACGTTTTCGCGCACGACACCGAAAGAGCGGGCGACCCTCTTACTTCGCATCGCTGACGTGATCGAAGCACACAGTCTGGATCTGGCGGAACTCGAGAGCCTCGATGTCGGCAAGCCTTGGCCGTCGGCGCATGACAATGAGATGCCGCTCACCATCGACACGTTCCGCTTCTTTGCGGGAGCCGCAAGGACAATGACCGGAGCGGTTGCGGGCGAATACGTCTCCGCCCATACGAGCATGATCCGGCGCGAGCCCGTCGGACCCGTGGCGGCGATCACGCCCTGGAACTATCCGCTAATGATGGCCGCCTGGAAGCTCGCCGCGGCCATTGCCGCCGGGTGTACGGTCGTGTTGAAACCTTCAGAAATCACACCGCTATCGACACTGAAGCTCGGCGAGCTCCTCGCAGATGTCGTTCCCAAAGGCGTGCTCAACATCGTGCACGGCCGAGGTGCCACGATCGGCGACCGGCTGATCAACGCGCCCCAGATGGAGGCGATTGCGGTGACGGGCTCGCCTGCGACCGGTATGGCGGCCATGCGGGCGGCCTCACAGCAGATTAGGCATGTTCACCTGGAATTGGGAGGCAAAGCGCCCGTCATCGTGTTCAACGACGCGGATATCGACGCGGTTGCTGAGATGGTGCGATACGGCAGTTTCTTCAATGCCGGGCAGGATTGCGCGCAGCCGTGCAGGCTGTTCGTTCAGGACGGCATCTATGAAAAGCTGGTTGATGCCATCGCCGCGCAGGTGTCCGAGATCAGGATCGGAACGCCGAAGGCCGAAGGTACCCAGATGGGTCCCGTCGTCTCCTCCGCACAGCGGGACCGTGTCGCCGGTTTCGTGGATCGCGCCCGCGCGACCTGCGACATCGTGGCGGGAGGGTCAAAGGCCGAGGGGCGCGGCTATTTCTACAGGCCGACCGTGATCGCCAACGTCAACCATGATGCCGAAATCGCCCGCAATGAGGTTTTCGGGCCAGTCGTGACGATCTCACGTTTCTCGGACGCCGATGAAGCGATCTCCGTTGCAAATGCCGGGCGCTATGGCCTCGCCTCGTCGGTCTGGACGCGCAATATCGGGCGGGGAATGGCAGTGTCCAGCCGCCTTCGCTACGGCTTCACCTGGGTCAACACCCATGGCGTCGCTACTCCGGAGATGCCTTGGGCCGCAATGAAGGGGTCCGGAACCGGGTGCGACATGTCTATTCATGCGCTCGATGCCTACACGTCCATCCGACACGTCATGGTATCGCATGGCTGAAAGGGAGGGGCAGCGCGAGATGGGAGACGGAGGCGCGAGGATCGCAGTGGTTACCGGTGGCGGCCGGGGAATTGGTCGCGCCGTCGTCGATAGGCTTCACGCCGATGGGAGCAAAGTGGTTACCTGCGGCCGGAGTGCCCGACCCGGTGATCTCGATGCCGGCGTTTTCTGGGTGCAGGCCGATGTCGCGAGAACCGCCGACGCCGCCCGCGTTGTGGCTGCCGCCGCCGAATTCGGCCATGTCTCGGTCCTCGTGAATAACGCCGGAATCCAATTGGAGAAGACGGTTCGCGATACCACGGATGACGACTGGTCGCTCGTCATGGACGTCAACTGCAAGGGCGTGTTCAACATGTGCCGAGAGGTGTTGCCGGACATGATCGAGCGAGGTGGTAGCATCGTCAACCTCGGATCCATATCGGGACTGGTCTCCGACCCCTCGATGGCGATCTACAATGCTTCGAAGGGCTTCGTGCATGCTTTGACCAGATCGATCGCGGTCGATCACGGGCCCATGGTACGCTGCAATGCGGTTTGCCCCGGTTGGATCATGACCAATATGGCGGAGAGCGGTTTTGTCCTCTCGAAAGAACCATCACGCGCGAAAGCCGATGCGATCGCACGTCATCCAGCACGAAGATTCGGCACGCCCGACGACGTCGCAAACGCCATCGCATGGCTCGTCTCCGAGCAGGCCGGTTTCGTCACCGGACAATGTTTCACAATTGACGGCGGTCTCACCGCCGCTTCACCCCTCCAACCTGGATTATTCTGATGACTGAATTCAAGAACACCGCAGTTCTCGGCGCTGGCGTGATCGGCGCAAGCTGGACCGCCCTTTTTCTGGCCTCCGGCCGCGATGTCGCCGTTCACGACATCGCACCCGATGTGGAAAAAAGCGTTCGCGATTACGTCGAACGGGCTTGGCCGACGTTGGAACAGCTTGGCCTCGTAAAGGGCGGCAATCTTGGCCGGGTCCGTTTCGCCAAATCGGCGCGGGATGCGGTGGAAGGGGCAGCCTTTATCCAGGAGAACGTTCCCGAGCGGCTCGCCATCAAACACGCTCTCTATGAGGATATTGAAGCGCATCTGGAAAATGACGCTGTCGTTGCGACGTCTGCGTCGGGGCTCACACTGTCCGAAATGCAGGCCGGCTGGAAGGACCCGTCACGCTTCGTGCTCGGTCATCCCTTCAACCCGCCGCACCTTATCCCGCTGGTGGAAGTCATGGGCAATGCCAGCACCGCCGAGGGCGTCGTAGAAGCTGCCGAGCGGTTCTACACCGCCGTCGGCAAGGTCACCATTCGTGTCAATCGCGAGGTCCCAGGCCACGTGGCAAACCGTCTGCAGGCGGCGGTGTGGAGGGAAGCGATCCACCTCGTCAAGACGGGCGTCGCGTCCGTCGAGGATGTCGACAAGGCGATGTGGGCCGGACCGGGACTGCGATGGGCCGCGATGGGACCGACGATGTTGTTTCATCTTGGAGCTGGCGAAGGGGGCCTTGCTGCCTTTTGCGAGAGGTACACCGAAAGCTTTAATCGCTGGTGGGATGATCTCGGCGTCCTTCATCTTGATCCCGACTTGGCGAGAACCCTTGTGTCCGGCGTGACCCTGGAGGCAAACGGGCAATCCACCGCGGACTTGTCGCAGCAGCGCGACGCGCTGATTGCCAGCATACAGAAAGCAATGGCCCCGCTGCGGGCCAACTGAAACAAGAAGGAGAGAACCATGGTTGACGATCGGGTTGAAGAGACCGCCCGCATCGTGGTGGTAGGCGCTGGCCAGGCGGGTTTTTCCGTCTGCGCCAAGCTCCGTGAGCTTGGGCACCCCGGGCCGATCACGCTGATCGGAAACGAATCCCATCCACCATATCAGCGGCCTCCTTTGTCCAAGGGCTACCTTCTCGGCGAGACCACGGAAGAAAGGCTCTACCTGCGCCCTCTCAACTTCTACGAGGAACGCGGGATTGATCTCAAACTCTCGACCGACGTCCAGCGCATCGACCGGTCGGCGCACGAGATCATGCTTTCCGACGGCTTGCGGCTTGGCTACGAACGGCTTGTGCTGGCGACCGGCGCCCGGCCACGGCGGCTGCCGGCGCAAATGGGTGGCGACCTCGATGGCGTATGTTACGTGCGCAACCTCGCCGACATCAACTCGATGTCCCATCGTTTCAGGAACGGTCAGCAGGTCTTGGTCGTCGGGGGTGGATACATCGGTCTCGAAGCTGCGGCAGTCTCCGCCAAGCTGGGGCTGAACGTGACACTGATCGAAGCGACGCCGCGCATCCTGCAACGCGTTGCGAGTCCTGAGACATCAAACTACTTCCGAGCACTGCATGCAGGACACGGTGTCAAACTTATAGAAGGTGTCGGCCTCAAGATCCTTCGTGGTGACAACGGCCGGATCAAAGTGGCAGAGCTTGCCGACGGATCCGTCGTGCCGGTCGACTTCGTCATCGTTGGAATAGGCGTCCACCCGAATGTCGAATTGGCTGAACAGGCCGGCTTGGAGGTGGACAACGGGATTGCCGTGGACGTCCATTGCCGGACGTCCGATCCGGCCATTCTGGCCGCTGGAGATTGCGCGTCGTTTCCGTGGCGGGCAGAACGTATCCGTCTTGAAAGTGTCGGAAATGCGATCGATCAGGCCGAGGCCGTGGCCAGGACGATAATGGGCTTGTCGTCGGGATACCAGGCCAAACCCTGGTTCTGGTCTGACCAATTCGACGTCAAGCTCCAGATTGCAGGCCTTTCGAGCGGATACGATAGCATTGTGACCAGAGCCGGGGCGTCAAACGGAATTTCGTTCTGGTATTATCTCGGCGACCAACTCCTCGCTGTCGATGCGATGAACGACCCGCGTGTCTACATGGTGGCCAAGCGCCTCATTGAGGCCGGACAGTCCCCGGTTGCCGATCTGGTAGCAAACTTCGCGACTGATCTGAAATCACTTTTGGGCGCCAAGAACTGAGCTGCTCACCGTATTCCCCACTTGCCAGGTGTCCTTGGGGTGTCCGGCAAGCACCTGCTGGCGATGGCTCGGCCATTGCCAGCTTCTCTCACATAGGCGCAGCAAGTTCGGCAAGCATGCTGCCTGGAGGAGTTCGTCCGTCTTCGGCAGCACTTAGTTTGAATTGTGGCGCGAGGATCGCGCCTATGAACCACTTGACGCTCAGTAACTTCTTTCTGGCGTCACGTGCCGGCGACATCTGCGTGGAGGGGCGAAGCGCTTCCAACGGGAGGTCTGCATGACGACTGGTGGCCCACCAAAGACATCTCGATGACCATCGCCGCGAATTCAACGGAATTATTCAGGCAAAATCAGCTTACCCTGCCGCGCCATCGTTAGCCAGGACGACAGATAGTTCGGCTTCAGCCCATTGCGATCCTGTTCACGGTTACCCGGCCGCTGACTTTCCGAGGCGATCCTCGCCTTAACCTCGTTCAGCTAGCAGCCTTGCCCCTCACGTCTGGCTTGGCCAATCGTAAGAAACTCCCTTTACGCGTCCATGGAAAGCCGCTCACAGATCAATCAGGCAACTTGGGAGAAAAAGCGGTAACGTTGCATGCGTATCGGGCCTACTTGCAACCGCTGGACTTAGTCACAGCTGGATGAAAGTTCAGTGGCAGGTCAGATCGTGGATGCAAATGGACAGCTGACGCATCAGAGATTCATTCCAGATGGCAAGATCACCGGGCAGCCAAATCAGATACCGTCGAAGCTGCCCAAGTAACTGAAACGGATATGTCATGAGATTGTCAATAACGGGAACGTTTTGCTATCGTGAGGCGCCCTGGCTTTACTGGAGCGAATTGTTTCATGGGCTGGAGCTCGGCTATCTGAAACAACGAGACGTCGTTGAATTCGCCCTAGAGAAGCTAACCGTTAACTCTTCTGCCGATCACTATAGTTTGGCTTCTCTTGATGAGAGCGAATACTACGAAGTAAGTGATCTGATATGCAGCCTGACAAAAGACGAAGATGATGCTGGAGATGCCGAAAAAGTTTGGAAATACCTCCTTTTACTATGGCTTTGGAAGCAAAAGGACTCCCTCCTAGATCCTCTTGGGGCTGTAGAGGAATTGTATGCCGATCTCGGGTATCCCGAGGACCTTTCAAAGCTTGTTCGTTACATGCCGCCGACTAACGGCTCGCCGGGTAGCAAGAAAAGATTGATGGAATACTGGAACTCGTTGCTTGAGGTTTATGGTGTTGAGCTTCAGCGGAGCCATATCGCTTCTTGAAATCAAATCTCAGGATATGAGAAATTATCCATACCTTCAGGGATAAAGTGCGCGAATAAGGATGCGAGTAGATTGGGACCCTGTTAAAGGAGCCCACATCAATACTCAAGTTGGCAAAGTTGCAAACGCAGTTAAGACTTCAGTAGAGTTTCCTGGAACAGTTGACGACATAGTCCGGTTTGCTGACGGAAATTTTTACCAGTGACATCACAAAGCATCGAAGTATACGGCTTCAAATTGCCCCCTGGAGAGTTCACGATCATCGTAGGGGAGAGTTCTCTTGCCATTTTTAATAAATTTTTAAATGGTAGGTTCGCCTGGGCAATTTCTGGAATAGATTGGACAAAGTCCAATTATATTTCTCAATATAAAGTGGAAAAAGGGAGAGACATTATTGCTTGCCTCACCGAAATGCGAACTAGGCATCGGTTATCTGGCAAATACTCTTTGTGGTTTGAACACGAAGATGCTGTTTTGATTACTGGGGATCTAAAGATTTTATGTGACATGGTATCTTTTTTTGACGAACATCCAACGCTGGCTTCCACGGATTTCTGGATTTTCTCAGAGTCTACCGGTGAGTGCCTTGAGATCTACCATGAAGATTTAATTACACTTGGAGCCGCCGAGACACCACGGTCCTAGCTGCCTCATTTGAAAAACTGCTTGGCTTTCCGAGCAGTTTGACTGTCGCGAATGCTTAAGCTGGTTGAAGCCAAGCAATATGTGGACCTTGCAATCGCGAAAAACGAATTCATCCTTCGCGAGCGGTTGATGTTCAAGACGCCCTGACGCGCGGATTGCAAGCCGATGCGGATGTCGCTTTTGGCGAGGTCTTCCAGAACAACTAAGTCTCGGCTAACCGCTATCCTCGTCTTTTGACGTCCTCGAATTTCAGGTCGAAGCGGCCAAGATATTTTGTCAGGCGATCGGCGTCATTGCTGCTCTTCTTCTCCAGCCGCGAGTTTTCAAACAAGGCTCTGCCGGCAGCACTTGCCGTGCCGTGCTCCCGGCAGGTGAGAAGGACAGTGGCGAGTTGCGTCGCATCAAAGCGGTCAAGGCGGACGGCAGCTTCAGCGCCCAGCAGTTCCACGATGATAGCATCGGCTGCGTCCTCATTGCTTGAGGTGCGCCAAAAAGCCTTCAGTCGCCGAACTTCGTCATCAACAACGTCGGTCGTGATACGCCCGTGCGGCGCAAGCGTTGCCATGCGGGTCACCGACGCCGACAGGTCGCGGAAGTTGGCACTCCAGACGGCTTGCGGGCCGGTCGCAAAGGCAAGGTAACGTTCTCGCGCTTCCTTGTTGAAGGTGATGTTTTCACCCTCACGCTCCAGATATCGCCTGAGTTCGAAGTCGAGATTGGGCTCTATATCTTCCTTTCGCTCACACAAGGCCGGCAACTGGAAAGTCCAGAGATTCAGACGGGCGTAAAGATCTTCGCGGAACCTTCCTTTGCGGACGTCCTCGCCGAGATCGCGATTGGTCCCCACAAGCAGTTGGAAGTCCGCAGACGTCTCCCGGTCGGCGCCTACGGGTAGAAATCTCTTCTCCTCGATCGCCCGAAGACACATGGCCTGCTCATCGAGGCCAAGTTCGCCGATCTCATCAAGGAACAGCACACCTTTATCAGCCGACTTGAGCAAGCCCGCACGCTCGCCGGCGGCGCCGGTAAACGCGCCCTTCACATGACCGAACAGCGTGGACATGGCCTGATCACCTCGCAGGGTCGCGCAGTTGACCTCGATAAATGAACCGCTGATTTTGCGTTGGCTTTTCTTCAGCTCGTAGATCCGGCGGGCGAGCTGCGATTTGCCGGCACCGGTTGGTCCAGTCAGAAGAACGGGAGCCGTCGAGCGGATCACCACTCTCTCGATCTCGTCGATCATCCGGTTGAAGGCGGCATTGCGGGTCGAAATCCCCGATTTCAGGAACGATGCCGCGTCTTCGCGCTCGGAGGCAAAGCGTTTGGCGATCTCGTCATAGCGGGAAAGATCGAGGTCAATGATCCGATGCGTGCCAGCAAAATTCTGTTCCGGCTCGCGGTCACGCGGCGGCGAGAGCTGCAATAGCTGCCCAGGAATGATGCGAGCTTCGGTCAGCAGGAACCAGCAGATCTGCGCCACATGGGTGCCGGTGGTTATGTTGACGAGATAGTCTTCCGTGTCTGGGTCAAAGCTAAAACTGCGGGCAAAGTCTCTGAGGTACGTATAAACCTCCGAAAAGTCCCAGGGATCCCGGAAGTTGATGAGGTTGCTTCGCACCTCAGTCGCCGGCGAAACGGTGCCAATGTCACCAACGATGCGATGACACAGCGGTTGTGCGTGATTGTCGTGGATCAGCTCCAGGCGGTCGATGAAGAGGCCAGGTTGCTGGCAGAGCGCGACACTTGGCCGCCAGCGGCTCCAGCGATTTTCCCATTTGCCCGCATCCAAAGTGGTTCCCAATATGCTGATGACGACGCGGCGCTTCATTTATTATCCAAAATTATAACAATCTATACGACAGAATAATATTCTAGAGTTAGAGGTTTCCGCAACCAGAGATTTCTTGGACGAAGTTGAAACTTTTTCATCCATAAAAACAATCGGATAGGAGAAATCGCCACGATTTTCGCGCCCAGTTCCTCAAACTGGCACGCCTCTTGAAGTGTATCTGGCACGAACCAAGCGCGAGCACCATCAGGGTCTCCCACAAGTTCGTCATCCAAAAAGGGTGTGAAGAGAAGCAACTTAACAGAAGGACTGCAGACGCAGAAACAACAATGATAACGGTAATGAGCGGACAGGATTTGATCGATGCCGGCATGAGCCAGGGAAAATGGTTTCGCCCGGCTCTCGACGCGGCCAACGCGGTTTTGAGCAAGGGCGGCTCGATGGCGGATGCGCTGGAAGCGGCACGGGCCTTTGAACCCGGCCCGACGCTCGCTTTGAGGGCGGATAATGATATCGAGATCTATTCCAATATTCGTGCCGAAAATGCATTCGAACAGGACAATGTTGAGAAGGTCAACGCGACGATGCGCGCGCTGGTTCGCACACCGGTCGTTCGTGCCGCAGCGATCATGCCGGATGCCTGCCCGGCCGGTCCGATCGGCACGATCCCGGTCGGCGGCGTGGTCGCTTCCGAAGCGATCCATCCCGGCATGCATTCGGCTGATATCTGCTGCTCGATGGCGATCTCGATCTTTCCTGGCGTGGATCCAAAGTCACTCCTGGATGCCGTGAACGCCGTGACGCATTTCGGGCCTGGCGGCCGGCCACGCGGAGCTCAGCTTAGGCCTTCAGACGCGACGCTTTCGGCTTTCGAGCAGAACCCCTATCTGCGCGACGGCGTGCTAAGCGCCGCCATCGAGCACTTCGCGACCCAGGGCGACGGCAATCATTTCGCCTATGTCGGCACGATGAAGTCGACCGGCGAAACGGCACTCGTTACCCATCATGGATCGCGAGCACCGGGCGCGCGGCTCTACGACAAGGGCATGAAGATCGCAAATCGCTTTCGTGAGCGGCTCTCGCCTGAGACCCATAAGGAGAATGCCTGGATCCCTGCGGACACCGAGGAAGGCGACCTCTACTGGTCGGCGTTGCAGACGATCCGCCAGTGGACGAAGGAAAACCACTATGTCCTTCACGACATGGCGGCCGAAAAGCTCTCGGCCAAGGTGGCGGACCGCTTCTGGAACGAACATAACTTCGTTTTCCGGAAGTCGGACGGGCTGTTCTATCATGGGAAGGGAGCGACGCCTGCCTTTGACAACTGGGCACACGATGCGACCGATCTGACCATCATTCCGCTCAACATGGCGGAACCGGTGCTGATCGTTCGCGGATCAAATGCTGCTCATGGTCTTGGCTTTTCGCCACATGGCGCCGGCCGCAACGTTTCGCGTAGCGCACATATGAAGCAGTTGTCGGCAGAGTATGGGGCGGACTCGCGAGGTCTCAGCCCGAATAATATCGCGGCTATCCTGGAGAAGGAAACAAGCGGGCTCGACGTGCGGTTCTTTTCCGGCTTTGCCGATGCATCGGAACTGCCGAGCGCCTACAAGAGTGCTGCCAATGTGCGGGCGCAGATCGACCACTACGGTCTTGCCGAAGTGGTCGACGAAGTGATCCCCTACGGCAGCATGATGGCCGGCGATTGGCAGAAGAACGCACCCTGGCGCAAAAAGCGCGGGTAAGCGTCGGGGAAGGCAACAGAGTTTGCCTTCCCTTGAATGCATCATGCTTGGAAAGCGGCTGAGTTAAAGCATCTGCTTAGCGATGTAGCGTCATTCAAAGGCGCATCCATCCAATTGCGGACAATTGCGAGTTGGTTCCACAACCTGATATTCAAGAAGATATGAAACCTGCAATGGCTGGCCTCACTCTTTTTCTACTGCGTTTCGCTGCTCAAGGCATCGCGCGTATTCGACGGCTCGAACCAGGAAATAACCGATGAATAGGAATCGCGAGGTTCTGTCGCTCGAGACCCGTGACCTTCTCAAATCGTTGCATGAGGGAGTTGAACTGGAAACCCAGATCGGGGCAATCCTCCAGCAATTCAAGGCGATTCCCCCGGCGCCGATCGGTGCCGCGTCGCTTCAGATCCGGCGCGACGCCAACCTTTATGCCGCTCTCCCCGGTCCTTTCTGGCTCAGCCTGCCGAAACCGCACGCTGCCTTGAAACTCCTCGAGCAAACGCCGGGCCTTGAGTTCATTTACATATTCCATTCCGATGGCTACGTGCGCGAGGCCTCGCTCGACAAAATTACGGGTGGCCTACAATCTCCCTTTCTTGTCGCCGCCGTCATGTGGCGAATGAATGATTGGGTCGGACCAGTTCGTACAGCGGCATTCTTCTGTGCACAGCGCGTGTTTCCTCTCACACAACCCGATATCATCGCTCGCGCTGCATTGGATCTGCTCAAACGGCAACATGGTTGGGAGCGATGGGATGAGCTGGAACGATCTATGATCGATGACCTCTACGCCCGGCCGGACATAGCAGCCGAACTCGCGAAGCTGATGATCCAGCAAACAACGGGCCCGACACCGTCGACGTTTCGCCACGCGCTGCGCACGCCCTTGCTTGATGCCCATCTGGAGGACATCTCCACCCAATCGGTGAATCCGATGGTACGGGCGATCGCAGCCGAAGCACTCATCGACCGGATGGCAAGATGGCGCTCCGGTTTTCGTTGGGATTGGATAGACAAACGCTACAATCTCAAACGATGGACTCCGACCTGCAGCGGAAGAGTGCTTGTTTGTTCGGTTTCACCAACGGTTGTCGCTGAAAGAGCAATTATGGATCGATCGCCGCAGGTAAGACGCGTCGTCTTGGATTGCATAGGTCGGAACTCGCTGCCGGCAGATGTCGGCCGGCAATATGCGCGACAGGTAGAATTCGATAGATCTCCAGCCGTACGGGAAGCGGCGGCATTTATTCTGCGCAACTGACACAGATGTCCGAACCAGGAGAATCTTGAATGCCCCGTAATTTCCTCGCCACCGGCCCCCAGAACGCCGAGATCACGATAGTCCTCGCCCACGGGGCCGGTGACGCAATGGATACGCCTGGATGAAAAAATATCGACCGCACTTCCGAGAAAAACTTGCGGGACGTCCGTTTCGACTTCGATTACATATCAGCACGAAGTTCGACCGGAAAGCGGTCGCCGCCCCACACGCCGAACTCCTGAAGCACGAATGGCGCGGCCCAAAGTACTCGCCTTGTTGAAGGGATATGAACCAACGACCCCTTGTTAAGAAATCCCTATGTGCTCGCTTCGTAAGCGAGCAAAGAACTTGGCCTAGCCGAACCGACCGATTGGCCAACGCTGTCCGGCGGTCCGGTTTTGGCCGTCGAGGATGAACTAGCCGCCGTAGAGCGCTAGCCCATCTCAACGACTACTTCCGATCCCACTGTCGTCGTCTGGCAAGCACCCTCCCTCAAAGGAGAGCCCGGAGGGTCGAGTTCTGGTTCAGGTACGAAGATATTGGTTTTGCTGGTACTTTGTGAAGTCTAATAAATCTCTTTTCTCGCTAACAAGTCTTCGATCCGATTTCGTATGTCACCGTTAGGTTCAATTTCCTTCAGCCGTTTTAAAGCAGCCAGGGCTTCCTGCGGCCAGTTTTTTCGATCCCACCCGGATATGGCGCGAATTGACATATTGCGGTTTCTCACTACCGGGCTTTGCAGACCCGCAGCAATAAAGGTCCAGCCTTTCCCAGGAAATTTCTCAAGGTCCTGTAAAATGAAGTCCAAAGCGGAATGCGCTGAGTATCCAGGGCCGAGGCCCATTTCGTTTCTCGGGCCTGTCGCAATTTTACCGAGTGGAATGCATTTCAAGCCAAGCTCCAGCACTTGATCAATGCGTTCCGGGCCTGAGCTGCGCATCAAATCCCACCAATACTCCTCGCCCGCTTCCGTTCGGCCATAGAAATAAGGAAATGGATCGATGCCAAACTTCTGGCATACCCTGCTTGCATCCCAAAACTGTTGCCTGTCTCCAAACTCCAGAGCGTTCGATATCTCCCGCTTCCAGTGATCCTTGGCTAGCATGTAGGAGAGACTTGCGGATATGCGATCAACAGCGTCGGCAGACCAATCGTGCTGAAGTTTCCTTTCACTGGACTGATGCTCATCAAGCCAATCTCGAAGGCGAGAAAGAAAGGAGTAGTGCGAAACGGAAACAAAGGTACCTTTTCCGTGCGCCAAAAGTGCGCGAATGACCGCGCAACCGTGCTCGTAGTCAGATAAACCTTCAGCTGGCCCACCGTCGCCGACTATCATGGTATCGACGATTTCGACGGCAGAATTGAGCAATTCGTGATCTATTCGATCCGCCCGAAGCGCAATGTGCAGGTCACCGGCTCTGGCGCAAATACAGGCCAGATATTCATACATCACAGCATTTCTATAGCCTTCACGAATTAGCCAGTTCTTGATTTCCGGGTCAGTTGCGCCTGCAAGCCGCTCGACCGTGTGAATTCGCCCCCATCCCTCAACGGTCTTGGCCAACTTCCAAAGCGCTCTTTCGCCGTAGCTGTCGTTACCGGAGATGGCGACTGCGGCATAAAGCGTGAACTCGTCATGTCGGCCGAGCGTCAGGAAAATCTCCGCATCATCATTTCCCCGGAGCAGCCCGAGCAATGCCATTGAGAATTTCACCGGCTCTCTGTGAGCGGCGTGCGTCGTAAACCAATGCACAATCTCATACAGCCGGCCAGCGTCCAAATCCCTTTCGGACCTAATTCTTTCGATAAGCGCATCGATGACGCCGAGAGCCGAACCGTCGTTGATCAGTAAATACAAGGCTTTAATGTTGCTTTCCGATGCGTTTTCGATAGCCCCCTTCAACGCCGCATATAGTTCCGAGACGATATGATCTTCCCTGTTGGAAGCGCCGTGGTGGCTCATCACTCCGTCCATGGCCCCCGGTGCGAATGAAATTTTATTTGGATTACTCGCCGGTTCATCGGGAAGCCGATAGCCCTCGTCCGACAATCCTGTCGGCCTTGCCGGGACGAGATGTGCAGCGATATGGTTATAGATGGACGAAGCACTTCCCCAAGGCGGGTTCTGCTTGTTAGGAGGCCAGACCTTTTTCTCGAAGAAACCCAACATAAGAACCTCTACGCATTTTTCAGATCTTAATTTGCATACTTATGTCGTTTGGCAGTCAATTGCGAGACTCTGGCCGCAATAATTTCAATGAGATAGCTCGGCACTTTATCTGAGATTGAGCAGCTAATTTGAGATTGGTGCTCGTGTTTTGGCAGTTAATTTGATATTTGGCATACTGAAAAACCGCCTAGCTTAAGCAGATGACAGTGACCAGTATCGCAATCTTTACAGCGGATTTGGAGTTGCCCCCAAAAGACCGGACATGCTCAGGTTTGAGATTGCGAGCTGATGAACTCGCGCGGCGATTGATATCCTAAAGCACTGTGCGGGTGAAGATTGTTGTAATGCTCGAACCAGAACGGCAGTTGAGCGATGACGGTTTCAGCGTCGGGGGTTGGATTCACCGAGACGTAGTCGCGCTTGAAGGTTTTGACGAACGCCTCGGCCATGCCGTTCGATTGCGGGCTTCGCACCGGTGTCGTGCAAGGTTCCATGCCGATGTCGCGGAGCAAGGATGCCGTGTCCCTGGCGATGAAGCAGGAGCCGTTGTCGGTGAGCCATTCGATGGGCTCGGATAGCATGTTGATGCGGCCGAAGCGGTTCTCGACAGCGGTGATCACGAGGTCCTGCACGTCTTCGCTCTTGATGCCCTCGGTGGTGGCGACATGGGCGATTGCCTCGCGGTCGCAGCAGTCGAGGGCGAAGGCGACGCGCACCTTCTCCTTGTTGTCGCAGCCGATCTCGAAGCCGTCGGAGCACCATCTGATGTTTGAACGCTCGACGGCGACCCGGCCGTCGTGAAGGCGATCATTGACCGCTCCGGTATGACGCACCAGCAGCAGATTGTGCAGCTTCATCACCCGGTAGACACGCTTGGCATTGGGCCACGAACGCCCCAGTTTCCGGGCATTCCGACGCAGGATGGCATGGACACGCCGATAGCCGTAGGTAGGCGTATCGGCGATGACGGCCTTGATGTCCTCCAGCAGCTCACGATCAGGTAGTGGCGGGCGTCCTCTGGCTTTGGAAGGGAGCCTGCGGCGCGCGCGGCGATATTCGAGCGGGCGACACCCAAAGTTTCGCAGACGGTCTTCATTCCAAAATCCCCTCGGAAGAGAGCGAGCGCAACAGATGTTTTTTGGGCCACCGGCGATTTCGAGGGCTTCCTTCAGGATTTCGCTCTCCATCGTCTTCTTGCCCAACAGGCGTTGCAACTCCTTCACCTGGGCCTGAAGCGCCCGGTATTCGGAAGCCGGAACGACCTCCTCCTCGGCGGCCGTCGCCGTCAGTGCCCCTTGGGACGCCAGCTTGCGCCACGCAAACAACTGGTTCGGCTGGATACCGTGTCGACGCGCGACGATGCTCACCGTCGCGTCCGCCTCATAGGTTTCGTGGATGATCGCGAGCTTCTCTGCCGTGCTCCAACGCCGCCGACGTTCCGGCCCGGAGAGGACTTCCATCTTAAAATTGCTGCTAGTCATATTACCAACATTACTCCTACCCACTTAGCTAAGTGGTGGAGCATGTCCGGGCCTTTCGGGGGCTAATTCAGGATTACCCCAGAATGGTCAACGAGAAAGGCATGCTTAGAATCTCAAATTAACTGCCAAAAGCTACCACAACGACCGCATTCTCACGTTTAACTGCCAAACGACAAGTGGTTTGGGTTCTACGGCCGCAAACAATCCGGTTGCGACGCAACCGAACACTGCGTTCTTCTGGTCAGGTCGAACTGGCAGTGTTGGCGGTCAAGATGTCGCCGCCCAAATTGCCCTGGAGAACGGCGGTACGACACTTGAGACGTTAATTGGGCAGAAATGGCGTCCAGATGCCAGCATGGGACGCCTCAAACCCTGCGGTTGTCCAAGCGTGGCAGAATATTTCCGCGCTGTATGCTGCCGGTGCCTCGGGAACAGTTCGCGCGGTCATTGGCTCAAGCCTTCGGCCGGGTAACGTCTGGGAAACCGCCGAGCTCCCCGCCTTGATGAACAATCCTAAAGTTACGCAGATCATTACTATTGACCCTGCGACGGGCGCTAGTAAGGTCATCTTTACGCGAGGTAAGCCATGATCCTTGATGTATCACGAGGCCATATCAAGGTGAACATTTTGGACCGCATTGCAACGGTGCAGGGGGAAATGTTCTTTCCAGGACACGACAAGCTTGGCTTTGCGGTCTTTTCAGACACCATCGATTTCTGGGATCCACCTGACCAAGCCTTGCCGATTTCGGCTGCAGAAAAGCAAGCGATATTAGATGATATAAAGGCGGAGTTTGCCAAGGGAGGGCATACGCTTGAGATTGAATAGCCACAAGCAAGGCGAAATAGGTTAAATGGTACCCGCAGGTATCCCTGGGATCTGCTCGACGGGCCGGTTAAGTGAATGATCTATGGTCCTTGTCAGCGTCCGCTGCGATCTTCCTGTTGCTTAGGGCAAATGATCGCCTTGATGAGAATCGAACTGTCGACGGTAGTCCGTCATTGATATCTCATAGAAGCCCTTGCAGGACCGAAAACATATTATGTGCTCAACACCGGGACCAACACACCGCAGCGGAGTATCCCTTGGGAGCATTTAGAGATACCAATTTCCATCGGCCACTGGAATACCGTCTACCTCAGCGTGCCACTGCTCATCTGCGCCAACAGGGCCGGAGCATTCCCGATCCTCAAACGTGTGTCCCCACTGAGTTGGGAACACATAAATCTAACCGGCATCTATTCCTGGGACGCCGGACAGCAGATGCCGGAAGGCTTCAGACCATTGCGGCTTCCCGGCCGTCTTCTTCGGGCGGCATGATGTTCGCTACGACCTGATCTTCGCGACTGGTCCACCGCCTATAGTCGTCCAGCTTCTCAAGCGCCCTACCGCTATCGATGCTTTGGTCAGCCATAGCCAATCCTTCTTCAAAAGACGAGGCTAACCCACCGACGATGATGGCCGCAGCGGCATTGAGAGCAACAATTTCCCGTGCGCAACCAGAAATCTGGCCGTTAAGAATTCGAATCATCTTCGAGGCGTTAAATGCCGGATCTCCTCCATGCAATTCATCCCAGTCAATCTTGCTGAAACCAAAGGGGGCGGGATCGAATTGCATTGTGGTAACCTTCCCGTTTTTGAATTCGCTGATCTGGGTGAGACCTTCGGTGGATATCTCGTCCAAGCCGTTGTGGGCCGATACGGCCATAACATGCACCGCTCCGAGACGGCCTAACGTCTCTGCTACGACATTCGTGTATCGTCGGTCATAGATCCCAATAACCTGCCGTCGAGGGTTGGCGGGATTCGACATTGGGCCAAGGAGATTGAAGAAAGAACGGATCCCCGCCTCTCTCCGGCTCTGGATGACGTTCTTCATTCCTTGGTTAAAGGAGGGACCATGCATGAACGCCAGCCCTATAGCGTCAAGGCACTCGGAGACTTGTCTCGGATTACGGAGATTCCTCCCTCCAAGCGCCTCTAGTACGTCGGAACTGCCAGATTGACTGGAAACTGCGCTGGTGCCGTGCTTTGTCATCGGAACACCAGCGCCGGCGGCAACAAACATCGAGGTGGTCGATATGTTGAAAACGCCCGCGCTTGGCCCATCTCCACCTGTGCCGCAGACGTCCACAACGTCGAGGTCCGGCGATGTTGCAACGGTTATCGACGCTGCGCGGTACGCACGAACCATTCCTTCAAGTTCTTCTGGCGTCTCTCCTTTCAGGCGCATACCCATCATGATGCAGCCAAGTTCAACGGGCGAGAAGTCCCCCAATATGAAGGAACGCATCATCGATTCCGCTTGATCAGCGGATATGTCATGGCCTTCAGCGAGCGGCTTGAGAATTGAAGCAAGCGAAAATTTAGTCACGGAACCCTCCTTATGGGGAGCCACCGTGACCGGAAGATGGGGAGACTTCGACCATACTTTGCCAGCTCACGGCGGCAAATGGTCAAATTCAATAGATGACAACTGCCGCTCCTAAAAGGAGCGCCACCAAATGCCGAAACTGCTGTTGGTGCGGTCGATCATCTTTGGTTGAATGCCACATCAGAATAGATTGCTCAAGAGGAGGGCCGCGATTTGAAGGGCGTTCACTGTCCGTTCGTTCTTGGCGCAGGATTTTGAACTGCTCTTGTCCTGCCCCCCTGTTGTCGCGATGTGGTCCTTGGCCGCCGTTCCCGCAGCCACCGCGCAGGCTCTATATCTCAGCAGCGGTGAGCCATTTTGTATCGCAATACACGGGGATGAAAAATCGATATCCTCCTTTGCGGCGTTACGAGGGCTGTCTTTCTACACAAATCGTTCTGGCTTCAAGGACGCCGACCGCTGGTATTTCCATGGTCTCCTTCTTGTCGGCAACGGCAAGGATATGCGGCCCTACAACTGGTCTCCGCAACGTTTGCGTTTCGATTATCTCGCGGACCCAGATCGGATGCTGGTTGGGGTACAATCGGCCTGCGTTCCCAAGGTTGCCTTCTTGCGTTCCCTATCGTTGTTTTAGCGTCCTCGCTTCCGAAAGCTCAGATTTCGCAACGGAGGCACCGGTTGCTTTTGCTCCTACAACTTGATTAGATACGTACTACTGTCACTACGATGGCTCGGTGTCCATTTTCAAGCGAATCCCGCACCTAAGCCTTTGGTGCGTCAATGTGAATGAACTGGAACAACCCGCAAATGGGTTAGCGGTTGCCAATCAGAGAATAGCTCTAGGTAGATCAGACACATTATGAAATGCGTTACCGGCTATCTCTAATTGCCAGGTACACCGAACGGCAATGTCCAGCCCGAAGGTCGATTGAGATATTCTTGATGATGAGGAGGAGCGGCCTGTTTCAGCACGGAGCCGGCACGCATATTCTCCAGCGTCTCCCCAGGCGTGTGACCGAATTCGGTCTTGAATAGACGGTAGAAGTATTTTTCGTTCGAGAAGCCATGCCTCCAGGCGATTTCGGCGATATGCGGATGCGGCCGGCTGGGATCTGCCAGCACTTGGTAAGCACGGCGTAGTCTCCTGCGCTGTATTTGCCGCATGATGCCGCCGCTGCCCTCGAACAATTGGTAGAGTTTTGCCCGCGACAGACCGGCGTCCCGGCAAATCCGATCAGGCGTGAGATCGACGTCCAGCAAATGCATATCGATGTAGCGTAGGACCCGCTCACGCAGCCCGTGTCGGATCGGACTGCACGCCTCGACCAACGCATCCGGCGTCGGGGAGACCGCGGCGGTCAGAAGCTGCAGGGTCGATTGAACGACATAGGGAATTTCATGCTCGGTAAGGCTTGCAAGGTTTCGCAGCAGCGAAAGCAGATGGTCGCCAAGAAGACGACCTACGCCACCCGCCAGCGTCTGCCCGTGCAAAAGCGCGGTTTGGCTCGGCAGCAGATCTCTCGGCACCACCAAAGAGATCACGTCGCCTGCCTCGACCAGGCCTTCGTTCACCTGAGCGGCGTCAAGGACGAACAGATCCCCCGCCGCTTTTACGGGTTGGGCAGTGCTCCATCGACACAAATATCGGCCACTCACCATTAAAATGAACCGAAAGAAATCATGACCATCTGTTCGGATACGGCGCTCGGCTCGATTGGTTTCGTGGATGGAAAACCGGGTGTGATTGAGCCACCGTCTACCGGATAGGATAAGAGGGCCGAGAGCAGCGCCGGTGGCTTCGGCATCGAAGGCGATGGAAGCATCGCTCCGCAATATGCAATCGCAGGGATTGTCGCAGACCCAAGCGTGAAACCGATCTCTTTCAGGAAAGTCGAGCGTCGAAAAATTGAACATCAAAATGGAATTTTGCGCCATTGAACTTTGCCTTTAGCCGCAGTTTTCGAAAATATGCAGCATTAAGTTGAGTAGCCAAGCCGGAATGGTTGCTAGAACAGATAGAACGATCAGTATAGAAAGTCCATAAATAAAAGTTTGGACAAAGAAGTCTGATGGCCTATTCCGGGATGGGGTTCAACTTGAGGCATCAATGAGCCCGAAAAAAGAGCAGCTTATCGCGGTCGCGACCGACTTGTTTTCAAGGCACGGCTTTCATCCGGTCGGAGTCGACCGGATTTTGGCTGAAGCCGGCGTCGCCCGCATGACGCTTTACAACCATTTTCCCGGCAAGGATGATCTGATCAGCGCCGTCCTCGATCGCCGTTACCAGGACATCATGGCCAGTCTTCGCGCCTACGTCGAACCCACGGCTTCGGCAAGGGAGCAGTTGAGAGCCATTTTTGCATGGCATGAGGCATGGTTCGACACCCCGGAATTTTCCGGCTGCCTGTTCGAGCGTGCCCTTGCTGAGTTTGGCACCGACTATCCAAATATTTCCAATGTCGCCATTCAATACAAGAAAACCATGACGGCGTGGATGGGCGACATGTTGAAAACCCTTTTACCGGAACATGTCGCGACACGCGTCGCCTCGATCCTCTTGATACTATTGGATGGCGCCACGATCGATGCTCGCGCGTTTCACGATCCGACCGTCGCCACAAGGGCATGGGGCGCCGCGGAGGCCATTATCGAACGGGAAATAGCGCTGACCTCATCGAACCCACCACGGCGTTAGCGATATCGGAGCGATGAGGCACCGATAGCACGAAGCCCGGCATAGGGCGTCTTCAGAGTTTGGAGCGGCGATCGCCGCACGCACGCTTGAACCGAGGAGTGGGCGTATGTCAGCGAGGGGGGAGCAGCGAATGCAACATCGTTTCAAGCAGACCGCGGCGGTTTTCCTCGTCAGTATCGCACTCGCCGGCACAGCAAGCGCGGCGAACCCGTCCTACGACCATTACAAATCCTGGCTGGTCGCCTGCGACAACGGACTGACGTGTGAAGCCAAAGGTTTCGCGAACGGGAAAATCAGCAGTCCTGACCTGCGCTTCATCCGCGCCGCCGGTCCCGATGCCACGACCAAGGCTACGATGAACGTACCATTTCCGGTCGGCCTCAGCGATTTCCGTGCCGACGGTAAATCTTTGCATCTCGGGCCGTCCTGGACGTTGAGCCGGGACGAAGACCTGACAACAATCTCGACCAAGGATCCCGCGGCGGTGAAGGAACTTCTTTCAGAGTTGCGCAACGCTGCCGAGATCGAGGTCGGCGACGATAAAGTGGTCATTCCACTTGACGGCATGGTCGCCGCTCTTCTGCACATGGATGATCGCCAGGGTCGCGTCGGCGGTGTCACCGCGCTGGTCAAGACCGGGGTTATCCCTGCCTCGAACATCCCGGCTGTGCCGTCCTTGCCGGTCGTCAATCGCCACAAGATCGATGTCAGTTTATCGGATGGGGAAGGAGAGCGCCTGATCGCACAGGCAAAGGGTTCCAACAAGGCTCTTTTCGAGAGCGAAGAATGTGAAGCTAACGCATCAAGCGGCGACCTCGATGCAGAAGCTTATCCTCTTAACGCGGACCGTGCCCTTGTCTTCGTTCCCTGCATCATGGGCGCCTATCAAGGATCGTCACTTGCATTCATCGTGCCACGGAAAGGGGATGGTGCTCCCCTACCCTTTGAGACAAAACTTCCCCTTGGCGAGGGCGACACTGAAACGAGGCTACTGACGGAACCCGACTTCGATACGAACACCGGAACATTGCTGATGTCCGGCAGGGGGCGTTTAGTTGGCGACTGTGGCCTGACTGCGGAATGGGTCTGGAACGGTACCGAATTTCAGCTCTCGGGGGTTTCCTACCAACGAATTTGCGGTGGCAGCGAACTCGGCGACTGGCCGACTTTGTTCCGGACGAATTGAGGGTTCACCAAGTTGGTCATCGCGTCTCACGCGGCAACTTGGTCCGGTCCCCGACGACGCCTCTTATGCCTCCGTTTAGCAGGCTGACGAAATTACTCGGCTCTTACTGATTTCGAGAAGCAGGGCTCTCCAAGGATCGTGGGGGAAAGTTCGGATCGGTCAAGCATTGAACCATCCATCCCTGCGATGTGTCGTCAAATGGGAAATCCGGGTCGAGTTTGAGACTCGGCCCATCTTGCCCATCCAGATCGAAAGTCGATTCCTTTGGGCTTAGGTGAAAACTCCACCCTATAGAATGAGTGTCGCTTCCTTGATCCGCCTCATCAGGGCAGCTCTCGTTTGTTGAAGCATAACCCGTCGAGCATCCCGCGATCAGCTTTGTTTTGCCGTCCACGACCTCAGAAACCGTCCGGTACTCTGTCGAATGGCTGCTTGCCCAGTCGAGGGTCGTTGTGCAAACCCGATTGTTGTTCTGCGTGATTAGCGTGCCCGTACAGACATATGCGCCGTCGCCGAAACCTCTGGGAGCAAAAAAGCATCCGGTGCGAAATCCAGAGAAGGGACCACCAGAAAATCTGGAAATGAACACTCGCTCTTCCCTTATGGTCAACTCCAGTCTCGAAGGAGTGGCCGATAGCACTCGGGTGCGGTCATGTATTTCACCAAGGAGAATGGATTTCTGACGGTCGAGATCGTCAGGGTCCGGCGCAGGACTGGTAGGCGGATCGGTTATATCCTGGTGGTAGCGGGCCTCTATCCAACGGCGCTGACTGAGGATGATCAGGTCGTGAACCTCCTTGTCCTTTGTCGACTTTAAGAGATCGAAATAGGCCTTCGCCATTTTCGCGTCTGCCGTCTTCAAATCGCCGTCGCCGCAAATGACTTTGTCGAGCAACTGCGTCGCATGTTGGCAATCGAGAGCAAAGGCGGCACGAGGAAGTGCCATCAACGCGAAGATGGCGATGGCGGCCATTGCAGGAACTGGACCGAACTTTTGAGCGCGCGAGAGCACGGGGAATTCCTTTTCAGATTAACACGATAAAGCCGTTTTGCAGTCCGTGACGAAGTCCGAAATCAACCGCTCTGATATTTATTTGGCAAACGGATTCGAACTTTTGTCCCATTCGAGGGGGTTGCCGCCGGTCGCCGGCTGCGGCGCCTGAGCATTCTTCTGACCACCGCCATCGCCGCCATTGTCGTCCGACTTCGGTTGGAATCTCGGCGAAAAATGCGGCAGTATCAATCGTGCCCAGGAGCGGCTGATCTTGGAGGCTTCGTCGGGACAACGGGCCGCTCGTTCCTTCGGCAACATCCCGTTGTCGACGATTGCGCCGTTGTCGTCCGGATTGAGTCCATAAATCATGCATAGCAGATTGAAGTAACGCTGCGCATCGAGCGAATGTTCGTCGGCGAATGCTGCGACGTCCGGAGCGCTGGACGCCTGGCTGTTGACCTTGAACCATACGGAAGCGAGCTGCAGAACGCGCGCAATGTCGTTCTTGGTCTCACGGTCGTCGACATGAGAGAGCAGCAGCACAGCGGCCAGCTGATCCACGGAATCTTCTTCACGTCCGACGGCCGGAAGATCCAGCAAGTCGATCAATGCATGGCCGGACTCGTGCAGCAGAATGAAACGCAAGTTATCGCGCACGAACTCGATCGTCAGTGCCTTGGGATCGGAGGCGCCCTTCGATAAGGCCTGACCCATCTGCAACAGGCTATCGATCATCTCGTAACAGAGAAATACGGCGCCGTTTTCCTTATTGTAGAATGCGTTGATGGTGCCGCATTGCCGCGTCACATAATGCAGAGGGCGTGGGGTGACGAAGAGCCCGTCGAGGCCGTCAATTTCTGGAATATTGGAAAACAGATGGGTATCGACCGCCCACTGATAGGCATAGTTGAAGTTGGAATCTTGCGGGGGGAAATAGTGATAGGTGAAGCGCAGCCCTTTACCATCCGACGTGATCAAGGAACCGTCCGTAGGCGGCGGAAGCGCATTTTCTTTCTGTTCCGTTACACCATCCTTGTCATCACTCAATCGCTTGGTCGCCGGGCCGGAGGAATTGTCGGCTTGTTGTGATGGTTCTTGTTGCGATTGTTCTGGCGCGCCTGTCGTGCTGTCTGAAGGAGCATTCTGGTTGGCTTGTGCACTGTTGTCATTCGCGCCTGCCAGATCGGCGAGTTTTGCCAGCGTTGGATAGCTGGGTTCACCGTCGGCGGTGTCATTGCCAAAGGGATAGAAGCCGTTGGAGATGAGCACGGAGATGTTTTGGACCAGCTTGTCGTTCTTGTCGGCACTCCAGGTCAAATCGTAGCCGCGGATTTCATTGCCACGCTGCTCGAAGCGGGAATAGAAGTTTCGATCTCCCGATTTGCCGCTAACGATGAACCAATTACGCCGCCTGAGCTGGTAGGTGATCGTACTGCCCTGATCCACGGCGAGGGTCTGGAATAGATTGTCGAGCTGAGCAATGCCGCTATTGGCGAAACGTGCGGTCTTCAACGAAAGCGACCCGTTTCTCGCTTCCAGGGTTTCGCCTCCAAGGTCGTTGTCCTGCTGTTCAGTCAGCAGCCCGGCCGGGTAGGATATGGTCAGTCCGGCTTTGGAATTATCAAGGTTCTGCCATTGCAGCTGCTTGCGGACATCAAGCGCTGCACGGGACAATTCGAGCGCATCTTGAGGCGACAGCAAGCCGGTGGAAGCCCTGTTATGATCGCGTTGATAGCTCGCGATGCCATTGCGGCTGGCTTGTCCAAAGTTGCCGTCGGCAAAACCGCTATAGTAGCCGAGCAGGATCAATCCTTCCTGGCTGAGACGCCTCTCCCATATATTCAGCGCGTCTTCGATCGAACCCGAGCCGGTCTGATCGAGCTGTCCGCCTTGGGGCGAGGCTTGGGCAAAAGCAGGCCGCGGCGCGACCGCGTAGGGAGCGGCGAAAACCAAGGCCAGGGCGAAGATTGCAGTCTTCGAAACGTTAAGCTTCAAGGCGAAGGTCATTTTGCGCGAATTCCGGTTTGCCATGGGAACTATCACGAAAGGCTCGTTCGACACCAAGTTTGCCTGCCCCAAATCATTGAACCGGCATGGTTCTAAGCAGCAGCACATCGATGTCGCGTTTCGGCGCGTAATTCTTGATGTCCAATTCGAATTGGGTCGGGCTGATCTTTTTCACGCCATCGCCGCAGAAGGACACCAGCGTCTTTGGATCGCCCTTGTCGACGATGAGCTTGAAGTCAGCGATCGGTCCCGCCCAATTGCCGCCGGAGGTGATGACGTAGGAGAGATATTGCTCGAAAGCCTGGACCGTCGGATTGGCGTCGTCGAGTTTTTTGTGAAGCGAGCGAGCCGCCTTCAGGAAGGTCTCGTCGGTGCAGAAGGTATCGCTATAATGTTTGAGCTGATCGCTATCCATGTCGGGAGAGCCGAGCGATAGAGTGGACTGGCTGCCGACGACCGGGACATAGCTTTGCTCCACGATCATGTCTTTTCCCTTCGGAAAGATCTGCTGCCGCCAATATTTGGAGCGCAGCGTCCAAAGCGGATAGAGAGTGGCTGGCTGCCCGGTGTAATCGCCTTCGCCGGCATCAAAGATACCGGCATCCACCAATTCCTTGCGCTGAGCGTTCGACAAGCGGTTGATCGTTGCCTCGGTGGCCTCGGCTGTCGGAACCAGGGATAAGTGCAGTGCCTTGAGCTTATCCGTAATTTCCTTGTCCGGCTGACCGTCCGCTACGAGGAAGGCGCGCTGTTCGAGCTGCGAAGGAACGGACTGCCCGTCGACAACGGTCTTGAATTTCATGAAATTGTCGTTCGCCGGATCGGGAACCACGGTCGTGGAATTGGAGCCGCCACCCGGAAATGCCGGCATCGGGAAGGCAATGGTCGTCGCGTAGTCTGCATTCGTCAGATTGCGGAAACGATACGAGATTCGAATGCCTGTGGGGGACAGGTAGAGATCCTCGGAGACGAGCGCGATCTTGTCCGTTTTCTGAAGAACGAGACCTCCGGTCCCCAATGTGGCCGAACTGTCGTCGGCGAGGGCATGCGTCGACAGGAGCATCAAGGCGGCACAGGCAAATGGAATGAAACGCATTGCTGATCTTTCGGAATGAGGGTCGGCTTACCCGGTTTCGGCATCAGGATTTGGTCTTGCGATAGGTCGTGCCGTCGAAACTGTAGATATCGCCGGAGTCGGGAAGCTTGGCATCGCCGTTCACGACGATGTCGCGGAAGTCTCCATGCCGGCTATCCTGGATCTTCACCGCACGAAGGAATTCGCTTAAGACGATTGAGGCTTTGCCAGTCGGTCCGACCGAGACGATCCAGACCGGCGCCAAGCCTGCGCCGGCGTCGCAGCGGTTCGACGTCGTCACGAACCACGTCGCCGCTCCTTCCGAAAGCGACGGCAGCATCTTCTTGCCGGTTAGCCTGCAGATTGACGGATAATTGGGATCTTGCTTGATCGCTTCGATTATCGCCGATTCCGGTTGTTCCATTCCGGCGTCGTTGATCGACCATAGGGTCTTGCCGGCAATGGCGGAAGGTGCGGCATCCGCCGAGCCGATAGGCGTGCCATTTTTGGCGACGACATTGGCGTCAAGATCGAAATTCTCGGCGATCTCTTCCGGAATGCTTCCTGCCTCGAGCACAAACTGACCGTTCTGCGAATGCCAGATGGCAACACCGGTTCGATTGTCCTCGCCATGGGCGCTTCTCATATAGGTGACGCGCACGCGGTCGGGCTGTGGCAGATCCGTTTCGACCTTGCCCGTAACGGTTATGGCTTCGTTCTCTGTCGCCGCCGCGTCGTCGTTGCTCCAGCCGGTCGGAACCATGCCAAGCGAAACGATACCGCCGTTTCGGAACGCATAGAAGTCGGTCGACTCGCTGGAATAGCCCTGTTGAGACGTCCCGCCGGTCACCATCATGCCGTCATCAGGGCCAAAGTGTGCAGTGCCAATCTCCCCGGCATTGCCCCACGAGCCGTTGCTGTCGGCGAAGTTGTTCTTTGAAGCGACGAGCCGTAGCTGATTGCCCGAGTCTCGGAGGAAATAGGCCGAAAGATGAGCGCTCTGGCTTGGCGAACTTTCACCCGGATCCGTGGTCGCCGTGATCAAGACCTTAGCGCTTGTGAATCTTAGGAGCGCTGCGAGGCTTGTGCAGCCATCGGATGAACTGGCCGCCTGAAAAGGCAGGTCTTTTCCGAGTGCAATAGCTGCTGCATTACGCATCTCGGCATTGTCGGCGAGGACATCTTTGTCGCCGTCGCAAAGGAGAACCGGGACCCGTTTCGCCTCACCACTCCCCGACGCGGCTCGAGCCACCGATCCGAGCGGCATGGCCGCGATCGGGAGGGCCAGGAAGCCGGTCACAAATGGCCAAGCTATGGGCCGTCGTTTCTGGAGGTGTATATTCTTCATCGGTCCAAGCATGCGAATCCAACATCCAACAATGGTTTCGTGCATCACAGCCGCATATCTCCCGGCCCTGTCTCAAGAGCGACCACCGCCGCATCATCTCGGTTTGGTCGGCAATTATCAGAACGCCTCCGATGAACCGACATTCCTGCGTCCGTCATTGGTGTACATCCGTCTATATTTCTCAGATCTGTATCTTCACGGCTGGCCGGCAGCTCTCGCGCGCAGTAGAGGCGCAGAAGCGAATTGATGCGCGGGACGGCTCTCTTCCGACCCGCTTATGCGGGCGGTCTTGCCGATAACAATTCTGGCAGATTGGCTGCACCACGAGACGCGTTGATGCCCGCAGACCGTATTCAGCGGCGCGTAAATGAGGGAGCCTGCATTCTTCTAAGTATCGGCGATCAGCATTCGATGTGGGGCGAAAACATGCTCCTCACCGCAACAAATCGCAGCTAGTCCAAACCCATCGACCTCTATCGTTAAAAGGATATCAGCATGAATGTCTGGCGTGGCACGTTTTCTCGCCTCTTACTACCTGCTCTGGCGTTATCTATTCCGACGCTTGTTTGCGCGGTCGAGCAGAAGAATATCGAAGCGACGGCATCAACTGGGGTGCAAAAGCAAGTCGACGCGGTGCGTCCCTCTTATAAGTCCTGCTTCAAGCAATCCGAAGGTGTTACCGTTGCTATGCGGGACTGCGCCGCCACGGAACTTGAATATCAGGACAATCGCCTCAATCGAGCCTATCGCACCTTGCGAGCAAAACTGGAGCAGATCAGCGCTACGCAATTGCGCGACGAAGAGCGCGCCTGGATTGCCGAACGCGACCGGCAATGCGCTGTAGACAAAGATGGCGGCACGGCCGCTTTGGTCGTTGCCGACGATTGCTTAGTGCAAACGACATCCAAGCGGGCCGCCGAGCTGGAGAGCCGGCTTCCGCGATAAGGAAGCTCGAAATCATTCACGAGAGCCGGCCCTTATGGGTCTGGCTCTATTGCCGGAAGATAATAGCCGCGTTGAACTGTCCCGCCAAAAGCAGCGCCCTGACAGCTCAGGGAATAGCGTTCCCAGGAAATGGTCGTGACAACGGACCGTGTTCGCGTGTCCACGGCCCGGCTCTGATAGTCGACCTCCGCCTCATAACTGGCCTGTTCACCTGGTCCCTGGGAGACATCCTTCGTCGAGACGAGTGTTTGGCGTGTGCCGCCTTCTTGTGTCGCTACGGGCTCTGGCATGGCAAGGGCCGTCTGCTGCTTGTGTATTGCCGTCAGGTAGGCCAGGCATGCCGCAAAGCTCGGGAATGGGCCGGCCACGAACGGCTCGGGCGGCAACGATCCGCTGGCGAGCGTCGGACCAGCGAAGGCGGACAGAATACAAAATCCCGCCAGCAGGCGATTGGAAACCGACCGTCCTGTGCTCATCCTCTCTCCTCGCGGTTGGAAATCCTCACAATCGCTTGATATCATCATGCAGCGCGTCAATTCGCCGTGTGCCATTTGGACCGCTCGCAGGTAGCCTGATAGTCCGAAACCGTCGGCTTTCCGTCACCGAAGCTGGTGAGGCTCAGCTCCATGTCGCCTTTGTGATAATAGTAGTTGCAAGATGCGAGATCCGTCGCAGAGCAATCGGTCGCCTCGATAATTCCGCTTTTGCGAATTTCGTCGCCGACGTAATCTTCGTAGGAGGGCGCCGGGCTTCGAAACGGCTCCCAACCTTCGGCAATGATCGCCGCACGCGCCTCGACGACGGGCTTGCCATGAACATCGGGCACCACTGCCTTCCCGCCACAGACGGATTCCTGCTTTGCTAAAGGCTCTACCTCGATCACATGACCGTCGACGAGCCGAACGTCGCCAACAGGCAACTGGACAAGGCTGCCATCAACAATACGCAGGCTGCCCTGGGCGCTAACAATCCTACCGATCGAAAGCTTGCTGTTCTTGTTGGCGTAGATGATGACGAGAAGCTGAGGACCATTGAAGAGCGCGATGTTGCCCTGGTCGATCTCGCAGGAGCCCGCAGTCGAAGGGTCGAACTCGCCAGCAAAGCTCACCGCGTCGTAGGGGCCAAGCTTTGCTTCGCCCGTTACTCCCCAACCGAGCGCATCGGCCGCCTTTCCACCCTCGCTCTTCGGAGTGACCAGTGCGTCGCACTCTTCCAGAGATTGGGCCGATGCGGGCGCTTTGGGTAATTGCGATAGGAGCGTGATTTCGAGGCCAGGGACCTGCGACCGCACGCTGGGTGTAGCCTCGACATTCTGGCCAGCCGCAAGGGCGCTGCCGCCCGAAAGAAAAGCCAGCAAAAGCAATGCGCCGCTAGCCGACAATCGGGAAATACGCACAAGAATGGTCAACATGGCCTCGCGGAAAAAGCGCCTTACTGGAAATATAATGATGTCTATTCAACGGTTGATCACCGTTCAAGAAGCGCAGGTCTGCGTGAAGTCTACTGGGCTCCATCTCGAGTGCACATGCGTCCAGAATTGCGCTTTCGTTGATGGCACGGCATCCGGAAGCGAGGAAGCAAGCTTGTGCCCATTCGTTTCATGTGAATTCAGACTGTGTCTGGAAATTGCGGGCCCCATTAGGAACCTGCCGCGCTAGTATTCACATCCGAGAGATCGCCGGTGCAGGATCGTCCAAAACAAGTGCACTTGCGTTTAGACTTCGGAAATCGGCTGTAATCGGTCGCGGTGGCAGGTTATGCGAATATCGCGACTCCCACAGAGGTTTGTTCGAGGCGAAATTCTTTCCCTTTTGCGACCCATTATGCCAAGAGGACAAACACGGATTTATGCGTAGGCTCGTACTCTTCCTTGCACTTGTCGGCATGACAGATATCGCCCATGCCAAGGACGTCTATCTTTATGATCTCCTGAAGGACCCGGTTCATGCCCGGTCATGGAAGGCCATGCTGTCTTCGGCGAAGGGTGCACCTGCTTGGGTGCGTGATGAAAACCGGTTCATCGCAGAACCGGTCACGATGATATCTATCGACTCCAAAGATTACACGATCACCGTCATTGCTGAGCAGCACGCGACAAACGATGGCCAGGCCGCAATCCTCTTCACCAAAGATGGAACACACGCATGGGCGGAGATCCAGGACGAGAAAAGTCTAAAACTCTATTTAGGCAACCCTTCCGCGTCACAGAAGACTGCGCTGGACAAGGTGCTGGCAGAATAGTCTGCGTGCGGGTTCCGATACAGTTGTCAATCTTTCTGTGCCGCATTCTCCTTAAGCATTCGACCTGACACCGCTCGACGAGCCCGGCCGTACCAATACGCTGCTAGCAATCCAAGCTGTGAACGAGGGAGTGGAAAAAAGATAGGGGTTACGCCGCAAGACTGAGCTTTGCCTGCTTGAGACGACCATCGGCGACGGCGGCTCGGACCTGTAGAACCCGATGAGCGCCAATCGGCGACCAACGCATCTGACGCTTCTTGTTCATGCGGGCATTGACGAGGCTGTTGGCGGCGCTTTCGGCCGGCGAGCTGGATATCGGAAGGCCGGACCAGTATCGCCGACAGTAGTTGGCGATCGAAGCTGCGTTCTGCACCAGGTAGGTGCCAAGATTGTTGATCAGTTCGCATAGACGCCTGAGCTTCCCGGCAGCGTCGCGCAGTCCGGGATGCTGATCCAATTGGGCGAGCATCTGCATTACGGCTTCGCTTGCCTCTCGGACATAACCACTCCAAAGCAGATATCGAAGCCTTGGCACATGTACTGCAACATCTCGAAGATGGACGTTCAGATCTTGGAGATGCCTGATGCCCTCCCAGGCCTGCTCGATGTGTCGCAGCCGTATCGATAGATGAAACCAGTCGAGAATATGCGTGACGGGCTGGCGTGTTGCGCTGAGGACGATGCTTTGCAAGCCGACTTCTCCGTCGCTGAAAACGGTCACGTCTCGACCGGGGAGCCATCCTTGTGCTCGCAACGCCGCGCGAAGGATATCGTGCTTGCCGGTAGCGATATTCGGCGCACCGGCAAACTGACGCGGTGCTCGGCCTTGCGACACAACCCGCCCCATGGCGACCTCGAAATGCCGGCTTTGATAGCCGGGAACCGCGCGAATATAAGCGCCATCGATAAAAACGGAAACGGGAGACTTGCCGGCACGACTGATCCGATAAGGGCTCGCGACGTCCCACCTTTCGATCTCATCAGCAACCTTGCCCAGCCGGTTGCTCACGGTTCGATGATTATGGGGCCTTGCGGCCGGCACAAAGATATCAAGCACACGAGCGGCTTCTCGAAAGGACAAACGGGAACCCAGTTCGGGTTGGATCCGCTCCAACTCCGGCGTTGCTCTGCCATCCAGCAAAGTCTCCACGTGTCCGGCGCCCGATCTTGAGGTCGCTCCACATTCGCAGCTGCGCCACCTCGGTACGCGCACAGAACAAGTTCCGAAGAGCGAATGGATTGTACGGGATCTGTAATCGTGGATTTGGCGGGGTCGGTTACAGTCTTGGCATTTCCGATCTCGCTGGGTGGCTTGGTCGGTCTGAAACTGCGTCAGTTTCCCTTGCAGGCGCCGCTGTATTTCTTTGCGTTCTTCCAGGGAGAGGCCAAAATTATCGAGACAGGCCACATCGACAATCCGTTCGACGTTGGCAACCTCGCGACGCTGCAGAACGCCGTCCATCCCAACAAACTCTACCGAGACGATCATCTGCAATTGCACTGTCACGAATGGCCCTTTCACAAAAGGCACCCGATTACCTGAAGATCCTTACCCCCCCGTTTTTCCCGCTCCCAAAGAAGCGGTCGCATTCTCACGTTTTAATGCCAAACGACATGGCGAAACTGCCCTACCTGGTCAGGTTACGCCCGCAATCGCGTCCCACGGCGCCGGATCGGGAAAGAGTTCGCGCAAAAAAGCGACGAACGCGCGGACGTTCGGATTTCCCTTGCGGCTCTCCGACCAAAGGGCGGTGATGTGGTTTCGTTCGACCCAATGGTCGACCAGGAGAGGGACGAGTTCGCCACGCGCCACGAATGGTGCAGCGATATAGGTGGGCGACAGGCCAATTCCCGCGCCGCCGACGAGCGCGGCCGCGGCAGCATCGGTATTCTCCAACACGAGACCGGCCGTCGGAAGAATCTCGACCACACGTTTACCGACCCGAAAAGGCCACCTTATGAGCTGTCCACTGCTCTGCAGGCGGACATTGACGCATTCGTGCCCCTCGATGTCTTCGATCCGTTCGGGCCGCCCCCGTTTTTCCAGATAGCCGGGCGAAGCAAAGACGCCCACCCGATTGGGCGCCAGCTTCCGTGCAATCAGCCGTGAATCCTCCGTGCCGGTCACCCGGATCGCAACATCAATGCCTTCCTGAATGAGATCTGCGAACCCATCGCTCACGCGCAGATCGACAGCCAGCCGAGGATAGCTTTCCCTGAAGCGCGCGAGATTGGGGGCGATCAGATGAACCCCGATCGGCACCGAGACCGTGACCTTGAGTATGCCTGAAGGCTCGCCCCGCGCGGCCACGGCCACCTGTTCCAATTCCTCCGCGTCATGCAGGAGTTTTAGTGCCCGGTCGTGCAGGTCACGCCCCTCCGGGGTGAGGGTCAGAGATCGCGTGGTTCGGGCGAAGAGGCGCACGCCAAGACGCTCCTCCAGTCTCTGAACGCTTTTGCTGACAGCAGACGGGGAGATCGACAGCGAACGCGCGGCAGCGCTGTAGCTGCCGAGCGAAGCCGCACGCGCAAAAGCGATGATCCCAGTGAGGCGGTCAATTCCAATCTGTTCCATGACGGCACTATTATAAGGATATTGGGCATAATTATCAAACTTAGGGCCAAGGTCTATCTTTCGGGTCATCGCAATCGACGAAGAACCGGAAACCAAGAACATGACGCAGACCATTGCAGCCGCGGAAGCAAACGAAGCCCGACTTCCCCTTGAAGACAAGCACGTCCTGATCTTCGGCGGGACTTCCGGTATCGGCCTCGCCACCGCGCTCCAGGCGAAGGCCGCTGGAGCTCGCGTCACAGTGGTCGGGCTCAACCGGGACCGTTCGCGCCGCGCCGCGGAGCAACATGGCTTTGCCGACTGGCGGGCCGCCAACGTGACCGATCCAGAAGCGATCCGCGAAGCGCTATCCGATGTCGGACAGGTCGATCATCTCGTCCTGCTCGCGGGATCGTTTGCTATGGGAAAGGTTCTCGAAGCCGACATCTGCCTCCTCCGCCTCGCCTATGAGGAGCGCATTTGGTCGGTCGTGCATATTCTGCGCACGCTCGGCGACAAGCTGGCCCAGGACGCTTCGATCACACTGGTCTCCGGCGCCCTGACGCACCGCCCTGATGGCAACGGCACCGCGATCATCGCAAGCGCCTGCGCTGCCGTCGAAGTGCTCGGTCGCGGCCTGGCCCTCGAGCTTGCTCCGCGCCGTGTGAACACCCTGTCACCCGGTCCCATCGACACGCCGCTCCTCGGCAAGGCCATGGGCGAAGCGAGGGATGGCTTTGTGCGCGCAATCGAAGCACAGCATCCGCTTCACCGCTTTGGCACCGCCGAGGAGACCGCCTCCGCAGCCGTGTTCCTGATGACCAACGGCTACATGAACGGCGAAGTCCTTCACATCGATGGCGGCTCCCGGCTCTAACGCCGCCTCGCGCCTGGATCCTGGCGAGCAACATCCATTCCAGTCGAACGGGCGGCATGCCCGGGGAGAAATGCAATGCGACACATCGCAATCACGGAGTTCGGCGGGCCTGAGCAACTGGTCGCCGAGACCACCGAGGACCTGCATCCCGGCTCCGGTCAGGTTCTGGTCGAAGTGGAAGCCGCCGGGATCAACTATCTGGACCTCACGCAACGCAGTGGCGCCTCTCGGGTCCACCTGATCGAGCTTCCGTTTGTCCCCGGCCTTGAAGGCGTTGGCCGCGTTCTGGAGGTGGGGGAAGGCATCGCAATGGCTTCCGGTCTCTCGGTAGGCACCCGCGTTGCCTGGATGGATGCGCGCGGCTCCTATGCGAGCCAGGCGGTCGTTTCCGCGGAACGTGCAATCCCTATCCCGGACACCTTCATGGTCAGCGAGGGCCTGCTGTTCCAGGCCCTGACTGCCCACTATCTCGTCCACGAGTATCGGAACATCCGTGCCGGCGACCGCGTGCTGGTGCATGCGGCGGCCGGCGGCCTGGGGCAGCTTCTGGTCCAGTGGCTGAAACATCTCGGCGCCTGGGTCGTCGGCACGACGTCCAGCGACAAAAAGGCAGAGAGCATTCGCGCATTCGGCGCCGATGCCGTCATCGTCTACGGCGACGACTATGACTTCGCCGACGAAGTTACCAGGCTTACCGGGGGCAACGGCGTTGACCTTGCATTCGACGGATTGGGGGAAAAGACGCTCCTCAAGACCATCGCGACGCTTGGTCCTGGCGGAACGGTGGTGGCCATCGGCGCCGCTTCCGGGCCTATTCCGGCGATCAATCCGACGCTGCTAACCCAGCGCGGTCTGCGCCTCGCCGGTGGGTCGGTGTTCGCCTATGTGGCCGATCCGGCAGAGTTGCAGAAGCGGGCGTCCGATGTGATCGCTGCCGTGCAAGCCGGATGGCTGCGGCTGGACGAGGCAACCGGCTATCCGCTCGATCGTGCGGCAGATGCCCACCGGGACATCGAGAACCGCCGGGCTAAAGGCAAACTCTACCTGATCCCCTGAGCAAATACCGGCGCCATTGCGCCTCGGCAGACGGCTGAGCCCGCCGATGCTCCTGTCCCGAGCAACGCCGTCTCTGACTTTAACGCAACATCATCCTCGTGAACCAAGGAGAACTCATGCGCAACGCACTCATTCTCGCGGCCGCCATCGTGCTGAGCCCCGCTCTCCCAACGATGAGCTCCGCTCAAACGGCTATTGTCACCGAAGCCGGCACATCAGCCGATAAGCACGCGATCAATGCCATCCATGAACGCTGGGCCGGACTGCTCCAGGCTAAGGATGCGGCGGCGATCCAGAAACTCTACGCCGATGATGCCGTGTTGATGGCGCCGGGCGAAGCCGCGGTCGTTGGCAGCGCAGCGATCGGCGCACGGTGGACGCGCCAGCTCCAGTTGAAAGACCTTGCCTTCAGCCTGCATCCCGAACAGGTGGTCGTCTCCGCGTCAGGGGATCTCGCGCATGATCGCGGCACTTATGATTTCGCGGCAACGCTTCCGCAGGGCCCGATTACCGACAAGGGCAAGTATGTGCTGGTCTGGCAGAAGATCGGCGGCGAATGGAAAGTCATCGCCGACATCTTCAACAGCAACCCGACCCCGGCGGCGAACTGACGGCCAGGCTCAGCTTCAACCGATACAGAAAGGATCGGCAATGGAATATGTCACGCTCAACAACGGAGTGCAGATGCCCAAGCTCGGCCTGGGCGTGTTCAGGATGGACGATGCCGAGGTCAGGAAAACGGTGCCCGTTGCGCTCGAGGAAGGCTATCGGCTGATCGACACGGCGTCCCGCTACTACAATGAGAAGGCGGTGGGGGCCGCGCTGGCAGAGTCGGGTGTACCCCGCGCGGATCTGTTCGTCACAACCAAGCTCTGGTTCAAGGATTACGGCTACGCGAAAACCAAAGAGGCATTCCAGGTCTCGCTGGACAATCTCGGGCTCGACTACCTCGATCTGTATTTGATGCATCAGCCGTTCAACGACTACTACGGCGCCTGGCGGGCGATGGAGGAGCTTCTGGACGAAGGTAGGGTTCGGGCGATCGGCCTCTCCAACTTCTATGCCGACCGTTTCCTCGATCTTGTGACACACAACCGCGTCATTCCGGCGGTGAACCAGCGCGAGACGCATCCGCTCAATCAACAGGTCGACACCCTGGCACTGCTGCAGCGTCACGGTACGGTTCTTCAAGCCTGGGGGCCATTGGCTCAAGGCAATCAGGAGGTCCTGACCAGCAGCGCGCTGGCGAACATCGCGGCCGCGCATGGCAAGAGCGTGGCGCAAGTCATTCTCCGCTGGCTTGTTCAGCGTGACGTCACCATGGTCGTGAAGAGCACGCGCGTCGCGCGCCTGCGTGAGAACATCGACATCTTCGACTTCCATCTCAGCGAAGGCGAGATGAGCATCATCGGCGGCTTCGATCGACACCAGCCGTTGGCTGGGTTCACCCATCAGGATCCCCGTATGATCGAACTCCTCCTCACGCTCGCGTAGCGGGCAACAAGGAACGGGCGCACAGACGCCGGCCCGCGGGCCGGGCTTAGAGGCTCAAGTTGACTCCCGCGCATAGCGTCATTCACACCGTCATCGCGGCTTACGAGGTTACAGAAAATGGACACCCAGATTGCCGGGGGCATGTCTCGAGGAATGACCCTGCTCTTCGCCCTGGCCGGCTCTTCGGCGGTCGGAAACCTTTACTGGGCCCAGCCGCTACTCACCGAAATCGCGGCGGACCTCAATATCTCCTTGGCCTCCAGTGGAACGCTCGTCACGGTGACCCAACTCGGATATGCGGCGGGCGTCCTTCTGCTCGTCCCTCTGGGCGACGCCTTCAATCGCCGACGCTTCATCCCCGTAATGATGGGCTTGTCCGTTCTCGCGCTGCTCTTCAGCGCCTTTGTACCCGGATATTGGGTATTGCTCGGCGGCCTAACCGCACTCGGCGTGACCACCATTTCCGGCCAGTTGCTCGTTCCGCTCGCCGGCGATCTGGCGCGCGACGACCAGAGGGGCCACGTGATCGGCGCGATCGCATCGACCATGTTGATCGGTATCATGCTATCGCGCTTTCTGAGCGGCCTCGTCGCCGACGCCTTCGGCTGGCGTGCGATCTACATCGCCGCAGCCATCATTAATATCCTCTTTGCGAGACATCGAGCGCAGCTTCGGCATCAAGGTGACATTCCCGCTGATTGAGGATTCGGCGATGGTGATAGTCAGAGCATACGACATGCTGGACGCATCTTCGGAAAATAGCGGCACCGTTCGTGCGACCTACGCAATTGATCCGGAAGGCATCATCCGCGCCATCGTCTGGTATCCGATGAATGTCGGCCGTTCAGTCGAGGAACTGCTGCGTCTGGTGGAGGCGTTGCAGACATCGGAACGCGAGTGCGCCTTGACGCCGGAGGGATGGCACCCCGGTGATGCACTGGTGGAGCCGGCGGCGATTTCGCTGGATGAGACTGAGCAGTTGGCCGAAGGCCAGTCCTGGTATTATCGGAAGCGCCGCGCGTGATCGACATATCTCTTTCCGTTGAAGTGATGCAGGAAAGGGCCGTGGAGGCTGCGGACTTCATGCGCCTCTTCAGTACACCAAGCCGCCTGATACTGCTGTGCCATATTGCCCAAAAGGAGCGGTCTGTCGGCGAGATTCAGGATGATTTGGGGCTGAAGCAACCAGGGCTCTCGCAGCAACTGAGCGAGCTCCGCCAGGCGGGCGTCGTCCAGACCCGACGTGAATCCCGGCAGATCTACTATTCGATCGCTGACGACCGCGTCGCTATCGTCATGCAGATGCTGATGCAGATGTTTTGCGGTGCGGATCCGGTGGTCACTGCAGCTTCCACGAGGACCGTATTCGTTCCGGAAGGACGCAGCGCCGGCGTCAGCGTTCCAGGTGAGATGGCGTATTGGGCGCGGCTTGAAAAGGTCGATTGAACGTCACTTCAAAATGCAGTCTTTGGCAGATATTCCGGAAGATGCTTCCCCGAGCAACCTGGTGAGGCAATGGACAATGTAGCAGGTTGTAGATTTGTGAAAAAAGCGATCTGGCTGCGAAATGATATCAGACGTCTTGCCGACCCGTCTCAGTTAAATGCCGCCGAAGCCCGAAGCTGGGCTTCGGCGACATTTGAGAACGTGCGAGCGGTGTATGCGCAGACCAAAGTATTTTGCCGACGCCCTTGATTACCAGCAGAGCACGCAGCGCTGTACAGCAAGAAATCGGCGCCATTGGCTCACCGAATGTTAAAACGGTCGTAACTTTCCCGAGACCTCACGCGGCAATACTGTCGCCCGGTGGGAACATCCGCGCGAGATTGAGGAAGCAAACCATGCTCTCCTCATGGGTGATGATGGCATCGGAAAAGCCGCGATCGAATGAGGTGGCTATTTCCGGCACGGGCTGAATCTGGTCGCCGCGGACGGTGAGAATATCCGACACCTGGTCGACAAGCAGACCGAGCACCATTCCGTGAACATCCGCCACAACTCGTCGGGAAATTCAGGGTATCGGTCGTTGCGACAGGCCTACGGCAGGCAGCCGAAATTATTCCATTCGGACAACGAATTGCGTAAAAGCTGGGCTAAGACCTCCAAGTGCAGGTTCAGCTTGCGGGAAAAGCTAGTTTATGTTTCGTCCCCTACCGGCTGCTTCGCTACTGCTCACCCCCTCTTTGGCAAAATGCGCAGCGCGCGCTCCATAGCCTTGAGATCGGCCGCGTCTTTGGGCGCGAGGTCATCGTCGGTTCGCCACCCTCGGCCGAATACATGCTCACCACGCTTGATGGTGAGCTATTGCCGATAATCGACGAGCTCGAGAAGATCGGTTCGAAGCTGCGGGAGCCTCGTCAGGCGGCAAAGTCATGCGCAAGATGCGGGCTGGAACCTTTATGCTTTGAAGAGGGTTATAGATGCACTCTCGAGGACAGGGTCATGATCCCCAAGGTACAAACGATCGGAGTTCTTGTGGCGATCTTTTTCGGCGCCATCTTCTTGTCGCTTCTGGAGCATTCCGGACACACCGTTCCATTGACACTCCTCGGGCGGGCGCTGGCCGGAGCTGCCTCCTACGCCCTGTGGATCGGTCACCATGGATGATCTGACGGCTCCCAAGCAGGATCGGCCGCTTTCCGTTCTCGCGCCCGCAGCGAAGAAGATGCTCGGTCGATTGGGGCCGGGCCTTATCACCGGCGCCTCCGATGACGATCCGTCCGGGATTGGCACCTATAGCCAAGCCGGCGCCCAGCTCGGGTTCGGGGTCGGATGGACGATGTTGCTAACCTATCCGCTGATGGCGGCAATTCAGTAAATCAGTGCCCGCATCGGCAGGACAACCGGTCATGGCATTGCAGGCAATCTCGGGCGGCACTACCCGAATTGGCTTCTCCTTTCCATCGTGACGCTGCTGTTCATCGCAAACACCATCAACATCGGCGCGGATCTCAGCGCCATGGCGGACGCGACAACCCTGTTGATCGGAGGGCCTGCGGCCCTTTATGTCGTTGGCTTCGCGGCAATTTGCGTCGGTGGCATCGTGTTCGTCAATTACGATCGCTACGCCCTTATCCTGAAATGGATGACGTTGAGCCTGTTCTCCTACGTGGCGGTGTTGTTTGCCGTGCGCATTCCATGGCACGAAGCATTGGAAGGTATATTAGTCCCCCGTATCGACTGGAGCAGCGCGTTCTTCACGACGCTGCTTGCCATCTTCGGCACGACGATTTCGCCCTATCTGTTCTTCTGGCAAGCCTCGGAGGAAGCTGAAGATATCCACGCCAACCATGACAGAAAATCTCTGTTGAAAGCCCCGCGTCAGGCACTCGATGCGTTTTCGCGCATTCGCGCCGACACACTGATAGGCATGGCATTTTCCAACATCATCGCGCTGGCAATCATCTTCGCAACTGCGGCAACTCTGAACAGAGCCGGGACCATCGCCATCGAGACATCCGCCCAGGCGGCCGAAGCGCTCCGCCCGATCGCCGGCGTTTTTGCTTTTGCCATCTTTGCTTTTGGCATCGTGGCGACAGGACTTCTGGCGATCCCGATCCTGGCAGGTGCTGCGGCATATGCCATCGGAGAAGCTTTTCGATGGCCGGTGGGTCTGTCACGCCAACCAAAAGAGGCCGGGGCATTCTATTGCACGCTCGCAGCCGCGACAGGCTTCGGCGCGGCGATCACCCTCAGTCCCATTGATCCGGTCAAGGCGCTTTACTGGTCTGCCGTTATCAATGGTGTTGTCGCCGTGCCGGTGATGACAGTCATGATGTCGATGACTGTCCGACCGGAGATCATGGGGGACTTCGTTATCAAGGGTTGGCTGCGCTGGCTGGGATGGGGCTCGACGATAGCCATGGCCGCGTGCATGCTCGGAATGCTCGTTAGCTGGTTCACGTGAAGAAACCTCGACGAGTTTTAATTTTGACGCCGCCCTCCCAGGAACAAAGCTCCCGATTGCTGGTTCGGGTTGTGGAGGGATATGGCTATGGACAGACAATGGTGGGACCATCCTCTGATGCTCGAAACGAAACGCCTTGGCCGCGTGGTCAGTATTAACTGCACCGAGCGCGCTGCTGGCTTTCTCCTGAACGAATGGCCGACAGAGAGAACCGGACAAGCCTACGAATGGGCAAAGCAAGCGCTTCTTGATGCTGTCGAGGGGAGAATCACCACCGAGGCAGCCCGCAGTGCGATGATTGCGGCGGCACGAGAGGACGGCGTATTCGTGTACGGGGAGTAGGCTCATGCGGCCCTCGCGAAAATGTGCGGAGACAACGGTGGATTTTGCAGCTCGTTGTCGCGATACGGGATCTCGCTGTGCTGCCGGCTATTCGCAAGCGTACGGCTCGGCTTCCGACTGGCTATTCCGCCTTACGACCAGCGAAATCGGTAATGACAGAAACGAATTCGGCATTCCTGCCCCGCAAAACCATGGTGCGCGCTGAAGGTACACGGATTGCCTTGTTCGCTTCCTCCGCTCAACCAATTCACTTCAACCTTCGCTCCGGCCCATGATTTGAACGGTGCAACCCCAGTCGGCTTCGTGAAGCGGCAATTGTCTTCGCGATGATGTATGACGAGCGTCGTGGGCAGGAGCGCTGACTTTCCGAGGATAGCGGCGACACTCTTGGCCGGACCGGATGCGTTGCTGAGAAAGCCGGAGGTCAGCACCAGCTTGTCCGGACGCGCACCCCGGCGCAATCCTTCCGCCGCACGCTGCGTTCCCTTGCTCGTGGCGACAATGATAACAGGGCGCTTGAGACCGGCCATGAAATCCGTGGCAGAGGTGAGATTCGTTCCTCGACGAGCAGCACGTTAAAGCCTTTGTCTCGGAACGCATCACGATTGCGGATGAGAGCGTTGGTCGCGCCATCGCTAAAGCGGGCGCGCCGATCGTCGAGCACAGGCAGCATTGCTATCCATGATCCAATTTGAAGCCGGCTTTTCGCACCGCTGCGCCCGCAAAGCGGTCTGCGTCTTGGCGTGGACAGGGATGGTAGGGATCACGAACGGCTTTTTCTCCTGTCCATTTCGGCCACGACGTTTTCGATCGGAAAATGCATCAAGCGCACCAGCAGGCCCTTCAATTCGGGCTCCTGCACTCTTTTGGCAGCTTCCAAAGGCGAGAACCATTCTGTGGTGCGTTCTTTACGTTCCGGAAATTTGGCACATAGCTTCTGGACTCGTAGAAGATGAACCTCGACCATAGATGGGGTGGCGTTTTCCGAATCGAAGATCTTCAAATAGGTGTAGTAACCAAATGGTTTTTTCTCGGCCTTGCCTTTGACACCAGCCTCTTCCCAAGCCTCGCGCTCCGCAACCTCGTTCGGCTTCAAACCTTTGATCGGCCATCCCTTGGGAATAGTCCAACGATGCGTTTCGCGCGTGGTAATGAGAAGAACTTCGATAGTTCCGTCGGCGCCGAGACGTGAACAGATTGCGCCGAATTGTTCAGCCATCTCGCCATTCATCATTATTTCCGCATAGGCTGCGAGACGTGCAAGATGGGGTTCGTACTTGTTCATGGGCCCCGCCAAATTCCTAAGTAAAACGCGCGGTTGCTTTTCGACAACCAGTAGCCTTTGACCAAGTTGACCAATGCAGCACCTTTGGCAAAGTGTGGCTACCTAGCCACATCAAACCGCTGCAGTCAGCGTTTGTTCCCGATAAGCGGGCGAAGAACAGGCAACGACAAAATAGCTCGACGTCGATCTCGCCACCCAGAAGCTTCTGTTGCCATAGGAAGGAGGAGCTACCGCCAGCCTTTAGAGTGGAACGAATGGCCCTTTCGTCAGTTCTATGGGAGGCGACTTCACTCAGGCCCGGCGTGTCGGTCGAGAGGGCTATGCGCATTCTAGTTTGGCTGTGCCTGGCCGCAGCATTGACGGCCACTGCGATCTGGTTCGTGACGGAACCCACCGTACCTTTCACTCAAAATGATCCGCGCCTTGAAGGCAATGGTGATCCGGCTCGGGGGCAGCTTATTTTTGCTGCCGGCGACTGCGCGTCCTGTCACGCCACCCCGGGCCAGCAGGACAGACTGCGATTGGGCGGTGGCATCGCGCTCGCAGCGCCCTTCGGCACGTTTCGCGCTCCCAATATCTCATCCGACCCCGTTGATGGCATCGGAAGATGGAGCACGGTTGATCTCGCCAACGCCATGATCGGCGGGGTTTCGCCGCAACGTCGGCACTATTATCCGGTGTTTCCCTATCCAAGCTATACCGGCATGCGGCTCGAGGACATCAAGGATCTGCGGGCCTATCTGAAGACGTTGGCACCGGTTTCCGGCCATCCGCCCCCGCATGATCTGTTTCTTCTGTTCCGCATACGCCGCGTCTTGGGCTTCTGGAAGCTATTGTTCTTCCATGAGGGGCAGACGCAGGCATCGGTCGGCGGCGATACCGTTCTGTCTCGGGGCGGCTACCTGGTCGAGACCATCGGCCACTGCGCGGAATGCCATTCGTCACGCAATTTTTTCGGTGCCATCAAGCCCGAAACCCGGTTTGCCGGCGGCACCGATCCCGAGGGCACGGGCTTTATTCCCAACATTACACCAAGCCGGATCGGACATTGGTCCGAAGCCGATATCGCGGAATTGTTGAAGAGCGGCAACACGCCGGACCACGGCCGCGTCGGCTCGTCCATGGCCGAGGTCGTGACCAATACGGCAATGTTGCCGCAGAGCGATCGCGACGCCATTGCACGCTACATCAAGTCACTGCCGGCTCGTCCCACGCCCCATCCTTGAACGAATTAGTGAATGTAGAGATAGGCGGCAAGATCGCGCGCCTCCGCTTCCGAAATCCCCGTTTTCGGCATCGCCGAATTGGGAGAGAAGGTCTGCGGCGATACAATCCAATGAACGAGGTTGTCGCCGGTATTGTTGACTACGCCGGCGATATAGACCCGCGTTTGAAGCCCAGACAAAGCGCCGCCCACTTGTCCGTCCGCACCCGCGATTCCGGGGATTTGGTGACATCCGGTGCAGCCATATCGACGAAAGATCGGCGGTGCGCGGGAAGGGTCGCCGCCCTGGGTGAGCAGGCGCGCCGCCTGTAGCCGCTGCTGCGAGTTCTTTACCATGTTCGTGCCGATCAGAGCGCAGAGCAATGCAATGGCTGCTGCGCCCAGCCAGACGCTGCGATTTCTATAAAGGACGGATGCGCTGAACATGGTCCACTCCCCTGCCGGCGTTGGCAATCCATAGCGCAGCCAATACGAGTGCCGCCCCGGCATAAATCGTCCCGGCGGGAATCCACATAACCATGCCGGCGAGCTGCTGGTCCTCCAGCGGCGTGAGTCCCCATGTTGCCGCGGCATGCGTCTGCTCGACGTAAAGAACGCGGGGGGCCAGCGCCATCAGGGCGCCGAGCGCGCCCGTGTGCAGCATGGTCAGGAAAAGATGCCACGCAGCGACGCCATGATTGCTGCACCAGAAGACCGACCACCAGAACAGCACGGCAGTGGCGAAGAAGCTCAGATGCTGCAGACGATGCAGTGCGACGTCGTCGACGGCGGCATCGAAAAGGGCCGGCGCGTGCCAAGCCCATATGGCGACGGCATGCAGCAGAGTGGCATTGGTTCCGCCGCTCAGCCAGCGCCAGACTGATCGCACCGTGCCTCGCCGCATCGCTCTGCCCGTCCAGCGCCTCAGTTGGTCCGGCATGCCCCATAGGAACAAACCCGCAGGCCGCGCGATGACAATCATCGGAGCGGAGACCGCCATGATGATTTCGTGCTCGATCATGTGAAAAGTAAAAACTTGCTCTCCGAGCCAGTGCAGCGGCGACAGCAGTGCGCCCGCAAGCGTCAGCCAGCCTGCCCAATAGCAAATGGCGCGTTTCGCCATAACGGACCGGCTCCTTCCGGTGCGCCGCCACAATTTCCAGGAACCCCGGCCATAAAGAAAAGCGATGATCGCTAACGGCGTTCCGATCCACGGATCGATTGTCCAGATCGAATGAAACAAATGCGCTTCCGCGCCGTGCGCTGCCGCCTGCCGCGCCATCATCAGCAGAAATATCAAAGCGCCTAGTGTTCGCATGCGTTCAAGAGCCATGCGGCTCCCCCTTGCAGAACAAGCGCGAAGGCGAAGACGAGCCCTACCAAGACGCTGAGATGGCGGATGAACAGCCCCGTTCGCGCCTCCTCCGGCTTCGAACCGATCTGCGGTGCTAACGAACTCGCCACCGCAAGAAGGATGGTCACGGAAGATGCGATAAGCGACCAGTGCATGCGACGGCTGCAATCGACATAGGGGAGGATTTGGCCGAGCTGGGTGTTGATCGCCCAAACAAGGGGAGCAAAGATCAATCCGCCGTATTTTGCCGCTGCGGTCATCATAGGCGTGGCACCCAGTAGATGCATGTATATAGGGGAATCCAAGCCACCACGACAAAGTTCCAGTACATCGCATTATCCTCGACGTCGCCGAAGCGGCGCGGGTTGTCGGCATGCCTCGTAAACATCAGGCAGGTCAGCACCAGTGTATCGATGAGGTCTGTAATGATGTGGGTCGAATGAAGGCCCAGCAGTGTCCATATGATCGAGCCGTAGGCATTGTCATCCCAGCGCACATGGAGGACGGTGAATTCGAAAGCGCGCAAGATCAGTGGTATTGCCCCGAGCACCGACATAATGACGAGCCCGATCCGCACCTTGCGCAGATTTCTTTGCCGCGCGCAGCGGGATAAAAGAATGTTCGGCACGACGCTCGCCAACAAGATGGCCGTCAACGCTGTTCCGGGGATGAGGCCGGGCGCGGGCGCATTGATAGGCCATTGCGGCGCGATGCTCATCAGATAGAAATAGACTGCGATGGCCAAAGCGAAGCCGGAACCTTCAATGAGCATGAAGGCGCAGGTTCCCCACCAGGTCGGGCTTGCCGTGCCCATACCATGGGGCGGCAACTTTGAAACGTCGAGTACGATGCGTTCCTTCACGATTCGTCCTCCGGCGTCTGTTTGGGCCAGAACCAACCGATTAACGTGATGCCGATGGGAATTGATCCCCATACGACAGCCCATGGCGAGAAGATCGACCAAATCAGCATCACCGTGGTGGCAAGAGCCGCCCATAGCGGCCAGATCGAATTTCGCGGCGAGGATTCGTTGGCTTCCGGCTGTGCCTCAACAACGCTGCTGACGATCAATTCACGCCGGTCGGTGCGCAGCCCGGTCGCAACCGCAAGCTCATCGGGCTGCGTCCACAACGGGTCGCGATCGCCGACCACCGGAATGCGGCGGAAGTTAAAACAAGGCGGCGGCGACGGGATCGCCCATTCGAGCGTCGACGCGCCCCACGGATTCTCGCCGGCGATCGGACCCGATCGAGCGCTGCGGATGACATCGATGAAAAAGACGAGGAACCCCAGCGCGAGGACGACGGCGCTCAGGCTGACGAACATATTCATGCCGGCCCAAGGCATTTCCGGCTGATAGGTGTAGATGCGCCGCGGCATGCCCTCGAGGCCCAGAATATGCATTGGGAAGAAGGTTAGGTTGAAGCCGGCGAAAAGCAGCCCGAAGGCCCAGCGGCCGAGCGTCTCGCTCATCATCCGGCCGGTCATCTTGGGGAACCAATAATAAATGGCGCCGAGCAAGGGGAAGAGGGCGCCGCCGACCAGGACGTAATGGAAATGCGCGACGACGAAATAGGTGTCATGCACCTGGGTATCGAACGGCACGGAGGCGACCATGACGCCGGTCAGTCCGCCGATGACGAAGGTAACGATGAAACCGAGGACGAACAGCATCGGCGTTTTCAACACGGGTTGCCCGCCCCACAGCGTCGCAAGCCAGCAAAATATCTGCACCCCGGCGGGGATGGCGATCGCCATGCTGGAGGCGGTGAAGAAGCTCTCGCCGAGCCGCGGCAGCCCGACGACGAACATGTGATGCACCCAAAGGCCAAATGCCAGAATCCCGGTAGCGATCAGCGCCATCACCAACGGAAGATACCCGAACACGGGGCGGCGCGAAAAAGTCGCTGTTATCGTCGATACCATGCCGACGGCCGGCAGGAAGATGATGTAGACTTCCGGATGCCCGAAGAACCAGAACAGATGCTGCCATAGCAGTACGTCACCGCCCTCAGCGGGATTGAAAAACTGCGTTTCGACCAGACGGTCCAGGATGAGCGATGAGCTGGCGAGCATGATCGCCGGCATAGCCATGATGACGAGGAAGGCTGTGACGACCATCGACCAGACGAACAGCGGGATGCGGTCCAGCGCCATGCCGGGCGCCCGCTGCTTGAAGACGGTGACGACAAGTTCCACCGCAACGGCCAATGCCGAAACTTCCGTGAAAGTGATCATCTGCGCCCAAAGGTCGGCGCGCTTGCCGACGCCATATTGCGGCCCGGATAAGGGCACGTAGGCAAACCATCCGACGTCGGGCGCGGTATCCAGAGCAAACGAGGTCCATAATAGCAATCCGCCGGCTAGAAAGATCCAATAGGAAAAGGCGTTCAAGCGCGGAAAGGCAATATTGCGGGTGCCAACCATGAGCGGCACCAGATAGACCGCCATGGCTTCCATGACTGGCACCGCAAATAGGAACATCATGTTCGCGCCATGCATCGTGAAAATCTGGTTGTAGCGATCCGGGCCGATAAAACGCGCTTCCGGCTGCGCCAGTTGCAGCCGCATCGCGAGCGCCAGGAGACCGCCCATGGCGAGAAATACGAATGCGGTCGTGATGTAGCGGCGGCCGATGATCTTGTGATCGACTGTCGTGAGGGCGCCCCAGACGCCGGCCCCCGTCATCCAGGTTTGTGTCAGCCGTCGTTCGAGCTCGTCATCGTCGAACATCAAATCCGTCGGTACAGCTGATTTGGCGTCCTTCGTCATCTGAGGCTTTCCATATAGGCGGAAAGCTGCCGCAGTTCGTCGCTCGAGAGGAGAACCATCGGCATGTTGTTTCCTGGTTTCAGCGTCTGAGGATCGGCGATCCATGCGGCGAGCGAGCCGCGTGTATTGTCCAGCAGGCCCGCCGCAATCGTTTGCCGACTGCCGAGATGGGTCAAGTCCGGCCCCGTCGTTCCCGATGCGTCGGTACCGCGGATGGTATGACAGAAGGCGCAGGGCTTGCGCATGAAGAGGGCCTTGCCGGCAATCGCTTCCGGATCCGGCGGCGATGCGCTGTTGCCGCGCTGTGCGGCAGCCCAGCGCTGATAATCGGCCACGTCCTCGGCAATGACAAACAGCGCCATGTGACTGTGCTGAAGTCCGCAGAACTCCGCGCATTGACCGCGATAGACGCCTGGACGATCCGCTCGAATAATTATGGTGTTCTGTCGGCCGGGAATGAGGTCGCGCTTGCCGGCGAGGCTCGGTACCCAGAAGGAATGAATGACATCGGTGCTTTCGAGCTCAATGCGAATATCTACGCCGACGGGAATATGCATCTCATTGGCCGTCTGGAACGTCTTGGCCGGATCGGCATCGTCGTAGATGAATTGCCACCACCATTGCTGGCCGCGCACTTTGATCGTGACGCCGGCATCCTCAGCCATGCCGAGACCGCGGGTTCCATAGAAGCTCGCGATCGTCAGGCCGGCGATGATGAGCACGGTTGCTGCAACCGCTGCGGTCACCAACGTTCCCATCCGCCGCTCGCTCGCGGCGCTTGGACTTTGCCGCTGCGTCCTCGATCGCAACAATGCCAGGATCAGAACGATCATGACCAGCGCCCACACCGCGGAGCAGACGATCACGATCGCGATGATCAAGTGCTTAAGCTGAACGGCCGCGGCACCCTCGGCATTCAAGGCCGACTGCGCGCCGTTACATCCTGCAATCAGGATTGCCGCCAGAAGCACGAAAACGGCAACACCCGGTTTCAAGGTGACGGCCCCTGCGCGGCGTTCATCCCGGCAGGACCTTCTTCGAATAGGATTGCCGCCGGCGCGCGATTTTCCGCCGGGCGCGTATGTTTGTCGTCGTTTCGGCTCGGCGCGGTGGTCTTTACCTTGTATGCACCGACTGTGTGGATATAGCCGGCGAGCTGCCAGATCTCATCGATCGTCATCTTATCGCGAAAGGCCGGCATTTCGTGGGGTCTGCCGTTGCGGATGGAGGCTGCGATCGACACCATCTCCGGGCCATAGAGCCACCATCCGTCGAGGAAAGAGGGACCGGCCGCGCCGCGCCCGTCTCCGTGGCACGTCTCACAGCCGAACCAGGAATAAAGGCGTTTACCCTGGCTGAGGTCATAAGCGGTTTTCTCGTAAGGCTTGCCGAGGGCGAAGTAGATTTCAGGGGGAGTGCCGCTGATGCCGTTCGGCAGCAGGCGCAGCTCATCCAGCGCGGCCCCTACCGGGGGATCCGTTCGATATTGCCGTGCTTCGCGCGTATCGCCGATCAAGGCGGCCGCGCCGAGGGCCACCAGAAAAGCAGCGATCAGGAACGCGCGATCAAGGAATTCTCTGCTGACCACCCACGCCATGTTCGATGTTCCAACCTGTGCAGGCTTCAATTCGCGGGCACGGCACCGGAACGCATAAGGCGCACCGGCAACAGCTTGTAGGACGGAGTCTTCGACTTGGCGTCATGATGATCCAATGGAAACAGCGGATTGGCTTCGGGATAGTAGGCACCGCAACATCCTTCCGGAATCTCATAGGCAACGATAGTGAAGCCCGAAACCCTGCGCTCCGTCTCTTCATCGATCGCCGTCACCAGATCGACGGCTTCGCCGTTGCGGAAACCGAGGCGCGTTATGTCGGCTTTATTGACGAAGACAACCCGCCTCGTTCCCTCGACGCCGCGATAGCGGTCGCTAAAGCCATAAATCGTCGTGTTGAACTGGTCGTTGGAACGCAAGGTGGCGAGATGAAGGACATCATCACCCTGCGCGTGGAGAGCAAACTCCGGAAACAGGCGGTCGGGCGTGATGAAATTGGCCTTGCCGTTGCGGGTGACCCACTTGCGCTCCCGCGCCGGCAGCGGTCTTGGAATGCCGCCGGGATGGAACATGCGCTTGTTGAAGTCCTTGAACGTCTCCGGATAAGTTTGCTCGATGGCATCGCGGATCGTCGAATAGTCGTCAACCCAACGGTCCCATGGCACGACCCCTTTCGTCAGCGTCGCTTTTGCCATGCCGGCGATGATCGCCGGCTCCGAAAGCAATTGCGGACTGGCCGGCCGGGCTCTTCCGCGCGAACCATGAAAATGTGCGACCGAGCTTTCCACCGAGACGGCCTGTGGTCCGCTCGCCTGCTCGTCGATCTCGATCCGACCAAGACATGGCAGGAGATAGGCGATTTTGCCGTGAATGACATGGCTGCGATTGAGCTTGGTGGCGATCTGGACGGTCAGGCGGAGGTTCCGCCACGCACTCTCCATTGCCGCAGTCTCGGGGATAGCCCGCAGAAAATTTCCGCCGAGACCGATAAACGCCCGAGCCTCGCCATTGAGGATCGCTTTGCAAGTCTCGACCGTGGTGTGGCCGATCCAATCCGGCGGTTCAAACTGGTAAAGCGCGGCCAGCTTGTCCAGCGGCACGAGACCCGGCTTTTCGGTGATGCCGACCGTGCGCTGGCCCTGAACATTCGAATGGCCGCGCACCGCGCAGATATTGGCTCCCGGCTTGCCGATGTTTCCGCGCAGAAGCGCAAGATTGACGACCATCTGCACATTCTGAACGCCCATGAGATGCTGCGTTAGACCCATGCCGTAGACCATCAGAACTGCATTCGAGTTGGCGTATGTCGAGGCAGCCTGCCGCATCTGCGCTCGCGTCAAGCCGGAGACGCGCTCCAGTTCGGCCCAATCGTGGTTTCGCGCGGCAGCAGCGAATTCCTCGAAACCCGCGGTATGCTGCTGGATGAAATCGTGATCGAGGACATGTTTCTTGTCGGCGGCGGCCATCGCTGCGGCAAAGGCTACCGTTCCCGCGTCGGAAGGATCGTCCGGGATCGCATCGATTCCCGTAACCTTGCTGGTCCCGGATGCCTTGAGCGCATCGTCGGCCTCGATCAGTGCCTTGCAGACGCCGAAAAGTGCCGCGATATCACCGCCATTCCTGACTTGATAATATTCCGACGAGATCAGCGTTTCCTTGCCCGTGAGCATCTGACCGGGCATCTGGGGATTGACGAAGCGCTCCAGCCCAGGCTCGCGAAGTGGGTTGAAGGTGACGATCTTGGCGCCTCTGTTGACGGCATCTTGCAGGTCGTGAAGCATTCTCGGCGAGGACGTGCCAACGTTCTGTCCAAGGTAGAAGATGCAGTCGCAATTCTGGAAATCGGACAGAATGGCCGTGCCGATGGATGCGCCGATGCTTTCCGGCAGTGCTGCGGACGAGCCTTCATGGCACATGTTCGATGAATCCGGCAGATGGTTGCTGCCGAACATGCGGGCGAACAATTGGTACATGTACGAGGTTTCGAGCGATGCGCGACCGGACGTATAGAAATCGACCTGGTCCGGGGATATCGCCCTCAATTCGCGGCCGATCTCTTCGAAAGCGTCCTGCCAGATGACGGGTATATATTTATCCTTTTCAGCGTCCCAACGCATGGGATGCGTCAATCGTCCCTGCTCTTCGAGATCATGATCGGGCCAGGTTTCCAGCTCGCCGAGCGTATGGGCTGCGAAAAAGGCGCGATCGGCCCTTCGGTGTGTGACTTCCCAACTGGTGGCCTTGGCGCCGTTTTCGCAGAACTCCAACGGATGGGGCTTGGCAGGCTTGCCCCACGCGCAACTGACGCACATGTAACCGTCGGGCTTGTTCTGATGCGCCAACAGGGATGGGCCTGATATCGGGATATGCTCCCGAAGAAGGATCCTACTCACCGACTTTGCTGAACCCCATCCGCCTGCTGCAGGTTTGCCGGATGTTTTCCGTGGTTCGTTTCTCGGTTGCGTAGCCATGATGAAGATCCTTAATTCCCACAAAGAACCAACGACAAGCTCTTCTGTTCCCTGTCGGCGATGACAGCCGATGGTAATGGCCTCAGCCGAGACCACCGCTAGAGATCGATGAGCATGTAAGGCTTGCCGGTGGGTCTCTCGATGTAGGCCGCGACAGTGAAAAACCGGCGCTTCGGCGGCTGTGCTACGCTCATCATGTTTACTCCAGCCTGATGACGATTACAGGTCACCGCCAAAGGGTGCAGGAACAAAACACAACCCTCAGAGTTGGGATTTCCGCAAATCTTTGTGGAGGTTTTTCAAATGGGTCGCGGCATCCTACTCTGGCTTCTCGGCATACCGTTGCCGATCGTCATCCTACTTGTTCTGTTCATGCGTTAGGAGGCTGTCATGTCTCCACGCGAAGATACGTCGACGGATATCCTACCAATCGAATCCTCCAGGTCCGCCCTCGCCTGGGGGCCGATTATTGGCGGCGCCGTTGCGGCGACGGGTGTCACGCTCATCCTCCTGCTTCTCGGATCGGGATTGGGTCTGACAATGGTATCGCCGTGGTCCGGCGAGAGTAGTTCCGCAGCCACTATTGGCGCGACAGCGGCGATCTGGCTCGTGGTCGTCCAATGGCTGTCCTCCGCTCTCGGCGGCTATCTGACTGGACGGCTGCGCACGAAATGGACAGCAGTCCATACGGACGAGGTATTCTTTCGCGACACCGCGCACGGTTTCCTCAGTTGGGCCTTGGCCACCGTGTTCGTTGCCGGATTCCTGGCATCGTCGCTGACATCGCTTGCCGGTACCGGCGCGAGTGCCGTCGGCAGCGTCGCTAGTACCGCCGGTGTCGTGGGTGCGACGACGGCCGCTTCGAAGGAGGGCGCGGACCTCTCTACCGCCTACTTTACCGATGCATTGCTTCGGCCACAACGCGCAGGCGACCGGGCGCGCAACGACGACGGAGCGGCGGCCACAGAAGTTTCCCGCATCCTGCTTCAAGGTGCTGCAAATGGAGGAATTCCGGATGGCGATAAGGCATATATTGCCGGCATCGTTTCCGCACGGACGGGCCTGTCCGAAACAGATGCCCGTGCTCGGGTCGATACCGTCCTGAAGCAGATCAATGATGCCAAGGTCGCCGTTCAGGCCGCCACCGACAAGGCAAGGAAGGCGGCTGCAACAACAGCGCTCCTTGGATCGCTCTCGCTTGTGATCGGGGCGTTCATCGCCGCGGCGGCCGCCGCTCTCGGTGGAAAGCAACGCGACGAGGAGGAAGACCTGCTGGTCACGGACCGCCGCACAGTTTGACGCCAACCGAAGGCGCTCCGTCACATGCGAGCGCCCTCTGCCAACAGCTTGCAACGCTCTGACCCGAGACACCTCCCGGAACATTCAGGTGCTTTCCATGTTCGGTGACGACGCAATCAGGCGCCAGGAGGATCTAATGGCTACAGAGAAGACGCTGAACGACTTATTCCTTGATACCGTTAAGGACATCTATTTTGCCGAAAAACAAATCCTGAAGGCTTTGCCGAAAATGGCCCGGGCCGCCCAGCTCGAGGAAGGCAAGGCAGGATTCATGAAGCATCGTGACGAGACGCAGGCCCAGATCGAACGCCTTGATCAAGTGTTCGAACTTTTGGGCAAGCCAGCCCGCGGCAAAACCTGCGAAGCGATCCAGGGCATCATCGCCGAAGGTGAAGAGATCATGGAAGAGTATAAGGGCACGAAGGCTCTCGACGCTGGGCTCATCTCTTCGGCACAGGCGGTCGAACATTATGAGATCGCGCGCTACGGCACATTGATCGCATGGGCCAAGCAGCTTGGCCTCAAGGACGCCGTGCCGCTCCTGCAAGCGAGCCTGGCTGAAGAAGAGGCCACGGACAAAAAGCTGACGCAACTTGCGCAGTCCGCGGCCAATCCTAAAGGCAAGGCCGCCTGAGACCAACGCAGGTCTCACAAAAAGCCGCTCGACGAGCGGCTTTTCCACGTAGCTGCTTCACATATTACCTTACGGGATAACACCATGGCCAAGAGGACCTCTAAGGCCGCCGGACGTGCTGTCGCCACAGTTCATGACCAAAAACTTTTTCGAGATGAAGGAGGCGAACTTCATCAATTTGCGGAAGATTGGCAACCGGTCTTGACGACTGCTCAGGGCGGTCCAGTTGCCGATGATCAGAACAGCCTGCGGGTCGGGGCACGTGGTCCTGCTCTTATCGAAGACTCTCATTTAAGCGAAAAACTCTTCCATTTCGATCACGAGCGCATTCCCGAACGCGTCGTCCATGCGCGCGGATATGATGCGCATGGTTTCAGCGCGAAGTACGACCCCGCAAAAGGAAGAGGGTGGACCGCGCAGGTGGCAACAGGGCTGGCAGGAAGGGACTAAATCTACGCGATCCACCTATCAAACCAACGTCCCTGTCTTAGGTTCCCGCTCGAAATAAATAGCGATTTAGCCTCGATATTTGCCTTCGTTCATATCCGCGGGATCGTAGTTCAGATCCCAGTCCTTTTCCGGTTTCTTCTCGGCAGGCGGCCTCTTGTTCACCGTTGCGTCGGCCGATCCAGTAATGACCTTCGGTTTGGCGCTAGCGACGCCGTTGTTGCGGCTTTTCTTAACGAGCCGGCGATATTGGCCCCTCGCGTCCTTGCGGATTTCGGCCGCATCGTTGTTACCAGGATTATCCGATCTGGACATTTGTTATCTGCTGCCGCTGAACTCTGTTGTGATGAGGTGGGCCGTCCTTCAAACATTCAATCCGCACCTATTTGAGCAAAGCGTCTGGTGCCGATTGGTTCCTAGTCCTTCGAAGATTTCGTCAGAATTCCAGGGCCGTCGCGCGCGAGGATGAACTGCCCGCGTAGGTTCAGAACTCACGGTTCCGAAAGGACACGGAGATCCCTGAATCTTCATCGGCATCACGTTTCTTCATCGATCCCTCCGCAGGCCACAGGGCTTGAATTCTCACGGATCGAGAGGCTTCAGCACATGGCATCGGGAACCCTACAGCCGCCATTCGATTATATTACGGAGATCGAGCTTGGGCATTCCGTGAGGCCACTGTGTTGAAGCTTTTCATCATCACCCTGCTGCTTGTGAGTATGACCGCTTGCTCGGATGAACAGCAGACCAAACGCCAAATTCGTGCGTTGCTCTCCTGGACTGCGACGGCGGACATGGCCCTGGACGGACGAGCAAAAATGCTTGTGTCGAAAAGCTTTACAGCACTCACCATGGAGCGATGCGGAAAGGAGATCGGCAGCCTGTCGAAGGAGCTTCCGACCTCTCCCCAGGACTTGACCGCACTGGCTGGCCGGTTGAACACGATTATCGGTGCCACGCATGACGACATCGTCAATGACCGAATAGGTACGGTTTCGCAGCATCTCGAGGATTTGCGAGGCGTCGAAGCTGAGTTGAAAGCAAGCGCCGGAACAGCACAATGAAAAAGCTGCTGCAGATATCGCTTGGTGTCGTCACGAGCATCGGCGGCTTTCTTGAAACGGGGAATATCGCAACGGCAAGTCAGGCGGGGGCGGCTTATGGTTTCACCCCTCTGTGGGCCATCATGCTCGGGACGATCTGCGTGATTTTCCTCGTCGAAATGTCGGGGCGGTTCGCAATTGCGAGCCATTATACGATCGCCGACGGAATTCGAGCCCGCTTCGGCTCCAACATTTTTCTTCTGACGGTAGCCATAGCATTTATCGTCAATCTTCTCGTTCTTGCCGCCGAAATCGGGGGCGTATCGCTTGCACTGCAGTTTCTGACCGGAGTGAAATTTCAATGGTGGTCGTTGCCGGTGACATTTGCTGTCTGGCTGTTGCTCTGGCGAGGCACGTTCGGCCTGATTGAGAACGGCATATCGTCTTTGGGGCTGATAGCTCTGTCATTCGTCGTTGCAGTCTTCGTCATGAGGCCACCATGGGACGAAGTCGCGAAAGGCATGGTGCCGACATTGCCCCGCGAAGATCCGCTGCACTATAGCTTCATCGTCGTCGGAATATTGGGCGCCCTCATCTCTCCCTATCTCCTCTACTTCTATTCTTCGGGCGCCATCGAAGATAAGTGGGACAAGAGCTACTTCGGCGCCAACCGCGCGATCGCAATCATCGGCATGAGCTTCGGCGCGATTATCACCGCCGCCATCATGATACTGGCTGCGATGATCTATCCCGCTGGAGGGATCGAAGACATCGAAGGATATGAGCAGATTGCCATGATCCTCACTCCCGCCTTCGGAAAATGGGGGCTTTATCTCTTTGCAACGTCACTCGGGATCACCTGCTTGGGCGCGACCCTCGAAGTGGGCCTTGCGCAGGCCTATCAGGTTGCGCAGGGCTTCGGGTGGAATTGGTCGGAAGACGCAAAACCGAAAGATAACCCGGCATTCTGCCTCGTCTATACGGCTTCGCTTCTGATTGCCATGATCCCGATAGCCGTCGGCATCGATCCGCTGAAACTCACCATCTTCTCGATGGCGATAACCGCCATCAGCCTGCCGTTCGGCGTGGTTCCTTTCCTCATCTTGATGAACGACCCGATTTACGTGGGAGAACACAGAAATGGGTGGGTCGGCAACGCTGCCGTCGTCTTCATCGTCGCGATGGCATTCGTACTTTCGATTGTAACCACACCCCTGGAAATCCTCGGAGGCTGACATGTATCTTGTTCGCGATGTTCTGGATAAGCAGGTCGTCGACCGTCGGCAGACTCGTATCGGAAAAGTCGACGGGATCGTGCTCACCGCAGAAAATGGCAGCCAGCCCAAGGTTGCCTTCATCGAAATGGGGACCTCAACGCGGATCCGAAGGCTGAGCCAACGGCTGTATCGTTGGATGCTCGCCTTTTCCACGACATCGCGAGCGGTCGAAGGTCAGCATCCCTATCGGATCCCATGGTCAAAAATCACGGATGTCGGCGTCGATATCGAAGCCGATGTCGACAAAAGCGAAACGCCGCTCGAACAATCGCAGGAATGGCTGAGGCAACATATCCTTCGCTACATTCCGGGAGGACTGTCGTGACGGAGATCCACCTGGAACTCCTGCTTGGAATGCAGGTTCACGACACAAATGATCGGCCGGTCGGGCGATTGGAGGAAATCAAGGCGGCAGCCGATGGAGAAGATTTCGTCGTTGTCGAATATCACCTGGGCGCTCTTGGATTGTTCGAAAGACTATCGGCAACGACGATCGGTCATACCATCCTGCGTCCCTTCGGCTTCAAGGAGCGGCCAAGCGGCCATATCGTGCCATGGGACAAGCTCGATCTGACGGATCTCTACCATCTGAAACTCAGTTGCTCCGTCGCCGAGCTTAAAACAAGAACTCTATGAACATGAGCTTTTCCGCAGGTAGATCCGTGGGCCGCTTTTTCTATGGACGAAGGCGCCGGGGCCGGATCATCGATATCTGCACAACCAGCCGATTGGTGTCCAAGCCGCTATACGTCGTCCTATCGTCGAGAGGACAATAGCTATCAGCCCTTCGACGGGCCACGTCGGGCAGGTCAGCCGCCTAGCGAAACGGCTGAACTCATCGCTAGCAGGTAATACTGCTGCGGTACGAAACAAACAGTCGTGGGGGAGAAGCCCAATCTTCTGCTTTTTGACACCCCAATTTACGCGGGATCGTATTTTGCGCTGGTGTCTCCCACCTTGTCTAGGACCTCTCGTGCAGTTCCGATTGCTTCGCTGGCCGCTTCAGTCGTCCTTGAGGTGATATCCCTGCGTAGCTGGTCAGAAACTTCGCCCACGGCATTGTCCTCGAACTCCGTATAAGGTAGCGCCGCTCCAATCGCTGCGCCGACCGCAAATGCAAGCGCACCGCCGACGAGCGGCTGATCGCGAAAACGCCTGAGAATAGCTTCGCTAAGCTGCCTGCTTTGATTCTCAAACGATTGCGCTGCACCTTGGACACTGCCAGCAACGGAATTTCCGGCTTGCGCAATCGACTCTTTCAGCCGATCGGCAGAGGTATTGAGCTGCCGCCAAGTGTCAGACGCCCAGCCGGAAGCCTCATCGAACAAGGCGCCAGCCTCGTCACGAATGTCCTGGATCTGTTTGCCGGTCGCGTCGGTAAAACCGCGATAAGCTTTCCCGCTCTGATCGACAAAGTGGCCGGCCCGTCGGCCGGCGGCGTCCGTCATCGCCCTGAAACGATTACCCTCTTCATCCGTGAAGTTGCTATACCGTTCGCCAAAGCTTACCTCTATGGGACCCATACGTCTTATGGCGCCCGTCACGATCGCCAGAGGGTATTCCTCCTCGGCGTCACGCCGCTCGGTGCGGACGCCAGGATTGGCGAACAGCCAGGCGAGGCTCACCCCCAGCAAAGTGACGGGAATAGGGTTGGTCCTAACCGCCTTGCCGAGATTATTGACATATTCAGCGCCGCCGCTCTCCCTCGCGTAATCGAGCAGTTCGTCTACGAGTTGGCCGGGGGACATGCGCTCCTCGATGGCATGGAGCTTTTCCTCGATCCTCTGCCGATCCGCCTCGATCTCTCGCTGCAGCTCGGCAGCCGAGTGGGAGTGAGAATTGTCGTTCATTGCACTCTCTCCTTTACGACGTCCACGTCCCGCCGCAGCGACGTCGCCGTTCTATCCAGCTTTAGGTTGCTGCCACGCAGCGTGGAAATCCCGCGCGCTACCATTGCCCAGGCAAGGCCCGCGACGATGACGCCGACAATAAGCGCCGAAAGCGTGTCGGCATTCGGCTCAGCTATGTTCCGTGCGACGAGAAAAGCGGCTAGGCCTTTGACGGCCGCGGCCAACAACACGCCGATGGCACCGATTGCGAATATGACGCCAATGAGCAGGGTTTCGATGCCTCCCAGCGCGCGGTTCAGGTTCTCCGATGCCTCCGCCTTCGCCAGGTCGATTTCCTTGCGAAAGAGCCCGGTTATATCGGTCACTAGGCCGGCCATGAGTTCGGTCAGAGAGCGGTCATCCCAATGATTTGCCATTGTCGCGATCCTTCTGGTACTACCCGTTTTTGAGGGGCTCGACACCTGCAGGCATTGAAGGAGTCGAGGTCCGGGAATCCGTCGGGCTGTTCCGACGGTGGGCTGAGGCCGTGAGCAGCCGGCTGGCTGTCAGGCCGGCAATCGCCGCGATGCCGAGAAAGGCAAGCGGCTGCCTCCGCCCGAAGTCTTCAACCATGCCCGCGATTTCCCCAAGATCACGACCCTCCATGTCGTGCGCGAAATTCTGAAGGGAACCACCAATTTGCTTGGTGTATCGGCCGACGGCCTGTTGGTTCGATCGTTCGAGTTCGGCTCCGATTTTTTCGAATGCCGATGCGATACCGTCGAGTTGGCGTGCAGCAAGATTCTTCTTATCTTCGGCCGCGTCGCTGACGGCGGTTTTCGCTTTCTCTGTTTGCTCATCGGTAAACTGCCGTAGCTCCTGTAAATTCTGCCGGATTGCTTCTCCCGAACCGTCCGTATTCGGGTTCTGGCTCGTCCCCGCTCCTATGCCTGGGCGATCGTCTGCATCTCGAGACGTCAGATCCGCAGGGCTTGGATCATCTGATTGAATGTTCATTTCGGCTCTCCCGTAGGAATCGCTAGATCAATTCCTAACTGAGCAATCGAAGCATGGTTCCTTGTTCGCAGGTGCTATTAGGACAACGTTCGCAAATGCTTACAGAGAGCCTTCTACCGCTCCGTGGAGTCGGAATAAACAAGGCGGGCGCCAAGCCCTGGCCCCGGCTCACAATTGACGGCTCGATAGGAGTGGTGGACAACGGCGTGAGAATTTTTGGCGGCATTGCGCTCGGGAACGTCTGGATACCTGCTGTCGGCATGCGTACCATAGCCGAGCTCTCCCCTTGGCAACCCGGTCATTCAAGCATCCACAATCAGCGCCATTCGGGTTGCGTTATATTGTATCGCAATCGGCAAGCCGTCACGAACAGCCCAAAGAATTGAGAGCGTCTCTCCACTGCGCCATTTGCAAATCAACCGACCCTAGGCGGGCCGCCGTTTGGTGCGCGACCCCCTAGCAGGGCGATGGCGATCGTTGATGCCGACGAGATCGACAAGCTGTTGCTCATCATGAACTCCTTCCCTGAAAAGTTCGATGATCATTGCTGCCACTAGCTCGCCTTCTTCACTTTCGCGCTCGATGTTCCTTTTCAGCAGAATGGCATCAAAGGCGCGTTGACAGGTGTCCAAATCAATTGAATCAAGCGCGAAATCACGCTTGCTGAGATACCTGCGGATCATTCCTTTCCTGCCTCCTCTTTTGGATTTTCCGACTGAAAATGATGTAATTTGCAGCTATTAAATTTCAAGAATTTGCCGCGGAACCGGAGGCCGGAAGTATCGTTTTCAGATCAAGTACCCTAAGCCACTTACACTAGACTGAACGTCGCCCTTTTTGCCTTGGTTCTCGGCGCGATCCTCCCAGACAGATTTCCCGCCACCATACGGTGGCGGGTTCTTTGCTTGTTCGGCGCTGATGGAATCGAAGGCAAAGAGGTGCCGATCTTGGAGGATTTAGACCCGAGGGCGCTCTTGAGTTCGCAGCCGTTGTAATTGTCGCAAGGTCGGGAATCTACTTCACAGGCGAACCCTTCGCAGCTCAACTACGGCAATGTTCGCAACTGCGGAACCGGCGAGTGCGGCCGCTCTGCAGGACCAAGAAACCGCGACTTCCTGTTTTGATTTTCCTTATGCCGCCTCTCCGGGAACATAGCTCCCAGTGCTTTGTTCGGATTGCGGAGGGATATCGCTATGGACAGACAATGGTGGGACCACCCCCTGATGCTCGAAACAAGACATTTGGGTCGAGCGGTCAGGATCAATAGCACCGAACGTGCCGCGGGATTTCTTTTGAACGAGTGGCCGAAGGAGAAAACCGGAAGGGCCTATGAAGGCGCAAAGCAAGCGCTTCTTGACGCGGTTGAGGGGCGAATTAGCACCGAAGCAGCACGAAGTGCGATGATCGCGGCTGCGCGAGAGGATGGCGTCTTCGTATACGGGGAATAAGGTCAAGCCGTCTTCCCGAAAATACAGGCGAGGCAACAAGAGATTTCGCAGCCGTCAGTGCGATAGGCTTGCGAATCCTGTTGCGCGACCGACCGCATCACTCGCAAACGTACCGCCCAGCACCCGTCGATCCCAATCTCCGGGAACGGTCTGCGAATGGTACGACGCGTAGTAGTGGTGACGGGAGCAGGCTCAGGGAGGAATTGCAACCGCGCAACGGCTTATTGAAGCAGGTTATGACGAGATTCGTATTCCGCGGCCTGCGGCGACATCGGAAAGATGATCACCCTGCGCAAGCAATCTATTGAATTTACGTCGTAAAGACGAGAAGTCGCCGCTTCCTGCAATCAGCTTCACGGTATCCAGAAGGATACGCAAGCGTTGTGCGTATCCAAACAGAACGCCCGTACGGCTATATGGAGGTGACTGTGAAGCACGCAATCTGGGGACCGGCGCGACGATCAAGGCACAGGCAAAGAAGCTGACCTTCCAGCCGGCCAATGCGTTGAAAGATGCGTTAAACAAATGACAACGGAAAAGCCTTGCTCGGTCGAGCGCACCGGGACAAGCTCTCACAGCGCGCCCATGGCGCTGTTCATCTCCCAATGGCCATTCGTTTTCGAGAAAATCCAGAGCGTCATAGACGCCGGTGAATTCGCGCTCCCAACCGCATTGGAATTGACGCGGTAGAATATCAGAATACGGCTCGTTCAAGCGAAACGCCGCCTATGCTATTTTCAATTCTGGCGGCAGTCAGTAAAAAAAGAAGCTCAGATATTATGTCCAACAAGGACGCGGCAGGGAACGCATGGCGCGGTCCCTGCCGTGCTTGAGAGCCAACTACTGATCGGCGCTGCTCTCATGCCGCATCGCGAGGCGGCTGGCGAGCATAGGGACATGCTCGCCTATCATGAAACATCCATTCACTTCATTTGTTCCCGCAATTTCAGAGATCACAGTCAAACTCGGGAAAACCGCGACGCCGACCACACTGCCCCTCCAGGTGAGAAGCGATCATATCGCGATTGGCGTGGTGTATGAGCAGCGTCTCGTAAAAGGCTGTCAGAATGTTTTCTGCCAATTCGGTTTCCAAGCCATTCATGCGAAGCAAAGTAAGTTTCTGCTCCTGCTCCAGCACCTTTTCTTCGCATTCTGCGATATGGCGATCGACCGTCTCAAGGTCGGCTTGGGCGAATATCATCTCCTTGCCCTTCCTGCTGGGCTGAGTGTCGCTGGCAAAAAAGCGCACCACACGCTCTGGAACCCCGTTCAGCGATCATAGTTTTAGTATCGGGAGGATACGAAGATGACGCTGCAATGGTGGACCGTGCCGGTGACGATCGAAACGCGCTTGGTTGGTCGATATGTTACCATCAACAGCACCGAAAAAGCAGCCGAATATATGCTGGAGGAATGGCCCGGAAGCCAAAACGGGAACTCATTCCTCGTCGCAGAACAGGCGCTGATTGATGCTCATGAGGGCAAGATTTCAACACAGGAAGCGCGCCGCGCGTTTTTAGCGGCAGCAGAAGAAGCTCGAATCTTTTTCTTCAACCAATGAGTAAAACGCGGCAGGGAACCATGGGAGCGCGGTCCCTGCCGTGTTTAAGAGCCTGCTGTTGACGAGTTAAAGGGGAAACGCCAAAGCAGCTCTCTTGCCGCGCCGTGAGAGTAGCGGCAGGCGAGTAAGGATTAGACTCGCCGTTTCTCAAACGCCCACTCGCTTCATTTGTTCCTACATGGACAAATGCGTAATAAAATTACGAGTTCCGGAAAACCGCCGCCTACACCATCTCCGGCGGAAATGGCGGTGGCGGCAACGGCAACCTGCTAGCGGCGGCTCCGTTGAATATCTCGACCTTGGCTAGGTTTAGCGGACACCCCGATCACCGCGATAAGTGGGCCGCAGATTTTTGCCGCCCCATTTCAAGAGCGTAGCGCGTATCTCGTGAGGTCGCACCTGTAGCCCATAATCCAGCACCGCCCGCTCAAGGTTGGTTTGAGGACCGATTTGGTACCGTCGGTAACCAAAGTGGCGTATATCTTTGACGACATGATTATGTTCTAAATTAACGATCGGTCGCACCCGCGACTGACGATTGAAACAAAGCACTGCATGGTAACTATAGCCCCTGTCTCTGACGCGGATGGGGGCTTTTTCGTTGATCTTCACGCAGCCGCGCCGGAGCAGCCTTTACCCTCCTACCATTCGGTTATTTGTGTTGGAGGGCTGTTCGGACGGCAACTCCCACGCTGTATCACTATCTCCAAACAAGCCTTCGATGTTTTCGAAACTCTGGTCCATTGGATAGGCTTGGCTGAGGACCGGGACGGAGAAATGCCCATACCGAATGGAGAGCTGCGCTTGCGCCGACGCTTCGTCCGTTTTTGCAATTGCAGCCAAATAGAGAGCAGATGCAAGGCCGGTGCGGTCGGCACCACTCTGACAATGAATAAGAAGTGGTTTCGGAGCAGCAGCAAGGATTTTTATCAAGCGCCTCATCTTCTCGGGGGACTGAACCTGACGGGCCGACATTCCGAAATCGATGTGGATGATCCCCTCACCTTGCGCCGCGGCACGCTCATTCTGGTACCAACTGTCTTGAGGGTTGGCGCCTCGCAAGTTGACGATCGTCCTTATCCCATACTTGGCCTTATAGGCGACGATCTCAGCGGCAGACGGCTGGGCGGAGCGGTAGACTTGATCGGCGATGACGACATGAAAGTTGTTGGTTGCCGCCAGAAAGCCGGCATAGCTCCCGCACGCAATGACTGCGAAAATCACAGCCGCACATATGATTTGTCGTCGCATGCCCCCGAAAAACCACCGCATACATCTGCTCCACGAAGCCCGCTGAGCCTTTAAGTAGCGCAACTTGCTGACGAGAAGCTGAAACGCTTGGTAGAATATTTGATTCAATGACCTCGGTCGTTGCAGCTTGAAAATGACTGGCCGATCGTCCTTCGCCGAAGGACGTCCGTCTTCCAATAAAACAGGGGGACCAGCGCAGCGGCGAGGTGAGCAATAATTGAGGCCCACAGCCAATCCGCGCCTCATCCGAGGTGCCCGTCAGCCAGATATTTTCTATGACCGTGCGATGATGGAAAAGGTCGTACGATTGCCGCAGCAAACTTACCCACGCTTCGCTGCGGTCTTGCGCTTTTGTAAGATCCACCGGCGGAGGCGAGCGGGCGTGCAACCTGTGCATTGTTGTACTATTGAACTGAAAGCTTGCTGAAAGCTTCGGTCCGCTACGTTCGCATGTGGATTTCGTAGAGGACGCCGCGGGGAGCGCGGCGGGCGATATCCGTCCAGGAGGAGACTTTCATGCGTTCATCACGCGTTTTCATTTATTCCACGGCCCTGTCGCTCGCGATGGCGGCCAGCTGTCTCGGCACCACAGCCGCCCACGCCGCTGAAAAAATTTCGATCATGGTGGGCGGTTATGAAAAGCAGATCTATCTGCCGGCCAAGCTTGCGGAAGGCCTCGGCTACTTCAAGGACGAAGGCCTTAATGTCGAGCTCGTCAACGAACCCGCCGGCGTTGATGCGGAAAACGAAATGCTTGCCGGCGCTGTCCAGGGTGTCGTTGGTTTCTATGACCACTGCATCGACCTGCAGGGCAAGGGCAAATTCGTCGAATCCGTCGTGCAGTTCAGCCAGGCACCCGGCGAGGTGGAACTGGTGTCCAGCAAACATCCTGAGATCAAGTCGCCTGCCGATTTCAAAGGCAAGAGCCTTGGCGTCACAGGGCTTGGCTCCTCCACCAATTTCCTGACGCAATATCTGGCAGTCAAGAGCGGTTTGAAGCTTGGTGAATTCACTTCCGTCCCGGTCGGCGCCGGCCAGACCTTTATCGCCGCTATGCAGCAGGACGCTATTCAAGCCGGTATGACCACCGAACCTACGATCTCACGCATGGTAAAGACCGGCGAAGCTAAGGTTCTGATCGACATGCGCAGCATGGCCGGCACCAAGGCCGTCCTCGGTGGCACCTATCCGGCCGCCTCACTCTATATGGACATGGCCTGGGTCGATGCTCACAAGGAAGAAGTGCAAAAGCTCGCAAATGCTTTCGTCAAGACGCTGCGCTTCATCAACACCCATTCCGCCGCCGAGATCGCCGACAAGATGCCGAAAGACTTTTATGTCGGTGACAAGGAGGGCTACGTAAAGGCGCTTGAAAACGGCAAGGCGATGTTTACGGCTGATGGAGTGATGCCGGAAGATGGGCCGAAGACCGTTCTTGCGGTGCTCTCCGAATTCTCCAAGAATATACAGGGAAAAACGATCGACCTGTCGAAGACCTACACTACGGAATTCGTCAAGAAGGCCATGTAAGCCAAATCAAACTACCCGTTTCCGCCAACGCGGCAGCGGGTAGTTCTTACATCGTGTTAAAACTGAAGGAGATTCCCGTATAGTCTCCACTTAAGCGGCTTTTGACGCGGCCGCTTGCGGGAAAGTCAATCAAGCGGCGAGTGGCAGCCATGATCCGTTCGGCGGCGGCGCATAACCAAAGTCGGCATCATCAAAATACAGGACAGGCCGCTCGACATAGACGATTTCTGGTGGTGGCGGCGGCACGTCATACTCGATCATCGAAAAAGACGAGGGCGGCTCCAGTGCTGCCTCGAAATGCACCAGACGACGGCGGCGTCCCAGACATGGGGAGCTAGAGCCTTCTCGTCACGCACGATCATCAAAGTCGCCAAAGAAGTCGAGTCCTTTCGGGCGAGAGAAAATCTTACTCCTGGTCTTCGTTTGCTGTAGGTGGCACAGCTCTCGTCGTCGCTTCGCGGTGGCCTCGAACCGGTGAACACCGCGATCGCCGTGGAGCCCTCGCCGTCGCTCCACGTGGCGAGATAGGTGACCTTGCCTGCGCCGCAGAGACGGTTGCCGTTCTTCAATTCCGGATCAAGCGGCTGCGCGACGCGATAAACCGATCCCGGCACGCGCTTGCCATCGACTACCAAATTGTCTGCGATCAAATCCGAAAAGGTAAGCCCCTTGCCGTTCTCAAAGGTGATCCCGTCATCATCCATATCGATGTCGCCGGTAATGCTCATGGCAGTGTTGCTGCTTGCTGAGTAATGGTCTGCCGCCATTGCGGATGAAAAGCAGGCAGCGCTGGAGATTGCTGCGAGAAATACGGTGATAAGGGTCGTGCGCATCTTGCCCTTTCGAGGTCGGGGAGCGGTTGGATTGTACTCGGGGCGCCGGCCGAGGCCTGCGCTCCGATCCGTGATCAGTCGTTGATCGGCTTCAGGGACGAGATAATCCCACTGACCGCGTCATCATGCTTGGCCTCGTCTTCCGTCGAGCCCCAATAGGTGATGACCAGCATCTTGTGTTCGGACGGCTGCGCAAATGCGAGTTGCACATGCACCGGGCCGTCCTTATCGGTGCCGTCCCACTCGAGATGGCCGAGCTTCATGCCATTTAGGGTCGTGTCAGGAAACTCATGCTTGCTCTTCGCATCGATATTCACGCCATTCTTGACGAGGAAATCGACGGCGTTGTCGACCGTCTTGTCCATGGTTGCATCATCTGCGATATCGATCGAAAAATAGATGGCGGAATCTGGCGAGCATCGCCTGCGTGCCGCGCGGCGTCTTCGGAGATGACGGCAGCACACGTATATCCCGTCCTTTCACGTCCCTGAGCATTGGAGCGGCAAAGCTTGCCGCGCCCGGTTGGTCTGGTTTTCGGACCTTGCCTTCATCTCTTTCATTTCCGCCGCACTGAAAGGTTAGACCATTTTTTCTCTTGAGCGGACTCGAACTGTCGGCACTATATTTGTCTTCGCCACTTCGAATCAAATCAACTGCTTAGCCTTGGAGTTGGAAGACGGTCTATTCTCCAAACGGAAGTTCAATTTCTTCGCGGTTTCTTTTTGCGCCCTCGGTCAGGACCGTGTTGAGCCGCTCGGCATCTTGTGCCGGCAGCATTCCCGCCCCGGTTCGAATACCTTCTCGCCATGTAGGCCCGCGCTTCCATGCTTCGTTGTAGACGAGCGCCAAGTCGGGAGATCGCCTTGTCTGCTGCAGAGCTTCGAAGAGCAGCGCAGCTTGTCGGATATCCTTCTCACGCTTCGCCGGCCCCTGCCCGTCGGTGTTTCGGCGGCTGGCGACTATGAGCTTGTGGACCGCATACCGGGACGGATCAGGGACGACGACTGGGACACCGCTTCGGTGGAGCAACATTGTCCTGACGGGGTCCCTTATGAGGAAGTCGAGAAAGCGCAGTGGATCCGCGCTGGCGCCGCCAAGAGCGGGCATCTTCGCCGGCTGATCGATGTAGTCATCCGAACCACGGTTCGACGTCAGGAACTCAACTCTGTAGCCGTCGGCATTTTGAAACGCCGACGAGGCCGCGGAGCCCGATCGGTGTGGAACTGGCCGGAAACTAGCGTCGACGCCCTGCAGCAGTTCAAGGATCGGAGGCAGACTATCTTCAACCTCCCGACTGATAGCATAGTCCTGGGCAATGTCCGCATCGCCGGTCAGGATCGCAGCTATGGGAAGGCGGACGCCCAGCAGTCCTGAATAGCACTGAAAGGCCACCGTGCCGATGAGAACACCCCGGAGCCGAAAGAGACCCCCATCGGCAAGAGCCTCGACGATATCGCCCGACATGGCGTCAGGGGCGATCATCCCGCCCTCGCGGGTCAGGGTATTTACCAAGCGCCTGCGAGCGCGTAGATCATCCTTGTCCCGCTTATGATCAGCTACGCGCTGCGCGATAACCGGATCATCAGCGGAACCGACGTAACGACGTTTCGTACCACCATGTCCATCCGGGATGTCGAAATACCAGTACGTGCGCCCCTTAACGTTCGCCGGGGTGAACCGACCCTCCGGAGGGAAATCGGCCGTCCAAGCGGCGTCGAGCGAGCGCTGACCGAGCTCGGCGAGCATCGTCTGATACATGAGGTCGATGGACTTCATAGCTCGACTCCAGTGTTATACTGTTTTTCAAAAACAGTATAACGGTCGAGAGGATGGGTCGCAAGATAGGATACCACCTCTGTCGCCTTAAAAGGAATCGAACCGCCGAGCCCTAAGTCGACTTGACTAAGCCCTTGATAAGTCTGCCACTGCGCGGCAGACCTAGTCGGACTTCACCCGGTATCGATCCTAACACCATTGCGGGATTTCATCGTAGATTTTATTGAAATGCTTATCGAATTCACTTGTCGAGACGTCGTCGAGCCAGCGGAGGTTCGGGTAAATTCCGAGCATCACGCTCAGGATCGCTTCGCTGCCCGCAGCCGCACTGCGTACCGCCGATCCGGCAGCTTCCTCTGATATAGAAAGATGCCGATGCTCGAGCAGAGCGGCCGCAACAGCCTTTGCTCGAAATGGTGCCGGCGGATGCGAGAGAGTGTCCAACGAAACGGCATGCCAATTGGATCGGTCAGATACACGAAAATAGAGAAACACCATTGTCAGAACGAAACCTGTTATGGCTTTCTCGTCGGCAAGCAGCTTCGCTCTGAGGATTTTAGTCATTTCGAGTTCAGCCTTGAGGCTCAATTCCCTTTCAAGGACTTTGATCGTCCTCTCGAGGGCAAAGCTGTCGGCTATGATCTCCCTCGCCTGCGAGGCAATGGCACCCGGAGAGGCGACCTCGCTGGGCTCTGTCCTGTCAATGAAAATGGAGGCACGGTCCCCTCCGCTGCGGCGTCGCCCATGATCATACCAAAGATGGCCCGCCTCATGATAAGTCACGAAGCGAAATAGGACGCTTAGGATCACCAGAAACAGCATCTGCCGCTCGGGATGAGTAATCCATGACGCTGTTTCGAACTTCCAGTCAAATGGTACGCCTTCGCCGAGAAGCGTGCGTGGCGTTTGAACCGATCGTTCAGCGGTCGGCATCCATCGCGCTTCAACCGATCCCTCAAACGCCGGGAATACACCGCTTTCGGCCGCAGTTGCGGCAAGCCTGCAAAGCAGCCAGAACATCCCCGCGTGGATCGCTATAACGTCCATCTCGTCCTGTATAGCGACCGCCTGCATCTGCACTCCCTCGACGAAGGTGAAGCAGCATTCATGGGTCTTCTTGACCGACCTGCAGATCTCGCGACCCTCGATGTGAAACGGCACCAGGAAACCCGATGCGTCGTCCGGTCGGGGATCGAGCCGCGGGGGAAGACCGTATCGTCGCAGGATAACGTCAAGTGCGTCCATATCGTCCAATCTTGCTTGAGGGCGTGATATCCATGCGTTCCGACGTCAAAAGTGTGTATTACAGCTGTGGTCGAGATAGTGTTAGAGTGCGATGCCAGTCCGATCTTCAATCTGTTTTTTCAGAAAGCCCTTGGCGAGGTCCTGCAGAAGATCGAGCGTAAAACCTTTTGCGGATAGCGCGCCCTCCTTCGTCTTTTTCCAGATTTCCGGATCCCTGACACTTTCAAGGAAGTCATGCCCTGACCAAGTTAGCCGGATCGGCATGATATGGTCGAACGCGTATTGATCATCGGGGACGGTATCACCTTCAATTAGTCTGGCCTCGATAAGCAAGCGGAGATGCTCGGCGACAACTTGTGGCTCATGACCCCCAGCTTCAATCTCGACATCGCCGCCGAGGCCCTGGTCGATTCCTCGATCTGCAAAAAGTAGATCCCGCACCAAGTCCATATCGCGCTTCAAAACGGTCCCCCGAATGTTGTTGAGAAAAGAGCCGACTCGATTGATCGACAGCCGCAACAAATACTACCCTAGATACATGATCAAAACACCGTTAGACAGGCGCGTTTCTGTGGTGCTTGAGGGCGAAGCCGCCGAACTTCGCCTCAGTGAATTACGTGGCATGCCCTATCTCGTCTTGCTCGGCGAGCCAGGAATTGGAAAATCCACAGCGCTCGAATATGAGGCGAGTCAGGAAGATGGGGAGCTTCTGACCTGCCGCGAAGCTATGAACGGAATCCCGATTGCTTCCTCGTCGACAGCATATCTCGACGCGCTTGACGAATATCGCGCCGGGGAAAATGGCAAGGACAAGCTTTTGCAACTTGCCAACGCGATTACTCAAAGCGGGGTCGCGCGTTGGCGCCTGCCCGCCGGTCATCGCAATCGTTGCTCTTCGGCAAAGCTACTTCAGCGGCGAAGGACAGCCATCGCTTGCCGATTGGGGAGTGAAGCGCCTTGCGCGCGATCCAGATTCAAGCTCAGAGCAGGTTCTTCGATATTGGAATTCTGCGCTTGACGCCGGAGACCAGGATCTTGATGCGATCCACCATCTGGCTTCGTCGCGAGAGCGGGATTTCGTTTCTGGGTTATTGAAGCGCCTCCTGCAGGAGCGCCCGAATCTACCCGCTCCGGGTTCGAGCGGGAACACGCGTGGTTGCCACAGGTCCTTGGAGGGACTTCGCGCCATACGCGTTTTGCCTGCTGCTGTCGCTTCCCAAAGCCTACCCAGCTTGGTGGCGCGCATTCGGAAACGACTACACCGCTCAAGGTCAGCTATTTGAAGATCTCACTGCAGAGTCGGTAGCCGCCACTTTTGGCGGTTGGAGTGTGCATAAGACTGGCTGGTCAGCAGCAACTCCAAACAGGATTTCAGCGATCGTCAGGGAGATCGCGGATTTGCTCGGCGAGGTTACCGGCGACGTCGTGCGATGGAGTGCCGCAAAGGCCAAGGAAGCCGGGCTTGACATGCTTTGCTTTCGCCCGTTTACCGACGGGCGCGTTGGAATACCGGTGATGTTATTTCAATGCGCGAGCGGGATGGATTGGAGAAGCAAACTTCACGCGCCGGAAATCCGCGTTTGGACGAAAATAGTGACATTTGCATCAGAGCCAAAAAAGGCATTCGCAATGCCGTTCACGCTTGAAGTCGATGACTTTCGAAATCACACCAATGTTATCAACGGGCTGTTAATGGATAGAGATCGCCTCCTGGCTCCTGGGAGAACGCAAGCGGTCTGGACTACTCCGGCATTAAACGAGCAACTGTGCCAGTGGATAGAACCAAGGTTGGCGACGTTGCCTCCAACGGAATAACACTACGCGCTTATAGACGCGGTAATCCGGAACTTCGTTCATTGGGCATCATCCCCTTTGGCAAGATCGACAATCTTGGGGAAGGCCCGGTTGCGCACATTCGAGCCGCAACGCTTCTGCAATGAAGTCCCATTTTTGGAGCATCTGGCCAGCAAGGGTGTCGAGATCTTCGACAGGCAAGGGGTTGGTTTGCTGACCGAAGCCGGACTTTGGGGCTGCATCCGCTATCATGGCCTTGTCGGCGACATGGTGATTGTCTCCGACGTGCCGATTCCGATGAAGCCGCCCCTTTGTTCCGAGATGATTGCGCCCCTTGATTCCGGGATGATCTCGCCCCTTTTTAGTGGGGTCTGCAGGCGATGATTGTTGTCAGTTCATTTAGGCAGGGTGTCAAGCTTTTCGGGGCAGGTTTCGGCGTAGGCTATCGCCGCTCAATTCGATGCGATGAGCGTTGTGAACGAGGCGATCCAGTATGGCATCGGCGTAAGTCGGGTCTCCTATGACGCCATGCCATGCCGATACGGGAAGTTGGCTGGTGATGATGGTTGATCGGCGGCCGTAGCGATCTTCGAGGATTTCGAGGAGGTCGTGCCGGGCTTGTTCGTTGAGCGGTTCGAGGCCCCAGTCATCTAGGATCAGGACTTGAACATGGCCCAAAGTCCGCTGCAGCCGGGCATACCTGCCATCGCCCCGAGCGAGCGCAAGCTGGGCAAATAGCCTTGGGACACGCTGATAGAGAACGGAGCGATCGTCTCGGCAAGCCTTGTGGCCGAGAGCGCAGGCTAACCAGCTTTTTCCGACACCCGAGGGTCCGCAAATGGCCAGATTGTCATGAGCGTTGATCCAGTCGCCGCCGAGCAGCTTCATGAAGAGCGCGCGATCAAGGCCGCGCTCGCTGCGATAGTCGACATCTTCCGGGGTGGCCTGGTGGCGAAGCTTGGCAAACCTGAGGCGTGCGGCAAGCTTACGATCGTAGCGGGAACTCCACTCCCGTTCGAGCAGCAGTCCTAGCCACTCGGCGTGCGAGAGATGTTCGGCTTCGCCGTTGGTGACGAGCTCCCCGAAGGCCTTTGCCATGCCGGCCAGGCCCATGGAATTGAGTTTATCGAGTGTTGGATGCGCAAGCATTCTTCGTTCTCCTTAGTGGTAATAGCGAGGTCCGCGGATGTTTTCGTGATGGATCGGTTCATGCGAAGCCGGTCCATTGGTGGAAGCCGTTCGATCAAGATGATTGTCGAGGATGGAGCGCACCGAACCGTAGGTCCGGGCCCCGATCTCCAGTGCACGGCTGCAAGCAGCGTTCACTCTGTCGCGGCCAAAGCTTTTGTTCAGGCGGATAATTCCCATGCAGGCTCGAAAGCCCTGCTCCGGGTGCGGCCTGTCGGCGAGGATCTTCTCGCACAGCAACGCCACCTCCGGCCCGATGGAAGAGGCCTCGCGTTGAATGCGTTCGATCGTCCAGTCGGCAAAGCGGCGATGGGCTGAGGGCATGTGATCGGGAATCGTCGTGTGTTTGCCATTGCCGCTGGAGCGGCGATGGGCGGCTATTCGCTCGCCTTTGTGGAAGATCTCGATCGTATTGGCGGTGATGCGCGCCTCGACCTGCTCGCGAGCGAAGCGATAGGGAACGGAGTAATAGTGCCGCTCGATCTCGACGTGGTAATCCAGCCCGGCACGCCGGATACGCCATTCCGCAAAGACATAGCGTTCCACAGGCAATGGCCTTAAAGCGGGCCGGTCGAGCTCTTCGAACAATTGGCGGCGCGTGACGCCAACCCGGCGCAGGACACGCCTGTCGTTCAAATCATATAGCAAGTCGGCAATCGCCGCATTGACCTCGGCCAGGCTGTGGAAGGTGCGGTGGCGAAGGCGGCCCAGCAGCCAGCGCTCGACGATACGAACCGCAGCCTCTACTTTCGCCTTGTCGCGAGGACGGCGTGGCCGCGTCGGCAGGACGGCGCTGCCATAGTGGGTTGCCATCGCACAATAGGTCCGATTGACTTGGGGATCGAAGTGGCACGCCTTGATGATCGCCACCTTGGCATTGTCGGGAACCAGCAAGGCTGGCGCACCGCCGAAGAACTCCAGCGCCTGGATATGGCATTCGATCCAGTCGGGAAGCGTCTCGCTCCACCGGGCATGTGCATATGAAAGGCTCGACGCGCCCAGAACCGCCACGAACAGATGGGCTTGTCGGGTCTTGCCGGACAACCGATCGACAATCACCGTGACCGTGTCGCCGGCATAATCGACGAACAGCTTGTCGCCGGCCATATGATCCTGCCGCATCGTCACCGGCAGCTTCAGAGCCCAGCCCCGGTAGAGGTCGCAGTAGCGACTATAGCGATAACCATCCGGATGACGGCTGATGTATTCGTCCCAGAGGATCTGCAGCGTCATATGCTTGCGCTTCAGCTCGCGATGGACCTGTGCCCACTCCGGCTCAGGAGCGCGACGGTGCCCAATCTTCGTCCCGGCCGCCTTGTAAAGCGTTGCCTCCAGGACTGTATCGTTGACGTCGTCGCCGAGAGGCCACGACAGCCCGGCTACCGCCGCACGCCGTAGCGTCTCGCGCACCGTCGAGGGCGCAGTTCCAACCCGCACCGCAATCGACTTGTGCCCAAGTCCTTGCTCAAAACGATATCTCAGTATCTCGCGGACACGCCGCATCTCCAATCTCTCCGCTGGCATCCCGTTCCTTCCTCGTCAACGTCGAAGGAAGAAACTTCACACCTGCAGACCCACCCTTGCCAGACGCCTCCAAGGGGGCGGCATCATCTCGGAACAAGGGGGCGACTATTTCTCGGAATTGGGGGGCGACATCATTTCGGAATCAGGGGGCGGATTGCCTCGGAATTTGCATCCGACGATGCCGGCCAGTTCCGGATCGGCAATCACGCCCTATGCTGGGTCCATTGCGAGCGGTTGCTGCAAAAGTTGATGCCGGCAAAGGCGAAAGAGGTTCGATCGGTCACACTGGTTCGCGATCTCGTCTGGCGATTCTACAAGGCGCTGAAGGCTTGGAAGCAGTAACCCTCGCCATCCGCGATCCCCGCCTTCCGACGACGGTTCGACAGGATTTTTACGCTGCGTACCGGCTATGACGCACTCGACGCCTTGCTGGTGCGTCTGCATCGTCGCAAGGCGGAACTACTGCGCGTGCTCGAGCGGCCGGAAATCCCACTCAACACCAATGCATCGGAGAACGACCTGCGGACCTTCGTCACTAAGCGAAAAATCTCCGGTGGCACCATGAGCAGAGACGGCCGGATTGCTCGCGACACCATGCTCGGCCTGATGAAGACGTGCCAAAAGCTTGGTCTGTCTTTCTATCACTATCTCGGCGATCGGCTTGGTGTCCGCGGCAATGTGATTTCACCTCTGGCAGGTCTTATTACGGCAAAAGCCTGAGCCTTCGAAATATCTGACGGATGTGATCGGCAGTTTAGCGTCGTTGACCTGACGTTACATTGCGTTAACGTGAAGACTGCGATTTTGCGAAATCAAGGAACGTCAGGTGACAGCTATAGAAGCATCCATATTGTCGGGCCAGAACGTCGATTTGCTTCCGTTAGCACATGAACACCACGACCAACTTGTAGAAGCCGCAAGAGACGGCAATCTCTGGCAGTTGTGGTACACCGGTGTCCCCGCACCTGAGGACATGTCGGCGCATATAGATCGATGCCTCGCACTCCAAGCGTCCGGCGTCATGATACCTTTTTCGGTCTTCGATAAACGTACGCTGCGTTTGGCCGGAATGACAACGTATCTCAATATTGATCGTGCAGGTCCACGTCTTGAAATTGGCGGGACCTGGTACGCCACTCGCGTTCAGAGAACACCGTTAAACACGGAAGCAAAACTGTTACTCCTATCGCATGCATTCGATAGCTTCGGCTGCCTGGCGGTCGAGTTCCGCACGCATTCTATGAATCACCAGAGCCGACGTGCCATCGAACGCCTGGGAGCAAAACTCGACGGCGTTTTGCGCCAGCACATGCGCATGCGTGATGGAAGCCTTCGCGACACATGCGTCTACAGCATTATCCCTTCAGAATGGCCAGCAGTGCGAAGCAATCTTAAATGGCAGCTGGAGAAGCCCCGCACGAGCACTGATCTATCGGCGTAGTTTGCTCTCGGAGTGACAACGAATTCCGTCGAATTGCTGGTCCGAGTAAATGGACTTTGGAAACGTCCGAGGGTCTGACAATTCTGGCGCATCTGCCGCTCAGTGTCCCCTGCCCACTGCCAAGTGGAAAGCGCACCAGGGGCGCCGCCGCCTACCAGTTCGGCACTGCCATCGAATTTGCCCCAGTTACCGATTCTCGTACGTGGGGCACATTCGGTGGCAGCGTTTCGGTGAGCGAGCATAGAAGTGTGCATAACCTCGCACTTTGAGCGTTGATCGCGAGCGTGGGGATTCTCTTGCTGGGGCAAATCATGATTCGATTCTGTCATGACGAAACGGCTCCCCTCCCCCGAGCATGCCGACACGCTTTCGCTAAAGGCGTTGCGCAGTTTGGTGACGGGTCTGCTGGAGCGGTCGCAGCAGGCAGAAGCCAGACTTGAGAAGCTTGAGGCCGAGACCATCCAGCTTCGCGAGGAAAATGCGGCCCTTCGGCTCGATAACACCCGCCTGAAACTCGACAACCAGCTGCTGCGCGACGAGATCGCCCGGTTGAAGAACCTGCCGCCGCGCCCGCCGTTTCGCTCCTCCGGTATGGACAAGGCGACGGATGCCAAATCCGATGACAAAGCCCAGACAAAGAAGAAGCCACGCGGCGCAAAATTGGATGTGAAACGGGTGAGCCGGCAGGAAATCCTGCGCATCAATGCCCCGGCCGGCTCACGCTTCAAGGGGTACAAAAGCGTCTATGTTCGCGACCTGGTGCTCAAGGCCGAACTCGTGCATTACCGTCGCGAATGCTGGGTGACGCCGGATGGAAAGACGGTGCTGGCACCCTTGCCGGCGGGGATCATCGGCGGCTATGGCACCAACCTCAGGCGGCTGTGCCTGATGTTGCATGCACAAGGACAGGTAACGACCGCGCGTCTGACGACATTGCTCAATGACATTGGTCTCGACATCTCAAAACGCCAGATCGTCCGGCTTTTGACCCAGCAGCTGGATGGCTTTGTTGCCGAGGACGCGGCGGTGCTGCATGCCGGTTTAGTGTCGTCGTCTTATGTGACGGTTGACGACACCGGCGCCCGGCATTCCCATAATAACTGTTACGCCACACACATCGGCGGCCCGAATTTTACTGTCTTTCGCACCACAAAATCGAAGTCTCGCCTGAATTTCCTGTCGCTGCTGCGCGGCAATTACCAAGACTACGTGCTCAACGATGCCGCATTCGACTATCTGAAAGAGCGCCGTGGCGAGCCAGTCGTGTCCGCTGGACTTCGCACTTTTGAACCACAACGCTTCTGCAACCAGGTGCCGTTCATGGCGCATCTGGCCGACAAGGGTGTCGATATCTTCGATCGGCAGGAGATCGGCACGCTTGCTGAAGCCGCGCTTTGGGGTTCTATCCGCCATCATGGCCTGGTGGGAAACATGGTAATCGTGTCCGACGATGCCGGCCAGTTCCGCGTCGGCAATCACGCGCTGTGTTGGGTCCACGCCGAACGCCTTCTGCAAAAGCTTATGCCGGCCACTGCCAAGGAGGAGCGATCCGTCGCACTTATTCGCGATCTCGTCTGGCGCTTTTACAAGGCGCTGAAGGCCTGGAAGCAGAGGCCCTCACCGCATGCTGCTCCAGCCTTCCGACGACGGTTCGACCGGATCTTCGCCCTGCGCACCGGTTATGAGGCACTCGATAAGCTGCTTGAGCGGCTGCGTCGAAGGAAGAACGAGCTACTCAAGGTGCTCGAGCATCCCGAGATTCCGCTGCACACCAATGCATCCGAAAATGATCTGCGGAGTTTTGTCACGAAGCGAAAGATCTCCGGCGGCACGATGAGCCGCGATGGCCGTGTTGCGCGCGACGTCATGCTCGGCCTTATGAAGACCTGCCAGAAACTTGGGCTGTCCTTTTACCACTATCTCGGTGACCGGCTTGGTATCGGCAACGTCGGCCAACCGGTTCCGCCCCTGTCGGCGATCATTCTCGCTCGGGCTTGAACACCCGAGGCCGCTTCGGCTCGGCTGCGCCACCACCGTTGCCCAATGAACCGGCACCGCCACCAAATCTGCCCCACGTACCCGATTCTCGGACGAAATTTCCCGACTTCCGTTTCGTTAACCATATGAATTAACGCTGTTCTTTTCTATAGCAGAAGCTATGTACGCCATTGCTTCCGTCACTCGGGACGGTGCTATGGGTTCATTTAACTACCGATAGGGATCAAGTATCGATAGTTAAGAGTACATGCGGCTTGTACGCAAGCGTTTGCGGTGCTACCATGGCGTCACAAGAGAGTATCGGAGTGCACAATGCCCCAGACTAGCTACAAGATCAGCGAAGCGCGCAAACATTTCGCCGAGGTGCTCGAACGCGCCAACCAGGGTGAGGAAATCGTCATCATGCGCGGCAATGAAGTCTACGCGCGAATCGGTCCGGCCGACGGCGGCAAGCGGCCGTTCGGCCTCTTACGCCAGCGTGGCTTAACCGACGATCTGTTCGACGATGTCGATGCTGAACAGGCGGCCATCGACGCCGGCGACTTTAACGACGATACCGGTGTCTGGCGGGGCAGCCGAGCCGATCGCGGGCCCAAGGCATGAAAGTTCTGCTCGATAGCCACGCCGTCTATTGGTGGACGATCGGCAGCGACCGCCTTTCCATAAAGGCGCGATCGCTGATCGAGGACAAGATGAACACCGTCCTCGTCAGCGCCGTGTCCTTCTATGAACTCGACAACAAGATGCGGCTGAAGAAGCTCGACCTCAAGCCGCAGGAATTGCGCGCCGCCGTTGCCGCCAGCGGCCTGCAGACGCTCGCCATCTCCGATCTGCACGCCGAACTGGCGGCAAGCTTCGACTGGGACCATCGCGATCCTTGGGACCGCATCCTCGCCGCTCAGACGCGGCTGGAACATTGCGCGCTCATGTCGACCGATTTGGTGTTCGACGCGATTTTGCATGAGCGGGTTTGGTGAGGGCAATCGCGATGAAGATTTTTGCGAATATTCCGGAAGCAGCCGAACGATTTGAAGAGCTGATGGATCTTGCCCTGCGTCATGACGAGGTCTTCATCTGCCGAGCCGGGCAGCCTATCGCCGTTCTTACGGCGATGGCGAAGCCGGGCGAGGCACGATGGATGCGTTTTTGGCATTGGCAGCCGAAGGCCGCTCGACGAACGGTGATCAGACCTCGAACCACGATGAATTCTATGACGAAAACGGACGGTCGAAATGAGCGGCGCGTCGCCAACTTCGATCGAAAGGCGTGCTGAGGAACTCGATTCTCTCGATGCCATTCTTCGATTCGATCGGCGCGACCAACTGGCAGCACTGCTCACCGACGAAGACGTTGCCACATTAAAACATCTGGCCAAAGAGGGTATGGGCGACAACACGATCAGGGCGCTCACCTCCGATCTTGGTTATCTCGAGGCCTGGGCCGCCCTCGCGACCGGCTCTCCCCTGCCCTGGCCGGCGCCGGAAAGCCTCCTGCTAAAATTCGTCGCCCACCATCTGTGGGATCCGGCCGAACGCGCCGCGGATCCGAGCCACGGCATGCCGGCTAAGGTCGAGGCTGGGTTGCGCGCCCAAGGGCTGTTGCGCGTGAACGGTCCGCATGCCCCCGATACCGTGCGGCGTCGCCTGACCTCCTGGTCGATCCTGACGCGCTGGCGCGGGCTGACCGGAGAATTTTCGGCGCCATCGCTGAAGACGGCCTTGCGGCTCGCGATCAAAGCGAGTGGCCGGCCACGACAGCGCAAAAGCAAAATAGCGGTGACCGGCGATGTGCTGGCAAAGCTGCTCGCTACGTGTGCCGGCGAGCGCCTGGTTGATCTTCGCGATCGAGCCTTGTTGTTGACGGCGTTTGCCTCCGGCGGCCGCCGACGCTCCGAGATTGCGACCCTGCGCGTTGAGGACCTCATCGACGAGGAGCCGGTGCATGCCGATCCGAAAAATGCCGCCTCCCCTCTGCTGCCCTGCCTCACCATCACCCTCGGCCGCACCAAAACGACAAGCGTCGACGACACGGCCCATGTTCTTTTGATCGGCCGGCCGGTCGAGGCGCTGAAGCATTGGATTGAGGTCGCCAGGATCGAGAGCGGACCACTCTTCCGGCGCATCGACCAATGGGGCAATGTCGACCGGCGGGCGTTGACGCCGCAATCCGTCAATCTGATCCTTAAAACACGCTGCGGACAGGCGGGCCTGGATCGGGAAATGTTTTCGGCGCATGGGCTGCGATCGGGTTACCTGACCGAGGCGGCCAACCGCGACATTCCCCTGCCGGAGGCCATGCAGCAGTCTCTGCATAAGTCGATAACGCAGGCCGCGAGCTACTACAACAACGCCGAGCGCAAGAATGGCCGGGCGGCGCGGATCCTGACTTAACCCTTGGCTAAGCCGAATAGAATTAGGCAGAGCTAACTCAATCTTTTGACGGAAAGCAAGCAAGCTGTTGGTTGCGACGCTGTAGCACGGTTGCCACAAACTTCGTCTTCCGCCTACAATGCGTAATTGCATACTTGCGAATGTGTCGTTCTTGCGTATGATTGTCATCATCCGCAAATCAAATTGAGGGAGGCATAAATGCAATTTGCTACCATGTTTTTGTGCTCCTTCCGCGGAGCGTCTGTGACGGCTTCTCCTCGCATCCGTGTTTGCGTGCGACCGCTGCGTCAACGGAATTGGCAGCTCTAGAGGCCTTTTTTCGCTGCCTTTTGGGCATTCTCAACAAAACTAATGTATCTGGTTGATCGAGCGGCCGTCTGCATATTCGCATTCGTCCCGTCATCAATCACATCAACTTTCGAAAGGAGCCGGCCGCCGGAGCGGTACCGGGATAAGCGATGACCAAGTCACAATTATTGGTTGCCGACGCCCTTGACCCGGCCATGGATGATCTATGCCGGAAATTTGGTGTTTGGAGAACGGCGACAGCTCTATTCCTGGCAGCCTGGCGGAATTATGAGACCCGCAGAACCCTCCTGCAGCTGTCAAATCGCGAGCTGCGGGACATCGGCTTACCTGAAAGGCAGGATGTATTAGGGGAGCAAATCAGCTTGGTCCTGCACATGCGCCGTTTCGGCTAAAGGGACTTTGTAACGAGTGCCGAGCCATCTCTCGACAGTCAGTTCTGCCCGGAAATTCTTGCTGAAGCGACTGCTCTGGCCGAGCAGTCGCGAAGACCCCGCTTGTCGCATATCATATGGATCTGAATGATCGACCTTCTCGAGCCAAAGCCAGCCCAAAACGATCGGCCGGGCGATCCCTTCCAAAATGGCCAATTTTGCGCAATTTCCGCCAAGGAAGCCCGCTGATGCGTATTTGGCTGTCGCGATCGGTCGTTGCCTATCTTTGATCCAAAACTCACGCTTTATGGCTGCCCATTTTGATGATAAAACACCTTGGCAAAGGCTCGTTTTCTCACGCATTCATTATCTGTACACACCCCGCGAAAAACGGGCCAAATCTAATTTTATCCCTCCAAAAATTTTGCAGCAGAGCTACATGGCGCCCCCAATCGCGAGCGCGCCATGCCAATATAGCGACGGTTCCAAACCGGCCCGAACGGGTCGGAGCGAGAGCGTCTCTGACACCCCCTTGTTCCTTGCCTGTCATTCCGGCCGCTCACCAAGCCTTGAAATTCCAAACCGGAAGTTTGGACACATCCTCACTGTCCGGAAGGCCGATATCCTGGCGCATGCGATTGGACAGATGAGAGGTTTGGTTCTCCTCTTGATAGCGGCGCCAGACGGCGAGAAACAACGCAAACGCGGTCTTCCGAGCGCCGAATTTCAGGCAGAGTTCATTAACCGTTGCCGAAAGGGTATCAGCAACCAAAGATTGTGCTTCGCGCATAGTGTCTTTCCCGGCGCAACGACGCAACCAGGTCCTTTCGAAGGTCAAAAGACGCGGGGATAACGGACGCGAAAATACGAACGTTCGTTCCGGTAGCCGGTCACGTCAAGATAACAGGGAAAATGCTAAACGGCAGAGAATCCGAGGGCTTAGACAGCCAGGTGCCAATGTCGGCTTGGGCTCGAAGCGCAGCGCATCGACACCACCACGGCCATTCCGCCAGAGAAGCGTCTAAACATGACAATTGATTTCATTTCACGCCTCCTCTGATTTGATTGCGGATGCGCGTATGGTACACGAGATCGGTCAATCGGCAAGCATGCAATTTCACATTGCAGGAAATGGAGCTAAATTCGTTGCGGAAATGCAACACTATTCCGACACCGCTCGCGTCTCTGCTTGCATCATTTGGCCGTTCATGGAGTGACATGTCACCCCGTTTGACAGGCGTCACACTTGACCGCGCATTGCCCTTGCCGCTTTAGTGAAAAATGTTTCGGCGGTCCGTGAAGGGGAGAGACGCGGACGAAATTGGCCGGGAAACCTTGGGGAGGACCGCTCTTGTCGCTAAGACATCAGATCATTGCGCTTGCGATCATTCCGCTCGTAGTCGCGATCCTGGCGATCACGAGTTTCATCACTTGGCAGTCGGCGAACCTTACCCAAGTCAATATCGCGACATTCGAGCAGAACATGCTGAAAGCCAAGGAAACCGAAATCCTCAACCTGACCAATCTTGCCCTTTCGGCGATCCAGGCGACCTACGGAGATGCGGCCGCGGACGATCAGGCGGCCAAGGAAAAGGTAGCGGCGATCCTGACTTCGCTCGACTACGGCAAAGACGGATATTTCTTTGTCTATGACTATGACGGCAACAATATCGTCCATCCGCGCCAAATCTTCCGGCATGGCCGCAATTGGCTCGATCTGACTGATCCCAACGGCGACAAGGTCATCGCCGAGCTGATCGCGACTGCAAAGGCGGGCGGCGGCCTGCACCAATACAAGTGGCAAAAGCCATCCAGCGGCCAGGTGGCCGACAAGCTGTCCTTCGTCGTCGGGCTCGACAAGTGGCGCTGGGTCGTCGGAACTGGCGTCTATCTCGATGACGTTTACGCGCAGACGGCGGCGGCAAATGCGAGCATGCGCGCCAGTATCAAAAGCACCTTTGTGATCGTGGCGCTGATTGCCGTTCCCGCTGTTATCGTCGTCTTCACGACCTGCATGCTGCTTACTTTTCACGAGCGGCGCATGGCCGACGGCAGGCTCAAGGCACTGACCCAGCGGGTGATCGACACGCAGGAGGAGGAACGCGCCCGGCTTGCCCGAGAACTGCATGACGGCATTTCGCAAAATCTACTCGGCGTCCGCTACGCCATGGATCTTGCCGGCCGCAAAGTCAGGACCGACGTCAACGATGCGGCGCGCACTATCGAGCGCGGCGTGGAGGCGCTGAATGGCGCGATCAAGGAGATCCGGCGGCTGTCCCACGATCTGCGCCCGCGTGTGCTCGACGACATGGGTCTCACCGCAGCGCTCGAGGCTTTGTGCCATAACTTCGAGGAGCGGAGCGGGATCACGACCGAAATCGAAGCGACCGATTTCGTCGATCGGCTAAAACCCGAGGCCAGCACGGCTCTCTATCGCGTTGCTCAGGAGGCATTCAACAATGTCGAGCGGCATTCCGGTGCGAGCCGCCTCGCGGTAAAACTTTGGAGCGACGGTGGGCGGGCGCGCATGACCATCTCCGACAACGGCACGGGCTTCGGCGACGCCAGAACGGCAGCCGTCGGCGGGCACGGTCTAGGTCTGCGCAACATGCAGGAGCGAATGGCGCATTTCCGCGGCCTGCTTCTGATCGACAGCACGGCCGCTGGCACGACACTGACGGCGATGATGCCGAAATCGGCCAATGCTCAGCCCCGCGATCAGGTCAAAGCCGCATGACGGAGCGTCCCAAAATCAAGGTACTGCTAATTGACAACCACCCGCTGGTGATCGATGGGCTGAAAGCCGTGCTCGAAACCTACGATCATATAGAGGTCGTAGGAACGGCAGGGCTGGCACAGGCCGGCCTGGACATCGGCCGCGACACGCGGCCCGAGGTCGTGCTGATGGATATCAACATGCCGAAGCTAAATGGGATCGACGCCATCGAACTCTTTCGAAACGAATTGCCCGAGGCGCGCGTCGTCATGCTCTCCATGCATGACAGCCGGGAATACATCTCTTCCTCTGTGATGCGCGGCGCTGCCGGCTATGTCCTCAAGGATGTCTCGACCGACGAAATCGTTTTGGCCATCGAGACGGTGGCTGAGGGTGGAACATATTTCTCGTCCGGTGTTGTTGACGTGTTGATGGAGCGGAAGAGCGGAAACGACACGGATTCCCTGACACCGCGCGAGCGCGACATCCTCGGCCTCATTGTTTCTGGAAGGAGCAACAAGGAGATGGCCGAGGCCCTCGGCATTACGCCCGCCACGGCCGAGACGCACCGCAAGAACGTCAAGAAGAAGCTCAACATTGCGACGACCGCTGGCCTCATCCGCTATGCGCTCGATCACGGCATCAGCGTCAAAACGCGATGAATCGGCGTTCTACCCACTTCTGGGTAGGCCCGACCATTTCACTCCGTAGCCATCTTGTCTGACGAAAATCGCCACCATAGGACTTTACTGCGGCTGGCTTCAGGGCGAGCCGTTGGGAGGAATTCAAATGCATTAAGTCTGCTGCCGTTCAACCGGGGAACCTGTTGCAACGGCACGAGCCAAGCTGGCCTCGGCTGGCGACTGACAGGCTCGCCTTCCACGCTGACAACCGCAACTTGCCGCCACGTGTGGCGCCCGGAAGGTATCTGACATGGAAAAATCACGGAGCAAGGCAGCGCTTTGGCTGCTCGTCATTCCTTACATCGGCCTGCTCTGGCCATCCCTCTATAACATGCGCGAGCCGGCCTTGTTCGGTTTTCCCTTCTTCTATTGGTACCAGCTTCTCTGGGTGCCGATTACCGCGGCGCTGACCTTTATCGCCTATCGGAGCACGCGCCATGACGACTGAGATCGACAGCACGGCGCTCGCCGTCTTCCTCTTCTTTTTCGCGCTCGTAACGATCTTGGGCTTCGTCGCGTCCCGCTGGCGCAAACCAGCCACACTTGCTCATATCGACGAATGGGGCCTCGGCGGCCGCAGCTTCGGCACCTGGATCACCTGGTTCCTGGTTGGTGGCGATTTCTATACGGCCTATACGGTGATTGCCGTCCCGGCACTGGTCTACACGGTCGGCGCTTATGGCTTCTTCGCTCTGCCCTATACGATCGTCGTTTATCCCTTCGTCTTCATGGTGATGCCGGTTCTCTGGAAACGGGCAAGGGATTTCGGCTACGTGACCGCCGGTGACGTCGTGCATGGCCAGTATGGTTCGCGCGCACTCGAACTCGCCGTGGCGGCGACCGGCGTCATCGCCACCATGCCCTATATCGCGCTGCAGCTCGTCGGCATGACCACGGTCCTGAAGGCCCTCGGCCTGCATGGCGAACTGCCATTGGCGATCGCCTTTATTGTGCTGGCGCTCTACACCTATTCGGCGGGTCTGCGCGCTCCGGCTTTGATCGCCTTCGTCAAGGACATCATGATCTACATCGTGGTGATCACTGCTGTGGCACTCATTCCCTCAAAGCTCGGCGGCTATGCCAACGTATTCGCTGCAGCCGATGCCGCATTCCAGGCCAAGGGATCCGGCAATCTACTCCTTGGCGGCAACCAGTATGTCGCCTATGCAACGCTCGCCTTGGGCTCGGCGCTTGCAGCCTTCATGTACCCGCATACTTTGACGGGCATCTTCGCCTCGAACAGCGGCAAGACGATCCGCAAGAATGCCGTCTTGCTGCCAGCCTATACGCTGCTGCTGGGTCTTCTTGCCCTGCTCGGCTATATGGGCCATGCCGCTGGCCTGAAGCTCGAAAGCCCCAATGATGTCGTGCCGGCGCTTTTCAAGACGCTGTTTTCGGGCTGGTTCTCCGGCTTCGCCTTCGCGGCGATTGCGATCGGTGCCCTGGTTCCGGCGGCGGTGATGAGCATTGGCGCGGCAAACCTTTTCACCCGCAATTTCTGGAAGGCCTATGTCAATCCGGAGGTAAGCAGCGCGGGCGAAGCCAAGGTCGCCAAACTGACCTCGCTCGTGGTTAAGGTGGGTGCCCTGCTGGTCATCATCTTCCTGCCGACGCAGTTCGCGCTCGACCTGCAATTGCTGGGCGGCATCTGGATCCTGCAGACGCTTCCTGCCCTGGTCTTCGGCCTCTACACCAATTGGTTCCGTGCGCCGGGCCTGCTTGCTGGCTGGTTCGTCGGCTTCATCGGCGGCACCTTCCTCGTCTGGGATGCCGGCTGGAAGCCGCTGCACCTGATCAGCCTCGGCGGAGAACCGTTCACCATCTATACCGGCCTGCTTGCTCTTGCGGCAAACATCGCCGTAGCGGTGGTGATCAACGCCGTCGTGCCGGCAAGGACCGCGGCGCGGGCTTGAAGCAAAAAGCCGAAGGGCCGCAACAATGCGGTCCTTCGGATGAAGACCATCTAGAGGGCATGCGATCGCAACCCCTATCCTGCTCCTGGAAAAGCGGCACAAAACGACCGTTTCACCACTTCCGGCACCTCACTTTAGGACGCCCGGAATTATCATACTAATATCCAGAATACGCAGACATATACAATAAGCGAAAGGAATATCCGGTTGACGGCGGCGCTTGCCTCCGGAACACGTAAGAATGCACAGAGGGTTAACCTTCTTCGACACGTTATCGTCATCACTATTTTTATGAAATAAGTGATGGTGGTTTTTGAGCTCGGATTTTTCATATTCACTTAGTCGGCTCTTTAAAATCCTTCGCCGTCTGCGAAAGGACAGAGGCGGCAACGTCGCCATCGTCACTGCCCTCGCCATGGTGCCCATGCTCCTCGCTGTCGGAGCGAGTTTCGACTATATCCGGGCCTACAATGTCAGGCAGAGCATGCAGAGCGATCTTGACGCGGCCTTGATCGCCGCCGTCAAACAGATCGACACCGAAGACACTGACGCTCTCAAGGAAAAGGTTTCCGACTGGTTCCATGCGCAGGTAGAAAGCAGCTATACGCTTGGCGACATCGAAATCGATACGACTAACCATCGCATAACGGCGACGGCAAGCGGCACCGTTCCGACGACTTTGATGCAGCTCGCGAATATCACTACCGTTCCCGTCAGCGTATCAAGTGCCGTCAAAGGGCCGGCCACGTCCTATCTCAACGTGTACGTCGTCATCGACAAATCCCCTTCGATGCTTCTGGCGGCAACGACTGCAGGTCAGCAGACCATGTACTCCGGCATCGGGTGCCAGTTCGCCTGCCACACGGGCGATGCACATACAGTCAGCGGCACGTACTACGCCAACAACTATGTCTATAGCACCGCGAAGAAGATAAAGCTGCGCGCCGACGTTGCCGTGGATGCCGTCAGCGAAGTGCTCGATATGATTGACGAGTCCGACAGCAATCATACACGTATCAAAGTCGGCCTATACAGCTTGGGTGACACGGCCACGGAAGTTCTGGCTCCCACCCTGGATACCACGACCGCGCGCAAACGCTTGTCCGATGACAGTTACGGACTCACAAGCGCAACGTCGACGACCTACACCTATTTTGACGTAGCCTTGACGGCGCTGAAGAAGATGGTCGGTACCGGTGGGGACGGCACCTCCTCGGCCAAACCGCTCAAACTGGTTCTCCTGCTGACGGACGGCGTTCAGTCGCAGCGCGAATGGGTAACCGACGGAGTGACATGGAAGAATAACAAGGCCATTTCCGGGTCATACTGGAACAAGGTGGCGCCACTGAATCCGGATTGGTGCGACTATATCAAGAACCAATCCGCCACCATGGCGGTTCTCTATACCGAATATCTGCCGATCACCACGGACTGGGGCTATAACGCAACCGTCGGCTCGACCATGGCGAGCGCCAAATGGAAGAGCACTTGGGGCGGCACCATGGATAGCGGCGTATCGACAAGCATCACGAGACGCGACTATATCCCCTATGCGCTTGCCGACTGCGCATCTTCCAAGAGCCTGTTCATTTCTGCCTCGTCGTCGACGGACATCACGACGGGTTTGTCAGCGCTCTTTACGCAATATCTCTCATCCGTTCGGCTGACCCAATGAGGCGAGCGAAACCGTTTGCACTCCTGCGCCGCTTCCTCGCCGATCGCCACGGCGTCGCCGCGATCGAATTCGCGATCCTGGCCATACCGCTGTTTACGTTCATATTTGCGACCATCGAAGTGTCGCTGATGTTTTTCGTGAACTCTGCGCTGGACGCTTCGGTGCAGAAGATCTCGCGAATGATCCGTACCGGCGAGGTGGCATCCTCGAACCTCACATTGGCCGATTTCAAAGCCAAAATTTGTAACGACATGCTCCTGTCGTTCGAATGCTCCGATAATCTTTTGGTAAAGGTCGACGTACTTTCCGACATATCGACCGTCGCTAGCACCGATCCCATCGACAGCAGCGGCAATCTCACCGTCACCGAGACTTATAATATCGGCAAGGGCAGCGATTACATCCTCGTGCAGGCGTTTCTGCCCTGGACCGCCGTCGTCAATTTTCTCACCTTGTCGAGCGCTGAGCTTTCCGATGGCCGCTATCTGCTCGGATCTTCCGTTCTGTTCCGCAACGAGCCTTTCTAATATGATCCCGAAACGGAACCTGTCCTTTTGCCGGCTGACCAAATTCTCTGTTCGTTATCTGGCACGCGATCGGTCGGGTGCTTCAGGCGTGGAATTCGCTCTCCTGTTGCCGCTCCTGACAGCTCTCCTGTTTGGCGCCGTCGATCTCGGCCATGCGCTCACGGTCAGCCGGAAAATAGACGAGATCGCCTCCACCACGGGCGATATGATTTCGCAGCAGGGCACCTGGACACAGTCCGACGTCGCGAAGCTTCTTACCGGCGCGAGCTTCATCCTGCAGCCTTATGACACCACAGGGCTGACGATCACGGTCTCAGTGAACGATATCAGCAGCACTGGCAGCGCGACGGTCAACTGGTCTGCCGCGTTCAATACGTCCGCCCTTAGCTCCGGCGTGGCAAGCTCAGTCGACATACCGTCGCAGATACAGGAAGACGGCGTGCAGGTCGTGCTGACGCGGGTGAAATATACATTTACAACCCCCGTCTCGGCCTTCTTTGCTACTTTTACCGGCACGGACGGCTATAGCTTCGACCGCTATTTCTTCAATCGTCCAAGAGCCAGCGACAAGATCACTTACAAATAGGCCGGAAGATCAGCTCTCGGCATCTCGCGCCTACGGGAATCTCTGACAGAGCCGCTATCTCCCGCAGATCCGTGTCATCTGGTCCCAGGCCCGCAGCCTCCGTTTTTAAGCCACTCAATGAATTGCAAGAGCCCTGCATCGTGAGCTCTCACGACGACGTACCGTCGCTCCTTTTGACATTACTATAAGTTATGCGAAAGCAGCAAATTTATGCCGTTGAAGGGTCGGCCAGTTGGGCGAAGAATTGGACATCCAATTCATGAGGTCAGTTCATGCTACAGACATTCGCTTCGTCGATTTCCTCGCTGCTCGACAGCCGCGCCGACGGTCATTCGCTTCCCGCCGGACTCTACATTAGAGACGATGTCTTCGAGGCTGACCTCGATGTCTTTTTCAGGAAGCATTGGATCTGCATCGGCCTCGACTGCGACGTTCCGGAACCGGGCGACGCTACGGTCGTCGACATCGGCAACAGCAGCCTGATCATTCTGCGTGACGACGACAACCAGATCCGCGTCGTCCACAACGTCTGCCGCCATCGCGGCGCCCGTATCCTGGACGCAGGATCGACGGTCATTTCGAAGCTGGTCTGTCCCTACCATCAATGGACCTATGAGCTCGACGGCACGCTAGCGCACGCGCCCCATATGGGCATCGACTTCGACAAGAGCTGCAAGAGCCTCCGACCGGTGAACTTCAAGTCGATCGGCGGACTGATCTACGCCTGCCTTTCCGACAATCCTCCCGAAGACATCGACCGGCTCGAGCAGGTTATGACCGAGCGCTTGGCTCCATACGATATCCGCAATGCGAAGGTCGCCTACCAGACCGACGTCATTGAGAACGGCAACTGGAAGCTCACGATGGAAAACAATCGCGAGTGCTATCACTGCTCCGCCAACCATCCGGAACTGTGCGTGTCGTTCGTCGATCTCGACTTCGGCTTCGATCCGGAGGCGCTGAGCCCGGAAGATCTGGAGGAGGCCAGGCAGCACGAAGCGCTCTATGCCGAACGCACCAAAAGCTGGGAAGCAGACGGTTTTCCGTCCGCCGCCGTTGAACAGCTCGTGGACTGCGCCACCAACTTCAGAACCCAGCGCCTCATCATCGCCGGCGCCGGCGAATCCCAGACGCCCGACGCGACGGCTGCGTGCTCGAAGCCGCTCGGCAGCATGACGCGAAAGGATCTCGGCGACACCCATCTTTGGGGTCACAATAGCTGGAACCACTTCATGGGCGACCACGCCGTTGTGTCTATCGTCATTCCGCTTTCGGCCGGAAAGACGCTGGTTCGCACCAAATGGCTGGTTCACAAGGATGCCGTCGAGGGTGTGGACTACGATCTGCAAAAGCTGACCGACGTCTGGGTCGCAACGACCGATCAGGACTCCGAACTCGTAGGCAGGGCGCATGCAGGCGCTCTTGATCCGGCCTATCTTCCCGGCCCCTACTCGCGCTTCTCGGAGACCACCCTCGACAAATTCGCAACCTGGTACATCGATCGGATGCGCGCAAATGGATACTAACGCGATGCAGACTTCGTTGGCTCCGCAGAGGGCGGAGTTCTGGGATATCGAGCGCGATGACACACTCGTGTGCCTCGACGTTCATCAGGAGACGCATGACGTGAAAAGTTTCACGTTCGCGTCTTCCGAGGGAAAGCATTTCGCCTTCCAGGCGGGTCAGTACTTTCTTTTCGACTTTGCCATGGGTGCGGAGACCGAAAGCCGCTGTTACAGCATCTCGTCCTCGCCGCAGCGGACGAACGCGTTCACCGTGACGGTGAAGCGGGTTGCGAACGGCAAGGTTTCGAACTGGCTTCACGACAACATGGCGGTCGGAACCACCGTCAAAGCGCAGGGGCCGCTGGGGCACTTCGTCCGCCCCAGCGCAGCCCGGAAGTTCCTGCTTCTCTCCGGCGGCTCGGGCATCACCCCGGTCATGTCCATCCTCCGGGATTTCGGCGACACATGCCGCCCCACCGATATCGTCTTCATGCACGCGGCCCGCACCCCACGGGATCTCATCTTTCGTGAAGAGCTTTCGAACCTTGCCGTAAGGATGAAGACCGTCAGGCTGCATTTCCTTCCTGAGGTCGTGACCGGAGAGCCGTCCTGGTCCGGCCTGACGGGCCGGATCTCCGCCGAATTCATGAAGCTTGCCGTTCCGGACATTGCCGAACGGACCGTGATGTGCTGCGGCCCCGCGCCCTTCATGGCCGCAGCCCGCACGATCGCCGGGGGTCTCGGAGTACCGTTGTCGAGCTATATTGAGGAGAGCTTCGACGCCGCGGTAATCGACGAAAATGAAATCGCCGCGCCGGAAGTGCCGGTTGGAAAGGTATATCAGGTCGAATTCTCGAAGCAGGCTCGCAAGATCGAGGTAGCCGACGAGCAGACGGTGCTGAGCTGCGCTAAGAAAGCCGGCATAAGGATTCCCTCCTCCTGCGCCAACGGCGTCTGCGGCACCTGCAAGTCGAAGCTGGTGTCGGGCTCCGTGGATATGAAACACAATGGTGGTATCCGCCAGCGCGAGATCGACGCGGGGCTGTTTCTTCCCTGCTGCTCCAAGCCTCTGAGTGATCTCGTCATAGAGCGGTAAATCAGTCGCTTTAGGTGACGCCGGCATCGCTACCTCTGTCGTTCGGTTGCCAGAGGATCCGTCTGAAGCGTGGGGGCGCGCCTTCTTACGCACACCAAGGCATCAATTATGGGGCGGCCATGGACGTCGGCTGCCAAAGCACCTTCCGTTCCCGAAGATGCTTTGGCGGGCCGCGGCCGACTGCCCGGCCGGATGTGGGCAGCGATCCAAGTCCACACTTTCTAATCCTGAAATCTCGCGTGTCAGGCGGCACAGACCGCTGCGAAAGACGCCGCAATTTCCATGAAAGACTTGACGTCTATCTTATGTCTACTTAATGTCTTCTAAAAGGATAATGACATGAGCGACGATGATATGACGACCGACATCGCGAGCCCCGACCGCAAGGCCAGCCTTAGTCTTGCCCTGCGCAGACGGATCCTCACCATGGAATTGCCGCCTGGCTCAGTTCTGGACGAAGTGGCGCTGAGCGAGGAGTTCGGCCTATCCCGCCCGCCGGTTCGGGAGCTGATGCGCCAGATGGCTGGCGAAGGTTACATCGAGCTGGAAGCGAACCGAGCCGCTCGGGTCAGCTCGATGAGCTACCAGTCGCTACGGGACTACTTTCTGATGGCGCCGATGATCTACATCACCGCGAATAGACTGGCGGCCGAGAACCGTACTCGGGCAGAACTCGACGCTCTGAAGCAGATTCAGCGGACCTTTCAGAAGGCGGTCGACAATTGCGACGCCGAGGGTCGCGTCTTCTATAACGACCAGTTCCACCGACAGATAGGCGAGATGGCGCACAACGTCTATCTCGTTCCCAGTCTCCGGCGCCTGCAGATCGACCACGCCCGTATCGGGAAGATCTTCTACAAGCATCCGAACACGCCGCGCATGCAGGAAGAACTGGAGCTTGCATCCCGGCAGCATGACGAAATGATCGAGGCCATCGAACGACACGACGCCGATGCCTCGGCCGAGCTGGCGCGCCTGCACATCGAACTCTCTCGTCGAAACATGGCCATGTATGCGGCCCCCGAGGGTATGGAAACGCCGACCCTCTAGGACGGCATCTCGAAGAACAAACCAAAACCATCGCTGGAGAGGCCGATGAGCGAACTTCCAAGCAAGCAGGAACATAGCCGGGTAAAGACGAGCCCTTTGTTGCCTGCCAAATGCCTCGACCTTTCACCTAACCTCGGGGGACATGACAAGAATGTCTAACTTTCAATTTCCAGGCCTAAACCTTGCCATCGCCACTCCCTTCGACGATGCCGGCCGCATCGACTACGGGCGTCTCGAACACAATGTCGAGCGCTATCTCGCAGCCGGCGTCAGGAGCTTCCTGTTCAGCTCCGGCACCGGCATGCATGTCTATCTTTCCAAGGAGGAATCGGAGGAGCTCGTCAGGCGCGGTGCGCGTATCGTCAACGGTCGGGCGAAGGTGATCGCTCAGACATCGGCCCTCCTGGCGGAGGACGTAGTCGAGCGCACGGTGCGCGCCCGTGATGCCGGTGCCGAAGGCGTCATGGTTCTTCCACCTTTCTTCGAAGGACCGACGGACGATCAGGGAATCCTCGATTTCTACAGCGAGGTTGCGAAGGCGGGTCTGCCGGTCATCGGTTACAACGTACCGCAGGCGGTCGGTGTTGCGATCACGCCCGAACTTCTGGAGAAGCTGAACGAAATTCCCGGATTCTGTGCCGTCAAGGACAGCAGCGGCGATCTTGGAAAGCAGGCGGCGCTCATCCGTTCCGGCCGGTTCGTGATGAACGGCGCCGACCCTCTCGTTCCCTATGCGCTTTATGCGGGATGTGACGGTTTGATCTGGGGTGGTGCGAACTTCGCTCCACGAACCTCGGTCGCGCTCGTCGAGGCAGCATCGAAGCGCAGATGGGACGAGGTCCGTGAGCTCTGGAAGATCCTGGAGCCGTCCATGGGGCTGATCTGGGAGGGAGACTACGTGCAGTCCGTCTATGCGGCCGCCGAACTGACCGGTTACGGGGCGGGAGTGCCGCGTAAGCCGCTGCGTGCGCTCGCTCCGGAAAAGCTTCCCGCTCTCCGCCGCTCCCTCGAAGCTCTCATAGAGCGGGAAGCGATTTGACCGTGACCCAGGCCGCAAAGAACGTCTTCGTCGCATCGAAGCTTCCCAAGCGCGCGGGCGTGTCGGGATGGGTGGCGACACTTCCGCCGCGCACGCCGCGCCCGGCCTTGGGCGAAGCGATCAACGTCGACGTCGCGATCATCGGCGGCGGTTTTGCCGGTCTCTCCGCGGCGCATCGTCTCTCGCAGCTCGACCCGACCGTCCGGGTGGCTGTTCTCGAAGCGGGTATCGTCGGCGAAGGTCCGGCCGGCGCCAATTCCGGCTTCATCATCGATCTTCCGCACGAGGTCTCCTCGAACGATTTCAGCGGCGAGTCGGAGGGCAAGTTCCGCGACTCCGTGCTCCTGCAGCGTTCGGCAATCGCGCTCGCGACCAAACTCGCTGCAGAGAACGGCTGGGGACAGGAGCTGTTCGATCCCTGCGGCCGCTACAGCGTCGCGATGAGCGCCGAAGGCGACAAGCATCTCGAAGCCTATTCGCTGCAGCTTTCGAAAATGGGCGAAGCCCATCGGCTCCTCAAAGCCAGCGAGATCGAAGCGGTGACGGGATCGAAGGCCTTCACCTCCGGCCTGTTCTCGCCCGGCACGATCATCATCCAGCCGGCCGCTTATATCCGCGGAGTGGCCGACTGTCTTAAAGAGCCGGTGAGGCTTTTCGAGCAGACACCTGCTCTTTCCTTCGAGCGCTTCGGCGGCGGCTGGCTAGTGAAAACGCCGAAGGGCTCGGTGCAGGCGGGCAAGATCATCATGGCCAATAACGGCCATGCGGAGAGCTTCGGCTTTTTCCGCGGGCGCCTCCTTCATGTCTTCACCTATGCATCGCTGACGGAGGAATTCGATCCGGCTAGGCTGGGCGGAGAAAGAAAGTGGGCGGCGACGCCTGCGCTGCCGATGGGAACGACGGTGCGGCGCATCAATACCCGCGGCGGCGACCGCATTCTGATACGTTCGCGCTATAGCTATAATCCGAGCATTGAGATCAGCGATGCCGCGATCCGCAGCGCCGGCCGCCTGCATGACGGCAAGTTCTCACATCGTTTCCCCACGCTTGCCGGCGTCGGCATGCAGTACCGCTGGGGAGGCGCGATGGCGCTGACGCGCAACCATGTCCCGGCCTTCGGAGAAATCGAACGAGGTGTCTTCGCAGCCTGCGGCTGCAACGGACTAGGCGCGTCGAATTCGACCGCTGCCGGCATCGCCGCGGCCGAGCGCGTGCTCGGGCACGAGTCCGAACTCGGCCGTGTCTATAATCGCCTGGCAGCACCGGTTGCGCTGCCGCCGCAGCCGCTGACCACGATCGGAGCGAAGCTCCATCTGGCCTACCGGGAATGGAGTGCCGGGGCCGAATGAGACGCGAATTTTATCTGCGCCGCCGGCGAAGATGATAGTGGCGAGGCGAGCCCATACCGCCGAAGCGACCTCTCGCGCAGGCATCCGCAAACCCATGTCGCAGGCTGACATCATTATTGTTTCATAGGGGGTGATTGGACCGAACCATCAGACCCTTGAGGCGTTATAATGTCTTATGGGGTAGTCTAATACGCGTACGCGCCGGAGGTCTTCGATGTCACCCGAAGTCGAACTGAAGCTTGAGCTTTCCACGGAGGCCGCAAAACGGCTGTCGCGGTTCACCCCCCTTACCAACCCTGAAAAGGTCCTGAAACAAACTTCAACCTATTTTGACACCGACGATCACAAGCTTTTTCAGAACGGGTTCACCCTCCGTGTCCGTCAGACCGGCGATGTTCATGTCCAGACCGTGAAAGCGGTGGGCCAGAGCCAATCTCTTTTTGCCCGTTCGGAATGGGAGACGCCCATCGAAGGGGACAAGCCGGTCGTCGACGATTCCAATCCGCTCAAAACCGAGTTCGGTGAGGAACTTGCTGTGTCGCCTGCCTTCAACGTGGAAATCGAGAGGCGCGTTTGGACCGTGAAGGAAAACGGTTCCCTGATTGAGGTGGTCATCGACCAGGGATCGGTCGTCTCTGGTGACCGGAACACCGCCGTGCGGGAAGCCGAGCTTGAGCTGAAGGATGGCAATCAGAAGGACCTATTCGTATTCGCACGCAAGATCGAAGCGGTCGCGCCCATTCGTTTTGGCGTTCGCTCCAAGGCGGAAAGGGGCTTCGCGCTGATCGAGCAGCAGAAGTCCGTTTTCAAGGCGGAGGACATTCGCCTCGATCAGAATATGCACGCATCCGATGCCTTTCAAACAATTGCCGCCTCGTGCTTCCGGCAATTTCGTTTGAACGAGGACGTTCTGCTACGGCAGCGAAATGCTGAAACGCTGCACCAGGCCCGCGTAGGGCTGCGTCGCCTGCGCTCCGACTTCTCGCTGTTCAAGCGAATGCTTCCGGGCGATGAGCCGCAACGACTGAAGGACGAGCTGCGCTGGCTGGCCGGAGTCCTCGGAGAGGCGCGCAATCTGGATGTGCTGCTGACAAAGGCGACGGACCCAGACCTGCGGGGCCGGCTGACGGATGCCCGGGAGGCTGCATACGACGACGTGGTTGAGGGATTGAACTCCAGTCGTGCCCGCGCGCTCATGCTGGATTTTAACGAATGGCTTCGGTGCGGCGAATATCTTTCGCTTCCCGAGACTGAGGACGTGCGGGGCCTGTCGGCGTTGGAGTTTGCCGAAATGGCGCTCAACCGAATGCGCAAGAAGCTGAAGAAGCACGGGCAGGCGCTCGCCAAGGTCGACGATCGTCAACGCCACGAGGCTCGCAAGGACGCGAAGAAGCTGCGCTATGCGGCCGAGTTCTTCGGGTCACTGTTCGACAACAAGCGCGGCGTGCGCCTTCACCGGCGTTTTATCGGCGCAATGGGGAGGCTTCAGGACCATCTTGGATTGCTGAACGATCTTGCAACCGGGCCCAACGTACTGAGCAAGCATGGTCTGACCAACCATCCGGCTGCCGACAGCATTATTTCCCATGCGGACAAGGATGCTCTGATAGACGACGCGCAGGTTTCGCTTGACGAGGTGCTGGACGCGAAGAAGTTCTGGCGCTGAACATCGTTTTACAGCAGGAATGCCCGAGGATCATGGCGATCTCCCCGGGCTTCGTCGTGAGCGCTTCGGTCAGGTTCGGTCCGAGCCGGCCGCAGCGGCGGTTGATAAATTATACAGCACGGAATCACCGAATTCATGCGTGCGATACCGCCCCACGGTAAGCACTGCGGAGGCCTTTGCGAGCAGGGCATCATCGGCAAAGGCGCGCAGAAGCTCGAAATGGCTTTCGCCGGGCTGGTGGACGCCCGTCAAAATCGTATCGACCACGCGGAGCGGTGTGCCCTGGGCGATGCGCCCTGTAGCAACGCCATTTCCGGCGCGAACGGTGCCATCGGGACGGGCGGCCGCCTCGAGGGCGCGCACGACGCTCGTGCCGATCGCGATGGTGCGCCTGCCTTGGAGCTTCGCCCGCGCGATCTGCTCTGCGGTGCGCTCGGGGATGCTGTAAGGCTCGTCGAAGGGAAGACGTGAGTCGAGTGCGGGATCGCCGGTCGAGGAAATACCGGCAGCATGCGTCAGCGACGCGAACCCGATGTTGCGCCGGCGCCAGGCCTGAAGCGTACGCCAGTCGAGCGCAAAGCCTGCCGACGGCGCCTCGAACGCGAACGGCCGGACCGCAATCTTCGTCCAAACATCCCACAGCGCCAACGGTTCGGGAACATGCGCATATTGGATCGGCCGGCCATGCTGCGCCAGACCGGCAAACACCGCCGCTTGGTTGCTGAGGAAACGCAGTTCAAGAAGGCGAGGATGGTCGAGAAGGCGCTCTATGACGACCTCGAGCGGGCCGAGCCGCAGCTGATCGCCCGGCGACAGCGGCGGCGGTGCCGGCCGGTCTTCCGTGCGTGCCCGATGATCGCCCGAGCCGAAGGCGATTGCCACGAAGCGAGTGGGATCGGGAGGTGATAGCCAGCCGGCGAGGCGGACCTCGATCGCCTTCCCGCTTGGCGCATGGGTTCCATGCAAACTGGCAGGCAAGGTCGCGGCATCATTGGCGACAACAAGATCGCCGGGATTGAACAGCGCCGCGAGCTTGCTGCGCGGCATGTCGCGCATCGTGCCATCCGCCTCGATGACAAGCAGCTTGGCGGAGTGGCGGTCGGATTGGTCATCGGCGATCATGCTTGTCCTCCCGCTATAAGCGCGGCACGGGCCGGCAACGCGGTGAGCATCTTCTCGATGATCTCGGCAGCGGCGAGCTCGGGAGCCTTCAAGGTCGACGGATCGGCGTCGGGAAGTGCCTGTGCGTGAAGCGGGGTGTCCATATCGCCAGGGTCAAGCGCGAGAAACCTTATACCGTGGGGCTTCGCTTCCTCGTCCCAAATCGCCGTCAGATGGGCAAGAGCGGCCTTGCTCGCCCCATACGCTCCCCAGCCGGGATAGGCGTTGACCGCCGCATCGCTGGAAATGTTGATCACCAGTGAGCCGCGGCCCTCGCGTGCGGACGCGGCAAGCGCGCCGAACAGCGCCTTCGTCAGCCGGAACGCACCAAGGAGATTGACCGCAAGCGCCGCCTCCAGCTCCTCGCACTGGGTATCGGCCAGAAGCGCCAGTGGGACAGGGCCGAGGCTCGACGCATTGTTGATCAGGACATCGACCCCGTCCAGGCTGGCGGTGACCTGCATCGCGGCCGGATAGATATCGCCCTTCTTGCCGATGTCGGCCACGATGCCGTGCGCGCCCGTCTCGGCTGCGATGCGTTCGACATTCGCTGCCGTGCGAGCGACGAAGGCGACACGCGCCCCCTTCGCCGCAAGCTGGCGCACGAGGGCCAGTCCCAACCCCGACGTGCCGCCCGTGATCGCCACGCGAAGTCCCTGAAGATCGATATTCATCTGCATTGCTGGTGCTCCTTCAATGGGTACCAACAACTACTACAAGTTCAAGTTAACTTGAAGTCAAGCGGGAATCGTGCTCTTGTCTATGCATGGATCCGATGCTCACCATCACCGACGTATCGCGGCGCAGCGGCGTTGCCTCATCTGCCTTGCGTTTCTACGAGGAGCGCGGGCTGATTGCCTCAGAGCGCGCCGGCTCGGGGCACAGGCGCTATCACCGATCCATATTGCGCCGGATCGCCTTCATCATCTTTGCGCAGCGGATCGGGCTGACGCTTGAGGAGATCGGCGCGGAACTCGACAAGCTGCCGGCCGACCGTATGCCATCGCGTCGGGATTGGTCGGAGTTATCGGGCGAATGGGCAAAGCGCATCGATGAGCGCATTGCCGAGCTGCAGCGGCTGCGGTCGGGGCTTACCGAATGCATCGGCTGCGGCTGCCTGTCGATCGACCGATGCAGCCTCGCCAACCCTGCCGATGTGGCGGGACGCAAGGGGCCAGGGCCGAGATATTGGCTGGGGTGAATAGGCGGCCGCATCCCCGGAGCGATGCGTGACGGCATTCGGCTGCAGGCCTACATCGTGAGAGCCTGGATCACACCGAGCAGGCCTTTCATATCGGTCGGCTTTCCCACGTTGACAGCATTGGCAAGGATTGCATTCTGGGCCAGTTCGGACTTTTCGCATGCGCTCGCGAGGACGAAGGGCACGCCCAGCGACTTCAATAGAATTGCGACTGGTGTCACCTTTTCATCGTCAAGATTGACATCCAGGACTGCTGCATCCGGACGTTCGTCTTGCAGGAGATCGAGGGCATCCTCGACCGAGCCGACCGGTCCGAGCACGCGAAAACCTCCCTCGATCAACGCTTCCCTCAGTTCCATCGCTATGAAGAACTCGTCTTCGACTATGAGGACGAGGTTCCCGCGTACATCCTCTCTCTCTCTCTCTCTCTCTCTCATGTCCGCTCATCACATCCTCACACAGGGAGTTTGATCGTTGCAGTCAAACCACGACCGCCATAGGCAAGCTCCACCTCGCCGCCCAAATGGGCAGCAGTACCCTCGATCAATTCCGTTCCATAGCCTTTGCGTGTCGGCGGTGCCAAGCCCGGGCCTTTCTCTTCCCGCCACTCGCATTTCAGGTATTTTCGTTCTTTTGGCCCGGCTTCCAGCGACCACTTCACATGGATTTCGCCTTCAGGAACGGACAAGGCGCCGTATTTTACCGCGTTGGTGGCCAGCTCATGGATCATCATGCTGATCGGAAGGACCTTTGAACTCGATAGTTGCACTGTCGGCCCCTCAAAATGAAGCCGATCCACGCCAATTTCGCTGATTGTAGTTTTCAGCAAAACGGCAAGATCAGCCGTTCCCTTGTTTGAAACGAGCTCCTGGGCGCGTAAGGTGACATCCAGCCGTCCAAGGAAAGCATCGCGATACTCCTCTGCGGTCCGGCCTTCGGTCTCCGTTTGCATCGCGATCGCGCGCACGACCGCAAACAGGTTCTTCATCCGATGTCGAGTTTCGGAGATGATGAAGTTTTGCTCGGCCTCGTGGCGCTGGCGCTCGGTAACATCGTCGAAAAGAACGAGGACGTTGGTGCTGTTGTCGTCGGGATGAACGAGGCGCCGAGCATCGATGAGGAAAGTCCGCCGACCGATCGCAGGAAAGTCGTGCGTCACCTCAAATCCAATCACGGCAGATGCCTTGGGAATTACCGAAGCTATGAGTTGCCGAAGCTCTTCAATGGCCCATTGGCCATTGCCTAGATCAAAGAAACTACGCCCTAAGATGTCATCCCGCTCGACTTTAAAGGTGCGGATGAAAGCGTTGTTGGCAGTCACCACGCAAAACCCCTGATCCAAGACGACCACCGGCTGGGTCATCGTATCGACGACACCTTGAGCTTGGACGTGGCTGCTTCTCAGTAAGCGATACAGGTCTTCCAACATCATCGAGGAAATCTTTCCCTGGTTAGAAGTATTCGCATGTTGACGTTCTCGTCCTCAGATGAACGTCGGATTGCTTAACCAGATTTCACCAGCCTGAAAGGCAAGCGAGACTGGCGATGGGCACTAAAATAAAGATGGCGGCTTCATATTATTTGACAAGCCGCTCTCGACACACATTCCGCCAGATGCGGCGTGTTGGCGAGCAGCAAAGCCGCTACGTGTCCATCAATACATGGATTTCCATAAGTTGCAGCGCTGTTGTCACGAGACTACTGTGCGGCATGGGTTCGCCAGTGCCGATATCGAGAAGAAGCCGCTCGAAACGCTGACGATCCCAGGCTTTCTTTGCCCCGCAGGAGCAGCCTATGATGCGCGTCTGGTCGTACCGCCCTCAATTCCTGCACTTAGGGCTTTTTATCGCGGCTTATGTCTTGGGCTGCGGATTCGCTCAATCGCTCGCAATCGTCCCTGGAACCGGTATTTCCATTTGGCCTCCGAGCGGGCTTTTCATCGCCACGCTTGTCCTCGCCCCCAGGCAAAGTTGGCCGTGGTGGATAGTGGCGGGGTGTCTGGCTGAATTGTTCAGCAACCTTTGGTTCCAAAGTCCGCTGCCCGCGGCCTTCCTGATCTATGCCGGCAATGCTCTTGAGGCGGTGGTCGGCGCATGGCTTGTGAATCGGACCTGTGGCCGTCCGGTTCGGCTGGAAACCTTGCAGGAAGTTCTCTCATTCGTCGTCTTTGCCGCTGTCATCGCGCCGATCGTAAGTGCCACGATCGGAAGTGCGACGCTTGCCTGGTTCGACATGCAATCGCAATCCTTCACGACGGCGTGGCCCTTATGGTGGATCGGGGATGCCACCGGGGTCTTGATCGTAGCGCCGCTGGCGTTGGTCGTGTTCCAGAACTGGCGCGGTGAGGCCCAGCTCTCGCCCGCGCGATGGCTGGAAGCCTGCCTCCTGGGGCTGATCTTTCTCGGTGTCGCCGCCCTTTCCTTGAGCGGCGCCTTGCCCTTCAGCTACATTGTCATGCCCCCTCTTCTTTGGGCCGCGGTGCGTTTCGAATTCAAAGGCGCCGCCGTGACCCTGACACTTCTTGCCCTGATCACGGCGCTATTCACGATATCCGGCGCCGGCCAATTTGTCGGTGATCCCGGGTCTCAGAAGCACAACCAGATCATGCTGCAGCTTTTTCTGGCCATCTCGGCATGTTCAGCGCTCATCGTGGCCGCCATATCGCGACAGCACCAGCTTGCGGTGGCCACATTACGCCAAAGCGTTGAGGCATTGCGTGAGCGCGAAAACGAGCTTTCGCAGCTCGTGAACATGGTGCCCGTCCAGATCAGACGTCTGACACCAGAAGGCGAGCCGACCTTCTTCAACAAGCGCTTGCTCGATTTCTTCGGTTTGGACGACATAGCGCAATTGGAGAAGCCTAACATGAGCCGGCTGGCGGCAGCCATTACGACTCTCGTCCATCCCGAAGATTCGGCCCGCCTATTGGAGACTGTCCGCCACTCCCTCGCCACCGGTGAGCCCTATTCGATGAAATATCGCATGCGCCGCGCGGACGGCGCTTACCGATGGGTGGATGGCCGCTGGGAGCCGCTGCGGGATCAAAGCGGAGCGATTGTGCAGTGGTTCGCAATCTCCATCGACATCGACGATGAAGTGCGTGCGCAGAACGCATTGCGCGAAAGTGAACGGCAGTTGCGGCAGCTCATCGACGCCGTACCCGCTCTGATCTGGAGCGCGACGCCTGAAGGAGTGCCATCCTACATCAACAAGCGGCTCATGGATACGGTTGGGGTCACTCTGGAAGACTTGGTCGCGCCGGACGGATCGCTGTCGCTGGCCGATGTCTACCCGGAAGACAGACAGGCAGTGAAGCAGGCACTCGCACACTCGTTCGAGATGGGTACCCCTTTTGCAATGAAGTATCGTCAGCATCGCTCCGACGGAGCCTATCGCTGGACCGAGGGGCGCGCAGAGCCGCTACGCGATCCGGAGGGGCGGATCGTGGAATGGTATGGCGTCTGCCTCGATATCGATGACCTCGTGACCGCGCAGGAAGCCTTGCGGCAAAGCGAGCGCCGCTACCGAGACCTGTTCCACTATATGCCGATCGGGCTGGCCCAAGTGGATGCCGGCAAGTTGATACCCCTGTTCAAGGAGTTGCGGGCACAGGGCGTCACGGAACTCAGAACCTATATAGACGAGCACCCCGAATTCCTGCCGCGCGCCTTGGAAGCGCTGGAGGTTGAAGAAGTCAACCGGCATATCATCGAGATGTTCGGCGCAAAGGATACCGGGGAGATGCGGGGGCCGATTACCCGGTACTGGCAGCCGGGCATTGCCACCATACGCCGTTCCATCGAGGCGCGTTATCGCGGTGAGGAGATCTTTCAGGAAGAGACCAAGGTGGCCCGAATGGACGGCAGCGTCATCGACGTCCTTTTCACAACCGCCCGCCCCGGCGCCGTGGCCGACAAGAGCCTGGTTGGCTTTATCGATATCACTGAGCGCAAGAAGGCCGAGGAGGCATTGCGCAACCGGGAGCGGGAGTTCTCTCAGCTCGCCGACATGGTTCCAAGCCTGCTCTGGCGGTTAAGTCCAACCGGCGAGCCGGTTTACTTCAGCAAACGCACCATCGAGTTTTTCGGTTTGGACAGCCGGGCTTATGAGGGGCTGACAATGAGTGGCCTCGCCGCCGCGATAGCGTCTCTCGTCCATCCCGATGATGCGGCGCGACTGTCGGAGGCGCTCGACCGTTCGCTCGCCACCGGCGAGACCTTTTCCCTGAACTATCGCCTGCGTCGTGCCGACGGAGTTTATCGCTGGATGTCGGGCCGCGCGGAGCCGCTGCGCGATCAAAGCGGAAAAATCATCCAATGGTACGGTCTCTCGCATGATATTGATGATCAACTGCGCATCGAGGAGGAATTGCGCACGCGAGAGCGCTCGCTCTGGCAGCTCGTCGAAACGCTGCCCGCGATGATCGATTGTGCGGCACCCGATGGGGAGCCGGTCTATCGCAATCCCCAGCTCCGTGATTTCCTTGGTTATAAGCTTGAAGACCTGGACGGAACTGGAAAATCCCGGCTGGCCGGCACACTCGATGCCGGCGTTCATCCCGATGACCTCCAGGGCGTCAAGGAGAATTATGCCCATTCCTTATCCACCGGCGAACCGTATGCGCGCAGGCATCGCCTGCGGCGGTTCGATGGCGAATATCGCTGGATCGAGACACGCGCCGCACCGATGCGCAATCCCGAAGGCGCCATCGTGCAGTGGAATGTCATCTGCATCGATATCGACGGCGAGGTTCGCGCACAGGAAGAGCTGCAGCGGGCACGAGAGGGCCTCGCGCGCGCGAGCCAAGCAGCAAGCCTTGCCGAGCTTTCGGCTTCCATTGCGCACGAGGTAAACCAGCCCTTGGCGGCCGTCGTGGCAAACTCGCACGCCTGCCAGCGCTGGCTCATGGCCGAACCGCCCAATATCGAGCGGGCGGAAAAAACGGTAGAGCGCATCATCCGCGACGCCAACTCGGCTGCTGACGTCGTCAGCCGTATACGCGCCTTGTTCAAGCAATCCATAGATACGAGGATTTATACGGCATTCGCGAGCGTCATCAACGAAGCGCGCAACCTCATGGCCGACGAAGCGTTGCGGCATCGCGTTCGGATGGACGTGAAGATTGACGGCAGCCTTCCGCTCATCGCAATCGATCGCGTTCAGATCCAGCAGGTTCTGATCAATCTCATTCGCAACGGCATGGACGCGATGGACTCCATTGCAGGCGAGCGAGTGGTCGGGATGCGCGTGCGCCACATGGGCGATGTCGTCCGGACCGAAATCAGCGATCACGGCCAGGGCATCGAATTTCCCGAGAGAATATTCGAACCGTTCTTCACGACAAAAGCAAACGGCATGGGCATGGGGCTGGCGATCTGCCGCTCGATCGTCGAGTTACACGGCGGACGATTGTGGACCGAAAAGAATGAACCGAGTGGGGCGACATTCATCTTCACCCTGCCGGTTGAAATGAAGGCAGCGCAATGACGACTGATGATCATATTGTCTTCATCGTGGACGATGATGAACGCATTCGGGAGGCGCTCGGCGATCTGCTCGACTCGCATGGCATGCGCGCCATCGCGTTCGGATCGGCCGGCGATTATGTGAGCGCGGACAAACCCGATTTCCCGGCCTGCCTCATCCTCGATATCGAGCTGCCTGATATCAACGGCCTCGATCTGCAGGGGCAGATCGCAGAGGGAGATCATCCGCCGATCGTCTTCATTACGGGGCACGGCGACATTCCATCGTCGGTACGTGCGATCAAACACGGCGCCGTGGACTTCCTGACCAAGCCTTTCAGCGACGCCGATCTGATGGCAGCCATCCACGCCGCGATCGCCCAGGATCGGGAAAAGAGATCGGAACGCGCCGAACTCAGTATGCTGAGACAACGCTACCTCGAACTGACGCCACGAGAGCGTGAGGTGTTGCCGCTCGTCGTGAGCGGCCTTCTCAACAAACAGGCGGCGGCTGAGCTGGGGATCAGCGAAGTCACGCTGCAAATCCATAGAAGGAACGTTATGCAGAAAATGGCGGCGGCATCGCTCGCCGATCTCGTGCGTATTGCGGAAAGATTGGAAATCCCGATTACCCACTCGCGCCGCGTGGGAGGAAATTGAATATGAACAAGACAAGACATGTAGTGGCAATCGTTGATGACGATCCAAGGCTACTGGAATCGGTGGGCGATCTTCTGGAATCCGCTGGCTATGCCGCCCGCAGCTTCCCGTCGGCGGGATCATTGCTCGTCGACGGGCTATCGGACCTAGACGTGCTCATCACGGACATCGGGATGCCCGGCATGGATGGCTTTGAGCTTCGTGACCTAGTGAGGAAGCTGCGTCCGGAGCTGCCGGTCTTCCTGATCACGGGCCGCCACGAGATAGCGGATCAGGGCCGCGCTCAAGGCATCAGCGGATTTTTCCGGAAACCATTCGATGCCCAGGCCCTGCTCGCGGCCATCGCCAATGCTTTGCATCAGTCAAGAGATGGAGGGTAAGATGAAAGTTGAACAATCTTTCCCGCGGAGATCGGCACCGCCATCACCGCGGCGGAGAAGCGAAGAAGATCAGCCGCTCGTCATCATTGTCGATGATGACGCATCCGTTCGGGAGGCACTCTCGGAGTTGATCCTGTCGGCGGGCTTCCGGCCCATCAGTTTTGCCTCGACCCGCGAAGTGCTTGATGCCGATATCCTGGACAATCCCGGCTGCTTGATCCTCGATGTGCGCATGCCGGGGACGAGTGGTCTCCATCTGCAGCGTCATCTGGCCGAAAACGGCAATCCCAAACCGATCATCTTCCTGACCGGGCATGGCGACATTCCGATGACCGTCGAGGCGATGAAGGCCGGCGCCGTGGATTTTCTCACCAAACCGGTGCGGGACCAAACATTGCTCGACGCCGTGACGGCGGGCATTGCCATGGATGCCGAACGACGGGCGCAAGCCGCGATCGCCAATCGCAACATCGAACGCCTCGAGACGCTGACGCAGCGCGAGCGCGAGGTTCTCTATGAAGTGGCGCACGGACGCCTCAACAAGCAGATCGCCTTCGATCTCGGCATTAGCGAAGTGACGGTCAAGCTGCATCGCAGCAATGTCATGCACAAGATGGAGGCAGCCTCTATCGGCGAACTGATCCGGGCATGGGAAACACTGCCGGCACCGATGCGCGAGGCTGGCGCACATCGGGCTGTAACATGATTGAGCCGAGTTGGTACAAAGGGCTTGTCTCGAAAGGAATCCAAGCGCAGTTTCCGGAAATGGCGTCGACAAGTTCGCGGACTTGCGAGATTCTTCAAAACTGACAATGACATGCGGGGGAATAAATGACGGATAGGCTCAAGAACAAGATTGCCATCATTTCCGGCGGAGCCACCGGAATGGGCGGGGCTGCTTCACGCTTGTTTGCGGCGGAAGGCGCGACGGTTGCGATTATCGACCGAAATGGCGACGCGGCTGAGGAGACGGTACGGGCGATCCGGGATGCCGGGGGCGTTGCTGACTATTGGGTTGCCGATGTATCGGACGAAACAGCCGTCAATGCGGCAGTGAAGAGCATCGAGGACCGTTTCGGTGCCGTGACCGTCCTCTTCAATCACGCCGGCACGATCGTCATCAAACCGTTTCTCGAAACGACGCTGCAAGAATGGGAATGGCTGCACGGCGTCAACGTGCGCTCGATGTTCCTGATGACCAAAGCCGTGCTTCCGGGCATGATCGCAGCCGGCGGCGGGTCCATCGTCTGCACGTCATCGATCTCGGCGGTCGCGGCGACGCCGATGGAAGTGCTCTACGATACGACGAAAGGCGCTGTGCACATGTTCGCCCGCGCCATTGCCGTCGAGTTCCGCGATCGCAATATTCGCTGCAACGCCGTTTGCCCCGGCTTCATCCGCACGCCGCACGGTCTGCGCGAGGTGGCTGAGTTGCAGGCCCTCGGCGTTGATGTTTCGGATGAAGCAATCGCGGCGCAGCAAGGCCGGATCGGAGAGCCGGAAGATGTGGCGCGCGCCGCCCTCTACCTCGCCTCGGACGAATCCAACTTCGTCAACGGTATCCATCTCTTCGTCGACAATGGCTTTACCGCGATCTGATCGTCGATAGCTGACTAAACAGCATTCTTCTCACGACAGGGCCGCAAGCAAGCGTGCAACGGCAACGCATACCCAAAGATCGGCCTGGACACTATTATGGACACATGTTCTAAAAAATGGACAGATTAGCGGGAGCACGGCATGCATCTTTCCATGTGGACTTACCCTTGGGACATTCAGGATCAGGGGCTTGAAACGCTTACCGCCGACCTTCGCGGCCGCGCAGGCCTCACCACGATCAGCATGGCCACCTCCTATCATGCCGGCCGGTTCTTTCAGCCGAGAAGCCCGCAACAGAAGGCCTATTTTCCCGAAGACGGGACGGTCTACTTCCGGCCGGACGAAAGACTATGGCAAGACAAGGAGATCCGGCCGCTGATGGCCAGGAATGTAGCCGAGCGCGGCGACATGCTGGAAGCGCTCGTCAAAGGGCGCGACGCGACAGGCCTCAAGGTCTCGTGCTGGACGGTCTGCCTCCATAATACCCGCCTCGGCATGCTGCATCCCGATCACGTCACTCGGAACGCCTTTGGCAATCCCAACTATTACAATCTTTGCCCCTCAAGCCCCGCGGCGCGGGCCTATGTCGTCACCCTCATCCGCGACATTACGACAAACTATCGGCCGGATATGCTGGAACTCGAGAGCCCGAATTTCATGGGGTTCGCGCACGAATATCACCACGAGAAAGACGGCGTCGGCCTTAACGCCGAAGACGATTTCCTGCTGTCGCTCTGCTTCTGCGACCATTGCACGGCGCGCGCCACGAAGGCCGGCGTGCCGGTCGAAGGCGCGCGCCAATCGGTCACGCGCTTCATCGCGGAACTCTGCGAGCGAGCTGTCCCGGAGCGGCAATTCCCAGACTTTCCCGCGGCCGGGATCGATGCATTTCGCGACCACCCGGATCTATACGCCTATCTCGTCTGGCGCACCGAACCGGTGACCAGCCTGATTGGCGAGATCAAGGCCACGGCTGATCCGGAGACACGCATCGTGCTTATCGACCTGAAGGACGGCTGGCTCGGCGGCGTTGATCTCCTGTCGGTCGGCAAGCTCTGCGACGGGGCGATCCTCTGCTGCTACGACATGGAGCCGGAGGCTGTCGGCGAGGTCATCCGGAGCGGGCGGGCGGCAATCGGACCGGGAAAGTTCCTCGGCGTAGGTCTGCGCGTCTTCTATCCTGAAGTCGACGGACCGGCGATCCTCGCGGCGCGCGCCAAAGCCGCGGTGGTCGCCGGCGCAGATGGCGTGAACTTCTACAACTACGGCCTCATACCGGCCAAGCGCCTTGACTGGGTCAAGGCGGCGGTCGAGGCAATCACCTGACCCCCTCCTCAGGATGCGATTGGTTCGGCGACTTGGATCAGGCAGTCGCCGGCCTGGCTGTCGCAATGCAGCCTATGGGAAATGACGATGCCGCCCTCCGCAAAGCGCAGCTCTTCCTCCGGCCGCTCCAGACGTTCCAGGTCATGGTACCATCCGGCAAGATCGCCGGCAGAAACGGTTGCGCCGAGTGCGACGGCTGGCTCGAACCAGCCTCTATGGTTCGCATAGATGCCCTGGCTGTGCCGAGACAACGAAAGAAGCTGCAGCGGTCCCGGCTCGGAGAGCGGTGCGCGGGAGAGAACCGGACGCTCGACAATGCCGAGCGCGATAAGCAGCCGGTCGATCGCCGCCGCCGTGAAAGCCATTGTCTCCGGCGTCACGGTTCCGCCGCCGCCGAATTCGCCGGAAAGACCCACGGCCCCCGCCCGTCCAGCAGCACCCAGCGATGTCGGCGCGGTCGGCCCATTGTCGGCGATGAAGGCATGTGACGCACCCATGGCGCGCATCAGCGAGACCGACCGCTGGAAGCGGGCCGTATCGGCCTGCCGCTCGATCAACGTGCAGGGCAGGTGCGCCATGGACGTGCCGCCCGAATGCAGATCGAGCACGACGTCATGGCGCGGAAAGAGTTCATGTTCGAGGAAATGGGCGAGACGCGCCGTCGGCGATCCCGTCGGATCCCCGGGAAACGCCCGGTTGAGATTGCCGCCATCGAACGGCGAGCAGCGCCTCGCCGCCATCACCGCCGGCAGATTCGCCATCGGCAGGATGGTGACGGCGCCGCGGATTTCCGCAACATCCAACCGGCGCAACAGCCGCCCGAGCTGGAGTTCGCCCTCATATTCGTCGCCATGGTTGCCCGCCATCAGAAGCAGGGACGGCCCCTCGCCATTCTTCAGGCGAAGAACTGGAATGCGGATCTGATAATAAGGCGAACGGTCGATCGAATAGGGAATGGCGAGATGACCGGCCTGCCGGCCCTCGCGCGAAAAGTCGATCGGATTGACGAGGCCGCTATGCATGATGTCTCCAGTCCAGGCGGTTGCCTTGCCGTTAAAGGGCCGCGATCGCGGTCATTTCGACGCGCAGGTCGGGATCGGCGAGACGTGCCTCGACGCAGGCGCGAGCCGGCGGGTTTTCGATGTCGATCCAGCCATCATAGACGCCGTTCATCGCCTCGAAATCGGTGATCGCCGGCAGGAAGACGTTGACGGCAAGCAGGCGCGAGCGATCGGTACCGGCTTCTTTCAAAAGGGCATCGATCTTGCCAAGCACGTCGCTGGTCTGCTCCTCGATGCCCGCCTTGCGATTTTCCGCGACCTGGCCGGCAATATAGACGAGCCCGCCATAGCTGACAGCTTGGCTCATGCGCGAACCCTTCTGGTAACGTTGGATCATGGAAGGTTTTTCCTTTTCTTGCTTTGGGAGGGAAGTTCAGCCGAAGCTGGTGAGATAGGCCGCCGTCACCGAATGATCCGGGTCGAGGCCATAGAGGATTGCGTGGCGGTCAAGGCAGGTGCAGGGATGCGAAATACCGCATTCGACCACGTCGCCAACGGAAACGTCGCTGCCGTCTGCAGGTGCCACGAAAGCGTGCTGATCATTGAGGCGGAGGACTTCGGCGCCCCTGAGATCGGCAAGACGCGCACCGTTACGATAGAGCGCCAGCGGCCGCGGCATGCCCTGATCCATGGCCACGTCACGCATGCCCAAGCCGCAGATCGCCAGCCTTGGCTCCGGCCGGGACAGGACCTCGGCCCAGACCCGCAGCGCCGGACGAAAGCCGGACGCGGCGGAAGCTAATTCGGCACCAATGCGGAAGCCACCGCGCGCATCGAGACCAGCAAGACCGCGCTCGTAAATGCCGTGATCGTGAAAGAAGATGGCACCGCTGCGCAGCACGAGACGGCAAGCGGGATCGGCAGCAACGGCGGACGAAAGCCCCACAACAACCATGTCGAAAAAGACCGAACCGCCGGCCGTGACGAGGAGCGGCCGCTCGGTGCCTATGCGAGAACGCACCTTCGGCAGGAACTCGGCCGTCATCGCCATCAGCGCCGTGATGCGAAGCATCGTCTCTTCCGCATCGCTGGTCGCGGCGGCGCCTTCATAAGCGGCAATGCCGGTCAGCCGGAAGGTCGGCGTTTCGGCAGCAACGATCGCATCGAGAATTGCTGCCGCAGCGTCGGAGCTGCGCACACCGGCCCGACCGGCGCCGAACTCCACCATCAGCCCCAGCGGCGGCAGATCTCCACGTTCGCGCCACGCCGACCGCAGAGCATCGACGAGCGCCGTCGAATCCACGAAAACATGGACTTCCGCATCAGGATAACCGGCAAGCAGCGCGGCAAGCCGACGTGCGGCGGCGGCTCCGCCGATCTCATTGGCAAGGATCAGACGGCGCTGTCCTGCCTTGAGCAGAACCGCAGTCTGGCGGATATCGGCAACCGTCGTGCCCCAAGCACCCGCTGCAATAAGTGCGTCTGCCAATGCCGTCGACATCGGCGTCTTGGCATGTGGCGCGATTTCGGCGCCACGGCTCTTCACATAGGCCATCATCAGCTCGACATTGCTGGAGAAAGCCTGCCGATCGAGCGAAATCAGCGGCAGGGCCATCCTGCCGTCATAAGGTTTCCATCCCTGCTTACCGATTGCCGCAAGCGGGAGCGGTGGATGGCCCGGCGGAAAGCCGCGCACCCGGTCATCGATCAGCACGGTTTCGGATGCGGCATGAAGGTCAGACATCGCAGCCTCCCTGGGGCTCGACCGGATCGGCTATGCCGAGGCGATAGGTGTCGTTGGCCGTGGCGAAGAACAGGGCGCGTTGCTCGTCGAGAGAGAATTGCGAGGCGACGGTGCGAAAGGCCCGATAGACCTCGTCGAAGGAGGCGTATAACCCCGCCACCGGGAAATCGCTCGCGAACATCGAGCGCGTCGGGCCGAAACAATCGAGGCAATGCTCGATCACCGGTCGCAGGCTTTCGAGTGTCCACCCGCTGTCGTAGGCCACGAGGTCGGAAATCTTCAGGCGCACATTCGGCTCGTTGCCAAACGCCCGCAGGCCTTCGCGCCAGAGCGCCATGCCATCATCCGTGCGGTCGACAGGGCTTCCGCCGTGGTTGAGCACGAAAAGCGTTTCCGGGAAAGCGCGCACCAGCGCAAGCGCGTCCTTCATCTGCCATGGATAAAGCATCAGGTCGAAGATAAGCCCGAGCCGCGTAGCGTGGGCAAGCCCCGCCCGCCAGGCAGGATCACCCATGAGATCCGCGCGCCGGGCAAAACGCTTCGCCGGTTCCGGATGCCAGCTAACGATATCGCGGATGCCGACGACGTTCGGGTTTGCCGCTTCCATCTCGAGCAGGCGCATGGCGTCCGGCGCATCGAGAGGAACCCGCGCGACATAACGGCGTGCCACGCCGGAGCTACGGTCGAGGCTATCCAGCCAGCGACTCTCTTCCAGCGGATGCGCATCGGACCAGCCGGCCTCCACATGGACGGTTGCAACCACGTTCTGGCGTCCGGCATCGGCGCGATAATCTTCGATGCCGTAGTTGCGCAGGATCGGTGCGAGACTCCCGAAAGCCGTCTCCCCGCCGGTCGCCTGCGCTTTTTTAAGCCAAGGGTGTCGCTCCAGCTTGAGATCCCAGAGGTGATGATGCGGGTCGATCAACGGCCCGTCATAGCGCTCGGTCATCTGCGCCCCTCACGACCGGATACGAGCAAGAGGGCAAGGATCAGCGTGCCGAACATGATGGAGCGCCAACCGGGCGAGGCATTGACGACGGTGATCAGTGCCGTCGTCGTCACGAGCAGGATCGCGCCGGGAATAGTACCTGCATAGGTGCCGCGGCCGCCGAGGATGGACGTACCGCCGAGCACGACGGCTGCGATCGAGGTCAGCAGATAAGGATCGCCGATGCCGACATAGCCTTGCCGGTTCATGCCCAGCACGAGAATACCCGCAAGCCCCGCGAAAAAGCCCGAGAGCGTATGAACAATCAGCGTGTTGCGACCGACGCGGACACCGGAAAGCCGGGCAGCCAGCGGGTTTGCCCCAAGCGCAAGGAAACGCGCGCCGATCGGCATGCGGTGGATGAGCAGCAGGACGACAACCGAGACCACAATCCAAAGGACGATACCAGCCGGGATGCCGAGCGGCCGCGCCTGGCCAAGCAGAATGACCGCCGGATTGCTGACGGTAACCGCACTGCCGCCGGCAACGATGACGAGCAAGCCTTGCAAGAAGGTCGCCATGGCAAGCGTCATGATGATTGGCGGTACGCGAAGATAGGCCGCACCCGCACCGTTCATGAGGCCAACGCCAGCGGCGATGGCAAGTGCTGCAGCGATACCGATGACGCCGCTCGCATCCCAAGCAGGCGAGAGGAGCGGCAGCAGGATCGCGGTCACGGTGATAACCGCGCCGACGGAAAGATCGATGCCGCCCATCAGGATGACGAGCGTCTGGCCGGCGGCCACAATGCCGATCACCGCTGAGAGCTCCAGCAGATAGCGCAGGTGACCATAGGCACCGAACCCGCGCAACATGAAGCTTGCGACGATCCAGACGAGCGAGACCAGAAGGAAGGTCAGGAGCGGCGGGTTGCGGAATGCTGTCCTGATGACGTTCATCGCCTTACCTTCCATTGTGCGAGAAGTTCCGGAACCGCGACCGCGCCCACGATGATCAGGCCCTGCGCGACATATTGCGCGACCGGCGGAAAGCCGAGGAAGAACATGACGTTGATCATGACCGAAAGCAGCAGGCTGCCGCAGATCGCGCCGCGCATGGTGCCCTTGCCGCCAAGAAAGCCGACGCCGCCAAGCACGGAGGCAGCAATCGAGTTCAGTGTAAAGGGCGTGCCTATCACCGGATCACCCGAGCCGGTCTGCGCAGCGACGAAGAGACCGGTCAACGCCGCCAGAAGACCGGAGAGCGCAAAGGCGACAACCTTCACCCGCTCGACCGGGACACCGGAACGGAATGCGCCGATCGGGTTGTCGCCGGCCGCATAGATGCCGAGGCCGAGCGGCGTTGCGAGAAAGGCTTTCCAGAGCACGAGGGTCACGACGAGCAGCAGAAAGGCGACGGGCGTATCGCCGGCCAGCGTTACCGACAGCCAGTCGGGAATGAACCCACCCGGCCGCGGCAGCAGGATGAGCGCGACCCCGGTTATGATGAAGGAGCCGGCAAGCGTGACGATGATCGCCGGAAGCCGCAGATGCGTCACGATGGCCCCAATGACAGCGCCGATCGAAAGGCCGGCGAGCGCGACCGCAACAATGCCGCCCGGCACGCCGAATGTCCCTTCCATGGTCGTTGCCGCTATGACTGCGCCGAGACTCACGAGCGGACCGATCGCCAGCGTGATGCCGCCGTTCAACATGAGCACCGCCTGCGCCATGGTGACGAGCGCGAGCGGGAACCAGTTCTGCGTGAACTTCGAAAAGCCACTGATGGAAAGGATACCCGGAAAGAGCACGACATAGAGGATAAGAAAAGCGCCAACCACCAGATAAAGGCCGCCGAGACCGCGATTGCGGCGGAGCTGGATCGCGCCATAAAGCCAGGCGGAAGAGGAAACGGTGCTCATGCTGCTGCCTCCTGTGTCGTGACGCCCATGGCCGCGCCGACGATCGCCCCTTCGCTGATCGCAGCGCCTGATAGCGTCGCCGCGATGCGCCCCTCGCGCAGCACCACGACGCGGTCGCAAAGATGCACCAGTTCCGGCGTGTCGGAACTGGCCAGGATGACGAGCCGCCCCTCGGCGGCGAAAGCACGGAGCATAAGGTAGATTTCCCGCTTGGTTTCGATGTCGACGCCGCGCGTGGGATCGTTGAGGAGCAGAACGGACGGATCGAGCGGCAGCCATTTGGCGAGCGCCACCTTCTGCTGGTTACCGCCGGAAAGTGCCTGCACCGGGCGGGCCGTGTCGCCCTTGATCGTCAGACGGCGCGCAAGATCGGCGACAAGACCGCTTTCTGCCTGCAGGTCGCGCAGCCCTTTGCTGGCGAGCCGTCCGAGCGAGGGCAGGATGAGGTTTGACGCAATGGAATGAGGCAATACCAGCCCCTCATGTTTGCGGTCGGCCGGGACATAGACGATACCAGCCGCATTCGCCTCGCCGACATGGGCAGGCAGGCCGGGTTTCCCGGAAACCTCGGCCCGGGCAGCCGCGGCAGGAATCGCGCCATAAAGGCCGAGCAACAAGTCTTCCTGCCCCTGCCCCACGAGCCCGCCGATGCCGACGATCTCGCCGGCACGGGCGGAGAAGCCGATGTTGCGCACCATGCCGGCGGAAAAATCTTCGACGCTGATGCGCGTCGCACCGGGCGTCGCGGCTCGGCGCGGCGGGAAGAGGTCGCCGGTCTCGCGGCCGACCATGAGACGCACCAGCCCCTCGCCGTCGATGCCGGATAGCGACTGGTCCGCCGTGACCCCGCCATCCTTCAGCACCGTGACGTGCGAACAAAGCGCCTGCACCTCATGGAGGCGGTGAGAAATATAGAGAAGTGCTATGCCGCGATCCCTCAGCGTCTCGATCAGGCTGGCAAGAATGCCGGCTTCATGGGCCGAGAGCGAGGAGGTAGGCTCATCCAGAATGAGCACGCGCGGCTTGCGGAACAGCGCCTTGGCGATCTCCACCATCTGACGGCGACCAAGCGCAAGATCGGCGACCGGCATGTCGATCGGCTCGGTAAGCCCCACCATGTCGCAAACTTCCCGCACACCGCGATGAAGAGCTTCATAGTCGATGAGACCGAACCGGCGCGGAAATGCGCCGAGTCCGATATTTTCGGCAATCGAGAGATTCGCCGTGAGGCTCAGCTCCTGCTGGACCACGGCGATGCCCGCCGCACGCGCGGCCGCCGGGCTAAAGCGCCCAACGGGCTTGCCGTCGACGGCGATGGAACCGCCGTCGGGCTGGAGGGCACCGGACAGCAGATTGATCAGCGTGGACTTGCCGGCACCGTTCTCACCGAGCAGGGCGTGAACCCTGCCCGGAAGAAGGGCGATATCGACGCCCTTCAAAACGGGATTGCCGAAAAATCCTTTGAACACCTGCCGGGCTTCCAGCAGGGGCCTTTCTTCCTTCATGACGGCTTCCTTCAAGACGGATTACTTGGCAAGCAGCTTGTCGAAGAGCGCCTTGTCGTAGTCCGAGTAGATATAGCCGTCAGCCGGGAACTTGTCGGCCCTTGCGAGATAACCACCGATCGTGCTGTCGTCGATAACGGGCAGCGGCACCTTGACGAAGGCCGGGACGTCCTTGCCTTGCAGCGCCTGCACGGCTGCATAGACGGAGAGCGCGCCGAGCCAGTTTGGCTGCATGGTCGCCCAGCCCTTCAGGCCCTTCTCTTTCCAGAGTTCCAGGAATTGCCGGGCGTTTTCGCCTGTCGTCGGAACCTGTTCGCGGCCCTGGCGGTCGAAAGCCATGACGGACCCGGCCGACAGTGCGCCACCTAGCGACAGAACGCCATCAATTTGCTGGTTGGCGAACAACAGGCTCGTCATCGCTTCCTGGGCGGGCGCGACGTTATATTCCGTATTGGTTTCGGTGATGACTTGGATGCCCTTGTTGGCATCGAGCACCGGCTGCGCACCCTTGCGGCGGTCGTCGCTGACGGAAACGCCGGCGGGACCGTTCATGATGATGATCTTCCCCTTACCGTGAAGCTGATCGACCATCCACCGCGCAGCCCTCTGGCCCCATTCGTTGGAGTCCGTGTTGATCTTCGCCGTGAGATTGTTGGTGTCCACGAGGCTGTCGAAGTTGACGACGGCAATGCCCTTGGAGCAGGCATCGGAGATGACGCGGTCGAGCGCGGTGGACGAACCGGCTTCGACGATGATGGCATCGAGGTTCGCGTCGATCATCGATTGTATCTGCTGGATCTGCGTCTGGGCATTGCCCTGCGCATCGGTGATCTTCAGGTCCTTGACGAGCCCGTCCTTCTTCAGAGCCGCCACCTCATCGGTGATCGTCCCTTCGGTCTGCTTCATCCAGGTCGGGACAGAATAGATGTTCGCCCAGCCGATCGTATAGGGCGCCTTGCGATCGCCCTTGATGCAGTTGGCTGCCGCCGACGCCGTGCCGGCCGAAAAGGCGAGGAGGACCGCAGCGGCGGCAGCGCACGCGAGAAGGCGGCTGCGCAGCGAGGCTGAGGCTGTGTCTTCAAGTTTCGTCATGTCGTTCCCCTTTTTGTGCGTGGCAGCCTTAAGGCTTGCCATTTGTGTGATGTCCGCTATAATGTACATATGATCTATATACCGGACGTCGGCGATCTTATGCCGATTTTTTCCCCTCGCAAGGGGGGTGCAAAAAATTCGTTCACGGCGAATGGCAGGAGCGATTGACAGATGCGGGAGACGACTTGAAAAATTTGACACGACTAGAATCGGGATTCGGCAACATGGATGCAGTTCAGGACGAAGCAATCGGCAAACGCGCCCGAGGGCTCGACCGCGCCTTCGAGATCCTCGAATTCCTGCGCCACAAGCGGCAGGCCTTGAAGCCGAACGAAATCGCCGCGCAGATCGGCGCGCCGCGCTCATCGGTCTACGAGCTCGTCAACCTGCTGCTGCACAACGGCATTCTTGAATTTACGGGTGGCGAGGGCCGCGTCTACCTCGGCCGCAAGCTGTATTTCCTGGGTGCGGCCTATGAGAACCATTTCGATTTCACCCGCGAATGTGAGACGGCGCTGGAGCATCTTGCCGACGAGACGCGGGAGACGGCGCAGTTCTGCATGATGGATGGTAACAAATATACGGTCGTTCGCATGCGCGAAGGCGCCCGGCCATTCCGCATCTCGACGGATATCGGCCAGTCGGTTCCGATCCCGTGGACGGCCTCCGGCCGCCTGCTTATTGCGCATCTTTCGGATCAGGAAATCCTGAACTTCATTCCGCCGGAGGATTTTCGTCTGCCCAGCGGCGAATGGCTCGACCCCAAGACCTTCATCGCCGAGGTGCGTCAGGCCGAGCGCGAAGGCTTCTTCACCTTCAACAGCATCGTCGACAGCTTCACGCACTGTTTTGCCGTACCGGTACACGGCGAGGACGGTCATACAGCCGGAACGCTCTGCCTCGTTACGCCGCGCGACGATGGCCTTGCGAACCGGGACCGCTATCTCGCCTGCTTGAAAAAGGCAGCCCTCGGCCTGTACCAGACCCCAGCACGGCCGAAGCGAGCTTCATAGTTCTTGCAAGGCTGAGCGACAAAGCCGAAACGCGCTTTGCTTTCCGCGAACGCCCTGCGGACTTTAGGCCAGGGGACGGCGACAATCCGAACCTGAGATCGGCCAGCAGCTCTCAAGGAGATGCTGGCTGGCCTGCGCATGGGCGCAAATGCGCAGTGCGTGTCGTGCGACAGGGAAGTGAATGTAGCTTCGTGCGCCGTTCGGATCGGAGAAGCCGCCGATGAATCCAGCGAGAGGCACAAAACAAGCCGCTGGACCGGTCAGCCGACAGTTCAAGTCTTTGTCAAAGACACAACAAAAGACGCTGAACCTATCCATTTGACGAATATTTCCGGAAAATTAAACCATTATTAAACAGAATTTAAGCAAGTTACTCGAATACAAATTTTATTTTTATTAGGGCGAACATTATGAACATTAGTATTGCAAAAAGCCTTATTGCTTTCGGTGTCGTGATGACCATAGGGCTTGCCGGCTCGACAGGGCTGCAGCAGGTCGCCTTGAACCGGCTCAAAGTGAACGGACCGATCTATGAGCAGGTCGTCAACGGAAAAGATCTCGTTGCCGATATTCTGCCCCCGCCGCTTTTCGTGGTGGAATCCTACATGCTGGCTTTGGAAGCCAGTGATTTTCCGGAGGTCACCGAGGCGAATGCGGCCAAAATCGCCAAACTCCACCTCGACTACAATGAGCGCCGCGCTTACTGGCAAACCTCCAGCTTGCCGCAGAATCTGAAGGATCAGCTGGCCAATACGGTGCTGACCAAATCCGATGTCTTCTGGCAGGAAATGGACCGGGAGATTCTCCCTGCTTTGGCGGCTAAGGATACGGCAAAGGTCAAGGATCTGCTCGTTCATCTCAAAGGCACGTTTCACCTGCATCAGGATGCCGTCGAGGAACTGGTGACCAGCTCGAACGAGTTTCTGTCGGGCCAGGAGAAGGGCGCCCGAGAAGAGATAAATCGTTGGACAATCTTCTCGCTCTCCGCTGCTGGCGGATCCATATTGTTGCTGCTTGCCGGAACATTGCTATTGCGGCGCCGGGCCATCGTGCCACTGGAAAGCATGAGGGCCTATATGGGTGTGCTTGCCGGTGGCGACTACACCAAGGAAGTGCCCCATTCCGAACGCTCCGATGAAATCGGCGCGATGGCGAAGTCCGTTGCCGTGTTCAAGGCGAAGGCTCAAGAACATCAGCGGCTCGAGGCTGAGGCAGAGGTCAATCGCACACTTTCCGAACAGGGACGCGCGGAGCAGGAACATGTCCGTGCGCGGGAGGCGGCAGATATCAAGCTCGCGGTCGATGCGATCGCCAGCGGGTTGGGCCAGCTCGCCAGCGGCAATCTCACACACCGGATAGACGTTGCCTTCGCGCCGCCGCTCGACCTTGTGCGCCGAGACTTCAACGCTGCGGTGGAGCAGCTTGAGGATGCCTTGCGCAAGGTCGGCCAGAACGCACAGGCGATCGCAACCGGTTCCAATCGTGTCCGGTCGGCAACCGGCGACCTATCCAAACGAACGGAACAGCAAGCTGCCTCGGTCGAGGAGACCGCGGCAGCCCTCGAGCAGATCACGACGACCGTCACGGATTCCAGCCGCCGCGCCGACGAGGCCGGCCGGCTGGTCGTCACGGCTCGGGAAAATGCGGAAAAATCGGGTGATATCGTTCGCCGGGCAATCACTGCGATGGGTGAGATCGAGGCATCTTCGAACGAGATTTCGAACATTATCGGTGTCATCGACGATATTGCTTTCCAGACGAACCTTCTGGCACTGAATGCGGGTGTCGAAGCTGCGCGCGCCGGAGAAGCCGGCAAGGGTTTTGCCGTCGTTGCTCAGGAAGTTCGCGAGCTTGCGCAACGCTCGGCCGGCGCCGCCAAGGAGATCAAGACCTTGATCAACACCTCCGGCGAGCAGGTGAAAAACGGCGTGACACTTGTGGGGGAAACCGGCCAGGCGCTCGATCTGATCGGCCAGCAGGTGGAGGCCATTAACGTCAACGTAGCGGCGATCGTCGACGCGTCGCGAGAACAGGCAACCGGCCTCAAGGAAATCAACCAGGCGGTCAACACCATAGATCAAGGCACGCAGCAGAATACGTCCATGGTCGTGGAATCGAACGCTGCCAGCCATAGCCTTGCGAACGAAGCTGAAGCTCTCTTCAATCTTCTCGGCCGCTTCCGGATCGGCGCAGCCAGCCAAACGGCCGCGACCCCTGCCCCGAAAGCACAGCAGCGTCACGAGCCTCTGGCGCCGGCGCGTAGAATGACTGCATAGCTGGCAGATGCTCTCGAAAGGCGGAGAGCCATGGCAAACACCAGTGTATCCTGGGAGGAGTTCCATCAGCCCCCGCGGCGCTCGCCGGAACGGCGGTCGCCGCTTACCGGCCTGCCACCCGCAGCGGTTGGAACGCCGAGAAAACTATTCTAGGAAAGCGAAGAGCAAATCGCTGTCGGTCGGCTTTGCGGACCGAAACAGCACCTCACCCTCCTTGCTGACCAGCGCGACGCAAAAATCGACCACCGAATTGGCGTCGAGTTGCGCACGAACTATCTTGGGCCGCAATCCACTCCCAGCACCGAATAGAGGCGTCACCTTGCCGTCATGCACGCGCACCACCGCCAGATTGGCCTCTTCAAGACGTCGGCGATCCCTTAGAATGAGCTGCTCTTGTTCGCGACCTGCCTCTCGTGCCAGATCACTGACAATGACGACGACCGGCTTCTTTCCGCGAAATGTTTCCAGCCCCTCTGCAGAATTGCGCGGCTGCCGCTTCAACGCCCGATATTCCTCCACGATTGTCATTGGTTCATCCTCCATCGCAGTTCTTGACTTACTCAGATTTGAATCCCCTCCGACTGGTATTGTTCCCATTCGCGACAGCGTCGATCGTCAATAATTTAGGCAAGCGGTAGCAAATAGTGATGAAACTCCCTCGGACCCGAGTTTCGAAGAAATCTAGACATGATTTGGAAAAATTTAATCCGCTGGGCACAGAGTAGCACAATCACAGCGACACCGGCGCTCATGATTGCACGCTAATGTAACATCATCTTTCATAATGCCGGATAGCTTGCGGGGAAGAGGATGCGTGAATTTTTCGAAAGCAAAGCGGGAAAGCAACTTGCTGTCCTCGCCTCTGGTTCATCCCTGTTGTGGATCATTGGCTTGCTTTGGCATGGAACATTTTTTGGTTGGTTGAGACCCCTTGGCGACGGCACGATCGCTGTCCTGTTCCTGACATTCATCATCCCCGGCGCCGCGAGCTTTATCTATTCGCTTCTGCGAATCCTCGATCTGCGCAAAGAGATGCTGCGTCAGGAAGAACAGGGAAAGCGGGCACACTGGATTGCCACCCACGATCACCTCACGCGCCTTCCGAACAGATATGCTTTCGAGAAATTCGAGATCGTGAAACCCGCGACCGAAGATGACGACAATTTGGTGCCGACGGCGACGATTTTTTCCGTTGACCTGGACAGCTTCAAGAAGGTCAATGATCTGGTCGGCCATCAGGGAGGCGACAGGCTTCTGCAGGAAGTCGCAAAAAGACTATCGGCATTTGCCGAGGAATCATGCGTTTTTCGTCTCGGAGGCGATGAATTCATCGTCATAGCCAGGGGACTGGTCCCAGAGAAAGACGAAAAGTTCGCAAATCTGCTGATCCATGCGCTCAGCCGGCCCATCCACATCGGGCCGATATCCTGCCAGGTCGGAGCGAGCGTTGGTTACGCTCGCTGGCCGGAGCATGGCCATGAACTGCAGGATGTTTGCCATCGTTCTGATATCGCACTCTACGAAGCCAAGAGCGCAGGCGCCAACATCGCGCTGCGATTCTCCGAGGAAATGCAGCTTAAAGTCACCGCACGTGCAAAGCTTGAGGGCGAACTTCGAACGGCGATCACAGAAGGTCACATCGAGCCATTTTATCAGCCCCTCATTGATCTGCGGTCTGGAAAGGTGTGCGGTTTCGAGGCGCTTGCCCGGTGGACGCTGGACGACGGCACAGGCGTTTCGCCACAATTGTTCATTCCCATAGCGGAAGAAACCGGCTTGATGACGCCGCTTTTTCTGCAGCTCCTCAAGACAGCGTGCGAGAACGCCAGATCATGGCCTGAGGACGTATCGCTTTCGTTCAACGTCTCGGCTGTTCAAATGGATGACCGGCTTCTTGTGTCTCGAATTCTGGAAATTCTTGATGACGCAGGCTTGCCGCCGTCCCGGCTGGAAGTCGAGATCACCGAGAATGCGTTGATCCGCGATCCGGATCTCGCTGCCGCAATTATTGGGGATCTTCACAACGCGGGCATACAAATCGCACTGGACGATTTCGGCACCGGCTATTCCAGCTTGGCGCAGCTCGCACGATACCAGTTCGACAAGATCAAAATCGACAAAAGCTTCGTCAGATCCGCCCGCGAGCACGACGACCGCCATGAGAAAATTGTCCAAGCGCTGCTCATGATGAGCCAAGGCTTGGATGTGAAGACGACCGTCGAGGGCATCGAGGACAATACCCAACTGGCATATTTCTTACGTGCGGGATGCGATATCGGACAGGGCTACCTCTTCGGCAAAGCCATGCCGTTTTCCGACACGATGTCATATCTGAGGGATCGCGCGGAGATCCTCAAAACGGCTTAGGCTGCTTCTATACTACATCTTCCACCAAAATGTCCGATCGTAGCCGGCTTCCTTGCAATAAAGGACGCGTCAACGTGCAACTGATGCACGCGCGCCGCGCCCGCTTTTCGTTATCCATATTTTGCGACCGTCACTTGCCTGCTAATTTTCGTTACGCTAAATTACGCAAGATTTAGTTGTAATTGTTGTCGAAAATGATTCGGCGACGCGCAGGGCTCTCAACGCGGTTTCTTCGTTTGGCAACATGATCTTAAATCATCGCATTACACGTATCAGTGTCGGACTGCTGCTGCTGGCGATCGCTGTTATCGTCTCGCTACCGGCAATCACCGGCTTTACGAGCCGTGACGGCACGGTCAATGCCCGCTTCGCTGTCGTCAATTCCCCTATTGACGGTGTGATTGAAGGAGAGCCTGCTAAGGTTGGTACCCCTGTCAAAGAGGGTCAGACACTTGCAGATATCAAAAACCCACGCGTCAATCGTGCAATCCTTGCTTCGCTGGAAGCAGACCGCAACACTGCGCGCGACCGTGTGGTGGCGCTGAAAAAGGAGCGGGACGAGCTTTCCGGACTTCGCGAGCAGCTATCCAAACGGTTGGAAATTTTCAAGCAGGCCACAATTTCCAATCTGGAACGGGAAGTGGAGATACTGAGAAAGAAAGTCGAGGTCTCCCAGGCCCAGGATCTTGCCGCGCAGGTCGACCTAAGCCGCCGGATGGACCTGGAGTCAAAAGGTATTCTCACGCAGAGGATGGTTGAAGCCGCGCGTGCCGCCGGAGCTGCGACCGGCGGGGAGGTCGAAATCAGCAATTTGACCGTCGATCAGTTGGAGCAGAGGCTCGATGCCATTCGCCAAGGCATCTTCGTGTTCGGCGACGGGCAGAATGATGTGCCCTATTCGCGACAACGCCAGGACGACGTCATCGTTCGCATCGGTGACTTGGACTCACGCATAGCTGAAAACGAGACACGCGCCGCCGAGGTCGAAAAGCAGTTGATCGAAGAACGCAACCGCGTGGGCAACCTTGAATCCGCAACCGCAACAGCACCATTCGATGGTGTGATTTGGAGCAGGACCATCGTCAACGGCTCCAATGTCGTGCTCAACAACGAGTTGATGCGCCTCCTCGACTGCCGAGAGCTATTTGTCGATATCCTTGTTCCCGAGGTCGACTATGACGAAATTTATCCTGGACTTACCGCGCAGGTGCGACTGTTCGGCCGCACCGATGTCTTCGATGGCACGGTCGTTTCCGTAAAGGGCAGTTCGGCGGCTGTCGAGAGCGATTCCTTTGCGGCCAGTCTGCCAGCATCGTCACAGCGTAATGCCCGCATTCGGGTTCGCCTCGAGCCGTCCTTTATGAACGACGACTTCGCGAATTTCTGTCAGGTCGGGCGAACGGTGCAGGTACGGTTTCCCAAACACGGGATTGGCTTGACGAATTGGGTTAAAAACCTGTGGTTCAGTATCTTCTAGCGCTGGCTCCGACCTTTCTGGTTCTGGCCCTCTTTCTCTTAGGGCCATTCAATTGGTCGCGTCACCATACCTGGACGCGGGCAGTTACCTGCGCGCTCGTTGCAGCCATCGCATTGCGCTACATCCTTTGGCGGCTGACGGAAACCGTTCTTCCCTACCCCTATGACGGCCTCAATTTCTATTGGGTATGGTTTGTCTTCCTCGTGGAGATGTTGGCCTTTACCGAGGTTGTACTTTTTCTCGTGCTGATGAGCCGTTATGTCGATCGGAGTGCCGAAGCAGACAAGCTGGCGCGTGTCTTCTTTGCCCGTGACCAGCGAGAGCTGCCGACGGTGGACGTCTTCATTCCCACCTATAACGAACCGCTCGACGTGCTCGAAAGAACCATCGTCGGTGCGTTGTCGCTCGATTACCCGGCCGACAAGCTCAGGGTATACGTGCTCGACGACCAGCGCCGAGACTGGCTCAAGAGGTTTTGCGAAGAAAAGAACGCAATTCATGTCACGCGTGGCGATAATTCGCACGCCAAAGCAGGCAATATGAACAACGGGCTGAAGGTCAGTTCGGGCGATTTCGTCGCGGTTTTCGACGCGGATTTTGTGCCTTACCGGCATTTTCTGCGTCGAACGCTGCCTTTCTTTTCCGATGAAAGCATCGGCATCGTTCAAACGCCGCAACATTTTTTCAATGCCGATCCGGTGCAGTCGAACCTCGGGCTGGAGAATATCTGGCCGGATGAGCAGCGCCTGTTTTTCGACGAGATCGCTCCCAGCAGAGACGTGTGGGATGTCAGTTTTTGCTGCGGCTCGTGTTCAATCGCCCGCCGCAAAGCGATTGACGCGATTGGTGGCTTTCCAACGGAGTCCATTACGGAGGATTTGCTGACCACGCTGTCCATGCTCAACGTGGGCTACAAGACACGCTACTTGAACGAGCGTCTGTCGATGGGTCTGGCGGCCGAGAATCTAACCGGCTATTTCGTGCAGCGCGAGCGGTGGTGTCAGGGCGGCATTCAGACGCTGTATCTGCATAACGGTCCGCTGCGCGGCCCGGGATTGTCGCTCTTTCAACGGATCATGTTCCTGCCGGCGTCGTGGCTGGTGCAATATCTGGTTCGCTTCATGATATTGATCGTCCCGATCGTCTATCTCTGGTTCGGGCTGCTGCCGCTTTATTTCACCGATATTGCCGACTACGTTTCCTATCAGATACCGCTGCTGACGGCCTATTTCCTGCTCATGCTATGGATAACGCCGACGCGCTACCTGCCTATAATTTCAAGTGCGGTCGGTACATTTGCAACGTTCCGAATGCTGCCGACTGTCGTTTCCAGCGTGATCCGCCCGTTCGGCAAGCCGTTCAGGGTGACGCCGAAGGGTAGCGGCAATGAAGAAAACCAGTTCGATAGATACACTTTTATCTGTATCGCGAGCCTAGTCGCGATCACCGCCGCCGGCCTGCTGATCAACATCGTGCCGGAGACGACCAATGTTCAAGGACAGTTTTCGCCGATCGCAGCCTTGTGGGCAGGTATCAATATTATCGTTATGATCATCGCCTCCCTCATCTGCTTTGAAAAACCCCGGCGATTGTTTCACGCGTTCAAACTTGAAGAGGCTGCTACGGTCGACGGTATTCCTGGCCAGGTCGTCAGCCTCGCGCTGGACAAGGCTGTCGTCGCAGTGCCGGTTGAAACCCAGTTTCAGTCTCGATCCGTCATGCTGAAGTTTGATGGCTTTACGCCATTCAGATCGGAACTCAAACAGGTCACTCAGCGGCGAAGAAGCATAGCCCGCGGCGGCGATCGGCAAGCTTACTATCTTCATCTGCATTTCGAACTCAGCGAATCCGATCGCGACAAAATGATCGTGAAGCTCTACACCGGTCAATATTCACAGGACATCCGCGACATCGACAAGGTCGCCGTCTCCGTCAATCTTCTGCTTCGTTCCTTCGGGCGAACGCGCACGTTGTAGCCAAAAATTCGAACGCGAAGGGAGCCACCGGCTCCCTTCGCAGAACGGCTTCTACCTGAACAATTCCCTCAAGCCGCGAGCAGCTCGTCGGCCGGACCGAAGAACTCATAGTGAATGCGGCTCGACGGCACACCTGCAAGCGATAGCGCCGTAACCGCTGCGCGCAAGAAAAGGCGAGGCCCGCAGATATAATAGTCCGCCTCGGCGACGGGCGTATTCGAGATCAGCCAGTCGTCGGTAATAATGCCTGCCACATCATAATCCCGGCCGTCGGCTTCATCGGCAAGCGGCGTCTGGTGGAAATCGGTGACGCGTACCGCTTTGGCCGTTGCTGCAAGCGCGCGGACATGGTCGCGCATCGCATGCGTCTCGCGATCATGCGTGCCGTGGATATAGTGGACCGGCACCTGGTTGCCGCGGGCGACCAACGCCTCCAGCATTGCCACCATCGGCGTAAGACCCACGCCGCCCGAAAGCAGCACCACCGGGCGTTCGGGATGATCGGCGAGGAAGAATTCGCCCGCGGGCGCGGCAACCCTAAGGATCGTTCCCGCCACGACCTCGTCATGGAGCCATCCCGACGCGAGACCAAGAGGCTCACGCTTCACCGAGATGCGATAGGTTTCGCCATTCGGTGCCGCCGAAATCGAATAATTACGTTTGACCGGGGGATGGCCGGGGATTTCAAACCAAAACGTCAGGTATTGCCCGGGCTTGTGGTTCATGACGCTGCCGCCGTTGACCGGCCGCAGGATGAACGACTTGATGACGCTGCTTTCGCGGATCACCTTCTCGACACGGAACTCCCGCCAGCCGTTCCAGCCGCCGGCAATTTCCTTCTGTTCCGTGTAGATGCGCTCCTCACGCGCAATCAGAATATGAGCAAGGAACCAGTAGGCTTCTCCCCATGCGGCGAGGATATCATCGGTCGCGGCATCGCCCAGGACGGCCTTGATGGCGCCGAGCAGGGCGTCCGCGACATAGGGGTAATGTTGGGGAAGAATTTGAAGCCCGACATGCTTCTGCGCGATCCTCTCGACGGCAGGCGCAAGCGCGCCCAGATTGTCGATATTGCTGGCATAGGCGAGGATTGCTCCGGTCAGGGCGCGCGGCTGCGACCCGGCATCACCGTGATGCGACTGGTTGAACAGATCCCGAATTTCCGGGTTCTGGAACATGCGTGCGTACATCTCCCGCACGATCTCGAGACCGTGGGCTTCGAGCGCGGGAACGGTGGCCTTGACCAGCGCAATGGTCTGCGTGCTGAGGGGTTGTTTCATCGATATCTCCTAATGAATCGAATAATTTCGGGGGAAGCTGAAGACGTGCGATCGGCCGCCATCGGCGGCTGAGCATCGATCGGCGACATTTCCTTGAAGATCGGGCCAAACCTCGTGTCGACCGGGGACACGGGCGTAAAACGCGTCAATGAGGTGACTTTGCCCCCAGCCATCAAGCGTTAACCCCGCCATTGCCCAACTCCAATCATGCATCCAGAATGCATCTATACCTTGGCAGGAAAACATGCAACAAGAATACATCATTTGGAGATATGCAGATGCGAATGACGCGCTACACTGACTACGCCATGCGCGTGATGCTTTATCTTGGCAGGGAACCGGAGAGGTTATCCTCGATCGCCGATATCGCCCGGGCCTATGCCATCTCGCAAAACCACCTGATGAAAGTCGTCAACGATCTGGTGAATGCCGGCTATCTTGAGAGCGTGCGCGGACGTCATGGCGGCATACGTCTGGCGAAGCCGCCCGCCGAAATCAATGTCGGCGCACTGATCCGCCACACGGAAGACGACTTTGATCTGGTCGGCTGCGGCTCGTGCATCATCGCGCCCGCCTGCGGTCTGACCAGCGTGTTGGACGAGGCATTGCAATCTTTTCTGACAACCCTCGATCGCTATTCCCTGGCTGATGTCCTTGCACGCAAGGGCGATTTCACCCATCTGCTGAAAGCGTCTTGAAAACAAGCTTCCGCAAGCATCGGCGGCGATGCCATGGATGGCCCGCCAACTCAGTTCTTCGTTATCAATCCACGAAGAATGAGATCGACATGCGCTTCGAAAAACGCCTCGACGTCCTGCGGTTTGCGATCTGCGAAGATCATCTGCGAGACGCATAACATCACGGCGGCTCCTATCACCGTATCCGGAATCTTGATCGCCGGCGCATCTCGCAGTTCACCGGCAGCAACCCCCTCTTCAAAGAGCTTCTGCGTCGCGTCCATAAGCGGGACGATGAATTCCTCATGATGGCGATCCACGACCTGGGGAAACCGTGACCCCTCCGCGATGACAAAGCGCATGAGTTCCCTCGTATTCCGGTCCGTCACGAGACGATCATAAACCAGCCGGAGGAAGGTCCTGATCCTTTGCGAGTAAGGCCCGCTCAGCGTCTTTGCTTTGGCGCTGACATCGACGAATGAAACGGAGATGCGACGGATCACCTCCTCGAACAGCCGTTCCTTCGTCTCGAAATAGAAATAAATCGTCCCCTTCGTCACGCCAACGCGACTGGCGATGTCCTCGACGCGTGTCGCCACATAGCCGCGCTCGACGAATTCCTCGAAGGCCGCATCGAGGATTTCCCCGGGCCGTTGCGCTTTGCGCTGCGCCCGCAGCCCCGCTTGTTTTGCTACCGACATCTCACGTCCTCCTTGTCTCGGGATATTCCGACACAATCAGCTTCACAGTCATCATTTATTTCATTGACTAATCAGTCAGTCAATATTATTTGGCGGAAACATCATCATGAATTCCGCCATCGAGGGGATGAAATGGATAAGTCAGCAATCATTATGGGGCTCGCGCTGACGCTTGCGCTGTCCTCGTGCGATCAGAACGAAAAGCACGCGACACAAGCGCCGCAGAGCGTCAGGACCGTTGAGGCAGTGCTCAGCAAACCGACGGCAAGGACAACCGTTACCGGCGAAGTGAAGGCCCGGATTGAATCGGAACTTTCGTTCCGCGTCAGCGGAAGGATCATCGAGCGAAACGTCGATGTCGGAGCGAAAGTCAAAGCGGGCGATCTGCTAGCAAAGATAGATCCCGAAGAGCAGCGGGCAGACGTCGACGTGGCGACGGCAAGCCTTCAGGCAGCCGAAGCGCAGCTCACGCAAGCACAATTGGCGGCCGCGCGCCAGGAAAGCCTCTTCAAAAACCAAGTCACGACCCGTGCCGCCTACGACTCCGCCCGTGAGACGCTTCTGACTGCCCAGGGGACCGAGGAGGTCGCCAAGGCCCAGCTTGAAACCGCCAAGGATGCCCTTTCCTACACGGAACTTCGCGCCGACGCGGACGGGGTCATCACGGAGCGCAATGCCGAGGTCGGCCAAGTGGCCCAGGCTGTGCAGTCGGTATTCACGCTCGCCCACGATGGTCCGCGCGATGCCGTCTTCAATGTCTTCGAGTCCCTGTTTCTCAAGGACCAGCCCGACAAGCAGGTTGAGGTCGCTCTGATCTCCAATGCTTCCAAGCGGGTATCCGCCGCAGTGCGGGAAATATCGCCGACGATCGATGCCGCAACTGGCACGATAAAGGTCAAGGTCGGGCTGGAAGATGGCGCCAGCATGCCGCTCGGAGCGGCTGTCACCGGGACATTCAGCATGCCCTCGGCAGAGGCAATCGTCCTTCCGTGGGGCGCCATGGCGTCGGCGGGCGGCCAGCCGGCGGTATGGGTCGTCGACCCCACCACGAGCGAAGTCTCCTTACGCAAAGTTCAAGTCGCAGAATATGACACCGGACAGTTCGCGGTCAGCGCCGGCCTCAAGCCACATGAAATCGTGGTTGCCGAAGGCGGCAAATTCCTGCGCCCCGGTCAGCATGTCGACCATTCCCAAGAGGCCGCGAAATGAGAAACTCTTTAATTGCAGCATCGCTGCTGCTGGCCACATCGATGCTGACGTCCTGCGAGGTGAAGTCCGCAGACACCGAAGAGAAGGTGCGGCCGGTTTTGTCGACCGTTATCAAACCAGAGCCGGTGGTCAGCCTGCACCTGCCCGGCACGATCGAACCCAGAATCGAAACCCAACTGGGCTTTCGTGTCCTGGGCCGGGTCGTAGCGCGCGACGTCAATGTCGGCGACCTCGTTACAAAGGGACAGGTGGTCGCCGCCATCGATCCCCTTTCTCTCGAACTTGCAGTCCGAAGCAGCCGCGCCGATCTTTCAAACAGCCAGGCGCAATTGACCAACGCGTCGGCGTCGGAAGAGCGCCAGCGTGCGCTTGCCGAATCCCGATCTGGCAGTGAAGCCGCCCTCGAAAGCGCCGAGCAGGCGCAAAAATCGGCCATTGCCTCCGTCGCCAAGGCGCAAGCCAATCTGGCGAAGGCAGAAGAACAGCTAGGCTACGCTCAATTGAAAGCGGAGTTCGATGGCGTCGTCACCGCGACGTCGGCGGAAGTCGGCCAGGTCGTCTCGGCGGGGCAGACCGTAGCGACCATCGCGCGCCCGGATGTTCGCGAAGCTGTCATCGACATTCCGGAAGCAAGCCTTGACGGTCTGAAGCCGGGTTCGCCGTTCGAGATCGCCCTGCAGCTTGATCCAACCATAAGGGTCACGGGCATCGTGCGTGAAATCGCGCCGGAAGCGGAGGCGACCACACGGACCAGACGAACAAAGATAACGCTTACCAATCCGCCGGACGCTTTTCGCCTGGGCTCGATCATCACGGCAAGTGCTGTCGTCGACAGTGCACCGACCACGTCTCTCCCATCAACCGCCATTTTGGACAAAGACGGCCAGCCGGGCGTCTGGGTGATCGATCCCGAGAAAGCGACGGTATTCCGCAAGCCGGTAACTCTGGATAGCGCCTTCAGCGATCCGGACAGGGTGCGGATCGTCGGCGGCCTCAATATCGGCGATCGCGTCGCGATAGCCGGCGTCCATCACCTGACCGAAGGCCAGAGGGTCAAACTCACGCAGGAGAATCAACTTTGAAGACCTTCAACCTCTCCGACTGGGCGCTCGAACACCGTTCGATGGTCTGGTATTTCATGATCGTCTTCATTCTCGCCGGCGTGTTTTCCTATATGGGGCTCGGCCGCGAAGAGGATCCGTCCTTCACCATCAAGACCATGGTCATCCAGGCGCAATGGCCGGGTGCCTCCGCTGAGGACGTCACCAAGCAGGTGACCGACCGTATCGAGAAGAAGCTCGAAGAACTCGAGTCCCTTGACTATACCCGCAGCCAAACCGTTGCCGGGCAGACGACCATTTTTGTCAATCTGCTTCCGACGACAAAAGCCAAGAATGTGGAAAGCACCTGGGTTCGCGTCCGTAACATGATCGCAGACATCAAGGGCGATTTCCCGTCGGGCGTGGTGGGTCCGTTCTTCAACGACCGTTTCGGCGACGTCTACGGAAACATCTTTGCCTTCACGAGCGACGGTCTCTCCCAGAGACAGCTTCGCGATCTCGTGGAGGATGCGCGCGCCAGAATTCTCACCGTTCCGAACGTCGGCAAAGTCGATATCATCGGCGCGCAGGACGAAGCGGTTTATCTCGAATTCTCCACCCGCAAGATCGCAGCACTCGGCATCGATCGCCAGTCCATCATCTCCACGCTGCAGGCACAAAACGCCGTCACGCAATCCGGCTTCGTGGAAGCCGGGCCCGAGCGCATCGCGCTTCGAGTAGGCGGCCAGTTCAGATCGGAGGATAGCCTGCGGTCGATCAATCTGAGGGTTAACGACCGCTTCTTTCCGCTGACCGACGTCGCGACGATCAAGCGCGGCTATGTCGATCCTCCATCAGCGCTTTTCCGCTTCAATGGCCAGCCGGCCATTGGCGTCGCGATCGGCATGAAGCAGGGCGCCAATCTGCTGGAGTTCGGAAAGGCTCTGGAAAAGAAGGTCGACGAGATCGTCGGCGTTCTGCCGGTGGGTGTCGATGTTCATCAGGTTTCCGATCAGCCGGCCGTGGTCGACGAGGCTGTTTCCGGCTTCACGCGCGCTCTTTTCGAAGCGATCGCTATCGTGCTTGCGATCAGCTTCATCAGCCTCGGCCTGAGAGCAGGCCTGGTCGTTGCAATCTCCATTCCGCTCGTCCTTGCCATTACATTCGTGGTGATGAGCTATTCGGGCATCTCGCTGCAGCGCATCTCGCTCGGCGCGCTCATTATCGCGCTCGGCCTGCTGGTCGACGACGCCATGATCGCCGTCGAAATGATGGTGGCGCGCCTGGAGGTCGGCGACGATCTGCGCAAGGCGGCGACCTATGTTTACACCTCGACCGCCTTCCCCATGCTGACCGGCACGCTCGTCACCGTCGCGGGCTTCATTCCGATCGGCCTTAACGACAGTGCCGCCGGCGAGTTCACCTTTACCCTCTTCGTCGTGATCGCTGTATCGCTGCTCGTCTCCTGGATCGTCGCGGTTCTTTTCACCCCGCTGCTCGGGGTGACGATCCTGCCGAAAAGCATGAAGAAACATCACGAGAAGAAGGGCTGGTTCGGTTCGCTGTTCTCGCGCGTTCTCGGGGTCGCGATGCGGTTCCGCTGGGCGACCATCGCTCTCACCATCGTTGCCTTTGGGTCTTCCCTCTTCGGCATGGGCTATGTTCAGCAGCAGTTCTTCCCGTCTTCGGACCGTCCGGAACTGATCGTCGACTGGAACCTGCCGCACAACAGCTCGATCACCGAAACGAACCGGCAGATGGCTCAGTTCGAACGGGAGATGCTCGCAAACAATCCGAGCGTTGATCACTGGTCCAGCTATATCGGCCAGGGTGCGCCCCGCTTCATCCTCTCCTTCGACGTGCAGACGCCCGACGTGACCTTCGGTCAGACAGTTATCGTCACGAAGGGAATGGATGTGCGCGACAAGGTGCGGGACGAGCTTCAAGACTATCTCAAGAAGACCTTCCCCGGAACGGACGCTTTCGTGAAGCTGCTGGATATCGGTCCGCCGGTCGGCAAGCCTGTTCAATACAGGATCAGCGGCCCGGACATCCAAAAGGTCCGCAGCATAGCGCAGGACTTTGCGGGCATCATGGGTGACAACCCGTCGCTCAACGGTATCAACTTCGACTGGAACGAGCCGGCCCGCGTCGTCAAGGTCGACGTCCTGCAAGACAAGGCGCGCCAACTCGGCGTCTCCTCCGAAGACATCGCCACTGCACTCAACGGCATTGTCGAAGGATCAAGCAGCACCCAAATTCGCGATGACATCTACCTGATCGATGTGATCGGACGGGCCCAGACGGCAGAACGCGGCTCCATCGAAACGCTCCAGAACCTGCAATTGCCGGCCTCGAACGGCAAGGCGGTTCCTCTGTCAGCCGTTGCGACCTTCCGCTACGAGTTGGAGCAGCCGACCATCTGGCGCCGCGCGCGTATCCCGACGATCACGATCAAGGCTGGCGTGACCGGCGACATCCAGCCGGCGACCGTGGTCCAGCAACTCGACGAGAAGGTCGAGCAATTCAAGAAGACGCTGCCAGTCGGTTACTCGGTCGTCGTCGGCGGTGCCGTCGAGGAAAGCGCCAAGGCACAGGGCCCGATCGCCGCTGTCGCACCGATGATGATTTTCGTCATGGCGACAATCCTGATGATCCAGTTGCAGAGCTTCAGCCGCCTGTTCCTGGTCTTTGCGGTCGCCCCCACCGCCCTCATCGGCGTGGTCGCCGCTCTACTGATGAGCAATGCGCCGCTCGGCTTCGTGGCGATATTGGGCGTGCTGGCGCTAATTGGCATCCTGATCCGAAACTCCGTCATTCTCGTCGTACAGATCGAGGATCTCAGAAAATCGGGAGTGAGTGCCTGGCATGCGGTGATGGAGGCAACCGAACACCGTATGCGGCCGATCATGCTGACAGCGGCCGCCGCCACCCTGGCCTTGATCCCCATCTCGCGGGAAGTGTTCTGGGGACCGATGGCCTACGCCATGATGGGCGGCATCGTGGTCGGTACTGTCTTGACGCTGCTGTTCCTGCCCGCCCTTTACGTGACGTGGTTCCGGATACCGAGAGAAGCCGCCGAAAAAGCATCTGCATAATACGAAACAGCGAACCCGCGCCGGCTCCTTCGGACGGCGCGGGTTCGCCATGAGACGGTTTATCTGGGAGACATAACATTCAAGACCACGTCGAATGGCTGATCGAACAGGGCATGGCCGGCAACGACATCGGTCAGCTCGTCGCCGGACTATGCCGGCGGCTGATCGCAGACGGCTTGCCGATATGGCAGGCGAGCATCGCAATGCCTTCCATCCATCCGGTTTACCGTGGAGTTTCGGCAAGATTTACCAGAGGTGCGGAGGCCGTCACTGAGAATGCCGAATATGAGAGCGTCAGCGAGGAGAGCTTCACGCATACGCCGATCTTTTATCTGCTGGAAAACGGCCTGCTCTTCGGCAGATGGCAAATCGCGCGGGGAGACGGTGTTGATCTCTACCCTGACTTGGCCGAGCTCCAGCAAAAAGGCGGGACCGACCACGTCGTCAACCTTGTGTCCTTTCCGATAGAAGTTGCTCTGCGCGGCATGGCCCTCTCCGTGACCACCGATTGTCCCACCGGCTTCTCCGATGCACATCTTGAAACTTTGAAGGCGCTGCTGCCAAGCCTCGGACTGGCATGCTACCGCATGGCCGCGACCAAGACGGCGACCGACATGCTGGCCGTCTATACCGGCGCAAGAACGAGCGTGCATATCCTGGGCGGCGAGACGCAAAGGGGCGCTGGCGGCGCGCTTTACGCCGCAATCCTCTTGGCTGACCTCAGCAACTTCACCGCCCTGACGGAATCGCATTCGCGCGACGAGATCGTCGCCATGCTCAACCAACGCTTCGAACTGGTCGGGCGGAATGTTGAGGAACATAGTGGCGAGATCCTGAAGTTCATGGGAGACAGCGTCCTTGCAATCTTCCCGGCCGATATCGATTGCCCGAAGGAAGCCTGCCGGAACGCTGTCGCGTCCGCCCGGCACATGCTTATGGCGAATGCCGCTCTGAACAATGACGATCTCCGCCGATCCGGCCCGCCTGTCGACATCGATATCGTCTTGCATCTCGGCGAGGTTTTTTACGGCAATATCGGAGCGCGTGGACGGCTGGATTTCACGGTGATTGGGCCAGCGGTCAATGAGACATCCAGGCTCGAAAAACTCTGCGATGAACTGCAGGAACATCTCCTGCTGTCCGAAAGCTTCGCAACTGCCTGCGGCCTTGCATGCGATCGATTGGGAGACTTCAAGCTACGCGGGGTTTCAAAACCTGCGGGCGTGTTCAAACTTGTCTGACGAACGCGTCACGCATCGCTACCTCGACGGGCGCTGGGAATCGACGTCAATTGGCGAAGTGGACGACGACGCCGGGCTTGACCATGCCGGCCAGTTCCTCGGCGTCCCAGTTGGTAAGGCGCACGCATCCGTGCGACTGCCCCTTGTCGATGAACTCCGGATCGGGCGTTCCATGAATTCCGTATGTGGGCTTGTCGAGATCGATCCATACGCTGCCGACCGGCCCATTCGGGCCCTTGGGTATGGTCAGAATCTTCGTGTTCCTGCCCTGCTTGAAGTTGAGTTTCGGATTGTACCGATAGACCGGCATCCTTGCGACGCCCTTTACCTTGTGGGTCCCTGACGGCGAAGGATTATCCTGGCTGCCGATGGTTGCTGGATAGACCGAAAGCAGCGCGCCGCTTTGATCATAGGCCAGAACTTGGCTGGTCTTTTTGTTAATCTCGATGCGCTTGACACGGCCTTGCTTCGGCGAACCGGGCGCCACAACCAGAATCGTCTTGCCAGGAGCGAAGTCCGAGCCGGGGTTGAGCTTGCTCAGCAGGTCGGCATCCATATGGAACCGTTCCGACAGCCGCTCCGCCACGCTGGTATATGCCATGCTTTCCATCTTCGCTTTTTCACCGTAGTCGTCGGGAATGTGGTCGACGAGTCCAGTGGCATCCTCTGGCGTGACGAGGTAACTCTGGGTGATCGATGCGTCGGTCTCAAGACGTGCGATCACGTCAGGATCAAGCTTTCCGTCGATGGGAAGATGGTTCATCGCCTCGAAGCCCGCTATGGCGTGGCTGACATTCTCTCCGTAGAAGCCGTCGATCACGCCGGGAGACGACCCCGCTCGGTCGAGCAGCACCTGGAGGCGGATGATCGCGGGATCCGGCTCCTTGGACGCCTTGGCGGTATGCTTAGGCGCGACGGAAGTAAGGCGCGCCGTGTTGATCGCCTCAGGACCGAGCGCTTGCGCGGCTGCACCGCCGAATGAAGGCGTGAGCGTGAGAACGGCGATCACAGCATAGACTTTCATGGAACATCAAATGGTCAGAAGCGGATCTTGTTCCAACCGCACGCCGCAGCGTGCCCCGAAGACTTCGGTTGCGCCGATCTTCGGCGTCACGGCAGCAAACCTCCCGTTACTTACACCCATCAGAATTTCTAATTGAGATTGCATCCGGAAGGTGGTCCTATGCGGTCCGCGTAGCTGACTCCCCTCGCCCTCCTTCCGATTTTTGACCCGAGTGGCCCATGTCGATTTCAGATGCGATTTACCGTCCCTTCGAAGAACTGATCCGGCCGCTCGACATTCCTTACCAGCCGCTACCTTCGCGCGGGCCTGTCGCCGTGCTTCTGCACTTCATCTCGATGTTCCGTGGCGTCCTGATCGCGCTCGCGCTGTCTTCCATGGCAATCGAGGCCATCAACCTGACAATCGTCTGGGGTCTTTCAGTCATCGTCGATGGCGTGACACAGCAGGGTGCCGTCGCGTTCCTGCACGGCGAATGGCGACTGCTTACGGTCCTCGGCCTGCTCATCTTTCCGGGCATGCCCATCGCCTCGTTCCTTTTGAACACACTTACCTCGCATACGCTCAACATCGCCATGCCTGCCGCCATTCAATGGCAGGGTCACAAGGCGGTGGAGCAGCAGGATCTCGCCTTTTTTCATGATCTTTTTGCCGGACAGGTCGCCTCGCGTCTGTCGCAGGTGGCGTCCGCGGTCCAGCAGCAGATCATTACCGCCTTCCAATGGGTGCCGCGCTTCCTTTTTCAGATGGTCGGCTCGATGATCCTGCTGAGCGCTCTGTCCTGGCAGCTCGCACTGCCTGTCCTCGTGTGGATCGTACTTAATGTTGCGCTTGCCGTCAGATTGGTGCCAACCTTCGTGGAACGCTCGCGTCGCTCCGCCAAGCAGCGCAGCCTCGTCTCCGGCGCCATCACCGATCTCTACAGCAACATGCAGATGATCAAACAGTTCGCGGCCGAAGACAGTGAGGCGGGCGCCATCCGCCGCATCCTTCAAAAGGCCGTCTGGACGCAACACAAGGAACAACGCATCTACCGAACAGCGGAACTCACCGTTGTGGCACTCAACATGGCCCTCTGGTTGGCCATGATTTCGATCGGTTTTTCCGGCCTCGTCAACGGCTTTCTAACGGTCGGGCAGTTCGTCGCGGCGGTCTACATCCTCCAACGGCTGTCCGGGCATACCTTCACCTTTTTGCAGATGGGCCAGCAGATCTTCCAGGCGATAGGCACCATCAAGGACGCCATGCGGGTGATGACGACGCCGCCGACCATAATCGATCGACCAGACGCTACCGAGCTGAACGTCAGCCGCGGGGAAATCCGTTTCGAAGACGTTCGCTTCGCGTATAAATCCGGCAAGCAAGTGATTAATGAACTGTCGCTGACGGTCCGGGCCGGCGAGAAGGTTGGCCTGGTCGGCCTTTCCGGAGCCGGCAAGACGACGCTCGTAAGTCTACTATTGCGCTTCTACGACATCGCGGACGGTACGATCCTGATCGACGGACAGGACACCCGCATGGTGACGCAGGCAAGCCTTCGCCGCAACATCGGGGTCATCGCGCAGGACGTCGCGCTGCTGCACCGTTCGGTCGGCGACAATATCCGTTACGGCCGGCCGGAGGCGACGCAGGACGAGATTGAACACGTCGCAACGATGGCAAGTGCCGATGCCTTCATTGCCGATCTCGCCGACGGCGAAGGCCGCAAGGGTTACGATGCCTTCGTCGGCGACCGCGGCATCAAGCTTTCCGGCGGCCAGCGCCAGCGTGTCGCCATCGCGCGCGTTCTGCTGAAGGACGCGCCGATCCTGGTGCTGGATGAGGCTACCTCCGCCCTCGACAGCGAATCCGAAGCCGCCATCCAGGAAAAGCTCAACCTGGTGATGGAGGGAAAGACGGTGATCGCCATCGCACACCGCCTCTCAACCATTGCCAGGATGGATCGCATCGTCGTGCTCGATCAGGGAAGCATCATAGAAGAAGGCAGGCCGGACGAACTGGTCGCACAGGACGGGCTGTTTGCCCGTTTGTGGAAACGCCAGACCGGCGGCTTTATTCCTGACGACATCAATTGATCCTTGCCGGGATCGCTTACGTCGGAAACGCCGGACCGTTTGAATTCCAAAGCGGACATCTTAGGCGCGTAAAATGCCTCATGTGGGCTGGAGAAACACGGTTCGCCTCTTATTTTCAGCTCTCAGCGGGAATGAAAAACGAACAGCGAAAGGAGTTACGCAATGGCGACGGCAAAGAACACGATCTGCCTTTGGTACGACAAAGACGCGGAGGCTGCCGCCCGCTTCTATGCTGAGACTTTTCCCGACAGTTCAGTGGGTGCCATCATTCATGCCCCTGGAAGCTATCCGGAGGGTAAGCAGGGAGACGTCCTGGTGGTTGAATTCACCGTTGCGGGTGTCCCTTGCATCGGCCTGAACGGCGGCTCCACGTTCAAACACAACGAAGCCTTCTCATTTCAGATCGCAACGGACGATCAGGAAGAAACCGACCGCTATTGGAACGCCATCGTCGGCAATGGCGGCCAGGAAAGTGAGTGTGGCTGGTGCAAAGACAAGTGGGGAGTGTCCTGGCAGATTACGCCGCGCGTCTTGATGGAAGCGCTCGTAAAGGGCGGTGATGAAGCAAAGCGTGCTTTCGATGCGATGATGACCATGAAGAAGATCGACATCGCAGCGATCGAGGCGGCGCGGCGCGGCTGACGCACCAGCGCGTCGGGCGAGATTTTGCTGGAGCTTCCACCCCTGATCAAACAGCGGACTTGCCTGCGGCAGCATTCCGAAAAAATTTTCAGCTCGGACAAAAAAATGCAGAAATCGGCGTTACGGTGACATTCCGGGCGCAAGGAGCGTTTCGGAGGAGATTAGAGGAAGACATTATGAAAAAGTTACTTGTCATTGCCCTGACTTCCACAGCAGCGTTAACACTAACCGCACTCGTTTCTACGGCCAACGCAGCTCAAGGATGCGGCGCGGGGTATCATCGAGGCCCCTATGGCCATTGCCGTCCGAACGTCGCGACCGGCGGCACGGTTGTTGTCGTGCCCCCCGGAGGCCCGAGGGTCGGTGTTTATTACCATGGACGCGGCTACTGGGATGGCCGCCGTTATTGGGTGCATCGTGAGCGCTGGCACGGTGGCTGGCGCTACTATTGATCGAAACTTTGCTGGGTCGGTCAATCGACCGGCCCAGCCGCTCACACGGAGCGGCTTGAGCGGGATTGCCCCAGAAGCGGGCGACCGCATGTCTTAGCAAAACGCCAAATCGATAGCGTTCAGCCAGGGCCCGCACCGGAGCTTGACATTAGGCTTCATCGAGTGCCTGGCTCAGATCGGCGATGAGATCGTCGGGATGCTCGATGCCGATCGAAAGGCGGATGGTCGATTCCAATACGCCGATGCGTTGGCGCACATCGGCCGGCACGCCCGAATGCGTCATCGTCGCAGGATGGGAAGCCAGCGATTCCGTTCCGCCGAGGCTGACCGCGAGTTTGAAGACCTGCAACGCGTTCAGAAACCGGAACGAGGCAGGCTGACCGCCCTTGATATCGAAGGAGAACGTCGAGCCGGCGCCGCTGCACTGGGCTGCGAACGTGCGGCCTGTGGCCGAGCTCGCATCGGCATAGGCCAAGTAGTGAATCTGCTCGACCTTTGCATGGTTCCGCAGGAAGTCCGCCACGGCCATTGCATTGCTATTTGCGCGTTCCATGCGGATCTGCAGCGTCTCCAAAGATCGCCCCAGCATCCAGCACGAATGGGGATCGAGCTGGGTGCCGATCGAACCCCTGAGCGCCTTTACTTGGGCGATGATCGTTTTCCTGCCGAGAACGGCGCCCGCGATGAGGTCGGAATGGCCTCCGACATACTTCGTCAGCGAGTAAAGCGAGAGGTCCGCACCATGTTCGATCGGACGCTGGAAGACCGGCCCGAGAAGCGTGTTGTCGCACACGACGATCGGTCTGTGCCCCTGCTTCTCACCGATCGCGTCCGCGATACGTCGGATCATTGCGACATCGACGAGGCTGTTGGTCGGATTGGCCGGCGTCTCGATCAGAATGATGGAAACGCGTCCCTTGGCCATCGCTTGCTCCGCGGCAGCCCTGACGGAAGCTTCCTCGACACCGTCAGCGAATCCGACGGCTGAGACGCCAAGGTTGAAAAACGTCTTGGCGAGCAAGGTTTCGGTGCCGCCGTAGAGAGGCTGCGAATGGAGAATGGCGTCACCCGGACGGACGAATGTAAGCAGAGTGGTGGAGATGGCCGACATGCCGGAAGAGAACACCGCGCCGCTTTCGGTGCCTTCATAAACCGCGAGACGATCCTCGACGATCTCGCTGTTGGGATGATTGAAGCGCGAGTAGACGAGGCCCGCGCCCTTTCCTTCCGGCGGCACCTTCCGACCTGAGACATAGTCGAAGAAGTCGCGGCCGTCCTCGGCGGACTGGAAAACGAAGGTCGATGTCAGGAAGACAGGCGGCTTCACGGCCCCCTCGGAGAGTTCGGGATCATAGCCGTAGTTGAGCATCAGGGTTTCCGGATGCAGAATCTGGTTTCCAACACGGGTTTTCGACGGGTGCGGCGCGGTCATAGGGTGGCTCCTTGATCAAGGTCACAGGCTCGGCGTGTGCTCCGAGCAAACAACTAATGATATTTGGAGCGGCGACGCGCAGTGAAAAGAGCCGCACCTCTACGCCAAGAGGATGACGTGGCACGGGAATATCAGTCGGATGTCGAATTACGAAGTTTCAGCTCGCCCGCAGATCCTTTTCAGATCTTGTGGAACACCGATTTGTGACATGCCCAAAAGAGTCGGGTAGGATGCACTGACATTCTCGCTCAAAGGGGGAACTGGCATGACGGATCGCAAAATTTCAGCAAAATTGCTGGCAGTAGCTGCTCTGGTGTTCGCGAGCCAAGAACTTGCTTTCGCGCAGATGCCGCAACAACAACCCGATGCGAAGGCCTTCAAATTGGGCAAGCTCGACATCGTCGCCCTGCACGACGCCCAGTTTGTCCAACCGAACGACGGGAAGATATTTGGTCTCGACCATAGCCCAACCGAGGTCGCGGATTTGCTGAAAGCGGCGGGTGCACCGACCGATACGGTCACGCTGAGCGTCGACGCCCTGCTGGTCAAATCGGACAAGCACCTTATCCTGATCGATACCGGTGTCGGAGGCGCCCTTCAGGGCAGCCTGGCAAAAGCCGGTTATCACGCGGATGCAGTCGACGAAATCCTGATTACCCATTCTCATCCGGATCACGTTGGCGGACTGGTTCAGGATGGAAAACTTGCTTTTCCAAAGGCCACCATCCGCATGTCGGAAGCGGAGTGGTCCTATGCCAAGGCCAATGAAAAACTGGCCGACGTGGTTAAGGTCATCGCGGACCATGTGAAGACGTTCAAACCTGGCGGTGAGGTTCTCCCCGGTATCGCATCCGTGGCCATGAGCGGTCACACTCCGGGCCATGTCGGCTACCAGATCACCTCGGGAAAGGAGAGGCTGTTCGATATTGGCGACACCGTTCACAGCTCCATCATTTCGCTCGCCAAGCCAACTTGGGCGATATCGTTCGACGGTGACAAGCCGGAAGCGGAGCAGAACCGTGTGAAAACGCTGAATACGCTCGCCAAGAGTCATGAGAGGATTTTCGCGCCGCACTTTCCGTTCCCTGGCGTGGGATATATCACGGCGGAAGGCGACCATTTCAAATGGACTGCGGATGACAAGTCCGAATAGGACTATCTTCGGAGGCTGCGGAAGCATCGATTGACGATCCTGTTGGTTCGCCGGACCGTCTCTGCTGATCGGCGGCAGAAAGCCCTTGATTGACTCGTCTTATGCTTGATGCCGTGCCTTGCTGATGATTAAGTCAATGACGACGTGGGGTGAATTTCCGCAGCTCGTCTCATGACTGTCCGAAGCCCCGGGAAAGAATACGAGCACGTGACGACCAGCATCAGACATATCGCCAAACTCGCCGGAACATCGGTCTCGTCAGTATCGCGCGTGCTCAACAATAGCGGTTATGCCTCGCCCGAGCTCAGGGAGCGTGTGGAGGCGGCCATTCGCGCGCTGAACTATACGCCGAGCAAGGGCGCGCGCATGCTGCGGGGAGCGCCGAGCCGGATGATCGGGCTGATGCTGCCGTCGATCGACGTGCCGTTCTTCGGCATCCTGGCCCATACGATCGAACAGGAATTGTTCCAACGCGGCTACCAGACGCTGATCTGCAGCACAGCGGAGAACATGGATCACGAGGCGCGCTACATGTCCATGCTGCTTGCCCAGCGCGTCGATGGCGTCATCGTGGCAAGCGCCTTTGGCAGCATCGAGCACTTCGAGATCCTGCGGGATGCCCATATTCCGATCGTCGCGATCGATCGCGAGCTGAGCGGCATCGCCGAAGACGCAATCATGGCCGATCATGAGGAAGGCGGCCGCCTGATGGCGCGTCACCTGATCGACCTCGGCCACCGGTCGATCGGCATCGTCGGCGCGCCGGCCCATAGCCAGCCAGTTCAGCTTCGCCTCCGGGGTATTTCGGAGGAAATGGCGAAACACGGGATCGCGCCTGCCGCCGTGACGATGGCCGAGGAGCACAGTTTCGCGGCAACTTACCCACTGGCGCGGGATCTGCTGACGGCGCACCCGGAAATCACGGCGATCATCGGCACGACCGATATTTCGGCGATTGCGGCAATCCACGCCGTTCTGGATCGTGGTTGTTCCGTGCCAGGCGATTATTCGGTAATCGGTTTCGACGACCTGCCGGAGGCAGCCTACATCTTTCCCCGCCTGACGACGGTCGCACAGCCGATCCGCGATGTCGGGCAGCGGGCGGCACAGCGCCTGGAAACGCTGATTGCGGAACACCACGCGGGGCACGAACCGCGCGCGGGTGCTGTCGTGAAAGTGCCGGTCACCCTAATCCATAGGGACTCGACCGGCCCCGCCCGCGGCTGAGGCGGAATGGTCACGGCATGATCCAAGCTAGGGTCGGACGATGACCTTGATCTCGCCCGGCAATGGCGCGCTGCCTACCACCTCCGCGACCTCTTCGAGACCTATGGTCTTGGTCACCAGTATATCCAGCTCCAACGCCCCGCTCGCGACCAATGCGGCCGCCCGCGAATGGGTAAACGGATTGAGATAGGCCGGCCTTATATCGACTTCGTTGACGAGCAGATCGAACGGCAGGACAGGCACCTCGACCCCTCTAGGCGTTACTCCGAAAAGCACGAAGTTACCGCCGCGCCGCGCCATCCGCAGACCGGTCTGCAAGGTCTCGGGGACGCCTGCGCACTCGATGACGACATCCGCGCCGCCATGGGTGACGTCTCGAACGGCGGCGACCGCGTCCGAAGCTGTCGGGTCGAATGCATGCGTCGCTCCGAGATGCAGCGCGGTCTGCCGTCTCGAGAGCTGCCGCGTGATTAAAATCACCTGGCTTGCTCCAGCCAAGCGGGCCAATTGCACCATGAGCAGGCCGATGACGCCTCCGCCCAAGATAGCGACGCTCTCGCCCGCACGGATCTCGGCCTTGTCGATGGCATGAAGGCAGCAGGCAAGCGGCTCGCAGAAAGCGCCGTGCACGGAATTGAGATCGGCAGGCAGCGTGAATGCCTGACGGTACGGCACCGCCACATATTCGGCAAAACCACCATCTCGCGTCACGCCGATCGCGGTCAAACTCTCGCACAAGTTCACCCGCCCACGCGCGCAGGCATGACAACGGCCACAGGCGATATTCGGGTCGACGGTCACCAGCTCACCGCCGGTAAAACCGATGACCTCCTCGCCGACCACTTCGACGATGCCGCAGAATTCATGGCCCATCGTGACCGGAATCGCTGTCGGATACTCGCCCTTGTACATATGGCGATCAGAGCCACAGATGCCGGCGGCAAGGACACGAACGAGCAATTCATCCGGCCGGGCAGACGGTTTCTCCACGCTGCGCATCGTCATGGACGCGATCGACTCCAAGCGGACAGCCTTCATTCCTCTCCTCCTCACTGATGATCTCACATTTCAGAACGGCGACCCTATCCGGCACCGGCCTGGAAAGGGCCTTGCCCAATCAGCTCATGACGTTGCCGCCATCGACATTGTAACACTGCGCGACGATGTATGCCGCATCCGGCCCGGCCAGAAAGGCAGCCATGGCCGCCTGTTCTTCCGCCGCACCAAATCGTCCGGCTGGAACGGCGGCGGCCACGCGGCGCTTCACCTCGCCGGGCTGCAAACCTTCGCGGCTCCCAAGTTTTGCATCGACGACGTCCCACATCGGCGTATCGACCACGCCGGGGGCGATGGCGTTCACATTGATACCGTACCGGATGAGTTCCAGAGCGCAGCTTTGAGTGATGCTGATGACGGCCGCTTTGGAGGCGCAGTAAGCGACGGCCGGTCCCTCGCCCCGGCGGCCGGCCTGAGACGAGAAATTGATGATGCGCCCGCCTTCGCCTCTCTCCACCATATGCCGGGCAACCGCCTGCGTCATGAAAATCACACCGTCGATATTGACCTGGAAAACCCTGGCGGTGCGCTCGCGCGATATATCCAGGATGGATTGGACATCGTAGATGCCTGCGGCGTTCACCAGTATGTCTATCTTGCCGGCAGTCTTTATCGAAAAGTCCACCGCGGCGTCGATGCTCTCCTGGCTGGTCACGTCGAGCGCCACGCCCCAGCTATTAGGACCGATCGCCTTCGCGACGTCTGCGCATCGCTCACCGTCCAGATCGGCCACGACGACCTTCGCGCCTTCCGCTACAAAGCGTTCGCAAACGGCCTTGCCGATACCGCTCGCGCCTCCCGTGACCAATGCCACCTTTCCGGACAGTCGAGATGTCTGCACCAAGGTCATCGTGTCAACTCCTCGTTCGCCGCTGCTGTTGCGCTTGGCTTCATGCTCTGCTTCCTCCTTGCTTGGCCCCGATGCTAATTCAACAGGTTAATCGGATACCGGATTCATCTCCTCCATATCCTCCAGAAGAACCCTCATGCTGGGGATGCCATCGGTGGCCGTCGCGCCCGCAAGGCAACGCGCAGCCGCAGCGTGGGCGACGGCGCAGATATGCTCGACAGGCCAGTTTTCATGAAGGCCGTAGAGCACGGCAGCGCAGAAAGCGTCTCCCGCGCCGACGGTGCTGACGATATCGTGTGGATCGACGGGCCGCGAGCGCGTTACGACCGGTAAAGTGTCCGGCGCAAACCAGAAACAGATTTCCGGCGCATGGATGATGACACCTTGGGTGACGCCCGCCGCCAGCAGGCGCTCGCCCGCCTCTAGCAGCCCAGCTTCACTCAATTCCCCCTTTGCATCGCGAACGGTAGCCCCCGTTGCCCGGCCCGCCTCCATCTCGTTGATGATCAGGAAATCACAGAAAGGCAGAGCGACGCCCACCTTGGCGGCGAATTCCGGATCTTCGCTCGACACGAAATCCACACAGGTCGTGAGCCCCGCCCGGCGAGCGGCTTCCAGCAGGCGGGATGCCCCCGAACGGCCGTCTGGGCCGATCTGGTCGAGCCCGGGCAACAGCATCAGATAGCCGAGATAGAACAGCCGATAGCCGGCGTCAGCAAAGATCGCGGGCGAGATGAGCGCATCCGTGAGCGCATCGTTGGCACCGCCATGATAGAAGAAGGTGCGGTTCTGACCCGGCACGTTCATGACATGCGTGTGAGCCGTCACCCGATCGGCGAGCGCCAGAAGGCCCTCGACATTGATGCCGGCATTCGCAAGGCGGGCCTTGACGATCTCTCCGTCCGGATCAGCGCCGATGCATCCCGCCGCCGCCAGCCTTCCGGGAAACCCGAGAGAGGCGAGGTCGGTGACGACATTGGCCGCCCCGCCGCCGACACCCAAATCCTGATGCACGATGTAGGCAAGATTACCCTGTTCAGGCCAATAAGACAGGGTATGGACGCGATCGACAATGAAGTTTCCCGCGCAGACGATGCCGCCCTGCTGACCGTCGCCACCGTGAGCCTCCTCCCCCGATCGCATCAGCCGCCTCCTTCGTTCCATAGGGGCCTGAGCGGCGGCTCATCTTCTTCGATCGCAGCAAAACGCCCGATCGGTTCCAGAAAGAAGTTGTCGCTGTGGTCGTCGTTGACCTGGCTGACCTCGCCGACAAGCACAGGCCCGCCCCCTTTCCTGCCGTAAAAGCGATGATAAAGCCCGGTGCGGATCGTCACGCTCTGGCCGGGAGCAAGAACCAACGGTTCCCATGCGGCGAGCCGGCGCGGTAAGCCATCCACCGGAACCGTCACATCATCCTGCAGCGCATTGCCATCCGCATCGGCGGCGGCGAATTCGATGACGAGATCGCCGCCGGCGCGATTGATGATGTCTTCCATCTTCGCCGTGTGCCGATGTGTCGGCGTCACCTGACCCTCCTCGACGAAGAGCAGCTTTTCGGCATAGGTGCGCTCGCCCTCGGCACCAACAATGCCGTTGCGCAGGCAAAACAACACGAGACCGCATTCGGCGAAGCGGTTGGAGCCGAAATCGGTGACATCCCAACCAAGCTGATGGGCGCGCAGATAGGCCGATGCCTCCGGATGGGAGGCAAATTCCGACGCCGACCAAAAGCCCCACTCCGGCAGAGACCAATGCCAGCGTTCAAGGGTCTCGCTTGCGCGCCGCAGCGCGGCGTTGATTTCGGAGCGCTTCATCAGACTGCCGCTCCGTCATAGTTGACCGAAACGACGGCATCCTCGCGGCCGGATTTGAGAGCGGCCGTCAGCACCGCATGATGTGCCTGCGCCTCCGCCGGCGTGGCGCAGCCAAAACCGTTGGCATTTCCTCCGGCAAGCTCATCGACGAAGGCCGCCCACATCTGCTGTATGGCATCGGCAAAGCCGAATTCGAAGATTTTGCCGGTGATTGCCGGAAACAGCGAACCATATCCGAGATCCTCGGTGCTCCAGGCCTGCGCGCCGCCATTATAGTCCATCCACTGCCACTGGCGCGGCGACTTTGTGCTGAAGAATGCGCTCTTCTTCATGCCGAGAATGCGGATGTACCAGGTGTTGGATTCACCGGGAGCAATGCGCCAGGTTTTCAGCACCATGGGGAAATCCTGATCCCCGGTGCGCACGCGACTGCTGATCGTGGCATTGTCCCAGGTGGTACAAGGCAGCATGCCGCCCTTGCCGTCGGGACGTTCGTTGACCTTCTTGACCAATTGCGCATGCAGGGTTTGCGGACGCCAGCCAAGGCGCAGCGGCACATGCAGCACATGCATGCCGAGATCGCCCATGCAGCCGTATTCACCGTTGATATCCGCCATGCGCTTCCAGTTGATCGGCTTCTGCCGGTCGATATCCGAGGAATGCAGGAAGCCCGCCTCGACTTCGAGGATATCCCCCATCTCGCCGCTTTTAGCGAGCGTGATGACCTTTTGTGCGCCGGGAAAGAAAGGCATTTCCGACGAGCAGCGGACCAGGAGTTCGGGATGCTCGGCGAGAACCGCCATGATCGCGCGGTTCTGGGCGGCATCCATCCCGAACGGCTTTTCGCCAAGAAGATGCTTTCCGGCCTTCAGGACATCGATATAGAAGTCCTGGTGCAGCACGTGCGGCACGGCACAATAGATCACATCGACCTCGGGATTGGCGAGAAGCTCCTTATAGTCAGCGGTGAATTGCCGAACCGACGGCACATTGTCCCTGAACCATTCGAGCAGCGTCGTGTTGGTGTCGCAGACGGCGATGATTTCCGGCCGCGCCTTCATATCAGCCAAATGCAGCCAGCGCGCCGCAGCACTCGCGAACTCGCGCCCCATCAGACCACAGCCGATGACGCCGAAGCGGAATATTTTTGTCATGACTGCTCCTCCCAAGTCGCGTCAGGCGAGATGCCGCGAGGCATCTTCGACCGAAGCCTCGTCATGGACGATCGCCATCAGCGCCCGTGTCATGCCTGCGGGGTTGTTGTGCTGTATGACGTTGCGGCCATAGACGATGCCTCGGGCGCCCTGTTCCATCAACTGCTTTGTCCGGGTCAGGATTTCCTGATCCGAAACGCGGCCGCCGCCGCGCACCAGCACCGGAAGACCCTGAGCGATTTCGACGACGCGATGATATTCCGCGACATTGTCGCATGGGTCGGCCTTGATGATGTCAGCGCCGAGTTCGGCTGCCTGACGCACCAGCGGCAGGATCTTGTCGATCGCGCCGTCGACCATGTAGGCACCCTTTGAATTGTCCTGCATGACCAGCGGTTCGACCATCAGCGGCATGCCGTAGATCTCGCATTCACGCTTCAGACTATTCACATTGCGCACGCAGGCACGATAGACTTCTGGCTGGTCCGGCAGCATCAGAAGATTGACGACGACGCAGGCGGCATCCAGCGCCACGGCCTGTTCGACGCCCCGGTCGATCATTTCGGAAAACAGCGCCGAAGGCAGCGGATTGCCGTAGATATTGGCAATGTCAGTGCGCAGGACCAATGCAGGACGCTGCTTGCCGGGGATTGCCTGCAGCAGAGGCGCCGTGCCCGGCGGAAGCTGAATGGCATCGGGCGCGGCGTCGGCGATCACCTTGATGGCTGTCTTCATGTCCTCGATGCCGGCGAGGAAAGTCCGTTCGTTGAACATGCCGTGATCGATGGCGACGTCGAAGCAATTTCCAGACACGCCAAAAAGTCGGTTGAGCCGCGCGGATTTCATTCGCTTCCTCCCATATGGTAACGTTTCCATATGGGAAGATATGCGGGTCGGGATTGCGAGTCAATAAATGTGGTATCGTTTCCATAGATCGCTGTGCATGGAACAGCTGGCCATCCCTGCCAATTCAATCAAAGCAAGGGACTGAGCCGCGTTATCGCGGCGAAGCGCTCCCAGTCTTTCTGAGCCTTGGGAGTCCAGGCCGCTTCCGCAATCGCATTCAAACGAGGAAAGACGAGATGGTTGAAATAGGCCTTGGAGATGAAGTTCTCACTCCAGATGCAGGCCTGAATGCCTTTGAGCTTATGTTTAAGCTCATGCGGGAAATCGCCTTCCGCCTCATAGGTGTAGGTATAGTGAGGAGGCACGGTGCCCGCCCAGCTCGCGCCGGGCTCCTGCCAATCCTCTGCCTGGACCATGTCCAAATAATAAGCCTGGCCGGGCGTGATCACGACATCGTAGCCTTCATGGGCAAGTTCGATGCCGACCTTCTGGTTCTCCCACGCCATGAGCAACGTGTTTTCCGCGTTGACGCCGCCGCCATGGGCGACCTCGTTCCAGCCGGCGAGCTTTCGGCCGCGCGTATCGAGCATCGCCTTGACCTTGCCCAGAAAATAGGACTGGAGGCCGAACGTTCCTTCTACGCCTTCCTGATCCATCAATTTGCGGCAGAGCGGCGAAGCGAGCCATGAGCCATTAGCGACCTCGTCGCCGCCAACATGGACGTAGTCGGAGGGAAAAAGCTCGATCAGTTCGTCGAAGACTTTGCCGAGAAACTCATATGTGGCGGGAATTGCCGGGTTAAGCGCGTTGTTGGGATAGCCCTGAACTGAGCGATAGCTGTCGGGCGCCTCCTGGCCATCGGCCAGTTCGGGAATGGACGTGAGGGCTGCCGTGCAATGGCCCGGAATATCGATTTCCGGGATGATCTCAATATGGAGCGCGGCGGCATGCGCAACGATCTCCCGGACGGTCTCCTGCGAATAATGCCCCTCGCGAACCTCGGCACCGTCGCCGAGTTGCGGCACCAGGACTTCATTCGGGCCGCGCCGCGCGCCGATCGTGGTAAGCGCCGGATAGGCTTTGATTTCGATGCGCCAGGCCTCGTCGTCGGTCAGATGCCAATGGAAGATATTGAGCCTGTTCCAGGCCAGGATATCGAGAAGGCGGGAGATATCGGCCGCGGGATAGAATTGTCGGGAGACATCGAGATGGCAGCCGCGCCAGGCATAGCGCGGCTGGTCGGAAATTCGCCCGGCGACCGGAAATTTGAATTTTGCGGGATCGGTCCGCGCGCCATGCAGCATCTGCGCAAGCGTGGTCAGCCCATATTGCAGGCCGGCTGCATCCCCGCTTGTCAGGCGGATGCCGCCCGGCGAGAAATCAAGCGCGTAGCCTTCCTTGGAAAGCGATGACGACGCGAATATCACCGGCACGCCGCCTTCGACGGCGGTGAGGCTGAAGGGCACGTTCGCGGCGGAAAAGAGCCGCTGGAAAAGCCGGAGCACGGCCACCATCGTCTTGCGATGCACAGGTCCGCTCCCCGGTGCGGGATAGAGCGCCACCGGCACCTCACCGCCTGCCGTCAGACGGCATTCGGCTGGCCAGGGCAAGAGCGAGAAAGGTTGGTCGAGCCGTCCTTCCGGAAGAAGCGCCGGTGCGGCCGTGCTCTTTCGGCCTTTGAGCATCAGATCGCCGAATGTGACCGGCAGGGCGCGTCCATCGCTCAAGGTCATATAGGCGGATTTCACACCGTCGGTGCAATGTTTCGCCGGACGGGTCAGGCCGGACACACGAAAGGTCCATTGCTCGCCCGGTGCGAGCGCAAGCTCGACCGGCGCCGCATATTCGTGAAAATTGGCATTGCGGCGCAGCAGCGTCGCGCCCTGACACACATGAGTGTCGGCCGTGCGGGTGAGCGACGTATAGGCAAGGCGGAAACCGGTGAGGGTCTCATCGGTAAAATTGAAGAGCGTGAATTCGAAACGGCCGGTCGTGCCTTCGATAGGTTCCCAGCAGGCTTCGAGATGACATGGTGCTGACGTCATGGTGGTGCTTTCAGATTTCGGTGAGGGCGAAACAATGCTTGCGGAATGTCAGGAGGAAGTGCGGAGCATGCCGCGATAGATACCAGGCCATGATCCGGGGATTTCGAGGGTGTCGAGGCGCTTGCGGTAGAATTCGACAGGGCCTGGATCGCCGATAATGGCATAGGCATAGCCGGCCTCGCGCAGGCCATAGAGCACGGCAAACAACAGCGCCTCGCCGACGCCCTTGCCGCGCTGCTCCTCCGCGACCCCAGTCGGTCCGAAGAACCCCTTGGCAATGGCGTCGCCGCAGGCAAAGCCCAACATCTCGCCATCCTTGACCGCAATCCAGGTCGTGATCGGATGGCTGCCGAAGCCCGTTTCGCTTTCGGCGGCCCATTTCAAGCCAAAATGCTTTTCGATCCAGCCGAGCACCAGGCTGCGCTCCGGCGTCAGCGCCCGGCGTATCTCGATGCCATGCGCGCGCACTTTCGCGTCGTCATAGGCCGGCAGGTCGTAAAGACGGACCAGAAGATCAGACATGCTACGCGGCCTCCCCTGTCGATGGGTTCATGTCGATATGATGAAAGACGAAATGGCCGGGCGTAACTTCCACCGATTGCCCGACCGGCCTACGAGATGCATCCCGCACCGTCTCGGCATGCGTGGAGAACGATTGCCCCTGTTCGCCGCTACGGCCCGCGATCCTGACGGCCGGATCGGGCACGGCCGAGAGCAGCAGCCGCGTATAGGGATGCTGCGGATTGCGGATCACGCTGGCCGACGGGCCATATTCGACGATCTGACCGGCAAACATCACGGCCGTATCCTCGGCAATATAATGCGCCGTCGCGATATCGTGGGTGATGTAAAGGAAGCCGATGCCACGTTCGAGCTTCAGCCGGCGCATGAGGTCCAGCACGGAGCGGCGGATCGAGACGTCGAGCATGGATGTCGGCTCGTCCGCAACGATCAACCGTGCATCGACTGCAAGCGCGCGGGCGAGATTGACACGCTGGCGCTGTCCTCCCGAAAGCTCATGCGGATATTTATCGAGCGTCACGTTGGGATCGAGTTCGACATCGGCGAGCGTCTGACGCGCAGCCGCCTCCAACGCATCGCCCTTTAAGCCTTGATGCAAGATGAGAGGGCGGAAGAGGTGATGGCGGATCCTGTGTGCCGGATTGAGCGCCGCGAAGGGGTCCTGGAACACCATCTGCACCATGCGAAGGTAAGTCATCTGGTCGGCTGCCGTGGTGAGGCCGCCGATATCCCGACCCGCAAACAGGATGTTGCCCGATGTCGGCTGGAAGAGCCGGGTGACTGCTCGTCCCACGGTCGATTTTCCGGACCCGGATTCGCCGACGATCGCCAGCGCCCTTCCCGCCTCCAGTTTCAAAGACACGTTCCGAAGCGCATCGACCCGCTTTTCCTGCCCGAACAACGGCTTCAGCAAGAAGGTTTTGCTGACGTTCTTGAGTTCGAGCAGCGGTGAGAAATTATCGTCCGTCATACGGCCTCCATCGCGTGCCCGAGCCGCGGCATCGCCTCCCAAAGGCGACGCGTATACTCATGCCGGGGTGCGGCAACGATATCCGCGACGGGCGCGGTTTCGACGATTTCCCCCTTCAGCATGATGGCAATCCGATCGGCAAACTGTGCCATCAACGCCAGATCATGGGTGATGAAGAGGATGGAAAAGCCGAGCGTTTCCTTGAGCGTGACGATCTCCTGCAGGATCTCCCGCTGAACGACCACGTCAAGTGCAGTCGTCGGCTCATCCATGATCACGAGCTGCGGTTCGAGCGCGAGCGCGATGGCGAGCACGACACGCTGGCGCATGCCGCCGGACAATTGATGCGGATAGTCGTCAAGTCGGTCAGAGGAGATGGAGACGAGCCGCATCAGCGTCTCGGCGCGCGCCCGTGCCTCGTCCTTCCCCATTCCGTCGTGCCTGGACAGCACGTCCCTGAACTGCTCGAAGATCGTCAGCACCGGATTGAGAGAGCTCATGGCGCTCTGGAACACCATGGACGCCTTGCGCCAGCGCCACTGCTCCAGGGCGCGGGTGGAAAGCGCGAGCACATCGGTCCCGTCGATACGGATATCGCCCTTCGAGATGATCGCCGGCGGGCGATGCAGCCGCATCAGGGCGAAGGCTATGGTCGATTTTCCACAGCCGCTTTCGCCGGCAAGCCCCATCACTTCGCCGCGCTTTATGTCGAAATCCACACCCTTGACGGCAGTGAAGAGACCGTTTTGGGTCAGGAAATCCACCTGCAGCCCACGCACTTCCACGAGATTGGAGGAGAGGTTCATTTCAAGCCTCCTGTCCGTGTGCTACGGTCCGGGCGCGATCGAGCTTGCGCTGTTTTCTGACAGCCGCGTTGACTGTCCCGAGCGTGCGCAGCCGGGGATTGGAAATCTCGTCGACGGCAAAATTGATCAGCGAGAGACCGATGCCGATAACGGCGATCGCGGTTGCCGGCGCGAACACCTCCCACCAGGCGCCGACGCTCATCGCCGATGCGGTCTGGGCGTTATAGAGCATGGTGCCCCAGGAAACGGCGAGCGGATCGCCGAGCCCCAGAAACTCCAGCGTTGCCTCGGTGATGATCGTATAGATGACCGAGCCGATGAAATTGAAGCCGATGATCGAAAGCAGATTGGGCATGAGCTCGACGACGATCATCCGCCATTTCGGCTCGCCGATCAGCTCCGAGGCGAGGATGAAATCGCGTTGCCGGAGCGTCATGGTCTGCGCCCGCGTGACCCTTGCACCCCAGGCCCAGGAGGTCAGCCCGATGATAAGCACGATCACCAAGGGGCTCGCCTCGCCGACGAAAGCGGCGATGACGAGCAGCAAGGGCAATTGCGGAATGACGAGAGCGATATTGGTGATGAAGTTGATCGCTTCGTCGATCCAGCCGCCGAAATAGCCTGCGGTCACGCCCAGGATCACGCCGATCACGGTAACGATCGAACCGGCCAGAAGCCCGATGAACAGCGACGTACGCGTGCCCCAGATCAACTGGGTGAAGACGTCGCGGCCCATCCGAGTGGTGCCGAGGATATGGTCCAATGAAGGCGCCTCATGTGGCCGGCCGACCCGCTTGATCGGGTCATGACCGGTCAGCACGGGAGCCAGCAAGGCGACAGCGACGTAAAGGAGGACGATGGCAAGGCCGATGAGCGCCTTGCGGTTGCTGAGAATGGGAAGGAGGGTCCTCTGCATGGATCAGGCCTTCCTCAATCTTGGGTCAAGCAGCACGTAGATGAGGTCCACAATGAGATTGGCCGAGAGCATGGCAAGCGTCATGATCAGCAACTGGCCCTGGATCAACGGATAGTCACGCGCGACGATGCCGAGATAGAGGAGATGGCCGAGACCCGGATAGTTGAACACCACCTCGGTCACCAGCGAGCCGCCCATCACGGCGCCGAGGGTGATGGCAAAAGCCGTCACGCTCGGAAGCAAGGCATTGCGCGCTGCGTAGTTGAACATCACGCGTCGATCGGAAAGGCCCTTGGCCATGCCCATGACGACATAATCCTCGCCGAGCTGGCCGATCATGTTGTTGCGCATGGTGACGAGATAGCCGCCGATATGAACGAAGGCGAGGGACACCACCGGCATGACGGCGTGGTAAAGCGCGCTGGAGAGAAAGCTCGGCGTCAGCCCGGGATCGAGTTGCGGGTCGAAGGCAAAACTCGTCGGAAACCAGGCGAGGATCAAACCAAAAACATAGAGCCCGGTCAGGGCCACCACGACCGCGGGGATGGACTGGAGCGCAAGCGCGCCGGGAGAAGCAATCGTATCGAGGATGCCGCCGCGCCGCCAGGCCGCGGAAACCCCGAGCCATGAACCCGTTGCGAAGGCGAGGACCGAGGCCGTGCCGGCGAGCGTCAGCGTCCAGGGAAGCGCATGACCGAGCACCTGCCCCACGGTCAGCGGATAGAATTTGATAGATGGCCCCAGATCCCAGGTGAAGACGCTTTTCATGTAGTCGAGAAACTGCAGATAAAGCGGCCCCGAGGCGAAGCCGAAGGTTTCGATCAAGGCGGCCTTGGCCTCGGGCGGCAGCGAGGAATTCATCTTGGCGAACATCACGTCCACCGGATTGCCCGGCATCAGCCGCGGTATGAAGAAATTTATCGTGGCCGCGGTGAAGAAGGCGGCAATATAGAAGATCACTCTTCGCAAGATGAAGGTCATCGGTTTGTCTCCGGCAGCGACCGAGCAGGGCGGATGGCCGCGATCAATTCGGTTCAGGCTGAGCGCCTGAACCGAATGCGTGCGTCCAAACAGAGAGGGAGAGTCGGACGCGCGATTACTGCGTGACTGGCCGCAATGCCAGAAGCTGCAGGAGCCGTTCCGGCACGCCGCCATAGACGACCGGGCGGGCGACCGGGTTGTCGGCGCTGAACCAACCGGTGAAGCGCTTGGTGTTGTATTCGTACCAGAGCGGGTTGTTGTAAACCGCAACGAAAGGCAGGTTCGCGCCGATAATGTCTTGGATCTTGTTCATGATCTCGACCTGCTTGCCGTGATCATTGGTGGTGTAGAATTCGTTCAGCAATGCATCGAGTTCTGGGTTGCTGTAGTGGGCCGATGCAAAGCGTGTCTTGCCCTTGTTGCTCGAGTTGAGCGCCTCGTCATACATGAACTGCGGCGTGATGCCGGTTCGGAAAGAGTTGATCGCGACGTCGTATTTGCCGGTGATCAGCGCATCGGTCCAGCCGGGAACATCCGGGGTTGCGAGCTTTGCCTGAATGCCGACCTCCGTCAGTCCTTCGATCGCAAGCTGGCAGGTGTTCACCCAGTCCGTCCAGCCATTCGGCACGATGATGTCGAAGCTGATCTTGCTGCCATCCGGATTTTCGACAAAGCCGTCGCCATCGACATCCTTGAAGCCGGCCTTTGCCAGCTCAGCCTTGGCGGCCTCGACATTATATTTCGAGAAGGCCCCGTATTTCTCATCTACCTTCGGATCATTCCAGGAATGGAAAGCCCGTCCGAGGCCGGAGGGATATTCGTTGAGCGTCGGATAGCCATAGCCGGCAATGTCGACCATCGCCTGGCGATCCAGCGCCATTGAGAAGGCGCGGCGGAAGGCGAGGTTGTTGAATGCCTCGTGATTGCCAGGATTCGTCGTTTCGAAATTCATGGTGAAGGCGACCATGGAACCGGCTGGGAACCAGTAGCCATGATGTTTGGGGTCCGTACCGACATAGGTCTTCTCGATGTCCGGAAGGAAGGAGCCGAACCAGTCGAGTTCGCCCTTGGCGGCAAGCGCGATCGTCTGATCATTGCCCGCGACCTGCGGGAAACGCATGCAATCGACCTTCAGCGTGGCGTTGTCCCAATAATTGGGGTTGCGGCACTGGACATATTCCTGCGGCGTGAAGCGGCGGATTTCTGTGAGCGGGCCGCTGCCGACCGGATTGGGATTGGTGAACGTGACCGGATCCTTTACGGACGCCCAGATATGTTCCGGAACGATGTAAATCTGCACGATCTTGAAGATCAGGCCGCTGTTCGGGCTTTTGTAGTTGATCTTCACCGTATGATCGTCAGGTGCCTCGATTCCATCGATCTGATCCCAGATCGCCTGCAGATCGAGCGCCTTGTGCTCCTTGATCAGATTGAATGTGAAGACCACGTCCTTCGCGGTAAACGGCTTGCCGTCAGACCACTTCGCGTTCCTGAGCTTGAAGGTGACGCTTTTCAGATCGTCCGAATAGGCAAAGGATTCCGCCAGCCGATAATTCGGTTCGCCATCCTTGAGCGCATTGAAGACAATCAGCGGCTCATACATGAAGTCTTCCACCGACGGCACGCGGGTCGTGGTGTTGAAAGGATTGAAATTCTCCACCCACGCCGTCGATTCGTCCGGCAGCGCAGTCAACGTCACCTCTGCACGCGCTGATGCCGGCACCATGACGCTGGCAACCAGCGCGGCCTTCAAAATAGTCTTGATGTTCATTTCCGTTCCCCATTTATCACGGCGCAGGTTCTAGCCCGGCCCGGTTGGCAACGTCATATCAGCGCGCGGCAAACGGCAAAGTCACCCGACAATTCCGGCAGGAGTTGCGGCAAAATCGTCAAAACCGGAAATTCCGATCATATCGAAAAAACCCACTCCCCTTTTTTCGCAATTGTATAGATTGGCCGGAATTATCCGCCATGGGGAGAGCGGGAGGAGCGGGTGCCAGAGATGATGCGGAAATGCTGCCGATGCTGAGAGCGTTATCGCCATCCGGATTTCGCGGCCGCCTTCTGCTCATCCTTCTGGCGATCAGCCTCCTGCCGCTGCTGGCCACCGCCTCCGCCTTCTTCTACATCCTCAATCGCAGCGTCACGGCAGAAACCTTCGCCAAGCTCGCTTTCGTTCGGGACGCCAAGCGCAGCGAGATCGAACAATATCTGACCTTTGCCACAAGGCAGGCGGAAAGCCTCAGCCAGTCGAATGCCGTGCGCTATTCGATCGGCGATTTCTATGGCTTTGCCTATGCGTTCCGGAAGATCGACCCGTCCCCGGAGCGGGCGACCGCTATCCTGCATCAAATGTTCGGAATCGATCGCGATGGCGGCGGTGAAGCGCTGCTGCCGAAGGACAATGACGCCATGCTGCGCTCGGCGCTGGAATATGCCAACGCCCATCAGCAGTTTCACGATGATTTCGTCAGCTTCGTCACCACGTCCGAATTCGAGAACCTCTACCTCATCACGCCGGACCAGCGTGTCGTCTATTCGGTCGAGAAGGACCGCTATCTCGGTACGGACCTGAAGACGCTGGTTGCGGCGACACCCCTCTCCCGCCTGTCGCGCGCCATGACGGAAGCGTCGCCGGACCAGACCATGTTGGTGGGCGATTTCACCACCGATCCGGTCACCGGCAAGTTCGCCGCCTACGTCGCCGTCCGCGTCGCCTTCTACAACAAGGTGCGCGGCATGGTCATCTTCCGCCTCGGTCCCAAAGGGCTCAACCGGATCGTTCAATCGCAGCAGGGCGGGACCAGCAGCCTCTATCTCCTCAATTCCGATGGTCTCTACATTTCAGCGCCGGAAGGCGGCAAACCGGGCATGCCCAGCAATTCCGCGGCCACCGGCGCCGACGGCGCGCCTTCTAGCGCAGCGCTCGTCGCGGATGGGCTTGGTGGCGTTCCTGCGCTCGCGGCAGGCACACAATTGCATTTTGGCGCCGTTCCCTGGAGCCTTGTTGCCGAAGTGCCGGACTCGGTCGCCTTCGCAAACAGTAATTCGCTTCGGCAAATCGTCATCACGCTGGCTCTGGTTCTGCTTCCAGTGCTCACCGCCCTGGTCTTCTATCTCTCCGGCACGATGACACGGCCCGTGCAGCGCCTGACCGACGCGGCAGGCGCGATTGCCGATGGTAATCTCGATCATGCCATGCCGACAATCAAGAACCCGTCCGAACTCGGCCGGCTGACGGCGAGTTTCACGCGCATGCGCGATGCTGTCAGCGAACAGCTCAAGCTCATCAATCAGAAGAATGCCGAGCTGGAAAAGCATGTCGGCCTGATTGAGGAGAAGAACAAGGCGCTCGAAGAGGCGGACCGGATGAAGGATGCCTTCGTCGCCAACACGTCGCATGAACTGCGCACCCCGCTCAACGGCATCATCGGCATTTCCGAAACATTGGTGGCGGGCGTTGCCGGGGAATTGACGACAGCCCAGCGCAACCAGCTTCAGCTCATCAGCTTCAGCGCCCGGCGGCTTTCGCGCCTCGTGGACGATCTCCTCGATCTCTACCGCATCCGCCAGGGCCGCATGCGGCTCGACATCCATCCTGTGCATATTGCAACCAGCGTGAGCAGCGTGCTGAAAATGTGCGAACCGCTCCTGCGCGGCGAGCCGGTGGCCCTCGAGGTCGACATTCCCGAAGACATCCCCTTCGTGATGGCCGACCCCGTGCGTTTCGAGCAGATCCTCTATAATCTCCTCGGAAACGCCATCAAATACGCCGGCCAGAGCACGATCCGCGTCGTGGCCACGCCAGCCGGGATGAATGTTGCGATCAGCGTCGAGGACACGGGCGTCGGCATTGCCAGCGACAGCCTCGAACGCATCTTCCAACCTTTGGAGCAGGCGGGTTTCGGGGATGGCACGCGGCCGCCTGCCGGCACCGGTCTGGGGCTGACGATCGCCCGTCAGCTCGCAACCTTCCTCAATGGCAAACTCACTGCTCATTCCGTGCTGGGCGAAGGATCGCGCTTCACGCTCGTCCTGCCCGCTGCGGCAGTCGAGCCGTCCTATGTCGATTATTTCGGCGAGGAACTCGATCAGAAACGGCTGCACGAGACGGTAGACATGATCGCTCGCAGCCAGATCGCCACCGATGCGCCGATGGCGCCCGGCGTACCGCTGATCCTTGTGGTCGACGACGAGCCGATCAACATCCAGGTGCTGCGCAATGTCCTGCAGCCGGTCGGCTATGTCGTGCGCGCGGTCGAAAACGGGGCGGATGCACTGGCTTTCATCGATCGACTGAAACCCGATCTGGTCGTGCTCGACGTGATGATGCCGGGCATGAGCGGGCTAGAAGTCGCCAAAGCCATCCGCGAGCGCTACGACTTGCTCGATGTGCCGATCATCATGGTGACGGCGCGCAGCCGGACGCGCGATGTGATCGCCGGCTTCGAACATGGTGCTAATGATTACGTCGTCAAACCCTTCGTCAAGGATGAGCTTTTGGCCCGCGTGGCGACGCTGCTGGAGGCTGCGCGTGCACGCGGCCAGCTCCGTGAGAATAGCTCGCTCAGGGCGGAAATCGAGCGGCGGGTCGAAGTCGAGGATGCGCTTCGGCTGTCGCAGCAACGTATGGCGAGGCTTCTCGATATTTTCGAGGTGGCAATTCTCTGCACCGATCGCCAGCACCGCATCATCTACACAAACCAGGCTGCCCTTGGCATGTTAAGCATGCCAATCATCGCGCATGAAACAGCGCTTTCATCGTTGACGGGCACCGAGCTCGCGGAGCGCATGTATCAGGCCGTGAAGCGGGAGGGAGAGTTTTACCTGTCAAGCGTCCGCCTCGGCGGCCACGCGTTCGCTCTCAACGTCTTCGAGTTCGACATCGGAACCGGCGGAGGGCTTGCTCTTGTTATTCAACCAGTCTCGGCAGTTTCGGCTGGCGACATGCCCCGCAGGGACCGAATGGTCCACCACGTATTGGGAGCGATCGACAGCGCCGGCGCCAACCTGGCCCTTTTGGCACCTGAGCCGGAACGCGCTGATACCTCACCCCTCGAACCACAAGGGGAACCCGAACAGCAACGCGCCTTTCGTTTGATCATCATCGACGTCATGAAACAGAGCCTGGAGCTCTGGAAACGGATGACGGGCAAAGGCAAAATCGACTTCGCGGAGAGCAGCGGTATCTGGCGCGTGAACTTCGATCGCTCTTCGTTGCAGGCGCGAACGCTGGAAAAATATCTGCTGCTCGAAACCTTGCCGCTCCAACCCCGCTGGCGTGACGTTATACGCTCCGGTGAATTCGCACTGGCCTGCGCCACGAAAACCGGCTTCGATGCCGACCTCGGCGATCTCGTCGAGACGTTGCGCCGGGATCTCGATCAGTTGCGCGCCATGGTCCGCGATGGCCGCAACACGAATTGAGGTGGTATCGATAAGGGTCTCCTCCTCGCGGTCCTGCATCTTATGGAGGCACAGCACTTAACAAGCGCCCATATCTATCGTTAGGATTGCATCGGCCATTCACCACAGCACCACGACTATGCAAAGGAAACGATCATGCCACCTGTCACCGTCTCCATCCTCGACAATCCATCGGACGACGATCGCCAGGCGATAGTTAATCCTCTGCTGGCGTTCAACGACGCGAAAACGGGCGACGACAGATATGAGCCGATAGGCATTATGCTGCGCGATGAGGCGGGCGAAGCCATCGGCGGGCTATGGGCGAAGCTCTATTACGATTGGCTATTTGTCGAATTGCTCTTCGTGCCGGAAAGTCTTCGGGGTGAAAAATTGGGATCCACACTCCTTACGCAAGCAGAGCAAATCGCCAGGGAGAAGGGTTGCGTCGGCGTCTGGCTGGATACGTTCAGTTTCCAGGCTCCGGGGTTCTACGAAAAGCAGGGGTATGAGCGCTTCGGCAGTCTGCAAGATTATCCAAGGGGCAAGGAACGCGTCTTTTTCCGAAAGGTCTTTTGAAGCATGGAAATACGAGACGCCATACCGGAGGATGCCGTGGCTGGCTGCATTGTTTTGAGGCGGTCAATTTCAGAGCTGTGCGAGGCGGACCACAAGAACGATCCAGCAATTCTGGCAGGTTGGCTCGGCAACAAGACGGTCGACAATTTTGTGGCTTGGATCAACCGACCCGACAATTCGCTGCTCGTTGCTGTCGAGAACGGCGAGATTCTCGCGGTGGGCGCTGTGACAGATGCTGGAACCATCAGCTTGAACTACGTTTCACCGGACGCCCGGTTTCGAGGGGTTAGTCGCACCTTGCTCAGCGCCCTTGAAAAGAGAGCGGGCGAGCGCGGAAATACCCGGTGCAATTTGACCAGCACCGAAACCGCTCGGCAATTCTATCGGTCGAATGGGTATCTTGAAGTGGGTGCATCAAGCGGCGCTTTTGGGACGAGTTCCGGTTATCCGATGACTAAGACACTAAAGTGAGAGCCTTGGCGCATCCACCAAAGCTAATTGCTGCCGTTGACCTTCCCGTCTTCTCAACGCCGTCGGCTGATAAAAATCATCAAAGCCAAAAGCAGAATAGCCGGAATGCCGATGAAGCTGAAGACGAATGGCCCCATCCAGATATCACCGTCTGGGCCACTGCATTTTGGAATTGGGCAACCTGCCTGCGCCACCACAATCAAGATCAAGAACACAAAAACAATGAGGCTTGTGATAATCGCCACAGCAGCCTTCATAAAATCCATGACTGTTTGCATGCTCGAACTCTCTTTCGCCGACGGGTTTTCGAGGCGAACCTACTGTAGCAAAACGGAGCTTCGAAGCAGTTAATCCGCTATCCCAATAGCAATGTTCGCTCGCTGTCCAAGATCATCGAAGCATGATCTGTTAGCGTTGCTCAGCGGGAATCTTTGGAACATGCCAGGCCGATATTTGTTCGACGTCGGCAAACAGAGAACATCCAAGGAGAAAATCATGTTCTTGAAAATCCTGGCAGTCTCAGCTCTTTCCCTCGGCCTTGCAACATCGGTACTGGCCCAACAGTCCGGCACCAGCGGTAGCGGATCCGGAGCGGGTTCTGGGACCTCGACACCTTCAGGCTCCGGATCTGACAACGGCATGAACAGCAACAAGGGCTCCGGTGCCAATACAACCAGCGGCACCAACAGCGGCGACGCGGCTGGCAACGGCGCCAGCAACGACAAAGGAAAGGCCAGCGACTGCAACGGAATGTCGACATCGAAGAACACGACAACGATGAAGCAGGACCAGGCAGCAAACCCCGCAACGTCGTCAAACTGCCCATAGCCGATGTAGGCAGTAGCTGATGTCTGCTGCCTGACTCGTCTCCCGAAATCGAGATTGGGGCGTCCGGCGGCCGGATCGAAGACGACGTAACGAACGCCGCAGGACTTAACTGGCCTTTGACATCTCGCCGGGCCGCGATGCGACCTGAACATTGTTGCGACCGTTTCTCTTTGCGCTGTAGAGGGCGCCGTCAGCCGCCGCAACAATTTCCGCCGGCGCATCGCTGGCATGGCTTGCCACTGCGAGGCCAAAACTAGCGGTCAGTCGTAAAGACGTCCCCCCATGCGTCTCGATCGAAAGTTCCTGAATGGAACGCCTCAGGCTTTCTGCGCGCTCGACCGCCTGCTGCTGCGAACAGTCTTCCAGGACGATAACGAACTCCTCCCCGCCATATCGTGCGACGAGACTGTTGGCGTGCCAGGGCAAACTGCTCAGCACATCGGCGACGGCCGCGAGAGCCCTGTCGCCAACCAGGTGGCCGAATGTGTCATTGACGGATTTGAAGTGATCGACGTCGACCATAATAATCGAAAGATCAGGAGAGACGGTGGCTCGCCGGCTCAAGGCCGATGTGAGATGGTTCTCGAAGGTCCGGCGGTTTGCCAGTCCGGTCAACGGATCCTGTTCCGCCAAGCCATGCAGAATGGCATTGGTGCGGTGCAGATCGTCCGAGACCTGTCCATAGGCCACGATCGCAGCATCGATCATTGCCAGTTCCGCGATGCGCGGAGCGCGCTTTAGACTGACGACCCGCTCGTTCTTTCCAATGCGCTCCAGATTATCGATCGCGGCCACAATAGGCGCCGTGAGGTGACGTCTCGCAGCGATCAGCAAGACGGTGGCAAAAAGGCTTGGAACGAGCAGGATCAAAATCCACCCAACCTGCATATGCCCTGCGCTGCGCTGGATTTCGCTTGCGAGATCGTCGGCGACGACTGCAGCATCGCCGCTTAACTGTGCGGCCATCGCATCGATCGTGTGCATGGCGCGGTCATAGGATTGCGTCGTCAGCTTATCGACATCGTCGGCATCCGATGCGGCTGTGGCAGACGACGTCTCGCCCTCACGCAGGTCGCGGGCCTGCTGACGAAGTTTTGCGATGATCTTGGTTTCATCGGCGATTTGCCGTGACCCTTCGATGAGACGGGCATTTTGATCGAACGAGAATCCCTGCGTGAGGGCCTGAATCTGCAATTGGATTTGCCGCTCCAATCTGCGATCTTTCGCCAGATAGATGGAGCGCAGGAGAGAGGAGAGACGTTCGATTTTTACCGCATTCCGCGTCTGTGTCAGGATGAGCGGGATTTGGGTATCACGGGTAAAGTTTGCTTGGGTCTCGATTCTATTCAGCAGGACGAGCGAAATCCCGGCGGCGATCAGCGAGTAGCTGACAACACCCAGGAGAACAAGCCGACCGACAAAGCTGAGCGAGAGCTGGCGCCTACTCGACCCTTTGATATCATCCATGCCAGTCGCTCAATAAATGCTGAAGGGGAAGTAGGCATCGTTGATGCGATCATAGACGCCATTGAGCTTGATTTGCTTCAAAGCGTCGTTCACCTTCTGAATGAGAGCTGCATTTCCCTTTTTTGCAGTGATATGCGCCGAGCTTTGGAGAAACTCGGTGGAAATCGGATCGCCGACATAACCAAAGCGTGCGCCTTCCGGCGTCTGCAGGAAGCTGAGAAGCTCAATGGCATCGCCGATCAAAAGGTCAGCCTTATTATCCAGAAGCAGGTGTTGGGCCGCCGGCTGATCTTTCGCCAGCACGGCCTTGCTCGCACCATAGGCCTTCTGCAAATATTCAGCCTGAATGGTTCCCGTTGCCGCCGCGATGCGAACGCCAGTGAGGGCCGCCGGCGCGCTGTCCTGGAACTTGTCCGAGTCGCCTATCAGCACCGAATGCGAACGGTAGTATGGCGCGGAGAACTCCATCTTCTGGGCTCGCTCGTCGGTAAAGGCCATGCTGGCGACGATAAGATCGTATTTGTCGTCCGCCAAACCCTGAATGATCTCCGTCCACGGCACGGCGACGAGCGAACATTCGGTTTGCATCTGCCGGCAGAGCGCTTTGGCGATATCGACATCGAAGCCGGCGAGCTGCCCGGACGTGTCCTTGAAGTTGAAGGGCGGATACGCACCTTCGGTGGCAATGCGAAGCTGATCGCCCGCCATTGCCAGGCCAAGGGAGCCTGCAAAGAATAAGGCAACGAGTAGAAGCCGAGCAATCATCTGTTTCCCCACCATAGTATTGTGAAGATATTAGGAGGAAACCGATAACAAAGAGTGATAGCACCTGCTCAATTTCGATGCTTTCGCCGGCGAGTACAACAAGGATGCTAATCCTCTCCCCATTGCTTTGGTAATATTGGTGATTGAGCGATATTCCGCATGATTGTCAGTTTATGACAGAACGCATGCAGGGGCGGAAAAGCTTCAGTTCGAACGACGGGATTGTTCCACAGGAATACGGCTTGGAGTTGCCTTCTTCAAACGCCGTTTCACAAGGCCTTCGGTAAATAGCCGTCCAGCAGAAGTCTCTCGAACCGGCCACTCTCGCTTGCGGAGCGCATATCTTTGAAGAGCCGCGAGATGAGGCGCGGACGCGATCCTGGCCTTTCGTCGATCAGCACGACCGACAACCGCTTTATCTCGATGGTGATCGTGCGCGCCTCGTCATGCCAACGAAAATTCGACGAATCCAGTGAATGAAATCCATTCTGCGCCGCCCATGCGGCTATCATGTCCGCGTTCATGAGTATCCTGTTTAGGGAGATTCGGGCGGACGCCCTCAGCCACTGTCCTGCCGATGCGAATCGCCTCTTATTCTGACGAATACCGCGACTGAATCGCTGGAATCCAGCGCAAACCGTTCAAGCCGCGAATTGCCCGCCGGGTGTTGCGAGAAAGACTCATACGATTGATAGACGATTGCGTTTCGACGAAAGGCGCTTTGTAATAAGGCCCATCGCGAGTTGTATCAGGGCACAGGCGCATGGACCCCACACATTTGTTTGAACTTGTTATCGGAATGTTCGTGGCGATCATCGCGCTGCATTACGCCGCCCACAGGTTCGGGCTGCCGCCATCTGTGGCGCTGCTTGCCGGAGGCGCGTTGCTTGCCTTCCTGCCGGGTCTGCCCACAATTACGGTCGATCCTGGCCTGGTGCTCGTCATCTTTCTTCCGCCACTACTCATGGACGGAGCCTGGTTTATTGCGCTTCGTCCATTGCGCCGCCACCTGGTCGGCATTGCCTCGCTCGCCATTGGCGCGGTGTTTTTCACATGCGCCGTCTTGACCGTGGTGACCCATCTGCTGTTTCCATCGCTGCCCTGGGCCGCGTGCGCGGCACTAGGCGCGATCGTTTCGCCACCGGACGCGATTTCCGCTCGCGCTATCCTGCAACGGGTAAAGTTGCCCCGGCGCCTGCAAATCCTGCTCGAAGGCGAAAGCCTGCTTAATGATGCCAGCGGCTTGGTGCTCTTCCGTTTCGCCGTCGCTGCCGGTGTCACCGGTGCTTTCAGCACAGTCGATGCGGCAGGAAGCTTTTTGCTTTTGGCGGCAGGCGGCGCCTTCGTCGGCATCGTCGTCGGAACGGTCTGGGTCCTGTTCGTGAGGCAATTGCGCGATGAATATCTAATGATCGCCGCCACAACGCTGTTGGCTTGGACCTCTTATCTGCTTGGCGAACAAATCCATGTGTCCGGCGTCATCGCAACGGTGACCACCGGCCTGATCGCAAGCTGGCACCAGCATACGGTGCTTTCGGCCTCAACACGCATGCGCGGCACGTCATTCTGGACCGTGATCATCTTTCTGATGGAAGCCGCGGTTTTCATCTTGATCGGATTGTCACTGCGGGGCGTTGTCGAACGTGGCGGCGGCTTTGGCGTGGTGACCGCAACGATGGGATTGCCGATACTCGTCATCCTGATTGCACTCACCCTGGCGCGCTTCGGTTGGGTCTTCGGATCCGACCTTGTGATCAAACTTTGCAATGTTTTGGGGCTTGATCGACATACGCCGCTCGGTGTCCGGGGCGTAACCGTCATAAGCTGGGCCGCGTTCGTGGTGTCGTCACGCTGGCCCTGGCACTGAGCGTGCCCGAAGGCTTCCCCGGCAGGGACTTCATCCTGGTCACGTCGTTCGCCGTCATCGTCGGAACCGTGCTTATCCAAGGGACAACGCTTGGGCGCGTGATCACCTGGGCAAGGCTGAGCGAGCCGGCGTCAGAGAAGGCGCGCCTCACCATGAGCCAAGCGGAAGCTGCCATGGCGCAGGCGCAATTTGCGACCGTCAAGGGCCTGGCCTATGACAGTGAAGGGAAGCTCATTCATCCGCAACTGCTGGAGCGATATCAGCGCAGGGCTGTGGCAATTGTCGATTATGCAGCGCGCACGGAACAATACTCACCTATGCTCCAGGCCCATTTCGATGTCGTTCTCGAAGCGGTTGCCACAGGGCGTCGCGAACTCATACGGCTTCACCGCGCCGGCGATATTGATGACGAGACGTTGCGCGAACTGGAGCGAGACCTGGATCTCGAGGAGCTAAGCGCGATCTCCGCAAAGTCATGACCGCGGGCGCTCCTGCTCTCGTCAGTGCCAGTCCTGATTATGGGAACGGTGGGCGTCCGTGAGCCCGTTTCTGAAGAACCGGTCGTAATAGTCGATCTCGATGTGATGCGCCTGCAGCCAGACGCCCGGCACATGGATCGCATCGCAATGCGCCGGAAACCGGCCATGCGTTTCGTAAATGTAGGTGCAGATGTCGCGCGCGCAGCCGATGACATCGTCGTTATAAACGGCAGCCTCCGCGAGATAGCGTTTGCCGTAGTCGTCCTTGTAGATCTCGGCAAAGAGCGCCTGATCATTGAAGAGGCCGTTCTTGCCGAATTTCTCCTCGACGACCGCCGTAACGGCGTCGGCCATGCTGTTGTAATAGGGTGGCGACATGCCCTTGATCAGGTGTTCCCCCTTGAAACGCAGTCCGATCGGATTGCTGCGCAAGTTGGCGTAACGCGGCAAGGGCACCTGCCAGCGCAGAATGTCCATCAGGCGCCAGCGTGGCGTGACGACGTCAAACCCCAGCAGGGGACCGTAAGTCTTCACAAATTTCGGATCGCCGACGAGGACGGGCGGGCTGATGGAGCCGTGGATCCAGGCACCGAGCCCCATGGCATCGGCGGTCAGGAATATGTTCTGCAACAGCAGGTCGGCCTCGATCTGCGTCCGTAGCGAACCAATGACGCCGAGCGGGATCTTGATATCCTTGTTCAGAAAACCCTTGTCCACCCAGCGCTTCACGCCTGCGAGCCGATAGAAGTTGCGGTCGTCGACGATCGCCGGTCGCGCGCCGTCCGGCTGGGTCAGAAGATACATCATGCCGTTGATATATTGCCGGGAGAGATCGACGACCGGCAGGAAGATCGTGGTGCCCGGCAGGTTCGACAGGAAGCGATTGGAATCGAGATAGGCGGGAAAGGCGCGCTTGCCGTCAGGAACATCGAGGCGGTGATCGAGAATGCGCACCTTTGCCTCTGCTGCCCGGGCGATCAGCCGTTCCGCCGTCAGCGCTTTTTCGCCGTCCGGCGGCGGTGGCAATTTGCGGATGAAATAGGTGCCGCTGTCGTTGATCATGAAGAAATGCGTGCCCTGGGCATTGTCGGGGCTGCCGGCGGTGCGGCCCTCCATGACAAGGTTCGGCTTGGCCATGATCGGCTGATGCGTGGCCGGATCCTCAAAGGGCCGGTCGGGCATGGTGAGCCCCGTCGAGCCGGTGATGGCGATCAGCATCGCCTCTTCGAGCTCTGAAAGGGGTTCACGCGGCTGCTGGGACTCATAGCTCATCGTGCCGGCCAGCACCGAGCTTCCCTGGCTGACGCGATGAGTCCGCCGGCGCCATATCGTCTCGATGAGCGGCCTGCGGAACAGCGCGTCGAGACCGCGGTTGCCGGTCGAGGTTCTGGCCGCGGCCGCATCTGTTGGCGAAAGATCATCTGCTCCGGGTCGGTCGGTCATGATGCCCTCTTTTCCAGATCCTGCTTTTCGCCGCCGAAAAGAACTGGCCGCCAGGGCACGAAGGCACTGGCATTGCGCGGCAGCATCGACGCGAGATCCGGGCAATGCCGCAAGATCAAGCTCGTCATGCCGTTGTTGGCGATCCAGTCGATGCCGAAGGGCGAATAGACCTCCGGACGGAAATCCACCGTCAGGAAGCGATCGCTCTGCAGCCGGCGCGACGCCATGAGAATGAAGATGCGGAACGCGGTGTCGCTGAAGCCGAAGCCGGCCGGCGGCGGTTCGGCAAAGAGGCCAACCACGGTGTCGACGCGATCGATGTTGCCATAAATCTCCTTGAGCAGCCGCACGTCTTCCGGGTTGGTCGACAGTTCCTCCCAATGCTTGATCCGCGGCCGATGCAGGCCGGCCCTGAAATCATTGTAGCGCGGCACGCCACGGCGTCGCGTACGCACGAGGTCGACGACGGAAAGGTCGATGATCTCCTTGTCGCGCGTGAAGGCTTGAAGTGCGCGCGGGAAATTATGCAGCGTGATGGCGCCGGGATGCGCCGTTCCGAAGGAATAGAGCGTATTGCGAAGGCCATATTGCCGCATAATCTCGTCGGCGCCCGGGCCTTGTATGTCCATGAAGCTCTTTTCGGCGATCTTGGCGCCCGTCTTGTGGTTATAGAAGCAGTAGTCATCGGGCAGTAGCGGATGCATGCGGTAGACGGTGACGAAATCCTCGGTCAGCGAATAGGGCGTGCCATGATGGTCCGGCATCGTCTTCGGAATGCCGGTAGAGGCATGCGCGTCGATCAGCCAGAGGCCTGCCTTCGTCAGCCAATCATTGGCGGGCGGGCCGTTCCAGTTGCTGGAAAGGCCGATTTCAATCGCTTTGGTAGCAAGGATCGCCGGCGTCCATTCGACCGTGTGGATCTTGGCGATCAGCGCCGAGACGATCAGCCTGGCGGTCTGGTAGACGCGCTCGTCGTCCCAATTGCCATATTGGCGCCGAAGCTCGTCGCAGAGCAGATTGTGTTCACGCGCAAACAGCGTGTGCATGGCGCTCAAGCCGAGCCACCAGCTCTCATTGAAGCCTGTCACTTCGAAGCCGTGGACATCGACCGGCAAGTGCCCGTTGACCAGGCGTATCTTCGGGCCCTCGCGCAGGTCCTTGGCCTTCTTGCTGTCGGGACCGTAAACCTCCGATCCGTCCCACCAGTGCGAGGCGGCATTGCCGAAATAGATGGGCGGCTTGCCGTCATAGCCGCTGATCTCCATGTTTCCGGCAATTCGCATGACGTCTTCCGGCTTGCCGCCGATCTCGCTGGTCCATTTCATGCCGGCGGGAAGACCGACGACGACGTCCTTTTCCCCCAGGGGATGGCGGGCATGGTTGACCCAATCATGGACCTGAAACTGGATCCACGCGGCGGCGAGGATGTTGAGCGAGCGCGCCGGAATGAACGAGTCGCGATGCAGCAGTTGCTGCGCAACCACCACCGGATTGGGCGTGTCGAACAGTTCGGGCGCAAAAGCCGGTGTCAGGTTGCGTCCGAAGGTCGAGCCGATGGCACCCATCTTCGGCGCCGATAGATCGTTGAACGTGCCGTCATAGGTCCGCATCTGCCGCTCGCCTTCGGCAATCGCCGGTAGCGGCGTCGGGCGGGCGACCGGCGGCGCCTCGAGGGGATCTGTTCCGATCAGGTTCTTTTCACGCAAGACATAGCGGAAAGCATCGAGATTGAGCAGGCTCAGCCGCAGCGGCAGTCGGTGCCAGGCAATGTACCGGTTGATGACCAGAAAAGCGCTACGCGTAATGCTTCCCGCCAGCCGGTTGCGGAACGGCACCGGGCTTGTCCAACGGAAACTGTGGCGATAGGCGGCGCTGGCGTCGTAGACCACTTTGCGCGCCCGGTTTAGATTGCCGAGCGGCCTGAAGGCATCGGTCGTGTTCCAGGGGTTGAAAGCCAGTTCGTCGACAAGGCGCGCATTGGCGATGGTTTCGGCGTCACCGGTCTTCGGTTTGCTGACCTTGAGCTCTGCCACCTTGATCGGAGGCGAGGCCGTCTCCATCCATTCGATGGACGTGTCCTCGATGGGCGTCGACTTCCGATCGACGAAAAGCTGGAGACAGAGTTCATAGCGGATATCGCCCACCTCCAGCCGCCGTGCGAGTTCGGTGGAGAGATAGCTAGGATCCGTCTCGGAAGGGTCGGGGGCATGCGATGCGTTCGGTGCGGGACGGAAGAGATAGCGCACCGCCCGCCTTTCGCCCCAACAGATGGCACCGCGGCTCCAGAAGGTCTCGAGCGCCAGGCTGCGGATTTTCCGGTTGCGGCCTGTAGTGACGTTGCGGATCATCCGTATGGTTTCGGAGGGTCCGAAGGTCAGGGCGAGGCCGATCACGCCGAAGAGCCGGCTCAAGCCTCCGCCCGCCGTCGCCTTGGCGAAGGCGACGAACTGCCTGGCATCGCGTGCGTGGGAAACCGGAAAATTGGTCGCTAAGAGATCGTGGCTCTCCTGATCCGAGACATTGATCCGCACGGCCAAGCCTCGCAGGTCGGGCTTGTAGTCGGGCTGACCATAACCACTGGCATTGGACAGGCGCAGGATCGCCGGATAGCTCTTGCCAGGCTCGGCAAACCCAACCCTCAGATCTTCGGGCAAGTCATCGACGAATGTCAGCTCGGCGTCGATGGCCGCAAAGACCGCCTTGCTGTGAAACGCGCGCTGAATATCGGCGGCCTTGGCATAGCTGCGCGTCTTATATTGGACACGCATCATATCCTGAGCGAGGCGCTCGAACATCAAGCGCTCGGCTTCCACGCCCCCTTGATAGGATTCACTCCACTCCATTCTCGTTCGCCCTCCGTGAACGCATCGAACAATGGGCTTCCGGCACATCGCATCGATGGGAATGCATGGGATTGAAAAGCGACGGACGATGATCCCCCGTTTCCCGGCGCCGTCCGCGATGCGACAGGAAACGCCTTCCGATTTCGGCGCATTGCGCCGACCAACAAAGTGGCTATTGCGTACCCCGACCGGGGAAAATCCGGTCCTCGACCATTTTTGCGATACCGGACAGAAGCCCTTTCGGCGAAGGGCTGTAATGCGGCAGCGCAAGTCGTGTGATGTGGGCGTCTATGATCGCCGGCTTGCCGAGTGCGAGCGCCTCGTCGAAGGCTCTTTCGAACTCGTCGATCGTCTCCACCCTGTATCCCTCAGCACCGCAGGCCCTGGCATAGGCGACATAGTCCGGATTGCCGAATTCGACCAAACCCGATTCCGCATAGGCTTCGAGCTGATAAAGCTTGATGAGCTTGAATTCGCCGTCGTTGAAAATGATCCAGATCACAGGGATGTCGTATTGAACGGCGGTCAGCAGCTCGAAGCCCGACAGCAGATAACATCCGTCGCCGCAGCCGACGATGACGGGACGATCGGGATTGGCGCATTTGGCGCCGAGCGCGCCATTGACATGTCCCGCCATCGGCCCGAATCCGCCAGGCTTGCGGAAGAACTGTCCCGGCGAAAGTTCCAGATAGTAGCCGAGCCAGGCAAGGTGTGCGCCCGCGTCTGCAAGCACGATGGCATTCTTCGGCAGGCGCTTGGAGACGGCTTGGGCAAGCTGTCCGGGATGGATGTCATCCAGGAGATGCACGATGCGCTCCGCGTCATAGTCGCGCCCTTCGGCGGATCTCGATGGCACAGCCGCAGCCTTCGGCCATATTTCCCCGTTGAGTGCCGCAACCGCGCGTTTTGCATCGCCGATGATGGCGGCATCGGCCTTATAGACCTTGTCTATCTCGCCGCTATCGATGTTGATGTGGATGAGCGTCTTGCCGATCAGCAGATCATCGCGAAAATTGAAGGTGGCATGCTGCGCGAAGGAATTGCCCACCGCGAGGATCACATCGGCCTCAAGGAAAGCCTTCCAGGCTGCGCTGTGGCCGCTATCGCAGAACACGCCGACAGAGAGCGGATGACGCTCGGAAATGATGCCTTTTCCATCGAGCGTCGTCGCGAAGGGGATCTGGTAGCGCACAAGAAGTTCCGTCAACTCCGGCCCGGCGCCACTGCGAACGGCACCGAAGCCGATCAATGCCAATATCTTCCTATCCTTGGCAATAGCGTCCGCCAGAAGCTCGGCCACCTCGCTTACCCGCTTGGAATCCGGTACCATCGGACGCCGCTGGAGATTGATATCGCGGTAGTTGTCAACGGAGACGCCATGATGCGTCAGGTTTTCCGGGACATGGATGTGAACCGGGCCGGGTCGGCCCTCGAAGGCTAGGTTGACGGCCTCTTCGACGACATCGCAGGTCTTGGCGGCATCTGTCAGCAGAAACGACTTTTTCGTGGTGGCTGCAAACATCGCCTGGGAATCCGGAGTGCGACTGACACCCGAGGTTTCATTCAATGCGCCCTTTCCCTTCCAGTCGAGGGAGGCATAGCCGGAAACGGCCAGGACCGGATAGGAATCCGACATGGCAACGGCCAGTCCGGAAAACAGATTGAAGGCGCCTGGCCCAGCGGTCGCAAAGCAAAAGCCCAAATGATCGGATTGCATGGCATACCCGCATGCCATGAACGAAGCAGCCTGCTCATGGCGGGTGATGACGGGCTTGATTGAAGAATGTTTGAGGGCAAGCATCAGACCGGCGGCATTTTCGCCCGCTCCGCCAAAAGCGGCGCCGACCCCTATTCCCTCAAGTGCCTTCACGATCGCTTCGTAGACTCTCATCGAGAATGCCCTCCAAACGCACAGATAATCCGGCGCGTCCAATTCCCAACTACATTGTCAATGCGGAAAGACACTGCTCCTGCATTTCAAGTCCAGAATATTCGGAAGTACCTATTAAGAGCCAAACCCGCTTGGTGAGACCCGTCGCGTTCCGCGCGTGAAATCCAAGCAACCGAAGCTGAAATATGCTGTCGAACGAAACTGCCATCAGGCGGAATGTTGGCGCATTCCCTTATCGTTGCGGCCATCTTTGCGCATTTTGAAATAAACTTCAACCTCAGATTACCGCAAGGAAATAGTCCTGAATGGTTGCCCCCGTTTTCCCGGTCATAACAATACGTAACGCAAATTCCTAAAGCAATTTATGATCGTATATCTATTCTCCCATGCCTTCTAAAGTCGCGCATTGAAGGCCGCGCGCATCTGCGGCGGGACATTGAGCAATGCGAGAGCCGCGGCAAGCTCGTCGCTCCAGCCGGCCGGCAAGGTCGATGGCTGCGCGAAATCATCGGTCCCGCTGAGAAAGTGCTGAACGGCGTGAAAGCCGAGTGCGCGATAGACCTCGAACTGCTCCTCGCTGAAAAATTGGTCGAGCGTCGTCTCGTGCGGAAACGTCGGGTTCCGCCTCTTATAGTCCATGATGTAGTCGTTCTCATCGCCGGTCAGCGATGATTTGATGTAGAGCAATATGCCCTTTTCGTCCTCGCCATATTCTATGATTCCGACGGCCGCATGGGGTCCTCTGAATTTTGCCGGCTCACCCCTGTTCGAGGCCATCTCCCTCGTCACTTCCAGGCTTCTCCTCTGGATATCCTGCCAAGGAAGCTCGATGCGAATGCCGAGGTCGATACGCGCCATGACCTGGAGCTTCACGAAGGCTTCAAACGTCATGCTCGGATCGGCTTCCGCGTCGACGGCCAGAATGACCTTACAGCGGCGGCGCAGCAATTCGTATATGCCGAGATTTTCCACATGGCCGCCATCGGTCAGATAGACATTCAGCTTCTTCTCGTCCAAGCGTCCGGCGGTCTCATTGGCAAAATACCATGTGCCGAAATTCGACCACCACCGGTTCCACCAGCGGCGCAACGCGTCGAGCTTTGCCGGATTGGCCAGCCAATAGCCGAGGCGGACGTTCAGCAAGGAAAGGCTGAAGGTCAATATTCTGACGGTGTGGTTTCCCATATTCGCCGACGCCGCCGCACCTGATGTCGCCATCGCCGTCGCAAGGCTGAGCGATGGAACGGCATCCTCCATCTCCTTAGTCGCCACATAGCGCGTTGCCTGGCTACCGATATGCAACGGGCTGAAGATGAAATTGTCGGCGTTGCGACCGCGCTTGTTGAGGGCCTTCGACCCGATCAAATTGATCGTCGTATTGACGAGAAGATAGGGCGAATAGGCGGCGCCCTGGTTCCAATGATCTCTCTTGGCATCGAACGGCTTCAAGGATGAGAATTTCCACCGGTCGACATCAACCGACGGCTTGTTGCTTCCAAGGCGCACACGCTCAAACAGGAAGGCCCGGCTGAGACGGTCCCGGTAGAGCTGATTGAGCGAGTTGGAATTGGGACCGATGAACAGACAGACGAAGGCGAGTACCAAGGCGACCCACAGATAAAGCGAGCCGATCTCTCCGAGCCTCCCGATGGGAGGAATATGGTTGGCAACCAAGACGGATGCCGCGGAAAGCCACGACGGAGCGACGGGGGCGAGCGCAGGGGCGGAAAACTCAGCCACAGGCGTGATCGCCCAGAAACTGAGATAGAGATAGGAGACCCAGAGCAGCAGCGGCACGACAACGGCCGCAAGATAAAGAGCAATGCGGCTTGCGTATTTCTTCAGCGTTGCCGTCCAGGTCGCCTCTCCGAGTGCTGCTCTTGCGATGTTCGCGAGCTTCTGAGCCGCACCTATCAACACAAGGGCCGTCGGAAGCAGAACGCTGGCAAGCGCGGGTACGATATGCGCGATCGCCAGAAGGACGCCCTTCACGCCACCGCTTTCAACGCCAGCGATCGCAGCCGTAGCCGTCGTTGCCCCTTCGAACATGCCGCTGAGGATAAGCGGCTGCAGTTCGATGAGAAAGGCGCCGGCAATCGCCACCACGAGCCAGCCGAGGATCCACGCAATTCGCTCTCGCGTCATCAGCCGGCTGGTCTGAAATGTCACGGAGGTTGCAATCGCGCTGACGAACATTAGGAAGAGGACGACGACGGTAACATTGGTCGTCAATGTGAAGGCTTCCAGGCCCTTGACGGTGATGAAAGGAAGCCAGCCGCCGCTCAGTGGAAAGCCGAAAATATCCGGCTGTCCCAAATCAGTGGAACGGGGATTGCAGGCGACGGTGAACACGGCAAGGAGAAGCAGGGCAGGCAGGACGATCAGCGCGTTTACCAGCAATCCACGCATCAGCAGCGCCACGCTCGTCAAATAATCGATGGTTCCGTTGGGGACGAGGAAATTCGAATAGTTCCGCAGATGTTGGATTTCCGGCGTCTCCTGGGAATCGAGCTTGCTGGCGAAGGGAAACGTGTAGGGCTCCTGCATCATACCCGAGACGATGGATGTACCGATGTAGCAGCCGCCGGAAACCGTGGAGAAATAGTCGAAAGCGTCGAAGACCCGTGGCTCGCCATTATGCGTGATTGCATCCAGCGCCTGCGAGACCCCTAAGCAAAAGGCGGCCGAGCGGATGCCGCCGCCGGAAAACGAAAGCCCCGTCAGGTTGCTGCCCGTCTCCATTCGGACCGTGCCGCGTTTGCCAGTCTCCGCATGATCCTGCGACAGTTTCGCCTGATGACGAGGGATGTGGAACCTCGCCCTCTCCGCGCCTTCCGTTGGGGGATGGCGCTCAGCCTGTTTTTCTTCCACGCCGCCATTTTGAAGTGACTGGCGCCGGAAATTAATGACATCCAGCTCGCGTTTGAAGATCGCTTCGAAATCCAGGGTCATGCGTCCCACCAATCGCCAAGAATGGTTGTCGTTCAAATGCGCGCTGCAACTGTAGCAGAAATGTTCCGCGGCATAGGAAGCATTTTCCTCTGTCTGGAACGGGTGCAATGCCCGGGCCACTCGCGGGCGCAAACAAAATATGACTTAAAAGGTCTTGTTTTTGATGCGGCGAAGAGGCTATACCGCCGGCATTTGCGCCCGGCCTGTAAGGCTACAGAACAATCAGGACCTTTCTTGTGACCCTATTGAAATCACTTCTCACCGTTTCCGGTCTCTGCGCCGTGCTTGGCCTTACCGCAGCTCCGGCATTCGCCGCATCGAAATATCCGCTGACCATCGAAAACTGCGGCAGGCAGGTTACCTTCCAAAAGGCGCCGGAGCGGGCGATCGGCCTTGGCCAGAACAGCGCGGAAATCATGCTGCTATTGGGCCTTCAGGATAAGATGGTCGGCACCGCTTTCTGGCCGAGCAAGGTATTGCCGCAGCTTGCCGAAGCCAATTCAAAGGTAAAACTGCTGACGGTCGAGTTCCCGACCTTCGAATCGATCCTGGCGGAGAATCCCGATTTCGTGGCGGCGGCCTTGCCGAGCCTGATCGGGCCGAGCAGCAAGGTCGCCAAGCGCGAAGACTTCGACAAGGTCGGCATCCCGACCTATCTCTCACCCAGCACCTGCCTCAGCACCAAGGATGCCAAAGACCCATACGGCAGCCGCGCTCAGCTCTGGAACACGGACCTTCTCTTCAAGGAAATCGACGAGCTTTCGCAAATCTTCGATGTTGCCGATCGTGGCCAAGCCCTGATTGCCGATTTCAAGGCGCGTGAGGCCGCACTTCGCTCCAGCGTTTCGAAGGACGGCAAGAATCTCTCCTATGTCTTCTGGTTCTCGAGCCCCAGCCCGTCGGCCGACGCCTATCTCGGCGGCAAGAATGGCGCCTCCGGCTTTATCGCCGACCTGCTCGGAGGGCACAATGCCATCAACGCGGAAGCGGAATGGCCGACACTCGGATGGGAAAGCATCATCGCGGCCAATCCGGATGTCATCGTCGTCGCCAATCTCGACCGCAACCGTTGGGAACTCGACAAGTCCGAAGCCAAGATCAAGTTCCTGACCACTGATCCAGCCGTAAGCCAAATCGCGGCGGTCAAGAACAAGGCGATAGTGATCATGGACGGCCAGGCCATGAATCCGACCGTCCGGACGGTTTATGGCGCCGAACAGGTGGCGGAGCAGTTAAAGGCGCTTGGTCTTCTGAAGTGACCGAAACGCTTCGCTCACTTCAGCAGTTTTTTGCCTTCGGCATTCTGCTGCTGATTTCATTTGCCGTCATCGGTCTCGTCGTCGGCATCAGCGTCGGGATTGGCGATCTGCCGATCCCGCTCGCCACGACCTTTTCCGCCGTTACCAATCGCATGGGATGGACGGCGGTGGAACTCAATAAGATCCATGAGGCTGTGATCTGGGACTATCGCCTCAGCCGGGCGCTGGTGGCCGTCTTCTGCGGCGCCGGCCTCGCACTCTCAGGAGCGATCATGCAATCGCTGCTGCGCAATCCGCTTGCCGAACCCTACGTTCTCGGCATCTCGGCCGGCGCATCGACAGGCGCCGTTGCAATTGTCATCCTCGGCGTCGGCGCCGGCGCGGTTTCCCTGTCCGCCGGGGCTTTTGCCGGCGCCTTCGCGGCCTTCCTCTTGGTCGCATTGCTATCGAACGGCACGCGCGGCGGGGCGGACCGCACCATCCTCGCCGGCGTCGCCGCATCGCAGCTTTTCAATGCCGCGACCTCCTATATCGTCACGACGTCGGGCAATGCCCAGCAAGCCCGCGATGTGATGTTCTGGCTGCTCGGCAGTTTCGGCGGCGTGCGGTGGCCGGAATTTACGCTGGTTTCGATCGTCGTCGGTATCGGGCTCGTTGCCTGTCTGCTTTATGCCCGCGTGTTGGACGCCTTCGCCTTTGGTGACGAGGCGGCCGCCTCGCTCGGCGTCAATGTCGCGAGAGCGCGGATCGCGCTATTCGTTCTGACGGCAATGATGACGGCGACGATCGTCAGCATAGTTGGCTCGATCGGCTTCTTCGGCCTCGTTGTGCCGCACGCGGCGCGCTTTCTCGTCGGGCCGCTGCATATCCGTCTTCTCCCGACCTGCGCCGTGGCGGGCGCGATCTTCATGGTGCTCGCCGACATTGCGTCGCGTGTCCTCGTTCCGCATCAGGTCCTGCCGATCGGCGTTGTCACGGCGCTGGTTGGCGTGCCCATCTTCTCGATCATTCTCTACCGGTTCCAGCGTGCGTCATGACTATTAAGGCAGATAACGTCGTCTGGAGAATCGGTAAGAAGACCGTTCTCGACGGCGTTTCATTTGAGGCACAGCCAGGCAAGATGCTCGGGCTGCTCGGACCCAATGGCTCCGGCAAGACCTCGCTTCTGCGTCTTCTCGCCGGTCTGAAGCGGCCACACTCCGGTCGCATCACGCTCGACCAGAAGGACATCGCGACGATCGGCCGACGCTCGATCGCTCGGCGCGTCGCCTTCGTCGAACAGCACGCCACGACCAATGCCAATCTGCGGGTTATCGACGTCGTAAAGCTCGGCCGTTTTCCGCACCTGTCCATGTTTTCTGGCTGGACTGCGGCCGACGAAAAATCCGTCGAAGGCGCGCTCGAACGCGCCGGCATGACGGCGAAACGCAATGATCGCTGGCAAAGCCTGTCGGGGGGCGAAAAACAGCGCACGCATCTGGCGAGAGCCTTAGCGCAGTCCCCGAAGGAACTCATCCTCGACGAACCCACCAATCATCTCGATATCCAATATCAAATCAGCCTGATGCGGCTCGTCTGCGCTCTTCCGGTTACCAGCATCATCGCTTTGCATGATCTGAACCACGCAGCCATGTTCTGCGACCAACTGATCATCATGCAGCAAGGTAGGGTCGTCGCTTCCGGTGCGCCGGAGGTCGTGTTGACCGAAGAACTTCTGAGAGACGTCTTTTCGGTCGAAGCCCGCGTAGAGACGTCGCCTCATCACTTACGACCGCATATCCACTATCTTCGGTGAGGACTGCTTCCGCGCGCATCCGGATCTCGCCGTGCAGATGTAGGCGGTGGGCCTCTCAAGAATTCTCCGGCCTCGCTTCGTTATCGCCACAAAATCTCCGTTGGTGGCGTGACCTCAAGGCATAGCGGCGTACACGATAATCGCGGTGGAGATTGCCGGACCATCAATCGGAAACTGTAACATCCAGCCTATCGCCGATGTTGCCATCACCATAAATACTGACGTTGATCCAAATATCGCCCTGAACGATCATGCTCGCAGCGGACGGCGAGATGGAACCGCTGGCAAGCATTGCTTCAAGCGTTTCACGGTTACGCTTGTCGGCGAAAAACTTGTCCGCTTCGTCTCCACGATCGCGGCGACCATAGACATAGAAGTTTGCTCGGTCTTGGCGGATGATCTGCCACGGTTCCCTCAGGCGAGCGCCACTGGAATTGTAAAGGTCGTCGCGGCCGATATAAGCGCGGTATGTTTCGATCAGATGATCCGATTTCGCGCGCGTAATCGTCGATTGAGCCGACGCCGGCGGAACAAAAACACCGGCAGCGATGAGTGCGATGAAAAGCGCCTTCATAAAGATCCTTTCAAACTAGAAGTGGCAGCTCAGAACCTCCATACGACCGGCGCGTTAATAATGGATGACAATTTGAGGGCTGTAGTCCTCCTCGGTGGGAGCGAAGATCGTCTCGCCCAGTTAACGGAGTGAAGCATTAAACTCTTCGCGCAAGCGCCTCGTATTCGACCGCAAATTGCTCCGAAAGCGGGAATGATATGTCGTCTGCCGTCAGCCGCTGGAAATCTCCGCCCAATCTGGTGATCGCCAAGCACAACTGCTCGACCTTCCTTTCGGCGCGCTGCTGGGTTGCCGCGCGTGCCGCCTCGGTTCTTACTACTGGATGCAGCCGCTTCAGAAGACGCACTCGCCAGCTAATTCTGCCTAGCCACCGCAAAGCTTCGTCATATATTGGAGCGGTGGGGAATCAGACGGGCTGGAGGAACCTTGTCATCGAATTCGTCAACGCTTGCGCCGCTTAAGCACGAGACCTTTCGCAGGATCTGGGTCGCGAGTCTTGCGTCGAATTTCGGCGGGCTGGTCCAAGCCGTCGGCGCCGCTTGGATGATGACGACCATCACTTCATCGGAAGACATGGTGGCGCTGGTCCAAACCTCGACCGCATTGCCGATCATGCTGTTTTCGCTGGTTTCCGGCGCCCTTGCCGACAATTTCGACCGCCGCCGCGTGATGCTGACAGCGCAGTGTCTGATGCTCACCGTTTCCGTAATCCTGACATTATGTGCCCTGTTTGGCTGGATCACCCCCTGGCTGCTTCTGCTCTTTACCTTCCTGATCGGTTGCGGAACGGCGCTCAACAATCCGTCCTGGCAGGCGTCGGTCGGAGACATGGTGCCCCGTGAGGATCTGCCGAATGCCGTGACGCTGAACAGCATGGGCTTCAACATGACCCGAAGCGTCGGCCCAGCGATTGGTGGCATCATCGTTGCGGCTGCCGGCGCTGCCGCCGCCTTTGCCGTCAATGCCGTCAGCTATTTTCCGCTCATTTACGCGCTGATGCGCTGGAAGCCCGCTCTCCCCACATCGACGCTGCCGCGCGAAAATCTGGGCAGCGCGATCTTTGCGGGGCTCCGTTACATCTCGATGTCGCCGAATCTCGAAAAAGTGCTTGTCCGCGGCTTCATCTTCGGTGTCGGAGCAAGCTCCGTGCTCGCCCTTCTCCCGATCGTCGCGATCGATCTGGTTTCCGGCGGACCGCTCACCTACGGCTTCATGCTTGGCTCCTTCGGCATCGGAGCGATCGGCGGTGGCGCGCTCAATGCCCGGCTTCGCGAGGCGCTGAGCAGCGAGACGATCATCCGTTATGCCTTCGCCGGATTTGCGGGCAGTATGGCGCTGACGGCGTCGAGTCCCTTCGTCGTCCTTACCTGCGCGGGCCTGCTCGTTTCCGGCGCCTGCTGGGTGCTGGCACTTTCGCTGTTCAATACGATCGTCCAACTATCAACACCGCGCTGGGTCGTCGGCCGCGCGCTGTCGCTTTATCAGACAGTGACGTTTGGCGGCATTGCCGGCGGCAGTTGGCTCTGGGGTATTGCAGCCGATCGATATGGTGTCTCGAATGCGCTTTACGGCTCGGCCGCGGTCATGCTGGTCGGCATTGCCATCGGTCTGCGTTTCTCCATGCCGGCCTTTGCCTCGCTAAATCTTGATCCGTTGAATCGCTTCATCGAACCTTCCCTTGGCCTGGACATCAAACCGCGCAGTGGCCCGATCGTCATCCTTGTCGATTATCAGATCAGCGACGACGACCTGCCGGAATTTCTGACATTGATGGCCGAACGGCGGCGGATTCGTATCCGCGACGGTGCCAGAAACTGGGCACTGATGCGCGATCTGGAAAAACCCGGCATCTGGACGGAAACCTACCACACACCGACCTGGGTGGAATATATCCGCCACAACCAGCGGCGCACGCAGGCGGATGCGGAAAATACCGATCGGCTGCGGGCTCTCCACGGCGGCAATGACCCGCCGCATGTGCATCGCATGATCGAGCGCCAGGCCATTCCACCCTCGGACGACGTCTTCCACAAGACGCCGATCGACCTACATCATTGAAGGCGACATCCCTGCTCTATCGCTATGACGCTGAGGCAAAACTCGCTGGTCTTGCTGTGAGCATCGATGGCATAATCGCCGCCGCCCAAAAACGGCGGGAAATGGAGCGGGAGGGAAGACATGGTGGACTGGCGAACCGATGAAATGCCGGAGGACGGAACCGTCATCTACCGGCGCATAATCCAACCATACCGCTTTTTACCTTATAAGCCGAACAGCGAGGAGGCCAAGCGCGGCAAGAGGGGCCGATGGCAGGTCATGGACGAGGCCGGTGGTTGGGACAATTGCGGCGAACCGCTGGGTACCGAATGGACCGCCGAGAACCCCTTCAAGACTGCCGAAGGTTAGGCATTTGCGCCGCAACCACAAAAAATCCCTCCACCGGGCGCCGGCAGAGGGAAGTCAGGTCATAGTGCTCGTCCGGGCATTACCCGGAACTGCACTTTGCGGTGCCGAACCGATGCATGTCATTTAAGTATTTTAATCGCTTACTGGATCGCCGTTCGGGCGAGCAAGGGCAAGCAGCGATGAAAGGTGATTACCATGAGCCGTGTTTTCGTCACAGGATCCACCGATGGTCTCGGCTTGGCGGCCGCGCGCGCCCTCATGGACGACGGCCATGAAGTCGTATTGCATGCGCGCTCAAGCGACAGAGCTTCGGCTGTCGCCCACTTGAAATCCAGGGCTTTGGCGGTCGTCATCGGCGATCTCAGCAGCGATGCGGAGACGCGGTCCATCGCGGATCAGGTCAACGAGATCGGGCGTATGAACGCTGTCATCCACAATGCCGGCATCTACCTCGAGAGAAGCCGCGGAGAGACGGCCGAAGGCCATGCGAAAATCTTGGCGGTCAATACGCTCGCGCCTTACCTACTCACGGCCCTGATCGAACGACCCGATCGCTTGGTCTACCTCAGCAGCGGCATGCACCAGAGCGGCGGCGGGTCCATCGATGATATCGACTGGAAACAACGCTCATGGAATGCAAGCCAGGCCTATTCGGAAAGCAAGCTACATGTCGCCACGCTCGCAGCCGCCGTTGCACGCCATTGGCCAGAGGTCCTCAGCAATGCGGTAGACCCCGGCTGGGTACCGACGAAGATGTGCGGGGCCGGAGCGCCCGATAACCTTCAGATGGGCCATCAGACCCAGACCTGGCTCGCGACCAGCGACGATGAAGCCGCCAAGATCAGCGGCGCCTATTGGTACCATCGCCAACGACGCCAGCCCGCCGCAGGGGTCACGGACCCGGCGTATCAGGACAGGCTCATGGACAAGCTGGCGGATATGACAGGTGTAAAGCCGTTCAAGGCGTAGCGTATAGATCCCGGAAAAAGGCGCCGCGATGACCGAGGCGACAAAGCTTCTCAGGATGAGAGATAGACTGGCCGGTGTATAAAAGGAACGCGCCGGGGCTCAACTGACCGTCACGCTGGGCCATATCATTCTCTTTCTCAAAGGCTACTTAGCCAAACTTCAGTGCAGCCCAAAGGCGTTCAACAGTTGTTCGCGAAACCTGACGAAGCGCGCCTCGCTGCGGTTGCGCGGCCGCGGAAGGTCGATCTCGATCTCGCGGGTGCGGCCACCCTTTTCCTTGGAGAGGATGAGGACCCGGTCGGCGAGATAGACCGCCTCCTCAAGATCGTGCGTGACGAGGATCATCGTCACTTTCTCCTCCCGCCAGATGCGAGCGAGCTCTTCCTGCATGGTGATCTTGGTCATGGCGTCGAGCGCGCCGAAAGGCTCGTCGAGCAGCAGGATTTCAGGCTTTACGGCCAACGCCCGGGCGATGCCGACACGCTGAGCCATGCCACCCGAAAGCTGCGACGGCAAGGCGTCGGCGAATTCGCCGAGGCCGACGAGCTGGACATAGTGGCGCGCACGCGCACGCGCCTCGGCCTTCCTGAGACCTTGATTTTCGAGCGGGAAAGCGACGTTGTCGAGCACTGTGAGCCAAGGCAGAAGCCTTGGCTCCTGAAAAATGACGGCGCGATCTGTGCCGACGCCGTGAACGGGCTGGCCATCGATCAGCACATCGCCTCTATCCGCATTCTCGAGCCCGGCGAGAACCCTGAGCAGAGTCGTCTTGCCCGAACCCGAAGCGCCCACGATCGCCAGGCTTTCGCCGGCGCGAATGTGGTTGCTGACCCCCTGCAGCACATTAAGATGGCGGCCGTTGATCGAGTAGGATTTGGAGAGGTTCTTGATCGTCACCTCTCCGCGCAAGGTTGGTTCAGCGACAGCCATCGGCCCGCTCCTCAGTTGCCGGCGACGGCGAAGTTCGCCGGATCGTAGAGAATGTCTTCCGCCTTGAGCTGGCCAGGCTTCAGAACGCCGCCGCGAGCGAGAATGTCGATCCAGAATTGCAGGTCGCGCGGCACGGCCTTGCCGCCTTCGCGCACGCCATAACCTGTGAAATATTGCGCAATATCCGCATTCTCGCCGCGCGAGGCCAAGACCTTGGCGATCACGGCCTTGGTCTCTTCAGGATGAAGACGCGCGTATTCGAGCGCGGCCTGCGACTTTTCAACGAAGATCTTGGCCGCTTGCGGGTGTTGTTTGATCCAATCGCGGCGCAGCACCGTAAAGCCGCCGGCGATTTCACCGAGCACGTCCGTGTCGCCAAAGATCTTCTGAAGCCCACCGTTTTTCAGCGCCACGCCTTCATAGGTCTTCTGCCAGTAGCCGAAAGCCGTCACATCGACCTGCTTGGAACGCAGGACCTGTTCGAGCTGCGGACCCGGAACGACGACGAGCTTCGCCGCATTTTCCGGCAGGCCGACAGAATGCAGCGCTTCCCGCACGGTATAATCGAGATGGGCGCCAAGCGTATTGACGGCAATCGTCTTGCCGGCCAGATCCTTGATCGATTTGATCGGGCTGCCGTCAAGCGAATAGAAGATGCTCTCGGTTACCTTGTCGATGCCATTCGAGGGATAGGCTGCGACGAAATCATTGCCGCCGGCGATCGAGTTCAGCACCGCGGCGGTCGCAGCACCGCCGACCTCAACGTTGCCCGACGCCAGCGCGAAGAGGGAGGCCGGACCGCCCTGGGCATAACCGACATCCTTTACCGTCACGCCGGTGTCCTTGAAATAACCGAGCGCATCGGCAAGTTCATGAGCGGCAAGACCGCCCTGGCTTGCGAGGTAGCGGATGGTGACCTGATCTGTCTCGGCAGCGAGGGTAGCACTTGCCGGGACGGCCAGAAGCATGCCGGCTGCGACTGCGGCGATACCGAAAGAACGACGCGAAATCTGCATGTGAACTCCATAGATCGGATGAGATGGAAAATGGTGGCGCGTTTTCAGGCTTCAGTCTCGGGGATTGGACCAACGGCAGAGCCGGGCCTGCAATGCCTCGAGGAGGAAATTCGCCGACAGCCCGAGAAGTGCGAGCAATAGAATCGCCGCGAACATCAGCGGGATCTGGAAATTGTACTGGGCATTCATCACCTGAAATCCGACACCGGAATTGGCGCCGATCATTTCTGCGGCAATGAGCAGCAGAAGCGAGGTCGTGGCACTCAGCCGCAATCCAACAAAGATCTGCGGCAGGGAAGCCGGCAGGACGACGCGGCGAAACACGGTGAGCGGCTTGGCGCCGTAGACACGTGCCATTTCCACCAGCTTTGGGTCCACCTGCTTGACGCCCCCAATCGTGGCGAGAAGTGTCGGGAACAGCGTCGCCCAAAAGATCACAAAGATTTTTGACGCTTCGCCAAGGCCGAGCAACAGGATGAACACGGGATAGAGCGCCAGTGCGGAGGTCTGTCGAAACAGTTGCAGGATCGGATCAAGGCTGCGCTCGATAGTCCGGACCTGCCCCATGAACAGCCCGAGCGGGATGCCGACGCCGACTGCTGCGCCAAATGCAATACCGGCACGCTGGAGGCTGATGGCGATGTCGCCCAGCAGCGGGCCGCCGCTGACCCCGTTCCAGAGCGCTCGCAGGATCGCATCCGGCGGCGGCAAGACCGCTGGATTGCTCCAGCCAAGCGACGGAGAAATCTGCCAGAGAGCAACAAAAGCGATAATCATGCCATAGCGCGAGATGAAACCGCGCAACAGCGCCCCTGTTTCCCGTACCAGCCTGCTCTGCGAGAAATATGGTGCGCGATAGCTCTCAAAAATAGCCTGTTGTTCAGTTTCAAGCGCCATGAGCTTTTCCCCTATCCTGTCTCGGTTATTCGGCAGCTTCCGTATAGGCGGTGGTCCAACGGCTCTGCGGGAAAGGCAGGCCCAGATTTTCGCGGAGGGTCTTGCCTTCATACGCAGTGCGGAACAGACCGCGGCGCTGCAGCTCGGGAATGACGAGTTCCACGAAATCATTGAGACCGGTGGGCAGCCACGGCGGCAGGATGTTGAAGCCATCCGCGCCTTCGTTTTCGAACCATTCCTGCAGAGTATCCGCGACCTGGACCGCAGAGCCGACGATGGTGAAGTGGCCACGCGCGGAAGCGATCCACTGGTAAAGCTGCCGGATGGAGAAATTGTTCTCGTCCGCAATGCGGCGGATCAGTTCCTGGCGGCTTTTCATGCCCTCTGTCGGCGGCGCCGGAGGCAGCGGGCCGTCAAGATCGACGCCCCGAAGATCCAGCTCGCCGCCGCTCAGAGCATTAATCAACGCCAGCCCATCCTCTTCGATGATCAGGCTCGTGAGCTGCTCGTATTTTTCGCGCGCCTCTGACTCCGTGCGGCCGATGAACGGCGAGACGCCTGGCATGATCAGCACATGCGAGGGATCGCGACCAAAGCTGCGCGCACGCGTCTTGATATCGCGATAGAATTCCTGAGCGGTCTCGAGCTTCTGATGCGCCGTGAAGATAACTTCCGCGCTGGCCGCTGCCAGTCCGCGCCCGTCTTCCGACTGGCCAGCCTGCACGATGACGGGATGCCCCTGTGGCGAACGCGGGACATTCAATGGGCCCTCGACCTTGAAATGCTCGCCGCGGTGATCGGTGCGGTGCACCTTGTTGATGTCAAAATAAACGCCGCTTGCGCTATCGCGAATGAAGGCGTCGTCGTCAAAGCTTTCCCAAAGCTTCTTGACGACCTCGACATGTTCGGCCGCCCGCTTGTAGCGGGCCGCATGGGGCGGCTGCCGGTCGAGACTGAAATTTTTTGCGGCGGCTTCCGTGGCGGTGGTGACAACGTTCCAGCCGGCACGGCCAGCGGAGATCAAATCGAGCGAGGCGAACTTGCGCGCAACGGAGTAAGGCTCCTCATAGGTCGTGGATGAGGTGGCGATAAAGCCGATGTTCTTCGTAAACGGCGCCAGCGCCGAAAACAGCGTGACCGGCTCGAAACCGACTACCCTCGCATTTCCGCCCTCAATGCCGGCGCCGAAGGCAATCGCAAGCCCGTCTGCCAGGAAGTAGGCATCAAAAAGGCCGCGTTCTGCTGCCTGCGCGAGTTCGATGTGGAACTTGAGATTGACCGCCCCGTCGACCGGCTGGTCCGGATGGCGCCAGGACGCGATATGCTGGCCGCCGCCGGGAAGAAATGCACCAAGCTTGATCTGTCTCGTCATGAGTTCCTCTCCGCATTTTGAGTTTTAGCCGGGCCAAAAGCCGTATGTTAAGTATTGCGGTATAATCGATGGATTTAATAGGCTATCTGTTTTGCAGCCATCGGTCTGACGGAGAAAGTTTTTCCAGAAGCTGGAGAAATAGGGAATTTGTCACCCACCGATGAGGCAGCCGACTATGCCAGTCGGTCATGGCAACATACACGCCTTAGGTCGCGCTAAATAACTTCTCGCCACGTCTGCGCGCTCGCGTCTTGGCTTTCATAATTGGCCGACTATATCATCCTGTTACAGGATCGTTTGCCTTGCGGAGTTTGTTTTGGCTGTTGCGTTTACAAAAGAGGAAAGTGCGGAAACGGCGGCGGAGACGCAGCTTCCCGACCGCGCTATCTCGCCCTATCAAAACCTCGTCACCGAAGCAGGATTGAGGGCGCTCAACGCCGCGCTGCAGGAGGCCCGCGAACAGTACGAAGCCGCAAGCGCTGTCGAGGATGTAAACGAGCGGCGGCGCCAAACGGCAGTACCACTTCGCGATCTGCGGTATTTCAACGAGCGGGTTCGCACTGCTGAGGTGATAGCGGCCCCAACATCCAACGAGACCGTCGCTTTCGGCAGCACTGTCACCTTCAGCCGCGATGACGGGCGCGTGCAGACCTATCGCATCGTCGGGGAAGACGAAGCCGAGCCCAAACAAGGGACGATCTCTTATGTTTCACCGGTCGCCCGGTCCCTGATGGGAAAATCTGTCGGCGACCCAGTCATGGTCGGCGACCATGAACTGGAGATCGTATCGATCGCCTGAGGGTATCCTTTGCGGGAGCACCGCAATAGCCCGGTGCTCCCGCCTCAGGCCGCTTAACCCGCGTGCTTCTCTGGCATAGCCGAGGAGTGATGCGAGGAGATCAGCCACTTCCCGTTCTTGAATTCGTAGGTGAATGTATAGCGCGCCGGTACCTTGGCCCCGCCCTTCAAGGTAAAGGTGTAGATGCCGGTATCAAGCGCGTCGTTGCAGCCGATTTTGATCGTACGGCTGTTGATCTTCCCCTGCGGGTGCTTCTTCAGGAAGTCCACGAAGTACTCCTTGCGCTCCTGCTGCGTCAGCCGCGGCTTATTCGACAGGGTCGGCAGGAGGACGGCGTCCGGCGCATAGTTTTCGACGACCTTTTCAGGATCCAGCGTCGCCAGCGAGGCGTTCCAGCGATCAAACAACTGTTCCACCTGGGGTTTGGTGATCGGCGCGCATTCTTCGGCAAGGGCCGGCGTCGCCATAAGAGCAATCACGGAAGCGGCAAGCAGATATTTTTTCATTTCAATCTCCCTCAAATGATTTGTCTTTTCCGGCGATATTCACGCCGACTATCCAGAGATGCTTTGCCGCCCGCCGCGTCGCGTCTGCCGCGCATGGCCAAAGTCGCATATGCCGAATGGCCCATGACGGATGGCATGCGATCCAAGGCACGTCGAAGTTTAAACAAGAATTCGTGGAAGGCGCAGATTACGATAGCATAACATTGCACATTCGCGAATTGCGCGCCTCTATCGCGATGCAAGCTTTGCCGGGTCGAACGGTCCCGTGTCATCTGCACGTTGCCTGCCGCGCTATTCTCAGCCGGCGCCGCAGGCCGCGTGATAGTCCGCGAGGCTTCTCGTCACCCGCCAAATCAAAACCTCTTCCGGATCGAGTGGCGCTTCGGCAAATTGCTGAGCGGCCGGCATGTGCTGCCAGAACAGCGGAATGGGTACTGGCCGCCCCCGCAGCGCGTCATAAAGACGTTCGACTGCAGACTGGGCGTCCGTTGACGTCCAGTAATATCGGATCCGGTCGGAAAGCGAGTAGTGCCTCAGCCATCGCTTCTCCCCTTCCGTTCCGTGGTAATGACGGTTCCAATTGTCCGGGTGCGCTGACATCAAGGCTTCCATCGCCGCATGGAGCGGGCGCTCACCGTAGCCCGGCACGAGATCGGAGGCGATTAAATCCAGTCCGTAAAGGGCTTCGCGCAATACAAATGTCAGTTCAGGACCGACCTTCAGAATAGGAAAGCCATCCTCTACCAGAGCGCCGAGCGACCGCGTGCCCTGGTAGTCGGTCGAATGCGCTTCGAACACAAATTGCGGCTCGTCGGTCAGAACCTGCTGGAGGGTTTCGATCTTGCTGCGATCGTAAAGGATTACATTGTGGTTCCCGAACTCGACACCCGGCTGGACGACCAAGCCGATGGCGCGTGCAAATGCTTCCTGCAGACCCGCCTTTTCGAAGACTCGACGATGCACATCGATCGTCTGCCTGGCAGCAGACGCCGCGGTCGGCTCGATGGCGGTAAGGGCATGATCCGCACCGCCGGGCGGCGGAACTTCGGTGCCGAGGACATAGACGGGCATCGCGCCGCCGCTCCGCTTCGCCGAGGCTTCGGCGACCGCCGCAAGACGCGCCGCGCGATACGCCGTGGTTTCGTCGTCAAGCGCCTGGGGTTCGCCTAAGCAGCCCATCGACGCATCAAGGTGAATCTTGCGAAATCCGGCCTCAACATATGCGGCGACCATTTTCTCCGCTTCGGCCATAGCCTCTTCGGCTGGACGGTCTCGCCACGGGTTCGGACCGAGATGGTCACCACCGAGCACCATGAGATGACCGGGGCAACCCTCTTCTTTTGCGAGCTTCTCAACAAGCGCGGCAAAATCCTTGGGCGTCATTCCGGTATAGCCGCCTCGGTGATTGACCTGATTGCACGTGGCCTCGATCAAGACGGTACTGGCATGCTGGCGTCCATGGCGAAGTGCCGCACGCAACACGACGGGATGGGCGGAACATACGGATGTGATCCCCCTCGGACGGCCTGCGATCCTCAGTGCGGCCAATTCGTTAAGATGGGTCTGCATCAGGAACGCCTTTCGGTTACGGAGATGAATGCATCGAGTTCTTCACGAGTGCCGGCTCCTTCCATCGGGCCGCGCGCGGTCACGTTTCGCGCGCCAGCCGCCGCAGCGTAAGTGAGAGCGTCTTGCGCCGGCATGCCGAGCCGGCGGCAGGTGAGATAGGCGCCACCGAAACAATCTCCAGCACCCGTAGGATCGATCTCTTCGACGGCGAAAGCCGGTATATCGATGCGCTCTCCTTGCCCGTTGAAATAGGTCGCGCCGGCAGCTCCGCGCTTGAGTACGATTTCCTTCACACCAAGTTCGAGCAGGCGTCGGACCGCATTGTCTTCGCCTTCCACGCCGGCTGCTCGTTCCAGTTCCTCGCCGGAAGGCAGAAGCAGATCAGCAGCCGCAACGAGCTTCGCAAATCGACGCTCGGTATCTTCGTCGAGCCTCAGTTCTTTCCGGATGTTCGGATCGACCGACAGTGTGCCCCCACGGGACTTGATGACGTCGACCGCCTTGTCGATGACCTCTCGGGCGCACGGCATGGAGAGTGCGGAACCCATGACGTGCAGATGTCCGCTGCGATTGATGAGATCGCTGACGTGCCGGGTCCATCCGAAGCGCGCGGCGGCGGATTTTGCGATGTTGTAAACGAAATCTCGCGATCCGTCCTTGCGGTAACGGACGAAGGCGCTGCCCGTAGGGTATTCGGGATCGATCGATATGGCCGAGACATCGACGCCGTCGCGCTTGAGCCGATCGGTATTCACCCGCCCGAAATCGTCATCGCCCACGGCGCCGACCATGGCCGCGCGACCTCCGAACCGCCCGCACTGCGATACGAAGATTGCCGGCGCGCCGCTGGCGAACGGTCCGATTAGGGGCTGCGCATCGAGGAATCCATCGCCGACCGTCGTGGCCACGATCTCCACAAGGATTTCTCCTACGCACACCGTAGGACCCAGTTCGTCGGGAGCCAGTATTGAAGCCATTGCAATCCTGCTTTCGATAGCTGTTGTTATTACCAGGCCGTAATTAGCCCAATCTCGAGAGACGCCGCAGTCTCTTGAGGGATTCGACCAGCAGCCGTTCATTTGCCAGCATTCCTTTCAGATGGGTTCTTGCCAAGCGCTCGACCAACTCTTCTCCTTTCGGAGTGAGGCCGATCAGCACGCTTCGCTTGTCTTCTTCCGAGGGAATGCGGACGGCGAACCCTGCCGTCGCGAGCCTGTCCACGAGCTGCACCGCGCCGTGGTGCTGCAGGAGCATTTGATCGGCAAGTTCGCGCACCATGATCTGACTTCCAGGCGCGACCTTGATCACCAACAGCGCCTGATATTGCTGGGATGTCACTCCCGCCTCGGAAACCGCGGCTTCGCTGAAAGAAAGAAATAGCCGCATGGCGAGCCTGACGCCCGCAAGGCCTTCGTAGATGCCCGGATCCAGGGGCTGGGTCTCAAGTTCGTTTTTGTTTGACCGACCGGACCGCTTTCCCGAGGACATGCACATTTTTCCTTTATTTATATCATGACATGATATATTTTCACGACGTCCGCATTGGGAGGACGTTCGCGGGCGCGCCACACTGAGCGCTTAGGCTAGGTCCATATGCGCCGCGTGCCACCACACGCAGCGCTCGCGAACCTTATCCCAAAACTTCGTGACTGAAAGGGGCATCGCTTGGACGATCTCAATGTCAATATCGATGGATCAATCGTATTGGATCGCGACGTGCGGTTCTTTGGGTCTATCGCCGGCACGGCAACGGTTCCCGCCGGCCGACGGTTCGAACTCCATGGAAGCATCGGGCACGATCTCATTATTGAGAAGGGCGCGGTCGTGATCATTCGCGGAACGATCCACGGCAAGCTGATCAACAAGGGGGGAGATGTCGTGTTGAGCGGATCTGCAGGGCATATCCAAGATCTGGATCCCGCCAGGCCAATCCAGAAGGAAGCCTGATTCCGCTTTCGGTTCCTGAATCTCGGATAATCGAGGCTGCGGAATCTTTGGCGGATATTTGCAATCACTCGTCAGCAACGGCACACTGCAAAGAGGATCTATGTGACCGTTTATCTCTGGGCACTCTATCGGCCACGCATTGAACCCAAAAAGGGCTTTGGCGACTTAGGATATCTCATTCGGTGGCTGGAAAAACAGAGGCTTCCCGGAGAGGCGCCTTCAGATTGGGTGGTGATGCTGCTCAAAATCGCCGAAAACGATGGCCGATCTGTTTATGTCCACGACAAGGGAGGCCCGGACGAGTGGACGCTGACACTCAACCGTGTTGACGCTCTGCCAAGATGCTGAGCAGAGCAGAAGCGGGAATTATGCTGTCGAGATTACGAATGGATCAATCCAGCCCGTTTCGCAGCTTATCTCCGATAAGCTGCCGGGATGGCATGAATTCGTTTTGGAGCGCTTTGGCGGTGGTTTCGGTTCTGGCCATCTCGGCGCATGCACAAGCGCTGCGGCCAAATCCTGCACCGAATCGCTTGAACGATTGCACCGACGTGGTGGAAGACGTCCTGTCGAAGACAAGGGGTCGGCTGCTATCGTTTCGCCAAGGCGACGAAAAATGCACTGTGATCATTCTCTTGCAAAAGGATGGCGAGCGTCCGGAGAAGATCATCCTGCATATCGATCGCAGTCAGGCATCCGCAGACGCTGAATAATGTTTCGGTTCCGCGCGGTACCATCGGCAGTGTCTTTTTACCGGCCGGAGATTTCCAAGGAAGAGCCGAGCGCACTGCAGCGCCTTGCGCTCGGCTCGCGCTCATTTTCCAGGCAACGCCTCGATCGCGTCGAACACGCGGGCCGTATAGGTGAGCGCAGCGCCTGCGTTGAGCGCGATGGCCACTCCCAGCGCTTCGGCGATCTCGCCCTTTGAAGCCCTGAGTTCGACCGCCTTCTTCGCGTGAACGGCGATGCACCCATCGCAGCGCGTCGTGACCGCAACTGCCAGAGCGATGATCTCGTGCATCTTCGGCTACAGTATAGCAGTCTTGTTGCCGCTGCCTTCGATCACATGCAAACCGGTCAAGACGTCCGGGCTCAGCTTGGCGAACTCGCCGACACGGCCGATCAAGGCGTCACGGTAGGCATTCCAATCCTGCATATTGCTCATTTCGGCTCCTCACTGGCGGCCGGCGGTGACGCCGCCATCGACGGGAAGGACCGTCCCGGTGATCCACGACGCCTGCTCGGAAGCGAGGAACAGAATAGCTTCGGCCACATCGCGCGGCTGACCATTGCGGCCGAGCGGATGGAACGAGTTGAAGGTAGGCAGAACCTGCTTGACCTGATCGTCCGACAGGAAAGTGTTGTACACTGGCGTCTCGACGACGGCCGGCGCGACGGCGTTGATGCGGATGTTGTAGGGAGCAAGCTCGATAGCGAGGTTGCGGACCATGGCGTGCACGCCGGCGTTAGCGGCGGAATAAGCGGCCGACGGGGTCGCCCCGATCGCCTGGATGGCCCACATGGAGCCGGTCTGCACGATAGCGCCGCCCTTCTCCTTCATCGCCTTGGCGGCGGCTTGGGCGGTAAAGAACTTACCCTTGAGGATAGTATCCAGATACCAGTCGTAGTCCGCTTCCGTCAGCTCGAGGAACGGCGTCGGGTTGAAGACGCCGGCATTGTTGACGAGGACGTCGAGCCTGCCGAAACGCGAAACGGCGGCGTCAACGAGTGCCGCTCCGGTTTCGGGCAAGGCGATGTCGCCTGCGGAGACGACGACTTTAGTGCCGCTTGGATCGATTTCTCGCGCCGCGGCTTCAAGCTTACCGAGATCGCGCCCGTTGAGGGCCACTCTCGCGCCTTCCCCGATAAAACGAGCTGCCGCTTCCTTGCCGATGCCGGACCCACCGCCGGTAATGGCGACGACTTTATCTTTAAATCTCATTGCCTATCTCCAATTTGCCTATCTAACGTTAGATAGATATGAGGTATATAGTTGTTGCGTCTCCCATACGCAAGCCCTATCTAACACTAGATAGAGAGGACGTGCGTAATGAACGATACAGCAAGTGCAATCCTGGACGCGGCCGAAGAAAGGATTCGCAGTGCAGGGTATAGTGGTTTCAGCTTCCGCGATGTCGCCGCCGACGTGGGCGTGAAGGCTTCCTCCGTGCACTACCATTTCCCGGCTAAGGAGAAGCTGGCTGCAGCGGTCGCTCGCCGCTACACGGATCGCTTTCTGGAAGCGGTGGAGAATGAGTTGGCTCAGGGCACGGACGTCGTCCAAGCTTGGCGGCAGGTTTTCCGTGCAGCCTTGCACCGCGACGGCAGAATGTGCCTCTGCGGTGCCTTGGCGGTGACGTCATACGATCTGGCGGACGAGGTCAGGGAGGAAGTGAAAAGATTCTTTGTCCTCGGAATCGAGAAGCTGATGAAGGATGGCCTCACCAAAGACGCCGCCGTGCAGGTTCTCGCCACCCTTGAGGGGGCTATGCTTGCCGCGAACATCCTCGACGATCAGTCCATATTCGAGAGCGGCAGCGCCGCCCTCGCGTAGTTTCTAGGCGAGCGCCCCTAGCGAAACACGGGTTTGTCCTTCCACAGAGTCCCCGCGGTGAATTCGGCGTATCCGAGGCTATAAACCGCCCGCATATAGTTGGTGTTGAACGGATCGAACATCGAATATTGAACCGGCGCGTCAATCGAGGCGAGATGGAAACCGGCGCCGGTCAGCCGCGAATAGTTATAGAGAGCCGTCAACGCGCTCTGCGTCTGCGATTTGATGAAGATCGAATAGGCCCTTACGATCACAGGAAGCGTTCTGTCAGGCGTGATGGCGAATTCGGGCATGAGTGCATTGTTGACGATCACGTAGAAGTCGATGCCCTGCCCTTTGACGGGCAGAAGGCGATTGGAACTCGTCAGAAAAGCTTGCGGCATCATGAGGACTTGCGACGCCGACCCGCCATCCGAATGCATCTCCTCGAATTGCCGCCCGCCCGACTCGGCCTTGATCATGACCGCCGGGTAAACGCCGGGAATGCTCGCCGATGCCGTCAATACATCCTGAAACAGCTTCAGGGCGTCGGGGCGCCCGCTATTGGCGATCGCGCCCATGTTCCATACGACGGCACGCTGGCTGTCGAGATTGGTGGTCAGTACAAAGAGGCGGCGACCCTTGCGATGCTCAGCGGCAACCTGCTGCAGAATCGCGGGCGTGATGTAGCGTTCGATCATTCCTCTCAATGGTCCGGCTCGCAGCAGGCTCGACCCGAACAGTCCGACGAAGCCCTTGGTCCGGACCAACTCTTGCGCAACGCCGCTGGTGTAGAGGTCCACCAGGGTATCGTCATAGGCCGATCCGAGAAATGCGTAAGGAGCGATCAAGGCGCCGGTGCTGACGCCCGTTACGATGTCGAACTGCGGACGGTTCCCGGCGGCGCTCCATGCCGAAAGCACGCCGACGCTGAACGCGCCACCCGCACCGCCGCCCGAAATCATCAACGCGGCGGCTTTTTTGTGCGCCGTCACCGGCGCCCAGTCATGGAGATCGCGCGGGACTTCGTCAAACCGGTCATCGAGATAGGCCCGGATTTCGCCAAAGCCAGCAATGGCGGCCTTGTCCGCCTCCTTCGCATCGAGAGCCCTGTCCAGGGTCTGCACGCACCCGGAGAGGGCGAGCAGCAGCGGGAGTACGATAAGAAGCGCCCGCATCGGGCTGTTGCGGGAAAACGCGAACGACCGGAGGTTCATCGGCTTATGACCTTTTGGGAGCAGGACGGCAGGCGGCATCACGCCGCCTGCAGGGGGACACGTCCCGCGGCCTCGTTCCCGGGGGAGGAACGCGACCGAAGAGGTTGCGATAAGCATCGGCAAGCGTTGCTTCCGTTTGACGCGGATGCATTGGACCGACGGCTGCCGAAAGGAGATCATCTGTGGCCGCGTGCCTGCTTCTGATCGGGCTTAAAGGCGATCGCCTCCCGGTCATTGGATGCAGCATGCGGCGCCGCGTCATCGGCACTTTCATGGCTCAGCCCGAGCCAACGCAGCAGCCGTTTGAGGACGTTTTCCAGATCGTCGACGAAGGTGAAGATGACCGGGATGACGATGAGGCTGAGCAGTGTCGACATCATCACCCCGCCAATCACCACAATCGCCATTGGCTGCCGGAAACTTGAATCTCCGCCCATCAGGCTGAGCGCAGCCGGCAGCATGCCCGAGGCCATGGCAATGGTGGTCATGACGATCGGCCGCGCCCGCTTGTGGCAGGCATCGACGAGCGCATCGAATCGGGACATGCCTTGGCGACGCGACATGATCGCGTATTCGATGAGGAGGATGGAGTTCTTCGTCACCACGCCCATGAGCATGAGAAGGCCGATGACGGCGGGCATCGAGAAACTGGTGCCCGTTACCACAAGCGGCACCAGCGCGCCGCCGAGCGAGAGCGGCAGGGCCATTAGAAGTGTCAAAGGCTGCAGGAAATCGTGGAACAGCAGGACGAGCACGGCGTAGATGCAGAACACGCCGATCGCCATTGCGAGGGCAAAGCTCTGGAACAGCTCGGAGCTGCGCTGAAGTTCGCCCTGTTCCACCAGCGTGACGCCCGGCGGCAGGTGCTGGAGCGCCGGCAGCGCCTTCGCCTCACGGTTGACGTCGCCCAAGATGCGGCCGTTGAGTTCGACGGAAACGGTGACATTGCGCATGCGGTCGATACGGTCGATCTCCGAAGGGCTGCCGCCGATGCGGATATCGGCGATCGATCCGAGATCGACATTGCCGTTGGTGCCGGCGACGCGCATGTTCTTGATGTCATCGAGATTGGTTCGCGTCTCAGGCGAGAAGCGGACGACGATCGGGATCTGCCGTTGCGGCAGGTTGAGCTTCGGCAGATCGGAAGAATATTCTCCGTTCGTCGCTACGCGCACGGCACTGGCGATCGCATTCGACGTCACGCCGAGCGCTGCGGCGCGGGCAAAATCGGGCGTGATTTGAATTTCCGGCGCCTGCCTGGCCGCTGTCGATGTCACAGCGCCGATGCCCTGCAGCGTGCGCAATTGCTCTTCCAGCGCCGTGCTTGCGCTGTCGAGCGCATTGGCATCATCACTGGCAAGGGTGATATCGAGCTTGGTGCCGTTGCCGCCGCTACCGACCGCCACACGCACGCCGGGGAGGACGGAGAGCGCCTGTCGGATATCGTTTTCGATTTCCGACTGCTTGCGGTCGCGTTCATCAATGGGCGTCAGCACGACGACGATCGTTGCGGAGCCAACATCGCTCGTGGTGCTGGTGTCCGGGCCGCCGCCGGAGGATGTCGAGCCGACCGAGGAGAAGACATGCGTGACGTCGCGCAGCTTGCCGACGATATCGGCGGCTTTTCTGGTCATCGCATCCGTCTGCTCGATGGTGGCGCCGGGTTGCATGGTGAGCGTGATCTGGGCGCGCGCATCGTCGGAAGCAGGCAGGAAGCCGGACTTCAGCAAGGGAATGGTGGCAAGCGAAAGCGCAACGACGACGGCGGTCACGACCACCGTGGTCTTTCTGTGATTGAGGGCAGCCTTCGCAACGGCCATATAGACGCGCATGATGCGGCCATCCTTCTGCTCCGACGGATGGGCCTTCATGAAATAGGCCGCCATCATGGGAGTGAGCAGACGGGCAACGACAAGCGAGGCAACGACGGCAACAGCGGCTGTGATGCCGAACTGGCGAAATATGAGGCCCGGTATGCCACTCATGAATGCCGTCGGCAGGAAGACGGCGACCAGCGTGAAGGTGGTCGCGATGACCGCAAGGCCGATTTCGTTGGCAGCCTCCATTGCAGCATCGATCGGCCGCTTGCCCATTTGAAGATGGCGGGCAATGTTCTCGATCTCGACAATCGCGTCGTCGACGAGGATACCGACCACCAGCGACAGTGCGAGCAAGGTGACGATATTCAGGCTGAAGCCCGCCAGATACATGACCAGGAAGGTCGGGATGACCGACAAAGGCAGCGCCACGGCCGACAGGATCGTTGCGCGCCAGTCCCGAAGGAAGAGCCAGACGACCACGATCGCCAGGATCGCCCCCTCATACAGCATGTGCATCGAACCGTCATAGTTATCGATAATCGGTCCGATCGTGCTGTAGGCTTCATCGATCTGCGCATTGGCATGGGCGGCTGCGAACGTCTTGATCGCAGCGTCGACGCCGGCTGCGACCCCGCTGTCCGAAAACCCGTTCGAACGCTTGATCTCGACCGCGATCACCGGCTTGCCATCGAGATAGGCCATCGAGGAGCGCTCCGCGAAGCTGTCGGTGACGGATGCGACATCGTCAAGTCGGACTTGCTGCCCATTGGCCAGGGGAATCCTGAGCCCCTTCAGCGCCTCGACAGAGGGCAGCGCGCCCAGCGTACGCAATGTCTGACGAGAGCCGCCGACCTCGCCGAGGCCGCCGGACGTGTCGGCTTGCACGGCCTTCAACTGCGCCGATACGGTCGCCGCCGTCACTCCGAACGACGCCATCGTCGATGGATCGAGATCGACATGAACCTCGCGGTCGATCCCGCCGATGCGGTTGACCTGCCCCACGCCCGGCACCGACAGCAGCGCCTTGGTCAGATCATTGTCGACAAACCAGGACAGTTCGGTCTCATTGAGAGCGGTTGAGCGGACAGCATAGGTGACCAGTGCGGAACTCTGTACCGTGACCTTGGTGACGCTCGGCGTTTCCATCTGCGACGGCAGATCAGCCTTGACGCTGTCGACGGCATTGCGGACCTCGTTGAGGGCGGCTTCGCTGTCCTTCTCCAGCTTGAAGGAAACCTTGATCGAGACGGTGCCGTCAGTGATCGTCGTGGTGATATGGTCGAGGTAGCTCAGGGCGGCGAGACTGTCCTCGATGGTACGGGCAACCTCCGTCTCAAGCTGCGTCGGCGCAGCACCATCGAGCGTAGCGGTGACGCTAATGGTCGGAAGGTCCATATCAGGGAAATTTTGGATCGGCAGATGCTTGAAGGCCAGCAGCCCGCCGGCAGCAAGCATGATGAACAGCAGGATCGCCGGAACAGGGTTGCGGATCGAGAAGGCGGAGAAATTCATCAGTTTTTCTCCGCAATCTTCACGAGGTCATTGTCCGACAGAAAGGCTCCGCCCGAGGTCACGACCTTCGACGAGGCATCTATGCCGGAGATGATTTCCACCTCGCCATCGTTGCGACGGCCGGTTTCCACCCGAACCCTGCGCACCCGGTTGTCCTCGCCTGCCGCGAAGACGTAGCTGATGCCGTCCCGGAACACGATCGCCGTTTCGGGTACAGTTAGGGCCGTCGTGGTCTGCAATTCGATGTCGCCCGTGACGTAAAGGCCGGTGCGCGGACGGGCATCGGCTGGAAGCGCGACATAGACGATTGTCCGGCTCGTGTCGGTACTGACCGAAGGCCCGACAAGCCTCACCTTACCTTCGATGGCATGCCCATCCGGCTCGTTGATCGCAACGCTCAAGCCTTCGGAAATCCGCGGCAGATAGCGCGCCGATACTTCGGCCTGCCATTCGACACGCTGCTGACGGACCATGCGAAACAGCTCGGTTCCGGTTGAGACGACGGCGCCGAGGTTGGCGGAACGCGAGGTTATGAGGCCATCATCGACGGCGGTGATGGTCGTCTGCCCGAGCTTGATCTTTTCGCTGTCGAGCGCGGCTTCCTCGGATGCCAAGCTTGCCGTCGCCGTCTGCTCGTCGGCGAAATATTCAGTGATTTTCTCGTCGGAGAGAGCCCCGGACGAACTGAGCTGCCGCGCCCGATCCGCATTCGCCTTGGCCTTCGTCAGATTTGCCTTGGCGGTCACGACAGCCGCCTCCTGCTTACGAAGGTCTGCCAGCACACTCTCCTGCGAAAGCCGGGCCAGCGTCTGCCCCTTCGTAACCACGGAGCCGACATCGACCAGGACGTCAGTGATGCGCAGGCCGCTCGTCTCGGAGGCGATGATCGCTTCCTGCCACGGCTTCAGCCAGCCGCTGGCGGGAACGGTTTCCGGCCAGTCCCGTTGCGACGGTGTCGTCAGAGAGACGGTGAGAGCGGCCGCGGCGGCCTGCTCGGCTGCGGCATTGCTGCTGTGAAACAGAAGCGCCGCCGCAACGAGCGCGGTGGCAAATGTTATGGACGGCTTTTTCAACGATGCATTCCTTGGCAAGTCTGGCATGGGCACGGCTATTCCTGCCGCGCGACCAATGCCCCACGTCGATCAGTAGCCGGACGAACGTTAAGTGCGGTCAAGTTAGTGTTAAGCTGGGTAAAACTTGGCCCCGCGTTCGCATTTGTATTGTATGGATGACAGATAGGAATGACGGACGACGTGAATGAACAAGGTTCTCCTCATCGACGACGATGTCGAGCTGACGACGCTTCTGCAGGAATATCTGGCCGAGGAAGGATATGACGTCGCAACAGACACGGATGGTCGAGCGGCTATTGCCGCCGCCGCCGGCAATACGGTCGATATCATCGTGCTCGATATCATGATGCCGCGCATGAACGGGATAGAAGTTCTACAACGCATCAGAAAATTGAGCCAGGTTCCCGTGTTGATGCTGACGGCAAGAGGCGATGACATCGATCGCATATCCGGTCTGAACCTCGGCGCCGACGATTATGTGCCGAAGCCCTGCTCGCCGGGCGAACTTGCGGCCAGGCTGCGGGCGATCCTGCGCCGGGCGGGACAGCCGGCGGCCGGCGCATCGACCGATACGCTGAGGGCTGGCCAGCTCGTGATCCATCCGGGCAGCCGCACCGCCGAATGGCGCGGCGAGACGTTGGAACTGACCGGCACCGAATTCAGCCTTCTCGAAGTCCTTGCCCGCAGCGCCGGCCAACTCGTGTCGAAGCAGGACATCTCGAAGCGCGCTTTCGGAAAGCCGCTCACGCCGTTCGATAGGCGCATCGACGTTCACATCAGCAGCGTTCGTCAGAAGCTCGGGCTCAGGGAGGACGGGCAATCCTGGATCCAGTCCGTCCGGGGCCAGGGCTATCAACTTCTCGTGGACTGACCATGCCCCGGCTTTTCTGGAAGTTCTTCACCATCATCTGGCTGACGCTGGCGACAACCGTCGCGGTCATCATCATTATCGTCAAGCTGCTTCAGGCGGTGCCCTTCGCCAAGGAACTTGAGGAGGAACGCCGGACGCTGGTGCTGAACCTGACTGAGAACGTTCTGGTTCAGGACGGCGAAGACGCGGCCGCGCATTTCGTGCGCATGAGTGAAAAGACGCGACCGCTCGGCCTGACCCTTTCCAAGGTCGCCGACGCCAACGCCTGCACACAGGAGAAAACGGCCGATACGAGATCCGTCTTGAGAGACGGGGTTTGCTATCGCATTTCGTTGTCAACTCCGATCAGTTTCAGCTTGGAGACCTTGGCTCCCTTGATGCCATGGATCACGATCCTGATTTCGGCCACGATATCGGCGGGCGCGCTCGCCCGATATCTCATTCGCCCGGTCGTTCATCTGCGTGACGGCCTGAGTGCGCTCGCCCATGGCCGCTTTGACTTCCGCATCGGAGACAAGATGGCTGGCCGAAAGGACGAGGTCACGGCGCTCGCGCATGATTTCGATTCCAGCGCCGCGCGGCTGCAGGAACTCCAGGATGCGCAGCAGCGGCTGTTTCATGACGTATCCCATGAGCTGCGTTCGCCCCTGTCCCGCCTGCAGGCCGCCGTGGGCGTGCTTCGGCAGAACCCGGCGAAACTCGACCTCATGCTGGACCGCATGGATCGCGAGGTCGAACGACTCGATGTGCTGGTGGGGGAGATCCTGACGCTTGCCCGCCTGAACGCCGGAGCCAGCCTGCCTTTGAAAACGCAATCCCTTGATGTCATCGAGCTGTTGAACGAGATCCTCGGCGATGCGGCATTCGAAGCTCAGGCACGGGAGGTCTCGATTACCTCCAATGTCGGCGGCATATTCCTGGCCGAAGTCGAAGGCGAGCTGATCTATCGGGCGCTTGAAAACGTCATTCGCAATGCCGTCAAATATACCGCCCCGCATTCGAGCATATCGGTCTCCTGCGAGACGACGACTGATCTCCTCAAGATCCGCGTGACGGATCAAGGGCCGGGTGTTGGGCGAGATGAGCTCGAACGCATTTTCCAGCCGTTCTCCCGTGGCGACGACGCCGTGCCGGAAGGTGGATATGGCCTCGGCCTCGCAATCACCAGGCAGGCGGTCGAGCGTCACGGCGGGCGGGTCGCCGCGTCGCTGCCGGCAGCCGGCGGTCTGGCTCTCACCCTTGAAATCCCCCGGCGCCCGGCGATGTTTGGCCCGACAAGCGATCGCGCCTGATCCGGCTCGACCTTCAGGGCGCATGGCGCCACAGCCGCGCGTGTCTTTACCCAATTTTACACTGTCTTAACGGCCATTAACGCTGGCGTGGCTACACCTGGGCCGCGATCCCTGTTCCGGGGATTCCATCAAATGCCCTCCTTCGACGAAGCGCTCTTTCGTCTGCCACACAGGAAGAAATTGAATGATATCCCTGCGTTATTCCTCACTGGCATTGCTGCTTCTGTTGGCGGGATGCGTGAGCGGTCCGGATCATGTCCCCCCGCAGATGCCGCTTCCGGCAAAGTTCACGGAAGGAGGAGCCAAGAGCAACAACGATGTTTCAACGACCCGGTGGTGGACAGCCTATCGCGACAAGCAGCTCGACAGTCTGGTGGCACGCGGCTTGTCCCGCAACCTCGATGTGCAGCAAGCATTGGAGGAAATCAATCAGGCCTCCGCAAATGTCGTCACCGCCGGCGCTGGCGGATTACCGAGCCTCGATCTCAGCGCATCGCATACGGTTTCGGGTGAAAAAGGTTCGCTGCGCACGACCACAGGCACCACCAACACAACCGCCGGCGAGGCCAGCGCCTCATGGCTGCTCGATCTATTCGGCCGGTACCGTCGCGCGACGGAGAGCGCACGCGCCGCTTTGGATGCAGCCTACGCTTCGGCTGATGACGAGAAACTCTCCGTGATGAAGGATATTGTGTCGAGCTACATCGATGCACGCTATTACCAAGAGCGCATCGCGCTTTCCAACGCGAACCTGAAATCCCGGCTCGAGACATATGATCTTACCAAGCAACAATCGAGTGCCGGCGCCGCTTCTCGTCTCGATGTCGTCCAGGCCGAAGGTTTGGTGCAATCGACGCGTTCGGAAATCCCCGGCCTTGAAAACAGCTTCAATAGCGAAGTTCATCATATAGCGACATTGCTTAACATGCCGGCATCGACGATGAAGGCGGAGCTGCGCAAGGATGCTGCACAGCCAGTGTTCAACGGCACGATACAAGCCGGCGTTCCGGCCGATCTGATCCGCAATCGTCCCGATATACGAAAGGCCGAGCGCGAATTGGCGGAGGCCGTTGCCAATATCGGCGTTGCCGAGGCTAAGCTTTATCCGTCCATCTCCCTGTCCGGCTCGATCTCTCCGAGCCGGGTCGGCTCGACGGCAAGCAATGCCGGAAGCCTGACAAGCTGGTCCTTCGGCCCTACCCTTGACCTGCCGATCTTCGATGGTGGAAGTCTGCGTGCCGATGTCGATAGCGCAAGATCCAAGGCCAAAACAGCGTATCTAGCCTGGAAGGATACGGTGAACAGTGCGGCGGAAGACGTGGAAAACGCGCTTTCTGCCATTCGTCGCGATGCACAGGCTGAGGCGGCGCTACGCAATCAGGTCAAGACGGCGCAGGAATCTCTGCGGCTTTCGACCATGAGTTACAAAGATGGGGCATCCTCATTGCTCGACGTCCTGACTTCGCAGCGTGACGTTTCCGATGCGCAGGCAAGTCTTGCCGAAGCCATTCAGACGCTTGCCAAGGACTATGTTGACCTCCACGTCGCAATAGGTGCGGGTTATCGTTCTCAAGAAGCGACGTTGAACTCAGCGGCACCGGCAGCGACACCATGAGCCGCAATGGTAATTGAAGCGAGCGCTTGAGTATTGAGCTGTCGTACCGACGCTATCCCATAGCGGGGCGATCTGCCGTGCTCAGTCGGCAATAGATCGGTCTCCATCCTGCCTCCGGAAAGACCGCTCTTCTCCAGTTTTACCCAACTTTACACTGCCTTTACGGCCATTAACGCCGGCATTGCTAAAGCACAGCTACGATCCCTGTTCAGAAGATTTGCCACATGAGTTTTTGCCTTAGGCTTGCTGACGTCCGCCGACAAACCTTAGCCGCCGCTGCGCTTGCAATACTTCCCTCTTGTGCGAGCGTGCCCCTGCACCAGGGTACTTCTCTCAGTTCTTATACGGATATGGCGGCATCGGGAGGTTCGCTGACCAAGGCAAAGCTGCGGGTGGACCCGGCGTCTGTTCTCAATGCGCGCACGGTGCGCATCATGCCGACATCGGCACAGCTCGGCAACAGGGGTGCATTGGACCCGAAGGGTCTTGCGCTTGTCACCAACGCCATGGACCGCGCCCTTTGCGTCGGCCTCAGCGACCGTTTTCAGGTCGTGGCTGCTAACCATCCGGCGGATCTCGTCGTCCATGCCACGGTCACCGATATCGTTCCAACAAATAGGACGGCCGCCGCAACATCCGCCGTCGCATCGCTCGGCGCATCGGTCGCGCTCGCCGTTCCAATTCCAAGGATTCCAATAGGTCTCGGCGGACTGTCCGTCGAAGCGGAAGCGGTCGGCCAGGACGGGGCGCAGAAGGCGGCGATGCTTTGGTCGCGCGGGGCGAACATGCTGACGACAAGGGCGCGCGTCTCCACCGTCGGGGATGCCTACTCCCTCTCCTCCGCATTCGGCGGCGACTTCAGTCGCATGCTGGTCAAGGGCCGCGACCCGTTCAAGGGAACGCCGGCAATGCCGTCGATGCAAAAGATAAAGGCATCGCTCGGCGGCGATCCGAAATACGACGCCTGCAAGGCATTCGGATCTTCTCCCGGCATTACGGGAGCAGTCGCCGGCCAGTTGGGCCTGCCACCGGGCTGGAGCGACAAAGGAGCGGCCGCTTCGCAATAGACGCTCCCATTACCCCCTCAGCATGAGCCTGCAAGGCTCCAAACGAATAGAACAAGGAAAGGATATCGACCATGAAGATGCATCTGAAGCTTGCGGCAATCGCCGCGATTCTTGCTTCAAACCCCGCATTCGCGACGGAAGGGCAAGCTTATCTTCCGGCCCAAAAGGCCGCTGCCATGCTTGCCGACGGAGCTCCCTGGATGGCCGACGCGCCCGATGGCAAGACGCTCAAAGTCACGCTCAACAAGGATGGCACTGGAAGCATACGCGGCCCCCTGCCGTTTGCGCTCTCCGTCACCTGGACGGTTAAGGGCGATGCGATGTGCCTCTCCGGCAAGATGGGAACGAAGTGCCTAAGATTCCGTGAGGTCTCGGGCGGGCTCCAGTCTTGGGACGGCGACAAGCCGGATCTGAAGTTCAGCCGCTAGGGATTGTCGGTCGCGTTTGCCGCCCGGAAGTTACCAATCAATGGAATGAACCTCCCCGGCCGACTGTGCTTCGGCTGCCGCTGAGCAGAGGTTCTTTCGCGCAGCGATAAAGTCGATGAAGGTGCGAACCTTGGCTGAAAGGTATTTTTTGCTGGGATAAACGGCATGAAGAGTGGCGTTGAATGTCACGGCTTTGGGAAGCACCAACTCCAGGCGCCCTTCGGCAATGTCATTCTGCGTCATCCATATCGGCAAAAAGACGAGGCCCATATGCTCGAGCGCGGCCAGATGCAGCATGATCTCGTTTTCGCTTTGCATGACGGGCCGGAAATTCACCGTTTCCGGTCCCTCTGTTCCCTTGATCGCCAAGCCGCCGTTCACGTTCATGCCGCTATAGGCCAGCAGCGCGTGACCATTGAGATCAGCCAGTTCGGTAGGACGCCCTGTTCGTGACAGATAGCCGGGAGATCCGACGAGATGAAAGGCAACCTGCATCAAGGGGCGTGCGACAAGGCTCGGATCGAGCCGCTCGGGTGCGGTCGCGCGCAAAGCGAGATCGAAGCCCTCATCCACCAGATTGACGATCCGGCCACTAAGATCCATGTCGAAGCGCACGTCGGGATAGCGCTGCTGATATTCGGCAAGCACGCGGGCGATGAGCGAATTTGCGGCCCATACCGGGGCACTGAACTTTAGTGTTCCGCGGGGCATGACCGTGACGTTGCTCACGGCGGCTTCCACCTCATCCAGTCCGTCGAGCATCTGCCTGGTCTGGTTGAAATAGAGCATGCCGCTCTCGGTCATGCTGACGTGCCGGCTGGTTCGGTTCAGCAGCCGCGTGCCCAGCCGGCTTTCCAAGTGCATCACATGTTTGCTCGCCATGGCGGGCGAGAGGCCAAGGCGATCTGCAGCCACTGTGAAGCTCTTAAGTTCAGCCACGGCGCAAAAGACGCGCAAACTCGTCAAGGTGTCCATTGATCATCAACTCTGAGGAAATAGTTCTTCAATGTAAGGCACATTGATCAACATTGGCGAAAAGTTCAAGGTCTGACCATCAAGCCGGGATGCCATGCGGCATCCGCACAGTTCGACAAGGGCAGATCCTATGAATGAGCTTAGTCTTCCGACCTATTTCGTCAGCCATGGCGGCGGTCCCTGGCCTTATATCACCGATGGATTCCGCCGTAACTTCGACAAGCTCGAGCAATCTCTAGTCGAAATGCGCGCGGAACTCGGCAATGCAGTCCGGGCGATCTTGGTCGTTTCCGGCCATTGGGAAGAACAGCGCTTCGCCATATCTTCAGGCGCCCAGCCGGGGATGGTCTACGACTATCACGGCTTCCCCGAATATCTTTATCACATCAAATATGGTGCGCCGGGCCAGCCTGAGCTTGCCAAGCGCGTGCAGGCTCTGCTGCAGGGACGCGGCATTGAGGCTGCGCTCGATCCGACCCGTGGTTTCGACCATGGTACTTTCAGTATCCTGAAGCCGCTCTATCCCGAGGAAAACATGCCTGTCGTTCAGCTCTCGCTGGACGTGAGCTACGATCCGGCATTGCATCTTGAAGCCGGGCGCGCGCTGGCGCCGCTGCGCGATGAAGGCGTGCTGATCATCGGAAGCGGCCTCAGCTATCACAATCTGAGGGCCATGCGGGGCAATGAAGGCCACGAGCCATCCCGCCAGTTCGATGCGTGGCTCCAGCAGACGCTGGTCCACTCTTCTCCCTATGAGCGAGCGAAGCTGTTGCTCGAATGGGAGCAGGCACCATCTGCCCGTGCTGCGCATCCACGCGAGGATCATCTCATCCCGCTGATGGTGGCAGTCGGGGCCGCAAGAGATGAACCCGGCGCCGTCACCTACCATCAGAATGACTTCGCAGGCGGGCTCACGGCTTCCAGCTTCCGCTTCGGCAATGCGCCCATCGCCGCGTCAGGCCAATGATGAAGCGCTGAAAAGAAAATCGAAATCAACACCACCGCCGCTTGACGATCTCAACGGCCATTCAGGAGAAATATCATGTTGAACACCACGAAATGGACGCCTCATGTCCTCGCGATTTTGCGGATCGTGACCGCACTGCTGTTCCTCGAACACGCGACGATGAAATTCTTCCAGTTCCCGGCGGCAATTCCGGGCGTGCCTTATCCATTGCCGGCCATCATGCTCATCGCCGGCGCAATCGAGATCGTCACTGGATTGCTGATTACCGCCGGTCTTTTCACGCGCGTCGCCGCCTTTGTCGCCTCGGGCGAAATGGCCGCCGCCTACTGGATGGCGCATGCGCCGCAAGGTTTCTGGCCCGCGCTCAACATGGGCGAGCCAGCCATCATGTTCTGCTTCATCTTCCTCTTCATCGCCTTTGCCGGCGCCGGTAGCTGGGCATTGGACAACATCCGACGCTCGTCTTCGAACCAGATCTCAGCCACCAAGAACGCATAAGCCAACGTACTTCCGTCGGACGGCAGGGGCGTATCGCGCTCATGCGATCTGATCAAACGTTCGGCGGAAGACCGGAATTTTGTGAAAGCAACACCAGACATCTGGAGACAAGCAATGAAGGCTGCTCTTCTGAAATCCTATGGCGGTATCGAGCAATTTGAGATCGGTGATATTCCGACACCGAAGCCGGGAGCCGGTGAAGTCCTGATCAAAATCGAAGCTTCGGCCGTTAACCCCTTCGATCTCATCCTGCGCCAAGGTTTTATGGCTCAGTACATACCGCTTCCGCTGCCGGCAGTACTGGGCGGGGACGCCGCTGGCACGATATCGGAAATCGGTGAAGGCGTTACGGGCTTTGCGGTCGGCGACAGGGTCGTTGCCGACTTCTCAGCGAATGGCAAAGGCGCCCATGCCGAATTCGGACTCGTGCCCGCGACCTCCGTTGCCAAGCTGCCCACCGCACTGACGTTCGAACAAGGAGCGGCCCTGGTTAAGGCTGGCCTTACCGGGCGGCAGACGGTGGATGCCTTGGGTGTCAAGGCAGGCGACCGTGTATTGATCTCGGGTGCGCTCGGCTCCGTCGGCCGCGCCGCAATCCAATACCTCCAGCAGATAGGTGCCAAACCTGTCGCCGGCGTTCGCCCAGGGCGATTGAACGAGGCTCGTGAACTAGCAGGGGAAGCCTTGGATATCACGGTGCCGGCCGAGAGCCCAACCTTTGATTACGCGATCAGCGCCGCGGCGCCTGTGGCAGCAAACCTCATAGGACATGTGAAACACGGCGGCCAAATCGCCAGCATCGTTCCGGTGCCCGAGGGCGCCAACACGGACAAGCGCGTGATCATCCACGAACTCTACCATCGAACCGATGCTGCCACGCTCGACGCAGTTCTGGACGCAGCCGCGCGGGGATTGCTCGTGATACCCATATCGCACAGCTTCCAGCTCGAAGAGATCGGTGCGGCCCAAAACGCGGTCGCCGCGGGAGCTCAAGGGAAGGTCGTTTTGAAACATTAATGGGAAAAATCCTCCCGCGATGAGGTTTCGTCCCAGCCGTTCCGGCCGGCATTGCGGGGAGAGAACGATAATGTCACGGGGAGCCGGTTCTGGTCGCAGAACCGGCTCCAACCGCATAGCGGCACTTCGCCAAACCAGCCTAAAATGCTTTGATCAATGTTCCGACCGTTACGTGCGGAAAGCTCTTGCCTTTGAAATTCAGCAAGCCGGTTTGCGAATATTGCAGTTGCAGAAACTCGTTACCCAGAGCGTCCACGACAGTTTCGATGGCAAAGACGGAGTCGAGATCGAGCGTATTGGCATTAGTGGTGATGAACGGGATATTTGCGATGCCGCCGGCCGTGGAGGTTATCAACCGTGTGATCTGCTTGAGCGTCTGCCCCTGCTCGAAGACCTGATGGTTCAAGGTATCCCGCAGCACCTGGTTCGGGTCATCGATCATCGCCTGAACAATGCCTGCCGGGACAGGATTGGTTCGGAATTGGCTCGGAATGGCGAGGTCATATTCCGGATACGGATTCTTGCTGCCGGGTTCCGGCGGCTTGCCGTTTATGGGGAAGGGTATCGTATTGGCCGGCGGAATCTCCGGCACCTTGTTGAACTCCGCATGCTGTACGAAACCAACCGTACAGAAGGCGTTGCCGTGGGGGATCGTGCCCAACCTCGCAATGCTCGCATCGGCCTTTGGCGCAGTGGTTGCCGGGATAGTCAGCCACATGCCGGGTTCGATATGAAGCGCGCCGCCATTGGTGCCGTCCGTGACGCGATGCAGATAGGTGACGCCATAAATGGCGATATCGCCTTGCTCGCTGCCACGATTGAAGACGGGGGAGCCGATCGAAGTGAATTCGATCGTTTCATGCAACAGATTGAGTTGAAGGTAGAAGCCGTTTTCGCTGCGCCCGGAATAATCGGGACGAGCAATAAGGCTGAAACCCGTCCCCTCCCAGAAGCCCGGAAGATCCGCCAGGGCGCCGAGTCGATCGGCGGTGACCGGCTGAGACGGTGCCACGCGCCGCAATGTGGTCAGGCCCCGCATGTGAAGAGGTGAAGGCTGTATTTCGTTCATCGTCGTCACCAGTCCTTTTTGTGATATTGGTCGGTGTCAGCGGATCGATTAAAGCGCCGAAAGATACTCAAGCTTGGCGAATTCCTCCCGGAGGGTTTCCAAACCGTCGCGGGCGACGTCGTAGGCACTGGATTGGTCCGCCACCGGCTGATCCTCGCCGGGAATCCAGAACTTGCGACGGGTTAGACGCAGGCCGCCGAGAAAAGCCGGCACCGCGTTGAAGACTTCGATCAGGAATGGGCCATCATAGACCGGCAGGATCGGCGCAAGGAAGCTTTCCCAGGGGATCCAGCAGTCCTTCAACGCGCCTCGATCAGGCGCAGAAATATGTATGTAGTTCAGACGACGCTGCGCCACGGTGTTGCGCAAGTCGTTCTGGAAAGCCGCAGGTCCGCTGCTTCCAAGCACCACATGGGCGCTGTCGATGGTCAAGCCCGCCTGGGAACTGCCGACCCCTTCCAGAAAATCGAGCACATCCGAGACCATGTTCGGCGCCGGTGTTTCCCAATGGTCCACCGGCTCGATCGCGAGCTTGACCGCCCTCTTCTCCGCATAATTGGCGAGTTCCTCGATAATCGGCCGCGCGAGCCTGTAGCGAGGTTCAAGCCAATCCTGCAGCGCATCGCTCCATAGCGGCGTGCCGGAATCGAGCGTCGGAAAAACGCCATAAGGAAAGACGATCGGCCCCGCCATGACGGTCTTGCCACCCAGGATCGACGTGATGTCGACGCGGGACTTCAAATAGGCCAAGGCGCCTTCCCGCTGCTCCCGGAAAGGCGACGTTGGATCGAAGGTCCGGGTTGTCCCGACATTGGTCGTGAAGCGTATCGTTTCCAGGCCGGCGGCGTCCAAGGCCTGCCTGAAGCGGGTGTAGCTGTCGATCTCGGCCTGATGATCGCTCGTCTGCTGGGCGGCGATCGGCAAGTCGAAGCCGTCGTAACCCATGGCGAGAAGGGCCTTGATGTGATCGATCAGGATTTGGGTATAGGCCCGATCATTCGGCCGCAGGTCCGCCGTGAACATGAACAGGCTCAGCAGGATCTCTCTTTTTGCGCCCTGATCCATCGCTACCACCCAAGCGTCTCTTGTAGATAGGCGCGCGCCATCTTGGCGTATTTGAGCGGATTGGCCTTTGCCGGATCCTGCTCGGCCTCGATCACCAGCCAACCGGCAAAATCGGCTTCGGCGAGCATCGCAAGAATTTGTGGGAAGGTCTTTATCGAGCCGTCTCCGGGAACGGTGAATATGCCGGCCTCGATGGCCGCCTCGAAGGAGAGCCCTTCGGCATGAACGCGGCTTACGACATCGGCGCGGATATCCTTCAGATGGATGTGCTTGATGCGGGAAGCGTATTTCTTGGTGACAGCCAGGGGATCGACGCCGGCGGCGGCAAGATGGGCGGTATCCAGCAACAGATGGACGATATCCGGATCGGTCCTTTCCATCAGCCGATCGACGGCCGAAGCGATCATCACACCGGTGCCGAGATGCGGATGATAGCAAAGGCGCCGACCTTCCTCCCTGGCAATCCTGCCAATCTGATGCAGTCCATCCACCAACCGATCCCACTGTTCGTCGGTCAACGTCGGGCAATTCGGAAACAGCGCGAATGGCAGCGGATTGACGGCATGGCCGAACTCGGCCACGACAAGATCCGCTCTCCTCGGATCCGTGCTGCCGCGCTCCATCTCCTCCAGAAAGGCGAGTTGCTCGCGAACCTTTGCGATTGTCTGCTCTTTCATGGCTTTAATCGTGAAATAGGTGCTGACCCATGGTTCAGAGACGCGCAGACCACGCAGGTCGAGTGCCGCCTTCAGAACCTTGGGGTTCGTCGGATATTTGTGGCCGATGCTGCAGCCGACATAGCCGGCGAGCGCCATTTCACTGATGCATTGCTCGAAGGGAATGCCGATATCGATATTGATGAAATCATCATTCCACCAAAGCGTCGGCGTGATTCCAAGCCAGACTTTATCGGGGGAGAGTCGAGGTGTTTGCGTGCTCATTTTGCCAATCCTTCGTTGCGGTTGACTTGAACTTCCTTGACTTGCGCATTCGCATGCTCGCCCGCGAATGCCGGAATCCGTGGCGGGGACGCCCATGACCCGTAACCCGGGGCCTTCGCCCCCGCGGGATGGGCTCCGATCGCCTTCCACATCAGGCCTTCGGCATAGGCCGCCGGCGATACGACAAAGGTCACGTCCTTTGACCTGACACCGAACGCCTCGAACCAGGCCGTCGGCAGTTCGTACCAAGTGCCGACGTACCAGAGCTTGATGATGTTTCGCGCGACAGGGCCAAGTTTCTCGCTTCCAAAAATCTCCCGGCGCAGACGTGCCTTCCGCTTGGACGAAGGCTGTCCTTCCGTCTCCAGACAGATCTTTTCGTAGGTGAAAAGCAGTTCGTTCAAGATCTCGTCGCCAACTGCGGCGGTGACGGTCGCGAGGTAGGCTTCGACCTGGCCTGTGGCCCACAATTCGAAGGTGGCAAAGGCGCTCACCTCCGTCGAGAAGGCAAGAAAGTGGTGCGAATGATCTTTGGTACTCATGCCTGCGCCTCCTCGATCGCCACGCCTCGCACCAGTTCTTTGTCGCCAATCTCAAACGTCGCCATCGCATATTGGCCGGGGTGGTTGGGCAGGGGATTGCGGATCAGGTCTCCCATCAGATTCCTGAATTCGAACATTCTGGGCACTGCCTGCAGCAGCAACTGCGGCTGGCCGTTGAAAGCCAGCGTCAATTGCTCCAGGAATTCCGCATAGGTTTGATTGAACGAGAGCGCCGCCTCGTAGAGTTCGGCGCTCTTATTACCGTCAATGTCGCCGAGTTTCAGATCGGGTTTGACCGGATAAACCGCCTGCCAATCGACGCTGAAGGTCGGGCCGGTCGGATGGCCGGGCCTGTCCTCCGGCTGGTAGTAGCGCTCTCTGTCCAGCTCGTCGAAGCGGTAGTAATGCGCGAGTTCTCTCTCATGGTCATAGATGCCGCCACCGGCACCTTCACCCTGTTCCATCACCAGGCGAATCGCCGATCTTGCGCTTTCGATATCAATGACGGGAAAGAGCTCGCCGCCGCCGGAATAGTAATATTCCGATGTGACCTGGCGCTTCCGATCCCCGATGAAAATCGTCTTACCGGCGGCATTCGCTTCCTTCTCAAGACGCTCGAATCCGTCTTCGATGGCAGCGTAGAAATCCCCAATGCTGTAATATTGCATGTCGCTGGCGCCCGGATAGCTTGCAAGTACCGATACGCTTCCACGGTACAGGCGTTTCACCAGCTTCTGTGATCCCGGGGCGAGACGCGGACGCTCGATCTTCTTGAAGATCGCAAGCGTCTCCTTGCTGAACGACGCCAGACTTACTTTGAAATCGGTTTCACCGTCCGGAAGATGAGCGGGGTAGGAAGGCACGAATCCTGGCTTGGTCAGATCAGGGCTTCCGCCGATGGCATTCAGAAGGTTTGCCGCAACCGTCAAGTGCAGCATTTCCTCAACCGCGACCACCCGAATGACTTGGACAGCATCCACGTTGGTGCCGGGCTTGATCGAATAAAGCGCCGTCAGATAGGGCGGAATGGTTGCATGTTCCAGTTGCATTGCTGCGTACAGATGCTCCTTGAGAGCATGAAGCGTTGTAATAGTGTCAGACATGCTGGCTTCTCCGATTGTTGTGCGCGCGGAAGCGGTCCGAGGCTTATCGTTGCAACTGTTTCAGCATTGCTCGAGCGCTGCGGTAGCACAGTGCGGCAAGGGTCAAGGTGACGTTGGCGGTACCGATGGTGGGCATGCTCCCGCCCCCGACTAGGTAGAGGTTGTCGTGCTCCCATGAGCGCTGGTCGATGTTTACCGCCGACCTCTGCTTGTCCGATCCCATGATGTGGGTGCCGGCCAGGTGGTTACCGCCACGGATGGCATAGCCTTCGCCCTCGTAGTTCACGTAGCCGTAATCGCTGGGGTCGTAGCGGGTGTGGTCGGCTGCACCGAGCCGGGCAAACATGGTCTTTGCGAACTCCCGCGCATAGGCGGCACCACGCATCGTGTATTCAGGAACAGTGAACGAGACGACCGGCCGCATATTGCCGAGCAGATCGGTATATTTCGGATCAACCGTGACGCGATTGCTCTCGACCGGCATCACTTCGATCATGAAGGCGAGCAGCAATTGACTCGAAATGCGGTCTATCAGGCCCTGCCGTAGGTCGCCGCCGAAGCGGTTATGCTGGTCTACGAGCTCCGTGACGTCAGAATAGGGCGAGCCGACAGCCCAGCCCCAGCCATCATTGTGAATATCGACGCTGAAGGCCGCCTGATGCCGCCTAAAAGCGCCGCCGCGCAAATCCACGATGCCGCCGGTGCAACTCGTGCCACGCATGGTGCCGCAAACCTCCGGCATCAGCGCCCAGCTCAGCAAATAGGCGTGATCCATCAGGTTGCGGCCGATCAGCCCGCTCGAACTCTGCAGGCCCGATGCCAACATCAGCCGCGGCGTTTCGATGGCGCCTGCGGCCAGCACGAAGATCTTGCCCCTGACGGTGATCGTTTCATATTCAGCCGAGGCCTCATTCTTGTAGACCTTGACCTCGAGTGCAGTCACCCGGCCCGAGTCACTGTCGATCAGAACGCGCGAGGCGACAGCCTGTGCGAGGAGATCGACGCGGCCGGTCTGGAATGCTTTCGCCAGCGTTTTCCCGGAATGATAGCGCGCCTGCACGGGACAGATCGGAACGCAGTTCGTGTTGCCCTGACAGCGTCCCCCCTCCTCGACCTCGTGCGTATTGACCGCACCGACCGGCACATATCCCTTGCCACCGTCATAGGCTGGATTGGGGATGCCGTTGCGTCCCTGGGGATAGGGTCGCACCTTGACGGGATAGGTCTCGCCGCGGAGCTCGACCGTGGTTCCGTCGATGCCCTCTGCCACCTTCTGGTCCAGGTAGGAAAGCGGCAGACCCCGCATGGGATAGACGTAACCGGGGAGAAAGGTGATATCGAGATAGCTCTGGTCCTCGACATCGGCCGACACGCCGATCTCGCGCTCAGCAATCTGATAGTCCGCCTCGATGTCGTGATAGTCTAGTGGCCAATCGAGCCCCTGACCGTAAAGTGCATTCGACTTGAAGTCCTCCTGCAACAGTCGCGGCGTTTTGGCTTCCCAGTGCATGGTCGTGCCGCCAAAAATCCGCGTATAGGTCGTGTCGGTCACGTAGGGACCGGATTGCACCATATAGGTCGAGGCGTCGGTTTCGCCCGGCTGGAGCTTGCGCAGCTCCCCGCTACGCGGCATAGGAACATTGGGATTGACCGGATAGGGCGACTGGTTGTCCTTGCTTGCTGCACTATAAAAGTTGGTTACTAGGGCATCATATCCGGCTAAGGTCCGGTTCGTTCCGGACGCAGCTTCCAGGACGAGGACACGCTTGCCCTCCTTGCTGAGCTCATTGGCGATGATGGCGCCCGAGATGCCGGTGCCGACGACCACCGCATCATAATTTCCGTCCGCAGCGACGGCTCCGGCGTCGGTCCTTCGTGCAGAGTCAATGGCAAACAGCATGGCGCACCTCCATTCTATGCGGTGAAAAACGGGTGCTGCTCTCTCGCCCTTCTTTCCGGTTGGCGCGCAGCCGACATGATAGATGCATTCCGCTTGCTCCCTTTTGCGTGGCGCGATCAAAGGACCGCTCCGGATAGATGAATTCGTCGGCCGGTTTTTTGCCGGCACGCGCAAATGCGATCAGTGTGCGAAGGTCGCGATCAACCGATCCGCCGTCCGCAACGCCAAAGCCGATAGGGTCAGCGTGGGATTGGATGTGCCAAGCGTTGGGAAGCTGCCGGAGCCGACGACAAAGAGGTTCCGATGCTCCCAGGCCCGCTGGTCCAAATCGAGGACGGAGCCGCTGGGGTCCGCGCCCATGGCATGCGTGCCAGCAAAATGCCCCATGCCGTGATAGCTAAAAGTGCGATCCTGATATTGGACAGTGGGGAACCAGCTTCCCTTATCCGGGTCGGTACAATCCTTTATCCCGGCTCGACCAAACACGGCTTCGGCGACGCCCGAAGCGGCCGCCATTCCGGCCAGCGTATAGTCATCGATCCTGTAATCGATCACGGGGCGCGGATTGCCGAGGGGATCGCGATAGCGCGGATCGATGCTGACGCTGTTGGCAGCATCGGGAAGCTGTTCGACAGCAAGGGAGAAGCGGATTTGGCGCGGCAGCGTCGCTTCCAGTTCCCCACGCAGCGCCGAGCCGTAGAGCCCGCCGTTCATCACCGCCTGCAAAACCGCTGTATCTGGAGCTCCAGTGCTCGCCCGCCAGCCGTCATTGCCGATGTCAAAGCGGAATGCCGCATGTTTTGAGCGAAACGCGCCGCCCCTCAAATCCTCAATGCCGGCCGTCGACTGCGGGCCTCTATAGGCACCGATCGAAGAGGGCGCGAGCCCCCAGGCATAGAGCGTCGGATGATCCATGAGGGTCTTGCCGACTTGACCGCGCGGACCGTCGATACCCGAAGCCAACATGAGCTTGGCATTTTCCACGGCATGGGCCGCCAAAACGTAGACGCGGGCCTTTGCGACGAAGGTCTTAGCCTCTGCCGAGGTCTGATCCTCATAGCGCTGATACTCGATCCCCTTCACTGCGCCGCTTGCCGGATCGATATGGATCTTCGAGGCGACCGCCTGTGTCATGAAGGTCAGCCGGGTCGAATCCGCCTGAGCGAGGGTTTTGCTGGCATTGTATTTCGCCTGCACCGGACAGATCGGCGTACAGGATGTATTGCCTTCGCAGCGCTCTCCGAGATAGCCGGTGCCCACCGGCCGGTAGGACTTGCGCGGCAGCGAATTGCGAGCCGCCGGATAGCTTCGAACCCTGAGCCGGAACGACTCGTCCTGAAGCTGAACCTCCATACCGTCAACCGCCGTCCCGAGTACCCGATCCGAAAAACTGGGCGGGACGCGCTGCATCGGATAGTCGTAGCCGTCGGAGAAGCGAAGCCCGAGATAGTGCTGTTCGGAGACGTCGGCGGAAACGCCGATTTCGTGTTCGGCCTGCTCGTAATAGGGTGCGATGGTGTCGTAATCGATGGGCCAGTCCCGCCCGACCCCGTGAAGCGATCGCATGCGGAAGTCTTCCGGCAGCATGCGCAGCGACACGCCAAGCCAGTGGAGGGTCGATCCACCCCATAGCCGCGTGTAGCTGCTGCCATAGAGATTCGGCCCACGTTGGACGAAATAGCCGTTGTTCGAACGCAAATCGGCCGTGTCCGGTTGCGGGGCGGCGACCGCCGGCGGCCACGGCGATTCCGGGCCTTTGCTGTTTGCGGCGTAAAAGTGCTCCAGATGCTGCGTGTACTCGTTGTAGCTGCGCGTCGTGCCGGGTCCTGCCTCAAGCAGCAGAACCCGCATATCGGCCTTGGTCAGACGCTTGGCGATCAGGGCGCCGGCAACACCGGCGCCAACGATCACCACGTCAAAGGACATCTCGGTCGTCATGTCATCCCCCCGCGGGCGCCAAGGCCCATGCGCCGAAACCTTGCTGCTTGGCTCCCGGCGGATGGGCACCCGCCGCAAGCCATTGCAGGCCGGCCTGATAGGCCGCACCGGAGACCAGATGGGTTTTGTCGAGCGGCGATGCTCCAAAGGCGGTACGCCATCCCGCAGGCAATTGTTGCCAGGTGCCGCAGTACCAAAGCATGATCACGTTGCGCGCGATCGGCCCAAGTTGCGGATCCCTAAGAATTGCCGCTGATCGCTCACCATCCCGGTTCGCCGGCAGTTCTCGAAGGCTTTCGAGCAGATCGTTCACGATATCGACGGGAACGATCTGATCCAGCAGGCCGAGATAGGTTTCCGCCAGGCCGGTGGCGTGAAGCTGCATCGCGTTGAAACCGGTCAGCACGCTTGAGAGAGCAATGAAGCTTGCAAAGCGCTCGCTCATTTCTTGCCTCCGGACGTCCGCGCGGACTTGCTGGCGGCCTTACCGGACAATTTGCTTCCGCCGGTTTTGGCGCGCACCGCAGACAGAAATGATGCGTAGCTCCATGTCAGATTGTGCACGCTCTTTTCGTAGCCGGACGTGCCGTCGAACTGCTCGCTCAACTCATAACGATCGCTGTGATAGACAACCGCGCGCAGCATAGCGTCACCCGCGTTTCGCAGCGCGGCGGACGCATCGGCAATGGAGGTCGTGCTCGTCACCCCAACCTGTGCGAAGAAATCCTCGGACAGACTATCCAAGGGAACCTTGCCTGCGTGATCGACGTCGTTTGCGAGACGATAGTAAAGCTCCGCAAAGTTGCATGTGCACAGGGCCCAGGGATGCCCGCCGGCGACGGGATGGGCGACATCGCCGTCATAGGTGTCGCCCGGATAGCGACCGAGGAGAGGACCAATCCCGCGTGCCTGATCCGTACCATTGATCGGGTAGAACGAATTGGAATTGGGGTCCGCCCACTGGCTGCGCAGGCGGGCTGCCGTCGCAAGCAACCTCGTGTCGGTTGTCGGCACCGCTCCATAGACACAGGCTGAAATGATGTCGATGTTTGGATCGTAGCCAAGGTCGCCGGAAACAATGGAAACGCCGGGACCGGCGCCCGGCGCCAGCATCGTCACATAGTACGAGCCGTTCCAATGATCCTGGAGGGCGTTTTCAAGCCAGGCAATTGCCGTTGGGACATTGGCGGCAACGCCGATGCCGTAGCTATTGGCGGCAACCTCCCGGAAACAGCGGAGCTGAACCGAGCGCGCAAAGAAGGACAGACCTTCGTGCTCCTCCCACAGATTGGTGGTTGGCTGCTGGTAGGCGCCGAGGAGATAAGAGATATTTGTTTCGATGACCTGTCTTGCGATGGCCTGTGTCGCTGCGTCCAACTGAGGATAGGCCTGCAGGAGGGCGAGGCTCTGAATGGCGGGGCCGTCATTCTGTTCGGTCCAGGGACGCGGCTGCCCGGCCACGGTAAAGCATGCATGCCCCAGCGTCGGATGGGCATTGCTCTGACAGAGCCTGGCGAAGCTGACATAATCCGTGAGACTCGGCACGCCTCCGCCTGGGGTTGCAGGCAAGTCGGCAGCCGCGATCTCGATGGCGGTGATCGCAGCGTCGCGCACCCAATTATAGACATAGTCTTGATCGACGCCGGGTGTGTTGGAAGGAAAGGAAGGCGCGGCGATAATGCATCCCGGCACCGAATATTGCCCGGGATTGGCGGGATCCTCGATGACATAGCCGTCACTCGTGACATTGCGCAGCATCAGCAGAATGAAATATTTGGCGAGAGCTGCCAGATCGGTTTGTTGGTAGGCCGCTTTCGGGTGCTGCCTTCCCAAAGCAAGCGGCACTCCCGCCCGAGCACGGGCCGTATGATGGATGGTGCTGGTGATGTTCATCTATTCCTCCCTCGAATGCATGAATGAGGCGCAGCCGCGCCCAAGTGGATCAGGCGTCGGCTGGTCCCTTGACGCGGATCCAGGACATTTCGTTCACGGTGGTTATTCCGCCGCTCTCAGAAGGGGGCGTGCGCAAGATCAGTTCGTCGCCCTTAAGCTCGTAGGGGCGAACCTGTTCGGTTTCCGACCAATTGGGAAAGGAGCTGCCTTCGATCCGGTGCGTGACCTTGCCTTCGGCAACCCTGTAGCTGCCGAAATAAGCGAGGCACGTTGAGTATGCGGCCGCCCGCTCCTCTGCACTCCCCCCGAGAGGATCGCTGGTTTCGAAAGCCGGACGGTTTGCGGCCGTCATTTGCACCATCATCGTGCCGCTCGACGTGTAGACAAGCAAACCCGATGCTTCCTCACCAAGCGGATAGGAAACATCCCCCTTGCTGGTCGTCCTGCGCCATCCTGATAGTTTCCAAGATCCTTTAAGGCTGTTCATAGGCCCCTCTCTGCTTGCCGGAAACGTAATCGCTGCGCCCCGCACGGTCGTCTACGACCGTGACGCAAGGCTTTGAGTTTGGTTCGACTTTCGGAATTCAAGCATTGGCGCTTCGGCACGAGATCGCGAAGACCTCGGCGCAAACGTCCCATCATTAGGCCTGAAGACTGATCGATGAGGCAGGACAAGTGCCCCTCCATCAGTCACACGTCATAATTTCCCGAAACAGGCCGCACATGCTGCGTGCCCGTTGCCGGTCTCTCCTGGCTGCGGCCAAGCCGTAGCTTCACCGCCTCATCGACCCAGTGATGTTGAGGATCGATTCTGAAAGCTGACGATTTTTATTGGTGCCGACGGAAGTCGGCGCTTCCGTCGGTATCGGAGGTTTAAGCGGCGAGTTCGATCCCGCCTGCATAGCTCTTTCGAATTTCTTTCCCAGATGCCGAAAGATCGGCCAGGCAATGCCATTCTGCACGGCATTGCCTCCAACGAAAGACCATCGTTGGCCTCCGGTAAGCCCGCACCCGTTTGCCTGTTATTTCCTTCCCTTAATGTCGGATTTAACAGCTACCTTACGCAACGGTAAATAAGCAATTTTGCCTACCTTTAAGTGCATTTTCGATTGGACAAGGGGACCTGTGGCGAAGCTGCCAGCGCGGACCAGGAGCATGAAAGCGAAGCGAAGCCGTGCAATTCATGGGATGTGGTATGTCCATCAGATCATGCGGACCGCCCTGCTCTCGCCAATGACCTTCCTTTCTGTATTCAAGTTTATTATAAAAATATCATATACACACAGCATTCGGCGGGATGCGGTCATGAAAATAATACTTCCTTGAGCTAATATGCCCTACATTGTCTGAAATCCTGGGGAGGGGCGAGTGAACAGCGAAGCAGTGGCAACCGCAAATCTAATGTTCGACTTTTTGTCGGAAACAACAGCCGCAAAAAGCAAGGAAGACATACTCGGATCCCTGGACAGATCCGCACGCCACTTCGGTTTCAACTGTTTTGCAATTTCCGGCATACCCTTGCCCACAGAACGCATCGATTCCTACTTCATGTTGAATGCCTGGCCGACGGAATGGTTTGAACACTATTTGTCGAACAATTACGTGCACGCTGATCCCATTATCCAGCTCTGTAAGATGCAGGACGGCGCTTTCGTTTGGTCCGAGGCGCTGCGAGATCAAGAGCTTGGCCGTCACGGGCGACGCGTCATGAACGAAGCCAGAGAATTCAAAATGAAAGACGGCTACAGCGTGCCGTTGCACACAGCGAGTGGCTTCCAGGCGGTTGTTACATTTGGTGCCGAAAAGGTGGACCTCTCCAACGCCGCCAGAGGGGCGTTGCATATTCTGTCGATCTACGCCCACAACGCCCTGCGTGGCCTCATGGCAAAGGAGGCGAGATCGCGAGACCGGAGCTTGTTGCGGATCACGGCGCGGGAACGTGAGATCATTCAATGGTGCGCGGCGGGCAAGACAGCCATCGAGATCGCCGAAATTCTGGGACGTTCGCACCGCACCATTCAGAATGAGATCCTGAATGTTCAGCGCAAACTGAATGTCGTGAATTCGGCGCAGATGATAGCGGAAAGTTTTCGTTTCGGAATACTTCGCTAAAGGGTCTTAGAAGTCGGCTAACGACTGAAAGCTGGGTATTTTTACTCATTTAAATGACAGGGACTATCATGCATTCTTGCCGTAAAATCAGGGGCAAGGATGATAAAAGTCTACGTCGGTTGCTCGGCAACGAACGAGCAAACAATGGAGAAAATTTGGCGCTTTCGGCACGAGCAATTTGTGGAAAGGCTCGGTTGGGAAGCCATTCGCAGAAGCGACGGATTGGAAATTGACCAGTTCGATCGCGACCGCGCCGTGCATCTCGCCCTCTTTCACGAAGATGCCGTTGTCGGATATACGCGATTGCTCCCGACGACAGAACCGCATTTGTTGTCGGACGTATACCCTCAGATAATGAACGGCGGAACATGGCCACGCTCGCCAGACATTTTCGAGTGGACCCGATGTGTCGCGGAAGGTGACATACTGATCAATCAGGTGCCGGCCTCCCATGTCTTGATGACCGGCGTCATGGAGTTTTGCCTTGTCGCTGGCATTACTTCGGTGATTGTCGAAACGCATCCAAAGTTGGTGGATCTGCTGATTTCGACGGGTTGGCAGGTAACCAAACTCGGATTGCCATCACTGCTGGAGGGCGGCTTGATTGTGCCGATCCAAGCAAAGCCTTCGATGGCCGGTTTGATGAAGCATCATCAACTCTACTCCATCCAGGGAACAACCCTCTTGCTGGAACCAGAGCTTCGCAACCCGCTGAAGCCCGAGACTACTTTGAGCCACCTTCCCTATTTGGCTCATGCAAGAGCTCGTTCAAACCACAATGAAAGCGCCTATTTGGCTAAGTGAAAGCAATGGCCAAATCCGCAAGCGCGAGCCGGCTTGAAGCAGGCGACATTATGCGATCGGAAGGCGCTGCAAGCGCCGATTGTCGAACGCGGCCGACGGATTTCAAACGAGATGCGCCAGGTCGCTCCGTTCCGGAAACGAGCTGAAATGAGGGGGTTATGTCACTGCTGCGAGCATTGGTCGAGCAGATTAGATCCGTCCAAGAACGCGATCGCCGTCCGGACGGCGACGACGTTTACAATGAGCCATGGGTGCAACGCATGATCGATCAGTTCGATCGAGAATTGAGGGCTGCAGAATGCCGGACAAACCGGAAAGACGCTTCAGGACCAGTTGGTGTGAGATGACAAGCGATAAACAGAACGAAAATGCAATTTTTGCGGAATCCGAAATCTATATTAAGGAGCTGGTGCACGACCAGGCCAATAATTTGAGAGCGATCATCACTCAGGTATTTGAAAACCAGACGTCCACCGAGGACGTCACATTGATACGATATCTGCTTCAAATGCTCAGCGTAGCAACTGAAACTGAGGTCGAAAGAAAGGTCCACTAGCTTGCAAGAAAAAGCGCCGTGAAACGCGGCGGCGCCGATCGGCCCAGGATCTCGGGCATGAGGCCTGCCGATCGACAAATCGGCAGGCGATATGACGCTACCATTGACCTCCGCACGCCTTCTGCCTGGGCAGTTCTCGTATCTGCTGCCCAAATGATAGCTGGGCGATCAGTCAGCTCGCCAAGGCGAAGTTCGTTTCCCTTGTGTGCTCAACGGAGCCGCGCGCTTTGCTCAGTTTGAACCGTGCGACGAAATTGGCCAAAGAATTTGTTTCGTCGGCAAGGCTTCTTGCGGCAGCCGTCGTCTCTTCAACCATCGCCGCGTTTTGCTGCGTAACCTTATCCATCAAGTCCGCAGCCGCCGAAACCTCTCGCAAACTTACCGCTTGCTCCGCAGCGCTGGCTGCAATTGCGTTTACGGTCTCGGTTAGATCGCTGACCTTGGTGACGATGTGCGACAGAGATGTTCCCGTCTCCTCGACGAGATCGACACCTGCTCCGACCTGTGACGACGACAGCGAAATCAGCGCGGCAATTTCCTTGGCAGCCTGGGCCGATCTTTGCGCAAGTTCCCGAACTTCCTGAGCCACAACTGCAAAGCCCTTGCCTGCCTCCCCGGCCCGCGCAGCTTCGACGCCGGCATTCAGAGCAAGCAGATTTGTCTGGAAGGCAATCTCGTCGATCACCCGCAGGATATTGCCGACCTTGTTGGAGGAGGTTTGAATCTCCATCATCGCCGAGATTGCGCGGGAAACGACCTCGCTACCCGTCTTGGCATCGCCTCGCGCGTTCGAAACAACATCTTGCGCTTTGCGGGAGCCGTCTGCGGTCTCATTCACGCCACGGGTGACTTCACCAAGCGCCGCGACCGTTTCTTCAAGAGAGGCTGCCTGCTGCTCGGTGCGCCGCGCGAGATCGTTGGATGCATTGGAAATCTCGTTGAGCCCGCCCCTGATCGTGTAGACGGACTGGACGACATTGAGGATCGTTTCCTCGAGAGCCGCGATGGCGGTGTTGAAATTTTGCCGGATCATCTCGAATTCCGGGGCGACTGGTTCGTTCATGCGCACCGTGAGATCGCCGGAAGCAAGGCGTTCAAATCGCGTTTGCACGGTCTCAACAAACTGGCGGAGGTCCTCGGCCTTGGCAACTTCGTGATTCCGCTGCGTCTTTCGATCCAATTCGATCTGGCCTTGCAGGATTTCCTGGTCGGCCTTCATCTTGTCGCCGTTGGCGAGTTCCTGGCGAAACATCTCCAGAGCCGAGATGAGGCTTCCGAGCTCATCGCTCCTCTTGCCGACCGCGATCGCGTCACGATAGTTCCCATTCGCCATGCGATGGACATGGGCCAGCACATTCGTCAGCGGCTTGCCGATCAGGCTTCGGCTCGCGATCAGGATGACGCCGAGCGTCACGACCAGAATGGCGAAGCCGCCAAGGATGGCGCTATACATCTGCTGGCGAACAGGTGTCGCGAAGGCCGAAGCGGGAACGTCAAGAATCGCGGCCCAGGTCGTATTCATTCCGGGAGCGCTAAACGGATAGACAAGGCGAACTACGCCGTCTGGCATTCCGGGGACGACGCGCATTTTGCCATCCGCCAGCGCTTGTTTGACCAGATCGGCGCCGACGTCGCCATAGTCCTTCATGAGATTATCCTGGCTCGGATGCGCAAGCCACTTTCCATCATTGGCTACAAGCATGACGCGCCCGTCTCCAAACGGATGCATCGTGTTGAGCGCCGCTGTCAGATCATCGAGTTTTATGTCAACACCCGCCAATCCGACGATGTGTCCATCCAACGTCATCGGGACGGAAACCGACGTGACCAGCTTCTTCATGTTGGTGAGATAGGGAGAGGTGATGACCGGCTTTCCGGTTTCCAGCGGAACGCGATAATATTCCTGCTTGGGATCGATTTTCCAAGTCGAGAACTCCATCTGGCCGCTGTCGCCCTTGGTCCAATAAGGCGTAAAAATACCTTCCTTGTTCAATCCCTCATCGCCGGAGGTCGGCTTTGGGGACTTCCCGTCGATAAGTTCGCACATCCAGGCGCCGAATACATTGGAGTATTGCGGCGGCACCGTCTTTAGCATGGCAACAATATCCGCCCGCTTTCTTGATCCGCCATCGACAAAACCTACCAGCGATGACGCTAGCGCCTTGCCTGCCGAAGTCGCCTCGGTGATTTGAACAGCAACACTCTGGCTGACAGAAGCTGCCTGCTCCGTCGCCCTGAGCATGACTTCCTGTTCGGTCCTGAACTTGGCGGAAATTGTGTTGATTGCTGTATATCCAAGCAAAATCGTCGCAACTGCAATACCGGTTGCAATTACGAGCTTCCCCGAAAGCGTCTTCATTGGTATCCGCGTGCTCCATTTCGCATCTTTCGAATTTTTTTCAAAAGAAAATAAATTTCTCATGAAGAATCGCAGGGTGACTTTTCAAAAAGTGCGGAGCTATGCGTATAGGCTCTCATTCTGATAGCGGATCGGGCGAACGCATCAATCGAAAAGGATTTCGCCAAACACGGACCGGTCGACCGTTAATGCGACCGCGTTCGCGATGGGCGAAATCTGAACATCAAAGAGATGATCGTGAGGGCGCATGCAACGCGCCCTCACGATATGATCTACAACGGGCTATCCGATCGTCATCAGACTTGCATTCCCGCCCGCCGCCGCGGTGTTGATCGAGGTCGACACCTCTTCCAGCAGCCAGTTGAGGCAATATGCGTCGGGGTCGCTCTCTACTTCATCCGTGGTCGCCGCCTGCACCAGGAGGAGCGGGCCGGGAAGAGCCGCAATCTTCTGATTGATGGACTGGACCCTAGCCCGATCCCCTTCCACCAGCGCACCCGAAAACGGCCCGTCCTTCTCCCAGTTCGAGGTCCAGGACATGCGGCTCGAAACGGATGATGGCAAATCCGGCAAAACGGATTCCAAACCGGATCCCGCATCTATGGCGATCTGGTTTCCTGTCGACAGAGCAGCGGCAATCTGGCGGAAAAGACCGGTCTTTGTCTCTGGCACCAGGAGGATTCGGCCGCGAGGATGAAGCGCGTAGAGATTGCGTTCGCCAACGGGGCCGACCAACTCGCGTTCCAGTCCCAGCGCCGATCGGCTTGCATAGCCACGGGCCGCTTCGCCTTCCGCCGACAATCCCCGACGATCTAGCCAGATGATGTAGTCCCGCAATGCCGGGTCGGTATGAACCGAATCCTGCTGCGGCGGAACAGGCGCTTTCTGAACCAGGCGGCCGATATAGAGAGGGCCACCAGCCTTCGGCCCGGTACCGGAGAGGCCACGTCCACCGAATGGTTGAACGCCAACGACCGCTCCGATGATATTCCGGTTCACATAAAGGTTGCCGGCCTTGATGCGGCTCGTCACATGCGCGATCGTTTCATCGAGCCGGGTATGAAGGCCGAAGGTGAGACCGTAGCCGGAAGCGTTGATGTCGTCGATCAGGCGATCGAGCCCGTTTCTGCGGTAGCGAATGACGTGCAGAACCGGCCCGAAGACTTCTCTGGTGAGGTCGGAAAGGGATCGGATCTCGACGATCGTCGGCGGCACAAACGTCCCGGCCGCGGCGCCCTCGTGGAGCGGCAACTGATGCACCTTGCAGCCAAGACCACGCATATGCTCGATATGCTGATCGATCTCCGCCTTGGCACTGTCATTGATGACCGGACCAACGTCGATGTTCAACCGATCGGTGCGGCCGATCGTCAGCTCCTTGAAGGCGCCTTTGAGCATATTAAGAGTTCGGTCTGCAATATCATCCTGAAGGCACAGGACGCGCAATGCGGAGCAGCGCTGGCCGGCGCTATCGAAGGCAGAGGCGATCACATCGGCGACGACCTGCTCGGCAAGCGCTGAAGAGTCGACGATCATGCCGTTCTGGCCGCCCGTTTCGGCAATCAGCGGAATGGGCTTGCCTGTGGCCGATAGGCGCTCGACCAACTGCGCCTGAATGAGGCGGGCGACTTCCGTCGACCCCGTGAACATGACGCCTGCCGTTTCGGGAGCGCCAACAAGAGCTGCACCAAGTCGACCGCTACCGGGTACGAATTGCAGCGCCCCCCGTGGCACTCCCGCCTCGTGCAGGATTTTGACGCTTTCCGATGCGATGATCGGCGTCACGCCAGCGGGTTTCGCAAGCACCGGATTGCCCGCCACGAGGGCTGCCGCCACCTGTCCGGTGAAGATCGCAAGCGGGAAGTTCCACGGGCTGATGCAGACGATCGGTCCAAGCGGCGCATGCGCAGGACCAAGCGTCTTGCGGGCCTGGTCGGCATAGTAGCGCAGGAAATCAATGGCTTCCCGAACCTCGCCAACGGCATTGGCCGCCGACTTTCCTGCCTCGCGCATGACTATCCCCATCAACGTCTCGATACGGGACTGCATGATGTCGGCGGCCCGCTCCAGGCATGCCGCGCGCTCTGCCGGGGGAACAGCAGCCCATTGTGGGGCGTGTTCGGCAGCCATGCGAGCAATACGGGCTGCTTCTTCGACCTTGAGCTCAGTGACCGTCCCGACGACGTCGCGGTGATCGGCTGGATTGAGAACCTGCCGTGTCACCCCATCAGTCGAACCGTCTGCGAGGATCGGAAGCGCGTGCCATGGCGTCTGGACCGTCGCGGCCAGCGATTGCGACAACTCGAAGAGGGTCTTCTCACTCGACAGGTCGAGACCGGAGGAATTGGCACGAGCTCTGCCATATAGGTCGCCAGGAAGAGCGATCAGTTCATGGGGTGCGCCGACCACGGGCATTGCCGCGACAACTTCAGCGGGATCGGCGACCAGTGCGTCGATCGAAACATTCGGATCGGAGATACGGTTTACGAAGGAGGAATTGGCGCCGTTTTCCAGGAGACGTCGGACCAGATAGGCGAGCAGCGTTTCATGCGTGCCGACGGGCGCATAAATCCGGCAGGGGCGATCGAGCTTCTGCTTGCCGACGACCTCGTCATAAAGCGGCTCGCCCATGCCATGCAGGCACTGAAACTCATACTGGCCGACTTCGAAATCCGAGCCCGCCAGATGATAGATCGTGGCAAGCGTCTGCGCATTATGGGTAGCGAACTGCGGGAACACCGCATCCGGCGCCGCAAGCAGCTTACGCGCGCAGGCGACATAGGCGACGTCGGTATAGATCTTGCGGGTATAGACCGGAAAATCCTCAAGGCCATCAAGCTGGGCGCGCTTGATTTCGGCGTCCCAATAGGCACCCTTGACGAGGCGCACCATTATCCGACGCTCAGAGCGACGAGCCAGATCGATAATGTAATCGAGCACGAACGGGCAGCGTTTGCCATATGCCTGCACCACGAAGCCGAGGCCGTTCCAACCCTTGAGAGCGGCATCGAAGCAAAGCTCCTCGAGAAGATCAAGCGAAAGCTCCAGCCGGTCGGCTTCCTCGGCGTCGATATTGAGGCCGATATCATATCCCTTTGCGAGCGCAGCCAATGACTTCACTTTCGGCAGCAGCTCGCTCATCACCCGACCGGACTGCGAGCGGCTGTAGCGTGGATGTAGTGCCGAGAGCTTGATGGAGATGCCGGGCCCATTATAGATGCCCCGCCCTGCCGCGGCTTTCCCGATCGCGTGGATCGCATTTTCATAATCGCGGAAATAGCGCTCGGCATCAGCCGCCGTTGTCGCCGCCTCGCCGAGCATATCGTAGGAATAGCGGAAGCCGCGGGCCTCCAGCGGTTGGGCGCGCTTCAGCGCCTCCTCGATTGTTTCGCCGGTGACGAACTGCTCGCCCATCATGCGCATTGCCATGTCGACACCGCGGCGGATCACTGGCTCGCCGGCGCGCGCGATCAGCCGCGTCAGCGCTGCCGAAAGGCTGCGGTCGTTGACGGTGGAGGTCAGCTTGCCGGTGACTACAAGCCCCCAGGTAGCAGCGTTGACGAACAGCGATTTGCCGCCGCCAATGTGAGACGACCAGTCGCCCTCGGCAATCTTGTCTCGAATGAGTGCGTCACGGGTATCGGTGTCGGGAATGCGCAAGAGCGCTTCGGCAAGGCACATCAGAGCCACGCCTTCCTGGCTCGACAGCGAGTACTCGTGCACAAGCCCTTCAACACCGGTGCCCTTATGCTTGGCGCGCAGCGCTTCGATCAGGGTGCGGGCAGTGCTGCGAATGTCATAGCGCTTTGCTTCGGAGACACGGGCCGCAGCGACAAGCGGTGGCAGACATTCGGTTTCCGGCCGGCGATAGGCAGCGGTAATTGCTTGCCGAAGTTCGGATTGCGGTCGAATGGGCGGCGCGAAGTCAGCAAAGGGTGACACGCCGTCGTGGGAAGAGGTGGAATTGGGTACCGCGTCTAGCATGGGAATACCTGTGAACGATGTGTCGATTAGCGAATGAATGAAACGCCGGCTTCGCCGTCGTCGGGATGGTCCAGCCAGGCCGGACCTGAATACTCGGTGTCTCGAAGCGGCACCGCATCCGGCTTGCTCGCCTTAACAGCGAGCGCAGCCGCCACCGCTCTGATCGCCACCGGCCGATAGTGAGCCAGCAGATCCGGCTCCTGACTGACTTCGCGTTTCTTATTGTAGTTATACATCCGTGATCCCCTTTTGACGCGAGCGAAATAGGCAAAATCAGATGCCGACCGCCTCATAGGCCTCTGCAATCTGATTGAGATGCAAAGCGCATCGTTTGATCCGCCGAACGGTATGTCGATGAGCGCGTTTTTGAAGGAATCCTTCGACCTTCTTGGCTGCGGAATTCATCTGGACTTCTTCCTCCACCGGCTTCGCTTCATCATAACCGAGGAGATAAAGTCATTCAGACTTGATTAAGGCCGAATGATTGATGTATTCACTTATTTGAACGGCAATAGGATTGCAAAATGTCTACAGAAAAGGCTCAAACTAGTGAATTGGACCAGTTTGATTTGAAGATCCTCGAAGTCGTCACCGAGGACGGCCGAATCTCGATTACGGATCTGGCCAGCCGGATCGGATTATCGAAAACCCCTTGTCAGCTTCGCCTTAAGAGACTCGTGGACGAAGGATACATCGTGGGATTCTCGGCTATCTTGAATCCCGCCAAACTTGGGCTCGATCACGTCGCCTTCGCGGAAGTGAAGCTGACGAGTACCAAGGAAGACGCGTTGAAAAGCTTCAATGCAGCAGTGAGGAAGATCAAGGAGGTGGAAGAATGCCACATGATCGCAGGGCGTTTTGATTATCTGATCAAGATAAGAACACGGGACATCCGCCGATACCGCCACGTCCTCGGAGAAAAAATATCGACCCTCCCCTACGTGGCGAGCACATCCACAAGTGTGGCGATGGAAACAGTCAAGGAAGGCGGCCGAATAAAGACAAGCGGCTTGTAGCGGCCATCATCGGACAGCAACGTCATTGCTGCATGGCATGCGCTGTCTCTTTCAACCACGCGGTAAACTGAGCGACATGCGGATTTTTTGCGCTTCGCCGCGGAACAACAATGAAATAACCGTTCCTCGTCGCGATCGACTGCTCGGTCAGCCGAACAAGCGCTTTCCTGTTCAAGAGATCCTGAACGAGGCGCCGCCAGCCGAGTGCGATCCCCTGCCCGTTCAATGCAGCGTAAACCGCTTCGGTATAAAAACTGCAGCGCATGCCGAGGGAACGCTTGGGTGCTTCCACTGAGAATGCAGCGAGCCACTCGCTCCAGCCTGTCCAACTCGGGTCGTCGGTGTCGGAGCTGATGAGCGGATAACGCACCAACTCGGCAAGGTCTTCGATTTTTCCGAGGTTCTCAGCATATTCCTGGCTGCAGACAGGAAAGATCTCGTCATCGAAGAGCAGTTCAGCCTGTCCATCCGGCCACATGCCATTGCCATAACGGATGGCGAGGTCCACGTCGCTGCTCCCAAGGCTGGTCGCGTTGTCCTGTGTAATGATGCGAAGCGCGCTGTCTGGGCAGACTTTCGAGAAGGAAGAGATCTTCGGCAGCAGCCAGAAATGTGAGAATGCGACGGTGGCGGAAATCGTCAGCCCTTCGGCTGCCTCTTCCTTGGTGATTTCAGAGATCGTTTCGGCAACAAGGTTGAAGGCGGTGGTTGCGGCCGTCGACAGGGTTCTTCCTTTTTCAGTCAGCTCTATCCTGCGGTGCAAGCGCCGAAAAAGATCGAAACCCAGCATTTCTTCGAGCAGATGAATCTGCCGGCTGACGGCGGCTTGCGTAACGCCGAGCTCGCTTGCCGCGCGCGTGAAGCTACCATTGCGAGCCACCGCTTCAAATGCAGTCAATCCGGTCAAAGGAGGCAATCGTCGCCGCAGACTTACCATGGAAAACCTTATTGATGAGGGGTGCAGCCGCACCAGCCTCAGCAGTTTTTTGCATTACATTTCATTATGTCAAGGCGGCTTATTTTTGCCGTTGAGAAAAAGGGCCTCGTCCTCCCATCCTGCCTAAAGTCGCGGTCCGACACAGCGCCAACCGTTTACCTCATCTTTGGTTCCCGTTGCCCCGCCGAAGATCCGTCCTCCGGCAAATCCACTGCATCACAGACCTATAGGAACGCCTCGAATGCAAAATGCCTCTGCACTTATCGGCAGTCATGATCACACAACCGTTTTCAAAGACGAACGAAAGAAAGCATATCTCAATCCGGAAGGCGCCGATCGGCCGCTCCGCAGTTCCATTCCGGCGCATGTTCTCGATACGGCGCGGCATTATCGGCTCGCTCGTTTGCGTATGAAGATGGAGGAAGCCAACTGTTCCGCCCTGCTTCTCTATGATCCCGTGAACATAAGATATGCTTTCGACTCGTCGAATATGAGCATCTGGACGATGCATAATCCAGCCCGCTACGCTTTGATCCTGGCCCACGGACCAGCGATCATGTTTGAGTTCGAGGGCTCGGAACACCTCAACCAAGGTCTTCCCTGTGTCGATGAAATCCGGCCGGCAAAATCCTGGATCTTCTTCACCGCAGGCAATTTGGTTGAAGAACGACTAGAAGGATGGGCTGACGAGATCGCCGACATCCTGCGGGAAAAAGGCCGGAATCACCGCCTGGCCGTAGACCGGCTCGACCCTCCAGGTGCTCATGCGCTGCAAAAGAGGGGTATCGAACTGCTCGACGGCCAGGAGCTGGCGGAGCGGGCGCGGTCCATAAAAAGCGCCGAGGAAATCGAACTGATGCGCTGGACCATCCGCGTTTGCGAGGCCGGCATGGCGCGGATGTATGAGGCCTCAGAACCCGGCCGGACGGAACGCGAGATCTGGGCGGAACTCCATTTCGAGAACGCGCGCAGCGGCGGCGAGTGGCTTGAAACGAAGCTGCTGACCGCGGGGGCCAGAACGAACCCGTGGTACCAGGAATGCTCGGACTACATGGTGAAATCCGGAGAAATGATCTCCTTCGACACGGATATGATTGGCCCCTACGGATATTGCGCCGACTTGTCTCGCTCGTGGATTTGCGGCCATGTGGCAATGACACCCAAGCAGCGCGAGCTCTATTCGGCGGCAAGGGAGCAGATCGAACATAATCTTTCCCTGCTGAAGCCCGGACTGAGCTTCCTGGAATTCAATGACAGATCCTGGCGCATTCCGGAAAAATACATACCCTATCGCTATACATTGGCGCTGCATGGAACAGGCATGTGCGACGAGTGGCCGGGCGTGTTGCTACATCCGGATTATGACGAGAATTTCGCCGGCGTCGTGGAAGAGAACATGGTGTTGAACGTCGAAAGTCTCATCGCCGAAGACGGATCAGAGAGTATCAAACTCGAAACCCAGGTGCTCATTACCGCGAACGGTGCGGAAAGGCTGGATACCTTCCCTTGGGAGGAGAATTGATGCACGGGACTGCGGACAGGTATCTGATACCGCAGTGTCCAATTCGCTGATGGTAATGGCCGCCTGGTGGTTTGCCAGGCGGCCTTTGCATGATTTGATCTATTCTCAGGCGGCCAGCACGCCGTTTTTCTTGGCTGTCCAGGTGGCGATATAGTCCATCAGCGCCGGGTTGAGGCAATCATAGGGCTCAAGCCCCTGTTCCTTCAGACGGGCTCGCACGGCATCCATTTTGGCTGGGTCGTATCCGCTTTCGATAATCGACGAAACAAACGCGGCAAAGCCAGGCGCGGCCCAACCCTTCCCTTCGAAACGCTCGGGATGAACGAAAGACAGTCCCTTGAAGGGATGATCGCGCTCGACAGGTCCGTACATATGGACGCCGCATTCCTTGCAGGCATGGCGCTGGATCAGCGCCGACGGGTCGACGACCGCGAGTTTGTCGCCGTTCTCCAGAACTTCGACATTCTCCGTCGGCGCGACGGCGACGACAGAGAATACCGCATCTTCGGGCTTCCAGCATTTCGTGCAGCCGCAGGCGTGATTGTGCGCGATGTCGCCCTTGATGCGGACCTTCACCGGGTTGCTTGCGCAATTGCAGACCAGGGTGCCTCCGGAAAAGGATGCGTCGGTCGCCCGATATCCGGAGTCGACCGTCGGATGTATTGATATGCTCGTCATTGAGGTTTCTCCCTTCCTCCTGGGTCACGGCAGAATGCCGTGACCGAGCTGTAGTTCTCTCTTGAGCCTTCTACGCTAGCCTCTCGGCGTGCCAGCGCAGGTGATCGTCCATGAAAGTCGAGATGAAGCTGTAGGAGTGGCCGTAGCCCTCCTGCATCCTGAGGCGAAGCGAGATGCCGGCGGTGTCGCACGCCGCCTTCAGCTCGTTCGGGCGGAGCCCATCTTCCAGGAAGCTGTCAGCAGTCCCCTGATCGACGAGCATTTCCGGAAATCTGCGTCCGTCCTCTATCAGCGCGCAGGCGTCGTACTCGCGCCAGCTTTGCTGGTCGGGTCCGAGATATTTCTTCAATGCCGGCTTCGACCATCCGGAGACGCTCGGGCGGCTGATCGGTGCGAAGGCCGAGCAGCTTCGGTAACGATCCGGATTCTTGAGGGCGATGGTTATCGCCCCGTGCCCGCCCATCGAATGGCCAAAAATCCCTTGCCGCTCCATGTCGGCGTGGAACTCCTCAGCAACCAGAGCCGGCAGCTCCTGGGTGATGTAGGTGTACATCCGATATTTCTCGGCCCATGGCTTTTGCGCGGCGTCGAGATAGAAGCCGGCGCCCTTGCCCATCTGCCAGTTTTCCGGCTCGTCCGGCACCGCATCCCCTCTGGGACTTGTGTCCGGGCAGACGACGATGATCCCGAGATGTGCAGCAAGCCGCCTGTACTCCCCCTTGTCCATGACGTTTGCATGCGTGCAGGTGAGGCCGGAGAGATACCAGAGGACCGGACATGGGCGTTCGGCGGCCTGCGGTGGGACGTAGACGGCGAACGTCATCTCGCACCCGCATGCCTGCGACGCGTGCGAGTAGACGCCCTGCGTTCCGCCGAACGACCTCTCTTTCGATATGGTCTTCATGGCTTTAATAGACCACGACGCCGCGGATGCTTTCGCCCTTGTGCATCATGTCGAAGCCCTTGTTGATGTCCTCGAGCGGCATGGTGTGGGTGATCATCGGGTCGATCTGGATCTTGCCCTGCATGTACCAGTCGACAATCTTTGGCACGTCGGTGCGGCCACGGGCGCCGCCGAAGGCCGTGCCCATCCAGTTGCGGCCGGTCACAAGCTGGAAGGGACGGGTCGAGATTTCCTGGCCGGCGCCGGCAACGCCGATGATGACCGACTTGCCCCAGCCGCGATGCGCCGATTCCAGCGCCTGGCGCATCACCTTGGTGTTGCCGGTGCAGTCGAAAGTATAGTCGGCCCCGCCGATGAGGTCGCCATTGCGCTTCGTCAGATTGACGAGATAAGGCACGATGTCGTCGCCGACCTCCTTCGGATTGACGAAATGCGTCATGCCGAATTTCTCGCCCCAGGCCTTGCGGTCGTTGTTGATGTCGACACCGATGATCATGTCGGCGCCGGCAAGCTTCAGGCCCTGCAGGACGTTGAGGCCGATGCCGCCGAGACCGAAGACGATCGCCGTCGAGCCGATCTCCACCTTGGCGGTGTTGATCACCGCACCGATGCCGGTGGTCACCCCGCAGCCGATATAGCAGATCTTGTCGAAGGGAGCGTCGGGATTGACCTTGGCAACGGCAATCTCCGGCAGCACGGTGAAATTGGCGAAGGTCGAGCAGCCCATATAGTGATGGATCTTGTCCTTGCCGATCGAAAAGCGCGAGGTGCCGTCCGGCATCAGGCCTTGGCCTTGCGTGGCGCGGATCGCGGTGCAGAGATTGGTCTTGCGGCTGAGGCAGGAATAACATTCGCGGCATTCGGGCGTATAAAGCGGAATGACATGGTCGCCCTTCTTGACCGAGGTCACCCCCGGGCCGACATCGACGACGATGCCGGCACCCTCATGGCCGAGGATCGCCGGAAACAGGCCCTCCGGATCGGCGCCCGACAGGGTGAAATCGTCGGTGTGGCAGATGCCGGTCGCCTTGACCTCGATCAGCACCTCGCCGGCCTTCGGGCCTTCGAGCTGAACGGTCATGACTTCCAGCGGTTTACCGGCGGCAACGGCTACGGCGGCGCGTACGTCCATGATTAATATCCTCCTCGCTTCGTTTGCGGTTTTACATATTCGGATAGACCGGCCCCTCGCCGCCCTGCGGCGGCACCCAGTTGATGTTCTGGTTGGGATCCTTGATGTCGCAGGTCTTGCAGTGCACGCAGTTCTGGGCGTTGATGACGAAGGTGTCCTTGCCGTCCTTTTCCACCCATTCATAGACGCCGGCCGGACAGTAGCGCGTCGACGGGCCGGCATAGATATCGTGCTCCGAGCGCTTCTGCAGGTCCATGTCCTTGACCTTGAGATGCACCGGCTGGTCTTCCTCATGATTGGTGTTCGACAGGAACACCGACGACAGGCGGTCGAAGGTCAGAGCGCCGTCCGGCTTCGGATAGGCGATCGGCTTGTGCTGCGAGGCCGGCTCCAGTGACTGGGCATCGGTCTTGCCGTGTTTCAGCGTGCCGAAGAAGGAGAAGCCGAACAGCGTGTTCGTCCACATGTCGAGACCGCCAAGCGCCACGCCTATCGCCGTGCCGAACTTCGACCATAGCGGCTTGACGTTGCGGACCTTCTTCAGGTCGCGGCCGATATCCGTCTGGCGCCATTCGTTCTCGATCTCGATCACCTCGTCATTGGCGCGGCCGGCGGCGATCGCCGCGGCGATCTTGTCGGCCGCCAGCATGCCCGACAGCACCGCATTGTGGCTGCCCTTGATGCGCGGCACGTTGACGAAACCGGCCGAACAGCCGATCAGCGCCCCGCCGGGGAAGGAAAGCTTCGGCACCGACTGCCAGCCGCCTTCGGTGATGGCGCGCGCCCCATAGGAGAGGCGCTTGCCGCCCTCGAAGGTGGAGCGGATCGCCGGGTGCGTCTTGAAGCGCTGGAACTCCTCGAAGGGATAGAGATAGGGGTTCTTGTAATTCAGGTGCACGACGAAGCCGACGGCGACGAGATTGTCTTCGAGGTGATAGAGGAACGAACCGCCGCCGGTCTTCATGCCCAAAGGCCAGCCGAAGGAGTGCTGCACCAGGCCCTGTTTGTGGTGCTCGGGCTTAACCTGCCAGAGTTCCTTGAGGCCGATGCCGAACTTCGGTACGTCACGTCCCTCATCGAGCTTGAACCTGGCAATGAGCTGCTTGGCAAGCGAACCGCGCACGCCTTCGCCGATCAGCACGTATTTGCCGAGCAGCGCCATGCCGCGGGTATAGTTCGGGCCGGGCTCGCCGTTCTTTTCGATACCCATGTCGCCAGTGGCAACACCGATGACGGCACCTTCGTCATTGTAAAGCACTTCGGTGGCGGCAAAGCCGGGATAGATCTCGACGCCGAGCGCCTCCGCCTTTTCGGCGAGCCAGCGACAGACGTTGCCGAGCGAGACGATATAATTGCCGTGATTGTTCATCAGCGGCGGCATCAGCGCATTCGGCAGGCGGACGGAGCCGGCCGGTCCGAGCACCAGGAAATGATCGTCCGTCACCTTGGTCTTGAAGGGATGGCCGTCTTCTTGGCGCCAGCCGGGCAGCAGCCGGTCGATGCCGATGGGATCGACAACGGCACCCGACAGGATATGGGCGCCGACTTCCGCGCCCTTCTCGAGCACGACGACGGTCAGATCGGGATTGACCTGCTTCAGACGGATCGCCGCAGACAAGCCGGCCGGCCCCGCTCCGACGATCACCACGTCGAATTCCATGCTTTCGCGTTCTGGCAGCTCGCTTGCGTCGGTCATTGCGATATCACAGCGCCTTTTCGAGTTCCGGCAGGGCCTCGAAGAGATCGGCGACGAGGCCGTAGTCGGCGATCTGGAAGATCGGGGCCTCTTCGTCCTTGTTGATGGCGACGATGACCTTACTATCCTTCATGCCGGCGAGATGCTGGATGGCACCGGAGATGCCGCAGGCGATATAGAGCTGTGGTGCGACGACCTTGCCGGTCTGGCCGACCTGCCAGTCGTTCGGGGCATAGCCGGCATCGACGGCCGCGCGGGATGCGCCGACGGCAGCCCCGAGCTTGTCGGCGACGGGAAGGATGACTTCCTTGAACTTTTCTGCCGAACCGAGCGCCCGGCCACCGGAGATGATGATCTTTGCAGACGTCAGTTCCGGACGGTCCGAGGTCGACAATGCATCGGCGACGAAGCTGGACAGGCCGGGATTGGCGACCGCCGGGATCGCCTCGATCGTGGCCGAACCACCGTCTGCGGCAGAGGCGAAGGAGGCGGTGCGCACGGTGATGACCTTCTTGGCATCGGTCGACTGCACCGTCTGAATGGCGTTGCCGGCATAGATCGGCCGCTTGAAGGTATCGGCGGAGACGACTTCGATGATCTCCGAGACCTGGGCGACATCGAGCAAAGCGGCAACCCGCGGCATGACATTCTTGCCGACCGAGGTGGCAGCCGTCAGGATGGTGTCATAGGAGCCGGCGAGCGCCACGATCAGATCGGCGAGCGGTTCGGCGAGGTTGTTGGCGAGGCTCGCATCGTCGGCCAGCAGTACCTTGGTAACACCGGCAAGCTTGGCCGCCTGCTCGGCAGCCGGCCTGGCGTCCCTACCTGCGACGAGGATGTGCACATCGCTTCCCGTTCCCTGGGCAATCTGGGTCGCCGCCGTCAGCGCCTTGGCGGTCTGGTCGGAAAGGTGGTTGCTGTCATGATCAGCCAGAAGAAGAATGGCCATGGTGTCTAACTCCTCGTTCGGACTGGATTACAGCACGCCGGCTTCGGTCTTGAGCTTTTCGACAAGCTCGGCCACCGACTTGACCTTGACGCCCGCCTTGCGGCCCGACGGCTCCTCGGTCTTCAGCACCTTCAGGCGCGGCTCGGTGGAGACGCCGAAGTCGGCAGGTGCCTTCTTGTCGAGCGGCTTCTTCTTTGCCTTCATGATGTTCGGCAGCGAGGCATAACGCGGCTCGTTGAGGCGCAGGTCCGTGGTCACCACCGCCGGCAGCTTGACCTCGATCGTCTGCAGGCCGCCATCGACCTCGCGGGTGACAGTTGCTTTTCCATCCCCGATCTCGATCTTCGAGGCAAACGTCGCCTGCGCCGAGCCCAAGAGGGCCGCCAGCATCTGGCCGGTCTGGTTGCTATCATCATCGATCGCCTGCTTGCCGACGATGATCAGGCCTGGCTGTTCGGCCTCGGCCACGCCTTTCAGGATCTTCGCCACCGCCAGCGGCTCGACTTGATCGTCGGTCTCGACCAGGATGGCACGATCCGCCCCCATGGCCAGCGCCGTCCGCAGCGTCTCCTCGGCCTTGGCCGGACCGATCGACACCACCACCACCTCTTCCGCCTTGCCGGCTTCCTTCAGCCGCAGCGCTTCCTCGACCGAGATCTCGTCGAACGGGTTCATCGACATCTTCACATTCGCAAGCTCGACACCCGTGCCATCCGCCTTCACACGGATCTTCACGTTGTAATCAACCACCCGCTTCACCGGGACGAGAATCTTCATGGCGAACCCCTTTCATTGTTCCGAAGATTGGTGCCGTTCAGTGCGGTCGTTCGGCAAGCAACACCCAGAAGGCGAAGAGAGGCGTGTCGACCGATCTCATGGCATGTTTGATACCGGGGATATTATAGAACGACCCGCCGATACCGGGCGAAAACCAATCCCCGTCCTCTTGCCGGAACTCGCCATCAGACAGCACGAGATAGGTTTCTTCAGGAGGGTGATTGTGATCCGGATAGCGAACTCTGGGCGCCAAGAGGGTCACTCCGAACCAGAGGTCGTTGCGAATTTCCAAACCGCCCGGGCCAATGATCATCGCATTGGCGTGGCCATCAAGGAAATTCTCGCTGGCCGTGGCGGCATCATACTTGGTTCGCTGTCTCCACTCGAGCAGAGGTTCAACTCGCCGAAAAAGCTCCATTATGCGCCGAAGAGCAGGATCGGACGTGTGGACGGACAAGGCGTCGGCAAGGAACGCGCAGACCGGAAGACGGCTGCCATTCCCTTCCCTTTGCATGCCTGGACGTTCCAGCGCCGAAAAGATTTCCGCGATCGAGCGGCGACCCTGCGGATCCTTCACACATTTGTCGAAGGCTACGAAAGCAGCGTCGATGAAGTGCTGCAGGTCCTCATTTCTTTGGCTCATTCCATCCCCTCCCGCCGGATCGACCAACCGTCCTCCCGCGCTAGATGTCCTTCGCGATCCGAAGGCCATCGTAGATCGCTGCATGCGTGTTGCGAGCCGCGACGGCGTCACCGATCCGGAACAACTGGAACTTTCCTTCCGGATTGCGAACGACGGACTGGGGTTTTCCTGCGAGAAGCTCATCGTGCGATATTTCGCCGAAGTTACTGGAGAGCGGCTTCAGCTCGAAATACAGTTCGTCCAGTGGAATGGTGCCGTGATTGACGACGATCTGGTCGACGACACGCTGCTTGGAGACACCACCATAGTCGCTTCCGACATGGGCGACGATCTGGTTGCCATTCTTCTCAGCCGACTCCAATCGGAACGTCACGGTAAAGGTGACATCGAGCTTCTGCAGCGAGCGCATGTAAGGAACGAGGTTCATCGCCATGACTTCCGGCGCGAAGGAGCGGTCGGGCGTCATGATCTCGACCTTCGCGCCAGCCTTTGCCAGGAATTCGGCTGCCTGCAATCCCGCATGATCGCCGGCGTCATCGAAGATCAAAACGTTCGTGCCGGGTTTCACGTCGCCGGAGATGATGTCCCACGAGGACACGACGAGTTCGTTGCCCTTCGACAATACCTCCGTATGCGGCAAGCCGCCCGTCGCGATGATGACGACGTCCGGATTCTCCGCAGCAACCGTTTCCGCTTCCGCCCAGGTGTTGAAGTGGAACTTGACGTCATACTTCTCGCACTGGCTCATGCGCCAGTCGATGATGCTGATCATCTCTCGCCGGCGTTCGCTCTGCGCGGTAAGCCGGATCTGGCCGCCCGGATTGTTCGCCGCCTCGAAAACGACGACGTCATGGCCGCGTTCCCCGGCGACGCGGGCGGCCTCGAGACCGGCAGGACCGGCACCGACGATGACAACCTTCTTCCGGGTGTCAGCCTTCGACGCGATATGAGGCATTGTCTGCTCGCGGCCGGTCGCGGCGTTGTGGATACAGAATGCCATGCCGCCCTGGTAGATGCGGTCGAGACAGTAGTTTGCGCCGACGCACGGCCGAATGTCTTCCTCGCGCTTTTCGATGATCTTCCGCACGATATGCGGATCGGTCATATGAGCGCGGGTCATTCCGACCATGTCCACTTTTCCGGCCGCGATGGCATGGCGGGCGGTGGCAACGTCCGGAATTTTTGCGGCGTGGAATGTCGGGAAGTTCGTCGCGGCGCGTATCTCACCGGCAAAATCGAGATGCGGCGAATTGGCCATGCCCTGAATTGGAATGACATCGGTCAGGCCCGGATCGGTGTCGATGTGACCACGGATGACGTTCAGGTAGTCGACCAGACCGCTATCGCGCAGCCGCTTGGAAATTTCGATACCCTCTGCCTTACCGGTCCCGCCGGGAAGACATTCGTCGGCGGTGTAGCGAATGCCGAGAATGAAGTCGTCACCAACGCGTTCACGCATCGCCTTGAAGACATCGAAACAGAAGCGCATCCGATTTTCCAGCGGGCCGCCATAGGGAGCGTCGAGTTCGTTGGTGAGCGGAGACGCGAACTGATCGATCAGATGGCCATAGGCCTCCAGCTCCACCCCGTCCATGCCGCCCGCTTTCATGCGTTCGGCGGCATCCGCAAAGTCCTTGATGATGCGCTCGATGTCCCAGTCTTCCATCTTCTTGGGAAAGGCGCGGTGGGACGCCTCGCGGTGATGCGATGGAGCCACGACCGGCAGCCAATCGCCCTTGTCCCAACGGGTGCGGCGCCCGAGATGGGTGAGCTGAATCATGATCGCCGCGCCCTCTTCGTGAACGGCATCGGTCATTTCGCGGATCCAGGGAACGATCTCGTCCTTATAGGCGAGCAGGTTGTTGAAGACCGGCGGACTGTCGCGCGAAACGGCCGCAGATCCCGCCGTCATCGTCAAGGCCACTCCGCCCTTCGCCCGCTCCACCGTGTAAGCCCGATACCGTTCCTTCGGCATTCCGTCCTCGGGATATGCCGGCTCGTGGGATGTCACGATGATGCGGTTTCGCAGCGTCAGATGCTTTAATTTATAGGGCTGAAGAAGAGGATCGTTCGACATATGTCGGGCTCCGGATTAGAAACATCACAATGACGCTATGCGCAAATGTACATACGTGTCAATGCGGAAAACATTTTAGTCTCTAATTTCGACACTGATGTACATTTTCCTTGTGTCGGCCTTCGCAATTTGATAGGAGATAGGTCATGGACCAGAGTTTGAACGACAGTGGTTGGCGCGGATCGCAGGAAGGCTGGCTGGAGGCGGCATACAGCTCGCTGATCGACGCCGGAGTTGATGCGGTCAAAATCCTGCCGCTGGCAAAGAAGCTCAAGCTTTCCCGCACCAGCTTCTACTGGTTCTTCAAGGATCGGGAGGAGCTGCTGGGCGCTTTGCTTGCAAGATGGAGAGACAAGAACACCGGCAACATTATCAAGCAGTCGGAGGCATATGCAGAATCCTTGGCGGAAGCCATGCTCAATGTTTTCGATTGCTGGCTGAATAAGGACCTTTTCGACTCGCAGTTCGAGTTCGCAGTGCGCAGTTGGGCACTGCAATCGTCGGAAATTCTCGAAGAGGTTCAGCGCGCGGACCAGGCAAGAGTAGAGGCGCTTACGCGGATGTTCATGCGGTTCGGCTATGAAGCCGCCGCCGCAGACGTGCGCGCGAGAACAACCTATCTGGTGCAGATCGGCTACATCTCGATGCAGTCCAACGAGGAAATCGGTCTGCGTATGAAGCGCATACCTGAATATATCGCAATCTATACTGGCCAGGTGCCGCAGCAGAGAGAGCTGGACCGCTTCTTTGCGCGGCACGGTTACAAGCCAGACTAACGGCGGGCAAGAATGAGCGGTTTAGGAAAGATCGGTATCGTTGGAGGTGCAGGCTGGCTTGGCGGGGCGATTGCAGAGTCTTTGGTAAGCGCTGGCGTCGTCGGCGACGAAGATCTTGCCCTCTCCTATCGAAGCACGCGGCCGGACAGGTTTTCGCAAGTTTTCTGGACCGTCGACAATCAAGAGTTGGCAGACCGTTCCGATATCATTTTTCTTTCCGTGCGACCTGCCGACTGGAGGCAATTGCGTATCGATGCCAAAGGCAAGTTGGTGATCTCTGTTATGGCCGGTGTCTCCCTCGCCGCGCTTTGCCATCACCACAATACTCCGCGCGTTGTCCGTGCACTTCCCAACGCAGCCGCGGAAGTGGCGCTTTCCTATACACCATGGATCGCCACGCAGCATGCGACAGGTGAAGACAAGGCCGCTGTTCGAGCCATATTCGACGCCTGCGGAATGCAGGACGAGGTCGCAAGCGAAGGCGACATCGACTATCTGACCGGTCTTTCGGGCGCGGGGCCGGCATTCCCCGCCCTGCTCGCCGCTGCCATGCTGAAGGATGCGATCGCGCGCGGGCTGGAACCAAAAGTCGCGCACCGCGCCGTTAACGCTGTTCTGGTCGGCACGGGTGGCTTGCTGCAAAAGCGGGATGAAAATCCCGACGACATCGTTCGCACCTTTCTCGATTATCGCGGCACAACTGCAGCAGCGATCGAGGAAATGCGCGCTTCCGGCTTCGATACCGCGGTACAAAATGGTTTGTCCGCAGCATTCGCAAAATCAATAAAAATGGGACAGATTTCCTGAATGCGGGTTTGCGGCGCCCCGCCCCTAAGACAAGCCGCTAAACTGAGGGAACGATAATGAAAAAGCTATTGGCATCGACCTGCATGTTGTTTGGACTGGTAGGCGGAGCTTCCATTGCGAGTGCCGCCGAATGTGGCAACATCACGATCGCCAGCATGAACTGGCAAAGCGCGGAAGTCCTCTCCAATCTCGATAAGATCATCCTGAATGAAGGCTATGGATGCGAAGCGGATATCACCGTTGGTGACACCGTTCCGACGATCACCTCCATGGCGGAGAAGGGTGAACCCGATATTGCGCCGGAAGCCTGGATCGACCTGCTGCCAGACGTCGTCAAGAAGGGTACCGACGAAGGGAGGATCGTTCAGGTCGGATCCCCGCTTCCCGATGGCGGCGTGCAGGGATGGTGGATCCCGAAGTATGTTGCCGACGCACATCCGGACATCAAGACCATTCCTGATATGCTGAAGCACCCCGAATTGTTCCCAGATCCTGAAGACGCCAAGAAGGGCGCTATCTTCAATGGCCCCCAGGGTTGGGGCGGCACGATCGTCACATCGCAATATTACAAGGCCTTCAATGCGGACAAGGCAGGCTTCACTCTGGTCGATACCGGCTCTGCGGCAGGCCTCGATGGTTCGATTGCAAAAGCCTATGAGCGCAAAGAAGGCTGGGTAGGTTATTACTGGGCGCCAACGGCATTGCTCGGCAAATACGCGATGGTGAAGCTCGATGCAGGCGTGCCGAACGATCCTGCGGAGTGGAAGCGCTGCAATACAGTGGCTGACTGCGCCGATCCCAAGCCGAATGCCTGGCCGACCGACCATGTCGTCACGCTGGTTGCCAAGACCTTTTCCGAGAAGGTCAGCCCCGAAGTCATGGACTATCTCAAGAAGCGCTCTTGGAGCAACCAGACCGTCAACGGTCTGATGGCCTGGATGACGGACAATCAGGCAAGCGGCGAAGATGGCGCCAAGCACTTCCTGAAGGAAAACAAAGACGTCTGGACGAAGTGGGTCACTCCGGACGCCGCCAAGAAGATCGAGGCCGCTCTCTAGCCGCCCGTAAACAAGCGGCGCGCACGGCGCGCCGCTCCTCACCGCCGTACAACATAAAAAGACTGGCACGGCTTCTTTAAGAAAAGGGGAACCGCATGGACTGGTTTTACACCTTCCCTCACATGAACGACGATGCGCTTCGTGATCTCAAGAAGCTCATCGACGACAATTTTCGCGCATTCACGAGAGCCTACGGAGACACGATCGAGGGCTTTTTCACGCCGCTGCAGCATTTCTTGATGGCGGCCGAGAAATTCATGACCCAAACCCCGTGGCCGATCATCACGCTCTTGATCCTGGCGGTCGCGTGGCTTGCGAGCCGCAATTTCAAGATCGTCCTGGGCTGTCTCGTGACGCTGTTGCTGATCGGTTATTTCGACATGTGGCAGGACACGATGCGCACGATCTCGATGATTTTCGTCTGCACCGTACTCTCGATCGCCATAGGTCTGCCTATCGGCATTCTGATGTCGCGCTCCGACCGCATTCAGAAGCTGGTCAGCCCGATCCTCGATATAATGCAGACCATGCCGAGTTTCGTGTATCTCATCCCCGTGGTGATGCTTCTTGGCATCGGACGCGTACCCGGCCTCATCGCAGTCGTCATATACGCTATTCCGCCGATGATCAGGCTCACCGACCTTGGTATCCGGCTTGTCGATAAGGATGTCCTGGAAGCTGCCGACGCATTCGGAACCAACCGATCACAGAAGCTCTTCAAGGTGCAGTTGCCGCTTGCCTTGCCGACAATCATGGCCGGGATCAACCAGACCATCATGATGGCGCTGGCAATGGTCGTCATCGCCTCGATGATCGGCGTGCAAGGCCTCGGCCAACCCGTGCTCAAGGCAATCGCAAATCAATACTTCACCTTGGGTATCTTCAATGGACTTGCCATCGTTGGCATCGCCATCATCTTTGACCGGGTCAGCCAGGCATACGGCAAAAGACTCCAGAAGCACCGGGAGACCGTTCATGGCTGATCATCATTTCGGCGGTATCAGGATCCGACACCTTTACAAGATCTTCGGTCCCAATGCGGCAGCCCATATCGAGGCTGCTCAGAAGGGCATGACCAAGGCCGAGCTCAACCGAACGCACGGGCATATATTGGGTCTGAAAGACATCAATATCGAGATTCCATCGGGCTGTATCCAGGTCATCATGGGCCTCTCCGGCTCAGGCAAGTCAACACTCATTCGCCACATAAACCGTCTGATCGATCCGACAGCGGGCGAAGTGCTGGTCGATGGTGTCGACGTTGTCAAAATGGACGAGACCCAGCTTCGCGAGTTCCGCCGGCACCAGACGGCGATGGTGTTTCAGAAGTTTGCACTTCTGCCGCACCGTAGCGTCCTCGACAACACCGTTTTCGGGCTGGAAGTCCAAGGAATTGCTCGTGCGAAAGCCGTCGATGTCGCCATGCGATGGCTGGAGCGAGTGGGACTGAAGGGATTTGAAGACAAGTATCCCAATCAGCTCTCGGGCGGGATGCAGCAACGCGTCGGGCTCGCACGCGCTCTTTCGAACGATGCGCCGGTGCTGCTCATGGACGAGGCTTATTCGGCTCTTGATCCATTGATCCGAACGGACATGCAGACTGTCCTTCTCGACATCCAGAAGGAGATCAAAAAAACGATCGTCTTCATCACCCACGACCTCGACGAGGCTCTGCGTCTCGGTGATCAAATCGCAATTCTGCGCGACGGCGAGATCATTCAGCAAGGGACCAGCCAGGACATCGTCCTGCGCCCGGCAGACGACTATGTTGCCAACTTCGTCAAGGAAGTAAACCGCGGGCGCGTCGTCCAGGTGGAGGCGATCATGTCACCTCTTCGTGGCGCGACAGCATCCAGCGGCCTTACGGTGCACGCGGGGACGACGGTGGAAGAAGCCGTGCGCTTACTCGCATCCGTTCCGGACGGTGATGTGACGGTGCTAGGCGCCTCTTCCGAGCCTGTCGGCGTGGTGACGCTGCGCCAGCTCGCTTGTGCAATGGTCAGTTCACAAGGTCAAGAACGACAAAGGGACGTGGTCGCCATGGCGCGCTGATCCATTGTTTGAAAAGGGTCAACCAGATGCTTGTCGGCGCCGAACATCCATTGCGCAGGGAACTCCATCAGGAACTCCACGCAAGACCTTCGCTTTATTTCGATGGCGACACCGACGTCTGGCACGTCGCCATCGTTTCGGAGAACGCAGCTCCTCCAATCCCATCGGAACTGCTGGAGCTTGATGATGTCGCAATCACAGGCCAGGGAAGCCACGGCATAGGAAAATGTGGCGACGGTCGATTGAAATGGGAGGCGCATACCGAGTTTGTGACGTTGACCTACGTCTCACCGGCATCGATCGACCAACCGACTGCATTGCCGAAGCCGTTTTACGACTGCATTCGCTTCGTAGAAGGCAAGGTGATCGCTGCCGTGCGTGTCCTGGTGCGAGACGAAAAGGAGGCGCCGCATCCAAAACCCGGGGTCGACTACGTCGCATCGAAAGTGGGCGGCGGCGACGCGGAGGTCTATTCGAGCTTCCGTCTCGATGATGACGGATTCGTGGAATTTCGCGTCTATAACCGCAACCTCAATGCCTACCGTACGGGTCGCATGGTGAGGCGGCTGCTGGAAATTGAAACCTACCGGATGATGGCGCTGCTCGGCATGCCGGTGGCGCGTGAGACGGTCAAACAACTTTCGGATTTTGACAGGCGCCTCACCGTTCTGATTGAGCACATGCAGAGTGAAATAAAGGTGGACAAGGCGCTTCTGTCAGAAGTGACGAAGCTATCTTCCGACGTCTTGAAGCTGACGGCAAAGGCAAAACAACGATTTGGAGCCACAAAGGCATACGCCGAAATTGTCGCAAGCAGGATGATTGAGCTGCGCGAAGAACGAGTGGAGGAAAGACAGCGCATCTGTACCTTTATCGACCGCCGCTTTCAGCCCGCCGTTCGCTTCGTCCATGCAACGGAGCGGCGTCTTTCCGAAGTGGGTGAGCGTGTCAGCCTTGCAGGCGATCTCCTGCGGACGACCGTCCAGGTACAGCTTGAGGACCAGAACGCATCGCTCCTAAGCTCGATGGAAGAGCGTGCACGCGTGCAGGTTCACATTCAGCAGGCGGTCGAGGGCTTCTCGGTCATCGCGATCACCTACTATGCCATCAGCCTGACAAAGGTGTGCCTGGAGGCGGCCGGCGAACTTGGTTTCGACGTCCATCTGGCAAAGGCCGGCCTGCTGTTTACCGTTCCCGTGGCAGTCTTCGCGATCTGGGCGGGCATTCGGCATGTCCGAAAGGGCATCGCAGCGCATAGCGCATCGTAACCAACGACACTCATCTTGGCAGCCAACACCATGTCCCAGACGTTTCCTCGCCTGTTCGCGCCTCTAAAGATTGGTTCCCGTACCCTTCGAAACCGAATTGTCTTCGGCGCGCACACCTCAAACCTCGCCTTGGAGGGTCTGCCGACCGAACGCCATGCGGCATATTATGCCGAGCGGGCGATCGGCGGCGCTGCGATGATTGTCGTCGAGCCGATGCCGGTGCATGCGTCCGCGGTCCTGACGCATCACAACTTCCGGCATTCGGACGACGCCGTTATTCCGCATTTCGCAAAGGTCGTCCGGGCGATAAAAGACAACGGCGCCGTTGCCATTCAGCAGCTCTACCATGTCGGCGCGCACGGCGACTCCGATAATTCCTTCCATCCTCATTGGTCGCCTTCCGGCTTGCCGAGCTATCACGATAGCGACGGCTCACATCCGATGACCGAAAACGAGATATGGGAAACCATCGATGGCTTCGTTCAGGCCGCACGGCGATGTCGCGAGGCGGGCTTTGATGGAGTGGAGGTCTGGGCGGCCTATCTCGGGATGGTCGATCAGTTCTGGACGCCCTGGAGCAACCGCCGGGACGACCAATGGGGAGGGTCGCTGGAAAATCGCACACGGATGTCTCGGGAAATACTCTCCAGGATTCGTGAGACCTGCGGGCCTGACTTCATCGTCGGCATCGCCGTCAGCGACGAGCCTGACGTAAAGGCAGCTCTTTCACGCGAGGAGCTCGCCGAGATCGTCAAACTCCATGACGAGCTCGGCCTGATAGACTACGTCACCTGCGGATCGGGCGGCTATCTCGACTTCTACAAGCTGATGCCGACTTTCATCTATCCTGAAAAGCTCGGGGCCGATCTGGCATCGACTTTGAAAAAGGTCGTGAAGAAAGCGGTCGTCACGGCAGAAAGTCACATCCGGACACCCGAGAATGCCGAGACGGTGCTGGGAGAGGGCGCCTGCGACCTGGTCTCGATCGTGCGAGGCCAAATCGCCGATCCTCATCTGGCACGGAAAGCCGGCGAAGGTCGCCCTGAGGACATTCGCGGCTGCATTTCGTGCAATCAGATGTGTTGGGGCCGCCGCTCACGCGATTACTGGATAAGCTGTCTGATCAATCCCTCTGCCGGCCGCGAGTCCGAGTGGAACGGCGATCGCTTCACAAAAACAGACGCCCCCAAACGGGTTCTCGTTATCGGCGGAGGGCCGGCTGGGCTGGAGGCAGCGAGAGTGGCCGCAGAGCGAGGCCATAGCGTAGTCCTCGCCGAGGCGTCCAATCACCTGGGCGGCAACTTCCTGCTGGCGGGACTTCAGCCACGCCGGGCACAGATACTAGATCTCCTGGCATGGTACGAGCGCCAGCTCGAAAGCCTCGGCGTCGAAGTCCGGCTCAATACCTACGTGGAAGCTGAGGAAATCAATGCGGCCGAGTTGGATGTGGTCGTTGTGGCCACGGGATCCTATTCGCCGGAAACTGGCTTCCAGAAGGCGCTGCCGACTGTGGAGACCTTGCCCGGCATCGAGAAGGGCGGCGTCTTTACCGTCGAAGGCGTGATGGCAAAGCAGGTCAGACCCGGAAAACACGTTCTTCTTCTGGACGAGGGCGGCGGCTGGAGGGCATGCGGCACGGCCTGGAAGCTGGCCGAAGACGGTCATTTGGTCACCATCGTCACCCCGGATCCTTTCGTCGGCAAAGAGCTTCAGCGAACGGCAGCCGACGTCCCCATGCGGCAGGCGCTGCGCAAACTCGGCGTCCAGTGGATTGTCGAATCCAGCGTGGTCGAGTGGAAGGGGAACGGCGCAACGCTCGTGGATCACAACACCGGCGAACATCGCTTTCTCGAGGCGGATACGCTGGTCATGGCGACGACAAATCTTCCCGCGGATTGGCTGATGCCGGGTCTGTCGGCTTTGGGCGTCACCATTCGTCAGATCGGCGATTGCGCGGCCCCGCGACAAGCTCCCTACGCATTTTACGAAGGTCGAAAGATAGGATTGGAGATTTGATATGGCAGAAGAGGTCTCGCTCCGTAGGCCGGAAGCAGAAGAACTCGCAATGCGCGCCTGCGTAGCGGCCGGTGCGTCGCAGGCGAGCGCCCGTTCCCTCGTCGACGCAACATTGTCGGCTGCGCTTTTTGGTCCCGCAACGCTGGGCTTCCCGCATTTCGTGGATTACCTCAATGCCTTCGCCGAAGGCCGGATCAAGGGCGACTCCCAACCCAGTCTGCAACGGAGTTTCCCTGCATTCATGGTTTCGGATGCCGACGGCGGAATTGCCCAGCTCGGCTTTGACCTTGCCTTTGCGGATCTGGTTGAAACCACCCGCACATTAGGCATCGCGGTGTTTACACAGACCAACAGCTACACCGCGGGAGAGCTCGGATACTACGTTCGAAGGCTGGCCGGGGAAGGTCTTATCGGGCTTGCGGCAACAAACGCGAACGCAATGGTGGTACCCAAGCCAGGCGGAGCGGCCGTCTACAGCACGAACCCCATGGCATTCGGTTTTCCACTTGGCGACCAGACCCTTCCCTTGGTCATCGACCAGGCTTCCAGCGCAACCGCCTTCGTCAACATTGTTCAAGCGGCCGAACAGGGTCAGCCGATCCCCGACGGTTGGGCTGTCGACGAAAACGGCGAGCCGACACAAGACGCCACCAAGGCACTGACCGGAGCATTGCTGCCGTTCGGCGGCCGCAAGGGAGGGAACGTGGCATTGTTCGTCGAGATGCTTTCCGCGGGCCTCTCCGGAGGGCCATGGTCGCTGGACACTCCCGATTTCAGATCAGGGAATGCGTCTCCCGCTGTCGGCCTTAGCATTATTGCGATCATGCCAGGTCTCGGAGACGAGCGCATTCGTCGTGCTCACGCGCAGACCATTCGTCTTCACGATCACGGTGTCTTCATTCCCGGCGTCACTGGAATTCCTTTCCCGCCCTCCCCGACGGCGGAGCTTAAGATTCCGCGCACTGTCTTTGAGTCCATCAGTCGATTTGCGTCGCTGCAGGCAGAGCGCAACTAGCAAAAAAGAGATCGGAGCTCCCTGGCTGAGACTTCCGTCCAATCGTCGCGAACCATCGAACCCCGAGAGTACAGGAACAAGAAAATGGCATTCAAACGCACCATCCAGGCGATCGATACGCATGCCGGCACGCCCATGCGTGTTGTCACTGGAGGCATACCCCATATCCCCGGCAATTCGGTCTACGAAAAGATGAAGTGGCTCGAGAGCAATGACGATCAATTGCGCAAACTGTTGTTGCGCGAGCCGCGTGGATATTCTGCCCATTGCTGCAACATCATCGTGCCGCCGACCCATCCGGAGGCTCAGGCCGGCTACATCATCATGGAGCAGATCGAATATCCCGTCATGTCGGGCGGAAACACGATTTCGGTTGTGACCGTGCTTCTGGAAATGGGGATGCTGCCGATGAAGGAACCGGTCACAGAGCTGGTTCTCGAGGCGCCCGCAGGTCTTATCCGGGTGAGCGCGCAATGCGAGAACGGCAAGGTGAAGAGCGTCACGTTCAAAAACGTGCCCGCCTTTGCCGCGCATCTGGACGCAGTCATCGACGTGCCGCACCTTGGCAAGGTGACCGTGGACGTCGGATGGGGCGGGATGTTCTATGCCATTGCGGATGTTCGCCAGTTCCGCGGGCTGGAGCTCAAGCCGGAGCACGGCAGGGAAATCGCAAGAATTTCGACCATGATCAGGGAAGCCGCCATCGAACAATTGCCGGTGTCGCATCCGGATTATCCTGGCGTCGGCATCACCATTTCGCAACTCTCCGGCCCAACAGACGATCCGCGTGCGGACTGGAAGAACACCGTCACCATGGCGTCCGGGGAATTCTCATGGGACAATCCGGCTACTTGGACGGGTGCGCTGGATCGTTGCCCGTGCGGCACTGGTACATGCGCAAAGATGGCGGTGCTTCATGCCAAGGGCGAACTGCCGCTCAACCAGGATTTCCGCCATCAGGGAATTCTCGGAAACATCTATACCGGCAGGCTCGTCGAAGAGGCCAAGATCGGCGACCGGAACGCAGTGGTGCCGACAGTCAGCGGAACGAGCTGGATCTATGGCATCAACACGATCGTCCTGGACAACGACGATCCCTTCGTCGAGGGCTTCACCGTGGGCGACACCTGGGCCTGATTGCCGGGCGAAAGAACGCAACGGCTAAAGCTTTTGAGCCTAGGGATCAGGGGCGGCGGCATACAAATGCCGTCGCCCAAAGACGCCGCTTCTACTCTAACAGTAGCTCGCTATCGGCTCACCCAGAATCTCAAGGCGCGGTGTTATTCCGAGTCCCGGAAGGCTCGGCGCTCTCACGCGGCCGTCTACGACTTCGAAGGGGCCGTCAGCAGTTTTGATCGATACGATATCGCGGCATTCAAGCACGCATCTTAAGTTCTTCTCAGGGACTGTCTGGCCCATATGCACGATGGCGGCAAAGGCGATGTCGGAACCCGTCGTTTCCTGAACGCTCACTGTAAGACCGGCCGCTACGCAGATGTCTCGGTGACGCCTGCCCCGGGTCAGTCCGCCATTCTTCGAGATTTTCAGCCCGATCCCTTCTGCCGCATCGTCGCCGACGATATGTGCAATCGTAGCATCGTCCGTAGCGAGTTCGTCGAAGATGATGGGAACATCGGTTCGACGCCTGAGTGAAATGCATTCGCGCCAGGTAGTGCATGGTGCCTCGAGGACGAAATCGAGGCCATCGGGTAGCAATCTCAGCATCCGAAGCGCCGTCTCGACGGTCATGCCGCCGTTCGCATCCACGATAAAGAATTCGCCCGGCTTCTTATCAGCAAGCGATGCCGCAATGCGCGCGGCGTCCATCGCCGGCTCGTCTCCGATTTTTACCGAATGGGCGATATAGCCCATCGCGCGATGCTGTGCGACCCGATGGCGCATGTCCTCGGGATCACCCATGTAGATCGAAGAGATTACGGGCATGGCGACATCGGTGCGGCCACCAAGCAGATCGCATACCGGCAGGTCCACCGCCTTTCCAAACACGTCCCAGCACGCCACATCGATCGCCGTCTTCGCGTGAAGATGACCGACAAGTGCTCCATCCATTGCATCGTTGATCCGATCGACACGTCTCGGATCGAGCCCGATGAGGCTCGGCGCGATTTCCGCGATCCCCGCTCGCACGCCGAGCGCATGGGAGGCAATCCAGGTCGATCCGAATGGCGTGCTCTCGCCCCATCCTTCGAGGCCATTGTTGGCCGTAATGCGGACGAGCGTCGCATCGAAACTTCGATATTCCCGCCCTCCGGACAGGCGGTAAACTCCGCCCGCATACGGCAGGTCCACCTTAAAAACATCGATCTTGGCAATCTTCAAATCTTTCATGGTCCATCCTTCAATCACGGAATGACGAGCACGAGCTTTCCGACGAGACTTTTCGACAGAAAGTCCTGTTGAGCCCGAACGATGTCTTTGAGCGGATATGTCTTTGCGATGACTGGCTTTATCTCGCCACGCTCGATGTAACCGACGAGGTTCTTGAACACGACGTCGTCCTGAAATGTGCATCCGAAGAACGACAGATCCTTGAGGTAAAGGGTCCTGACGTCGAGCTCGACAATGGGGCCGGCAATAGCTCCTGCAACGACGTATCGCCCGCCTCTTTTGAGGACCTCCAGAAGCTCGCCGAAAGACGGACCAGCCGTGACGTCGAGAGCGACATCCACCGAATCCTTCCCGAGCTTCTCGACGATATTCTCGCCGCGGGGAAGAACCTCGTCGGCCCCCAGCGCGAGCAATTGATCGGCCTTATCGCGCCCGGCAACCGCAGTGACAAAGGCGCCACGTCGCTTTGCCAGTTGGATCGCCGCGGATCCAACACCACCCGAAGCGCCTGTGATCAGAATACGTTCGCCATAGCTTACGTTAGCGCGATGAAGCATGCCCTCCGCCGTGGAATAGGCACAGGGTATGGACGCGAGTTCGACATCGCTCCAATCGCAGTCGACCTTGTAGCATTCCGCAGACGGCGCCTTCGCATATTGAGCGAACCCGCCGTCGCATTCGGAGCCGAAGGTCCAACATTCGTAGGGCCGGTATTCAACATAGGTCCGCAGCATATTGCGAACGAGAACGCGCTCGCCCAGGCGCTCCGCGTTCACTCCCTCGCCAACGGCAACGATGCGGCCGCAGCAATCCGCACCCTGAATTCGCGGAAATGTCATTGGCGTGCCGGACCAACTGGCATCGAGATCTTTCGCAGACTGGAAACCTTCTGTCGCGCCGGTTTCCGTTCCTGCGCTTACCGCCTTCGAATACCATCCGATCCGTGTGTTGATATCGGTATTGTTGACGCCAGCGGCGGCAACACGGATCAGTACTTCACTAGGCCCTGGCCTCGGAACCGGAATATCTTCCCGGTATTGAAGCTTATCAAATCCACCGTGGCCAACTAGCTCGACGCCGCTCATGCGATCCGGCAAAAACGCCGAAATCTGATTTGTGGCTGCAGGTTCGTTCAGGCTCATCTTCACCCACTATTGCTTGTTTGAGGCTTTGGGCGACGCCAACCATTGGCGTGCTCTTCAGCCATGAGAACGGCATCTGCGGGTTGAAGACAACGCACTTAAAACTCAGCAATGCTTTGAGTTAATCTCAATCCGGCCGTGGCATCTTCCGATGGAAACCTAACCCCACCAATGATTTGGAGAAGCAACCTTTCCCATCGCTCTCGGGGTATCGATGGCGTATCGTGTCGGTTCCACAGTGGAGAAAAACAATTGGTTCGTCGCTTTTACGGCCTTCCTTCCCTTACGGCGCTGGCAGCTTTCGAAGCCGCTGCACGACATGGAAGTTTCACGCTGGCTGCCGCCGAGTTGAACGTCACGCCTGGGGCGGTGAGCAGGCAGATCAAGGCCATGGAGGACGATGTCGGCGTATTGCTGTTTGCCCGCAAGGCGAGAGGGGTGACGCTGACAGCGCCTGCAGAAGAACTATACAGCGCCCTAGCGGCCGGATTTGCTCGCGCCTCAGATGTCATCAATTCCATTCGACGTGGAGACAAGGCTCGAAACGTGACGATCGCCTGCAGCGACGTCTTCGCTACGATGTGGCTCGTACCGCGAATGCCGGACTTCTGGCGGACCTTTGAAGAAATAACCGTCGATCACCTGATCTCCGATAACGTCAAGAATTTTCGCCGGGCCGAGGTGGAGCTCAGAATCCGCTATGGCCTTGGCGCATGGATCGATGAGACGGCGGAGTTTTTGTTTGACGATTGCCTCTATCCTGTCTGCAGCGCAGCATTTGCAGAAAGGCATCAAGGCGCAACGACTGCCAATCTGAGTGACCTTCCGTTGTTGAACGTCGAATGGGTCGAACCTGATTGGATGGGCTGGGAGGAGGTATTGGTGCGCGCAGGCGTCGCCTCAAGCTCTGCAAATGTGAGACGCTTCGGCAAATTCAGCGTGGCGCTGCAAGCTGCCATGGCAGACCAGGGGCTGGTGGTCGGCTGGCATCGGTTGGTCGGGCCGCTCGTGGAAAAGGGCGAACTCGTCCGCTTCACCGATCTCGTCATACCAGCGCCCGGCGGCTACTACCTTACCTGGAACAGTAACCGTGAACTTTCGGTGGCGGCGGAGACAGTTCGAGACTGGATAAGGAAACTTGCCGCGCAAGAGCGTGATACGCCAATGCCTCGGAAAGGCAAATAGGCTTTAAGCCGGTGGGCGATAAGTTAGGACGCGCGAAGCGTCGCGCGCCCTCGCTTACGACTTACAAAGCAGCTTCAACCTTCTTTGCTACGTCGGCAGGAACCCACTTGGTCCAGATATCCTTGTTTTCCTTGAGGAAATGCTTGGAACCTTCGTCGCCGGTTGCCTGGTTTTCCGTCTCCCAGGCCATCACCTTGCCGACGGTCGCATTGCTCCAACCGCGCGTCTTGAAGTATTCGAGGACTTCCGGCGGGGCGCTGTCGGCAAACTTCTTCGTCAGAACGGTGTAGACGTTGTCGACGGGCCAAGCGGCCGGCTTGGGATCCGGGCACTGAAGATTGGTGATACAACGCTTCCACTCGGCAGCATCCTGCGGAACGGTGAACTTCAACATCACCATATCGTACTTTCCGAGCAACGCAGTCGGAGCCCAGTAATAGGTGATGAAACCTTCCTTGCGTTCGTAAGCCTTTGCTATCGCACCATCGAGACCGGCCGCGGAGCCGGGGTCGAGGAGGTTGAACCCCTTGTCGGTTGCGTTGTAAGCCTTGAAGAGCTGTGCGGTAACGACGGTTGCGCCCCAGCCCTGGGCTCCGTTGAAGATCACACCCTTGCTCGAGTCTTCAGGATCGGGAAAGAGTTCGGGATGCTTGAGCGCATCGTCGATCGTCTTGATATCCGGATGTGCCTCGGCAACGTATTTCGGAATCCACCAGCCCTGAACACCACCGTCCGGCAGCGCCTTTGCCGCCTCGATGATCTTTTGGTCCTTCAGGCCGCGGGGAACGATTTCCGGCAGAAGATCAACCCAGGTCTCCGACGAAACGTCAGGTTCGCTCTTTTCAACCATGGACGTCGTCGACGGCACGGTGTCGCCGGGCATCGTTTCCACGCTGCAACCGTAACCGTTCTCCAAGATGAACTTATCGACATACGTCAGGACTTCCGCGCTTTGAACATTGTGCAAAGCAAGGGTGACGGTGCCACAGCCGGCGGCAGAGGCAGGCAGCGACAGGCCCAAATAGCCGACGGCGAGACATGTAGATGCAAGCAAATACTTCATTGAGTTCCCTCTATTCTTAGCGGCAGTCGATAGGAACAGGGTGCCGCAGAACCTGTCCCGAAGGTTAACCCATCTGTCTATCGATCGATTGAAAGCCGCGCGTGACGCCGGCCCTGAGCCGATGGAGATTGCGTCATTCTCCTCGCCGACGATTTGGCATCGGCAGATCATTTGAAGCGTCATCGGACAACGCGCCGCTTCCGGTGATTTTCATGGGCATCGCATCACGTCTCCTCTTTTGGAAACTCACAGCGGTCATGCATCGATGGACGAGGGCCTTCCTCAGTGGCGCTTGCACGCGTCCCGTCATCCCATCGAGCGGATTGGGAGAGCTTCTAGCAAAAGCGGATCGGCGTAACAAGCAAAATGTACATATATGTCTATTAAATTTTCATCTATGATTGTTTTGTGTACTCTAATGTACATTCCAAACTATTGCCAGAACAACGAATTTCGCCAAAGATCCAGAATTTCTCCGTCGTTGCACCGACGCGCAGGGAATCGGCAGCCGGGCGGGAACGCCGGAGCGATTTTCGAGAGATGCTGGCTGAGATGGCTGAACACGCGTGATCGCGAGGCGAACGCCGTCCGCCGCGGAGAAGTCCGCCTTAGGGTCGCTTAGTTGCGGGAGCCAACGCGGTGCCCTTGGGAAGGTGCTCCATCAGAGATTGGCACGCCCGCATAATGTGGGCGTAGACAAGACTGCCGGCACCCTCGACGTCCCGCTTGCGGCAAAGTTCGAGGATCTGACGATGCTCATCGTCGGCGACCTGATGCCCGTTCGAAAGCGTGAGCTGAATCCGCAAGTAGCGTTCGATCCGATCATTCACCGACCGTATCATGTTCACCATGTACGGCCTGTGGGCATCCTCATAGAGCCGTGAATGAAAACGCCAATTGAGCTCGGCCCATCGTCCGATGTCCGTTTCCTGAGCAAACGCGTCGCAATAGGCTTGCGCCTGTGCGTAAGTCTCCTCTGTCATTTGAGGAATTGAAAGTTTTATCGCGCTGGATTCCAGGATCGCGCGTACCTCAAAAATCTGGACGAGCTCCGGCTCGGAGGTCGGCGTCACCACCGCTCCACGGTTTCTTTGGAAGGCGACGAGACCTTCGGCTTCCAGCCGCTTCAAGGCTTCCCTGACAGGGATTTTGGAGACGTTGAACATGCGGGCGACTTCGTCCTGGCGGATCGGCTCACCCTCGTCGAGCGTCCCATCAATGATGGAATCGCGGATGAACTTGACGATTACGTCCGAAGCCGTTGGGACGCTTCCCAAATTCGTAGCCTGCTCTGAGTTAAACGGCATTCCCGGTTCGCGTCCTTCGTTCTCGATAGGCGAGCAATATCGTAGGCCACTTTTGTTCTCAAGGCTTCCGCATTTGTCGGGACGTCCAACGTCGCAGATGCTTCCGTACGCCATCTTCCATAAGCCAGCCTTGACTCGCCTTTCGTAGATCGTATACGTTATCCGAAATTGATGCGAATGTGACATAATCCATGGGGAACGAAGATGCGAACGTCAAAGGTTGTGCACGTTGTTAGCTGCCACGCCGAAGGCGAGGTCGGCGATGTTATCGTCGGCGGCGTCGCCCCACCGCCGGGCGCAACCGTCTGGGATCAGGCTCGTTGGATCGCTGAGGACGAGACGCTGCGGAACTTCGTCCTGAACGAGCCTCGCGGGGGAGTCTTCAGACATGTGAACCTTCTTGTCCCACCAAAGAACCCGAAGGCGCAGATGGGCTGGATCATCATGGAGCCGGTCGATACCCCACCCATGTCGGGCTCAAACTCCATGTGCGTCTCAACCGTCCTTCTCGATACCGGCATTATCCCAATGCAGGAACCGATCACGCGCATGGTGCTGGAACCGCCAGGCGGCTTGATCGAGGTTGAGGCAGAGTGCCGCAATGGCAAGGCCGAGCGTATCCGTGTGCGGAATGTTCCTTCCTTCGCCGATAAGCTCGATGCCAAGCTCGAAGTCGAAGGAATTGGCACCTTGACTGTCGACACCGCCTATGGCGGCGACAGCTTCGTCATCGTCGACGCGGCGTCGCTGGGATTGCAGCTCCAGCCCGACCAGGCTCGAGATATCGCCCGGCTTGGCGTAAAGATCACAGAAGCTGCGAACGAACAGCTTGGCTTCAAGCATCCGGCAAACGACTGGGGCCACATCTCATTCTGCCAAATCACCGATCCTGTGGTCATGAAGGACGGCGTGCTTTGGGGCAAGAATGCCGTCGCCATACGTCCGGGTAAGATCGACCGTTCCCCTTGCGGGACCGGATGCTCGGCGCGAATGGCAATTCTCCATGCGAAGGGCCAGATGAAGCCGGGCGACAAGTTCGTGGGCACCTCGTTGCTCGATACGGAATTCCATTGCAGCATCGACAGTGAAGTTGACATCAACGGCAAGCTCGGCATCAATCCGATCATTTCAGGCCGGGCATGGGTGATCGGTACGAAACAGCTAATGGTCGATCCTAGCGACCCATTTCAAGCGGGTTATCGCCTCTCGGACACTTGGCCCATGGATATCTAGGAGGCAAATCTTGCCATTGATATATGTCGAGCCATACGCCAGTCTCGAAGGCTTAATCGGATGATCGAAAATCCAGAAGACTCCATCCGTATCAGCTTTGGCGATCTGAAATTGCTGTTGGTCAAGATTTTTGTTCGCTTCGGCGTCTCCGAGGCGAATGCGGCGATCCTGGCCGAAAACTGTGCCGGATGTGAACGCGACGGCAGCATGAGTCATGGCGTGTTTCGGATTCCCGGTTATGTTGCCACGCTTGGGAGCGGCTGGGTGGATGGTAAGGCATTGCCTACCATCGAAGATGGCGGCGAGGCCTTCATTCGCGTCGACGCCAGGAACGGCTTTGCCCAACCGGCACTAGCGGCTGCCACGCCGCTGTTGATCGAAAAGGCTTCAAGATACGGCGCGGCAGTCCTCGCGATCCGGAACTCGCATCATTTCAGTGCGCTTTGGCAAGATCTTGAACCCTTTGCCAGAAAGGGTTTCGTCGCACTTTCGATGGTGTCCGGACTGGCATGCGTTGCGCCTCCGGGAAGTGCGAAGCCGATCATGGGAACCAACCCCATTGCCTTTGCAACACCGGTTGCGGGCGCTGATCCCTTCGTTTTCGACTTCGCGACCAGCGCAATGTCGAATGGCGATCTGCGGATCGCGGCGCGTGAGGGCCATAACGTTCCGCCGGGCACCGGAGTCGATGCCGAGGGCCTCTTGAGCGAAGACCCGAAAAGAATTCTTGCGGGCGGTTCTCTTCTTCCGTTCGGCGGCCACAAGGGCTTCGCCCTTTCACTCATGGTGGAGGTTCTGGCATCTGGGCTAACGGGTGGTCAATTTTCAACGGAGGTCGATTTCTCGACTCATCCCGGTGCAGAAACCCCGAAAACCGGGCAGGCTCTGATCCTTATTGATCCGACGTGCGGAAACAATAACGCATTTGCAAGCCGGGTTGCCCATCTGATTGAATTGGTCCGGCAGTCCGGCGGAACACGACTGCCGTCAGACCGAAGGTATAGGACACGAGCAGCGTCAGAGCGCGATGGCATCCGACTGAGCGCCAGCACTTACGAACAGCTACGTTCATTCGCGCAATAAAACGGCGTTCTTCCGGCGCTCTGCAGGGAAGACGAAGGTTAGTCTACCTCATAGCCATGAAAGTCCGGGTGCCGTGGAAAATCATCTTCTGCCGTGTTGGTCTTTTCAGCTTTTGGCATCTTCACGCTGAAGGCGGCAAGCACCGCCTTGATGGCAATTGGCCCATAGTTGTCGGCAAGGTCTGAGACTTCGTTCGGCTGATTTTCGATCTTGCGGCGCATGATGTGACCCTCAGCGAATGCTGTAATTGTGAGAATTGCTGGATGGGTGGAAGCGTTTCGTGCGCTGGCGGATAAGGGTTGCCACGAAGACGACAGCTATCGGGCTTACTAATCCCATTGCCAGTTCCGCGTCGAATGCATGGACTCCATGCGCCAGACCTTTAAGGAAATAGCCAAGCAGCCCAACGACGTAATAGCTGACAGCCGCAATCGAAAGCCCCTCCACCGTCTGCTGGAGACGTAGCTGAAGCTGAGCGCGTTCGCTCATCGTCTGCAGAATGTCCCTGTTCTGTCGCTCCATCGCCACATCGACTTTCGCTCGCAACAATTGGGTCGCGCGCGCCAGCTTCCGCGAAAGGTTGACCTGCCTTTCCTCAAGCGAAAAGCATGTTTGAAGCGCCGGCGCCATGCGCCGATTGAGGAATGCCTGAAAGGTTTCGCGATCCGGCACCGGTTCGAAACCGATTGCGGTGATCCTTCCGAGAACAATATTCTGATAGGCGCGGCTTGCTCCAAAGCGGAACAGGGATTTCGCCGCACCTGCTTCAAGGCGTGCTGCAAGCACGACGAGCTTATCCAGCAAGCTTTCGTTGTCTTCCAGCGAGACGGTTTGCGTCATTTCCTGCGTTGCATCGACCAGTGAACGCTCGATCTGGCGCACGGACGGCTCCAGACGTTGAGCTTCGGGCAGACATAATAGAGCAAGGACTCGATAGGTTTCGAGTTCAAGCAGTCTCTGGGCAAGCGCACCAATCCGCATGGCGGGCACGCCATTGTTGACCACGAGAATTTTGACGAAGCCGCCGGCGTCCGGCTTGAAATCCGTGGCAACTATGACGCCCCCTTTTTCGGCGGTCATGACGCAAAGGGATTCCTTTGCGAACATTGCATCGATATCGGGCGCGGAAGACACATCAACTATATGCAGGTCGATGGCGACGAGGTGTGGGCCTGGCTGGAGAATGGCATACATCTGCGGAGCAAGAGTTGCCGGTTCCGCAGCAAAATCTGCCTGGGCGGGATGCTTGTAATACCAGCAATAGGTCGCAAATTCGCTGTGCCGTTCCCAACGAAGATGAATATCGCCAAACGACACGCGATGATGTCTGGCATTGGCCGGAATGGCGTCGTGGCCGTTTTCCTGGCAGTAAAGCGAAAGCGCTTCGCGCTCAGTGTCCCGTTCGGCTCCCGCTGAAAGAAACGCGAAATGCAAAAGACGTGCCGGCGTTTCGATCGGCCTGAACGGCCGGGCATGTACCTCCTCAAGCACAAACGCCCGGTCCTCATGGGGCGAAAGCATGGGCGCCGCCCTTTCAATTGCAGTGTTGTCTGCCATCGGTTCCCCTCCAGATACCGAACAGAAATCAAGGAGATACGTCTGCTCTCACTGCTGGAATTTGACCATGGTTCCCCCGCCCGCTGCTTGATCCGTCGGATAGACCTCGACACGCGAGACGTCGACGAAGACCGGCAGGTCGATGATGTTTTCGACTACGCGAGCGATGTTTTCAGGCTGAATGGAGCGATAGCCGTCATAGAGCACGGCATTCGCCTGACCATCCGGAATAGAGGTGCGGTAAAGTGAGGTCTCGACACGTCCGGGGACGATCTCGCTGACGCGCACCGATGTCCCGAGCAAATCAAGACGAAGATTGTCGCAGAACAGGCTCAAGCCGGCTTTGGAGGCGCCATAGGCCGACGAATTCGGGAAGGCAGCCCGCCCCGCGATCGAGCCGATGAAGATCAAATGACCGCGCCTGCGTTGCACCATGCCTGGCACAACCGCTCTGGTGAGACGCATCGGCGCCTTCAGGTTGACGTCGATCATGGCATCGATCTCGTCCGGATCGATCTCTTGGAAGGATGCGCGGGTCGACAGGATGCCGGCATTGTTGATGAGGATATCGACTTCTATACCATTCAGCGCTTCGGCGATCCTCTGCGTATCGCGCACATCCGCCTTGATCGGGATCGCACCGCTGGTCTCGGAGAGTTCCTTGAGCACATCTTCGTTGCGGCCGACGGCATAGACCGTGAATCCGCGTTGCCTAAGAGCGACGACAATCGCCTTGCCGATACCGCTGGTCGCTCCGGTTACGACCACGGTGCGATAGACATCAGACATAGATGTAGCCTCCGCTGATGACGACGTTTTCACCGGTGGCATAGGTGTTGCGGCTTGATGCCATCATGACGATCCACTCCGCCATTTCGACCGGCTCGGCTGCGCGGCCAAGCGCGCTGGCCTTGGCCAGTTCCGGCAGGAAGCCAAGTTCCTTGGCGCGATCGGTCGCAAAGCCGGCCGGCGCAACCGAATTGACGAGAATCTGATCCTTGGCGCATTCCTGAGCGAAAGATTTGGTCAGGCTGACCACGGCTGCCTTGGTCGCGGCATAGTGGGCATTCTGGGGATGTGCCTTGAAGGCGTCGACCGAGGTGACGTTGACGATGCGTCCCGTCACTTCCGGAGCATTCACATGCTGGCGCATATGAAGTACGGCAGCTACCATCATGTGATAGGTGCCCTTGACGTTGATGGCGTTTTCGAGATCCCACTCCTCATCGGTGATTTCGAGAATCGGCCGACGCGGATAAATCGCGGCACTGTTGACGAGGACATGGATGCGACCAAGCTGCCCGACGATTTCGTTGAAACCCCGATGCGCCGTTTCGGCGCGGGAGATGTCGGCGACCGCCGTCGCCACCTCTGCGCCGAGAGCACGCAGCACCTGCGCGGACGAAGCCAGCAATTGTTCATTGCGGTCGATCAGGCCGATTTTGGTTGCACCATGAGAGATCATAAGCTTCGCTGTCGTCAGCCCGAGACCAGATGCGCCACCGACGATGATTGCGGTTTGGTTCTTCAAGTTCCACCTCGTTGTTTTGCGTTGCGCCACCAAATTTGTATGTTATCACTTATATGCCAACTTTGACAAAGCTCAAGCGCTTTATGAAGGTTTTCCGATGATTCCACGTCTACGGACGAATTTCGTCACGCCCCTGCCCCCGGCCAGTTTCTTCGAACGGCTCATTGAAGCGGGCTTCAGCGGTGACATAGAAGCCGGCGCCGCGACGCGGACGGTTTTTGCGACCGACAATTCCATCTATCAGGTCGAGCCCGCAGCCATTCTTTTTCCGAAGGGCGCCGAAGATCTGAGAATTGTCGCAACCGTCCTTTCGGAACCGGCCTTCCGCACGATCGCGATTGCACCTCGAGGCGGCGGCACCGGTACCAACGGACAATCGCTGACATCGGGCATTGTGGTCGACTGTTCGCGGCATATGAACAGCATACTGGACATAGATCCGGTCCGAAGGGTTGCTCGCGTCCAGGCCGGCGTCGTCAAGGATCAGTTGAATCGCGCCTTGAAGCCATACGGCCTCTTCTTCGCGCCGGAGCTTTCCACCTCCAACCGCGCCACCATCGGCGGCATGGTCTCCACCGATGCCTGCGGCCAGGGCTCCTGCCTCTATGGAAAGACTAGCAACCATGTGCTCGGCCTGCGTATCGTGCTCGTCGATGGCTCAGAATGGTGGTCGCGCCCACTGGATGCGGCCGCGCTCGCCGAGGCTGCAGCGCGCCAGGACCGGATTGGAGAGATCCACAGGACGGTCGACCGTATCGCCCGCGAAAAGCACGACCGGATCGCGGAGGTCTTTCCGAACCTCAATCGCTATATGACCGGTTACGATCTCGCCCACATACGGCATCCCGATGGGCGTTTCGACCTCAACGCCATTCTCTGCGGCTCGGAGGGAACATTGGCGATGATCGCCGAGGCGGAGCTCAATCTTTTGCCGCTTCCGGCCCACGCCGCGCTGATCAACATCAGATATGGCGATTTCAATACGGCGCTGGAGGATGCCCGGACCCTGGCGGCGCTCAAAGTCGCTTCGGTGGAAACGATCGACGAGACGGTCTTGAAGCTCGCCAAGAGCGACATTGTCTGGAACAGCATTGCCCGGTTTTTCCCCGATGATGCAATCGGACCGGCAAACGGGATCAATATCGCGGAAGTTCTCGCCGACGATGAGGACGAGCTTGAACGCAAGTTATCCGAGATAACCGCAGCCATCGACACCGGTGCAAATGCACGCCGAAGAGGTTACACGGTGGTGCGGAACCACGCCGAGATCGAAGCGATATGGTCGATGCGCAAGCGCGCCGTCGGCCTGCTCGGCAATGTGGAAGGGCCGGTCCGGCCCGTGCCCTTCGTCGAAGATACGGCTGTTCCCCCTGAAAACCTCGCGGCCTATATTCGCGAGTTCCGTGCATTGCTGGACGGTGCGGGCCTTTCATACGGCATGTTCGGCCATGTCGACGCCGGCGTGTTGCATGTGCGACCGGCGCTCGACCTAACCCGCGCAGATCATGTTCCATTGGTGCGCAACATCAGCGACGCAGTGGTGGCACTCACCCGCAAATATGGCGGCGTCCTTTGGGGCGAACACGGCAAGGGCGTGCGTTCGGAATATGTGCCGGAATTCTTTGGCGACCTCTATCCCTGTCTGCAGGAGATCAAGCGGGCATTCGATCCGGAGAACCGGCTTAATCCCGGCAAGATCGCGGCGCCTTCAAACGAACCGCTTCTGAAAATAGACGAGGTGCCACTTCGCGGCAGCGTCGACCGCGTTCTCGGCAACGAGATCCGCGCCGCCTTTGACAATGCCGCCTATTGCAACGGCAACGGCGCCTGTTTCGACTTTGACGAAGCAAGCCCGATGTGCCCTTCCTATAAGGCGACGGGCGACCGACGCTTCTCTCCGAAAGGCCGTGCCGCACTGATGCGGGAATGGCTGCGGCTCCTTGCCGAGAAGGGCGTCGATCCGCGCAAGGAAGCAGAGCGGGCGCGCGGCGTCAATCCCGTTTTTGATCTTGCCCGGCGCGCCTTGAACTCACTCAATCCCAAAAACCGGGATGACTTCTCGCATGAGGTGCGCGCTGCGATGGATACGTGCCTGGCCTGCAAGGCCTGCGCCGGCCAATGCCCCGTCAAGGTCAGCGTCCCATCGTTTCGTTCCAAGTTTTTGGAGCTTTATTACGGACGCTACCTGCGCTCCATGAAGGATCTGCTCGTCGCGACCATCGAGACCACTCTGCCCTTGATGGTTCGGATGCGTCCCGCATACAACCTATTCGTGGGAACGCATGTGGGCCAGAAGCTGATGCATGTCGTCGGGCTGACGGCGCTGCCGCTGCTTCCACGCCTCTCCCTGGCGCGAGAGGCTGCCCGGCTGGGCGTGCCGATCGCGACCCCCAGCCGGATCGAAGCCTTGTCGCCTGACGAACGGAAACGGAGCGTCATTTTCGTTCCCGATAGCTTCACGGAGCATTTCGACCCGCAGGTTGCCGTCGCTGCGATAAAACTGGCGCGGAAAATGGGCCTGTCGCCCTTTCTCGCCGCCCGTCACACCAACGGCAAGGCGTTGCATGTCCATGGCTATCTCGGCCGCTTTGAGAGGACTGCAGGGCAATCCGCCGCTTATTTCAACCGCCTGTCCGATAGCGGTGTGCCTCTCGTCGGCCTTGATCCGTCGATGACACTTGCCTATCGCAGCGAATACAAAAGCGCGGTCGGTGCGAAGCTGAAGGCAACCGTCCTCTTGCCGCAGGAATGGCTAACGGCCAATGTCGACAGGCTAGGCACCCTGCCATCGACCGCCGAAGGCAAGAGCTTCCGATTGCTGGCCCATTGTACGGAACGCACGAACGCGCCCGCTTCCCTGGGGCAATGGAAAGCGGTGTTCGGAAGGTTAGGCATCGAACTTCAGACGGCTGACGTCGGCTGCTGTGGCATGGCAGGCACCTTCGGCCATGAAGCGCGCAACCGCGCCATCTCGGAGCGGCTTTATGCAATGAGCTGGAAACGCGAGATTGAAGCCGAGGATAAAACCAACATGCTGATGGCCACAGGTTATTCATGCCGGTCTCAAGTCAAGCAGATAGATCACAAAAGAATCTCGCATCCGTTTGAAGTGCTGAATGAAATAATTGCAGATTAGCACGACCATGCCGCGATCAAATGTGGCATGATATGTGATATGTGCTAAATTCGGCCCAGGAAAATCGGAGCAAATCAGGTGTCGATCATCACGCAACGGGGAAATCTCGCGGAAATCGTTGTTGCGAAACTCAGTGAGCGCATCGATTCCGGTCTTTATGCGCCCGGCGAGAAGATTCCGTCAAGCGCGCAGCTTTGCGAAGAGTTCGGCGTTTCCCGGACCGTCATTCGCGAGGCGCTCACCTCCCTGAAGGTGGGAGGCCGGGTCACGGCGCGTCAGGGCGCCGGCGTCTATGTGAGCGAAAAGGATGCCAAGGCCCTCAATTTCGAGATCGGCCGCATCGAGGACATCCGCTCGGCCATGCAGATCCTCGAACTCCGGCTTGGTGTGGAGATGCAGTCCGTCGCGCTTGCCGCTACGCGGCGTACGCCGGAAGCTCTTGCTGAGATCGCACGCGCCTACGATCGGCTGGAAACGCTTGCAACGGAAGATGCGGAAGTCGAAGCGCGCGCTGATTTCGAATTTCACCTTGCCATTGCGCGCGCCACCCGCAATCCACATTTCCCGAACTTTCTGGAAGCGGTGATCGAGAGGATTAACTTCGATCTGCTGCTGAAGCATCGGCAATCCGCACGCAATTACGGCACCTATCTGAAGAAGATCAACAAGGAACACGCCGCCATTTTATCCGCCATTACTCAGGGCGATCCCAAGGCGGCAAAAAGCGCGCTGGCAACCCATCTGGAAGAAAGCCTCAATCGCTATCGCGCGCTGCTCGATGAGCCTGTGAGCAGCGAAACGGAGCAGTAGCGGAGAAAAAGTGGCCTGCGCCGCCCGTTTGCCGGGCGGCGCATCGTCTTTTATTTGCCCTGTGCGATTGCCTGATCGCGAATTTGCGTAAGGCTCATCTTCGGCGTCAGCGCTTCCGGATCGATCCGGATTTCGATCAGGCTCGGCTTGCCCGATGCTTCACAACGTTCGAAGGCGCCGGCGAAATCCTCCGTCACCTCCACGGTTTCGCCGTGCAGCCCATAGGACCGGGCCAGCGAGGCAAAATCCGGGTTCGTCAGCCGGGTGCCTGACACACGGCCGGGATAGTTGCGCTCCTGATGCATGCGAATTGTTCCGTACATGCCGTTGTTGATGACGAGGAAGATGACGCGTGCGTCATATTGCATGGCGGTCGCCAGCTCCTGTCCGTTCATCAAGAAACATCCGTCGCCGGCGAAGGCCACGACAGTTCGCGAAGGATCAGTGATCTTCGCGGCGACCGCAGCCGGGACACCGTAACCCATCGAGCCATTGGTCGGACCAAGCTGGGTTCGGAAGGTACGGTACTGATAGAAGCGGTGCGCCCAGGCGGTATAATTGCCTGCCCCCATCGTCAGGATCGCGTCCGGTTTCAGGTGGCCGCGCAGCCATTCCATTACAGCGCCCATCTGGACAGGACCCGGAACCTGCGGATGCTTGAGGTTTTCCAGATAGTCGGCATGCGCCGCCGCCGTCCAATCGGTCCAGGCGGGTGCCGCTGCAGGCTTGAGCTTCACCGCCTGGGCCAAGAAGCCCGCGACACTGGCGTTGATCGGCAATGTCGCGTGGTAGACGCGACCCAGTTCTTCCGCACCGGGGTGAATATGGACAAGCGTCTGCTTCGGAACCGGAATGTCGATCAAACTATACGCGCCGGTGGTCATTTCGCCGAGACGGGCACCGATCGAGATCAGCAGGTCACAGTCTTTAACGTGCTGAATCAGGTTCGGCCCCGCCGCCAGCCCGAGGTCGCCGGCATAATTCGGATGCGTGTTGTCGAAGAGGTCCTGGCAGCGGAAGGAGGCTGCGATCGGCAGGCTGAAAGTTTCCGAGAAGCTTTTCAGATCCGCCACCGCCTGTTGCGTCCAGCCACCGCCACCGACGATGGCCATCGGACGCTTGGCCTTGGACAGGAGTGCCTGCAATTCCTGCAATTGCGGCTCGCCGGCATAGGCCTCGACGCGCCGGTAGGCCGGCGTGTCGGCAACGTCGACCATGTCGGTCAGCATGTCTTCCGGCAGTGCCACAACCACCGGGCCGGGGCGCCCGTTGACAGCGCGATGGAATGCCTGGCTGATCAATTCGGGAATGCGGGCCGCATCCTCGATCTCAACCACCCACTTCGCCATCTGACCGAACATGCGCCGGTAATCGATCTCCTGAAAGGCTTCACGTTCCATCTGGTCACGCGCCACCTGGCCGATGAACAGGATCATCGGCGTGGAGTCCTGGAAGGCAGTGTGCACGCCGATGGAAGCGTTCGTTGCGCCCGGGCCGCGGGTGACGAAGCAGATGCCGGGCTTGCCCGTCATCTTGCCATAGGCTTCCGCCATATAGGACGCCCCGCCCTCCTGACGGCAGATGACGAATTCGATGGCACCTTCTGCGTCATGAAAAGCATCGAGCGCGGCAAGATAGCTTTCGCCCGGCACACCGAACACGCGATCGACGCCGTGGATCCGCAGGGCATCGACCAGAACCTGGCCGCCGCTGCGCTTTGAAGTTTCGTACCTCATGGGGTTCCCTTATCTTGTTCGTTAAATGACGGCGTCTTCGAGGAAGGGTCGGTTCGCTACCACCCGTTCGTAGCCGAAAGGCGCAAGATCGAGCGTCTTGAAACCCCCATAGGTGATGAGCTCCGACAGGCCCCGGCCCATCGCAGGCGACTGTTGCAAACCGTGGCCCGAAAAGCCGTTGGCGAAGAGAAAGTTTTTGACGTCCGTGTGGGGTCCGAGAACGACGTTGTGATCGAGGGTGCAATAGTCGTAATGACCGGCCCAGGAGTTGACCACCTTGATCGCTTCGAAGGCAGGCACGCGGTTTGCAAGGATCGGCCAGATTTCCTCGTCAAACTCGTCATGCATGACGTCGAAATCGTTCGGATCTACTTCCGGATCGTGCTTCGGATAGGTGCCCATCAGATAGAACTTGCCTTCCGGGCGGAAGAAAACGCCGGTCGGATCGATGGTCAGGCCAACTTTACCCTGCAAGGGCGTGCGGCAGTCGACAACGAATAGAGAGCGACGGCGTGGCTCCACGGGAACGTCGAGCCCGGCCATCCGCGCGACCTTCTTGCCGTTGGTACCGGACGTATTGACCATCGTGCCGCAGGCGATCGTCTGGCCGCTCTTCGTCGATACGGAAACGACGCGGTCTCCCTCCTTGTTGACGGCGACGACTTCGTCTTCGATGTATTCGACCCCGAGCGAGCGCGCTTTCTTTCGAAAGCCCTGCAGCAGGCCGACGCTGTCGAACCAGCCTTCGCCGCGCTCGCCGGTGCTGCCGAGCGTCAATCCTTCGAGATTAAGCCAGGGAAATCGCCGGCCCAAGCCTTCCGGATCGAGAAGCGTTACTTCCGCCCCGCAGGAGATTTGTGTTTCATGATTACGGCGCAGGACCTGTTCGCCACGCTCGTCTTCGGCCAGGAAAAGATAGCCCGCTTCGTGGAAGCCGATTTCGGGGGTGTCGTCATCGACGGCGACATTTTCCTTGAAATAGCGGATGAATTCCGTGCCGAACTGCGAGACCTTAACGTTGATCGCATTCGAGAACTGGTGGCGGATGGAGCTGGAAGACAGCGCCGTTGCCGAGCGCTGATAGGTCCAGTCCTTTTCAATCACGAGGACCGATCCTTTGAAATCGGGATTGGTCGCGAGAAAATAGGCTGCGGAGCTGCCGACGACTGCGCCCCCGACAATGATCACGTCATATGCAGATCTGGAAGCTTGCATCGGCTCGCCTCACTTGTGTTCGTCTTCATAGTGACCAGCCGCCGCGAAGCTACCGCCCTGGAAGCGCACCGCGGGATCGTTCGGATCGCCTTGCTTGGTCTTTGCGAACACTTTTTCCACGTAGTCGTCGGCGCTGTCTTCCGGCTTGTAACCAAGGGATGCCGCCGTGCGATTATCCCAGAACGCTCGGCTATTGTTGGACATTCCATAGGCAACCATGAAGCCGACGCGCTCTGCCGACAGGCTCTTTTCAACGAGCTGACGGCAATCGCGATAGGAAAGCCAGGTGATGAGATGACGGCGGTCGGTCGGCTCCGGGAAGGACGAGCCGATGCGCAGGCTCACGGTTTCGATGCCGAACTTGTCGAAATAATACCGGCCAAGATTCTCGACGAACGTCTTCGACACGCCATAAAGGCTGTCGGGGCGGGTCGGCACGTTGCCGTCGATGGTCTCGGTTCGCTCATAAAAACCGATGGCGTGAACGGAGCTGGCATAGATGATGCGCTTGACGCCGTGCTGACGCGCCGCCTCGTAGATGTTGTAGCTGCCGACGATATTGGCATCGAGAATGGTCTTCCAGGGTGCTTCCAGGCCCTGGCCGCCCATGTGGATGATGGCTTCACAGCCCTCGACGGCCCTGGAAACCGCATCGAAATCAGCGAGGTCTGCTGGAAAATCCTCTTCATGCGGCTCGAGGTTTTCGCAGGAATTGCGCGCGGAAAGCCGAACGATCTTCCCAAGCTTCGTTCCGGATTTACGGAGCTGGGTTCCAAGAGCGCCGGCGGCGCCGGTCAGAAGCGTGCGTTTGTAGTCGGTCATGAGAATTCGTCCTGATTAGCGAAGCTTGGCCAGCGCGTCCGCTGTCCGTTCGATGGCAAGGGAGAGGTTTTCGCGAGACGTTGCGAAAGACAGGCGAATATAGGGTTCGACGCCGAAAGCAGCGCCCGGCACGGTGGCGACTTTGCCCTCCGTGAGGAGGTAGGATGCCAGCGCCGTGTCGTTGGTGATTTTCGTCCCGTCAGGCGCCGTCTTGCCGATATAGGGAGCACATTTGGGGAAGAGATAAAATGCTCCCTCCGGCGCGCGCACTTCAAGTCCGGGAATGGCGCCGAAGCCCCGTGCAACGAGATCGCCGCGCGCCTTGTATTCCTCGACAGCTTTCCTCACGAAATCCTGCGGACCGTTGAGTGCGGCCGCGGCTGCATATTGCGTGACCGAAGAGGGACATGTTGTGCTCTGGGACTGAAGCTTGTTCAGCACCTTGGTGAGATCCTTTGGGCCTGCGGCGTAACCGAGCCGCCAGCCCGTCATGGCATAGGCCTTAGATACCCCATTGATGATCAAGGTACGGTCCTTGAGAGCCGGACACGCCACGGCGAAGGACGTAAACGGCACATCGCCGCAGACGATATGCTCGTAGATTTCGTCGGACATGATCGCAACGCGCGGATGGCGCGCCAATACGTCGCCGAGCGCTTTCAGTTCCTCCGCCGTGTAGATTGCGCCTGTAGGATTGGACGGCGAGTTGAATAGGAACCAACGCGTCTTGGGGGTGATTGCCGCCTCCAGCCGTTCCGGCGTGATCTTGAAGGCGTCTTCCACTCCGCAAGGGACAACCTTGGGCGTCCCGCCATGCAGAATGACGATGTCGGTGTAGGAAACCCAATAGGGTGCGGGAACGACCACTTCATCGCCCGGCTCGAGCGTGCCGAGGAAGGCGTTAAAGAGGATCTGTTTGGCTCCGTTGCCGATGGAAATCTCGTCCATTGCGTAGTCCAGGCCGTTCTCGCGCTTGAACTTGGCAACGATTGCTTGGCGCAGCTCCGGCAGGCCGTCCGGGGCCGTATAGCGGGTGATCCCTTTGCGCATAGCCTCGATCGCGGCTTCGACTACGTGGGCGGGAGTATCGAAATCCGGTTCTCCGAGCGAGAGATCGACGACATGCTCGCCCCTTGCCCGCATCGCCTTGGCGGCGAGGGAAACCGCCATAGACGGCGACGACTTGATGGTGGCCGTGCGGCTGCTTTCGAATGCAATCATGTTCATGCCTGCCCTCCCCGGGTGCCGCCGTTGCCGTAGGCTGCGGCCTGTTCTTTGGTGATATAGCCGTGCTTGAGATCGTGCTCGACGGCCTCGGCCGGGCGCTCGGCAGGATCGCCATAGCCGCCACCGCCCGGCAGCGACAGAACGAGGCGCCGGCCTTCCGGCACGAATTGCAGGCCCTTGCCCTTCAGCATCGTGCCGTCGTCAAGCGAAACGCCGCCCGATGCGCCATCAAGTCCGCCGTCGCGGCCGCGAGCCGGATGATTGAGCCGGTCGAACATCGCCGAGAAACGGAAGCTGTAACCTTCGGCCGCTTCGATCTCGATCATCTGACCGAGACCGCCGCGCTGAGCGCCTGCGCCACCGGACCCCTCGCGCAGCTCCTTGCGCCAGACGATGACCGGGCCGACATTTTCGGTCGCCTCGATCGGCATGGTATGGACGCCGCTCGGGAAGGCCGTTGCGTTGAGCCCGTCCAGCGAGGCGCGTGCGCCGGACCCGCCGGAATTGAACATCAGGATTTCGGCACCCTTGCCGCCGATCTGATCGGAAACAGGTCGCACGCTCATATGCAAGTTCCAGAGGGCGCTTGCACCTTCGGCAGGCACTTGTCCGGGAAGCGCCTGATGAAGCGCCCCCAGAACGAGATCGGGGACGAAATGCCCGAGCACGTGACGGACAGCGACCGGAGCCGGGCGCTTCGCGTTGAGGATACAGCCTTCCGGCGCAACGACGTCAAACGGAGCGAGGGAGGCCGCGTTATTCGGAATTTCCGGCGCGACGACGCATTTGATGCCGTAGCAGGCATAGGCCTTCGCATAGACCAGCGGCACGTTGATGCCGAACTTGCTCATGCCCGATGTGCCATCGAAATCCACTACGACGCCATCCGGGCCGATGGTCAATTTTGCGGCCAGATGCACCGGCTCGTCATAGCCGTCGAGATCGAGGCTGTAGTTCCATGAACCGTGCGGAAGGTTTCTCAACCGCTCCAGCGTGGCCTCGCGGCTGTGCTTGAGGATGAAGCCGCCGATCATCGACAGGTCTTCCAGATTGAATTCCGTCAGCATGTCGATGAGCCGGCGATGGCCGGTCTCGTTGCAGGCGGCAAGTGCGTGAAAGTCGCCGACCACTTTGTCGCTTTCACGGACATTGTTGCGGACAATGTGGATCAGCGTCCGGTTCAGCTCTCCGCGCTCGAAGAACTTCATGATCGGGATGAAGATACCCTCTTCATAGACCTCGCGCGCATCCGGCCCGAAGCCACGTCCGCCGACGTCGACAACGTGGGCAGTGGAGGCAAAATATCCGACCAGTTTGCCATGGTGAAAGGAAGGCGTCACGACGGTGATGTCGTGCAGATGACCGGTTCCCTTCCACGGGTCGTTGGTGATGTAGACATCACCTTCAAAGATGTTCTCCGGGCCGATGTCACGGATGAAATGGGCGACGGATTCCGCCATTGCGTTGACATGGCCCGGCGTGCCGGTGACGGCCTGCGCGAGCATGCGACCATCCAGGTCAAAGACGCCGGCGGACAGGTCGCCCGCTTCGCGGACGGAGGTGGAGAAGGCCGTGCGGATCAGCGTCTGCGCCTGTTCCTCGACGACGGAGATCAGGCGGTTCCACATGACCTGCATATGGATATCGATCATGGATTGGTTCATGTAGCTATCCTCAAAGCCGCGTTACGAGGAGGCAGCCATCGTTCTGGACGATTGCCTTGAAGGAAGAGGTGAGAACCGTGGAGGTTTCGCGCTCCACGATGACAGCGGGGCCTTTGACCACGTCGCCGGGCTTCAGGCTCGTGCGCTCGTGAATGCCAGCTTCGAGATAAGAGCCCTGCGAAGCTTCGAACAGGCGGCGGGTTTGGCTCGGCTTGACGACGCTGCCTTCAGCGATCGGCGGAACGCGGTCAACCGGCGGAAGCGGCGAGCTTGCCTTGACCGACCAGCTTACGATCTCGATATCGAGGCCTTCGATTGCACGGCCGAAGAAGCGCTCGTACTCCCTTTCGAACAGAGCGGTGATCTTTTTGGCGCTGGCCGCATCAAACCGGTCGTCTTCAAGCGCCACCGGAATGTCCCAGCCCTGCCCCGCATAACGCATGAACAGGGTGCGCTCGATGGTCGGTGCGCCCTTGTCGAGACCACCTTCAACGAAGCCGAGGGCTTCGGCCTTCATGGATTCCAGCAACCGGTTGGCTTCGGCGAAATCGAAGCTCGAAAGATTGAAGACGGCGCTGCGCACGGACTCGTAGCCGAACGGCGCTTTGAGAAAGCCGATGGCGGAGCCCACGCCAGCGCCGGGAGGCACAAGGAAAGTGGAAATGCCCATCTTCTCGCACAGGCGCGCCGCATGCAGCGGCCCCGCGCCGCCGAAGGTGATCATCGTAAAATCGGAAATGTCCTTGCCGTTCTCGACGGTGTGAACACGGCCGGCATTGGCCATGTTCTCATCCACCATCTCGCAGGTTCCGTAAGCCGCCGCTTCCGGATCGAGCGCGATGACCGATCCGATATCGTCGCTCATCGCCCTGCGGCTCGCATCGATGGAAAGACGGATGGCGCCGCCGGCGAAATTTTCCGGATCGAGCTTGCCGAGGATAAGGTCGGCATCTGTCACCGTGGGGTTCTTGCCGCCGCGCTGATAGCAGGCAGGGCCAGGTTCGGACGCTGCCGAATGCGGTCCGACGCGGATTTGCCGCATGCCGTCAACGGAGGCAATCGAACCGCCACCCGCACCGATCTCCACCATTTCGACGACCGGGATGGAAATCGGCATGCCCGAACCCTTGCGGAAACGATAGGTGCGCGCGACCTCGAAAGTCTTGGCCGTCTTGGGAACCTGGTTCTCGATCAGGCAAATCTTGGCGGTGGTGCCGCCCATGTCGAAGGAAAGAACCGCGTCGAGACCGTGATGACGGGCAATATCAGCCGCGAAGATCGCGCCGCCGGCGGGGCCGGATTCGACCAGTCGCACTGGAAATTCCGAGGCGCTTTCGACGGACACGATGCCGCCGCCGGAATGGATCATGAAGACCGGGCAACCGACGCCGATGTCCTTCAGCGAGACGACGAGGCGATCGAGGTAGGATTTGATCGCCGGCTTTACATAAGCATTGGCACAAACCGTATTGAAGCGCTCGAACTCGCGCATCTGCGGCGAGACCTCGGATGAGATCGACACCGAGACATTCGGAAGACGCTTCAGGATGGCGTCGCGGACGGCAACCTCATGCGCGCCATTCACATAAGCGTGGATGAAGCCGATGGCGACGCTCTCATAGCCGCCCTCAGCGATCTTTTCGACGACAACCGCCACCGATGCCTCGTCCAGCACCAGGAGAACCTTGCCCGACGCATCGATGCGCTCACGCACCACGAAGCGATCGGCGCGCGCAATGAGGGCCGGCGGCAGGGAAATATTGAGGTCATATTGCTCGAAACGGTTCTCGGTGCGCATTTCCAGCACATCACGAAAACCCTCCGTCGTCACGAAGGCAGTCTTCGCGCCGCGCCGCTCAATCAGCGCATTGGTGGCAAGGGTCGTGCCGTGAATGAGAATGTCTATCTCTGAAAGCGCAATGCCCGCCATGTCGGCGACAGCCCTCACACCCTTCAGGATCGCGCGCTCGGGCGCCGTGTAATCCGTCAAAACCTTCGTCGAGTGAAGCGCGCCACCCAGATCGAGCGCGATATCGGTAAAGGTGCCGCCGATGTCGACGCCGACCCGGCAGTTTCGTGGTGCGTTGTTCACCAGTTTGTTCCCCACTTTTGTCTTCCGCCCGAAGCGTCAGATCCGGTTGAGACCGCAACCATGCGGCCGTGCGTCTGAGCATTCTCCTCCACGACAAGCGGTGCCGCAACATTTCCGCTTGACGTTCTTCGTATATGTCCCTTATCATATAACTGTCAACTGGGAAGGGGGCTAAAAACGCTGCGAAAAGCGCCAAGCCCCGAACTCCAAAAAGCGAGAATTACCTAATAAAATTAGGCAGTTCCTCGATTCAATAACATGCGAATGCGGGCTGAACCCGCATCTGATCAACCTGAACGAAGTAGCTTCAACCAGAGGGAAAATTCCATGAAATCGATTTCCAGGCTCTTGACGGCGACCATGCTCACGTCCGCCCTGCTCTTCTCCAACGCCTTGGCGGCAGACACGATCAAGATCGGCGTCGCCGGACCATTCACGGGCGCAAACGCCACCTTCGGCGAACAGGTGTTCAACGGGGTGTCGGCTTATATCAATGACGTAAATGCTGCCGGCGGCATCAACGGCAAAAAGATCGAGCTGGTGAAGGGCGATGACGCCTGCGAACCCAAGCAGGCCGTCGCGGTTGCCAACCGCTTCGTCGATCAGGACAAAGTAAACGCCGTGATCGGACATTTCTGCTCGTCCAGCACAATCCCGGCATCCGAGGTCTATAACGATGCCGGCATTCTGGAAATGACGCCGTCCTCGACCAACCCTACGGTTACCGATCGCGGTTTTGACAATCTGTTCCGTGGCTGCGGTCGTGACGACCAGCAGGCTGTCGTCGCCGGCAGCTTCATTCTGGATACGCTCAAGCGTGACAAGATCGCTCTCATCCACGACAAGGATACCTACGGTCAGGGCCTGGTGGATGCAGTCAAGAAGACCATCGAAGCACGCGGCATCAAGCCGGTCCTTTATGAAGGCTTGACGCGCGGCGAGCGCGACTTCAACGCGCTTGTCACCAAAATCAAGAGCTCCGGCGCAAACGCGGTCTACTTTGGTGGCCTCATCCCGGAAGGCGGTCCGCTTGTTCGCCAGCTTAAGGAACAGGGTGTCGATGTCGTATTCGTCACCGGCGATGCCTTCGCCCAGGCGGAACTTGTCTCCGCCGCCGGCGGCCCGGCGAACCTGAAGAACGTCTACTACTCGGCGACACCCGATCCGCTGGAAGATCCCTCCACGAAGGGCGTTCAGGATGCGCTGAAGAAGGCGAACATCACCCCGGCAAACTATGTCCTCTATGGCTACGCGAACGCTCAGGCAATCGTTGCCGCGCTCAAGGCCGGCGAAGACCTGAAGGCTCAGGCCGCTTGGCTGCGCACCAACACCGTTGATTCCGCGATCGGCAAGGTCACGTGGGACAAGAAGGGCGACATCAAGGACTTCAAGTTCGTCTTCTACAACTTCGACGACAAGGGAACCCCCGTTCTCGTGAAGTAAGGCAGCTTTGCCTGCGCGCCGGGTCATCGGTCCGGCGCGCTCATCCATGCCCTAAAAAACATAAGAGGGGTTCGCCATGGACTTTTACATCCTGGTTCAACAGTTGTTCAACGGCATTACGCTGGGGACGATCTACGGCCTGATCGCCGTGGGATACACCATGGTCTATGGTGTCATCCGCATGATCAACTTCGCCCATGGCGACGTCTACATGGTCTCTGCCTACATTGCCGCTATCGTCCTGGCGGTGCTCGGCTTCTTCGGCGTTCAATCCGTTCCGTTCGCGCTGATCACGGTGCTCGTCATTAGCTGCGCCATCACCGCCGTCTATGGCTGGACGATCGAACGTGTCGCCTATCGGCCGCTGCGCGGCTCGACCAAGCTCGCGCCACTCATCTCGGCGATCGGAATATCGCTCATGCTGCAGAGCTATGTCCAGATCGCTCAGGGTGCGCGAGACCAGGGAGTGCCGACCCTCATTCAAGGCGCGTTCCGCTTCGGCGATGACACCCATTTTGCGCAGATCACCTATATGCAGACCGTGATCCTGTTCGCCTCATTGATCGCCATGGGAATTCTGACCTACGTGATCAACTACACGCGAATTGGGCGCGAATGCCGGGCGACCCAGCAGAATATCCGCATCTCGGCCGTTCTTGGCGTCAATACCGACCGCATCATCTCGACGATCTTCGTTATCGGTGCGGCGACTGCCGCTGTCGGCGGAACGCTGGTCACCTTCAATTACGGATCGTTCAATTTCTTCATCGGCTTCGTCATGGGTATCAAGGCGTTCACCGCCGCCGTTCTCGGCGGGATCGGATCGCTGCCGGGTGCTGTGCTGGGCGGAGTGCTGCTTGGATTAACAGAAGCCCTTTTCGCCGGTTACGTCAGTACCGACTACAAGGACGTCTTTGCCTTCGCGCTGCTCATCATCCTGCTGTTTTTCCGTCCCTCCGGCCTTCTGGGCCGCCCGGAAATCCAGAAAGTCTAAATGAGGAGCCAGGCAACATGAAACCCCACAGGCTAGTTGCGCTTGCCAAGGAAGCGCTTCTCACATTTACCGTTTGCATCGTTCTGTTCGGCCCGATCTCCGGACTGGTTCTGGAGGGCTTCTCCTTCCAAAACCAACTGATGCGTGCGGTCACATTGGCGGCAATCGTCACGCTTGGACGTCTTGCGATCTCGGTTTTCCAGTCCAGCAGATTGGGCAAGGGATTCAGGCAACGCTTTGCCGGAAATAATGCCGGCGTCACGGTCATGACCGGCAAGGAAAAATCGCCGGTGCTGCTTCTCGCTGTCCTGTTCCTTGCAGGACTGAGCCTCCCCTTCGTCGCGGACAAGTACTTTCTCGGCGTCGCCATACTGGCGCTGATCTACTGCCTGCTCGGCCTGGGATTGAATATCGTCGTAGGCCTCGCAGGTCTGCTTGATCTTGGATTTGTGGCCTTTTACGCGGTCGGCGCTTACCTGCTTGCGCTTGGCTCGCAATATGTCGGCTTCGGATTCTGGACTGCTTTGATCATAGCGCCGTTCCTGGCCGGGCTCTGCGGGATGATCCTTGCGTTTCCCGTGCTGAAGATGCACGGCGACTATCTTGCCATCGTGACGCTGGGGTTTGGCGAGATCATCCGTCTCATATTGAACAATTGGGGCGATTTCACCGGAGGTCCAAACGGCGCTCCCGTTCCGCCGCCGACAATCCTCGCCCTGGAATTCACCCGCACCGCAAAACAGGGCGGCGTTCCGCTCCATGAATATTTAGGCATTCCTTACAGCGCGGACTACAAGTTCTGGTTCATCTACCTCGTACTTTTCCTTGCCGTCTGCATGGTCATCTATGTAGTCGAGCGGCTTCGCGTCATGCCGCTTGGGCGCATGTGGGAAGCGCTGCGCGAAGATGAGATCGCCTGCCGCTCGCTTGGGGTAAACCACGTCTTCACGAAGCTCACCGCCTTCATGCTCGGCGCATCGACTGGCGGGCTTGCCGGTGTCTTCTTCGCCGTCCACCAAGGCTTCGTCAATCCGACGTCCTTCACCTTCTTCGAATCGGCCCTCATCCTTGCCATCGTTGTCCTTGGCGGCCTTGGATCAACCATCGGCGTCATCCTTGCCGCTCTCGTGCTGACCGTCCTGCCGGAAATGCTGCGAGAGTTCGCGGAATATCGCGTTCTGGCGTTCGGCGTCCTCATGGTCGTGATGATGATTTGGAAGCCGCGCGGCCTGGTTCGTATCAAACGCCCGGCATTCTTCCCGAGCACCAGGATGGAAGCGAGCAGCGCCGAAATGCCCCTCCAGACCCAATTGGAGGCGAGACGATGAGTGAGCCCATACTGGACGTTCAAAATGTCACGATGCGTTTTGGCGGCATCATCGCCAACCGCAATGTCAGCTTCCGCGTCGAACGAGGTTCGATTACGGCGCTGATCGGCCCCAACGGAGCCGGCAAAACGACGATGTTCAACTGCATTACCGGGTTCTATCGCGCAAGCGAGGGCCGGATCGTCCTGAACGGAACTAATGGTGCAGAGGACGTCGGCGAACTGGTCACAAAACCGATTTCCGGCGGCTCGCATCTCGTAACGCGCGCCGGCATCGCGAGGACATTTCAGAACATCCGTCTGTTCAAGGAGATGTCGGTCGTCGAAAATCTCCTCGTCGCTCAGCACCTTGCGACACGCAACAATCTTCTGAGCGGCGTCTTTTTCACCCGGGGGTTCCGAAGAGCAGAACGCGAAGCGGTGGATCGCGCCTACTATTGGCTCGAGCAGATGAGCCTAGTCGAGGATGCCAATCGCCTCGCGGCCGAGCTTCCTTACGGTCGCCAGCGACGGCTCGAGATCGCTCGGGCGATGTGCACTGCGCCGAGGCTGATCTGCCTCGACGAACCCGCCGCCGGCCTCAATCCCTCCGAAACACGGGATCTGTCCGAGGTCATACAACGGCTCTGCAACGAACACGGCCAAACAGTTCTCGTCATCGAGCACGACATGAGCCTGGTCATGCGCATTTCCAATCATATCGTCGTACTCGACCATGGAGAGGTCATCTCCGACGGCACGCCCGCGCATGTCGCCAACGATCCCGCCGTGGTTGCGGCCTATCTGGGTGTCAGTGAAGAGGAGGTGCAAGCATGAGCCAGCCTTCCGGTATAAAGATACCGCTTCTGGAATTTGTTGCCGTCCATGCTCATTACGGCCCGGTCGAAGCCCTGAAAGCGGTTGATGTCAACATTTTCGAAGGCGAGATCGTCAGCCTGATCGGCGCAAACGGGGCAGGCAAAACAACATTGCTATCATCGATTTTCGGCGCGCCGCGCGCCTCTTCCGGCAGGATTTTACATCGTGGCGAGGACATCTCGCGCATACCGACGAACAGGATTTCCCGCCGCGGCATCGCGCTCGTTCCGGAAGGTCGCCAGATCTATCAGGAAATGACCGTGGAAGAGAACATGATGATGGGCACGACACCCATCGGAATGGCCTATTTCGAGGACGATCGAACGACCATGTTCGAACTCTTTCCTCGCCTCAAGGAACGTCGCAACCAGACGGCCGGCACGATGTCGGGCGGTGAACAACAGATGCTCGCAATTGCCCGGGCAATGATGGCTCGCCCCGAATTGATCCTATTCGACGAGCCCTCGCTCGGACTGGCGCCTCTCGTGGTCAAGCGCGTATTCGAGGTGCTGCGCGAGATCGCATCCATGGGCAAGACGATCTTTCTGGTCGAGCAAAATGCCAATCACGCGCTCAAGCTCTCGCAGCGAGCCTATGTCATGGTGAACGGGAAGATCCACCTTTCCGGCGAGAGCGCCTCTCTTCTCGACAACCAGGAAGTCCGCAAGGCCTATCTCGGACTGCATTGAACGGAACCATCTCCATGCTGCACAAGAATCTGATTGCCGGTGAATGGGTTGCGGGCGACGCGTCTGCAAACATCAACCCATCCAACACCAACGAGAGTGTCGGGGAATATGCTCGCGCGAGCGCTGATGATACCAGGGCCGCGATCGCTGCGGCAAAGACGGCGTTCCCAGCCTGGTCGCGTTCGCCGATCCTGGAGCGTCATGCCGTCTTGAAGAAGACGGGCGACGAAATCGTGGCCCGGAAGGAAGAACTTGGCCGGCTCCTCGCCCAAGAGGAAGGCAAGACTCTTCCCGAGGCGATTGGAGAGGTGACCCGCGCGGGACAGATCTTCGATTTCTTTGCCGGTGAAGTGCTGCGGCTTTCAGGCGAAATCCTTCCTTCGGTTCGGCCCGGCATCGGTGTCGAGATCACCCGTGAACCGGTTGGTGTCGTCGGGGTGATTACACCCTGGAACTTTCCAATTGCGATTCCCGCTTGGAAAATCGCTCCGGCACTAGCTTACGGCAACACCGTCGTCTTGAAACCGGCCGACCTGGTGCCGGGTTGCGCCTGGGCGCTCGTCGACATCATTCATCGTGCCGGCGCGCCAGCCGGTGTCATCAATCTGGTCATGGGCCGCGGCAGCGTGGTTGGGCAAACCATGCTCGACAGCCCCGACGTGAACGCTCTGACATTCACCGGATCGGTAGGGACCGGCAAACGCGTCGCATTGTCGTCCATCGAGCATAACAGGAAGTTCCAGCTCGAGATGGGCGGCAAAAATCCGTTTGTGGTTTTGGACGATGCAGACCTTTCCGTCGCCGTCGAAGCAGCCGCCAACTCTTCCTTTTTCTCGACAGGCCAGCGCTGCACCGCGTCCTCCCGCCTGATCGTGACGGAAGGCATCCATGACCGCTTTGTCGCCGCGTTGACGGAACGCATGAAGGGACTCGTTATTGATGATGCCCTCAAGGGCGGCACTCATATCGGCCCGGTCGTCGACGAAAGCCAATTGAAGCAGGATGTGGAATATATCGATATCGGGCGTCGGGAAGGCGCAAAGCTTGCATTCGGTGGCGAGCAACTGGAACGAAGCACGCCCGGCTTCTATCTGCAGCCGGCCTTGTTCACCGAAGCCACCAATCAGATGCGGATTGCGCGCGAAGAAATATTTGGCCCTGTCGCTGCAGTCATCAGGGTGAAGGACTACGAGGAGGCACTTGCGGTCGCAAATGACACCAATTTCGGCCTGTCCTCCGGCATTGCGACGACCAGCCTGAAATATGCGACCCATTTCAAACGAAACTCGGAGGCCGGAATGGTGATGGTCAACCTTCCAACCGCCGGTGTCGACTTCCACGTACCATTCGGCGGACGAAAAGGCTCGTCCTATGGGCCGCGTGAACAGGGCCGATACGCAGCGGAATTCTATACCTCGGTCAAGACCGTCTACACGCTCGCATAAGGAAATATGTGATGAAGATTCTCGTCCCGGTGAAGCGGGTGGTTGATTACAACGTGAAGATCCGCGTGAAGGCGGATGGCACGGGTGTCGAGCTTGCGAATGTGAAGATGTCGATGAACCCGTTCGACGAGATCTCGGTCGAAGAAGCGCTGCGGCTGAAGGAGGCCGGCAAGGCCGAAGAGGTGGTGGTGGTGTCGATCGGTCCGGCCAAGGCCGAGGAGACGCTGCGGACGGCGCTGGCCATGGGGGCGGATCGTGCCATCCTGGTCGAGACCGACGATCAAGTCGAGCCGCTGGCAGTGGCGAAGATCCTGAAAGGCGTGGCCGAGGCCGAACAGCCGGGTCTGATCATCGTCGGCAAGCAGGCGATCGATGATGATAGCAACCAGACCGGCCAGATGCTGGCGGCCCTCTTGGGCTCGGCGCAGGCGACGTTTGCCTCGAAGATCGAGATCGGTGAGGGAAGCGCCAAGGTCACCCGCGAGGTCGATGGCGGCCTGCAGACGATCGAGGTCAAGCTGCCGGCGGTGGTGACCACGGACCTGCGCCTCAACGAGCCGCGTTATGCCTCGCTGCCGAACATCATGAAGGCAAAGAAGAAGCCGCTCGACAAGAAGAGCCCGGCCGATTTCAGCGTCTCCACCGAGCCGCGCCTGAAGGTGCTGAAGACCGAGGAGCCGTCGGGCCGCAAGGCGGGCGTCAAGGTCAAGTCGGTGGCCGAGCTTGTCGAAAAACTCAAGACCGAAGCCGGCGTGCTTTAAAGACAGGAAAGGATAAGACCCATGGCCATTCTTCTTCTGGCTGATCATGACAGCAACCACCTTTCCGACCAGACCGCCAAGGCGCTGACGGCGGCGACCCAGATTGCCCAGGGAACGGGAAGCGATGTGCACATCCTCGTCGCAGGTAGGGACGCCAGGCCGGCTGCCGAGCAGGCGGCCAAGCTTGCCGGTGTTACCAAGGTACTGCTGGCCGACGATGCCAGCCTCGCCAACAACCTCGCCGAACCGCTCGCCAATCTGATCGTGGCGCTCGCCGGCTCCTATGACACCATCCTGACGGCTGCCACCTCGGTCGGCAAGAATGTCATGCCGCGGGTCGCCGCTTTGCTGGATGTCGCCCAGGTCTCGGAGATCATCGAAGTCGTCTCCGCCGATACCTTCAAGCGACCGATCTATGCCGGCAATGCCATCCAGACGGTACAGTCGACCGATGCCAAGAAGGTTATCACCGTGCGCACCGCTTCCTTCGCCTCTGCCGCAGAGGGTGGTTCGGCCGCGATCGAGGTAATCCCGGCGGTCGCCAATCCCGGCCTGTCCAGCTTCGTCGCCGATGCGCTGTCGGCGTCCGACCGTCCGGAACTCACGTCTGCCAAGATCATCATCTCCGGTGGCCGGGCGCTCGGTTCGGCAGAAAAGTTCAAGGAAGTCATCCTTCCCGTCGCCGACAAGCTCGGGGCGGCCGTCGGCGCATCCCGCGCTGCCGTCGATGCCGGTTATGCGCCGAACGACTGGCAGGTGGGCCAGACCGGCAAGGTCGTCGCACCACAGCTCTATATCGCCTGCGGCATTTCCGGGGCCATCCAGCATCTCGCCGGCATGAAGGATAGTAAGGTCATCGTCGCCATCAACAAGGACGAAGAGGCCCCGATCTTCCAGATTGCCGACTACGGCCTCGTCGCCGATCTCTTCGAGGCCCTGCCGGAATTTGTCCGCTCGATCTGAGGCAGCCTCCTCGAACAGCTAGGCGGCCGGAGCAGGCTTCGCGCTCACCAGACCGAAGCCGCTCCGATATCTCGCCGGAGTTGTCGAAAAACGCTCTTCGAAGGCCTCATAGAAGCGGGACAGCGAGCCAAATCCCGATTCGAACGCGACGGCGGCCACCGGAAGGTCGCTTGAGATCAGCAGGGATTGGGCCGTATCCAGCCGATGGCGCGTTATGGCCTGATTGACGGTAAGACCGACCGTCTTCTTGAATACCGACATGGCGTAGTTTGGATGCAGTCCGGCCGCCAATCCGACATCGATGGCCGATATCTCGCCCAATGCATGTTCGGCAATGAAGCGGATCATTTTCTCGACCTTTGGCAGTCGGTCAGGATCTTGGTTACGCGATGCAGCAATTGCCGACCCCTGCTCGCGCAAGTCCAGCCAGCCCTCCCGCGCAATCCGCCGTATGCGAGCGACCAGCTCGTCGCGGACAATCTGTTCCAGCTCCGGATCGCCCGACAGCAGCTCATCGCGCCATCTGAGAAGCACTTCGCGGTCGTGCGGCCTGACGCTTTGCGCCTCTATCAGGCCGCCGCGGAAGACAGCATCCCGAAAGCTCCCCATGCTACGCATGTTGACGAGCACGGACATAGGGACATAGAGGCAGACGAAGTTCGCAGGCTCCGTCACCTCGACGACTTGGTGCGGGATCATTCCCCAGAAAAGGCAGAGCTGCCCCTGCGAAATCTGGAGCCTGCGGCCGTCGAACCAATATGTGATGCGTCCATCGAGGACGTAGTTGAGCTCCACCTGGCTGTGCATGTGCGGACCGCTCATGCGCCGCACCTCCAGCCTTTCTCCAGCGCAAAAGCGATGATCGCCGAAAACGACAAGCGGATGGCGCGTCGGGCCATCGTGAACTGGAACTGACTCGTCTTCGATCAACATTGGAAGATGCTCTGGCGGGGTCTCGATCTTAGAAAACCGGAAGCGATCTTCCGTATGGCGGTAGAGCTCTACGAATTTGGATGATGAATATCAACCACCGTACACGGGAGTGACGTGTGCGCGGGCGGCCAACGCCCATGAGGTCTGTGGAGGATCAATTGACCCTATTGAAGAATATCGGCTCTATAGCATTCAGCTACATGCTCGTCGCATCGGCGGCATGCGCTGGCGAAATCGTTCTCAATTCCGACCAGTCGGATCCGGCGCCGAAGAAGGCGATGGAACAACTGATTGCGGATTTTCAGGCGAAGAATCCGGACATCAAGGTTAAGTGGAACAATTTCGACCACGAAGGCTACAAGTCCGCGATCCGCAACTTCCTGACCGCCGACGCGCCTGACGTCGTGGCATGGTATGCTGGCAACCGCATGGCGCCCTTCGTCAAAGCGGGTCTCTTTGCCGATGTCAGCGACGTTTGGGCAGCGAACGGCCTGAACGACCAGTTGAAGTCTGCTGCCGCATCGATGACGATCGACGGAAAGCAGTGGGGCGTCCCCTACACCAACTATCAGTGGGGCATCTATTACCGCGCCGATATCTTCAAGGACAAAGGCATTACCCCGCCAAAGACCTGGGACGAGCTGGTGGCCGCATGCGCCAAGCTGAAAAGCGCAGGCATCACACCGTTTACGATCGGCACGAAGGCCCTGTGGCCGACCGCCGGCTGGTTCGACTATCTCGACCTGCGCGTCAACGGCTATGAATTCCACATGGATCTGACCGCAGGCAAGGTGCCTTACACCGATCCGAGGGTCAAAGCCGTATTCGCCAAGTGGGCAGAACTGGTAAAGCCGGGCTATTTCATCGAGAACCACGCAGCTCTCGACTGGCAGGACGCCATGCCGCAATTCGTTCAAGGCAAGGCGGCCATGTATCTGATGGGCAATTTCGCCGTCGCCCCGATGAAGGATGGCGGACTGAAGCAAGACCAGATCGGCTTCCTTCCGTTCCCGCAGATTACCGCAGGGGTGCCGGTCTCTGAAGAGGCTCCGACCGACACGTTCCACATTCCGTCGGGTGCGAAGAACAAGGAAGACGCCAAGAAGTTCCTCGCCTATCTCGCCTCGCCTGAAGCCCAGACGAAAATCAACGAGACGCTCGGTCAGCTACCGATCAACAACAAGTCGACCGTGCCGGACGATAAGTTCCTGAAGGCTGGTTTCGAGATGCTGGCGAACGCCCACGCTCTCGCGCAGTTCTACGACCGCGACGCCCCGGCCGATATGGCGAAGGCCGGCATGGAAGGCTTCCAGGAATTCATGGTCAAGCCTGACAAACTCGATGCGATCCTGGCTCGCCTCGATAAGATCCGGGCTCACGCTTACAAATAACTCGTTCTGAAGATACCGCGCTGCCGGATGTTAATTCCGTCCGGCAGCGTTTTTCGTCGCATTTGTATAGGAGCAGACGATGGGCACGAGCAGTCCCGCTCTACCGGGGTTCTGGAAACGCAATCAGCGGACATTTGCACCTTGGCTTTTTCTTGCGCCAGGCGCCCTGATGTTTCTGGTCTATGTGATCGTCCCGGTATTCCAATCCGTATGGATCAGTTTCCATGACTGGGATGGTCTGGGACCCAAAACCTGGATCGGACTAGGGAACTATGTCGAACTCCTCTCCGACGACGCCTTCTATACGTCGCTGGAGAACAACGTCATATGGCTCGTTCTTTATCTGCTGGCGGTTCCGGCTGGCTTGGCTGCGGCATTGTTCCTGAACCAGACCGTCACCGGCATTCGCCTTTACAAATCACTGTTCTTCTTTCCATTCGTGATCAGCCAGGTGGTCGTCGGCCTGATTTTCACGTGGTTTTACGCTCCTAATTTCGGGCTATTCTCTGCGCTGATCCAGGCCCTGACGGGGACGCAGGTCGCCATTCTCGCAGACGAGCGCCTGGTGACCTACGGCATCATCGCCGCCGGCCTCTGGCCGCAGATCGCCTATTGCATGATCCTCTACCTGACGGGCCTCAACAACATCAATCCGGAGCAGATCGAAGCAGGACGCATGGATGGCGCCAAGGGCTGGCATCTGTTCTGGAACATCGTCCTGCCGCAGCTTCGGCCGGCCACCTTCATCGCGGTGGTGGTGACCGTCATCGGCGCACTTCGATCCTTTGACCTCGTTTCGGTCATGACGGCCGGCGGACCTTACGGTTCGAGCCGCGTCCTTTCCTATTACATGTACGAAGAAGCGCTTTCCGAATACGGATTCCGGATGGGTTATGGCGCTGCCATCGCGGTCGTGCTCTTCCTGATCATGATGGTCTTCATCACATTCTTCCTTATTCGCATGCTGAGACAGGAAAGGAATTCCTGATGTTTCCAACTCCTGTCCAGAAATCGGGCCCATGGGTGTCGGCCGCCTATCAGGTTCTTCTGCCGATCGCCCTCATCATTTGGCTTCTTCCCCTGATCGGCGTTGCGGTCACGTCGATCCGCCCATCGGGCGATCTGGCGGCCGGCAATTATTTCGGCATTCCCTCGGGCTTTGCCGGTGTCGAGAACTATACCGCCGTCTTTCGGGATTCGCCGATCGGCCACTACATCCTCAATTCCTTCAAGATCACCATCCCGACGGTGATCGGTGCGGTCGGGCTGTCATGCCTCTGTGGCTTTGCGCTGGCCGTCTACAGGTTCAAGGGAAGCCTGTTCCTGTTCTTCGTCTTCGTTGCCGGCAACTTCATTCCGTTCCAGATCCTGATGGTCCCTGTTCGCGACTTGACGCTCAAGATGGGTCTCTACGACACCGTAACCGGGCTTGTGCTGTTCCACGTCGCTTTCCAGACCGGCTTCTGCACCTTGTTCATGCGCAACTTCATAAAGGGCTTGCCCTTTTCGCTGATCGAATCGGCGCGGGTCGAGGGCGTCTCCGAATGGCGGATATTCATCCACATCGTACTGCCTTTGATGCGCCCGGCCATTGCGGCGCTGTCAGTCTTGATCTTTACCTTCGTCTGGAACGACTATTTCTGGGCGACCGTGCTTGTCCAGGGCCAGGCCGCAATGCCCGTTACCGCCGGACTGAACGCGTTGAACGGACAATGGGTTGCAGCATGGCATCTGGTGTCGGCGGGTTCGATCGTCGCCGCGATGCCGCCAGTTCTGATGTTCTTCTTCATGCAGAGGCACTTCATTGCGGGCCTCACTCTCGGAGCGACCAAGGGATGAACAAGACAATTGTTGTAAAAGCGGGGGCCATTTGCCTCGCTCTCGGCCTGCCGGAGCGTGGCATGCCCGAGATCCTGGGCTTCGGCCGCGGGGCGCTTGCCCCGGAATTCTGGCCCGATGTGCCGCGTTCGAGCCGTGTCAACGGCATGGACGTGGACGTGCCTTCGAATGTGTTGCTGCCAGTCGGCGGACTCGGATTCTTCGGATGGCCGGCGATTTGCGGGCACCGCGATGGGCGTATGTTCACGCTGGAATTCCAGAACTGGCAGACCGAAGAGATCGACGCCGGCATAATCCTGAAGACTGAAGATCCCGTCGCGGAAATCGGCCTGCAGATATGCCTGAACGGCGGCGCGACTGGGGTTTTGTCGATTTCGACATCACTGATCAACCGCGGCTCCAGCGATTATACGCTGGATCGCTGCATGGCGGCGAGTTTCCTGATGCCGGCCGGCGCGTCAGAGCTGACCAGCTTTACGGGAATGTGGGGCCGGGAGTTCCAGACGCGCCAATCGCAACTCCCCAACGGGCTCTGGATGCAGGAAAGCCGGAGGGGGCGAACCTCGCATGACCGCTTTCCTATCATCTTCCTCGAGTGCGGCGGCGAGCGGATGGGATTCCATCTCGGCTGGAGCGGCAATCACCAGATGGCGATCGACACGCTCGACGATGGACGCCGGCTGGTGCATCTCGGCGAACTCTTCGAATCGGGTGAAATGCGCCTCGCACCGGGCGAAGCCTATGACAGCCCGACAGCTTTTGCCGGTCCTGACAGCGAGGCTTTCCATGCCTTCGTCAGAGAGAGCGTGATTGCCTGGCCGGGCGGCGAGATGAAGCCCCGGCCGGTGACGCTGAACACCTGGGAAGGCAACTACTTCGATCACCGCATGGAGTCCTTGAAAGCCCAGGCGAATGCAGCGGCGGCTGTCGGCATCGAGCGTTTCGTCCTCGATGACGGATGGTTCGGCAAGCGGGACGACGATACGACCAGCCTTGGTGACTGGTTCATAGACGAGCGAAAATACCCGAACGGGCTGAAGCCACTCGTCGACCACGTGACGTCCCTCGGCATGGAGTTCGGCCTCTGGTTCGAACCCGAGAACGTGAACCCGGAGTCCGAACTGTTTCGCGCCCATCCCGATTGGGCTCTGCAAGTCGAAGGACGCCCGCTTCTGCTGTCGCGAAACCAGCTTGTGCTGGATCTGACGCGCCCGGAGGTCAGCGACTATCTCTTCCAACGCATGGAAGCGGTGCTTTCGCAGCACGCAATCGCCTACATCAAGTGGGACATGAATCGCGATCTGACCCATGCCGGCGGCACAGATGGGCGCGCGCGCACCGCGAGGCAGACGCGAGCCGTCTACGCCCTGATGAACAGGGTCCGGCAAGCCTTTCCCGCAGTCGAGATAGAAAGCTGCGCCTCGGGCGGCGGGCGTATCGACTATGGCGTCCTCAGATACACGCACCGCGTTTGGACATCGGATTGCACCGACGCCTTCGAGCGGCTTGAAATACAGCATGGGGCGTCGCAATTCGTTCCCCCGGAGCTTCTCGGCGCACATATCGCCGCATCTCCGAACCACCAGACCGCCCGCAAGTTGAGCCTTGCTTTCCGCGCGCTGGTCGCGCTCGCCTATCACCTGGGCGTGGAACTCAATCCACTGACGCTCGACGCTGAAGAGAAGCAGGAACTGGAACGCTGGATCGCGCTTCATAAGAGCCTGCGGCCGCTTCTGCATGCAGCCGGCAAGCAATTTCGTCTGCCGCCGCTCGACGGGCGTTATGTTTGGGGAGCGGCAGATACCGACCGCATCGTCGCTTTCGTCGTCCAGGGCCCGCAAATGGCGGGCGAGCAGCCCGCACCCGTCCGCTTGCCTGTGAGCGGTGATAGCGATGTGCTGTGGCGCGTGGCAGCGGTGCATCCCGTAGAGCCGGAATTCATCCGGATCTCGGAAGGCCAGCAAAAGCTTCTAAACGGAGAACTGACCTTCAGTCTCGATACGCTGAGACATGTCGGATTGCCGCTGCCGATGCTCAAGCCCGAGAGCGGGCTCCTTCTTGAATTCCAGCCCGTGAAGGGAGGTTAAGCCTCATGGGAAATGTAACGCTCAACCGCGTGACGAAGCAGTTCGGCGCCGCCAGTGTCATCAAGGGCGTCGACCTTACCATCGAAGATGGCGAGTTCTGTGTCTTCGTCGGGCCGTCCGGCTGCGGCAAGTCCACGCTTCTGCGCATGATTGCCGGGCTGGAAGATATTTCCTCCGGTGGGCTCAGGATCAGCGGCAACGACATGACCAAGGTTGGTCCCTCGGAGCGTGGGGTTGCCATGGTCTTCCAGAGCTATGCCCTTTATCCGCATATGACCGTGGCCGAGAATATCGGCTTTGGCCTGCGTATGACCGGCCACTCCAAGGAAGAGGTCTCGCGCCGAACGAGCGCTGCCGCCGAGATGCTGCAATTGAAACCGATGCTCAGCAGGAAGCCTTCCCAGCTATCCGGCGGCCAGCGTCAGCGCGTCGCCATCGGCCGCGCCATCGTGCGCAATCCGCAAGTGTTTCTCTTCGATGAGCCGCTGTCCAATCTCGACGCATCGCTCAGGGTCCAGATGCGCACGGAAATCAGCAAGCTGCATCAGGATCTCAAGACGACGATGATCTACGTCACCCACGATCAGGTCGAGGCCATGACCATGGCCGACAAGATCGTCGTTCTGCAGGGCGGGTTGATCGAACAGGTCGGATCGCCGCTGGAGCTCTATCACCGGCCGAAGAACATCTTTGTCGCCGGCTTCATCGGGTCGCCGAAAATGAACTTCATCAAGACCAAGGCATCGCCCGCAGAAGGCGGCGCTAAAGTCGATCTCCCCGGTGGTCAGTCGATCACGCTAGAGGGCGGTTCGGTGAAGGAAGGGCAATCGATCACTCTCGGGGTCCGTCCCGAACATCTCGATCGCAGCGAAGGCGGAGACGCAACGCTTCAGGGCAAGGTGCGTCTTGCCGAATATCTGGGATCGGAAACGATGTTCTATATCACCCTTGCCGACGGCGCCGAGATTGCCGTGAAGGCGGACGGGCTGGCGAAGGCCAAGCCGGGCGACGAATTCTCCATCCATATTCCGGCGGCTGCCTGCCATCTGTTCGATGATGCCGGCAACGCTATCCTCAACGGGGACCTGACGAAATAATGCTCGGCGTTTGCTATTACCCAGAACACTGGCCCGAAAGCTGGTGGGAAAAAGACGCGCGCCGTATGCGGGCGCTTGGAATCTCCTATGTGCGCATCGGCGAATTCGCCTGGTCGCGCCTCGAGCCCTCACGCGGCTCCTTCGACTTCGGCTGGCTCGACCGGGCGATGGACACGCTGGCTGCGGCCGGCCTGAAAATTGTGCTTGGCACGCCGACCGCCACGCCGCCGAAATGGCTGATGGACGAATATCCCGAGATCGCTCCGGTGGACGAAGAGGGTAGAGTGCGGGGCTTCGGCTCTCGTCGTCACTACAGCTTCTCGTCGGAAGTCTGGTGGAAGGAATCGGCGCGTATCGTCGAAGCGGTCGCGCAGCGATACGGTTCGCACCCTGGTCTCGCCGGCTGGCAGACCGACAATGAATATGGCTGCCACGATACGAGCTTTTCCTGGGGCGCCCAAGACCTGAAGGCGTTTCGCCGCTGGCTTCGCCTTCGCTATCAGTCACCGCAGCAACTGAACGAGGCCTGGGGTTCCGTCTTCTGGTCGATGGAAGTTCAAAGCTTCGACGACGTCGCGCTGCCCAATCTGACAGTGACGGAGGCGAACCCTGCCGTCCGGCTCGATTTCTGGCGCTTCCAGTCCGATCAGATCGCCGCCTATGACCGAATGCAGTGCGATATCATCAGAAAGCACTCCCCGGATCGCTGGATAACCCATAACTTCATGGGCTTCGTCAACGATTTCGATCATTGGAAGGTTGGCGAAAACCTGGACCTCGCTTCCTGGGATTCCTATCCAATCGGCTTCGTGGAGAAATTTCCGTTCAGCGAGGAAGAGCGCGTGCGCTGGGCGGAAACATCCCACCCCGACATCGCCGCCTTCCATCACGATCTGTACCGCGGCGTCGGCAATGGCCGGTTCTGGATCATGGAACAGCAACCGGGGCCTGTGAACTGGGCACCATGGAACCCTGTCCCCAAACCGGGGATGGTTCGTCTTTGGACCTGGGAGGGCCTTGCCCACGGGGCCGAGGTTGTCAGCTACTTCCGTTGGCGTCAGGCGCCGTTCGCGCAGGAGCAGATGCATGCCGGCCTGAACCTTCCTGGCCTCGACGAGCTCTCGCCCGGAGGCAAGGAAGCCGCAATCGCCGGCCATGAGATCGATACCGTTGGCCCCTTGCAGAAGCCGGCGCGGGCGCCCGTCGCCATCGTCTATGATTATGAGACCTATTGGTCCACGGTCATTCAGCCGCAGGGCAAGGATTTTCGCTACGAAGAACTTGCCTTCCGCTGGTACGAGGCGGTCAGGAAGCTTGGCCTCAACGTCGATTTCGTCCGCCCCGGCGCGTCCCTCACGGGCTACAAGCTGGTTCTCGTTCCCTGCCTCATGCACGTCTCCGACGCGGCATTGGCGGCATTCGAGCAGGCGGATGGAACAGTGCTTTTCGGTCCGCGGACCGGATCGCGGGACCGCAACTTCCAGATTCCCGCCAATCTCCCGCCCGGGCCGATCGGCGAGCTTACCGGCATCAGGATCACGCAGGTGGCTTCCTTACGGCCGGGGCTTAGCGCCTCTTTGTCGGGCGCGATCAGCGGCCGGGCGACAAGATGGCGCGAATATCTTGAGACAGCGGCGGGAGCGGATGTCGTGGCAGCGTTCGACGATGGCAGCCCAGCGCTGGTGTCGAAGGGGAGATACGTCTATTTGGCCTGCTGGGCCGACGGCGAACTCCTCGACAATCTGATGTCGCACCTTGCCGCCGGGCTCGATCTGCCGACCGCTACCCTGCCCGATTTCATCCGCCTTCGTCGTGCAGGCAATCTCACATTCGCCTTCAATTACGGGCCGGACGCCTGGACGATCCCGGAAAAGCACGACTTCGTGCTCGGCGGCCAGGAAATCGCTCCATTCTCCCTCTCGGCGTGGAGATGACTACCGGACGTCCGCGGATGAAATGAAGGAAAGCGAATCCCCTTACCTCTTTGGTGAGGGGATTGCATATTGCTACCAGCGCTGCGCCAGATGGCAAAGACTTGCGGTGGGGAGGGATCAAGCGGGCCTAGAGGTGCCTTGCCGGTTGAGCTTTGCCCCGAACGCCCGCCTTTGAGGGTTGTTTGACGAGCTCGTGGGAAATGCCGGTCTGGGCAGACCACACGCTGCCGCTTAGCCGGTCGCCACTGCCTCTTTTATCGATAAGGCAATTTCATCTTCGCTGCGGCCGCCATTGATCGCGATACGTCCGGCGAAGACGAAGTGGGGTACTGACCGAACGCCCGCGGCCACTGATCTCGCCGCCTCCTGTTCGACGCGCCTGCACCAGGCGGGGTCGCAAGCGATCGCGTGGACTTCGGCGCGCTCGAACCCGTGGTCCACCGCGATATCGGCGAGCACGTCGGCATCGGCGATATTCCGCGCGCCGAGGAAATAAGCGCTGGAGATCGCTAATGCGAGCCTATGCTGTGTGCCGCGTTCGCGGGCAGCAAGGATGAGCGCATGTGCCGATTGCGTCGGATAGGCCCAAAGCTGCCGGCAGAGGTCGAGCGCCAGCCCGGAGGCCTGCGCCTCGGCCTCGGGCCGCGCGAACGCGGCCTTTGGATCGGTGACGCCGTAGCGTGCGCGCAGCAGGTCGGGAATGTAAAGCCCGGACGCCGGTGCATCCGGCATGAGCATCACCGGATGATGCCTGATATCGACGGCAAGGCCGGGGAAGCGCTCGGCCAGCACCTTGTCGAGTCGGTGTTGCCCGATGATGCACCAGGGGCAGGTGATTTCGGTAAAAAGGTCGATCTGCAGCATGGCGCCTTCCCATCAACCCTGCGGCAGCGGCGGGAGGATGATCTCGGCCCGGTCGCGTCTGGTGACGAGACCCCAGATCTCCTCGGCGACATCGTCGGGATCGAGCACCAGATATTTCGGATCGAGCGGCACGCCATTGGATGTCATGGCGCGAAGGCCGGTCGAGCGATCGAGGAACGCACCGATATTCACCGTACCGGCATAGACGCCCCTCTCCGCGACCTCAGCATTGAGGGTGAAGACGTAGTTGCGCGCCGCCGCCATCAGCGGTCCGACGCCGCTCATGCCCGGCATCGTGACCACTGCCGTCAGCCCGCCGACGATGACGACCGCGCCGTCGCCGCGCGCGAGCATGCCGGGCAGCACTGCATGCGACACCTCGACCGGCGCGAAGGTGAAGATATCGGCCATCGACCGCAGCCTTGCCGCGTCGAGTTCCGCCGCCGGCACAAAAGCCGCATCGGAGGGCACGGGCGCGTAGACGGCGACATCGATCGAGCCGAACCGATCCTCGATGGAGCGCACCAGCGTTGCGATGCCATCGACATCGGTGAGATCGGCCGGAAATGCCGCGGCCTCGATGCCGGCCTGGGCGAGCTCGGCCACACGCTCATCGAGCGGGCCGGCGCGGCGAGCGACAAGTGCTACGCGATAGCCTTCGCGACCGAACCGCATGGCCAGCGAGCTTCCGAGCCCGGTGCCGGCGCCGAAGAGGGCAATCGTTTTTCTGTCAGTCATAACTTACTCCTTGATGGCGGTATGTTTTACTGACCAGATATGATATGATGACTGCAATGTCGCAAGAACGCATATTTTCGAGGCCTAGTCACATGCATATGCCCACCCCGCCAACTATGCCCGGCACGGACCCCAGTTGCCGGAAAGTCAATGAGATCCTCGGCCGCATGGGCGACAAGTGGACGATCATGGCAATCACCATGCTGGCCGATCAGCCGCGCCGCTTCAACGAACTGAAACGGCTGATCGGCGGCATTTCCCAGCAGATGCTCACCCGCACTTTGAAGGCGCTGGAGCGCGATGGCATGGTGACGCGCAAGGTCTATCCGACCATACCGCCGCAGGTCGAATACAGCCTGACGGATCTCGGCCGCTCGCTTTCAGCGCCCCTGTTGCAGCTCGCTATGTGGGTGCTGGATCACCTGGGGGAAATCGAGGCGCATCGCGCCTTGCATGATGAAGGGGCAAGCTAGCCAAGGTAGCTAGCTAGTTTCCGTCCACAAACGACAACTTATTGATATTATTACGTGAATCTGAATTTTGCGCGGGTAAGGCCCGGCGGTTTCAGGTATACTTTGGGCTCATGCCACTGATTCCGAAGCACAATCTGCAACCGCCGGAGCCGACAATGCGCCAAGAACGCACCGTCCAAGCCAGTATATTCGATGTTTTCGCTACGCACGAGATCGGCCACGAACTGAAGGCGATGTCGCAGTGGCTGGACGAGCATCACGATCTGTTTGGCTTGGTGGGTCGGGATCTGGGTCGGCACGGTGTCAAGCCCACCGGACGGCAAGGGCTGCCGGCCGAGGCAGTGCTGCGTTGCGCATTGCTCAAGCAATACCGGCAGCTGAGCTACCAGGAACTGGCGTTCCATCTCGAGGACTCCGCATCGTTTCGGGCCTTTGCGCGTCTGCCGTGGTCATGGAGCCCGCAAAAGTCAGTGCTGCAAAAGACGATCAGCGCGATCCGACCCGAGACCTGGGAAGCGATCAATCGGGCGCTGCTGTCGAGCGCTCGGCAGGCGAAGCTGGAGGACGGCACGGTCGTGCGGCTGGACAGTACAGTGACCTCAGCACTCATACACGAACCGAGCGACAGCAGCCTGCTGTGGGATGCCGTGCGGGTCATGGTGCGCCTGCTGAAGAAGGCAGATACCTTGGTCGGCGCCGGCCTGGCATGGCGCGATCATTGCCGCGCGGCCAAGAAGCGTGCCCGCAAAATCCAGTTCACACGCGGTCAGCCCAATCGGGCCCGGCTCTACCGTGAGCTGATCGCGATCGCCCGCGCGACCTTGGCATATCTGAAGCAGGCAACCGAGCGACTGGGCGTGGCGAGCAATCCGCTCGTCCAACTCTGGCAGGCCCAGGTTTGCCGCTATCGACCGCTGATCGAACGCATCATCAAACAGAGCGAGCGGCGAGTACTGGCGGGAGAGAAGCTGCCGGCGGGCGAGAAGCTGGTAAGCCTGTTCGAACCCCATGCCGATATCATCGTCAAAGGTAGCCGCGAGACCGAATACGGCCACAAGCTCAACCTGACCACCGGCAGAAGCGGCATGATCCTCGATCTCGTGATCGAGGCGGGTAATCCGCCCGACAGCGAGCGGCTGCTGCCAATGCTGGAGCGCCACATCGCCGTCTATGGACACGCGCCGCGGCAGGCGGCGGCCGACGGCGGCTTTGCCAGTCGCGGCAACCTGGCCACAGCCAAGACCTGGGGCGTTCGCGACATGGCATTCCACAAAAAAGCTGGCCTCAAGGTCGAGGACATGGTCAGAAGCAATTGGGTCTATCGCAAGCTGCGCAACTTCCGCGCCGGTATCGAAGCCGGAATATCATGCCTCAAGCGTGCCTACGGCTTGGCACGCTGCACCTGGCGGGGCCTTGACCACTTCAAGACCTACGTCTGGTCCTCCGTTGTGGCTTACAACCTCGTCCTCTTCACCCGCCTCAAACCGACCTGAACTCCGACTAGCTTTTGGAATTACGCCGTCGCTACCAATGCCGGCCTTCATGGCGTACGCCTCAGCGCCGCCAACTGTATACTGTCCAACAACAAGCGCCCATGATCCTGTCGGTCGCCCTAAACTACTCTCTCCTCCAAGCACAAGCCCTTGTAAACGCGCCGAAATACGTATGTTTGTGGACGGAAACTAGCTAGCTCCTGCCCCTCATTGCGAGTGGTCTCAGTTGGCGGCCGTTTATGCAGCGCGACATAGCGAGAGGCAAAAACGGCTGCCGAGTTACTTTACCCTCGTAATTTCGCAATAGATGATGTTGCGGTTCTTTCCAAACCAGATGGATACATCTGTCTCTGCCTTGCTAGCGCTTGCATCGGCAATCATTTGCATGTCGTTTTCCGAACGCAGGAGCAGAGGCCAACTCATGAATGCTTCCATGTAGCCGTCGACTTCGATTTCCTGCGAGAAGTTCGCGAACAGGAAGGAGCCGCCGGGCTTGAGCATTTCAACACATTTGCGCGTCAGTTTGGCGGCAACCGGAAGCGTGAGGTAATCGTAGAGACCCGCAGCGTAGATGTAATCGAAATGTCCGAAAGCGTGCTTGTTGGAAAGCAGGCTCTTGACCGTGCCGTCCACCGCTTCGACGCATGTTCCGGCAAAATCGCGCGCAACCGTCCCCACGCTCAGCGGGTCCTGATCGAGCGCAATCCAGCGCCTGATTTTTCCTTCCCTAAGCGCAGTCGACAGCGTCGCTTCGCGAAGATGGCCCGATGCCATCGCCAAGACTTCGGCCGAGCCGGGTCGATCCTTGGCGTGCTCATCCACCCGTTGTGCGAGGATGTCGCGGCGTTCTCTCACCGCGACGGATGAGGACGCGTTTTTGGTGTATTCATATATCGCTCTGCCCAGCGCGGTGGATGCTGCGATTTCCGCCTCCACGATGGCATGACCATAAATGAAGTCGAGCAGATGCGCGTCACCGGAATAGCCCCGCGGTTTATCGAATGACCATTTCGTGAACGGATCCTGAAGCAGAAACTGTGCAACGGGATGGTTCTGCGCAAGGAAGACGATTTCGCTCCATATGCTGGCGTGAAACCGCCGGCGGATCTGATGCAACGCCTGCGATAGCCGGCTGACAATCGCATGAGGATCCACTTCGGATCGGAATTGTTGAAGCGATAAGTCGAGCGTGAGAGCAAGTTCCGCCTTGGCGATTACCATCTGGTCTGATGACGGAAGGTCGTCTGGCTTAGTCGGGCGAAAAATTTGTCCAGGTGCAATGAGACTCTCGCCGTCGAACTTAAAGCCTTGTGCCATTATGAACTCCGTTGACGCAATGTTAAGCATAAATATGTGGACGACAGAACGCGATTGGATTCTGCACGTCAAGAGGGTATTTCTAGCAGTACGAGCTAAATTTCGTGATTGACACGGACGGAACTTTTGGAAGCGGTGAACGCAGGTTTATCGGCAGCAATGCTCGGGAGGCATCGCCGCATGTTCTATGAGCAGTTATCTACAGAGCAGACCGCATCCGAAATTTCCGCAAAGGCTCCATTTGTAGACGGCGCTGTCCCGACAGAAAAACACCGTGGCTTTGCTTTGGAGATGAGGGCCGCCTACGCATCGGAAAACGATGCCGTCCGCCGGGAAGGCACGCGCAAGGGATTGTGGATGGCAGTCGTCGTCTATTTGGTCTTTGCCGCTCCCGATAGCTGGCTTATTCCCGATGTTGCGCCGCTGACAATCCTCATGCGGTTTGTCGTGGCGGCTATTGCGCTGCTGGCCTTTGAGACTTTGCGGTTGGCGAAGGCAAAGACCGTCTGGTTGGACAGCACTTGCGCATTGGCGCTGATCTTCGGCTATGCCGGCTGGCTTTATCCGGCTATCGCCACAGAATATGCGACGAGCATGTCATACTACATGATCTTCGGCGCGATTTTCATGATGGGCGCGAACCTGTTCTTCAGCTTCTCGTTTCGCCTGTCCGTCCTGACGTCCGGCACTGTATTGGCCGTGTTTTTTGCGGCTCTCTACAGTTCGTTTCCATCGACGCCGGCTTACCAGCTCGCTTTCGGACTATTTTACGTCTCGTGCTTCGTGTTCACGTCTTTCGTGAACTGGCGCCTGAATGTCGAGCGCTACAACGTTTTCCTGAATGCGGTGGAAGCGCGCCACCAGCATTGGGAGGCGGCAGAGCGCGGAAAGGCATTGCTGCGTCTTTCACACACGGATTACCTCACCGGCATCGAGAACAGACGCGCGATCGATCGGCGGCTGGATGAGTGCTGGAGCGCCTGGAAAGATAAGGGCCGCGAATTTTCCGTCATCCTGATCGACGTCGACTTCTTCAAGCGTTTCAACGACCGGTACGGCCATCAGGAAGGCGACCGCTGCCTGACGGTCATTGCCACGACGCTTCAGAAGCTGGTTGAGCGCCACGGAGGCATTATTGGTCGTTATGGCGGCGAGGAGTTCATCGTCGTCATGCCTTTGAAAGCGCAGGATGAAGCGATCTATATAGCGGGCAAAATTCGGCACCAAGTCGAGGCGCTCGCAATCCGACATGAAGAGCGGCCGGACGACACGCAGTTCGTAACGGTAAGTGTCGGCGTTGCTTTTATCAGCGAGCGATCCGCGGCAAAGGTGGAATGGCTTGTGCGTGAGGCCGACCTTGCGCTCTACAGTGCAAAAGCCTCCGGCCGCAATTGCGTTCGAATCTTTGATCCGGTGCTGCGGCGTCCGAACGAGGATGCCGGAAAATTGGTGCCGCTGCTGGCCGCAGCCATCGATCGGAGACTGGTATCGCTGGTCTATCAACCAATATTCGATCTCAGGGACGGGCAGATGAAAGCCGCCGAGGCTTTGATGCGGCTGCGCATGCCCGATGGAACCTCCGTGCCGCCAAGCGTCTTTATTCCGATCGCTGAGCGGACCGGATCTATTGTCGAATTGGGTCGCTGGGCGATCAAAACGGCATGTCAGGATATCCTGGCGTCCGACCGCATGGCCACGGTGAGCGTGAATGTCTCTCCGGTGCAGCTAAGATCTCCCGGCTTCGCCTCGAGCGTTGCAGCTATCCTCGAAGAAACTGGCGTCTCCGGGTCCCGGCTTGCATTGGAAGTCACCGAGGGCTTGGATATGGAGATGCAACCCGAGGTGCTGCAGTGTGTCGCCGATCTCCAGGCGCTCGGCGTCGAGATTTGGCTGGATGACTTCGGCTCCGGCTACGCCGGATTGTCGTGGCTCCGGGCGATCGAGTTCGACACCGTCAAGGTTGATCGAACCTTCCTGCATGATTGCTCGGACGAACGTGGCCTGACGATGTTACAAGACATGGTCGCCCTGATACGCAATCGGGGAAACACCATTCTGGTGGAAGGCGTGGAGACCGAGGCTCAGATGTCTGTCCTTCAGAGCCTCAGCATTGACCGGGTTCAAGGGTTTCATCTCGGCAAACCGGTGAGTGTCGATCTATTGCGGGCAAGTGCCTAGTACCTCTGAGCGAGCGGTCGACGAAGACTTCCTCGAAGTGTTATCGAAGATCGCAGCAGAGCGTCGATCGTATTTGCCGAAACTGTTCATTCTTTCTTAGTACTATACTTTAAACGCAGCTTTATAAGTTAGCGATATACGGATTTGAAACTGCCATGATGGCGGGTCGAACGCGAATGAACTGCGTCGTCTAGCCTGGGGTAGTTATTAGATGCTTCATACACTCCTTCGCTTCGCGCGGAGCAAATCCGGCAATTTCGGCACGATAACAGCACTCCTCGCCGTACCTTTGATCGGTGCGGCGGGCTTGGCGGTCGATATCTCGAACGCGCTCAGCTTGCGCAGCCAGCTCTATGCGGCTGCCGATGCGGCGGCGCTCGGAGCGATCGCGGAATCCTCAAGCGGCGTAGCGGCGGCCATGGCCATGTCTGGAGACGGCGTCGTGACAATCGGGCAGGACGACGCACGCAAGCTCTTCTTCGGCCAGCTCGCGAGCGATTGGAAGGGTGTTCCGGTGGATGTCGACGTCTCCGTAACGAAGGCAGCCAATATCGTAACGTCAAACGTCACGTTCCATGCGACTGTTCCAACGTCGTTTCTGCAGATCCTTGGCGACACGACCATTCCGATCGCCGGGGCAGCCACCGCGCAATACCAGACCGCCACCTTCATCGATTTTTACATGCTGCTCGACAATACCCCGTCCATGGGCGTGGGAGCGACCCCGACCGACGTCGCGACGATGCAAAAGAATACCAGCGACAAGTGCGCCTTTGCCTGCCACAACATGGATACGACGAACAACTACTACAATCTGGCGAAGAAGCTTGGGGTGAGCATGCGCATCGACGTGGTGCGCCAGGCAACGCAGAAGCTGACGGAGACGGCGACCACCAGCCGCTCGACGCCCGATCAATACAGGATGGCAGTCTATACGTTCGGCACACAGGCAGAGAAAGCACAGCTAACGACAGTGTCCGGCCTGTCGTCCGACATGGCGCAGGTCAAAAGCTATACCGACAATGTCGATCTCATGACCATTCCCTATCAAGGCTATAACAACGATCAGACGACCAGCTTCGACAACGCGCTCACCCAGATGAAGAGCAATATGGGCACGGGCGGCGGCGGCACAAGCAGCACCGATCGCGAAAAGGTTCTCTTCTTCGTAACGGACGGGGTTGGTGACAGCCAAAAACCATACACCTGCACGAAGCCCTTGACCGGCAACCGGTGCCAGGAACCGATCGACACCTCCTTCTGTCAGCCGCTGAAGGATCAGAACGTCAAGATTGCCATTCTATACACGACCTATCTGCCGCTGCCGGCAAACAATTGGTACAATACCTGGATCGCCCCGTTTCAATCGCAAATCCCGACGCGCCTGCAAAGTTGCGCTTCGCCGGGTCTCTATTTCGAAGTCAATCCGACGCAGGGCATCGCCGACGCAATGAACGCGCTCTTCCTGAAAATCATCAGAAGCCCTCGCCTGACGAGCTGAGGTTTCGCGCGATTTTTTCCGATTTATAAAATCGCGATCCGCGGCGGGAACAATACTCAGACTAGCGAGTTCGGTCAGCCGCCAGGGACACGCCTGGCCACTACCGTGCCCAAGGTGGTGTCATTTCCTATTGCCGTTGGCAGAGCCCTGTCCCTGCTAACGGCTTTTTTTGGTGCTCTTCTCAGATTTTGACCAATCATTCAGCAGCAAAGCCCAATCATTCAGCAGCAAAGCGTAGTCCGGCGTTTTCGACTGCCGTCGTGAAGGCGGCGCGCGCAGCACCAATCGGCAGCTTTCCGTCATGGGCATCGAAGAGGGCTTGGACCGTCGCCTGAAAAGCCATCGTGCTGCGGTCGCCGGGCCACTCTTCGAACATGTACTGAGCTGCACTTTCGGTGCTGTTGATAATGAGATACCTGCCCGGAACGGAGGTTCCGACCTTTACTGGATCATCCCACCACTGGCGCTTCATCTTCTTCAATCCCCGGGTCCCCGAACTGCGCCAGAAGACAATTGTTCCACGCTCGCAAGCAAACACCGACGATGACCCGCTTTTTCTTGCCCTGGCCGATCACGCAATGACGACCAGAGTGTCTGCAGCCGGTGCGAGGACCAGCGAGGCTGGTGGGACTGAAAAAATCGCTATGCAGTTGTGAAGCATGATCGTGCGTTCCAATCCTCACTCCCGCACGACAGAAAAACTGCGCGGTCTCAACCTCAAGCTTTGGTAGTTGGTGACTTTCAGACCCTAGAGGTTTATTTATTATGGAGTAGCGGGATCGCTAAATTGAGGGAGGGCGGCATGTATAATCTGATCGTCTCCAGCAGAGAAGAACCGTGGGACGGAACGCCATTTGAAATCGATTTAAGCAGATGCATCAGCATCTTTGAGTACACAGAAAAAGCGATAGCCGATAGATTTGACGTAACGACAGAGGCGTCGCAGCTACAGCTCATGAGGCTGCCGACCATATTTGCTCACGAAACTTTCCGTGAGCGCGCTCCACATTTTGGCATTATCCGAGACATTGCCATTCGCCAGAAGCTGGTTCACATCGACTATGAGATCCAACCTCTTCCAAAGTTTCTGAGCTGGCAGGACATGACGGATAAGCATTTTATCCTCGACCTTGGCGATTGGGAAATGAACCGCACGCATTGGGCGGTTAAGGATACGAATTTACCCAAGGAACTGCAGCGGCTGGGAATTACCCTACCCTCCTGGACGAACCCCGTGGGGCGCGCGATAAACATAAACTCGCATCGCTTCGATGTCGGTTTGTCGTTTCCCGCTGAAGCAACGGGCCTGGTTGCAAAAGTTGCAACTCAGCTTGAAAAGAACATCGGCCCCCACTCTTACTTTTATGACTACAATTACCAGGGACAACTGGCGAGGCCGACAACAGACCTTCTGCTGCGGGACATCTACCAGAACCGTTCCAAGCTGATCGTCATATTCATCGGCTCCGACCATCAGTCCAAGACTTGGTGCGGTATCGAATGGAACACTATTCAGCAAATTGCTGCTCAAAGAGCGCATGACCGCGTTATGTATGTTCGCCTCGACCATGGCGACGCGGAGAGCGATCTTGGAACTGACGGGTACCTGGATGCGTGGGAATTCAGCCCGAGCGAAATAGCGGATGCAATTGCCCAGAGAGTTCAGTTTCTCTAGAGCGGTTCAGCGTTTCACGGAGTAGCTTTCCCGCTCTATCTCTTTGTTCTTACGCATTCCTGACGGAAAACCGCTGCACACTTTTCCCGGAATTGCTCTAGCCGGCAGATCCGCCGCCCTCGATTTGTCCATCATGAGGAGCCGCGAACACGCGCCGATATGGAACGGGTATCGACGTGTGCTTTATGACGCCGCACGCCGATTCTTCTCATAACTGCGTCCGAGATCGTATTTCGGCAGGACGCCAAAAGCAGCACGGTATTCCTGAGAGAAGCGGCCCTGATGTATAAACCCCCAGCGGCGCGCGATTTCACTGACCGTCGCAGACGGCGTCGCCGTCAACAAATCTTGGCGTGCGCCATCAAGACGGAGCTGCCTTAGGTAAGCCATTGGGGTGACATTCAAAAATCGTCGAAAATTGATCTGCAACGCCCGCACGCTGACACCCGCTGCCGCTGCCATATCCGTGATCGTGATCGGCATTGCGATATGTGCTCTCGCAAACTCCAGCGCTCTTCGAAGCTGGCGAGGGGCTATTGTCTGCACCCGCGATCCGGTGTCCGAAAGCGTATGGGGCAGATTCTGCACCATCAGCAGACAGAACATCTCTTGGAAGCTGGTCAGGGCAATGGGAGAAATCTCGAGATTTTGATCGGCGCAAATCTCATCTCGGAAGAACCGCATGAGCTTGAAAAGATGCGCCGCCGGTCCCGCCGTCAGGTCCTGCAGGGGAACGAATTCGAAATCGACAGGCGGCAGACGTTCGAAGGTGCTGGTCAGGGCCGCGTGTACCGCGCTCCTCGGGACGCAGAATCCTTCGGCAACGGAGCCTGCGTGAATATTCACCGCGGAATAGCGGTCGGCCGTCGTCAGCAGTCCCGTGCAGGGCGTGATAGCATGCCTTATGCCGCCTGTTGCCAAATCGTAGCAGGTTCCATGCTCGAGGAAAAACATGAAGTCATCATTCTCGATCGTGACGGAAAAGGCGCGGTCCGTTGAGCTTGCCCCCACCCAGCCCACCATCTCGCCAGCGCCATGAACACCGAATGAGAAAAGACCGCGGCTGTCGGTACTGAGAGGCCGATAGAAATTGTCCTGCTTTTCGCCAGTAAGCCATTCGGAGACTTCACTCGTTGTGAGTGACGTCGCCTCGAGTTTAAGCGTCAAAATTTCGGTCAACTTGCCCTACCCAATTCTCTGATTTTGTCGCGGTTAGGCCCCCATCTGCGTCTAACGAAAAATTGATTTGACATCAAACAGGCTTTTCAATGTCGACGATGTTTGGGGCAATAGGGTTTTGTAATGACGGCCTCGCATAGGCACGCATAACGTTTAGTTTATGACCTATTGCCACATTTTGCGGTTGCTCTATGTCTCGCTTAAAGGTCAATGCATAGTTCAATGGCGCAGACATATTCCACGCTGATGTTCAGTTTCTCGACGCTCGACTTTCCTGAAAAAGATCGGTTTCACGCTTGGGTCAGAGACAATCACTGCGATTGCATCTTGCGGAGCGATGATTCCGTTGCGTTCAACGCCGAAGCAACCGGCGCTGCTCTCGATCCTCTTATCTTGTCCGGGAGACGGTGGCTCGACCAGACCCGGTCTTCGGCTTATGAAATCAATCGAACCGGGCGGCACATACGGACCGACGGTCAGGATTTTTTTCGGTTCACCTTGATGGTGAGTGGTCGACTTTTGTGTCGATGGATCACGGCTCAGCCCATAAAAGCGGCGGGGGATCTGTTCGTCCTTGACGCCGCTCAGGTGAACGAAGGCCTGGTTGAGGCGGGCGACGTGATCTCTTTGGTGGTGCCGAGAGATTTGCTGCCGCACCGGACCGCGCTTTTGCACGGGCAGACGCTGCAGGGTGGCGTAAGCCGTCTTCTTGGCGACCATCTGCTTTCGCTGTTGCGAAACCTTGCAAGCCTTACCGAGCATGAGATTCCCTATGTCGTTCAATCGACCCTGCAGCTTCTGACCGCCGCAGTCTCCCCGACACCGGATGCCTTGGTTGAGGCGAACGGTCCGATCCGAAATGCGCTGCGTGAGCGGATCCTGCGCTACATCGATACGCATTTGCTGGATGTCGATCTGACGCCCGATCGGATCTGCCGGGAGGTCGGCCTGTCGCGGGCAAAACTCTACCAATTGTTCGAAGGCAGCGGCGGTGTCATGCGGCAAATACAGCGCCGCAGGCTGCGTCGCGCCCACCAAGTGCTGGCAGACCCCAGCCGGCCGCAGCCGCATATCGCCGAGATCGCCTGGAGGCACGGCTTCTCGAACGAGAAATACTTCTATCGTCTGTTCAAGACCGAATTCGGCCACACCCCCGGCGAGACGCTGGAGAACATTCGCGCCGGCGCCGTACTGAAACACGCCGCTCCCCATCGTCAAGACCATGTCAATCGGCCTTCGGGTTGGACATTGCCGTTCGGTGTGCCGGGCAATTGAAAATAGCCGATCGCATGCGGTGCAGGATCGTCCATAACAAGTGCACTTGCGTTTAGATTTCGGAAATCCACTGTAATCGGCCACGGCGCCACGTTATGCGAATATCCCGACTCCAATAGAGGTCCCATCATTGCTGGACAGCATGCCACAAACGACGGCCAGGCCGCGTCGGATTATCAACAGAGGACGTTTCGCTTTGCATAAGACAATTCTGTACGCTTTCGCCTTTGCCACTATCTCCCTCAGCTCCGCCCATGCCAGTCCATGCTCGCAGCATTATCAAAGCAGCGGCGTTCCTCTCGTAACCGCTGTGACCTACAAGACCTGGATGGAATTCCCATCGGTCAACCCCACTGTTGCCTTTGACAAAGTATCCCGAGCGGTCCTGGCGGAAGGCTTTGTCGATGTGAATGCCGAGAAACAACTCGGCACGCTGACGGCCCAACAGGAAACGACCGGATCCGGACGTCCGCAGACTTTGCGAGTCGTCGTCAGGAAGAGCGGCAAGGGCAGCCGCGTCGACGCTCTTTTCATGGTGCCGCAAGGACAGGTTGCCCCCAGCATGAGCGACAACCTCTGCCGCGTCGTCAACTCTGTGGCCGATTGAGCGCCTTTTCTCGACGGTCATCGTTCCAGGAACAGCCGGCGTACATCTCCGGCGGCCCTTCTGAACGGGCCGCCATCGCCTCAGTAGAAGCTTACGCAACCGCCTGTGCGCCTGTTATCTCCACCAATGAGCCGCACATAAACTCCGCTTCTTTCGAGGCGAGGAAGGCGACGAGCGCCGCCACTTCTTCCGGCCTGCCGATCCGGCCGAAGGGAACCAGCCTGTCCAGATCGGCGATGGTGCGGCCTGACCGAATGACGCCAGCCTCCAGCATCGGGGTGTGAATTTCACCCGGGCAGACGGCGTTGACCCGGATTTTGTGGGGCGCGTAGTCGCGTGCGAGATTCTGGGTGAAGGAGGCAACAGCGGCTTTGGTAACGTTATAGGCAATGTGATTCGGCGCGGGATGGAGACCCCATTGCGAGGCCGTGTTGACGATTGCCCCACCACCCGCCTCGATCATGTGCGGGATCACGGCTTTGCAGAGATGGAACATGGAATCGATGTTCACCGCGAAGCTCAGCCGCCAATCCTCCTCCGTAACGGAAAGCAGATTGCCGCGGCGGTTGATCCCGGCATTGTTGCAAAGAATGTCGATATGCCCCTTCCTACCGATAACCTCCGCGATGAGTTCGCGGCAGGACTCGCCGTTGGCGATGTCCGCCACGATGGCTACCGCCTCTCCATGGGCTGCCTCAATTTCCGCGACGACAGTGCTGGCGGCATCACCGTTCATGTCGGTGACCACGACATAGGCGCCCTCGCTTGCCAGCCGCTTGGCGATCGCCGAGCCGATGCCTCCACCTGCACCCGTTACGATCGCAACCTTGTTTTCAAATCGCTGCATTTTCTATCCCCCTATCGAATGTAGCTGCCGCCATTGACGTCGAGCGTTGCGCCGTTGAGTGAGCGCTGGGACGGCCGGAGAACAAAGGCGGTCAGTTCCGCGACTTCCTCCGGCAACGCCATAGCGCCGATGGGAATGTCGGCGACGGCGGCCGCCTCGCCGTTCTTGGCGATGAAGTCCTCGGCCATGTCGGTCCGTATCCAGCCGGGAGCTATCGCGATGGCCGTCACGCCGTCCCCGCCGAAACTCCGCGCGATGGACTTGGTGAGATTGATCAGCGCCGCCTTCGATGCGCCATAGGCCATCGCGTCGGCCGAATAGCCGCGCTGACCCGCGCGGCTGGCGATATTGATGATCCGTCCGCCGCCATTTTGCTTGAAATGCAATATGGCGTTGCGGCTGAGGTCGGCAGCAGCGAACAGGTTGACCTGGAATTCGCCTTGCCAGGCGGAATGCCAAGTCTCCAGTCTGTCGGTCAGGGCGACCTCCGTGCGGATGCCCGCGGCATTCACCACGGCATGAATACGTCGCGCGGCATGCACTGCCTTGCTCCATAGTTCTTCCGGACCTTCTCGCGAGGAGAGATCTCCCTGAACCACGTGTCCTTTGCCACTGATCCTTTCGAGCAGCGCCTGCGCGGCTGCCTCATTCCGAGCGAAATGGATGATCGGCGTCGCGCCTTCAGCCGCCAAGCGTTCGACGATGGCTTGGCCCAAGCCGCCGGATGCTCCGGTGACCAGGACATTCATGCGAGCTAGCGGATTGTCCATAACCATTCCTTCTCCCAATTCACTTGATGTACCAGCCCCATGGCTCTTCGCTGACGAAACGGGTGATCTGCTTGGTTTCGAGATAGTTTTCGAGGCCCCAGCGACCCAGCTCGCGGCCAATGCCCGACTGTTTGTAGCCGCCCCATGGCGCCTCGGTGAACGTCGGTTGCGAGCAATTGATCCAGACAATGCCGGCACGCAGGGCCGCCGCAACGCGGTCGGCGCGGGCGTCGTCCTTCGACATGACGGCAGCGGCGAGACCAAACCTGCTGTCATTGGCAAGCGCCACGGCTTCATCTTCCGACTTGAACGGTCTTACGCAGACGACCGGGCCGAAGATTTCCTCCTTCCAGGCATCGCTGTCGAGAGGCACGTCGGTGAGGACGGTCGGCTCGACATAGTATCCCTTGTTGAAACCCGCGGGACGCCCGCCGCCAACCGTGACCTTCGCACCATCAGTACGAGCGTTCTCGATTGCGGCCAGCACCTGGTTCATCTGCTTCTCCGACACCATCGGCCCGAGCAGCACGCCCGGTTCCTGGCCATCGCCGATCTTGATCTTCTTCGTCTCCTCGACAAGGCGGTCCATGAACCGGTCATAGATGCCTTCCTGGACGAGCACACGCGACGTCGCCGAGCAGACCTCGCCCTGATTCCAGAAGATGCCGAACATGACCCATTCGACCGCCGCGTCGATGTCGGAATCATCAAAGACGATGAAGGGCGACTTGCCGCCAAGCTCAAGGCTGACGCGCTTGATGTCGCGCGCCGCCGCCTGCATGATCCGTGAGCCGACAGGCCCCGAACCGGTGAAGGCGAGCTTGTCGACATCGGGGTGGTCGACCATCGCCTGGCCGGCCACCGAGCCTGCACCCGTCACGATGTTGAGGACGCCCGGCGGCAGGTCGGCAGCTTGTGCGATCGCGCCGAGTTCGAGCGCCGTCAGCGAGGTCAGTTCGGCAGGCTTGAGGACCATGGTGCAGCCCGCAGCCAGCGCCGGCGCGACCTTCCAGGCGGCCATCAGCAATGGGAAGTTCCAGGGAATGATGGCGGCGGCGACGCCGACGGGCTCCTTGACCGCCTTGGAGACGAAACGGCCGTCGGCGAGCGTGATTGCTTCCTCCGGCTTTTTGTCGAGACCCTCTGCGAGGTCGGCATAGAAATCAAAGCAACCGGCAGCATCGGCGATGTCCCACTCGGCTTCCGGCAAAGGCTTGCCGTTGTCTATGGTTTCCAGCCGTGCCAGTTCCTGCAACCGATCGCGGATACCGGCGCCGATCGCCCGAAGGTATTTTGCCCGTTCGGTGCCGGGCATCTTTGGCCAGGGACCCTGATCGAATGCGTGCCGCGCCGCCCGGACGGCAAGCTCGACATCTTCCGCCGTGCCCAGCGGGCCATGATGAACGACCTCTTCGGTCGCGGGATTGACGATCGGGAAGGTGCCGCCTTTGAGGGGGCGCGTCCATTGCCCGTCGATATAGAGTTCCGTGCGCATTGGTGTTTCTCCCGTGTTGAACGTGTCAGAAGCGGTCGACGCGATAAGGCCTGATGTCGAGCGGCGGCGGCGCGCCCGTGGCAAGATCGCCGATGATGCGGGCCGTGGTCGCCGCATAGGTCAAGCCAAGATGCCCGTGGCCGGTGGCGTAGAGGAGGTTGGTGATCTTGGCAGAGCGACCAATGATCGGAACCGTGTCGGGCAGTGCGGGTCGGTGTCCCATCCACTCACTGGTGCCTTCCACTTTCAGGCCGGGGAGAGCTTCGCGAGCGCGCTTAACCAGTACTTTGGCACGCTGGTAGTCCGGCAAAGCATCCAGCCCTGCCATCTCGACGGTCCCGCCGACACGCAGGCCACCGGCGGTCGGGGTCACCATGAAGGCTTTTGCAGGCCAGATGATCGAATGACGAAGACCAAGTCCGGGGGACATGATTTGCGTATGGTATCCGCGCTCGGTCTCAAGCGGGATCGGCTCTCCGAACTGTTTCGATATGCGCGCCGTGAAGGCTCCGGCGCAGAGCGCGAGCTGGTCCGTGCCGATGGCACGGCCATCTCCGAGCCTGACGGCATCCACACCCGAAGCCGAACGGTCGAATCCAGCGACATCGCCCTTGATGAATTTCCCGCCAAGTTCCTTGAACTTGTCGAATATGCCGACCACCAGCTTGTAAGGATCGCGAATGGAACGGTTGTCAGGGAACAGGACCGCCCTGGCAATCCGGTCACTGATCTCCGGCTCCAGTGCGTGGATATCATCTCGTCCGAGATGCCTGTGCGCAAAGCCGAAGCGTTCGAGGATTTCGATATGGTCGCGGTCGGCGGCAAGTTCGGCATCGTTGGCGTAGAGCGCGAGGCACCCTTCCTCCGTCAGCATGTCAGACAGGCCCGTGTCTCGAAGGAGCGGAAGCAAATCCTCGTAGACACGCTTGCATAGTGCGGCTCCCTGCCCTTCGAGCTGCCTCAGCTTGGATTGCCTGCTGGCGGCCAGGAAGCGCGCGAACCAAGGCGTGAGTTTCGGCATGTAGGACGGCCGTACCCTCACCGGCCCTTCCGGATCGAGTAACCATTTCGGCATCTGTTTCCAGATGGCGGGGCGCGACGCGGGCATGAACTCGGTGACGGCGATGGAGGCCATGTTGCCGAACGAAGCACCCCGGCCCGGCTCGTCCCGGTCGACAATGATCACTGACTTGCCGCGGCGCTGAAGCTCATAGGCGATGGCAACGCCGATGATACCCGCTCCGACCACCACAAGGTTCCGTTCCGACTTCATATTCTCAACTCTCTCCGGGAGGCTTTCTCAGACGGTGGTCATCCAGGTGTCGGCCACCGTGAAACCCTGCTGATAGGGGTCCGTCGGATCCATGCCCATCTGGTAGAAGCCGGTGATCCAAGCCTGTCCTGCGATGGCGGGAACGACGGCATCGTAGCGGCCGACCTTCGCCAGCCCATCAATGGTGCAGGTAAACCTGCTGCCCGTGATCGATTCATGGATGAGGGTTTCTCCCTCCTTCATAAGACCCTTGGCATGCAGCAATGCGAGCCTTGCCGACGAGCCCGTGCCGCAGGGCGAGCGGTCGCAGCGGCCCGGCGAAACGACGACGCAATTTCTTGAGACGAGTTGCCCGTTCTCGCGCCGCAATGGCCCCATGAATTCGGTATTGGTGATCCCCGGAATGGCGGGGTTTTCGGGATGCTCGACGGCGAGCTGTTCGGCGGCCGCGAACTTCAGCTTCTGGCCAACTTCGCAGAGATCGCGCGCTTCGGATGGATCAATCGCAAAGCCGAGATCGGCGGCATCGACCATGGTGTAGGTCATCCCGCCATAGACGATGTCGACGCGCACGCTACCAAGCCCGGCGACCTCGATGTAACGGTCGATGTGGTAGCAGAACGCCGGCTGGTTCACGAGGCGGACGCTTGTCACCTTGCCGTCCGAGCATTCGCACCGAACGCGGATCAGGCCTGCCGGCGACTCCAGTGTCAGATTGGTGACGGGTTCCTGCATCGGCAGGATCCCCGTTTCCAGAAGAACCGTCGCCACGCACATCGTATTCGATCCGGACATGGCAGGGTACTCGGTCGTCTCGAGGATGACGTAGCCCATATCCGCATCCGGATGGTTCGACTGCAGGACGATGTTGGCGTTGTGCCAGACGGCGCCGCGCGGTTCGAACAGGACCATCTTGCGGATGTCGTCCATCTGAGCTTCGAGATGGAGCTTCTTGTCGAACATCGTCTTGCCCGGCACCTGGCCGACTCCACCGACGATGACCTTGCCGCTTTCGCCCTCGGCATGGCAATCGACCACGGACAGGACTTTCTTGAAGCGCATCTCAAATCTCCCCCGAATACCAATGAAATCGCGGAGCGGCAGCACGCCACTCCGCAACGTCGGTTACCAATTCAGGATCGGTTCCATCGCCGCCTTGAATTCCGCCTTCTCGGCATCGGTGAGCGGGCCGAGCGGCGCGCGGCATTCGCCGACGGGCATGCCCTGCAATTCGCAGCCATATTTGATCTTCTGCACGAACTTGCCTGACTCGAGGATGTTCATGGCGCGGTAGAGCGTCTTCATCATCTCGCGGGCCTTGCCGAGGGCTCCCGCCTTATAGGTGCGGTCGAGATCACAGCATGCCTTGGCCATGCAGTTGGACGGGCCGCAAATCCAGGATTCGGCGCCCCAGAACATAAAGTCGAGTGCAATGTCGTCCGAGCCGCTGACGAGCTGGATCTTGCCCTCGTAGCGGCTGGCGATGTCGACGGCGCGCTGCAACACGCCGGAGCTTTCCTTGATGCCAATGACGCGCGGATTGTCAGCAAAATGGTCCATCAGTTCGAAGCTGATGTCGGAACCGTCCTTTGCCGGATAGCTGTAGAGGACCAGATTGACATCGACCGCATCGAGCACCGTTTCGTAATGCTTGATGAGCTCTTCCTGGGTCGGGCGGGTGTAGAAGGGCGGTGCGAGCAGGACAGTGTCGTAGCCGATATCCTTGGCCATCGCCGTCTGCTCGATCACCTCGCGGGTGGCAGGCGCATTGGTCCCGGCAATCAGGATTTCACCTGGCTTGGCGAAATCGCGGACGAACTTCAGAACATCGCGCCGCTCTTCGTTGGACTGGCTGAAATATTCCCCGGTCGAGCCATTCGGAACCCAACCGGTTACCCCCGCTTCGCGCAAATGGGCGAGAAGCTTCTCGAAGGCCTTGAAGTCGATCCTGTTGTTCTTGTCGAACGGCGTGACGAGAGCGGGCATGACGCCTGAAAGTTTCATTGGGTGTCTCCGGTTTCAATAATTGGGCACGTGCGACTAGTACGCGCTCCCGGCGCGGTGTCGTACTCGACAGGAAGCGGCCGAAGACATCGGATCTTACGGACCAGCGGGCGGCTGAATTCTGTCGTCTCGATGTCGACTGAATATTTATGTCGTCTTGATGTCGACAAAGTCAAGCATAAAAATTAGCATGCCGAACGCTATCCAACGCGTCTGCGGTGATGGACTACGACAAGAAGCGTCCGGCCGAGAAAACAGGGAAGGAAGGTGCAGGATGTTGGGAGAATGTCTCGTGCCGGGGGCGCAAGCTGGCGAGGTTCTGTTCGCGAATATCGGCCTTAGCTTCATGGGAGGGGTGAACCCGAAAACGGGAGAGGTCATCGACACCCATCATCCCCTTAATGGCAAAAGCGTATGCGGAAAGGTACTGGCCATTCCCAGCGGGCGGGGATCATGCGCCGGGAGCCTTGCGATATTCGAACTCCTGATGAACGGGCACGCCCCGAAAGCCCTCGTTTTCCAGCACAGGGAGACGATCCTCACCCTTGGCGTCATCATAGCCAAGGAGCTTTTCGACAAGGGGATTCCGGTGGTGTGCCTCAAACCCGAGGATTTCGCGTCGCTGGCAAGCGCCTCCTACGCGGTCGTGCGGGACGGTTCAGTCGAGATCCTCGACACTCCTCCGTCTTCGGTGTCCGGCGGGGATGACTTGCCACACCTCGACCTAGATGGCTTCGATCTCACGGAAAACGATCGCCGTTTCCTCGCCGGGGCGTATGGGGAGGCTGGAAAGGTCGCGATGCGGATCATCATACGCACCGCCCAGCTCGAAGGTGCCAACAGCCTCATCGATATCGACATGGCGCATATCGACGGATGTTTCTATCACGGCCCGGCAGGGTTGGAATTCGCCAAAAGGCTCCTCGAGCTGGGAGGTCATGTCAGGGTGCCTTCGTCCATGAACGCCCTTTGCGTCGACCGCCGACAATGGAAACACCTCGGAGTCGGCGACAAAATGGGCCTCCCATCCGACGAGCTGGCGGAAACCTATGTGAAGATGGGCGTCAAGCCGACCTACACCTGCGCTCCCTATCTCCTCGACGGCGCGCCGGTATTCGGCCAGCAGATCGCGTGGGCGGAGTCAAACGCGGTCGTCTTCGCAAATTCCGTCCTGGGCGCGCGGACGATGAAATATCCCGACTACCTCGACATTCTGGTCGCCATCACGGGACGCGCGCCGAACGCCGACTGCCATGTCGGATCCCACCGCCTAGCGACGCTCAGGATCGATGTCCCACGGCCGCTGGAACCGGACGATTCCTATTACCCCGCGCTGGGATACCATATCGGAAAGATTGCCACGAACGACATACCCGTGATTTGCGGACTGGAAGACCTGGCGATTTCGCGCGATGACCTCAAGGCGTTCGGCGCGGCTTTTGCGACCACCTCCGCAGCGGCGATGTTCCATATCGTAAGCATTACTCCGGAAGCCGGGACTGTCGGGGAAGCAACGGGAGCTTCCGATTGCAGAAGCCATGTCGTCAGTGTCGAGGAATTGACGGAAACCTGGCACGAGTTGAACAACGCCGTCACACCAGACGTGGACCTCGTTTCCCTCGGCAATCCCCACTTTTCGCTGACGGAATGCGAGCGACTTTCCAAACTTTGCGCCGGCAGAAAAAAGGCTGACGGCGTCAGTCTCATCATCACCTGCGGACGCGACGTGTTCGAAAAGGCAAAGGCTGCAGGTTATGTGAAGACAATCTCCGACTTCGGCGGCAAGTTCATGAACGATACCTGCTGGTGTCTGATCGGCGAACCTGTTGTGGCGCGTGAAGTCAGAAATATCCTGACGAACTCAGGAAAATATGCCCACTACGGCCCCGCCGCGGTCAACAAGGGCTTCTATTTCGGAAGCTTGGAGCGGTGTGTGGATGCCGCATGCAAGGGTTATGTCGATCTCGCCCTTCCCGCTTGGCTGTCCGTCTGACAAAAGTCTCCGCTTGATTTCCTGTTCCAATGCCGAAACTTGTTGACCGCAAGAATTGTAGTTTTAATGTCGACAAATAACTCAGCCTGCTTCGGCAGGCAAAAAACGTTGCGTGCGGCGCAGAGTCAGGTCATTGACAACAGGTGACCACCGCGAAACGCGAGGCAGCGATTTAGGAGTACAGGATGCGAGAACAGCGCACCGATCAAAAAGCCGAAACGCCCAAGGAGACGGGCAGCTCTCGTGTCTACCAAAAGCTCCGCGATGATATCCTGCGCGTTCATATCGCTCCTGGCGCTCCTCTGGATGAAATAAGTCTCAGCGAGCGCTTTGACCTGTCGAGATCGCCCATTCGGGAAGCCCTGGTCCGGCTTTCAGGCGAAGGACTGGTTCAAATTCTGCCGAACCGCAGCACGATCGTAACGCCGATGGAATTCGACAAAATGCCGGAATTCCTGGATGCCCTGGATCTTTTGCAGCGCGTGGTAACGCGCCTTGCTGCACTACATCGCACGAGTGCGGACTTCACAAAGATCCGTGCCGCCCAGAAAAACTACGAGGTCGAGGCTCAGAAGGCGTTGATCTCCGGTGATTGCATCGGAATGATCGAGAAGAACTTCGAATTTCATATGTCCATTGCCTACGCCTGCAGAAACTCCTACTTCGCCGATTCATATCGCCGCCTCCTGCAGGAGGGGCGACGCCTCTTGTTCTTTCATTTCAAATATCAATCGCTGGATCCGAACCTCTCCGTCGAAGAGCTGGCGGAAGGCCATACGGCAATGGTTGCCGCCATCGAGGAACAAAATGCCGACGCCGCGGAACATCAGGCGCATTTGCATGCTGTTCAGTTCAGAGGCCGGTTCATGGAGTTCCTGAACCAGAATCTGACGGCCAAGCTCTCACTCGATTATGGGAAATAGACCGCCGCTCCGATGCGTTTCTAATATCCAAAATAGCTGACCATTAGGTCAATCTGCGAGTCGAGCATGCCTGCGCCATAGCGGATTTCGCAACCGGCCGCTTGGGCGGCTTTCAGCAGCGGCGTTTCGCGCGGCTTCATAATGATGTCGGCGACCATGATGTCCGGCCGCAGTTCCGAGACGTCGACCGGCAACGGGTCCTTGTCCGGATATAGGCCGCATGGCGTGGCGTTGATCAGCAAATCGATATCAGCGAGACGGTTGCCCGAGGCGGTGACATCGAAATCGGGATAACGCCTGCTGATCTCGTGGACCAGCGCCTGAGCGCGCGCGCCATCGACGTCGCTTACCCGAAGGGAACGGCAACCGGTTTTTGCCAGACTGAATGCAATCGCTTTCCCGGCACCACCGGCCCCGACCAACAATACTCTTCGATCGCGGGCATCAACCCCTTCATTCAGCACGCCGCGAAGGAAGCCTCGCCCATCCAAATTTGTCGCGATCATCCGGCCGTCGTCGGTTCTCCTGATCACGTTGGCGGCCCCCAGCTCGCTGGCAACATCATCGGCTTCGTCAGCAAGCTCAAGCGCCTGCTCTTTTAGCGGTACGCTGACGACGATTCCGCCCAGATTCTTTGTCCGCTTCATCGCCGACCAGCCGAGCACGAAATCCTCCGGCGTATAGTGAATTGGCACCATCACAGCATCGATGCCCCGTGAAGCAAAGACCGGATTGATCACCTCGGGCGTCCTGACGTGCCCGATCGGATCCGCCAGCATGTAGAAAATCTTCGTCTTTCCGGAAATCATGCGTGCAAGCCTTTCTGCAGATTTGAGCATCCTGTGTGACGCGCAATTTTCAAATCCTTGCATATTGCCTATGGAATGTCGACATTAGATATGCAATATCTTTTTCAGCAGTCAAGCGCGGTCCTGGACAAGTGCCAGCGGCGGCGGAAGCGGTGTGATGAGAGCCGTCCGACTGCTTGAGCAAAACCGGAGATCCCCATGCCCGTCGTCAGAGTTGAAATGTTAAGTGGCCGTAGCCAGCAGCAAAAGAATGAAATTGCCGAGGTCTTCACGAAGGAACTCGCCCGGATCGCGGGCTGCGGGATCAAGGACGTCCAGATCGTTTTCAGTGAAGTCGAAAGAGGCAACTGGGCGGTCGGCGGCGTCATATCAACTCCCCATGCGGCAGCCTCCAAAGCAAGTTGAAGAGGCATAGCCCGTGAGCGATGTGACGATCATTGGCGGTGGTATCATAGGCGTATGTACGGCCATTGCTTTGCAAAATGAGGGTTTTTCGGTCGAACTCGTCGATCGTGGAATTGCAACCGAAGGCGCAAGCTACGGCAATTGCGGCCTTCTTGCCGTGGGAGAGGTGGTTCCCATTTCCAAGCCCGGGGTCATCACCAAAATACCGAAATGGCTGCTCGATCCGGAAAGCCCGCTGTTCGTGCGCCCAAAGGAGATGATTACGCAGATGCCCTGGCTGCTGCGTTTCCTTTGGTCCGGACGGCGAAAGCGCGTTCTTGAGATTGCCAAAGCTATGGCGCCTCTGACGCACCGGGCCGAGGACGACTATAAGGCATTGTTTGCGCAAGTCGGCATATCCGACAATCTTGTGCCGGCAGAGAACATCATGGCCTTCAACTCCAAGGCCGATTACGAAGCCGATCAGTTTTCGTGGGACCTTCGTCGGCAGCATGGCTTCAATCACAGGTTCCTCACAGGTGAGGAATTGCGATCACTCGAACCGGCTCTCGACGGCCCGATTTCATGCGGGGTGCTGCTGGAAGGGTGGTTGCAGTTCTCCGATCCAGGGCTTGTGCAACAGCGGCTTACCAAGTTCTACGTCTCGCGTGGCGGAAAGCTTCGTACTGCCTCCGTCGAGCGCATCGAAACGGATGGCAAAAAGGCGGTGGCGGTTCATCTCGCAGGTGGAGAAAGGCTGCAGGTTCGCCGTCTGGCAATCTGTGCCGGCGCCTGGAGCGGCAAGCTCGCGCGCAATCTGGGCATCAAGGTACCGATTGCGGCGCTTCAGGGATATCACCATCACCTGCCGAAACCGAGGGTAAAGCTTAACCGCGCTGTGCTTTACGCCAATGGCGGCTTCGTGCTGACGCCGATGGAAAGCGGTTTGCGAATTGGAGGAACCATAGAGGTTGCCGGCCTCGACCCGCGTCCGAACTTCGAGCGCGCCAACATCATTGCGCGCAAGGCTGTCGGTATTTTACCGGGGCTCGATATCTCGGGTGGACAACAATGGATGGGGCCAAGACCCTTCATGCCCGACACTCTGCCCGTTATCGACCGCGCGCCAAACCATGACAACGTCGTTCTGGCATTCGGCCACGGACAGGTGGGAATGACCCTTGGCGCAACGACCGGCAGGATCGTATCCGATCTCATCGCCGGCCGAACTCCGGGGTTGGATCTGTCCCCCTATCGTTCCACCCGCTTCTGACGCCGAGCGCAACAATCTCACAGGAACTCGATCAGACATGATGCATGCCTGAAAAGCCGGCCACGACGGTCTGTCGCGGCCGGCGCGTCTTCATCAAGACAGGCTTGGTTTGTCCCAGAGATTGAGCGATTGGCCGATGCCTTTTTCCTTGGCGCTCTGATACATTTCGAAGCCCCAGCTAATGTCGAAAACCGCCATACCGCAGGCGATGAAAATCACCCGCTCGGTCGCGCTCTCGCGACCCGGCTTCTTGCCGTTGACGACATCGCCAAGGCCGGTCGACTCTTTCAGCGGAGGCAGTTTGCCGGCATCGATCAGCCGATAAAACGGGCCGCCGATGACGCCGCTGTAATAGGCATCCTTATTGCCCGACGCGATTGCATCCTCGACATAGGCCTCCTGCAAAGGCGTATGGTCGTAGACGATCTTGCATCCGGTAAGGAAGGATTCGTCGGTATTGACCGGGCCTGACACGAGAATGGTTGCGCCGTCCTTGATCCATTCGTCCTTGAAATGAAGCGGCTTCAGGCGCGAGGCGGCGACGGTGATCACATCGGCGTCGCGAAAACCGGCCTCGGTTTCGTCCACGCCAACGGCTGTGACGCCGTATTTTCCTTCGGCCCAGCGGGCAAACTCGTTTGCCTTGTCGAGGAAGAGGTCGAAGCAGACAACCTTCTCGACCGCCTTGAGCTGAGTCATGATCGCCGTGAAACAAGCCTTGTTGATCGGACCACAGCCGACGACCGACACGATCTTCGCATCCGGATTGGCAAGGTGCTTCGCCGCCACGCCAGGCACGGCGCCCGTACGCGACGCGCTCAGAAGATTCGCCGACATCAGCGCCAGCGGCGCGCCGGTATCCTTATCATTGATCATCATCGTCAGAATGGAACGCGGCAATCCCTTTTCGGCATTGGCGTGGTTGGAGCCATACCATTTGTTGCCGCATACATCGAAGCGTCCACCGAGGTAGCCGGGCATCGCGGCGAAACGGCGGTCCGGCCCTGCGACCGGCATATTCGGAAACTTCGTCTCCTTCGGGAAAACGATGTTCATGCCGTGATTGTTGTGATTGGCGCCGCCCATCAAATAGTCACCCTCGCCAAGCAGGCTGAAGGTCTCTTCACAGACGGTCACGCAACGTTCGGCATCAAGCACGCCGGCGGCGATCATGTCCGGTTCTGAAAGATAGAGAAAGTCGATCTTAGGATACATTGGGGCAACCTTTTCTGAGAGGCGTTGAGCATTTCATGCAGTTTGCTGCCGCGGGCGCGAACGCCGCGTCAGAATTTGAGAAGTGGCGATATGTCGTAGAGGCGGCAGCCGGGGCTTCTCGCATTTGCGCGCATCAGGAAGTTCAGCTTTTCAATGCGCTCGCCCGAGCGGGGCGCACCGTTCTTCTGGAATGGGACTTGCAGGCCGACCGAGAAATCCATCACGACATCATCGACCACTCCGCCGGAGCGTCCGGACGGCACGGCGATCATCCCGTGCTCCTCGGCGAAGCGGTAGGCATCCATTGCTTCCGTGACCGTGCCGACCTGATTTGGCTTGAGGACAAAACCGTCCACGGCCCGCGTCTCATGAGCCCGTCGAAGCAGCGCCAGGTTGGTCACCGTCAGGTCATCACCCAGGACGATGGTGCGGTCCAATGCCCGAACAGCCTTGCTGTAGCCCGCCCAATCATTTTCATCGAGCAGGTCCTCGATGAAAACCAGGTTGAATTTCTCGGTCAGCGACTTCGCATAGGCAATCAGATCGTCCGATGAAACCCGCTTGCCTTTCAGGAGGTAAGTGCCGGTTTCCCGGTCGAACATCTCGCTTGAGGCACAATCGAGCGCGAAGGCGATCCGGCCGGCCAGTCCGCATTGGTCGATGGCCTTCTGCATAAGCCCGAGCACCACCTCAGGGTCGTCCGAGGGTGCCGCATAGCCGTAGGAGCTCGCTACCTGCGGCTTATGCCCCAGATGATCCTTCAATATGTCGGCAAGCTTCTCGAAAACGCTCACTGCCATTTCGATCGAATAGTCGACGCTGTCAGTGCCATAGGGGACGATCAGGAATTCGTTGAACGCCTGAGTGAACCCATCGTATCGCCCGCCATTGATCACGTTGAAACAGGGCACAGGCACGGTCTTGATCCCGCTGCCTGCAATGTGGTCGTAAAGCGGTATCCGGCGCGCATCCGCCGCCGCACGGAAAGCGGCGATGGACACCGAGTAAATGGTATTGCCGCCGAGATTCCTCTTGTCTGGAGTACCATCGAGCGCGATCATCTTCTCATCGATGGCGCGCTGGTCGAATACGTTCATTCCGATCAGCGCGGGACCGATGAGGTTCACCGCATTGTCGACCGCCTTATGGACGCTCAGTCCCTTGTAGGTCCTGGAGTCGCCGTCGCGCAGGACAAATGCTTCATACATGCCCACGGAAGTACCGGTCGGCGCGGCGCCCCGGCCGATCGCCCCGCTTTCGGTGCGTATCTCCACCTCCACGGCAGGGCGGCATTTGCAGTCGATGATCTGCTGTGCCCGGATGGATGCGATCCTGTCTTCCATCTTACGCACCCTTCAGCTCAGGAACGTAGACGATATTCAGGTCGCACAGATTGGTGCCCGTATTGCCGGTAAAGACAGTCGAGCCGACGGCGTTGAGCGCCTCGAAGCAACTGTGCTCGCGCAGCGCTTGATAGAGGCTGATCCCCTTGTCTGCCGCGCTCCGGAAGCTGGTGGAATCGGTGATACCGCCGGCGACTTTGGCGGTGCCGTCGGTGCCTTCGCTGTCAATCGACAGCAGGCAGGCGCCTTTGGTCTTGGCAGCGGTAATGGCAAAACTCACAGCCATTTCCTGGCCGGGGCCGCCGTGCCCCCTGATCACGCTATTATCCAGAATCTGCGTCGTCACTTCGCCCGAACTGAGAAGCACGCAGGGCGCCTTGACCGGATTGCCATAGGTCTGGATCTCGCGCGCCATCGAGGCAAAGAAGGTGCCGGCATCGCGACTTTCGCCTTCGAGGAAGGACGATACGATGATCGCCGGAATGCCCATCTCTTCGCAGACTTCCTTGGCGTAGATGCAGGAATCCGGCAGCGTGTTGAGCAGGAAGTAGGTGTTGTCGGGGAATGCTTTGGGCGTTTCCTTTTCGGGGCCTGCATTCATCAAGTAATCGACAACGCTTTTGGGCAGGCGATCCGCCACATCGAAGTTGACAATGGTGGCGCGCGCATCGTCCAGGGTCGTCGCATCGGGGCCGATCGGCGTACTCTTGTAGGCGGCATAGGGAACGGCAATATCGCCCGTGGCCGGGGAACCGACGGCATCGCTAATGCCGAAACCGATGAGTTCGGCGCCGACATCCTGAATGCGCTTTGCCAGCATTCCACCGTTCAGCGCCGAGATATGACGACGCACCGCATTGATTTCGTAAATTCCCGCGCCGGATTTCAGAAGAACGTCGGTGGTATCGATCTCGTCCTGCAGGGAGATGCCCTCGATCGGGCAAGACATGAGCGCCGAGCTGCCACCGCTGATCACAGCGATGAAGAGATCGTCGGGGCCGGCCTGATCGACGATCTCGATAATCTTCCTCGATGCCCGGTGTCCCTCTTCATTCGGCAGAGGATGGCCGCCGACAAACACCTCGGTTTTGTTGAACCGATCCGTTTCCTCATGGATCTTCACGATGGCGATGCCGCACGTCAGGTAATCGCCCAGCACATGATCGACCGCCATCGCCATATGATTGCAGGCCTTGCCGGCACCGAAGAGGTAGACGTTGCGCTTCCGGGACAAGTCCCATGACCGGGTGCCGATGTGAAGGACGCTGCCTTCCATGCGCATGATGCTTCTGATCCGCCGATAGCTGTCCAGCCTGTCAAGCGTGCGGTCGGCTATCTCGATCACGACTCGTCTGGAGGCTATGTCGCCTTGCGACAGGATTTCCTCTGAATTGCGTATTTTCTTCATTGTGCGGAACCCGACTTGATTGAGCCATTGCGGACGAGCGGCCCCACAAACGGACCGCAACGCTCGACCGCGATCCGAACGGTCTCGTCCGGGTCGCGCTGCCACCAGTCGAGTTCGGAGAAGATCTCCAGCTCGAAGGGTCCCTCATAGCCGATGTCATCGAGCCAGCCGCGGATGCGCGGGATGTCGATGACGCCATCGCCGACCATGCCGCGGTCGCGCAGATTTCTCGTCGGCACCAGCCAATCGCAGAGATGGAACGTGTTGATCCGGTCTTTCCCGGCGCGCCGCAGTTCGCGTTCGAATGCCGGATCCCACCAGCAGTGATAGACATCCGCGACGAGGCTGGTGGCATCGGTGCCGAACTCGTCGATCATGTCATTCACATCGGTGATGAGATTCATGGCGCTGCGGTCGCCGCAATACATCGGATGCAACGGCTCAAGTCCGAGCTTAACGCCCGAGGACGCAGCATAGGGCGCCAGCTCGGCAAGTGCATCGTGGATGCGGCGGCGCTGCGCGCCAAGATCCTTGTCGCCCTTGGGAAGACCGCCCATGACCATGACGACACAGGGCGCGCCAATAGCGGCCGCCTGGTCGATGATACGGCGGTTTTCCTCGATCGTCTTCCTGTAGAGGGCCGGGTCACTTTCGTTGACCCAGGCGCTGGTGCATAGCGACGCAACCCACATCCCCGCGTCGCGGAGATGTTTGACGGTCGCCTCGACGCCATAGTCATCCAGAAAATTGCGCCAGACCGCAATTCCGCTTACGCCATGGCGGGAATAGCCCTCGATCGCCTGAGGCATCGACCATTTCGGTGTGGTGATCTGATTGATGGCGAAGCGGGTAAGATCGTATTGCGTCATCACGCAGCCTCCCCGGCTCGGCGCACCTGCGTCGCCGTTATGTCGATGGTGATACCGTCAGCGGCGAAAACGACGCCGTGATGCTCCGCTGCGAAAGCGGGGGTAATCTTCCCATTCCAGAGGTCGTCGCGGATGAGATCGAGCGATCGCTTAAGTGGATTACCATAGCCGCCACCACCGGCCTGTTCGTGCCGAACCACCACGTTGCGCCCGATCGTCCGGGTGATCTTTGCCGGCAGCCTGGTATTCTCGCCCTCGGGGTCGAGAATATTGACACATGGCGCCGCCGGCTTGCCGCCGAACAGGCCATAGGGCGGATGATCGTGGCGGTCGGCGCGGATCTGCAGGACCGCTTCCTCGGCAAGAAGGCGATATTGCCGAATAAGACCGAGACCGCCGCGATATTCTCCTGCTCCGCAGGAATTCGGGCGCAGGCTGTATTCGTCCATCATCATGGGATAGCGGACTTCGAGTGTTTCGACCGGCAGGTTCGACATGTTCTGCGAGGGGTTGGTCACGCCCTCGACGCCATCCTTGTTCCAACGGCCGCCCCAGGCGCCGTTGATCATGTCGACCAGAACGAAGGGTTCGCGCGTCGTCTTGTCCCAGCCGCCGAAAGCCAGCACCGTGTTGCCGCCTTCGCCGGCGGCCATGATCTTGCGCGGCGCGATTTGCGAGAGAGCACCGAGGACGGTATCAACGACGCGATATCCCGTGAGAGCACGGGCCGCCACCGCAGCCGGCATCAAGGGATTGAGAATGGATCCCTCCGGCGCCGAAATCGTGATGCAACGGTAGACGCCTGCATTGTTGGGCACTTCCTCGTCGAGCGCGCAGCGGACCGAAAGATAGGTCGCCGACTTGACGAAGGAGAGCGTCGAATTGATCGCCCCCTTGACCTGGGGAGAGGAGCCGGCGAAATCAACGTTCAGATGATCACCACTCACCGTCAGCTTCACCCTTATCGGGATAGCATCGGTCGAGAACCCGTCACCGTCGATGAAGTCTTCGAAGAAATAATCGCCATCCGGCCATGCCCGGATTGCCGCCCTTGTAAGCTGCTCGCCATAATCGATCAGGTCGTCGAAATAACCATCGAGTTCGTCGGCGCCGTAACGCTCGATCAGGCGCAGAAGCTCGCGTTCACCGAGGTTGCAGGTCGCAAATTGCGCTTCGAGGTCGCCGAGAACGAGCTCGGGCAGGCGCACATTCTTGGTGATGATACGCATGAGCGTATCGTTGAGAACGCCCCTATCGTAGAGCTTCATGGGGGCAATCCGGAGCCCCTCCTGGAAGATCTCGGTGGAGTCGGCGGCATTGGATCCCGGCACGCGTCCGCCGACATCGCAGTGATGCGCGATCACGACCGAGAAGCCCCGCAGCGTATCCCGGTGAAAGATCGGCCTGATCATGAAGATGTCAGGCAGATGCATTCCGCCTTCATAGGGATCGTTGAAGATGATCACATCCCCCGGCGCCATGTCGTCGGCGTAGCGCGCCATGATAACCGCCATGGCATCCGGCACGGCACCGAGGTGAAGCGCAACGGTCTTGGCTTGCGACAGGATGCGGCCTTGGCGGTCGCAAAGCGTGACGGAATAATCGAGAACGTCGCGCACGATCGGCGAGCGTGCCGTGCGCATCACGGCAAAGGCCATGTCGTCGACAATCGTATCGAGCGCGTTCTTGATGACGGCAAAAGTGATGGGATCGTTGTGTTTCTGAGCCATGAAGCGGTTCCTTCCCAGGGACTCAAGAGAGCGTTGCGACGACATTGCCGAACGCATCGAGATCGGCCTTTGCGCGCGGCGGGATGACGATGGTTGTGTCCGGGCTCTGGATGATGAGCGGGCCGCTGACGCCGCCTTTGAAAGTGCTACGCTGATAGATCGGCGTGTCGATCCAGCCATCGGTCCGCGAAAAGTAGATCCTGCGAGTCGCCACTTCAGCTACGGCGTCATCCGGCGCATGTGGCTTGAAGGTCAGACGATTGCCGGTGTTGCCGCTCGCATTGAGACGGATATTGACGATTTCCACGCCGTCATCGGACGCATAGCCATAGATCGCCCTATAGGCATCCCGGAACGCAGCCCGAAGCGAATCGCGATGCGCATCCGTAACGGTTTCCGGCAAGGCGATCGGCAGTTCGAAATCCTGGCCTTTGAAACGGAGGTCGGCCTCGAATCCGCACTCGACCTGAGCTTCGCTGTAGCCCTCCTCCCTGAGGGAGGCGATCGCTTCGGCGCGCATGTCCCGGAGGAGCTCGTTGACCCGAGCAACCGGCAACTGATCCAGCATGCCGTTGAGGCTGCGCAGGAAATAGCGTTCGACCTTGGCGGCCAGCATGCCCGTCGCGGTGAAGACGCCCGGCGACTTCGGAAAAATCACGCGGGAGATGCCGAGGGTCCTCGCAAGATCGCAGGCGTGAACCGGGCCGGAGCCGCCAAAGGCCAGGATTGCAAAATCGCGCGGGTCGACACCGCGTTCGACCGTAACCGCCTTGATCGTACGAGCCATGTTGATATTCACGACTTCGCGAATGCCGAACGCGGCGTCTTCGACGGAGAGCTTCAGAGGGTCGGCGAGATCACGCTTGATCGCGGCACGGGCGCCATCGACGTCGAGCTTCATCGTACCGCCGGCCAATGCCGGGGGCAGGAAACCGAGGATCACATTCGCATCCGTGACCGTGGCTGCGTTTCCGCCAATTCCATAGCAAACCGGCCCGGGGTCGGCGCCGGCCGAGATCGGCCCCACATGCAGCAGTCCGCCCTCGTCGATGCGGGCGATGGAACCTGCGCCGCTGCCGACTTCGGCAACATCCACCGTCGGGACGCGCATCAGATAGCCGCCTGCCTTGATAAAGCGGCTGGGCGTCGAAATGCCGGCGCGAAACTCATATTCATTGGCCCGCGAGAGCTCGCCTTTGTGAATGAGCGATGCAGAAGCGGTCGTTCCGCCCATATCGAAGACGACGAGATCCTTTTCCGCCATCACCTCGCCCAGCCGGCCGGCGCCGACGACGCCGGCGGAGCGGCCGGAGGAGATGAAGAAAACGGGCTTTTCCTGCGCCATTTTCGCGCTCGAAAGGCCGCCATTCGAATTGCTGATCAGGAGCGGAGCGGATACGCCGATTTCACGAAGGCCATTCTCGAGCCGTTCGAAATAGGCCCGCAGCGACGGCAGAACATAGGCGTTTACCGCCGTCGTGGAGGTCCGCTCATATTCGCGAATTTCGGGCAGAACGGAGACCGAAGCCGTGACCCACATATCGGGGAAATTGGCGCGCATGATCTCCAGCGCCCGGGTCTCGTTCTCGGGATTGCGGTAGGAATTGATGAAGCAGATCGCGACGGATTCGACGCCTTCACTTTCGAAGAACTGACCGATTTCGATAATCTCGCTCTCGTTGAGCGGCTTTAAGATGCGTCCGTCTGCGGTCGAGCGCTCATCGACCTCCATGCGATAGCGGCGGGCGATCAGCGGAACGGCCTTCTCCCAGCTCAGGTCGAACATGGTCGGCGTGCGGACGCGGCCGATCTCCAGGACATCCCGAAAACCCTTGGTGGTAATCAACCCGGTCTTGGCGCCGACCTTCTGCAGAAGCGTGTTCGAACCGACCGTGGTGCCGTGGACGACCTCCACGACCCTGTCGACGTTCAATCCCGCCGACGCGGTAATCTGGCGGATGCCTGTCAGAACCGCTTCCTCGGGTTTTGCAGGGGTCGACGGCACTTTGGTGAAAAAGGTCTCTCCGCCATCACCGAAAAGAACCAAGTCGGTGAAGGTGCCGCCGATATCCACGCCTATGCGTGCATTGTTCATTGCTGTCTCCTGCGTTCTCGCGCCTTGAGGCGATTGGGAGCGATTGGACATGCGAGGTCGTTCGCCAGCAGCCGTGCCGCTGCTACCGATTGACTGGCCGATCGCCATTCGCTATAGAACTATTTAGTTTATTAAGGAGACAGCTAGCCCGTTTTAAGAGGCCAGTCAATGGTCAATTGCGGGACTGACGCAGAAAATTGCCAATCAATATCAATGGCTTGATGGCCCCGCTCCGTCGGCGCGGGAACGCGGATTTATGCGATTTGCGAAGTGGGTCTCTTTGGGCTACGAAAGGTCCTTGCCCCGCGGCAGGCGTGAACGAGTACGCAACGGCGATTGTTCAGTTCGGGCCAGTCAGAATATCGAGCGGATATCACAATGCACATGCCAGCAAACGAAGCGCCCAAGAAAAAAAGAATCCGCAACCCACTCGTGACCAGGCAGCGAATTATCGATACTGCCATCGACGAGTTCACGGAGCGCGGCTTTGATGGCGCCCGCATCGATGCGATCGCAGAGCAATCGCAAACCAACAAAAGCCTGATCTATAAGTATTTCAACAGCAAGGAAGAGCTTTATATCGCCAGCCTCTCGGACACCTACGAGAAGCTCAGGGCGTCACAGCACGAAATCGAGCTCGATGATCTCGATCCGATCGAGTCGGTGCGGAGGCTTACCGAGTCGACATTTGACACCTTCGCCAAGAATCCCCGGATCGTGCGCATGCTGACCCATGAGAATGTGCAAAACGCGCGCTTCCTGAAGCAGGCGGTGAGCATCAAATCGCTCTATACGCCCCTACTAAACAAACTGGACCAGATCATTCGCAAGGGGCAGGAAAAGGGTCTGTTTCGATCGAACGTCAACTTGAAGCACCTCTATATTTCGATCTCGGCGCTCGGTTATTTTTACTTCTCGAACATCCACACGCTCTCGATCGTGCTTGAGGAGGACTTAAGCAGCGACCAAACCGTTGCGCGCCAGCGTAAGCAGGCGGTTGAAATGGTGCTTTCCTACCTTCGAAAATAGCGCTCCGAAACAATACGCCGGATACTCCCGTCGGTAGACGGAAATGTCCGGCGCACGGATGGATCTGACGAGCGGGCTCAGCCTAGCAGGCCGACTTGAGGCCCCCATGTGTCGGAAAGCGCGAACCCCTTCGCAATAGGATCGTCTTCGGACAGGCGCAGAATTTGGCTCCCGTAGACGAAACCCCGCCCGGAAATCCGCGGCACGACGGCCCTCTTCCCGCCAATCTCTGTCTCGCCGATCGCTTCGACACGGAATTCACCGCCGATGATCGAGCGGGAAATCCGCGTCTCGCCAACGGAAACCAGTCCACGGGCGTGAAGGGTTGCGAGATTCGCCGAACTGCCCGTGCCGCAGGGCGATCGGTCGACGCGGCCCGGCTTGAGCGTTGTGCATGTACGAATTGCGCCGTCCGGCTCACGACTGCGGAACATGACGTAGGCGATCTCATCGATCCCTGGCAACGTCGGATGCTTGACACTCACCTGCTCGGCCAACAATGCCTTGAGCTCGATACCGGCCTCCGCTAGTGCGCGCGCGTTTTCGGGCGCAATGGTCAAGCCGATCTGCTCCACATCGACCAGGCCGTAATAGACGCCCCCAAACGAAATATCGATTTTGATACGCCCCCATTTCGGCGTGTCGATTTCCTGATCCAGCTTTTCGGCAAAGCTCGGGACATTATCGATGCTGACCGACACGCATCGGCCCTTCTCGCACCTTGCTCTTGCAGTGATCAGTCCTGCGGGCGTGTCGAGCCTGACAATGGTCTCCGGCTCCACCATCGGCACACGACCGCTTTCGAGAAGCGCGGTGACGACACATATGCTGTTGCTCCCCGACATCGGATGGGCGCGGTCGGCCTGGAGCACGATAAAGCCGGCATCGGCGTCCGGACGGGTTGGCGGGAAGAGAAGATTGACCGTCATTGCGACATTGGCGCGGGGCTCGAATGTCACGAAACGGCGAAGGCTGTCATCCACCGAGTTGATGTAATTCATTTTATCGAGCATGGTCGCCCCGGGAATATCCGGCGCGCCCGCGACCAGGACATTTCCAATCTCCCCCTGGCAATGAACCAGGAGGAGTTCAAGTTTCCGATCAAATTTCATTTCTGCCTCTCTGCTGTGGGCGAACGTCGTCCGCCCCTTTTGGTATGGTCGGGCTGGTGCTGGCGCATGCGGTCCCACAAGCCGCGCGCTTCCGAAACGGCAAGCGCCGAGCAACTGGTCGAGTTCATGGGCTCGGCGAACATGTCAGTAGTCGCCATAGGGCAAATAGGAGCGCCGCTCGACATCGGGGAAGCGTTCGCCCGTGCGAACGAATTTGGTGTGTTCCCGGATGGGCTCCGGATAATGCTCCCATTCCCGCGCTTTGCCCTTCTGCATCGCCCGGTTCACGAACTGACGGACGCGTTGGCTTCGCATGACGTCCTCGCGCAAGCGGCCGAGGTCCCATGTCTGTCGGACTATGTCCATGAGCCGGGCCACATCGGCTTGCCTTGAAGGCTCGTCCGCCAGATTGCGCATTTCGCAGGGATCGGCAGACAAGTCATAGAACTGCGTCGGATAGGCTTCGGACACGACAATCTTCTGCGCCCCACGCCTCAGCATGACGCGCGGCGCTTTCGTGCCGCCATCGATATGTTCGGCCATGGCGATGCGATCCGGCTGATCCCGGTCGAGCAACGGCAGCAGGCTGCTTCCCTCATGTTCGGTGATGATGGCCTCGGTCGAGCCTGTCGCGATGTCCACGAATGTCGGCAGAAGATCGATCAGCGACACTGGCGCCGAGATCCGCGAAAGCTGGTTGGCGCCCGGACGGAGGATGATCAGGGGCACCCGGATCGCCGGTTCGAACAGGTTCTTCTTGAACCAGAGCCCACGCTCGCCGATCATGTCGCCATGGTCGGACGTGAAGATGATCACGGTGTCGTCGGCCATGCCGGCATCATCAAGCGTCTGACGCAGCTCGCCGAGCTTGCGGTCGACATAGCCGATCATGCCGTAGTAGCCCCGCCGCGCCCGGCGATAGACCTCATCCGTCACATCGAATTTGTCGAGGCTGTAGTGGAAGTAAAGAGATCGGCTATGGGGGTCCATATCCTCCAGCGCAATCTTCGGCGTTCGTGGCGGATCAATACCCTCGTCCGAATAGAGGTCCCAGAATTCCCTCGTGATGACATAGGGGTCGTGCGGCTGGGTAAAGGAAACCGTCATGAACAGCGGACGGCCATCGCCATATCGCCGCCAGTCGTAAATATGTTGGGTGGCCCGCCGCGCCACCTCGTCATCGTAGTCGATCTGCTGTGAGCGCGCGAGTGGCGCTGCGTCGGCAATGGTTTCGACACTGGAAACCCCGAATGGCACCTTACCCTTCGCGACTGTCTCCTCGTCCTCAAGCTCGTCGTAGGTTTTTGGCGGCACCCAACTGAAATCGGCGGGATAGATTTCCGTGGTCAGACGATCTTCATAGCCGTGATGCTGATCTGGCCCAACGAAATGCATCTTCCCCGAAATGCAGGTGTAGTAGCCGGCGTCCCGCAGGTAATGCGCGACGGTGGGAACCGCGGCGGGGAACTCGGCGGCATTATCGTACGCACCGATCCGCGATGGTAGCCTTCCGCTCATCAGCGCAAAACGCGAAGGCGCACAAAGCGGATAGTTGCAATAGGCGTTCTCGAACACCGAGCCCTGCGCGGCAAGGGCGTCGAGGTTGGGCGTCTTGCAGACGGTATTGCCATAGGTGGAGAGCGCGATCGCCGTCAATTGATCGCACATCACCAGGAGGATGTTCGGTTTCATGCTGGCTGCGCTCCTTCGTATCTCCTCAATGCCCCAGAATCTGGCTGAGAAAGGCTTTCGAACGCTCGTGCTTCGGATTGTCGAAGAACTCGGAGGGCGACGCCTCTTCGACGATGCTGCCCTTGTCCATGAAGACCACGCGGTCCGCGACCTTGCGGGCAAAGCCCATTTCGTGCGTGACGCACAACATGGTCATGCCGCCTTGGGCGAGCTCGGCCATCACGTCGAGCACTTCGGAAATCATCTCAGGATCGAGTGCCGATGTCGGCTCATCGAACAACATGATCTCCGGCTTCATGCAGAGCGCCCGCGCAATCGCGACGCGCTGCTGCTGGCCACCGGACAATTCGCCCGGATAGGCGCCGGCCTTTTGCGGAATCTTGACCCGCTCGAGATAGGTCATCGCCTGCGCTTCCGCCGTCTTGCGGTCCTGCTTGCGGACCAGCATGGGTGCAAGGATGCAGTTCTCGAGCACAGTCAGGTGGGGAAACAGGTTGAAGTGCTGGAAGACCATGCCGACCTCGCGGCGGATCTCATTGATGTTCTCGATATCGTCGTTCAATTCGGTGCCGAGAACACGGATGGTACCGGACTGATGATCCTCCAGCTTGTTCAAGCACCGGATCAAGGTCGACTTGCCGGAACCGGAAGGCCCGCAGATGACGATCTTCTCCCCCCTCGCCACCTTGAGGTTCACATCGAAAAGCACTTGGTAGCTTCCATAGGATTTCCCAAGATTGACGACCTCAACGGCCGTCGACGGCTGCTTGCTGTTCATATTTGCTCCCTTTCTCTGCTTGATGGCGAGGTGTGGAGTCGCCAGCTCCATGATTTCGGTTCGTCACTTCAGCCCTTCCGTCTCGACCCACTTTGCGGCGTTGTCGAGCGTTCTCGAAAAGGCGTCCAGAAGCACATCGAGCTGTTCGTCCGTCGTGATCAGCGGCGGACAGAAAGCAATGGTGTCGTAGATGCTTCTAATGATCAGCCCGTGCTCGTGGGCACGTCGGAAAACATAAGCGCCGAGATCGCCGCGGCGCTCAAAAGCTGCCTTTGTGTGCTTGTCGGCGACCAGCTCGACACCGCCGACAAGGCCGGCTCCGCGAACATCCCCTACCAATGGGTGAGAGGAGAATTGCCGTAACCCGGCCTGCAGCCGCTCGCCGAGATCGCGCGCATGGGCGACAAGGCCGCGCTCCTCGATGATGGCAATATTTTCCAGCGCGACCGCCGTGGCGACGGGATGTCCCGTCGTCGTGAAGCCGTGGGCGAAAGTGCCAATCTTGCCGCTGTTTTCGACAAGCACCTCGTTCAGCGCATCGGAGATTACGATTGCCGCCAGTGGCTGGTAGGAGGACGTCAATTGTTTGGATAGCACCATTATGTCCGGCTGGAAGCCATAATATTCCGAACCGAACATGGTCCCGAGGCGACCGAAAGCCGTGATGATCTCATCCGCGACGAGGAGGATGTCGTAACGCCGGCAGATATCTTGAACATAGCTCCAATAACCTGTCGGTGCGGGAATGACCCCGCCGGCAGCGATCAGAGGTTCGCCAATGAAAGCGGCGATCGTCTCCGGCCCCTCGGCGAGGATCGTATCCTCGAGTTGCCGCGCCAACCGCGCGGAGAACTCCATTTCGGTTTCGCCAGGAAGCCCGAAGCGATAAAAGTAAGGCGCGGTGAGATGCCGAACAGGTATTGCCGGGAGATCGAAATCCCGGTGGCTTGCCGGTAGACCCGTCAGGCTCGCGGAGGCCACCGTCGATCCGTGATAGCCATGCTGGCGCGCCAGGAATTTCTTTTTCTGGGGCCGCCCGAGAGCATTGTTGATGTACCAGACCATCTTGACGACGGTGTCATTCGCTTCCGAACCGGAATTGGTGAAATGCACATGGTTGAGATCGCCAGGGGCAAGCTCCGCAAGTTTTGACGCCAATTCGATGGCAGGTGCGTGCGCCTTGTGTGTGAAGCTGTGATAGTAGGGCAATTTCTCCAATTGCCGTGTCGCAGCATGAACCAGCCGCTTCTCGCCGAACCCCAGACCGGCACTCCACAGCCCCGACATGGCTTCGATGTATCGGCGCCCCTGATCGTCGAACACGTAGATGCCTTCGCCCCGCTCGATCATGAAAGGCCCGACGTCCTGATGGCGGGCCAGATTGGTGAACGGATGCAGGTGGGACGCGAGGTCCTTGTCCTTGATCGAATTTGAAAGGCTCATCATATCCTCATTTTTGCCGAACTTTCGAGCGGCTTCGGACGAGTACGGGGTGAGACCGGCGGTTCGTCAAACGGCCGTCGGCATCGTGCCGACGAATACGAGGCGGATCACGCCTCGAAACTGGCTACAGACAACGTCGCACGAGATTCTCCAGAAGCCGTGAGACGTTGTTGTCGTATCCGTTCGCGGGCAGGCTTCCGCAGAACATGATCGACCCGGTTGAAAACACGAAGTTTCCCCCTTTCATCGGCACGAAACAAAGATCTGCCCTGATCTGCTCCGCCTGCCATTCGCGCGTATGGACGTCCGGGTTCCAGATCCTTTCCGGCACACAACTATATTCGGCCGAGTGTCCCTCGGACGATGCGAGCACGACGGTTTCGGCCGGTGTGCCGAGGGAGGGATCGATGCAATCCAGTTCGAAGCCCGCCGCGCCGCCGCCGGAAAAACCGAAGTCGCCGATAATCTCCTCCTCGATGCCCTCGAACAGCCAGGCGAAGTTCGGGGTGCGGGAGGCAGCCGTGCGGCGATAATATGAGGCGTCGAACGGACCCTGTGCCGACATTCCGATGCCGACGAGCCTCTGGGGCGGGCGGTCGTTCTTCAGCCAGAGGCCGCCATACTGCCCGTCGAAGGCATGGTAAAATTCTCCGGTCTCGGCTTGCCACATTCTGACGCCGCTTTCGCAGCGGCGCATTTCGATCGCGCCGGGAAACGCCGCGCTCGTTGCGACGCGCCAATAGAAGCCGTTGCCGCCGAGATAGCCGAAATTGCCGCCATCCCGGATGAAATCCTGGATCGCGTCGAGCGAGCGGCCGGTATGGTATTCCGGATGGCTCACCGTCAGCACCAGATCGTAACCGGCCAGTGCTGCGACGCCCTCCGCGTCGAGATCGTGATCCGTCACGACATCGACCGCGATGTCTTTTGCCGCGCACCACGCAATGAGGTGCATATCGGCCGGAAAATGCCGCAGCCCCGATCCTTTGTCGTCCAGATAGGCGAAGAAGCCGGGCCGCATCAAAAGCTGTGGCCGCAGGGCTGAACTGAACATCACCCCACTATCGTCGGGATGCACGTCATAGAGCGAACGCCCGAACTGGGGAAATTGGGCCGGATGATGCGGATAGCCGCCCCAGGCCTCGCGCCGAGCGATATAGGCCGGGCCGTAATTCGTCCTCGGATAGTTGCAATAGGCTTGGTAGGTGAATGTAGAAAAGAGAACGGCGATCTTCGCATTTTTGCCGCCAGCAGCGGGACGGACAAAAAACGGAATGATGTCTTCAGCCCCTTCGCAGCGGAGCCTTATCCCGTAGACGCCGCTTTGGAGATCAGAGGGAATATCGAAGCGGAAATCTGTTTCCCAGCCGCAATCATGCAGGTCGTCTTCATGGAAATGAATGGCGGCATATTCGTCCGGCGCATGCCGCCAGCACATCTCCGCGCCGGTCCACCGCGATCCTCGCACTGCACGGGCGGGCAGATTTACCAGCTTGCCGTCGAGCGATTTCGGCCCCCGATCCCGGATCGTGTCGGTGGGGATGCCCTGCGCGAAATCCCAGGAGGCGAGGACCGCGCCGTCATCCGCCGGAAGCGGCCCGAGGGCGTCCGGCAAATGAAGACCACGGGTGATCGCAGGGTTTTCGAGCCGCCCATTGAAGAAGTGCGCCATAAAGGAGGCGTCATCCCCTCTCCTCCGGGCCGCGAGCGACAGCTCGACGAATATCCCGTCATTGTCGGGCCGGGCCACAGAGGCATGAGCAATCCGCTCTCCCGTGGCGACCACATAAAAGGCCAGCCTGACGTCGGCAGCCGTCAAACCGAGCCGTAATTCATACCAGACGCCGAGTTCGAGCCGACAGGCGACGGGTGTAACAGTGCCGTCGAAATCGACGGTCGGACCATCCGCTTCGATGCTGACGGAAACCGCTCGACCATTGGCGGCCTTCAGCGAAAGCATCGTTTGCGGGCGATCCTTCTCCAGCCGCGGCTGGAACCGGATCGAGACCGTGGCGCCGCGAATATCGTCCAGCCCGGCAAGCGGTATCAGGGCGTAGGAGCCCGGGTAAGCGGATTTCTCAACGGAGGGATATGTTCCCTCGAAGGCTGCGGGTACAGGACGTGCATCCATGCCCGGCCCTTTTGGGTTCGGATCCGCCGAATAGAGGCGGACCAGATCGGCCCGATAATCGCAGCGGAAGCTGCTCGAAACCTTGACCTCAATGGTCTCGCCAGCCCGCGCCGAATATCTGTCCGTATAGCCGATCAGCATCGCGCGTGCTCCATGCTCCTATGCACCATCAACGCGACGATGTCTTGAGCGATCGCTCCAGATAGGCGCCATATCGCGAGAGCGAGAAAGTGAAGGTGAAGTAAATCAGCGCGACGAAGAAATAGACCTCCGCATAGAACGTGTTCCAGCCGCCCGCCGAAAAGGATGCATTGCCCGATGCCGTGACCTCGAAGAAGCCGAGGATAACGATGAGCGACGTTTCCATGAACGCGATAACGACTTGGTTGATCGTCGGCGGCAATGCAAGACGGAATGCCTGCGGCAGGATAATCCGCGAGATTGTCTGCCAATAGTTCAGGCCAAGCGCGACGGCTGCTTCCTCCTGGCCCGCCGGCAGGGACTGAATGCCGCTCCGGATGATTTCCGCCTGATAGACAGCAAAGAAAACCGCTGCGCCGAGAATGACCCGGTAAAGCTTATCCCCAACCAGGAAGCTCGGCAGCGCAAAGGGAAGGATAATGGCAGCCGTGAAAAGAATGGACAGCAGCGGCAGCGAGCGCACGCCATCAATGAAGAGTGCGGTTACCGACGAAATCACCGGCAATTTCGATCTGCGGAGCAATGCCAGGATGATTGCCAGCGGCATGCCGATCACGACGGTGGAAGAGAAGACGAATGTCGTGAGCGCCAGGCCACCCCACTGCGTCTCAAGGACGACCGGCAAGCCGAGGATCCCGCCCCTCATCAAATAATAGAAGGTGCCGTATCCAACGAGCCAGATGACAGGCAGCAGCTTTGCCGACCAGAACAGGGGAATACAGGAGAGAATGACGGTTGCCAGGATAGCAAGACAAGCCAAGGCAGAGCGCCATTGCTCCTCATATGGGTAGAGACCGAACAGGATGAGACGATAGCGGTCGGTGACAACAGCCCAACATGCGCCGCTGGCCTTGTGGCAGTCCTCGGGCGTTCCAGTCCAAACGGAATGAAGGAAGGCCCAACTGACGAATGACCAGACCAAAATTCCAACCAGCGTCAGGCAAACGAGTGTCACCAAGGCTTGGCCCGGTGTCGAAAAATAGTCGCGTCGAAGGTCAGCAATCCACCTGCCCGACGGTGTTGACGACAGATCGATGGCGGTCAATGTGGTTTCCGCTTTCATTTCTAACGCCCCGGCAGTGCGATTGCACGATTGATGGTGTTCATGACAAAGGCGATGGACATGTTGATTGCCCAGAACCCGATGATGAGCAGGAAGATCAGCGTCAGGGTCTGCCCGGAGTGATTGATCGAATTGGCGATGACACCGAAGTAATCCGAGAAGCCGATCGCTATGCCGATCGTTGTGGCTTTCATCAGCCAGATGATCTGGTTGGTCATGGTCGGCAGTATTTTGCGGATCATCAGAGGCAGCCGGATGCGCCAGAAAATATGCCAGTTGCGCAGGCCAAGGGCCTGCCCGGCTTCCGTCAGTCCGATTGGAATTGCCAGAAAGCCGGCACGGACGATTTCCGCGACATAGGATGCGCCAAACAGCGAAATGGCAACGATGGCGGCGCTGAGCTCCGGTACCATCATGACACCTCCCGCAAGACGAAGTCCCTGGACGTGCGGTACATCGACCAACGGCAAACCGTCGAGCCGGCCGAAGATTATGGCAACGGCGGCACAAGCCACGCCGCCTGCGAGCCAAAGAAAAGCGGCTGAACGTGCCGAACGCCGGAGGGAGCGGACGGTCAGCATGAGTCCAGCCGCCAAAGCAGCCGCCGCGAAGACCACATGCCAGGGCTCCACGTTCAGCCAGGGGAAGGAAATGCCGCGATTGGCAATATAAATACCGCCGGGCAAAGCGATCGCCGAACGGGGCGAAGGCAGATGGGTGATCAGGGAATACCAGAAAAATGCCTGCAATATCAGCGGAATATTCCGGAAGACCTGAACATAGGACGCTGCTATCAAATTGACGAGCTTGTGCCTCGACAGGCGCGCCGTACCGATGATCGTGCCGAGTATCACCGCCAGGGAAACGGAAATGACGCCCAGAAAAATCGTATTGACGAAACCGACCAGAAGCGCACGGGCGAACGTCGAGTTGATGTCGTAATCAATCAGGCTGAAGGAGATGGTCGATCCCGTGGTATAGTTCAGGAAGTCCCATCCCATGGAGACCCCCTGCACCTGCAGGTTATGCCGCGTCGTCACGACACCCACAATCACGATTGCAGCGATTGTCGTAACAAAAGCTAGCTGCAAGGCGACATTGCGGTATCTGCGGTTTCCGATCAATGTGGTCATCACTGCGATCCCCCCAGGGCATGTTGGGATTTTGTCATAGGCCCAGGATGTCCTGCCGACCTTCGCCGGCAGGACATCGTTCAGGTCAGTCGAGAACCGGAGCGAAGAACACGCCGCCCTTGTTCCAGGGCGAGTTCAAAGCGCGCGGCAACTTGTAGCGGGATTCCGTGCCGAAGTTGCGGTTGTACATTTCCTCGGCATTGCCGAGCTTCTGGATGACATTGTAAGCCCAGTCATCCTTGAGGCCGAGACGGGTGCCAATGCCAGGCGTGGCGCCCAGCAGTTTGCCGACGACCGTATTCGGAGGATTGGCCTTCATCTGGTCGACGTTGGTGCTGTTGACGCCGTTTTCTTCGGCGATGCGCTGAACGGCGATGACCCAGTTGACGAGGTCCACCCAAGAGTCATCCCCCTGGCGCATCACGACAGCTTCCGGCTCCAGCGAAATGGAATCGGACAGAATGACGTGATTGTCAGGGTCGGCCGAAGTCGCACGAGTAGCGGCGACGATAGGGCCCCATTCGGCATAGGAGTCGCAACGGTTCGCAAAATAAGCGGCCGCTGCCTCTGTGTTCTTTTCGAAGGTTACGATTTTGACGTCGTATTTGTTCTGCTTGATGTAGTCGCTGATGAGCTTTTCCGTGCTCGTGCCGCCGGCGAGGCATACGGTCCCACCCTGCAGGTCAGCCATCGACTTTGCGTTCAGGTCCTTGTGGGCCAGGAACGTTGTGACGCCGATGAAGTAGGGCATGCTGAATTGAAGGCCAAGTTCGGTGTCGCGGCTCATCAACCAGCCGCTCGCCTTGATGACGAGATCGAGATCGCCGGACTGAAGCGCCGGAAAGCGCTGGGCCCAGCTCACGGGGATGAGTTTGAGTTTGTCATCAGAACCAAAGATCGCGGTCGCGACAGCGCGGCAATAATCGATATCCAGGCCATGCCATTTGCCTTGGGCATCGACTTCCGCGAAGCCTTCGAAGTTGCCATCGCTCGACGTGCAATTGACATAGCCGCGCCCCTGAACGGCCTTCAACGTATCGCCAGGGGCTGCAGCAGCGATCTGAGTACCCGCTGCAGTCAATGACGCCAAGGCGACGGCTAGTTTCAAGATATTCTTCATTACCTTCAGTCCTCTGTTGGATGTGACCTTGATTTTCAATTGCCCGGGACGCGTCGCGGGGGCTTAAGCCCGTAAGCGACCCATTCATTCAGTTCGAACCGTGGGATGGCACGGTCGAACGAAAGTCGTCAGCTTTAAGAAAGTGGCCACACGGCTCGTCTGCGACGCAAAAACAAGGTCATCACAGAGCTAAAGAAAGCGTCGCCTTTCGACTTTTGATCGACAGGCATTGGCAGCGGGAAACGCATTCCCCCAGTGCTCGATTTCATCGCCTCACCCTATTTTTAGCGCGCTAAGCGCAGTTCCCACCCGTTGGCATCTTCGGCCAATCAATTGTCGTTCTAATGTCGACTTTATAATTAGTCGTTCTAATGTCGACAAAGTCAAGCAAAAAGTTGAACCCGTCCTCGGTCTGCTGGATCCTGTTCAATTTCTGTCGGCTGCATGTCGACTGGATTATATTGTCGACTACCCGTCGACATAGTCAAGTTTTATTTTTAATTTTCGCCGCTGCAGCGGCGTTTTTCGACGCGCAGCCGCATCCAAACAGGCGAAGGCTTGGCCTCAGACCATAGCTTCCGCCGGCGGGACCCGAATAAAAGTTGGGTATGGGTGCAGCTTGCACGGGCGCAGCCCGATGTTCGACGAGCCCGTTAAATGGACGCAAAATACTGTCGACCTCGGAACGGCTGCAAAGGCGAGATCAAAGTGTTGCCCGAGCTACCGCAATGGTGCCCGGGCACCTTTTAGGCCGAGCTTGTCCTCGGCCTATTCGGTTATCTCCGGCTATCTTCGGCGCATGCACATCCTCAGAGATAGCAATTAAGCGACCTTGGCACGAGCGCCTTGCTCGGCCTGCACGGCATTCTCATCGAGATCGAACTGGCTGATAAGATGCAGCAGATGGGTCGCTTCCTCCGCCAAGGACCTGCAAGCCGCCGTCGATTCCTCCGCCATTGCCGCCGTCTGTTGCGTCGACATATCGATTTCCTTGATCGTCGCACCGAATGCGCCGAGATGCGTCGCCTGATTGGATGCAGTCGAGGCGATATTCGAGACGACCGACTTGATGAGATCGATTTGGCCGGCGATTGTCTTCAGCAGTTCGCCGGTGGAACTGACAAGCTGAGTTCCCCGCTCGACACGCCGCGACGAGGTATTGATCAATTCCTTGATCTCCTTCGCGGCGTCGGCGGAGCGCTGCGCCAGCGCGCGAACTTCTGAAGCGACGACGGCAAAACCCTTTCCGGCGTCCCCGGCGCGCGAGGCCTCCACACCGGCATTCAATGCCAGAAGGTTGGTCTGGAAGGCTATTTCGTCGATGACGTTGACGATGCTGGCGATCTGCCGCGAGGAATCCTCGATTTGGCCCATGCCGGCGATCGCCTGGGACACGATCTCGTCGGAAGAGGAGGCGGCCGAGTGAGCCTCGGCAACGATTGTATTGGCCTTGTTAGCCGCCTCGGCGGTTCGATTGACGTCCGTGGAGACCGCATGCAGCGTGTTGACGGCGCCTTCGAGAACGATGGCTTGATGCTCCGTTCGCGTGGCAAGCGTGTCCATCGCGCCGCTCATCTCATCGGCAATCGAAGAAATCGACTTTGCCTGGGTAGAAACGGTCAGCACGGTATGACTGAGCTGCGTCACCGCTTCATTGAAGTCATCCTTCAGCTGCTGATAGTCCGCCGGGAATTTCATGGCGATCTTGTGGGATAAGGTGCCGTTGGCAAGGGCGGACAGGCTGCTGCCGATTTCAGCGACGACACCGGCCTGAATACGAGACCTGTCAAGCCGGTCGGCCTCCATGACCTTGCGTTCGCTTTCCGCCTCGGCTTCGGTTCTTCGCGCGTCCTCTTCTGCAACCCTCTTGGCAACGGCATTGTCCTTGAAGACGAGAACCGCTCGGGACATGTCCCCGACCTCGTCAGTGCGGGTCGTTCCTTCCACATCACCGCTGGTGTCCCCGGAGGCCAACCTTTTCATTTCCGCCACCAGCCGGACGATCGGCCCGGAAATGGAGCGGGATGCGACAACGGCCAGCAACAGCGTGAAAAGCGCTGTCGCCGCAGTGATGGCGAGGATTTTCCACAGCATGTCTACCGCCGGCGCAAAGACAGCCGTCGTCGGCTCGACGGCAATGATCGACCAGTTCTGTCCGCCCCATGACAGCGGCTCGGACGCTGCGAGGACTTCCTGATCGCGATAGACGCTGAACGAGGCTTTCGGGGCGAGGAGGCTCTTGTCGATCGCCAACGATGCGTTGCTGCTGCCGGAGAAACGCGATGTCGAGCGCGCCAGGCCGTCGCTTCCCGCAAAAAGCGCTTCGCCCTGCGCACTGAAGCCGGCGCTGTCATGCATGATCGCATCGATGACATTCGTGCTGACGGCGACGACTAGCGTGCCCCCACGCTCGTCGGGGATCATCGCGTTGGCGACCCCGATCGCAAAAAAGGCCAAGCCCGGTCCTTCTTTCGACGGCGGGGAGAAATCCGTCATCACCGCCCGCCGCTGGCCCTGAGATAGTCGTACTGCTTGAGCGATCGGGCTATCGGGCGCAACCGCGCCGAGCGGATCCGTCCCGGTGCTGTATATAAGTTCCCCTTTTGCGTTGATGAGCAGAATGTTGGAGTAGCCATGCTCGGAACCCAGGGATTTCAGCCAGACGTCGATCTGCTTGTAGGCATCCAGATAGAATTGCGCCTTCGGCGTGGCGCCGCCCTTGAGATCTTCGCCTGAGGCCTTGAGTTTGGACAAGGCGACTGCCTGTTCCTGCGGCAGGATCTTGTAGCCGGTAATCATGTTGTCGAATGATTTCACCAGCGCCGGATTGACGGCCAGACCCTCGATATCGAGCTTGGACATATCCAGCTTGGTTGCCAGTATATTCCGCTTGGTACCGGCAACATATTCCAGGTGAGTTCCGATCAGGCTTCTAGCGGTGGAGAATGAAGTCAGGCCTGCGTAACCAGCCACGGTACCGCAAGCTAGCACGGTAACCCCGACCATCAACACCGGGATCTTTCTACTGATCGTCCAATTGAATTTCGCCGCTAAAACAGCCCACATTTTTGTAACCCCAGCAAGCAATGCCAAATACTGCTACTAATGAGGTTAAATTTGCATAAATGTCGACATAATGTCGCTAGATATCACGAAGCGCTCGCCGTGATCTCCCGGCCACTGCTGGTTTCACTTGGAAATGCCAGTTATCTCGATCCGGTGCTGATGCCGCCTTCACGCCAGAGCCAGTGTTGTTGCTGGGCCCGCAGCGCAGCCGGAGACAGGCGCCGCCGGTCATAGGGCCGCATGGCGATAACCCTTTCCTGGATATGATCCATGACGGCCTTGCGATCGCGGATGGCGGCAAGCTCGCTCCAGGGCATCAGGCAATCGACGCGAGCGGTGATGGATCGCTGCGACAGGCGGTGGAATTCGTTGAACAGCAGTGCCAGGCGCACCGTCGGCGATACGCGGCTCATCATTTGAAAAAGCAGGCTGTTCTGCCCTTCGATAAAGATCGGCAGCACATTCGCCTTGCCCATCTGAATGAGTTTCGCCAGGAACATCTTCCACGGTAGTTCCTCGGCCGGCCCGAAGCCGCGCGGCGCTGTTGCCACGCCGCCGGAGGGGAAAATGCCGATCGTGACGCCGTCGCGCAGCAGCCTGATCGCCTCATTGCGGGTGGAGAGATTAACCTCCATCGCCTCGGCAGTCTCATCGAAAGAGATCGGCAGGATATAAGGCCGAAATTCCGGCACCTTCATCATGCGCTCGTTGACGATTACCCGATAAGGCCGGCCGAAATGTTCGGCAATGGCGCCGAGCGCCATGCCATCGGCCACGCCGAAGGGATGATTGGCGACCATCACGATCGGGCCATCGGGTATCTCACGCAGCGGCCACTCGCCCTTGATGCGGAAGTCGATGCCATACATTTCCAGTATGCGACCGAATGGATGTTGAGAAACACCGTGAACATCGACGCGCCAGCGTTCAAAGACTTTTTCCACCGCGCGGCGGCCAAGTGCAGTTTCGATGCCACGAATGGCCATGCGCTTAGCGAAATGATCCTTGTCGTTGGCGTAGGAAAGCAGGCTTGCGGTCATGTGTTCAACCCATGTCAAATGCCCCGCAGCTTCGCAGAGGCGCGGTGATTTCAACTTCTCGATTGATGCTTGAACTTATCGCGTGTGGCAGTTGGTCGATCGACCGGGCGCTTCCAGTTGCGCGTCTCTGCCCTTGATCCAGAAAACCACGCTGCCATCCGTGTAGCGCGCGCCTGAACCGGATCTCGCCTGCGGCAAGCGGTAGCTGCGCCCGCCTGTCGTGATGAGGGCCTCGTTGCTTGAATTCAGGAAGCTTGCCGTCAAGGCCGTGCCGTCGTCGCAACGATAAAACAGACCGACCTGGTCCTCCGCGAAAGCAGGGGCCGCGCTCAGCAAAAACATTGCGCCTAGCGCTCCAAAAATAGCCATGCCGATCCCGTTCACGCTGATCTCCTTGCGTTGGAAAGCATGGACGCTAGCGGAAGATGGGAACGGCGGCTTTGCCGTATGTCCCATCGCGCCTTGCACGCCGTCTCATTCCTCTAGGCGAACGGCTAATGTTTCCGTTCGCCGCGAAGCGCCGAGGGAAGGCGGCTCAGCCCGACGATATTAAAACCTTCTTGGGTAAATACGCGCATCGCCGGCCTTCGGTTGAGCGATAATACATCAAGTATTTGCCAAGCGTCTCAGCGAAATTTTCTGAGCGTATCAATTTCGTTGCTGGCCTCACAAATATGCGCTCCAGCGATTGCCCTTCATTCCCGCCCACGTATCTTGCGCGACGTAAGTGATTGATCTCTCGCCACGAAATTTAGATTTAATGGAGTCGTTGATGAAATCTTTATCTTTATTGCCGCGCCGTACGGCGATCGCCTTTTGCCTTGGAATGGCCTTTGCTTCGAGCGCGGTGATCGTCCTGCAACCGAGCCATGCCGAAGCCCAATGGGGCGCCAATCAGCCCTATATGCAGTCGGCACTCAGCTCGCTGCTTGCGGCGAAATCATCGCTGCAGAAGGGCGCGACCAACAAGGGGGGCCACCGTCTCAACGCGATTGACCTGGTCAATCAGGCGATCGTCGAGGTGCAGGCCGGTATGGGTGCCGCCAACTGATCGCGCGCGCCGGAAACCACCTTTTGAAGGCGCCCGCTCGGGCGCCTTTTTGTTGGATTCGTGCTTCGAATTATTGCGGAGGCAATTGGCCCGTCTGTCCGCCCGCTACGGCTTGCGGTCGCCGCGAAGCGTCGAAAGTTGCGGCATGGCGCCCGTGAGCTGAGCCACCCAGCGCGCCGATTCGGCATCGGGATGCGGCTCGGCCGGGTGATCGTCGCGAGGCGCGTTGGAGGTCCGCAGCGAGCGCTCTCGCGCCTCGCCGGGCGTGATGCCAAACTCGCGACGAAAGGCGCGGATGAAGGTCGCGTCCGAGCTGAACTGGCATTCGATGGCGACGTCGATGACCCGCCAAGGGCGGAACGCTGGCGTAACGAGGATGGCGAAGGCGCGATGCAGCCGGCGCTGCTGAATGTAGCTCGCCGGGCTCTGCGGTGCGAACAGGCGATAGAGGCTTGCGCGCGACAAGGCGAAGCGGCGGCAAAGGTTCGGCACGTCGAGCGAGTCCGTGCCGAGATTCTCCTCGATATGCCGTTTGATCCGGGTTCGCAGCGCTTCCTGCGATAAGCGTGGCAGAGGGTCGGCGTTGTCGGCGCGCCACTCCATGCCACCGGCCGCGAGTTGCGCCAGCGATTGCGCCGCTGCTTGGCGCTCCGCCTGCGTGAGCTGAGTCGCGCAACGCCGCAGCGTCAGCATATGTTCGCCGATCAACGTTCCAAAAGCCGCCTCGCGCCTTGCAACGACGATAGTCGGAACGTTTTCGATCGCAGCGAACAGAGGCGCAAGCAGGGGCCGAGGAAGCATGAAGCTCAAAACCTGGACGACGCCGTCATCCCCCGGAATCTCCCGCGTCAGGAGGGGTTTGCTCATATTGATCAGCGAGACATCGCCCGCTCGCTGCAGAAAGGTGTGTTCGCCAGCGATGAATTCAGCGCCACCGCCGAGATACATGACGAGCTGAAAATGGTCGAGGCCCCGCGCGACGTGCTCAGGCGTCCTGTTATAGCGCAAGGCGCTCGACCGACTTTCCAGCAACAACGCGCTGCCAAGATGCAACGTACTGGCGGCGAAGCGGAAATTCTCCGGCTCGCCCAGCATCGTTGCGTCGCAGATGTCGACAATCAGCTCACATAACCGCTCGAATCCCTGCCGCGGTGAGGCAAAAGCGGCGATATCAAACAACAATGGCTGCCCGTCTGTATCGGGCGCGGCTTCAACACTCATTTCGCCTCTCGGGGGCTGAATAGCAATGGAATAAAAAACCCAGCGGGAACAAGGATGGTCAGCATCCTGAGCCCATTCGAATATCGATAATTCAATGCGGCCGGCCGGAACCAATACTGCTGTCAGGCTTAAGCCGGCGAATGTCAGTCAGAAATCGAACGTATAACGCCATAAGAAACAGTTGCGATGACAGCAGGCAACGCATGTCCGAACCTTATCTGATCGCCGATCGTCGCAAATAATTGGAGCCCAGCCATTTGATTTACGGATAGGCGAAAGCTGCCGAAGCATCGCGATTGCCTAGAACTTTAAGCCGTGCGATGCAGAGCGTCCCATCAGCTCGCATTGGTCCTCATGGCTCGCCCTCATTTAAAAGCTCTGCTTCCCTTTCTGCTCCTATTGTTCGTGGGAACAGTCTGCAACGCGATGATCGCGCCATTCATGGGCTTCTTCATCGTCGAAGGTCTGAAACAGCCCCCGTGGACGATCAGCATCTATGCGGGCGCCCTGTCATGTTTGGCGATTGCTATCAATCGTCAGTTTGCCGGTCGTATCGACCGTGGAAAAAATGCCTTTCCGCTGATCGGGATCGCCTTGGCCGGCTACCTCTCGGCGAACCTTTCTTTGTCAATCATTCCGTCTCTCTGGACGGTGCTGACCTTCGGCGTGATCGGGTTCGGGGTGAGCACCAGCGCCGTATCGACGATGTTCAGCCTTGGCGGCGGTTTGGCCGCGAAGCACCAGATCGAAAATCGCCGGCTTAACGCCTTCATGCGTGCCACGACATCCACGGCCTGGATGGTCGGACCGGCGGTCTCCTTTCTCGTCGCAGATCAATTCGGCAAGGCCGCGGTCTTCCGATGCTGCGTCTTGCTCGGACTCGTCTGGTTGGCGCTTTGGTGGTGTGTGAAGCCACAAAATGCTACGGCCAAGCCCAAGGAAAGCGTCCCGGAAAACCGTGAGGGCGGTAACGCAAATCCCGGACTTTGGCTGGCTGCAACATTTGTGTTCTGCCTGTCGTCCGCGCACTCCCTGACGTTTTCGACCTTGCCTCTTTTCTACGTGCAGGAGGTCGGGCTGCCCGGCTATGCGCCGGGGACGGCCTTCACCGTAAAAACCTTCGTCGAAGTATTCGCGATTTTTTCAACCCCGCTTCTGATGGCCCGGTTTGGAATTCGGAAGCCCTTGATGGCCACGACGCTGCTAGCCGTTGTCGCCATCCAGGTTCTGGCGTCGGTCCAGACTTTTCCGCAGATGGTGGCCGGTGCGGCAATGGAGGGGCTCTACTATGGGCTCTATGCAAGTCTTGGCATCAGTTTTGTGCAGTCCTACGCCGAAGGCCGTCCGGCGCGTGCCACCGCAATTTACTGGAATACGCTGATGATTAGCGGCGTGCTCGCAGGCCCGGCGGTGGGGATCATCGCACAGGCCTACGGCTTTCGAACCGTGCTCCACGTTGCTTCCTTGGTCGCTCTCTTTGCCGCTGTCGTCCTGTTGTTCGGCGCTCGCCAGTCAAGAGTGTTGACAGCATCCGAGCCTTGAAGGCGCCAATGTGCGATGTGGTTGTCGAACCCCAGAAGCACACTTGCGATCACCGATAGGAAAATTCTATCAAGCCATTAGGTAAGTAATCTTGACCTTTGCTGCGCCGCAGCAAATAGATGCGTCATGAGCACTGATTTTATTGGAAAAAAGTCATCGGCGGCCGGCGGTTGGGGCGCGCTGAAGAGCTGCGGCAAGCGACTGTTGCAAAGCGGAGCGCCGCTTTCGGGTGCACGCGCGATGCTGCGTGCCAATCAGCCTGATGGTTTCGATTGCCCGGGCTGCGCCTGGGGCGATCCAGAACATGGTTCTTCGTTCGAATTTTGCGAGAACGGCGTCAAGGCCGTTGCATGGGAGGCGACGGAAAAGCGTGCCAACCCCGCTTTCTTCGCCGCCCACACCGTTTCGGAGCTGCGGCGCCTCAGCGACTATGAGCTTGAACTGAACGGCCGCCTGACTCATCCAATGCGGTACGACGCGGCAAGCGACCGCTATCTGCCGGTGGCCTGGGAGGAAGCCTTTGCCGAAATCGGCTCGGTGCTGAGGGGCCTCGACAATCCCAATCGCGCCGAATTCTATACGTCGGGGCGTGCGAGCAACGAGGCAGCCTTCCTCTATCAGCTCTTCGTGCGGCTCTACGGCACCAACAATTTTCCCGATTGCTCCAACATGTGCCACGAGGCGAGCGGCGTCGCCTTGAAGCAGGCAGTCGGCGTCGGCAAGGGAACCGTGCTCCTCGAAGATTTCGAGGAAGCGGACGCAATCTTCGTGATCGGGCAGAATCCGGGCACCAACCATCCGCGCATGCTCGGCGATCTCCGACGCGCCGCAATGCGCGGCGCTCGGGTCGTCGTGTTCAACCCGGTCCGCGAGAAGGGCTTGGAGCGCTTTTCCGATCCGCAGGACAAGGTGGAGATGTTGCGCGGCGGATCGACCGAGATCGCCAGCCATTATTTTCAACCGCAGCTCGGCGGCGATATGGCTGCCGTGCGCGGCATGAGCAAGGCCGTGTTTGCGGCCGATGATGCGGCAATCGCCGCCGGCCTACCGTCGATACTGGATCAGGCCTTTCTGGCCGAGCATGCCGCCGGCTTCGCAGACTATCGCGCCGCGGTGGAGGCAACGAGCTGGGCCGACATCGAGGACCAATCCGGTCTGAGCCGCGCAGAGATCGAGCAGGCCGCGGCCGTCTACATCAATGCCGAACGCGTCATTTGCACCTGGGCGATGGGTGTGACGCAACATGTGCATTCCGTCGCGACGATCCGCGAAATCGCCAATTTCATGTTCCTGCGCGGCAATATCGGCAAACCCGGTGCCGGTCTTTGCCCGGTGCGCGGCCATTCCAATGTTCAAGGCGACCGCACCGTCGGCATCAACGAAAAGCCGTCGGAGGATTTTCTTGCTGCCCTGGAGAAGGAGTTCGGCTTCGCGGTACCGCGGGAACACGGACACAATGTCCTGGCGGCGATCGGCGCAATGCTCGACGGATCGGCCCAGGCGTTCATCGGCCTCGGCGGCAATTTCGCCCGGGCGACGCCCGATAGCGCGCTCGTGGAGAAGGCACTCCGTCACCTGAAGCTTACGGTTCATATCGCGACCAAACCGAACCATTCGCATCTGATGCCGGGCGAAATCGCTTTCATTCTGCCCTGCCTGGGGCGCACGGAAATGGATCTGAATGTGAACGGGCAGTCCCAGCTCATAAGCGTCGAGGATTCCATGAGCATGGTTCATGGCTCGGCCGGCATCAATCGCCCTGCGTCGCCGCACCTGCTCTCGGAAGTCGCCATCATCGCCGGCATTGCGGCCACCACCGTCGGCAATACCCATGTGGATTGGGGGCGGCTCGCCAACAATTACGATCGTATCCGCGACCACATCGAGGCGACGATTCCCGGTTTTGAGCGCTATAACGAGCGTCTGCGCAAGCCGCGCGGCTTTCATCTGCGCAACAGTGCGGCGCATCGCGAGTGGAATACGACAGCCGGCAAGGCGACCTTCTCTTCCGGCAGCCTGCCGGAGGAAACGGTCCATCAACGGGCGCGCAAGGGCGGTGGACGCTTCGCACTTCAGACATTCCGCTCGCACGACCAGTACAACACGACGGTCTATGGTCTCGACGACCGCTATCGCGGCGTCTACGGCGAACGGCAGGTAATTTTCATCAACCCCGACGACCTGGCTGCGCTGGGCGCCGGGAGTGGCGAGCGCGTGGATGTCATCGGCGAATACAACGACGGCGTGGAGCGGAAAGCAGCGGATTTCCGGCTCGTCCCCTACGATATTCCGCGTGGCAGCATCGCCGGCTATTATCCGGAGCTGAACGTTCTGGTACCGCTCGCCAGCGCCGGCGAGGAAAGCGACACGCCAACATCGAAATCGATCATGGTGTCGTTGCGGACCCGCGAGGCATCTTGAACGACATCGCGACCGAGCCGCAGATATTTTTCGATCTGGTCGAAAATCTCGTTCAGGTGAACAAACACCTCACCGGACTGCAGGGCGCACTGCTCGTCGCTTGTGCGCTCGACATCGCCTCGGACAGTCGAACGTTTTCGAAGCGACTTGGTGTCGAGCATGCTCTCGTGCTGCGCGAGCTCAATGTCTTGGACGCAGTCGGCGAGTTTTTGGTGATTGCCAAACGGGACCCCCGCACCCTTCGCAGTCATTTTCATCTGACAGCGAATGGCCGCGCGATGCTATCATCGGCGTGCCGCATCCGGATCTCGGAGAAGGCCTGACGGCCGTCGTCGTGCGGTAGCCGGAAGGACCGGAGACCTGTCTGAAGGTTCGGTATGGAGTTACCGGCCTTCAGGTCGAAGTTTCGCGACGGCAGCGCCAATTCGTTTGCAAGCGTCTTCGAGTTCCGCAAGCGAGGTCGCATAGGATATGCGGAAATATGGGGCGAGACCGAATGCCGAACCCGGAACGACCGCCACCTCTGCGCTTCGAAGGAGGTAGTCAGCGAAAACGGAATCGCTTTCGACCACTCGTCCCTCCGGCGTCTTTCGACCGACAAGCCCGGCGATGCTCGAGAATGTATAGAATGCGCCTTCCGGAACCCGGCAGGTGATGCCTTCGATATTGTTTAGAGCCTTCACGACCAGGTCACGGCGCTCCTCGAAGGACTTGCGACGCTGAAGGAGGATGTCCTGCGGCCCGGTCAAAGCTTCAACGGCAGCGGCTTGACTGATCGAGGATGGGCAGGACGTCGACTGGCTCTGGACCACCGCCATGGACTTGATGAGCGCCGCGGGGCCGCCTGCATATCCGATCCGCCAGCCGGTCATTGCATAGGCCTTGGAGACACCGTTGATAGTGAGCGTGCGGTTTCTAAGCTCTGGCTTGATCGCCGCCGGCGTAACGAACCGAAAGTCGCCGTAAACAATGTGCTCATACATATCGTCGACCATCAGCCACACCTGCGGATGCTTCAACAAAACGTCGAGGATCGGACGATATTGGGCCTCGGAGTAGGCCGCACCAGATGGGTTTGACGGCGAGTTGAGCATCAGCCAGCGGGTCTTCGGCGTGATGGCTGCTTCGAGGTCTTCCGGAGAAAGGCGAAACCCGTTCTCTTCCTTGCATGGAACAAGAACTGGCTTGCCGCCGGCAATGATCACTATATCAGCGTAGGTCACCCAAAACGGCGTAGGAATGATCACCTCATCGCCCGGATCGAGCGTGGCCATCATCGCGTTATAGATCACTTGTTTCGCACCGGCCGCGACCGTGATCTCGCTCTGCTCAAATTCCAGGCCATTCTCGGTCTTGAATTTGTGACGTATCGCAGCTTTGAGTTCGGCTGTCCCGTCGAGAGCCGTATATTTGGTCTGGCCGGCGGCGATCGCCCGGACCGCCGCCTCCTTGATGTTTTCCGGCGTGTCGAAGTCGGGCTCGCCGGCGCCAAGGACGATCACGTCGCGGCCTTGGCGCTTAAGTTCGTTCGCGAGCCCCGTTATTTTGAGGATTTCCGACACACCGATCTGCGACAGCCGGTCCGCGGGCCTGAAGCTTGTGGTCTGAGCTACACTGTTCATCGCGGCCCCTCACTCGACGTCGAACTTGACACCCTGGGCGAGCGGCAAGGTGCGGCCATAATTAATGGTGTTGGTAGCCCTACGCATGTAGGCCTTCCACGCGTCCGATCCGGATTCGCGGCCGCCACCGGTTTCCTTTTCGCCACCGAAAGCACCACCGATTTCGGCGCCGGAAGGACCGATGTTGACGTTGGCGATACCGCAGTCCGATCCGCGTGCCGAGATGAAGAGTTCCGCCTCGCGCATGTCATTGGTGAAAATCGACGAGGAAAGTCCTTGTGGGACGGCGTTGTGAAGCTTCAAGACCTCATCGAAGTCGCGGTACTTCATGACGTAGAGGATGGGTGCGAAGGTCTCGTTCTCGACCGGCCCTTCCTGCCGGGGCATTTCGACGAGGGCAGGCCGAACGTAATAGGCGTTTTCCTGGCCGACATCGTGCCGCGTTCCGCCCGATACCTCGCCGCCCAGATTCTTGGCGGATTGAAGCGCGGCCTGCATGGCATCGAAGGCGGCCTTGTCGATGAGCGGTCCCACGAGATTGCCATCCAGCGGGTTGCCGACGGTGACGGAGGAGTATGCCTTCTTCAGCCGATCGACGAGCTGGTCGTACACGTTCTCGTGCACAAAAAGCCGCCGGAGGCTCGTGCAACGCTGCCCCGCCGTTCCCATTGCCGCAAACGCGGCGCCGCGCAGCGTCAGATCCAAATCGGCGGTGGGAGTAACGATGGCAGCATTGTTGCCGCCGAGTTCGAGAATTGCCCGCGCGAAGCGATTGGCAAGCTTGGGGCCGACGGCCCGCCCCATGGCGGTGGAGCCCGTCGCGGACACCAGCGGAACCCGGTGATCGTCCACGAGTATCTCGCCGACCTCGCGGTTACCGACGAGAAGCTGCGCGAGTCCTTCGGGGGCTTCTCCCCCTTCAGCCTTGAAGCGTTCCAGCGCCCGGTTGAAGATTGCCTCGGTCGCGAGCGCAGTCAGCATGGTCTTTTCGGAGGGCTTCCAGACGACGCTATTGCCGCAGACGAGCGCGAGTGCCGCGTTCCACGCCCAGACGGCAACGGGAAAGTTGAAGGCGGTAATGATACCGATCACCCCGAGCGGATGCCAGGTTTCCATCATCCGGTGATCGGCGCGTTCCGTGGCGATCGTCAGGCCGTATAGCTGACGGGAGAGACCGACGGCAAAGTCGCAGATATCGATCATCTCCTGGACTTCGCCCAAACCTTCGGATGTGATCTTACCGACCTCAATGGAAACCAGGCGTCCGAGTGCCTGCTTGTTGGCCCGCAGCTCCTCGCCGAGAAGTCGAACGAGTTCGCCCCTCTTGGGAGCCGGCACATTCCGCCAAGCGAGGAAGGCCTCATGGGCTTTGGCGACGCGGGCGGATGCTTCGCTGGCCGGGATATACTTGACATTGCCAACGGTCTCGCCGGTGATGGGCGTGCGAGCACGGATCTCGCCATCCGCATAGGCTTGGGGGGTGACGCCGAGTTCACTCAAGAGCTGGTGTGTTTCGGCCTGCAGCGACTGAATGGATGTGCCGGCTGTCTGGTGAGCGAGAGCTGTCGACATTTGCTTCCCTTTTTCTCTTTTACATTGAAACTGTATTGTTGCGCATCGATTGCGTGGCTTTGCTGCCGCCCTACGCGATAAGGCGTTGGGCCGGCTGCCCAAGCCCCAGGACTTCGTAGGCTAGGTCGAGCGAGCGTCGTTCGGCATCGGCGTAAAGATCCAGTTCGTTTTGGACGGCGGCACCCAGACTTTGTTCGAACGCTACCCGGTTCGAGCTCTCCGAATAGTTCTGTTGCACATCGGTGCCGAGGTTGGACTGGAAGATCCCCGCAGCGCTGACCGGAAGGAAATCCTCGTAGACGATCGGATCGAATCTGACGTATCCGGCGTCGATCAGCGCATCCAAGTTCGACGGAAGGCGACCACCGGCGACGTTGTTCAATCCGGTTTCGGTCGCGGAATACCGGAAGAACGCCAAGCCCTTCGTGCGCAACTCACGCCACTCGTCGGGAAACTGCCTGAACGTTTCGACGAGCTGGCTGTTGTAATCTCCCGAGTTGCCACCGGTCGACGCCACTTGAACGTCACTACGAACAGACGCAAGAAGCTCGTCATACAGCTTCCTGCCCTTGGCCGTCAGGGCTACGCCTCGCTGCTCGATCTCGCCGAACCGCGCCGTGTGCGTTCCGGACGAACCACCATCTGCGGCTGGTTTGAATTTGATGTTCTCCTCAAGTGCCTTGAAGCTCGTCTGGCGGAGAAGAATGGCGCACCGTCGACGCGGCGGACCCTCGATGACTGCTTTCGGACTGATGCCGCGCTTGGGCATGCCTTCCTGAACAGCATCGATATCAAGCGTCCGAGGCGTGAGGTGGTTGATATGCGGCCCTTTGAAGCTGACGACATCCGCGATCAACCGATGAGCATCATGCAGGCGCTTGTAGGTGGCGAGGGTGACGGTGGCATCGCTGTGCCAACGGAACGTTTCCAAGACCTCCCGGACGAACTCATCCGCATCTTCGCTGGCAAGTCCGCCGTCCATTTCCGCCTTATCGACCAGGAAAAGGGCACGGTCGGTAAAGATCTTGCGGCGAGAAAGGATTTCCGCTGCCTCAGCACGCAATACTTCGTCGGCTATCAGTTCCAGGCGCAGCAGGGAGGTGAAGACTCGGAACGGATTGCGGCGAAGAGCCTCGTCGTCTACAGGCCGAAAAGCGGTCGAATGAACGGGTATGCCCGCCACCGACAAATCATAATAGCCGACCGGATACATGCCCATGACGGCGAACACCCGGCGAATATTGAAAAGCTCGTCCGCCGTGCCAAGGCGAATAGCTCCATGGCGTTCGACGCTCAGGCGATCGAGCTCGTCATTGCGAACAAGCGCGTCGTGGAGCCCCGGATCGTTCGCGAGCGTGTCTTCGTTCACGTCAGCGACCAGATCCATGAGAGTTCCGTATTGCGGCACCTCCGTGCGGTACATCTCCGACATGGCCCGCGAAAAACGGGTCCGAACATCATCTGGGTGCACGTGGTCGATCGCCATGATGGCCTCCTCTAGTCTGCTACGAGCTCGGTCATTCTCCGAGATCATGATTGTTGAGGAGTATTCGCTTCGATGTGCTTGTATTTCTATCAAGCAATAGGTCAGATGTTATTCCAACGAGGAATGAACTTTCATCGATCGGCGGCGGTCTGCGCCAATATCCACTTCTTGAAGGCAAGCAGCGGCGGGTGCGAGGCGCGGTCGGTAGGCCATACCAGATAGTACGCCTCGGCGCTCTTCATCTGGAGATCGAGAGCATAGACCAGCTTGCCTTGAGAGAGTTCCTCTTCAATGAGGAACTTTGGCAGCAACGCCACCCCCACGCCTGCTATTGCGGCTTGGGTTGCCGTTGCGAACTGATCGAACAGCATGCCGTGAACCGAATCCGGCGTAACCCCGTTCATCATCATCCAGCGTTCCCAAGCATCAGGGCGGCTGGTCAGATGGAGCAATGGCGCTGCTCGGATGTCCGAGGGCTCCGTGAAATTGTATTGTTCACGCAGCTTCGGACTGCATGCTGGAACGACGATTTCTTGGCGAAGCAACGCAAGCTCGCCGCTTGGCCATTCCGCGGCGCCGAAATGAATCGCAGCGTCCACCGGCTCCAACCGAAAATCGAACGCCGTGATCTTTGTGACGAGATTGACGGTAATTCCAGGATTTTCAGCGAGAAAGTCCGGTAGTCTGGGCGCCAACCATCGGGTGCCGAATGTTGGCAATATTGCAAGGTTCAGCGTCCCTCCATACGGGTTTGCCCGCAGGTTCAACGATGCGCTGCTGATCTTACGCAGCGCGTCCCGGATCTCGCGCGCATAGCCCTCACCTCCGACGGTGAGCTTGATCGTCTGGCGCTCTCGATGAAAGAGCTCCACACCGAGTTGCTCCTCCAGAGCGCGAATCTGCCGGCTAACGGCACTCTGGGTGAGATTGAGCTCCTTGGCTGCCGCGGTTACGCTCCCGGTACGAGCCGCCGCTTCAAAAGCAGCGAGCAGTGGCAGTGAAGGCAAAAATCTTCGCGGTACTTGCACCCATGCCCTCCTACAAGCGCGCTCCTGCCAGATGTGCTACCTGCGCGCCCATTTCGTAGTACGCCTCCTTCGCCATGCGCAAGGGATCGGACTTTGGTTCGGTAATCGGCAGTGGCAAGCCTGCATCATCGATATTGCCGGCAATGTAAGACGCCAAGACCTTTCCGAAGGTCGTTCCAGGCGCAATGCCTCGTCCGTTATATCCGCTGAAGCCCACCACATTGTTTTCAAACTTATGGAACCGCGGAACTGCGTCCGAGGTCATGCCAATTTTCCCGTACCAGGCACTTTCGAATTCGACATCGCCAAGCTGGGGAAAACCCGTTTCAATGACCGCTTTGCCCAGGACTCGTGAATTGCACGTCCCGTGTTACGAAGCGCTCCGACGCTGCCGAAAACAAGCCGGCCACGCTGGTCCATTCTAAAAGACGAGAGAATTTCCTTCGTATCCCAGCATCCTTCCCTATTCGGAAGGATCGTTTTACGCACATTGTCGGAAAGCGGCTTCGTGGCGAAATTAAAATAGGGAAGATGAACCTGTTCCTCGCGCACGATTTTCCACGGCCCGGTCGAATAAGCGTCGGTCGCTACGACGATCCATTTGCAAGTCACGGAACCCCGACGCGTCGCCACCCGCCAATCATCTGCCCGGCGCTCTACCGCCAAGACAGGGCTCTTCGTATAGACTTTGACGCCTGACGCGATCGCCGCGCGTGCCAGGCCACGCACATAAGCAAGAGGTTGAAGCGTACCGGCCCTCGGATCGAAAAGTGCGCCGGAATACACGGCCGAGCCGGTACGGCGCCGTGTCTCATCGCTATCGAGAAGTTGAAGCGGCGCTCCTCTCGCGGTCCATTGGCGGTGACGGGTCTCGAGCTCTTCCAGACCCTTGCGCCCGACGCCGAGGTGAAGCGTCCCATTCTTTTCCAACTGGCATGAGATTTCATGCTCTTCAATAACCTGGCGAACGAGTACAGGCGCATCCGATAGGAGCTTAAGACATCTCTCTCCATATTCTGGACCGAGGACGCCGGGTATGTCGTCGGGCATCACCCACATGCCGCCATTGATGAGCCCGACATTTCTTCCGGAGCCACCAAACCCGACCTCCACCGCTTCAAGCAGAACTGATTTTATCCCGAGTTTTGCAAGATGGATCGCCGCCGAAAATCCTGTGTAGCCTCCGCCGACAATAACAACGTCTGCGTGAGCATCATCGTTCAGCTCTTCCGTGATCGGGGCGGGCGGCGCTGATGTTTCCCACAGTCCATGCGATTTCGGATCATTCAACATCGGCGCCGATCTTCCTAAAGTTAGCAGTTTTTCAGCACGATATCGCTGCGTCGGTGAACGGACTATCTCATTATGTACAAGAGATCATTCCCTGCAGGAATGAGTTCGACACCTCGCCGGCAGAGCGATAGACGGTCGGTGCGCCCTGAGGGGAGCCGGTTCGCGCGTCCAGCGTCTCGCCCCGCGAAGGCGAGGTGATGACTGGCCCTATCGATGCTGCATGGCCGGGCCTTCGAGAAATTCTATCCGTTTTCGGCATAATTATCCGCATCGCGCCGGCAATGGTGCGGCGCAGCAGAAACAAAGGGTTTTGTTAAGAAATACCCGACAGTTAGTCAGCGCAAGCGAAAATCTCCACCGCTCAACACCTGCGATTGTACCTCCTGCCCGACTTTTTGAAGCTCATCGTTCAAACGGAGACGAGTCAATGAAAATCGCGCTGCATCAACTGCGGTCGCTTTGCCGGAACCGGGACGGCGGTATCGCGATCATGGCAGCCTTATGCCTGCCGATTGTTATCGGCTTTGCTGCTCTCTCCGTGGAGTACGGATACGGGCTTCTGGTGCGCAACGAAAACCAGCGCACGGCGGATCTTGCCTCCTATGCCGGCGCGCTCGCCTATAGTGATACGAGTTCGGAAGACGAGATGAAAGCGGCAGCGCTTGCCGTGGCGAAGCTCAACGGTGTCGATGCCGGCAGCGTTTCCGTTTCGCTGACAACCTCTCCGAAGGACGCGCGCGTTCAGGCGGTGCATGCCACCATCTCCACCGCGAACACACTTTTTCTCGCACCCGTTCTCGGCGTCAGTTCAAAGCTCGAAATCGGGGCTGAAGCTTATTCATCTATAGGTTCGGCGGAGAGCGGCTGCATCATCGCCTTGGACAAATCCGGATCGGGCGTCACTCTCTCGGGCGGCGTGCAGGTCAGCGCAAGCAAGTGCTACGTGAACTCCAACAGTGATGTCGTCGCCCCCTGCGGAACGAAGATCACCAATAAGGGTACGACCTATTACGGCGGTACGTCGCAGCCTTGCCCTTGGTCTACCAACCTCGTGCAGGCAGATGGAAGTGCGGCGCCCGTCACCAAGCAATACACAGAGGATCCTCTCTCGGGAAATTCCGGAGTAGCCGAACTTACCGCACGCTTCGATACCATCCGCAAGGCGTCGTGGCCAAAGAAGGTCTCCGTGAGCACGGGTACCAACATTGAGTTTGGCGGCAACGCGACCCCAAAGCAAACCGCAGACGCCATAACATCCATCGACTGCAGCTACGATCCTGCGAACTACAATCAATATTGGACAACCAAATGGGACATCACCTGCTCCGGGTCTGAGGTGAATATCGGCTCCCTGCTGGTTCACGGCAACGTTCAGGTAAAATTCAATATTTCGGGCAGCAAAAACACGACCTACAACTTCTCGGGCAAGATCCAGAATGATTTCGGCACGAAGCTGGTATTCGGGGACGGCACCTACAATGTTGCAGGAGGCGTTTACGGCGCCGATCTGACATTCGGCGCCGGTTCCTTTCACTTCGGAATGGGCGACACCAATTGCGGCGATGCGCGCTACAGCCTGTGCAGTTCGGGAAAAACCGTCATCGACGGACCCAGCACCTTCATATTGGACGCCGGCTTCTACACGGGCGATGGCGCTAGCCTGAAGCTCGGAGCCGGAACGGCCAACAGCTATACCATCGGCCAGTCCAGCGGCGACAACGCGATGGGCGTGGGTGGCGGCTCGACCACCTATATGGCGGATGCCAGTACGGGCAAGGGTGTTTTCCGCGCCGACGGCGACATCAATGGCGGCGGCGGTGGTAGCTGCATCACGTTTCCCGCAAGCGCACAGCACGACATATCGGGCAGCGTCAACCTCGCGGGCGGCGCCAGGCTGGGTGCCGGGGTCTACACGGTCGACGGATATTTCTCGGTCAATACCGGGGGCGCTAGCTGCAGCGATTCCATCGCCGTTTCCGGGACAAATGTCACGATCGTCATTTCGGGGACCGAAACGCCCTCCGATTGGGAATGCAAAGGAAAGGCATTCTGTTTGACTGGCGGCAATGCCATCACACTTTCTGCCCCGCAGAGCGGCACCTACGCCAATCTTGCGGTTATCGGCCCGCAATCATCGAAATCTTATGCAGACGCGGAAATCACCTCCGGCGGCAGAGGTAAGATTTCCGGCGCGTTCTATTTTCCAAAAGGGCTGATCGATTTCGGCGGCGGCGGCCAGATCGGTGATGCCGCAACCGGCTGCCTGCAATTGATTGGCGCAAGTATTTCATTGTCCGGTGGTTCACAGACGATGTCGGAATGCACTCTGTCGGCCACCAGTAGCGAGGTGGAATTGGTTCAATGATTTTCATCCATGTAGCCGGGAAAAAAGCTCTCCAGCTTCGAGCCGGCCTAAGACATTTTCTGCGAGATATCTCGGGTAATGCAGCAGTCGAATTTGCACTGATTGCGCCAGTTTTCATCCTCATCTTGGCTGGCAGCCTTGATCTCGGCATGCTCATATTCTCGCGCTTTCAGCTAGAAGCTACGGTTTCCGACAGTGCCAGCTATGCGATGGTCAATGCTGATCTGGTCGATGGCAAGGATGGCAGCGATCTGGCAACGAAAATCGCCACCATGATCGCCAGCGAATACGCGGCGGGCGATACGCAGGCATCAGTAAATGTGAATAACGGCGCAGTCGCCAACTACAATGGTGCGAAAATTGTGATCAGCGGCAACGTCAGCCAAGCCGATGCTTGTTACTGTCCGAGCGGCAGCGCGTCGTCGCTTGATTGGGGCTCGCAGCAATCCTGTGGTTCGTCCTGCCCCGATGGCGGGCGGGCGGGCCGGTTTGTCTCCGTCATGGTAAAACAGGCCTATACGCCGTTGTTCTCCGGCTACGGCCTTGTGAAAGGCGACTTTATTGACGCCAGCGCGATCGTGCGGACACAATGAAGCGCGCTATCCGAAAAATTTGGCAGTCGCGTTCCGGCGCTAGTGCGGTGGAGTTCGCGCTGGTTGCGCCAGTCTTTTTCCTCATGCTGTTCGGCATGATCGAGCTCGGCCGATTGCTCTGGACGAGCCATGCCCTCCATGACACGGCGATTGCAACGGCGCGATGCATGGGCATTCCGCAGACGGAATGCGAAGATGGCGGGACTTACAGTGCGTCGAAGGCGGCAGCCTTCGCACGCAGTACGGCTACCGGCTGGTTCGTAGGGCTGGACGACGCATCGGTCACGCTCGATCACGACGCCACTTGCCATGGCTTGGCAGGCTTCTCGCAAGTAAAAATCACCTATCAATTCATCACCGTCGTGCCAGATTTACTGATGTCCTTGTCCGGCGGCACAAATCTCACGGCCGATGCGTGTTACACAAATCACTGACGGCAGGCGTGCGACCCCAGGTCAAACGTCGCAGCATCGACCTAGCTCAACCAAATGAGGATGTAGTCGACTGCTTTGAATAGAAGCTCAGACTAGGCCTGAGCTTCCATATCATCGTGCCACGCAAAGCCTGCTTCCTGGCTCATATCGCAGACGGACAATGTTCCGCCGTGGCAATCTGTTTTACTTCAGGCAGCCCTCAGCAGGTCTCCATGCGGGTCGAGGACGAATTTGGTCGCCGCGCCCTGGTCAAAACTCTCGTAACCCTGAGCGGCATCGTCGAGTGCAATGATCTTCGCATTGACGATATCGGCGATCGGCAGCCGGTCGTGCAGAATCGCCTGCATGAGCTGACGGTTGTACTTCAACACCGGCGTCTGACCAGTGTGGAAGGACTGCGCTTTCGCCCAACCGAGACCAAAGCGCAATGACAGGTTGCCGTGTTTTGCCGCGTTGTCGACAGCGCCAGGATCTTCCGTCACATAGAGCCCTGGAATGCCAATCGAGCCTGCTGCGCGTGTGATCTCCATCATCTGGTTGAGCACGATCGCTGGCTGCTCGCCGCCCGCATGGCCGCGCGCCTCGAAGCCGACCGCATCAATCGCACTGTCCACTTCGTTCGTGCCGACCACTTGGGCGATCATGTCACCTAGCTTGTCGCTTTTGGAGAGATCGATGGGTTCGAAGCCGACATTGGCAGCATGCTGCAGGCGATCCTTGTTGAAGTCGCCAATCATGACAACGGCCGCCCCCAGGATGCGCGCCGAAGCGGCAGCGGCAAGGCCGACTGGACCGGCGCCCGCCACATAGACCGTAGAGCCGACACCGACGCCCGCGCGCACCGCGCCATGGAAACCTGTCGGCAGGATGTCGGACAGCATAGTAAGATCGCGGATCTTAGCCATCGCCTTGTCGCGATCGGGGAACTTCAGCAAATTGAAATCCGCATAGGGCACCATGACGTAGCGCGCCTGCCCGCCGATCCAGCCGCCCATGTCGACATAACCGTAGGCGCCACCAGCGCGCGAAGGGTTAACAGTAAGGCAGACACCGGTGTCCTGTGACTTGCAGCAGCGGCAGCGCCCGCAGGCCACGTTGAACGGCACGGAGACGATGTCGCCGATCTCCAGCATTTCGACATCGATACCCTTTTCAATGATCTCCCCCGTGATCTCGTGGCCGAGCACCAAACCAGGCATTGCCGTCGTGCGGCCGCGCACCATGTGCTGGTCTGAGCCGCAGATGTTCGTGGAAATCACTTTGAGGATCACGCCATGCTCGATACGGCGACCGTCCGGCGCCTCCAGCTTGGGGTCGTCGATGTCGCGGACCTCGACCTTGCCGGGCCGCATGTAGACGACGCCTCTGTTCCTGCTCATAGTCTGTCTCCTCCTGGGTTAAGTCTCTCTTGCCCATTCCTCCGCGGGCAGGATTCCAATTGCGCCGCAGTTCCCGCATAAGAGCGCGGTTATTCTCAAGACGACATAGCCTCTATCTAAGTCGCCTATTCATCTCTCTATTTTTAATTACCAAGCTGGCGAATTCGCCTTTAAAAGCGATGATGCTATACTGTCTACCATCGATATAGCGATCGCGACTGTGCAAAAAAATTCACTACGGCTTGAGTTTATTGCACATCAGCAAAAGTGCCTGACTGGCTCGGACATTCAATGGCGTTGGGCACAACGTATTCGAATAAGGGATGTTCAGGACATTCCCCCTCTGCACGACGAATATGATCTGCGGCGCAGCGGCGGAACAAGTTCCAGGATGAAGCGGGCGGAACTGGCGATCTTGCTTACCAGATAATCAACCGGCCGATCTGCCAGATGGGATCAACGTCGCCCCCTGGTCCGGGTAGCCAGGACGTTTCGAATTGAAAAGCTGGAATGAATTCTCAGGACGCCGGGCAACGTCGAGAGAATTTCCTTATGAATTCTCTCGAACTCACCCGCGCCTGCCACCTCCACCCTGAGCAAATAGTCCGAGCCGCCGGTCATCAGGAAACATTCACGAATCTCGGGATGCTTTCGCACCGCTGCCTCGAAGCGGTCGAGATGTTCCTCGGTCTGCCGCTCCAATGTGATGTTTATGATCACCGCGATCGTATCCTCGGAACTGCCGCTGTTCACCAGGGCCGTATAGCCGCGGATGATGCCAGCCTCCTCGAGCAATTTGATCCGCCGCAGGCAGGCCGAAGGGGACAAGCCGACTTCCTGCGCCAGGTGCGCATTGCTCATGCGTGCGTTCAACCGCAGCAGGCGGAGGAGATTGCGGTCGATCGCGTCAATCGCTGCCATGCAGAATATTCCATTTTTTCGCAGATTATTCGACTGAATATCATGCATTGAAACAAACGATCAGCAATAGGCGGGATATTCAAAGAATATTTCAATATCTTCTCGCATGTCCGAGGGGGTGCATATGGATCATCAGACTCTGCATGTAGACTATCAGCAGACCGAAGCCGGTATCGGGGCTTCCGGCTATCTGACCATCGACCTTCCCGCATTGTGCCGAAATTACCGGAAGCTTTCGGCGACGGTCGCGCCCGCAAAAGCCGCAGCCGTCGTCAAGGCTGATGCGTATGGTCTTGGCGCCGAACAGGTCTCCAAGGCCCTTTATGCGCAAGGCTGCCGGCATTTCTTTGTTGCACACTTTTCGGAGGCGATCCAACTCAGGCCCTTTGTCCCAAACGATACGCGAATATTCGTGCTGAACGGACTGCAGCCGGGATCGGAGATTGGCTGTGCCGAGGCCGACATCGTTCCGGTTCTCAACTCGCTTGAGCAGTTCCGGCGGTGGTCGTCTACGGCTCAGAAGCTCGGACGCGTTCTTCCCGCCGTTTTGCAGTTCGACACCGGCATGTCGCGCTTGGGCATCTCGCCGGAAGAAAGAAGCGCACTCGCAACCGATCTCAAGAGCTGCAGCAACATCGAAGTCCTTTTCATCATGAGCCATCTCGCCTGCGCCGACGAGGCGGACAACAGGCAGAATGCCGATCAGCTCGCGGAAATGCGTCTTGTCGCGACCGAATTTCCCGGCCTTGATGTCTGCTTCGCCAATTCGGGAGGCGTTTTTCTAGGCAGCGAGTATCACGGGGTTCTGGCCCGTCTCGGCATCGCGCTTTACGGCGGAGCGCCCACTCGTGGCAAAGCCAATCCAATGGAGCCGATCGTCAGGCTCGATGTCGCCGTGATCCAGACGAGAACAGTTCCGGCGGGCACGCGCGTCGGATATGGCGGCGCCCGCGTGACTTCTGCCGAGAGCAGGCTCGCCACGATCGCCGCAGGTTATGCCGATGGGCTGCCGCGCAGTCTCAGTGATCGAGGAGCCGTTTTCTATGGTGGCGTTCGTCTGCCGATTGTCGGCCGTGTCTCGATGGACAGCATTACCGTGGATATCACCGCCCTCCCCTCCGGCACGCTTTCGCTTGGCAGCCTCGTCGAAGTCCTCGGCCCTCACCAGACGCTTGAGGACGTCGCCGAAGCCGCCGGCACCATCTCCTATGAACTCCTGACCAGCCTCGGCCGTCGCTACGAACGTCGGTATCGCTGAGCAACAGACCACCATCGAGGAAACTATGAAAGTCATCGTACTCGGCGCCGGCGTTATCGGCGTAACCAGCGCCTACCAACTCGCCAAGGCAGGACACGAGGTCACCGTCGTCGACCGTCAGGAAGGACCCGCCCTGGAAACGAGCTTCGCAAACGCAGGTGAAGTCTCGTTCGGTTACTGCTCGCCCTGGGCCGCACCAGGCATCCCGATGAAAGCGATGAAGTGGCTGTTCATGGAACATGCTCCGCTCATCCTGCGTCCACGGCTCGATCGCGCCATGCTGTCCTGGCTCGTCAAGATGCTGTCCAATTGCACGTCGGAACGCTATGCGATCAACAAGAGCCGGATGCTGCGCCTTGCCGACTACAGCCGCATCTCGCTGGCCGAGGTCCGCAAGGAGACCGGCATCGCCTATGACGAGCGCATGCAGGGCACGCTGCAGTTGTTCCGAACGCAGCAACAGCTCGATGCATCGGCAAAGGACGTCAAGGCTCTTGCAGCCGACGGCATTCCCTATGAGGTACTCGACCGCGACGGATGCATTCGCGTGGAGCCGGCGCTCCGCCATGTCCGCGAAAAGATCGTCGGCGGTCTGCTGACGCCTAAGGACGAGACCGGCGATTGCTTCAAGTTCACCAATGCCCTCGCCGCAAGGGCAAGCGAACTCGGCGTCCGGTTCCAATACGGAACGACGATCAAGGGGCTCGATGTCCAGAGCGGCAAGGTTCGCGGCGTCATGACCGACCGCGGGCATATGAGCGCCGATGCGATCGTCGTCGCACTTGGCAGCTATTCGCCACTGCTGCTGAGGCCCTTTGGCATCCGGCTTTCCGTCTATCCGGTCAAGGGCTACTCACTGACGATCCCGATCATCGATGCATCACGGGCACCGGAATCGACCGTGATGGACGAAACCTACAAAATTGCGATTACCCGCCTCGGCGATCGTATCCGCGTCGGCGGCATGGCTGAAATCTCGGGCTATACCAACGATCTTGGCGATGCCCGCCGGCGGACGCTCGACCATTCGGTAACCGACCTTTTCCCAGGCGGCAATCTGCGGAAGGCGTCATTCTGGTCCGGGCTGAGGCCCATGACGCCGGACGGTACGCCGGTGATCGGCCCGACGAAGATTGCCGGCCTTTTCCTCAACACTGGCCACGGCACGCTCGGCTGGACCATGAGCTGCGGCTCTGCGCGTCTGATCAGCGATTTGGTCAGTGGGCGCAAGCCGGAAATCGACGCGGCCGATCTGGCAATCAGCCGTTACCGCTGAGCCATTATTCAACGCAAGACAGGATGGAGGCATCATTGATCGAGGCAATAACGACGTCTGAAGCTCCGGGCGCAATCGGCCCGTTTTCGCAGGCAATCAAGGTGGGCGATCTGCTCTTCGTCTCGGGGCAGCTCCCGATCAATCCGGCCACCGGAGAGTTCGTTTCCGACGATCCTGTCGAACAAGCAGAACAATGCTTGAAAAACATTGCGGCGATCGCGAAAGCGGCGGGATCGAGCATCGAGAAGACGGTCAAGACGACCGTCCTGCTCACGGACCTTTCCCGATTCGCTGACATCAACAAGATATACGCAACCTTCTTCCGAAATCCTTTTCCAGCCCGAGCCTGCTATGAGGTCAGCTCGCTGCCCAAAGGGGCACAAGTCGAGATCGAGGCAATCATTTCGCTTGCCTGAGCCGCACCATGAATGATCGCGCGCCCTGATGTCGCAATCATTTCGCGCCGGTGGCGTGGAATATAACGCGGCACGGCACATGAAGCCATAGTCTCCGAGACGAACTGCTTGCCGGCAAAGGGAGGACAAACCATCGCCGGCCCCGGTAACCACACTCTCATGAATTGTTGAACGACCGACAACCTTCGCCGTATGCGTGCTTGCAGTAGTTCGCATCGAGAAATTATAGATAATCAGGAACGCTCTATCGATAACTATTCTGCAGGGAGAAGGAATTTGCCGGAGATGCCGCACGAAATCGCTACAAACGATCCAAAACTGGTTGCATCAACGGAGAAATGGAGTTTTTTCGAAGCAGAAAAAATCTATAATTTTCCTTTCAATGATCTTTTGTTCCGTGCGCATAGCGTGCATCGGGAGAATTTCGATCCCAATGCCGTGCAGATGAGCCGGCTTCTTTCGATCAAGACCGGCGGCTGCGCCGAGGACTGCGGCTACTGCAGCCAGTCGGCACATTATCCAACAGGGCTCAAAGCGTCGAAGCTCATGGAGGTCGAGCGGGTTGTCGCCGAGGCGGCCAAGGCCAAAGAGGGTGGTGCAACGCGTTATTGCATGGGCGCTGCGTGGCGCAGCCCGAAAGAACGCGACATGGAGGCGATCGTTGCGATGGTTCGCGGCGTCAAGGCGCTCGGCATGGAGACCTGCATGACACTGGGCATGCTGTCGCCCGGGCAGAGCGCGGAACTCGCAGATGCCGGCCTCGACTATTACAACCACAATATCGATACTTCCGAGCGCTTTTACAGCGAGATCATCACCACCCGCACCTTCGCCGACCGTCTGGAAACGCTTTCGAACGTGCGCGACGCCGGGATCAAGGTCTGCGCCGGCGGCATCCTTGGCATGGGGGAAACGGCTGACGACCGCATTTCCATGCTGGTGACGCTCGCCAACCTCCCCTCGCCGCCGGAAAGCGTGCCGATCAACATGCTCATTCCGATCCCTGGGTCAAAACTCGCCGATGCCGCGCCGATCGATCCCATCGCATTCATCCGCACCATTGCGCTTGCGCGAATTCTGATGCCGCAATCCCATGTGCGCCTGTCAGCCGGTCGGACGGAAATGAGCGATGAGACGCAGGCGCTCTGTTTCTTCGCCGGAGCCAATTCCATCTTCGTCGGCGATACGTTGCTGACCACTGATAATCCGGGGGAGGACCACGACACCGGCCTTTTCCGCCGCCTCGGCTTGAAGCCCATGGAACTGGAGCCGAATGCATGACAGGCGCGGGCCTCGCGCGCTATGGCCGGACATTGAACGGGCTCGAGCGCAAGGGACGGTATCGGACCTTGCTGCCGCAAGGGGGCGTCGACTTCACCTCGAACGACTATCTGGCACTCGCCAATTCTCCGCGCCTCAAGGCTGCCATCACCGCAGCGATCGAACGGGGCGTGCCGGTCGGTGCCGGCGGCTCGCGGTTGCTACGCGGCAACCATCCGGAACATGAAGCACTCGAAGCGGAAGCCGCCGCCTATTTCGGCGTGGAACGCTGCCTCTACTTTGGCAGCGGCTATGCCGCCAATGTCGCGCTCTTTTCGACCCTACCGCAGCGGGATGACCTGATTGTTCATGACGCGTTGGTACATGCGAGCGTGCACGAAGGGATTTCGGCAAGCAAGGCACCATCGGTCTCCGTGCAGCACAATGACGTCCAGGCCTTTGCCGAGGCCATTCAGAAATGGCGCGCTGCGGGCGGCGCCGGCCATCCATGGATTGCCGTCGAGAGCCTCTATTCGATGGATGGCGATCGGGCTCCGCTGACCGAGCTCGCCGAACTGGCCGACCGGCATGACGGCCTTCTGGTGATTGACGAGGCCCATGCGACGGGCGTTTTCGGACCCGGCGGGCGTGGATTCGCTTCCGGTCTCGAAAGCCGCGAGAACATCGTCGTTCTCCATACTTGCGGCAAGGCGCTTGGTAGTAGCGGCGCGCTGATCGGCGGCCGTGCGGTGCTATGCGACTATCTCGTCAACCGGGCACGCGGTTTCATCTACTCGACCGCGCCATCGCCGCTGATGGCTGCCGGCGTACGCGAGGCGTTGAAGGTTCTTGCCGACGAACCCGAGCGCCGGGCCTCTCTGGAAGCATTGCAGACATTCGCCAACGCAGAACTTGCTGCCGCACTTGGCGCCGACGGTAGCGGCTCGCAGATCCTGCCGGTTCCAATCGGCGATAACGCCCTATCGATGCGGATCGCAGCGCGGATGCGCGACGAAGGCTTCGACATCCGCGCGATCCGGCCGCCGACCGTACCCGAAGGCACGGCGAGGCTCAGAATTGCCATCACCCTGAACGTAGACAGGGCGACGATATCGCACATGTTCGCGCGCCTCGCCGCCGTCATCGGGGAGGAAAAGTCGTGACGCTAAGGTTTGTGGTCACTGGAACCGACACGGGGATCGGCAAGACCGTTTTCTCGGCGGCCCTGACCGATGCGCTCGGCGCTTATTATTGGAAGCCGATCCAAGCCGGTCTCGAAGACGAAACGGACAGTGAGACGGTGCAGCGGCTCGGTCGGATCCCGCCTGCGCGCATCATGCCGGAAGCCTACCGGCTGCGGACACCGGCTTCGCCGCATCTTGCAGCCAGGATCGACGGGGTCCGGATAGAGGCCGAAGCCCTTATTCCGCCCAGCACCGATGCGCCGCTGATCATCGAAGGCGCAGGTGGATTGCTGGTGCCGCTCACCGAAGAGGCCGTGTTTGCAGACGTCTTTGCCCGCTGGCAAATACCTGTCGTCCTTTGCGCCCGCACGGGCCTCGGAACCATCAATCACACATTGCTGTCGCTGGAGGCGCTGCGCGCCCGGTCCATTCCAGTTTTCGGCGTCGCTTTCATCGGCGATAAACAGGCGGAAACGGAAAGCATCATCGCAAAGCTGGGGCGAGTCCGTTCACTCGGACGGCTTCCAAAACTCGATACGCTCACGCCGGAGCTTCTGCGCCAGGCCTTTAGCGAAAATTTCGACATCGATCTCTTCCGCAAGGAGCCGGTATGACGTCTTCGCCCGTATGGCATCCCTTTACGCAGCACGCGCTCGAGCCGGCGATGAAGCGTATTGCAAAAACCGAAGGTGCCCATCTTGTAGACGAAGATGGCACCGCCATTCTGGATGCGATCTCCTCGTGGTGGGTGATTACCCACGGCCACCGTCATCCCGTGATCATGGATGCGATCCGACGAGCCTGCGAAACCTACGACCAGATCATCTTCGCCGAATATTCCCATGAACCGGCCGAAGAGCTGGCCAGAGGCTTGATCGAGATCGCACCCGCTGGGCTCAAGCACGTCTTCTATTCCGACAGCGGCTCCACCGCGGTCGAGGTGGCGTTGAAGATGGCGCTCGGCTTTTTCCATAACACGCAAAAGCCGCGCAGCCGCATCGTGGTGATGGAGCACAGCTATCACGGCGATACGATCGGTACGATGTCCGTCGGAGAGCGCGGCGTGTTCAACGCCGCTTACGAGCCGCTGCTTTTCGAGGTCAACAGACTGCCCTTTCCGACGATCGGCGAGGAGCAGGCCACGCTCGATGCGTTCGAGGATGCCTGCCGGTCAGGCGAGGTGGCGGCGCTTCTCATCGAACCGCTCATTCTCGGAGCGGGTGGGATGAAAATCTATCGAGCCTCACTGCTCAGCGAGCTGAAGCGCATCGCCGAGCGATACGGCGCTCTGATGATCGCCGACGAGGTGATGACCGGCTGGGGCCGGACGGGCAGTCTGTTTGCCTGCGAGCAGGCATCTATAACCCCTGATATACTCTGCACATCCAAGGGCTTGACGGGCGGCGCGCTGCCGTTGGCGGCAACGCTCTGCACCCGCGAGATATTCGATGCGCATCTCTCGGCGGACCGGCGCAAGACCTTCTTCCATTCCAGTTCCTATACCGCCAACCCTATCGCCTGCGCGGCAGCGGTTGCCAACCTGAAGATCTGGAAAACGGAACCCGTCGGCGAGCGCATCGCCAAGCTCGCAGAGCGCCAAAGCGCGGGGCTTTCCCGCTTTCAAGGTGATCCGCGGTTTGACAATATTCGCCAATGCGGCACGATCGCCGCGCTCGATCTCGTCGTGCCGGAAGGCGGATACCTCTCGGAGGTCGGGCCTCGCCTTCGCGCCTTCTTCCGCGAGCGACGTCTGTTGATCCGTCCGCTCGGCAACGTCATCTATCTGATGCCACCTTACTGCATTACCGCCGCTGACCTTGACCGGTCCTATGACGCCATCGATGAAGCGGCAGGCCTTCTTGCGGCTGGGCGGCTATGAGGGAGGCGCGCTCATCTTCTCTCGCGGGCGTCGGCCATGCCGTGCCCGATCGGCGCGTCGAAAATGCCGAGATTGAAGCGAGACTCGGCCTGGAACCCGGCTGGATCGAGCGCCGGACCGGCATCCGCGCGCGCCACTGGGTTGATGATGCTGAGACGCTGAGCGGACTTGCCGCAAAGGCCGGCGAAGCTGCCCTCGGCGACTGCGGCATCGCGCGTGACGACATTGCTTTGACCCTGCTCGCCACGTCGACACCCGATCATCTGCTGCCACCCTCTGCCCCCCTGCTGGCACATCGCCTCGGCCTTCGAAATAGCGGCGCGATCGATCTGGCCGGCGCATGTTCCGGCTTCCTCTACGCGCTGACGCTTGCCGACGGCTTTGTCCGCACGCAGGGACGGCCGGTCCTGGTGGTGGCGGCCAATATTCTCAGCCGGCGGATCAACCCGGCCGAACGGGCTAGCGCCGTTCTCTTCGCGGATGCTGCCGGCGCCGTCGTCTTGGCGCCGTCAGGCGATACGGAGAAGGGCATTCTTGGTGTGGATCTCGCCTCAGACGGAAGCCGCTACGATCTGATCTCCATTCCGGCCGGCGGCAGCAACAGGCCCTTCGCACCGGGCATGGCGACGGAGGATTTCCTGATGACGATGCGTGACGGACGCGAAATGTTCACGCAAGCGGTGGACATGATGGCGACCAGCAGCGCCCGCGCGCTTGCTGCTGCCCATCTGGATGCAGCAACGATCGACCGCTTCGTGCCGCATCAGGCCAATGCCCGCATTTTCGATGCCGTTACCGACAGGCTCGGCATCGATCCGGCAAAAACTGTGCGGACGATCGAAACCTATGGAAATTCGTCGGCGGCGACGATCGCTCTTTCCCTGTCGGTCTCACATCGAGCCAGGCCGTTCGTTTCGGGGGAAAAGCTGCTACTGACAGCCGCGGGCGCAGGCCTGACGGGAGGTGCCGTCGTTTTCGGCATATAATCCAGCGGCGGCGAGCAGCCTATTTGGGCGTGGATCCCCGACGCCGCTCGGCGGCCTGCATCATCTCAATAAACCGCCGCACCTTGGCGGGACGGAAACGAGCCATCGGCAGCACGGCATGGATCCCGCCGGCGGGCAAGGTCCAGTCAGGCAGCAACCGGCTCAAACGCCCGGCTGCGATATCGTCGACGACCATGTAGTCAGGAAAGACGGAAACACCAATACCAGCCTTCACGCAGGCATAGGCCGATGGCGTCTTGTCGGTGCGCACGGCCGAATTCGTCTCGACGATCTCGGAGGAATGGCCCTCGCGAGAAAACATCCAACGTAAAGGCTGGCGCAGGACCGCGTTCTCGATCCAGGGAAGCGCCGCTACATCGGCCGGCTTCGAGACCTTGGGAAAACTCGCCGCCAACTTTGGCGTTGCCACCAGATACTGCTGGAACGTGCCCAGGCGTCGGGCCTTATTGCTCATATCCGTCAGCCAGCCAACCCGGATCGCCAGGTCCAACTGCCCATTGGCGAGATCGATGACATTGTCATCGAATATGAGATCGACGCGCATCTGCGGAAACCGCTCCCGGTAGGTGGCGACCACGGGCGCTACGACTGCCTCACCGTAATCCAAGGGTGCCGTCAGCGTCAGCGTGCCGGTGGGTTCGATGGCGTGAAGCGACATTTCTCCATAAGCGGCTTCCGCTTCCCGCAGAATGATGGCGCACCGGTCATAGAACACTCGCCCCTCTTCCGTCGCATGCAGCCGCCGGGTCGTTCGCATCAGCAACGACACGCCAAGCTCATCCTCCAGACGTGCCACCTGATGGCTGACCACGGCCTTGGCGACGCCAAGCCGTTCAGCAGCGGCGGTGAATGATCCGGTTTCCACCACGGATGTGAAGAAGATCAACCTGTTGAGATTAAGGAGTTCGCTCATGCTATTGTCTGATCTGTTCGTACAGTCTGTATGATTGACCGATATTTCCTTACACCGCAACCGCTGAGATGATCGGCCCCGTCAACGGAGGACTACGATCCATGCAGGAATTCTCTGCCGTCTATCTCTTCGATCCCCTATGTGGCTGGTGCTATGGTGCGAGCCTGGTGATCGAGCGGTTGCATCTGGCGGGTGTCGAGCTCGAGCTCCTGCCGACGGGCTTGTTCACGGGTGGGGGTGCCCGTGAGATGGATGCATCATTGGCAGCCTATGCCTGGTCCAACGATCAACGGATCGAACGCTTGAGCGGCCAGCCCTTTTCTGAGGACTATCGATCGAAGGTCTTGAACAGGCCGGGCTCGCTGTTCGACTCGGGTCCGGCGACACTGGCAATCACGGCGGCTGGCCTTGCGGACCACCGCAGGCGCCTCGACGCGCTGCGTCTCATCCAGCGTGCCCGCTATGTGAAGGGATTGGACATCACCAGCGTGCCGGTTCTGGCAGGCTTGTTCGAATCCGAAGGATTGAGCGAAGCCGCCCGTCTCTTGACCGAAGGCTCGGTCGAATTGCTCGACGCCAATCGGCAACTCATTGCCCAAGGCCAGGACCTCTTTCGTCAACATGGCGCCAACGGCGTCCCAGCCCTCGTCGTCGAAGGAAACGGACACCAGCGTCTGCTGAACGCCAGTGCCCTCTTCGGCAGCTATGACAACCTCATGGCGCATCTCCAAGCCGCTTGATCTTACTAACCACAAAGGAACCTGTATGTTTACCAGACGCGATGCACTCAAACTTTCCTTGGCCGCCGGCGCCATTTCGCTTGTCCCCCTCAGCGTTTCCCGGGCCGCAAGCTCGAAGATCAAGTGGCAATATTTTCAGGCGTCCGAGACCGGGTTCCGCCGCACGCCGGTGTTGCTCACCGGCAAGAAGGAAGCCATTCTCATCGACGGCGGCTTCACGCTTTCGGATGGCCGCGCCGTCGCGGACGCCATCAAGGCGACCGGCAAGCATCTGAGCACCATCTATGTCAGTTGCAACGATCCCGATTACTATTTCAGCCTCCGGCCGATCGTCGAAGCCTTCCCGGATGCCAAGGTCATCGCAAAGCCCGTCACCGTCGCGGCCATCCATGCCAATGTCGAAGGCAAGCTCGCGGTCTGGGGACCGCAACTGAAGGAAAACGGTCCGCAAAAGCTGTCGGACGTCGTCATTCCTACTGCGTCGGATCTGAGTGCGCTCGAACTTGACGGCGAGAAGATCGAAATCGTCGAAGTCCCTGACATGCACGATCGCCGCTATCTCTGGGTCCCTTCCATCAAGGCCGTGTTCGGGGGTGTGCTGATTTCCTCCGGGATCCACGTCTGGGTCGCCGACGAAGGCACGCCTGAAAAGCGGGAAGCCTGGATCAAGGCGCTCGACGCATTGGCGGCCCGTAAGCCGAAGATCGTGGTCCCCGCTCATCAGGCCGAGGGTGCTCCGCAAGGTCTCGATGCCGTCAAGTTTACGCGCGACTATCTTGTCGCCTTCCATGAAGAGGAAGTGAAGGCCAAGGACAGTGCGGCTTTGATCGCCGCAATGACCAAGCGTTATCCCCATCTGGGCGACGCCAGCTCGCTCGAATTGGGCGCCAAGGTCGCAAAGGGCGAGATGAAGTGGGGGTAGGCCTCGCTGTGTAACCTTGCCCCGATCAGTCCGGGTTTTTTCTTAGGAAAACTTCCGGGCTGACTTTGGTCAAAGTCCTTTGTCATTCACTTCTCAGGAGTCGAGGAATGACGGTGGACTCCAATCTGTTGCGCGCTGTCGGGCACCAACCCAATGCCCGACAGCATCTTTCCTGCGTGAACCTTAGAGTTTGATCCAAGCAGTCTTGAGATCGACGTATTTATCGAGCGCATGCAAAGACTTATCGTGACCGTTGCCTGACTGCTTGACGCCACCGAGGGGTACGGTGTTGTCAGCCCCGCCGTAGGTATTCACATGCACCACGCCGGCGCGGATGTTGCGGATCATGCGGTGCGCTCGCGAAAGGTTCGAGGTCCATACCGCCGAGGCGAGACCATAATCGGTGGCGTTGGCAATCTCCAAAGCTTCGGCCTCGCTCTCAAAGGGTATGATCGACAGAATGGGGCCGAAGACCTCCTCCCTCGCCAGCGTCATGTCGGGTCTGATATCGAAGATGGTGGGCTGCATGTAGAAGCCGCCCGTCTCCCCCAGAATGCGCTTGCCGCCCGTGCGCAAAAAAGCTCCTTCGACGAGAGCTTGCTCGACATAGCCAAGATCTTTGCCGAGCTGCGCTTCGCTGGAAACCGCGCCGATCTCGGTAGAGAACTGCAGAGGATCGCCGACCTTCATCGTCTCCGCGACCCCTACGAGTTTCTCTGCAAACGCCTGATGGATCGATTTCTCCACAAGCAGCCGCGATCCCGCGACGCAAACCTGCCCCGCATTTCGGAATATCCCATAGGCCGAGACCTTGGCCGCTTCATCCATATCCGGCACATCCGCAAAGACGATGTTCGGAGATTTGCCGCCGAGTTCGAGATAGACCCTCTTCAGGTTTGAACGCGCGGAATACTCCAAGAGACGCCTCCCGATCGAGCCGGAACCGGTGAAGGCGAGCACGTCGATATCCATGTGCAGCCCCAGGGCCTCGCCGCAGACCGCGCCGCGCCCGGTGACGACATTGAACACGCCTTCTGGCAATCCAGCTTCGGCGCAAATTTCGGCAAGCTTGAGCAGCGTCAGCGATGCGCCTTCGGCGGGCTTCAGCACGACGGAATTGCCGGCAGCGAGTGCGGGGGCGATCTTCCAGGCGCCGATCATCATCGGGAAATTCCACGGCACGATGGCAGCGACGACGCCGATCGGCTCGCGATGAACGAGACCCAGAATATTCTCCGCCGTCGGAGCGATTTCGCCATAAACCTTGTCGATCGTCTCGGCATAATAGCGGAAGGTGCCTGCGGCACTGCCGGGCTCGGCCTTCAGCGCCATCGAGATTTCCGTGCCGTTATCGCGCACGCCGAGCACGGCGAGTTCAAGCGCATTCTTTTCGATCAGCTCGGCAATCTTCAGCAGCACCTTCTTGCGTTCCGCCGGCGCCGCCTTCGACCAACTGCCCTTTTCGAAAGCATGCCGTGCAGCCTTGACCGCAAGATCGACATCCTCCTTACCGGCATCGGCGATGGTGGTCAGCCTCGTTCCATCGATCGGGGAAATGACATCCATCGTGGCGCTGCTGACCGGCTGGCGCCATGCGCCGCCGATGAACAATGCCTGCGGGGAAACGGATAGTGTCCGGAGCTGGTCGATCTTGTCTTGCATCTCATTGTCTCACAAAGAGGGTGGCGGGTTTCCCCGCCACCGCGATTGGAACTGCTTCAGGCTTCCTGACCGGCACCGAGGCGGGCGTAGCCTGCCGCATCCGAAGACTTCAGGCGCGCCGCGGCGATAAATCCGACGATCGCCGCGATCAGAACCAGGCCTGGCAGCAACACGGCAAGAACGCCATTGGCGCCGGCGATCGCACCGAAATTCGCCGAGATGTAGTAGACGAGCGCCAGAAGGATCAGCCCCGTCACGATCGGCAGCACCTTGATGACAAGCACATTGCGCTCAAGCCCCGGATTACGGCTGAAGAACACCACGATCGAGAAGGCCGTGAACGCCATCAGCAGGATGATTGCAAGCGTGGCGACATTGGTGAGCCAGGAGAAGAGTGCCAGCACCGGATCCTGACCCGTCGCTGCAAAGAGTGCGACGACGAGCACGGCAATGACGGTCTGGATGATCGAGCCGACATGCGGGCTCTGGAAGACCGGATGCGTGACGCCGACCGACTTCGGCAGCAGACCCTCGCGACCCGCGACATACATGTAACGCGCCACGCCATTGTGGAAGGCGAGAATTCCGGCAAACAGGCTGGTGATGAAGAGAACGCTCATCACGACGGTGATCCAGTGGCCGACGTAGCGCTCGGCAAGGCCGAAGAGGAACGTGGTCGGATCGGCAAGACCCTGTAACGCCGGAACCAGCTTATCGACGCCCGCGCCATCCACCATCAACCAGGAGGTCAGCATATAGAAGAGACCGATAATGAGAACGGAGATATAGGTTGCGCGCGGCACGGTCTTTTCCGGCTCACGGGCCTCTTCGCTGTAAATAGTCGTCGCTTCAAAGCCGATGAAGGCGGCAAAGCAGAACAAGAGGCCGATGGCCGGAGTTCCGCTCCAGAAGGCCGTCGGCGTAAACGACGCAGCCGAAAGGCCGGCGTCGCCGCCCTTGACGAAGATCGCGGCGTCGATGACGAGGACGACGAGATATTCGAGAATGACGAGCACCGTCAGCACCTTGGCCGATAGATCGACGCGGCGGTAGCCAAAAACGGCGACGAAGGCGATACCGACGAAGCTCCAGACCCACCAGGGAAGGTCAAGGCCGAGCTGCTCGGCAAAGAAACCCTTGGTCGCTGCGCCGAAAAGGCCGAGAACGCCGACCTGCATGGCATTATAAGCGAGAATGGCGATCAGCGCGGCCGCGCCGCCCATGAGGCCGCCAAGACCCTGGGCCGTATAGGCATAAAAGGCGCCGGCATTGCGGATATGGCGCGCCATGGCGACGTAACCAACAGCAAACAGCAGCAGAATGCCTGTCACCAGCAGGAAGGTGAGCGGTATCCCCGGCCCGTTGCCAAGCATCATCGAAAGCGGCACGCCGCCAGCAACGGCGGTCAGCGGCGCTGCGGCCGAAACCACCAGAAAGGTGACGGCACCTACGCCGAGACTGTTTTTGCGCAACTGGTTTTCAGCCGCGCCCTGCGAATTTTGCGTATTCATCTTCGTTCGTTCCCCTTGTTGAGAATATCCGATCATCGCTGCGATTGCGCGCAGGCGACCTCCACCAGAACCGGACTGACGAGCGGGGTTTGGGCTTTTGTTGATTTTGCCGCCGTCAGCGCTTATGGTTCATTATTTGAACCGCAGCTTCAAATATAGACTTGCAAACATTCCCGGCCTCTGTCAAGTTATTTCGCATGTTAAGTATCTTGGGTCGCTGCTATCGTGCCGCGGCGCAAGGTCGGCGACCTGATTTGAGGGAAAGCTTCGGCCGGACACAGGAAATCAGAACCCGACCACCCAAGAGGAGGAACGATGAGCACGATCGGAAAGGCGCTTTCATTGCTGGATACCCTGTCACGGCTGGACAAGGAGGCGGGCCTGACCGACATCGCCCGCCTGTGCGCGCTGGACAAGGCAACAGCGCGACGCTTTCTGGTGGAGCTGGAAAGGCACGGCTTCGTGGAGCAGGATCAGGATACGCGCCGCTATCGCATCGGCTCGGCGCCGGTTCGCCTCGCACGCATTCGCGAAGCACGCTTTCCTTTTCTGCGGGTCGCCATCCCGTTCATCAAGTCGCTCGCCGAAACATCGACTGAGACGGTGCATCTTTCGGAATTTTCGGGAGGACGGCTTTCGACCATCCATGTGGAGGATTCGCCCCGCGCCCACCGCATCATCATCGATGTCGGCAGCCTCCTGCCCTTTCATGCCACGGCGTCCGGTCTTGCCTTTCTGGCCTTCTCTCCACGCTCAGAGATCGACGCGGCTCTCCAAAAGCCGCTCGAGAAATTTACGGACCATACCATCGTCGATCCCCTGCTGGTGCGTGGGATGCTCGATGAGACGGCAGCACGCGGCTTTTCCATCAGTCATCAGGGTTTAGAGGCCGGCGTCATCAGCGCGGCCGCGCCGGTCCGCACGCCCAATGGCCATCCCATCGGCTGCGTGGCGGTCGCCGCCCCGCTCTCACGCACGACGAAGGTAGCCATCCACGAATTTGGCGCGCAGGCAGTCGCTGCGGCCAATGCGATCTCAGAAAAATATTACGGGTCGGAAAGACCCATGGGAACCATTGCAAAAATCAGGAGGACAGATTGATGAGCCCGGAGGCTCCCTCGCCAAAGATACTCGTCATCGGAACCGGTGACACCAAATGTGACGAACTGCAATTCATGGCGTCCGTCATCGCGGAAGCCGGCGGCCAGCCAATCATGGTCGATGTCAGCATTCTCGGCGATCCGCCCTATAGTCCCGATTATTCCAAGCATGACGTCGCCAAGGCCGCTGAAACTACAATCGCGGCAATCGCCGAAAGCGGCGATGAAAACAGCGCCATGGCAGCCATGGCAAAGGGCGCGGCAGCACTGACCGGGCGCCTTCACGAAGACGGATTGGTCGACGGCGTCATCGTGCTCGGCGGCTCCATGGGGACGGATCTGGCGCTCGACGTCGCCGCCGTCCTGCCGCTCGGCGTCCCGAAATTCGTGGTTTCGACCATCGCCTATTCTCACCTTATACCGCCCGAACGCATTGCGCCCGACCTGATGATGATCCTGTGGGCCGGCGGTCTCTACGGCCTCAACAGCATCTGCCGCTCTGTCCTCTCGCAAGCCTGCGGCGCGGTCGTCGGTGCGGCAAAACACGGAAGCAGACCCGATCGCAAACGGCCGCTCGTCGGCATGACCTCGCTCGGCTCGTCCTGCCTGAAATATATGAAATATCTGCGGCCTGAGCTGGAAAAGCGCGGCTATGACGTCGCCGTATTCCATGCCACCGGCATGGGTGGACGCGCCTATGAAGCCATCGCTTCCCAGGGCGACTTTGCCGCCGTTTTCGATTTCTGCATTCAGGAAGTCAGCAACCATCACTACGGCACTGTCGTCACTTCCGGGCCGGACAGGCTGGAAAATGCCGGACGCGCCGGCATTCCGCAGATCGTCGCCCCCGGCGCTGTCGACATGGTCGATCTTCAGGCGTGGCAGGCCCTGCCGGAGATTTTTGCCGATCGTCCCTATCACGCCCACAACCGGCTGATCGGATCGGTGACCACGTCGCCAGAGGGCAGACGGGAAGTCGCCCGATTGATCGGGGAAAAACTGAAACGCGCCGAAGCAAAGGTCGCCTTCCTCCTGCCGACCGAAGGGCTGCAGGAATGGGACAAGCCGGATGAGCCGCTGCATGATCCGGAGGGCCTGGACGCCTTCCTCGATGAGATGCGCCGCGCCGTACCGTCTTCTGTCACCCTGCAGGAGGTCGATGCCCATATCAACGCGCCGGCCTTTTCGGCGGCAGCACTCGCCATCTTCGACCAATGGGTCGCCGAGGGCGTCATTCCGGAGGGACGGCCATGACACAAGACCGCGCGCTTATCCTCGACTTCGGCGGCGTCGTTACCCGCACCCTGTTCGAAACGCATGACATTACCGAACGCACGCTCGGCCTTCCCAAGGGATCGCTGACCTGGCTCGGGCCATTCGATACGACCACGGACGCGCTCTGGGTTGCGATGCAGAACCGCGAGATCACCGAACGCGACTATTGGCTCAGGCGCGCCGGCGAAGTCGGCAAGCTAGTCGGCGAAAACTGGACCGACATGCAGACCTTCGTGCGCCGGGCGCGCGGCGCCGAGCCGGAGCTTGTTCTGCGCCCGGAAGCGCGCGACGCCATCCTGCGTGTGAAGGAGGCAGGTCTCAGGCTGGCAATCCTGTCAAACGAGCTCGACCTCTTCTACGGCGTCGAATTCCGCCAGCGCTTTCCGCTGATTGAGCTCTTCGACGTCATTGTCGATGCCACTTACACCAAGATCCTCAAGCCCGATCCGCGCGCCTATGAGCTCGTTCTTGCCGAGCTCGATTTGCCGCGCGAGGCCTGCGTCTTCGTCGACGATCAGAGGAAAAACATCGAAGGCGCCGAAGCCGTGAACCTGCCTCACGTGCATTTCGACGTGACCCGGCCCGCTGAAAGCTATGCCCGCGCACTTGCCATGCTGGGGCTCTGAACCAAGAGGAATCGACATGCGTGAAACCAATTTCATCATCGAAAACAACGCCCGCCACCTCTGGCATCCGATGGCCCACCCTGCGGAAATGCAGGCCAACCCGCCGCGCATCATCAATGCCGGCGAAGGCGTCGAAATCGTCGATATTCAGGGCAGGAAGGTGCTGGACGCAGTCGGCGGCCTCTGGAACGTCAATCTCGGCTATTCCTGCGAGCCGGTGAAGAAGGCAATCCGCGACCAGCTTGACGAGCTGCCCTATTATTCGACCTTCCGCGGCACGACGAACTCGCCGCTGATCGAACTCTCCTATGAGCTTGCCGAATGGTTCAAGCAGGATGGCCTGAGCCGCTCCTTCTTCACCTCGGGCGGCTCGGATTCGGTCGAGACCTGCCTGCGACTGGCGCGCCAATACCACAAGATCAACGGCGAGCCGGAGCGCACCAAGTTCGTTGCGCTGAAGAAGGGTTATCACGGAACGCATTTCGGCGGCGCCTCGGTCAACGGCAACCAGAACTTCCGCCGCAACTACGAACCGCTGCTTCCGGGCGTCATCCACCTGCCCGCCCCCTTCACCTACCGCAACCCCTTCAACACCACCGACGGCGCGGAGATTGCGGCTGCGATCGGCAGGCTCTTCGAGGATGAAATCGCCTTCCAGGGCGCCGATACCATCGCGGCGCTGATCGTTGAGCCCGTGCTCGGCGCCGGCGGCGTCATCGTCCCGCACGAGACCTTCCTACCGCTGATGCGCGAGATCTGCGATCGACACGGCATCCTGCTGATCGCCGACGAGGTCATTACCGCTTTCGGCCGCACCGGCGCCTGGTCTGGATCGCGTCTCTGGGGCGTGCAGCCGGATCTGATGTCGACGGCAAAGGCCATCACCAATGGCTATTTCCCTTTCGGCGCCGTGATGATCGCGGACAAGGTGGTACAGGTCTTCGAAAGCAATAAGAGCCCGGTCGGCAGCATCGGCCACGGCTACACCTATTCCGGCCACCCGGTCGGTGCCGCCGCAGCCCTTGCCACATTGAAGGAAACCAGGCGCCTCAACGTCGCCGCCAATGCCGCGGCACGTGGCGAAGAGCTGCTGGCCGGGCTAAAGAGGCTGCAGGACAAGCATGAGCTAGTGGGCGACGTGCGCGGCAAGGGCCTGATGTGTGCCCTCGAGCTCGTCAGCGACCGGAAGAAGAAGAGCAGTGCCGCCAAAGACGTCATCCAGAAGGTTCAGGACGCAACCTATGACGCCGGCGTTCTGATCCGCACCTCGGGCGCCAACGTCATCATGTCGCCGCCGCTCATCGTTACGGCGGAGAATGTTCAGACCATCCTGACTGCGCTCGACGCAGGTCTTGCCGCGGCGAGGGGCTGATCATGTCCGATAACGCAGCCCTGATCGCGCGTCGCGAACGGCTTTTAGGCCGGAACATGTCGCTCTTCTACGACGACCCTGTGCATCTCGTGCGCGGGGAAGGCGTCTGGCTTTGGGACGCCGATGGCCGCAAGTATCTCGATTGCTACAACAATGTGCCGCATGTCGGCCATTGCCATCCCCACGTAGTCGAGGCGATCACGCGGCAGGCCTCGATGCTGAACACGCATACGCGCTACCTGCATGAAGGCATTCTCGATTATGTCGAGCGGCTGACCGCCACTTTCGACGAGAGCCTGAATGCTGCGATCCTGACCTGCACGGGCAGCGAAGCGAACGATGTGGCGCTGCGCATGGCCCAGGCCGTTACCGGCAAGACGGGCGTCATCGCCACGAACCATACTTATCACGGCAACACGACTGCCGTGTCTCAGCTATCGACCCGCATGCCGCCGGTCGGCGGCTTCGGCGGTCATGTCCGGCATGTGCCGGCGCCGGACGGCTATCGTCCGCTCGGCGGAGAAGGCGGCAATGCCTTCGCGACGGCCTTCGCGACCGAGGTCGAGAAGGCGATCGCCTCGCTTCAGGACAGCCCACACGGCTTTTCGGCCATCATCATCGATCCGTTCTTCGCCAATGAAGGTTTTCCGGACCTACCGCCAGGCTTTCTGGACAAGACGGTCGCAGCCGTACGCAAGGCCGGCGGTCTTGTTATTACCGACGAGGTGCAACCCGGTTTCGGCCGCACCGGCTCGCATATGTGGGGCCATCAGCACGCCGGCATCGTTCCCGACATCGTGACGCTCGGCAAGCCGATGGCCAACGGCCATCCGGTCGGCGGCGTCATTGCCAATGTCGATACGATAAATGCCTTCCGCAAAGCGTTCCGCTACTTCAACACCTTCGGCGGCAATCCAGTCTCCTGTGCGGCGGCAATGGCCGTGCTTGATGTCATCGAGGACGAGAACCTCATCGAGAATGCCCGCAATGTCGGCGAATATACGCGCGATGCCTTCAAGCAGCTCGCGCAGAAGTATTCGATCATCGGCGACGTGCGCGGCAGCGGTCTCTTCATGGGCACGGAATTCGTGCTGGACAGGCAGACGAAGGAGCCGGCCGTCGCTGAGGCGACCCGGATCGTCAACGCCATGCGTGAACGCGGTGTGCTGATGGGCAAAATCGGCATTCACCAATGCGCTACCAAGATCCGCCCGCCCATGCCGTTTTCGAAGGACAATGCCGACTTCATGTTGTCGATCTTCGATGACGTGCTGGCAGGCCTGTGAGCTGCCCCATGGCCGAACACGACTTTGCCGCGCCTGCGGATGATCTCTGTGCAAGAGCCAAGGAAGCGCTCGTCCATTGGGGACTGGCGGACCAAACGCCGGAACTGCTGAAATTCCGCGAGAATGCGGTATTCAGGATCCGGATGGCCGATGGCACACCCGCGGTCTTGCGGCTACATCGTCCCGGTTATCATGACGACCGCGCTCTCGCCTCCGAACTGCAATGGATGGCGGCTTTGAAGGCCGGCGGACTACGCGTGCCAGCCCCGATCCCGACCATTGATGGGCGCAATCTGGTGACCCTGGCCGCTACGCCGTACTTTTTCAGCCAGCAGGCCGATATCGTAAGCTGGATGGATGGCGAAGAGCTGGGCCGTTCCGGCACGCCGCTTCACCACGCGCGTCTGCGCCTTGAAGCGATCTTCGGCCATCTCGGCGAGGCAATGGCTGAGCTTCACAATATCTCAGACCGCTGGACACCACCGCCGTCGTTTGTGCGGCCTGCATGGGATTTCGACGGTTTACTCGGGGAAAGCCCCCTTTGGGGGCGTTTCTGGGATTGTCCCGGGCTGGCGCCAGAGGCGGCAAGTCGGCTTGCCACACTCCGGCCGCTGCTCATCGACAGCCTGAGATCGGCGGCAATATCCGGGCTCGATTACGGACTTATCCATGCGGATCTCGTCCGCGAAAATGTTCTTGTGGGTCCCGATCATGTCGAGCTGATCGATTTCGATGATGCCGGCTACGGCTGGCGCATGTTCGATATCGCCACGGCACTTCTCAGGAACCGGCGGGAGCCGGATTTCGGGCTGATCAGCGCATCGCTTATCGAGGGATATCGCAGACGACGGCCACTGTCGGATGCGGCGCTCGAAGCCCTTCCCCTCTTTCTGCTGCTGCGGAGCCTTACCTATATTGGCTGGGCCAGCAGCCGCGTGACCGCATCGGAAGCGAAGGAGCGTCTGGCGCGCTATGTTGCAGAGTCCTTGGAGCTTGCCGAGGGGCTCTCCCAGCGGTGACAGGCTCGATCATCAGGTAACGGGCTGAAGGTCTGCGACCCTCAGGTCCCCGACGGGCCGGTCTCCGGCTGCAGATGTCGCCGACGCCAGGCGGCCGGCGCTTCGCCGGTGCGTTTTCGGAAGAAACGGGAGAAATAAGCGGGATCCTCGAACCCGACCTCGCGGCCGATGTCCTCGACCGGACGGATGGTAAACTTCAACAACCGCTTGGCCTCAAGCAGTCTTCGATCAAGCAGCGTTTCCTTGACGGTATGCCCAAAGACTTCACGCGCCGCCTTGTCGAGCAAATGTGGCGTCGTCGCCAGCAGATCGACATAGCGCCCGACCGGCCAATCCTTCTTGTAGTGCTGGTCAATAGCCCGGCGCAGTGCCATTCCCAATGCCACGGTCGGTGACGCCGTATCGAGGCCGCCTGCTCCGCCGAGGCGTGCCATCAGCGACAGCACGACCGACACTAAACTGACAAGCACCTTCTCGCTGGCACTTGCACCGGCGCGGTATTCATCAGCAATCATCGTGAGAAGCAAACCCATCCTTGTCCATGTGGGATCAGCGCTCTCCCCCTTGAGCAGCATCGGCACGTCGAGGCTGAGATCCACCTGGGGAGCCATGGCTCGCAGAAGATCATCGGAGACCGAGACGACAATAGCGTCCGACTGTTCGCCGACATCGAAGCCGTGCACCACACGGCTCGGCACAAAACTGATGGCCGGAGCCGAAAAATTCCAAGTCTCGTCCTCGATCCGGTAGGTGCCTCCACCTTCGAACCAATAGGTTATTTGCCCCATCAGCGGATGCTGGTGTGGAGCGACATGGCCGAAATGCTCGCTTTTTCGGTCCATGACCGTCTCGACGTGGAGGAAACCGACATCGAGTTCACGGGCGGGTTCGCCGTAGACGAAGAAGGATGGAATATCATTTCTCGCAACCATGCCGCAAAAAGTACAAGCGAATTGCCCTCTTTGTCCATGGTCCCGATGGCTCTCCCGATCTAGCTTTTATCAACATTTCAAGGGAGGAACGCGATATGCGAGCTGAAGACCACCGCGGGGACAGCACCCGTCCATTTACCGGCGCCGAATATCTCGCCAGCCTGCGCGACGGGCGTGAGGTCTATATCAACGGCGAGCGAATTGCCGATGTCACCGCTCATCCGTCGATGCGCAATTCCGCTCGCTCCATCGCGCGGATGTACGACGCCCTGCATGACGAAAAGACGAAGGAGCGTCTGACCTCACCGACCGATACCGGCTCGGGCGGCTACACCCACAAATATTTCCGGGTCGCGAAATCCTCTGCGGAACTCGTCGCCCAGCAGGGCGCCATCGCCGACTGGGCGCGCATGTCCTATGGCTGGATGGGCCGCACCGCCGATTACAAGGCGGCCCTCATGAACACGCTCGGTGCCAATGCCGACTGGTACGGGCCATTCAAGGACAATGCGCTTTCCTGGCATAAGCGGGCGCAGGAATCCGTTCTTTTCATGAACCACGCGATCGTCAATCCGCCGATCGATCGCCACAAGCCCGCCGATGCCGTCAAGGACGTCTTCGTCCATATCACCAAGGAAACCGATGCCGGCATATATGTTTCCGGTGCCAAGGTGGTGGCAACCTCCTCGGCGCTCACCCACTATAATTTTCTCGCCCAAAGCTCGGCGACGGTGACGGAAGACCCTTCATTGTCGGTGATGTTCATCGTGCCGATGAATGCGCCTGGCATAAAGATGTTCTGCCGCGTCTCCTACGAGCAGACTGCCAACACCGTCGGTCAGCCCTTCGACTATCCCCTGTCCTCGCGCTTCGACGAGAACGATGCAGTCCTGGTGCTCGACAATGTGTTCGTGCCCTGGGAGGACGTGCTCGTCCTTCGCGATGCCGCCAAGATCCTGTCGTTCCATCCGGCCTCCGGCTTCATGCACGGCTACTGCTTCCAGGGTTGCACGCGCTTTGCCGTCAAGCTCGACTTCCTGGCCGGCCTGCTCGCCAAGGCATTGCGCGCCACCGGCGGCGATGCCTTCCGTGGCAATCAGGCCGCGCTCGGCGAGGTCATCGCGCTTCGCCACATGTTCTGGTCCTTCTCCAATGCCATGGCCTATAATCCGCAGTCCTGGGCGAACGGCGCGGTGCTACCGAACATGGAAGCCGCGCTTTCCTACCGGACCTTCATGTCGGAGGCCTATCCACGCGTCATCGAAACCGTGCGCAAGGTTGTCGCCTCTGGTCTGATCTATCTTCCCTCCTCGGCCATGGACTTCGGCAATCCGGAGATCGACCGCTATCTCGCGCAATATGTCCGCGGCTCGAACGATATGGGCCATATCGAACGCATCAAGATCATGAAACTGCTTTGGGACGCGACCGGCACCGAATTCGGTGGACGCCACGCTCTTTACGAACTCAACTACGCCGGCGCGCCGGAGGAGGTCCGGCTGCAGGTGCTGAAGGGCGCGGAGCGCGGCGGACGTCTCAGGGAGATGGAAGCGCTCGTCGATCGCTGCATGAGCGACTACGACGAAAACGGCTGGACCGGCGATACGTGGTTGCCGCCGATCGACAGAACAATCCTCACCCGCAACGCGGCTGAATGAGGCACGGCCATGGAGGAGCAAGTCTCGAAAATCGAGTTCCGCAATGCGATGGCCAGGGTCTGCGCCCCGGTCAACGTCATCACCACCAACGGACCTGCCGGGCGCGGCGGGTTCACCGCCACGGCGATGTGCAGCGTCACGGATGAGCCGCCGACGCTTCTGATCTGCATGAACAGCCGCTCGGCGCAGAGCGGGCTCTTCGTTGAGAACCGTCGTTTCTGCGTCAACGTGCTGACCGGCGAGCACAAGGAACTCGCCGGCTATTTTGCGGGCCAGCAATCCGACATGGAGGCTCGCTATGCGGCCGCCGAGTGGACGGACCTGCGCTCCGGCAACCAGGCGCTCGCCGACGCGATCGTCTCCTTCGACTGCCGGCTGGTCGAGTCGCGCCTCATCGGCACGCACAATATCTTCATTGGCGAAGTGGTTGACATTCGCTCGCGCAAGGATGGTCACGCCTTGCTCTACTTTGATCGTAACTACGTACACGTACCGACGCAGACCGGCAGCTTCGGGGGCTAAGAGCCGCCGAAGTCTATGCGTCATCCACTCCCGCAATCGTAATCGTCGAAAGCCGCTTGACAGCCGCCCGTATATTTAACATGTTAATTATGAGACGACGACAGGGAGGACCCATGCCACATCTCGCCATAGAATATTCGGCCAATCTAGAGGGGCGCGCCGACATTGGTGCGCTCTGCGAGCTGCTGTTGAAGACGGTTCTGGAAACCGGCCTCTTCGAGGTCGGTGCCGTGCGGGTGCGCGCCTTTCGCGCCGATCACTACGCAATTGCCGACAAGCTGCCCGAGAACGCCTTCGTCGATCTGAACTTCCGCATCGGGAAAGGCCGCACGGACGACGAAAAGAAGCGGGCCGGCGAAGCGATCTTTGCCGCGGCAATCGACGTTCTCGCCCCTCTCTTCGAGACGCCGCATTTCGCCCTCTCGCTGGAAATCCGCGAGATCGACGCGGAGCTGAGTTGGAAGAAGAACGCCATCCATCCGCGGTTACGCGGCAAGTGACACCCCTTCGCGGGACGACGTAACACCAAAGGAATAGACGATGTCCAAACTGCAGGAAAACATCGCGAAGGCCGAAAGCTTTCTCGCCCGGTTCAAGGATCGCGGCGTACTCAACCGCATCAATGGCGAGGATGTGCCGGGTGATGACGGTTCTACCTTCGAGACCATCTCGCCCGTCGATCTGAAGCCGCTCGCCACCGTTGCCCGCGGCAAGGCCGCCGACATCGACCGCGCCGCAAAGGCCGCGAGATCTGCCTTCGCCGAATGGGCTGCCCTGCCGGGCGATGCGCGCAAGAAGCTCCTGCACAAGATTGCCGACGCGATCGTCGCCCGTGCTGAGGAGATCGCCTTCGTCGAATGCATGGATACCGGGCAGTCCCTGAAATTCATGGCCAAGGCCGCCTTGCGCGGCGCGGAGAACTTCCGCTTTTTCGCCGACCGCGCACCAGAAGCCCGGGATGGCAAGTCACTGCGTACCGATAGTCAGGTCAACCTGACGACTAGGACGCCGATCGGCCCGGTCGGCATCATCACGCCCTGGAATACACCTTTTATGCTGTCAACCTGGAAGATCGCGCCGGCGCTCGCCGCCGGCTGCACCATCGTCCATAAGCCGGCCGAATTCTCGCCGCTGACGGCCCGCCTGCTCGTCGAAATCGCCGAAGAGGCCGGCCTGCCGAAGGGTGTCTGGAATCTCGTCAACGGCTTCGGCGAGGATGCCGGTCGCGCACTGACGGAGCATCCGCTGATCAAGGCGATCGGCTTCGTCGGCGAAAGCCGCACCGGCTCGATGATCATGAAGCAGGGCGCCGACACGCTGAAGCGCGTGCATTTCGAGCTCGGCGGCAAGAACCCGGTCATCGTCTTTGCTGATGCCGATCTGGAGCGCGCAGCCGATGCCGCCGTTTTCATGATCTATTCGCTGAACGGCGAGCGCTGCACCTCCTCCTCACGCCTGCTGGTCGAGGAAAGCGTCTACGACAAGTTCACCGCGATCGTCGCCGAGAAGGCCAAGCGCATCAAGGTCGGCCATCCGCTGGACCCAGAAACGGTCGTTGGCCCGCTCATCCATCCCGTGCATGAACAGAAGGTGCTGGAATATATCCAGATCGGCAGATCGGAAGGCGCAACACTTGCGGCCGGCGGCGAGAAACTCAACGGCCCGGGCGGCGGTTGCTACGTCTCGCCCACCCTGTTCACCGGTGCCAACAACCAGATGCGTATCGCCCAGGAAGAGATCTTCGGGCCGGTGCTGACTGCCATCCCCTTCAAGGATGAGTCCGATGCGCTCGCCCTTGCCAACGACGTCCAATATGGCCTGACCGGCTATCTCTGGACGTCGGACGTCACTCGCGCCTTCCGTTTCACCGACCATCTCGAAGCCGGCATGATCTGGGTGAATTCGGAAAATGTGCGCCACCTGCCGACCCCCTTCGGTGGGGTCAAGAGCTCCGGCATCGGCCGCGACGGCGGCGACTGGTCTTTCGATTTCTACATGGAAACCAAGAACGTCGCCTTCGCCACCAAGCCGCACGCCATCCAGAAACTCGGCGGCTGAGCCGCCAATACGCATAAAGAGGAGGAACAAATGCCCCTGCCGAAACCCAATCTCTATCCGCCCTTCAACATCGTGCGCCTCAGCCATGTCGAATTCGGCGTCACCGATCTTGCCAAGTCCCGTGCTTTCTATGTCGACACGCTCGGCCTGCAAGTGACGGACGAGACCTCCGACACGATTTACCTGCGGGCAATGGAGGAACGCGGCCACCACTGCATCGTGCTCAAGAAATCCGACAAGGCCGAAGCCCGCGATCTCGGCTTCAAGGTCTTCGGTGACGAGGACCTCGACAAGGCGGCGCATTTCTTCAAGGGCAAGGACCTGCCGGTCGAATGGGTCGAGCGTCCCTACCAGGCGCGGACCTTCCGCACCCGCGACCCCCACGGCATCCCGCTCGAATTCTATTCGAAGATGGATCGCCTGCCGCCGATCCATCAGAAATATGCCCTCTACAAGGGCGTGAAGCCGCTGCGCATCGACCACTTCAACTGCTTTTCGACCAATGTCGACGAGAGCGTCGCCTTCTATAACGAACTCGGCTTCCGTGTGACCGAATATACCGAGGATGAGGAAACCGGCCGCCTCTGGGCCGCATGGACGCATCGCAAGGGCGGCGTCCATGACATCGCCTTCACCAACGGCCGGGGTCCGCGCCTGCATCACACTGCCTTCTGGGTGCCGACGCCGCTCAACATCATCGACCTGCTCGACCTGATGGCGACCACCGGCTGGGTTGCCAATATCGAGCGCGGTCCGGGACGTCACGGCATCTCCAACGCCTTCTTCCTCTACATCCTCGATCCGGACGGCCATCGCATCGAGATCTATTGCTCGGACTATCAGACCGTCGATCCCGATCTGGAACCGATCAAGTGGGACCTCAAGGATCCGCAGCGCCAGACGCTGTGGGGCGCACCCGCTCCCAAATCCTGGTTCGAACATGGCAGTCTGTTCGCCGGTGCTGAAGTAACCGAGCCTGACTTGAAGGCACAGCCGATTATCGCGCCCTAAGCGTTACCTTTGAGAGCGGGCGAAAACGCCCGTTTCTTATCAACCTTCGCGATGCGAGGAGGCCGTCATGCATTTAAAAGACGCAACATTGTTCCGGCAGGCCGCATTGGTCGGTGGCGACTGGATCGAGGCAGGTGACAACGCAATCAAGGTCGATAATCCGGCGACCGGTGAGATCATCGGCCGCGTTCCCAATCTGGGGGCTGCGGAGACCAAAAAGGCGATTGCCGCGGCCGAAGCTGCCCAGAAGGAATGGGCCGCCCGCACCGCCAAGGAACGCTCCGGCATCCTCAAGCGCTGGTTCGAGCTGATGATGGAAAACCAGGATGATCTCGGCCGCATCCTGACGGCCGAACAGGGCAAGCCGCTGCCCGAGGCCAAGGGCGAGATCGCCTATGGCGCCAGCTTCATCGAATGGTTTGCCGAAGAGGCCCGTCGCGTCTATGGCGACATCATTCCCGGCCACCAGAAGGACAAGCGCATTCTGGTGATGAAGCAGCCGATCGGCGTGGTTGCCGCGATCACCCCCTGGAACTTCCCGAATGCGATGATCACCCGCAAGGCCGGTCCTGCCTTTGCCGCCGGCTGCGCCATGGTGTTGAAGCCCGCCTCGCAGACGCCATTTTCGGCGATCGCGATTGCGGTCCTTGCCGAACGCGCCGGCCTGCCCAAGGGCTTGTTCAGCGTATTGACCGGCTCGGCCCGCGCCATCGGCGGCGAGATGACCGCAAGCCCGGTCGTGCGCAAGCTCACCTTCACCGGCTCGACCGAAGTCGGCGCCGAGCTCTACAGGCAGAGCGCGCCGACCATCAAGAAACTCGGGCTGGAACTCGGCGGCAATGCGCCCTTCATCGTGTTTGACGATGCCGATCTCGATGCGGCCGTCGAAGGCGCGTTGATCGCCAAGTTCCGCAACAACGGCCAGACCTGCGTCTGCGCCAACCGTCTTTATGTGCAGGACGGCGTCTACGATGCCTTTGCCGAAAAGCTCTCCAAAGCGGTCGGCGCGCTGAAGACCGGCAATGGTTTCGACGAAGGCATCAATCTCGGCCCGCTGATCGACGAAGCAGCCCTTGCCAAGGTCGAGGAACATGTCGCCGATGCGCTTTCCAAGGGCGGCCGTGTCGTTGCCGGCGGTCATCGCCATCCGCTCGGCGGACGCTTTTATGAGGCGACGGTGCTGGCCAATGTTACCCCCGCCATGGCTGTCGCCAAGGAAGAGACCTTCGGACCGGTGGCTCCGCTCTTCCGCTTCAAGGACGAGGCCGATGTCATTGCCCAGGCCAACGACACCGAATTCGGTCTTGCCTCCTATTTCTATGCCAAGGACCTCGCCCGCGTCTTCCGCGTCGCAGAAGCGCTCGAATACGGCATGGTCGGCGTCAATACCGGCCTGATCTCGACGGCCGAAGCGCCTTTCGGCGGCGTCAAGCTTTCCGGTCTCGGCCGGGAGGGATCGCGCTACGGCATCGAGGAGTTCACCGAAATCAAATATGTCTGCCTCGGCGGCGTCGTCTGAGGCCAAGGAAGGCCCGAGATAAGCATGACCCATCCCAGCTTTAGTCTCAAGGCGAGGCTGCAGCAATTTGAAAGAGCCGGCTGTTCGCCGTGGAACATTGCGCAGGGGATGGCACAGCGCCGAGACAACGCAGTACCAAATAGGGAATGATATATGGACAGCGAAGAATTCCGTCATTGGTCTCGAAAAGTCGCCGACTGGGGCACCGATTATCGCGCGGGCCTGCGCGAGCGGCCTGTACGGGCGCGGACGAAGCCTGGCGACATCGCGCGGCAAATCGCTGATGCGGCACCGGAAGCGGGCGAGGCCATGGAGGCGATCTTTGCCGATTTCGAGCGCATCATTCCGGATGGCCTGACGCACTGGCAGCATCCTCGCTTCTTCGCCTATTTCCCGGCAAATGCCGCACCAGTCTCGGTAATCGCAGACTATCTCGTCACCTCCATCGCCGCGCAGTGCATGCTGTGGCAGACATCGCCGGCGGCGACGGAGCTTGAAACTCGCGTGGTCGACTGGCTGCGACAAGCTATGGGACTTCCGGATGGTTTTGCCGGTGTCATCCAGGATTCCGCCTCAACTGCGACGCTCGCAGCCGTGCTGGTGATGCGCGAAAAAGCTCTCGGCTGGAAGGGCAACAGCGACGGGCTTTCAGCGCACAAGGCCGTACGCGTCTATGCCTCCAAACAGGTGCACACCTCCATTGACCGGGCGATCTGGATAGCCGGCATCGGCGAGGCGAATCTCGTGCGCGTTCCCACCAAGGGTCCGCTCAACGGCATGGACCCTGAAGCGCTCGATGCCGCGATCAAGGCCGACCTTGCCGCCGGCCATATTCCGGCCGGCGTCATCGCCTGCACGGGCGGCACCTCTATCGGCGCCTGCGACCCGATCCGCGCCGTTGCGGAAGTCGTGAAGGCGCACGGGCTCTACCTGCATGTCGACGCCGCCTGGGCCGGCTCCGCGATGATTTGCCCGGAGTTCCGCAGGCTTTGGGATGGTGTCGAGGCTGCGGACTCCATCGTCTTCAACCCTCACAAATGGCTCGGTGCCAATTTCGATTGCTCGGTACAGTTCATCCGCAGCCCGGAAGACCAGGTACGCACGCTCGCCATTCAGCCGGAATACCTGAAGACGCATGGCCATGACGGCATCATCGACTACTCCGAATGGTCCGTGCCGCTCGGCCGTCGTTTTCGCGCGCTGAAACTCTGGTTTCTCATGCGCTATCACGGGCTTGAAGGGCTGCGCACAATGATCCGCAACCATGTGGCCTGGTCGGAAGAACTGGCAAAACGACTTGCCGCCGAACCGGATTTCGAACTCGTTAGCGAACCGGTGCTCTCGCTCTTCTCCTTCCGCCACAAATGCGGTGAGGACGTCGACCGGCACAATATTGCGCTGGTCAACGCCATCAACGACGATGGCCGCATCTATCTCACGCAAACACGCGTCGACGGGCGTATCGCTATTCGCTTCCAGGCAGGCCAGTTCGAGATGACCCGCGATGACGCCGACATGGCCTTCACGGTGATCACCGAGATTGCCCGCAGTTTGACATAGGAGACCATTTTGACCGAACGGCCCCGCCTCGCCAGCTTTTCTCACCACGGCACCCTGAAATATGGTCTCGTCAAGACCGATGGTGTCGTCGACCTCTCTGCCCGCCATGGCGCAACATGGCCGACGCTCCGCGAAGTCATCGAGGCCGGTCACCTCGCTCAACTCGCCGAGGAAGGCAAGGCGCTGAAGCCGGATTTCGCGCTGGACGACATCCGCTTCGAAATTCCCATTCCGTCGCCGGAAAAGATCATTTGCGTCGGGGTCAACTTCCCCGACCGCAACGAGGAATACAAGGATGGGCAGGCAGCCCCTTCCAACCCCTCCCTCTTCATCCGTTTTCCGCGCTCCTTCACCGGGCATGACCAGCCGCTGATCCGACCGCCGGAAAGCCCGCAGCTAGATTATGAAGGCGAAATCGTCATCGTCATCGGCAAGGGCGGCCGCCGCATTGCCGAAGCCGATGCCCTTTCCCACATTGCGGCTCTGTCGCTCTGCAACGAAGGCACGATTCGTGACTGGGTGCGCCATGCGAAGTTCAACGTCACCCAGGGCAAAAACTTCGATCGCACTGGTTCGATCGGACCTTGGCTGGTGCCCTATCGCGATGACAGCCAATTGGCCGATATTCAACTCGAAACTCGCGTCAATGGCGAAGTGCGCCAGAGCGACCGCACGAGCCGGATGATCTTCTCCTTCCGCAAGATCATCAACTACATCTCCACCTTCACCACGCTCGCCCCCGGCGACGTCATCGTCACGGGCACGCCGACGGGCGCCGGCGCCCGCTTCGATCCGCCGATCTGGCTGAAACCCGGCGATGTCGTCGAAGTCGAAGCCGATGGCATTGGCATCCTGAAAAACACCATCGCCGACGAGGTGCTCTGATGCTGTCCCATGACGAAATCCAGGCAGCCGCCGAAAGCCTCGATCAGGCCGAGCGGACCCGTGTCCAGACCGGTCTTCTCTCGCTCAAGCACCCGCAAATGACCATGGACGATTCCTATGCCGTCCAAAGCGCCTGGGTGCAGAAGAAGATTGCCGCCGGCCGCAAGCCGATCGGCTGGAAGATCGGGCTGACATCGAAGGCGATGCAATATGCCCTCAACATCAATATCCCCGATTCCGGCGTGCTCTTCGACGATATGGTGTTCGAGGATGGTGCGACCGTACCGGCCGATCGCTTCATCCAGCCGCGCATCGAGGCCGAGATCGCCTTCGTGATGAAGGCGCCGCTCAAGGGGCCTGATATCTCGATCTTCGATGTGCTCAACGCTACCGACTACGTGACGCCTGCCCTCGAAATCCTGGATACCCGTATCCTCCGGGTCGATCCGGAGACGAAGAAGGCGCGCACCATCGTCGACACCATCTCCGACAACGCCGCCAATGCCGGCATCGTCACCGGTGGTCGCGCCGTGCGGCCGGACCAGATCGACATGCGCTGGATGGGCGCGATCGTCAGCCGCAATGCCGAGGTCGAGGAAACCGGCCTTGGCGCCGGCGTGCTCAACCAGCCCGCACGCGGCATCGCCTGGCTTGCCAATCGACTGTCGCAATATGGCGATGGCATCGAAGCCGGCCAGATCGTGCTCGCCGGCTCCTTCATCCGCCCGATCGAGGCGCGGCACGGCGACACGATCAATGCCGATTTCGGTCCCTACGGCTCGGTCAGCCTGTTCTTTGCATGAGGGAGTGAAGCATGCCGGCGCCCAAGAATCTTTTCAAACAGGCCCTGAAGGAAGGGCGGGCGCAGATCGGCCTCTGGCAGGCGCTTGCCAATGCCTACACCGTCGAGATCTGCGCCGGCGCCGGATACGACTGGCTGCTGCTCGACGCCGAGCATGCACCGAACGATGTGCCGCTTCTCGTGTCGCAATTGCAGGCGATGAAGGGCACTGCCAGCCATGCGGTGATCCGCCCGCCGATCGGCGAGACCTGGATCATCAAGCAGATGCTCGATATCGGCGCTCAGACCCTACTGATCCCGATGGTCGACAGCAAGGAGATGGCCGAGACCATGGTCAGGGCAGTGCGATATCCGCCGCATGGCGTGCGCGGCGTCGGTGCAGCGCTTGCCCGTGCCTCCGCCTTTAACCGTATTCCGGACTATCTGCCGACCGCCAATGACGAAATCTGTCTGCTCCTGCAGGTGGAAAACCGCGCCGGGCTTGCCGCGCTCGATGACATCGCCTCGACCGAGGGCGTCGATGGAATCTTCATCGGCCCCGCCGATCTCGCCGCTGATATGGGCTATCTCGGCAAGCCGGGCGCACCTGAAGTGCAGGCAGAAGTCGAAAAGGCGCTTGCGAAGATCCAGTCGCACGGCAAGGCGGCCGGCATTCTGATCGGCGACCTCTCGCTTGCGAAACGCTATCTCGAACTTGGCGCGACCTTCGTCGCGATCGGCAACGACGTCACCCTGCTTGCCAACGCAACCACCAAGCTCCTCGACGACTTCAAGAAGGCGGATGCCGCCAAGCCTCCGGCGGATGCAAAAGTCTACTGATTTCCCGAAGCCAACCTCCCCGGACATTGCACGTTTGGCTGCTTCCAATCGTGGGAATTCCCCGCGCGGGCTGCATTGTGCACGCTCAGTCAAAACGGACTGCAGAGATGGACGCGACGCCTCCAGACACATCGGTCATCATGAGCCGGAAAGCCAGGAGGAGGAAACATGCGTTTCAAGAACAAGACCGCCTTGATCACCGGCGGCGGCACGGGCATCGGCGCGGCGGTCGCGCGCCGCATCCGGCAAGAGGGCGGCAATGTCGCACTCGTAGGTCGCCGTCCTGAACCGCTTCGCGCCGTTGCCGAAGAGATCGGCGCTGCCGTCGTCGTGGCTGATGCGGCCGATAGCGCCGCCATGAAAGCGGCTGTCGAAAAGGTCGTAGAAACCTTCGGAGGCCTCGATATCCTCATTGCCAATGCCGGCGGTCACGGCGTTGGGCCGACGGTCAGCATGTCGGACGAAACATGGGACCTCGCCGTCCGCCTCAATCTCAACACCGCCTTCGTCAGTGCCCGTGAATCCCTGCCGCATCTCATCAGGAGGCGAGGCAACATCGTCGTTCTCGCCTCGATTGCGGGGCTCTTCGCCGGGCCGGATGCGGCGGGCTACGTCACCATGAAGCATGGCTGCATCGGCCTCGCGAAATCTCTGGCCCGCGACTATGGCCGCAAGGGCGTGCGCACCAACAGCGTCTGCCCCGGCTGGGTCACGACAGCCATGGCCGACGAGCAGATGGAATTCATCGTCGAGAAATACAAGCTGAGCAGCATCGAGGAGGCCTACGCGCTCGTCACCAAGGACGTACCGCTTGGCCGACCGGCAACGGCAGAAGACGCCGCCAATGCCGTCTGTTTCCTGGCTTCGTGCGAAGCATCGATGATCAATGGGGCGGTCCTAACCGTCGACGGCGGCGCCGGCACGGTCGATCTGCCGACCTTGGCATTTGCAGAATAACAGGGAGGAGACACTGATGAACCAGAATCCCAAGGACTGGAAAACCTACGACGAATTCGCCTATGGCATCGATACGAACCGCCTGCCTGCAACGGAGGCCCTGACCGGATCGTCTCACAGGATCTCGTTCGACGACGGTCGCACGCTGGAGCTTGCCTTTGTGAAGGGCGAAGTCAGATGGTCCGACGGCAAGGACGGTGGCACCGACATGTCCGAGGTGATCGAAGTAGCGCCGAAGACCTATTTCGTCGAGATCATCTTTGCCGGTCGCCCCAAGGAGGCCGAGACGCTGATCCTCAACACTGAAACGCGCCGCGCGCTTTCCATCTACTCCATCGTTCGCGATCTCCAGGATTCTGTCGGCGAGCCGCAGGTCGCGCAGATCTTCCGACCCGGTGTCATCGAGGGCGGTGCGGCGAGCGGGCCGGTGCCGCATGAGAGCCGCGATCTGATCGGGCTGAGGGCACATTTCACCTACAGTCCCAACCACGTCTACGAGCACACCTATCTCTCGTCTCAGCGCTATGCTTGGCAATGCCTCGTCGGCGTGCAGCGCGGCCACGGCGACGTTGATCTCACCACGACCTATAAGTTCGACGACAACCTCTACATCTTCACTTTCCGCGAATTCAAGATCGCGGTCGCATCCACTTTCTTCTATAATTTCAATGATATGCGTTCCACAGGCAAATTCCTTGGCATTACCGGCGACGGCCGCATCCAGAACAGCCCGGCCGGCGCCTTCATTCGCAAGGCGTCGATGACCTATTACCTGCCCGGCCAAGAACCTGTGTGAGGACGCCATGCGCAAAGCATTCGATATCGTAAAGGCGCATTACGACGCCAACGACCGCCGCGACGTGGATGGCATGCTCGCCGACATCGCCTCCGATTGCCGATGGACGGAGATGGATGGCTTTCCCTGCGCCGGCACCTATGTCGGCCCACAGGAAATCTTCAAGAACGTCTTTCAGGCGCTCGGGCAGACCTTCGACGGATACACCTTCACGCTCGAACGTCTTCTCGACGCCGGTGACGAGGTCGTTGCCGTCGGAGGTTATAGCGGCACGAACAAGCAGACCGGAAAGGCCTTCAAAGCCCGTGTCGTGCATGTCTGGGGCGTGGTGGGAGGCAAGATCCGGCGTTTCGAGCAGTTCACGGATACGCTGAGAGTGGCCGAATCCATGCGATGAGGAACAAGGTGGCTCGGCTTTGGCCGGGCCACCTTATCCGTCTAGGACATCCTGGCCTTGCGCCATTGTGACGGCGAAACACCGTAGCGATGGCGGAACGCGCGCGAAAAATGCGCGCTGGAGGAAAAGCCGAGAGCAAAGGCAATCTCGGATATTTCTCCCGCATAGCCGTCGGCGTCCTGCAACTGTGCCGCAGCTTTCTGCACGCGCAGATCCCAGATGTAATCCGAAGGAGTCAGGCACTCGACCTCGAATGCACGGTAGACGTAACGTACCGAGCAGCCCATGCGGCGCGCGATCATCGTTACCGTCAGATCCGGCCATTCGAGATTGATATCGATGAAATCCTTGATCCGCTGCAGCAGCACACCCAGCGGATTGGCAACCGGCCTAGCCTGTTGCTGATCGGCGCCAATCATGGTGCGCACGAGCTCGATCATGGTCTGGCCGACACTCGAACGCCGAGCCTCGTCAAGATGATCGATCTCATGGAAGGTCGAGTCCATGAGCGAGAGCAAAATTCGGCACATGCCGTCTTGCTCGGCATGGACAGTGAAAGGCTGTGCCAATCGTTCCACGGCCGCATGGGGCAGCGCGTGGCGCGGCAATTGCAACAGCAATTGGCGAACCGGCGTGCTGTTCGTCAGCATATAGGGGCGGCTGGGGTCGTAGATGACAAGCGCATTCTGCGAGACCGGGGCATGTGATCCGCCCTGCAAAAGCGAAGCGCTCCCCTCCGTCTGCACGATCAGCTTGATCGTGTCGGGATCGTCCGGACTTGCGATTACATGATCGCCGAAGACGACATGCCGATCCGCCTCCAGCCGCGTCAGCCGGCAAGTGCCCAGCATGGCCGAGATCAGCCGGCTCTTTTCTTCATCTGCGGTGCTAAAATCGAGCCGGACATTGCCGAAGAGATTGCGTGCCAGCCCCGCAAACGCTCGGCCGCTAGCGCTGTCGACATGCCGATGAGGTGCTGCGGCCATGATTGCTGTCCCCAAAAAGGCGAGATATTTTCGTCGCTTCAGCTTGCCAGATAAGCGCCATGCAGAATGTCCGGCTGGGCCTTGAGCGTCGCGGCGGTGCCGGAAAAGACGAGGCGCCCGCGCTCCAAAACAAGAGCCTGATCGGCCAGATCGAGCGCGAGATTGGCAAACTGCTCGATCAGCAGGACGCCGATGCCGCGGCGGGCGGCGATTTTCAGCGCCTCGGCAAGCCGCTTGACGACGGCCGGTGCCAGGCCGAGCGATAGTTCGTCGACGATCATGAAACGGGGTTTGGCAATGAAGGCCTGCGCCATAGCCACCATCTGCTTCTGACCGCCGGAAAGATCCGACGCCGACTGGCGCCGCCGCTCCGAAAGTTCCGGAAAGATTTCATAGGCATGCGCCAGACCTTCCCGCCGCGCAGCAGCCGATCCCTCAAGCGCCGCCACGAGAATATTGTCCTCCACGGAAAGCTGCCCGAGTACGCGATGCCCTTCCGGCACGAGCGCAAGACCAGCCCGGCGAATGCGGTCGGGCGAAAACCCTTCGAACGCTGTGATGCCCAGGCGCACGGAACCGCCACGCGGCAGGACGCCCGCCATGGCCATGACCGTGCTCGACTTGCCGGACCCGTTGGCGCCAAGCAACGTCGTGATCTTCCCGGCCGCGACCGAAAAGGAAACATCATGAATGACGCGCTTGCCGCCGCGCTCGACGACGAGATTTTCGACGCTGACTTCGGATGTGATGTCCATGTCAGAACTCCCCCAGATAGGCGCGCCGGACATTCGGATCGGCCAGCACGGTCTGCGTTGGGCCGAGCGCCAGGAGCTTGCCGTAATCGAGCACCATGGTTTCGCCGCACATGGACCGGATGAGATCGACGTCATGGTCGATGATCAGCACCTGCGCCCGGAACTCCGCCGGAATGCGCAGCACCATTTCGCGAAAGGCCTTGCCTTCCTCTTCTGTCAGACCCGCGGCCGGTTCATCGAGCAGAATGAGTTTCGGCTCGCCGACCACGCATTTTGCCAGCTCGACGAGGCGGCGCTGGAAAAGATTGAGGGATTGGCCGAGCCGATCGGCAACATCCGTCAGGCCGACAAAGGTAAGAGCCTGGTCGATCGCACGGGCATGATACCCGGTGCTAACGACATGATCGGCGATTGCGGCGATGTTACCGGCAACTGTCAGATCCTCAACCACCTGCTCCGTCTGGAATGAACGGCGCAAGCCGGCACGCACCCGCTGCAGTGGCGTCAGCGGCAGCAACGCCCGCTCGCCAAGCGAGACTGTGCCGTGGATGGGTTTCACGAACCCGGAGAGTACGTTGAGCAACGTCGTCTTGCCCGCACCATTCGGGCCGATGAGGCCGGCGACAGGGGCCGTCAGCATGGCGCTGAGTTCATTGATCGGCCTGATACCACCGAATTGGACGATGAGATTGTCGATCTTGATCATCGTGCCCTCCCCCGGGAAAGAGCGGCATTCAGCCGGGCAATAAGAGCCGATATCTGACCGGCAACGCCCGTCGGCGCGGTTGCGAGGGCATGGAACAAGGCGACGCCGAAGATCCCGATCGTGACATAACCGTCAATGCCGAGATCGGTGAGCAACGCTGGCACGGCACGCAGCAGCAGGCCCGCAATGACGGCGCCGTACCAATTGAAGACACCGCCGACGATGGCAAGGGCGAAGAGATTGAGGCTTTCGAAGGCGCCGAAGGCGCGCCCGTCGAGCTGACCGACATTGCCCGCCAGCAAACCGCCAGCAAGGCCGGCGAGAAAGCCGCTCAATGCGAATGCCCAGGCCTTGTAGATCAGCACATTGACGCCGCTTGCAACAGCAACCGTCTCGCCCTTGCGGATAAGCGCCCAAGCGCGGCCGGGACGGGCGAGCTTATGCCACTGCGCGATCAAAAGGCCGATTGCCGCTACCGCACAGACATAGAGGAAATAGGAGACTTCTCCATCGGCGATTGCCGGCCTTGCCAGCATCGCGCGGCCAGAACCATCCGCCCGGCCCAGAAAACCGAGGCCGCCATCGGGGAAGCCCCAGGCACTGATGACGATCTGGAAGGCGCCGGCCAGCATCAGCGTCACGAGCGCGAGATAGAGGCCACGCAGGCGCAGTGCCGGCACACCGAATGCCAGTCCCACCACCGAAGCGACGACACCGCCCGCAAGCAGGCTGACTTCGAAGGGCGGATGAAAAGCGTGCCCGACGCGAAGCGTCACCCAGCCGCCGACACCGACAAGCGCGAATTGGCAAAGGGAGACAAGACCAAGCTGACCATAAAGAATAGCGAGCCCGGCAACCGAGAGCGAGAGTGCGATGGCAGAGGTTGCGGCGGACAGCCAGAAGGAATTGGCAAGGCAGGCGACGAGGATCGAAAGGGCCAACATCGTCAAGGGCACATGAAGAAGCTGCTTGGGCAGGCGCACCATCGATATGCCTTCGGCGGTTGGGTCGATTGTTTGCTGCTGAATGCTCATCGGTCCTTCAACGCGACTTTCGCGGTGCCTCCCAGGATGGTGACTGCGATAAGCGCGATGACAAACGGTGCCGCTGCGCGATAGGGCGATATCCAGGCGATCGGCGTCAGCACGGCTTCGGCGATGCCGATCAGAATGCCAGCAACGGCCGTTTGCCACAGCGACTGCAACTGACCGAGGATCGCAGCCGCGATTGCGGGTATGACCAGCAAAGTCAGAAAGGTTCCCTGCAGCCGGACGAGATCGGCCAGCAACAGGCCGGCAAAGCCCGAGAAGATGCCGGTCATGATCCAGGCAGCGGTCTCCGTATAAAGGATGCGCACGCCGAGAATGGCGCTGAGATCACGATCATTGGCAAGCGCGCGCATGTCGAGGCCCAGGCGCGTGCGGGTCAAAAGCAGCGTAATGGCAACGACCATGACGACGGCGAGGATGATGGCGATGATGCGCGTGAAGGTGAGGCGCACAGCGAAAAGCGACACGAACATCTGGTCGGTCGGAAACTGCAGGCGACGCGGCAACTCGCCCCAGATGACGCCCATAATTGCGATCAGGATCAGCGCAGGCGCCAAGGTGCCGACGGCGCGCACGACGATATCGCGATGCGACAGCATGGGCGCGAATATCCGGCCATAGAGAAAGCTGATCGCCGTCGAGACGGCAACGGCGGCGAGGATGGCAATGGCGAGCGGCATCTTCCACTCCAGCAATTGCCAGGCGCAATGCGCACCGATTGCGCCGACGGCACCGAATGCAAAGTTGAGTACGCCGGTCGCTCGAAACAGGACGACAAGCCCGACGCCGGACAGCGCATAGACGGCGCCAATGCCCAGCCCGGAAATGACGAAGGGTAGAAGGTTCATTGAATCGATCCTTTCGGGTCGTTCGGCCCCGCGACTTTTCTGCCGCGGAACCGATGGCAAGCGTCAGGGCTCAGTTGATGCCGGCGGACTTTTCGAAGGCGCGGATGTCCTTCAGCTCCGGATCGGGCGAGGGTGCGCAATCGGAGACGACTTTCCACTTTCCGCCCTCGGCGACGGCCATGCGCGTCGTCGAATTGGCGTTGTGGCGCGGCTGGCCATCGCCGAAGTACCAGGGAGCGCAGAAGATATCGCTCTTGAAGTCCTTGATCCGGCGCACGGCGGCAGAGGCGGTCTCGCGATCGATCTTGCCTGGATCGAGCGTCATCAGCGCCTTTTCGGCAATGCGCGCCGCCAGATAACCGGCCTGGGCAAAGGTGTCGCGCGGGTCCGACTTCTGGCCGTACTGGTCCATGACGGCGAGCCAGTTCTGATTGTCCGGCGTCGTTGCCTCGAGATCATTGAATTCCATGTTGACATAAAACTTGCCGTCCCAACCCGAGCCGATGGTCGATGGAACCGAAAGATCATAGGCAGAGGCGGCGCTGAGGAAGGTGATCGTCTGATTGAGGCCCTGCTCTTCGGCAGCCGTCAGCAGCGGCACGGTCACGCCCTTCGACAGGCCGAGCACGATGACATCAGGCTTGCTCGAAGCAGCCTGCAGGATGATCGACGTGGCGTCGGCGGAGCCCGGATCCATGAGGATCGTCTGGGCGGCAAAACCCTTTTCCTTGGCGAGCAGCATCACGCCGTCGCAGGACCAGGTGCCGACATTCGGAATGTTCGGGCCGATGCAGACGACCGACTTGGCATTCAGCTTGTCGAGCGCATAGCCCATCGCGCCGAGCATAGAGACGCGCGGTCCGGCATTGGTCGGCGCATAATTTTCAGCAAAATAGCACTCACGCGGCACGCCGACGCCGGCGACGACAAGAATGCCCGATTTCTTGTAGAAATCGGCGTTCGCACCGCACTCGACATAGCTGGAATTGCCGACCATCAGCACGGCCTTCTGGTCGTTGACGAGCTTTGCCGCCAGTTGCGCGGAGATCTCCGGGTTCCACTGATCGTCCTCGACCAGATATTTAACCGGTCGGCCCTTGATGCCGCCATTGGCGTTCAGGCAATCGAAATAGGCCTTTGCCGCCTTGGTGGAATTGGAAAAATCGTCGGGTCCGGTCTTGCCGGTAATGGCACCGATGACGATCGGCTCGCCCGTTGCCGGCTTGCCGCTATTATCGCCGCAGGATGCGGCCGCATGTGCGCTGAACGCAGAAACCAGCGTCAGCAAAAGGCCGATTGCCAGCCCTCTCAGATTGATAGGCATTGTCTCCTCCAGTTTGTTGTCCCGCTCCCCACGGGCTCTTTGCTTCCCCAATTTCCGGCTCAGCCGGAAATCGCCTTTCCTGTCATGAAGGCAGCAGCCTTTGCCGCGATCATCATCGTCGGGGCATTGGTGTTGCCCGACACAAGGGTCGGCATGACCGAGGCATCACAGACGCGCAGCCCCTCGATCCCACGCACCTTCAGGTCCGGCCCGACAACGGCCATGCGATCGTCCGCCCGGCCCATGCGCGCCGTTCCAGCCGGATGGAACACGGTCTTGCAGGATTGACGGATGTAACCGCGCAGTGCTTCGGGATCCTTCTCGACCCCCGGCTTCGGCAGCACCCGGCGCTTGACCAGCTTGGCTAGGGCCGGCGCATCGAGAATGCGGATCGCCGTTTCGACACCGCGCACCAAAGTTTCAAGATCGGCGGGATCGGAAAGCAGATTGGCGTTGAAATCCGTCTGCTCGTTCGGATTGGCGCTCTTCAGCCGTATCCAACCGCGCGAGCGCGGCCGCAGATAACATGGTCCGATGCTGAGGCCGTGACCTGGCTCCGGATCGCGGTCGACGAAGCCGATCAGGACCGGCAGAACGTGGAACTGCACATCCGGCTGCCCCGTGCCGGCGGTGTCGACGAAACCGCCGCACTCGACGACGTTCGACGACAACAGCCCACGATGCGAGGTCAGATAGCGCAGCATGTGACCGGCAGCCCGAAGGCCCTTGTCATGACCGAGGATCGAAATCGGCTCCCGCGTCTCACCCTGCACCGGAACTTCCAGATGATCCTGATAATTGCTCCCTACACCGGGCAGGTCCGCCACGACCTTGATACCGAGTGAGGAGAGATGCCCGCCATCGCCGATGCCGGACAATTGCAGGATCTTCGGCGTTGCGATGGCGCCGGCGGTGAGCGTGATCTCGCAGGATGCCTTGAATATCGTACCGTCGAGCAGCTCGACGCCGACGGCCTTCTGCCCCTCGAACAGGATGCGGGCGACCTTGCGCTCCGTCAGCACGGTCAGGTTCGGCCGCTTCTCCGCCTCGCGTAGGAAGGCTTGGGCCGAACTCCAGCGTCGGCCGCCATAGGTCGTGCTTTGGTAGAAGCCGACGCCGGCCTGATCCGCGCCGTTGAAATCGTTATTATGAGGAATGCCGATCTCAGTCGCCGCCTTGACGAAGGCCTCGCTTAGGGGATGGCGGTGGCGAGGATCGGAGACGCGCAGCGACCCCTTTCTGCCATGGAACTCGCCGTTCAGCCGCTCGTTGTTTTCCAGCGAGCGGAAGGCCGGAAGCACATCCTCGTAGGACCAGCCCTGGCAGCCCATCTGCGACCAGGTATCGTAGTCGTTGCGATGGCCGCGAATATAGATCATCGCATTCACCGAGCTGCCGCCACCCAGCACATTGCCTTGCGGCACGATGCTCGGCCGGCCATTCAAACCCTTGTCAGGGTTCGAGGCATAGGGATGAATATCGATGCCCTTGCCCAGCACCTTGAAGAAGGTCGCGGGGATATGGATCCAGGGATCGGAATCCCTACGCCCGGACTCGATCAGCAGCACCTTATGCGCCGGATTTTCCGAAAGCCGATTTGCCAGCACGCAGCCCGAAGAGCCGCCACCGACGATGATATAATCGTAAGTCGTCATGGCTCAGCTCAACACCGTCTGGATTGTCGTGAATTCCTTCAGTCCTTCCACGCCGAACTCGACGCCGATGCCGGACTGCTTCACGCCGCCGAAAGGCGCATTGGGCTGGATCGTGCCGTGCTTGTTGATCCAGACCGAACCGCATTCGAGCTGCACCGCATAGCGCTTCGCCTTCTCCGCATCGGAGGACCAGACGGAACCGCCGAGACCGGCGGGATTCTGATTGGCGCGGGCGACGACCTCGTCGATGTCGCTGTAGCGGATGATCGGCAGGGCCGGACCGAATTGCTCCTCATCGACCAGCCGCACGCCATGGTCGACATCGGCAACGAGCGTGATCGGATAGAAATAGCCCGGGCGATCCATTGGCGCACCGCCGGTCAGGATGCGGCCGCCACGGGCACGCGCATCCTCGACCAGTTCGCGCACCTTGTTGAATTGCATCTCGTTCTGTATCGGCCCAAGGATGCTCGCTTCGTCCAGGCCATCACCGACGACGATCTTGGAAGCGTAATCAGCAAGGCCGTGGCAGACCTCTTCATAGATGCTGTCGTGCACATAGAGACGCTTCAGCGCCGCGCAGGTCTGACCGTTATTGATGAAGGCGCCCCAGAAGAGACCTTCGACGATAGCCTTGGGATCGGCATCGGGCAGGACGATGCCGGCATCATTGCCGCCGAGCTCCAGCGTCAGCCGCTTCAGGGTCGCGACTGCCGAGGCCATGACCTTCTTGCCAGTTTCCGTCGAGCCGGTGAAGATCATCTTGGCGACGCCCGGATGGGCGGAAAGCGCTGCGCCGATGCTGTTTTCGCCGGTGATGACGTTGACGACACCACGCGGCAGGACCTCATTCATGATCTCGACGAGGCGGATCGTCGAAAGCGGCGTCAGGGGCGACGGCTTGATGACGACGGTATTGCCGGCACGCACGGCCGGAACGATATGCCAGCAAGCGATCATCACGGGCCAGTTCCAGGGCGTGATCGAACCGACGACGCCGATCGGCTTGCGATGCAGCTCGACACGACCTTCATTATCGTCCTGCAGAATCTCGACCGGCAGGTCGAGTTCGGCGGTGTGGCGCGTCCAGGCGAGCGCAGCACCGATCTCGAAGCGCGAGCCGAGACCATTGAGCGGCTTGCCCTGCTCCCGCGTGAGGATCTGGGCAAGTTCCTCGGCATGTTCGTCGATCTTCTCCGCCATGTCGCGGCAAGCCTTGGCGCGCTCTTCGCTCGAAACTTGCGACCACGTCTTGAAGGCGGTGGCGGCGGCCGCAACGGCTTGGTCAAGGTCTGCTTCGCCGGCAAGCGGCATATGACCGACCACCTCGCCATTCGACGGATTTGCGACCGGTGCATGATGGGACGTGGCAACAGGTTCGCCACCGATAAGCAGGGTATACTGCTTCACGACATTCTCCTCCCGTGACTTTCGGGAGGACTATGGCCGTTGCCGCAAAACCCGTCTTGGGGAGAAACGCGCCTCGTCTTGGACTGGAGCGCAGAGTATGCCTCAGTCCAATTTATGGGCGGGTTCGGCAGAGCGAAGCAATTCGCTCGGCGCGCAATCGAACAGCTCTTTGAAGCTGCGATTGAAGTAGGAAATGTCGTTGAATCCGGCCGAATAGGCGACTTCGGCGATGGTCGTCTGGTTGCGCTGCTCCTTGAGCTGCTCGATCTTTTCGCGTGCGAAGCGCAGCCGCTTGTCGCGGATGACGGTCGTGCAAGTCATGCCCATGCCCTGGAAATCCTGTTGCAGGGTGCGGATCGACACGCCAAGCCTTGTCGCGAGCCACTTGGCATTCAGATCGCTGTCGGTCAGATGCTTGTCGATGAGAATATCGACCATTTGCATACGTTTGCTGGCGCTATCGTGCAGCGAATTCAGGCTCGCCGTCTGAATACCCGTCGACAGAAACGCCTGGCGCGTCGTATCGAACATGAGTTGGCGAAGGAACGGTGAGGCTGCTTCGTTGTCCGGCGTCGTCATCATCTTGGCGATCAGCGCGCGCAGCATCATCGCCATCGGATCGGAAGCAATCAGTTTCCGCGCCACATCGAAATCGATCCTGCTGTCCGAATACATCAATTGCCGCGGCAGGTGCAGGGACAGATGATTGGAGAAATGGCCGCGGAAATAGAATGTCGTCGGTCGCGTGGAGTCCACGAGAATACATTCGCCGACATCGAGGATGTTCTGTTGACCGGAATGTTCCACCCCGCAAGCACCTTCGAGCTGCAGGATCAGGAACAGATGCTCGTTGGCATCGCGGCGAATATCGTCCCAATCGCGGTGAACATAGTCGAGATCATTGGAAACATGGGCGAACTCCATGCCACACACGTCGATCCGGCTCGCCGTGCCGACCACCCTGTCGCCGCGGCTCATCGTATGCGCGTTGAAATTCCCACAGATGCTTTGAAGCTCATCCACCCATTGATCGTAAGGCGTCGGTGACCAAGCCCGATCCACGAGGCTGCGGTTCTGCAACAGGTCCAACTCTGCCTCCCAACAGTGTCAGCATGGTTTGAGACTGCAGCAGCCCAGGCAGATCGTCAACTATTTATTTAACACATTAATTAAGGGAGCCTATGCGATGCTTGAAGCGCTCACTCTTCGCCGCCCGCATCTCCTTCGAGCTTCAGCGCCGCCAGCTCGTCCAGCATATCCAACAATTGTTCGACTCGCTGCGGACCGAAGCGCTCGCCTATATCGGCATAGACCTTCAAGCTCTCCGGCATGACCGCATCGATCAATGCCCGCCCTGCCGGCGTGATCCGCATCAAAACCCGTCGACCGTCAGCCTTGTCCTTATGCTTCGTGATGAAACCGCGCTCCTCCAACGAGCGAATCATACGCGTCAGGCTCGGCGCCAGGATAGAAGCCTTGTCCGCCACTTCGCTTGCATCGAGTGTACCCGCTTCAAATAGCACGCGGATGACCCGCCACTGTTGCTCGGTTACGTCATGCGCCGCCAAGATCGGCCGGAAGTGACTCATCACCGCTTCGCGCGCGCGCAACAGCCCGATCGTCAAGGATCTCCGCCGCTCTTGCAGCGGCCGGCCCACCGATGACGAGGGTGTTTGAGATTCATCCTGCTGCCCATTCTTCATGCGGGTTCTATCTTGCATTTCGGCCGATCGCGCCATTGTGGAATTTCGATCCTTCCCGAGCTTCGTGAAGCCGTTGGAAATCATACGGATAAGTTCATCAACATAGAAAGGAGTGACCACAAGCTCAACTCAGAAACAAGCAGGCCATGTTGAAAGGCTGCGTTTTCGATCGCATCGAGACCAGCCGTAAACGGAAACAGTTCTTGAGTAGCCATCAGGATGATCGTTGGGAGTACGAGCCAGACCCACCTCCACATCTTGGCGACCCATAGGAACAAAAATCCCTTTGTTGCCGTTTTAGCGCAGAGGTAGATCATGTTAACGCATGAAACATGGCAGGAGCCGGTAAGCCTGGAACTACACCGGATCGGCGAGTTTCGAACGATCAGGAGCAGTTTGGAAGCACTCGATTGTCTGTCGACGGATTGGCCCGCCGAAGAAGATCAGGCTTATGAGGATGCGTTGATGATCTGTCGCGCCGCAGTCGAAGGCAAATCCACTCCTGAGCTTGCGAGAGACGCCTTCATCGTCGCGGCGTACGAAGCCCGCATCTACATGAAGCTCGGTTGTTTCATCCCAGATTTTGTCACTATCGAGCCACCGAAAGCGCTATTCTGAAATCGCGATCGGCGCCCGCCCTGCATATCGTCCTTGATCGGCGCTGCGAAAGTGGTCTTGCCCGTCCTCGAACGAACCTCATATTTTGCCTACAAGCGAAAGTCAGAGCGAGGAAACATGATCATGGCCAGCCTGCCCGTTACCACACGCATCGTCCTTGCATCACGCCCATCCGGAAAGCCCGTAGCGGCGAATTTCCGGGTCGAGCAAGAAACGCTCCGGGATCTCGCCGAGGGCGAAGTGCTTCTCCAAATTCTTTATCTTTCCCTCGACCCCTATATGCGGGGCCGCATGGACGATGCAAAGTCCTATGCCAAGCCGGTCGAAATCGGCGACGTAATGGAAGGTGGAACGGTTGCCCGGGTCGTCAGCAGCCGCAATGCCACATTCAAGCCAGGGGATATCGTCCTTTCGCATTCCGGCTGGCAGAGCTATGCGATTTCAGACGGTACCGCATTGCGCAAGCTCGATCCCGAGGCGGCGCCGATCACGACCGCACTCGGCATTCTCGGAATGCCAGGCTTCACAGCCTATGCAGGTCTCCGCAATATCGGCAAACCGAAAGCCGGCGAAACGCTGGTCGTCGCTGCGGCGAGTGGTGCTGTTGGCTCCGCCGTCGGCCAGATCGCCAGAATTTTCGGGGCGCGGGCTGTCGGAATAGCAGGTGGGCGCGAGAAGTGCGAATATGTGCGCGAAGAACTCGGCTTCGACGCGGTGGTAGACCATCGTTCTGATGATTTTGCGGCAGAACTCGCCGCCGTCTGTCCGAAGGGGATCGATGTCTACTTCGAGAATGTCGGCGGCCACGTCTGGAGCGCGGTCTTTCCTCTGCTCAACGACTTTGCGCGCGTTCCGGTCTGCGGGCTGATCGCACACTACAACGAAACCGCTTCCGCCTCGAGCGGACATGATCAACTCCCCGCCGTGATGCGAGCCATTCTGCGCAAAAGCCTCACCATACGAGGCTTCATCCAGCGCGAATTCGCCGACCAGCGCCCTGACTTCTATCGCGAGGCCGGAACATGGATCGCCGACGGCCGGCTCAAATATAAGGAAGACATCGTGGACGGGCTCGAAAACGCTCCCTCGGCTTTTTTTGGTCTTCTGGAAGGAGGGAATTTTGGCAAGCTGATCGTCCGTGTCGCGACTTGAGCATCAAGGCTTCTCCCTAAAGCACAGCAAGCCCGCATCTCTTTGCCGCTCTGCGGATCGCACGAGCGGCAGAATCACGCAAACAATTGTCCCTATAGTCTATAAATATAGTTTGTTATTTCTCCCGATAGCCCGCTTTTTGCCGTTACCCTTTTGACGGTGATATCAAGGGCCGTGCGGCCCTGAACAAAGGGGCTCAAAATGAATTTCAGGAACTTGATTGCGGCGATCGCTGTCGGCGTCGGCACTCTTACAACGGCGATCGTTGCCGAAGCGGCGGACAAGAAGGTCGTCGTCGGCTATCAGACCGATGCCTTGCCCTCTTCCGTTGCGATCGCAAACGGCGAATTCGCCAAGGATACGGGATACGACATCGACTTCCGCAGGTTCAATTCGGGCGCCGAGATTTTCGCCGCCATTGCCTCCGGCGACGTTCAGGTCGGTTATGTCGGCTCCAGCCCGTTTGCGGCTGCGGTCTCGCGCGGCCTCGAGGTCAAGGCCTTCTATCTCGCATCCATCTCGGGCATCGACGAGGCTCTTGTCGTGCGCAACGGTTCCGGGATCGAAAGCCTGAACGACCTGAAAGGCAAGAAGCTTGCCGCCGCGCCTGTCTCCACCGACCACTATCAGCTCCTGGCGCTCATCAAATCGCTGGGCCTGACCGAGAAGGACGTCCAGGTTTTCGCAATCCCTCAGCCCGAGATCGTCGCCAGCTATAACCGCGGCGACATCGATGGCGGCTTCGTCTGGGATCCGGCTCTGACCGAACTCAAGAAGAACGGAAAGGTCCTCGTGACCTCCAAGGATGTGGCGGACAAGGGCGCGCCGACCTTCTCGGCATGGGTCGCGACTTCGAAATTTGCCGCCGACAACCCGCAATTCCTGAAGGGTTTCGCTTCGGTCATCAACAAATACTACGCGTCCTTCGCCTCAGATAAGGCCGCCTGGGGTCCCGATAGTGATAACGCCAAGTCGCTCGCCAAACTCCTCGGCGGAACGCCCGAGCAGCAGGCCTCGGCCCTGAAGAACCTGACGTTGCTCACGCCCGAGGTCCAGGCATCGGATGCTTGGCTCGGCGGCGGGGAAAAGGCGGGGGCCGGCAAGATCCTCAAGGACACGGCATCGTTCCTGAAGGAGCAGGGCAAGGTGTCCGACGTGCTGGCGAATTATGGAGCCTTCGTAACCGCAGACGCACTCGCCAGCGTCAGCAACTGATCCTCCCTGACGCCGGCGCGACAGTCGCGCCGGCGTCGAACCCGCGAGCGCCAACATGCTTAAAGTCGATCACGCCAGCGTTTTCTTCGCAGCCCGTGACGGGCGGACCGTCCACGCGCTCGATCGCGTTTCCTTCGATATTCCCGAACGCGGCTTCGTCGTCGCACTCGGAGCCTCGGGATGCGGCAAATCCACCCTTCTCAACGCGATTGCCGGTTTCCTTCCGCTTTCCGATGGCCGGATAACACTCGATGGCCGCGCAGTCGCACGGCCGGGTGCCGATCGCGGCGTCGTCTTTCAGAAAGACTCGCTGCTGCCATGGAAGTCCGTTGCCGACAATGTCGCGCTCGGCCTGAAATTCGCCGGCATCAATCGGAAGGAGCGGCAAGCGCGTGCCTTGGAACTGCTGCGGCTCGTCGGTCTCGACGAATTCGCCGGCGCCTTTCCCTATGAGCTGTCGGGCGGCATGCGGCAGCGGGTCGGCATCGCACGCGCGCTCGCGACCAATCCCGACATCCTGCTGATGGACGAACCATTCGGCGCGCTCGACAGCCTGACACGCGAGCAGATGCAAGAGCTGCTGGTTTCCGTCTGGAATAAGACGGCAAAGAAGGTTTTCTTCATCACGCATTCGATCGAAGAGGCCTTGTTCCTTGGCACGCAGGTCCTGGTCATGTCACCTCGGCCGGGACGCGTCGTTGCGCGCTTCGATCTCGATTTCGTCCGCCGCTTCGCCGAAACCGGCGATGCCCGCGCCATCAAGGCGTCGCCGGAATTTGCCGAGCTGCGCGAGGAGATCCGCGCCATCCTCCATAGCAGCGAAGATTTCAGGAGTGCCGCATGAGCGATATAGTCCAAGCCTCGCCGGTTGCGGCGTACAGAGAGGATCGCCAGGTCAAGCTGGTGAAGATGGCGAGCTTCGGTGCCGGGGAGAGGCCCACGGTCTTGATCAGCACTGTTACCGCCCTGGCCATATTGCTGTTGTGGTGGCTCGTATCCGCGCTTGGTGTTGTTTCCCACCTCTTCCTGCCGCGTCCGGGCGAAGTGCTGACGCAAATCGGTGTCATCTATCGCGACGGTTATGCCGGAGCGTCGCTTTCCGAGCATGTCTTTGCAAGCCTGTTCCGCATCGTGGTCGCAGCCTTCATCGCCATCTCCGCCGGCATTCCGCTCGGATTGCTCATGGGTTTGAACCGCTGGGCAAAGGGGGTGCTCGATGCGCCGATCGAGTTCTACTGGCCGCTGCCGCCCCTCTCCTACCTGCCGCTGATGATCATCTGGCTCGGCATCGGCGAGACGTCGAAGATCACGCTGCTTGTGCTTGCGATGTTCGCGCCGATCTGCCTCTCGGCGCAGGCGGGCGTTCGTTCGCTCCCGATCGAACGCGTCAATGCAGCACGGTCGCTGGGTGCAAGCCGACTGCAGCTCTTCATCGACATCGTGCTGCCGTCCGCCCTGCCCGAGATTCTCACCGGCATCCGAATTGCGCTTGGCGTCGGCTGGGGCACGCTGGTCGCCGCCGAATTGATCGCTTCCACACGTGGGATCGGCTTCATGATCATGTCAGCGTCGCAGTTCCTGGCGACCGACGTCGTATTCGTCGGCATCGCCATCATCGCGATCTGCGCCTTCGCCTTCTCGGCCGCCATCCGCTTTCTGGAGGCCTTCCTCGTGCCCTGGAAGGGAAAACTGTAACCAGGGGCGGCTTTCTGTCGCTCTATTGAGTGGCCTCGACCGCGCGACTGATGGCTCCGGAATAACCCAGAGCCATCATTTCAGTGCATTCGCTTCCGGACGAACGCAGATGATCCTTATTTCACCCTTACAATCTTACCACAGGCGATCGGCAGGGTGACATGCGAGGGGACGGTGCCGAGCGAGCCGACGCTTGACGGCAAAGCATGACCTTCGGGAACGCCGTGTACAATGGGCCTTTCGGCGATGGCTGAGAAAAGCAGCCACCACTTTTGCCTCGACCACCGTCGTCGTCACCCCATGCGTTCGGAGGCATAGGAGCCGGGGCTTGCCGGGAAGACGACCGTGCGGTTGCCGTTGATGAAGATGCGGTGGTGGATGTGGGCATGGATGGCCCGTGCCAGCACCTGGCTTTCCACGTCGCGGCCGATCGAGACATAATCCTCCGCCGACTGCGCATGGGTGATGCGGGCGACGTCCTGTTCGATGATAGGACCCTCGTCGAGATCGGCGGTGACGTAGTGCGCCGTCGCGCCGATCAGCTTCACGCCACGCTCGTAGGCCTGCTTGTAGGGGTTGGCGCCCTTGAAGCTCGGCAGGAAGGAGTGGTGGATATTGATGATCCGACCGGACATCTCCCGGCAGAGCGCATCCGACAGGACCTGCATGTAGCGGGCAAGCACCACTAGGTCGGCCTTAGTGTCCTGCACGATCTGCAGCAGCCGAGCTTCCGCGTCCGGCTTGTTGGCCTTGGTGACCGGCACATGGAAGAAAGGAATGTCGTGGTTGACCACCAGTTTCTGATAGTCGAGATGGTTCGACACGACCGCGACGATGTCGATCGGCAGGGCGCCGATACGCCAGCGATAGAGCAGGTCGTTCAGGCAGTGGCCGAAGCGCGAGACCATAAGGATGACCTTCATGCGCTCCTCGGCGTCATGGATGTCGAAGGTCATGCTGAACTTGTCGGCGATCGGCGCAAAGCCGTCGGCAAGTGCTGACCTGTCCCTGCCTTCTTCGGACAGGAAAGAGATGCGCATGAAAAACAGGCCGTTCTCCAGATCGTCAAACTGCGAGCTGTCGATGATGTAGCAACCCTGGCTCGCGAGATAGCCGGAGATCGCAGCGACAATGCCCCGGGTGGTCGGGCAGGCGACGGTCAGCACGAATTTCATCGGAGGAGGTCCTTCAGATCACGAGAAAAGAAAGTCCCGGAGCGATCCGGGACCAGTTGCGCCCTGGGAGGGACGGATCAGACATCGAGCGTGGTCTGGTGTTCCCAGCTCGTGAACTGCGAGCAATAGGCGTTCCATTCGCCATGCTTGAGTTTGAGATAGGCCGCGGAAAACTCCTTGCCGAGCGCGGTTTGGAGCCCTTCGTCTTCTTCATAGGCCCGCAGCGCGTCGAGGAGGTTGAGCGGCAGCTTGGGCGCATCCGTGACCGTGTGACCGTCCTTGTACATGTCGATGTCATAGTGCGCGCCCGGATCGGCGTTGCTCTTGAGACCGCTCAGGCCGGCCGCGATGATGATGGCCTGCAGCAGATAGGGATTGACCGCGCCGTCGGGCAGGCGAAGCTCGAAGCGGCCGGGGCCAGGTACGCGAACCATGTGGGTGCGGTTGTTGCCGGTCCAGGTCACGGTGTTCGGCGCCCAAGTCGCACCGGAAATCGTGCGGGGCGCGTTGATCCGCTTATAGGAATTCACCGTCGGATTGGTGACAGCGGCAAGCGCCGAGGCGTGTTTCATGATGCCGCCGAGGAAGGTCTTGCCCTTGGCGGAAAGGCCGAACGGCATTTCCTTGTCGGCAAAGGCATTGACCTTGCCGTCGAGGTCCCAGACCGAGATATGGGCATGGCAGCCATTGCCGGTCAGGCCCTTGAACGGCTTGGGCATGAAGGTGGCGCGCAGGCCATGCTTTTCCGCAACCGACTTGACCATGAATTTGAAGAAGGAATGCTTGTCGGCCGTCTTCAGGGCGTCGTCGTATTCCCAGTTCATCTCGAACTGGCCGTTGGCGTCTTCATGGTCGTTCTGGTACGGCTTCCAGCCGAGCGCCAGCATATGGTCGCAGATTTCGGCGATGACGTCATAGCGGCGCATCAGGGCCTGCTGGTCGTAACAGGGCTTTTCCGCATTGTCGAATTCGTCGGAGATCTTCTCGCCGTCCGCCGAGATTAGGAAAAACTCCGGCTCGACGCCGGTCTTCACGCGAAGCCCCATTTCCGCTGCTTCCGCGACCAGTTTCTTCAACACCACCCGCGGCGCCTGGGCGACCGGCTGGCCTTCCATGACGCAATCGGCCGCGACCCAGGCAACATCCTTCTTCCACGGAAGCTGGATAACGGAGAATGCGTCGGGGATCGCGAAGAGATCCGGATGAGCCGGCGTCAGGTCGAGCCAGGTGGCGAAACCGGCAAAGCCGGCACCATCCTTCTGCATGTCGGCGATCGCTTCGGCCGGCACGAGCTTGGCGCGCTGGGCGCCGAACAGGTCGGTGTAGCTGATCATAAAATATTTTATGCCGCGCTCGGCGGCGAAGTTTGAAAGATCCTGTGTCACGTAGTTCCCCTGTTTTTATGGATTGAGACACATGTTGAAAGGAAAATGGCCGCATCCCTGGGAGCAGGACGCGGCCATTCGGTGTTAGAACCCGCCCTTACCCGGGTACCAGTTGGTGCCGGCGAGCGGCACCTGGGCCATGGCCGCTGCTTCCATGGTCAGCGCGCAGAGGTCTTCCGGCTCAAGGTTGTGAAGCTTGTTCTTGCCGCAGGCGCGGGCAATCGTCTGCGCCTCGAGGGTCATGACCTTGAGGTAGTTGGCGAGGCGCCGGCCGGCGGCGACCGGGTCGAGACGGGCGGCAAGTTCCGGATCCTGGGTGGTGATCCCGGCGGGATCCTTGCCTTCGTGCCAGTCGTCATAGGCTCCTGCGGTCGTGCCGAGCTTGCGATATTCCTCCTCCCACTTCGGGTCGTTGTCGCCGATAGCGACGAGGGCTGCCGTGCCGATGGCGACAGCGTCCGCACCAAGCGCCAGGGCCTTGGCGACATCGGCGCCGGAGCGGATGCCGCCGGAGACGATCAGTTGCACCTTGCGGTGCATGCCGAGGTCCTGCAGAGCCTGGACGGCCGGACGAATACAGGCGAGCGTCGGCATCCCGACATTTTCGATGAAGACATCCTGGGTCGCCGCCGTGCCGCCCTGCATGCCGTCCAGCACCACCACGTCGGCGCCGGCCTTCACGCCCAGTGCCGTATCGTAATAGGGGCGGGCGCCGCCGACCTTCACATAGATCGGCTTTTCCCAGTCGGTGATCTCGCGCAGTTCGAGGATTTTGATTTCCAGATCATCGGGACCGGTCCAGTCCGGGTGGCGGCAGGCCGAGCGCTGGTCGATGCCCTTGGGCAGGTTGCGCATGTTCGCGACGCGATCCGAAATCTTCTGGCCGAGCAGCATGCCGCCGCCGCCCGGCTTGGCGCCCTGGCCTACGACCACTTCGATCGCATCGGCCCGGCGCAGGTCCTTCGGGTTCATGCCGTAGCGCGACGGCAGGTACTGGTAGACCAACGTCTGGCTGTGGCCGCGTTCCTCGTCGGTCATGCCGCCGTCGCCCGTGGTGGTCGATGTGCCGGCAATCGTCGCGCCGCGGCCGAGGGCTTCCTTCGCATTGCCCGACAGCGCACCAAAACTCATGCCGGCGATCGTGATTGGTGTCTTGAGGTGGATCGGCTTCTTGGCAAACCGCGTGCCAAGCACCACGGAAGTATCGCACTTCTCGCGATAGCCTTCGAGCGGGTAACGCGAGATCGAGGCGCCGAGAAACAGCAGGTCGTCGAAATGCGGAACCTTGCGCTTGGTGCCGGCGCCGCGGATATCGTAGATGCCGGTCGCCGCCGCGCGGCGAATTTCAGCAAGCGTGTAGTCGTCGAAGGTTGCGGACTTACGCGGCGGGGTGAACGGGTTGTGATAGCTCATGATTTTTCCTCGCCTCAGTACGCGTCAGCGTTGTCGATATTGAAGTTGTAGAGCTTGCGGGCGGAGCCGTAGCGCTTGAATTCTTCCGGTCGGACGCCGCTGACGCCTGCCTTGTCGAGAAGCTCAGAAAGCTTTTCGAGATGCTCGGGCCGCATCTCCTTTTCGATGCAGTCGGTTCCCAGGCTCTTGACGGACCCGCGCACGAAAAGCTTGGCTTCGTAGAGGCTGTCGCCGAGCGCCTCTCCGGCATCGCCGAGAACGACGAGATGACCGGACTGGCCCATGAAGGCGGACATGTGCCCGATGGAACCGTGAACGACGATGTCGATGCCCTTCATCGAGATGCCGCAGCGCGAGGCGGCGTTGCCCTTGATGACGAGCAAACCGCCGCGGCCGGTGGCGCCCGCATACTGGCTGGCATCGCCTTCGATCACGACGGTGCCGGACATCATGTTTTCGGCAACGCCCGGACCGGCTGAGCCATGGACCGTGACCGCGCCGCCATCATTCATGCCGGCGCAGTAATAGCCGACCGAGCCTCTCACCTCGACGGTGACGGGAGCATCGATGCCGACGGCAACCGCATGGCTGCCGCGCGGATTGACCACCTCGAAGGCGGTGTCGTTGGCGCCGGCACCGAGATTGTGCAGGGCGCTGTTGAGTTCGCGCAGCGGCGTTTGAGAAAGATCGAAGACAGGCATTGAGCTAAAACTTTCTTGTCGTGAAGGGCGGGGCTTCAGGCGGCCTTTTCGTGATCCCAGAAATAGACGGTGGCCGGTTCCGGCTCCCAGACGCGTGCGCTCTCGATGCCCGGCAAATTGACGAGCGCGCGGTACTCCGATCCGAAGGCGACGTATTGATCTGTCTCGGCCATGACCGCAGGCTTGCAAGCGATCGGATCACGCACGACACCGAAGCCGGACTTCGTGCCGACGACGAACGTAAAGAAGCCGTCGAGGTCGTCGAGCGCGCCGGTCAGGGCCTCGCCGAGGTCTTTGCCCTTGGCCATTTCCGCCGTCAGGTAGGCAGCCGCCACTTCGGAGTCGTTCTGCGTTTCGAAGGTCATGCCTTCCCGAATGAGTTCGCGGCGAAGATTGTTGTGATTGGAGAGCGAGCCGTTGTGCACCAGGCACTGGTCGGCCCCGGTCGAAAAGGGATGAGCGCCCAGCGTGGTTACAGCCGATTCCGTGGCCATGCGGGTGTGGCCGATACCGTGGGAACCGCTCATGGCGCGAACGTTGAAGCGCTCCACCACTTCCTTCGGAAGGCCAGTTTCCTTGTAGATTTCGACGCTGTCTCCGGAGCCCATGACGCGGATATCCGGGTGACTGGCCGCCAGAAACGCGCGCAGCTCGCCAGCGCTGCCATTGGTTTCGACGACCGCGTGCGTGCTTTTGACGGTGACGGTCGCGGACAGGCCGGCGCTCTCCAATTCGCCCCGAAGCCCGGCGAAGGCAGTCTCCGGCGATGCCGACTGCAGCGTAAGCTTCGTCCTTCCTTCGGATGGGGCGCCGTAGATCGCAATGCCGGCGGAATCAGGCCCGCGGTCGGTCATTGTTATCAGCATATCGGACAGCATCTCGCCGAGTTTCGGCTCGAGCGTCCGGTCTTTCAAAAACAATCCAACAATGCCGCACATAACTTCCAACACCCTCCATTCGTTTGCCAATGGAGGGCTATCATACGGTATGCCGTATTTCAACCTAAAAGAATAAATTTTTCTTTTTAAGCAAAATTACTCATGGTTCGCTTTTTGCGGATAGGAGATGATCGAAAGATAACGGGCCGGCAATTTGACCAATTCCTCCGGCCCATGCGGCGCGTCAGCATCGAAGAAAAGGCTGTCACCCGGCTGCATGGAGTAGAGCGTGTCCGCGTGCCGATAAACGACCTCGCCCGCCAGCATATAGAGGAACTCCATTCCCTCATGCTGAAAGGTTGGAAAGACGTCTGATTCCGTGGTGAGGGTGATCAGATAGGGCTCGACCGTAACGCCGCTGCTATTGTTGTCGATATGGCCGAGAAGACTGTATTGATGGCCAGCGCGCGTACCGCGGCGCTCGATGTTGACGCCCTCGCCTGCCTTGACGAAGATCGCGGTGCGTGGCTCTTCAAAGCGTCGGAAGAATGCGGTCAGCGGTACGCCGAGTGCTTTGGAAAGCGCCTGCAAAGTTGATAGCGAAGGCGAAATATTGCCATTTTCGATTTTTGACAGCATCCCCACCGACATATCGGTTGCCGCCGCAAGATCGGTCACGGTGATGCCGAGCTTCTTGCGGTAGGCGCGGACCTCATGACCGATCGCCATCTCGAGATTGTTTTCGCGCGGCTCGCGGACAGCATGCGGATTTTGTGCAAGAGCTGCCTTGCTTGCTGCCGCTTCTTTTTGGGTGTTTTTGGCCATTATTTCTCTTCCCTGTCTGCCTGCGGATCGCTTTCTACGGCGTCCGGCGGATTGCTCTAGCGGATTTTGGCGTCAGCCCAAAATGTTGTCTGAAGGCTCTCGAAAAATGCGAAGCGCTGGAGAAACCAGTGGCGAAAGCCAGTTCGGAGATTGACAGAGGGCTTTGTTCAAGCAGCCGGCGGGCATGATCGAGCCGAATCCGATGATAGCTGTCATGGAAGCTGACACCAAGCTGTTCGGCAAACAGCCGGTCGAGGTGACGCGGGCTCAGTCCGACGAGCTTTGCCATCGTCCGGCGATCCATTGGCTGTTCTATGGTGGCTTCCATCTTTTCCAGAACCGTGATCAGGGCCGGATGATGCGTGCCGAACCGCTCGCTCGAAGAGCCGCGCTGCGGTGCTGTCGGCTCCGCTACAGCCGTATGGAGATACCAGTCGCTGACCCGTCTCGCAAAGGCCGTTCCCAGCCTGCCTTCGATCAGGGCATGCATCATGTCTAGCGGAGCCACGCCGCCGCCGCAGGTGATGCGGTCGCCATCCAGCACATAGCGCGCCTGCCGCGGGGAGAGATGGGGAAAGGCCTCGCGCATGGCCGGGGCATGCTCCCAATGGATGGTGAAATCGCGCCCATCCATCAGGCCGGCGGCGGCAAGAAGATAGGAGCCGCTGGAAATTCCGCCGATGCGCACGCCCTGGCGAGCCAGTCTGCGAAGCACGGGATGCAGGCCTGCGGCATCCTTCCAGTCGCCGGGATTGCCGCCGGCAACGACAAAGATCGTGTGGCAGCTCGCACCGATGACCGAAATGTCTTCGCAGGGAATTGCAAACCCGGAGGAGGACGCGACAGCCCTGCCGTCGACCGAAAGCGGGATGACCTCATAGAGGCCGGTCTGGGCAATCAGGTTTGCAGCACGCAAGGGCTCGGTCGCCGATGCGTAGGACATCAGCGCGAAATTCGGGGTCAGCGCGAAGCCGTAGCGTTGGGTGGAGGACGAGCTGTTATCACGCATGTCTTCAATTTATCCTGAAATGGCCTAATTCTGCAATTGTTGATCGCATTCCTGGCCTAGCCTTCCTTCAGTCTCACAAATCGAGCGGACACGGATGCGGTATTCGGCACTTTCGATCTTCCTCAATGGTCTTCGTGGCAACAGGAATTGGGCCGCTCACTGGCGGCAGCCAGAGCCGAAACCCCATTATGACGTGATCATCGTCGGTGGCGGCGGACATGGCCTGGCGACGGCCTACTACCTGTCGAAGACCTTCGGAATCAGAAATGTCGCCGTGCTGGAAAAGGGCTATATCGGCTCGGGCAATGTCGGGCGAAACACCACGATCATCCGCTCCAACTATCTGCTGCCCAGCAACAATCCCTTCTATGAGTTCTCGCTGAAGCTATGGGAAGGTCTGGAGCAGGACTTCAACTTTAACGCCATGGTCTCGCAGCGCGGTGTTCTCAATCTCTTTCATTCCGACGCCCAACGCGATGCCTATACGCGGCGCGGCAACGCCATGCGCCTGCATGGCGTCGATGCCGAGCTGCTGGACCGCACGGCGGTTCGTGCCATGCTGCCCTTTCTCGACTACGAGAATGCCCGCTTCCCGGTCCAGGGTGGCTTGCTGCAGCGGCGGGGCGGTACGGTGCGCCATGACGCAGTTGCCTGGGGTTACGCCCGCGGCGCCGACAGCCATGGCGTCGATATTATCCAGAATTGCGAGGTGACGGGTATCCGCCTTGAAAACGGTAGGGCGGTCGGGGTGGAAACCAGCCGCGGCTTCATCGCCTGCAATAAGCTCGCGCTTGCTGCTGCCGGCAATTCGTCACGCGTGGCGGAGATGGCCGGACTGAAGTTACCGATCGAGAGCCACGTGCTGCAGGCCTTCGTTTCCGAGGGCCTGAAACCATTCATCGACGGCGTTGTCACCTTCGGCGCCGGACATTTCTATGTCTCGCAATCCGATAAGGGCGGCCTGGTGTTCGGCGGCGATATCGACGGCTACAACTCCTATGCTCAACGCGGCAATCTGGCCACGGTCGAGCATGTCGCGGAAGCCGGCAAGGCCATGATCCCGGCGCTCTCGCGCATCCGCGTGCTGCGGTCCTGGGGTGGCATCATGGACATGTCGATGGATGGCTCGCCGATCATCGACAAGGTGCATCTCGATAATCTCTATCTGAACTCCGGCTGGTGTTATGGCGGTTTCAAAGCGACGCCCGCGTCGGGTTATTGCTTCGCCCACCTGATTGCCCGCGGCGAGCCGCATGAAACGGCGAGAGCGTTCCGCCTCGACCGCTTCCAGCGCGGCTACATGATCGATGAAAAGGGCCAGGGCGCCCAGCCGAACCTTCACTGATTTTTCCGAAAGCGACATGACATGGCCAGCCGTATTCCCTGCCCTCATTGCGGGCTTCGCCCGAAGGAAGAATTCACTGTGAAAGGCGCCGCCCTGCCGCGCCCCGCCGCCGACGCCGGAGCGGACCTATGGTTCGATTATGTCTATCTGCGCGACAATCCGCGTGGCGCTTACCAGGAATATTGGCACCACACGTCCGGGTGCCGCCGCTGGCTCGTCGTTTCGCGCGATACGGCCACGCATGAGATCCATGATTGCCGTGATGCTGCTGAACGAAAGGAGGTGCTCGCATGACCTCCTATCGTCTTTCGAAAGGCGGCCTAATCAAACGGGAGAAGGCGCTGTCCTTTACTTTCGATGGCAAGCCGATGACGGGTCTGGCGGGGGATACGCTTGCTTCGGCCTTGCTGGCCAACGGTCAGCAACTGGTTGGGCGCAGTTTCAAATATCACCGCCCGCGCGGCATCCTGACGGCTGGCGCGGCCGAACCCAATGCGCTGATGACCATCGGCCGCGGCGGGCGGACCGAGCCCAATACACGCGCCACCATGCAGGATCTCTATGAGGGCCTGGAAGCGAAGAGCCAGAACCGCTGGCCCTCGCTGGAGCATGATATCGGTGCGGTCAATGGCCTGCTTTCACCCTTTTTGTCTGCCGGCTTTTACTACAAGACCTTCATGTGGCCGGGCAAATTCTGGGAGAAGGTCTACGAGCCCTTCATCCGCAAGGCGGCAGGTCTCGGCAAAGCGTCCTATGAAGCGGATCCGGATGCCTATGAGAAATGCTGGGCGCATTGCGATCTGCTGGTGATCGGCGCTGGGGCCACGGGCCTGATGGCGGCGCTTGCCGCGGGCCGGGCCGGAGCGCGGGTGATCCTGGTCGATGAAAATGCGGCGCTTGGTGGCTACGCCTTGAGCGAAACGGCGCTGATCGGCGGACAGCCGGCATCGTCCTTTGCCGCAGGCGTGGTTGCGGAACTGGAGAGCCTTTCCAATGTCCAGCTTCTCCCGCGCACGACGGTATTCGGCTGGTATGACGGCCAGGTTTTCGGGGCCGTGGAGCGTGTGCAGAAACATGTTGCCGCACCTCTGGCAAATCTGCCGGTCGAGCGCCTGTGGCGCATTGCGGCAAAAAAGGCCATTCTGGCAACGGGTGCCGAAGAGCGGCCGCTGGTCTTCGGCGGCAACGACATTCCCGGCGTCATGATGGCCGGCGCCATGCGCAGCTATCTCAATCACTATGGCGTTGCGCCGGGCAGGAAGACGGCGGTTTTCACCAGCAACGACAGCGGCTATGCGCTCGCCGCCGATCTGGAGGCTGCCGGCATGGAGGTGGCGGCGGTCATCGACAGCCGCCGTGATGCGCATATCGCCTATACCGGCAAGGCCCGGCTGGTGCGGGGCGGCTTTGTCTCGAACGTGCATGGCGGCAAGGCAGTCGAAGCGATCGACATCTGGCGCGAGGGGCAGTCGGAGCGGCTCGCGGTCGACAGTCTCGCCATGTCAGGCGGCTTCTCGCCGATCATCCACCTTGCCTGCCATCGCGGCGGCAAGCCGCGTTGGTCCGATGAACATTCCGCCCTCCTCGCGCCCGAGGGCTTGGCGGATCTGGCGCTTGCGGGCTCGGCCGCAGGTGTCTTTGGGCTGCATGCCTCCATGGCGTCGGGGCAGAAAGCGGCTGCGGCTGCACTTTCGGATCTCGGCTTTTCCCATTCTGTCAGCGAGATCCCGGTCGTCGAGCGTGAAACCGTGCCAGCCCCGGCCAAACCGCTCTGGTCTATTCCCGGCATCACCGGCAAGGCTTTCGTCGATTATCAGAACGACGTGCATCTGAAGGATCTCGGCCTTGCGGTGCAGGAAGGCTATGGTCACGTGGAGCTTGCCAAGCGCTATACGACCAACGGCATGGCGACCGATCAGGGCAAGCTTTCCAACATCAACGCCATCGGCCTCCTCTCCGAGGCGCGGCGTGTTTCGCCGGCCGAGGTCGGCACCACGACCTTCCGTCCCTTCTATACGCCCGTTTCCTTCGGCGCCCTGGCGGGGGCCTCGCACGGGAAGCATTTCCAGCCGGTGCGCAAGTCGCCACTGCACGATTGGGCGGCGAAAAACGGCGCGACCTTCGTCGAAACGGGCCTTTGGTATCGCTCCGCCTGGTTCCCGCGGGCGGGGGAAAATGGCTGGCGCGAAAGCGTCGACCGCGAGGTGAAAAATATCCGGCTGCATGTCGGCATCTGCGATGTCTCCATGCTCGGCAAGATCGAAGTGTACGGACCGGATGCGGCGGAATTCCTTAATCGCGTCTATTGCAACGGTTTTCTGACGCTGCCGGTCGGTAAGGCTCGGTACGGGCTGATGCTGCGCGAAGACGGCTTCATCTATGATGACGGAACGACCAGCCGACTTGCCGAGGACCGCTATTTCATGACGACGACCACGGCCTATGCCGCAGGTGTCATGAACCATCTCGAATTCTGCGCCCAGGCGGTTTGGCCGGAACTCGACGTGCGGCTGGCGTCGGTCACCGACCAATGGGCGCAGATGGCGGTTGCCGGGCCAAAGTCGCGAGCCGTGCTGCAGCAACTCGTCGATGACGACATGTCCAATGAAGCCTTCCCATATCTGGCGGCAAAAGAGGTTTCGCTGCTTGGCGGACGCTTGAAAGGCCGGCTGTTCCGCATATCGTTTTCCGGAGAGCTGGCCTATGAATTGGCCGTGCCGGCAGATTTCGGCGAGAGCGTTGCCGATCTCGTCATGCAGGCAGGCGCTGCCCACGGAATTTGTGCCTATGGTATCGAGGCGCTGGCTGTCCTGCGCATCGAGAAAGGGCATGTCACCCATAACGAGATCAACGGTACCGTGGTCCCAGCCGACCTCGGCTTCGGCAGGATGGTGTCCATGGCCAAGCAGGATTTCATCGGCAAGCACATGGTCGCGCGCGAGGGGCTAGTCAATCCGGATCGTCCGCAACTGGTCGGCGTCGTGCCGCTCGATCCGGCCGTCAGCTTCAGGACGGGTGCACATATTCTGAAGAAGGACGTAGCGGCCACGCTCGAAAACGACCAAGGCTATGTGTCCTCGAGTTGCTTCTCGCCCCATGTCGGTTCCACCATCGGCCTGGCCCTCGTCAAGGGCGGCGCATCCCGCCATGGCGAGGAAGTGCAGATCTGGAACGGCCTGCGCAACGAATTTACCGCCGGACGCCTCGTCAGTCCCGTCTTTGTCGATCCTGCAAACGAGAAGCTCCATGTCTGAACGCGCGGCATCTGAGGCAGCCATGACCGAATTTGAACTCATCCGCCGCCCGGCACTTCCCGTCGGGGAACCAAAGGTGCTCGGGGGTCTGGCACTGGAGGCGGTCACCGATGGTGTGATCCTGCAGCTATTGGCCCGCCCCGGCGCTGTTACCGAGGCCGGCATTCTGGCGGCGATCGGGCAAACAGAAGGTCTGAGCCTCAGAAACTCCGGTCCTGGACAATGGTTGTTGGTCGCCGATGGCGCTGTTGATGTTGATGTCATCGCCGATCGTCTGGCGACCGTCGCCTATCTGGTGGACCAAACGCACGGACGCAGCCGGATCCGTATCAGGGGTCCGCAGGTGCGTCAGCTCCTGGCAAAGGGTACGGGCGTGGACCTGCATGACAATCAATTCCCCATCAACCATGCCGTGATGACGCTGATCGGCCATATCGGCGCCAACCTCGCCCGCACCGGCGAGGATTGCTACGAACTCCTCGTCCTGCGCGGATTTGCCGACAGCCTATGGCATGAGCTTGAGATCATGGCCGCCGAATTTGCGTGAGGTGACGTTCGTGATCGGCGATCTGGGCAGCGCCCAAACATGCAAACTTTAACATGACATTAACTTATCTACGTCAAAAATGGGGCGGCTAGGCGGCGCGCAAAAGACGAGATGATGATGGGTTGTGTTGCAATAAAATACCTGGGCGATTTCAAGGATCTCTCCGAGGTTCCCGCCCATAGACAGCTACGCGACAGCGAACTGCTGGAACAGCTCAGGAAGGCGGTCGATTTCCGCCACATCGCTGTCGGCGGGCTGGATCTCGCCGGGTATCGGATTGGACGGGGCCGTTCCATCGATACCGATATGCCGCCTGCTTATATCGATACTTACTTCGGAGAAAAGCTCGGTCTGTCGGACCCGCTGGTCATCCAGTCGCTGAACCGAACGACGCCGCTGAGTGACGAAGAAGCTTTTGACATCTCGCCCCCCTCGCAACGCCTTCAGTATTTGCTGCGGGCCTACAGGATCGGGCTACGCTTGCAGGTGCCATTGGCGAGAGATGGCGTCGTCTACGGTGGCGTCTGCTTCACAAGAGAAAAACAGTTCACGGCAAGCGAGCGGGATTTGCTCCTCTTTTTTTCCGAACCACTGCATCGGGTAATCACGAAGCCTTTGATGGATCGTTTCGCTGCCGGCGTCCTTCGTTTGACGAACGGTGAGTTGCGAAGCCTTGAACTCGCCAGCAAAGGGTTGACGAGTGAGGAAATCGCCGATGCTTCGGATTATCGACCGGAAACCATCAATAGCTATCTGAAAAGCGCGACGAAAAAACTCGGTGCGGCCAATCGCGCCCATGCGGTCGCCGAAGCGATTCGCCGAAACCTCATAAACTGAGGCGACGGACCTTCCCGATACCGCCTCCTCTTCGGAGTGCGCTTAGCGCCGCATAGAGATATGCCGCTGCGTCCCTGCATTCGCCAAATCATCGCATCCGAAAAGCGCAGAAAATATCCGATATACGAAGACTTTAGCGATGTGCCTTGAGGATCTGACTTTGGTTAACGCCAAATAAAGGAAATCGCCCAAATTTGGGGTTATCGAAAGGGCGGATGGACGCCAGCGCCGACATGACGACGGGTTTCGATGTGATTGAGGTATGTGCCCAATCGCGGTTTAAGCCCATTGTTTTCGAGGTCGAGAATGTCGAGTCGCTCCATGCATGCCAACAACAGCTCCAATTCCGCAGGCAACGGTGACGCCGCCGGCGCAAAGACCCGGCGTCAGAACGTCGAGCGCCGCCTCGACTTCATGCAGCTCGATCAGGACGGTCGCGCTGGCATCCGATCCCTAAAAACTTTGATCGAACGCGAACTGCCCCATGGTCTGGACAAGTTCTATGCGCAATTGCGCAAGAGCCCAGAGGTCAGCCGCTTTTTCTCCACGGAGGAGAACATCGCCCGGGCGAAGGGTGCGCAGATGGGCCATTGGCACAATATCGCCGATGGCAATTTCAATGAGGAATATGTCGGCAAGGTTCGTACGATCGGCACTGTGCATGCCCGCATCGGCCTGGAGCCACAATGGTACATTGGCGGCTACGCCATCATTATCGACCATCTGATCAAGAGCGCCGTCGAGGAAATCTTCCCCAAAGGCGGGATATTCTCACGAAAAACAATGAAGAGTGCGGACTTCGGCAAGGCACTTGCCAGTCTCGTCAAGGCTGTGATGTTGGACATGGACTTGGCGATCTCGGTCTATATCGATGAAGCTGAAATCGCAAAGCAGAAGGCTCAGGCCGAGGCGATCGACGCGGAACGCCAGCTCGTCTGCGACAGCTTCGGCAAAGCGATGGCGGCAATCGCCGCCAAGGATATCAGCTACCGGATCGATGACGACCTGCCGGCGGCGTATCACGCTCTGCGTGACAACTTCAACAACGCTCTTGACCAGTTGTCGGCGACGATCGAGCAAATCAATGGTGCCGCTTCACAGATCAACTCTGGCTCACAGGAAATTCGGTCCGCTGCGGATGATCTTTCCAAGCGTACCGAACAGCAGGCAGCCTCCATCGAGGAGACCGCTGCTGCACTTGAGGAAATCACCACCACGGTCAAGGATTCCAGCCGGCGTGCCGAGGAAGCTGGACAACTGGTTGCAAAGGCTCGTATCGGCGCCGAAAAATCCGGTGACATCGTGAGGCAAGCGGTCGCCGCAATGGGTGCAATCGACGGCTCTTCGCGGGAAATCTCGAATATTATCGGAGTGATTGACGAAATCGCCTTCCAGACGAACTTGCTGGCGCTGAATGCCGGTGTCGAAGCGGCGCGGGCCGGCGACGCAGGTAAGGGTTTTGCCGTCGTCGCGCAGGAGGTTCGCGAACTCGCCCAGCGCTCGGCCAAGGCCGCAAAGGAGATCAAAGAACTGATCAACAATTCGGGCGAGCAGGTAAAGGCGGGCGTGACTCTTGTTGGAGAAACCGGAGAAGCGCTTACGGTCATCGCTGACGAGGTCAAGGAGATTGATCGGCATATCGGCGCGATCGTTCGAGCATCCACAGAGCAAGCAACCGCTCTGCAGGAAATTAATACAGCCGTCAACTCGATGGATCAGGGCACGCAGCAGAATGCCGCGATGGTAGAGGAATCCACCGCCGCCAGCCATGCACTCACGCTGGAGGTCGGTCGCATCGCTGCAATGCTCAGTGAATTCAACATCGGCAAGGCATCGGTATCCCGGGCTCGCTCAGCTAAGCAAAGCGACATGCCCACGGCATCTCCTGCACGGGCGCTGGGAGCCAAACTCGCCAAGGCCTACGCGACGCAAGGCAACCTGGCGGTCGCGGCTACCAATTGGGAGGAATTCTAATCCGGTGCGGCTTTGGCGGGATTTGAATAGTTAGCCGAGCAAAGAAACTGCCCCGTACGCCTTTGGTTACGGGGCAGCAACACAGCTAGATGCCTGCAGCGTTTACCAGACAGAGACGTCGCTGGACGGCACGCTCGCTACGAAACAACCCGGTTGCGACCGCCCTTTTTCGCCGCATAGAGATTCTGATCGGCGATCTCCAAAATCTCGTTCGGAGAATTGGCGGACAGGCTACCGGCGACGCCTATGCTGATCGTGACGCACAGCCCGTTGCAGATCTGCGCCCAGTCCCAGCGTTCAATCGTCGAACGCAGCCTCTCGCAAACATCGGCCGCCCCTCCGGGAGGGCCCGCCAGCAGAACAACGAACTCCTCGCCGCCAAAGCGGATCGCCTGATCGGTGATCCGCAACTGGTTGCGCAATATGGTTCCAATGGCGCTAAGCACCTGGTCCCCGATCATATGGGAAAAGTTGTCATTGATCGACTTGAAGTGGTCTACATCCAGCATCGCGATGGAATATGGGCGCGTCTCGGACGCTAGCTCCTTGAAGCGGCTGTCGAGATATTTGCGGTTATAGAGCCCAGTCAGCCCATCCAGATAAACGGCGCTGGCAAGGATATCAGTTTCCTCCTGCAATTTCTGATAGGAGGCCTCCAGCGTTTCGGCGCGCTTCGACTCTGTCTCCGCGACTTCCTTAAGCCGTTTGGTTTCATAATAGATTTCGGCGAGACGCGCGCGCTGTTGGGTTCTCTCGGCGCTGTTTTGCAAATATGCCTGGTGGAACTTCTTATGCGTCTCCAGCGCCAGGTCAAACTGCCCCAGCCCTTCATAAGCCTGCGACAGATAAAGATAGATCTGGATATAGGAATCGAAACTGCCGCCGTCGCCGATCAGATCCAGCGCCTCGAGCAACAGCGATCGGGCGTCTACAAAGTTCCCGCAATTGATATGGACCTGGCCTAAAGTGTAGAGATATTGCTGCCGGTCGCGAACATAGCTGTTCTCCTGAAACGCCTCATAGCGGACCATGCACTGAAGCGCTTTGTCATGCTCGCCCAGATGGCTGTAGTAATCGGCTTCGTTGCCGAGACAAATGCGAGCGGCCCAGCTATCGCCGATCTCGATTGATATGTGGAGCGCCTCTTCCGTCAGCTCCAGCGCTCTCATCAGCATCTGGTGTCCCACTTCCGGCTCGCCGCGCGCTTGCGCGATATATCCGCCTTCCGAATGGGCACCGCCAAGATTGATAAGCCACCAGCATTCATAGGTCTTGTCACCGATCGACCTGGCGAGCTCGACGGATCTCTCGCTCATCAGAATGGCCCGGTCGGGTTGCTTGTTGTACCAGAAGATAATTCCAATGACGTTGGTGGCCAGGCTTTGCACCTTTAGGTCTTCAGTCCTGTCGGCCAAATCCAACGCGCGGGTAGCCTCTTCGATCGCTTCCTCGGGCAAGCCCAATTCCAGAAACAACCATCCGAGATACGCCCGGGCATAGGCTTCCTGGATGGGCTCCCCACTCAACTTCCAGAAGTCTACCGCCCTGCGGACATGCGTTATCCCGAGTTCGGCCTTGCCAATCTGCAAACAATACCAGGCTATATCCGTGTCGCATTGGGCGGCAATGCGATCGTCGCCCCGCGACTTGGCATCGGCATGAATTTGGCTGGCAAGTGTAAGTGCCTCAACCGAGCGGCCCGTACATCCAAGATGCCACGCTTCCTGTAGGCTGGAATTTGCTTTTTGAGTAATTGCCTCGATATCAATAGTTTGCATATTGAACGCCAATATTTGTCTTCTGGATAGCGGTAACACCAGAAGCTTAACAATGATGCTATAGCCAACAAAACATGCGACAGGCCCATTTTTATCATGGCATGTAAGTTAACGCCGTCTCAATGTTCCCAGTTAACCTTGCTTTGAGGATTGCCCGGGAAGATGGCGCCCCATATCCCAGCGCCTAACCCAGCCGCGGCGCGGTATTGCCGGATTGGGCGCAGGCGAATGATTGAAAAATGAGCATGATTTCTAATTGACTATAAAGTGAGCTTGTCATAGCGTTAAAGCAAGAAATGGCATTGATCGCCAACGGCAAATGAGCCCCGCTTTCCGCACACCCTGCGGACGGGGCTTTTTTCGTGCCGTTTGGTCGGTCGTGCCAAGCGTTCAAACCGAGATTTTGGCGTGATCAAGAATACCCCCAACGAGGATAGTCCTTTGTCTTTCGAGCGGCGTGCAATCGGCCGCTGCCCATTCGGTGGGTTGCGGAACATCCTATGATCCGAAAGCCTGTCCCTCTCTCACTTCTTTATTCGACGACGGGCACTTATGCGACGCTGGGCCGCGATGCGGTGGATGGTGCCTTGGCGGCAATCGCCGAAATCAACGGTGATTCCAGCTATTTCTTCCAATTCGACCCGCGTGTCGATGACCCAGCCGGGAGTGCGGAACGCTATGCCGAACTCGCCGAGGTCGCCATCCGGCAAAGGGGATGTCGGCACATCGTCGGCGCGATCACGTCTTGGAGCCGGAAGGAAGTGCTTCCAGTCGTCGAACGCCACGGCGCGCTGCTCTGGTACGCCTTTCCGCACGAGGGCTATGAGACGAGTGACAGCGTCATCTATCTGGGCGCCTGTCCCAACCAGCATTTGTTGCCGCTGTTCGACTACGTCTTGCCGCGTTACGGCCGGCGGCCGTTCATCGTCGGCTCGAACTATATCTGGGGCTGGGAAATTGGCCGCATCGCCCGCGAGCTGACCGAGGCGGCGGGTGGCGAGGTGCTGGCAGAGCGCTTCGTGCCGCTCGGTTCGGAAGAGGTCGATCACCTGATTGCCGAAATCCGCCTGAAGCGGCCGGATTTCATCCTCTCCAACCTTGTTGGCCGTTCCGCCCATGCGTTCATCCGGGCCTATGCGGAACTGCGTGAGGAGAACGTCGATTTTAGCGCCGAACGCCGGCCGCTCGTGGCCTGCAATCTTTCGGAAATCGATCTCACCGACCTGAGTTCGCAAGCCAAGGCTGGACACATCGTCACCAACATCTATCTGGACAGGCTCGACACTCAGGAAAATCGGCGTTTCAAGACGCGATTGGCAGCTCGCCGTGGCGACGGCCGGCCGGTCACAGGGCCATTTGCCTTCGCCTATATGGCGGTTTCCGTCCTGGCCCAGGCGATCGCCGATACCGGCACGGACGATCCGGATTTGATCCGCAAAGTGGTGACGCAGCGGCGTTTCGATACGCCCGTTGGGCCGATTTCGTTTGATCCGCGCACCCATTACGCCGGTTTGCGGCCGTATATCGGCAGGTCTGACAGCGAGGGCGGTTTCGAGATTTTTGACACCGAAACCCCTGTTGTCGAGGCAGACCCCTATCTGGTGCGTTCGATTTTTCCCGGCAGGCCGAGCGTTTATGGGCCGGGCGCGGGACTGAAGGTGGTCAAATGAGCCGCTTCGAACGACCGATGTTTTCCACTTGGCGCGCGGTGATCCTGCATCGACCGCATCCGTCCGTCGAGGCGCTGACGCGCCAGTTGGAGTCGCTGCACATCCAGGTCAAGGCCGTCTGGCCGCAGCTCGATGAGCAGGATGCACAGGCCGATGTGGTGTTCTTCGATGCCGACATGGGACACGACCAGCAATTTCCCTGGCCATCTGGTTTTTCGCCCATGCCGCTCGTCGCGCTGATCGGCTCGGAAGCGCCGGGGCGGATCGAATGGGTGCTCGCCCAGGGCTCGAACGCGCATCTGCTGAAACCGATCGGCTCGACAGGCGCCTATAGCGCGCTGCTGATCGCGTCGCATGCCTACCAGAAAGCCCGCAGCCATGCCGATGATATCCGTGCGCTCGAGGACCGATTGCGTCAGCGACCGATCGTGGTGCGCGCCGTATTGCAATTGATGCAGCAGGGATATGCCGGCGAAGCCGCCGCTTTCAAACGCTTGAGACGCATCTCGATGGATTGGGGCATGACGGTCGAAGAGGCCGCGGACGCCATCTGCAAGAACGACAGGCGTACCCACGGCGGACATTAGGAAGACGAACAAGAAGGAGACGAAATATGGAGGTAATCGAAGGCTATGCGCCCTATGGCAGTTACAGGACCTGGTACCGGATCACTGGAGACCTCGCATCCGGCAAGCCGCCGCTGATCGTCGCGCATGGCGGGCCTGGCTGCACGCATGATTATGTCGACAGTTTCAAGGATATCGCCGCCACCGGCCGCGCTGTCATCCACTATGACCAAGTGGGCAATGGCAAGTCCACGCACCTGCCGGAAAAGGGCGGTGATTTCTGGACGGTCGCCTTCTTCAAGGCGGAGCTCCATAACTTGATCGACCATCTGGGCATCCGGGACGCCTATTGCCTGCTCGGACAATCCTGGGGCGGCATGTTGTCGGCTGAATTCTCTGTCGATCGGCCGGCCGGTCTCAAGGCGCTCGTGATCGCCAATTCGCCCGCGGCAATGAAAACCTGGATTTCCGAGGCCAATCGCCTTCGCGAAGCCTTGCCGGCCGACGTGCAGGCCACGCTGCTCAAGCATGAACTGGCCGGCACCACGGGCAGCCCAGAATACGTCAAGGCAACAGACGTTTTCAACGAGCGCCATGTCTGCCGCGTCGTCCCCATGCCGCCGGAGGTAAAGCGCACCTTCGATGCCATAGCCGAGGACCCGACCGTCTACTACACGATGAACGGCCCCAACGAATTCCATGTCATTGGCACGATGAAGGATTGGTCGATCGTCGGTCGTCTTTCGACCATCGATGTCCCGACGCTGTTGATCTCTGGTCGCTACGACGAGGCGACGGAGGCTTGTGTGCAACCCTATGCCGATGAAATCCCGGATGTGCGCTGGCGGATCTTTGAACAGTCTAGCCACATGCCGCATGTCGAGGAACGCGCGGCCTGCATGGCCGAGATTGGCGCATTTCTGAATGAGAAAGCGCCGTGAAAGCAAGAGACTGTCAACGGACCGGTCGTAAATAGCAGCGGTATCGAACCATTTATAATAAGAGGGAACAGACAATCATGATGACACGAACAACAACATTTTTCCGCGCGGGGGCGGCTCTCGCCGGCCTTCTTATCGCCCAGACCATGCTTTCGGGGGTAGCCCATGCCGAGGACCGGGCCGCACTCATGGCTCAGCATCGCGGCGGCACGATGACGCTTTCGGCCGTTTCGGCGGCCGGCACCATCGATCCGATGCTCAACTATACGGCCCAGTATTGGCAGATCTACCAGATGAGCTATGACGGCCTCGTCAAGTTCAAGCAGGCGGGCGGCACGGAAGGTTTCAAGATCGTGCCCGCGATCGCCGAGGAAATGCCCGAGATCAAGAATGACGGGAAAACCTATGTCTTCAAGATCCGCAAGGGCATCAAGTTCTGGAACGGCAAGGACGTCACGCCGGCCGATGTCGTGGCCTCGTTTCAGCGGATCTTCAAGGTCAAGGGCCCAACCATGGGCAGTTTCTACAATGGTATCGTCGGCGCCGATAAATGCATGGCGGATGGTGATACCTGCACGCTTGATGGCGGTGTGATTGCCGACGAGAAGGCTGGCACAGTCACTATCAATCTCACCGCGGCGGATTCGGAGTTTTTCGCCAAGCTTGCGGTACCGCATGCGAGTATCGTCCCAGCCGATACGCCCGCCAAGGATGCCGGCACGAGCCCCATACCGGGAACCGGTGCCTACATGATCGAAAGCTACAACCCAAATGAAAAGATGGTGTTGAAGCGCAATCCCTATTTCAAGGAATGGAGCGTCGATGCGCAGCCGGACGGCTATGCCGACGAAATCGACTATAAGTTCGGCATGACCGAGGAAGCCGGCATCAATGCCGTGATCAATGGTCAGGTGGACTGGATGTTCGACACGCCGCCGACGGATCGCCTGCCTGAGATCGGCTCGAAATACGCCAAGCAGGTTCGCATCGATCCGCTCGCGGCCTTTTGGTACGCGCCGATGAACGTCAATCTGCCGCCCTTCAACAATATCAAGGCGCGCCAGGCCCTGAACTATGCGCTCGATCGTGACGCACTCGTCGGGCTCTTCGGGGGGGAAGTGCTGGCACAGCCGACTTGCCAGATCCTGCCGCCCGACTTCCCCGGTCATGTCGATGACTGCATCTATACCAAGGACCCCGGCCCGAAATGGTCGGAGGCAGATATGGACAAGGCCAAGCAACTGGTCGAGGAATCGGGCACGAAGGGTCAAAAGGTGACGGTGATCGCCGAAGACAACGCCGTTGCACGCGGCATCGGCACCTATATTCAGAGCGTCCTCAACGAGCTCGGCTATGATGCCTCGATGAAGGCGATCTCACCCAATATCGAGTTCGCATACATCCAGAATACCAACAATAACGTCCAGATCAGCGTTACCCAGTGGTATATGGATTATCCGGCCGCGTCGGACTTTCTGAATGTGCTGCTCTCCTGCAGCAGCTTCAACAAAGGCAGCGATTCCTCGATCAATATCGCCGGCTATTGCAATAAGGACCTCGACGCCAAGATGAAGGCGGCCATGACCCTTTCGCTGACCGATGAGAAAGCCGCCAATGCCGAATGGGCCAAGATCGACAAGGCCTATATGGCTGAAGCGCCGCTGGCGCCGCTGTTCACGCCGAAGAGCGTGAATTTCACCTCCGCCCGCCTCGGAAATTATGCCTTCAACAAGCAGAACCGCTGGGTCATCTCCCAATCCTGGGTGAAGTAACCATCAGGCGGCGGCGCGATCAGCGCCGCCGCCTGCATGCGTGCCTGTTGTATATGACCCGTGCGGGAAAGCGAGATGAACGCCTTGGCCGATACCCCATCTTCCGAGATCGAAAGGCTCGACGCCGTTGCGACGCGTAGCGGCGCCGGTCCCTGGCGGCGGGCCTGGAGGCTCCTGAAACGCGACAAGCCAACGATCGCCGCCGTTTTCCTGCTCCTCGTGATCGTGTTGTCGAGCCTTGCCGCGCCGTTCTACGCCGCCGATATCGCCGGCACGGATCCGTTCCGCTCCAACCTGAGCGGCAAGGTCACGGTCGACGGCAAAAAGATGAAGATCATGCAGGCCTCTACCGAGGGGCTGGGCCTCGGCGTGACCCCGATCGGGCCGACCTGGGGAACGCAATATTTCCTCGGTGCCGATACGCAGGGTCGCGACGTTGCCGCCCGCCTCCTCTATGGCGGAAGGAATTCCCTGCTGATCGCATCGGCTGCGACGGCCGTCTGTCTCGTGCTGGCCGCAGCCATCGGCATATCTGCGGGTTTTTTCGGCGGCCTCGCAGATATCGTGCTTTCGCGCATTCTCGACATTCTCTGGGCGTTTCCCGTCTATCTGCTGGCGATCTCGCTTTCGATCGTGATGATTTCGAAGGGCGTCGTGATCGGGCCGATTGAAATCACTGCCGACAGTTTGCTCCTGCCGATCGGCATCATCGGCATCATCTACGTGCCCTATGTCGCACGACCCGTTCGCGGCCGGGTGCTCGCGCTCAAGGAGAGTGAATTCGTGCTCGCGGCGGTCGGGCTCGGTATTCCAGCCTGGCGCATTCTGCTCAAGGACATTTTGCCGAACGTGTCGACCATGCTCATCGTCTTCATACCGCTGATGATGGCGCTCAACATCGTCACCGAGTCGTCGCTTTCGTTTCTTTCGATCGGCGTACAGGCGCCGGATGCGAGCTGGGGAACAATCATTCAGGATGGGCAGACGCTGCTTTATACGCGCCCGGCCGTGGCGCTCGCGCCCGGCATCGTCATCGCGCTCACCGTCCTCTCCCTCAACGTGGTCGGCGACAGCATCCGTGATGTGCTTGATCCGCGCACCAAGATTGTCTGAGGAGCCGGGATGTTTGTCGCAATCTTCCAGCGTTTCGCCCAGATGATCTTCGTGATGTTCGGCATCTCGGCGCTCGTCTTCCTGATCTTCTTTGCGACGCCCGGCTCCGATCCGGCTGCCCGCATCGCCGGCCGCAATGCCTCTCAGGAAACTATCCAGGCCATCCGATCCGAATTCGGCTTCGATCGGCCGCTGCCCGTGCAATATGCGATCATGATGAAGCGGCTTTTCGTGACGCAGGATCTGGCCTCTTACGTCAATCGCGGCATGCGCGTGGTGCCGGAAGTCGCCGTCGCGGCGCCGGTGACCTTGTCGCTCGTCTTCGGCGCGGCAGTTCTCTGGATTCTGGGCGGCGTGGTGACCGGCGTCGTAGCCACCATGACACGGGGCAGCCTACTCGATCGCGGGCTGATGATGCTTGCGCTTGTCGGCGTTTCCATGCCGGTCTACTGGCTTGGCGAGGTAATGAATCTGATCTCCCAGAGCCGCCTTCACGATACCTGGCTTTTTTCCTGGGTGCCCGCACTCGGCTACAAGCCGCTTTTCGAAGATCCGCTGGGCTGGTTCAAGACGCTGATCATTCCGTGGATCACATTGGCGACGCTCTATATCGGGATTTACGGCCGCGTCCTGCGCGCCAACTTGGTGGAAGCCTATCACGAAGATTATATCCGCACCGCTCGTGCCAAGGGGCTGAGCCCGGCGCGGGTAATGCTCAGGCACGCGCTCCGGACGTCGCTGATCCCGTTCGTTACCATGTTCGGCCTCGATTTCGGCGCACTGGTTGGCGGCGCCGCATTGCTTACCGAAGTTGTCTTCGGCCTCAACGGTGTCGGACGGCTGACTTATCAGGCGCTGCTCAATCTGGATCTGCCGATGATTCTTGGCACGGTGATGTATGCCTCCTTTTTCGTCGTCCTCGCCAATGCGTGCGTGGACATCATCTACGTGCTGATCGATCCGCGCGTGAGAGGGAGTTGACGATGACCGGTTCCAACAAGCCTCTGCTTCTGGACGTCAAGGGTCTTACCGTGTCATTTGCGACCGACAAGGGCCTCGTCAAGGCTGTAGACGACGTCTCCTTTTCGGTTCGCCAGGGCGAAATTCTCTCCATTGTCGGCGAGTCCGGCTCTGGAAAATCGGTAACGCTTCTGTCGCTCCTCGGCCTTCACGATGCGAAGACCACCAGGGTCGACGGCGCGGTTGCCTTTCAAGGCGAGCGCATTCTCGAACTGCCGGCCAGCCGGATGCGAAGCATTCGCGGCAAGGGCATCGGCCTGATCTCGCAGGATCCGATGACCGCGCTGACCCCGGTCTATACGATCGGCTGGCAGATAGAAGAGCAGATCCGCGCTCATGAAAAACTCTCCGCTCGGGCAGCACGCAAACGCGCGATCGAACTTTTGGCGGAGGTGGGTTTCGCAAATCCGGCGGAGGCCGTCGGGCGCTATCCGCACCAGCTTTCCGGCGGCATGCGCCAGCGCGCCGTCATTGCGATGGCGATCTCCTGCAATCCGGCGCTTATCGTCGCCGATGAACCGACCACGGCGCTCGACGTGACCGTCCAGGCGCAAGTGCTCGATCTTCTGCTTCGGCTGCGCAAGGATTTTGGATCGGCGATCATCCTGATTACCCACGATATGGGTGTCGTTGCCGAAGTGGCCGATCAGGTCGCGGTCATGTATGCCGGCCGCATCGTGGAAAGCGGTCCGGCGAAAGTTATCTTTTCCCACCCCCTTCACCCCTATACCTGGGGCCTTATGGCCTCGATCCCGCCATTGACCGGCCCAAGACCCGAGCGGCTGATCTCGATCGGCGGCATGCCGCCCACACCCGAAAACATACCCGAGGGCTGCGGTTTTGCGCCGCGCTGTCGATTTGCCCGTATTGAATGCAACGCGCGTCCGCCGCTCAGACGGCTTGAGGATCAAGCCGGGCTCTGCGTGCTCGACGGCGACGAGCGGGAAAGCCTGCGCCGGACCGTTCTTTCCCTGGAGGTGGCGGCGTGAGCACCGAGCAAATGCGAAAGCCTCTCCTTTCGGCTCACCAACTGACCAAGAATTTCGTCGTCGGTAAGACCATAATGCCGGGCTCAGGCCGGATATTGCATGCCGTTGACCAGATCAGCCTCGACGTGTTTCCGGGCGAGACGCTCGGCCTGGTCGGCGAATCCGGCTCCGGCAAGTCCACCTTGGGTCGTTGCATGACCCGGCTTTACGACGTCACTTCCGGCAGCCTCACCTTCGAGGGCATCGAGATCGGCAAGGCGAATGCGCGGGCGCTGAAGCCCGTGCGGCGCAAAATGCAGATGATCTTCCAGGATCCTTCCTCCTCGCTCAATCCGCGCCGCAGGGTCCGCGATATCCTCGGCGAAGTGCTGAAGGTCCACGCGATCCGCACTGGTTCCGAAGTCGAGGATCGCCTTGCCGAACTCATGACTTTGGTGGGTCTGAGGCCTGAATATCTCGATCGTTATCCGCATGAATTTTCAGGCGGACAGCGCCAGCGGATCGGCATTGCGCGGGCGCTGGCGGTCGAACCGCAATTGATCGTCGCCGATGAACCGGTCTCCGCACTCGATGTTTCGGTACAGGCGCAGATCATCAATCTGTTCGCTGACCTCCGTGAGCGGCTGAACCTCACCTATTTGTTCATCGCTCACGATCTTCCCGTGGTTCGCCAGGTTTCGACCCGCGTGGCCGTCATGTATCTCGGTTCCATCGTGGAAATCGGCGAGACCGACACGCTCTACGCCGCCCCGCGCCATCCTTATACCCAGGCGCTGCTTTCAGCCATTCCGCAGCCGCATAAAGGGGGCAGACGCGAGCGCATCCTGCTCAAGGGCGAAATTCCAAGCCCGCTCAACCCTCCCAAGGGCTGCAAATTCTCGACCCGCTGTGCCTTTGCCCGAGATATCTGCCATGAAAGCCGCCCGCTTTTGACTGAAACCTCGACGAACCATGGGGTTGCCTGCCACTTTCCCCTGGAGTGAACCAGCCCGGAGATCGGGTCTAAAGACGTTTGTGGATTGTCATATGCTTACTCAGCCTTCAGCTCCTGAGCGCTTCCTCGTCTCCGATGGAGTTTCTCCAAATGTCTGCCGATAGGTCACCGCGAATCTTCCGAAATGGAAGAAGCCCCACTTCAAGCATATTTCTTTGATCGACGTGCGGTTGGACTGATCCAGAAGATCTGCCCGGGCGGCTTGCAGACGAATCCCCCGCAGATAAGCCATTGGGGTTGTTTCCCTGAAAGCCCGAAAGCCCCCTTCCAGCGCGCGAATGGAAACACCAACAGCCTCGGCGACCATTTGCATCGTTATTGGCCGGTCAATGTTTGCGTGCATGAAGTCGATGGCACGTCGAACATGCCGGGGAGCAACCAGGTGGGGCTTCTTGGCTAATAGGTGAGATAGCTGATGTGGCGTCGTCCGCAATATCAAATCGGCGAGCGCGTTGACCATATACGACATCGCCATCGGAGATTGAATGAGCGGTCCGTTGTAGCGCATACCCGCAATGATCGTTTGCACGAGATTTCCGACCAATTGACCGGCTGACGTGGACAGATCCAGGATCGGCGTCAGATCAAGTGAGCCATTCAATGGCATCTCAAACATTGCTGCAACCGTTTGCTTCATGACCGCCCAGTCCAGTCGGAGCACATCGGACATATTCGGCGCACCTTGCAGAAAGAAACGTTCCGGCTGCTTGTTATTGACAAGCAGCACCTGGCCCGGCTTGACGTCAATCACTCGGCGACCAAGCGCTACGCCCCAGCCTCCGATGCGAGGTACCGCAATCGATAGCCACTCAGGCATTTCGGCCAGAGGACGTGCTTGCCATTCAACCTGGTAGTGACTGGTGACCAAGGTTGCTGCCCCTCCGGTATGGAAGTCGGCCTGCCAAAGGAAATCTGCCCCCCGGCCCAACTGGCTGGCCTCAAAGGGACCGAAGTTTTTCGTGTATATTTCGACCATATCGTCGAAGGTTGAGCCATGAAATCGCAGCGAGGATTTCACCAGGATATTGTCTGACATATGATTATTCGTTTGTGCGTGGACCGCTTGAAAGGCAATGGCAGGTCAAATGGCAACTTCGTCCAGATATTATTTGGTCGGCGTCGAGATTTCGGAAGTCTGCGTGGGCGCAAACAAACCGCCGAGCAGCAAACGGCACGGGGGCATCCGATATTCTGACGGCCGTCAAAGCCCGACGAGTGCCTCTGTGTCGGCCAACTCTCTGGAACACCAAGAATCTGCACCGCGAGTACCAGTAGCGCCTCCTTGAAAGAACGGAATGTTAAGGCCGGTCTCTAAGCGGTTCTTCCTGGCGACAGTTCGGACTGAATCTCGTCACGCCATAGCGATCCTTTAGTTTTTACTGCCGCGAAATGCGGCACTATTTCATGATCGCTCTTACCACCATGGGATCGCGCCATCGTGTCCAGTTTCCGCCAACATATCCAGATTGAGCAGCAAAGTTCACTTGAGGTTGTGAGAACCGAGGCGCATCCACGAAAATCCAATCTTTGTTAAGGGTTCGCGTCAATTCGTGAGTGCATAGGCGCAGTTGCTGAGACGCGGTTGTCTTCCAAGGACAATCTCCTGCTCTCCGGCATAATCGAAAGCCTATTCGCGCTGCGCAAATGATTTGTGGCGGCTTTTCTCCACTACCTTCAGAGGGCCGATGACGGCACCCCTGTCTCCTTCGTTCCCGGAGAACGTCGTGCCTAACCTCATTCCATTTCCAGCCCAGAACCGCGCTCGACCAGACGTCCAAGCCTCGGATACCTTTTCCACGGCGCCCGAAGCACCTGACCTCTTACAGTTGCTGGCGCGCAAGCGTGAGATGCTGAGCAACGCGGCATATTATTTGGAGGCTCTTTGCGCGTCTCTGAAGGGCGATGTGACTGATGCGCCGCATCTTTCAATTAACGCTGACATGCGGCCCACGCAGAACGCGTGAAGGCTCACTTCTTCTTTCGTCTCTAACTGAAAATCATTCAATACGCCCGGCTTCAAGGGAGGAGGCTGCCGGCGGTGAAGACACAAAGGATTCATATGTCTTTCTCGGCAAACCTTAAGATCGGTACGAAGCTTGCGCTTTCGTCGGGTATCGGAATTGTACTGATCATCGGTATTCTCATAAATCAGCAGATCGCCAGCGGTGAAATCAGTTCGGCGAATGCGGCCGTTTCTCGTGAACAAACGATTCTCAACGGCATTCAGACTGCCGCGGTATCTCTCGCGGAAATGCGGACAGCCGCTCATGAAATCGGCTCTGCTACGACGGCAAAGGAAGTTGAAGCTTCGCTCAGCCAAGCCAAAATCAGCGACCAACAAGCATGGGATGGCCTTGAGCAGCCCATCAGTATCGCTCTGAAGCCTGATGTCTTGAAGGACATCCGCAATGGTTTGCGGGAGTATGATGGCCTCATAACAAAACGTGCCTCCGCTTTGACCGAAGCCATGGCCAAGAAGAATGGCTCGCCGTTGAGCCTGGCAGAAGTCGAAGCGGCGTTGGGCGTCGTCTCCGAGGTGGATATCAACCAGGTTATGGAGCGCACGCACACGGCAACGGACGCCTCGATCCAGAACGCTCGCCACTTTACGCAGGAGGCAAGAGCTGCGCTGGCGGCCTCGGTTTCAACGGCGGAAACGATCTCTTTGATCGTCGGCGCAAGCGTTGTTCTTGTCTTGTTTGCATCAGCGATCGCGTTGATGATCGGCGTTGCCAAGCCCATCAAGCTGATGACCTCAGCAATGCGCCGGCTCGCTGATGGCGACATGAATGTCGATATCGCCTCCGTGACGCGTCGAGACGAAATAGGCGCCATGTATGAAGCCGTTAAGGTCTTCCAACAGAATGCCGTCGCCAACCGGCGCCTCGAAGAAGAGGCTACCGCCTCTCGCGGCCATCAGGAAGCCGAACGCGCCGAACTCCAGCGCCGCACGGAGCGTGAAGCCGAACAATTGCGCTTTGCCTCTGACAATCTCGCCTCAGGTCTGAAACGGCTTGCCGCCGGCGATCTGGCCTTCCAGATCAATGAGGCCTTCGCACCGGATTTCGAGCCGCTGCGCCGGGACTTCAATCAGTCGGTCCAGCAGCTTGGCGCCGCACTTTCGACGATCGCGGACAGCATTGGCGCCATGAACAATGGCACGCGCGAAATCTCGTCGGGTGCACAGGATCTCTCCAGACGGACGGAACAGCAGGCCGCCTCACTCGAAGAAACCGCCGCCGCGCTCGACGAGATCGTCGTCAACGTTGGTTCGTCGACAAAGCTGACGGAAGAGGCCCGCACTGTCGCCAGCCAGGCCAATCAGAGCGCGCAGAAATCCGCTGAAGTGGTTTCTCATGCCGAGGAGGCGATGCGGCGGATCGAGGAGAGCTCGCAGCAAATCTCCAACATCATAGGCGTTATCGACGAGATCGCTTTCCAGACCAACCTTTTGGCGCTCAACGCCGGAGTGGAGGCAGCCCGAGCAGGCGAAGCGGGCAAGGGCTTTGCGGTCGTCGCACAGGAAGTGCGCGAGCTTGCTCAGCGCTCGGCGCAGGCGGCAAAGGAGATCAAGGGCCTGATCCAAACGTCGACCACCGAAGTGCAAAGCGGCGTCAAGCTGGTGCGCGATACCGGCGAGGCGCTAAACGTCATCGGCGGCTTCATTGGCCAGATCAACAATCACATGAATGCGATCGCCGTGTCCGCAAAGGAGCAGTCGACGGGTCTTGCCGAGATTAACACGGCGATCAATTCGATGGATCAGACGACGCAGCAGAATGCCGCCATGGTGGAGCAATCGACCGCTGCGGCTTCCAATCTTACGCAGGAGGCCGCGAAGCTACGGGATCTCATTGGCAACTTTAGGCTTGAAGACGCCGTCGGCCCGCGTGCCGTCCGCGAAACGACCAAGCCTGTTGCCTCTCCGGCCCGCGCCCTCAGCAACAAGCTCTCCCGCGTCTTCGGCGGAAAGACGGCAACTGCCGCCGCTGTAAAGGAATGGGAAGACTTCTGATCGAAGCAACACCTTCAGCCGCCAGTCAGGCCACGACGCTGGAAATCATCGCCTTCCGTCTCAGTGGCTAGCGGTTCTGCATTGAGACAACTTCGGTCTGGGAAATCCGGGATGGGCAGCGGTCACGCCGCTGCCCATCCCATGTTCTCGGCGTGATGAACTTGCAAGGCTCCGAACAATTGGTCCCTTTGCGTCAAGTCTACCATTCCGCCCTTTAAAGCAAATTCATAGGCAATTGCGAAAGCGAAATGCGGGACGATAAGCCGGCCGATAACGAGTGATCAGGTAAGGCTTTCAGAACGAGCGCGCCGACTAGGCACCGCTCCATCATCTGCCTGGCAAGCGTCAGCCGGTCACACCGACTTCAGCCTCCGTCACCGCCAGCTCGGCCATGGCGAGTGCAGCCTCGCGGGTCCTGGCGGCGGCGATGAAGCGGCCGCTGTGGCAAAAGCTCGCGCCCTCTATGCCGCAAGCCGCCTCCAGATCGCGATCGGTCAAGCCCGCCCAAGAGGCAGGCAGGTCTGCCCTCAGCTCGAACCCCTCATCCGCTCGGCGGATGCCGGTCAGACACCAATCATTTTCGCGCGGGTGAACGACAAACAGCAGGTGATCGGCGCCTGCCTTCACGATGGCGGGGCGGAAGGGCATTCCCATTGGGAGTTCCAGAATGCGCCCCTTGCCTGCATCCATGATTGCCTGGTGCACGAGCGCCTCGGCCCGCAACTTTGCGGCGCTTTGGGCTATCCTCGCCTCGACGAAACTTCGGGCAATGGCAAGAGCGTTTTGGAAACCGCGATCTTCGGCCTCGGGGTTTGCCTCGTCAAAAACGGGCTTTAAGGTTTCCAGCAGCGCCGGCAACGTGAGCCCAGCCAGCGCTCCCGCAACGGAGGGGCTGAGCGCACCATTGTCAACGAGATCGACCGGCAGCACAAAACTAGCATCGAAGGAGGCATGTACCGCCTCGATATGCGCTTCGGGAAGACCCGAGGCGGCGAGGTAATCACGGCCATAATGCTTCCAGATCAAACCGAACGAACTGTATGGTTGGCCACTCTCCCGCAGCGGCGCACCGCGCTGATGGTGATCGAAGATCTGCGCGGCGGCGTCATATCTGCCGCCCACATCGTAGATGATACGGTCTGGGCCGGGGGTGGTCCATTCCGGCATCCGGCTGCGGATGAGACGCGCCTGCGGAAAAAGCCGGGTCAGGATGACGCTGGACAACAGTTCGTCGGCATGGAAACCGCCGGAATGGGTGACGAGGAAATCTGGGATCATGCGGGGGCTATGCCTTGTTGTTCGCGGAGTATCCGCTGGGGGTCTAGCAGCAGATAGCCGTTGCTGCATCCCATCTCAACGGGCCATTTGCTTATTTGGGCGGGCTGGTCCGGCCTCCTTCGGGGGATTCGCTCGCGAGCAAACTTTTGTACGCCTCGAAGTTTTGATCCTGAAACCCCTCGATCTCCGACCAAAGGCGTTCCCGATCCGTCACTGCTATGTCTGCCGCATCGAGAACATGCGACAGAATCGTGCAGAGTCGATTGATACGAACTAGCTGATTTCCCAGCTCTTCAGCGGTAACCGGTCGCGACAGCTTGTCAGCGTCAAGGACAACGCTGTCCGGGCCGAAATCTTTAGCTTGCCATTTCACCATCCAGCTCACCTTCTGTCAGATTTTTACTTCTAGCAGACACAATGAGATCGGCGAGCCAAAGAGCGCTATATCGCGGATGCAAATTTTCCAAGCTCCCGATCCTTTACGATCCCGCTCATCCCGACCAAGCGCAGGCGGACTCGCTTTTCGGCATCTGGCTCCTGCCAGCCGTCCTTTTGCCACCGGCATTCCTCATCATCCTGATCGGAGCCACTATCCTGCGCCTCTAGCGGGCGCCTGTGAACGTCAGCAGTCTATCAAGCAACAGATTTCCAATGGATAATCGTCGATTGAGCTTCTGAAGATGCTGCCCCTATAGTTGGAAAAAATAAAAGCCGTCGGCACTGACACTGAAGTCAATTTTAGCCAGTCAGTCTTGATACATCGAGATTTCAGATATAAAACGTAATTTCGAGAATACTGGGGAGCGTAATGGAACACTCGTTCTTGACCATCGACGCCAGCGAGAACGAGAATGCTATAAGAGCGCTCTCGGCGCCTGTACGCATACAACTCCTCAAGTTGCTTTGCTCAAAAGGGCCGATGAACGTTAATGACATGGCGCGAACGCTCTCTTTGCCTCAGTCAACGGTCGCCACCGGCATTCAGATCTTGGAAGAGGCGGGACTGGTTGAATCCCGTCTTGCCAAGGCACGCAAGGGCAATCAAAAAATTTGCTCCGCGATTTATAATGAAATTCTGATCAGTTTCCAGGACACGACCGTTCAGAAGGACGACTTCATCGAGGTTGCGATGCCGGTCGGTCTCTATACGAGCTGTGACATTCATGCGCCCTGTGGTCTCTGCTCCACCGAAACTGTGCTCGGCCTTCTCGACGTGCCCGACTATTTCTTGGATCCACAACGCATGCAGGCGGGTCTCATCTGGTTTGGCAGAGGGCATGTCGAGTATAAATTCCCCAATAATGCCAAGGTCTTGAACAAGACCGTGCGCGCCATCGAATTTTCGATGGAATTGTCTTCTGAAGTGCCGGGCACCAATCCCGACTGGCCCTCCGACATTACGCTCTGGGTTAATGGAATGGCGATTGGAACCTGGACCTCGCCGGGCGACTATGGCGACAAGCGTGGTGCTTTTACGCCCGCATGGTGGAAGCTCGAGGGTTCGCAATACGGAAAGCTGAAGACCTGGCGCATTTCCACCCGCGGCACCTTCATCGACGGCATGGCCGCCTCCAATGTCACCGTCAGCGACCTCGCCCTTGCCCAACATTCCTCCATCCGGCTCCGCATCGGCATCGCCGAAAATGCCAGCAACACCGGCGGGGTCAATATTTTCGGCCGCGGCTTTGGAAATTATGGCCGAGACATCGTCATGCGGCTGTATGTTTGAAGATAGATATCGGAAATCCTGATTATTAACCGCATTCTCTTCCCGTTCCAAGCCACCCATCCGCAAGGAGAACTACTTGTAATTAAATAGATTTTTCAGGAATTTGCACGGGAAAAATCAAAAGCGCGGCACAATTGACACTGCCATTTATCGCTATCAAGATAGATACAAGAAAACAAGAAATCTGATGCATAAATGGGAGGGTTCGTTGAAGGCGAACGTCATTGTCCATCGCGATTTCCAGGTCGCGACCATCGATTCCAGACTTTACAGCTCGTTCCTCGAACATCTCGGCAGGGCGATTTACGGCGGCATTTACGAGCCCGGACATCCGACTGCCGATGAGCACGGGTTCCGGCGCGATGTCATCGATCTCGTTCGCCAGCTCGATACGCCCTATTGCCGTTATCCCGGCGGCAACTTCGTATCGGCCTATAATTGGGAAGATGGAGTAGGCCCGCGCTCGGAGCGCCCGGTCCGTCTCGACCTTGCCTGGCGCACCCGCGAAAGCAACCAGATCGGCGTGAACGAATTCGTCGACTGGTGCAAGAAGGCAAATACCAAGCCGATGCTTGCCGTCAATCTCGGCTCGCGCGGCCTGGATGCAGCTCGCAATTTCCTCGAATATTGCAATCATCCCGGCGGCACCTATTGGTCGGACCTGCGCCGCAAGCATGGCTGGACAAATCCCCATGATGTCAAATTGTGGTGCCTCGGCAACGAGATGGACGGCCCTTGGCAAGTCGGCCACAAATCAGCCTATGAATATGGCCGGCTGGCCGATGAGACGGCGAAGGCCATGCGCGGCTTCGACAAATCTCTGGAACTGGTCGTCTGTGGCTCGTCGAATTCTGACATGAAGACCTATCCCGATTGGGAAGCGCAGGTTCTGGACCAGTGCTATGACAGCGCCGATCATATCTCATTGCACATGTATTTCGCCAATCGCGAAAAGAACACGCTCAACTATCTGGCCAAGGCCGAAAAGCTCGACCGCTACATCGTCACCATCGGTGGCGTCATCGATTATATCAAGGCGAAGAAGCGGTCGAAGAAGACGATCGGCATTTCCTTCGATGAGTGGAATGTCTGGTACCATTCCAACCAGCAGGACAAGGAGATCCTTGCTCGTGATGAATGGCCGGATGCGCCGCATTTGCTGGAAGACGTCTATAATTTCGAAGACGTTCTGCAGGTGGGCGGCATTCTCAACACCTTCATTCGCCGCTCGGATCGCGTGCGCATCGCCTGCATCGCCCAGCTCGTCAACGTCATTGCCCCGATCATGACCGAGGATGGCGGCCCGGCCTGGCGTCAGACGATTTACTATCCCTTCTATTTCGCCTCGAAATATGGGCGTGGATCGGCGCTACAATTGATCACCGACGGTCCGACCTACGATTGCGACGAGGCAAACGACGTTCCGTATCTCGATGCGTCAGCCGTTCTTTCCGACGACGGCAAGACCCTGACCTTCTTCGCCGTCAACCGCCACACGCAGACCGCGCTCGATTTCGACGCCCGCCTGGACGGCTTTGCAAATGCCCGCATTGTCGAGCAGGTGGAGATGACCCACGGCGACCTGCAGGCGGTCAACACCGCCACGCGGCCGGAAACGGTCGTCCCGGTCCATGTCGAAACCGCAAAAATCGAGGATGGCAGGCTGCGGGCGGCGCTGAAGCCGCTGTCCTACAGCGTCATCCGGCTGTCGGTGTGACGACCATTTGCCGGCAGGGCTACCGGCCCTGACCGAGGCATATCCGGCGCGCGTTGCGAGGAGGCAACCGAGCCGGAGGAATGGTTCGCAGAAGCCCAGGACCTGACTTGCTCGGTCCTGACGCGGCTGCGAACCGACAAACTGCGACGTGCCAGGCGTCCCTGCGGCCGCTCTCTCGTCGCTCTCAAAGGGAGGAGATCATGCAGCATTGGAAGAAGCTTGCATTCGGCGTCGCCCTGGCCACACTTGGCCTGATGGCGGCAGCGAAGGCCGATGACTATACCTCCTTGCCGCGCAAGGAGACGCTCATCGTCGAGAATCCGGAAGGGACGATCAAGAATCCCGGCTGGTTCAATATCTGGGTCAATGGCGGCGGCGGCGTTTCGACCGGCCTGCAGCAACTGACCATGGATACGCTCTGGTATATCGATCCCGAACAGGGACTTGGCGGCTCGACCTGGGACAATTCCCTGGCTGCCGACAAGCCGCAATATAATGCCGACTTCACCGAGATGACCGTGAAGCTGCGCAAGGGGCTTTATTGGAGCGACGGCGTGGAATTCACCGCCGACGACGTGGTCTATACCGTCAAGACGCAGATGGACCATCCCGGCATGGTTTGGAGTGCGGCCTTCTCTGTGCAGGTGGCAAGCGTCGAGGCGACCGATCCCTATACCGTCGTCTTCAAACTCAAGAAGCCCAATTCCCGCTTTCACGCGCTCTTCACCGTTCGTTGGAACGGCGCCTGGATCATGCCGAAGCATATTTTCGAGAAAGTGGCCGATCCGGTTCGGTATGATTTCGCCAATCCCATCTCGCTCGGGGCCTATAAGCTGAAGGCCTATGATCCCCAAGGCAAATGGTACACCTGGGAGAAGCGCGACGACTGGCAGCGCACCTCGCTTGCCCGCTTCGGCGAGCCGGCGCCGAAATATGTCACCTATGTCGATCCAGGCCCGCCGGATAAACGCACCATCGCTCAGATCGAGCACAATCTGGATATTATCCATGACAACACGCCCGAGGGCATGTTCACGCTCAAGGAGAAATCCAAGACAGTCGATAGCTGGTTCCCCGGCTTCCCCTTCGCTCATCCCGACCCGACGCTTCCTGCCGTGATCTTCAACACGCAGGATCCCACCTTCCAGAATCCGGATGTGCGCTGGGCGCTCGCGCTGCTTATCGACATCAAGGCCGTGGATATGGCGAGCTACCGTGGCGCCGCCACTCTTTCGGCGCTTGGCGTTCCGCCGACGGCCATCGCCATGAAGGATTACCAGGCGCCATTGCAGGACTGGCTCAAGACGTTCGAGATCGATACCGGCAAGCGTAAGATCAAGCCCTATGACCCGACGGTCGGCCAACAGATCGCCGATATCCTGCGCAAGCAGCCGAAATTCAAGGACCAGATCCCGACCGATCCGGCAGCCATCAACACCGCGTTCGGCTACGGCTGGTGGAAGCCGGATCCCCAGGCTGCAGCCGAGCTTCTGGAAAAGGCAGGCTTCAAGAAGACTGGCGGCAAATGGATGACGCCAGATGGCCAGCCGTTCAAGATCCGCATGAGTGTCGAAGGCGACACCCGCTCGGTCTTCACCCGCGCCGGCACGCTGATTGCCCAGCAATGGGCCGCTTTCGGCATCGATTCCAAAGCCGTTCCGTCCACCAGCCTGTGGCAGACGTCACTCCAGCCGGGTGACTTCCAGGTGGCGATCGCCTGGAGCGTCGAAACCTGGGGCGGCGATCCCGACCTCTCTTTCTTCCTCGATAGCTGGCATTCGGAATTCGTTGCCAAGAAGGGTGAAAACCAGCCGCCGCGCAATTGGCAGCGCTGGTCCAATCCCGAGCTCGATAAGATCATCGAGAGCATTCGCAAGGTCAGCGCCGACGATCCCAAGGGCATCGAACTGGGCAACGACTATCTGAAACTGGTGGCCCGTGAAATGCCGACCATTCCGCTGATGTCCTACAACGTCTTCACGTCGATGGATACCACCTACTGGAAAGGCTATCCGACCATTGCTGATCCTTATACCGATCCGGTTCCCAATTGGGCGAACTCCCGGTTGATGATGGTCAAGCTGAAGCCGGCGCAGCCATAATCCTCCCGACCCTGACGCGGTGTCCGCCGCGTCAGGTACCTGTCGCCGGACACTAGGCAGGTCCGGCGAACTTTCTTGAAGCAAGTGCCAGCAGCAAGGAACACCGCGGTATGGCGTCTTATCCTGTTTTCTTATTGAGGCGGTTCGGCCAGTTCCTGCTCGTGGTCTTCATCGGCATTTCCGCGACCTTCTTCGTTACGCATCTGACACCGATCGATCCTGTCGAGGAAAGCATCGGCTCGATTCAGCAGATGGGTCAGTCCGACCCGCGCGCCGTCGAATTGATGCGACAGTCCCTTCGTGCGCTTTACGGTCTCGAAGGGTCCATATGGCAGCAATACCTGCATTTCTGGGGCCGTCTTGCGACCGGCGATCTCGGCCCCTCGCTCTCGGCCTTCCCGACGCCCGTCTCCACAATCATCCTGCGCTCCCTGCCCTGGACGATTGGGCTCATGACAGTTTCGACGCTGATCACATTCATTCTTGGCAATATAGTCGGAGCGCTGGCTGGGTATTATCGGAAAAACATGGCGCTCAAGGCCGTGAGCCTCATCTTCATCGCCATGCAACCGATCCCCTACTATATCTTCGCTTTCGTGCTGATCATCCTCTTCGGTTACGTGTGGCCGATCCTGCCGATCAACGGCGGTTATGAGATGAACACCAATCTCAACCTGTCTCTGGCTCTGATCCTGGACATTCTGAAGCATTCGATCCTGCCGGCGCTTTCGCTGATTCTCGTCGGCACCGGCAGTTGGCTGATCGGCATGCGTGCCTTGGTCTCCAACATCATCACCGAGGATTACGTAGTCTTTGCCGAACTCGGCGGCGTCCAGAAAAGGCGCATTCTCCGCTCCTATATCGCTCGCAATGCCATGGTGCCGCAATTCACTGGCCTTGCGATGTCGCTCGGCGCCATCTTCAACGGCACGGTGATCACGGAGATCGTCTTCGGCTATCCCGGCATCGGCAACCTGCTGATTTCAGCGGTGCATGCCGGTGATTACAGCCTCGTCCTCGGCCTCAGCGCATTGTCGATCGTCGGTGTCGCGGCGGCCGTCTTCATTATCGACGTCCTTAGCCCGCTTATCGATCCGCGCATCAAGGTGGAATAGAGCATGTTTACGATCATCCGCGACCTCGCGCGGCAAAACGTGGAGTTCTTGAGCGGCCTGCTGCTTTTCGCCGTCATCGTCGGCCTGATAGTCGTATCCTATTTCTCGCCATACGGCCCCACGGACATCTATCTTCTGCCGCCAGACATGCCGCCCGATAGCCAATATTGGCTCGGCACGACGTCGCGCGGCCAGGACGTCTTCTGGCAGCTCGCCACTGCGCTGCGCAACACGCTTTATTTCGGCATCGGCGTCGCCTTTCTCTCGCGCATCATATCGCTGGTGGTCGGTCTCGTTGCCGGCTATGCTGGCGGCGCGGTCGACCGGGTGCTGATGGCGATCAACGACAGCGTCATGGTCATCCCGCAATTTCCGTTGCTGATCCTGTTCTACTTCGTGCTAAAGGACAGCATGACCTGGAGCGTTCTCATCGTGGTGATGGCCTCGCTCGGCTGGTCCTACGATGCAAGGCTCATTCGCTCCGTCGCAATCAGCCTCAAGACAAGACCATTTACCACCCAGAGCGTCTATTCCGGCATGAGCATGCGGAAAATCCTCGTGGAGGAGCACCTTCCCTATGTGCTTCCGATCGTCTTCGCCACGACGATGAACAATATGATCTGGTCGATCGGCATGGAAATCACGCTCTCGGTGCTCGGCTTCACCGATATCGAGACGCCGACCATGGGCATGATGATCTATTGGGCCAATGCCCATTCGGCGCTTATCGCCGGGACATGGTGGTGGGTAGCGGCGCCCGTTGCCGTCATCGTGCTCCTCTTCCTGGCGCTGTTCCTGCTGTCCATGTCGATGAACGAATACAACGATCCGCGCAGCCGGCTCAATCGGATGGGAGGTTAGCCATGGATGCCCTGGTCGAAATCGAGAATCTGAAAGCCTACTACCGCGCCTTCCTCTACGGCGTCGACCGCGAGGTGCGCGCCGTCGACGATATCAGCCTGACGATCGGCCGCGGCGAGATCTATGGCGTTGCCGGGGAGTCGAGCAGCGGCAAGACGACCCTGATCAAGACCATCGCCGGCGCCATCCGGCCGCCGCTCAGGGTCGTCTCAGGCAAGGTGACGTTCCATTTCGCCGGCGGCACGCAGGATATCTATGCCATGAAGCCGGAGCAGCGCATGGCGCTGCGCTGGCTGCATCTGTCCTATATCATGCAAGGCTCGATGAACGTGCTCAACCCGGTGCGTCGCATCCGTCTTTCCTTCACGGATTTCGCACTTCGGCATATGAAAGTCGGCAGGGACCAGTTTTTCGACAAAGTCGCCACCCATCTGCAGCGGCTGAAGCTCGATCCAAATCTGCTCGACGCCTATCCCCATGAACTCTCCGGCGGCATGCGCCAGCGTATGACCATCGCGCTCGCCACGATCCTGACCCCGGAGTTTATCATCGCGGACGAGCCGACGACCGCGCTCGACGTCATCGTCCAGCGCGATGTCCTCTCGATGATCCGCGAAATCCAGCACGAGATGGGTTCGTCCTTCCTGTTCGTCACGCATGATATGGGTGTGCACGCGACCGTCTCTGACCGCATCGGAATCGTCTATGCCGGCCGCCTGGTCGAGGAAGCGCCGACCCGCAAGCTCTTCAACATGCCGCTCCATCCCTATACGCAGCATCTGGTTGGGAGCCTCCCGCGCATCGGCGACGTCCAGACGCGTCCGTCACTGGAGGGACGTCCTCCCAATCTTGCCATGCCGCCGGAGGGTTGCCGGTTTCATCCGCGCTGTCCGAAGCGAATGGATATCTGCACGCAGAAAGTTCCGCCGCTAGTTACAGTGGAGCCCGGCCGGCGCGTGGCTTGTTTTGCCGTTACGGGAGACCAGGTTTGAGCGCTCTTCTTACCCTCTCGCATGTCACAAAGATCTTCCGGCAGGGCGGCATCCTCGGCCGGCGCCAGATCACGGCGGTCAAGGATGTCAGCTTCGAGCTCAGCGAAGAGCCGGAAATCCTGTCGATCGTCGGAGAGTCGGGCTCGGGGAAATCGACGATCGCGGCGATGATCCTCGGACAGACGACACCGTCCGCAGGCGAGCTGGATTTCCGCGGCAAAGCCGTCGCCATCCATGGCGCAGCCGAGCGCCGAGCCTTCATGAGAGAGGTGCAGCCTGTTCTGCAGAATCCTTTCGAGGCATTCAATCCGCTGAAACGGGTCGACCGCTATCTCTTCGAAACGGCCCGCAACTTTTCGGCAGGCTCGCAGCGACCGGATCGTCAAGAGATCGAGCGGATAGCCGATGCCGCATTGGCGCATGTCGGCCTTAGCCTTGCGGAGGTGAAAGGCCGTTTCCCGCACGAACTGTCCGGCGGCCAGCTACAGCGCACCGCCATTGCGCGTGCCCTCATCCCCCAGCCGCGCCTTCTCGTCGCCGATGAACCCGTTTCCATGGTGGACGCATCGCTGCGCATGTCGATCGTCAATTTGTTCGGGCAGTTGAAAAGCGAGCTGGGGCTTTCGATCATCTACATCACCCATGATCTCGCGACGGCCTACTACATCAGCGACAAGATCATCATCATGCGCAAAGGCGAAATCGTCGAGCAGGGCCAGGCGCGCGCCGTCCTCGACAATCCGCAGCATCCCTATTCCCGCGCACTGAAAGACGCGGTCCTTTCCGCCGACTTCGGATCGACCACGTTGGAGGCCCGGCGAAGGTCCTAGCCGTGGTCTCTCGTTCGACCAGAATCGCTACGCAGCCGTCACCCCATCTTCAAGATTTTTGACTTCAGTTCCGCCAAGTTCAAAACGCGCAAACTGGTCATGCAGCCGTTCGGCTTCCCCTGACAAAGCTGCCGTGCTGGCCGAGGCTTCTTCCACCATAGCGGCATTTTGCTGGGTCATATGATCCATGGAACGCACAGCGGAATTTACCGATGAGATGCTGGCAAATTGCTCCTGAGAGGAATTGGCGATTGCCTTGACGCGTTGGTGCATGTCGTTGACGTAGCGATCGATCTCCTGGAGTGTCCCACCACTTTCCGTAACAAGGCTGACGCCGGCAGTGACATCCGCGTTGGATGTGTTGATCAGGGAGGTGATCTCCTTGGCCGCCGTGGCCGATCTTGCCGCCAGTTCGCGGACCTCCTGCGCCACAACCGCGAAGCCGTTTCCAGCCTCGCCTGCGCGCGCCGCTTCTACGCCGGCATTGAGCGCGAGCAGGTTCGTCTGGAACGCAATATCGTCCATGACGGAGATGATCTGTCGGATTTTTTCCGACGATTGCTCGATCTTGGCCATGGCAGAAACCGCGTTTCGCACGACATCCTGCGCATGCGACGTCGCGTCGGATGTTTTCGCGGCAATCTGCCCGGCTTCGTTGGCGCGGTCGGCGGAGGCACTTACGGTGGCCGTGATCTCTTCCAAGGCGGCGGCTGTCTCCTCAAGAGACGTCGCCTGCTTTTCCGTCCGGCGAGAAAGGTCATTCACCGCCAAATCGAGTTCGCGCGTGTTGGAGCGGATGGAAGTGGCGCTTCGTTCGACATCAGACAAGGCGACGCGAAGATGCGCCTGCGCCGAATTGAAGTCTGTGCGCAACCGATCCAGTTCATCACTGAATTTTTCATCAATGTCGATGGAGATATCGCCGGCAGCAAGGCGTCTGAGACCGGCAGCCAAGGCATTGACGGCCTTTTGAAGCTTCGTGGCCTCCAGTAATTTTTCACGCTCGCGGTTGTTACGCTCGATCTCGCTTTCGCGTCGATTTTGTTCGGCCCTATCCTCGAGGGAGAGTTTTTCGATTGCGGTCGCTCGCAGAACCTGGACAGCTTTTGCCATGATGCCGATCTCGTCCCCACGATTAATGCCGGGGATGAGGACGTCGTTTTCGCCGCTTGCAAGCTTTCGGATGACGTCTGTCATGGATTGGATCGGGCGGCTGATGGCGAAGTTGAGCATGACGGCAAGGCAGATGCCGCCGGCAATCGCAAGCAGAACTGTGACTGCGATTTTGAATGTGGCAGAACCGGCTGCCGTATGAGCGGTATTAATTTGCTCGGCATTGAGCGTATCGATTTTCAAACTGACCTCAGTCGTCAGCTTCGCAAGCTGTTCCCGCTCCCTTGCCAGATCGGCCTGCGCAACAAGCATTTCCCTGAACGCCTTGTCAAAGATCGCAATCGAGACAGGGATTTGCTTTACGTCGTCGGCAATGGAGGGAAGTGCGGTTGCGGCAGTCGCAATGGTCTTTTCCAGCGCGACGAGGCCCTTAAGCTGCCCCTCGACCGGCGCCGGATCGGTATCGCCGAACCCACCGAACAGGTTGAGCATTTCGGCGCGGGCAGCGAGCGCCAATCTGCCGAGCGTTTCGGCCTGGACTGCAAGTTCCCTGAATTTGGAAAGCTCCGCCGATGATGCTGATGCCTTGTTCATGGCGGCATCCACCAGCGGAAAGGTCTGCGCCTGGATGCTTTGGGTCAAAGCGAGGATTTCGTTGACCGTTTTTCCGACGATCGTTTGCGCGTCGAATTTCCTCTTAAAATCCTCGGTGCTGCCAATGTCGTCCAGCGACTGTTCAAGCAGTTTGCCTGCCTGGGCGAGTTTCGGAAGCACCGCCGGGTCCAAACCGTCTATTTGCTGTCCATTGAGTTTTTCCGTCTCGGCGACGATGCTTTCAGCGACAGTTTTCGCCTGCTGAAGAAAATCGCCCAGGAACGCGCCGCCGCTTTCCTGCTGGATGCTTTTGATCGAGTTCGCACCCTGCTGCAGTTTGACCGCGCTGCCGAGCAGCCCATTGGCGGCGCTCAATTCCTTGTTCGCCGCGTCTGCTGCGACCCGGATTCGGCTCTCTTCCTTGCCCACGGCATCATTGATCGAGGCCGCCAGCGCTTCCAGATCCGAAATGCTTCGCTGAAGCGTGGCAAGGCGCTGTTGCTGCTGATCTGTCTGTGCAATCACTCTGTCAAATGTGGAAGCGAACTCATCGACCGTCGCCTTGACTTCCGCGACCTTGGCCGTGACCAACGGATCGTTCTTTACCGCTTCAGAAAGCGTTTCGAGCGCCGCGTTGAGATCCTTGATCCGCTGGCGCGTGGCGCTGGCACTCTCGATGCCAGGATCGAACAAATATCGCTCTCGCTGAAGCGATGTCGACTGCATCTCGTTGGTGACCTCTGCAGAACGACCAACGATGCTGAAGCGCGATGACAGGTCGACAATTGCGGAATATCCAACCGAGCCGACAATCGCAGCCAAAATCAATATGACAAGAAAGCCGCCTGCAACCTTGAATCTGAATTTAAGTCCGGAAAACCATTTTAAAAATAATTTCATTGCGCCCTGCTCCCGCTCTAGCAATAAAATTGGCTGATCTCATGAAATGAAGGTTCCTGTGTCAGAGCTCACCCGTCAGGAACTGCGCACGGCCATAACCGAACGACCAATCCTCATCGGAATTCTCGATGAATGAGACCATCACGTCGGAGGCTGGCACATCGCATTTGTCCGCGAGTGCCGAACATAGGTTCTGATAGAAGGCGACTTTCGCTTCTCGGCCGCGGGGTCGCGAGATGACCTCCACGAGCACAAATTTTTCAGTCCGCGGGATTCCCAGCCCGGTGTCGCAGGCCTGCATATAGGGATGCTGGTATTCCGACACGACCTGGTAACGGTCGTCCCGAGGCACGCCAAATGATTGCACCATCGCGTCATGGGCGGCGTCCAGCAGCAAGGCTACTTCGTCAGCCGTACGCCCTTTATGGAGATGAAACTTCAGCAGCGGCATGAGACGAATCTCCATGACACGACGGCTGGAAGTGCACGCTTGATCATTTTGCATCCCGCTCCATGATCCACTCGACCTCCGGCGCGCAGGCGATACAGCGAGAGGCCGACGAACCGCCAGCCTGCCGATTGAGGCGTAATCTCATGGACTTGGCCATGACTGCCAAAGGGTTTGCGCAAAAGATCGGCCATGCTCGATCGCCCTCAGTCGAAGGTCCGCTGGTCGCGGGCGTTTCGATTATAGTGTTCGCGGGCGCGCTCAAGCCGCTCGGGGCCGCCGGCCTGCGGGACGGCAACGTCCCACCAATGTCCGCCCGCTCCCGTGCCGGGGACCGCATCCGTATCGATGACGATGACCGTCGGTATCGAGCGCAAGCGTGCGTCGGCGATCTTCTTTTCCAAATCGGCGATGTCAGCGGCTTTTTCCGCTTGGGCACCCATCGAGCGCGCATGACCGACGAAATCGAGCTCAGGCATGACCTCTATGTTGGAGTCCTTGTACATATTGTTGAATTCGGCCCCGCCGCACTCGATTTGCAGGCGGTTGATGCAGCCATAGCCACGGTTGTCGGTAAGAACGACGGTGAAGGGAACGCGTCGCATCACTGCGGTCGCCAGTTCGGAATTGGCCATCATGTAGGAGCCGTCTCCGACAAAGCAGATGACCTCCTTATCGGGCGCCGCAAGCTTGATGCCCATGGCGCCTGCTACCTCATAACCCATGCAGGAATAGCCGTACTCCATGTGATAGCCACCCTTGACGGACTGCCACAGAACCTGCAGCGCACCCGGCATGGTGCCGGCGGCGCACATCACCACGGTCTTGTCGGTGGCCACGCGTTGAACGGCACCGATGACCTGGGCATCGGTGGGAAGATGGTTGACCAGGTCGGCTTCCGGCGCCGCCGTGACTGCCTTCACGGTCTCGTGCCATTGAACCCTGCTTTCCGCATCGAACGACGGAGCCCGATAGTTGCCCAGCAGGACGGAAAGCTTCTCGAGCGTCACACGTGCGTCGCCGACGACCGGCGCCGCACCATGTTTAGTGGCGTCGTAGCCATGCAGGTTGATGGAGATGAGCTTTCGCCCCTCGTTCTTGAACAGCGCCCATGATCCGGTGGTGAAATCCTGAAAGCGGGTACCGACCCCGATCACGAGGTCCGCCTTCTCCGACAGGCGATTGGCGCATTCGGATCCGGTAACGCCGGGCGAGCCGAAATTGAAGGCGTTATCCCATGCGTTCGCCCCCTTGCCTGCCTGGGTCTCCACGAACGGGATGTTGTGGCGTTTCGCGAATGCGGCGAGCGTATCTTCCGCGTCGGAATAAAGCACGCCGCCGCCCGAAATGATCACCGGGTTCTTGGCAGCGCCGATCAAGACAGCAACTTCTTCCAATTCCCGCGGATCAGGCTCCGGCCGCCGGATACGCCAAACCTTGGGCTCAAAGAAGCTTTCGGGATAATCATAGGCATCCGCCTGCACATCCTGGCAGAAAGCAAGGCATACCGGCCCGCAATTGGCCGGATCCGTCATGACCGAGAAGGCGCGCGGCAGCGCGGTCAACAAATGTTCGGGCCGGGCAATGCGGTCGAAATAGCGCACGACAGGCCGAAAGGCATCGTTGGCGCTAACCGTGCCGTCATCGAAGTCCTCGATCTGCTGAAGAACGGGATCGGGCCGCCGGTTAGCAAAGATGTCACCTGGGATGAATAGCACCGGCAGGCGGTTGACATGCGCGAGCGCCGCCGCCGTCACCATGTTGGTGGCTCCTGGCCCAATGGAGGAAGTCACGGCATGAGCGCGTTTGCGCCTTTTTGTCTTGGCATAGGCGATCGCCGCATGGGCCATGGTCTGTTCATTCTGACCACGCCACGTCGGCAAGGCATCGCCGATGCCGTGCAGGGCTTCGCCGAGCCCCGCAACATTGCCGTGGCCGAAGATCGCCCAGACACCTTCGATGAAGCGCTCGCCATCCTCCGTCATCTGGACCGAGAGCCATTTGACCAGAGCCTGTGCGGCTGTAAGCTTGATTGTCTTTGTCATGCTGCCTTCTCCCGTGCGGCCGTCCGTGCTTCGTCCCAGATCGAGGACAAGCGTCGATAGCGCCTTGCCATCTCTTCAACGGCGGCGGCGTCTTTGATTTCACCATTCATCCAGGCGCGTGCGACGTCGCCGAAGATGGTTCGGCCGACGGCAAAGCCCCTGACCAGACTAAATCCGGCGGCGACCTCGAAGCTCGCGGCCAGCTCCGCCTCCGGCGCATCGAGGCCGAGCACGACGATGCCGCGTGTATGTCGATCATTCTCTTCGATGGCGGCGATGGCGTTGGACCAGCCGGTGGCGGTTTTCATCGGCTCGAGCTTCCACCAATCGGGGAAGACGCCGATCTCGTAGAATTGCCGGATCAGGATCGCGGTCGTCGCGTCATTGACCGGCCCGACCTTCGACGGAATGATCTCGAGCAGGAACTCCAGATTGTTGCGGCGCGATGCCTCGAACAGGCGCTTCACGGTTGCTTCCTGATCGGCGCGCGTTGCGGCGTCGTCATCGGGATGGCAGAAGCAGAGCACCTTGACGACGTTTTCGCGCGCCCATTCGGCCAGGCCGCCATAGTCGCTGCCGAGTTCGGGTTCCAGTGTCAGAGGCCGCGAACCCGGCCATTCGCAGGGCCGCCCGATCCACAGACCGGCGCCGGAGGCTGCGTGCAGCGCCTTTCTGCCGATCCGGTTGTCGCAGAGGATGCCGTAGCCGGGACGGCCGGCCTGGACCTGCACGGCCGCCTGCAGGCAAAGCTCCTTGAAGGCGCCGCCTTTTTCGAGTGTATAGCCCGGCATCTGCTCAAGCTGAATGCGATGGTCGAAGGCGAAGATCCGATAGTCCGACCAATCTTGCCCATGATTGCGGTGGCGATTGGTCGACCAATGGATCTGTTCGACGGCTTGATCGTTTCGCAAATCGCTGCGCTTGACCCCGCGTTTCAGAAAGAATTCCAACTCCTCAAGCGAGGGGTAGGCCGGCGTGCAGCCGTGGCGGGATACGGCGAATGCGCCGCAGGCATTGGCGTATTTGAGCGACGTCGGCCAATCTTCGCCATCCAGCCAGCCCTTGAGAAGACCGGAGAAGAAGCCGTCTCCGGCGCCGAGCACATTGAAGACCTCGATCGGGAAGCCTTCGCCCGAAATGCCGGCATCGAGATTGTCCGGAATGGCGCCCTCGAAAGCCACGGCGCCCTTGGCGCCGCGCTTGCAGACGAGTGTTGCAGACGAGACGGCACGAACGGCCTTCAGTGCCGCGACGGTATCCGCGGTTCCGCCGGCGATATGGAATTCTTCCTCCGTCCCCACGATCAGATCGAAAAGATGTAGCGTCGACTGAAGTTTCTCCGTAACCTCCCGGCTTGCGACAAACCGGCTCTCCCCTTCGCCATGACCGGCGACACCCCAGAGGTTCGGCCGATAGTCGATATCGAGGGCAGCCCTGGCGCCACTTTCGCGCGCAAAGCCGAGCGCCTTGAGGACGGCCGCTTCGGTCCGGGGATTGGAAAGATGCGTGCCGGTTACGACAACTGCGCGCGCCGAGGCGATGTAATCCCGACGTATGTCGTCTTCGCAAAGCGCCATGTCGGCGCAGTTCTCGCGGTAGAAGATCAGCGGGAACGTGTCCTCGTCGCGGATGCCGAGCAGTACGAGCGCCGTCAGACGCTCCGGATCGGTGACGACACCGCCGACATCCACGCCTTCGCGGGTCAACTGTTCACGGATGAAGCGACCCATATGCTCATCGCCAACCCGGGTGATGAGGCCGGATTTGAGGCCAAGCCGGACGGCACCGCAGGCGATATTGGTGGGCGAGCCGCCAATGTATTTGTTGAACGAGCCCATGTCCTCGAGCCGGCCGCCGACCTGCAGACCGTAGAGGTCGACCGAGGATCGGCCGATCGTGATGACGTCGAGTGATTTCATGTCGAAACGCCCCGCTGTTTAGAAACCAACTTGTGTTAGAAACGACCGGCTGGCCGCCAGGTCATCGAGGATGCAGCCGGCGTTGCGCGGGTCGCGCTCCTGCTCGATCGTGATGTAGCCGCCGTAACCGAGTTCGGTGAGAAGAGCCCGCACCGCGGTGTAATCGATGGATCCGCGTCCAATTGGGCACATGACACCTTCGGCGCAGGCATCGAAGAACCGGATGCGCTTGCCCATCACGTCCTGATAGATTTTGGCGTCGATATCCTTGAAATGGATGTAGTCGACGCGATCCCAGTAGCGGCGCAAGGTGGCTACCGGATCCATGCCGGAATAGACCATGTGCCCTGTATCAAGGCAAAGACCGGCCAGGTCGGCGGGGATGTCATTGACGACACGCTCCAGCTCGTCGGCAAACTCTATGTAGCCACCGGCGTGCGGATGAATGGTCGCGCGCATGCCATATCGGTCACGGGCGAGCGTGGCGATGGCGCGGATATTTTCGACCATTCCGTTCCATGCAGCCTCTTTGAGGCGAGGAGCCCGATCGCTGTGACCTGCAGCATAGTCGCGCTCATCGTGGCCCCAATCCATGACGGTGAGGTAAGGCGCGGCGTAACGTTGGCCCGTATGGTTCTGAGGCCTCGGCAAATGGCTGATCAGCGCGCAGATTTCATCGGTCTGCCGCAAAAGGTTCTCGCGATTTCCAGTCGAAACAAGGTCATCGAATATGGTACCCGCGACAACCGTTAGCTCGCGCTTGTTCAGCGCCTCGGAGATCAGGCCGAGATCGAGAGGCAGATAGCCATAGGGCCCGAGCTCCAGCCCGCCGAAGCCGGCCTGTTGCGCCTCGTCCAGCACTTTTTCCCAGTGCGGCAGATGCGGATTTTTCACATCATCGACACCCCAACAGCAGGGCGCGGTGGTTATGGTGATGGGGTTGCGCATTCAGGTGTCAGCCGTGATTGTCTCGAAGATAAAGGAGCGGTGAAAAGGTTCGTAGAATTCCAGGAAGCGTTGCGTGTGCTCCTGCAAAAGATGCTCCGCATAGGCGGTTTCGTCTCTCCAGGCCTCGACGAAAACCAAGCGGTTGGGGTCATCGGTGCAGGTGAAGCAGTCGTAGGAGAGGCAACCGGTTTCCGCCCTCGTCCTCGCCTGTACGTCCGGGGCGCGGGCGAGGATTTCGTCCCGCGTCCCCGGAACAAGCTCAATCGTGACGATGAACTTGTACGGTCGTTTCATCGGCTGATCGTGGCCTGGAGCGCGTCGATCGAGGATTGGATGCCAGCGTCCGTCGACATGGTGAAATCTTCCATTTCGAGGCTGACCCAACCATTGTAGCCAACCATGCGGACGACGGAGAAGAACTCCTTCCACCATTGCAGATCGTGGCCGGCGCCAACGGCGACATAGTTCCAGCTACGGTTTGCGACGTCGGTGACGTCCTTGAGCTCAAGCAGCCCATTGACGTCAGCCAAACCGCGTTCGATGCGTGTATCCTTGCCGTGGCAATGATGGATCGCGCCGCCGAGCGCACGCGCCGAAGCGATCGGGTCCGCACCCATCCACATCAGGTGGGACGGATCGAGATTCATCCCGACCGTCGGGCCGACTTCGTTGCGAAGGCGGAAAAGGGTCTCGGGATTCCACACCAGCATAGCCGAGAAGTTTTCGAGCGCGTATTTTTCGACGCCAACTTCTTTGGCCAGCTTCACCAGATCATGCCAGAGCGGGAAGGCCCGGTCTTCCCACTGATAGCGGTCACGCTCGGGCATCTCGTCGGGCCAGCTCTTGGTATAGACGAGCCAATTGGGAACGCTGTCGCCGGGAGCCGCTTCCGGCAGGCCCGACATGGTGACGATGGTCTTCACGCCGATCTCGCCGGCAAGGCGGATGGTCTGCTCCATTTCCCTGCGATGGCGCTTGCCCATGTCGCCTGGATCAAGCGGGTTTGCCGAGCAGTTGAGCGCGGCGATTTCGAGGCCACGCGCCTCGATCTCCTTCAGCTTTGTCTTGAGAAGCTGCCTGTCCTCGAGGAGCTCGTCGGCGCGGAAATGCGGTGCGCGCGACCAGCCGCCGCCGGTCATCTCGATACCCTCGACACCGAGTTTGACGCATTTGTCGAGCATCTCCGTGAAGGAAAGGTTCCCCATCACATCGGTGCAAATGGAAAGTTTCATGGCCTTGTCTTTCTTGTTGCGAGAGGGTTGGGGGCGCACTTGGGAGGAGTTGGGAGGGATCAGCGCGCCCCCGGTTGATCACTTGAAATCGATCCAGGCAGAGCCAGCGTCAGCCGAACGCACGCAATTCTCCAGCCAGCGGACACCTTCGGTGCCGGCCTTGATGCCCGGATAATGATGATCTCTGAGAAACGCTTCGTCGCCGCGTCGCTTGGCGTCGATGGCCTGGGCAATCCAAAGGTAGATATTCGACCAACTGTCCCCGAGACCTTCGGTATGCAGCGCGCCCATGCGGTCAACTGCCAGGCTTTCCTTTTCGAGATAAGGCATGCCGTGATGCAGGATGCGGTTCGGCTCGCCCTGCACGTCATAGAGCAACTGGTCGGGATGGCTGTCGGACCATTCCACGGAAGCCTTGGAACCGACGAAGCGGTAACGCTGCGATCCCATGTTGCCAGCGTTGACGGAGGACACCCATAGCCGGCCGCGCGCGCCGTTGTCATAGTGCATGAGCACGGTGGCATGGTCTTCGAGCGGCGCGCGGCTCGGGATGAACGCCTTGCGGTCACACAGAAGCTTTTCGATCTTCAGGTGCGGCAGCACGACCTCGGACAGGTAATAGAGATGCGTGCCGATATCGCCGAGAACGAAGGTCGGGCCGGCGGTTACGGGATTGGTGCGCCACTTCACGGCTTCGGGCGCATTCACATCATCGCCCGCGTTGAAGCCGTGCGTGTATTGCAGATCGACGATGCGGATCTCACCCAGCATGCCCTTGGCAACCATCGCCGCCATCTGGTGCACCAGCGGGTGGCCGGTGAAGCCATAGGTCACGCCGACGATCAGTCCTTTTTCCTCGGCAAGCCTCTCGATCTCCTCGCATTCGGCGACGCTGAAGAACAACGGCTTTTCGCAGATCACGTGGAGGCCGGCTTCGAGGCAGGCCTTGGTGATCTCATAATGCGTGAAGTTCGGCGTGGCGATCGAGACGACGTCGACGCCGTCCTCCCGTGCCGTCTCCTTGGCGATCAGCTCCTTGTAATCGGCATAGCAGCGCTCGGCATCGACCCCGAGGTTCACGCCGAAATCGCGACCGCGTTCGGCGTCGAGGTCGAAGGCACCGCACACCAGCCGATAGGTGCCGTCGCGCAGCGCGCCGGTTCGGTGCTTGTATCCCACCTGCCCGGTGCGGCCGCCGCCTACCATCCCCCAACGCAAGGGGCGTTCGATAAGTCTTTCTCCGTTCAGCATGTATGAACCTTTCAGGACGCTGATTTCATTCGCTGTTGCGAAAATTGCCCGTGATCGGGCCGATCGTTTTCGGAAGCGTAGAGAGCCGGTCGGGTGACCATATCCACCTTTTCAAGAGCACCACTTTCCACGGCTCGAAGAGCGGCGTCGGCAACCAGCGTCACGGCATAGCCGTCCCACGTGGAAGGACCGGTCGCAGTGCCCTGCCCCGCCGCGACGATCCACTCGCGGAATTCCTGATCGTAGGCCTCTATGAAGCGCTCGCGCCAATCTATCGGCACGGCCTGGCGAACACCGTGGATGTCCCGGATAACGCTTGCGGGGCGAAGCGGCAGGCTCACCGTACCGGCTTCGCAACTGACCTCTCCGCGGATGTCATAGCCATAGGCAATGTTCACGGAGATCTCGACATCGACAAGCGCGCCGGAGGCCATATGCAGTAGCACCACGACGGGATCGCGAAGCTCGTTTCCGCGGCTTGAACGCCGAGGCACGCGGACCTCAACGCCCGCGACCTCATCATCGAGCAGCCAACGCGAAATGTCGGCGTCGTGGACGAGCGTGTCGTTGAGCGGCATCTCCGACGTATATAGTCCCTCCGGCACAGAGGCGTTTCGATGCGTCGAATGGAACATCAATGGGGCGCCGAGCGCGCCGTCGTCCAGGGTCGCTTTCAAGCGGCGATAATCGGCATCGAACCGCCGCATGAAACCGACTTGAACAAGGCGCCGACCGAAGGCGACTTCGGCATCCATCACACGGCGGGCCGCCGCCGCCGTCGTCACCAACGGCTTTTCGCAGAAAACGGGCTTTCCGACAGCGATGCATTCCAGAAGCTGTTCCTCATGCGCCGGCCCCCAGGAGCAGACGACGACCGCCTCGACTGTTTCGGCCCGAATGAGCTCACGGGCCGTATCGAATACCGTCGCTCCATCAGGCGCGACCAAGGCTGCGCGAGCGGCATCAATATCGTTCACCGCGACGACATTGACGCCGGAGAGCACCTTCGTCAGGCGGCGGATATGATCCTGCCCAATCATGCCGGTGCCGATCACTCCAACGTTGAGGCTCATTTCGCGCTCCAATACTTGTCGACGTAACGCTGCATTTCGGAACGCATGAACTTGCCGGAGTGATCGGCCTTGTCTTCCCAGGCAAAGACGCAGGCCGTCATGATGCCGTCGAAACCGATGTCTGCGAGGGTGCTGAAGAAATCGTCCCAGGGGACTTCTCCCTGACCGATATTCAGATGCTGATGTACACGCGCCTGCGTGCCGGGCGGATTGAGGATGTAGCGCAGGCCGGAAGACGCCTTATGGTTAAACGTGTCGCCGACATGGACATGCGCGAGCACATCCTTGGCTTCGCGCAGCATCGCCTTGGTGTCGTCCCCGAAATAGAAGGTGTGAGGCGCGCAATAGAGGAACTTGACGTTCTTGGAATTGACCGTGCGGATGATGTCGAGCGCCGGCTGAAGGGTTTCGCACCAATCCTCCGGATGCGGCTCGACGTGGAGATTGATCCCCTCCTTTTCGAAAATCGGCACAAGTTCTTCCATCGAGCGCCACCAGGCGTCTTCGCAGGCTTCGATCATCGAACCGGTATGGCAGCAATAGCAGGAGCCCTTGTCGGGATGCGGGCCGCGCCCGAATTCCGAGTTCATGACATCCACTTCCAGCTCGACCGCAATCTGGATGGCGCGCTTCCAGTGCTTGACCGCGGCTTGGCGCTCGACCTCGTCATTCGAGGCCCAGCGATACATCGGCAGGAGCGATGCAATGCCGACGTCCGCGTCCTTCAACGCGCGTTTGAACGATTTGATGCGTTCGGGAAACACGCGCGGCGCCTTGAACCACTCAAGGAAATCCCCACGCGGAGAAAGTTCAATCCAATCGTAGCCAAGTTCCTTCACCTTCGAGGGCAGGTCCTCGAGAGAGAGATGGCGGTGCATAAAGGGGTCGATAGCGATTTTCATGAATGGTTACCCGAAAAAGGTTGCACTTGGAGATCCCACCCGCGAGGGCGGGTGAGCCGGTTTCGTGTTTGTCGTCGTGTCTCGTGTCGGTAGCGGTTCAGGCTACCGAGGCGTGCCCGCTGTTTGCATGGGCTTCGATCTCGGCCTCCAGCTCGGCCATCGCCTCGCCGCCCGCCATGAGATCGGTAATTTCTTCGCGGCTTTTCTCACCCTTGCGGAAGTCGGCCGCCTTTTCGCCCTTGATCAGGACCGCGAAATGATCGCCAACCGTCATCGCGTGGATGACATTGTGGGTAATGAAGATGACGGCCAGGCCGCGCTTTCGTGCCTCAAGCACGATGCGCAGCACGTGCGCTGCTTCCTTGACCCCGAGCGCGGCCGTCGGCTCGTCCAGGATCAGCACGCGGGCGCCGAAATGGACCGCGCGGGCGATGGCGAGCGACTGGCGCTCACCGCCGGAGAGGCCGCCGATGAGGCGATCGCCATCGTCAATCCGGGTAATGCCGAATTCGCGAACCGCTTTGACCGCAATCTCGTTGGCGGTCTTGCGATCGTAGATCTTGAAGGGACCGAACCCTTTCGTCGGTTCCCGCCCCACAAAGAAGGATCGACCGATACTCATCAGCGGAAACGTGCCGCCAAATTGATGAACGGTGGCGATGCCCATATCGGCGGCTTCACGCGGGTTGTTGAACGACAAGGGCTGGCCTTCGAATTTCACGGTACCGCTGGTCGGCTTGTAGACGCCGGCAAAGGTCTTGATGAGCGTCGACTTGCCCGCACCATTGTCCCCGAGAAGGCAAAGGACTTCGCCGGAGTGAACTTGCAGATTGATGTTATGGAGGACATCGATAGGACCGAACGACTTGTTGACGTTCTCGAGTTCCATGATCGGCGTTTTCATTGGCCCGACCTCACTTCTTTTTCGGCGCGTAGGTAAGCGCCATGTTACGGAAAGTGTTGTTCATCAGCACAGCAACGAGCAGCATGATGCCGATGATGAGGCTCGACCAATTGCGGTCGATGCTGGTGAAGTAGATGCCCTGGTTGACGATGGCGAAGGTGATCGTTCCAAAGAAGATCCCGATGGCCGAACCAAATCCGCCCGTCAGAAGCACGCCGCCCACCACGACCGAGACGACCGCGTTGAATATGTAGTTCATCCCGCCGGAGACCTGGGCCGAATTGAACAGGATGGCGCCGCACATGCCGACGAACGATGCGCTGGTCGAGGAGAGCACGAAGAGCCAGACCGTCAGGCGGCGTGTCGGAATACCGGCGTTGCGCGCGCTTTCCTTGTCGCCGCCCATGGCAAAGATCCAGTTGCCGAAGCGGGTTTGATGGAGAACCACTGCATAAATCGCAGTCACCGCCAGCCACCAGAGAATGATGATCTGATAGTTGCCGCCGAGCAGTTGGCCGAAGATCATCTTGGCCCAATCAGGAGCATTCAAAGGAACGCTGGCGTTGCCCGTGATCAGCACGGAGGCCGTCAGCACAATGCCTTGCATGGCCACGAGGGTACCGAGGGTGATGATGAGCGAAGGCACCGAGGTGCGAACGGCGAGAATACCGTTCAGCAGGCCGACCAGAATGCCGATCCCCAGCGCTGCCCCGATGCCGACGACGATTGGCAATCCATAGTAGCCGGAGATGACCGCAATGCTCATGGACCCTGCCGGGATCATCGCACCGATCGAGATGTCCAGTTCGCCGGCGATCATGAGCAAGCCGACGGGAAGCGCAACGATGCCGAGATTGGCCGCAAAGTTCACCCAGCTTGCCGCGCCGAAGAGATTGCCGAGCTGGACACCTCCGAAGATCACATAGAAGGCGATGACGACGATAAGGCTGAGAATCGATCCGGCCTCGGGACGCCGCACCAGATTTCTGAAATCGGGTCTGTACATAGCTTCCCCCTCAGTTCTTTTTCTTTGCGGAGTAAGACAACGCCATCTTGCGGAAGGTGTCGTTCATCAGAACAGCAACCAGCAAAAGTGCACCGATGATCACGCTGCCCATGTTGGGGTCGAAGCTCGTGAAAAAGATGCCCTGGTTGACCATCGCGAAAGTGATGGTGCCCAAAACCACGCCGATGATCGATCCGAAGCCGCCGGTCAGGAGAACGCCGCCGATCACCACGCACATGATGGAGTTGAATATGAAGGATTGGCCCGCCGCGACTTGGGCGCTCTGGTAGACCATTGCCTGGCTTACACCGACAAAGGCTGCGCAGAAGCTGCTGATCATGAAGAGCGAGATCGTCAGGCGCTCGGTCGGAATGCCGGCATTGCGGGCGCTGACCCTGTCGCCGCCCATGGCAAAAATCCAATTGCCGTAGGGCGAAATGTGCAGGAGATAGGCCAGAAGGGCCGCGAAGAGAATCCACCAGAAGATCGTGACCTGGAACATGCCCGCGATGAACTGCCCGAACAAGGCCTTCGACAACTCATGGGGCACGATAGCCGTGCTGGTGGAGCCGGTCAGCAAGACCGCGAAACCCAAGGTCAGCCCCATCACGGCGAACATGACGCCGATCGTGACGATGAGCGAGGGGACCCCGGTGCGCAACACGAGATAGCCGTTCACGAAACCGACGAGAAGGCCCATGATCAGCGCCGCAGCGATACCAACGCTGTCCGGTGCGCCATAGTAGCCGGAGATGATTGCCACGGTCAGAGACGAGGCCGGAATGACGGCGCCGACGGACAGGTCGAGTTCACCGGCAATCATCAAAAGTCCGATCGGAAGCGCAACGATGCCTATTTCGGCTGCAACGTTCAACCAGCTCGCAAAGCCCGCCGCCGAAACAAAGACTTCTCCTGCGAAAATCGCAAAGAAAACAAACACGGCGATCATGCCGAGAAAGGAGCCTACTTCGGGCCGACGCGACAGTCGTCCAATTGAAGCCCGGAACCCTACGCTGGCGGGCTTCGTGGTGGCGACCTTATTCTGGGTGGCTAAAGCCATTACTTCCTCCCCGAAGGTTAAGGGTGAACTCGACCGGCGCCGCACCGCCCGGCGCTTATGGCCGGGCAATGCAGTCGTCGATTGCCCGCGACGCGCTTAGCGAGCGCCGCCCTTCACTCCCGCAAGCGTGGCTTCGACGTTTGACGCGTCGACAATCCCAGGACCGGTCAGGATTTCGCGGGTCGGCACGGTCAGGCCATAATTCACATTGCCGTTCAGGATCGACACGGCCAGATAGCCCTGCAGATAGCCTTGCTGGTCGATCGTGAACATCTGCGTGCCGCTCTTGATATTGTTGAGGATGGTCTCGTCCATGTTGACGCCGCCGACCTTGACCTTGCCGACTTTGCCGGACTGCATGATGCCGTTGATCGCGGAATTCGCGTCGACGTTTCCGATCGTGTAGACGCCGCCGACATCCGGATGCTGGAGCAGATAGGCTTTCACGGCCTGGGCAACCGCTGTGGAATTGCCGAAGGAGGTTGCCGGCAGCGGCAATGTATCTCCCTTGCCGCCCGCTTCCTTGACGCCATCGGTCATGCCCTTGCAGTGCGCTTCGATGTTGGCGGCACCCGGAAGCGTGTTGATGCAGACCAGGCTTTTGATGTCGTTCTTCGCAAAATACTTACCGGCGGCAACGCCAGCCTTGTAGTCGTCGCTGCCAATGTAATTCATGGCGCCCAGACGATCCGCAGCGGCAACACCGCCTGCATTATAAATGATCAGAGGGATCTTCTTGTCGACGACGGCCTTGAATGCAGGGTCCATCGCTTCCGGGACCCAGTCGGGGCCGACGATGGCGTCCGCGCCCTGGGAGATGGCTTGGCGGATCAGTTCAGCCGCATCGACACCGAGATTGTCGTAGTTCTGCGGGCCGAGCCAAGTGACGGAACCGCCCTGTGCCTTCACAACAGCACCGGCATCCTCTGCACCGCGCTTTACGATCGACCAGAACGGGTCGTCAGGCTTTCCGCCGACGACAAAGATTTTTGCGGCGAACGCTGTCGTAGCACCCATGGACAGGGCAACAGTCGTCAGCAACGCTGCACCGATAAGCTTCATGCGTTTCATATCTTCCTCCCGAGCCCCATCAATTGGGGACCACAATGCGACATGATGTTTAATCCTTGAGATGCCATTGCGAAACTGTAATACTGACACGTAGGTGATTTTGTTTCATAACGTGTCTTTCAAAAATGACACTTTTCGGGAGCTGTCATGAATAGACCAACCATCGCCGATCTGGCCCGAGCATCGGATGTGAGCCTTTCGACAGTGAACAGGCTTCTCCACGGGACGGGCTCTGTCAGGCAAGACACAGTTGAGCGCATTCTGAAAGCCGCAGACGAAATCGGCTTCTACGGCCTGGGCGCGCTACGCGAACGAAAGCGGGACAACCTGCCCCATCGAACGCTTGCCTTTCTGATGCAGCAGTCTCACAGACCGCTGTATCAAATGTGGGCCGAGGCGCTGACGAATTCGGCCTTGCGTCACCGCGATGTGGTCATTGAGCCCAATGTCGTATTCGAGGACGATCTTTCGCCCGAGGCGGTTTCTGCCAATCTCCTGAAAATGGGAGAAACCGCGGACGCCGTCGCGATGATTACGGCCGATCATCCGCTGGTCAGCCAGGCGATAGACGAATTGCGGAGCAAGGGGGTGCCGGCGGTCGCATTCGTGACCGACATCTCCGCAGCGAGCCGTGCGGGGTTCGTCGGCACGGACAACTGGAAAATCGGCCGCACCGCGGCGTGGTTTATAAACCAGGCGGCACATGAGCCCGGGAAAGTATTCCCCTTGATCGGAAGCAACCGCTATCAGTGCCAGGACATAGCGGATGCAAGCTTTCGGTCCTATATGCGCGAGCACGCACCGCAGCTCCATGTCAGCGAACCGCTGCTGACTTATGAAGAGCCCAACAATGCCTATGAAATCGTGCGGAACCTCTTGGCAGTTGAAAACGAGCTTTGCGGCCTGTTCGTCAATGGCGGGGGGATTTCCGGCGTATTGCGCGCCGTACGGGAATTATCGCCGGACAGGCAGCATAAGGTGAAGATCGTATCCCGTGATGTCGGACCGGAGACGAGAAAGGGATTGAGCGAGAGGCTCATCACGGCGTCGCTCTGCCATCCCTCGGAAAAGATGGCAGAGGAACTGATCGACGTCATGTTACGGCGCGTCGAATCGAGAGACACGCCCTCGATCGAGCAGCGGATTGTTCCCTTCGATATCCTGACGCCGGAAAGCATGTGGACTTGATCCAACTCTACGCAGCAAGGGCGTCACGCCTCGCTGCGTACATGCTTATCCGTCGCGAACGCTTCAGTGCTCGACCCGTTGTGTCTCGTGCGCCTTGATGACCGCGTCCGCCTCCTTGCCGTAAAGCTCCTCGAAGTGATCGAAGGCCTTGGAAAAATAACCGATGCCTTGCGTCGCCGAGCGCAGCGCCCGCGCCAGATCGTCAAGGGCGCTGCCCGGAACGAGCGCGCGGAAAATATCCCATCCCTTGGCGGCTTCATCCCGGTCGAAGCCAAGTACCTGACCTTTGAGAGCGGAGACGATCTGGACGAGATTGCCCGAATAGACCGACGGAATGTGGATTTCGCTGCGGAAGATCGGCTGCATTAGGACAGTCGATCCTTCGGAAAGCGCCTGTCGCACTCCCATCCTCGACGCGGTCCGGAAGGCGTGTTCCGAACTGTCGACGGCATGATGCTGGCCATCCGATAGGGTCACTCCGACATCGATGACCTGAAAACCGAGCGGCCCTTTCTCCATCGCTTCGCGTGCGCCTGCTTCGACCGCCGGGATATAGTTGCGCGGAACGACGCCGCCCTTGACCGTTTCGTTGAAGGTGAAACCCTGGCCGCGGGCGTTGGGGTGGATGTTCAGCTTCACATCCGCGAATTGCCCCGCACCGCCCGTCTGTTTGCGATGGCGGTAGTGAACATCCGAAGATTTCGCGATCGTCTCGCGGTAGATCGGGCTGGGCGTCCGGTCGGTCACGTCGATATGAAAGACATCGGCCAGGGTTCGGCAGAGATCGCGCAGATGCACCGGTCCCTGGGCGCGAACGAGCTGGGCGCCGGTGCCCTCTTCCTGCAAGACGATCAGGCCGCGATCCGTCTCGGAAAGTTTTGCCAGCGTTTCGGATAGCTTGTTTTCATCGCGTTCGCTGCCCGGAACCAGGATTCTTTCAAGCATGGGCGTCGGTGGTTCCGTCCACTCGGGCGGGGCGACCGTCGCGTCCGATGTCAACAGCGAAGGCACGGGCAGGTGATCTGACTTGACCGCCGCGAAGACATCTCCCGGCGCAGGCACGACAGCCGCATTGGACTTTCCGTTTGCGGGACCCTGCACGGCGCCGAGGCTGGAGCCGCCCAGCGATGCGCCCTGCCGCAGCCCCTCGCCCAGCGCACGCACCAACACCGTCTTGCCGATATTCTGACGATGATAGGCATGGAAGCTCACCGCTGTCAGCCTCCCTTCCTCGACGGAGGCCGCGCGAGCAAGACGCTGGCGAAGAGCCGTGACCTGCGGCGCCTCATGACGCAACGCCTTCATCAGCCTCATCATGCCGTTTCCGTGACTTGCGGCACCGATCAGCACCGGGATAACCCTGTTTTCCTTCAAGACCCGCGATGAAATGGCATAAAGCGCGTCGCTCGCCGGTTCCCGGTCCTCGATCAGTTCCTCGAGGAGCCAGTCGTCGAATTCGGACAGATGCTCCAGGAGCTCGGTGCGCGCTTCCTGCTCGCGTTCGGCGGCACTTTCGGGGATTGCGATCAGCGCCGAAGTCTGGCCTTCCCGGTACTGCCATGCCCGCTCCGAAATCAGATCGCAGCTCCCGACGATCCTGTCCCCCTCGCGGATCGGGACCTGGCGAAGCAGAAGGGCGTGATTGGCGTAATCTTGAAGCGCTGCAATGACATCCCTCAGCCGCCCCCTTGGTTCATCCATCCGGTTGACAAAGAGGATGCAAGGCGTCCCCGAGGACTCGATCACGCGCAGATAGGGCGCGGCGAGCACAGCCTCCTCGGGAGCCGGTGAAATGCACAGGATGCAGGCGTCGCTGGCAAGAAGGGCATGCTGCACATGCGCCAGCGCTTCGTTGGGTCCCGGCGCATCCAGCGCACACCAGGTTTCGTTCGCAAAGGTAAATTCCGTCAGGTTCAGCCCGTAAGGGGAGCTGGATTTTCTCGGCGGCCCTTCCAGGGAGCTGAGCTTTTCAACGACCGTCGATTTTCCGGTCTGCGAGGGTCCAAGTACGGTAAAACAGCGCATCGGTATTCCTCCAACTGCCATAAAGTACAATTTTCGGCCATCACAGGATGCCCCGAACCGCGGCAAGGCGCCAGAGGCACATTTTTCTTATTAAGATGTAGGTGAGATTAGCTTGTGTTCGCTGTGATCGTGGTGAGATCGATTTGATCGGACCGGTAAGGTCGGAAGCAAGAATCTCCGTTGCGCCTCGCCTGCGGGCGACCGTGTCGGCGGCCCGCCCTCCCCTCGTCGGGTTGCCAATCAGAATGAATTGACGATGTCGCCGCCGGACCGCATTTGCTGGACCATTTTATGCGCATGATAATGCATGGCGCATTTGATGGCATAGATCTGTAGGATCACGGGAGAACGACGGCGCAAAAGGAGTTTCCACAGGCGTTGGCGATAAATATTGCGCAGCTCCGGATCCTGGACCCGGCGCATCAATCTCGTGAAAATGCCCGCAGCTTCAAAAGCCCATGTGAGATTTAAGGCGATGAGGCGGATGGGATGGCGGCGCAGATGGCGCAGGCGCGAGCGTTCCGGCTGAATACGGGCATCGAGATAAAGCGCATCAAGCCTGTCGAAATAGGCAGCGGGCTGGTGAAGATCGCTCAACACGGAGAGATAGCCGTCGCGCAGGGTTTCCCGGCTGAGATTAAGGGGAATGACATTGGTGCCAAAGGCTGGAGGATCATCGTGATCCAGCCGTCCCTCCTTCTCTAGGCGCGTATAAAGCGGCGTCTTGGGAATGGCGGCCAGCATACCGATCATGGCGTTGACGATCCGCGCGTCCTTGATGAAGACGCGTTGGGCTTCGAAGATCGTCGGGTCGTCGCTGTCGAAACCCACGATCATGCCGCACCACACTTCCATTCCGGTCTGCTGGATGATGTGGATTTTCTCCAGCATCGTGCCGCCTTTTCTGAGATTCTGGAGTTTCTTGGTTTCGCGCAGTGCTGCTTTGTTCGGCGTCTCGACGCCGATGAAGACGACACGGATATTGGCATCGACCATGAGCTGCATCAGCTCGTCATCGTCAGCAAGATCGATTGAGGCTTCGGTGAGGAACGTCATCGGATAGTGGTTGCGTTCCTGCCAAGCGACGACGTCGCGCAGAACCTCCTTGATCGCCTTCTTGTTACCAATGAGATTGTCGTCGACGATGAACGCCGTATCCATTCCGACAGACAGCAATGCCTCCATCTCGGCTATGATCTGTGCGCTGGCCTTGATCCGCGGCTTGCGCCCGAACACGACGATAATATCGCAGAAGTCACAGGTGAACGGACAGCCTCGCGAGAACTGGATGCTGCCGACCGCATATTCATCCATTTTCAGCAGATCGAAACGCGGGATCGGTACCTTGCTCATGTCGGTCTTGTCGGATTGCGCGTAACGCCCGGCATGACGACCCTCCGCCCATTCGAGCAGGAACTGCGGCCAGGTCTCCTCGGCCTCGCCGATGAAAGTGACGTCGACAAGTCCCTCGAAATAGTCCTCCTTGACCGTGACCCACGGTCCTCCGACCACGGTGAAACAATTGCGTTCTCGAAGCTCGGTCAGGATTTCCTTCATCCGGAACCGCTGGACGATCATGCCCGTGAGCGCGACGATATCCGCTTGCGCGCACAGATCGTAGTCGATCGGCTCGACATTCTCGTCCACAAGCGTGACGGTGTGTTCGGCAGGCGTGAGCGCCGCCAGGAGAGGCAGGCAGGCGACCGGAAGGTTCGCCTTTACGTCAAACAATGGAAGCGCGTGTTCCATGCCCCAATAAGAGGTTTCGAAACGCGGATTGATGATGATGATATGAGCCATTGAATCCACCGCTCCATGACTTGGAGGATCTAGTACGGTATTCTGCTAAGGCTATTTTCGGTTGGATTGGGCTTGATGCTTGTTCCGCTATCCCAACCCGAACGGGAGCCATATCTCTGGCGGCAGCACAGAATGCAGTATTAGCAGCCGTAAATGAGCTCAAAATTAAATTTCGATGAGCTAACGAAAGGCGGTAGCTTATCGAGCGTCGGCAATTTCAATTCATCAGAACAGACCGTTGGTACACCGAGAACCGCTTGATCCGCTTTCCTGACACGGAGGACTATCCAATGGCAGAACCCGTGAACATCGCGCGGCGCTTCCTGGAACTTGCAAGCCGGGCAGGCGTTGACGAAGATTCGACATTGAGGTGGTCTGCCGTGTCTTTCCTCGCGCGGCTCGCCCTGACCTTATCCATTGGCCTCTTCCCAAGCTTGGCCGCGGCGGACGACAGCGGTTTCCTTCAATCTCTGCAGGGAAAATGGAGTGGCAAGGGAACCATCATCAGGCGGCTGGGAACCTCGCCAATCGACGTCACATGTACATTTGCAGTGACGGCGAGCGCGCCGTCGCTTTCCATGCGCGGCAATTGTCGGGCTTTACTCGTGGTAAGCCGTGCGATCTCGGCGGATCTTCGAGTGAACGGCCAGCGCTACAACGGCGTTTACGTCGGCCCCTCGGGGGGACGCTCCGGCCTGTCTGGAGTGCGTCAGGGCAATACCATCGATCTCGTCGTTCATTGGGCAAAAGAGGTCAACGGCGACCGGTCCGCGAACATGCTAATACAAAAAATCGGCGGCAATAGCCTCAATCTGCGAACGATAGACCGTGATCCGAAAACCGGAAAATCGGCGATAACCAGCGATATCGCGCTTCGACGGATCTAGAACAGTGAGCGGATCGGGGTCGTTTCGCCAACGAAAAGCGGTCTAACCAAGCATCTTCTGACTGCTGATGCCAAGAATGTCGTTTGCAAGAGCGATTGCGATCCCAGCCGCCACGATGAGCACCCCGATTAGAAAAAGACGGCGGGCGCGGTCGTATTTGACGACCAGCAGCGAATCCCTTGCGAGCAAATCGGCGAAGACTTTCACCTGCACGGCAATGCCGACGACCATGACCGCCATCGGCAGAATATCGACGCGGCTCCAGTCGTTCGGACCGGAAACCCAGCGATTGATGAAACTCAACGAGAAACCGACAATAATCCCAACGGCGGTCAAGGATCCGTTGCGAAAGGTCGAATCGATTTTTTCCTGATCGTCCGTTTCCGGCGCCATGTCGCTTTGTGATCCCGTCAATGACGACCAGGTCGTCGAGATAGTTGGTTCAGCCAAGCACCCCTGCTGCTTTCTGTCCAGACCTACCGAGCCTCCCGCTTACTCTGGCTCTCTGCCTTATGGGATTTGCCGAGATATTCTTCGTGCAACCCCTCGATCCGGCTCAGCAGATATTGCACGAAATCGTCGGGCACGGCTTTCGTGAAGGTAAGCTTGGTTCCCGACTTGGCGTAGTTGACCACGGCAAGCGTCAACCCCTTGGAAACGACGTCTTGAACGAGATCCGCAGGGGCTGGGGCAACCCTTTTTGTAGGAGAGACCGCATTCAACACGGCGGCAAATTTGTTATCGCTGGAAAGAGGCTGAATGTCCGGTTCCGCGAGAACACGCTCCGCAACCCCTGCGGCATCGGCATTTGCACTCCAACGCTCCGCCAATTGCGCCCAGCGCCGCCGGCCAGTTTCCGGAGCGGAGCCAATACCCGCTAGCACGGTTTTTGGGAAGCTTCTTGCGACCTGCAGCATCTCGGAGACGTGCGACTTTCCGGTCGCCAGCGAGGCACAGATCACTTCGCGCTTAAACCCTGCCTCTTCCTGGCTGAGGGCGAAAACGCACTTCTCGATAAAGGACAGGTCATCACGGTTGGCATTTTCTTCGCCCTGGATGACGATCGCCTGTTCGTCCGAAAGATCACGGACGATCGCTCTGAACTTAATGCCGAGAAGCTTTGCCGCCGCAAGACGGCGCCGGCCGAAGACGATCTGAAATTTGCCGCCCTCCCCGTCGACTGGCCGAACCAGACCGGGGGTGGTCTGTCCGTGCTCACGCATCGACTGTACAAGGTCCTGGAGCCGGTCGGCTTCGTAAGCACCGTCGAACCGATCCCGTATCTGCGACGGCAAAACCACGTCCACGTCAAGTTCGATAATATGATCCGCATTCCGTAGCAGCTTATCGGCAAGTTCGCCGCGCTCCTGAAGCTGGCGAACGCCGGCTGCGACCTTGAGGAGATGCGGCGATGGCGATGTCGCCAGCGGCGGCGTAGACGCCTCCTGGCCGAGCCCGACCAAGAGGTTGGCGAACATGCCTTTGGAATCTTTTCTGCTCATTCGCGCCCCCATGCTCTCCAAAAAAGCTCTTCGATTTCGGCATTCGCGGCATTGATCGATTCAATTGCGCGGTCATAGGTCTTCGGAGCGGAGAATCTGGCGCGCTGCACTTCGTAAAGGCTCTGCTTCCAAGTCAGGGCATCGGCGACAGCGGTTGACTTGATCACCGAATTCAAAAGAAGATCGTCGCCAAACACCTGCCGCATCAGCGCCGTCATATTCGCCTGCGGATGATCGTTCGGCTCGAATTTGGTGATCAGGAACTTGGCGAAATCCCATTGCGCCGAGGTGCCCACCTGCTCAAGGATCTGCATGTAGGATCCGGCAAGCTCGAGGAATTTTGCCGTCGAGTCGACATCGAGCATATGGGCGGGAACAGGGATCAGAACGCCCGTCGCCGCCGTGAGGGACGACAGGGTGAGAAAGTTCAGCGACGGCGCCGAATCCATCAGGATGATGTCGTAGCGATCCGCGATCTGCTCCAATGCCTGCGAAACGCGTAGCAGGAAGCTCGTGCCGGCGGATTTACGCATTTCCAGAGCGACGGCCGTTTCGAATTCCGTCAATTCGAGACCGGCGCAAATAACATCGAAGCCGGCAATATGCGTCTGATGGATCACCTGCTCGGTGGGCACGGGATCTTCGAAACGAATGGCCGAATAGAGCGTATCGCCATCGCGGTAATCGAAATCGGGCAGGCTTCCGTGAAGGCTGGTCAACGACGCCTGCGGATCGAGATCCACCGCAAGCACGCGATAACCTTTCAAGGCCAGATAATGGCCGAGATGGATCGTGGTCGATGTTTTGCTGGAACCGCCCTTGAAATTCGTGACCGCCAGGATCTGGCATTGTTCGGCGCCTATCCGGCGCGGGTTCATCCGCTTCTTCCGGCCATTTTGCGCAAGATGCATCCTGAGCTCGAGGATCTGCTCCATCGTGTAGAGACGCCGACCATTTGCGACTTCCGGCGACGGCCCCTGCTCTTTCAGCGAAATCTGCCTAATGTAGGCCTCGGTAACGTTGAGCAGCTCAGCGACCTCGGAGGAGCTGAATTTGCGCATCGTGCGGCGGGCATTCGGAGGAAATTGCGCGAGGCTAAGATTGCCCAGCGCAACGTCGAGTTTCGCAGAGAATGTCTGCATGAAGGCGAGGCTGCTCAGATGTCGTGTCACGGCACTCTCCCATTTTGGCCGGCTTACTAAGCGCCTCGATGGTAAATGTTTAATGAAAGATCTCGTAGTTACGCAGAATGCCGATATTACTCACATTTTGCGTAGATAAAGAGGTAGCGCGATTCTATCGGCGGGAGCAACCGCGCGGGTTCCCCGCGGGGAACTTTTACCCTGATATGTCAAAATAAGGGAGTTCCCCACGGGGAACATTGCGGTGCGGCAGGCGAGCTTGGTAGCGTAGTGCTGTTAAACGGCGCGCGCGCACCATCCTTTGTAACCAATTGTATCCGGAGCGGTAAAAGTTACATCCCCATTCAAACCCGAGGGGATCGCGACACATCGCGGATACATGGAAGCGGTTTCTTCATGACGACCCAAGGCCCTACTGGAGAGAGATCAATGTCCGAAGACATCAACCATCACCGCCGCCGCTTTTTTGGTACCGCGGCCATGACCATCGCCGCCGCTCAGCTTGGCATGTTCGGAATCGCACAAGCACAGTCCGCGGAGACCAAGCCCACGGCCCTGCCCGCGGTTAAGCCGGGGACGAATACGTCCTTCGGTCCTCTCAAGCAGATTGATGCGGGCGTGCTGAATATCGGATATGCCGAAGCCGGCCCCGCCGATGGTCCGCCGGTCATTCTTCTGCATGGCTGGCCTTATGACATCCACACCTTTGTCGATGTTGCTCCCTTGCTGGCGCAGCAAGGCTATCGTGTGATCATTCCCTATCTGCGCGGCTACGGCACGACGCGCTTTCTTTCAAAGGATACGGTCCGCAATGGCCAGCAAGCGGTCGTCGCTGTCGATATCCTTGCCTTGATGGATGCCCTGAAAATCCAGAAGGCGATCCTTGGCGGCTTCGATTGGGGTGCGCGAACGGTCAACATTCTCGCGGCGCTGTGGCCGGAGCGCTGCAAGGCCATGGTTTCCGTCAGCGGTTATCTGATCGGCAACCAGGAAGCCGGCAAGACTCCGCTGCCGCCGAAGGCCGAGCTTCAATGGTGGTACCAGTACTATTTTGCCACGGAGCGCGGGCAGGCGGGTTACGCAAAATATCGGAGCGACTTTGCCAGGCTTATCTGGCAGATCGCTTCGCCAAAGTGGAACTTCGACGACGCGACCTTCGAACGCAGCGCCGCATCCTTCGACAATTCGGATCACGTTGCCATCGTCATTCACAATTATCGCTGGCGACTGGGCCTCGCGGAAGGCGAGGCGCAATATGACGATCTGGAAAAGCGGCTGGCAAAGGCTCCGATGATCAGTGCGCCCACCATCACAATGGAAGGCGATGCGAACGGTGCGCCGCATCCCGAACCCGCCGCGTATCGCAATAAGTTTACGGGCAAGTATGAGCATCGGACCATCGATGGCGGCATCGGCCACAACCTGCCGCAGGAGGCCCCGCAAGCTTTCGCCCAGGCGGTCATCGACGTCGACAGATTCTGATCTTCCGAGCAGGGGGCCGGCACTGGTATAGAATACCGCTGCCGGCAATATTCTGTTCAGGGGCATCGAGCTACCGTTCAAAAATTGCTGCTGCGCCGTTGCGGACAGAAGAGGGCACCCAATGATGGATCACATCGACCACATCCTGATCGTTGATGACGATCGCGAAATCCGTGAGCTGGTGTCGAGCTATCTAAAAAAGAACGGGCTACGCGTCACCGTCGCCGCGGACGGCCGGCATATGCGGGCGTTTCTGGAAACAAGCTCCGTCGATCTCATCGTCCTCGATGTGATGATGCCGGGCGATGACGGCCTGGTTCTCTGTCGCGAGTTGCGCGCCGGCAAGCACAAGTCGACACCGATCCTGATGCTGACCGCACGCAACGATGAAACGGACCGTATCATCGGCCTGGAGATGGGCGCGGACGACTATCTGGTAAAGCCGTTTGCTGCACGCGAGCTCCTGGCCCGCATCAAGGCAATCCTGCGCCGCACCCGCATGCTTCCGCCCAATCTTCAGGTGACGGAAGTCGGTCAGCTCCTGTCCTTTGGCGATTGGCAGCTCGACACGACCGGCCGGCATCTGCTCGATCGCGAAGGAACGGCGATCGCGCTCAGCGGCGCGGAATATCGTCTGCTCCGTGTCTTCATCGACCATCCGCAACGCGTCCTTAACCGGGATCAGCTCCTGAACCTGACGCAGGGGCGGGACGCCGAATTGTTCGACCGGTCCATCGACCTGCTGGTGAGCCGGCTTCGCCAGCGCCTGGGCGATGATGCGCGCGAGCCTGCCTATATCAAAACCGTCCGCAGCGAAGGCTATGTTTTCGCAATGCCGGTCGAAATATCCGAGCTGCGCCGATGAGCGCCGTCGCGCGGTTTCGAGGATTCCGGCCCTGGCCTCGTACCTTGGGATCAAGGCTGTTTCTGATCCTTCTCGCCGGGCTGCTGCTGGCGCAGGGGCTTACCTTCAGCGTCCAGTTCCTCGAACGCTACATATCGGCCAAGACGGTGATGCTCAACACACTAGAGAACGATGTGGGGACCTCGATCGCCGTTCTCGACCGTCTGCCGGCCGCCGAGCGGGCCGATTGGCTGGACCGCCTCGATCGCGGAACCTACCGTTTTGTCCTCGGGCCAGGTCTTCCCGGCGTGCCCGATATGACGGAGCAGGGCAGGCAGATCGCCGGAAAAATACAGGATGCCGTCGGCAAGCGTTTCCCCATCCGCTTCGAATCGATACCGGGTGACGGCAAACGCCTCCAGGCCCATCTGACCCTAAGCGACGGCAATCCGCTGACGATCGACGTCAATCCCGCACCCATCATGCCGCTGGCCCAGTGGCTGCCTTTCGTTCTTCTCGTGCAACTCGGTCTTCTCATTTTCTGCACCTGGCTCGTCGTCCGGCAAGCGATCCGGCCGCTAGTGAACCTCGCCCATGCCGCCGACGCTCTTGATCCGAACAAGAAGACGCCGCGCCTGGCGGAAGCGGGGCCAACCGAGGTCGCCCATGCCGCCCGCGCCTTCAATGCGATGCGGGATCGCATCGCCCACTATCTTGAGGAGAGGGTGCAGATTCTCGCCGCGATCTCCCACGATCTTCAAACGCCCATCACGCGCATGAAGCTCCGCGCCGAAATCGCGGAAGATTCCGCAGAGAAGGAAAAGCTGGTTCAAGATCTCGCCGAAATCGAACGACTTGTCCACGAAGGGGTGGCCTATGCCCGCAGCGCCCATGGAAATACCGAGAAACCCTCCCGCATAGACATCGGCTCCTTCGTCGAGAGCCTTGCCTATGACTACCAGGACACCGGCAAAGCCGTGATGGTCGCCGACAAGATCGATGGCGCAATCGTCACGCGGCCTCATGCTCTGAGACGAATCCTGACAAACCTCATCGACAACGCGCTCAAGTTCGCGGGCACCGCGGAGATTTCCGTACAGAAGGACAGTACCGGGGCAGTCCTCATCAAAGTGCTCGACCGCGGTCCCGGCATTCCCGAGGATCAGCTCGACGCCGTAATGCAGCCCTTCTTCCGGCTCGAACAATCCCGCAGTCGCGGAACCGGCGGAACGGGCTTGGGATTAGCGATTGCCGGCCAACTCGCCCTTGCGATTGGCGGTTCGCTCACCTTGCGCAACCGCGTGGGCGGCGGGCTGTCGGCGGAAATCTCGGTCCGCTAAGAAGCGGAGGGCCGCGATCGGTTTGTATCCGAACGTAGCGGCTCCCCCTCGTCAAACACTTCGTTACATTTTCGCCCGATCGGGACACATGCGGGATACGTCCGCTCCCCCTTATGCGGCCAGTGGCTGCTCGTCGGCCATTGCGCCTCGGCGCCCGATCAATCCCTTCAAAGGAAACGAAGATGACGCTACTTGTCATTGCCTATCTCGGGGGCGTGCTGACAATCCTCAGCCCGTGTATTCTCCCCGTTCTTCCCTTTGTCTTTGCCCGTGCCGGACAGCCCTTCGTCAAAAGCGGCCTGCCGATGCTTGCCGGCATGGCGATGACCTTTGCCGCAGTCGCAACCCTTGCGGCCGTCGGCGGCGGCTGGGCCGTCCGCGCCAACGAGTATGGCCGCTACGCCGCTATCGTCTTGCTCGCCGTCTTCGGCGTGGCGCTTGTCTCGCCGCAAGCAGCGAGCATTCTGACCCGGCCGATCGTCGCCTTGGGAAACAGGCTGATGAATTCGCCCGGCCAACGCTCCGGCTCGACAGTTGGGAGTTCTCTGGTTCTCGGCATCGCAACCGGGTTGCTGTGGGCGCCCTGTGCCGGCCCTATCTTTGGCTTGATCCTGACAGGCGCCGCCCTTCAGGGGGCGAATGCCCGCACGACATTGCTGCTGCTAGCCTATGCAGCGGGTGCGGCAACCTCGCTCGCCGCCGCGCTTCTGATCGGCGGCCGAGTCTTCACCGCCATGAAAAGCTCGGTTGGTTCCGGCGAAAGAATTCGCCAGGCGCTCGGCGCGGCGGTCCTCGCCGGAGTCGCGGCGATTGCGCTTGGCTTCGACACGGGATTTCTGGCCCGCCTGTCCTATGCCAGTACCTCGACATTCGAGCAGGCCGTTCTCGATAATTTCAACGCAGATCACCGGGAGCCGGCAGCGACGATGGTGGCCAGCAACACACCGATGATGGCCGCGGCAAAGCCTCGCTTCAAGAGCAAGCTTCCCGTCGAAGGCCGGCTTCCCTCGCTGGACGGCGCCGTCGAGTGGCTGAACTCGCCGCCGCTTACCGCCGAGCAATTGCGCGGCAAGGTCGTCCTGGTGGATTTCTGGACCTATTCCTGCATCAACTGCATCCGCACCATCCCCTACATCAAAGCCTGGGCGGAAAAATACCGGGATCAGGGGCTGGTCGTGATCGGCGTGCATGCGCCAGAATTCGCCTTCGAGAAGAAGATCGAGAACGTCAAGGGAGCCCTCAAGGACTTCCAGATCGACTATCCCGTCGCCATCGATAACAATTACCGGATCTGGCAGGCGTTCCAGAACAGCTATTGGCCGGCTCTCTATTTCGTCGATGCCAGGGGGCAGATCAGGCACCATGTTTTCGGGGAGGGGGAATACGACACCTCCGAAAAGATCATTCAGGAACTGCTGGCCGATGCCGGCAGCCAGGTCTCCGAAAACAATATGGTCAGGCCGAACGCGCCCGGCGCCGAGGCAGCGCCCGATCTCGGCAATATCAAATCCGGCGAGACCTATATCGGCTATAAGGAGGCTTCGAACTTCGTATCGCCGGAAGGCCTGAGCGGGAATGCCGCCCAGGACTACACGACAGGCGAACCCGGTCTCAACGAATGGGGCCTCTCCGGCAACTGGACGATCGGTCCCGAACAGGGGACGCTCAACAAGGCCGGCGGCAGCGTCACCTATCGATTCAGCGCTCGTGACCTGCACCTCGTTCTGGGCCCCGGCGCTGACGGCAAGCCCGTGCGGTTTCAGGTGACGATCGATGGCAAGGCGCCTGGTGCAAGCCACGGCGCCGACACCGACGCCGAAGGCAACGGTACCGTTACTGAAACACGCCTCTATCAGCTCGTGCGCCAGCCCGGCGATGTCGGGGAACGGACTTTCACGGTCCGCTTCCTCGATCCCGGCGTAGAAGCCTACGTATTCACCTTTGGATGAGGAGCGGAATGATGCAGATGAAAACGCGTTCGAAGTCTATCACCCGTTTTGGGATCGTCCGTCCCTTTCTGATTACCGGAGGTCTGCTCGGCTTTCTCAGTGCGGCGCTTCTCGCCAATTCATCGGCCGCCGAAGAACCGCGGCTGGTTCCACCCGCGATTCATGACGTGGCGGACACAACCAGCCAGCAAACCGCCGTGTTCGCCGGCGGATGTTTCTGGGGCATGCAAGGTGTGTTCCAGCATGTCGACGGCGTCATCAGCGCAACGTCCGGTTATGCCGGCGGCAGTGCGGAGACCGCGAACTACGAGCAGACGGAAACCGGAACCACGGGCCATGCCGAAGCCGTGCAAATCGTCTTCGATCCCAAGAAGATCAGCTATGGCAAGCTGCTGCAAATCTACTTCTCGGTCGCGCACGATCCCACACAGATCGACCGGCAAGGACCTGACAGCGGCACGCAGTATCGCTCCGCTATCTTTCCGGCCGACGCGGAGCAGGGGAAAGTCGCCTCGGATTATATCGCTCAGTTGGAAACGGCCCATGTCTTCAAGGCGAAGATTGCAACGGCCGTCGAGCCCGGCAACCCCTTCTACAAGGCCGAGGTCTACCATCAGAACTATATGACCAACAATCCTGGCCAGCTCTATATCGTGATCAACGAGCAGCCGAAGGTCGACAATCTGAAGAACCTCTTTCCCCAAACCTATCGGGAGAAACCGGTTCTGGTCTCAGACAACCAGGGCTGACGGAGGCCTCGAAGCGCCTACTCTGCCTTATAAGCTTCTGACTGTCTGCCGAAACAAAACTCCTCTGACGCCAGGCCGGAGGAGTTTTTCATTTCAAGAAGTGCCAGCCGGCTTGCCTTGTACGGCAATGTACACAGCCGCTGCTATCCCACACTCCGGTACACTTCGGCTCAATCAGGACACATGCCGGATACGTCACCAGCGCTTTATGCGGGCAATGGCTGGTCAGCAGTCATTGCGTCCCAAGAGGACGCTATCAACCGCTTCAAAGGAACCGACATCATGACCCAGACCGATAAGGTACTCTACACCGGCAAGACCCACACCACCGGCGGCCGCGACGGCGCGTCGCGCAGCTCCGATGGCCGTCTCGACGTCAAGCTTTCCTCTCCTGGCATCTCCGGCAGCGGCACCAATCCGGAGCAGCTCTTCGCTGCCGGCTGGTCAGCCTGCTTCGAAGGTGCGATTGGACTTGCTGCCCGCAAGATGAAGGTCGCCGTCCCGGCCGACGCGGCCATCGACGCCGAGGTAGATCTGTGCCTCATCGACGGCGCCTATTTCCTTCAGGCCCGTCTCAACGTCAGCCTGCCAGGCGTCGAGCGCGACGTCGCAGAGGCCCTCGTGGACGCTGCGCACCAGACCTGCCCCTATTCCAAAGCCACCCGCGGCAATATCGATGTCGTAATCAACGTGGTCTGAGCGAATCCGCCTTACAGACGCTGCGCCTCCTTCATGGGATCATCATCGCACGCCGGCACGAGAGCCGGCGTGCGATTGAATAAGTCGTCCTGACATCGAAGCTCTCTGCAGCCAGAGCCTCGCATCCCGACTTGAACACAAGCCGACGCCCATCCATCTAATCTTAATGACAGCGTCATGGCGAACCAGGCATCCCTGTGATCGCCGACGGCAGCGGCGATAGGCGCCGCTGTTTGAGGATCAAACGATGGGTTTCATAGATAAGGACATAGTGCCCGCGGACGACGGGGCACTGATAGATGCATATTCTCAATCGATAGCTGGGGCAGTGGATACGGTCGGCCCGGCGGTCAGCCGGATCGAGCGGGTTGGCGGCAGGGGCGGGCATGGTTCCGGCTTTGCCGTCTCGCCGGACGGGCTGATCGTCACCAACAACCATGTTGTCGACGATGCCAAGATTGTCCGCATCACCACACCTGACGGTTCCATCACGGAAGGTCGCGTCCTTGGACGCGACGTGGACACCGACATCGCTCTCATCCGAGCGAATTCCGGCGTCGGCGCCTGGGCCCGGCTCGGGGATTCCAAGCGTCTGCGCAGGGGCCATATTGCGATCGCCATCGGCAATCCGCTCGGCTTCGAGTGGACGGTGACCGCCGGGATCGTATCGGCACTCGGTCGCTCGATGCGGTCCGCGAGCGGGCGGCTCATGGACGACGTCATTCAGACCGACGCCGCGCTCAATCCGGGTAATTCCGGCGGGCCGCTGGTATCGTCGAGCGGCGAGGTCATCGGGGTCAATACGGCCGTCATCCAGGGCGCGCAGAGCATCGCATTCGCGGTGGCCTCCAATACGGCGAACTTCGTGGTTTCGGAAATACTGCGGTATGGCCAGGTCCGGCGCGCTTTCATCGGGATCGCCGGCGATACGATCGAGCTGCCGCGCAGGATCGCCCTTGAAGCTGGCACCGGCCAGACAACCTCGGTGCGCGTCAGACGGGTGGAACCCGACGGTCCTGCCGACCGCGCAGGCTTGCGGGACGGCGACTACATTCTGGCGATCGACGGTACCCCGGTCGGCGGTGTCGACGATATCGTCAGATTGATGAGCGGCGAGAGAATCGGCCGAAACACCGATCTGCTCGTCTTCTCTGTCGCAGGCCGAATTGAGAAACGAAACTTGCTGCCGGTTGCCCGGTCGTAAATATCCGGCGAAAGCGGCCGTTCGAATTGGCGGCTCAGGTGCGAGCGGCACCGCGACGCGCGGGTGACGAGGGCGTCGGGCATCGCGACATCGGGGAACCGTGAAGTGCCGCCATCGTTATGACATCAGGTATAGCGATGGAGAAACACCATGGAAATCGCAGGAAGACCGGGCTCGCATGCGCTCAGCGCATTTTTTGACGACGAGTCCGACGCCGAAAAGGCGTCCGAAGAACTTATCGAGGCCGGCATCCCGAAAGACGCCATCACCATGACACCGGGAAACCGGCCCGACATACCGCCGATCGACCATATCGGCTTCCTCGACGCGCTGACCGGGTTCTTCTTCACGGAAGAGCAGCGCAAGAACTATGCGGAGGCGCTCCGGCGCGGGGGCGTCCTGCTGACCGTACAGGAAGTGAGCAAGGCGCAGCACGACGCCGCCCTGAACATCCTGACGGAAAGGGGAAGCATCGATATGGATGAACGCGTGGAGGAGTGGCGGCGCGAGAATTAGAAATAGGTGGATCCGATAGCCGGGCATCCCTTCACCATCGCCTAACGCCGCATCAGCCGCGTGAAAGCTGGCGACCTCATCTCCGTTGCCATTCGCGAACCCTTCGTTCACCTGTTCGATGAAACCGAATCCGCCGTAACCTTCATCGCACGTCCAAGAATAAAAATGATAGGACATGTCGAAATCACGCCAGCTCGAGCGTCTTAGGGAATGGATGGCGCTGCGGAGCGGGGCCGTCCATGCCAAGATCGATCGTGCAAAATGGGGTTGAGCGGATATGGGCATTTCCTATCGTTGGGTCATCGTGGCCGCCGGCGCGCTGATGACCTGTGTTGCGCTGGGCGCAATGTTTTCACTGGCTATTTTTCAGGTGCCGATCGCTACCGCCACTAATTGGTCGCATGCCGGCATTGCGAGCGCGATGACGCTCAATTTCCTGGTCATGGGTCTCGGCGGTTTCCTGTGGGGCGCGGCAAGCGATCGCTTCGGTCCTCGTATTGTCGTACTGACGGGCGCAATCCTGCTAGGCCTCGCGCTTGTCCTGGCGAGCCGGGCGGGATCGCTTCTCGAATTTCAATTGACCTACGGCATTCTCGTCGGCCTCGCCGCCAGCGCATTCTTCGCGCCGATGATCGCGGCCACGACCGCATGGTTCGATGAAAACCGCAGCCTCGCCGTTTCACTGGTCTCCGCCGGCATGGGGGTTGCGCCGATGACGATTTCACCATTCGCCCGCTGGCTCATTTCGGCTTACGAATGGCAGACGGCCATGATGCTCATCGGTTTTCTCGCCTGGATACTGCTGGTGCCGGCGGCACTGCTCGTGCGACGCGCCCCTGCGGCTGCGGCGGGCCCGGATACCGATCTCGCGGCCGAAGGCCCCAACGTACCGCTCGGACAGATATTCCGATCGCCGCAATTTCTCGTTCTCGGCGGAACCTTCTTTGCCTGCTGCGCGGCGCATTCAGGGCCGATCTTCCACATGGTAAGCTATGCGACGATCTGCGGCGTGGCGCCGATGGCGGCGGTGAGCATCTACAGCGTCGAAGGGCTTGCGGGGCTCGGCGGCCGGCTTCTATATGGCACGCTTGCAGACAGGCTCGGCGTCAAGCCAGTCTTGGTCGCGGGCCTGCTGCTGCAGGCGGCGGCGCTCGCGACCTATCTCCTCGTCAGCCAGCTTAGCGAATTCTACGCGCTCGCGGTCATCTTCGGCAGCGCCTATGGCGGGGTTATGCCCCTCTATGCGGTGCTTGCGCGCGAGTATTTCGGACCACGCGTCATCGGCACTGTCTTCGGCGCGGCAACCATGCTGTCGAGTATCGGAATGGCATTCGGCCCACTGGCGGGCGGCTGGATCTTCGATACGTTCGGGAATTATTCCTGGCTCTTCATCGGATCGTCCATGGTGGGCCTCGGCGCAGTCGCCACCGCACTCGCCTTTCCACCATTGCAGCGCGTCAGGCTTCAACCGGCATAGTTTGAGGGCAGCGCCAACGCATGTGACGTAAATGATCACGGCCCCCATAGACATGAGATGGGGGCCGCGTAGAGCCGTTCGCCGAAAGGCAAGACTTTGTCTCCATCGTAAAGCACAAGCCCGAGCCGAAAACCATCACCTGCCACCTGCCCAATTTTCCGCAGACCCTTAAAATCCGCATTCGAGACGGAGGCCGCGGCCTTAATCTCGATGCCGACGATAGCGCCGGTATTGTCTTCAAGAATGATATCAACCTCGTCCTGGTCCTTGTCACGATAGTGGTACAGGGTAGGAGCAGTCTCGCACCATGTTGCCAGTTTGAGGACCTCGCTCAAGACGAAGGTTTCAAGCAGCGGACCAAGGAGAGAGCGGTTCGTGGCAATCCGGTCTGGAGTAACGCCTAAGGTGGCGGCGAGCAGTCCTGAGTCCAAAAAATGCAGCTTTGGCGTTTTTACAAGCCGCTTGAGCTGGTTACGGAACCATGGCTCGATCCGCCTTGTGAGAAAGAGTTGTTCGAACAACCCGACATAACGCCTGGCCGTTTTATCATCCAGGCCGATCTGCCCGGCCAACTGAGTGAAATTGACAAGTTGCCCGGAGTGATGCGCGAGCGCGCGGAGCAGATGCGGCATCTGACCCAGCCTCTCGATGTCGGCGATATCACGCACGTCGCGCTCTACGACGGCCCGGACATAGTCTCTTGCCCAGGCGGCGCGTCGATTAGGTGCACTGCGTCCGATCATCTCGGGATAGCCGCCAATGAGGACGGCTTCAACGAGCTCCTTTCCGACAATGGACGACCGTGGAGAGATCGCCCGCCCGGAGAAAGCATTGTCGAGGAAACTTGACCCGAGGCCACGGATTTCGGATTGAGCCAGCGGCAAAAGCGTTAGGATTTCCATCCGTCCGGCGAGGCTCTCCGCTACGGTCGGCAGAGTGAGAATATTCGCTGATCCCGTGAGCAGGAATCGTCCCGGCCGACGATCGTCATCGACCGAGCGCTTGATAGCCCGCAAAAGGTCAGGTGCACGCTGTACCTCATCGATGGTCGCGACGTCGAGGTCTCGAACAAAACCCGTCGGATCAGCACGGATCGAAGCAAGAGTGGTGTCGTCGTCGAGGGTGAAATAAGGCCGATCGACCGACATCAGCCTACGTACCAGCGTGGTCTTACCACACTGTCGCGGACCGTTGACCAGCACGACAGGTGTATCGGCCAGAGCTGCCGAGATTTGCTTGGTTACCCCTCGAAAATAAAGGGGCAGGCTAGCTTCTTCTTCAAGCAAAAGGATATTCCGTTCAATTCGGATTTTTGTTTCGTCCAATTCGGATTTTATATTCGTCTAATCCGGATTTCAAGACCGTCCAATCCGGATTTTAAAGTCGTCCGATCCGGAACTGAAACAGACAGCCGTATTGAGCGATTTCGACGATCCGAGGCTGTAGCTTCTGCGGAAACCATTCTTCTCATATCGATTTTGGAGATCGCGCTTGGTATCCTTCAACCGCGACCACCAAGGAATGAGCGATATCGCGGATTTCCTTGTCCCTCTCACCGCCTTACACACAGTTTTAGACAGCGGACGTAAGTTGCTGGCATTGCATTTTTCAATTTTTGGTCAACACTTCTCCTGGGCATCAGGTGCGTAATCTCTGGGGGGAGGAAATCCGGAGGCATTCGCCGGCGCCTGGTTTGCCGCCGAAAGGCCGGGAAACCAGGCGCAATGCCAACATGGGAGGGTATGGCATGGCTCCCGCCGTCCATGTCCTTGGTGCAACTGGGAGGAATAAAAATGGTAAGCACCTCTGTAGGTGAAACTTCTGGTCGGGGTATGACCAGGGAAGAGAAGAAGGTGATCTTTGCATCTTCGCTCGGAACTGTTTTCGAATGGTATGATTTCTATCTCTATGGTTCCTTGGCCACATTCATCGGTGCGGCCTTTTTCAGTGATTATCCGGAGGCGACCCGCAATATTTTCGCGCTGCTCGCTTTTGCAGCCGGCTTTCTTGTCCGGCCGTTCGGCGCGCTGGTCTTCGGACGGATCGGCGATCTCGTCGGCCGCAAATATACGTTTCTAGTCACGATCACGATCATGGGTCTGTCGACCTTCCTGGTCGGCGTCCTGCCCGGTTCGGCCAGTTGGGGCATCATCGCCCCGGTCATTCTAATCGGATTGCGCCTGTTGCAAGGCCTTGCGCTCGGCGGGGAGTATGGCGGCGCGGCGACCTATGTTGCGGAACATGCGCCCAACAACCGGCGCGGCTATTACACATCCTGGATCCAGACGACGGCAACGCTCGGGCTCTTCCTGTCGCTCATCGTCATTCTGGTCGTGCAGAATTGGCTTGGCAAAACCGCCTTTGCCGATTGGGGCTGGCGTATCCCCTTCATCCTGTCCTGCGTCCTTCTCGGCATTTCCGTTTGGATTCGACTGTCGCTCAGTGAATCCCCGGCCTTCCAAAGGATGAAGGAAGAGGGCAAGGGCTCCAAAGCACCCCTATCTGAGGCTTTTGGCCAGTGGAAGAACGCCAGGATCGCTCTGCTCGCGCTGCTCGGCCTCACCGCCGGCCAGGCGGTCGTCTGGTATGCGGGCCAGTTCTATTCGCTGTTCTTCCTTCAGAACGTGCTGAAGGTCGATGGCCAAACCGTCAATATCATGATCGCTATAGCGCTCTTGATCGGCAGCGGCTTTTTCGTCGTGTTCGGTTGGCTATCCGACAAGATCGGCCGCAAGCCGATTATCATGGCCGGTCTCGCCTTGGCGATCTTGACCTATTTCCCGCTGTTCAACGCATTGACCCGCGCGGCAAACCCGGCTCTCGCCCAGGCGGAGCAGACGATCCGCGCCACCGTCACCGCAGCACCCCACGATTGCACCTTCCAGTTCAACCCGGTCGGCACAGCGAAATTCAACAACTCCTGCGACATTGCGACTTCGTTCCTGTCGAAGAGCTCCGTCCCCTATGCCATCGTCGATGGCCCCGCCGGCCAGCCGGCAACGGTGACGGTCGGCGATACGACGGTCACCTCGTACAATGCCGTCACCGCCGGCGCGGACGCTGCGGCAAAGAGCGCAGTATTCACGCATGATCTGAATCTTGCCTTGCAGAAGGCCGGCTTCCCGCTCGCGCGCGATCCCGCCAAAGTACCGGATGTGAAGCTGGATGGCTTCATTGCCGCAAATCCTGAACTCGGCCTCAATGCAACGACGATCCGCGCCGGCGACAAGACGGTCACGCCGGTGGCTGACCTCGTCAAGGCGAAGCTGCTCACGGCTGACCAAGCTGCGGGGGCGACGGAAATGCCGGTTTACACCATAGCGAACGGCGGCGCATTCAAGATGGTCGCCGATCCCAATGCGGTAAACTGGCCCCTCACCATCGCCATTCTCACCATTCTCGTCATCTATGTGACCATGGTCTATGGTCCCATTGCCGCGATATTGGTTGAGATGTTTCCGACCCGCATCCGCTATACCGGCATGTCCTTGCCCTATCATATCGGCAATGGTTGGTTCGGCGGCCTGCTTCCGGCAACGGTCTTTGCAATGAGTGCTGCCACAGGCGATATCTATTATGGTCTCTGGTATCCGATCGCGGTTGCCGCGATGAGCCTTGTCATCGGCCTCATCTTTATCCGCGACACCAAGGGCATTGATCTCAACGCCATCAAGTAGCAACATATGAAAAGCCCGGCGCGAAACGATATCGCGCCGGGCTTTTTTGTGCCGGACGTCCGGCACTTTCACGATTGGCAATGTTTGGGCAAGTCCTGTTCTACCCGCCATCCGTCTTGCCCGCCGAAGACGAAAATGAAGAGGGAAAAATGATCAAGCCGCATCCGCAGAAAGGCCCGAACCGGCTGAAGCTTGGCGTATTCTCCGCCAATGCCGATGGCGGGCTGGCGATCACCGATGTGCCGGAACGCTGGGCCGCTGGCTGGCAGGACAATCTGACCGCCGCGCAGATCGCCGACCGCGCCGGGCTGGAATTTTTTCTGCCGATTGCCCGCTGGCGCGGCTTCGGCGGTAAGAACCGAGTGCGCGAGTGGTCGTTCGAGACCTTCACCTGGGCGGCGGCGCTGGCGGCGGCGACCGAGAAGATCGGCCTGTTTATGACGGTGCATGTGCCGCTGGTTCATCCGCTTTATGCCGCCAAGTCGCTGGCGACGGTCGATCATGTCAGCCAGGGGCGAGCCGGCCTCAACATTGTCTGCGGCTGGAACCCCAAGGAATTCGGCATGTTCGGCATTCCCCTGGTCGAGAAGGGCTACGACCAGGCGGCGGAATGGCTGGAGATCCTTGAAAAGGTCTACGCCTCCGACGATCCAGTCGACTATGCCGGCACCTATTACACGCTGAAGGAAGCCGTGAGCCGGCCGGCAAGTCTGCAGGCGCCGCGACCGGTGACGATGAACGCCGCTTTCGGCGGTCCGGGCCGCGATTTTGCGGCGGCGAGCTGCGACTATCTCTTCACCACCTTCACCGAGATCGCGGATGCCGGAAAACATGTCATCGATATCCGCGAAAGGGCGGAGAGAAAGGGCAGGGATGTCGGCGTCTACACCGTTTGCCACGTCGTCTGCCGCCAGACGCAGCAGGAGGCGGAGGACTATTACACCCGCTACGCCGTCACCATGGCCGACCACGCCGCCGTCGATCAGCATATGGCCGGCAAGAAGGAATTCTCGCAATCGCACGACCGCGATGCCTATGACCGATACCGCCAGCGCTTTGCCGGCGGCGCGGGCAGCTATCCTTTGATCGGCACGCCGGAAAAGATCGTCGAGGATATGATCGCCATATCCGCTGAGGGCTATGCCGGCATAGCTCTGTCCTTCGTCAACTATACGCAGGAACTGCCCTATTTTTGCGATCGGGTCATCCCGCTTCTGAAAAAGGCGGGACTTCGAGTCGAATGAAGGAAAGGCGTCAATCTATTTCAGACGACGCTATCATCGCATGCGTTAGGCGCGCTCCGCCCAGAGTTTTGCCAGTTCGACAAGCGTCTTGACGCCCTTCTCCATGTCTTGCCGGCTGACCCATTCGAGCGGCGAGTGAAAGGCATGGCCTCCGGCGAAGATGTTGGCGCAGGGCAGGCCCATGAACGACAGTCGCGAACCGTCGGTGCCGCCTCGGATGCTGCCGCGCACGGGCGTCATGCCAGCGCGCCGGACGGCCTCGATGGCGTTGTCGGCGATCTCCGGATGGCGGTCGAGGATGGTCTTCATGTTGCGGTACTGCTGCCTGACCTTGAAGGAATAGGTGGAGCCGGGATATTCCGCCATCACCTCCTTTACGGTCGCCTCGAGCATAGCCTCCTTGGCAGCGAGACCATCATCGTTGAAATCGCGAATGATAAAGCTGAGGGCTGCCTTTTCCATCGAACCGGTCACACCGGTTGGATGGACAAAACCATCCCTGCCGTCTGTCGTCTCCGGCGCCATGTCTTCCGGAAGCCGGCTAATGATCGCGCCGGCGATTTTGATGGCGTTCTCCATCTTACTCTTGGCAAAACCTGGGTGGATGGCAACGCCTTGAATGGTGATTTCGACGCCGTCGGCGGAAAAGGTTTCATCCTCGATATGGCCGGCCGTTTCGCCATCGACGGTGTAGGCGAACTCTGCGCCGAGCTTCGTCAGATCGACCTTGTCGACCCCACGTCCGATTTCCTCATCCGTCGTGAACAGAAGCTTGATCGTTCCGTGTTCGATCTCCGGATTGTCGACCAAAAACTGGGCGGCCGTCATGATTTCCGCAAGGCCAGCCTTATCATCGGCACCGAGCAGCGTCGTGCCGTCGGAGGTGATGATGTCGTTGCCGATCTGGTCGCGCAGAACCGGATTGTCGCTGACGCGAATGACCTGTTGCGGATCGCCCGGAAGCTGGATGTCGCCGCCACCATAGTTTCGCAGGATTTGCGGCTTGACATTGGTGCCGGTGAAATCGGGCGCCGTATCCATATGCGAACAGAAGCAGATGACCGGCACTGGCCTGTCGACATTGGACGGGACGGTTGCATAGACGTAACCGTGCTCATCGAGATGCGCATCGGAAAGGCCGATCGCCAGCAATTCCTCCACCAGGAGTCGGCCAAGATTCCTCTGTTTTTCCGTAGACGGCTGCGTCGATGACGTGGGATCCGATTGGGTGTCGATAACGACATAGCGAAGGAAGCGATCGATAACGGTATCAGTCATGAGTTCAGGTCCACGTATTCATCGACGATGGACAGCTATAGCCCTCGCGGACGCGGCCGTGAATGCATTTTCGTTTTGCCGAAGCGTTTTGTCGGTATAGCAAGAGATAACCTTAGCTGGTATAAAATACCACAAACACGCTAAGGGTGTGCCCATGCCACCGAGACCGCCGGCGGCACGCGTTGTCTGGGGCTGAAAATGCGTCAGCCAGGTAGTTGAGTAACCCACCAAAGACAATCATTTGCACGATGACCACGTTTTAAAAGTGTCCCATCATGCATCCGTAGTCGCACCCTATGCGTACCCTCCCTAGAGAAGATACGCACGGGGCGGAACTGGCAAATGAAGATACGCTTAGTCTATCGTGGTCAGCGTCACCGACGTACCTGTAGCGGCGACGTTGAGCCCGAGCTGGCCGGTTACACTGATTAGCTGCAGATGCACGGAGCCGGAGCTGCCACCGAGAAGAACGTTGGCACCAACGCCGGCACCAAGGGTCGCCTCCGCGGTAACGCCCGTATAAAGGCCGCTTAACGCACCATGATGATAGCCGGCTGTCGGAGCAAAAACGAGCCAGACAAGACGGCTGCGGGTGGTGAAGCCGAGATCGACGCCCAGTTTTCTGATCGCACCGCTATAATGGTCAATGCGCTCCTTTCCGACGGTCGAGCGGAAAACGCAGTCGGCCTCTTTTGCAGAGCCAAGCACATAGCCGACACCGCCGCCGACGTCGCACGTAAGATAGCCGATCTTTACCCCATTGCGCTCGTCCGGCTCCTGGTAGGTGGTTTGCAGGTCGGCCGCGCGTACCCCCGTCCCGCCGATGACGATTAATGCTGCTACTGAAAATGCCGTGGCGAGTAATTTATTCATCTTTCTCTCCTTGTCAGAGTATTCAGGGTGCAGGGCACCCGGTCGCCGAGCCGTTGAGTCGGCCCAAACTAACGTCCGTGATCGCAGAACGATCCCACGAAATTGAGGCGGCTATCGTCTTTCCACTCGTCCTAATATACAAGAGACGACAGCCCTCGACACTTCACGTTTTGCGATCAGCTTTTTCGCTCCGCGAGGTCCAGAAAATGGACCGGGCATGATCTCGGAAACATATCAGGATCGCGCTTTGTGGCGCGCTACGCTATTTCCATTCGTCGCAAAGGCGAAGACATCGACCGGTTCACCAAGACCCTTGAGTGGGAAGGCACCAAGGCTTTCCATTTCGATCTCACAGCCTGCCATATCGACGAAGGCCTTGGACAACAAGACGGGCCGTTTGACCTCCTTGGTCAATGTCTCCAGTCGCGAAGCGACATTGACGGCCGGCCCGATGACGGTGAAATCAAGGCGGGTACGCGAACCGATATTGCCATACATCACATCGCCGACATGCACGCCGACGCCGTAACGCAAGACCTCGCGGCCATTCCGACTATTTTCCTCATTCAACGCGCCGACCGCAGCCTCCGCCTCGCTGATCGCCTGAAGAAGGTTAGCGCAGGCCATGGGATCGCTCAGCGGAAAAATGGCCAGTAATCCATCCCCCATGAATTTGAGAATCTCGCCGCCATGTTTCTCGATCGGCTCCGACATCGCGTCGAAATAGCCGTTCAGAAGGTCGATCACGTCGTCGCGCGGCCACATGTCCGAAATCGTCGTGAAGTCGCGCAGGTCGCAGATGAGGATGGCCGCGCCGACGGTCGTGCCGCTGCCGCGGGTGGTAGCACCCGCAAGGATTTTCTCGCTGGCATGCGGCCCTACATAGGTGCGCAGAAGCGTCCGGGCCAGGATGTTCTTCAGCCGGATCTCGCTCACCAGCGTCAGGGCCGGCAGTAGGTCCTTCAGGAAGGTGACATGCTCTTCGGTAAAGCCGCCCGGTATGTCGGCGGCAAAGGTGACGATATGGCGCTTGCCGAGCGTATGGTAGATCGGCCAGGCGATATAGTCGGTCAATCCTTCGGCATGCATTTCCTCGTAGAGCGGATAGGCGGGCCGATCGGCCGTATCCAGCTTTTCGAGGTTCTGGCGAACCTCGGCGGCTCCATTGAAGATCTCGTTGATCGGGCTAGCCAGAAACTGCGGTGTCGTCTCCACCCCGTAGCTGAAGGTGCTGATGTTTGCCTCCTCCATCCCTATACGCCAGAGGATTCGTGCACCGAGCCATTGCGGATGAAGCGTTCTGAAATGCAACGTCGCCCGTGCGACCGGGATACCCGCTGCCCGCAGTCTCCCGCACAAGTCCACGAGGATATTGTCGATGAAGCGTTCGTCGCGGGTATCATGCATCAGCCAATCGAGGATATTACTCCGTCTTGCCGGCCATATACCCTGGCTCTCGACATGCGAGCGGGACGCCGCTTCCGATGACAATTGCATTACCCGTACCCCACAAATACCTGGTCTCTGTCGTCGCGCAACGATCCACGCCGAAGTGCGAATATACGCCGATTGTCATTTACCTGGAACGACAATCGGCTTCAGCCCATGATTTTATAAACCGAAGCGCGAACCTATACCGCGCCTCGTGCTACCTAGCCAAAGATAGATAGGTCGAATTCCGTATTCTTTAAACGTGAGGCGAACCGTCGCAGGCCGTCAAACGCATGGCAGACGATGAGCAATGTCCCCGGGTCACAAATCAATTGACAGGCGGCACATATCCTGGGCCGTCTGCAAAGGTGACTATACTCGTATGCTGCTCGTCGTTATCTCTGGTACAGATCCGCTCCCGCCGGCATCGCGGCGATTTGTAAGACCTTCTGAAGGAGACTGTTCATGAACCCGTCCGAAGCATCGCGCATCATTGCGGATGAGGCCAAGAACTGGCGTCGCGAGATACATCAATATCCGGAACTTCTATTCGATCTGCCACGCACGTCGGCGATGGTGGCGGAGAAGCTGAGGGCGTTCGGCTGCGACGAGGTAGTGACCGGGATGGCCAAGTCCGGGGTCGTGGCGGTGATCTCGGGCAATCGAGGCAATGGCAAGACGATCGCGCTTCGCTGCGACATGGACGCGCTGCCGATGTCCGAACAGACGAACCTGCCTTACGCCTCGAAGATACCAAACATGATGCATGCCTGCGGCCATGACGGTCACACCGCCATGCTCCTGGGTGCCGCCAAACGGTTTGCCGCCGATCGCAATTTTGCGGGCAAGATCGTTCTGATCTTCCAGCCGGCGGAAGAAGGCGGCGGCGGCGGGCGCGTGATGCTGGAGGAAGGTTTGCTCGATCGTTTCGGCATCGAGGAAGTCTATGGCATGCATAATCAGCCGGGCCTCGCCGTCGGCTCGTTCGCCATCCGCAGCGGCCCGATGATGGCTGCTGGGGACCGTTTCGTCATCACCATCCACGGGCGAGGTGGCCACGCGGCTTCGCCGCATCTTGCCCGCGACCCCGTGCTTGCCGCTTCGCATGTCATCGTCGCGCTCCAGTCGATCGCATCGCGCTTTACCGATCCGTTCGATCCCGTCGTCGTTTCCGTTACCTTCATCAGCGGCGGCGACCGGAAGGCGCTGAACGTCATCCCTCCCGCCGTCGAAATCGGCGGCACTGTCCGCACGATGCTGCCCGCGACACGCCGCGCCGTAGAGCAACGGTTTCGCGATGTGGTGACGGGGACGGCGAAGCTCCATGACACGCAGGCCGAAATCGATTGGCGTCCGGGATATCCGGTGACTGTCAACAATGCCGAGAAGACCGCGGTTGCGATCGCCGCCGCCAGAAGCGTCGTCGGCGCGGAGCGCGTCAACGGCAACTGGCCGATGACGATGGGTTCGGAAGACTTTTCCTATATGCTCGAAAAGCGGCCCGGCGCACTCATCTGGGTCGGCAATGGCGACAGCGCCGATCTGCATAATCCGGCTTATGACTTCAATGACAATGCCATCGCCTACGGCATCGACTACTGGGCCGCCCTGGTTGCGCAGCAATTGTCATAGCTGAACGGAGAAGGCATTCGTTCGCGGGTTTACCATTCGAGCGCCGCGGATTGACGCCTCGCAGGGCAAGGCCGCTTCATTTTCGGGCGGTCTCGATCCTGATCCAGTCCAGCTCCAACGTGTCCGAGGACGGTATATAGTCGCGGTATTGGCCGATCTTAAACTTGGTCATCGGCGGAGATAATGGATCAGGCTCATACCCGATCTTGCCGGTTACCCTGGCGATGAACCGGCCATCCTGGTGAATTTCGATGAAAGCGCTGCCGTCACGACCGGCCTGCACGCGATAACGCATCTCGACCCATTTCCCCGCCGGCGTCGACAGGATGGGATTGCGGCCATATTCCACCTTTAAATCGGGCGTACAGGCTTTGCCGTCGCTGTCCTCCGGCCGGATAGACTGGCAATAATGCGGCGTTCCGTTTTTCCAGGAGAGCTTGCTTCCCTTGGCTGGCGCCGAGGCGATCAAGCACCTGCACATATCGTCCTGAACCGTGACATGCAGGATGCCGTCATCATAGCGCTGGGCAAGAAACGGGCTTGGTGACCAGCCCGCAAACTCCTGCGCGTACTTGCTATTTATAGGCTCCTGTTTCCATTGCGCCGTTATCCAGCGAATGGAATCCTTATCGTTCAAAACCTCTTTCGGCATGCGGAAGCGGAAGGAATAGACGAGCGGCACATCGGACCTTCGAAAGAAGGTCTTTTGCAGGCGAAGCTCTTCACGCTGAATGCATTCGTCCTCCTGGTGAGCTGCCTTGGCCCGGCTCCAGGCGTTGTCGTCGCAATAGGGATCAGGTTGGTTCGCCGTCGGCGCCCACGTCGGCTTCACTTTCGCAAAGAAGTTCGTGCCGAGAAACTCCGGTCTGCTGACTTCGGTCATCAAGAAGTGTTGCGCAGTCAGGACCTCCTGCGGCGCCTTGCAAGCAGGTTCGCACTTCTTGCCGCCGAGTGAGGATTCGTTGACGGTAATCCCGGCTATGTAATCCCTCCTTTCGGCTGGATCGGCCGAGAATGTTACCGGTGTATTTTTGTTATCGATCTGGCAGGAACACCATTGGCTCTGATCTAGCGTCGGCGACCTGAAATCATTGTAGAGAAGCTCGGCTGCCGACGCGCTGGATGTGACCGCGACAAAAATCAAAAGAAACATAGTAGCAGGCGTCAAACGCCACATCTTCGTCTCCCAATAGGCGCGCATCGCACCCTGGAAGAACGTTTAAACATAGAATCTCGTGGATTGAAATCCAGCGAAAAGGACGAGGACCCTGTCCTTCGCGTTGCATCGCCGTCGTGTTGCCTGGCGTTTCAATCTGTCGCCAAATGACTGGAATTGTCAGGATGCAGGTTACTGAAAATAACGGTAGGAGGGATCATGTCCATAGAGTTGCTGCCGGGGTCTCCCGCTCCAAAACCTAGCCATTTTCTCGTACGTGGGGCACATTCGGTGGCAGCGTTTCGGTGAGCGAGCATAGAAGTGTGCATAACCTCGCACTTTGAGCGTTGATCGCGAGCGTGGGGATTCTCTTGCTGGGGCAAATCATGATTCGATTCTGTCATGACGAAACGGCTCCCCTCCCCCGAGCATGCCGACACGCTTTCGCTAAAGGCGTTGCGCAGTTTGGTGACGGGTCTGCTGGAGCGGTCGCAGCAGGCAGAAGCCAGACTTGAGAAGCTTGAGGCCGAGACCATCCAGCTTCGCGAGGAAAATGCGGCCCTTCGGCTCGATAACACCCGCCTGAAACTCGACAACCAGCTGCTGCGCGACGAGATCGCCCGGTTGAAGAACCTGCCGCCGCGCCCGCCGTTTCGCTCCTCCGGTATGGACAAGGCGACGGATGCCAAATCCGATGACAAAGCCCAGACAAAGAAGAAGCCACGCGGCGCAAAATTGGATGTGAAACGGGTGAGCCGGCAGGAAATCCTGCGCATCAATGCCCCGGCCGGCTCACGCTTCAAGGGGTACAAAAGCGTCTATGTTCGCGACCTGGTGCTCAAGGCCGAACTCGTGCATTACCGTCGCGAATGCTGGGTGACGCCGGATGGAAAGACGGTGCTGGCACCCTTGCCGGCGGGGATCATCGGCGGCTATGGCACCAACCTCAGGCGGCTGTGCCTGATGTTGCATGCACAAGGACAGGTAACGACCGCGCGTCTGACGACATTGCTCAATGACATTGGTCTCGACATCTCAAAACGCCAGATCGTCCGGCTTTTGACCCAGCAGCTGGATGGCTTTGTTGCCGAGGACGCGGCGGTGCTGCATGCCGGTTTAGTGTCGTCGTCTTATGTGACGGTTGACGACACCGGCGCCCGGCATTCCCATAATAACTGTTACGCCACACACATCGGCGGCCCGAATTTTACTGTCTTTCGCACCACAAAATCGAAGTCTCGCCTGAATTTCCTGTCGCTGCTGCGCGGCAATTACCAAGACTACGTGCTCAACGATGCCGCATTCGACTATCTGAAAGAGCGCCGTGGCGAGCCAGTCGTGTCCGCTGGACTTCGCACTTTTGAACCACAACGCTTCTGCAACCAGGTGCCGTTCATGGCGCATCTGGCCGACAAGGGTGTCGATATCTTCGATCGGCAGGAGATCGGCACGCTTGCTGAAGCCGCGCTTTGGGGTTCTATCCGCCATCATGGCCTGGTGGGAAACATGGTAATCGTGTCCGACGATGCCGGCCAGTTCCGCGTCGGCAATCACGCGCTGTGTTGGGTCCACGCCGAACGCCTTCTGCAAAAGCTTATGCCGGCCACTGCCAAGGAGGAGCGATCCGTCGCACTTATTCGCGATCTCGTCTGGCGCTTTTACAAGGCGCTGAAGGCCTGGAAGCAGAGGCCCTCACCGCATGCTGCTCCAGCCTTCCGACGACGGTTCGACCGGATCTTCGCCCTGCGCACCGGTTATGAGGCACTCGATAAGCTGCTTGAGCGGCTGCGTCGAAGGAAGAACGAGCTACTCAAGGTGCTCGAGCATCCCGAGATTCCGCTGCACACCAATGCATCCGAAAATGATCTGCGGAGTTTTGTCACGAAGCGAAAGATCTCCGGCGGCACGATGAGCCGCGATGGCCGTGTTGCGCGCGACGTCATGCTCGGCCTTATGAAGACCTGCCAGAAACTTGGGCTGTCCTTTTACCACTATCTCGGTGACCGGCTTGGTATCGGCAACGTCGGCCAACCGGTTCCGCCCCTGTCGGCGATCATTCTCGCTCGGGCTTGAACACCCGAGGCCGCTTCGGCTCGGCTGCGCCACCACCGTTGCCCAATGAACCGGCACCGCCACCAAATCTGCCCCACGTACCCCATTTTCTCCTTTTGCGGATGCAAATTATCCTATGTCTAAATGGCTGTTAAATCTAAGCTAAGCTGCCAAACGGAAGTAATTTCGGCTTTAACTTCCGTCACTCCCTATACCCTTTGGAAGGGCTCAATTTCGATCAAAAGAGTGTCTGGGAGGGGATAATCCGTCGCAGGCAAAACTGCTGAATGCGGATCGATTTGACGAGTAGGAGGTTACTACAATAACGCCGGAACGCAAAGTGAAATAGGTGACATGATTGATCTTTTGGCGCCCGCGTCGTCTCCAACAGGATCCTAACGACGGTCGCTGGAAATTTTCCTCCGAGAGCTCGCAGTTGTTCACGTAGGCATCCTTCCCATGTTCAAGTTCCGGCTCTTTTCTTGAGACAAAGTGTACGGGGTCTCGGCCTAAAGCTTGAGCAAGCGTACAAACTCGAGATCGTTCGCAAGGATCTTGTTCAACACCATTTCCCCCGGTCTTGCGCAGGGGACATGTTTCATGCCGCATCTCGTCCTGGCAGCCTGTGTGACCGCGCCAAAGCCATCAACATTGGACCAATAGCGAATTCACCACATTGCGCTCTTCGCGTCAGATTGCGCAGATAACCTCCTGCCGAATTGATATGCTCTGCCCTCTGCAGCATGCAGGCGATGACGGTTGCTGCATTTTCAGGTCCCATGACGTTGCAAGCGTCCTGGTAAGCGGATGGGCTGATGCCCAACATGGTACGAATGACGATTGCCGCCGTCATGAGGTCTCGCCAGCTCTCGACCTTACCGGCGTGGCCGTATGATGCGACTTCAGGGCAAGCCTGGATCACAAGATCAAGCGGGAAAGACTTCAGCGGCTGAATAGAAGGATTACTTGGTCTTTGGGCTGTGGCCACTCGATATACGTTGCCTGTGGGTATGGAAAGGTGATGCGAACTCTCCTGGCTGTCGCACGCACCAACGGTGTCGTCCTGGGTTGCGTCTCGAGCTGGTTGCGTGCTGGAGGCCGGTTCAGATTCAAGAATGTTTTTTAAATCTGTATTCTGTATATGGCGCTCAGTTTGGGATTCGGTGGCGCTTTGTTTTTGTGTTTCTAGCTGCTTTTCCAATCGGATAAGGATTTCACCCCGCAGCATCTCCAGCTCGTCGAGCACTCCGCTTAAGTCGCCGACATGCGGCGCGCGCGGGATGGCTGCGAGGATCGACTGGAATGTCTTTTGGATCATCATCCAGTCGCCCGGGGCTTGTTCCTGCAGGGCGATCTCGATCAGCTTTGCGATGTCACGGCGGCAAATCGACAGACGTTCCTTGGTGACGCGCAGGCGCTGGCGATCGGCGACGATCCTTGCCGCATGGGCAAAGATTTCATCGGCGCGGGCGATGAGAGACGCCACGCTGAAGCCGAAGGCCTCGTCGATTTCGCCTTTCCGGTCCCGCCTTGCATAGCGTTTGCCGTTCGGGCTGTCTTTGCGGATCAGCAGACCTGCCGCCACCAGAGCAGCGAGATGGCGTCTCAATGTCGCCGGAGCAATGCCATGCGCCCGCAACGACAATTGCGCATTGGACGGAAAAACCACCAGGCCGTTTTCCTCCGACAAGGCATTTTCCGGATAAAAGCTCAAGAGTGCGTTCAATACGGCAAGGGCGCGGTCGGAAATTCCGAAAACGCTTCTGGCCTCGCAGAGAGCGCGAAACAGCTTCCACTTGTCGACGGATTTCCCGGGTTCGATATCCTTGGCGTCATACTGATTTGACAACATGCCAAGCGTCATCGACCGCCGCCCAAACGGCGTCGTTATGAAATTCGAATTGTGCATATCTTCGCCTCTGATCTCAGGCAAAGCGAATACGGCCACCGAAACGACTTCGATGCATTGACAACTGATTCGGGGGGAGCTATTGATATCTTCGCTACAAGAATGCAAAGGCTCTCGAATGGTTCGCCGTTTGGGGGCCTTTTCTTTTTGCCGTCGCTTACCTTTCTCTCTTCGTTTCAATCATGGTTTCTCGGTGTTTGACCGAGCGATTTCCGCTGATTAGCGGATACCAAACAGATCGAAGGTCGCGGCAAAAGAGCAATGATATCTTCGCTACAAGAATACAAAGGCTCTCGAATGGCTCGCCGTGAGGGCTTCATCCGTTGATAAGTTTATTCCAAATCCGCGCGGGGGCGCGGCGATAAAACCCTGTCAGTTGACAGGGTTTATGAATCATCCTGTTTATCTGCGGCATCGAACTTCGCGATCAGCGCCGGTATTTCGCCTTCTAGGAAGGCTGCAAATCGGACACCTCGGTCGGTCTCTGGCACAAGCTTCAGTTCTTTCTTAGAAATCTGAAGCCTCGCCAGGGATTTGCCGCGTCCATCACGAATATCTCGACCGGGCAGGCGGGCCGCAGGAGTTTTCAACATTCCCATGGCCTGACTGAACCGCTCATTCGACATCAAGCGCAAAACCCTGTCAGATGACAGGGTCTCTCTGATCGCCCTAAGTGCATCAGGTTTCGCTTTTAACGATCCGCCGAATTCGACCCATCGCGGGCGCCCAATTTTAGGCGCCCTGCCAATGGCCTCGATGACGTCGAGAGGGACGACGCGATAGACGGAACGCATACGTGCAAGCTCTGCGTCGTCGATCCCAAGCGCTGCATAAATATCTCTCGGGCGGATGCCGGCTTCGTCCATACGCCATGCAAACAGCGCCCGTTCGATCCAGCTCAAATCCTGACGCGCAGCATTCTCGATCCCCTGAACGACAACAAGATCACGATCAGACATGTCCAAGGTCAACGCCTTGATGGGGCGCTGAAGCTCACGGGCGGCGCGCAGGCGGCGATGGCCGTAGATCACCTGATATCGGCCTGCCAACGTCGGATGAAGGCGGACCTGGATGGGGATCTTCTGCCCATCTTCCTCGATGCTCTTCTTGAACTCCGCAAAAGACTCGTCGTTGTCGTCAGGAAGCCGGTCAGGAAAGGGCGACGGATCGATCAGATCGGTGTCGATTTCGGTCGAGCCGCCGGAGCCCGCCTCCAGCATGGCAAGAAGCCGGTCGCGCTCGTCCCTGATGTCACTGATCGCCTTATGGGTCGCGCCAATGACGCCGGCGCCCACACGGACAGGCGCCGAAGCGGACACCTGCTGCTCAACGCTGTTCTTCGTATCGGCATTGATATCGGCTGCCAGCAATCCGAAGCTTGCGGCAAGCGATGATCTTTTTGGGGACTTCGTCATCGCCTCCCCCAACTGCTTTTGATCAAATCCAGGATGGCATCGTTTACGGCATCCATTGCATCGCGGGCACGGCGATGGGTATCGCGGCCGACCTGACCCATCTCCAATTCGTACAGGCTGCGCTTGGCAAGACCTGCGGCCTCGACTGCCGTGCTTTCGATCGCCGTCGGCAAGATGACGTCATCGCCAAAAAGATGGCGAAGCATGGCCACCACCTGCGACTGCGGCTGATCGTTCGGATCGTGGCGGGTGATGAGATAGCGAAAAAAATCCTGCTTCAACACGGCACCGCTCTCGCCCAAAACCTGGATGAGATCTCCCATCATCAACAGGAACTGGCTCATCGACGAGACGTCCAGCATTGCCGGGTGGACAGTTACAATCATCCCCGTCGAAGCGTGAATGGCGCCAAGCGTCAGGAAGCCGAGAGACGGCGGAGTGTCCAAGATCACCACATCGTAACGATGTCTGACTTCGTCCAATGCGAGCTTCAGCCGTTCGAAAAACATCCCCTCGCGACTGCCCAATCGCTGCGCCAGAATGCGAGGCGTCTCATGCTCGTATTCCATAACCTCGAGATTGCTCGGAATGAGATCGATGCCATCAAAGTAGGTTCGATGGATGATCTCTTTCATCGGCCGGCGTTCGTCGTCATACCGCAAAGCGGCATAGATAGTCTCGTTGGCTTGCACGTCGATCTCGGGCTGGAAACCGAACATCGCAGAAAGCGAGGCCTGCGGGTCGAGATCGATCGCCAGAACACGATAGCCGTGGAGCGCGAGATATTGTGCAAGGTGGACGCTGGTTGTCGTCTTGGCGCTGCCGCCTTTGAAGTTTGCGACCGCGAGCACCTGAAGATGCTCCCTGCCCTGCCGATAAGGAAGAAACCGCAATGCGTCCGAAGGCTTCTGCTCGGCAAACATGGCACGCAACTGATTGATCTGCTGCAGCGTATAGGCGCGATGGTTATTCTCTAGCCGGCTAGGAACCGGGCCGCGGCCCTCATTGGACAGCAGCTTCAGGGTCGAGTCGGGAATGGAGGTCAATTTTGAGACCTCATTCGTCATGAAATATCGCAGGCTCTTTTCCGCCTTCGGCGGATACATGCGGGTTCGCAGAGCCTGGAGCTGGTTCGAAAGCATGCCAGCATGCCGGACGATCTTCGTCGCAGCATCCTCGGAAAAAGCATTCTCCTGCTCGATTTGTTCTGTTAGCGCCAT